>CAWEAC010000001.1:0-2058433 GCA_963807175.1 uncultured Alphaproteobacteria bacterium
GCGAGTTGTTCACCATCCTGGCCTGGCGCGACGTATCGGTGCGCTACAAGCAGACGCTCATTGGCGTTGTCTGGGCGGTGATCCGGCCGTTTCTGACTATGGTCGTGTTCACTGTCGCGTTCGGCAAGCTCGCCAGGCTGCCGTCCGACGGCACGGCGCCCTACGCGTTAATGGTGTTCGCAGGCATGCTGCCGTGGACTTTCTTTCTCCACGCATCTGACCGATTCGTCGAACAGCATGCTCAGCAATGCCAACCTGATCGGCAAGGTCTATTTTCCGCGGATGATTGTCCCGGCGGCGGCTGCTGTCGTCGCGTTGGTCGATTTCGCTCATTAGTTTCGTCATCTCTGTCGGGCTGATGGTCTGGTACCGGTTTGCGCCGGGCTGGCAGATCCTGCTGCTGCCGGCTTTCGTGGTCATTGCGCGTGTTCGCCAGCCTCGGACCGGGCTTCTGGCTGACCGCGCTCAACATCAAGTACCGCGACTTCCGCTTTGTGCTCCCGTTTATTGTGCAGTTTGGTCTCTACGTGTCGCCGGTCGGCTTTCAGCGCAACGTGGTCCCGGAGCAGTGGCGGCTTCTTGTATTGCTCAATCCGATGGTGGGTGTGATCGACGGATTCCGCTGGTGCATCCTCGGCGGCCAGAGTCGAGCTTTACCTGCCGGGCTTGCTGCTCAGCATCGGCGTGCGGTACTGTTCATGTGGCTCGGTGTCCGCCAGTTCCGCAAGACCGAAGAACAGCTTCGCCGATCTGATCTAAGCATCGGCAGATGTCGACACTGTCATCTCCGTCGAAGATCTCGAAGCGCTACATGATCGGGCACGAGACCGCTCAGCGCGAAAGCTATACTGCACTGCGCGACGTCATGTCGCGCGAGGCGCGCGAACTTCGGCGCAAGAGCGAGTCGATATGGTGCGCGGCCGCGCCAATTGTGCAGGGCGACGAGACCGAGGAAATCTGGGCGCTGAGGGACGTCAGTTTCGAGGTCAAGCGCGGCGAGGTGCTCGGCATCATCGGCCGCAACGGTGCCGGCAAAAGTCACGCTCCTGAAGATCCTAGCCGCATCACCGAGCCGAGCGAGGGCCGCGTGCGGCTAGCGCGGCCGCGTCGGCAGCCTGCTCGAGGTCGGCACCGGCTTTCATCCCGAGCTGACCGGGCGAGAGAACATCTATCTCAACGGCGCCATCCTCGGCATGACGCACGCCGAAATCCGCCGCAAGTTCGACGAGATCGTCGCGTTTGCCGAGGTGGAGAAGTTCCTCGACACGCCGGTGAAGCGCTATTCATCGGGCATGTACGTGCGGCTGGCCTTCGCCGTCGCGGCGCATCTGGAGCCCGAGATCTTGTTCGTGGACGAGGTGCTGGCGGTCGGTGATGCGGAGTTTCAGAAGAAATGTCTTGGCAAGATGGGCGAAGTCGCAAAGGCGGCGGGCGACGGTACTATTCGTGAGTCATCAGCTTGCAAGCGTCGGATTGTTGTGCTCAAGCGCAATACTGCTGCGTGATGGTCGCATCGTCGCTGTTGGGCCCACGAGCAGCATTATCGCCGAGTATGCGAGCAGCATAAGCTCCAATAGCGCTAGGAAACTTGCGTCAAGAAAATCAGCCAATAGCGCTGACCGCCATTCTGGCGCACGACGTCGGGGGCAACGTGCGAAACGCCTTTTTTGAACTCGGACGAGGAGTTCCAAGTCTCAATACGATTGTATATGCGGGAGGCATTTCAGGCGCTGCGAGTGAGCTTGCGCATTACCTCACCCGAATATGGCACGATCCTAACGACCACGGATGCCGATTGTGGTGCGGTAAAGCAATGGCACGCCGGTGAGCACCGCGTCACATGCTCAATCCCGGCCCACCTGCTTAGCCCCGGCGAGTATTATATTTCGGCGGCGGCCGACATTCCAATGGTCAGCGTCTTGTTCAATGAAATAGACGTCATTGCGGTCTCTATCACCCCAAATTGGAGCGGCGGGCTCTGACATACCAGATGGCAGGAGGGAATCGTACGTCCCATATTTGAGTGGTACAAGACACCGGGGCAAGTCGAATTTCCGTGATGCGTATTATGGCTACGTTGCTTGTGTATCTGAATTCGGTTCCGGGGCTGAGCCCAAAGTATACTTTCGGATTATTTGAACTTCGGGATGTCCATCGCGATGTCTGAGTAGCTATCATTGTTACCGTTTTCGTTCACTAAAGATAGTTCATGAATATAAAAGCGCTTGTTGGTCATTTAGTCGACCGGTTAGCGGTGCGGCTTCTGCGGGATCCGCTAAACATTATTTCGACCAATGCGACTGCTCTTGATAAAATCCTTATGCTGAACGGTGAAATAGCGGCCAGCGCAGTTGCCAGCCGTCATCAGATCAACAGTCTTGCAGATGTAGAGTTCAGGGTTTATTCGCAGTTCGGCGAGGACGGTATTATAGAGTGGATTATCCGGCGCCTATTGGATGATTTCTGCGTCGTTCCGGAATCGTTCGTTGAATTTGGTGTCGAGAATTACTGCCGGAAGCGAATACCGTCTTCCTTCTTCCGTCACCGCAACTGGCGCGGACTAGTCATTGACGGCAGCGCCGGCAATATTGCTCATCTACAGAAAACCAGAGGTGTATTGGCGCCACGACCTCAAGGCAGTCCCAGCTTTTGTAACGCGCGAGAATATTAATCAGCTTATACGATCCGCTGGCTTTTCCGGTGAAGTTGGCGTGCTCAGCATTGATATTGATGGCAATGATTATTGGGTTTGGGAGGCAATCGACTGCGGTCTCCTTGGATCGTTTCTTGCGAGTACAACGCTGTCCTCGGTGACCTCTGCGAGTTAACCATTCCCTATGATCCCAAGTTTGTACGATCGGCCGCGCACTATAGCTATCTCACATACGCGGGCTGTTCGATCGCTGCGCTGAAGCGACTTGCCGACAGTAAGGGCTACATCCTTGTCGGTACAAACCGTGCGGGAAATAATGCCTTCTTCTTGCGCAACGACATAGCTGAACCCGTGACGAAATGCGTCACCGATCTTTCGCCGAACCCAAGCCGGTTTCGTAAGTCCCGTAATGCCGACGGCGAATTCTCATACGTAAGTGGTTTGGCGCGACGGCAACTCATCGCCGAGCAGCCCCTTCACGATCTGCAGACAGGTCTTTCGGTTCGCCTCGATCAAATCGGTCAGATTTATAGCGATCGTTGGCTTTCGCTTTTGGCAACAGAATGAAAATAGGATTGTGTTAGCGACCCGTTTCTCGGTTGGCAGGGAGGACGGATTTTTCGGCTTGGTTCTCGAGAGCCTGCAGGCCGCCCGTGCGTCCGACGATCAAATTGCTATCGTGACGCATAGGGCACTTGATGCTTTGCCTTGGCGCTTGGGGCGGGTTGGAAAGCACATACTGAAAAAGTTTCCCTGGGATCGTCGGTGGATAGCCGAGGAGATTGTCCGCACTTCGAAAAAAGGACGTTGCGGCAGGCGTACGGCACTTCGGCGAAGGTCGAATGGCTACCGCGACTCGAAATGAGAAGCTGATCGGTTTCGGATATCGCGCCGTTATGATGTGATTGGGCCGCTTCGGTCGCCGCCGCAGGATGTGGGTTGCGGCGCCTCGGTCGGGTACATTACGGACTGCCAACACAAAATGCTTTCCCACCTCTTTTCCTCAGACGAATGCCACCAGCGGGATCGCGAATATTCAGAACTCTTACGCCTTGCTCCAGTTGTTATTGTAATTCAAAAGGAGCACGAAATCTGACTGGTGACCTATATGGTCCAACAAATGCTGAAATCATTGCGCTTCCATTTGCTGCGGCGCCCGGCGTAGGTTGGTTAGGCGTCGGTGGAGACGCGTTGCGGAACCAGTACGGCATTCCATCCAATTATTTCCTCTGCAGTAATCAATTTTGGGTCCATAAAAATCATACGGTAATCTTCGAAGCATTGGCCTTGGCAAAGGCCAGGAGATGGGACCATTTTGTTGTCTTTACCGGCGATTTTCATGATTACAGAGATCCCGGTCATTTCCAGAATTTGGTGGACCGCGCTACCCAGCTTGGCGTGATCCAGAATTGCCATTTCCTGGGCCTGGTACCCAAGCTTGATCACGATGGGTTTAATGAGGTCAGCTATCGCGATTATTCAACCAACTCTGTTTGAGGGTACGCCGGGCGGCGGTGCTGCATACGACGCAATTGCTGTGGGGCAACGTGTCATCCTTTCCGATATCCCAATAAATCGGGAAATCCGGCGTTGGGCATATGAGTATTTCGCGCCAACTGATGCACACGCACTGTTTCTGTCTATGTGCAGTGCCGAAGATCCGGACGCGCCCGCAGCGACCTAACGATTCGCTTTACGCCGATGGGCAAGAACGTCGCAGGCAATGCGGTCAGGTTCTACGATCTGCATTCGCGCTTGCGATCGAGCGGTCAAAGTCGGGGCTGAAGGCTATGAGCTCGAAATTCGGGTCGAACAGCGCAGAAGTGGCTGAGGAATATAATCGAGATGCTTCGCTGCGGCCAGTGGATTAAGCAATAACATGCGCTACACGATCCTAGGCGGGGGCAGCGTCACGGCAGAATACTATCTGCCGGCGTTCCGATCGATCGGCCTGCTTAGCCAAGTGACGGTGGTGGACCCAATCAGGAATCCATAAAGTGTTTGTCTCGAACCTTCAGTGGCCTCGATTTACGTGGTGAAAGCTATGACGACTATCTGAACCGCAAACCGGCAAATGCCACGCATGATCAGGACTGCATCATCGTTGCTCTGCCCAATGCGCTACACGTTGCAGCCGTGCGGATGGCTCTTGAGCGCGGCAGGCACGTGCTCTGCGAGAAGCCTTTGGCGCTAAAGGCTAGCGAATGTGCCGAACTTGCCGCCCTTGCGGCGCGACAGTGCCGGCTGCTCAAGGTAGCGATGTCGCGGCGGTATTTGCCGTCGCTGATGCTGGCGCGGGACATGGTGGTGAGGCGCGAATTCGGCAAGGTGCGGTCGATCGAAGTGCATGACTGTGCGCCCTTCCTCTGGCGGCCGCGATCCTTTGCGTTCTTCGCACCGGAAGCAGGAGGAATTCTTGCCGACATGGGCGTTCACTATCTCGACTATCTGGAAACGCTGGTGGGGCCTCTGAAGCCCTTGACCTATGCGGACGATGCGCGAGGCGGGGTCAAATCGACCGCCACCTATAGCCTTGCGGCTGGCGACGTGCGGATTGCAATGCGGCTATCGCGGATACAGCAGTCCGGTGCTTTCATGCGGATCGTCTGTGAGCGCGGAGAGATTTACGTCGACAAGAGCAATGAACGTGAGCTGTTGGCGACCCCGATCGGTATACCAAGCCGGCGGATCAGCGTCGACAGGCCGTTCGGCAATGGCACGGACTGGCCTGCGAATTTCCAGGGCAGCTTTTGCCATATGCTTGATGATTTTGCGCGTTCGGTTCGCGGCGAAAAGTCCGGCATTGCCGACGTGACGGATGCTGAGCGGACGGTCGCGCTCATCGAGTGGGCCTACGACCGGCGGCAACATGGCACGGTGTCGCGAGCGGTAAATGTTCGCCGTTCGAATGCCGGAAAAGTTCTGGTCACGGGCGCGACAGGCTTTATCGGCGGGCATCTTGTGGAGCGGCTGAGCTCCGAAGGTGCAGCGATCCGGATCACGGCGCGACGGCCGGAAAATTGCGCGAATGTCGCACGGTTTCCGCTGGAGATCGTGCAGACCGATTTTGCTCGACAAGGACTCCGTGCGGCGCGCCGTCGGGGGGGCAAGGACCGTTTATCATCTGGCTGTCGGCCGCGACGGTGCCGATGCCGCGCGCATCACTGTCGACGGTACCAAAAACGTGGTCGAGGCAGCGATCGAAGCCGGTGCCGAATTCGTCGTCGTTCTGAGCACCATGTATGTCTTCGGCTTTCCGGATACGGACCGGCCGGTCGACGAGTCGTTTCCCTACCGGCCCTACGGCGGCGAATATGCACGCAGCAAGATGGCGATGGAACGCTGGTGCCTGGCAAAGGCGCGTACTTCGCTGCCGACGCGGATCGTCATCCTTACGCCGACATGCGTGTTCGGCCCGGAGGGCGCCGCCTATAGCAGCCTGCCAGTTGAGCTCGCGCGCAAGAGGCAGTTCTGCTGGGTCGATGACGGCAGGGGCCTGTGCAACTACACCTATGTCGAAAATCTCGTCGACGCTATAATTGCGGCGGCGCGCGTTCCCGAAGCGCATGGCAATCGGTTCATCATTACGGATGGCCACGTCTCGTGGCGCGAACTTCTCAGCCCTGCTTGGTGGCTTGAACGAAGAAATTCCAAGCTTCACGACGGTTGAACTGCAGGCACTAAGCCGCAAAGCCAACGCGTTCAAGCTCCGCGCGCTGTTGGGCGCTGCGATCTCCGCGCCGCAAGTCAGGGTGGTTGCGCGGCAAAGTCGCGTCATCAGATGGCTGGCCCAATTGATGCGGATTAAAGCATCCGTTACTGACGTTAAACCCGATAACGATCGCGACGCTGCCGGGAAACGCGGCGAAGCGCCCGCAGTTGCGCCGCCAGCTTGGCTTGCATCGCTGTATAATCCATCCAAAACTATATTTTCATCGAAGAAAGCCAGTGACGTCTTGAATTGGCGGCCGCGCATCGATCTGGTCTCCGCGCTCGGCAAGACGCTGAGCTGGCTTGAAGAGACCGGCCGGCTCCCAGCGGCATCCGCTGGCGATCATACCGGCGGCCGCTGAAGCGTTCACGGTGCAGCGAACTGGATCGACCCATACCAGACGTCCTGCATGTGCCTTACACCTATTTTCCCGACGCCAGCGGCGGCACGGAAGTCTATGTCCATGGGCTGGCGCAGCGCCTTGCGGCGCGCGGATATTCCTGCGCCATCGCAGCCCCCGGCGCGACGCCAAGCGAATATGTGAATGATGGTGTTGCGGTCTACCGTTTTGCCATCGACCGGCGCCCACGCCTCGAGCTCGCCTACGGCGTGCCGGATGAAATCGCGGCGGAGGGATTTCAGGGCCATCGCGGACAGGCTTCGACCGCGCATCGTGCATCTGCATGCGCGCACGGCGGCCGTTTCGGAGCGGCTGGTCGATATCGCTCATGAGGCGGGCGCCGAAGTGATCTTCACCTATCATACGCCGACGGCGAGCTGCGCGCGCGGCACAATGATGCTGTTCGGCGAGCAGCCATGCGATGGTGTCATTGAACGCAAGCGCTGCACGACATGCGCCCTTGCGGCCCTCGGCGTGCCGAAGCCTCTCGCCTATCTGGCCGCCGCGGTCCCCGGTGCCCTTGGTGCCGGCGTTGCCGCAGTTCCCGGCGATCCGAAGGCGCTGTCGCGGCTGCGCATACCCGGCCTCATTGCCGCCGGCGGAAAGAACTTTCGAGATTTCATCGGCAAGGTCGATCACGTAATTGCGGTGTGCCAGTGGGTGAACGAGGTGCTCGAGCGAAATGGCGTGCCGGCAGAGAAGATCACGTTGTCGCGCCAAGGAATGTCGCAATCCGCGCCGCCGCCGCCGCCGAAAGCAGCGCGTGGTCGAAGCGAGCCGCTGCGGATCGCTTATTTCGGCCGGATCGATCGTACGAAGGGGCCTGATCTTCTGGCGCCGCGCGTTGAAGATGATTCCCGGTGACAATGTACGCATCGACATTTATGCCATCCGCCAATCCGCCGGACCCGACCGGGACTATGACTGGCTCGCGGCGCAGGCGCAGCAGGATCGACGCTTGCGCCTTCACCCCGCCGTCGCGCCGGACAGGGTGATAGGCATTATGGCCGGATATGATCTGATAGCCATTCCCTCGCGGTGGCTGGAGACGGGACCGCTCGTGGCGCTCGAAGCGTTTGCCGCGGGCGTTCCAGTGCTCGGCGCCAATCTCGGTGGCATTGCCGAGCTCGTGCGCAGATGGCGTGGACGGCATTCTGGTCCGCCCAGACGATGCCGCTGCCTGGGCCGCCACGATCGGAAAGCTGGCCGAAAACAGGAACATGATCGAAACGCTTGCGCGCCGGGATCGTACCGCCCAGAACTATGGACGCGGCCGCAGACGAGATGGCGAAACTCTATGCGCGAATTCTTCCGCGCCAGCAGCAATGATCAGTATCATCATCCCATGTTACAACGCGGAACGAACGCTTGCGGCAACAATTGCGAGCGCGCTCGAGCAGGATGTCGACAAAGAGGTGATCGTCGTCAATGACGGCTCGACCGACGGTTCGGCCGAGATCATCCGTCAATTCGGCGATCGGATCATCTCGCTCTCGACACCAAACAGGGGCGTCAGTTCCGCCCGCGATAGCGGCGATAAAGCTCGCTCGGGGCCAATACATCCAGTATCTCGACAGCGATGATTTACTGGCGCCCGGGACGCTCGGCGCCCAACTCAAGGTGCTCACGGCAGATCAGGCTGATATCGCGCACACCGATTGGCAGAAATTGGAGCTCGGTCACGAAGGAAAGTATGTCCTCGGCGATATCATGCGGCCAGACCTGGCCGCGATAAAGCGAGACTTAGAAGCGGCCACTGCTACATCAGAATTCTGGGCACCGCCCGCAGCGCTGCTCTATCGCCGGGAAATCGTCGATCGCATCGCTGGCTGGCCGACGGGGCTGCCGGTCATTCAGGATGCGCGCTACTTATTTGAGGCGGCGCGCCAGCGAGCGCGGTTCGCCTATGTGCCCGGTGTCGGCGCCTATTACCGCGTATCCCCGGATAGCCTGTCGAGATACAATCTCCCGCGTTTCATTGCGGATTGTGCCCGCAATGCTTCGCAAATCGAAGCCATATGGCGAGGGCAGGGCCCTTTGACGTTATCGCGCGTCAATGGTCTGGCTCAGATGTGGGCGCACGTCGGGAAGTCCGCTCTGCTGAACGGTCTCGATGAGTTTGACGAGGCGCGCGCGCGATACAATGGCATCGCCGCGCGTCGGAGCCTGTTCGAAGCCGGCTGCCTGCTGCGGCGCACGATTGGCGCGAGCGCGACCGCGTCAGTGCTGCAGGTCGCGCTGCAATCGAAGCGCACGGTGCGGAGATGGACCGCCGGCGATACTGGTCTCGACCGGCTAGCGGTCGGGCGCTGATCAATCTGCTGCGCAACGGAAAACGAGCGGCTCCAATGCTAAGCCTAGCTGATCGCAAGACGCCCGCGCCACACCGGGACGGGATCGAAGGCAAAATAATGCGTCCATCGACTAGTAACAACCGTAGGCCCCGCGTTCTGTTCGTCCAGGCGACGAATCCAGGCGCCTATCCCCCGCTTATTCACGCTTCCATGCTGATGGCGGAGGCCGGATGGGAGGTAACGTTCCTTTCCGCTCCAATCGCCGGTGACACGCTTGCTCTACCTTCACATCAGCACGTGACCTTGCACGCGATGGGCGCACGCCCGTCGCATGTCATGAGCAAGCGTGACTATGCTGCTTACGCTGCGGCTGCGGCGCGACTTGCACTTCGGTTGCGGCCGGACGTGGTTTACGCCTCGGATCCTCTCGGGGCGGGTCCCGGGCTCCTGGCTGCCCGTCTTGCCGGGGCAAGACTGGTCTATCACGAGCACGACAGTCCTCAACCCGGGACACTAAATCCCGTCGTGGCGCGGTTGCGCTGGCTGCGACACGAGCGGCGCAACTGATCGTCTTTCCAAATGAGGAACGAGGCCGCCTCGCGCAAAGCGAATTACGCTTCGCGGATGAACGGCTGCATATCGTGTGGAACGTTCCGCGGCGCGCAGAGTTTGCTTTATCCGCTCCGCCAGCAGAGTCGCCGCTGATTGTCTATTACCATGGCAGCATAACGCCTGAACGCCTACCAGAAGCGGTCGCTCTCGCGGTGCGACGAATGGCGGGTAGGGTCCGGCTTCGCATAGCCGGCTACGAAGCCCCAGGCGCGCCCGGCTACGTACGACAGCTTGTCGGCAGCGATGCAGGTGCGGCGGGGGGTGCCCTGATTGAATATATCGGCATGGTGTCGCGCGCGGATCTGCTGAAGGAGGCCGCGCGAGCGCACGTCGGCCTGGCGCTGATGCCTCTGCAATTCCAGCGATCTCAACATGCGCCACATGACCGGTGCCTCGAATAAACCTTCGACTATATGGCGGCGGGATTGGCATTGCTGGTGTCCGACCTTCCCGATTGGACCAGAATGTTCGTCGAACCGGGCTTCGCGCGGGCTGTCGACCCGACAAGCACGGCGTCACTCACCGCCGCGTTGGAGTGGTTCGTAAATCATTCGGATGAGCGTCTGAGGATGGCTGCCCGCAGTCGCGCCAAGATCGAAGCGGATTGGAACTATGAAACGGCATTCGAGCCAATCCTTGGGGCATTGTTGGATGCCTGAGCGCCATCGCGCATTTCATTTTGTGCGCCGGCTTGTCAGGATAATTCCTGAGATGCCCGGCAAGATGCAACTCGCACGCTTAGCCCTTAAGCCGTTCCGCAAGGTACAGTCAGTTTTGATACCGGACCGGTATGGCAACTCACTTTATTGTCCAGGCGTCGAAGAGCCAATCGCCCTCGCGCTCTTCGCCAACGGTGTATACGAACCAGATACCCTCGCGGCAATTCTCCGGCGATTGCCAAGAGATGGAGTATATCTCGATGTGGGTGCAAATATCGGCGCGATTGCCCTTCCGGTCGCGAGACAACGTTCCGACGTGCGCGTCATCTGCATCGAGGCCGATCCCGGCATCGCTAAGGTCTTGCGACGCAATGTCGCGGAAAACCGGCTATCGAATATCACGATCCTCGAACGCTTGGCTGGGCCCTGTTCCAAAGATGAAGTGCAATTCTACTCGGCTCCAGTCGACAAGTTCGGAATGGGATCCGTCGGCCCACAGTTTAGTATTCGTCCCATATTTCTAAAGCAGGTCGCCTTGGACGAATACCTTGATGGGATCGGTATTGATCGCGTCGATGTAATAAAGATCGACGTGGAGGGTGCTGAGCTCGGTGTTCTTCAGGGGATATCTCGGCGGCTGACCGGTTCGAGTTCCCCGACGCTCATCTTCGAGTTTAGCGATTGGGCCGAACAGCGGATCGAAGGGCAGGTACCGGGCGCCGCGCAAGCTTACCTGCGGTCGCTCGGGTACCACACATATCAACTCGGATGGCGCGGGACGATCGGCGCGCCGCTCGATCGGGTTCTTTGTACAGGGGGCACGATGCTCTTATCGATGCGTTCAGAGCCTGCAGCTGCCAAATGAGGAAATGCTTCAAATCCATGGATCGCCATTATCAAGGGGCATCCAATCCAGTGCTATACCCCCTCTAAATGTATTTTAACCAAGGCGGAAGGTGTGCAGTCACGGGCCTTAGTGCGACAGCGACGCTGCGACAGAAATTTTTCTGTAATCGTCAGCTATACCACGTTTCAACGATGCGCGAGGTCGGCGCGCTACTCGATCGGCCCTTGATAAGTGCTTTGCGGCTGTTATTCCAGCGTTCGACGGGGGTTGAATGACTGACGAGATATTATCGTTTCATCACACACGACAGCGCGCGTTCAAATGACAGAATCACCGGTGTACAGATCCAACCGAAGGGAAGGGTGCAGCACATTCTTCTCTTTATGTATCCCTCAATACAACAGAACAGACTTCCTGATTAAGGCTTTATCGACCTTCGAGGCTCAGACATTTCGCGACTTCGAGGTCTGTATTAGCGATGACTGCTCAACCGACGGTCGAATGAAAGACCTTCTGAGCAATATTCGTTCGTCTGGTCTGACCTATGTGTATTCCAAGTCTAGCGAAAATCTTCGCTATGATCGTAACTTGCGGCGAGCGATCGAACTGTCGACAGGCCGCTATATTTGGTTGATGGGAAATGACGATGGCTTATCATCCCTCGACACTTTAGCAGCGGTCCACGATAAAATCATTCGTACGCGCCCGTGGCGGTGACCATTACCAATTATCGCGAATCCCGGACGGGCCAAGTATATCGGCGTATGAACACTACCGGTGTGTTGGGTAAAGGCCTCAGCGGCCGCTGTCGCCTCATTTCGCCGCTACAGTTTTGTGAGCGGCGTCGTTTTCGATGGACCTGCCGCGCGCCGAGAGGCTTCGTCCCGTGCGACGGTAGCGAAATGTACCAGATGTATCTGGGTACACGCCTTGTTGGTGCCGGAGGAAGCTTATTAGCAGTCGATCAGTGTCTGCGTGGACAAAGACCTTCAGGTCCCCAGTAGTCGGTCGAATTCCTCGAAGCCTAGCCGAAGTCCCCGAGTTGGCCGATTGTCGAGCGATCACTGCCGATGGGCCGATTACTTGATGTCGTCGCCGCAGGTTCAGAACAATATCATTCCGGACATGAGCGCGAACGAAATATTTTGAATGTGGCGTTGCAGCTTTACACCTTCATCTATCCGTTCTGGGGCCTAGAATACCGAAGAGTGCAATCGTGGAGCTACGCAATAGGAGTTCTGCTTGCGGTTCGGCCATCGAAAATTACGCAAGGGTTAGGGCTGTCGCCTGTTCCGATGCTGCGACTCTGGAGCCGTTACCTAATGTGCGGCGCCGTTGCGCTTGTAATACCTATCGCCATCTTCGATGCTTTCGGAAACTCCCTTTACGCCGTCGCCAAAAAATTTAAGCTCCCATAGTGACATACAATTCCCACTTAAAACGGCTGGCGATTGTAGGAAACGCGGGCGGGACAAACATCGGGGACAGCCTCCTGACGCGCAGGTATCGCCCTCGGGCATCCACATCTCTATTCAATTCGCTTGAAGCCAGCTGCGGGACCACCAATTCTTCGTGCTCTCGCTTGGCGCATCGGTCGTCGGCCTCCAAAACTAAACTCATTTTCAACCAAAGTCATCGCTCAGTGCCAACAAGCTCCGCCCGACGTACTCGTCGCAACAGGTGCAGCCCCCTTGACGGTTTCGGCGTTGCGCGCACTTCGGGCCTTGGGCGTGGTCACCGCAAACTATTCCACCGACGATCCATGGAACCGGGCAATGCAGTCGAGTTGGCACCTCCGCGCATTGCCCTAGTACGAGTTGTATTTACTACGCGTCGCTCCAATCTTAGTGACTTCCAGCGCTCGGCTGTCGGAACACGCACTATCTTCCGTTCGGCTATGACGAAAGTCTATTTACGCCGGCGAAAACTCCGACAGTACGCCCGTCCACGAAGTCCTTTTTGTTGGTGGCGCGGACCCCGACCGCGCAGCCTTCGTTCCGAATTCATGCGCTACGGCCCACCGGTTGCGTTGGCTGGCGGCTATTGGGAAAGATACGCAGCCCTTAGGCCTTTCGCCTTGGGGAAAAAACCACCAGAAGTTATCCGCGCTTTGACAGCTGCGGCTAAAGTAAACCTTTGTTTAGTTCGCCGAGCAAATCGAGATGGCCATGTGATGCGGAGCTTTGAAATTGCGGCGACAGGCGGATGTATGCTCGCGGAAGATACCGAAGAACATCGCGAAATATTCGGATCGGAGGGAGATGCGGTCGTTTACTTTCGTGATCCTAAAGAGGCGGCTCAGCGTGCGCGCGCGTTGCTCTCCGATCCGTCCGAACGCGAGCGTCTCGCTAGTTGCCTTCATCGTCGTATTGTAGGCGGCGCCAACACATATACGCATCGGCTTTTGGCGATTTTGAAAGAAGCGATGACAATCGCCAAAGTCTGCGAATGCAAACAATGATGATAGAATTCGAATCTGTGACGTCATGTTGAGCCTTCTTTTCATCTGGGCTGCACTATTTATCGGGCTGATATTGTTTGCTATCGACAAGTATCGCATGGAGGGCGCTTTAACCCTCGCCTATTTTTTGAGTTTTTCAGTCATCCACGTTCCAGGCGTGCTGGCTTATCTCAATCCAGATTATGTTTGGGGAGGGGTCGAGCCAACGAAAGTTGGCTTTGAGGTGACTCTTATTGGAATGGCGAGTTTCATTTGCGGTGCGATCGCTGCACGCGTAATCGCCCGACGATATGAAGATATCAATGTGTCCGCGAAGCAACGCAGCTTGCAAAAGGTGATATGTTGGATCGCGTCGGCTGGCGCGTGATCATCGTCGGAATTACTTCTTACTTTGTGCTTTTGCCTGTTTCGGCGATCCTGCCGTCACTGACTTCCGTCAGTTCGGCTTTGGCGATGCTCCTCATTCTCGGATTCTGGATTCGGCTTTATGCGGCAGAGGCCGTGAATGACGCTCGGCAGACGTTGTTGCTTCTTTTAATGCTCCCACTGCTGCCATTAGCCACACTCATTACCGGTGGCTTTATTGGTTATGGCATGAGTTGGGCGTTGAGCATCTTGGCGTTCCGTTATGTAATTGCGAAGCATCGGGTTCTGGTTTTATTTGGCCACCGCTCCAATTGTGTTCCTCGGTCTCTCCCTATTCGTGACCTATTTTCAGCAGCGCGACGCTCTTCGGGATGTTATCTGGTATCGAAATACAAGCTTTTTGCAGCGATTCGAGAAAACTTCTGACTTAGTCACTAAATTTGAATTCCTAGATCTGACAAATACGAGACATCTCTTTGCGCTCGATCAAAGGCTCAACCAGAATCTTCTTGTGGGTCGAGGGGTAATCAGGCACCGAGAAGGCTTAGTGAAACTGAGCTATGGAGGGACCGTTCCCTGGTGGGCGTTGATCCCGCGAGCGATCTGGCCGGACAAGCCCCCAGTTGGTGGGAGCGGCGACATAGTCTCTAAGTTTACGGGGGTCAGGTTTGCAAAAGGAACAAGTGTTGGTGCGGGCCAGGTGCTCGAGTTTTATATGAACTTCGGCAATGTGGGCGTTATAGTTGGATTTGTCGTCTTGGGTTTTATCCTTATGCGACTTGACCAGGGGATCATGCGCGCATTCGCCAATCGGCGTATTCCTGACTTGCTGTTGCGGGCATTACCTGGCTTGGCTCTCTTAGCGCCGGGCGGCAGCCTTTTGGAGATTTCAGTTGCTGTGCTTTCCGCAATCATAACGGCACGACTTATTATTTACTTTAGAGTACTGGGTTTACCCAATATGGTCCGCTCGAATGGTAATTTATCGGGCCGGCCTGCACGGGCGGTTTCACGCCAATAACGAGGCGGCTTCGTGCAGCAATTCACGACAAGTGCGGGGTTCCTTTGCTCACGCTTGCAGGGGAATCTGAATACACTTGGCTATGAAACCAAGAAGCTCGAGAAGGCAGGTCGCTCGAAATTGCCTTTGCTGCTTCGACTTTAATCATTGTGGCATATACACTTATGATTTCAACTAAGTCCGCAGTATTTCGTCGGGCCGACCTTTGACGAACCACGTGAAGCGTCTGGCTTCTACCTGGCGTATGGCAAGACAATGGCCGTAAATCCGCGTATTGCAATCGCTACCGCCGGGCGATTTCATGTTTTTGATCTTGCGCGTGAACTGCATGCTCTCGGTTACGATGTGACGCTTTATTCCTATGTTCCACGTAGGCGAGCTCGGCAATTTGGAATAAAAGATGAATACTACGTGAGCTTATTGCCCTTCGCGGCACCGGCTCTCATCTGGGACCGATTGGCTCCGCGCGTTTCGCCCTTAATGCGCCAAAGTCTCTTATACAAATCACTTAATTGGGCGGTGATTTCTCTGCTGCGGCCGTGTGACGTATTTATCTGCATGTCCGGTATTTACCTAGAAGCTGCTCAATACGCGAAAAGGAAGTTTAACGCAAAAATTTGGCTAGAACGTGGAAGCCGCCATATTCTCTCGCAGGATGAAATACTGGCTAAGGTTCCAGGCGCCGAGCGCCCAAGCGCCTTAGTGATTAATCGCGAGCTTGATGGCTACAAAGTTGCCGACAAAATCGTAATTCCATCAAAGCATGTCGAAGATAGCTTTCGACGAGATCCGACTGCATTTGCAAAGTTGTTTAGAAATCCATATGGCGTAGACGTTGGTATGTTTCCCTGTCAGAGCGGCCGAACGACAAATAAGCCATTTACGTTCTTATTTGTCGGAAGTTGGTCGTTGCGAAAAGGGTGCGATATTATTGGCGACGGCTATCACGAAATTGGAAAATGTTAGCCTTGTTCATGTTGGCGCATTGCTTGACTTGGATTCCCCAGTCGGCAATGAGCGATTTCATCCATGTGAACCCAGTTTCGCAACCTGAATTAAGTCGGTTCTATGCACAAGCGGACGCGTTTGTTCTGGCCTCTCGGGAAGACGGCTTTGCAGTGGTGCTTTCGCAGGCGCTCGCGAGCGGTTTGCCGGTCATTTGCACAGACCGCACCGGCGGTCCCGATCTCGCGCATACAACGGCATTGGCAGCCCGCATCACTGTTGTCTCACACGATGATGAATGCGCACTGACGGCAGCTATGCAGTTATTGATCGACCGCGTGCAGAGCGGGGATCGATTACCGCCGCTAAGCCCGGAGGATCGCGATCAGCTTAGTTGGACTTCCTACGCTCGGCTGTACAGCGACGAGTTGCTGCGCCATTTCGGCTGATCAACTACCTTCCATATATGTCATTGCCACGCTTGATTCGGCCTATGGCGGAAGCTCAAATATGGCGTGCTGGCCGTGCGCCGAATGATTGATTCCATCACACCGCTCCTTATCACCCTTGATGAGGCGCCCAATATCGGCCGCACGCTCGACAAGTTAACTTGGGCGCGTCGGATTGTCGTCGTGGACAGCGGCAGTAATGATGGGACGCTTGATATACTTGCGCGCTATCCGCAGGTCGACTGCTTCAATCGGCCGTTCGATAGTTTCGCAGAACAATGCAATTTCGGCCTTGCACAGATCCGAACCGATTGGGTTATGTCGCTCGATGCGGATTATGAATTGAGCGATGATCTGGTGCGCGAATTGAGTGACCTGGCGCAGTGGGAAACTACGTCTGGCTTTCGTGCATCCTTTGTCTATCGCGTATTTGGGCGACCACTACGCGGGACACTTTATCCACCGCGGATAGTATTATATCGCACGCGGATCGCGCATTACGAGAATGAGGGCCATGGACATCGTGTTGTATTAGCTGGAAAAGTGTACCCGTTGCGCGGTGTGATCTATCACGATGACCGGAAGTCACTGTCGCGTTGGCTGGCATCGCAGAAGCGTTATGCTAAAATTGAAGCCGACTATCTCCTGAACTCCGCGCGCCAGTCTCTTTCAATTTTGGACCGTATCCGCCGCATGGCATGGCCGGCGCCGATGCTCGTATTCCCGTATGTGCTAATCGTGAAACGCTGTCTGCTCGACGGCTGGCATGGCTGGTATTATGCCCTTCAGCGGCTTCTCGCTGAAGCTTTAATCGCGATAGAAATTATAGATCAACGGTTCCGTCGAGACACTCGATCTTGATACTATCGCATCCAAAGAGGTAACACGTGGCACGGATCCTCATCACTGGTGGCGCCGGCTATGTCGGCAGCCATTGTGCCAAGGCGCTCTCCGCAGCCGGGCATGAGGCAATCGTGTTCGATAATTTAACTGTCTGGCCATCGGGAGTTTGTGCGCTGGGGACCGCTAATAGAGGGCGACATTCGCGATGCAGCGGCGCTTGATGCGGTGTTTCGATGCGTATCGGATCGATGCGGTCATGCATTTCGCAGCATTCGCCTATGTCGGTGAGTCGGTAACTGCGCCTGGCCGCTATTACGACGTCAACATGCATGGCACGCGGGTGCTGCTCGATGCTATGGTGCGCGCTGGCGTCCGGCAATAGTGTTTTCGTCGAGCTGTGCGATTTATGGCGAGCCCGACCGCATGCCGATCAGCGAAAGTACGCGAGCTCAATCCGATCAATCCATACGGCTTCACCAAGCTTGTCTGCGAAAGAATGATGGACGATTTCGGACGGGCCTACGGGCTGAAGTCGGCGCGGCTTCGCTATTTCAACGCTGCTGGCGCGGACCCGGCCGCCGAGATCGGCGAGGATCACGATCCAGAAACTCATCTCATTCCGTTGGTGCTCGACGCTGCTTTGGGCTTGAGGCCGGCCAGTGAGATGTTCGGAACGGATTACCCAACGCCGGACGGAACGGCGATTCGCGACTATGTTCATGTGTGCGATCTCGCCCGCGCTCATGTGCTGGCGCTCGAGCATTTGCTCGGCGGCGGCGAGACCATCGCTGTCAATCTCGGCGAGCGGGCAGGCGCCTCGGTGCGGCAGGTGATTGACAATGGTCGAAGCGTCACAGGCGCGAGATCATGTGTGCAATAGCGCCGCGTCGGCCTGGGGATCCTGCGATTTTGGTGGCTGATGCTAAGTTGCCCGCGAGGCAGCTGGGATGGTCAGCCGAGCGGTCTGACCTTTCGACGATCATCACTGATGCTTGGCGCTGGCACGAAAAGCACCGTAGTGACCGGAAGAAAACAGGTTCGTTTACGCCCAGCACGTGATTCGGATGATATCTCGGCCTCAACGCCTTTCACGGCGATTCTGCGGCCGCGCTCGTGCGTGATGGTAAGCTTGTCGCGGCGGCGGAAGAGGAGCGCTTCCGCCGCGTCAAGCATTGGGCCGGCTTCCCGTCGCAGGCGATCGCCTATTGCTTGCGGGAAGCGGGTCTTGCGCTGTCCGATGTCGAACATGTCGCGTCAATCAGGACAGCCGGGCCAATCTCTTCAGGAAGCTCGCCTATTTGGCGACCAAGCGTCCGGACCTGGGCTCGTCGCTCGACCGGCTCAAGAATCGCCGGGCGCGCGAAGACATTCCCGAATTTGCTGGCGACGAGCCTTCCCGGCGAGCGCTTCAAGGCGCAAGTGCATCAGATCGAACATCATCTGGCGCATCTTGTCGTCGGCCTTCCACGTCTCGCCCTTCGAGGAGGCGGTCGTGTTCGGTCGACGGCTTCGGCGATTTCTCCAGCGCGGCCTGGGGCGTCGGGCAAGGGCACGAACATCTCCATCGACGGACGGGTATATTTCCCGCATTCGCTCGGCATCTTCTACCAGGCGCTGACGCAGTATCTGGGCTTTCCGCATTACGGCGACGAGTACAAGGTCATGGGCCTCGCGCCATACGGCAAGCCCGTCTTCATGGATGCCATGCGCAAGATCGTGCGGCTCAAGGCCGACGGCGGCTACGAGCTCGATCTCGCCTATTTCCGCCATCACAAGGAAGAAGTGTCGTATCAATGGACGGACGGCTCGCCCGAATTCGGCGATCTGTTCGCGCCGGCGCTGGAGGAATTGCTGGGCCGCGCCGCGCACCCGACGATCCGCTCGAGGACCGGCATCGCGACATCGCGCGCTCGGTCCAGGCCATGTACGAGGAGGCCTTCTTCCATCTGATCGGTCGGCTGCACGAGCGCTATGGGCTCGACCGATCTGGCGCTGGCCGGCGGCTGCGCCATGAATTCCGTCGCCAACGGCAAGGTGCGGCGGATGACGCCGTTCCGGCGCGTCTATGTGCAGTCGGCGGCGGGCGATGCCGGCGGCGCGATCGGCGCGGCCTTCGCGCTGTGGCACAAGCTCGGCGGCGCGCGCTCCTTCGTCATGGACCACGCCTATTGGGGCCCGCAATTCAGCTCCGGCGACATCCAGGCGCTGATCGCCGCGCGCGAATCCGAAATCGACGCGGCCGGCTGCTCGATCGAGAACATTTCGGACGAGGCGGAGCTGTGCCGGCGAACGGCGGCCGCGGTCGCCGACGGCAAGGTCGTCGGCTGGTTCCAGGGCCGCATGGAATGGGGACCGCGAGCGCTCGGCAACCGCTCGATCGTCTGCGATCCGCGCCGGGCCGACATGAAGGCGATCCTCAACGCCAAGATCAAACGGCGGGAATCATTCCGCCCTTTCGCACCCTCGGTGCTCGAAGAGGCGGTGGCAGACTGGTTCGAAGAGGACGACGCCGTTCCCTTCATGATGCAGGTGTTTCAGATCCGGGAGGAGAAGCGGGCGCTTATTCCGGCCGTCACCCATGTCGACGGTTCCGGCCGGCTGCAGACCGTCTATCGGCACACCAATCCGCGCTATCATCGGCTGATCGAGGCATTCCGCGACCTCACCGGCGTGCCGATGGTGCTCAACACCTCGTTCAATGAGAACGAGCCGGTGGTGTGCGAGCCAAAGGAGGCGCTCGATTGCTTCCTGCGGACCCAGATGGACGTGCTGGTGATGGGCGAGGCATTCATTGAGCGACGGACGGGGAATGGCTGAGCCTCACGGTCTATATTTGCATTCGTTGCATAGGATTGACCTCAATTAGCGCTAATCAAAGTCAGGTTCTTGCCAGGACAAATGAGTCAGGGGCCAGCCGATTGCGCCGCTATTTCGCAATCATGCTCGTATTGACTAGCCCTGTGCGCGGTGCGTGGGTCGAGCGAGCGACCCTGCTTCGCGGCTCAGCCGATCTTTGGATCGTGTCCGATCCAATCACACCCGCGGATGCTGTCGTCGTACTCGGCGGTGGGCTGGATGTGAGGCCGTTCGTAGCGGCCGACCTCTACAAAAAAGGTCTGGTGGAAAAGGTTTTGATCTCTCAGGTCGAAGATGGGCCATCCGTCGGCATCGGCGCACTTGTGGGACATACCGAGGAAAACCTAAAGGTTCTGTTGAAATTGGGCGTTCCGGACTCCGCCATCGAAACATTTGGAAACGCCAATAAAAATACTTATGAAGAAGCCGTTGCTCTGAAGAGCTGGGCGGATCGGAATGGTGTCTCCGGTGCTCATTATCCCAACCGAGATTTTCGCGGCTCGCCGCGTGCGTTGGATGTTTCGCCGTGAGTTTTCCGGGACCGCAGTTCGCATCGAGGTTCCATCGTTTGATCCGCCGAGGAATTACAGCCGCGCCAATTGGTGGAAGACCGAGTTCGGAGTGGTCGCGTTTCAGGACGAGGTGCTAAAATATCTCTATTATCGCTTGAAGTATTGAATGTGCGTTGTTTCTGATGGTTCGGTCTTTGGCTAAAAAGTACTACGTGGCCTGCAGCCGGTTCGGTTGACACCTGCCTAAGCTAATCCAGCCTGCCTCTCGAACTCCACAAAGCTCATATAGCCGATCGTCGAGTGCCGGCGTTTTGGATTGTAGAAGCGTTCGATGTAGTCGAACACGTCGGCCTTCGCCTCATCACTTGATCGGTACATCTCCCACGGGCTCCCAGTGGCGATGTAGGCGGTCTTGGCTCCCACCGCCGCGATCCAATCCTGCAAGACTTTTGCGATGAACTCCGGGCCATTGTCGGAACGGATGTGGCCGGGTACCCCGCGTAGGATGAATAAATCGGATAAGACATCGATCACGTCGATGGCCTTAAGCTTGCGATTGATGCGGATCGGCGGGCCTTGGAGTTGGCAGGCGTCGAGTTCGTCGACGGAAACGGCGGCGCCCCGGGCGTGCGGTTTTGCAAATACCAGCGGCCAAAATAGCCAAATAGGCCGTGTCCTAAATATCTGGGAACAAGTTCAACAATCTGGAAGTGTTGCGCGCACATTCCGATTGGCTAAATCGAAGTCCACGTTTACACCGGCACCTCGATCGACCAGCAGTGCTTTCGATTCCGTTGCTTTGCGCTATTTCTGAGCGATCGCGATCATCGATTTCGCTAGCTGTGGAATGCGACCTACCCGGCGAAAGCTAATCCGATTAAAGCCGGTTTCGCGTAGCAGGATGCCAAGGGTGTCAATTGAAAAAAACTTCAAATGTCCACCGTCCCAAAGCGGGCTATGGTGGCTATCCCAATATCCAGCTGCCGCGATGGCGATATTTTTGAGATATCCGTGATAGGGCGTCGATAGGAAACCGGCGCCGCCTTCTTCGACTAGATCGAAGAATGTCCGCGCGAACGCCCTCACATCAGCGCAATGCTCGATCACTTCAAGGCTAACGACAAGGGGGAATTGCCCATAGTTTTTCCGGAGATCATCGTAAGCGCTCGCGCGCTCGAACAAAATGTGCGGGAACGCGCCGCGTGCAAAATCGACGCCGCTGGGCGATGGATCGATTGCCGTTACCGCGAAATCTAGCTCCTTTAGCAAATTCGCAGTGGCACCGTTTCCACATCCGAGGTCGAAGGCGCGGCGATCGGGCCATGGACGGGAATCGATAAAGCGCCGTAATTCCGGCCACAAATAGGCGTTAGCCCAGGTAGGTTCCGCGTCATAATATGGGTATTTTGGATCAAGCATCGCGGCATAGTCGCGCGAGCGCGTGTGGATTTCAACCCGGTTGTCTATCAGCGCTTGGGGCCCCCTGAAAGCTCGACCTGCAACATCAATGAGGCTGAGACAATTGCGAATCTTCAATCGCAACCGGTTATCCGGATGCTGAGAAATAGCTACACCGGAAATATAGAACTTGAATTTTTGCGCATGCCTTAGGGCCAACACGGCCTGACCTGGGTGGTTGCAAAACGTAAAGGATCCACCACCAATCAACGCAGCATCAGTTTTTATCGACGACGTTTCGATGCCACCAATCGTGCACGATGAAATTGTCCAAACAAACTCAATTTATAGTCGTGTTGACCTCGTGCTTATCTGAACTATTCGAACAGGGCGCCGGGCTCGCGTCGCCGGAGCGAAAATGAAAAGGGCGAGCGGCTCGGCTGGAGTGCGTTCCCTATTGCTTGGTGGATACGATGTAAACGCTGTCAGCAAGCCGGATTAGTGGACGGACAAATAAAGCGAGCTTCTTCAGTAACCGGGAAATGCCGATCAACAATTTGGCCTTGGTGGATACATAATTTTGGTCTTCAGCCAGAAGACCAAGTCCACCAAACGCTTCAGCTATCAATTTGGACGGCCATTTGCTCAAATAATCCACGCATTGATGCTAACGACCAATATCGAACTCGAAAAACTCCGCCTTTCGGGTAATCACGCCGCGAAAGCCATGAGGGCTACCCCGACCACGACAGGCCGGGGCCAAGCGAAGCAGACAAGCAACGTGATCGTAAAATAGCCTGGCGAAGTGGTCGAACTGCCAACCGAGCGCCGTACGGGGCGTCCAATTGGCGGGGCCCAGCGCGATGAATACGACCAGAACCATGGCCGCTACGCTGCAAGATTTTGCGACGGCTTTGATTGTCATTCTGTCAGATCCATTGCGTGTTAACGACTGAAGATAGCACAGTCGAGAATTTGGCCTTGAGCCTGTCACGAGGCAACAAGTCCACTGCAAATCCGCACAGCAGGCGCGCATAGTCACGGATCTCAAGGGTAGGGAGGACATCAAAGCAACCCTGAAACGGCTGGTAGGCCTCTACGAGTTCAAAGAATGGATCGCCGACGACTTTGATCCAAACGTCGCCCCCGAATGTCTCGTCGGCAAAGTCACCACGCTGGCGAAACGCTGGTCGCGAAAACCTATCGTCAAGCGGTCGCGCCATGCCTAAACCGCGGTCCTCACCGGAGGCTTACTACCTGTGCGCTAGCGCAACGACTGAGGCTCGACTTATTCATTTCCGCTTGGGTCACTTGATTTGGGCTGATAAGTTTGTGTCCACGGCAGTACTGTGGTTAGAGTGAAATCGCAAAGCGCTAGGCTTTGAGACAATGATTTAAACACGCAGTAAACGACTGCGGCCGAGAAGAAATACGTACGACATCCATGTCTGGAACTGTCATCTGGATCACAGGTCTATCGGGAGCTGGCAAGTCGACCCTCTCCAACGTGACTGCGGGGAAATTGCGATCGTGTGGCGAGAGTGTTGCGCATTTGGATGGTGACGAATTGCGCTCAATATTCGGTGCTGTCGCCACTAATGCGCAAAACCACGGCCGTGCAGAACGTTTCGAACTCGCGATGCAATACGCCCGCTTATGCCGCGTCCTGGCTGACCAAGGACTGACCGTGGTGATCGCAACCATTTCCCTGTTCAAAGAAGTTCACGCGTGGAATCGGGAGAATTTTCCGGCTTATTTCGAGGTTTACTTGAAAACGCCGGTGGAAGAGTTACGACGCCGCGATCCCAAAGGTATCTACCGGCGCTTCGATGCTGGCACTTTGACCAACGTGGCTGGCCTCGATCTATCGATCGATGAACCAGAATGCCCCGACCTAGTGATTGAATTCGCGCGCGGACAAACGCCGTCGGAATTGGCGGATGAATTGATTGCCGCTCTGAAGACTAAGAGGGGCGGATGAGTCAACAGGTACGAAAGTCTGGCGACTTCAGCGGGCTTGCCGACGATTACTCGCAGCATCGACCCGATTACTGTCCGTCCGTGCTCAATGCGCTGTTGGGCTTGCTCAATAAGCACGCTAGCGAGGTCGATTTTGTGGACGTGGGCGCGGGGACAGGTATCTGGACGCGCATGGTCTACCAGAAGGGCGTCAGGTCAGTCACGGCCATCGAGCCTAACGCGGATATGCGCGCCACCGGCAAAGTGGATTGTGCAAACACCACAATCCGGTGGTTGGTGGGCGATGCTGAAGCCACAGGTCTTCCCGAAGCTTTCTGTGATTGGCTAACAATGGCGTCATCTTTTCATTGGGCGAAATTTGACGCAGCCCTTCAAGAGTTTCATCGTCTACTGCGTCCACAGGGACGGTTCACCGCGCTATGGAACCCGCGCCTGATAGAGGTGAATCCACTCCTCGTGGAGATAGAGGCGCACTTGGCCACTTTGCGAACGGACATCAAGCGCGTGTCGTCCGGCCGCTCCGGGATAACTGAAACACTTACGGAGCGACTGTGGTCCTCGCCCTGGTTTGAAGATGTAGTGTACCTCGAAGGTCGACATGTTATTCGCATGACGCGCGAGCGCTATCTCGGAGCATGGCGTTCCGTCAACGACCTGCGAGTGCAATTGGGCGCGAAGGCGTTCGATACGTTCCTTGATTTTATCGAGAAACGCATAAGCGGCCAAAGCGTAATCGAGGCGACATACCTCACCCGCGCGTGGTCGGCACTCCGGAAAGACTGAGTCGCGATGCCTCTGTCATTTACGACGAAAGCCCGTACGTTGGCAGAACTGCAGGGGCAGATCGCCTGCGCCAGCATCGCGTTGCTTGTATACTTCACGGTTGCTGAATGGCGACATGATCGCGCCGCCTGCCTGAGACGGATGCGGCGCGTCCTTGGCGATGGGCCGCTGATTGTGCGTTCCAGTTGTCAGAGAGAGGATGTCGCAGGCAAATCCAATGCCGGGGCATTCCTATCGTTGCTCAATATTTGCATGGAACATCTCGAGAATGCGGTCGACCGGGTGATCGCCTCATACGGGGATGCACAGCCAGACGATGAAGTGCTAGTCCAGCCAATGTTACGGAACGTGGTCCGCTCAGGTGTCGCATTCTCCCACGACCCCAATACCTGTACGCCATATCGGGTGGTGAACTGGTCAGAAGGCGATGACGCTACGTTTGTCACCGGTGGACGGGGTGGCTGCATCTGGCAACAGGCCGCGGCCTCACCTGTGGAACCGCCAACTGAACTGGCTGGCGTTCTGGAGCTGATCGAGGAGCTGCTCTGCCTGTTCGGTGAATTGCCGGTGGATTGCGAGTTTGCCGTCACGGTTGAGGAAGCCGGTGAAGTGCTGTGGCTACTGCAAGCCAGAGCCCTGTTTCTGCCCCGCGCCCCGGAGTCGGTTTCGGATCAGTCGGTCAGGTTGCAATGCATCCATGACAAGGTGGCGCGCGGAATGTTGCCGCATCCATTCCTGATGGGGTCTCGTACCGTGTATGGCGTCATGCCCGACTGGAACCCAGCCGAAATCATCGGTATTCGTCCCAAGCCACTGGCGCTGTCGCTCTACCGCGATCTCGTTACCGATTCCATCTGGGCGTATCAACGCCATAACTACGGTTATCGCAACCTGCGCGGCTTCCCGCTGATGTTGCATTTCTTTGGCTTGCCCTATATCGACGTCCGGTTGTCATTCAACTCGTTCATCCCCGCCGATCTCGAAGAACGGCTGGCGGGACGGTTGGTGGACCACTATATTGATCGGCTTCTGACGCAACCCACCTTGCATGACAAGGTGGAGTTCGAGATTGTGTTTTCGTGCTACACGCTCGACCTGCCGGAGCGGATCGAACGACTGGCCGAGGCAGGCATCTCCGACAAAGAGCGTGGGTCGATTGCCGGGAGCCTGCGCCGGCTCACCAACCGCATCATACATCCTAAGGAGGGCCTGTGGCGCCAAGATGCGGCCAAGATTGAGACCTTAAAGGCACGGCGCGAAGAGTTGCTCTGTTCGGACGCCGACTTATTGGAGCGAATTTACCTTTTGCTCGAAGACACCAAGCGCTATGGCACATTGCCCTTTGCCGGGTTGGCCCGAGCCGGCTTTGTGGCGGTGCAGATGCTGCAATCGCTCGTAAACGTAGGGTTGTTCTCCCAAAGAGAGCATGATGCCTTCTTGGGTGGGATTTCGACGGTTAGTCGTCAACAGGCCCGTGATCGTGCCACACTGGATCGCACGACCTTCCTGGCCCGATACGGCCATCTGCGCCCGGGTACCTACGACATTCTCTCGCCGCGCTACGATGAAGCGCCGGAGCAATATTTCGACTGGAGTCAGCAACCGCGCGCGCCGGAACCGATCAGGCAATTCTCGATAACCCTGCAGCAGATGCGCGAGGTCACGCGGTTACTCGAAGCACATGGCCTGGAACCGGACGCAATTGGGCTATTCGATTTCTTACAGGCGGGCATCGAATTGCGCGAACTGTCGAAGTTTCATTTCACCCGAAATCTATCGGACACGCTGGCGCTTGTTGCGGCGTACGGCTCCCGAAGTGGATTTTCGCCTGAGGACATGGCCTATTGCGATATTGCGGTGTTCAAGGAATTATATATCGGTGCAGCGCACCCAAAAAATGTGCTGGCAGCGAGCATCGAACAAGGGAAGGCAAGATACAGCGAAACGCTTAGCCTAACATTGCCGCCTGTAATCGTCCGCCCGGACGATGTTTGGGCCTTCGCGTGGCCGGAATCTGATCCCAACTTCATCACGCAAGAGCAGGTTACCGCATTCGTGGCCGGGTGTGACCGACGCGAGTCACTAGCGGGCGCGATTGTGTGCATACCCAGTGCCGACCCTGGTTTCGACTGGCTATTCTCTTATCCGATCGCGGGGCTGATCACCGCTTGGGGTGGCGCGAACTCTCACATGGCGATACGTGCAAGCGAGCTGAATTTGCCGGCGGTTATCGGTGCCGGCGAGGTTCTCTATCGTCGCTGGTCGGAAGCGCCGCGGTTGCACGTCGATTGTGCCAGTCGGCGAGTGGAGGTTCTGGCGTGAAGCGAGTGGCGATGAGCCAAGGCGTAACGGTTATTCCCGAACGTAATGAACGACGAGATACGCTCGATCAGCGAATCAGCGCATTGCTCGCCTCGGTTGGATGCCTGCCCATACCCGTGCCCAATGGGCTGATACTTGCGATGAGTAAGGATTCTTCGGATCTGGACCCCGTTAGTGCGTGGATGGCAGGTGTCAACGTGCATGCCGTTCTGCTCTCGGGGGGCAACGATATCGGCGCTTGTCCGGAACGCGATTTGACGGAAAGCAGACTGCTTGACTATGCCAAAATGAACCGCTTGCCTGTGCTTGGCATCTGCCGGGGGATGCAGATGATGGGCGCTTGGTCTGGCATCACACTGATGCCTGTTAAGGGGCACGTTCGGACACGCCACTCCTTGTGCGGCGAAATTTCCGGTGACGTCAACAGCTTTCATAGTCTTGCTCTTGCAGATTGTCCGGCCGATTTCGTAGTGACTGCCCGTAGCGAAGATGGTTCAATTGAAGCGATCCGTCATACCAACCTGCCCTGGGAGGGCTGGATGTGGCATCCAGAGCGCGAAGTAACATTTGCTGCAAACGATATACGGCGGCTAAGAATTCTATTCGGTGAGTGACTGTGCGGCGGTTCACGGACGTCCCGATGACAACCTTTTAATATATCGATGTGAAAAATAATGAGAGCCATCATTCTTGCTGCGGGTCGCGGCAGCCGCATGAAGCGCCTGACGGACGAGCGCCCAAAATGTCTCGTTGAGTTGCGAGGCAAGACCTTGTTGGACTGGCAATTAGGGGCGCTTCGGGAGGCGGGGATCAAGGAGATCGGGATCGTTACCGGTTACAAACGAGAACTGCTGGGAGGGCGCGGCTTGGTCGAATTCTATAACCCGCGTTGGGCCGAGACCAATATGGTGTCATCGCTAGCCTGCGCGGAAGCGTGGTTGGTCGCGGATACCTGCATCGTCAGTTACGCGGATATCTTCTATGACTTCATCGGCGGTGAGCCTGCTGGTGAATTGCGGGGCGGCCCTGGCGGTAACCTACAACTCCAATTGGCTCGCCTCGTGGCAAGTACGGTTTGGTGATCCGCTACTGGATGCCGAGACGTTTCGCCTTAGCCATGATGAGACGCTGTTAGAGATCGGCAACAAGCCGCGCTCGATGGTGGAAATCGAAGGACAATACATGGGGCTATTGCGCCTCACACCCGCGTCGTGGGGCGAGTTGAGCCGCGTAAGAGCAGGTCTAACAGACCGTGAGCGCGACACCATGCATATGACGGGCACTCTTCAGAAAATCATAGATGCGGGCCGAATGCCTGTCCGCGCCGTCCGCTACGATCGATCTTGGGGAGAGGTCGACTTGCCCGAGGATCTGAGCCACTACGAAGCACGCTGAAAGTAGGCGGTTGCCCTGAGGCGTCGTTTCTTACCGCAACAGGAGGTGTGCAACGGCACATTGTCTTAATGAGGCAGAAATTTCTGCACGGACGAACCGATTTCAGACATTGCGGCCGCGAAGTTTTTGTCCACATCGGCGACTTCCTCCAGCATTAGGCGGCCTTCTTTCTTTGATCCTTTGATCGTGAACGAGTTGTTTGACTGAACATGTTCCCGACCGAGTTCACTGATAACGCAGGATCACATATCAAACACCCGCAACACGTGTTTCCCAAAGACAAGCCGTCGGCAAAAGATTGCAGCCGCGAGCGCCATTACGATTAGTCGACAAATGAAAATCTGTACCAAGCCTTTAACGGCGTAACTGAATTGTCCACGACGAAGTGATGCAATATTCTTAAGCAATCTACGCGTTTCAATGATTTCGATTCGCATGGGAACCAGGAAGACAAGAATGAATATGACAACGCGGACCAAAGGACTCTTAAAGCTTTTATGACACGGGTAATTCCAGGCCACAAAGTCTTCATTTAACACGGCGAACAAAAGCCCCTTATCGGTGAATGAAATATTCCTGGCATCTCTTGCAGCCTGCTCCGGCCGAGGGCCAGACCAGGACGATGATTTACGCTCGACGACCCACGGAACGCCATTAAAAGTGCTCTCGAGCAACGAGGGTTGATAACGCAGACCCAGCCAATCGGCTACTGTTTCCATCGTCATCTTTAGATTCAAATGCAGGTCTTCAAAACGAACTGCCCGCGTGCGTGATTGCATCCCGGCATGCGGTTCATCGTATTTATCCAGCATCCGGATCACGTATGCTGGAGCTAAATAGCCACTCCACGTGAGAAACATTGGATAACTGCGACCACAGTTAGTAAGCGGATCACGTACGGTATGGATGAAACGTGCTTGTGGGAAGTCTTCAACCAGGCGTTTGGCTAATTCGGAGTTGAAGGTGTGCTGCGCAAACACAATCAATGGATGACGGGTCGCAGGAAGCCGGCCTAGTGCCACACTGTAGGTAACGTGTAAGAACAAAAAGAATGATCGAGATGATTCCAGAAAAGCTAATGATCGGCTGTCATGGACCTTAAAGACAGCCTTGACCGCAGCATAATAGTTGGCCGCAAGGATCGAAAAGTCCCCTTCAAAAAAATTTAAGGCGACTGGATACGTAATCAGCTTATCGAGCAATGACAATCGCTTATTGGAATCATAAAATTCGTAAATCGAAGTGCTAAGAAATAGGGGAAGCATTAGGACATCATCATGTCCGTCCAAATAGCTGCTCAGCAGAAACGAACCGCTTCTTCCACACGGCAAAATCGAAACTACTCTTTCCATATTCTCAACATCAAAGTGCCGAATGTCCCCAATGTTCCAGGCTACGTGAGATTGTAGGTCGTCCTTGGCTTCCTCGGCGTGAAAAAGGGCGCGAGCATGTTGCAGCATTGCTTCATTTTGGAAGTAGCGCGTGTCCTCCGGCCAGCGAGAGTTCCGCGATGACAACGCTTTCCAAAGCATACGGAATGTCCCTGTCGCTCTTGAAATAGGAGGCAAGCGTCGACCGCGTCATGCCAAGTTTGAGGATGCGTAGATCGACGCCACAATGCAACATAGCGGATTGAAGATTATGTTCAAGCTACGGCTCTGGCATGGGTATTGGCGAGCGCTTCCGTGCGGCTGTCGCCCTGACTGGCACACATCCTGCCGGCGCCGTGATGCTGGCGACGTAGCCACTCGCCCCTGATAGTTCTCAAGGCCGCTCAAATCTTTTTGATGTTGATTCAGCTGGGCACTTCGGACGAGGCGCCTGGATCGCGTCGGCGGAAGGAGAATGGAAAGGTTGACCGGCTCGGCGCTCGCTGGCGGCGCCGCAAAGACTCCAGCGTAAACACAATCTGTCGCGCTTGCCGCCAGAGTAAATGCTCGTAGCGGCTGAGCCGGTCGAGGGCGAAAGTCGGCAGAGCGGCCAAGCGCAAGAAGCAGTCGGCGATATCGCTTTTGGTATTGAAACTGAGCTCGTTTCCCGCCATCGCGTCTGATTGTCGTGTTGCTACCAAGTGTAATTGATTGCGATCAGAGTGGTCGGCTGCTGCGACGAGGGTTGGGCGTGAAGACCATATTCGACCTTGTCAGATTTTGCGGTCACAGACTCGAAAAAGCGCTGTCTCTATGCCGGTCGCGCGGCGAAGTCGCCACAGGACGCTTGCCAATCGAAGCACGAGCTCGCGCTCCACGGCTGATTCAGCATCATAGTCCGAAATCACTGCGGCTTCGAATGCTTCGTAATCCTTCGAATCTTCGAGCGCGGCAATGATGGTCTCGGCCGTGAGGCCGTGGCGTACGGCATTGCAGCGCGAACGCATCTTTGCCTTCCGGCGTTATTGGCCCGGTGCTTTTGAGCGCATTGCGCCGATTGGCCTCAATTTGCTTGAGCGATGTCATTGAGGCTTAACTGGTAAAATTGGGTTCGTTTTGTCGGACGGAACGGCAGTGTCGGCCGTGGACCGGTGGCATTGCCCTTACCTTTTGGCGACCAATTGCAAACTTCACTCAAATACCATCAACTTTCTGTTTCGGTCGTAGCGGGGGTCGGACGGCTGCGACCGCAGATCAGGCACGCCTGTGACGCTACATACTTCAGATGTGCTCATGGCTTCGACCGTCTCTCTGTTCCACCCGTCGAACTCGAAGATCCGGTTGGCCTCAGAGATCGCATACCAACCTTCGATGGAGGACAGTTCGCAGCTCTGGGCCTCACGGGTCGCTTCGCTCACGCGTGCCTTGGAAGCCGCAGGTATTGAGTTCATCGCCGAGAACGGCGGAGGCTCTGGCATGAGGCTGGAGTGCGTAGGCTATTGCTTGGTGGATACGATGTAAACGCTGTCAGCAAGCCGGATTAGTGGACGGACGAATAAAGAGAGCTTCTTCAGTAACTGGGAAATGCCGATCAACAATTTGGCCTTGGTGGATACATAATTTTGGTCTTCAGCCAGAAGACCAAGCCCACCAAACGCTTCAGCTATAAATTTAGATGGGCCAATTTTTTTCTCAAACAATACACGCATTGATGCTAACGACCAATATCGAACTCGAAAAATTCCACTTTCGCGTAATCACGACGAGTGCGAACGTAAGTTGATCGAAGCCCCCCTTTGTGCGCCATTTGGATTTTTGCAAGGCCACCTGGACGCAACACTCGACCCAACTCAGCGATGGCAATCTCGGCGTCTGTTTCAGAAAAATGCTGGATTACGGAATAAGAGAAAGCACACTGAAAAATATTCGCTTTAAAGGGCAAAAATCTAGCGTCACCGCAAACAAAAGATAGGTTTAGGCCCATGGTGGAAAAGGCTCTCTGCGCCGCCAAAATCGCGCCGAGCGAAGGATCAATTCCGATAACTCTCCAGCCTTTGCGAGCGGCGGAAACTGACCAGCGGCCCCAATTCGACCCAACATCCAGCAAAAGCTCACCGTCGCCGCTCCCAATAGGAATGTCGGGGAATGGGTTAGCTATCCAGCCGTCCAATCAAATTGACATAGCCACATCCAGAAGTTGCACCAATAAGATATGAAATGACGGGGTTAACTTGCCTCCCGCAATCCAATCTCGTTCAATTCCACGCTTTTCCTCTTCGGAAAGCCCTATCGTATCTATGTAAAGCGGACCGCCAATTGCGCTTTCCGCAGCCTTCAAAGACGTAGCTGCAATCCCAATTGTCTGTTCCTTTTGGCGAGCAGGAAAACAGGAACGCCGCTCACGATTGGGTATCTGTGGCCCGAGCACAACGAAGGTGACCGCTTTCAATACGAAGCTGCGACCGGTCTCGCGGGCACTCAAGAAGGCTTAGAAGGCGGCTATCAATGTTTTCAGACAGCTTATGTCTGCCATGGCGGCTCCACAGGCTGCTTTATATCATGGTTGGGCGCGACCACTCGGGGTCATTTGCGTATAGTTTCGCCCGCTTTACCAAACTATCGCTATTACTCGGTTAGCATCACGGTAGGGGCCAACATGATCGCAGTGGCTACCTGAACTATCTGAACGAGGCGCCGGGATCGCGTCGGCGGAACGAGAATGGAAAGGTTGACCGGCTCGGCGCTCGCTGGCGGCGCCGCAAAAACTCCAGCGTAAACACAATCTGGCGGGCTTGCCGCCAGAGTAAATGCTCGTAGCGGCTGAGGCGGTCGAGGGCGAAAGTCGGCAGAGCGGCCAAGCGTAAGAAGCAGTCGGCGATATCGCTTTTGGTATTGAAACTGAGCTCGTTTCCCGCCGTCGCGTCTGATTGACGTGTTGCTACCAAGTGTAATTGATTGCGATCAGAGTGATCGGCTGCCTCGACGAGGGTTGGGCGTGAAGACCCATGTTCGAGCTTGTTAGATTTTGCGGTCACAAACTCAAAAAGGGCTGTCTCTATGCCGGTCGCGCGGCGCAGTCGCCACAGGACGCTTGCTAATCGAAGGACGAGCTCACGCTCCACAGCTAATTCAGCATCATAGTCGGCCGTCACCGCCGCTTCGAAGGCTTGGTAATCTTCTGCGTCCTCGAGCGCGGCGATGATGGTCTCGGCGGTAAGGCCATGGCGGATGGCATTGCCGCGTGAACGGTATTTGCCTTCCGGGGTTATTGGGCCCTGTGCTTTTCAGCGCATTGCGGCGGTTGGCCTCAATCTGCTTGAGCGAGCTCATTGCGGATCAACTGCAATTGGCTTCGTTTTGCCGTTCGCCTCAATCAGTGCGGTGCTCGCGTCGTCCGGTGCGGTGCCAGCGTCGTCGGTCTCTTCGGCGCTGTTGGGAAGGGCCTGAGCCTTGGGACGAACCTGTGATTGTGGATGGGTCTGTTCCCAAAGTCCTCTGGCGACCTCCAGCGGTTTGACCTTGAGGTTCCCCCACCAGGCCACCTCATTGCCGGCTTGATGCAACTGCCGGTGATGACCTCGGCAGAGGGGGACGGTGAACTCGTCGCTGACTTTAAGGCCGATGGCTCTAGGTTGAGCAAACCGCAGATGATGCGGGTCGGACGGCTGCCGGCCGCAGACGAGGCAGGCCTGGGACGCAACAAACCTCAGATGCCCCTTGTCGCGCAGTCGCTTGGGCTCGGCGATGGTGAGAACGCTTTTGTCGATCCGACCGGGGATGAGATCAGGCAGTGCCTTTGGCGCAAGCGGCGGCGCCGGCGATGTCGGCCGTCCCATTGTCCGTTCGGCTTGCCGTCGTTCACCCCGGAAGTGCTCGGCCAGTTCGTTTTGCCGACGGCCATAGTAGCGGGACGGTCTTGGGATAGGCGTCGTGTCATCCGGGTGGAACCCGACACGGGGGTCGGCGGTGGCGGGGACGGATGGCGGTGAGGGCAGCGGCTTCTGTTGTGGTGGCATGCCGCCCCGATAGAGCTCAAGACCAAACGGCCTGCCAAAGGTCGCCAGCGCCCGCTTGGTGGCGTCGGTTTCCGCAGCCTTGAGGGCGATGTCATGGACCTCACCGGGCGATGTGCCGCGACCTTCCCCAGTGCCATGCCCTTCCCGGATTATGGTTGCCCCATCCGCTTGCACGGTGACGCGGACCCGGGCGATGTAGACGGCGTGGAAGGTGCCCCGGTTTTCGCGGGCAAGCACACTGCGGGATTCGATGGTCTCCCGGCTCCAGCCGTCAAAGCCGAAGATCCGGTTGGCCTCCGTGATGGCGTACCAGCCTTCGAGATAGGTGAGTTCGCGGCCATGGGCCTCGCGGGTCCGGATGTGGGACCGGTTAGGTTGACGCCGTAGCGCCTGTACCTGTTTTGCTGAGAAGCCCATCACCGTACCCTCACGCTTAGAACCGGCTCGGGATTAGAGAGGGTGGCGCCTTCGACCTCCGCGCCCCCTTTGAGGTCGCTCGCCAAGATTTGGCGTCTCAGGCGGGGCTCGCCTGGCTCCCAATAGGTCTTGGGGACGGCATCCTCATTGAGCACCACCAGGGCGGGCATTCCGGGCCTTAGCGAAGCGGTAAAATCCGGAGCCGCCAGCTTCTTCAGATCAAGCTCGACCATCGCGTCCTTGGCGATCTGGCGGCGTTTTGCGGCCCGGTCCTGCAGCCGGGCCAGCCGGTCCTGCATGTCGGAAATCCGGCATTTGAGTCCCGTCGCCATGGCCTCGTCGGCCAGGGCGGCGCGGAGAACTGCGGCTAGGATCTCGTGCAGGTCAGTCAGGCCCTCGACCGTATCGGCTAGGGTCTGCTCGTCGATCTGGGGGTCCTGCGCCCGGATGCGGTCGCGCAGGGCGCGGTAGGTGATGGCGGCGAACGTTATTTGGTCCATCGGTTTACTCCCGCTCAGAAAATCAATAACCGTCTATCGGCATGTATGCGTTATACGGTTGCCAAAGATGTCAATACTATTAATCAGGTATTTAAAGTAATACATATGAGTATCAATAATGTCAACCCAAGTGGCGCTCACTCGGCGAGATCATAGGGCAGCCCGGGCCCTACTTCGCTGGGAGCAACGCCGATCTTGGCGCGAGGCATCCTGGGTTTCACTTCCGAGCGATCGAAGCGACTTGAAGGTGCGAAGCCAGGACACTTGTTGGCACATGCGCTCAACTCTCGCGTGCGCTCACGCGCGCCTTGGAGGCCGCCGGCGTCGAATTCATCGACGAGAACGGCGGCGGTGTCGGGCGTGCGACTCCGCAATCGTCAGGGGCAAAAGCAACCCAAATAGTCGTGCCGTCGTCCGCCGTGCTCTGCGCTTCGACCTGATGCTAATCCGATCGCCCTTCGAATGGGCCTGGATTGTCTTTCTAGACGACCATGCGAGCGGAGGGGTTGGGGCTGCCTCGTACGACGAAGAAGACCCGATCTCGAAGCCAAAAATATTGGCGCAAAAAGCTGGTTGCTACTGCTAAGGAAGGGGGTCGTTATCGGAATTGCGGTGGTGAGACGAACGCAACCATGACTATAGCGCGCTTTCCTTCGTTATCCCACTGGGGCGCGTTTAATGCGCTGGTCGAAAGCGGACGTGTAGTTGGCTGCGAACCCTTCGCTCACGATCCGGCGCCGTCGTCGATGCTTGCCGCAATCCCGGATTTGGTACATTCGCCTTTACGCGTCGCTCGGCCGGCGATCCGTGATGGGTGGAGGGAAGGCCGGCCGCGCACCGGTGCCGACCGTTTCCACGAAGTGTCGTGGGATGAAGCGCTCGATCTTGTTGCCGGCGAGCTTACCCGTACCCGTCGCGATTTTGGTAGTACGGCTATATTCGGCGGATCCTATGGTTGGTCGTCAGCAGGCCGTCTCCATCACGCCCGAACTTTGGTACGCCGCTTTCTTTTCCTAGGGGGCGGGTGCGTCGACCAGGCCGGCAATTACAGTTGGGGTGCAGCCCAATTTCTGCTGCCGCACGTGATCGGTACCTATCAGCCGGTGACTGGACGCGTCACTGATTGGTCGTCCGTCGTCAAGCATACCAAGCTTATCATCGCATTCGGCGGACTGGCGCTAAAGAACAGTCAAGTGACATCGGGTGGGACGGGTGCACATGTGCTCGAATTATGGCTGCGGCGAGCAAAGCAAGCAGGCATTCGGTTTGTAATAGTCAGCCCACTTAAGGCAGATGCGCCCGATTTTCTTGAGGCGGATTGGATTCCAATTCGACCCAATACGGACGCGGCCTTGATGCTGAGTATGGCTCACACGCTCCTTACCGAAAGCCGGTACGATGCCGCATTTGTCTCGCGCTATTGCGTCGGCTTCGAGACATTCCGTTCTTACTTGCTCGGGGAAAGTGACGGCATCGCCAAGGATGCCGAATGGGGCGCCAGCATCACCGGAATTTCGGCTGACACGATCCGCCATCTGGCTCGCAACGCCTCCGGCACCAATAGCCTCCTCACCTGCGCGTGGTCTTTGCAACGCGCGCATCGCGGCGAGCAGCCCTATTGGGCTGCGATCGCGCTTGCGGCCATGATCGGAGGCATTGGCAAACCAGGAGGCGGCTTTGCTTTTGGGCAAGGCTCGATGAATGGCGTCGGCGTACCGCGCACCGAGCTTCCGGGTCCAGAGTTTTCTCTTCCACCCAATCCGGCGTCGAAAGCTATTCCGGTGGCGCGCGTAGCCGATATGCTGTTGCAGCCCGGCTCGGCCTATGAGTTCAATGGCCGACGCGAAATCTATCCCGACATTAAGCTGATATATTGGGCCGGGGGCAATCCGTTTCATCATCATCAGGATCTCAATCGGCTGCGCCAAGCATGGCAAAAGCCGGAAACAGTTATTGTACACGAAAGCTGTTGGACGACGACAGCACGACATGCCGACATTGTATTACCGGCAACCACAATGCTGGAACGCAACGATGTGGGGGGCTCTGCGCGCGACCCGTATATTTTCGCGATGCATCGCGCGCTCGATCCGGTCGGCGACGCGCGATCCGATTTCGATATTTTCCATGCTTTGGCCGATCGGCTTGGCTATGCGCAGGCTTTCACCGAAGGCCGCAACGAGATGGATTGGTGTCGCTGGATCTACGAGCGTGTGTCGACTGGCGCCGCCCGCAAAAATGTAACTTTGCCGACTTTTGAGAACTTTTGGCGCGACGGTTATGTCGAATTGCCGCCGCCCGACGAAGATTTTGTGCTGTTTGAAGATTTCCGACGCGACCCGCAGCTTCATCCGTTGAACACTCCATCGGGACGTATCGAGATCGCCTCTGATACCATTGCCGGCTTCGGCTACGACGACTGTCCTTGCCACCCGACTTGGATCGAGCCGGGAGAATGGCTGGGTAGTGCCGACGTCGCCCGCTGGCCATTGCATTTGATCACGCATCAGCCGGCCGACCGCCTGCACAGCCAGATGGATTTGGGGCCGGTTTCGCGCGGACATAAGGTCAACGGGCGCGAACAAATTCGGCTCAATCCGGCGGACGCTGCACGGCGCGGTATCAAAAACGACGACATCGTGCGGGTGTTCAACGCACGGGGGGCGTGCCTGGCTGCCGCGAAGCGTGACGATGGGGTTATGCCCTGTGTCGTGGTGATGGCGACCGGTGCTTGGTTTGACCCGGCCCCAAAGGCGGATGAGCCGGAGCGGCATGGAAATCCAAATGTCCTTACGCGCGACGTCGGAACGTCTCGTCTGGCGCAAGGTCCGAGCGCTCTGAGTACATTGGTAGAAATTGAGCTCTGGAAGGGCCCATTGCCGCCCGTTGACGCCTGGACGCCGCCCAGATTCGACCCAGATGCCGATCGTGTTCCGGCGTGATATTGTCACCAGTTCCATGATGGAGAGACTGTATGTCCAAGAAGCTGTTGACCGGTTCGTTCGTCGCGCTGATTACGCCATTCAACAAGAGCGGCACTGTGGATTTCGCTGCATTCAAAACCCTCCTTAATTTTCACGAGGAAAACGGCACCGCCGCCGTGCTGATCATGGGCTCGACCGGCGAAACATCGATGCTGTCGCCAGAGGAGAAACAGCAGATCATCGTCGAAACCGCCAAGATGAAGACGGCGAAAATGCCGATTTTCTTCGGCTGCACCGGTAACAACACCGATTCAACGATTGCCGCCGTCAAGTTTGCTAAAAACAATGGCGCTGACGGCGCCATTCTGGCGGCGCCGGCTTATATCTGCGCGCCGGAAACCGACATCGAACGCTTCTTTCTTGAAGTGGCTGACGCTACCGATCTTCCGCTCGGCATCTACAATAATCCGCCGCGGGTGAAGAGCGACCTGCATTGGGATCATCTGCTGCGCATCTTCAAGCACCCCAATTACGTGGTGCACAAGGAGTCGACGGCGCGCGTGGGCCAGGTAGCCCAGGTTCTCGCCGGCAAGCCGAATGTTGCGGTGATGTGCTGCGATAGTCCTAATCTGGGCCTGGTCGTTCCGACCATGAGCCTTGGTGGCCATGGCACAGCGAACATGACCGGCAATGTCGCGCCGGGAGAACTCGTGACGATCTCGACGCCATGGAAGGGTCCCACCGAGGCGGAAGGTTTCAAGAACGCCTATCTCGGTTTGCTGCCGCTGCTGCATTATACGTATTCGGCGATAAACCCGGTTGCGGTGAAGTCCCTGATGAAGGCGCTCGGCATGCCCGCCGGCGACCTGCGTAAGCCTCTTACAAATCTTGAAGGCGAAGCGCTCGCCAAAGGCGTGCGTATTGTGCAGGAGCTCGAACTCGACAAAAAATATGGCTACAACATCAAACCTCTTTCGGCTGCTGCCTGAGCCTTCGCTGTGGATCTGGGCATCGCCGGCCGCAAGGCCCTCCTCAACGGCGCCAGCCGAGGCCTCGGTAAAGCCTGCGCCGTGGCTTTGGCTCAAGAAGGCGCTGACGTCACCATTGTCGCACGGACCCGTGATGTCCTCGAACGGACATGCGATGAGATTCGTGCGACGACCGGCGTCGATGTAGTACCGGTCGTCGGCGACATCACCACTGAAGCAGGTCGGAAGGCTGCTATCACAGCCTGTCCTTCGCCCGACATTATGCTCAACAACGCTGACGGTCCGCTGCCCGGCGATTTCCGTCATTGGACCCGCGATGATTGGATTGGCGCGCTTGACGCCATGATGTTGGGGCCGATCGAGATGATCCGGCTGACGGTTGACGGCATGATCGAACGCGGCTTCGGCCGCATTATCAATATTGTCTCGCGCAGCGTAAAGGTTCCGCAGCTTGAACTTGGCCTGTCGAATGGCGCGCGATCCGGCCTGGTGGGATTTGTGGGCGGTCTCGCGCGTCAAACCGTCGCGCACAATGTCACTATCAACAATCTTCTGCCGGGCATTTTCGACAGCGATGCGCAACGTCGGCACATTGAAGGGATGCTGGAGGAAAGCGGGAAGACGTTCGACGAAATCTGGCGCGCGCGGGCGGCCGCAAACCCGGCCAAGCGCTATGGCCGCCCCGCGGAACTCGGCGCGTATTGCGCATTTTTATGCTCGGAGCATGCTGGGTACGTTACTGGCCAAAATATTTTGGTCGACGGTGGCAGCTATCCAGGGACCTTTTGAAACCCAAATGATGAAGGGTGCTATCATGAAAATTGTTCAATACTTTGCTGCGTTGATCGTCGGGCTCGTCGGGCTCGCGATCACACCGGTCATGGCCGAAACATATCCGAACCGAACCGTCTCCGTCGTCGTGCCGTATCCTCCCGGCGGTTCGGTCGATGGTGTCGCGCGCATCCTTGCGCAAAAGCTGAACGAGACCATGGGCCAAAATTTTGTCGTGGAAAATAAGGCCGGTGGCGCCGGCGGCATTGTCGGGGCCAACTACGTCGCCAAATCAACGCCGGACGGTTACACTCTATTATTGACTGCCTCGATCCATGTCGTGACGCCGTTTCTTCACAAAGCGGTACCGTACGACGTCGTCACCGATTTCACGCCGATCACGTTGGTTGCATCCGGCCCACTGATCGTGAGCACCGCGCCGAATGTACCCGTCACTACGCTCAAGGAATTGTTTGAGCTCGTTCGGAAAGACCCGAGCAAATACACCTTCGCAACCTCGAGCTTCGGCTCGGCCGGCCATCTGGCGGTCGAACTGCTCAAGCGCGACGCAGGGGTTAATACCCCGGTCATCGCCTACAAGGGGGCGGGCCCGGCGTTGACCGATCTAATGGGCGGCCAGGTGCAACTGATGGCCGATCCGATGTTGTCGTCACTGCCGCTCGCCAAAGCCGGCAAGATCAAGGCCCTGGCCATCACCAGCCTAAAGCGGGTTGCGATCGCCCCGGAAATTCCCACGGTTGCAGAGTCAGGCATGAACGGCTTTGAATTTGCGTCGTGGTACGGGCTATGGGGTCCGAAAAACATGCCGACCGACCTGGTGACAAAAATACAGGCGGAGGTCGCTAAGATTGTTCAAGCAGCCGGACGTGAAGGACCGCTTCGCCAAGCTCGGCTTCGAATCGATTGGATCGACGCCTGATTATTTCGCCAAATACATCAAAGATGAGATGACAAAATATCAGAAGATTATCCAGGACGCCAAAATAAAAACTGAATGACGACGATTGGAGTGGTTCAGTGAAGGTACTGGTTCTTGGTGCCGGCGTGATCGGCACCGCAACGGCTTATTATCTTCACAAGGCCGGTCATGAAGTCGTTGTAGTCGATCGCCAGCCCGACGTTGCGTGCGAGACCAGCTTAGCTAATGCCGGCGGTGTCTGCCCTGGTTTTGCTGGGCCGTGGGCAGCACCCGGCATGCCAATAAAAATACTGCGTTGGCTGTTGGCGCGCCATGCTCCGCTTTCTGTAAGGCCCCAACTCGATCCCCGGCAGTGGCGCTGGCTGGCGGCCTTTGTCAAAAACTGCACGGCCGGGAACTTTGCCCGCAACAAAATGCGTATGCAGCGCATCGCCCACTACAGTAAAGCTTGTCTTGTGGCGCTGCGGGAGGAGACCGGCATCCGCTATGATCATGGTACGGGCGGGGTCTTGCAGATATTCCGAACTGACAAGGAGCTCGAAGCCGCGCAGGGTGCTGCCAAGCTACTTCGGTCGTTCGATGTGGCGCACCGCCTCGTCAGTCCGAGGGAAATTATTGAAATCGAGCCCGCGCTTGGTTGTGCTACGATCAAACTCAAGGGCGGCCTGCATTTGCCGGACGACGAAACCGGCGACTGCCATTTGTTCACGACGCGGCTGGCGGACATATTGAAGAGCCAGGGCGTCGTCTTTCAATTCAATACTTCAGTTCAAGCATTCATGACTGATGGCGCTGCCGTAACTGGCGTCGTGACTTCGCGCGGGAAACTGATAGCTGACCGCTATGTGGTCGCGTTGGCGAACGACGCGCCATTGCTGTTGCGCCCGCTAGGGATTGATATCCCGGTCTATCCGGTCAAAGGATACTCGATTACGCTCGAGAACGTGCAAGCTGATGGGTCGCCGCGGTCTTCCGTCATGGACGAGCACAGCAAAGTTATGATGACGCGCCTGGGCGATCGTGTGCGCGCCGCCGGCATGGCAGAAATCGCTGGCTATGGCTGCGCCGTCAACATGCGAAAGGCCGAGACTGTGCTTGATGTCACCCAAGCACTGTTCCCGCAGGCTGGAAACTATGCTCGTGCATCTTATTGGGCTGGCCTCCGACCGATGACGCCCGATGGTCCGCCCTATCTAGGCGGTACGCCGCTACAGAATTTGTTGCTCAATGTAGGGCAGGGATCTAATGGCTGGACCCAGGCCTGCGGTTGTGGCCGCATCGTCGCCGATATCGTGAGTGCACGCACGCCGGAAATTGATCTCAACGGACTGACCTTGGCGGGCGCGATTAGGTAGCCACCGGCGACAGCGCTCGCCAAAAAATTTTGCTGACTGATCTAACGAAGAGCGGGCGAAATGGCCGGCGTCGAATTCATCGACGAGAACGGCGGCGGCCCGGGCGTCCGCCTACGTAAGCCGCAACAAGGAAAACAGCGGAAATGAGCGGAGAAATTCGCTTCTGGATTTTTGAGAACAAACCATGTACAAAGAGCTCTTGACCTAACTACTGTTAATCAGTACTTTTATGAATGAGCCAGAATTCCAATGGGACGCCGTCAAGGCGGCACAGAACGAAGCCGATCATGGCGTCACCTTTGAAATGGCGAGGGATGTGTTCAAAGACCCTTTCGCCATCGAGTTGCTGGATGACCGTGAAGACTTTGGCGAAGACCGCTATGTCATCATCGGCATGGTGAGCAACCGATTGCTATTTGTCGCTTACACCATGAGGGGTGAGGCCATTCGCATCATATCGACCCGAGGAGCCGAGCCGCATGAACGCCGACAATACCACGAAGACAACGGTTAAGCCGCCAAAGCACGACTGGAGCCGGTTCAAAGCGATGAGTGAAGCGCAACGTACCGCCGCAGCCATGCGCGACCGCGATGCGATTCCGCTTACGTCCGCCGACTTCAAGCGCATGAAACGCACGCCGCAGGTCAAATTGATCCGCCGCGCGCTCAGTCTGACGCAGGAAGAATTTGCCGGACGCTTTCATATCCCCCTCGGTACGCTCCGCGATTGGGAGCAAGGTGCTGCGGTTCCCGATCAGTCCGCCCGCGCCTATCTCATCGTGATTGCCCGCGATCCCGAGGCCGTGCGCAAGGCACTTAGTTAGTTGTAGCGAAAATTTAATGCAACTAAAAGGATTTTTCGGCAGAACGAACCCAACACCTATCGGAACACGCGTCGTGCTCTGATGTGCCGGTGCGCCATCGTCAGGGGCCAAAGCAGCCCAAATAGTCGTCCCCATTGTCCGTCGTGTCCTCGCTTTGACCCCAATGCGGATCCGAGCGCCTTCGAACAGGCCGAGATTGTCTTTTTAGACGACGATGCAAGCGCAGGGATTGGAGCGCGCAATTTTCGATGAACAGGTGTTCAGGATACCTACCCTAGAAAGTGGGAACAGATTTGGCCCGCGCGCGTTTGTGCTAGCCGGCATTTTGCTGAGTAGGAGGAAATTCAATGCGCAGGTTTACCATCGCTTTTGCCGCACTCGCAGCTTTCGGAATTGCAATGCCACTTACCTCTTCGGCGAAAGCTGAAGATGCGGCGATCGTCATCAAGAAGGATGGCGACCACGACCGCGACATGCACCGACATCACAAAAAGATTATTGTAATTAAGCATCGTCGCCATCGCGATCACGATCACGATCACAACTAAAATAATAATGGCCCCAGAAACGGGGCCATTATTTTCTTATTTAGGAATCCAGATCAATCGCAGACTCGCACGCGTCGTATGACGCGGTGGCCAAAGCGGTTGATAAACACTCTCCGCTGAATGTAGCAGTCACCCCCGTAAGAGTACGGGCCACCATCATAAGCGTACGGGCCACCGTAGTAGCCGCCTCCGTAGTACCCGCCGCCTATCACCGCGCCGGCCGCAAGACCGCCGACAAAGCCCGGGCCAAATCCGCCACCACCATGGCCATGCCAATGCTGCGCTTGAGCTGAACTTGCGGTTACGACCGCCGCTCCTGCAACAGTCAAAGCCATGAACGCTGCCAAACTTATCTGTTTCAAAGATGCACGCATATAAAACGCTCCTATTTTTGATTACGTTACACGGGCAACTCCTGATGCCATCAAACGTTCCAAGTCACTGAAAGCACAGCGAGATATGAACGGCCGGGATTGTTTTTCTAGATAGCGATGCGAGTGGCGGGATTGGCGTGCGGCTGAAGAAGGAGACGCCGCCAGGCTAATTTTTGAATTTGCGAAACGAAGCCATTTTTTTCGTAAGGGGCCGCCGCGCGGCGGTCTTTTCATTTGAGCTCAAGGATCGAAAAAAGCTTTCGGCCTTCCAACGAACGGGAAGCCAGCGTGAGGCATTCTCATAACTTGGCCCGAATTTTGCGCTGCTCTTTGTGTCGAGGTGCCCAATGCTCCGAAGTGACACAATTAGGAGGCGTCCACAGACTCAAAAAGGGCTGTCTCTATGCGGGTCGCGCGGCGCAGTCGCCACAGGACGCTTGCTAATCGCAGGAAGAGTTCACGCTCCACGGCTGACTCAGCATCATAGTCGGCCGTGACCTCGCCAGCGCCTCAAAAGTCGGCGTAGCAACTATCCGTCGGACAGAGGTCGTTGATGGGGAAATCCCAGTAACTCTCGCTAATGAAGCTGCACTGCGCCGAGCCTTAGAAGCCGCCGGCGTCGAATTCATCGACGAGAACGGCGGTGGCGCCGGGGTACGACTTAAGAAACCGCATCAGGCCGCAAAGCGTAAGTGATCCAGAAAGCGGTTGTGCCTGAATTGCCGAGCAGGAAAAACGCAATTGAGGCCCATTTGCCTCTTGCAGTTATGTATCTTTTTTGATACATTTTGCGATCTAAATGCCTGAGATCCTGAAGCCCATCCCTGTCGCGTTCTGGAGATCGGCTGCGGGCCGGGAACCGGTGCGGGAGTGGCTGAACGGACTGCCCCGCGAGGACAAGCGGATCATCGGTCGCGACATTGCCAAGGTGCAATTCGGCTGGCCGATGGGATTGCCTCTGTGTCGGCCCTTAAGCGGCGGCTTGTGGGAAGTGCGCTCAGCGCTGCCAAGTAGGCGCCAAGCGCGGGTATTCTTTGGGTTTCACGACGGCATGCTGATCGCGTTGCATGCCATCATCAAAAAGACGCAGAAAACGCCGGCGGAAGAATTGGCGCTGGCAAAACAGAGATTGAAGGAGGTGCAGTCATGGCACGCAAAAACCCTCACATAGGGTCCAGCTTCGAAAGCTGGCTTAACGAAGCTGGAATCCGCGAGGCAGTCACCGCAGCCGCAACCAAGGCAGTAATTGCACGCCAGCTTGCCAATGAAATGAAGAAAAAGAAGATCACTAAGCAGCGCATGGCTGAACTCATGAAAACCAGCCGTGCGCAAGTCGACCGGCTGCTTGATCCCAACAACGGCAGCGCCACGATCGAGAGCCTTCAGCGCGCCGCCCGCGTTGTCGGCCGCGAATTAAGGCTGCAACTCATCTGACGCCACGATGTCCGAGTGATTAATTATCAGGGCTGCCACATAGAGATTAAGATCGGAGCAGCACGAGGGAAAAATGTAAACCGGCTGCTGCGAAACCAGCACCGCGCTATCGCGCATGATTGTCATGTAAAGGCCGCCCAACCGAAAGTTTGGCGCGGCCTGAGCTTGAGACAATTCGTCCGATGCCGATGGAGGCTCGACAGGTTCAGATCATGCAAACCGTGGGCGCGGTCGACCATTTAAGCCGATTTTGTAACCCAACGTTGATTCCGGGAAAGTTTTTGCGCGGCCAAGCGCTACCGGAAAAATTCCGGAATCAATGGTTTGGCGCCGAATTTATCGACGAGAACGGCGGCCAGTGCGGGTGTAAGGCTGCGCCACCGTCAACGGCCAAAGCAGCCCCAAATAGTCGTCCCCGTTCGTCCGCCGTGCCCGCGCTTCGACCTTGACGCGGATCCACTTTCCCTTCGAACAGGCCGGGGATTGTCTTTCTAGATAGCGATGCGAGTGGTGGGATTGGCGTGCGGCTGAAGAAGGAGTTGCCGCGAGGTCAATTTTTGAATTTGCGAAACGAAGCCAAATTTCGCTCATGGCTTCGACCATCTCTCGGTTCCACCCGTCGAACGCCTGCGGCCCATTCCAAAGAGAGAGGCCGCCAACATAAGGCGGCCCCTGTATCCTAAGTAGGGCTTGCCAGATTGACTTTATTTGAGCTGGCTAGAAATGCTGCCGAACTTGGCGTTCAACTGGGTGCCAAGGCCGTTGACGACCGCGATGATCGCGACGGAAATACCGGCGGCGATCAGGCCGTATTCAATAGCGGTAGCACCAGAATCATTCTTCAAAAAGGCGATCAACTTAGACATGGGTGAGCTCCACGGTTGGGTTTGCATACGAAGAGCTTATGATTTAAAATTTAAGAGTAAGTATTACGCATCTGTAATTTCTGGGGGATGACTGCATACGTTTTATTAATCGTGTTTTGTGGCCGCCGGCGATGTCCGTTATGGGTTAGCGACATCGCGCGATCTGTGGAAATGAAAGAGCCCGCCAAGTGAGGCGGCCTGAAAAAACCCCGGCCTTTCGACCGGGGTTTCTGCAACACAACCTAGATCGGTAAGGCCGGCGCCGGCGGCCGATGCGCCGAACGTGTAGATCGCGGTCCGAAACTGGCTCGGAACCACCTGCATCGTGTTCGCCGTATCCATCAGCTGCTGCGTCGCGCTGCGCACCACGTCGATGCGCGTCGTCACGCCGAGCTTTTTGGCGAGGCCGTAATAATCGTTCGGAGAAACGTCGAGCTGGTGGCAAGCGAAGGCGCATTGATCCGGCGTGTTGGCGACCATGGTGGCCACATCAGCCGGCGTCGCGCCCACCCCCATAGACGGGGTGTTGTCGAGCAACAGATAGAAATCGATGTAAGTCGGAAGCGCGGTCGCCGCGGTCGACGAGCCGGATATCGGAATTTTGTTGTATCCAACGATACCCATGAAGGCAGTCGGAACGCTTGCCGTATAGCTCACCAGCGCCGTGCGGCCGCTCGCACCATCGGTGACTTTGGCCGACACGGTGCCCAATGTATCGCGCTTGAGCGAAGCCGCCTGGGCCTTGAAGAATTTCACCGCATTCTTTTGGTCGGCGGCAGCCGACAGCGCCAGGGCCGACTGGCTCACAGCCGACAGCGATGCCGCGTCGGCGATTTGGTCGAGTTCCGTCTTTGCGCGGTTGGCAAAACTGTAATCGACGGCGGCGCCGACCGCCAAAATGATCGGGATCGCCGCAAGGCCAAACATGAGGGCGACGTTGCCGCGATTTTCGCGGCCATACGCCACTATAATTGGAGCAAGTCGCCGAAACATGCCGCTACATCCTGCCGCCCAGAGGTGTCCCGCTATAGTGAGAATGGAAGCTTTAAGCCCTCGTTAAGGGGGGGTCGGCTTACCGGTTAAATCATTCCAAATTACCAAGATCATCTTGCCTGCCTCGGCTAGAACCGATTCATTTTCGAAAAATTCCGTTATGTGCGGTCCGGGGGGCCCGCATATCGATTGGGCGGCTCAATAAAAACTCCCCTTAAAATGGCGAGGTCCCGGTCAAATCGAGGGTAGGGGGTGCAAACCGAGGACGCCGGCCGACCATTGAAGCCGATTTTTTAGCCCGTCGTTGATTTCGGGAAAGTTCTTGCGTAGCCAAGCGGTACCCGAAAAATTCCGGAATCAATGGTTTGGCGTCGACTTCATCGACGAGAACGGCGGCGGCCCGGGGGTACGCATCCGCAATCGTCAGAGGCCAAGGCAGCCCAAATAGTCGTCCCCCTCGCGCGCCGTGGTCCGACCTTTATGCGGATTCAATCGGCCTTCGAAGAGGCCGGGATTGTTTTTCTAGATGGCAATGCGAGGGGAGGGGTGCGGCTGAAGAAGTAGTCGCCGCAGGGCTAAATTTTGAAGAGGGAGAAGCACGAGCCCGTGAGCGACATCGACACTGTAGTGGTGGATAGTCTGGATCATCGAGAACAAAACATGTACATTTGGTCTGGCATTTTCCGGCTGAATTATCTGACGGCGTGAAAACTACACACGCGTCATCCTGGAATACGCCCGTTTGACCGGAAATCGGTGTTGAAATACTATCATTCTGTGATAATGTGGAAATATGAAAAATATCACGGTTACAGTGGATGATGAGACTTACCGGCGGGCGCGCATAAAAGCCGCCGAGCGGGATACGTCAGTATCTGCGCTGGTCAAGCAGTTCCTGGCTGAACTTGCCGTTGGCGAAAGCGACAACGACCGACTGAAGCGCGAGGAGCGAGCATTGCGGGAGCGCATTGCCACCTTTCGCGCCGCTGACCGCATACCGCGCGAGGATCTGCACTGGCGCCGATAATGAACGCACCACGCTTTATCGACACCAACGTCCTCCTCTACTCCATTAGCCGCGATCCGGCGGAAGCGCCTAAGCGTGACATTGCAATTGCGCTACTCGACACCGAAAACATCGCGCTCTCAGTCCAGGTGCTGCAGGAATTTTACGTGCAGGCCACGCGCCCAACGCGACCGGACGCACTTGCCCATGAAATCGCGGTCGGGCTTGTGCATACTTGGCTGCGCTTCAAAGTGCAGGAGATTACGCTACCAGTCATGATCAGCGCGCTCGAGATCAAGGCGATTTACCGCCTATCCTATTGGGATGCGGCGATTGTAGCCGCCGCGCGCGCACTCGGTTGCCGCGAGCTGCTCTCCGAGGACATGAGCCATGGACGTGAGGTCGAAGGTGTAATCATCAATAACCCATTTCGCTGAGCAGACTTTGCGGGCGGCGGTCCAGGCGCCAAACAGGCGAGGGGGCTCCGCAAACGCCAGCGGGCGAAGCCCGCCAAGTGATAGATAGCGGCCCAGAGCAATCAGTACCGCTGTGCTAATGACGAATGCCTGCACACAAATTTCCGACGGTCCTCGGCACGCAAACGACGCCAGCTACCCCGGAACTCTTTTTATTTGTCGGTCAATAGGAATAAAAGCAGGTACATTAGGAAGGGCGCTATGAAATTTGCGATGATGTTATGCAGCGGCCGGTGCTGGTCGACCTGCGCAATATTTATCGGCCCGAGGAAGTCACGCGCCACGGCTTCGTCTATGAGAGCGTCGGGCGGCCGCGGAAGACAACGAAGGCGAAGTAGCCTTCTTCGCCGCGCTTGCAGGAAAAGCGTGGCGGGAAACGTGGGCAGCGAGCAGGGTGAGTGGGTCTCGCGGTCACTTTTGCCCACAAGACTTGGCCAGTCGTTAAATTATCGATACCGAATATAATCTTGCCATCCCGGATTTCCCGACCTCCATATGCTCGATGTAGCGCATCACCATGTCCGGCGATTTCCAGCCGCCGGCATGCATGATAGCGCCAAGGTCGATACCTGCGGCAGCCATATCCTGAGCGGCACCGACGCGCATGGAATGTCCTGAGAGTTTCGCTATAAGAGTTTTCTCGAGACCGGCGTCGTAGGCGAGGCCTTTGAGGACGCGTGCGACGGAATAGGGGTGAAGGGCGTCTGGCATGAGTTGCGTGCCGCGAATGCCGCGAAAAATCGCCCCGATATCCAGGTTTGCAGCGCGGAGCCAGCGTTGCAAATGCGCGAGGGCTTCGGCGGACAGGTAGGCGAGGCGACCGCTGCCGAATTGGTCGGTTTTGGATTTGCGGACCAGGATCGTGCCGGAGCCGTCGGGCTTGATCCTCAGATCATCGATTTGCAACCGCACGAGCTCGGCCCGACGGCAGAGCGTGTCATAGCCGACGGCAATCAAGGCGCGGTCGCGAAGGCCCCGCATGTCGGCCGGGCAGGCTCTGATGAGCTTCTGTTTCAGCGAGTTAGTGAGGCCGAGGGCCTGGTCTTGGCGGCGCCCTTTCTGACGAAACACGGTTCGAGTCGCGAGGTTTACTTCTTCAGTGGAGACGGGGCTATCGAGTTTCAATAACCGATGGATTTTGGCGATTGCGGCGCGACGCCGGCTGACAGTAGCTGGCGCCGCGCTTTTGCTTTGGGCGCGGACGAAGTCCGCAACGGTTTCCGGCGTGGCGGGGAGGGCAGCTCGGTGCTCCTGTTGGCACCATGCCTCGAAGATCGTGAAATCAGCGCGGTAGGAGCGAATTGTGTTGGCCGAGTAGGCACCTTCCATTCGTGCAAGCGACGTTTGCCATTTTGTTTTCACGGCTTTCTTGGCTGACTGCGTTTGCCGTCGAGTGTTTGCGTTGCAGTCAATAGTGGTAGGAACGCTCTGCGTTACTCGTAAAATCGCACCAAGAATCGCACTTCGATCAAACGATATATGATACGTTAATACGATCAAATCAAGCGAAAAAAGTGATAACGAGCGGACAAATTAGGGCTGCGCGGGCGTTACTTAGATGGTCGGCGCAGGAGCTTGCCGACCAGTCGGGCGTGGGTATAGCGACGATTTATGCGCTTGGAGCAGCATGGATGGCGTTCCATCGGGCCGGTCGCATACGCTGCTTGCGCTTCAGCGTGCTTTTGAAGCTGCTGGAATTGAATTCATTGGTTCTCCGGATGATGGGCCCGGGGTGAGGCTGTTTCGGCGGACCAAAGCTAAGCGCCCGACGACGGAGCCTGCATCAATAACGCGGAAATAACCCCCCGCCCAACATCAAGTCTCAAACCCCTCGAGGAACTTGTCCGCCTCGCGCATGAGCTTTCTCAATGCGCGTCTTTCTTCAATGGCTTTCCTGGTAAAGCGGCCGTGCTTGAGGGCATTCTGGTTGCCCTTGGGGGCACCGCTTCCCTCAGCGCCGCCGTGCATGCGGCACCTTTTCTTTCCATTTACCGCTGGCGACCGGCACGGCTTTCCGCTTCGCGTCCTCGCGCCGCATCGAAGACTGGAAAGCATCGGACCCGTGTTGCGCTTATGGTGTCGCGCCATCCTGCCGAACTCATTTTTTGCGCTGCTTTACCGGCACACGTGTTTCAGTTTTCATTTCAAAAGGCTCTTGGGGCATGTGTGGGATTGCTTTAGGAGCGTCCTTGGACTGATCGTCCGAGATAGATGGTTTCGGGGCTGTCTCGATATGTCCGACCATGGCCTGGCCGCCGGGAGCGACATGCACGTGCTCAACGGTCACCTTCTGTTGACCTTTGCCGCGATGCTTGTTCAGGGCATCGATCTGGCGCGCATAGATCGTCATCAGCTTTGCCGCGTGTTTTAAGCTTTGCTCAAAACCTGCAAATGTTTGGGTCGGGATCATCGCACGGCGCAAGCATTCCAACGCGGCACTGTGCGTCGCGACCATCTGGGTGGCGAGCATTCCTTCGATCTCGTTCTCCGGCTTAATACCCTGCAGCAAGGCAATCGCGGACTGAATATGTTTGCCTTTTTCCTCTTCGCTTGTTCCCTCAGGGATCCATAATGCGCTGACCGCCTGCGTAATCAGACGCAGCATCAACGCTGGGTTTTTAGTGCCCGTCGCCTCCTTGCCGATACCCGAGGCAATAGAGGTCGCCGACGGCGCGGCTTTTTTAGCGGGGCGTTTGGCCAATTGGGATCCTCGCGCATCTCTATAACCAATTGTTCTATCAAGGTTTTAGCAGGAATTTCGGCCAACCGCATCCCCAAAATTGTACTTTGCATGGGGTTGTTTTTGAATTTCATAAAATGACCCACCCCCCACCCCTTGATGCGCGATAACTGCCGTTATCGAATCCGATCTCGCCATAGATTTTTAGAAGAACACCGCAAGGCGCGCCGGCCGCATCATCGCCGCCATCGCCAATCCGCTTTGACGGCTAAAGCTACCCGGCAGATCGCGCACGTCTCGCCACGCTTAAACTGGGGATGCACGTCCATATCCTCAAAGAAGATCACGCGCCAATCGCCGACCCGAAGGCGGCAACCACCGCGCCAAGATTTGGCGTCTCAGGAAAGAGGTTGCTGGCTCCCACGCCGGCGATACTGATACCGGGTCGTTCGTGATCCCGGCTTTTTTATGGGCATCATGCGCGTGCTAACGAAAGCGCGCGATGGTGTAGGCAAGATCGGCGATTTGCGCGTCGGTGATTGGCGTGAGCACCTCGGCCATGACGCCGTCATAGCCGTGCCGTGTATTGCTCTTGTACTCGCGCAACGTTCGCGCTAGATAATCCTCGCGCTGGCCGGCGATATGCGGAATGTTTTCGCGGCCAGCCAAATCCAAGCCATGGCAACTGTTGCAGCGATGCGCCGTAATCAGCGCGCGGCCGCTCTGGATGCGTGCGCCGTCGCCGTTATCGACCGGCGTCGGCGGCGGCAGTTTGGCGATATAATCTGAGAATTGACGCAGGTCGTCGTCGGTGAAGTCTTTGGTCATTTCATTCATGACCTCGACGGTGCGCTGGTTTTCGCGAAACAGATAAAGCTGGATCAGCAGATAGGGCGCTGGCTGCCCGCCGAGCGAAGGGATATCCGGAGTTTCCGATTGGCCTTTCTTGCCGTGACAGGCGAGGCACGGTAACGCGCGCTCGGCCACTGTCTCGGCCGCAATCGGTCCAATGGCCGCGCCGACAAGCGCGAGCGCCACCACGATGGCCGTAATGCTTTGATCTGATCCGGGACCATTATGACAAAGATATGCCGGGAGCGCGCAAGGCGTTCCCGGCAAATTCCGGTTAGTTTTTGGCCGTGTGGGCCTTGCCGTAACTCACGCGATAGATCGCGCCGTTCCAATCGTCGGAAACCAGCATCGATCCGTCTTTCATGAACTCAACGTCCACCGGGCGGCCGATATATTTGTTGTCGACCTGGAAACCAGTGAGGAACGGTTCCATAGACTTAAACGAACCGTCTTTGTTGAGGAAGATTGCGACGATATCGCCGCCGAACTTGTTGGTCCGGTTCCACGAACCGTGGCGGGCGAGGAAGATCGCGTTCTTGTACTTCGCCGGAAACATCCTGCCGGTGTTGAAGCGCAGGCCAAGGCCTGCCGAGTGTGGGCCGGTCAAAGCGATCGGCGGTTCGAAATCGCTGCATTTGTGGCCCCAACCGAATTCCGGATCGGGAATATTGCCCTGGTAGCAATAAGGCGCACCGAAATCCAAACCGAGCTTGGTGACGCGGTTGAGTTCGTCCTGCGGAAAGTCTTCGGACATCCAGTCGCGGCCGTTATCGGAGAAGTAGAGCTGCTTGTTTACCGGATTCCAGTCGAAGCCGACCGAGTTGCGCACGCCGAGCGCAACGGTTTCGCGGCCAGTACCGTCGAGATTAATGCGGCGGATCTGGCCGTGATCCTTGTCATGCAACACGTTGTTACCCGGCTGTCCTACAGGAATGTAGAGCTTATTGTCGGGACCGATGCCGATGAATTTCCAGCCATGCGCCTCGTCCTTCGGCAGGTCGGTGTAGATCACCGTCGGCTTGTTCACGTGATCGAGATTGGCGTCGACATTTTCAATCTTGGAGATCTGCGACAACTCGGCGATGTAGAGCGTGCCCTTGTGGAAGGCCAGACCGTTCGGGCGATAGAGACCCTCGGCGATCACCTTATTCTCGGTCTTGCCGTCTTTTTTGACGACCGCGGTCACCTTGTTGCCGAAGCGGGTGCCGATAAACAACGTGCCCTTATCGCTCAGCCGCATCGAGCGCGCATTGGCGATGCCTGAGGCATAGACCTCGATGTTAAAGCCGGGCGGCAGCTTGAGCCGAGCGGTCGGCAGCTTGTCGGCGGCGGCCGGAAGCGGCGGGGCGGCAACCGGCGCGAGTTTAGCGGCGTCGGAATTGCCTTCGGGGCGGCCGATCAGCGGCGAGCCGGGCGGCAACGCGGCTGGGGCCGCCGCGGCGGGTGGCGCGGACGCAGGTGGTTGTTGGGCAAAGACCGGAACGGCCAACATAAGGCCGGCGATCGTGCCCGCGAGCATGAGGCTACGCTGAGCCGAGAAGCAATTCATCGAAGTCCTCCCTGATGTGGAGGCGCTTATCTCCGATGGTTCGGCTATGGAGGGCCAACCCGGCGGAGCGCGCCCCATCGCCGTCAAGTTTCCACCTTTGATCGGCGGGTTGCAATCGGGGGATCTGCTAAATTTACCGGCCCGTTATTCGGGCTAGGACGTCCGGTAGCTGTAGGCCACGTCCTCCCGCACTGCGGCGAGGTCGGCGACCAGCGCGTGGTGCGGCGACAGATAGCAGACCGGGTCGGCGGCGCGGGCATCGCCTGCGATCAAGAAGGCCTGGCAGCGGCAGCCGCCGAAATCCTTGTCCTTGAGCGCGCAGCTCTTGCATGGCTCCTCCATCCAGTCGGTGCCGCGGAACGCATTGAAGGCCGGCGATGACCGCCAGATGTCGGTCAGCGAATGCTCGCGCACATTCCAGAATTCAAGACCCGGAATGACCTCCGCCGCGTGGCAGGGCAGAACTTTGCCCGCCGGCGTGACATTAAGCGAACGGCGGCCCCAGCCGCCGACGCAGGGTTTCGGGAAGCGCGCATAGTAATCCGGTACCACTGCGTCGATGACAATGCGGCCGTGATGTTTGGCGCGCAGCATTTCGACCGTGGCGACGGCTCGCTCGACTTGCTCTCGCGTCGGCATCAGCGCGACGCGGTTCTTTAGCGCCCAGCCGTAATACTGCACATGCGCGATTTCGACCCGACCGGCGCCGAGACTGAGCGCCAGTTCCACCATCGGCTCGATGCGCTCGATATTGGCGCGATGCACCACCATGTTGACGGTCAGCGGCAGGCCGAGCTTCACCACTTCGGCGGCCAAGGCACCCTTACGGGCCCAGGCGCCATTAAAGCCCGCTATGTGGTCGGCGGATTTCTCTTCGCTGTCCTGAATTGAAATTTGCACGTGATCGAGCCCGCCGTCGGCAAGCGTGGCTATAGTTTTCGGCGTCAGCCCGACCGCCGACGTGATAAGATTGCTGTAAAGCCCGGCCTCGCGCGCCGCCTTCACGATTTCGGGCAGATCGCGCCGCGCTGCGGGTTCCCCGCCCGACAAATGGACCTGGAGGACGCCGAGGCCCGCGGCCTCGCGAAACACGCGCGCCCAGCTGGCGGCGTCGAGTTCGGCGGCGCGATTGTCGAGCGCCAGCGGGTTGGAGCAATAAGGACAGCCCAGGGGACAGCGATGCGTCAGCTCGGCAAGCAAGCCAAGCGGCGCGGGTGCTGGTGCGGGCGCCAGCACGCTTAAAGCTCCAACAATTTCTTGTCGGCCAGGCCACCGATCAGCTTTACGACGTCGGCGCGGATGCGCTCACGCGGCGCGCCGGCGAAGGCCTTGGCGAGATCGTCGACGATCTGCTCGAGGCTCGCCTCGCCGGTGCAGCGCTTGAGGATCTCATATGCGACGGCATCGGCCTTGAACACCCGCTCTGGCGCCAGCAGAACCCAGCCGCCTTGCGCCTCGTTATGTGTCAGCCGCACGCCGCGCGGAAGGCGCGGATGCGAAGTTGGCAAAACCTGAGCCGTCTGTTGTTCACTCATGATTTGTCCGGCACAAAGGCGCCTGGCGGTATCTTGCCCGGCGCGACGTAAGCGTAGGCCAAGGCGTCGAGCATTGACCACAGCACGCTGCACTTGAATTCGAGCGCGGCGAGCACGGCCAGCTGCTGTTCCGGCGTTTTGGCGTGCCGCTTGACGTAATCGAGCGCGAAATCGGCATCGCGTTGCGCCTGCAGCGGCCGCTTGTCAAAATAGCTCAGCGTTTCGCGCGACACGAAATCGTAATTCGCCAGCATCCCGGCCATGCGCTCGCCGATGATCACGGGCGAAAACATTTCGGTGAGCGAGGAGGCAATCGCTTCCAGCAGCGTCTTTTCGCGCACGAAACGCACGTAAGCCTCGACGGCAAAGCGCGTGCCCGGCAACAGGCCGCGCAGTGAGGTGACGTAATCGCGGTCGAGGCCGAGCCCGTCGGTCAGCTTGTGCCAACGCGCGATACCGCCGTCACCCTCATGCTCGCCGTCGTGATCGACCAGGCGCGAGCGCCATTCGCGGCGCACCGCGGAATCCTCGCAGCGCGCGATCAGGTTGGCGTCCTTGATCGGGATCATCGCCTGATAATAATAGCGATTTAGCGCCCAGGCCTGCACCTGGCCCTTGCTGCATTGACCGCCATGTAACATGCCATGGAATGGATGCAGCCGGTGATATCGCCGCGCGCCGATGTCGCGCAAAGCCGCTTCCAGTTCGCCGGGTGAGAGTAGCTTCACAGCACGATCTCCATGCCGTCCTCGGCCATCTGCCAGCCGGCGGCTTCGACCTTGGCGCGCTCCGGCGAGCCGTCGACCTGGATTGGATTGGTGTTGTTGATATGGATGAAGACGCGGCGAGTTTTAAGTCCCGCGAGCGCTTGCAATGTTCCGCCCTCGCCATCAATCGGCATGTGGCCCATGCGGCGGCCGGATTTTTTCCCTGTGCCGGTGCGCTGCATTTCGTCGTCGGTAAACAGCGTGCCGTCGAACAAAACGACGTCAGCGCGCGCGAAGCGCTCTTGCATTGCGGGCGTCACCGCGGCCGCGCCCGGCACGAAGACTAGCCGCGCGCCATCGCGATGCAGTTCAATGCCGACATTGGCGGCGCTCTCGACGCCGATCTCGGGCTCATCGCCTTCGAGATAAAGCGGCAGCTTACCCGGCACCGTGAACAGGCTCGCTTCGATATTTCCCGCCAGCATGAATTTTTCGCCCGGATTGATCGCGTGCCGTGTCATGGAGCCCATCGCGCCGAACATAGCATTGGCGGCGACCGCCGCGTGACTCGACGGCGTGGCGTAGAGCGTGAAGGGCGAGCTTTCGCGCAGCGACAACAGGCCAGCGATCTGGTCGATCTCGGCGCCGGTCAGCACCACCGCGTCGATCGGACTACTGCGCAATGCGCCGGTTGGATGCAGCGCGGAGGTGGCGCGGATTTGCTGGCCGAGATCGGGCGAGGCGTTGAGCAGGGTCCAGCAGCCGTCGCCGGCCGAGACGGAAATGCTAGCTTGGGTGCGCGGACGTACCCGCTTATCGCCGGCCCAACCGAGCTGGCAGACCGGGCAACGGCAATTCCATTGCGGAAATGCGCCACCCGCGGCTGAACCGAGCACGATCGCAGAAAGGCGCCCCATTTATCGGCGCCCGGTTGTCAAGACGAGAGGATTAGAACTCGGCGGGCAGATAGCCGTTGATCTCAAGTCCAATGCAAATCTCGACGAGAGTAGGGGTGGTCCAAGCCATGGCGTTCTCCCTTTCGGTCGCTGATTACCCACAGCTTAAGGGTAACATTGGTGCATCGCAAGGGGTAACGCGTTGCCGTGGTGTGGTCCAGAGGTGGGTCAGTTGAGCTTCATCCAGGAACTTCGCTCGAACAAGACCGCGCCGTTCCGGCAATGCGCCTCATCCTTAAATCATAGGAGTGTCCACCCCATACCGTAGACGCTCAGCCATCAACGCGGTGTGGAAGCTTGAAAGTCTATGAGTTCAAGGGCCAGGAGATTTTCAAGTGCACTGGCTGCATACCTCTGTTCTTCCTCACGTCAATGGAAGAGGGCGCTCCGGTGAAGGTGGCGCGCGAATGATTACTGCTGCGGAATTCCCGCGGCCTCACGCACCTTGTTCCAGCGCGTGAATTCGCTGGCCAGGAATTTTCCGAACTCATCTGGCGTCGATCCTTTGACCACCACGCCAACCGCGGTCAGTCGCTTGACGACGTCGTCTTCCTTCAAGCTGTCGTTTATCACCTTGTTCAATTTGGCGATCACGGCCGGTGGCGTACCTTTGGGCGCGAACACTCCATACCAGGTGGTGACGTCGTAGCCTGGCAGCACGCCGGATTCGATCGCGGCGGCCACATTCGGCACGGCGGGGAAGCGATCCTTGCCGGTGACGGCAAGCGCCTTGAGCTGACCGCTCTGCACCTGTCCGATCAGGGCCGACACCGTGTCGATCATGACATCGGCGTGCCCTCCGAGCACCGCATTGATGGCTTCTGGAGATGTCTTGAACGGCACGTGCAGCAAGTTTACGCCCGCGGTCTGCTTGAACATTTCGCCGGCGAAATGCTGGGTAGCGGCAAAGCCAGGGCTCGCGAAGATGATCTTGCCGGGCTCGGCCTTGGCGGCGGCAACCAGTTCCTTGACGTTGTTGGCCGGGAAATCAGGACGCGTCACGATCATCAGGCTGGCGGTCGCGACCTGAGTGATCGGCACGAACGCAGCGTTGGTGTCGTAGGGCATGTCCTTCTTGGTGACGGCAGCGATAATCTGACCCGCCGTCATGATTCCCAAGGTATAGCCGTCGGGCGTTGCCTTCGCCACTACATCATTGCCGATGATGCCGCCGGCGCCGGGCTTGTTCTCCACGATCACCGGCTTGCCGAGCTTTTTCTGCATCGAATCCGCCAATATCGGCCGATGATGTCGGCACCTCCGCCGGGGCCAAAGGAGACGATGATGCGGATGTTCTGCTGCGGATAGTCTTGCGCGAACGCGGATTTTGGGAACTCCGGCGGTCAGCATTGCGACGGCAGCGAATGTTAGACAGAGCTTTTTCATGGTCGTCCCCCCAATTTCTTTGCTTGCGAAGTCGCCGTTGGAGCTAAGCCTTTATGTCCCGGCGACGTACTTCTTTTATGATGACACTGTTATCCACAAGATCGCCGGCCGATTACCGCATCTATTGGCCCAAAGCGGACACGCGCCTCAAAGAAAGGCCCCCAACGTGAGAAGGGAAACCTCAGTCGCCATGACCAGACGCCAAGTCGCAGCTATCGCACCAGTGTTGGCAATCAGCCAGCCGGAGATTAGCAGGCGACGGCGACAAACGCGAGGCGATACATTACTCGTTGTGTAATGATCACCTGACCCGTTGAATTCAGCCTGCGTGATTCCCGCAGCAATTCACGCAGGTGCCGGCGTCCCTCGAAGGCATCGCCCGTATACTGCCCATTTTTCAAAGCGTTTTGATTACCTCTCGGCGCGCCCAATCCGGGCGCGCCGCCATGCATCCGGCAGCGCATTTTTCCATTCACCGCCGGAGACATGCAGGGCTTGCCCGAGCGCGTTTTATCGGATGCAATCGCAATCGAGCGCGACGCGCAATACCGCGCTTGCACCAGGGGGGATACGACACATGCAAATGATTAGTTCGTCTTCACGCACGCTTCTTGCAGCGATCAGCTTAGTCGTTATGGCGACTTTAGCGCAGGCACAGACGGTCCCTCCTAATTCCACGCCGTCCATTCCAAACGGCAAAGAGACAGACGTCAAATTTTATCCGCCAAATGGCGGCAACCCCATCATGGGCGGCGACGCCTTCGCGCAGATGCCGACGGCCAGTCTGGTCCTGTGGCTCGCCGGCAATCAGTTCTTCGCCATGGACGACGTCATCGGGGCCTACCAAAAGCAACATCCGGGCACCAGCGTCGGCCTGATCACGCTGCCGCCCGGCCTGCTGCTACAGGCGATCAAGGCCGGCGGCTGGACCTATGCCAGCAAGGATTATCGCGGCCTGCCGGACATCTATGCCTCGGTCAACCTCGGCCATCTTAAGCAACTGAAGATATCGGGGATGATGGATAACTATAGCATTTATATGCACAACGAACTGCAGATCATGGTGGCGAAGGGCAACCCGAAAAAGATTACGGGGGTGCAGGATCTTGCGCGCGCCGACGTGCGCACCTCGATGCCCAATCCGATCAATGAAGGCATCATGCAGTTCTACATCCGCAAGGTTCTGGAACGGCACGGTATCTGGCAGGCCATCTCCGGCGGCAAGGAATGTGTGCATTGCCAAGTGACGCCGAACGGTTGGTTCACCGCCGTTCATCATCGCGAGACGCCTGATCGCATCCTGGCGAACCAGTCGGACGCCGGCATGGTGTGGAAGACAGAGGTTCTGGCGGCGGAGCGGCGCGGCGCCAAGATCGATGCGGTCGCGTTGCCTGATCAGGACAGTCTGCGCAAGGAAGTTTCCTATGTGATCGGCATATTGAAGGCTGCGCCGCACGCCGCGGCCGCGCAGGCGTTTCTGCAGTTCCTGAATTCACCGGAATGCCAGCAGACCTACGCAAAGTACGGCTTCGTCAACGCCAGCGCGGATGAGCTGAAGCCTAAGCCAATTGAATAGCCAGCGGCTCGACCGAATAGGTGGTATCTATGCCGTCTTCCTGCCGGATCGTCATCCCGCTGCAAAAGTGCGCGCATTCATCGATTTCATCACTAACCGCTTTCACCCGAAGCGCCCTGGGACCAAAAGCCCGAAACGTAAATGTCGGCTTGTGATGCTGTGGACGGCTCCTCCACCGGCACGTGAATGCCAATGTGGGCGCTGTTAGCGCCGCAGCGCAGGCTCGACAGCATCGGACCGGTATTACCCGGATGATTGCCCGTCGTCTTCTTTCTTGCGCGGGGAGGTGCCCGGCGCGTGCTCCTGTTTGTGAATCATCGGCACGGGAGCTATTCGCGCGTCAGTGAGCGCCCGAGGTGAAGTCGCAAAAGCAAGATCGTCGTAAATTTCTAAACGACACCCTGCTATTTCTGCAGGCAGCTGATACCGGCTCCGTTATGGTCAGCAGAAATTCCCGTGACCTCGATTTGTTGTTGCAATTCTCGCGCGTAATTCAGCGTTAGGTGTCGCGCGCAAGAGTTACACTCGCCGCCCTGGTGCCGGGACAGCCACCTTAGGATCGCCGGGTAAGCCGCGTCTGCTCAGCGATAATGGTTCCAGCTACGTGTCGGCTGAGTTGGCAGATTGGTTGACTGCACAGGACATGGGACACGTTCGCGGCGCGCCCTGAAGCTAATTTTTTCCAGAATTACACAACCGCGGTTACCGATCCAAATCGCCAATTGACGAGTTAATTCGATTGGCTAAAATCACTAGACTGCGATGAACTACTCCACCGTCGGCGACAAGCTGGTTCGAGGCGCGAGTATGCTTTGCTGCCGATGGATCTTATCCTTGAGAGATGCCCAGCAAGCGCGAAGCCGCAGCGGCGGGCTCTCAAACGCAAAAAAGAAGGTCAGACAGGCATGATATTTGAACATCGCACCTATAGTGTGCAGCCCGGCAAGGCCGGAGAATTTCTCAAGCTATATGAGGCCGAAGGCCTGCCGCTCATATCACGCTATGCCAAGCTTATCGGGTGTTGGACCACTGAGAGCGGAACGCTGAACTCAGTTGTGTTCATCTGGGCATATGACGACTTTAGCCACCGATCCTCGCAGCGAGCAAAGCTCGGACAGGACGCCGAATGGTTAGCCTTCGTTCCCAAGATGCTTCCTTATCTTGTGCATCAGGAGAGCGCCTTTCTTACACCGGCCGCATTCTCACCACTGAAGTGAGGCCCGATCCGATGCTGATCGGCGTATTCGAATTGTTCAAGATCGGCATAGGATCGTCGAGTTCCCAAATGATCGGTCCGTTGATCGCGGCGGACCAGTTCCTAACCGAGATCGAGGCCGCAGGCGTCTTCGGCGAACTGGCCGAAGACGTGACGGAATTGTTCGGATTACCGGCCCTTGCGGGACGTGGCCACGCGACCGACAAAGCCGTGTTGCACGGGTTTGCCGGCGAAGTGCCGGACAGAATCAATGTCGACAACGCGCTCGCGATCGTCGACGCAACTAGGCCGCAAAGAAGTCTCAACTTGCTCGAACTAAGGGAGACAGCGTTTTATGCTAGTCGATAATTCCTGCAATTCGGCGTCTATTGGATACGAACCGGATATTGCCTTGTGGTCATCTAACTTGGTGGATCAACGATGAAGGCCCGTTCGCAACTGCTTAGCGGTAGGGGCCAGAAAACGCGCCGGACTAAAAAGGCGCCGGTGCCGCGGATGGCGCCCGAACGGCGTCGCGTCTTAATCCTCCAGCGGGCGATCGAATTCTTTTCCGAATACGGTCTCACCGCGCAGACCCGCGCGCTAGCCGAAGCCTGTGGCGTGGCCCAGCGGCTTCTCTATCGTTATTTCCCTTCCAAGGCAGCGCTGCTGTCGGAAGTCTACGAAGAGGCGATCGCGTCGCCATTCAAGGCGGTTTGGCGGATTTCAGCTCAAGGACCGCAGCCGGCCCTGGGATGAGCGCCTGATTGCCTTTTATGTCAGCTATTTTGAGGGTTTGCTGACACGGCGTTGGCTGCGCCTGTTCCTCTATGCCTCGCTGGCCGAAGCGCGCATGGCGCCCAACTATAATCAGGCGATCTTGTTGGATACGTTGGAGCTAATCGTCGTCGAGACGGCCGCCGACCAGGACGTAGACTTGCCTGCCAACCGCGCCTTGTTGCACGAGCTTGCCTACGTCCTTCATGGCACCGTGTCCCACTTTGCGATCCGGCGCCATATTTATGGCGCGAGCCAAAAAGTCCCGGTCGATCGAATCATTGCGCTGCAGGTGCGTTCGTTCCTGGCCGGCTTCAAGCCAGCGGCGGCTGAGGCCCGCGCAATCGAGGCCGCGCGCCGCCGCGCATGAGGTCATATTTTCTGCGCTAAGTCGTCAGTTTACGACTTAAGAAGATCGCGCTAAACTTTGCCCTAAAGCTGGGCTGTGCCGTGCGCTATTGAAGCGTCCGGCGGTGTCGCAGAGATCGTAAGGCGTCGTCAGTTCAGGGTTCAAACGATGAAAAGAGGAGGACTACCGTGACCCATTACAAGCCATTCAGCCGTCGCTCGTTTCTGCAAGGATCGGCAGCTGGCCTTGCCGCCGCAACGGTGCTGGGACGCGTTCCGCGTGCGTCGGCCGATGCGCCGATATATTTTGAGACCTGGTCAGCCGCCGTTGACACAGTGAAGAGCCACATCAGTGCCTTCGAGGCCAAGACCGGCCTAAAGGTCATGTATTCGAACACGCCCTGGGCGCAGTACCGCGAGACTCTGATCACGAAATTCGTCGGCAACGCACCGATCGACACCTTGTGGGTGTCCGATAGCTGGCTGCCCGAGTGGGCGGAAGCGGGCTGGATCAAGCCGGTCGACCAGTACAAGGATCTGACCAAGTACAACAGCGACATCGACGAGTTCTGCATCAACTCGATGATGTACAAGGGCAAGCAATACGGCATTACATACTATACCGATTTCATGGGTTTCATCGTCAACGAAGCGATGTTGCAGAAGGCGGGCATCAAGAACGCGCCGACCACCTGGGCCGAGGTGCGCGAGCAGGCCAAGCTGATCAAATCCAAGGGCTTAGCCGAATATCCAATTCTCGTCGGCATGGCGCAGGAGACCTGGCTGATCGAGTTCATGTCGGCGCTCGTCTTCTCTCATGGCGGCCACTTCGCCGACGACAAGGGCAACGCGGTCATGCAAGATCCCAAGGGCGGTGCCGTCGAGGCGCTGTCGATGCTGGTTGACTGCGTGCACCAGGACAAGACGCTGTCTCCGTCCTGCGTCGAGACCGGCGAGCTCGCGGGGCTCAAGAGCTTCCTCTCTGGCCAGCATGCCTTCGGCCTCATCCCCAAATATCGCCTGCGCACGCTTAATGACCCGAAGCAGAGCCAGATCGCCGGCCACGCCAACTTGGCGATGATGCCGAAGGGCGAGAATGGCTCGCATGCCACTGTCGGCTGGATGCGCTTCTATGGCATGACGCCGCGGGGTCAGAACAACGCCCAGCATGCCGCCGACACGGTGCAACTAATGGAATGGTTCGGCGGCAAGGCGAACGGCGAGTATAAGTTCCAGAAGCTCCTATTCAATGACGTTGGCGCTGGCTTCGGTGTGAAATCGCTGTTCGACGATCCGGAGATGCGCGAGGCCTACAAGGCCTATGGCGACGTCGATATGATCAAGAAGCAACAGAGCTTAGCCAAGAAGAAGGACGTGGTCACACCCTGGTTCGGCGAATGGCAGGACATCAACGGCTCGACCTGGCAGCAGGCGCTGCTCGGCAAGCTCACGCCCGAAGCAGCCTTGAAAAAATCGGCCGACAAGTGGACGGAGCTCAAGAAGCAGAGCTGATTCAAACGGGGGCGAGCGCCATGCCCGTCCCCCTCACTTCTCGATTCCGAGCCGGGCAATGACCGCAAGTGCCATTAGCGCACGCCGCTCTCGAAGCATGCTGCGTCTGTCCTATGACGAGCGCAGCGCCTATCTGTTCATCGCGCCTCTGGCCGCGGTGCTGTTTGTCGTTGCGGTTTTTCCGGTCGTCTATTCGTTCTACATCAGCCTCTATCGATTTGAAGCTGACGCGTCCGCGGCGGGTGCCCTTCGTTGGCCTGGACAATTACGTCACGGTGCTTTCCAGCCCGACGTTCTGGGAGTCGGTCGAGCGCACGGTCGTGTTCACGGTGATTTCAGTCACTGCGATCAGCGTAATCGCGCTGCTGGCCGCGTTGCTGCTCAACGAGAACTTCCCCGGCCGCCGCATCTTGAGTGCGCTGCTGCTGATTCCTTGGGCAATCCCCTACGTCGCTAATGCACTGATGTGGAAGTGGATCTACGATTCCAACTTCGGCGCTCTCAATGGGCTGCTGTTTCAGTTCGGCTTTATCGACAACTACATGGTCTGGCTTGGCGACGCCAAGAAAACGCTGCCGCTGATCGCCCAAGCCTTTGTGTGGAAGGAGGTGCCGCTTGCCACAATTCTACTGCTCGTAGGGTTGAAGACGATTCCCGCCGACCTCTATTCCGCCGCCAAGGTGGACGGTGCCAATGCGATGCAGCGCTTCTTCCACATCACGCTGCCGGCGCTGAAGTCGAGCTTCGCGCTGGTGTTCATCTACGATGCGATGATGGCGATCCGCCATTTTGACCTGTTCTTTATCCTCACCGAGGGCGGTCCTGGCGGCGCCAGTGACGTTGTGGCCTGGCGTATCTTCGTCGAAACCTTCCGCAACCTCTCGTTCGGCACCGGGGCTGCGATGGCCTACCTCTTGGCGCTTGCGACTTTGGCGCTCGCGTATGCGGTGATCCGCACCATGGCGCAACGGATCTGACATGGCTGACGTCTTAACCGAAGCCCCCACCGTCCGCCACTACCGCGCGAAGTCCGGCTTCGGCCGTTCCGCGCGCGGCATTGTCTTGGGTTTGGCCTCGCTGATGTTTCTTAGCTACGTGCTGCTACCGATCGGCTGGCTGGTCTCGTCCTCGTTCCAGACCGAGAAGGAGATCGTCTCGAAACCGCCTCACTGGATCCCGCACGAGCCGACGGCGCAGAATTTCGCCGCCATCTTCGATGCCAGCGACACAAAGGTGACCTACGAGAACCGCCGGAGGGGCGATCCGGCTACCGGCGGCTTCATCCCTTCGACCGCAGGCAACCTGCTGCCGTCGATGCAAAACAGCCTGATCGTCGCCTGCAGCGTCGCTTTTCTCAACCTGCTGATCGGTATTCCGGCGGCCTATGCCATGGCCAAGATCCGCTTCCGCGGCCGGCAAGCCTCGATCTACGGCATCCTCACCACGCGGGTCATACCCGATATCGCGCTCGTGGTGCCGTTCTTCCTGTTCATCCGCAATCTTGGCCTACTCGACTCGGTTTGGTCGCTCATCATCACGTATCTCGCGATCACCGTGCCGTTCTCGGTGTTCATCATGATAAGTTATTTCGAATCGTTGCCCGATGAACTCGACAAAGCAGCCCGCGTTGACGGCTGCTCGCGTTGGCAAGCGCTCATCAAGGTGTTCCTGCCGCTGGCGCTGCCGTCGGTCGTCGCGGTGGTGCTATTCGCCTTCCTGTCGAGCTGGAACGAATTTCTGCTGGCGCTGATGTTCACGCAGACGCCGAAGTCGCAGACGCTGCCGATCATCGTCGCGTCGTTCACCTCTGACTTCACGGTCAGTTTTTCCTTTATCAACGCGGCCGGCGTGCTGGCGATCATTCCGCCAGTGCTGCTGGCGCTGCTGTTTGAGCGTTACATCGTCTCCGGCCTTACCGCCGGGGCGGTGAAAGGCTGAGAGACGTCGACGATGGCCCGTATTCAGTTCAAGAACGTGACCAAGCACTACGGCGACGTCATTGCAGTCCGCAACCTCAATATCGAGATCAAAGACCGCGAATTCGTCGTACTGCTCGGGCCCTCCGGTTGCGGCAAATCGACGACATTGAACATGATCGCCGGCCTGGAAGAGATTACTGACGGCGAACTCTGGTTCGACGAGCAGGTGGTCAATGCGTTGCCGCCGCACCGGCGCGACGTCGCCATGGTGTTCCAGAGTTACGCGCTTTATCCGCACAAGACGGTCTACGACAACATCGCCTTCGGGTTGCGCATGCGTAAGATGTCGAGCGCGGAACTCGACCGCCGGGTGCGCGAGGCAGCTGTCAAGCTCGAGATCACGCAACTTCTGGAGCGACGGCCGAGCCAGCTTTCCGGCGGCCAGCGGCAACGTGTGGCGCTCGGCCGTGCGATGGTGCGTCAGCCGGCTGTCTTTCTGATGGACGAGCCGCTGTCAAACCTGGACGCTGCCCTGCGCATTTCAATGCGTGCGGAAATCAAGCACCTGCATACCGAGATGCAGACCACCTTCGTATATGTCACCCACGACCAGGCCGAGGCGCTGACGCTCGCCGACCGCATCGTGGTGATGAACGAAGGCTGCGTGCAGCAGATCGGCACCGCGCACGAGATCTACGAGCGGCCGGTGAACATGTTCGTTGCCTCCTTCCTCGGCAATCCACCGATCAATTATCTGAAGGGCGAACTCGCGCGCACAGGCGATGAAGCACGCTTTCGCCGCGGCCAAGTCGATCTCGCGATCCCGTCGGCCTTGGTCGCGCGGCTGAAGAACTTCAATGGTGGCCAGGTGTGTATCGGCATGCGCGCGGAAGATGTCGATGAGCGCGGCGAGCCACCAACGAATCGTTCCGTGCGCGGCCGCGTGACCTCGGTGCTGCCGGTCGGTTCCGACCAGTTCCTCGGCATTGAGCTTGAAGGCGAAGAGCTGTTCTTCCGCGTCGGCAAGGACCTGCGCCATGTGACAGGCGAAGTCGCCGCGCTGGCGGTCGACGTCAACCGGCTGCACATCTTCGATCCCGACAGCGGCAGGTCGCTACTGTGGTAAGGCTGCGCCCGTGAAACCTCCGACTTTCGCATACCATCGCCCCGATAGCGTGTCGGATGCCCTAGACTGCCTGCGCACGCTCGACGGCGACGTGCGACTGTTAGCCGGCGGCCAGAGCTTGGTGCCGATGCTGAACTTTCGCCTAGCGCGGCCCGACCACCTGGTCGATCTCAACGGTCTCACTGAGCTCGATTACATCCGTGGCGGCGAGGCGGCAATCGAGATCGGCGCGCTTGCCCGCCATCACCGGTTGGCGACCGACCCGCAGATCCGCGCTGCCGTGCCGCTGCTCGCACACGGCGCCGCTTCTATCGGCCATTACGTCATTCGCCGGCGCGGCACGCTCGGCGGCAGTCTGGCGCATGCCGACCCAGCGGCGCAGCTTCCGCTTTTGGCGCTGTTGCTCGATGCAGACGTGCTGTGCCGGTCAGCGTCCGGCACGCGTGAAGTGTCGGCAGCCGATTTTTTCGAATCGATCATGACTACGGCGCTGGAGCCGGGTGAAGCCATTGTTGGCGTGCGCTTTCCGGTCATGCCGCCGCAGCTCGGCTGGGGGTTCGAATTGTTCTGCCAGCGACAGGGCGATTTTGCCATTGTCGCAGTCGCCGCATTGCTCGCGCTCGATGGAGAGGGCCGCGTGGCAAATCTGTCTGTGGCGGTCGGCGGGGTGTCATCGAAGCCTGTCCGCTTCGACGACGTCACCGCCCGTTTCCTCGGCCAGCAGCCGGACGACAAATGGCTGGCGGCCTTGGCCGACATCGTGAAATCCGTCTGCGAGATCGAGGAGACCCGCATTCCAGCAATCTTCCGTCAGGAACTGGTGGAGGTGCTGACGCAGCGGGCGACCAGGGCGGCGCTGGAGCGTGCGCGGAAGGGGTGGCAGCCATGATCAAGCGCATCATCACGTTGACGGTCAATGGGCAGAGCTTCGAAGCCGCGGTCGAGCCGCGCCGCTTGCTCTCGGACGTGCTGCGCGAGGATCTCGGCCTGACCGGCACCCATGTCGGCTGCGAGCACGGCATTTGCGGCGCCTGCACCGTACTGGTTGACGGCGCGCCCACGCGGGCCTGCCTCATCTTCGCTATGCAGATGGAAGGCCACGCCATCACCACCATCGAGGCGGTGGCCGAGGACGGCCGCTACAGCGTCTTGCAGCAGGCGATGCATGAGGAACATGCGCTCCAGTGCGGCTTCTGCACGCCCGGCATCATCATGACCTTCGAGGCCTATCTGAAAGAACACAACGATCCGAGCGAGGCTGGAGATTCGCGACGTGCTTTCGGGCAATCTCTGCCGCTGCACTGGTTATCAGAACATCGTCGCGGCCGTGATGAAGGCCGCTGCCGCCATGCGGGGCCGTCAGGCATGAACGACCGCACAGAATTCCGTCAGATCGGCAAACCGCTGCCGCGCAAGGAAGACTATCGCTTGCTCACCGGGCAGGGGCGCTACCTCGACGACATCGCCGTACCCGGCGCGCTGCACGCCTGTTTCCTCCGCTCGCCTTATGCGCACGCGCGCATCGTCTCGATCGATTTGGAAAAAGCGCGAAACTTGCCGGGCGTGGTCGCGATGGTGACGGCGCGCGAATTGATGGAATGGACCACCACGCTACGCATGGCGCCGCCGATCGAGGGTTTGCAGCCGACCGAAATTACCACGCTGCCTCTCGACAAAGTGCGCTTCCAGGGCGACCCGGTGGTCTGCATCGTGGCGACCGATCGCTACCGCGCGGAGGATGCGGCCGAGGCCATCGAGATCGAATATGACGTGCTGCCAGCGGTGCTCGACTATGCCGACGCCGTGCGCGACGGCGCGCCGCTGGTCGACGACAGCGTCACCGGCAATCTGGTTTCACATCAAAGCTTCGCCAAGGGCGAGGTCGAGGCGCGCATGCGCGACGCCTATGCGGTTGTGGAAGCGAAGTTCTCGCAACATCGCCAGACCCATCTGCCGATCGAGACTCGCGGCTGCCTCGCCATCTGGGACGCCGGCCGCGAGCACCTGACCTTCCACATCGGCAACCAGGTGCCGCATCCCTTGCGCACCCAGCTTGCCGCCCGCCTGCGCCTGCCGGAATCGCAGGTCACGGTCATCTGCCCCGATGTCGGCGGCGGCTTCGGCCAGAAGATCGCGCTTTATCGCGAGGAACTCACAGTGGCGGCGCTCGCCCGCCAGCTTCGCCGTCCGGTGCGCTGGCGCGAAGACCGCATGGAGAACCTGCAGGCCGCGAGCCACGCCCGCGAGCAGACTTGTCGCGTGCATGCGGGCGTCGATCGCGATGGGCGGATCGTTGCGCTCGATTTCGCCATCGAGGAGGATTTCGGCGCCTATTGCTTCTACCCGGCCAATTATCTGGCGCGCGTGGTCGCCATGATCCTGACCGGCCCCTATCGCGTCGACACTTATGCCTATGACGTAAAGGTCGCACTCACCAACAAGTGCGGCGCCGGCCCAATGCGTGCGCCGATGTCGATCACGAGCTGGGTGATGGAAGGTACGATCGATGTCATCGCCCGCGAGCTTCGCCGCGATCCGCTCGACGTGCGCCGCGTGAATTCGCTGCACCGCCAGGATCTGCCCTATACCATGGCGACCGGTGAGGTGCTCGAAGACATTACGCCGGCAGAAACGCTGGAGGCGGCGGTTGCTGCGCTCGACTATGGCGCGTTCCGCAAGCGCCAGGCGGCGGCGCACGCGCAGGGACGCCATCTCGGCGTCGGTCTGTGCACGGTCGTGGAATCCACAACCTACGGCTCGCGTTTCTACAAGGCGGCCGGCATTCCCGGTTCCGGCCACGAGGCGGCCTGGCTGCGCATCGAACCGTCTGGTGCGGTCAACGCTTCGGTCGGGTTGATGGGTACGGGGCAGGGCTATGAGACCGCACTGGCGCAAGCCGTCGCCGAAGGGCTCGGCGTGGACGCCTCGGTGGTGCGCATCCACCTCGGCAATACCGATGTCGCGCCGTATGGGATGGGCAGTCGCGGTGCGCGCGGTGCCACCGCCGGCGGCGGCGCCCTTTACCTCGTCGGCGGCCAGGCGCGCGAACGGGTGCTCGTTATCGCCGCGGCCATGCTGAAGCTGAACAGCCCGCTCGAACTGCGTATGGTGTCGGGGGTGGTCGAGCGCAAGGTCGATGGCCAATGGACGGCGACCGGGCTGACGCTCGCGCAGATCGCCCGCACCGCCTATCTCGATCCGAGCGCATTGCCCGAGGGCGTTCCGCCGGGGCTCGACTTCTCGTCGACCTACGATCCGCCGCCCATGACTTATTCCAACTCAACTCATGTCTGCGTTGTCGAGGTCGACACCGACACCGGCCGCATCAAGATTGAACGCTATCTGGTGGCCGAGGATTGCGGAACCGTGCTCAACCCGATCATTGTGCGCGGGCAGCAGCAGGGCGCCATCGCCATGGGCCTGAGCGGCGCTCTGCTCGAGCAGGTGATCTACGATCCGGAAACCGGGCAGAACACCACTAGCACGCTTGCCGACTATCTTGTCGCCACCGCCTGTGAGATTCCGAACTTCGAGATCATCCCCATGCACACGCCGAACCGGCGTACGCCCGCCGGCATCAAAGGCATGGCCGAAGGTGGTGTCATGGGCGCTATCGGGGCGCTCACCAATGCGGTCAACGATGCGCTGACGCCATTCAATGTCTGGGTCGAGCGTCAGCCGCTGACGCCGCAGTCCATCCGGGCTTTGCTGCGCAACGCGAAATGAAAGAAGGAGATGCCGATGCCAAACGGTATTGATTCGGTCGGCTTTATCGGACTCGGGATAATGGGCCGCCATATGGCGGGGCATGTCATGGCCGGTGGGTACAACCTGCATATTTATAACCGCAGCCGCGGCAACGCCGAGGCGCTGATCGCCAAGGGCGCGGTCTGGCATGACTCGCCCGGCGCGCTGGTGCCGGAATGCGATGTCGTCGTCACCATCGTCGGCTATCCGGCCGACGTCGAGCAGGTCTATCTCGGTGCAGACGGGCTGGTGGCAAAGGCCAAGCCCAGCTGCGTGCTGATCGACGCCACCACCTCGAGCCCCACGCTCGCGGCTCGTATCGCCAAAGCCGCAGCAGAGAAGGGCGTCATTGCGCTTGACGCGCCAGTGTCCGGTGGCGATGCGGGCGCGCGCAACGCCAAGCTCGCCATCATGGTCGGCGGCGATAAATCTGCCTTCGAGCGCGTGAAGCCGGTGCTCGACCGCATGGGCGCCAATGTCGTCCACATGGGCGGTCCCGGCGCCGGGCAGCACACCAAGATGGCCAACCAGATCGCGATCGCCAGCACCATGATGGGCGTCTGCGAATGTCTGACTTATGCCCGCAGTGCCGATCTCGATCCTGAGACGGTCCTGAAGGTGGTTGGCTCCGGCGCAGCGTCGAGCTTCCTGCTCAACAATCTAGGGCCTCGCATGCTTCAGGGCGACTACCGGGCCGGCTTCTATGTACATCACTTCATCAAGGATCTCGGCATCGCGCTGACCGAAGCCGAGCAGATGAAGTTGACGCTGCCGGGTCTCGCGCTCGCCAAGCAGCTCTACGACAAGCTCAAGGCCGAGGGCCACGGTGAGGACGGTACCCAGGCTCTCTATCGTCTCTACTAGACATAGAAATCGCGCATTGAATTGGTGACAGTTATGGACCTCAAATCCCGCATCGACAAGCTCTCTTCCGAATTCGTCGGCTGGCGGCGGCATCTGCACGCGCATCCGGAACTGGCTTTCGAGGAGAAAGTGACGGCAGCATTCATCGCGGCCAAACTGCGTGATTTCGGCCTTGAGGTGCACGAGGGCATCGGTGGGACCGGCGTGGTGGGGCTGCTGCGCCGCGGCAACGGGCCGATGGTCGGCTTGCGCGCCGATATCGATGCGCTGCCGATCGTCGAGGCGACCGGCCTCGCTTACGCCTCACAGACCGATGGCAAGATGCATGCGTGCGGCCATGACGGGCACACCGCCATGCTGCTCGGCGCCGCGCGCGTGCTCACGGAAATGCCGCCGGAAAACGGATCGGTCGCCTTCATCTTCCAGCCGGCGGAAGAGAATGAAGGTGGCGGCAAGGCGATGGTCGAAGACGGTTTGTTCCGAGATTTTCCCGCGGCCTCGGTCTACGGCATGCACAACTGGCCGGGCCTGCCGGCCGGTCAGTTCGCGGTGCATGCGGGCCCGGTGATGGCTGCCTTCGACACTTTCGAAGTCATCGTCGAAGGGCAGGGCAGCCACGGTGCCATGCCGCACCAGGGCATCGATCCGATCGCGGTTAGCACGCAACTTTACCAGGCCTGGCAGCTCATTATCAGCCGCAGCGTCAGCCCGACCGATGCCGCTGTAATCAGCGTCACCCAAATCCACGCCGGCGATACCTGGAACGTTGTGCCTAACGCCGTCACGTTGCGCGGCACCGTGCGCACGCTGTGTTCGCAAACGCGCGACCTGATCGAGGCGCGCATGGCCGAGCGCACCGATCTGATCAGCCGCGCTTTCGGCGCTCGTGCGCATTTCCATTATCAGCGCCGCTATCCCGCCACCATCAATACACGCTGTGAGGCCGAGATCGCGAGGTTAGCCGCCGCCGAAATCGCTGCGGATCGTGCCGTGCTCACCGAGCTCGCGCCCAGCATGGCGTCGGAGGACTTCTCTTACATGTTAGAGCAAAAGCCAGGAGCCTACATCTGGATTGGCAACGGCCCAGCGGAGGCTGGTCACAACCTGCATAGCCCGCGCTACGACTTCAATGACGAGGTGCTGCCGGTGGGCGTCGAATACTGGGTCAGACTTGCGCATCGGGTGCTCAGCGCATAGCAGGCTGTGAAAAAACCCGCTAGATGAGCGGTTCATGATCTCGGTCCTGGGCAAAACCAATTCGACGGATTCTATAGGCTCCTTTGCAACAAGCGCGCTATAATATCTCACCCAAAATGAGGATAGGCGCTTTTTGATAGCATATATAACGGTGGACGCTATCTGGACATGCTGACTCAAATGGCCCGACACCTAAGCGCGGCCTTCGGTTTTAACTGGTAGGTCTCCCCTCGCGCCGCTTGATTTCGGCTTTCGAATGGGCCGGCGTCGAATTCATCGACGAGAACGGCGGCGGCGCCGGTGTGCGGCTCAAGAAGCCGCATCAGGCCGCAAGACGTAAGTGATCCACAAAACGGCCGAGCCTGGGTGCCCAGACAGAATTATATTGCTGTATACCGGTATTCGGTATAGAGTGAGTTCATGATCCGATCGTTCGGAGATGCGCGGACCCAGGCGTTGTTTCGGGATGAGTTTGTGCGAGACTTTCAGGGTATTGCCCGGCCAGCCAAACGTCGGCTCGAAGCAATTAATGCTGCCCATCGACTCGACGACCTTTTGGTGCCGCCGTCGAATCGGTTGGAGAAGTTAAAGGGAAACTTAAAGGGTTTTTTCTCAATTCGGATCAACGATCAGTGGCGCGTGATTTTTAAATGGATCGATGGTGATGCCTATGAGGTCCGAATGATTGATTATCATTGACGGGAGATGACGATGACCAAGAAAGAGTTTGCTTCTGTGACGCCTGGTGAAATGCTGAAGGAAGAATTCCTGGCAGAATATGGGCTATCGCAGAATCAACTAGCAAAAGCGATTAACATTTCGCCAAACCGCATTACCGAGATCGTCAACAATCGTCGACGCATTACCGCTGACACTGCACTCCGGCTGAGCCTTTACTTTGGTAATAGCCCAGAGTTCTGGATGAACCTCCAGTCCCATTACGATCTCAAAATGGCGCGCAGCGACCTAAAGCCTGAGGATATCAAACGCATAAAGGCACAACGGGCCGCTTGAGCGGCGAGGTCAAAGAGCGACGAATTTACGTCTTCCAATCTTCAGAGGAGTTGTTGCGGTATGCCCCCCATATGAAGCGCATATCTGCAGGTCCAGGCCCTAACATATAATCCGTAAGGTCAGAACTACTTTAGACGAAGTCGTTCCTGCGGCGGGGCGATCTCGGTTACTAAGTCGCGCACTAGTATTTTTTTGGCGAGGGGCTCTAACGTCAAAGTGCGTGGTTCGAGCCGCGTCGTGCAGGCGTAGATGGTCTCACCATCGATCTCCATCATGCATTCTTTGCAGGCATTGGCGTTGATGCAGGAGTAGCGAAAAGCCAAAGTTGGATCTTTATGTACGCGGATCCAGCGCAAGCCGTCGAGTACCGATTGGCCCGGCTCGTATGGAACCTCGTAGCTCTCGAAGTGGCCTGCGGTTTTGTCGAGGCCCCGCCAGATTTTCAAGGTCGCTATTTCGCTCATTGTGCGGCAACTTCATTAGGCATAGCCGGCATCCGCACGATTTCGATACAGCCATTCTTCAGGCGCGCAACCTGATTGGTGCGCCATGCCGGTAGCATACCGGGTAAGTCCTCACGCTGGTGCGCGCCGCGACTTTCGGTGCGTAGCAGTGCGGCCTGCGCTACAACGCGTGCGACCATAAGCATATTGCGAAGATCGAGCCAGTCCAGTCGCGTCATATCAAACGACTTACCCGTGCCAAACGGCCAAGCGCCGAGCGCGACGTCAAGCTTGTCGATACGCGCCAGTCCACGCTCCAGTGTGGCTTGTGTGCGCAACGGTCCAACGTCGTCGGCCATGATTGCCTGGAGTGCTTCCAACATCTCGGCGGTGTTGGGTGTGTCTTGGCGATCCTCGCCGCGCAGGAGGTCGAGCGTTACGCTAACGTCATGAGGGGAGGGTGTGGGCATCACCTTCGCACGCGCAGCCGCGCTGCGACCCGCTTGTCGTCCAAATACGAAGGCTTCCGTGATGGCATTACCGGAGAGCCGATTGGCGCCGTTTGCACCTCCGACCGCCTCGCCCGCCACCAAGAGGCCAGGTATTTCGGTTTCCATACGTGCGTTGGCTGCAACGCCGCCCATGTGGTAGTGCGCAATCGGCGCTACCTCGATTGGCATTCTCGTCAGGTCAATATGGTTTTTAGCAAGGCGGTCAATTACCGGCCCGAACGCCTCGCGCAAGGTGGCTTCCGAGCAATGTTGGAAACTGAGATAAGCGCCGCCGTGTGGCGAGCCGCGGCCGGCCTCGACTTCTTTCAGGATCGCATAGGTTCCGACGTCACGCGTGATAATGTATCTGCCGTCCTCCGGCACGCCGTAATTCTGTGTGAACTCCTCCATGCGATTGTTGAGCAGTCTTCCGCCGAGTTTGTAGCGGAACGGATCCCACATGATCGGGTCCATACCGATCAGTCGCGGCGCGAGATGACCGATCGGAAAGAACTGGACGAATTCCATGTCGATGAGTGGCGCACCCGCGCGGAGACATATGGCATAGCCGTCACCGCCCGTGTTGGCTGACCCACTGTTACGGCGGTAAAGTCGTGTCAGCCCGCCGGTCGCCACTATCGTTGCCTTGGCTGAAATCACCACTGATGCGCCCGACCCAATGTGCCAGGCCACAGCGCCCGTCACTACGCCGTCATTTTTTGTAAGATCAACGACGCAAAGGTCACCCGAGCGGCTAATAGCTGCGGTCTTGTTCACCACGCTGCGCAAGGTCTTAGACACGGCAGGTCCGGTGTTGAGGAAATCGACATATACGCAGCGCGGCCGGTCGTGGCCCGGTGCGAAGGCAGCCGTGATACGGCCGTCCTTGCGTGCCCAGCCAACACCCCAAGCGTCCATCTCTTGGATGCATGCGGGGCCGTCCTCGCAAAGCAGTTGGGCCAGGCTCACATTGCACAGACCGCGTCCGGCCGTGAGCGTGTCATGATAATGGAATGACCAATGGTCCGGCGCCTGAGACCCAAGCGCCACCGCGACCGTCATCTGAGCCATCACGGTTGCGCCGCCGCGGCCGATCAGGCTGCGGTCGACAAGCATTACCTGGCAGCCTGAGCGTGCTGCCTCGATCGCGGCGTACATGCCAGCCGCGCCGGAACCGATTACTAGCACGTCGGTTTCTGCACGTAGGGGTTCGGTCATGGCGGCTCCGGAAGCTATTCGGCTATTGTATGTCAGCGCGCTCTGCCGCCAAACCTCTCCCCGGCGGGCGGTGGGAAGGCGGCCCGTAACTCCGGCAGAGGTTTGCCTTCGGTCTCCGGCAGAAACGGTGCGGCCAACAAACTCAGGATGTAAACCGACGAGATCGCCCATTGCTGCCTGGCTGAAACTAATAGTGTTGGCAATCAGCCAGCCAGAGATAAGTGGGCCCACCCAGGCGAACAGCCGTGGCGTATTGAAGACGAAACCGGCGGCCGTGACCCGCAAGCGAAGCAGACAAGCAACGTGATCGCGAAATAGCCGGCGAAGTGGTCGAACTGCCAACCGAGCGCCGTGCGGGGCGCCCAATTGGCGGGGCCCAGCGCGATGAACACGACCAGAACCATGGCTGCAACGCTGCAAAATTTTGCCACGGCTTTGATTGTCATTCTGTTAGGTCCATTTGCTCAATAATGGCTAAAGACCGCACAGCCCGAATCTGGCCTTGAGCCTGTCACGAGGTAACTACTCCATTACACGTTGGAATTGGGCCGGTGTCGAGTTCATCGACGAGAACGGCGGCGATGCGGGTGCGCGGTTGCGCAAACGTCAGCGTCAAAAGCAGCCCTAGTAGTTGTGCTGTCGTCCGCTGTGGTCGGCGCCTCGAAACACCCGCGCGGCGCCTCGCTCAGCCAAGCCATTAGCACCGTTGCGCGAATGGCGAATGCGGGACCGGCCTGAGGCAACAACGACGCCGGGGCGGGCAAAAAAATTTCTGCAGTCGCTCTTGTCAAGTACGGAGAAATGCCGTACTTGAACCCAAGGAGCCTGACCATGCCGTCCGCGCGTAAGAAGCCATCATCGCCTAAGCGGGAATATAAATCCCAGCGGCTCGAATTGCGGCTGGCGCCGTCGGCAAAAAAAGTGATCCAGCAGGCGATGTCGGTCACTGGTCTTGCCGCCGGTGATCTTGCCTATGAGGGTGCGCGTCGGCTTCTCGACGAACATCAGCGTATGATCTTGTCGGACGCAGATCGCGACGCTTTTCTTGCTGCGATCGGCCGGACACCCGAGCCGTCCCCACGTCTTGTCGAGGCTTTGAAGCGTCACCGCCATCTGTTCGGCTGATTGTGGATGATCAAAGCAATCGAACCGCTCGGCAGACATGACCGCGCGGCATTCTCGTGCGGTGTCGCTGCGCTCGACGATTGGTTCCACCTTCGTGCTGGACAGGACGAGAAACGTAATGTGACGCGCGTTTTTGTCGCTATCGACGAGCAACATAGGATCGTCGGTTTCTACAGCGTGAGTTCCTTCACGCTGACCATCGCCGACTTACCGCCCGAATATTCAAAGCATCTGCCACGCTACGACCTCATTCCTGCAGCTCTTATTGGACGTCTCGCGCGTGATGAAAGAGTTCGCGGCGAAGGAGTTGGCGATATTCTGCTCGCCGATGCAGTCCGTAGGGTAATTAGCGCTTCGCGTTCGCTCGCAGTTTTCACCATCGTGGTCGAAGCATTGGATAAAAAGGCCGCGGCCTTCTATCGCGACTTTGGTTTCGCGCCATTTCCGAGCCGCCCGCTCAGACTATTCATGCCCGTATCCGAGGCGACGGAAGCTGTTTCCTGTGCAGCTAGCCGACAGTGAGACGTCTATGACGGCTGCCAAAACGACTTGGCCGTTCGGCGCGCCTTGAAAACGGCCGGCATCGTGTTCATCGAAGAGAACGGTGGTGGCCCGGGATTACGCCTCCGCAAACGCCAACGGGCGAAGCCCGCCAAGTGATAAATTGCTGGCCGGGCAATGAGTACAGCCGTCGAGATTGATTGACCGGCGGGTAACACTTATGTTACCCATATTGATGCTCGAAATCCGTTATTATGTGGCCGCGGATGACCGCCAACCGTTCGCTGAATGGTTCGCGGATTTGGACCCGGTAGCGCGCGCCATGGTTGTTCGCGTCATCGCCCGGATGGAGCAAGGCAATCTCGCCAACGTAAAATCCGTCGGTGAGGGCGTGCTCGAATACAAGATCGATTTCGGGCCGGGATACCGGGTCTATTTCGCGCGCGACGGGGAGATATTGCTGATCTTGCTGACGGGCGGAACGAAGAAGCGGCAGCAGCGCGACATCAACGCGGCGATTGCCTATTGGCAAGACTACAAACGAGGCAAGCGCGGCATGCGCTGAAGGGAAACGAAGATGGCAAGAACCAAAAGCTTCAAGGAACTGGTGCAGCATCACGTCAAGCGCGATGCAAAATTCGCGGAGGCGCTTCTGCGAGAGGGCGTCGACGCGATGCTCTCCGGCGACGTGGAGACCGGCAAGACAATCCTACGCGACTACATCAAGGCGACCGTCGGCTTTGAAAAGCTCGGGGCAGCAACTGGCGCACCGCCAAAGAGTCTGATCCGCATGTTCGGTCCGCGCGGCAACCCGCAGGCTAAGAACCTTTTCAGCGTAATTGGCTATTTGCAAAAGCAAGCGGGCCTGCATCTTCACGTGACGCGAGGCTAGGGCGGACCAACGAGGTAATAGTCTCTCAACCGCGCTGGTACAAAAGATCCGCCAGGTCACTCCTGTCTATTGGACTGCACGAACACGCAATCCTGACAGACAAGACGCTTCGCGACGACGAGCGCTTCCCTTCCGCAGGGGGCGCGAAAGTAATCTTGTGCGACGTATCGGGAATGGCTCAGTGGAGCCATTCTCTGCCCTAAGGGGCAGACGAACAGGCCACTTCGAAACCGAACAGTCAGGCCGCTCAAGATAACTTCAGAATGGGAGCGATCGGAAGAAGCGTGAGAAGCGCAAAGAGCGGCACGAGGACAACGGCCGCCCACAGCATGTAGACGAAGAAGCTCGGCATGCGGATGCCGCGTTCGGTCGCGATGGCATAGACCATAAAATTAGGCGCGTTCCCGATGTACGTGAGTGCACCCATGTAGACAGCACCCATTGAGATCGCCGCTAGCGTGCCCGCCAACGGGCCCATGAGGCGCGCGGGATCGCCGCCGGCCAACTCGAAGAACACCAAATAGGTCGGAGCGTTGTCCAGCAACGCGGACAGAATGCCGGTCAGCCAGAAATAGGCGGCTTCATGGGGCATACCGTCAGATGCGGTGACGGCGGAAAGCAACCCCGCGAATAGGCCGTCCTTACCTGCACCCAGCATTGCCGCCACCGGGATGATCGCAGTGAAGATACCTGCAAACAGTATTGCAACCTCCTTGATCGGCTCCCAGGTGAAGCCGTTTGCCGTGCGGTGCTCGTCGGGTGTCAGTCGGAGAGAAAGCAGCGCGACCGCAACCAGGGCTGCATCGCGCAACAGGTTCTGAAGCGCCACCTTTGTGCCCAGGATGTCGAACGAGATACCCGGCTTCCAAACCGCCGAGCCGAGGATGGCGGCAATGATCAGCGCGGTCAGCACGAAGTTGATCCGACCACGGACTCGGATGTCTACCGGATGGAGGGTATGTCCGCCGGACGTGTGGCGCTCGCGCCGGTAGAACCGGATATCGACGACGACGAACATTGCAAGGACCGAGAGGCCGACAATCCATGTCTGTAACCAGAGGTGCTGGGCCGTCCAGAAAAAGTCCACGCCGCGGAGAAATCCGACGAATAACGGCGGGTCGCCGAGCGGAGAGAGCGCGCCCCCGACATTGGCGACAAGAATGATGAAAAAGATTATCACATGAGCGTTATGGGTCCGTTCGGCGTTGGAATGAATCAGTGGCCTGATCAGAATCATCGCGGCACCGGTAGTCCCGACGATGCTCGCCACCAATGTGCCGAGCGCGAGTACGGCCGTGTTCATCAATGGAGTGCCGGGCACATTGCCGGTCACCAAGACGCCGCCCGCCACGGTGTAGAGGGCAAACAGCAGAACGATGAAGCTCAGATACTCGGCCAGCATGGCGTGCACGAAGGCAGCGATAGCAGCGTACGCGCCATAACCCAGCGCGACCGGTGCGAGCGCCAATACTGCCCAGCCGGCGGCTAGCTTGCCGTAGTGCTGATGCCATATTTTTGGAAAGAGAAGCGGGCCGGTTGCGATGGACAGCAGAATGCCGATAAAGGGTAGCACCCATGGCCAGTTCATCGACGTGCCGTCGAGCGCAGCAGCGGCGAGGGCTTCGTGCGGCAGCAAAGTGGCGCCGAACGCCGCGAGAAGTACCCGGACAGCACGTATCATCACACACGAACCAATTTGTTGGTGAGCATGATTAAAGCGCTATAGGACGTTGCTCCCTTTGTCGAGCGCGTGCGCCGGGGCTGAGACGACGGCCGCATACTCCCCTACCGCGACAGCGGTTTAGTGCAATTATTGTTGAGCGACGGCGGTAGGGCGGCCGGAAGTTACTGGGCATGCAAAATCCACAGCGGCCCAGATGTGGGAGTGCGCGAGTTAGGGGTTAGTCTCGCGACAATCCGCCAAACGCGATCCGAACCGGTGAAATTGGTGATATTGTCGCAATCTTGGAAGAAGGGATAACGTAGAGAGAATCCAATGCCACAACTTAGTGAAGATGCGCGTACGATACTAAACGACCTGAAGAAATCGGGCCACCAAGCAGGTGATACCGTTTTGATTGGTGAGCTTGCATCACTTTTAGGTGGGGAAGTAACCCGCGCACATTCGGCGATGGATGAACTTATAAAACTTGGATGGGCTATTGGAACTCCCAACGGAACCTCCTTCGCCTTAACTAGAGCAGGCGCGGTATATAAAAATTCAGACTGAGACGCTGCCAAACTTTTTGCCGTCGACAGGGCAAACAAGATTGATGATCTAAGGGTCCCGCAGGTATCGCCTTGAAGGATTGCACGGCGACCCAATCCACCGAGGCCGAGTGGTACGCTCTAAACCATCCTTGCTGGGTTTTATCTGAGCCATCAACGTCAATATTTCCTTATAGATTTTAGATCGCAGCCAATCGTGAAATATGATATCATGATATCACAATTTAGATCAGGGGGGAGTGCCCGATGGCTCAGTTCACCGTGCGCAATTTGGAAGACGATGTGAAAGCGCGCCTGAAACGCCGTGCTGCTCGTCACAGTTGCAGCATGGAAGAAGAAGTCCGGCACATTTTGCGCGACGCGGTGAAAGAACAAAATAAACGTGTAGCCAAGCTGGGGTCACGCATTGCGGCACGTTTCGCTAAAACAGGGCTGACTACGGACTTGCCGGAGTTGCGCGGTCAAGTTCCAAGATCGGCCAAGTTCGGTAAATGATTATCCTCGACACCAATGTACTTTCGGCACTGATGCGTAAAGTACCCGAGGCCCGGGTGGTGGCATGGTTGGATCGCCAGCCCGTCGAATCCGTCTGGATAACCAGCATTACGCTGTTCGAGGCGCGTCTCGGCTTGGCGCTGCATCCGCCGGGCCGGCGGCGGCAAACGCTGGAAGCGGCGTTTGGCCGCCTGCTGAACGAGGACCTAGAAAACCGTGTGCTGGATTTTGATAGCGCAGCAGCGACTGAGGCCGCATCATTGGCGGCCGCCCGCCAGAAAGACGGGCGGCCAGTGGACATGCGTGATACACAAATTGCGGGTATTGCGCTCGCGCGGCAGGGCACACTTGCCACCCGAAACGTGCGGCATTTTGACGATCTAGAGATTTCAATAGTCGATCCTTGGACGGCTCAGAACGTGTAGAGGTTCAGGGCCCGATCGGTTCCAGGGCGAAAGGTCGCCGACAAACCAAGCTCAGCAATAGCCGCAGGACTGCCAGAGCACATTTCGCATGAGTTGGTCCGGGGGGATTCCCAAGACTTTTTTGATGGGCGAGTCTGCGCGCTTGATCGGCGAAACTGGATTCCCGAATCAGATTTTCAATGATTTGTAGGTGTTCGGGTGGTCGCGAAAAACAGTCGCGCAAAGGAACCTTAAGCGGACCGGATACGCGCGGCGGTGAGCATGTTCACGCCATTCTTTCACGGAGAGGTCCGCATGTTCAGGCTCTCCGAATTAGGCGCCGCGAAAGACGGGATCACGGACGGAAAACGAACCGCCGCATAACGGCGGCACCCAGTGACAGCCTGCTATGTTGTGCAAGGTTTGAGTCTCGATCGGGTCGCATCACCGTTCTCTCCAAAGCAAGATCGCCCCGCTCCACGAGCCACAAAACTGTTCCGGGTCATATCTGGTGCTCGAGCCAAGTGTTCCGCCGCCTCTGCGTGGTGCCGTGTCAGCACTTCTGGAGCATTATTGTCGCAGCAAGGATCCACAGAACGCTCTCGCCTGGCTGAACGCGTTCCACAGCGCGGGCGTCTGTTTGATACGCCGCTTGAGCCAGTGCTTCACCACCATGGGCGCGAAAATGCAGGCGCCGCGCGCGGTGACGAATGCCATGTGGTCGTAGAGCTTCTGCGTGCCGTCGCACCATTCTTGCTTGTACCGCTCGTCGCCGATGGTGAAATCGTAGATCTTGAAGCCGCACTCGATGGCGTAACGCAATAGATCGTGCAGATGTGCCGCGCCCGGACCGAAGCGCGATAGGTCGCCTTCGTCGTGGCTCGCCTGAAGATGATAGTAGCTACCGCGGAAGGTGAGCCCGAGATTGACGGCGGCGGCCTGCGTGCCACAGTCGAGGCGGCTGACATGCACCATGGAGCGTGCCTGCGGATCGGTCATCAGCGCCCGATAGAAATCGAGATGGCCCGGCCGCTCGAAGATGTTGGATACGCCCATGCGCGCGAACGCGCGCGACTTTTGCGCCACTAGCGTGTCGAGCGTGGCGAGGATGTCGCTTCCGCTTTGCGCATGCACCAAGGCGAGCTCGCCGAATTCGGTAAGCCGCTTGCGCTTGGTGCGGTCGCGGCTGCGCGTGGAGGCGGAGCGCTTGGCGGCATAGAACTCCTCCCAGCTTTCCTTCAGCTCCGTCGCATAGGCGCCGCTCGGGTTGAGCGTGACACCGAGCGTCAACATAGGATTGGCCTGCGCGCCGACCATGGCCGGCATCTTTTCCAGACGGATGAGATGATAGTTCAGGCGCGGATGGTCGCGCAGGTCGGTCAGAACATGCTCCCATAGTCGGCTGAACCACCGCGCGGGCATGAGGGAAAAGTGCGTTGCCAGCAGCGGTGCGTTGTAGTCGCAAAGTTCGGAGCCGAGCCAGACGAGCTCGCGCGCGAAGCCGGCCGGGCGGGTCGCGAGCGGTAGCATGAACAGGATATCACCGCTGTCGCTGCGGCCGACGACGATCGCTGGCCTGACGTCGGAACGGGCACCGACATGACGTTGCCAGGTAGCGAGCCAATTGAAAGTTTGGAAGACGGTGCAGTCGGCGTGCCGCTCGAAAGCGCGCCAGCTGCTTTCGATGTCGGCCAATTTTTCGTAAATCGTAATTTCGACATTCGACGGTAAGTTGCCCGCAGCAAGGACGGGCGTGTCCAGGACCTGCGCGTCCAGCAGCGTATCGTCGGAGACGTCGAAGTGAACCGAAATTGCCATGTTTATGATCTCGCTAATTAAGTCGATGGTCGCGTTGATCCAACCCAGCGGACGGAACGCCACGGCCGCGTAGATGGCGGGACAGCCTTACAGTCTGCGTGACGGTTGCGTTTAGGGCCCATTAATGCGTGACACAAATTTGCGGAAATCCGACGGATAGACAGCATGCGGATCAATCAGGATAGCGTCGATGCTGGCATTGCCCAGCATCGACGCCGCCAATGAACCGGCCAATTCGGCGCCGACAATAACTATATCCTTGTTCCACATCAGACGATCTCCGTGCCACGCAGACGCGCTGACGAGTGGGATTGTATCCATATTCGGCGCTGCCGCTTCAGCATTTTGTGTTTAACCCAACTGCTGTCGGAGGCGCCGGTTTGTTAAGGTTCGTGGGCATCAGCGCACCTTGTGCTGTCTGTTGTTGCGATAGATAGCTTTAGCGCGCGTACGTAGCGAGAGATAACTCGCTTGCAACCGGCTCAATACGGTAAAGACCGGCGATCCGCCGCGTCGCGTTTCGAACCACATTTGCGCGATCGCCGCGCGCTCGGTCCAGGCGGCCATGTAGCCGTTGTCGTCGAAAGCGCAGGAATCGACATGGGCAACGCCGTCATCTGCGAGCAGCGCGGCGGTGTAGTCCTCCAGCAGCAGCATGCCCGGCGAGACATTGTGCAGGGCTTCGTCATAGGTGGTCTTCCAGGTGAAGGCGACCGGCCCCGCGCGCAACACGATCTGCATGCTCACTGGCCGCGCATCAAGCGTGAGCATGTGAATGGCGGCTTCGCCTTGCGCGGCTAATGCGGTGATCATGGCGCGCGCGAACTGCGCATCGGATGGACGGCTGAGCAGCGCGGTGCCACTACGGCCCTTCCAGCCCGAGGCTTCGAGCGCGAGGAAATCCTCGAAGGCGCGTTTCAACGCGTTCGCGTCGGTGAGAATGCTGGATTGCAGCGTGCCTTTTTCCACCAACCGCCGACGGTGCTGGCGCAGCTTCTTGCGGCTGGAACTGGACAACGCTCTTTCCAAATAGACCTTGCCGTCAAGATCGGACGCAAGCTTCGGCCGCAGCGACTGGCTGAAGATGCAGAACGCGCTGCGGCGCGCTTCGAGCACGTGCAACAAAGACTGCATAGTGGCGGTATCGGCGCCCATGGCATCGAGCGCGACGATCTTCGGCAGGCTGGCATCTTCGGCGATATGCGTGAGCATCGCATCGAGCACGCTGTCGAGACATTCGCGATCGATCACCGGTGTGGAGAGATAGGCATTCGGCATCGGCGGCGCGGTCAATACCGACATGGGAATGAGCGATTGCGGCGCGCGGTCGATGGCGAAAGCCCAGATGCCAGCGATGCGCGGCACGCCCGCGCCAGCGTCTTTCCACGCCAGCAGCACGCGGCAAGGCCGCTCAGGGTAAGATTCGCCAACGATTTGCAGGATCACCGGATGCATGAAGATATTGGCGGTGTCGGCGCGCGCGGCAAGGTCCTGCCAATCAGCTTGCAACGTGGCCAGCCGCGCGCCCGTGGCGACTTCTACAGTGATGGTGGGGGCGTGCGGCGGCCGCGCCAGAAACGCGCCCGGCGACACGGCGTCGTTTCGCGCATCGTTTACCGCAGTGCCGACAACCGCATGCCTACCGGCCAAAGCAACGTCGTGTGACAAGCGGCCTCCCGGGCCGTAGCGCGGCCACGTATCGAGTTAGCCCGCTCTATAGCGGAAACATTTTTACAAGCTGTTACTGCGGCTTCGGGAAATGTCGCACGCGTTTGCAGCAAATTAAGCCTAATTGCGGCGCGAGGGCACTTAAACATCCCGACGCGGGCGCCAGATGAACATGTGCAGCCCGAGCCGGTAGCGCGTGATCAGGGACAGTCGGACCGACTCAACCACGAGGGCCGTCGCAGTGGCGCAGGCCGCGCCGACGCCGCCATAGGCGGGGGCGACGATCAGGCAGCCGCCAATATTCACGGTGAAGGCCACGGTATAGGCCCGCGCGCAACTGCGCTGCTGGTCGAGCATGTTGAGCAGCCGCTCCGCCGGCCCTATGGCGGCGCGCGCGAGCTTGCCGGCGGCAAAAAGTTGAATATCTCGTCAATCAACTCAATGCAAAAAAATGCGAAAATCGCGGGATATTTTAGAAACGCCAACAAGCGCATCGGCTGTTTTGCTTCATCGATTGCCGATGGCAGCCATCAGGGCGCGCGATGTAGGAATACGCTGCAATTACACGCGCCGTACTGGAGTTTGTCCGACAAACAAATCGCGCTTTTTCTCATGCGCAGAAAATCTGACGGCATCATACGCTTGCTCATAGGCGGACAGGACTTGATTAATCATTACATCGAGTGAAAAAGCGGAGGCCACACGACTTCGTAAGGTATGCGAAAACTCAGCTGTCGCTGCCGGGTCGTCAAACATCTTCGCAAGAGCCAAGGCGAGGCTAGTCGCATCGCCGGGCGCAACAAGCCGATCTGATAGTGAACCGAAGATTTCTGGAATGCCGCCGACCCGCGTCGCCACGAGTGGCTTTCCTGCAGCAGCCGCCTCGAGAATTACATACGGCAGAGACTCCGTACGGGAGGGCACAGCCATGATGTGACCAAGCGCCATTGCTGCTCTTGCCGGCATCGGTTTGCGAAAGCGAATGAATTTTGACAGCCCCAGTCGTGCGGACTGGGCACGAAATATCTGCGCGTCAGGTCCATCACCGATCACGGTAGCAGTAAGCGGACGTCCCTGACCGTGCAATAGTGATATCGCTTCGATGAGAACATCGACGCCCTTCAGCATACGCAATTCACCTAGAAACAAGATATCAGTGGCCTCGGGATCGGTCAGGATTGGTTCGAATTCTGATTTGCTCACGCCATTATGCACGGTCTGAACGATTCCATCTGGTCGGCCAATCTTGGTGCGAAACGCATCGTGGCTGTATTCGCTTTCGAATAAGTACAAATTACCGCGCCGCATCAGCAGACGTTCAAGCAAAAGGTGTAGTTTCCCGCCCACCGCATCATGCAGGCTGCCACCGTGCGGCGTATAAGCCCGAACAGGAGTGCCTCGCAGGGGCACTAACCGCGCCAAGGCGCCGCCTTTGGCTCCATGACCATGCACAATCTCGGCGCCGCTGCGGATGATACGCTTGGCGATCTGATAGAGGCTGACGATGTCAAATGGAGTTGGCTGGCGATGCATAGGAACACGCGTGAGTCCAAGCGCGAGTTCAGGTGCAATTGCACTGAGCAATTCGTTCGATCGAGCGTTACCCGTCAGACTGTCAGCAATAATTCCAACTTGATGGCCGCGCGCAATTTGTCCTTGAGCAAGATCTATAACGTGGCGGAACAGGCCGCCAATGGGTGCGCGAAAGACGTGGACGATTTTCATGGTGTTACTCGCATTCGTCGTAGCTATAATCCTCAATCGACCGTAGAACGAAGGTCAATGACCGAAGCACGCCTTAGGACATTGCTGTGAGAATTCGATCCTGCAGGCCGCGAGTTGCTTAGGCCGTCTCAAAGCTTGATTATTCCCCACGTCATAATGCCGATATTTTCTAAGCCGCGCGTAAATGTAATGCGAGGAGACAGATACGAATTTGTTCAATGGTTAATGAGCCGCTGCCAGTGTGCTCCAGGACACAGAACACCGCGTTCAACGAAGTGATGAATTAACATTGACGAATAGTAACTAATTTTGTCGTCTACTTTCGTCCCTTTAGTAACGCACGTAAAACGTAATTTTGATTTGATCATTCAACGACTAAAGACTTTCATAGCTCAAATTTTGGTTTTAAATGAGGCGCTGATTGCCACTTCCTGAGTTTGCGTAGGCGCTCGTCCAGCGTTTTTATGCCGAGGCAGCTCTCGAACCTAGTTACGCAGAGCCCGATACTCGGAAGCCGCAAGGAGCAACTTACTGCTGCCTGCCATTACGGGATCGTTGCGCCAATAGACGCTGCGCAGTTATGAGCTGATTAGGCTTAACGCTCTGGTCGGCGCGCGACAAAGCTGATCATGATACTTCGCTCGAGACCCTCCTCGGCCACACGAACCTTCATCGAGCCCGACCATTGCCAACGCGCGCCTTTGACGGCGTTGAAAAATGGTCATTCGATCGGCACTCTTCGTAAACGTTAATTTGCTTAGTAAAGTTAATATCGGAAAGAGAGCTCGGCATGTCCTGTTACTTTAATTCAAATGCCAATATCTCTCTGTAGGCTTAGCTGGCAGTGTTTCTGTAAGTTTTGCAGACAAAAGCCAATGATTTGAAAGTGTAATTTGAAAGTCAACGCCGACACAGTCACGCGGCCTGTACAATCAGGTGCATGCAGGAGCAGAGCAACCAGCGCAAAGGTGCGTTTGATTGCTTTGCCGCGCATCATCGGAGGTCACGTCTTGGCGCTTGTTGATCAAGCGGTAGTAAGTGCAGCCAGTTTTTTAACGACAGTCATAATTAGTCGCTTTACCGATCCGGGCCAGTTGGGAATATATGCAATCGCTTTCTCGATCTTGGCATCGGTGTACACCATCCAGGGACAGCTAATCTCGCTTCCGTATTCGATTCAGCGGCATCGCCAGGTTGAAGCACCTGCGGAACACGCAGGAGGTTCCCTCGTATTCGCTGGCCTGCTGGCTGCCGCGGTTACCATGGTACTGGCGATAATTGCCTTAAGCCTGATCGCCGGTGGCGGGCGCGGAGAGCTAATGGCAATCACTTGGGCCCTGATTGGGGTGATGCCATTCGCGCTCTTGCGCGACTTTTTCCGGCGATTCTCCTTCGCACATCTCCAAATGGGCAACGCGCTAATACTTGATCTGGCTGTGGCGGTAATTCAGCTTTTGATGCTGGGATGGCTCGGATGGGCGGGCCAGATGTCAGCAGTCACGGCTTGCCTCGCAATGGGCGCCTCCTGTGGTATCGCCGCGCTCGGATCACTCTATCTCTCGCGCGGCCGATTTGCGTTCGATGTGGGCCAAGTGCGCACAACGGCGAGGCAGAGTTGGAATTTAGGGAAATGGCTCGTCGCAAATCAGATTATGGTGCAGGTGCAACGCTACAGCGCATATTGGCTCTCGGTGATGATCGCCGGCGCGGCTGCTACGGGGATCTTTACTGCATGTATGAGCATCGTGGCGTTCACAAATCCACTGTTCTATGGTCTCAATAATATTTTCACTCAGAAGTCCGTCTTGGCCTGGAAGGAAGGGGGCGCTACTGGTCTGCAGCGGCAGACTTTCCATGATTTGCTGTTGCTCGGAGGGGCACTGGCGCCGTTTTGCGTACTGGCTCTATGGGCTGGCGAAGACGTCATGCGCTTTTTCTACTCCGGAAACGAGTACCAGGGCTACGGTCAAACAATAGCTGTGTTGGCGTTCGCAATTTTGGCATCGGCGGTAGGGAGTCCCGCTTCCAATGCCTTGGCGAGCATGGAGCGCCCACGTACGACTTTAGTGATTAACTCCATCGGAACAGTTCTTACGGTGATCCTCGTGGGAGGCCTGACGGCCAAATGGGGCCTGAACGGGGCCGCTTATGGGTTGCTATCGAGCAATGTGATTGTGTCGTTGGGGCTGTGGATAGGGTTTCTGTCGCTCATTCTGCGGGTCCGCGACACGGCACCCACTCTTCAAGTGCTGCACAAGCTCACAGGCACCTCAACATCCGATGCAGGGCGTTGGGCCATCACCAAAATCGGGGAAGGCGATCACTCAAGTGTCTATGCCATTCAGTCCGACGACCGCCAGCGAGTTTGGGGGGCGTACTCTGCTTTGGTGATCAAGGTTTATAGGCCTGAAGTTGGATTGACGCTGGGAATGGTGAATGAACAATTCACCTCGTTGTCGCGGCTGCATGCAGCGCTCGACGGCAGTATCGCCAATGGCTGGACGGTTTCGACTCCAAGACCGCTGTACATCTGCGATTCGCCCTTAGCATTGGTGATGACTGCGGTTCCAGGAAATTGGGACCTCAAGTCCGGCACGGGACTCGACGAAAATCTAACGCCTGAATTGTTAGATAGCCTGGGTCGGGCGCTCGTCACTGCTATGGGGAAGTGTTGGTCGCGAGGGAAACTTCACGGCGACCTGGGTCTTCAAAACATTCTATATGATATCCAGAGAATGCAGTTGTCGTTCATTGATTCCGGTACGCGAGAGTGCTGCATTGTTTGTAATGACATTACTAATCCTTGGTCACCGGCCGCTTTAGAGCTTGGGCACATCCTGCGTGACTTAGGAACTGATGTACGTAATTTGGCTGGGAGTCCGATTGCATGGTCGCGCAGAAGGCGTTTCACCGAGAGTGCCTTGCGTGCTTTCCTTGAGACTTTCGACACTCTTGAAGAAAAACAACAGGCGCTAGACGAAATCAGAATTTGTGCGCAGTCCCATCTTTCCAAAGTTCTTGAGCCATCGTGGTCGCTCCGCGGATTATGCAGAAAGCCTCTCACACGTTTTGTTGAAGGTCGCATGGACTCCATACTTGGAAGACTGAAGATTGAACTTACTGCCCTTAAAAAATCACTAGAGGACACCCATGCGGCTTCCAAAATAAAGGGATTGGACGAGCATCGCGCTGGTCTGCTCGCATGTGGCGCCCACGAAAAGACTAGAGAAAGCCTTCCTAAAATCGAAGCGTGTGGTCGGTCATAGTAAAGGAGCTTTGTCCTGTGCTCGCGACAGAAAGCAATAAAGACGATCTCGCGTCCGACAAATCATCGATAGTCGAGCGAGTTCTGCCGGTCGAGCTCGACTTTTATGAGGGCTATGATTGGAGCCTTAACCCGCATCTTTTGGTTCGGGAGGCGGTGGAATATCTTGGCGACGAACTCGCCATCCTGCCATTCGCGCAACGGGATTGGCGGATCAATGAAGTCGTCACCAATGTGTATTTGCTTTCGTGTGGGCTACTGAACTGCGTTGACGAATATCTTAGAGGGCCTGGCCTGCGATTGCCGTCGCGGTTGGCGGGCATGCGCGCCGGGCGTACCGTGAGGTGGATGGCGGAAAACCTCCTGGTCAACCAACGGCCACGCCGTCGTGCCTATGTTGGCCGTTGGCGCGAACGTTGGCTTACTGCCCTTAATGACTTTGTCTCCATCGCCATCGTGAGCAACACACTTGACCCAGGCTCGCTCGCCAAATCCAGAACAAAACTGGTCGCTTTGCTCAAATCACCCCTCCCACCTGACCTGCAAGTTATGCATATCGGGGTGCCGTCACCCTTCCGGCGGCTTGATTTGACGCATCATGATGTCATGGCTCTGGGCGAATGTTATGCACAGCGCTTCCCTGATAGGTCGCAAGCGATCCTCCTTGTAGGGCTCCGCACATCTGGTTCGTATTTTACGCCTCTATTGCGAGCCTTTTTTGTCGCCCAAGGTTATGAAACAGTATCATCGCTGACGCTAACACCTAGCAAGGGTCCCGGACGATGGGAGCGAAAGCAGTTGAAACGTTACGCGGCGCAGGGATACACCGCCGTGATCGTGGATGATCCACCGCACACGGGCGGGGCAATATACACAGCACTGGAGATTGCGCGCCGGGCGGGATTTCGTCACAGCAAAATACGGGTGCTGGTCCCTACCCACCCGGCGAGGCGCAATTTGTTCAAAACACTTCCCTCAGATCTCGTCGTCTCTCTTGAACCAGAACAATGGCACAAGCGTAAGCTGCTTGCTCTGGAAAACGTCCAAAGCCGGTTGGTTGAATATTTTGGCAACCAGAATTTTAGCCGAATCACAGTTACTATCAGCGATCGTGCGGAACAGATGAATGCTCGGTTGCAGGAGCGCGTTTCTGACGAGCGGGGTGCCCGGCTCAAACGAATTTTCGAAGTTAAACTCGAAACTCCTCAGGGACAAAAACAAACCCGGTATGTGCTGGCCAAGAGCGTCGGCTGGGGATGGCTAGGCTATCATGCCTTTCTTGCAGGCCAATCGTTGTCGGGATTCGTCCCAGCAATTCTGGGGCTGCGCGACGGCATTCTTTACATGGAGTGGATTCCGAATTCGGGCATCAACCAGGACAGTCTTGGTAAGGCAAAAGCGCATATCGAGACCGCTGCCTCGTACATTGCTGCCAGAACGCGCCACTTGAGTTTCACAGCTGATTCGGCCGATACCATAGAGCGATCCCGACAAAACAATGGTGCCAAGTTGTTGCGAAATTCACTCAGCAATGCTTACGGGGCCTTTCCCGTAAACATCCTCACGCAATCACGACTTGGACGATTGTTGCGCTACCAGCACTGTCCGCTTCCGACTTTTATTGATGGCAACATGCAAAGTGATGAATGGATTATTGAACGGGGCGGCCTAATCAAAACCGATTACGAACACCATGGGCTAGGCAAAGAGGAGTTGAACGTCGTCGACCCCGCGTATGATTTGGCGGATACAATCCTGCATTGGGAGCTTTCGGTAGAGGAGGAAAGAGGGCTGATTCGGCGTTACATCAAAAAATCAGGAGACATTGGTGTGGAGCAACGTCTTCTGTTCAATAAACTGCTCGCCGGCTTTTGGGCTATGAAGCGGGCTCATGACCGTCTTTTTGGGAAAGCCGCGATAGCGGGACGGCAACAGATATTCCATCGACAGTTCATGGCGGCCTGGGACTTTCTTACCGTCCAAGCTGCACGCTATTGTGGTCGACAATGTCATCCCAAGACAACTCCAAGCTGGCGCTCGCCTCTTGTTTTCACTGATATCGATGGCGTCCTAGATCGCCGGCTGTTTGGCTTTCCGACAACGACAGCGGCCGGCATAGAGGCGCTCTCGTTACTTCACGCTAAAGACTTCAGTGTTACATTAAATACGGCGCGTTCGGTTTCTGAAGTGAAGGCATATTGCGAAGCCTATTCGTTGGCCGGCGGCATCGCGGAGCATGGCAGCTACGCGTGGGATGCTGTCAATCAGCAAGGGCGGATCCTGATCAGTCCGCAAACAGTTGCCCAACTGGTTGAGCTCAAAAAACACCTGCAGCAAATTCCTGGGGTCTTTCTTGATGATCGCCATCTATATTCAATTCGCGCGTTCACTTATAAAGACAAGCCGCGCGGTCTGAAGGAAAAGATTGTCAAGTTCATCCGCTCGTCTAGCGTCGGCGATGCCGTAGTAGCGCCGCTCTCAACTCTTCTCGTACAACATTTGATAACCGAGTTAGGACTTGATCGCCTTTCCTTCCATCAGACAGTGATTGACACCACGATCGTGGCCAAGGAGGTCAATAAAGGCACGGGGCTGGTAGCGCTCCGCGATTGGGTTTTGGGCGAAACGGCCGAGACCATCGCAATTGGTGACCAACAACCAGATCTAATGATGTTTCGCGCGGCCACGCGGAGTTTTGCTCCGGCCAATATTGGGTGCGCCCGCGAGGCTCGGCTTGTCGGTTGTCAAATCGTCGGTCAGTCATACCAGCGAGGCCTGCTCGAAATCGCACGCATCCTTACAAAATTAGATGCTCGGTCTTGTGAGCGCCCTTCAGAAGGGACGACGACTTCAGAGCGCCGCCGTGATCTGTTTATGGATATATTGAGAGCTGCAGATCAGAAGTGGGGCACAAATCTGATAAGCGCCGTATTTAGATTGCTATTTTCAAGGGTTCGGCGCGCTAAACGGATCAGTAACTGCTAATTTAAAGCGAAAACCTTAACTTAAATTCGCCCCGCTTTTCTAGCGAAGCTGACATCGAGGCCGGTCGAGCGCCGACTCAGAACTAGAGGTACCGATCCGCTTCGACCTGTTCTTTCGCTCTAGCGTACAGCGGTGATCGAGGGAGGCGGCGGCACGGCGCAGGATGCGCGCTTGTATCTAAACGTCGCTGCCCACAACCCCCAAATGATGCCGAGCAGCAAAAAAAAATGTCGCCAATGATCGCTATCGATGATGAAGCCTTCGGCCACTTCGCCGGTAAAAGCGGAAAGCGCTGTGATCAAATGGGGTTGCCAGGGCGTTGGCACAAACACGCTGCGGATTGCTATCCGGAACGTAGTCAACAGCATTAGGATGTAAGCGACGCCGCCAATCCAGCCGTAGACTAGGAAGGCTTGTAGGTAAACGTTGTGCTGTTGATTGCTATGCGTGCGGGCAAATCCAAGCGGCCCCATGCCATTGGGATATTTCAGCACGTCTGTTACTGCGAGTTCCTGCAGGAGGAAGCGGCCGCCCTGGCCCACGTCATAAGACTGGAGTAAATGTGCTCGTTCTGTGAACATATCCTGGATTACTGGGATCGATAGCAAGAAGACGATGAAAACCGCCAATGCCAAGGTCGAGATCCCAGTTATGAACAATATGCGCAGACGCGTGCTTGTTCGCTGCCCCGTCAGAAAAACAAGTGCAATCATCACAACGCAAGAAACACCAAAGTGAAACCAGGCGCCGCGCGAGAACGCGAGGAGGAGGGCGAGCGCAAAAACACCGATCATCAGGACATCTAAGAACGTGATCCGACGCACCAGCATGCGTTCCAGCACCACCAGGATTGGCCAGATCAGGAAAGGGCCAAATACATTAGGATCTTTAAAAGCACCAAGCGCTCGGTCGTTGGGCGCGAACAGATCATGGGCTCCAGGAAAGGCGCTAAGATAGCCACAAATGCCAGCAGTTGCGATCAGGAAGGCGGTGAGGACATACGCTGACCGCATAGCGGAGAGCCGCGTCATGGTATTCTCAGCAAAAATACATGCCCACATGATCGCTGCCACCCCAAGGTAGATTGAGGTGGCGACATATTAAATCGTTTTCTCCTGACCGACGACATTCATCAGCGAGAGTATTCCGCCGCCGTTCCAGATCAGAAGCATCGGGAACAATATTGCGATCTTGCGGTTTACGCGCACGGCGGCAATAAGGCAGCTGATAGCTAGCACTCCCATCAGGACGTCATGCGGCGACGGCTCGATGAAGGCGACCGAGCTCGCCAGAACAGTGATATAGATCACGATCAGCAGCAGACGTTCGCGAGCCGGAGTGACCGCCGCCCTATTGACCGGAGGCGCGCTAAATGGGTGCGGGCTCGTTACGGGTGCACCCATTGACGGGGCACGCGCCAGCGGCCAGGGGCCCGGCGCTGCTTGCAAACTCGCAATGTGGTCGGCGGTAATCAAGATTCTTTCCTAAGATTCTGGATTTTTAGGGAGTGAACGTCAAAAAAGACTTACTATTTCCCTTGCCGGTTTTGCCGCGCCACCTAGCAGGCATCGAGCGAGCCAACGACGTGGTTTAGACCGGTCAACATGGCCTTCACGCGCTTCCGCAAGGATCTCGTGAGGCTGGATCTCGGGTAGCGGCGGGACGAGTAATTGCACAGGCGTTTTTGCGTGAAACTAAAGGATAATTTCAACTTATATTTCAATGGCATGGGCGCAAATCGGCGTCTTTTAGAGTGTCAACGCGACACGCTTGTCCGTGCCCGCGAGATGGCTCTATTCAAGGTCACGCATGCCGGTTCCGCGACCACTACGACTGAATATTTTCAATCCTTTGTTGATAAGCTTTTGTCATCTTGTGACGAGACTGCTGCGCCGTTAACCAAACCGCCGCTCATGAACGACCTTGCGCTGCGCCCGCACACCGCCGAGATCCCGCCGATTGCAGATAACCATTTAGTGCGCACCGAGATTTTCGAGGATCTGTCTGGTGCCGAACCACATTGGCGGGCGCTTGAAGGCGGTCTCAGCACACCATATCAGCGCTATGATTTCCTCAGCGTTTGGCAGCGCCATGCGGGCAGCGCCGCCGGAGTGACGCCCTGCATCGTGGTTGGTTTCAATGCCGGAGGTTGTCCGCTGTTCGTGTGGCCGTTTGGCCGCCGTCGGCTCGGCCCGTGGCAAGTGATCGAATTCTTGGGCGGCAAACACGCCAATTTTAATATGGCGCTGTGGCGGTGCGGCATCGCTGGCCACATCAAAACCGCCGACCTTAATGCCGTGCTCGCAAGTCTTGCCGGCTACGCCGACCTCGTGTGGCTTTGTGACCAGCCGCTGACCTGGGATGGTACTACCAATCCGTTTGCCCTGCTGGCGCACCAACGTGCGGCCAATTTTGGTCTCAGCGGCGCATTAGATAAAGATTTTGAAGTGCTGTTGCGGGCGCGCACCAATTCCAACACGCGCAAGAAAATGCGCAAGAAGGAGCGTGCGCTGGCTGAACTCGGTACCGTTGTCTTCGAGCATGCGGAGTGCCCGCAAAGAATCCGCCAGGTGCTCGATACGTTCTTCAAGCAAAAGAGCGTGCGTATGCGGACAGTCGGCATCACCAACGTGTTTGCCAAACCCAGCGTGCGCCGTTTCATCGAGGCGGCGGCCGCCGAATGCCCCATTGGCGGTGCGCCACCCATCGAACTTTATACACTTTCGGTCGACGGCATTGTGGTTGCTACCATGGGCGGTATAGTCAGCGGCGGCCGCTTCTGTGCCATGTTCAATTCGATCGCATTTGGTCACTACGCGCCGCAGAGCCCAGGTGAGCAATTAGTCCTTCGGTTGGTGCGTCGCTGCTGTGAGCGTGGCCTTGCCACCTTTGACCTTGGCATCGGTGAGGCCCGGTACAAGAGCTTGTTCTGCGGCGACGTCGAGCCCCTGTTCGATAGCTTCCTGCCGCTAACCGCCAAGGGCCGCCTGCTTGGCTTTGCGCTTCGTCTCAGCGCTGCCGCCAAGCGTGCAGTTAAGCAACGACGGCCGCTGTGGGCGCTGGTAGGCAGATTGCGCCGCTGGCGCGCGCGCCTTGGGTGCTGATTCCGCCGACACAGCGGAAAGCAGAATGCTCTGGGCGTTTACCCTGTCGCTCAGGCCGCACTTCGAGACCCGATTTGTCCGTCCAGCGTAGGCGAAGGCGTCCTTCAGGTGTTTCAATCCGTCCATATAGAGCAACTGCGAGACCAAGGGGAATAAGGGGCGGTCGGCCGATGTGGTCCGCGATTTCATGTGTAAGTGCAGCAGCTGCCGCCGAAGGAAGCACCATTTCAAAATCAGTTGCCGTTGCCGTACCGTCCTCAACAAGCGTTTCAAGGTCCCGCAAGGCAGTTTTGTCGGTCGACGCGTTTCACGCCAAAGTAGCCTTGGCTGATCAAGATCTCGTTTACGTTGGGAGCGCAAACATGACGATGTTCGCACGTCATTCCATGGATCTAGCACTACTTTGGCAGATTTATTTGGATTGATCGGCGAAACTGGATTCCCGAATCAGATTTTCAATGATTCGTAGCTGGTCGGCTTTTTGGAGGGCCGACCATGGTGGAGACGAGATCGAAGTGGGAAGACGAGCTTGAACGTTGGCTTGAACCGTTCCTGGCTTGCCTGGGTCACAAGGCCCGGCGGCGGATGTGTCCGCTGTATGTCTCGGGACTGATTGGACCAGGCGATCGCAAGAGCGTCCAGCCGATGGCGGCGCTTCTGGCACCGGGCGACTATGACCAGTTGCATCATTTCATCGCTGATGGCGTCTGGGATGCGGCGCCATTGGAGTCGGAATTGCTGGTTCAGGCCGACCGCCTCGTCGGCGGCAAAGACGCGGTGCTGGTCATCGACGACACGGCAATGCCGAAGAAAGGCGATCGTTCGGTTGGTGTTGCTCCGCAATATGCCTCGTCTCTCGGCAAGACGGCCAATTGCCAAACACTGGTGTCGCTGACGCTTGCGCGGGGTGAAGTGCCGGTAATGGTGGCATTACGTCTCTTCGTTCCCGAGAGCTGGACGAGCAATCCGGGCGAATTGCTGCGCGTTTGAAGTAATCCCAGCGATCGGCAAAACAAAGACCGAGGTCGCAGCCCTGCTCGGAATTTCTCGCCAGCACCTTTACAATATTCTTGAGGAACGAAAACCGGTTTCCCCGGCCGTAGCCGTTCGTCTTGGTAAGCTCTTCGGTGATGGGGCAGGGCCCTGGCTTCGGATGCAGAGCGCCTATGATACGTGGCACGCCGAACGCGAACTTGCCAACGAAAAAAATACCCACGCTGAAGCCGGCCGCGGCTTGATTGCGTTTCTTGGAGTCAAATCGGGGCGCCGAATTCATCGACGAGAATGGCGGCCGCCCCGGTGTTCGCCTCCGCAAATATGAGCGGCCCAAACGAACCAAATGAACTAACAAGACCAAAACTAAAGGATAAAAACGCCCAGGCCCAATCTCGTGATTGGGCCTTTGCTGTCTATCAGCCGCCTCTAAGCACAAAGACCATCTTTATTTACATGATGTTCGCCAAAGCGGTCTCTTTCGCTACTCGCGGAAGCGCAGAAATGCCTTCGTGGCGCGCGCGCTGTCTAGCGACTGCGAGCTTCTTTTTGTCGCGCTTCAGTCGCGTGAGTCGCGCATCTCGCTCGCGTTTGAACTGCATAAGAAATTCATCGAATTGAGGATCATCAGGCGAAAGAAAAAGGCGACCGCTTAAAGCAATTCCGCGCGTTTTCGCACGTGCGCGTAGCCGGCGGATGATATCGGAGATGTTTACAGTGAGAAAACCGACCAACTCCTTCACATTTTGGAAATCCTGGTTGATCTGATCTAATGTTCCGTTCGTAACCACAAGACATTTCACGCCTTTGTTAGCCGCATCCCAACCGGCTCCGCCGACAGCCATGAAATGGTCTCGATTTAGATCGGCCTCGGCATGACCAACAGCGCTTGCCCACTGATTGAAAAAGCCAGCGACAATCGTCGTTGCCTTTTCCCGACCGAGTGACCCCGTAAGCCCAAGGTTGATCGACATTGCCACGAGATCGAGATCGAGGTAGCGCCCCGGTGTTGCTGGCATTGGCGTGCCGAAGGCAAGCGCGACGTGGCCAGCATGCTGCAATTGGTCGAACGCCCCACTAGTTAGCCCCAAAATGTCAAGGAACTCATCGCGCGAAAGTGTTTGCATAAGACCTTATATTACTATAAGATTAAATCTTAGTAATTGCAAAGATAATAAGTCGCCACATTAAAGGAGGTTCTCAGATGAGTAAACGGAAATCAAACGAAACAACCTTCAAACGCGGTCGCAAGAAATCAGGGGGGAGGCGGCTCGGCGTTCCGAACCGGAACACACGGGTTCTACGAGAAGCCGTGGTACTCGCGGCGGCTGCTGCTGGCAGCGAGAAAGGAAAGAATGGCCTTTTCCTCTATCTAAAAAAGGTCGCGAAAAGACAACCGGCAGTTTTCATGCCCGTACTCGCTCGGTTATTGCCGCTGCAGGTAGAGAGCCAACAAACCTCGAAAACCGAAGTCAAGTATCGCAGCGTTGCGGAACTCCGCCAGGAACTGACTAGACGGGGGGTGCCGGTCGACACCATCTATCCGGCGCTCACCGACGAAACCGGTGAAACTGACAAGACTGAAAAGACCGACGAAAAAGACGACAAGACTGACACTGACAAGACTGATGATGGCTCTGGAGAGAAGCAACATTGAGTAACGACTATCCGGTCGCTACTGCGTTCTTCCTGTCACAGGAGATTCGAATGCCGGACCGCTCCAAATTTCAGGTGTCCTCTGACGAGGCCAATCTACTCGAGGAACTGGCACGGGCGCGGGCGCGTAAATCGTTTCTTTGGTTCCGCCGCTTCATCAGACCGCCGTTGATAATTGGCTGGTGGGTGCGCGAGGTTGCGCAACAGTTGCAGCGTTTCTACGAAGATCTCGTCTCCGGCAAGCGGCCAAAGCTGGCGCTAATGGCTCCTCCGCAAACAGGCAAGAGCTGGACCGTCACCGACTTCATCGCGTGGGCGGCCGGCAATAACCCGGACAAGAAAACGATCTTTGGCAGCTACAGTGATGATCTAGGCGTTAGGACAAATACCGAGCTGCAGCGCATTTATTCGACCGACGCCTTCAAGGGGATATTCCCGGGAACTAGGATCTCCGAGGCGCATACGATCTCTGACAGGTGGAAGCGTAACGAAAGCCTGATCGAGTACGTCAACCGTGAGGGCTCGTTCAGGAACACGACGGTCGCCGGCCAGATCAACGGCCTGGAGCTGCATCTTGGTGTGATCGACGATCCGATCAAGGGGCGAGCTGAGGCGCACTCGCCGACAATTCGCAACAAAACGTGGGAATGGTTCGCTGACGATTTTATGGGCCGCTTCGCCAAGGATGGCGCGCTGCTGATCATAGCGACTCGTTGGCATACGGACGATCTGCTCGGCCGCTTCATCAAGAAGTTTAAGGGCGATGTTCAAGTGTTGCGCTACCCGGCGATCGCCGAGCAGGATGAGTTCGGCCCAGACGGCAAACTGCGCCGCCGCAAGGGCGAGGCGTTGTTCCCGGAGCACAAACCGCTCGACTTCCTGCTCGAGCGCCGCAAGCTGCTGACCGAGGCGAGCTGGGAGTCGATCTACCAGCAGAACCCCATCGTGGTCGGCGGCGGGATGCTCCCGGTCGAGAAGCTCAATGTGGTGCCGTTCTTCGATAGCTCGAAGGTGACAGCCACCGTCCGCTACTGGGACAAGGCGGGCACCGAGAGCGAGGACGCCGCCTTCACCGCAGGCGTGCGCATGCACCGGATGAGCGACGACACATACATCATCAGTCACGTCTGCCGCGGTCAGTGGGCCGCACTACAGCGCGAGGAGACGATCAAGGAGTGGACCGAGATCGACGCGGCCGAGTTCAGCTCGTACGAGGTTCACGTCGAGCAGGAGCCTGGTTCGGGCGGCAAGGAGAGTGCTGAACGAACGATCCGCATGTTGGCTGGCCACGCCGTCTACGCCGACAAGGTCACGGGCGCCAAGGTGCTCCGCGCCGAGCCGTTTGCGGCGCAGGTCCAGGGCGGAAATGTTGGGTTGGTGGCGGGCGAGTGGGTGACGGCGTTTTTGGACGAGGCGGAGGTGTTCCCCGCCGGTAGGTGGAAAGACCAAATCGATGCGGCGGCCGGCGCGTTCTCCAAGCTGGCCAGCAGCACGGCGTATCTGCCGTTTGACCAATGGCTGTGAGGCGATGACGGAAATATATCGGTACACAAAAAGCGAAACCGTGCTGATGGGACTCGCCTTGGCGATGAACGAGGCCAGCGCGTCCCGGAGCCCAGACGACATCATAGTCGCGCTCAAGAAGGCCGATCTGCCGGGCGCCGGATGGCTCGTGCCGCGGGACGTCTTCGCCGTGCTCGATCGCCAAGAGCTTACGACAGAACATTGACTGGAACGAGAACCGTCGCCCCCATTCATTTCTGTGGCGGTCTTTCTCCGCTGTGTAATCATTGGACAGATCGGCCGGCTCCTTTACCGCGAGCCGCATACGTACCCGCAAATTTGCAATCCGTAGGACGTCACGCGCCGACAAGCCGGCGCCAACTACCTAAATTGCGGACTTGGATTTTCCTCCATTTTCCCTCTACTTTAGAGGCAACTGGTCCTAGCGGAGTTTGCTCAGCAAATACGAAAGCAACCCTGAAACGGCTGGTAACTGATTGGTCAAAGGGGCTTCACATATGTCCGAATGTTTGCACTGTGAAATAAATGAGTTGCTGGAAAGCCGATTGCAGGGTCAAGAAGTCAATCTGGCGGAAGTCGCCGCCAAGGTTACAGAGGTCCTTGCTGATTTAATTCTGATGGCTCCGCCCGATGAACAATCCACCCTGATGGCTGATGTTCTGGCAAACCTCGGAAGTTTTGTGCTTGAGAAGAAAGAAGATGCCGATCCGACCAATCCACGACGATCAAGTCACTAAATGGCATTCGGTCATCCTGTGAGCCAGCATTAACATGGGTTACACGATTTCGATTTGGCTGCTTCCTGTCCTTATCGCCATTACCTTTCACGAAGCGGCTCATGGATATGTTGCCCGCTATCTAGGTGATGATACTGCGTCAAAACTCGGGCGTGTCAGCCTTAATCCGCTACGACACATTGATCCATTTGGCACAATCCTTCTGCCGGGACTTTTGCTTCTCGGACATTCGCCATTCTTGTTCGGATATGCCAACCCAGTTCCGATTAATTTTCCTGCACTACGCAATCCCCGTTACGGAATGGTGTTGGTTGCTGCTGCTGGTCCTGCAATGAACATTTGCTTGGCAATTGTTGCTGCCTTGAGTTTCCACCTTGTCGGCTATCTACCAATCACTGTCGCTCAATGGACTGCTCTGAATTTGAAGAACAGCCTAATCATCAATGTCCTTCTCGCTATCTTCAATCTATTCCCTTTGCCGCCGCTTGATGGTGGGAGAATTGCAGTCGGTTTGCTTCCAAATGTTCTAGGCAAACAGCTTGCACGGCTTGGGCGTTACGGGATGATGATATTGATCGGCTTTCTCATTATTCTGCCGTTGTTGGGCTCGCAATTTGGTGTCGACCTTAGTTTCGTCTCGCACTTTATCTCGATGGTGACAGGTGCGGTTATCAAAGTCATGCTACGATTGACTGGTAACGTGTAGGTCCGACGCCATCAAATGTGTGACGCTTCACGCGGTAATATACATGGCATGAATGGGTTAGGCGGGGGCTGTGTCGCGCGCACCCGTCTTGTCACTACAAAAACCTCGGCGCATGATCGTAACGTGAAGACAAACAACAACATCCAGGGAGAACTCTTATGCCGACATTTATGGTATCGATGAACTTTACGGAGCAGGGAATCCGTACCATCAAGGATGCGCCGAAACGCGTGAAAGGCGCCCGCGACCTCGCCAAGAAGTTGGGCATTGAGATCAAGCAGATTTATCTTACTGCTGGCGACAGCGATCTCGTAGCCTTCGTTGAGGCGCCCATGGGCGACAATATCGCCAAATTCGCGCTAGCGCTCGGCTCGAAGGGCAATGTGCACACTCGCACTGGTCGCGCATGGACGGAGGCGGAATACCTGAAGCTCATCTCCGAACTGCCCTAAACAGGGTAGTGGCAGCGCACCCTTGTTGCCGAATGCGAAGGGCGACATAATTGATTTATGGGCAGTAGTCGCCACCGGTCAATAAAACCCGATCTATTCTCGACGGTATCGGCAACAGTGACTTTGTCGCCATCGGTAAACTCGCCCCCGTCCTCGTCAACAACCGATGACGGGGGTGCTAATGCGTCATCGCTATCGTATGCGTTGCCGACCAACCTACCTATCCGCATCGAAGAATCCGAGCTGGCCCATCGTGCGTCTCCGAGAATCATGCCGTCAGGGAGCAGACTCGCACGAGTACGAACGATCGGCTATTTTTCGAGGTGCCCTTAAGGGAGTCGATCCATGCCTCGATCGAAAAAGCGGGAGAATACCAACCAGGAATACGGGCACCGGCTTCGCGTCACTCGCATTGCCTTGGGGATCACGGAAGCCGAGGCAGCAGCGGCCCATGACGTGACGTTGAAAACCTATCGCAGATATGAAGAGGGCCATCAGCCGCTTGGCCTCGATGGCATTATAAAGTTTGGTGATAAATTCGACGTGCACCTAAATTGGCTTGGCGTCGGGCAGCCCGACGAACTTGGATCTCACCTCACGAAAACTGCAAAAGGCAAAGTCTGTATTTTGCCGCTCATTACGGCTAGCCGTCGTGAGCTCTTTGAACTGTGGAAACATGAATCCGCGAGGTGACGCTGGCACTCACGGCTTTGACGAATTTTTGTGAAACGCACTATGCGACCTTCTACGATGCTTGGGATAACATGACCCCCGCTGCGGGCGGGAAAATGGAGATCGGACATGTCCGGCAATAAAGATCAACGGACAGCCCGTATTGACGCGGGCCGGGAAAGGAAGAGGCTGGCAGTCAAGCGCGCCGTTGGGGGAAGTAACAATAATTTGGACGAGGCCTACAAATTTTTTCGGCGGAACATTGAGGGGGACCCCTTAGTTATGGAAGCTATAGCGATGGACATCATAGAAGAGGGTTTGCGCGATCGTCCGGACTTAAAAAATGATCCTGAGGGACTGTTTGATTATATGACGCGGAAGATGCAGGCCTTCTTAAAAAGTAAGCGCAAGGCGACATCGAAACCACGCGTTAAATAAGCCTGCGCGCGTCGACCCGCGGACGGCTGCAGGGTTACTTTGGCGGCCCAAATAACGGCAGGGGCGCTCTCTCTGCCCAATTCGGCCGAGCATCGGCGCCCAGGTGCCAGCACGTTGATAAGCACCATCTCGATCGATATCTGGCCGAGTTCGATTTCCGCCAGAACACCCGCGCCAGGCTTGGCATCAATGACGTGGAGCGCGCCGACATCGCGCTTGCTGGTTTCAAGGGTGTCCGAATTATTGATTGACGTGAATATCGTTGTCCTTGACGACTTTGCCCCAACGGGCGATTTCGCTCTTGAGGAATTTGTCGCCCGCGGCCGGCGAACGCATCTCCTTCGGGAACGTCGCCACGCTGGTATCCGCCCACATTTTCAGGATGGCAGGATCGGTCACCACATCTTCAAGCGCAGCATTGAGCTTATTGACGATAGCGGGCGGTGTGCCGCTCGGCGCAAATAACGCTTGCCAATATTGGACTTCAAGCTTCGGCCCCAATAGCTCGACCATGCTTTCGGCATTTGGAAATTCCGGCATCTTGGCCTTTTGCGTGACACCATAGGCTTTAAGCTTGCCGGTTGCGACTTGCTGCTGCACTTGCTGCGGCGTGGCAAAGAACACGTCAACGTGACCGCCCATAACGTCGGTTAAAGCGGGAGCGGCGCCACGGTAGGGAATCTGGTCAATAGTGAACTCCGCAACGTTAGCAAACAGCGTGGTGGTTAGATGCCCGGTGGCGCCATAGCCGGGGATTGCCGCTTTAAACCGCTCCTTTTTCATTAGGGCAATGAGATCTTCGAGATTATTTGGCGCGAGCCCCGGTCTGCCGACCAAGACGAGCGGATCGCGGTTGATGAGCATCACTGTCTTTAAGTCTTTGACCGTATCGAACGGCAATGTCTTAAACAGTGTCGGGTTCGCGGAAATCTGCAGATTATGCAGCAGCAGCGTATAGCCATCCGGCGCCGCGTGAGCCACGCGGTTGGTTCCGATGATCGTGCCCCCACCGGTGATGTTTTCAACAATGAAATTCTGCCCGAATTTCTTTGACAGTCTTTCGGCGACGACGCGAGCAAGCTGGTCGGTTGGCCCGCCAGCTGGGTAAGGCACTACGATGGTGACGGTACGTTCCGGAAATTGCTGCGCCGGCGCGGGCGCAGCAATTGCAAGAAGACCCACAGCGGCCAAAGCAACAGGAAGGGCACGTTTCATTATGGCCACCCATATTTTTGAGAGCTTCCAGAGCTTACGTAAAAGGGACCATAGGTAGCAACAGGTATGGTTGCTGGCCGGACGCAAAGTGCAGAGTATTGCGGCATGTAAAAATTGCCAAAGGCCGATCGTCCAGTTCTGCAGAAAGATCCTACGCCTTTCATCGGAATATCAAGTGAGCAAGCTATCAAGTGAGCAAGCTATCAAGTGAGCAAGCTATCAAGTGAGCAAGCTATCAAGTGAGCAAGCTATCAAGTGAGCAAGCTATCAAGTGAGCAAGCTATCAAGTGAGCAAGCTATCAAGTGAGCAAGCTATCAAGTGAGCAAGCTATCAAGTGAGCAAGCTATCAAGTGAGCAAGCTATCAAGTGAGCAAGCTATCAAGTGAGCAAGTTATCAAGTGAGCAAGTTATCAAGTGAGCAAGCTAGCTCGATCGTCCCCGGGCGGCGCCGGCCGCGCTGCCGGCATCGGAGGCAGCACGGCGCCGTCCCCTGCAGCGCTTGCGCCTTGCAGAGCAATGCGGCGGCACGGCGATGACCTCGGTCACGCATGAAAGGATAGGGCCGTCCAGGAGTTCTACAGGGAATGGAGCGCGGCGGCGGGTAAGCGAGACAGGCGCGGCTCGCCGGCAATGTGCTGCGTGCATCGGTCGATGCAGGAGAGCACTTGCAACTTTCCACGCGGGCTCCCATTAGTATCGATGAGGCGGATGACATGCGGACGGATGACAACAACACGTTTGCAAAAGGCAGCGCATTTGCGACGTTTTCGGGTGACGTTTTGACGCAACACTTTGTTGAAATCGTTGGATTGTTCGGCAGCCTTCCAAGCTGATGACGAGGGTTCGATTCCCTTCACCCGCTCCAATCTTTTCAATTACTTAGACGGGCGCGCTCACGGCGCGCTTTAAACAGCTTCGCTCAGGCGAAACAGCCCGCCAACTGCAGGAGTTGGCGCAGGCCGGCAGCGTCGAGATCGTCGATGCGCCGGGCGAGCCCAATGATGAGTTCGGCCGTGGCCGGTTCGAGCCGTGTCGCCAGACAATCGCGGACCTTGATGAGGTGCTCCGCCTCGCTGATCGGCGGTGTGCCCCACTTACCGCGCGGGCCGTTGCAGCGCGTCTCGAGCACGCGGCCGCCGTCGAGCTCGACCCGCAGCAGCACGTGCATGTCCTCGAAACGGCCGGGGATGGCAGGGTCGAGAACGACGTCGAACTTGCCGAGCAGGTCCTGCATGTCGGCCTTGGCCAACCGCTCGTCGGTGAAGGTGCGGATGCCGACCTTGCCGTCGAGCAGCGCGCTGGCGGCGGTATATTGCAGCGAGAACTCACCCTCGAGACCTTTCTTGGGCCGCGGCCGGTTGACGTAAGTCATCACTGGCGCGGTCAAGAGCACGCGGCGGATGGCGCTCGGATCGGGAATTTGCCGGTTCAACTCGAGCCCGGCAGTGATGCCGAAATGGGTTCCGAACTGGCTCGGAAACATCTTGATCGCATAGCCGGGGTCGACGATGCGGAACGGCGCGCGGCCGAAGCCGAGCATCTCCTCGATCTTGAAGCCGTCGTCGTAGAAAGCCGGCGCATAGCCTTGCGCGGCTTCGAACACCGCGGCGTTGGCGGTGAAGCCGCGCGCGGCGAGCAGCGCCGACTCGAGCCCCAGCGCCGCGGCGTGGCCGCAATGCGTCGACTTGGTCATGGTGCCGGCATTGGCGAGCAGGCTGCCGGCGCGCGATGCCGCGATGCCTACGGCATTGGCGAGCCGATCGGGATCGAGTTTCAAAATATGTCCGGCAGCGACCGCGGCACCGAGCGGACCCACCGCGCCGGGCGGATGAAATCGGGACGTGCTCGCCTCGAACTGTCCGGAGGCCTGGCGAATCCAGCCCTGCATCTCCACGCCCTTGACCAGCGCGGTCAAAACCTCGCGGCCGCTTGCGCCGCGCGCCTCCGCCAGCGCCAGCACGCCGGCGAGCGTGGTCGACAGCGCGTGGTTTGCCGGACTCCACATCGGCTCGAAGTCGAGCACATGCATGGCGGCGCCGTTGAGCGCCGCCGCCGACACCGTATTGAGACGGAAACCATTTCCGATCGCGGTTGCCTGGGCGGCACCGCCTTGTTCTTTGTGGTGCGCCGCGAGGATATGGATTGCTTCTTCCTCGGTGCCGGCGATGGCGATGGCGATGCCGTCGAGCACCAGCCGTCGCGCGGCCTCGATCGCCGGCGTGCCGAGATCGTCAAAATCGGTGCCGGCGATGCGTTCGCAAAGCTGCGCTGTCACTGCCATGGCGAGCCTTGCGGACATTTCCTCGACGCCGGCGGCTCACTCCACCTTGGCGCCGGCAAACGCGACCACCTTGGCCCACTTCTCGGTTTCATCGTTGATGAATTTGGTGAAAGCGGCGGGCGTGACCGACATGGGCACGCCGCCCAGATCCTCGAGCTTCTTCTTGAACACCGGATCGGCGAGGCCGGCGTTGATCGTGCTGTTGAGCTTGTCGACGATGTCCTTCGGCGTTTTCTTTGGCGCGCCGATGCCGAACCAGGCATTGCCCTCGTAACCTTTGACGGTTTCGCCGATGGCGGGCACATCCGGCAGCACCGCTTGACGCGTCGCCGAGGTCACGCCCAATGCGCGAAGCTTGCCGTTCTTGATGAAACCGAGTGACGAAGGCAGCGGGTTGAAGGTGACTTGCACCTGTCCGCTGATCAGATCGGGAAACTGGCTGCCTTTATAGGGAACATGAACCATCTTGATGCCGGCCATCATGTTGAACAACTCTCCGAGGATATGATTGGCGCTGCCGATGCCGGGCGACGACATGTTGATCTTGCCCGGATTGGCTTTGGCGTAGGCAATGAATTCCGCGACGGTTTTGGCAGGCACCCCTGGATTGACCATCATCACGGTCGGAACCGTGATGACGCCGGCAACGGGTTCGATGTCCTTAATGAAGTTGAACTTGAGCGATTTGTAGAGCGTCGCGTTGATGGCGTTGGTCTGCGTGACCCAGAGCAGCGTGTAGCCGTCCGGTGAGGCCTGGACGACGGCTTCGGCGGCGATATTGGTGCCGGCGCCGGTCTTGTTCTCGACCACGAACTGCTGGCCGAGCTTTTCCGACAGCCACTGGCCGATCAGCCGGGCGCATATGTCGGATGAGGTGCCGGGCGGAAAGCCGACGATGATGCGGCCTGACCGCGAGGGATAAGTATCGGCCCACGCGAAACGCGAAAGCGTCGGCAGCGCGGCTGCGCCCGCCGACAAATGAAGAAAATCTCTGCGGCGAAGTGTCATGGCGGTCCTCTCCCTCATTGTCGTTTTCTTTAAACTACAAGGTTGGCTGTAGGTGTGAAAGGGGCCCCTCTATCGGCGTAACTTCGGCGACGTTAAAACGTCGGGATTGACGACGTTGACCGGACGACCGGTTTGATAGGCGGTGATCTGATCGAAGATTTCCACGAACTGCGTTTCGTATTCCTCGTGCGTCACGTAACCGATATGCGGCGTGGCAATGACATTAGGTATCGTCAGGAGCGGGTAGTTGGTGTCGCGCACCGGCTCCTCTTCAAAGACATCGACCGCGGCCATCCCCGGACGTCCGACCTTGAGCGCAGCCACCAACGCGCCCGGCTCGATCAGTAGCGCGCGGCTGGTGTTCACGATTACGGCCGTCGGCTTCATGCGGGCCAAATCGGCGGCGGTGACGATACCGCGCGTGGCGTCGACCAGCCGCATGTGCAAGGTCAACACGTCGGACTCCTCGAAAAACGCCTGCTTGCTGGCGGCCGTCGCGTAGCCTTCGCTGCGCGCTTGCGCCATCGAGGCCTCGCGCGCCCAGAATTTTACCTTCATGCCGAAGGCTTTGCCGTATTCGGCGACCGCGCGGCCGATCCGGCTGTAGCCAAAAATTCCGAGCGTCTTGCCGCGTAGAGTCGAACCCACGCCGATCTGCCAGGTCCCGGCTTTGAGCGAGGCCATCTGCTGCGGAATTTGCCGCACCGCGGCCAGCGTCAGGCCCCACGTCAGTTCCGCGGCGGCGTAGCACGGCGCGCCTGGATGCTGGCTGGAGGACACGACGATGCCGAGATCGGTGCAGGTGCCGATGTCGATGTGCGGGTAGACGCTGCGCTGGCTGATGAGCCTGAGGCGGGGAAGCCGTTCAAGCAGGGGCGTGCGGATTTTGGTGCGCTCGCGGATTAGGACCAGGACGTCCGTATCCTTGAGCCGGTCCGCCAGCGCGTCGACGTCCTGGACGTGGTCGTTCCAGATTTTGACGTCGTGGCCGTCAAGTTTGCGGAAACTGGCCAGGGTGCGGATCGTGTCGAAATAGTCGTCGAGGATGGTCACTTTCATAAAATGCACCTGCCGCTTTGCCCGACTTGTCCGGTTGTCCGAAATTCAAACGGACCGTAGGCATTTCTGCAGGCGTCTGGAAGATCAGGGAAAGCGCATCACCGAAGCGAAAATGCGGGGCGTCTAGGTTCCGACGCGCGTGGCGGCGGGAAGGCCCTGGTGGGTCTTCGGCCTGGACATTTGCCGGCGAACCTGACGAAGCGTGCCGACGGCGTACTGGCCGATGAATTTCAATCGGCGCCGCGCCCGCCACGGCATTCCGCCGTCGAGCGAGAAAGAACGCAAATCGAAAGCCTTGGCGAGGGAGGCGTCATCGCAGGCCCGTTTGACCGGGTCGTCATAGAAATTCGCGATTTTGTCGACCCCCATCCCGCGCGTGGCGAGCCAACTCGGAATATGAACATTGCACAACCGCTCGACGTCATTGAGCGCCTTGCGCGCGCCGGTGCCGGCCGCCGGACAGGAAGTCGAGAAGGCGTCGCCGACCAGCACCAAGCCGGCTTGCCGGTGGCCGTGGGTCGCATAGAGATCGACCGGACGGAACTTGACCGAACGATCGATCTCGAAAGCCCCCGTCAGCTTTTGCAGGCCGGGCATTAGCGCGTTCAACGTCGCCTCCGGCATTTCACGCATGGCCCGCAACCAGAGATCATGCATGTCGCGATAGACGAAGAGATTGGCGCGCATCGTCGTGCCGATCGGAAACAGGGTGAGCACGGCGGCGCGGTCGGCGATGCGCTCGGGGTAATAGGTCAGCGCGGGAAAATCAAAGGCGTTGCGGCCGATCGGCTTGATGTCGAAGCCAATGCTGATCGAATGACATTCGCTCAAGACCTCGCGCGCGAGGCCGAGCGAATGGCCGAGACCGAGATTCAACCCGTTCGCCAGCACAACCAGCCGCGCCGAGATTTTATCGCCGGTCGACAGCGTGACCGTTTGCCGGTCGTTGCCGGTTTCGATCGCCGTCGCCTTGGCGTGAATCATGGGCACGCTGGAAGGAATCAGGCCGCGGACGGTGTTGACCAGCGGCCCGTAGAAGATGCCGTGCTGATCGCCCGGGCGCTTCTCGAGGAGGTGGCCGAAGCGCGCGACCCAGCATTCGCGATCGTGCGTTGCCGCTCGCAGCACGTCGTCGGCGAGACCGGTCTTGCGCAGAATGGCGACCTGCACGCCGTCGAGCTTCTCGCAGCGGAAATCCGGCGGATAGACCGGACGCGGATCGACAATGGCGGCGTCGATGCCGGCTTTCCCCAGCATCGCAGCCGCGACCGAGCCCGCGAGCCCCGCGCCGATGATGGCGACATCCGTCTCTTGCATCGCTCGGGCCGCTTGCATGATGGCTATCTCCGGACGCCGGCGCGATAGACCGCCTTCACCTGCGCGCGCAGTCGCAGATAGGCGTCCTGTAATCGGCTTATGTGGGCGAACGCGACCGAGCCGCCGCGGCGCGCATCGAACCACAGTTCCGCCATGGCCTGGCGCTCGCCCCAAGCGGACATGAAGCTGCTGTCGTCGTAGGAACAGGAATCCACACAGGCGATGCGAGGGTCTGCCAGCAAAGCGCCGGTGTAATCTTCCAGCAGCAGCATACCGGGCGAAAAGTCCTGCAGCGCCTCGTCGTAGGCGGTTTTCCAGGTGAAGGCGGTTGTCCCGGCCCGCAGCACGATCTGCATGGTGGCGGGGCGGCCATCGAGATAGAGCGCGTGGATCCACGCGTCGCCATGCGAGGCCAGCGCGGCCACCATCTCGCGGGCAAACGTCGCGTCGGCCGGATTGCAGAGCAGGGCGGTGCCCTTGCGGCCTTTCCACCCGGCGACCTCAAGGGACAGGAAATCCTCGAGCGCGGCGGTCACGGTCTCAGGTTCGCCGATGATTTTCGATTCGAGCGCGCCCTTTTCGGCGAGCCGGCGCCGGTGTTGCCGCAGCTTCTTCCGGCTCGAACCGGACAGCGCCTTTTCCATATATTGCTTGCCGTCGAGTTTCGAGGTGAGCATGGGACGCGACGAGCGGCGCAGCACGCAGGGCGTGCTGTTGCGCGAAGCGAGCACGCGATCGAGCGCCTGCATGGTGGCGCCATCCTCGCACATGGCGTCGAGCGCGATAATTTTCGGCAAGCCCGGTTCGTTGGCGATGCAGTCGACCATGGCGTGCAAAGTCTCGTCGAGCACGTCGCGATCGATGGCGGGTGTAGAGAGATAGGCGTGGGCAAAGGTCGGCGCCGCCAGAACGGAAATCGGAATGACCGACCGCGGTGCGCGGCCGACGACAAAGGCCCACACGCCGACAAGCTGCGGCCGCCCGGCATGGTCACGCCATGCCAGCAGCGCCACGCTGCGGGTGCCCGGGTAGCAGGCGCTCAGCGCAATGAGCGCCGGGTGCATGAAAACGTTGGGGGCGTCCGCGCGCGCAAGCAGGTCGCGCCATTCCAACTGGATTTCAGCCAGCCGTGCGCCGGCGGCGACTTCGATCGTGACCTTTGCCGGAGCGGGAGCCGGGATATATGGCAGGCGCGCAAGCGTTCGGTCCGGCGCAACGGCGAAGTCGGTCGGCTGCGTCCAGGCCTGCTCCGCGACGCGCGCGCTGGCCTCGGCCAATGTGGCGGTCGGTGACAAGTGCTCTCCCCATTGCTGTCGACGTCAATGCCCTACCGCATCTCATAGCGAAAATTGTTTCACGCGCCGTTTACGGCGCGGCAAAAGCAGCCACAAAAGATTTACCAAGAATTAGGGTTAAAAACTGTTGCGCGACGAAACGATTTTGATCACGCCGGCATTCAGGCCGTTCGCGGCCGCCAGATAAACATGTGCAGGCCGAGACGGCGGCGGGCGATCAAAAACAGCAGCGCGGATTCGACCACGAAGGCGGCGGCAGTCGCGCTCGCCACGCCGATGCCGCCGAACATCGGTGCGAGCAGGAAGCACCCGAGCAGATTGACGGCGAACGCCGCCGCATAGGCCAGCGCGCAAGTGCGCTGTTGGCCGAGCATGTTGAGCAGCCGCTCGGCCGGCCCGACGCAGGCGCGCGCGAGTTGTCCGACGGCAAGCACGGCGATCACCGGATAACCGTCGCGAAAGCCTGCGCCGAAAAGCGCCAGGACCGGCTTGCCGAGGATTAGCATCGCCAGGCATCCGGCCAGCGATGGCCAGAATACCCAACGCACCGTTCCGGCGGCGAAAGCTACAAGGCCGGCGCGGTCGCCGGCGACATGGTAGGCGGTGAAATGGTGGGCGGATGCGGCCGCAACCGCATATTGGATGATGCTGACCAGCGCCAGCGTCTTGGCGGCGGCATAGTAGTGCGCGACTTCTTCGGCCGGCCGGAAAATCTTGAGCACGATCACGTCGGTCGAGGTGAGCAGGGTGTACATGCCCCAGACCAGCACGATGGGGAGCGCCGTGTTGAGCCAAAGCCGCGTGTCGTAAGTCTTGCGGCCAACCGGTACCGCCGCGCCGAGCCGCCGCTCGACCAGCGCCAGTTGCATCAGCGCGCTGAACCAGCACGCCAGCGCCAGCACGCCCATGACCGTGACGGCATCCATGGCAAATCCGGCGGCGCGCGCCGCCGCCACGCCCGCGACCAGCAACAGCGGCCGCACCACAAAAGGCGGCAGCAGTGCGACATTGATCCAGTTGTACGAGCGCGCCAGGGCGTCGAACATGAAGGTCGAGGCATAGAACGGCAGCGCGACGCAGGCGAGGTAGAACGGCATGATCACGTGACTGTCGAGCCGGCCTTCGACCGCGTGCACGATCAGTGCTCCAAGCAGCGCTGCCAGCGTGCCGATGCCGAAGGTGAGCCAGCGGCTGCCGGCGAGATAGCCGCGAAGCAAATCGAACGCGCCGGCGTGGGTGTATTGCGGGATGAACTTCTGCGCCGTGAGCGGCATGCCGAGATGGACCAGTTCGCCGACCAGCATCAGCCAGGTCCAGACATAGACATAGATGCCGAATTCGGAATCGCCCATCCAACGGGCGAGCAGCACCTGGGAGAGGAAGACGATGACCGCGCTGGCGACACGGATCGCGAAGGCCGCGCCGGCCATTCGCTGGGTGACGGCGTGCTCGCCGGCGAGCCAACGTTTGATGCGCATCCGCGGGAACAGTCGCCGCGACGGCAATTCCTTGATTTCGGTGAGGGCCATCCCGATGCCTTGCGGTTCCGGAATGTCCTAGCCACCAGAGGTAACTTTAATCTGAAGGCATCGGCGCAAATGACGCCGCATCGGCCGCACCGCAGGCTCCTCGACGGCTTGTTTGGGGAGTTTATCGATCGCGCCGAAAAATGACCGCCGGGTGGGGCTATTGCGAAACGCGCCGGGATCGGAAAGGGCGCAGGGATGCCGAATGCCCCAATTTCGCTGGAAACCGCCCTAAACCGGGCATTTCTACCCTTGCATTGGCGTCTTGTATAATGCATGACATCGCGGCGGCGGACCCTTATGGTCCGCCGCATCCGCTTCCGGAGGAGTGTAGCTCAATTGGTAGAGCACCGGTCTCCAAAACCGGGGGTTGCAGGTTCGAGTCCTGCCACTCCTGCCAGGCGGAGAACCGGGCAAACGCCGCCAGTCGTAACTAGGTAATGAATCGTTGGACCAATACTTGGGTAACCCGGGTTTGCAATCAGGATTGAATTGAATGGCGACGTCTCCGTTCAAATTTCTGCAAGAGGTGCGCGAGGAGACCCGCAAGGTCACCTGGCCCTCGCGCAAGGAAACCATGATCACCACCGCCATGGTGTTCGTCATGGTGGCGATCGCCTCGGTTTTTTTCCTGGTCGCGGATCAATTCATCCGTATCGCCGTTACCTTCGTGCTCGGCATTGGCACCTGAAAGCTAAAGAGCGATGAGCGACACCGCCGCCACCATAACGACCCGCCCCAAGCGCTGGTACATCGTCCACGCTTATTCGAACTTCGAGAAAAAGGTCGCGGAATCGATCCGCGAGCAGGCCAAGCAGCGGGGGCTCGAAGATCACTTCGACGAAATCCTTGTTCCCGTCGAAACCGTGGTCGAGGTGCGCCGCGGCCGCAAGGTCAACGCCGAACGCAAATTTTTCCCCGGCTATGTGCTGGTGAAGATGGATCTGACCGATGAGGTCTATCATCTCATCAAGAACACGCCAAAGGTCACCGGCTTCCTCGGCAGCGACAACAAGCCGATGCCGATTTCGGAAGTCGAAGCCAACCGCATCCTGCATCAAGTGCAGGAAGGCATCGAGCGGCCGAAGCCGTCAGTGTCGTTCGAAGTCGGCGAGCAGGTGCGCGTGTCCGATGGCCCGTTCGCCTCGTTCAACGGCACCGTCGAGGAAGTCGACGAGGGCCGCTCGCGCGTGAAGGTGGCGGTGTCGATCTTCGGCCGCGCCACGCCGGTCGAGCTGGAATTCGGGCAAGTCGAAAAACTCTAAGATGCTCGAGGCGGCGCTCGCACGCATCGCCGGCGCCTATGCCTTGCGCGCCTATCTGCCGGCCTCGCTCGCCGCGCGGACCTTGCGCAATACCCTGCGACGATTGCGCGGCAAGACCGGCGCGCCGGCGACACGGCTGCAGCAGGTGTCCTGGCCGCAAGTTCTGAAAAGCCGCCCGATCGAACTCACCGAAACCGCCAAAAGCGAGGGCAATGTGCGTCTGTCGGCACTGGCGATCCTGGCGCTTGCCGCGCGAGAGGCGGCGTCCGGCAGCGAGATCATCGAGATCGGCACCTTCGACGGCCGCACCGAGCTCAATCTCGCCATCAACGCGCAGCCCGGCATTTCGATCGCGACGCTCGACCTGCCGGCCGATCAGATGTCTGCGCTGGCCATCGAGGCATTAGAGCGCCGCTATGTCGATAAGCCTGCGCCCGGCGCCCGGTTGCGCCAATGCGGCGATGCTTGGCGGGCTGCGGCCGGGCGGGTGGTGCAGATGCACGGGGATTCCGCGACCTTCGACTGGTCGGCGCATCTCGGCCGCGCCGACCTGGTCTTTGTCGACGGCTCGCATGCCTACGACTACGCGAAGAAAGACTCTGAAACCGCCATGCGGCTGGTTAGGCCGGGCGGCATCGTGCTGTAGCACGATTACGGGGTCTGGCCGGGCGTCACCCAGGCGCTCGAGGAACTCGAAGCGGCGCGTCGCCCGTGGCTGGTCCATATCAGGGGCACGAGCCTGATGTTCTGGCGTGCTGGACAGGGCCTCTAAGACCCACTAGATCATCGGCCATCATAACGGCGTGGGAGGTGAGGCGGTCGCCAACCGTCAAAATCCGCACCACTACAGGAGTGAGAAATGGCGAAAAAAGTCACTGGATTCCTCAAATTGCAGGTGCCGGCCGGCGCCGCCAACCCGTCGCCCCCAATCGGGCCGGCCTTGGGTCAGCGCGGCCTCAACATCATGGAGTTCTGCAAGGCGTTCAACGCGCAGACCCAGAAGATCGAGAAGAACACGCCGATCCCGGTGATCATCACCACCTATCAGGATCGCTCGTTCACCTTCGAGATGAAGACGCCGCCGGTGTCTTATTTCCTCAAGAAGGCGGCCAAGCTCGACAGCGGCTCGAAGACGCCGGGCCGCGAAATGGTCGGCGAGGTGACCAAGAAGCAGCTGCGCGAGATCGCCGAGCAGAAAATGAAAGATTTGAACTGCGACACGATCGAAGCGGCGATGAAGATGATCGAAGGTTCCGCCCGCTCGATGGGCCTCACGGTGGCGGAGTAACGGTCATGGCACTCGGAAAACGCACAACGGCCGCTCGTACCGGCATCGATCGCGACAAGTCCTACTCGATCGCGGAAGCGGTCAAGCTGGTGAAGGAACGCGCCAAGGCGAAATTCGACGAAACCATCGAAATCGCCATGAATCTCGGCGTCGATCCCAAGCACGCCGACCAGATGGTGCGCGGCGTGGTCAACCTGCCGAACGGCTCCGGCCGTACCGTGCGGGTCGGCGTATTCGCCCGCGGCGCCAAGGCGGAAGAGGCCAAGGCGGCCGGCGCCGACGTGGTGGGCGCTGAGGACCTGGTCGAAAAGGTCAACGGCGGCGCTATCGATTTCGACCGCTGCATCGCTACCCCCGATATGATGCCGCTGGTCGGCCGCCTCGGTAAGGTGCTCGGGCCGCGCGGCATGATGCCGAACCCAAAGGTCGGCACCGTCACCATGGACATCACCAACGCGGTGAAGGCGTCCAAGGGCGGGTCGGTCGAGTTCCGCGTGGAAAAGGCCGGCATCATCCAGGCCGGGGTCGGCAAGGCCTCGTTCACCGAGGACAAGCTGGTCGAGAACATCAAGGCTTTCGCCGATGCAGTGCAGAAGGCCAAGCCCCCGGGGGCCAAGGGTCACTACATCAACCGGGTGGCGATCTCCTCCACCATGGGTCCGGGCGTCAAAGTCGAGCCGTCCTCGCTGTTTACCAGCGGCGGCGGCCACTGAGCCGCGGTTTGCCGCACTTTTTCGCGGGGATTCTCGCGAAAAGGGGCTTGGCAACGGGCTTTGGAAGCTCTAAATGGTGCGTATCGGGCGTGCCGGCCCAGTTTGTCGGCACGCCTTTGCGCGTCTCTAAAATCGCCTCTAACAAAATGGTGGTCGGAACTCATTCCTTTTGGACATCCCGGCGGGAGATCTGAGAGGGAAGAACCCGATTTCATTGCGATCCAAAGGCGCGCAGAGCCGGTCCGGAAACGGGCCGACCGACCTGTCCAAGACTGCCGGCGCCGAGGCCGCAAGGCCGACGCTTAATCCCGGCCCGTCCTGCGAAAGCAGGTCGGGCACTTAAAACGGGGCCAGCATAGACGGGGACACGGACCCGAGTTTGCGCGTCTCACGGCGCGCCGGTTTGGTTCGAACCTCGGAGACCCGGTTCATGACCGAAGGTCATGTGTCGGGGGGCAGGCTTCTCGAACGTCGTCCTGCCCGGTTCGCTGCGCGTGAACTTTAAGGCGGGACGGCTGGTCTCAACCCGGCGGCTCCCGCGACCTGCGGCGGGCCGTCATAACCGGAAAGAGCTTGCAGTGGATCGAGCGGCAAAAGCGGAGTCCATCACCGAACTGAGCGGGGTCTTCAAGGCCTCGAACGTCGTGGTGGTGGCTCATTATTCCGGCCTCAGCGTTGCCCAGATGCAGACTCTGCGTCAGCAGATGAAGCAGGTGGGCGCGCAAGTGAAGGTCGCGAAAAACCGTCTCGCCAAGATTGCGCTCAAGGACACCGACGTTGCCTCCATTTCGGCCCTGCTCAAGGGGCCGACCGTGCTCGCCTACTCAGGTGATCCGGTGGCGGCGCCGAAGGTGGCCGTCGATTTCGCCAAGGCGAACGAGCAGTTCGTCATTCTCGGCGGGTCGATGGGCAAAACCGCTCTGGACCTCAACGGCGTCAAGGCGCTTGCCTCGCTGCCGTCTCTGGATGAATTGCGCGGCAAGATCGTCGGCCTCCTGGTGTCGCCGGCGACCAAGATCGCTCAGCTCGTCAACGCCCCCGCGGCCAAGGTCGCGCGCGTGGTCCAGGCCTACGCTTCCAAGAGCGCCGCGGCCTGACGGCTCACAAGCATTTTCTGGTTCGAACCGATAGGAACTGAACAATGGCTGACCTTCAAAAGATCGTTGATGATTTGTCGAAACTGACCGTCCTGGAAGCGGCGGATCTGGCGAAGATGCTGGAAGAGAAGTGGGGCGTCTCCGCAGCCGCCGCGGTCGCGGTGGCGGCCGGCCCGGCTGCCGGCGGTGCTGCCGCCGCCGAGGAGAAGACCGAGTTCACCGTGGTCCTGACCGCCGCCGGCGAGAAGAAGATCGAGGTGATCAAGGAAGTGCGTGCGCTTACCGGCCTCGGCCTCAAGGAAGCCAAGGACCTGGTCGAGGGCGCGCCCAAGCCGGTCAAGGAAGGCGTGAACAAGGAAGAAGCCGACAAGATCAAGGCCACCCTCGAAAAGGTGGGTGCCAAGATTGAGCTCAAGTAAGCGGATGCTTATTTGACCGATATCCCCGGGGCCCAAAGCCCCGGGGGTTTCGAGCAAAGAATACGGCGACCGGGGATACCGGTCGCATGGAGGCGGTCGCGAACGGGTGCAGTCCGTTTGCGTGGAATTGTGAAGTGTGCGGCGGTTCGGGCGAGGCCCGAATCACATAGAAACGGGTAGCCCCGACGCCTGTCCTGATGGTCGCGATGGATTGCGACCGTTCGGAGAGGCGCCCGCGCTGGCCGCCAAAATCGAATCGAGAGAACATAGACGATGGCGCAGACATTTACCGGTCGCAAGCGCGTAAGGAAGTTTTTCGGGAAAATCAAAGAAGTAGCGGAGATGCCGAACCTCATCGAGGTTCAAAAGGCATCTTACGACCAGTTCTTGCTGGTCAAGGAACCCGTGGGCGGTCGGCCCGACGAGGGCCTGCAGGCGGTCTTCAAATCGGTGTTCCCGATTTCCGATTTTTCCAATTCGTCCATGCTCGAGTTCGTCAAATACGAATTCGAGCCGCCGAAATACGACGTCGACGAGTGCCGCCAGCGCGGCATGACCTATGCCGCGCCGCTCAAGGTGACGCTGCGGCTGATCGTGTTCGATATCGACGAAGAGACCGGCGCACGCTCGGTCAAGGACATCAAGGAGCAGGATGTCTACATGGGCGACATTCCGCTCATGACCAACAACGGCACCTTCATCGTCAACGGCACCGAGCGCGTCATCGTTTCGCAGATGCACCGTTCGCCGGGCGTGTTCTTCGATCACGACAAGGGCAAGACGCATTCGAGCGGAAAGCTGTTGTTCGCCGCCCGCATCATTCCCTATCGCGGCTCCTGGCTCGACATCGAGTTCGACGCCAAGGACATCGTCTATGCGCGCATCGACCGCCGCCGCAAGATTCCGGTGACGTCGCTGTTGTTCGCGCTCGGCCTCGACGGCGAGGAAATCCTGCGCACGTTCTACAAGCACGTGAACTACAAGCGCACCAAGGAAGGTTGGCGAGTGCCTTTCGATGCCAACCGTCTGAAGGGCTACAAGGCGGTCAACGATCTGGTCGACGCCGACACCGGCAAGGTGGTGGTCGAGGCGGGCAAGAAGCTCAGCGTGCGCCAAGCGCGCCAGCTCTCCGAGAAGGGCCTCAAGCACCTTCGCATGACCGACGACGAACTGATCGGCCATTACGTCGCCGAGGATCTGGCCAACGGCAAGACCGGCGAGATTTACATGGAAGCCGGCACGGAGATCGACGAGAAGAATCTCAAGGTCCTGATCGAGGCCGGCTACAAGGAACTGCCGCTGCTCGACATCGACCACGTCAACGTCGGCGCCTACATCCGCAACACGCTGACGGTCGACAAGAACATGACGCGTGAAGACGCGCTGTTCGACATCTACCGCGTCATGCGCCCGGGCGAGCCGCCGACCGTGGATACCGCGGAAGCGATGTTCCGTTCGCTGTTCTTCGACAGCGAGCGCTACGACCTGTCCGCCGTCGGCCGCGTGAAAATGAACATGCGTCTCGATCTCGACGCGCCCGACACCATGCGCGTGCTGCGTAAGGAAGACATCGTCTCCGTCATTCGCACGCTGGTCGATCTACGCGACGGCAAGGGCGAGATTGACGACATCGATCATCTTGGCAATCGCCGGGTGCGCTCGGTCGGCGAGCTGATGGAGAACCAGTACCGTATCGGCCTGTTGCGCATGGAACGCGCGATCAAGGAGCGCATGTCGTCGGTCGATATCGACACCGTCATGCCGCAGGACCTGATCAACGCCAAGCCTGCCGCCGCCGCGGTGCGCGAGTTCTTCGGCTCGTCGCAGCTTTCGCAGTTCATGGACCAGACCAACCCGCTGTCCGAGATCACCCACAAGCGGCGTCTCTCGGCGCTGGGTCCTGGCGGCCTGACGCGCGAACGCGCCGGCTTCGAAGTGCGCGACGTGCATCCGACTCATTACGGCCGCATCTGTCCGATCGAGACCCCGGAAGGTCCGAATATCGGCCTGATAAACTCGCTCGCGACCTATGCGCGGGTGAACAAATACGGCTTCGTCGAGACGCCCTACCGCAAGGTCAAGGACGGCCGGGTCACCGACGAGGTGATCTATCTCTCGGCCATGGAAGAGGGCCGCTACACGGTGGCGCAGGCCAACGCGACGATGGACGCGCGCGGCCGCTTCACCGAGGACCTGATCATTTGCCGCCACGCCGGCGACGTGCATCTGGTGCCGCGCGAGAAGGTCGACTTCATGGACGTGTCGCCGAAACAGCTCGTTTCGGTGGCCGCGGCGCTCATTCCGTTCCTCGAGAACGACGACGCCAACCGCGCGCTGATGGGGTCGAACATGCAGCGCCAGGCGGTGCCGCTGGTTCGCTCGGAAGCGCCGTTCGTCGGCACCGGCATGGAAGGCGTGGTCGCGCGCGATTCAGGCGCGTCGATCTCGGCCCGCCGCACCGGCATCGTCGATCAGGTTGACGCCACCCGTATCGTGGTGCGCGCCACCGGCGAAACCGATCCGACCAAGCCGGGCGTCGATATCTACCGGCTGATGAAATATCAGCGCTCGAACCAGAACACCTGCATCAACCAGCGTCCGCTGGTGAAGGTCGGCGATTCGGTCGACAAGGCCGACATCATCGCCGACGGCCCCTCGACCGATCTCGGCGAACTTGCGCTCGGCCGCAACGTGCTGGTCGCGTTCATGCCGTGGAACGGTTACAACTTCGAGGACTCGATCCTGCTCTCCGAGCGGATCGTGAAAGACGACGTATTCACGTCCATCCACATCGAAGAATTCGAAGTGATGGCGCGCGACACCAAGCTCGGCCCCGAGGAAATCACCCGCGACATCCCGAACGTCTCGGAAGAGGCGCTCAAGAATCTCGACGAGGCGGGCATCGTCTATATCGGCGCCGAAGTTCATGCCGGCGACATCCTGGTCGGCAAGATCACGCCCAAGGGCGAAAGCCCGATGACGCCGGAAGAAAAACTGCTGCGCGCCATCTTCGGCGAGAAGGCCTCCGACGTGCGCGACACCTCGTTGCGCGTGCCGCCGGGCGTGCAGGGCACCGTGGTCGAAGTGCGCGTGTTCAACCGGCACGGCGTTGAGAAGGACGAGCGCGCGCTCGCCATCGAGCGCGAGGAAATCGAGCGTCTCGCCAAGGACCGCGACGACGAGCAGGCGATCCTCGACCGCAACGTCTACGGCCGTCTGGCGGAATTGCTGGAAGGCCGGCAGGGCATTGCCGGTCCGAAGGGTTTCAAGAAGGACTCTAAGATCACCAAGGCGATCCTGGACGAGTATCCGCGCTCGCAATGGTGGCTGTTCGCCTCGCCCAACGACAAGCTGATGGCCGAGATCGAGGCGATCCGGAAGCAATACGACGAGTCGAAGAAGCTGCTGGAACAGCGCTTCCTCGACAAGGTCGAGAAGCTGCAGCGCGGCGACGAACTTCCGCCCGGCGTGATGAAGATGGTCAAGGTCTTCGTCGCGGTGAAGCGCAAGATCCAGCCCGGCGACAAGATGGCCGGCCGTCACGGCAACAAGGGCGTGGTGTCGAAGATCGTGCCGGCGGAGGACATGCCGTTCCTCGCCGACGGCCAGCCCGTGGACATCGTGCTCAATCCGCTCGGCGTGCCGAGCCGGATGAACGTCGGTCAGATTCTGGAAACCCATCTCGGCTGGGCTTGCGCCGGCTTGGGGCTCAAGATCGGGCAGGCGGTCGACCTCTACAACAGCAAGCACGACACCCGCCCGCTCAAGGACATCCTCAAGAAGGTCTATGGCGACGACGAGACCATCAAGACCCTGGCTGAGGGCGAACTGGTCGAGCTCGGCGGCAATCTGCGCCACGGCGTGCCGATTGCGACGCCGGTGTTCGACGGCGCCAAGGAAAAGGACATCGAGAACATGCTCGATCTCGCTGGCCTCGACCATTCCGGCCAGTCGTCGGTCTTTGACGGCCGCACCGGCGAGAAGTTCGATCGCCAGGTGACGGTGGGCTACATCTACATGCTCAAGCTGCACCATCTGGTGGACGACAAGATCCACGCCCGTTCGATCGGCCCGTACTCGCTGGTCACCCAGCAGCCGCTCGGCGGCAAGGCGCAGTTCGGCGGCCAGCGCTTCGGCGAAATGGAAGTATGGGCGCTGGAAGCCTACGGCGCGGCTTACACCTTGCAGGAAATGCTCACTGTGAAGTCGGACGACGTCGCCGGCCGTACCAAAGTGTACGAGGCGATCGTGCGCGGCGACGACACGTTCGAGGCGGGCATTCCGGAAAGCTTCAACGTGCTGGTCAAGGAAATGCGCTCGCTCGGCCTCAATGTCGATCTGCACAATTCCAAGCAGCAGCGGCAGGGCGGCGACACGGCGGAAGCCGCCGAATAACAAGCGTTCCGGCCGGGCCATTAGGTCCGGCCGTCCACGCGGCGTGATGAATTATTGCGAATGCAGCCGGCGGCAGTCGGCGTATCGGAGATGGCAATGAATCAAGAGATGATGAATCTTTTCAGCCCGCAGGCTCCGGCTCAGGTCTTCGACCAGATCCGGATTTCGATTGCGAGCCCGGAAAAGATCCTCTCGTGGTCCTACGGCGAGATCAAGAAGCCGGAGACGATCAACTACCGTACCTTCAAGCCCGAGCGCGACGGGTTGTTCTGCGCGCGCATTTTCGGGCCGATCAAGGATTACGAGTGCTTGTGCGGCAAGTACAAGCGCATGAAGTACAAGGGCATCATCTGCGAGAAGTGCTCGGTCGAGGTCACGCTCAGCCGCGTGCGGCGCGAGCGCATGGGCCATATCGAATTGGCCGCGCCGGTCGCGCACATCTGGTTCCTGAAGTCGCTGCCGAGCCGCATCGGTCTGCTGCTCGACATGACGCTGAAGGACCTCGAGCGCATCCTTTATTTCGAATATTACGTCGTGCTGGAGCCGGGTCTCACCCCGCTCAAGGACCGCCAGTTGCTGTCCGAGGACGAGTATCTCAAGGCGCAGGAGGAATTCGGCGCCGACAGCTTCACCGCGACCATCGGCGCGGAAGCGATCCGCGAGATGCTCAAGGCGCTCGACCTCGACAAGATGCAGTCCGAGTTGCGCGCCGGCATCCTGGAGACCGACAGCGACATCAAGAAAAAGAAGATTGCCAAGCGGCTGAAGCTGATCGAGGCCTTCATCGCCTCCGGCAACAAGCCGGAATGGATGATCTTGACCGTCGTGCCGGTGATCCCGCCCGACCTGCGGCCGCTGGTGCCGCTCGACGGCGGCCGCTTCGCCACGTCCGATTTGAACGATCTCTATCGCCGCGTCATCAACCGCAACAACCGCTTGAAGCGGCTGATCGAGTTGCGCGCGCCGGACATCATCATCCGCAACGAAAAGCGCATGCTGCAGGAAGCGGTCGATGCGCTGTTCGACAACGGCCGCCGCGGCCGCGTCATCACCGGCGCCAACAAGCGTCCGTTGAAGTCGCTCGCCGACATGCTCAAGGGCAAGCAGGGCCGCTTCCGGCAGAACCTGCTCGGCAAGCGCGTCGACTATTCCGGCCGCTCGGTGATCGTGGTCGGTCCCGAGCTCAAGCTGCACCAGTGCGGCCTGCCGAAGAAGATGGCGCTCGAACTGTTCAAGCCGTTCATCTATTCGCGGCTCGACGCCAAGGGTCTGTCGACCACGGTGAAGCAGGCCAAGAAGCTGGTCGAGAAGGAAAAGCCGGAGGTCTGGGACATCCTCGACGAGGTGATCCGCGAACATCCGGTGCTGTTGAACCGCGCGCCGACGCTGCATCGTCTCGGCATCCAGGCGTTCGAGCCGGTGCTGATCGAGGGCAAGGCGATCCAGCTGCATCCGCTGGTGTGCGCCGCGTTCAACGCCGACTTCGACGGCGACCAGATGGCCGTGCACGTTCCGCTGTCGCTGGAAGCGCAGCTGGAAGCGCGCGTGCTGATGATGTCGACCAACAACATCCTGCATCCGGCCAACGGCCAGCCGATCATCGTGCCGTCGCAGGACATCGTGCTCGGCCTCTACTACCTGTCGCTGATGCGCGAGGGCGAGCCGGGCGAAGGCAAGGCGTTCGGCGACATGGCCTCGATCGAGCACGCGCTCGCCGAAAAGGTCATCACGCTGCACACCAAGATCCGCTACCGCTGGGAGGGCGTGGACGAGAAGGGCAAGTCGTTCCTGAAATGGTACGAGACCACGCCCGGCCGCGTCGTGCTCGGCAACGTTCTGCCGCGCAGCGTGAAAGCGCCGTTCGACATCGTCAACAAGCTGATGACGAAGCGCGAAATCTCCGGGATGATCGATCAGGTCTACCGCCACTGCGGACAGAAAGAGACGGTCATCTTCTGCGACCGCATCATGGCGCTCGGCTTCTATCACGCGTTCAAGGCCGGCATCTCGTTCGGCAAGGACGACATGGTGGTGCCGGGCTCGAAGTGGAAAACGGTCGAGGACACGCGCGATCTCGCCAAGGAATTCGAGCAGCAATACAACGACGGCCTCATCACCCAGGGCGAGAAGTACAACAAGGTGGTCGACGCTTGGTCGAAGTGCACCGAAGCGATCGCCGACGCGATGATGAAGGAGATCTCCTCGGTCAAGAAGGACGCGCAAGGGCACGACATGCAGGTCAACTCGATCTACATGATGGCGCATTCCGGCGCGCGCGGTTCGCCGGCGCAGATGCGTCAGCTCGCCGGCATGCGCGGACTTATGGCGAAGCCGAGTGGCGAGATCATCGAGAGCCCGATCATCTCGAACTTCAAGGAAGGCCTCTCGGTGCTCGAGTACTTCAACTCGACCCACGGCGCCCGCAAGGGTCTTGCCGATACCGCCTTGAAGACCGCGAACTCGGGCTACCTGACGCGGCGTCTGGTCGACGTAGCGCAGGACTGCATTATCACGAGCCAAGATTGCGGCACCAAGGACGGCATCAAAGTTCGCGCCATCATCGATGCCGGCACAGTGGTGGCTTCGCTCGCCATCCGCATTCTCGGCCGCACCACGGCGGAGGACGTCAAGGACTTGGCCAGCAACAAAGTCGTGGTCAAGCGTGGCACCCTGCTGACCGAGCCGGAGGTCGAGACGATCACCAACGCGGGCGTGCAGGAGCTCAAGATCCGCTCCGTGCTCACCTGCGAGTCGAAGAACGGCGTCTGCGGCGCCTGCTACGGGCGCGATCTCGCGCGCGGCACCCCGGTCAATATGGGCGAGGCGGTGGGCGTCATCGCCGCGCAGTCGATCGGCGAGCCGGGCACCCAGCTCACCATGCGTACCTTCCACATCGGCGGCGCGGCGCAGATCTCCGAGCAGTCGTTCATCGAATTGAACTTCGACGGCAAGATCAAGATCAAGGGCAAGAACATCGCCAAGAACTCCGACGGCGACGTCGTGGCGATGGTGCGTAACATGGTGGTGGCGGTGGTGGACCAGGACGGCACCGAACGCGCCCATCACCGTATCCCGTATGGCGCGCGCATGCGCATCGAAGACGGCGACAAGATCAAGCGCGGCCAGCGCATCGCCGAATGGGACCCGTACACGCGGCCGATCCTCACCGAGGTCGAAGGCTCGATCGCCTTCGAAGACTTGGTCGACGGTCTGTCGATGTCGGAAGCGCTCGACGAATTGACCGGCATCGCCAAGCGCGTGGTGGTCGACTGGCGCACCGGCTCTTCGCGCAACCAGCAGGAACTGCGTCCGTCGATCGTGATCAAGTCGGGCAGCAAGATCCTCAAGCTCGCGCGCGGCGGCGATGCCCGTTACGTGTTGGCGGTGGATGCGATCCTCTCGGTCGATCCCGGCGCGCACGTGAAGGCGGGCGACGTGATCGCTCGTATTCCGACCGAAAGCGCCAAGACCCGCGACATCACCGGCGGTCTGCCGCGGGTGGCGGAGCTGTTCGAGGCGCGCAAGCCGAAGGACGCGGCGGTTATCGCCGAGATCGGCGGCACCGTGCGCTTCGGCAAGGACTACAAGAACAAGCGTCGTCTCACCCTTGAGCCTACGGCCAAGGGCGACGAGCCGCGGGAGTACCTGATCCCGAAGGGCAAGCACATCCATCTGCAGGATGGCGACATCATCGAGAAGGGCGATTACATCGTCGAAGGCAATCCCGCCCCGCACGATATTCTCGCCATCAAGGGCGTCGAGGAGCTGGCCGCCTATCTGGTGAACGAAATCCAGGAGGTCTACCGGCTGCAGGGCGTCAACATCAACGACAAGCACATCGAGGTGATCGTTCGCCAGATGCTGCAAAAGGTCGAGATCGACGAGCCCGGCGAAACCGAGCTGTTGCAGAGCGAGCAGATTGACAAGACCGAGATGGACGAGATCAACGCGCGCGCGATCGCCGACGGCAAGAAGCCGGCCAGCGGTCACCCCGTGTTGCTCGGCATCACCAAGGCGAGCCTGCAGACCCGCTCGTTCATTTCGGCGGCGTCGTTCCAGGAGACCACGCGCGTACTCACCGAGGCCGCGGTCAACGGCAAGGCGGATACGCTCGATGGGCTCAAGGAAAACGTCATCGTCGGCCGCCTGATTCCGGCCGGCACCGGCGCCATGATGGACGAGTTGCGCGAAGTCGCCGTCAAACGCGACGCGCTCATCCTCGAGGAACGCGAAAAGGATGCCGCCAAGGCCGCGGCCAAGGCGGAGGCGGCCGAGGCTCCGGCGCTGCCGGCGGCCGAATAGGGCAAGGACAGTCGTCATCGAAAGGGGCCGCCCGCAAAGGCGGCCCCTTTTACTTCGGGTTTCGGCGCGGGAGACGATATGGGGCGGGGACGGGGGCGAAGGCCTGTAACCCTCGATTTTCCGGACCATTTCGCCTTGACTTGAGAGAGTCCGGCCGATACATACGCCACACTTTACGGCAGGCGGTGAGCTTCGCTTGTTCGGCACGGCCGCCCGGCTAACCCTTTGAGAGTGCTGCGTTTTCTCAAAGATTGGCCGGCGCATCGCCTCGACGATGAAGCTCAGACGCTGCCACTGACAGCCACTGTCAGACTCTGAAGTGAACGGCCGCGGCGCGTTAACCGCATCACGGTCGTCCGGAACGGAAAAGCGCCCCCGCACTTCAGGCGGATGGCGCGATTTCGTTTTGCGCGTGGGAATGCCGGGGCGAAAAGCCCAAAACGAACCGCGGGCGAGGGCGCCCGCGCGAACTGCAAGGGGCGAAAGCCTTAAACGATTCCGGGCTCACCAGGCCCAAACGAGGGATGCGAAGGCAAACGATGCCGACGATCAACCAGCTAATTGCCAATCCACGCAAGCCTCTCAGGGTGCGCGTCACGGCGCCGGCGCTGCAGGGTAGCCCGCAAAAGCGCGGCGTCTGCACGCGCGTCTACACCACGACGCCGAAGAAGCCGAACTCGGCGCTGCGCAAGGTCGCCAAGGTGCGCTTGACCAACGGCTTCGAGGTAATCGGCTACATCCCGGGCGAGGGGCACAATCTCCAGGAACATTCGGTGGTGATGATTCGCGGCGGCCGCGTGAAGGATCTGCCGGGCGTGCGCTACCACATCCTGCGCGGCGTGCTTGATACCCAGGGCGTCAAGAACCGCAAGCAGCGCCGTTCGAAGTACGGCGCCAAGCGTCCCAAATAATCGGAATCTGAGCCATGTCCCGCCGCCACGCCGCAGAAAAACGCGAAGTCATTCCGGACCCGAAGTTCGGCAACATCGTCGTCAGCAAGTTCATGAACGCCGTCATGTATGCCGGCAAGAAATCGGTGGCCGAAGGCATCGTCTACGGCGCGCTGGAGATGATCGAGAGCAAGACCAAGGCAAGCCCGCTCACGGTGTTCCAGCAGGCGCTCGACAATGTGATGCCGTCGATCGAAGTGCGCTCGCGGCGCGTCGGTGGCGCCACCTACCAGGTGCCAGTGGAAGTGCGTACCTCGCGCCGGCAGGCGCTCGGCATCCGCTGGATCATCTCGGCGGCGCGCGAGCGCAACGAAAAGACCATGACCGAACGGCTCTCGGCCGAGCTGCTCGACGCTTCCAATAACAGGGGAAACGCCGTCAAGAAGCGCGAGGACACCCACAAAATGGCGGAAGCCAACCGGGCGTTCTCGCATTACCGCTGGTGACGGCGGACAACAGGATCAAGGATTAGAACTGCAATGCCACGCGTCCACCCGCTCGAGGACTACCGCAATTTCGGCATCATGGCGCACATCGATGCCGGGAAAACCACGACTACGGAGCGGATCCTCTATTACACCGGCAAGAGCCATAAGATCGGCGAGGTGCATGAAGGCGCCGCGACGATGGATTGGATGGAGCAGGAGCAGGAACGCGGCATCACCATTACCTCGGCCGCGACCACCGCGTTCTGGAAGGAAAAGCGCCTCAACATCATCGATACCCCCGGCCACGTCGACTTTACGATTGAAGTCGAGCGTTCGCTGCGCGTGCTCGACGGCGCCGTCGTCGTGCTCGACAGCAACCAGGGCGTCGAGCCGCAGACCGAAACGGTCTGGCGCCAGGGCGACAAATACAAAGTGCCGCGCATCGTGTTCGCCAACAAAATGGACAAGATCGGCGCCGACTTCTTCAACTGCATCGAAGACATCAAGACCCGCCTCGGCGCCAAGCCGGTCGCCATTCAGCTGCCGATCGGTTCCGAGCAGAATTTCAAGGGCCTCATCGATCTGGTTCGTATGAAGGGTGTGATCTGGGCCGACGAAAACCTCGGCGCCGATTATCACGACATCGATATTCCCGCCGACATGCTCGACCAGGCCAAGGAATATCGCGACAAGATGATCGAGGCGGCCTGCGAGCTCGATGATGACGCGGCCACCGCCTACCTCGAAGGCAGGATGCCCGACGAGGCCACCATCAAGAAGCTGATCCGCAAGGCCGTGATCACCGGCGCTTTCTTTCCGGTGCTGTGCGGCTCGGCGTTCAAGAACAAGGGCGTGCAGCCGCTGCTCGACGCGGTGGTCGATTATCTGCCGTCGCCGCTCGACGTGCCGCCGATCCACGGCATCAACCCCGACAACGACGAAGACGTTATTCGCGAGCCGAAAGACAACGCGCCGCTCGCGCTGCTCGCCTTCAAGATCATGGATGACCCTTTCGTCGGCACCATCACTTTCTGCCGCATCTATTCCGGCACGCTGACCAGCGGCACCGGCGTGATCAATTCGACCAAGGAACGCAAAGAGCGCATCGGCCGCATGTTGTTGATGCATGCGAACAACCGCGAGGACATCAAGGAAGCCTATGCCGGCGACATCGTCGCGCTGGCCGGCCTCAAGGAAGTGCGTACCGGCGATACGCTGTGCGACGCCAAACAGCCGGTGATCCTGGAGAAGATGGAATTCCCCGATCCGGTGATCGAGATCGCGATCGAGCCGAAGTCGAAGGCCGACCAGGAAAAGCTCGGCATCGCGTTGGCCAAGCTGGTGGCGGAGGACCCGTCCTTCCGGGTCAACACCGATCCGGAATCGGGCCAGACCATCATCCGCGGCATGGGCGAACTGCATCTCGACATCAAGGTCGACATCCTCAAGCGCACCTACAAAGTGGACGCCAATATCGGCGCGCCGCAGGTGGCATTCCGCGAGAAGATCACCCAGCGCGTCGAACACGATTATCAGCACAAGAAGCAGACTGGCGGCTCAGGCCAATTCGCGCAGATCAAGATCGTCGCCGAGCCCACGCCGCCCGGCACGCCATTCGAATTCGTCAATGAAGTCGTCGGCGGCACCGTGCCGAAGGAATTCATCCCGGGCGTCGAGAAGGGCCTTGAGTTCGTTCTCGGTTCCGGTCCGCTCGCCGGCTTCCCGGTGGTCGACCTCAAGGTGACGCTGATCGACGGCAAATATCACGACGTCGATTCGTCGGCGCTGGCATTCGAAATCTGCGCGCGCCAGTGCCTGCGCGAAGCGATGCAGAGGGCCAGGCCCGTTCTGCTCGAGCCGATCATGAAGGTCGAGGTGGTGACGGTGGCGGAATACACCGGCTCCGTCATCGGCGATCTCAATTCGCGGCGCGGCCATATCATGGGTCAGGATACCCGCGGCAATGCCAACGTCATCAACGCGATGGTGCCGCTGATGAACATGTTTAGCTACGTCAACAATCTGCGGTCCATGTCTCAGGGCCGCGCCACATTCACCATGCAATTCGATCACTACGCTGAACTGCCCGCCAATGTGTCGGCGGAAGTGCAAAAGAAATTCGCGTGACGATCGCAACCTTAAGTTTCTGAACGGAGAGGTCCATGGCCAAAGAAAAATTCCTTCGCAATAAGCCGCATTGCAATATCGGTACGATCGGTCACGTCGACCACGGCAAGACTACGCTGACGGCGGCGATCACCAAGGTGCTCGCCGAGACCGGCGGCGCCACGTTCACCGCCTACGATCAGATCGACAAGGCGCCCGAGGAAAAGGCGCGCGGCATCACCATTTCGACGGCACACGTCGAATATTCGACCGAAAAGCGCCACTACGCGCACGTCGACTGCCCTGGGCACGCCGACTACGTGAAGAACATGATCACCGGCGCGGCGCAGATGGACGGCGCCATCCTGGTGGTCTCGGCCGCCGACGGCCCGATGCCGCAGACCCGCGAGCACATCCTGCTCGCCCGCCAGGTCGGCGTGCCGGCGCTGGTGGTGTTCATGAACAAGGTCGACATGGTCGACGATCCCGAATTGCTCGAACTGGTCGAGCTCGAGGTTCGCGAACTCCTGTCGAAGTACAATTTTCCCGGTGACAAGATCCCGGTGATCAAGGGTTCGGCGCTGATGGCGCTCGAAGGCAAGGACCCCAAGCTCGGCCATGACGCCATTCTCGAGCTGATGAAGGCGGTGGACGACTACATCCCGCAGCCGGAGCGCCCGAAGGATCAGCCGTTCCTGATGCCGGTGGAAGATGTGTTCTCGATCTCCGGCCGCGGCACTGTATGCACCGGCCGCATCGAGCGCGGCATCATCAAGGTCGGCGAGGAAGTCGAGATCGTCGGCATCAAGCCGACCACCAAGACCGTCGTCACCGGCGTCGAGATGTTTCGCAAGCTGCTCGACCAGGGCGAGGCCGGCGACAACGTCGGTTGCCTGCTGCGCGGCACCAAGCGCGAGGAAGTCGAGCGCGGCCAGGTGCTGTGCAAGCCCGGCTCGGTCAAGCCGCACACCAAGTTCAAGGCGGAAGCCTACATCCTCACCAAGGAAGAGGGCGGCCGTCATACCCCGTTCTTCACCAACTACCGTCCGCAGTTCTACTTCCGCACCACCGACGTGACCGGCGTGGTGCATCTGCCGGCCGGCACCGAGATGGTGATGCCGGGCGACAACGTGGCGATGGAAGTGCACCTGATCGTGCCGATCGCCATGGAAGAGAAACTCCGCTTCGCCATTCGCGAGGGCGGCCGCACGGTCGGCGCCGGCGTGGTGGCGAGCATCATCGAGTAATCGAACAAGTGTCATGGCCGGGCAAGTCCCGGCCATCCACGTCTTCGTAGAAAGAACAATGCCGTGGACGTTCGGTGTGACAGCCGGATGTGACGGACGAGAGAAACAAAAATGAACGGCCAGAATATCCGGATCCGGCTCAAGGCGTTCGATCACCGCATCCTCGATGCGTCGACGCGCGAGATCGTGAACACGGCCAAGCGCACTGGCGCGCAGGTCCGTGGACCGATCCCACTGCCGACGCGCATCGAGAAGTTCACGGTGAATCGCTCGCCGCATATCGACAAGAAGAGCCGCGAACAGTTCGAGATGCGCACGCACAAGCGTCTCTTGGACATCGTCGATCCGACGCCGCAAACGGTGGACGCGCTGATGAAGCTCGATCTCGCCGCCGGCGTCGACGTCGAGATAAAACTCTAAAGGCCGGGTGAGGAATTACGACGATGCGTTCCGGAGTGGTCGCACAGAAACTTGGAATGACCCGGTTGTTCACCGATGCCGGTGAACACGTGCCGGTCACGGTGCTGCGTCTTGGGCAGTGCCAGGTGGTCGCGCATCGGACCAAGGACAAGAACGGCTATGTTGCGCTTCAGCTCGGCTCGGGCGCGCGCAACACCAGCAACATGATCAAGGCCGACCGCGGTTATTTCGCCAAGGCCAAGGTCGAGCCCAAGCGCAAGCTGGCAGAATTCCGTGTCACCGAGGACGCGCTGATCCCGGTCGGTGCCGAGATCACCGCCGACCATTTTGTCGTCGGCCAGTTCGTCGACGTCTGCGGCACCTCGATCGGCAAGGGTTTTGCCGGCGGCATGAAGCGCTGGAATTTCGCAGGTCTTCGCGCCTCGCACGGCGTGTCGGTCTCGCATCGCTCGATCGGCGGCACCGGCGGCCGGCAAGACCCCGGCAAGACCTTCAAGAACAAGAAGATGCCCGGCCATCTTGGCACCGACCGCATCACCACGCTCAATCTTAAGGTCGTGCAGACCGACGTCGAGCGCGGCCTCATCATGATCGAGGGCTCGGTGCCCGGCGCCAAAGGCGGCTGGATCATGGTGCGCGACGCGGTGAAGCGGGCGCTGCCCAAGGATGCGCCCAAGCCCGGCAAGTTCCGCCTGGCGGAAGCCGCCGAGACGAAATCCGAGGCCAAGCCGGACGCCGCGCAGGCTCCTGCCGCTCCCGCCGCGACGGAGGGCGCGTGATATGGAAATGAAAATCACCACGCTCGAAGGCAAGGAAGCCGGGTCCGTAAGTCTGCCGGATACCATCTTCGGCCTTGAACCACGCAGCGACATCCTGCAGCGTTGCGTCAACTGGCAACTCGCCAAGCGTCAGCGCGGCACCCACAAGACCAAGGACCGCTCGGAAATCTGGCGCACCGGCAAGAAGATGTATGCGCAGAAGGGCACCGGCGGCGCCCGCCACGGCTCGGCACGCGTGCCGCAGTTCCGCGGCGGCGGACGCGCCTTCGGCCCGGTGGTGCGAAGCCATGCCATCGGCCTGCCGAAGAAGGTACGCGCGCTGGCGCTCAAGCACGCGCTGTCGGCCAAGGCCAAGGACGGCGGCATCATCGTCATCGACAAGATGACGCTGAAGGACGGCAAGACCAAGGGCTTGGCCAAGCAGTTCGACAAGCTCGGCCTGATCAATGCCCTGATCATCGATGGCGCCGAGGTCGAACTGAATTTCCGCAATGCGGCCCGCAACATTCCGAATATCGACGTGCTGCCGATACAGGGCATAAACGTCTACGACATCATGCGGCGCAAGACCCTGGTGCTGACCAAGGCCGCGCTCGATGCGCTGGAGGCGCGCTTCAAATGAGCACCAGCGATCCCCGCCATTACGACGTGATCCTTTCGCCGGTCATCACCGAGAAGGCGACCATGGCGTCCGAGCACAACAAGGTCGTGTTCAAGGTGCGCAAGAACGCGACCAAGCCGCAGATCAAGGAAGCGGTCGAGAAGCTGTTCGACGTCAAGGTCAAGAACGTCAACACGCTGACTCGCAAGGGCAAGCTCAAGGTATTCAAGAACAGGCTCGGGCAGCAGTCCGACGTGAAGCGCGCGATCGTGACGCTCGAAGAGGGTCACCGCATCGACGTGACCACGGGATTGTAAGGGAAGTCTCCGATGGCGTTGAAAACATACAATCCGACCACGCCGAGCCAGCGCCAGCTGGTCAACATCGACCGTTCGTCGTTGTACAAAGGCGCGCCGGTCAAGGCGCTGACTGAGGGTCAAAGCTCGACCGGCGGCCGCAACAATAACGGCCGCATCACGTCGCGCTTTCGCGGCGGCGGCCATAAGCAGGCTTATCGCAAGGTCGATTTCCGGCGCACCAAGTTCGATGTGCCGGCGACCGTCGAGCGTCTCGAATACGATCCCAACCGCACCGCCTTCATCGCCCTCATCAAGTACCAGGACGGCGAACTGGCCTATATCCTGGCGCCGCAGCGCCTTGGCGCCGGCGATCGGGTGATCGCTTCGGAGCATGCCGACGTGAAGCCGGGCAATGCCATGCCGATCGGCAACATTCCGGTCGGCACCATCGTCCACAATGTCGAGATCAAGATCGGCAAGGGCGGGCAGATCGCGCGTTCGGCCGGCACCTACGTCCAAATTGTCGGGCGCGACCAGGATTATGTCATCCTTCGGCTGTCGACGACCGAGCAGCGCCTGGTGCACGGCCGTTGCATGGCCACCATAGGCGCGGTGTCGAACCCCGACAATATGAATACCACGATCGGCAAGGCCGGCCGGCAACGCTGGAAGGGCCGCATGCCGCACAACCGCGGCATCACCATGAACCCGGTCGATCATCCGCACGGCGGACGCACCAAGGGCGGCGGTCACTGGACCACGCCGTGGGGCTTCCCGACCAAGGGCAAGAAGACGCGCAAGAACAAGCGCACCACCAAATTCATCGCCGTCAGCCGCCACGAGCGCAAGAAGCAGAAGTAGGGACAAAGACTATGGCGCGTTCTTTATGGAAAGGCCCGTTCGTCGACGGCTACCTGCTGAAAAAGGCGGAAGCCGCGCGCGCGTCCGGCCGTCACGACATGATCAAGATCTGGAGCCGGCGCTCGACCATTCTGCCGCAGTTCGTCGGCCTGAATTTCGGCGTCTATAACGGACAGAAGCACATCCCGGTGATGGTGACCGAGGAAATGGTCGGTCACAAGTTCGGCGAATTCGCGCCGGGCCGGATGTTCTACGGCCATTCATCCGACCGCAAGGCCAAGCGCACGGCCGCTGCGCCGGCGGCCGCTGCCGCGCCGGCTGCGACGCCGGCGGCCAGTTAAGGAATTGAGAGAGACGTCATGGGCAAAAGCGCACGCGAGCGAAGCCTCCCCGATACCGATGCCAAGGCGGTGAGCCGCATGCTGCGGATTTCTCCGCAGAAACTCAATCTTGTCGCGCAGATGATCCGCGGCAAGAAGGTCGCGAGCGCGCTCGCCGACCTGGAGTTTTCGCGTAAGCGCATCGCCGTGGACGTGCGCAAGTGCCTCGAATCGGCGATCGCCAATGCCGAGAACAATCACGACCTCGACGTCGACGAGTTGGTCGTCGCCGAGGCCCATGTCGGAAAGGCGCTGGTGATCAAGCGCTTCAGCCCGCGCGGCCGCGGCCGCATGGGACGCATTTTGAAACCGTTCTCCCACCTGACGATCATTGTTCGTCAGGTCGAGGCACAAGCCGCAGCGAAAGCCTGAGGGGTCGTCGATGGGTCAAAAAGTCAATCCAATTGGGCTGCGTCTCGGGATCAACCGCACCTGGGACTCGCGCTGGTACGCCGGCAAGGCCGAGTACGGCACGCTGCTGCACGAGGACATCAAGATCCGCGAAGATCTGATGAAGCAGCTCAAGCAGGCTGCGGTGTCGAAGATCATCATCGAGCGGCCGCACAAGAAGTGCCGCGTCACGATCCACTCGGCGCGGCCGGGTGTGGTGATCGGCAAGAAGGGCGCCGACATCGAGAAGCTGCGCAAGTCGGTGGCCAAGCTCACCGACAGCGACGTCGTCATCAATATCGTCGAAATCCGCAAGCCCGAGCTCGACGCGCAACTGGTCGCCGAATTGATTTCTCAGCAGCTCGAGCGCCGCGTCGCGTTTCGCCGCGCCATGAAGCGCGCGGTGCAGTCGGCCATGCGGCTGGGCGCCGAAGGCATCCGCATCAACTGCTCCGGCCGTCTCGGCGGCGCCGAAATCGCCCGCATGGAGTGGTACCGCGAAGGCCGCGTGCCGCTGCATACGCTGCGCGCCGACGTCGACTACGGCGTTGCCACCGCGTTCACCACCTACGGCACCTGCGGCGTCAAGGTCTGGATCTTCAAGGGCGAAATCCTCGAACACGATCCGATGGCGCAGGACAAGAAGCTTGCCGAAGGCGACCAGGGCCGTCCGCGCCGCGAAAACGCGGCCTAGAGAGTTTAATTCATGCTGCAACCAGTCCGCACCAAGTTCCGCAAGGCGTTCAAGGGCCGCATCCACGGCGTCGCCACCTCAGGCGCCACGCTCGCCTTCGGCCAATACGGCCTTAAGGCGCTGGAACCCGAGCGCGTCACCGCGCGCCAAATCGAGGCCGCGCGCCGCGCGCTCACCCGCTTCATGAAGCGGTCGGGCCGGGTGTGGATCCGCGTCTTCCCGGACGTGCCGGTGTCGAAAAAGCCGATCGAAATCCGCATGGGCAAAGGCAAAGGCACGCCCGAGCTGTGGGTTTGCCGCGTCAAGCCCGGCCGCATCCTATTCGAGGTGGACGGCATTCCGATCGCCGTCGCCAAGGAAGCGCTGGCGCTCGCCGCCGCCAAGCTGCCGGTCAAGACCCGATTCATCGAACGCATCGCCGAGTAGAGCCATGAAATCCGTAGACGTAAGAGCGATGACGCTCGACCAGATCGACGACGAGGTGCTCAAGCTCAAGAAGGAGCAGTTCAATCTGCGCTTTCAGCGCGCCACCGGTCAGCTCGAGAATACCTCGCGCGTGCGCGTCATCCGCCGCGACGTCGCGCGCCTGAAGACCATTGCCGCGCAGAAGCGCTCCGGATCGATGCCGGAGATCGCGCCGAAGCCGAAAGCAGAAGCCAAGCCCAAGGTTGCCAAGCCGAAGGCCGAGAAGCCGAAATCCGACAAGCCGAAATCAAAGAAGCCGCAGTCCGCGAAGAGCCTCAAGGCTGGCGCGAAGAAGACTGCCGCGAAGAAGTCGAAGTAAGGGGTTAGAGATGCCGAAACGTACGCTTCAGGGCGTCGTCGTCAGCGACAAGCAGGACAAGACCGTCGTCGTCCGCGTCGACCGGCGTTTTACCCATGCGACGATGAAGAAAACCATTCGCCGTTCGAAGAAATATCACGCGCATGACGAGAAAAACGAGTTTTCCGTCGGCGACATGGTGTGGATCGAAGAGCGCCGCCCGATCTCCAAGCTCAAGTGCTGGGAAGTCATCCGCGGCGATAAGAAGCAGAAAGTTCAATAGCGCCATGTTTGGCACGACAAAGAGAGCCGCATCATGATCCAGATGCAAACCAACCTCGACGTGGCCGATAATTCCGGCGCGCGCCGCGTCATGTGCATCAAGGTGCTGGGCGGGTCCAAGCGCAAATACGCCACCATCGGCGACGTCATCGTCGTCTCGGTGAAGGAAGCCATTCCGCGCGGGCGCGTGAAGAAGGGCGAGGTGATGAAGGCTGTGGTGGTTCGCATCGCCAAGGACATCAAGCGCGCCGACGGCTCCGTCATCCGCTTCGACCGCAACGCGGCGGTGCTGATTACCCCGCAGATGGAGCCGGTGGGAACCCGCATCTTCGGGCCGGTGCCGCGCGAATTGCGCGCCAAGAATCACATGAAAATCATCTCGCTCGCCCCGGAGGTGTTGTGATGGCCGCCAAGATTAAAAAAGGCGACAAGGTGATCGTGCTCACCGGCCGCGACAAGGGCCGTACCGGCGAAGTGATCGAGGTGCGTCCGGCGGAAGACCGCGCGTTGGTGCGCGGCGTCAACATGGTCAAGCGCCACCAGCGCCAGACCGCGCAGCAGGAAGGCGGGATCATCTCGAAAGAGAGCGCGATCCATTTGTCCAACCTGGCGATGGCGGACCCCAAGGACGGCAAGCCGACCCGCGTCGGCTTCAAGTTCGTCGGCGAGGGGCATGCCCGCAAAAAGGTGCGCATCGCCAAGCGCTCCGGAGCAGAGATCGATGGCTGATACGCAACAGAATACCGAACCCAAGAAGCCGAAGAAGCCGCAGGCCGCCAAAGGAGAGGGCGCGCCGAAGGTCAAGAAGCCGCGCGAGCGCTCTGACTATGTGGCGCGGCTCAAGACGCAGTTCGAGCAGGTCATCCGCGGCGAGTTGAGCAAGCAGTTCGGCTATACCAACCGCTATCAGGTTCCGGTGATCACCAAGGTCGTGCTCAACATGGGCATCGGCGAGGGCGTCGCCGACCGCAAGAAGGTGGACAACGCCGCCGCCGACCTGTCGATGATCGCCGGCCAGAAGGCCGTGATCACCAAGTCGCGCAAGTCGATCGCCACCTACAAGCTGCGCGACGGCCAGGCCATCGGCTGCAAGGTCACGCTGCGCAAGACGCGCATGTACGACTTTATCGACCGGCTGGTGAATATCGCGCTGCCGCGCATCCGCGACTTCCGCGGGCTCAATCCCAAGAGCTTCGACGGCCGCGGCAACTACAGTCTCGGCATCAAGGAACACATTGTGTTCCCGGAGATCGATTTCGACAAAGTCACCGATTCTTGGGGCCTCGATATCACCGTTTGCACCAGCGCGCGCTCCGACGACGAAGCGCGCGCGCTATTGGCTGCATTCAACTTCCCGTTCCGGCAGTGAGGGGCGATTTCCGTTCCCTCAAACGCGGAAACGTAAGGAGCTAAAGGTATGGCGAAGAAGAGTTCGATCGAGAAGAACAACCGGCGGCGCCGGATGACCAAGCAATTCTCCAATCGCCGCAAGTCGCTTAAGGCGATCGCGCGCGACAAGAATTTGCCGATGGAGGAGCGTTTCGCGGCCACCCTCAAGCTCGCCGAATTGCCGCGCAATTCCTCGGCCACGCGCATTCGCAACCGCTGCGAACTGTCGGGGCGTCCCCGCGCCTATTACCGCAAGCATAAACTCAGCCGCATCGCGTTGCGCGACCTCGGCTCCAAGGGCCTGATTCCAGGTCTTGTGAAGTCGAGCTGGTAGGGGGATCGCGATGGCTGTCAACGATCCGATCGGCGACATGATTGCCCGCATCCGCAATGCGCAGATGCGAGCCAAGTCGAAGGTTTCCATGCCGGGCTCCAAGCAGCGCGAACGCGTCTGCGAGGTGCTCAAATCCGAAGGCTATATCCGCGGCTACGCCAGCGTGGCGCACGCCGACGGCCGCAGCGAGCTCGAGATCGAGCTGAAGTATTTCGACGGCGAGCCGGTGATCCGCGAGATTTCGCGCGTCTCCAAGCCCGGCCGGCGCGTTTATGCGTCGGTCAAGGCGCTGCCGCGCATCAATAACGGCCTCGGCATTTCGATCCTGTCGACGCCCAAGGGCGTGATGGCCGATCACGCAGCTCGCGACGCCAATGTCGGCGGCGAAATCATCTGTACGGTGTTCTAATGTCCCGCATCGGCAACAAAGCGGTCGCGATCCCGTCCGGCGTCACCGCCAACGTGGAAGGCCAGACCGTCAAGATCAAAGGGCCGAAGGGCGCCATGCAGGTCATGCTGCATGACGACGTGACGGTCACGATGGACAAGGCCTCGGTCAAGCTCGAGCCGCGCGGCGAAAGCAAGCGGGCGCGCTCGATGTGGGGCACCTCGCGCACGCTGGTCGCCAATCTGGTGGCGGGCGTGACCAAGGGCTTCGAGGAGCGGCTGGAGATCACCGGCGTCGGCTATCGCGCCGCGGTGCAGGGCAAGCAGCTCAACCTGCAGCTCGGCTTTTCCCATGACGTGAACTTTCCGATTCCGGAAGGCATCGCGATCGCGACGCCGAAGCCGACCGAAATCGTGGTGACCGGCATGGACAAGCAGAAGGTCGGTCAAGTCGCCGCCGAGATCCGCGGTTTCCGGCCGCCGGAACCGTATAAAGGCAAGGGCGTGAAATACGCCGGCGAATACATCTTCCGCAAGGAAGGCAAGAAGAAGTAGAGGACTTGGCGATGTCGAGACTAAGCGATCGGACTGCGCGACGGACGGCGACCGTGCGCCGCAACGTCAAGCTCGCCGCCGGCACCAGCGGGCGCACGCGGCTGACGGTATTTCGTTCGTCCAAGCACATCTATGCCCAGCTCATCGACGACGCCAAGGGCCAGACGCTCGCGGCGGCGTCTTCGCTCGAAAAGACGACGCGCGAAGGGGCCAGGACCGGCGCCAATATCGATGCGGCGAAGGTGGTCGGCAAGCTGATCGCCGAGCGGGCCAAGGAGAAGGGCATCAAGGACGTCGTGTTCGACCGCGGCGGCTATCTTTATCACGGGCGCGTCAAAGCGCTGGCCGATGCCGCGCGCGAAGGCGGCCTCAATTTCTAACGGAGCGCGCATCATCCCGAAAAGCGAGAACCGGTTTTCGGATGAGATGATGCGCAAAGGAAAAACTGCTAATGGCACATGAACCCCGACGAGAGCCGCGACGTGACCGTGCTGGTGGCGGTCGCGAAGAGCGCGACAGCGAGTTCACCGACAAGCTGGTCCACATCAATCGTGTGGCCAAGGTGGTGAAGGGCGGCCGGCGTTTCGCCTTTGCCGCGCTGGTGATCGTCGGCGACCAGAAAGGCCGCGCCGGTTACGGCCACGGCAAGGCGCGCGAGGTGCCGGAGGCGATCCGCAAGGCGACCGACGCCGCCAAGCGCAGCCTGACGCGGGTTCCGTTGCGCGAAGGCCGCACGCTGCATCACGACGTGCTCGGCCGTCACGGCGCCGGAAAAGTGCTCCTGCGCGCCGCGCCTCCGGGAACCGGCATCATCGCCGGCGGCCCGATGCGCGCGGTGTTCGAAACGCTGGGCATTCAGGACGTGGTGGCCAAGTCGCTCGGCTCGTCCAATCCGTACAACGTGGTGCGCGCGACCTTCGACGCGCTCAAGCACCAGGATTCGCCGCGCTCGGTCGCGGCGCGGCGCAATATCAAGGTCTCGACGCTGCAGTCGCGCCGCCGCGAAGGCGACGCCGAACCGGTGGCCGACTAAGGATCAAGGCAATGGCTGAGAAACAAAAGACCATCAAGATCGAACAGGTGGCGAGCCCGTTGCGGCGTTGCCACGACCAGCGCGAGACCCTGATCGGGCTGGGGTTGAACAAGATCGGCCGGATCAAGGACCTGCCGGATACACCGTCGACGCGCGGCATGATCTACAAGATCCGCCACCTGGTGCGCGTGGTAGGTAAAGCGCATTAAGAGGACGACTGCCATGAAACTCAACGAGATCGCCGACCGCCCGGGCGCGCGCAAGAACCGCTTGCGCATCGGCCGCGGCATCGGCTCCGGCATGGGCAAGACCGGCGGCCGCGGCGGCAAGGGCCAGACCGCGCGCTCGGGCGTGCGCATCAAGGGCTTCGAAGGCGGCCAGATGCCGCTGCACCGGCGCCTGCCCAAGCGCGGCTTCCGCAATACCTCGTTCGCGGTCAAGCTCAACGAAACCAATATCGGCAAGGTGCAGGCGGCGATTGACGCCGGGCTGATCGACATCAAGAAGCCGGTCGATGCCGAGGCCATGGTCAAAGGCGGGCTGATGCGGCGTGCCAAAGGCGGCGTGAAGTTGCTCGGCGACGGCGAACTCAAGAGCAAGGTCGATTTCGCGGTCTTCCGCGCCTCGAAATCGGCCATCGCGGCGGTCGAGAAGGCCGGCGGCAGCATCAAAATCCTCGCTCCGGCGAAGGACGTTGACGACGAGCCGAGGGGCAAGAACAAGCGCATGGCGCTCGAGGCGGCCAAAGGCGGCGACAAGCCGAAGGGCGGCAAGCCCAAAGAGACTACGCCGGAAGCGGCCGAAGGCGCGGAAAAGCCGGCCGAGTGATTTGGCCGCGCCGGAGGCGGTGTGCCGCAGGCTACAAGTTTGCGATGCAGTGCCTATTTTAGAGCTTTCTGAATGCGGCCCGCAGCGGCGGGGTGGGACGGGGCGCGGCGGCAGGAGTGACTGATGGTTTCGGCAGCGGAACAACTGGCGGCCAATCTCAACTTCGGCGCTCTCGCCAAGGCTGAAGAGCTCAAGAAGCGCATCTATTTCACGGTCAGCGCGCTATTGGTCTATCGCCTGGGCACTTATATCCCGCTGCCCGGGATCGATCCGACCGCCTGGGAGCAGATTTTCAACACCCAGGCCGGCGGCATTCTCGGCATGTTCAATATGTTCTCCGGTGGCGGCATCCACCGGATGGCGATCTTCGCGCTCAACATCATGCCCTACATCTCGGCCTCGATCATCATTCAGTTGATGACGACGGTGTCGCCGACGCTCGAGGCGCTGAAGAAGGAAGGCGAGTTGGGCCGAAAGATCATGAACCAGTACACCCGGTATCTCACCGTGGTGTTGGCGGCGTTCCAAGCCTACGGCATTGCGATCGGGCTGGAGGGCGCCGGCAGCGTGGTTGCCGATCCAGGCTTTTTCTTCCGCATCTCCACCGTGATCACGCTCACCGGCGGCACCATGTTCCTGATGTGGCTGGGCGAGCAGATCACCTCGCGCGGCATCGGCAACGGCATCTCGCTGATCATTCTGTCCGGCATCGTGGCGCAATTACCCTCGGCGATTGCCGGCACCCTCGAACTCGGCCGTCAGGGCGCGTTGTCGACGGGCTTGATCCTCGCCGTCATCCTGATGGCGGTGGCAGTCATCGCCTTCATCGTGTTCATGGAGCGCGCGCAGCGCCGGCTGCTGATCCAGTACCCCAAGCGCCAGGTCGGCAATCGCATGTTCGAGGGCCAGTCCTCGCATCTGCCGCTCAAGCTCAATACCTCGGGCGTGATCCCGCCGATCTTCGCGTCGTCCTTGCTGCTGCTGCCGACCACGGTCGCCAACTTCAATGCCGGCTCGGGTCCGGGCTGGCTTACCACCGTGACGACGCTGCTCGGCCACGGCCGGCCGTTGTTTCTGCTGCTGTACATCGCGCTGATCGTGTTCTTCGCGTTCTTCTATACCGCGATCGTGTTCAATCCGACCGAGACCGCAGACAACCTGAAGAAGCACGGCGGCTTTATCCCCGGCATAAGACCGGGCGAGCGCACGGCGGAATATATCGACTACGTGCTGTCGCGCATCACCGTGATCGGCGCGCTATACCTCGCCATCGTCTGCTTGATCCCGGAAATCTTGATCTCCTACGCCGCCGTTCCGTTCTATTTCGGGGGCACCTCGCTGTTGATCGTGGTCAGCGTCACCATGGACACGGTCGCGCAGATCCAAGGGTACCTGCTGGCGCATCAATATGAAGGCCTGATCAAGCGTTCGAAATTGCGGGGGCGCAATCGATGAGATTGATCTTGCTCGGCCCGCCGGGGGCGGGGAAGGGCACGCAAGCGCAGCGGCTGGTCCGGAAGCACCGCATCGTTCACCTCTCCACCGGCGACATGCTGCGCGCCGCAGTTGCCGCCGGTACGCCGGTCGGCCAGCGCGCCAAAACCATCATGGACGCCGGCCAGCTGGTGCCCGACGAGGTGGTGGTGGCGATCATCGCCGACCGCATCGACGAGCCAGACGCCAAGCGCGGTTTCGTGCTCGACGGCTTCCCGCGCACGGTACCGCAGGCGAAGGCGCTCGATCGCCTGCTGGCCGAGCGCGGCCTCAAGCTCGACGGCGTGATCGAGCTCAAGGTCGACGAAGGCATCCTGCTCAAGCGCATCGAGACCCGGGTGGCCGAAATGACCGCCCGCGGCGAGAAGCTGCGCGCCGACGACAATCCGGAAGTGCTCAAGGGCCGGCTCGCCGCCTATCGGACGCAGACGGCGCCGCTTGCCGACCACTATGCCGGCCTGGGGCAGCTCAGAAGCGTGGACGGCATGGCGCCGATCGATGCCGTTACCGCCGCCGTTGACGCCATCCTGAGCCCCGCCCGAAAGACCAAGCCGGCTGCCCGCAAGCCGTCGCGCGCCAAAGCCAAAAAGCCCAAGGCCAAGGTCGCCAAGGCCCGTGCTGGCCAAGCGCGCCGGGGCCGCCGCAGGTTACCGGCGGTCGGTGCCAAAGCCCGCAAAACGGGGCGAAAGGCCAGCCGTCAGGCTGGCGCCAAAAACAAGGCTGGACAGCGCAAACTGCGTAGCCGGCGGAGGTTGACGAAGGTGCGATGAATCCCTTAATAAGCTGCTCATTCAGGAGTTTGACGCGATGCCGGGCCCCAGAAAACCGGGGACAGGTGTCGTGTTACGTTTTGGGCTATCCCCTTCCAGGGGAACAAGAATTCGGCGCGTCCAGCGCTGCCGGCCGATAACAGGAGAGACCATCCGTGGCTCGTATCGCGGGCGTTAATCTGCCCACCAACAAGCGCGTCGTCATCGCCTTGCAGTATATCCATGGCATCGGGCCCAAAATCGCCCATGAAATCATGGAGAAGGTTAATCTGCCGCAGGAGCGGCGGGTGTCGCAATTGACCGACGCCGAGGTGCTGCAGATTCGCGAAATGATCGATCGCGACTACATGGTCGAGGGCGACCTGCGCCGCGAAGTGTCGATGAATATCAAGCGATTGATGGATCTCGGCTGCTACCGGGGCCTGCGCCACCGCAAGGGCCTGCCCGTGCGGGGCCAGCGCACCCACACCAATGCGCGTACCCGCAAGGGTCCGGCCAAGACCATCGCCGGCAAGAAAAAGACACCGACTGCGCAGTAACGACAGGAATTGCCCGCGCCTGACGGCGGCGGGCTGCAAAGGGATTGAGAATGGGTAAGGAAGCCACCCGCGTCCGCCGGCGCGAACGAAAGAACATCGCGTCGGGCGTCGCGCACGTCGCTGCGTCGTTCAACAACACGATGATCACGATCACCGACGCGCAGGGTAACACCATTGCCTGGTCGTCGTCGGGAACGATGGGTTTCAAGGGCTCGCGCAAATCGACGCCTTACGCCGCGCAAGTCGCCGCCGAAGACGCCGCCAAGAAGGCGCAGGAGCACGGCATGCGCACCCTCGAAGTCGAGGTGTCGGGTCCCGGTTCCGGCCGTAAATCGGCGTTGCGCGCTTTGCAGGCGCAGGGCTTCACGATTACTTCGATCCGTGACGTGACCACGATCCCGCATAACGGTTGCCGGCCGCGTAAGCGTCGTCGCGTTTGATTTTCGTTTCTGGCGGACGCTGCCAGCGTCCGCTGCCGCCGAACTTTTCCCCACACGGCGGGTGGGATGCGCGGGGAAAGCCTCGCGCCGCTCAATAGGTGAAGACGTGATCCAGAAAAATTGGCAGGAATTGATCAGGCCGAACAAGCTGCAAGTGACCGCCGGCAACGATGCCGCGCGGGTCGCCACCGTCGTCGCCGAGCCGCTCGAACGCGGCTTCGGCGTGACGCTGGGCAACGCGCTGCGCCGCATTCTGCTTTCCTCGCTGCAGGGCGCCGCGGTGCAATCGGTGCATATCGACGGCGTGCTGCACGAGTTCTCCTCGATCGCCGGCGTGCGCGAGGACGTCACCGACATCGTGCTCAACATCAAGGACATCGCCATCAAGATGCAGGGCGAAGGCCCCAAGCGCATGGTGGTGAAGAAGCAGGGTCCGGGCACCGTGACCGCCGGCGAGATTCAGACCGTCGGTGACGTGGTGGTGCTCAACCCCGACCTCGTGCTGTGCACGTTGGACGAGGGCGCCGAGATCCGCATGGAGTTCACGGTCAATACCGGCAAGGGCTACGTGCCGGCCGAGCGCAACCGTCCCGAAGACGCGCCGATCGGGCTGATCCCGGTCGACAGCCTGTACTCGCCGGTGCGTAAGGTCTCCTACAAGGTCGAGAACACCCGCGAGGGCCAGATCCTCGACTACGACAAGCTCACCATGACGATCGAGACCAACGGCGCGGTGACGCCCGAGGATTCGCTCGCTTACGCGGCGCGCATCCTGCAGGACCAGCTCAACGTGTTCGTGAATTTCGAAGAGCCGCGCAAGGAGCAGGCCGCCGAAAGCATTCCCGATCTCGCGTTCAACCCGGCCTTCCTCAAGAAGGTGGACGAACTCGAACTGTCGGTGCGTTCGGCCAACTGTCTCAAGAACGACAACATCGTCTACATCGGCGACCTGGTTCAGAAGAGCGAAGCGGAAATGCTGCGCACGCCGAACTTCGGCCGCAAGTCGCTCAACGAGATCAAGGAAGTGCTGGCGCAGATGGGCCTGCATCTCGGCATGGAAGTGCCGGGCTGGCCGCCGGAAAACATCGAAGAGCTCGCCAAGCGCTTCGAGGATCATTACTAAGCCGCAAGCGGGGTGCCCGGCACAAGGCCGGGCGTGACAATGAGAGGACTGAGGAGTTAGCGATGCGTCACGGAAAAGTTCACCGCAAGCTCGGCAGGCATTCTGCGCATCGCACCGCCATGTTCGCCAACATGGCCGCAGCCCTGATCAAGCACGAGCAGGTCGTCACCACGCTGCCGAAGGCGAAAGAACTTCGCCCGATCGTGGAAAAGCTGGTGACGCTGGCCAAGAAGGGCGGGCTGGCCGCGCGCCGCCAGGCGATCTCGGAAATGCGCGACATCGGCATGGTCAAGAAATTGTTCGAGGTGATCGGTCCCCGTTACAAGGACCGCAAGGGCGGCTATACCCGCGTGCTCAAGGCCGGCTTCCGCTACGGCGACAGCGCCGCGCAGGCGGTGATCGAGTTCGTCGACCGCGACCTCGAGGCCAAGGGCAAGGATTCAGGTCCCGTGCAGGCCAAGAAAGCCGACGAAGAGGCGAACGCCGCGGCTTGATCCGCATTCGGCGATAGGTAATTCACAAGGGCGGCATTCGGGCCGCCATTTTTTGTTATCCGGCGATAGCGGGTGGTAGTGGGCTATGTATAATCGGCGGCGTTAGATCGGGGAGGAACACAATGATCCGCTTTGTATCGACGCTGCTCGCTGTTTTCGCCGTGACGCTCGGCGCGGCCAACGCGCAATCGGATTTGGTCAAGCGCGGCGATTATCTCGTCAACGGCATTATGACCTGCGGCAATTGTCATTCGCCGAAAGGTCCGACCGGCGATATTCCCGGCAAGCTGTTTTCCGGCGGGCTGTCCTGGGACGAACCGCCGTTCAAGGTGACCGCGCCCAACATCACGCAGGACAAGGAGACTGGCATCGGCGGCTGGACCGATGCGCAGATCAAGACGCTGATGCGCACCGGCATCCTGCCGAACGGCGCGCACATCGCGATGATCATGCCGACCGGTTTCTATCACATCATGACCGACCGCGACCTGAACGCGGTCGTCGCCTATCTGCGCACCATCAAGCCGATCAGCAACAAGGTCGCCGATCCAATCTACAAGATGCCGCAAGCCGAGCGCGTCCTGCCGGGCGGCGAGAAGCCCTCCACCGAAGCGATGCTGAGCGACAAAGTGAAGAAGGGTTTCTACCTCGCGACCATCGCGCATTGCATGGAATGCCATACGCCGATGGAGAAGGGCATGCGGCAGTGGGACACGCGCCTGGGCGCCGGCGGGTTCGACTTCCCCGGCCCGTGGGGCGTATCGACCTCGCGCAATATCACCTCGAGCAAGACCAAGGGCCTCGGGGGCTGGACCGACGCCGAGATCAAGCGGGCGATAACCACAGGCGTGTCCAAGGACGGCAGCCATCTCAAGCCGCCGATGGGCTTCCATTACTACGCCACGCTGACGCCCGACGACCTCGACGCCGTGGTGGCCTATCTACGCACGGTGCCGGCGAAGGAGTAGCTCTTGTCATCACCGGGCTGCGCCGAAGGCGCTAGTCCCGGTGATCCCGCGTTGGCGGGCAGAGGGGCTCGATGGCCTTCATTTAGCCCCGGCGGGGGCCTATATCTCGGCGTCTCGCCGGGAATCGACACTATGCGCCTGAAACCACCCCTGACCGCCGCATTGCTCGCCGCCATCGCCTTTGGCGGCATCGCCGCAGCCTCCGCCCAGCAGCGCCAGGTGCCGACCGCCGCCGAGCTGCGGCTGTCTTACGCGCCGGTAGTGCAGCGGGTGGCCCCGGCGGTGGTCAACGTCTATGCCGCCAAGGTCATCCAGAACCGCAACCCGCTGTTCGACGATCCGATCTTCCGCCAGTTCTTCGGCATGCAGGGCGGCGGCGGCCGGCAGGTGCAGCGCTCGCTCGGCTCCGGCGTGATCGTCGACCCCTCCGGCCTCATCGTCACCAATGTTCACGTGATCGAGGGCGCCGACGAGGTCAAGGTGGCGCTCGCCGACAAGCGCGAATTCGAAGCCGAAATCGTACTCAAGGACAAGCGCAGCGATCTCGCCGTGCTGCGCATCAAGGATGCGCATGCGCGGTTTCCGGTCCTGGACTTCGCCAATTCCGACACGCTTGAAGTAGGAGACGTGGTGCTCGCCATCGGCGATCCGTTCGGCGTCGGGCAGACCGTGACCCACGGCATCGTCTCGGCGCTGGCGCGCACGCAGGTCGGCATCACCGACTACCAGTTCTTCATCCAGACCGATGCCGCCATCAATCCCGGCAATTCTGGCGGCGCGCTGGTCGATCTCACCGGCCGGCTGGTCGGCATCAACACCGCGATCTTCTCGCGCTCGGGCGGCTCGCAGGGCATCGGCTTCGCCATCCCCGCCAACATGGTGCGGGTGGTGGTGGCCTCGGCCATGAGCGGCGGTGCCGAGGTGAAACGGCCCTGGCTCGGCGCCAAGCTGCAGCAGGTCACCGCCGACATCGCCGACAGCATGGGGCTCAAGCGCCCAGCCGGCGCCTTGGTCGCCAGCGTTACGCCCGGCGGCCCGGCCGAACACGCGGGGATCAAGGCGGGCGACGTCATCATGTCGGTGGATACCCAGGCGGTCGACGACGTCAACGCCTTCGACTATCGCTTCGCCACCAAGCCGCTCGGCGGCACGGCGACGCTCGGCCTGCTGCGCGGCGGCCACGACTTGAGCGTGAAGGTCGCGCTGCAAATCGCACCGGCGACGCCACGCGACGAGATCACCATCCGCTCGCGCTCGCCGTTTTCCGGCGCCAAAGTCGCCAATCTGTCGCCGGCGCTTGCCGACGAGCTGCAATTGCAGAACGCCGACGAGGGCGTCGTGGTCGTGGACGTCGACAACGGTTCCTATGCCAGCAATCTCGGCTTCCGCCGCGGCGACATCATTGTGTCGGTGAACGGCGAACATATCGCCAAGACCCATGATCTGGCGCGCGCCACCAGTTCGCCGAGCCGCTCCTGGCAAATCGTCATCCGGCGCGGCGGGCAGCAGATATCCGCGGTATTCAACGGATGACCCCGCGTGCCAAAGCCGCCGGACCGACGTTGTTCGCGGCTGCTGGCCTCGACAAGGACGCGCCGCGCCCGTTCGCCGACCGCTTACGGCCGGCCAGGCTCGACGAGGTGGTGGGGCAACACCATCTGCTCGGCCCCGACGGCGCGCTCAGCCGCATGCTGGCGACCCGCTCGCTCGGCAGCCTGGTATTCTGGGGCCCGCCCGGCACCGGCAAGACCACGGTGGCGCGGCTGCTGGCGCAGGAAACCGACCTGCATTTCGAGCAGATTTCGGCGATCTTCACCGGCGTCGCCGATCTCAAGAAGGTGTTCGAGGAAGCGCGCCGCCGCCGCGAGTTGGGGCAGGGCACGCTGCTGTTCGTGGACGAGATCCATCGCTTCAACCGCGCGCAGCAGGACTCGTTCCTGCCGGTGATGGAAGACGGCACCATCATCCTGGTCGGCGCCACCACCGAGAACCCGTCCTTCGAATTGAACGCGCCGCTGCTGTCGCGCGCCCGCGTGCTGGTTTTCAAGTCGCTCGACGGGGAAGCGATCGAGAAGCTGCTCGCGCGCGCCGAGCAGATCGAGGGCCGCAAGCTGCCCCTCGACGACGACGCCCGCACCGCGCTCATCGGCATGGCCGACGGCGACGGCCGCGCCGCGCTCACCTTGACGGAAGAAATCTGGCGCGCCGCGCGCACCGACGAGATATTTGATTCCGCTAAGCTGCAGGAAATCGTGCAGCGCCGCGCGCCGATCTACGACAAGGCGCAGGACGGCCACTACAATCTTATCAGTGCGCTGCACAAGTCGGTGCGCGGGTCCGATCCCGACGCCGCGCTCTATTATCTCTGCCGCATGCTCGATGCCGGCGAGCCGCCGCTCTATATCGCGCGCCGCGTCGTGCGCATGGCGATCGAGGACATCGGGCTGGCCGACCCGCAGGCGCTGGTGATCGCCAATGCCGCCAAGGAGGCCTACGATTTCCTTGGCAGCCCCGAAGGCGAACTGGCGATCGCGGAAGCCGTGATCTACATGGCGACCGCGCCGAAATCGAACGCCTCTTACGCGGCCTTCGGCGCCGCCATGCGCGCGGCCAAGCAAGGCGGTTCGCTGCTGCCGCCCAAGCACATCCTCAACGCGCCAACCAAGCTGATGCAGTCGGAGGGCTACGGCCGCGGCTACGCTTACGACCACGATCAGGAAGAGGCATTTTCCGGGCAGAACTATTTTCCCGACGCGCTGCCGCGCCAGCAGTTCTATAATCCGCCCGAGCGGGGTTTCGAGCGCGAAGTGCGCAAGCGGCTTGATTATTGGGCGAAGCTGCGGAAGGAGAGGGGCGGGGAATGATTGACATCGATGCCTATTGCAAGCGCATCGGCTATGACGGCCCACGCCAGCCGACGCTCGCGGTGCTGCGCGAACTGCATCGGCTGCAGCCACAGGTTATCGCCTTTGAAAATCTAGACCCGCTGCTCAAGCGCCCGGTCAAGCTCGATGCGGCAGCACTTGACGCCAAGCTCGTCAAAGGCGGACGCGGCGGATACTGCTTCGAGCAGAACCTGCTGTTCGGTCATGTGCTGCGCGCGCTTGGTTTCAAGGTGCAGGAGGCAACCGCCCGCGTACGCTGGAGCGTGCCGCCCGGCGTGCACACGCCGCGCGTCCATGCCCTCCTGATTGTCGAGGCGGAAGGCGAAAGCTATCTCGTCGATGTCGGTTTCGGCGGCAATGTGGCGACCAGCCCGCTGATGCTCAAATCGCGCGACGAGCAGACGACGCCGCACGAGCCGTTCCGTCTCGTTGAGGAAGGCCACCGCCTCATCGTCGAGGCCAAGATTGCCGGTGAGTGGACAAGTCTCTACGCCACCGATCTCGCCGAGAGCATCCCGGCCGATTTCGAGATGGGCAACTGGTTCACGTCGGCGCATCCGGAGTCGATCTTCGTCAACGGGCTGTTGGCGGCGCGGGCCGAGCCCGACCGCCGTTACGCCCTCTTCAACAACGCCTTGTCGACGCACAAGCTCAAGGGCGGTACCGAAAAGCGCAAGCTTAATGCCCGCGAACTGCGCGATGCGCTTGGCGATCTGTTCAAGATACGCCTCGAGGGTCTCGACGGCCTCGACGCGGCGCTGGGGCGGCTTGCGACGAGCGGGTCATGAGCCGCGATCGCAGCGGACCGCGTCAGCCGGGCGGCGGCAAGCAGATGGCTGGCCCGCGCGGCCGCGGTCATGGCCGCGACCGCGACGAACGAAACAAAGATCGATCCAAAAATCGTTCGAAAGCGCGGTTCAATGAGCGCGCCAATCCCCGCCAATCCGACCTACGCGTGAAGCATTCCCCGAAGCGGGAACGGGGTCGCCACGCGGCCGAAGCCTCGATCCGTCACCCTGAGGTGCACGCGAAGCGTGCCTCGAAGGGCGACGGCCACGGCAGCCCGGGCCGTTCAGCCTTCGAGGCTCGGCCGCTTCGCGGCCTAGCACCTCAGGATGACGGGGCGAAGTTGCCGCCCGTGGCCGCGCCGAAGCCCGCGCAATTTGCGGCCGGCGTGCAAACCGTCGCCGTCACCCCGGACGAGAACGGCATGCGGGTCGATCGCTTCTTCGAGGGGCGCTTTCCCGGTCTGTCGTTCAGCCACATCCAGCGCATCATCCGCAAAGGCGAGGTGCGCGTGAACGGCAAGCGCACCGAGCCGAAATCGCGGCTCGAAGCCGGCCAATCGGTACGCATCCCGCCGCTCAAGCTCGACGCGCCCAAGCCGCGCGACGACGCGCCGGCGGCGCAGAAGGACCGCTTCTTCCTCAAGTCGGTCACGCTTTACGAGGACGACGACGTGCTGGTGCTCAACAAGCCGATGGGCCTTGCCGTGCAGGGCGGCTCCGGCACTACGCGCCATCTCGACGGCCTGCTGGAGGCCTTGCGCGGGCCCGGCGTCGACGCCCAGCGTCCGCGCCTGGTGCACCGGCTCGATAAGGACACCGCCGGCTGCCTCCTGGTGGCCAAGACCCGCTTCGCCGCCTCCGCGCTCGCCAAGACTTTTCGCACCCGCGCCGCGCGCAAGATTTATTGGGCGCTGGTCGCCGGCGTGCCGAAACCGCAACAGGGCCGCATCTCGACCTTTCTTGCCAAGCAGGAGGTGGAAGAGGATTCCTACATGCGCATCGCCAAGCACGGCGAGAAGGACGCCGTCCACGCCGTGACCTATTACGCCGTGGTGGAAACGGCGGCGCAGAAGCTCGCCTGGATCTCGCTCAAGCCGGTCACCGGCCGCACCCATCAATTGCGCGCCCACATGGCCCATGTCGGCAACCCGATTATCGGCGATCCGAAATATTTCAACATCGAGAATTGGGAATTGCCCGGCGGCATGCAGGACAGACTGCATCTCTTGGCGCGCCGCATCGTGGTGCCGCATCCGCGCGGCGGTGTGATCGATGTGACGGCGCCGCTGCCGCCGCACATGGAACAGTCCTGGAACCTGCTCGGCTTCGACGCCAAACGGTACGACCCCATCGTCGACGCGCCGGAGGAGGAGTAGCCGCGCGCGCTTGGGGTTCCTATCTAATGGAAATGGCGCGCCGGTTTCCCCTCATGCTTTTGATTGCGCTGACCGCGCTGGTGTCTGCGGCGCCGGCGCGCGCCCAGTCCGACGATGATCGCTACAACATCATGGCGCCGGAGCCGTGGCTGCCGCCGAAATACAAATCGCCGCGCGGCTCGACCGAGCATGTGGTGATTCCGCGGCCGGCGCCGGCCTTGCCGCCAGCCGCTGCCGTGCCGCCGCCGCTCTACGTGCCGCAGACCGGCCGGCTGCTACCGAACCTGCCAGCCTTGGCGCCGTCCGGTTCGAACGGCAGCGAGACCGCCCAGGACCGCGCCGCGCGCTGTGCGAACCAGGCCGGCGTCTACGGCCAGGCGGCGGGCGATCGCGGCGCCTATATCGGCAGCTGCATCAACCAATAGCGCGGTCTTTGCGCTAAATTTCCTTCATCACCTGCGCGTAGGAAATCAACGCGAACAGCGCGGTGCCGCCGACGATATTGCCGAGCAGCACCGGCGCGAAGAATTGGCCGAGCATGCGCCACCATTCCCAGTCGCCATGCAGCACCAGCATATTGGCTTCCATGCTGCCGGCGACGATGTGGGTGAAGCCGCCGATCGCGATCAGATAAGTCATCAGCGCGATCACGGCGAACTTCGCGCTCTCCGCGCTCGGGATCATCCAGACCATGGCGGCGATCAGGAAGCCCGATGAAACGCCGCGGAAGACCATTGTCCACCAGCCGAGGCCGAGCAAGTCGCGACTGATGGCCTGCATTCCCTGCAGCAGATCGGCCGGTAGGACCGGCGTGAAGGTGCAGAAAATCGCCGCGACCAGCGTGCCGGCAAAATTCGCCACCAGCACGATCGCCCACAGCCGGCCCATGCGCCCGAGGTTTTTCCAAGACAGATCCTTGAACAACGGAAGCACCACCGTGATCGTGCTTTCGGTGAACAGCTGCTGATTCCCGAGCACCACCATCAGGAAGCCGACGCAATATCCAAAACTGGAGACCAGCGGTCGCCAGGCGGTGTCCGGCAAATGGGCTTGCAGGATGGCCTGGGCCAGCAGCGAAAAGCTGATCGACAGCCCGGCGGCGACGCCCGACCACCAGAGCGATATGGCGGGCCGCTCCATTTCTTCGTCGCCGAGCCGGCGCACCACCTCGTAGATGACCGGCGTGCGCGGCGACGACATCTCTTCGACGTCGGCGACTTCCTGCTCGCTGATGCCTTTGGGCGTTTGTTTGCCGCGGTCCGGACCCTTGCTGCGGGCAGCTGTCATGGCGCAAGCCTTGTCGAGATTTGCGCTTGGCGAATACCCATGCCGGTTCAACGTTCCGGTGCGGCGCGAGTTCCATGGCCGGAACCGGCAGATTTTGGCGCTTGACAGGCAACCAAAAGGTTGCATATTGTCATTATGGATTTGGTCTTCAAAGCGCTGGCCGACCCGAGCCGCAGGGATCTTCTGGACCGCCTGCGCGCCAATAACGGCCAGACCTTGGGCCAGCTCTGTGAGCGCCTGGACATGACGCGCCAGGCGGTCAGCAAGCACCTGGGCCTTCTGGAGGAGGCCAATCTGGTCGCGACCGTCAAGCGCGGCCGCGAGAAGCTGCACTACCTCAATCCGGTGCCGATCCACGAGATCGCCGAACGCTGGATCGGGAGATTCGAGCGCCACCGCGTGCAGGCGTTGAGCGACATGAAAAAGGCATTGGAAAAAGAGTAAGGAGAAAGCAGATGAGTAAACCCGTCTTCGTCTACGTGACTTATATCGCTTCGACGCCGGAGAAGGTCTTCAAGGCGCTGACCGACACCGACGCCACCGCGAAGTTCTGGTTCGGTAACGCCGTTACGTCCGACTGGAAGGTCGGCTCGCCGGTCACATTTCACCGCGAGGGCAAGCTGATCCTCAGCGGCAAGGTGATCGAGCATGACGCGCCGCGGCGTCTGTCCTACACGTTCACGCCCCACCACGAGCCGCACAATGGCAGCGAGACCTCGCGCGTGGTGATGGATCTTGAGCAGCAGAAGGATCAGGTCAAGCTCACGGTGACCCACGACGATTTCGCGCCGGACAGCAAGGTGTTCGCCAGCATCAGCAATGGCTGGCCGCTCGTGCTCTCAAGCCTCAAAAGCTACCTGGAGACAAACCGCGTCCTCTACGCGCCGTGGTACGACAAGCCGAAGGAGGCGGCAGCATCATGATCGAGGCCACTCGATTCAAGCCGAAGACGGTCTACGTCATCTACGTCGCCGCCACACCGGATAAGGTGTGGCAGGCGCTGACCGATCCAGCCTTCAGCCGGCAATATTTCTTCGGCTTCGCCGTCGATGTCGATGTCGAGCCGAAGGCGGGCGGCGCCTTTTTCCTGCGCTATCCGGACGGCCGCGTGCATGTCAGCGGCAAGGTGGCGGCGTGGGAGCCGCCGCGCCGCTTTGCCTGCACTTGCCTGCACTTGGCTGGTCGAAGGCATGAAGGATTTCGACAAATTGCCGGAATGCCTCGTCACCTACGATATGGAGCAGGCCGGCGACAGCGTGCGGCTGACGATGACGGAGGCGCATACCTGGGACGTGCCCGAGGCGATCTTGTCCGGCGGCCGCGCCGGCTGGCCGGCCATTCTATCCAGCCTGAAGAGCCTGCTGGAGACCGGCAGGTCGCTCTCGGTCAAAATGTAGCCGCCCCCGGAGATGCTGGAGGCGGTTTGGGCGCTCAAGCGCTAGCCCCTTGAAAACACTAGGTGTTTTGACCGCGAATATTGGTCTACCTGCTAGGAGTTTGTCAACCGCTCGGGCCTATACCGATATCCTCCGGATCCGGATCGACCGTCGATGGATATGCGAACGAGCGGCTTGTCCGCAGGCCTTAGCGACGCGACGCCGGACCTCAAGCCGGTCGCGGTGACGCGCTGGAGCGCGCGCCTGGCCGACCCGCAATGCGAGCGCGACTATCGCTTGCATCGCTTTGCCGACGACCGCCGCCGCGCCTTGCTGATGATGGGGCTGGCGGCAGTGGCCGGCGGCCTGAATTTTCTGGTCGAGCTTCATGCCTATCTGCACAACGCCAGCGGCCTCTACGCGCTGGTGCCGCCGTTCGCCACGATCTGGCTGCCGCTTGCCGGCCTGCTGCTCATCCGCCGAATGCGCACGCCAGGCGCGTTGGAAGTTATTCTGGTCGCTGGCGTCGTGGTCGGCATGACCATGCGCCTCATCATGGTGACGCTGCACTCCGACATGCCCAGCATGGGACCCACCGTGATGGTGGGTGTCGTGTTCGTCATTTATCTTTATCTGCCGATTAGTTTCATGGCTTCGGTCGCGCTCGCCGCGGCCTTTTCTGTCGTGGCGCCGTTTTGGTGGTCGCTGTCGCAGGGCCCGGCGCTGCCGCCCGATCAGTTCTACCGGACGCTGGTCTGGCTGCTGCTTGCCAATGCGTTCGGCTGCATCGCGGCGAACTCGCTGCACCGCAGCCTGCGCATGCAATTCTCGCAAAGCCTGCTGCTGCAGCTGTTGTTGTCGACCGATGCGCTGACCGGCATCGCCAATCGCCGCCGTTTCGACGGCGCGCTGGAGCGCGAATGGCGGCGCTGCCGCCGGTCCGGCGCGCCGCTTTCGCTGCTGATGATCGATGTCGATCATTTCAAGCTCTACAACGATCAATTCGGCCATCAACAGGGCGACGAATGCCTGCGTCAGGTGGCGCGGCTGCTGCTCGACGCCGTGGGGCGGCCCGCAGACCTGGTCGCACGCTACGGCGGCGAGGAGTTTCTCTGCATGCTGCCGGACAGCGGCATGGCCGGCGCGCTGGCAGTCGCCAACAAGCTGGCGGCAGCGCTGCGGCAGGCCGATATCTACCATCCGCGCTCGCCGGTCGGGGCGCGGCTCACCATCAGCATCGGCGCTGCCACCGCCAAGGATCTGTCCGGCGAGCCGACGGCGCTGGTCGCCTTCGCCGATAAATTGCTCTATGCCGCCAAGGCCGCCGGCCGCAATCAGGTTAAAGTGGGCCAACTCACCATCGGCAACAGGACAGCTCACGCCGCCTAGGCGCTGGCTTTATCCAACGCCTGCAAGTCCTCGGGCGACAGCTTGAGCCGCGGCGCCTGCATGATTTCATGAAGCTGCTTGAGGCTGGTGGCGCTGGCGATCGGCGCGGTCACGCCCGGTTGCGCGATCAGCCAGGCCAGCGCGATTTGCGCCGGCGTGGCGGAATGACGCGCGGCCACGTCATCGAGCGCCCGCAGGATGCGCTGGCCGCGGGCGTCGAAATAGCCCTTCACCTTGCCGCCGCGTGACGGGTTTTTCGCAGCGTCGGCGGCGGAACGGTACTTGCCGGTGAGGAAGCCGCCGGCGAGCGAATAATAGCTGATGACGCCGAGGCCTTCCGCCTTGCAGACCGGCAAATACTGGCTCTCGAAATCGACGCGGTCGTATAGATTGTAGTTCGGCTGCAGGCTCTGGTAGTGCGGGATGCCGAGCGCTTGGCTGGCGGCAAGCGAGGCCTTGAGCCGCGCCACGCTCATGTTCGACGCGCCGATAACGCGCACTTTGCCCTGCGCGATCAGTTGTGCGTGGGCGGCCATGGTCTCCTCGGGCGGCGTTACCTCGTCGTCGAAATGGGTCTGCAGCAGATCGATGCAGTCGACATGCAGACGCTTGAGGCAGCCTTCGGCGGCGCGCAGGACGTAATCCTTGCGCACCGTCTTGCCTTCGCCCATGTCGGAACCGACTTTGGTCGCGATGACGACCTTGGCGCGCTTGCCGCTCGTTTTGAGCCAGTTGCCGATCACGGTTTCCGACTCGCCGCCTTTGTGGCCCTTGACCCAGCGCGAATACGTGTCGGCGGTGTCGATGGCGTTGAAGCCGGCGTCGATGAAGGCGTCAAGCAATGCGGACGATGTCGCCTGGTCGACGTTCCAGCCGAACACATTGCCGCCGAGCATCAGCGGCGCGATGTGGATGTCCGATTGGCCGAGGCGGCGAAGGTCCATTGGCCGGCTTTACAGCCTAGCGCAGCGAGGCGTTGAACTTGTCCAGCGCCGCTTGGCCGGGGCAAAGCTCATTCTCGCCGAGCACATTGAGCGGCCCGTCGACCGTATGCAGATGGGCGTGCAGGTCCTCCGAGTCATTCTCGACATAGAGCAGGCCGGTGACGATCTGGCCCTTGGTGGCGTGATGCTGCAGGAAGCCCAATGCGGCCGTGCGGTCATTGATTTCGTAGTCGGCGGCAAGCTTGCGCAAGGTGAGCCTGGAGCCGTCGTGCTGCTCCACCACCTCGACGGTGCCGGGCTCGTATTGCACCTCGATCGGCATGCGGCTCGACATGAAGTCGAGCCGGTTCACCGCCTCGTTGTGCTCGCGCACGAAATCGAAGCTCTTGGTCGAGCCGGCGTGGTTGTTGAACGCCACGCAGGGACTGATGACGTCGATGAAGGCCGCGCCCTTGTGCGCGATCGCCGCCGAGATGATCGGCACCAGCTGCTGCTTGTCGCCGGAGAACGAGCGGGCGACGAAGCTGGCGCCGAGCTGCAGCGCCAAGGCGGCGAGGTCGATGGAATTGTCGGTATTGATGAAGCCGCGCTTGGACTTCGAGCCGCGGTCGGCGGTGGCGGAGAACTGGCCTTTGGTGAGCCCGTATACACCGTTGTTCTCGACGATATAGGTCATATTGACGCCGCGCCGCAGGCAATGCGCGAACTGGCCGAGCCCGATCGAGGCGCTATCGCCGTCGCCGGAAACGCCGAGGTAGATCAGGTCGCGATTTGCCAGATTGGCGCCGGTCAAGACCGACGGCATGCGGCCGTGCACCGAATTAAAACCGTGCGAATTGCCGAGGAAGTAGGTCGGCGTCTTCGACGAGCAGCCGATGCCGGAAATCTTGGCGACGCGATGCGGCTCGATCGACAATTCGAAGCAGGACTGGATGATCGCCGCGGTGATCGAGTCGTGGCCGCAGCCCGCGCACAAAGTCGAGACCGTGCCCTCGTAGTCGCGGTGGGTGTAGCCGAGCTCGTTCTTCGGCAGCTCGGGGTGATGGAATTTCGGTTTGGTGAGATAGGTCATGAGGATACCTTCATCGGCGTCACTTTCAGCTTGTCGACATGATCGCCGATCGCCTTGGCGATGAAGCGCGCGGTGATCGGCGTGCCGTCGTAGTGCAAAATCGGCACCAGCCGCACCGGATCGATGCCGCACTCGTTGACGATCAGCGAGCGCAACTGCGCGTCGCGGTTCTGCTCGACCACGAAGGTGAAATCATGGTCGGCGACAAAGCTGTTGACGGATGAATGGAATGGGAAGGCGCGCACCCGCATGCGGTCGAGCGAATGTCCGCGCGGCTCGATCATGCCGATCGCCTCGTCCATCGCCGGCGAGGTCGAGCCGTAATAGATCACGCCGTATTTGGTGGGCTTGGCGGCGTTCGCCTGCAGCGGCCGCGGCACCAGGTCCTTGGCGGTGTCGAACTTGCGGACCAGCCGCTGCATGTTGTCGACGTAAGGCGCGCCTTCCTCAGTATAGCGCGCGTAGCGGTCGCGCGACGTGCCGCGGGTGAAGAACGAGCCCTTGGTCGGATGGGTGCCGGGGTAGGTGCGATAGGGGATACCGTCGCCGTCGACGTCAAGATAGCGGCCGAATTCCTTGCCCGCTTCCAGCTCCTCGGCGGTCATGACCTTGCCGCGGTCGTATTTGCGGTTGTCGTCCCAGGCCAGCGGCTTGGACAAATGATGGTTCATGCCGATGTCGAGATCGAGCATGACGAAGATCGGCGTCTGCAGCCGGTCGGCGAGATCGAAGGCCTGCGCGCCGAAATCGAAGGCTTCCGCCGGATCCTCGGGGAACAGCAGCACGTGCTTGGTGTCGCCGTGCGAGGCATAGGCGCAGGAGATGATGTCGCATTGCTGGGTGCGGGTCGGCATGCCGGTCGAGGGGCCGGCGCGTTGCACGTCGAAGATCACCGCCGGAATTTCGGCGAAGTAAGCGAGCCCGATGAACTCCTGCATCAGCGAAATGCCGGGGCCCGAGGTGGCGGTAAAGGCGCGCGCGCCGTTCCAGCCGGCGCCGATCACCATGCCGATCGAGGCGAGTTCGTCCTCGGCCTGCACGATGGCGTATCTCGCCTGTTTGGTGCCAGGATCGACCCTCAGTTTAGCGCAGTGGCGGGTGAAGGCGTCGGCGAGCGAGGACGACGGCGTGATCGGATACCAGGCGCACACCGTGGCGCCGCCATAGACCGCGCCGAGGGCCGCCGCCGAATTGCCTTCGATGAAAATGCGTTTTCCCACCTGGTCGCTCTTGCGCAGGCGCAGGCCGATCGGGCAGGCGAGGTTGAGCGTGGCGTAGTCACGCCCGATATGCAGCGCCTTGATGTTGGGCTCGATCAGCTTTTCCTTGCCCTTGTACTGCTCGCCGATGAGCTGCTCGACCACCTTGACGTCCATGTCGATCAACGCGGTCAGCACGCCGATATAGATGATGTTCTTGAACAGCTGGCGCTGGCGCGGATCGGTGTATTCGCGGTTGCAGATCGCGGTCAGCGGCACGCCGATGACCGTGATGTCCCCGCGGAATTTCGAAGCCGGCAGCGGCTTGGTGGAATCGTAGAGCAGGTAGCCGCCCGGCTCGATGCCGGCGATGTCGCGCTCGAAGGTCTGTGGGTTCATCGCCACCATCAGATCGGTGCCGCCGCGCGCGCCGAGATGGCCGGCTTCGGTGACGCGCACCTCGTACCAGGTCGGCAGGCCCTGGATGTTGGACGGGAAGATGTTGCGGGGCGCCGCCGGAATGCCCATGCGCAGCACCGCGCGGGCGAACATCTCGTTCGCGCTCGCCGATCCCGAGCCGTTGACGTTGGCGAAGCGGACGACGAAGTCGTTTACGCGGCTGATCGGCGTGGCGGTCGGCATGAAGTTCCTGCGTAGGTCATATCCAATAAAAATTTCTGCATGTCCCAGGCGCCGGTCGGGCAGCGTTCGGCGCACAGGCCGCAATGCAGGCAGACGTCCTCGTCTTTCACCATGACGCGGCCGGTCTTGAGACCGTCCTGGACATAGAGCGCCTGGCTGAGGTTATGCGCCGGCGCGGTGAGGCGCTGCCGCAAGTTTGCTTCCTCGCCGTTCGGCGCGAAGGTGATGCAGTCCATCGGGCAAATGTCGACGCAGGCGTCGCATTCGATGCAAAGCTGCGCCGAGAACACCGTCTGGACGTCGCAATTGAGGCAGCGGCCGGCTTCCGCCAGCGCCAGCTCGGGATCGAAGCCCAGCTCGACTTCGGCCTTGATGTCTTTGAGCGCGATCACTTTGTCGCGCAGCGGCACTTTGTAGCGGTTATCGAGCGCGATCTCGTTGTCGTAGGACCACTCGTGGATGCCCATTTTCTGGCTCATCAGCGCGACCGCCGGCAACGGCCGGTCGGCGATATCCTCGCCGTGGAGATATTTGTCGATGGAGACCGCGGCTTCGTGGCCGTGCGCCACCGCCCAGATGATATTCTTCGGGCCAAACGCCGCATCGCCGCCGAAGAAGACCTTCGGATTGGTCGAGGCCATGGTCGCGACATCGACCTTCGGCATGCCGTGCTCGTCGAATTCGATGCCGGCGTCGCGCTCGATCCAGGGGAAGGCGTTTTCCTGGCCGACCGCCACCAGCACGTCGTCGCAGGGGAAATGCTGTTCGGGCTCGCCGGCCGGCACCAGCTTGCGGCGGCCCTTGGCGTCGAACTCCGCTTTTACCTTCTCAAACGTTATGCCGGTGAGTTTGCCGTTCTCGTGGGTGAAGCGCTTGGGCACCAGGTAATTGTGGATCGGGATGCCCTCGTGCATGGCGTCTTCCTTTTCCCAAGGTGACGCCTTCATTTCCTCGAAGCCGGAGCGCACGACGACCTGCACCTCCTCGCCGCCGAGGCGGCGTGAGGAGCGGCAGCAGTCCATGGCGGTGTTGCCGCCGCCAAGCACGATCACGCGCTTGCCGATCTTGGTGGTGTGGCCGAACGACACCGAGGACAGCCAGTCGATGCCGATATGAATATTCTTGGCCGCTTCCTGGCGGCCGGGGATGTCGAGATCGCGGCCGCGCGGCGCGCCGGAGCCGACAAAAACCGCGTCCCAGCCCTGCGCCAACAGCGCCTTCATGCTGTCGACGCGTTGACCGCCGCGAAATTCCACGCCGAGATCGAGGACATAGCCGCATTCCTCGTCGATGACGGCGTCGGGCAACCGGAATTTAGGGATTTGTGAACGGATCATGCCGCCGGCACGGTTATCGCCGTCGAACACCACGCACTGATAGCCGAGCGGGGCGAGGTCGCGCGCCACGGTGAGCGAGGCCGGGCCGCCGCCGACCAGCGCGACGCGCTTGCCGTTCTTCTTTTGCGCGGGCTGCGGCAGCCGCGCGCGGATGTCGTCTTTGTAATCGGCGGCCACGCGCTTCAAGCGGCAGATCGCCACCGGCTCGTCCTCGACGCGCACGCGCCGGCAGGCCGGCTCGCAGGGGCGGTCGCAGGTGCGTCCGAGGATTCCCGGAAACACGTTCGAGTACCAGTTGACCATGTAGGCATCGGAATAACGCCCGGCCGCGATCAACCGGATGTATTCGGGGACGGGCGTGTGCGCCGGGCATGCCCATTGGCAATCCACGACCTTGTGGAAGTAGTCGGGCGCGGCAATGTCGGTATTCTTCATTCACTCCTCGAAACGCGCTTTTCACCGCGGGTGACCCGACGGTGTCGCGTCACAGCCTCAGGCGGCTGATTCCCCCGGCGCGGCATTGTTGGGCGGCCGCGATTTAGGGGGCGGAATATATTGGGTAGAACCCCGCAAGGCTACCTATCCTTCCGTTATGCCTGGCATCTATCAACCACTCGTGTTCACAGGCCTTTTTCGCTCTCCGAAAGGGGCGGCAGCAAGGCCGCCGGGCGGCAAAATCGCTGCTTGGAGTTAATGCTTACGAACGCCGAACCGGCTATTTTCCGCGCCTTAGGCCGACCGGGGGCCGCCACGCTGGCGCCCTTGTTGCGGCGCACAATCACGTCATTCTGATGCGCGACATTTTCACTGAGATCTTTGAAAACCAGCCGCTCGACCCGCGCGAGGCGGCACGCCGCGGCGCGCGCGCCACATTGCGAAAGCGGTTCTATAGCCAAGCGCATGTCAGCGAGGCCGCGGACGGCGGCTTCCCGCTGCTGCTTGACGGCAAACCGGTCAAGACGCCGGCGCGCCGTCCGCTTGCCGCCCCGACCGCCGCGCTCGCGGAAAAAATCGCCGAGGAGTGGAACGCGCAAGCGGCGCTGATCGACCCGGCGGGCATGCCGTTGGCGCGGCTCGCCAACGCGGTGATCGACGCGGTGGCGGATATGCCGGACGCGGTGGCCGAGGAGGTGGCGAAATATCTCGGCTCGGATCTGCTGTGCTATCGCGCCGCGGCGCCGGAAGGGCTGGTCGCAAGCCAGATCCGCGCGTGGGATCCGGTGCTGGCCTGGGCGCGGGCGGCGACCGGCGCCCGTTTCGTGCTGGCGCAGGGCGTCGTGCATGTGGCGCAGCCGGCCGAGGCGATCGCCGCCATGGGCGCGACGAATTCCCGCCGATCCTTGGCGTTTAGGCGCGGTGTCCACGATCACGACGCTCACCGGCTCGGCCTTGCTGGCGCTGGCGCTCGCCGAGGGCGCGCTCGATGCCGACGCCGTATGGGCCGCCGCGCATGTCGACGAGGACTGGCAGAGGTCGCAATGGGGCAGCGACGACACCGAGATCGAGCGGCGCGCGTATCGCTATGGCGAATTTGGCGCCGCCGTCACCGTGTTGCGGCACGCGCGATAAGAGCTAATGCCCGGTCGGGTCGCCTTTGCGGCCCGCTTCATACAAGAACCAAACCCGCCGCTCGGCCTCGTCGATGAACACCTCGAGCAGGCTGGCGGTGGCGACATCCTCGTGCTCGTCGCACAGGCCGTGCGCCTCACGCATCGAGGCCACCACGCGCTGGTTGTCGTCGCGCAGCTCGGCCAGCATATCGTCGGGTGTGACATAGGCCGCGTCGTTGTCGGACAGCCGCTGCTGGCGCGCGATATCGCCGATCGAGCGCAGGGTATTGCCGCCGATCTTGCGCACTCGCTCGGCGATCGCGTCGGTGCTGGCGAAGATCTGGTCGGCCTGCTCGTCGAGCAGCAGATGGTAGTCGCGGAAATGGGGGCCGCTGACGTGCCAGTGGAAATTCTTGGTCTTGAGATAAAGCGCAAAGCTGTCCGCCAGGATGGCGTTGAGCGCGCCGGCAATGTCCTTGCGGGCGTTGGCGCCGAGATCGGTCGGCGTTTGCAGGCGCGGCGTGCCGTTGCTGGCCGCGCCGGATTTATTGGTGCTCATGGCATAACTCCCCGTTGGTCACGGTAAAACGCCATGAAATCAAAAAAGTTCCCTTGAGAGCAAGAGACAGGGCGATCAATTCAAGCGCCGCCGGCCGCCGCTTTTTTATGCACGGCCTCGGTAATGCGCGCCATCACCGGCGGCCATTGCCGTCCGGCGTCCTGCCGGAACAGCCGCATGGTCGGGTACCAGGGCGTGTCGTCGCGGCCGATCAGCCAGCGCCAGTCGGCGACCGCCGGCAGCGCGGTGAACACCGGCCGCGCCAGCGCGCCGGCCAGATGCGCGACCGAGGTGTCGCAGGTGACGATCAGATCGAGCCCGTGCATCACCGCGGCGGTGTCGAGGAAGAAATCCGCATCGGCGGCGGGGTCGGTGGCGAGCGTCACGATCCGGCCGCCGAACGGGACCTGGCCGATCTGGGCGGCCGCCGGACCCTTTTGCAGCGAGACCAGTTGCACGCCGGGCAGGGCGGCGAGCCCGGCGAAATCGGCGAGCGCGATGTCGCGGCGGGTGAAGGGCGCCTTGTCGGAGTGGCCGGACACCCAGTTGATGCCGATCTTGAAACGGCCGTCGCCGAGCCGTGCACGCCAGGCCTCGATCCGCGCCGGCTGCGCCGCGAGGTAGGGCACGTCGGCCGGCACGGTATCCGGCCGGATCGCCAACACGCCGGCAACGCTGAGCAAAGGCAGCCAGCGCAGCGGCCGCGGATCGAGCGCGAGCGCGTCGGCGTCGGTCGCGATCGTCACGCCGTTGAGCGATGAAAGCAGCGGCGCCATGGCCTTGCGGGTCAGGATGGTGACGTCAAAGCCGCGCGCCGCCAGCAACGGTGCGAAGCGGCAGAACTGGATGGTGTCGCCGAGGCCCTGTTCGTTCACCAGCACGAGGCGTTCGCCCTCGCGCAGCGCGCCGTCCCAGCGCGGATCGGGCAATGGCGCGAATGTCGGCTCGCCGGCTTTCTCGCGGTGTTCGTAATCGGCAAAACCGCTCTGCCAGTCGCCGCGCAGCAGCTTGAGCAGGCCGCGGCCGAGATAGGTCTCGTCGAGCTGCGGCTCGAGCGCGATGGCCTTGTCGTACGCCGCCATTGCCTGGTCGAAACGCGGCGAGGCGACAGTCCCGCCGGCGGCGTCCAGATGGCCGAGGTCCTTGAGCGCGTTGCCGCGGTTGACGTGCGCTTCCACCACATCCGGGCCGCACATAATCGCCTTGTCGAAACTCGCCAGCGCTTCGTCGTGGCGGCCGAGCTCCTGCAGCAGCGCGCCGCGGTTGAGCCAGTCCGGCCCGGATGCCGGATTGAGCGCCAGCGCGCGGTCGAAGCTCTTCAGCGCCTCGTCGGCAAAGCCGGCGTCGACCAGGATATTGGCGCGGTTGCCGTGGGCATCGGCGAAATTGGAGTCGAGCGCGATGGCGCGGTCGAAATTCTTGAGCGCCTCCAGCCGCTCGCCCTCGCGGTACAGCGCCTGGCCGAGCAAATTGTGCACGCGCGCCTGCGGGGGCCCGAAGTCGATGGCGCGGCGGGCGAGATCGATGCCCTGCCGGTATTGCCCCTCCTGGCAGGCGACCACCGCGACGTAATAGTGCGCGTCGGGGTTCTGCGGGTCGGCGCGCAGCACCTCGACGTAGCGCTCCATCGCCTGCGCCAGATCGCCCTGGCGGTGGTGGAACAGGCCCTGCTGGAGCAGTTGCGCGGCGGTGGCGGGTTCGCTCATGGGCCGGGTTGTAAGCAGGCTTTGGCGGAGAATCAAAGCGCCAATGACGGCGGAGAGGCCGCCGTGGTATGCATTTTGCAGCCGGTTGGTGCAGGGCAGGGGCTTATGAAGGACATTCTCGACAGGCTGGAGCAGCGGCGGGACGAGGCGCGGCTGGGCGGCGGAAAGAGCCGCATCGAGGCCCAGCACAAGCGCGGCAAATTGACCGCGCGCGAACGCATCGAACTCCTCCTCGACAAGGGCTCGTTCGAGGAGCTCGACATGTTCGTCGAGCACCGCTCCAACGAATTCGGCATGGAAAAGACCAAGGTGCCCGGCGACGGCGTCGTCACCGGCTGGGGCACGGTCAACGGCCGCACGGTCTATCTGTTCTCCAAGGACTTCACCGTGTTCGGGGGGAGCCTCAGCGAGGCGCATGCCGGCAAGATCATCAAGGTGCAGGACATGGCGATGAAGGCGCGCGCGCCGATCATCGGCCTGTTCGACGCTGGCGGCGCGCGCATCCAGGAGGGCGTGGCTGCCTTGGGCGGCTACGGCGAGGTGTTCAAGCGCAACGTACTCGCCTCCGGCGTCATTCCGCAGATCAGCGTCATCATGGGGCCGTGCGCCGGCGGCGACGTCTATTCGCCGGCCATGACCGATTTCATCTTCATGGTGCGCGACACTTCCTACATGTTCGTCACCGGTCCCGACGTGGTCAAGACCGTGACCAACGAAGTGGTCACGGCGGAAGAACTCGGCGGCGCCTCGGTGCACACCACCAAGTCGGGCGTCTCGGACGGCGCCTTCGAGAACGACGTCGAATGTCTCCTTCAAATGCGCCGGCTGATCGACTTCCTGCCCGCCAACAACGAGACCGGCGTGCCGGAATGGCCGACGCAAGACCCCACCGACCGCATCGACGAGTCGCTCGACACGCTGATCCCGGACAATCCGAACAAGCCCTACGACATCAAGGAGCTGATCCTCAAAGTCGCCGACGAGGGCGACTTCTTCGAGATCGCGCAGGCCTACGCCAAGAACATCGTCACCGGCTTCGGCCGCATCGCCGGCAAGACGGTGGGCTTCGTCGCCAACCAGCCGATGGTGCTGGCCGGCGTGCTCGACTCGGACGCCTCGCGCAAGGCGGCGCGCTTTGTCCGTTTTTGTGACGCCTTCAACATTCCGATCGTGACCTTCGTCGACGTGCCCGGCTTCCTGCCCGGCACCGCGCAGGAATACAACGGCCTGATCAAGCACGGCGCCAAGCTGCTGTTCGCCTATTCCCAGTGCACGGTGCCGCTGGTCACGGTGATCACGCGCAAGGCCTTCGGCGGCGCCTATGACGTGATGGCGAGTAAGCACGTCGGCGGCGACTTGAACTACGCCTGGCCGACCGCGCAGATCGCGGTGATGGGCGCCAAGGGCGCGGTCGAGATCATCTTCCGCGCCGACATCGGCGACAAGGACAAGATCGCGGCGCGCACCAAGGAATACGAGGACCGCTTTCTGTCGCCCTTCGTCGCCGCCGAGCGCGGCTATATCGACGACGTCATCATGCCGCGCTCGACGCGGCGGCGGCTCGCCCGCGCGCTGGCGATGCTGAAGAACAAGCACGTCGAGATGCCGGTCAGGAAGCACGATAATTTGCCGGTGTAGAAAGCCGCCGCCGCGCTTGCCGTGGCGAGCGTGACCTGCTCCACTACACGCGCGGCGTGTAGCGGGCGTGACCCATGCGGGCTGGGCTTCTGCGGGTGGTGTGGGCGTGCGCGATGGCATTGGCGGCTGTCGGGCTGGTGGCCTGCGCGCAAACGCGAACCGTGGCCGAAGTCGGCATCGGCACCGCGGCCTATCAGCCCAAGCCCGCCAAGCCCTACGCCGTGCTCTACAAGCCCTACGCCGAGATGGCGACAGTGGCCTACACCGATCCGCCGTTCCTGGATGGCAGCGCTTGCCCGGACGCGGCAAAGCTGCGCGCCAGCGGCACCGACGAAAACAAAACCTACGCCGCCATGCTCGGCGATCTGAAGAACGCGGGCTGGTCTTGCCATTTCGGCCATGTCGGGCCCTATGGCTGCAAGCCCGGCACGCCGCGCTGCCTCGACGGTCTCGAATATCACGTGTGGAGGCGTGGCCGCTGCGGCGAGGCGGTGATCGCCTTCCGCGGCAGCGACGCAAACGAGATCGGCGACTGGCTGACGAATTTCCGCTGGTTCATCGCGTCGCCGCTGTTCGACCAGTACGACCAGGTGCAGAAGGCTGTTCCCGACATCCTCCGCAAGGTGAACGAAAGCTGCCGCGCCCGCCTCATCGTCGCCACCGGCCATTCGCTTGGCGGCGGCTTGGCGCAACACGCCGCCTATGCCGACATTCGCATCGAATACGTCTATGCCTTCGATCCGTCGCCGGTGACCGCGTTCTTCGGCGTGCCGGTACCGGTCCGCAGCGCCGCGACCGAGCACCTCGGCATCGACCGCGTCTACGAGGCCGGCGAGATTCTGTCGCTGCCGCGCTACCTCGTGTCGGGGGCGTTTCCGTCGTCGCAGTGCCGGCCGCGGGTGCGTATCGTGCGCTTCGCCGTCGTCACGACGCCGAGCATCGTAGAGCGCCACCGCATCGCCGGTTTGACCGAAGGGCTCGCCGATCTCGCGGCGCAGCCCGGCCACGTCAAGCAACCGCTCGGCTTTGCGCATGCACGCACGTGCGACTTCGTGCAGCCGGATAAGTATGGGGATTGAGAAGATGATGAGCGACGCGCCGGAGTTGCTGAAGAACAAGCACGTCGAGATGCCGGCGCGAAAGCACTGACAATTTGCCGGTGTGACGAATGCCGAAAAAGTCGAGATTTAAGGGTGAAGCTAAGGCCATCGCCAAAATTGAGGCGAGCGCTAAAGCATCATACCTGCGGAAGAAGGTAATTACGGAGATAATTCCACCAGACGTTTCTCGCGCCAAGGCTAGTGCATGGTTGACCCTCATTTCGCCGATCACCGAATGGGCCGGTCTTAAAGGCGATGCGCTCAAATATCGACGCCAGCAACTTCGAATTCAGCAAGAGGAGACACTGCTAAAAATAGGTTAGCGGTGTCTGAGAAGTTAAAAAGTCGGAAGCTGACTGGATCAGTACCGACTAAGATACTGGTTCCACTTTTAGAAAAGGCTTGGCTCGAGGAGCCGTCCGACTCGACGATGATCGACCTTTGGTCAAATTTGCTAGTGTCGGCAGGTCTCGAAACGTCTGTCCCGCCGCGTTATGTGCATATTGTCGGTGAATTGAATTCGCGACAGGCAAATCTGTTTATGGAGATTGTAACCAAAGGTCAGGATTTGGAAGAACGTGATTTAGCGAACCCTGTCTTCCTGTTGCGTCAAAGGGATATTGAGTACCGTCTTGATCGTTTGTTGAAGCGCAAGCGCCTTACGGCGAATGATGTGTATGTGGAGTTTATGGATGACCTTGAGGGCCCTTGTGTCGCGTTGACCGATTTGTGGGTTAATACAACTCGTGGAAGATGCTGGTTAGTACCCACGAACAAAAACAATTTTGGGGACTTTGGCGCTCAGATCGATATACAGATACTCTCATCGCTAGGGTTATTTGATGAGATTCGAGTCCATCGGCGTCATGAGCTCCATGGCCTGGCCGATATTACGATACTTTATTTTTTGCTGACAGAAATGGGGCTCGACTTTTTCCAAGCGGTAACGGGGAAATTTACTTAGTCATTGATCATAGGACTGGCCTATGCCCACCACCTTCTTCCTCGTCCGCGCCGTCGTCGCGCCCGACCTGCACGATAAGTTCGACCGTTGGTATTCGGCCGACCACCTGCCGTGGGCGCTTAAAATCTTCAAATGCGACAAGGCCTGGCGGTTCTGGAGTGAGGCGGAGCCGGGCGTGCACTACGCGGTCTATCGATTTGCCGACAAGGCTTCCTGCGACGCCGCGCTCGGCTCGGCCGAGTTCAAGGAACTGGTGGCCGATTTCAGCCGCACCTGGCCCGAGGGCGTCACCCGCACGCGCGATATCGTGACGTTGGTGGAGGAGCGGTCCTGACCCTGTCATGCCCGGGCTTGACCCGGGCATCCATGATGAAGCGCAGCGAAGCGGGGCCTTACGTAAGTCTGAGGTTCCAGAGCCGCATCATGGATTGCCGGGTCAAGCCCGGCAATGACAGAATAGGGGCAAAGGATTGCAGCCATGTCCACGCGCTTCGCCTTCCTGCACCACCTGCTCGCCTTCACGCTGGTGTCGGCGCTGGCGGTGGAATTCATCCTGCTCGGGCAGGAACTCTCGCTCGCCACCGCGCGCCGGATCGTGCTTGCCGACGCCGTCCTGGGCGCCGCGGCCGGCCTCTTGCTCGTCGTCGGCCTCGCCCGCGTGTTCTACTTCGAGAAGGGCGCGGCCTATTACTTCCACAGCCACGCCTTCATGACCAAGTTCTCGGTGTTTATCGCGGTCGCGCTGCTGTCGATCGTCCCGACGGTCGAGTTCCTGCGCTGGCGCAAGCCGGTAAGGGCCGGGCAGGCGCCGGCGGTGAGCCCCGAGAAGCTGCGCTTCATCAAGAGGGTCATCCACGGCGAAATCGGCGCCGTCGTCATCATTCTGCTGTGCGCGGCGATCATGGCGCGCGGCGGCTGGGTTTAGCCGCCCGCGCCGGGGCCTAGGCGTTGGAGGCTTCCATCGACCGCCCGGCGGCATAGCCGGTGGCGGTGAGCTGATAGCGGTAGCGGTTGCGCCGGTCGATCGTGACCCAGTCGTTCGCCACCGCCTTGTTGAGCCCGCGTTGGAAATCGCCGTCGCGCACGGTAAAAAAGTAGTTGCGCGGCAGCATCCCGCTCACCGGTATGCGGTGCTGCATGAAAACGTCGAGGATCTGGCGGCCCGCATCGTCGTCGGAGATCGCGAAAGCCATGAGACAGCACCGTAAGAAAGTTGTGGGTCCGTCACCGATACGCCAACGCGCGCGCGCTGTCGCGCCGCTCGCGCGCAAGCGTGAAAGTTATACCGGCTTATTTTGCCGTCACGTCTCCGCTACGACCTTGTTCCGCAGCACGCCGATGCCGGTAATCTCGATTTCCACCGTGTCGCCTACCTTGATATTTTCCGGCACGCCGTCGGTGCCCATCCACATCACGTCGCCGGGCTCGATGGTGCAATATTTTGATACCTCCGCGATGTAGGTGGCGGTGTCGAAGATCATATTATTGGTGGCGAAGCGGTCGGTTTCCCGGCCGTTGACGCGGATTACCGTCTCCATCTTGGCCGGATCCAATCCAGTGACGATCCAGGGCCCCATCGGCTTGAAGGTGTCGGCATTCTTGGCGCGCCAGAGCGTGCGGTCGTCCTTTTGCCAGCCGCGCTCGCTGACGTCGTTGCCGATGGTCCAGCCGAACACGTAATCGAGAGCGTTTTCGCGGACGACGTTGCGGCAGCGTCTGCCGAACACCGCCACCAGTTCGCCTTCGTACTGGAACGCCTCGCCGGCGTCGGCCGGCTTCACGATGTTTTCCTCGTGCGCGATCAGGGCGTTGTTGGCGCGGTAGCCGATGTCCGGTTTCTTGGGGAACACCGGCTCGGTTTTGCGCTTGGCCGCCATCTTGCGGATGTGGTCGGCGTAATTGATGCCGACGCAGTAGAAGGTCGGCGGCACCACCGGGATCGCCAGTTTCACGCTGGCGAGCGGGTAGGCGAGGGAAGTGCGCTTGTGCTCGCCCCATGGGACGCCGTCGACGGCGGTCACCTGGCCGCCCTCGACCAGGCCGTAGCGGGTCACGTTATCCTTCTCGAAGCGGCACCACGTCGTCATTACCCGTCCCCTTATACCTTTCGTCGGCCGCCACCTTAATCGGCCCCGGTCGATTGGCAACGGCGGAACGCGCAAGCGGCCTCGCGCGCGCTCCAAACGCACAAAGCCCGGCGCGAGGCCGGGCTTTGCGTTCGAAGGTGGCGCCGGGCTTAATTGCCGTCCGCCCGGGGGTCGCGCCGCAACATCAGGCGCACGTTGGCGTCGGGATCGCGGCCGACGACCTGGCCGTTGACGATCACGACATAGGGATCGGCCGTATCGTAGGGCACGGAGGCTTGCGCCGCCGCCGCTTGCGGGGAGATGACGCGGTGTTGCTTGGCCACCGCCGGCGTCGCCGCCAGCGTTGCCAGCACGAAAGCAGTCACGAGCATCTTCATGTCGGGTCTCCGAAGTGCCCCGTCCTTGCGGGCAGGATGGCCCGGACATTGGGCAAATCAGAGGTACACAAATACACATCTGCGCGATCCGGCGCGGCAAGAAATTCCCTGGTTAAATTCGGCTTTCCGGGCGCGGCGCTTTTATCGCTAAATGATCAGCGCCAGCCGCCGCCGCCGTTCACGTAAACGGTGTCGGCGGTCATGAATTGGCAGGCGTCCGAGCACATGAACAGAACCAATTCGCCGATTTCCTCCGGTTCGCCGAAGCGTGCCATCGGCACGTCGTCGAGGAATTTCTTGACCAGCTCGGGCGACGACGAAGCCGCGTCCTGGAACGGCGTCTTCACCGGCCCCGGCGAGATCGACAGCGCGCGGATGCCCTGGGTGGCGAATTCGCGCGCCACGCCCAGGGTCATGGTCACCACGGCGCCCTTGGCTGCGGCGTAATGCACCGAGGAGCCGGGCCCGCCGCGCCGGTGCGACATGCTGCCCATGTTGACGATGACGCCGAACTTGTTGGCCAGCATGTGCGGCAACACTGCCTGCATGGCGTAAAACGTGCCTTTGACGTTGAGATCGAAGGTGCGCTCGAGCAGATCGTCGTCGATATCGAGGAATTTGGAGCGGCGCAGCGCGGCTCCGGCCGAATTGAATAGGAACTGGATGCCGCCGAAATCGTCGAGCGCGAGCTGCACCATGTCCTCGACCGCCGCGCGCTTGGTCACGTCGATGGTGAGCGCCAGCGCCTGGCCGCCGGAATTGCCGAATTTGGCGTTGACCTGCTCGACGGTCTGCTCGACGCTGCCCTCGTTGATGTCGGCGCACACCACGTTGGCGCCCTCGCGCGCAAAAATCAGGGCGGTGGCCCGTCCGATGCCGCTGGCGGCCCCGGTGATAAGAATGGTTTTGCCTCTGAAATAATCCGGCGTCTTCGGCATGGTGTCCTAGCCCTCTTAACTGTCATGCCCGGGCTTGACCCGGGCATCCATGATGACCATCGGCGATCGAGCGACTTATGTAAATCTGCCTTTGCCGGGCCGCATCATGGATTGCCGGATCAAGTCCGGCAATGACGGTGGAGAGGTCCTCAGCCGCCGTAAGACATGCCGCCCATGCGGATGGCCGCTTGGGTGCCGAGCAGGATCGCCCGCGACAGCAGCGCCACGTCCATCGGCATGTCCCGACGCCAGACGTCGAGCACCAGCGCGATGCGGACCTGGTCGCTGGTATTCCACACCTCGTGCCGATAGGTGTCGTCCCACAGCAGGCTGTCGCCGTCGCCGAGCCGGTAGGGCACGCCGTTAATATTCATGACGCAGGCGGGGATACCGTTGCCGTCGCGCGGCATCGACAGCATCAGGTGGTAGCGCAGGATGCCGCGAAACGGCCCGCGGTGTTCCGGAATGTGCTTGCCGGGCGCCAGAAACGACAAGATGGCCGACACCACCTCCGGCGCGCCGTCGAGCAGGCTTGCGACCGTCGGGCAGCGGCGCAGGTTTTCCGCCACCGTCACGCCATAGGCCTTCATGATGAACACGCGCCAGTCGCGCCCGTCATTCGCCGATATATCCGCCTGCGCCGGCATGATATCGTGAAAACGCGGCACTTTGTTGATCTGGCCTGCGACGGCCAGCGCCTCGCGGCGGATGTCGCTCCAGCGCTCGGCGAAGCGCTTGCCGTTGGGAAAATAATGCTCAGGCTCAAGCGTGGACGGCGTCGCGATGCGGCTATCGTAAATGGCGCGGACCACCCCCGCCGCCCGGTCGTAAAGTTGCCCCACGCCAGTTCTCCGCAACGAATAGGTCGCAGCCCCGCCGTGACCATAGTCCGGCGCCGCCGGCCGGCCTATATCCAAGCCGATAAATTCGCCGCCGGATGCACAACGGCCTCACTAGGATAATTGTCCGCAGAATCCGTTTTCGCCGGCGATGGCGCTGGTCCGCAAAACTCGGTATGCACGCCATGAATAAAAGGAGCGCTCCATGACGCTGAAAAAATGCCTGTTGGCGATTTTGCTGGCGCCGCTCTTGTGCGCGCCGGTGCGCGCCGAAGAAGGCCTGGTCACCTTCAAATCCATGAGCGTCGATCTCGCGTTGGCGCTCGCCCACGCCGCGCTCGCCGATTGCCAGAAGCAGGGCTATCAGGTGACGGTCGCGGTGGTCGACCGTTTCGGCGTCACGCAGATTTTATTGCGTGACCGCTTCGCCGGCCCCCACACCGTGCCGACCGCGACCGGCAAGGCCTGGACCGCGGTCAGCTTCCGCACCAACACCGGCGATCTGGTTGCTGCCAGCGGGCCGGGTTCGCCGCAAGCCGGCGTGCGCAATTTGCCGGGCGCGACCGTCATCGCCGGCGGCGTGATGGTAGAGGCGGCGGGCACGCTGGTCGGCGCTGTCGGCGTTTCCGGCGCCCCGGGCGGCGACAATGACGAGACCTGTGCCAAGGCCGGCATCGCCGCGATCCGCGACAAGCTCGACTTCTGAGAGGTCAACCATGGGTCCATCCGCCCCGGTCGAATACGCCGACGCCTCGCCGCAAGTGCGCGCGGTCTATGACGACATCAAGCAATCGCGCAACGTGCCCGACGTGAATAATTTCTGGAAATATCTGGCGCGCGATCCGGCAACGCTCCAGCGCACCTGGGAGAGCATCAAGCAAATCATGGCTCCGGGCGCGCTCGACCCGCTTACCAAGGAAATGATCTATCTGGCGGTTAGCATCACCAATGGTTGCGGCTACTGTATCGCCAGCCACACCGCCGCCGCCCGCAAAGCCGGCATGACCGAGGCCATGCTCGGCGAGGTGATGGCGGTCACCGGCATGGCCAATGAAACCAACCGGCTTGCCAACGGCTACCGGGTTCCCATCGACCCGGCCTTCCAGACCTGACGCGATTGCTCAAGCCATGCCGTCCGTGACAAAATGAAAAAATGCGCACAACGGCGGGGAGGAGCCATGTTTGACCACAAGGTGGTTTCGAGACTGATTTGCGTGGGACTGGTGGCGGCGGTCATGCTGCCCGCCGGCCACATGCTGTTTCCCTACGTCAGCCACGTCTTGAGCGGCATGCAATTCCAGGCAATCGAGGCGGTTGTCGGCGCCACGGTCGGTTTCGGGCTCTCGGCCGTCGCCGGCTAGCGGGCGGTGCTCTCCAGCACGCCATGCCTCTAACGCGCCGCGCCGGAGGGGCGCGACGCGCACGAAGCAAACATGCTGAACGCTACTGCGCGCCGCTCTTGCTCGGCGCCGGGGTCAGCGGCTGTGGTGACATGGCGCCGGAGCCGGTAGTGCTAGCCGGTGGGCTGATATTGCGCGTCGCAGTACCGGTGGTTGCCGGCGGCGAATTGTTATTCGCGGTGTTGGGGCTGCTGTTCCAACCGGCGATTACCAAGAACGCGACCAAGGCAAGGACCGCGAGGCCGGCAACCCAGCCCCAGACCCCGCCCACGCCTTCTTCGCGCCGCAGCACCGGGTCGCTCAACCGTGGATCTGTATAACGCGGACCACTCATGGCAATCCTCCCTTCGGTTCCAGACGGTGGTTTTCCTTCTCCAAATAAAACGAACCGTGACTCGCCGCGGTTCCGAAAAAAATAGGACTGTGCCATGCAAAAATCAGTGAACTCGGTTCCGCGCTGGAACATGCTAAACCAGCTGCGCTTTCCTGGCCCAGTTCCCGCCGCACCCCGAAATCCCATGCGAACATCCTCATGCGCCTGAGCAACTTGGCGATCGCATCCGCGCCGATGCTGTTTGTGCTGTTGTGGAGCACCGGCTTCATCGGCGCGCGCTTCGGGCTGCCCTATATCGAGCCGATGACGTTTTTGGCGGTGCGCATGGTGTTCGTCGTGTTCATCATGGCCGCGATCGCGCTCCTGGCGCAGGCGCCTTGGCCGCGCGGGCCCGAGATCGGCCATAGCCTGGTGGCCGGCGCGCTGGTGCACGGGCTCTATCTCGGCGGCGTGTTCACGGCCATCAGCCAGGGCGTGCCAGCCGGCATCTCGGCGCTGATCCCGGGACTGCAGCCGATCCTCACGTCCACCATCGCCAATCGCTTCATGGGCGAGAAGGTCACCCGCCTGCAATGGCTCGGCCTTGGCCTCGGGCTCATCGGCGTGGCGCTCGTATTGCATGACCGCAGCATCGTGCTGGCGGGTTCGCCGCTCGGCTGGCTGGCCAGCGTCGGCTCGCTGTTGGGGATCACGCTCGGCACGCTCTACCAGAAGCGCTATTGCGGCCGCATCGACTGGCGCACCGGCAACACCGTGCAATATGCCGGCGCGCTGGTGTTGTTCGGCCTGGCCGCCTTCACGTTCGAAACGCGCACGATCCACTGGAGCGGCGAACTCATCTTCGCCATCGCCTGGCTGGTACTCGTGCTGTCGATCGCCGCGGTCGGGCTGATGTATTGGCTGATCCGCCGTTCGGCGGCGACCGGTTTCGCCAGCCTGTTCTACCTGGTGCCGGTGGTGACCGCCTTGCTCGCCTTCGTGCTGTTCGGCGAGAAGCTGGATGCGCTCTCGATCGCGGGCATGGTGGTGTGTGCCGGCGGCGTCGTGCTGGTCAACCGCGGCGTCGGCGGCGTCAAACCGGCGGCAAACGCAGCGGCGTCGGTCATCGCCGAGAACTAGCACTGTTGCAACGCAACGCCGGTTCAAAAAATCGCAACGCCAAGAAGTTCCGTCTGGCGCAAAAGCAAAGAATCAGAATTAATAATCGCACCACGAGAATTCAGCGTAATCCGGCAGCTCAACCGCGTTTTGGAGGGCACTCATGTCCCTTGATAAGACGAACGCACGCATTATCGTCGTCGGCAACGAAAAAGGCGGCTCGGGCAAATCCACCGTCGCGATGCATATCGCGGTCGCGCTGATGAAGTCGGGCCGGCGCGTGGCCACCATCGATCTCGATGCGCGGCAAAAAAGCTTCACGCATTACATCGAGAACCGGCGCGCCTGGGCCGAGCGCGGCGGTCGCGACCTTGAGACCCCCAGCCATATTTGTCTCGATGAGAACGACGCGGCTACGGACGACCGGGCCAAGGCGCTTACCGAGGCCGTCAACATACTGGCGCCCGACCACGACTTCATCGTAATCGACACGCCCGGTCACGACGGTCCTGTGTCGCGGCTGGCCCATTCGTTGGCGGACACCCTAATCACGCCGATGAACGACAGCTTTGTCGACTTCGACGTGCTCGGCGCGGTCGATCCGGAGACGTTCGGCGTCACCGGCACCAGTCAGTACGCGCAGATGGTGGCGGAGGCGCGGAACCAGCGCCAGCGTCTCCATCAGGCGGCGACCGATTGGATCGTTTTGCGCAACCGGCTGTCGTCGCTCGGTTCCCGCAACAAGAGCATGGTGGGCGAGGGGCTGCAGGAGCTGTCACGGCGGCTTGATTTCCGCTGCATTGACGGCTTGGCCGAGCGGGTCATCTTCCGCGAGTTCTATCCGCGCGGACTGACGGCGCTCGACGATCTCAATGAAACCACGCTCGGGACGCGGCCCACCATGTCGCACGTCACCGCCCGTCTCGAGATTGAAAACCTGCTCGATACGATGGGACTGGGCGTGCCGGCGGCCAGCAACGACGACGTCGGCCAGGTCCGCGGCCGCGACGCGGCCTGACGCCAAGCTGCCGCCGCATTGCCGATCGGTTCACCGGGGCACGCGCGCCCCGGTGAAGGCGGCTATTTCTTACGCTCCAGCACCAATTGCGTCTGCGTCACCAGCGCGCACAGCCGGCCGTCGCCGCGGGTGATCCGCGTCTGCCAGACCATGGTGGTGCGGCCGCGATGCAGGGCCGTGCATTCCGCATAGGCGGTGTCGCCGATCGGGATCGAGGCGAAGAAATTGGTCTTGCTCTCGATCGTGGTGGTGCTTTGGCCGTCTTTCAGATTGGCGGTGGTGGCGGTACCACCGAGATTGTCGGCCAATGCCATAATGGCGCCGCCATGCATGATGCCGAAGCGGTTGTTGAGGTCGGGGCGCGCCGGCAGTTCGGCGGTCACGCGTTCGGGCGATACCAGGGTGATTTTCATGCCGAGAAATTGCGCGAAGGGCGGTTGCTGTTGCGCCAGCGCGTTCATGGCCCCGTCGTTCATGTCAAATGCTCCAGCCGTTGGGCGGCGATCATGGGATTGTTTTGCGTGAGATCGTATCCGATGGGAAGGGCTTTATCGCCCATTCCGGCGGTGATCCAGGGCGGATTTTTTTTGCGTTGCGCACCGTTCAGCCGCGAAAAGCAAAAGGCGCGGAGCCCAAAAGCCCCGCGCCCTTGGCGCAAAAGATGCGCGTTGCGTTACTTCGGCTGCGGCACGACGCGAAGATAGGGCTTCACCGTCTTGTAGCCCTGCGGATAAAGCTGCTTGGCTTCTTCATTGCTGATCGCGCTACTGAGGATCACGTCCTCGCCCTGTTTCCAGTTCGCCGGCGTCGCCACGCGATGTTTTGCGTTCAGCTGCAGCGAGTCGAGCACACGCAGCACTTCGTCGAAATTGCGCCCCGTGCTCATCGGATAAACCAGGATCAGCTTGATCTTCTTGTCCGGGCCGATGATGAAGACGTTGCGCACGGTCTGGTTATCGGCCGGGGTGCGGCCTTCCGAGGTACCGGAGGTGGACGCCGGCAGCATGCCGTAAGCCTTGGAAATCTTGAGTTCGGTGTCGCCGATCATCGGATAGTTCGGCGCAAATCCCACCACGTCCTTGATGTCGACCGCCCACTTCGCGTGGTTTTCGACCGGATCGACCGAAAGCCCGATGATCTTGGTGTTGCGCTTGTCGAATTCGGGCTTCAGCCGTGCCATGGTGCCGAGTTCTGTGGTGCAGACCGGGGTGAAGTCCTTCGGGTGCGAAAACAGCATGCCCCAGGAATTTCCCAGCCAGTCGTGAAAACGGATTTTTCCTTCGGTCGTTTCCGCCTCGAAATCCGGTGCGGTATCGCCAATCGCCAATGCCATGACAAGCCTCCAAAAGCGCGCTCAATGTCCGTTCGGAGGACTAATATAGGTGTCCGTGCGCAAGCGGAACAGGGTCGACGCAAAAATAGGACAGTTATGCGGCGCCACCGCACGGCGCAGCAAAAGATTTTGCCGCCGTGCGGACCCCGTGAAAGAGTATTCCGCTGCGCCTTGCGTCAGCGGCTCGCCGCCTTACGCTCGTCCAAGCCGACAGTGCGGCCGGGAAAACCGGCAGCGTCGAAATAGCGCTCGCCGCCGGCGCGCTGGCCGACCAGGATGGTGGCGAGCCCGCCGTCGGCCGCTTGCGCGCGCTCGATGAAGTTCTCCACCACCCGGCTCGCGCCGCCCGGCAGCGCTTCTTCGACGACGCGGCCCATGAGCATGCCTTTGAATGGAATTTTCAGGCCGAGAACCTGCGCCATGGTCTTGCCGATGTCGGCATTGCTCACCGGCGCCTCGTTGACGAAGCCGGCCTTGAAGTCGGGGCCGATCGCCGCCATGAAGTTCATGGTGTCGCCGCGGTTGAAGCTGCCGTGCATACCCTGACCTTGCTGCAGGCCGGTGTCGGCGACGTTGACCGCGCACATCACCGCCTTGTCGCAGCCGGCCGAATAGGAGCGGAAATTGATCACGATCGACGGCCGCGGCGTCACCGATGAACCCTTCAAATTGATGGCGGACAACGGCAGCGTGCCGGCGATCGCCCCGAGATCGTCGTCGACGAACAGGCCGCTGACATAGTCCTGCTGGAGGAGGGCGGCGACCGCCTTTTCGGTGAGTGCGCGGTTTTTGCCGGGCACATAGACCAGATCCGAGCCGCCGTTGGCGGCGACCACCACGTCTGGGTGAGCGGCGTCGGTGCCGATTAGTCCGTTGCCGCGCTTCGGATAGGCGCCGGCGGCGACCGGGGCATTCTTGTTGTCCGGATCGGCGAGCGGCAGTGCGAGCGCCTTGGCGAGATCGAGGGCGACAAAGCCGGGCGGCAGCTGGCCGGCCGGGACGTCGGCGTAGCTCGACTGCGCGGCGGCGCTGGTCTTGCTCTCCTTGCTGATCGTCGAGAAACCGTGATCGGCGGAGACGACGATGTCGGTCGTGGCGGCAAGGCCGAGCTCGTCAAGCGCTTGCCGCAGCTGCGCCAGGTTGTCGTCGGCGTTCTTGATGGCCGCCAGCGAGGTCGGGCCGTTGATGCCGGGCGTGACCTGCAGCAGGCTGTCGCCTTGGTTATGCTGGGTGCCGTCCGGATCGCGCGACCAGTACACCAGCACGAACGGCTTGTTGCGCGCTTTGAGCATCGGCAGCATGACTTTGGCGGCGACGTCGGCGAAATATTTCTGCTGATCGACATTGGCGACCAGCGTACCGGCTTTCTTGGCATCGCCGGCATTGCCGTTGGCGGCGCGCCCGGGCGCGGTCAGCGCCAAACTCGCCTTGGTCAAAGCATCCTTCATCTCCAGCGAGAGCGGAACGCCGGCGGCGCTGCCGGTCGCGTCGTCGACGATAATGGTGTTCTCGCCGCTGCGGTCGACGTGATCGAACATCCGGGCCGGGCCGACCTTGCCGATCGCAGCCGTGGAAAAGCCCTGATGGCGAGCGGCAAAGAGGACGGCGTCCTCGTCGACGAAATTGCCGGAGAAGTGGTCGTCGATGTCGCTGAGCACCGTGTCGCTTTCGATGAACGGCGTCACGCTGTTGGCGGCATGGGAAGCGGGAAATCCGACATAGATCGTGTTCGAGAACACGCCGGTATCGCCGAGGAAATGGCCGGTCGACATGCCCGAGGCATTGGCCATGGTGAAGGTCGGGAACAGCGAATGTGGATTGACGAAGTTGACGCCTTTGTCGCGCACCGCCGCCATGGTCGGGGCGCTTTGCGGCGTCACCGACAGGGCACGCAAGCCGTCCGGGACGAACAGGATCAGATTATGCGGCGTTTGCGCGGCGGCCGCGCCGAGCGGTATCGCGGCGGCGCAGGCCAAAACCAGCAGGCTGTTCCTCAAAGACATGGCAGTTCTCCCTGATGCCTTTGTTGTGATGTTGCGCTAGATACGCCGGCCACAAGACAGTATTGTAACATCCGCCGGCTATCCGCAGCCATTTCCACCGGGAATGGCAGAGGGCGTTCCGCTTAATGTTCAAGCGCATTCTGATTGCCAATCGTGGCGAAATCGCCTGCCGGATCATCAAAACCGCCCGCCGCATGGGGATCGAGACGGTCGCCGTTTATTCGGAGGCCGACAAGGACGCCCTGCACGTCGAGATGGCCGATACCGCCGTCGTCATCGGCCCGCCCGAAGCGGCCAAGAGCTACCTGCTGATCGACAAGATCGTGGAGGCCTGCAAGGCGAGTGGCGCGCAGGCCGTGCATCCCGGCTACGGCTTTCTTTCCGAGCGCGAGGCCTTCCCCAAGGCGCTGGAAGCCGCCGGCATCGTGTTCATCGGGCCCAACTCGAAGGCCATCGCGGCCATGGGCGACAAGATCGAGTCCAAGAAGGCGGCGGCCGCGGCACACGTTTCCACCGTACCAGGTCATCTCGGCATCATCGACAACGATGCCGAGGCGATGGAGATCGCCGAGCAGATCGGCTACCCGGTGATGATCAAGGCCTCGGCCGGCGGCGGCGGCAAGGGTATGCGCATCGCCTATTCCAAGGCCGAGGTGGCGGAAGGTTTCGCGCGCTCGCGTTCGGAGGCGAAGTCCTCGTTCGGCGACGACCGCATGTTCATCGAGAAATTTATCACCGATCCGCGCCACATCGAAATCCAGGTGCTGGGCGACAAGCACGGTAACGTCATCTATCTCGGCGAGCGCGAATGCTCGATCCAGCGCCGCAATCAGAAAGTGATCGAGGAGGCGCCGAGCCCGCTGCTCGACGCCGCCACCCGCAAGAAAATGGGCGAGCAGGCGGTCGCGCTGGCCAAGGCCGTCGGCTACGACAGCGCCGGCACGGTCGAATTCGTCGCCGGCCAGGACAAGAGCTTCTTTTTCCTGGAAATGAACACGCGGCTGCAGGTCGAGCACCCGGTCACCGAGCTGATCACCGGCATCGATCTGGTCGAACAGATGATCCGCAGTGCGGCGGGCGAAAAGCTCGCGCTCAAGCAGAACGACGTGAAGCTCACCGGCTGGGCGGTGGAAAGTCGTGTCTATGCCGAAGACCCGTACCGCAAATTCCTGCCCTCCACCGGGCGGCTGACGCGCTATCGCCCGCCGGAGGAGCGCAGCGCCAACGGTGTCACGCTGCGCAACGACACCGGCGTCTACGAGGGCGGCGAGATTTCGATCTACTACGACCCGATGATCGCCAAGCTGGTCACCCACGCCGCCACGCGCGAAGCCGCGATCGACGCGCAGGCTGATGCTCTTGATGCGTTTGTCATCGACGGCATTCGCCACAATATTCCGCTCCTGTCCGCGCTGATGGCGCATCCGCGCTGGCGCGCCGGCAAGCTCTCCACCGGCTTCATCGCCGAGGAATTCCCCGAAGGCTTTTCGGCCATCGCGCCCGAAGGCGAGCGCGCGCAAGTGCTGGCGAGCGTCGCCGCCGCCATCGACCATGTGCTGGGCGAGCGCAAGCGGCTGATTTCCGGCCAGATGGACGGCCGCAGCGTCACGCGCGAAAGCCAGCGCGCGGTCTGGCTCGGCGACAAGGAGTACCGGCTCGAGGTCAAACGCGAGAACGGCACCATCGAGGTTCGTTTTCCCGGCAACAAAGAAAAGGGCGCCCGCCGTCACCTGCAATCGGACTGGAAGCCGGGCGACGCGCTGTGGACCGGCACCATAAACAGCGAGCCGGTCGCGGTGCAGGTGCGGCCCGTTCCGAACGGCTTTGCGCTGGCCTACCGCGGCGTCGAGGCCAAGGCTTTCGTCTACACTGCCAGCGAGGCCGGCTATGCGCGGCTGATGCCGCCGAAGAAAATCGCCGACACCGGCAAGCAGGTGCTGTGCCCGATGCCGGGGCTGGTCGTGTCGATCGCGGTCAAGGAAGGCCAGGAGGTCAAGGCCGGCGAAACCGTCGCCGTGGTCGAGGCGATGAAAATGGAGAACGTGCTGCGCGCCGAGATCGACGGCACGGTGAAGAAGATCAACGCCAAGCCCGGCGACAGCCTGGCGGTGGACGCGGTGATTTTGGAGTTTGCCTGAGCACGGGTAAGCGGCCACATGACCCTCTATTTCGCGTACGGATCCAACCTGAACCGCGCCGCCATGGCGCGCCGCTGCCCCAGCGCGCGGGCCATCGGGCCGGCGGCGCTGGAGGGCTACCGGTTCTTCATCGGCGTCGACGGCTGGGGCTCGGTCAAGCCTGCGCCCGGCAATAGCGTGCATGGCGTGTTGTGGCGGCTGACGGCGCGCGACATCGCGGCGCTGCATGCCTACGAACTGCTGCACCAGGGCCTCTATAACGTGCGCCATCTTGCGGTACGCGGCGGTTCGCGGCGGGTAACCGCGATGATTTATCTGCTGCGCCGCCGCGCGCCGGGAAAACCGAAGCCCGGCTATGTCGAGATGATCGTGGCTTCGGCGCGCGCCTGGAAACTGCCGGAACGCTACATCCGCTCGGTCGAGCGCTGGTCGATCTCGCGCTTCACCGGCGCGCGCCTGATCGACGCCGGCGAGCTCGCATGAGCGTCATCCGCCAAATCATCGTGCGCGGCCGAGTGCAGGGCGTCGGCTATCGCGCCTTCGTCGAGCGCGAGGCGCTGCGGCGCGGCGTCGAGGGCTGGGTGCGCAACCGCCGCGACGGCACGGTCGAGGCGGTATTCTCGGGCGGGCTGGAAAAAGTTGACGCCGTCATCGAGGCCTGCCGGCGCGGGCCTTATTCCGCCCGCGTCGAGCAAATCGATCAGCGCGAGGGTACGGCGGATGAGCTCAAGCTGCGGGCGCCCGGCGATGTGTTCTCGATGCTGCCGACGGCGTAATCGGTCGCGCCGAACAGCGCCTCGAATTCCCGCCGCAGCACGATGTCGACCTCCGGCATCGACACCGCGACGCCGAGATCGGCCAAACTCGTGACGCCGTAGCTTTGCGCGCTGACGCCACAGGGAACGATGCCGGAAAAATGCGCGAGGTCGGGCTCGACGTTGAGCGCCATGCCGTGCAGCGTGACCCATTGCGTCACGCGGATGCCGATGGCGGCGATCTTGTCCTCGAAGCCCTCGCCTTTGTCCGGCCGGCGCACCCAGACGCCAATGCGGTCCTCGCGCCGCTCGCCGCGCACATTGAACGCCGCCAGCGTGCGGATGATCCATTCCTCCAGGGTGGCGACGAAGCGGCGCACGTCCGGGCCGCGCCGCTTGAGGTCGAGAATCACGTAGGCCACGCGCTGGCCCGGCCCGTGATAGGTCATCTGGCCGCCGCGGCCAGTTTCGAATACCGGGAAGCGCGCCTCGATCAGCTCCCCGGGCTTGGCGCTGGTGCCGGCGGTGTAAAGGGCAGGGTGTTCCAGCAGCCAGAGCAGTTCCGGCTCCTTGCCGGCGGCAATGGCCGCCGCGCGCGCCTGCATCAGGCCGACGGCCGGCTCGTAGGGCACCGTCGAATCGCTCACGCGCCATTCAACCGGAGCCGATCCGGGCGGCGCGGGAAGGCCGATTTTCAACTCGTCGCGCATGTTAACCACCCGTTCACCATACCATGGTGACCTGCCATCTGCCCGCAGTTGTGTGGGGCAGGGGGAACCAAAAACGTGGCAACACTCGACAAAGTTTCGGTCGACATCACCGTCGTGCTCGGCACCACCAAAATGCCGATCCATCAGGTGCTCCGGCTCGGACGCGGCGCCATCATCGAACTGGAATCCTCGGAGGAGGACGCAGTCCACATCCTCGCCAACAACCTGCCGGTCGCCAAGGGCACGGTGGTGGTCAACGGCAACCGCATCGCGGTCGAGGTCAATGGGCTGATGCCCCGCCAGCAGGATATGCGCTGAGCTTCCCGGCGCGGCCCAAAGCGGGCCTTGTCCCTCAAGACCCTATTTGTTAGAGGAACCGCGCTTCGTCGGGACGCGAGGCTTTACAAGGCTTTTCGTTCACTTTTCATGCGGCCGTGGCGGAATTGGTAGACGCACTGCCTTGAGGTGGCAGCGGGGCAACCCGTGGAGGTTCGAGTCCTCTCGGCCGCACCAGCCCTATTATCATTGGTATTTCGGCGCCCTCGGAAAGCGTCCAGCGCGCGCCGGCGACTCAAAGCCGGATGCGCAGCCGGTTGGCGATCTCGCCGACGATGCCGCGGCGGAATAGCAGCACGCAGGCGACGAAAATAACGCCCTGGATCACCAGCACCCACTCGCCGACGATGGCGAGCTTGTACTGCATCAGCAGGATGATGAACGAGCCGACGATCGGGCCGAAAATGGTGCCGAGCCCGCCGACCAGAGTCATCAGCACGACTTCGCCCGACATCGGCCAGTTGACGTCGGTAAGCGAGGCAAGCTGCAGCACGATCGCCTTGGTCGAGCCGGCGAGGCCGGCGAGCGTCGCCGACAGCACGAAGGCGGCGAGCTTGTAGCGCTCGGTCTTGTAGCCGAGCGAGATCGCGCGCGGCTCGTTCTCGCGGATCGCCTTGAGCACCTCGCCGAAGGGCGAATGCACGATGCGGTAGATGAACAGGAAGCCAGCGAGAAAAATCGCCAGGACCAGGACATACATTGCCGTTTCGTTGCGCAGGTCGATGAGGCCGAACAGGTGACCGCGCGGCACGGCCTGGATGCCGTCCTCGCCGCCGGTGAATTTCGCCCGCAGCGCGAAGAAATACATCATCTGCGCCAGCGCCAGCGTGATCATGGCGAAATAGATGCCCTGGCGGCGGATCGCCAGCGAGCCCGCGATCAGGCCGCAGAGCGCGGCGGTCGCGGTGCCGGTGAGGATGGCAAGCTCCGGCGTGAAGCCCCAGGCCTTGGCGGCATAGGCCGAGAGATAGCTCGCCCAGCCGAAATAGAGCGCGTGGCCGAACGACAGCAGCCCGACATAGCCGATCAGCAGATTGAACGCGCAGGCGAACAGCGCGAAGCACATCACCTGCATCAGGAACAGCGGATAGGTGAAGAAGGGCGCCACCACCAGCGCCGCGACCATCACCGCGAAAGCGATAATTTCGCTCGGCGTCCGCGTCGTGGATGGACTTCTGTGCAACGGATCGGCGGTGGCGGGGTCCATCAGCCTCTCCGCCCGAACAGGCCGGCCGGGCGGACCAGCAGCACGATCGCCATGATGACGAAGATCACGGTGTTGGACGCCTCGGGAAAAAACACTTTGGTCAGGCCCTCGATCACGCCGAGCCCGAAGCCGGTGACGATGGCGCCGAGGATCGAGCCCATGCCGCCGATCACCACAACGGCGAACACCACGATGATCAGGTCGGAGCCCATCTGCGGCGACACGTTGTAGATCGGCGCCGCCATCACGCCGGCGAAGGCCGCCAGCGCCACGCCGAAGCCGTAGGTCAGCGTGATCATGCGCGGCACGTTGATGCCGAAGGCGCGCACCAGCGCCGGGTTTTCGGTGGCGGCGCGCAGATAGGCGCCGAGTCGCGTGCGCTCGATGACGAACCAGGTGCCGAAGCAGATCGTCAGCGAGGCCACGATCACCCAGGCGCGGTAGTTCGGCAGGAACATGAAGCCGAGGTTTTGGCCGCCGCGCAGCGACTCCGGCAAGACGTAAGGCAGGCCGGCGGAGCCGTAATAGTTACGCGCCACGCCCTCGATGATCAGCGCCAGGCCGAAGGTCAGCAGCAGGCCGTAGAGATGGTCGAGCTTGTAGAGCCAGCGCAGGAACAGCCGCTCGATGATCATGCCGGTGATGCCGACCAGGATGGGCGCCACCACCAGCGCCGGCCAATAGCCCAGGCCGGAATATTGCAGCAGCAGATAGGCGGCAAAGGCGCCCATCATGTACTGGGCGCCGTGGCTGAAATTGATGATGTTGAGCATGCCGAAGATCACGGCCAGTCCGAGACTGAGCAGCGCATAGAACGAGCCGTTGATCAGGCCGATCAGGAGCTGGCCGAACAGCGCCGTCGAAGGAATGCCGAAGATCTCGAACATGAGCACCAGTCTCTGACTTTTACCCTCCCCCTTGTGGGGAGGGTCGAACCGCCGTCAGGCGGTTCGGGGTGGGGGTCCATCGAGTGCGACTCGCACGACCCCCACCCGGCTCGCTTCGCTCGCCGACCTCCCCACAAGGGGGAGGTGAGGCAAGAACGAAAGATCAGCCGCTAGCCAGCGGACAATTGCCATCTTTGAGCGGCCGGAACGCTTCGTCCGCCGGGATGGTGGCGCGCAGCTTGTAGAAATCGCCGGGGTACTTGGATTCCGCCGGCGCCTTCACCTCGAACAGATAGGCCGGATGCAAGGTGCGGCCATCGGCGCGGACCGTGCCCTTGCCGAACAGCGGATCGTCGGTCGGCAGCTTCTTCATTTCCGCCACCACCGCTTTGCCGTCGGCGGCGCTCTTGAGCGCGGCGACCGCTTTGAGGTAATGCGTGACGGCGGAGTAGACGCCGGCCTGCACCATGGTCGGGAACTTGCCCGGCGCGTTGCGTTCCGCCTGCCAGCGCTTGGTCCAGGCGCGGTTGGCGTCGTTCATGTCCCAGTACCAGGTTTCCGTCAGGGTCAGGCCCTGCGCCGTCTGCAGCCCGAGCGCATTGACGTCGCTCGCAAACACCAGCAGGCCGGCGAACTTCTGGCCGCCTTTGACGATGCCGAATTCGGCGCCCTGCTTGATCGCATTGATGGTGTCGCCGCCGGCATTGGCCAGGCCGATGATCTTGGCCTTGGAGGCTTGCGCCTGCAGCAGGAACGAGGAGAAGTCGTTGGTGTTGAGCGGGTGGCGGACCGCGCCCAGCACCTTGCCGCCGGCTTTTTCGACCGCCGCCTTGGTGTCGCGCTCGAGCGCGGCGCCGAACGCATAGTCGGCCGTCAGGAAGAACCAGGTGTCGCCGCCGGTTTTCACGATGGCCGTGCCGGTGCCGTTGGCGAGCATCCAGGTATCGTAGGTCCAGTGCACGGTGTTGGCGTTGCACTTCGGACCGGTGAGATCGGAGGCGGCCGCGCCGGAGACGAGGAACACTTTGTTCTTCTGGGCGGCGACTTGACTGACCGCGAGCGCGACGCCGGAATTCGGCACGTCGACGATCACGTCGACTTTGTCGACGTCGAACCACTGATTGGCCATTTGCGAACCGATGTCCGGCTTGTTCTGATGGTCGCCGCTGACCAGCGTGACCTTGACGTTCGGGTTGGCCTTGGCGAAATCGGCGATCGCCATCTTGGCCGCGACGACCGAGCCAGGCCCGCCGACATCGGAATAAAGGCTCGACATGTCGCTCAGCACGCCGATCTTGACGTTAACCTGTTGGGCACTCGCCGTGCCGCAAGCCAACATGACGGCAAGCGCCGCCAGTCCTATTGTTCGTTTCATGACGTAGTCCTCCTTTTTGGCGCCTTGCGGCACCTCTTGTTAAACTCCCAGATAGTCGTGCAGCTTCTCGAGATTGGCGTCCAGATCGGCGTTGGCGAATTGATCGATGATGCGCCCGTTCTCCATAACGTAATACCGATCCGCCACTGTCGCGGCGAAGCGGAAATTCTGCTCGACCAGCAGAATGGTGAAGCCCTGTTCCTTCAGCGCCCGGATGGTCTTGCCGATCTGCTGGATGATGACGGGCGCAAGCCCCTCGGTCGGCTCGTCCAGCAGCAAAAGCCGCGCGCCGGTGCGTAGGATACGGCCGATGGCGAGCATTTGCTGTTCGCCGCCGGACAGCTTGGTGCCCTGGCTGGCGCCGAGCCGCTCCTTGAGATTGGGAAAAAGATCGAAGATACGATCGAGCGAAAGTCCGCCCGGCCGGATCACCGGCGGCAACAACAGGTTCTCCTCGACATTGAGGCTGGCGAAAATGCCGCGCTCCTCCGGGCAGAGCGCCATGCCGGCGCGTGCGATCTGATCCGACGAACGGCCGATCAGTTCATTGCCCTCGAAGCGCACCGATCCAGTGCGCCGGCCGACCATTCCCATGATCGACTTCAGCGTCGTCGTTTTGCCGGCGCCGTTGCGGCCGAGCAGGGTCACGACCTCGCTCTCGCGCACGTCGAAAGTCGCGCCATGCAGGATGTGCGATTCGCCGTACCAGGCTTGCAGGTCCTTGACCGCGAGCAGGGGGGTGCGGGCGTCAAGCATGCCCGACCCCCATGTAGGCTTCGCGCACATCCGTATTGTTGGATACGGTCGCGTAATTGCCCTCGGCGAGCACGCGCCCGCGCGTCAGCACCGTGATGTGATCGGAAAGATCGGCCACCACCGACAGGTTATGCTCGACCATCAGCACCGTGCGGTCGGCGGCGACCCGCTTGATCAATTGCGCGATGCGGTCGATGTCCTCATGACCCATGCCCGCGGTTGGCTCGTCGAGCAGCAGCATTTCCGGGTCGAGCGCCAGCGTGGTGGCGATCTCGAGCGCGCGCTTGCGGCCATAGGGCAATTCGACCGCCAGCCAGTCGGCAAATTCCGACAGACCGACATCGGCGATCAGCTCGTGCGCCCGCTCGTTGTATTGATCGAGCACGGAGGCCGAGCGCCAGAAATCGAACGAGTTGCCGCGCAAGCGTTGCAGCGCGACGCGGACGTTTTCCAGGACGGTCATGTGCGGGAACACGGCGGAGATCTGGAATGAGCGCACCAGCCCAAGCCGGGCCACATCGGCCGGTTGCAGGGCGGTAATATTGGTGCCGTTGAAAACGATGCGCCCGCGCGTCGGGCTGAGGAACTTCGTCAGCATATTGAAACAGGTGGTCTTGCCGGCGCCGTTGGGACCGATCAAAGCATGAACGGTCCGGCGCTTGACTCGCAGGCTGACACCGTTGACGGCGATAAATCCGGCGAATTCTTTGGTCAGATCCTCGGTTTCGAGGATTATTTCGCTGCCCATGCGCTCCCCTTGGAGCATTCATTGTCGGCCCATTGCGGCCAATGTCCAGAGCCGGACCGTGCAATTTTTGGTGCGAAAGAGGTATTGCCGAAGCGTGGCGGGTCGCCGGCCTTTGGCCGCCGCGGCAGCCGGTAAAGCCCGAAGCTAGAATCGCTCTTGCCGCCGCTCCGGGATGCTCGCCACCGCTGCCGGATGCCGCTTCTGGGCGAGCAATTTCTTGATGTGGTGACGCAGCGCCGTCTTATGGCGGACGGTGGCGGCGACATGATGGGCGGTGGCATGGTGGACGGTAGCGCTGGTCTTGAGCACGCGCGGCCAGGCGCCTTTGTCGCCCGCAGCCACCAGGACCGGCACCGAGGCGGGCCGCTCGCCCGCCGGAACCACCTGCACCACATGATAGCCGCCCTCTTTTAGTTCCTTGAGCAGCGTCGGCAGCGCCATCGCGGTGGCGGGATGGATGTCGTGCAGCAGCAGGATGCCGCGGCCCTTGGCGTCCAGCCGGCGCATCGCGCGTTGGACGATCTGCTGCGCGCTGATGCCTCTGAACCAGTCGTCGGCGACCACGTCCGCGCTCCACGTCACCAGGTGCTGCGAGGCGAGGAAGTTCTCATCGACGTGAGAACGGCCGAGGCCGGGAATGCGGAAAAACGGCGACACCGCTTTCGGATCGCCGATCGCAGCATCGACCGAGGCGATGCCGCCTTCGACTTCGTGCTCGACCCGCGGCAAGGGGAGACGTTCGAAGCCGAGCGGATGATCGAGGCTGTGCGTGCCGATGGTGTGGCCGTCATTGTACATGCGGCGCACCACCCAGGGGTAGGCGCGCGCCATCTGGCCGACCAGGAAATAGGTGGCCTTCACGCATTGCGAGGCGAGGGTATCGAGAACGAAGTTGCTGTAGGGCGGCAACGGGCCGTCGTCGAAGGTAATCACCACTTCATGATCGGCGAGCGGCAGCGAGTGCTTGTATTGCATGCTGCCGATGCGGGTGAATTCGTCCGGGCTGATGGTGAGCACGCGGGAAGTGCCGAGCGCATCCGGATGGCCCGGGCAGGTGCCGGCTATAGCCGGCCCCACGGTGGCGACCAGCAAAAAGCAAACCCCGGCGGCAAACCGCATGGACGTTCCCCCAACCCCTAGACGCTCGCGCTTTAGTACCCCCGAACAGCGCGTCTTCCGTAAATTACGAATCTCAATATTAACGGCAAATTAACCGACTAAGGCAGCCCACAGCTTCATCGTCCGCCGGTTATCCTAATGTTTTACAAAGAAAGCGCGTCTTTAGCGCGGATTCTGTCCATTGCCGGCGGCCACCACGTGGACGATGCGGTAGCCGCGGTGCTTGAGCTCGCGCAGCAAGGCGGGAAGCATCCTGGCGGTCTGCGCCTTGGTGTCGTGCAGCAAAACGATGCCGCTGCCGAGGCGCTCGATGCGGGACAATAGGAGGCGCAGCTCCTGATCCGGGGTCATCGGCAGCCAGTCGCTGGCCCAGACGTCGGCGCCGAACACCACGATGTGACGGGCCTGCAGGCGGTCGAGCAGCAGGCCATTCGATACGAAACCGGGAAATCGGAAGAACGGCGTGGTCGGATCGCTGCGGCGATGGCCGTAAAGGGCGAACTCGTCCTCGGCGATGCCGCGGTCGATCTCGGCCTCCGCCTTGGCGGGCGCCATGCGGTGCAGCAGGGGATGCGAGAACGTGTGGTGGCCGATGCTGTGGCCCTCGGCCAGCTCCCGCCGCGCGATCTCAGGGTGCGCTGCGACGTTGCGGCCGACCAGGAAGAAGGTCGCGCGCACGCATTCATCCTTGAGCGCGTCGAGAACTTTCGGCGTAGTTGTCGGCCAGGGACCGTCGTCGAAAGTGAGCACCAGTTCTTTGGGCTGGAGCGGCAGGGTGGCCGGAAAACTCTTGCGGCCGACCCGTGGAGTGCCGGCGGCGTCAACGCTGAGCACGCGCTCGGTGCCGAGCGCATCCGGATTGCCCGGGCACGGCCCCGCCGCGGCGGCCAAGGGAACCAGGGTCGCGGTGAGCGCGAGCGCGGCGACGGCGATGCTGCGATTCATGGGCGAATTTATGCGCTAATCATTTGCCCATTCCCAGGGGCCGGGCGTACAAGCGGCGCGCTTCAATGTTCCGCGACCGAGGCCGGCATGACCGAGCAAAAAATCATCGTCCCGCCGCTGCGTACCAAGGACGGCTCGATCCGCGTTGCCTTCGTCAGGCAGGTCGCGCGCGCGATCGACGCCGCCGACACGGCGGCCTTGCGCGGTTTGGTCGGCGACCTGCACGAATCCGATCTCGGCGCCGTGCTGGAGGCGCTCGATCCCGACCATCGCCCGCGGCTGGTCGAACTCCTCGGTATCCACTTCGATTTCACCGCGCTGACCGAGGTCGACGATTCGGTGCGCGAGGAAATTCTCGAAGAACTGCCGCCGCAGACGGTGGCGGAAGGCGTGCGCGACATCGAGTCCGACGACGCGGTGGCGATCCTCGAGGATATGCCCAAGGAAGAGCGGGCCGAGATCCTCGATCAACTGCCGCCGCCCGAGCGCGTGGCGCTGGCCCGCAGCTTCGATTACCCGGAAGATTCCGCCGGCCGGCGCATGCAGACGGAATTCATCGCCGTGCCGCCGGCTTGGAACGTGGGGCAGGCGATCGACTATATGCGCGAGACTGTCGAACTGCCCGAGCACTTCTACGAACTCTACGTGGTCGACGATGCCCGCCATTTTCTCGGCGCGGTGCCTCTCGACCGGCTGCTGCGCAGCAAACGGCCGGTGCCGATTTCCGACCTGATGGAGGCCGAACGCCGGCGCGTGCATGCCGACGAGGACCAGGAAGAGGTGGCGCGCCTGTTCCAGCGCTACGACCTGGTGGCGGCGCCGGTGGTCGACGCCGACGACCGGCTGGTCGGCGTCGTCACTTTCGACGACGTCGTCGATGTCATCGAGGAAGAGGCCGAAGAGGACATCAAGGCGCTCGGCGGCGTCACCAGCGACGAAGAATTGTCCGACTCGGTTTGGACGATCGCGCGCGGCCGGTTCAACTGGCTGCTTGTCAATCTCGCCACCGCGTTCCTGGCGTCCTCGGTGCTCGGCCTGTTCGAGGGCCAATTGCAGAAGATGGTGGCGCTGGCGGTGCTGGCGCCGATCGTGGCGAGCCAGGGCGGCAACGCCACGACCCAGACCATGACCGTCGCAGTGCGCGCGCTTGCCACGCAGGACCTCAGCGACGCCAATGCCCGGCGGGTGATCGTGCGCGAGCTACTGGTCGGGCTGCTCAACGGCATTGCCTTCGCCGTCATCACCGGCATCGCGGCCTATATCTGGTTCAGGGTGCCGGCGCTCGGCGTCGTGATCGGATTGGCGATGATCTGCAATCTGGTGGCCGCCGCGCTCGGCGGCATCCTAATTCCGCTGGGGCTGCACCGGTTGCGCGTCGACCCGGCGGTGGCCTCGAGCCCGTTCGTGACCACGGTCACCGACGTGGTCGGCTTCTTTTCGTTTCTGAGCATCGCCACGCTGTGGTTTGGGCTGCGCTAGGGCGCGCCATTCGGTTCATGCTTTTGAGCAACCCGCCACTTTGAAAATACACAGGCCGGCGCAATTGAACGGCGCCCCAGTAACACTTCATTTACCTTGTTTGCTGACCCGCCATTAACGCTAAAATCCTAGCGTCGGCCGCGCATACCGCAGCGTAACGCGGGGGGAGTCGTGTGGACGGCGAGGTAAAAGCGCAGGCGCCGCGCGCGCGCGCCAAACGGATGCTGTCGGCCTCGCGCCTGATCGTCGTGGTCGCGGTGCTGGCCATGGACGCGACCTTGCTTGCCGGCGTCATCGGTTACGGGCTGGCGCGGCAAAGCGACGAGCGGCTGTGGTCGGAGCAGCGCACCTCGCTGCGCAACGCTACCGGTGAATTCCGCAACCTGTTCGACAAATCCGACGCGATCGACCCGCGCTTCATCCGCATGGTCGAACAGAGCGTCGGCCTCAAAGATCTCAAATACGAAATCGATCCGGCCGCCAGCGACCGCGAAATGCAGCCGGTGATCGACGCGCAGGGCCGTATCGCCGGATTCCTGACCTGGCAGAAAACTTACCCGATGATGCAGACGATGCAGCGGCTGATGCCGTTTATCGCCGCCGTCGCCATCGGGCTGGTGGGCTTCGCCGGGATTTCGCTGACGCAGCTCCGGCGTGCGGGGCGCGAACTGGCGGCGAGCGAGGAACGGGCGCGGCGCGCTGCCGACCAAGACAAGCTCACCGGCCTGCCGAACCACGCCAAGACGCTCGAATGGCTCGATCTGGCGTTGGCCGAGCGCGCCGCCGACGACGTGACGACCTTCACGCTCATCGAACTCGACGGCATGGCCGACGTCACCGCGCAGCTCGGCGCGCTCGGCAGCGACGAGTTCATCGTCGCGGTGGCCGCCCGTCTCAAGGAAGCGCTGCCGGCGGATGCGGTTTGCGGCCGCATCGGCGGCGACGAGTTCGCGGCCATCGTCACTGCCGGCGGCGGCGTCGATGCCGGGGCGGTCATCCGCACCGCGCTCGATGCCATCGTGCGGCCGCTTTGGATCGAAACGGTGGTGCCACTGAGCGCGCATGCCGGCTTTGCGCAGGCGCCGCGCCACGCTACGACGCGCGGCGAGCTCACGCGCCGCGCCGGGCTCGCGCTGCGCGCGGCGGCGAAGAAAGGTTCCGGCGCCATCGTCGGCTTCGAGCGCGCGCTCGACACCGCGTCCACCGACCAGAAGTTCATCCAGCGCGAATTGCCGCGTGCGCTCGCGGCCAACGAGATGGAGCTGCACTACCAGCCGATCGTGTCGTCGCAGGGCGCGCGCATCGTCGGTGTCGAAGCCTTGCTGCGCTGGACCCACGCGACGCGCGGCGTGATCGGGCCGGCGGTCTTCATCCCGGTCGCCGAGCAGATGGGGCTGATGGAGGCGCTCGGCGCCTTCGTGCTGCGCCGGGCGCTGAACGAAGCCAAGCGCTGGCCAAACCTTTATGTGGCGGTGAACCTGTCGCCGCTACAGGTGCGCGACCGCGGCATTGTCGATCTGGTTCGTTCCGCTTTGGCCGAGAGCGGCGTGCCGCCGTCGCGGCTGATGCTGGAAATCACCGAGGGCGTGCTGATCGACAATCCGGACGAGATGGTCAAGCGCATGGAGGATCTGCACGCGCTCGGCGTGCGCATCGCGTTGGACGATTTCGGCTCCGGCTATTCCAACTTGGGCTATCTCCAGCGTTTTCCGCTCGACAAGCTCAAGATCGACCGCAGCTTCGTCACCGCGCTCGGCAAGTCCGCCAATGGCGGGGTGATTATCCAAGCGATCGTCGCGCTCGGGCGCGCGCTCGGCATGACGGTGGTGGTCGAGGGCGTGGAGACGGAGCAGCAGCGGGTGCTGCTGCGGCTCGCCGGCTGCGACGAGATGCAGGGCTACCTGTTTGCGAAACCGGCGCCGGCCAAGGCGATCGACCGCTTGCTGGGGCAGGGCAAATCGGCCGGCAGCGGCCGTATGCTGCCGCCGCCGTTGTCGCCTGACGCTGACAGCCTGATCGCAAGCCTGTAGAGTTGACCCAGGCGCGCCCGGTGCATGATCCCGAAAAGTGGGAACCGGTTTTCGGACAAGATCATGCACAACTAGAAAAAAACGCGCGCCGGGAGGCGGCCTCATGATCCCCAATGCCTGGGCGGGCTTCGATTTCGGCCTCGGACCCGACGTCGACATGCTGCGCAAGTCGGTGCACGATTTCGCGCAGGACCGCATCGCGCCGCGCGCCGCGGCCATCGACCGCGACAACACCTTCCCGCGCGACCTGTGGCCGGAAATGGGCGCGCTCGGCCTGCACGGCATCACGGTCGAGGAAGAGTACGGCGGTTCGGGCCAGGGCTATCTCGAACATTGCGTGGCGATGGAAGAGATTTCGCGCGCCAGCGCCGCGGTCGGCCTGTCCTATGGCGCGCATTCCAATCTCTGCGTCAATCAGCTCAGTCGCAACGGCAGTGCCGAGCAGAAAAAGAAATATCTGCCCCAACTGATTTCCGGCGGGCAAGTCGGTGCGCTGGCGATGTCGGAGCCGGGCGCCGGCTCCGACGTAGTGTCGATGCGCACGCGCGCCGACAAGAAGGGCGACCGCTACATCCTCAACGGCTCGAAGATGTGGATCACCAACGGCCCGGTCGCCGACACGCTGGTGGTCTATGCCAAGACCGACCGCACCGCCGGCGCGCGGGGCATTACCGCCTTCATTGTCGAGAATAGCATGAAGGGTTTTGCCCCGGCGCAGAAACTCGACAAGCTCGGGATGCGCGGCTCCGACACCAGCGAATTGGTGTTCACCGACTGCGAGGTGCCGGAGGACAACGTGCTGGGCGCGGTCGGCAACGGCGTCAACGTGCTGATGTCCGGCCTCGATTACGAGCGCGTGGTGCTCGCCGCGGGACCCTTAGGCATCATGCAGGCCTGCATGGACGTGGTGATCCCTTACGTGCACGAGCGCCAGCAGTTCGGCCAGGCGATCGGACGCTTCCAACTGGTGCAGGCCAAGCTCGCCGACATGTATGTCACCATGAACGCGGCCCGGTCTTACGTGTACACGGTGGCGAAGGCCTGCGACGAGGGCCGCACCACGCGCGAGGACGCGGCCGGCGCTATTCTCTATGCCGCCGAGCGCGCCACCTGGATGGCGCTGGAGGCGATCCAATGCCTCGGCGGCAACGGCTACATCAACGATTTCCCCACCGGCCGCCTGTTGCGCGACGCCAAGCTCTACGAGATCGGGGCGGGGACCTCGGAAATCCGCCGCATGCTGATCGGACGGGAGATTTTCGAAAAGACGCGGTAAGCCGCCGCGCTCGGTCATTGGCCGAGTCGGTCACTGACGGAGCCGGCCGCTATTAACCTCTCTGTGCCCCGAATCAGGTAGGCCTCAAGCCGACTTCACCAGCGATGGGGAAAGCCATGATGCGGGTGCGGCTGAAGGCCGATGGGCGGATCGTCGAAATCATGCCGGACGGCAGCGAAAAGACCCTCAATCATTCCGATCCGGCGTCGTTCGTGCGCCAGGTGCGCGCGCGCTGCGGGCTGACGCAGGCCGCCTTCGCCGAGAAGATCGAAGTGCCGATCGAGACCGTGCGCAATTGGGAGCAGGGTAAGCGTTATCCGCGCGGTCCGGCCCGTGCGCTGCTCAAGCTGATTGACAGCGCGCCGGACGCAGCCTTCGCGGCTTTGGGTGAAAGACGGCGCTGAAGCGCCTTTTGGGTGGAAGACGGCGCTGATCGCCTATTCGGCGGCCGCCGGGACCTGCGCGCGCGGCGCCGGGCGCGCCAGCCGCATCAGCAGGAACATGGCGACCAGCGTCGCGATATAGGTCATCAACTGGATTTCGGTCGGCCGCTCGGTATAGCCGATTAAGGTGTGCAGCAATTTGCCGAGCAGGCTGCCGTCCGACAGCAGCCACGACGTGTCCCAGACCGTGCGATCGAACACGACCACCACGCCGGCATTGTTGAGGAACTGCACCGATTGCGCCGCCATGCCGGCGGCGAGCAGCGCGATCAGCCAGCTTGTCACGGAAAAGATGTAGCGGTTCGGGATCGCCAGCAGCCCGTAATAAGTCAGCGCGGTGAACGCCGCGCCGGCGGCGACGCCGAGCAGGCCGCCGGTCAGCAAAGCCGAGCCGGACGTGCCGGAGGCGAAAATGCCGTACAGGAACAGCACCACTTCGGAGCCTTCGCGCAGCACTGCCAGCCCCACCACGACAGCGAGCGCGGTCAGTGGCTTGGCGCCTTCGCTCACCGCCGTGCCGATGGTGCGCATCTCCTCGGCGATTTCGCGGCCGTGCCGCGCCATCCAGGCGTTGTGCCACATCAGCATGACCACGGCGATGCCGAGCACGCTGGCATTGAACAGTTCCTGTCCGGCGCCCTCGAAGGCCTGCGAAATCGCACCGGCGAAGATCGCCACCACGGCCGCGCCGACCAAACCGCCCAGGATGCCGAAGCCGATCCAGCGGCCGCGGGTGGGGACGCCGCGCGTCGCCGCCATCACGATGCCGACGATCAAGCCGGCTTCGATGACTTCGCGAAAGGCGATGATGAGAGCGCCGAGCATGCTGCTGGTCCGCGGTCGTCAGTCTCGTAACGGGAACGTCTGGTTTCGTCTCGATAGTGCAACCGAGGGCTCACAAAAGCATTAATAACTACTGATGCAAGAGCCAATTTGTATTCTTGAATTATTCTAATGTGAGAACGACGGCTAAAAGCATGCGCCGGCAAGTATTGCCGCGGCTTCTGCCGAAATAAAAATTGCATGATCTTTCGCCGCGGCGGCTTTAGGCCCAGGAAACCGCCCGATGCCGGCGCCGAGCGGACCCGGTTGGCAGCGCCGCGGCAAGCGGGCATTCTCCGCCTCCCATCCGTTACCCCATTCCAGACCCGGCAAGGAGATTGTGATGCAAGTTGTTGAAGCTCATGGATGCCGTATTCCGCAGATCGGCCTTGGCACCATGACCCTGAAGGGGGACATCTGCGTGCAGGCGGTGAAGACCGCGCTGCAGCTCGGCTATCGCCATATTGATACCGCCTGGTTTTACGGAAATGAAAAGGAGGTGGGCGAGGGCCTGCGTCAGTCCGGCGTCAAGAACGAGGACATTATCCTGTGCACCAAGGTGCGCGAGACGCACCTGGAGCCGGACAAGTTTCGTCAGTCGCTCGATGAAAGCCTCGCCAATCTGAAATTGCCTTATGTCGACCTGCTGCTGATTCACTGGAACAACAAAGACATCCCTTTCAAGACTTCGATCGGTGCGCTGTGCAAGGCCAAGAAGGACGGTTTTGCCAAGCATGTCGGCGTCGCCAATTTCACCAGCAAGATGCTGGACGAGGCCTGGGCGGTGACCACCGAGCCGCTGGTCTGCAACCAGATCGAAGTGCATCCCTTCATCAACCAGGACAAGGTGCTGGCGGCGAGCAAGAAGCACGGCATGGCGGTGGTCGCTTATGTGCCGATTGCGCGCGGCAAGGTGCCGGGCGCCGACGCGCTCGAACGCATCGGCAAGGCGCACGGCAAAACCGCCGCGCAGGTGTCGCTGCGCTACCTGGTGCAGCTCGGCCTTTGCGCGATCCCGCGCACCGCCAATCCGGCGCATCTGAAGGAAAATCTCGAGGTGTTCGACTTCAAATTGTCGGATGCCGAGATGGCCGAGCTCAAGAAGCTCAACGCCACCAATATGCGCGTGGTCAACCCGCCTCACGCGCCGGTCTGGGATACGCCTTGATGCGAGCGGTCCTGCTCGTCGCCGCGCCCATCCTGAGCGCGGCGGCATTTGCCCAGGACAAGCCGGCTGCGAAGGATGCTGCGGCGATCGAAAAATGCATCAAGACGAAGACCGGGCGCCATTGGGCCTGGGAACGATGCATCGGCATCGTTTCCGAACCTTGCGCGAAGAACGAGGAGTCGATGCCGCCGTCTGAGGTCATCGCCTGCGAGGACCGCGAGCGGGCGGTGTGGGCCAGCGTTCTGAACGAAAGTTACCGCAGCCTGCGCGAGGCGCTCGACGAAGAGAAAAAAGGCAAGCTGCAAGCTATGCAGCGTGCCTGGATGGCGTCGCGCGACAAGAATTGCGGGTTTCTCTACGACTATTTCCAGGGCACGATGGCGAGCCCGATGATCGCGGTCTGCCTCCGCCGCGCCACCGGGATGCAGGCCTTGTATCTGCGCGGCTTTGCCGACGACTTCGCCGAGAGAAAATGAAGGCCTGAGATGCAGTCGGTCGAAACCAAGGGCTTCCAGATCCCGATCATCGGTCTCGGCACCTGGACGCTGCAGGGCCGCGACTGCGCGCGCCTGGTCGAGCAGGCGATCCGCATCGGCTATCGCCACATCGACACCGCGCAGATGTACGGCAACGAGCGCGCCGTGGGCGAGGGGGTGCGCGCCTCCGGCCAGCGCAGCGAGGTGATGGTCACCACCAAGATTCAGCCGCAGCAACTGGCGCCGCACGAGCTTGAACGCTCGGTGAAGGAGAGCCTGGCGCAGCTGCGGCTCGACGTCATCGATCTTTTGCTCATCCACTGGCCGAACCCGCGCGTGCCGCTCATCGAGACCCTCGGCGCCATGGCCAAGATGAAGCGCGTGGGCTACGCCCGGGCGATCGGGGTATCGAATTTCACGGTCGCCTTGCTCGACGAGGCCAACAAGGTCACGAGCGAACCGCTGGTCTGCAATCAGGTCGAGTGCCACCCCTATCTCGATCAGGACAAAGTGTTCGCGGCCTGCCGCCGGCACGGCATGGCGATGGTGGCCTACAGCCCGATCGCGCGCGGCCAGGCCAAGGCCGACGAACTGCTCGCGCGCATCGGCGAGGCGCATGAGAAGACCGCGGCGCAGGTCTGCCTGCGCTGGCTCACCCAGCAGGGCATCGTGGTGATCCCGCGGACTGCCAGGATCGAGCGGCTGGAGGAGAACCTCAACATTCTGGATTTCGACCTGTCCGACGCCGAGATGAAGGAAATCGCCGGGCTTGCCCGCCGCGGCGGCCGCATCGTCGATTGGACCTGGTCGCCGAAGTGGGATTGAGGGATCGCTGTCATGGCCGGGACAAGCCCGGCCATGAAAGGTAAATAATGGCCATGACCATCGAAAACGACAGCGCGCTCGTCCTGTTCTCCGGCGGGCAGGATTCCACCGTATGCCTGGCCTGGGCACTGACGCGCTTCGAGCGCGTGGAAACCGTCGGCTTCGACTACGGTCAGCGCCACAGGATCGAGCTCGACGTTCGTCCGCGCATCCGCGAGCGGCTGATGGCTTTGGACGCCGGCTGGAAAGTGCGGCTGGGCGACGACCACGTCGTCAAGCTCGATGGGCTGGCCGCCATTTCCAATACGGCGCTCACCCGCGAAACCGCGATCGAAATAGCCGGCAACGGGCTGCCGACCACCTTCGTGCCCGGCCGCAATCTGATCTTCTTTTCCTTCGCCGGCGCGCTGGCCTATCGCCGCGGCGCCCGCCACATCGTCGCCGGCATGTGCGAGACCGACTATTCCGGCTATCCGGATTGCCGCGACGACACCGTCAAGGCGATGCAGGTGGCGCTCGGCCTGGGGCTGGACAAACGCGTCACCATCCATACGCCGCTGATGTGGATCGACAAGGCCAGCACCTTCGCCATGGCCGAGGAGATCGGCGGCACAGGCCTGCTCGACCTCGTTGTCGAGGACAGCCATAGCTGTTATCTGGGCGACCGCATCCACCGCCATGATTGGGGCTATGGCTGCGGCGAATGCCCGGCCTGCCGCTTGCGGGCGCGAGGATTTGCGGAATTCAAGAGCCGGCTAAAAACCGGCCAGGAACAAAGTGAAAAATGAGCGCATTGGAAAAGCAGAAGAACATTGAAGGCGGTTTTTTTCTGGTCTTGTTTTGCCTGACCATTCCGTTGGCCAATTGGATGATCGGCCACGTCGGAACGGTTTGCACGGCCAACGGCCCCTGCCTGCTGCCGGTGGCGCCCGGCCTGATGGCGCCGTCCGGCGTGCTGATGATCGGCATTGCTCTGGTGCTGCGGGACCTTGTTCAGCGCCGATTGGGCGTAGAATTCGGCATTGCCGCGATCGTCGCCGGCGCGGCGATTTCCGCCGGCCTTGCGCCGCGCTCGCTGGTGATCGCGTCGGCCGCGGCGTTTCTGCTGTCGGAATTCGCCGACTTCGCCGTCTACACACCGCTCGCCCGACGCCGGCTTGTTCTGGCGGTAGTCGCCTCCAGTATTCTTGGGCTGGTGGTGGATTCGATCGTGTTCCTCTGGCTGGCCTTCGGCTCGCTCGACTTCCTGGTCGGCCAGATCGTCGGCAAGCTCTGGATGGTGCTCTTGGCCATCCCATTCGTCGCCTATCTTCGCCGCCGCGACGCGCGGCTTGGCCTGAACCCCGTCTGAGGCATCCATGTCCGCCACGCTCGACACGCTGCGTAACGTCACCACCGGCACCATCACCACCATGCTCTTGAAGAAGGGCATCCGCCGCTCCTGGATGGCCGGCGCCATGCCGTTCGGTTTTTCCGGCAAGCGCGTGGTCGGCCCGGCCTTCACGCTGCGCTTCGTACCGGTGCGCGAGGATCTGGCGACGCCGGAAAGCTGGTCGAAGCCGATCTCTACGCGCAGCGCAATCGAAGCCATGCCGGAAAACTGCGTGGTGGTGGCCGACGCCATGGGCGTCACCGGCGCCGGCATCTTTGGCGACATCCTGTGCATGCGCATGGTCAAGCGCGGCGTCTCGGCGCTGATCAGCGACGGCGTCATGCGCGACAAGCACGGCGTCGTCGCCACCGGCCTGCCGGTCTGGTGCGCGGGCGTGGCGGCGCCGGCCTCGGTCAACCAGCTCACATTCGTCGGCTGGAACGAGCCGATCGGCTGCGGCGGCTGCGCGATTTTCCCGGACGACATCATCGTCGCCGACGACGACGGCGCGGTGGTGATCCCGGCCGCGCTCGCCGATTTCGTCGCCAGCGAAGGCGCCGAGCATGAACTGATGGAAAGCTGGCTGGTGCAGGAGGTGGAAAAGGGCGCCAAGCTCCCCGGCCTCTATCCGCCCAACGACGAAAACAAGAAGCGTTATGAAGACTGGAAAAAGAAGCGCTAGCGCTTGATCCCGAAAAGCATGTCCCCGACTTGATCGGGGATGGGTGCCGGTTTTCGGAAAAGTTTGTGCGCCATTAAAACGCCGCTTAGTCCGCGGCGAACGGGCCGTTCATAAATCTGTGGTATCATTCTCTTGTCATGGGCGATTCGTAGCCCGGGTTCGCGTTTGCGTACTCGTGCGTCATCGCGGCGACGCGATGCCTTCCAAAATGGGGGCTGCCTATGACTATGCATGTTCATATCCGTCGTGCCGACGTGCTGAACCAATCGGCGGCGGAACGGCTTGCGGCGCGCTATCCGCACTGGGCCGAGCGCTTCGTCACCGTCGTTGCCGCAAGCCTGGCGGTTTTGGTGGTGGCGCTGATTGCGGTCGTCATGGGGATGGCTTAACGGCCATCGCCGGCATGCGGCCCGCGTTTTCCGAGCGCTGCCTTGCCGCGCCCGAAGCGATCGAAGAAATTCCTGCGCAGAATCCGCATCAGCCATTCCGGGACGCCGGCCAGTCCGCGCTTGCGTGGCATCGCGTCGGCATGGGTGGGATCGGCGGCGGCGCCATGCGGCGAAGGCGTCGCCAGTAGCCCGCGTGCCCGCAAGGTGCGCCACGCGATCGGCGCGCTCTTCCGCAGCACGGCGTCGCCTTCCTCACCTAGCAATTCCGCCACCAGAACGGGCGGCGGCGCGAATATTTCTGGCATCGAGTCCGACAGCGTGCGGTCGCCCAAGATATTCCAGCGCGACGCGCCGCCCATGATCGGCGAGCGCAGCGAAAAGACCACTTTGGCGATACGGCTCTCGCGGATCGCGTAGCTGCAAAAGGCGCACGGCTCCATGTTCGTGTAGATGGTGCAGTCGGCCAGATCGGTGCCGCCGAGCGTCTCTTGCGCCTGGCAAATTGCCACCAATTCGGCATGGCGGGTGACGTCGCGGTCATGCGCGACCCTGTTGGTGCTTTCGGCCACGACGGCGCCTTTTCGCACGATGACGGCGGCGTAGGGATATTCGCCCTGTTCGGCCGATTTTTCCGCCAGCGCAAAGCAGCGCCGCATTAGGTCTTCGTCGCTCCTTTGCGTGTCTGGATTGAGCATTTTGTCGCCCGTTAAGCCGGGGCCGGACCTGCCGGCGGCGTTTGCGAAAACGCCAAACGGGCGTCGGAGGCGAATTGGCGCCGCCACATCACGATCACGATGCCGCTGGTGGTGAGCGCCAGCGGAAGCGGTCCTAAGAACCAGCCGAGATAACCGAGCGCGAAGAAGAAGGCGCGCTGGCCGCGATTGAAATGGCGGCCGGCATCGGCGCACAGCCGCGCCGCGCGATGCGCGAAGTCTTGCGCGGCCGCGGTGTCTTTTTGCTCCGGCGGCGGTGCCGCGCCCACCATAATGGCGAAGTAATTGTACAGCCGGTACGACCAGGCGAATTTGAAGAAGGCATAAACGAAGATGACGGCGAGCCCTATCATCTTCAGTTCCCACAATTCCGGCGACGGCGCTACACCGAACGGCAGCGCCGCCACCACAGTCAAGATCTGCTCGGTCGAGCGTAGCAACGTGAGCGTGCCGCCGATGGCGATCAGGCTGGTGGAGGCGAAGAACGCCGTGCCGTTTTGCAGCGCGGCAGTAACCTGGGCGTCCACCATGCGCATCTCGCGCGCTAGCAGGCGCTCCATCCATTCGTCGCGATAGAGGTTCATCAACGCATTGAGGCCGCTGCGGCCCTTGGCGGTGTATTCGATCAGCAGCGAATAGCCGAGCCAGACGCCAATGAACCAGGCGAAGGCTAGTAGGTCCGGCAGGGTGAAGGCCGCCATGGGCGCGACTCCGAAGGCGCATCGTGCCCGCTTGCCACGGGCTATTCAACCGCAAGCTTGAATGGGCGGCGCGGCTCTGTCATCGTTACGGCAAAGGAGCGCCCCATGCCGCAAAACATCACCACCGGGTACCGCGCCCTGGTGGACGCCGCCAATAGCGAAGTCGAGACGCTGCCGACCGAGGAGGCGATCAAGCTCGTCGGCCGCGATGACGTGGTGCTGGTCGACATCCGCGATATTCGCGAATTGGCGCGCGACGGCAAGTTGCCCGGCGCCACGCACTGCCCGCGCGGCATGCTGGAATTCTGGATCGATCCGCAGAGCCCCTATCACAAACCGCTGTTCGCCCAGGACAAGAAGTTCGTGTTCTTCTGCGCCGGCGGCTTGCGCTCGGCGCTGGCCGCGCAGACCGCGCAGCGCATGGGGCTCAAGCCGGTCGCCCATATCAAGGGCGGCTTCGGCGCCTGGAAGAAGCTGGGCGGCCCGGTCGAGTTGCCGGAGGACATGCCGGGCGAGGCGCAGACGGCGTGAGCGGCGAACGACGATGGCGCTCACGCTGATCATCGGCAACAAGAACTATTCGTCCTGGTCGCTGCGGCCGTGGATCGCCATGAAGGTCGCCGGCATCGCCTTCGACGAACAGGTGATCCCGCTCTACGAACCGGGCAGCCGCGAGCAGGTCCTGAAATATTCGCCGGCCGGCAAGGTGCCGGTGCTGATCGACGGCGACCGGCACGTCTGGGAATCGCTCGCCATCCTCGAATATTTGGCGGAAGCCTTCCCCAAGGTGGGCCTGTGGCCGGCGGACGCCCACGCGCGCAGCCACGCTCGCGCGGTGGCGACCGAAATGCATGCCGGCTTCCAGGCCCTGCGCAAGAATTGCCCGATGAATTTGTGGCTGCCGGTAAAGCCCCGCCCGCAGCCGCAGGAAGTCATGGACAATGTGCGACGTATCGACGCGCTTTGGAGCGAGTGCCGCGCGCGCTTCGGGCAGGATGGGCCGTTCCTGTTCGGCGCCTTTGGCGCGGCGGACGCGATGTATGCGCCGGTAGCGTCGCGCCTGCACAGCTACGGCCTCAAGGTGAGCGAGGTTTCGCAGCGTTATATCGACGTCGTCCTGGGCCTGCCGGCCTTCGTTGAGTGGCGGGCGGCCGGGCTGAAGGAGCCTTGGATTATGCAAGGCAGCGAACCGGACTGGCCGCTGGTGCGGGGCGTGTAAAATTTCGCGATCTCAAATTGTTTTCCGTCGCCGTCCCAAATTTTGTCAAGATTGTGAGCGACACGGCTCGCGTCACTTGCACGGCGCGAGGCCGTGCTTTCATTTCGGGGGCGGCGTTGCGGCGGGACCTCTCGTGGGGAGGCCCCCGTACGGAGTTGCTCGCCATGCCGATACGTATTCTTGCGCTCATTGTTTCATTGCTCGCTGCCGCGCCCGCCTTCGCCGCCGATGCCAATCACGACATCAAGGGCCTATACCTGCTGACCGACTATCCGGCGGTCACCGTGCAGCCCGGCACCACATCGACCGTCAACTTGAAATTGCGCGATTACGGCGTGGCGCCCGAGCGGCTCGCACTTTCGGTATCGGGCGTCCCGCAGGGCTGGACCGCGACGCTGCTTGGCGGCGGCCAGCCGATCGCGGCGGCCATGCCGGCGACCGATGACAGCGTCTCGCTCGACCTGCGGCTCGACGTTCCGAAAGACGCCAAGATCGGCACCCAAACACTGACGGTGAACGCCGACGGTGCCAGTAGCCACATCGCGCTGCCGGTGGCGGTCACGCTCGCCAAGGAATTGCCGGCCAAACTGACATTGCAGCCGCAATTGCCCGAACTGCGCGGCTCTTCGCGCTCAAGCTTCGAATATACCCTGACCATCAAGAACGACAGCGGCAAAAAGCTTCTAGTCAGTCTCGCCGCCGACGCGCCGCGCAATTTCGATACCTCGTTTACTGAGGCCTACGGCACCCAGCAGCTCACCGCGATTCCGCTCGGTGCCGGCAAAAGCAAGGACGTGAAACTCAAGGTCAGCCCGCCCGACACCGTCGATGCCGGGCATTACCCGGTGACGGCGCGCATCGCCGCCGAAGATGCGCGCGCTTCCGCCAAGGTCGCGCTCGATATCACAGGCCAGCCCAAGCTCTCGCTCTCCGGCCGCGAAGGTCTGCTTAGTGCTCGCGCCACCGCTGGCAAGGAAAGCTCGGTCCCGGTCGTAGTGACCAATACCGGCACCGCTCCGGCTGAGAATATACTGCTGTCGGCCAACGCGCCGAGCGGCTGGAAGGTCACGTTCGAGCCGAAGACCATCGACCGCATCGCGCCCAACGAGCACAAACAAGTGCAGGCGTTGATCAGCCCGCCGAGCAAGGCGATCGCCGGCGATTACGTCACCGGGCTGACCGCCTCCGCGCGCGGCGAGACCGGCACCGCGGATTTCCGCGTTACCGTGACTACCTCGACGGTATGGGGCGTCGCCGGCGTCGGCATCATCGGCGCCGCATTGCTGATCATGGTGGGCGCCGTCGCAAGGTTTGGCCGCCGATGAGCAAAACCGCCATCGAGGCCAAAGTCATCGAAGCATCGGGCCTCACCAAACGCTATGGCGCCGCGCATGCGGTGGACAGTGTCACGTTCAATGTCGCCGCCGGCGAAATCTTCGGCCTGCTCGGCCCCAACGGCGCCGGCAAGACCACCACCATCCTGATGCTGCTGGGCTTAAGCGACATCAGCGCCGGCGAGGCGCGCGTCTTCGGGCACGACCCGATGCGCGAGCCGCTCGAGGTCAAGCGCCTGGTCGGCTATCTGCCGGACTCGGTCGGCTTTTACGATCACCTCACCGCGGCCGACAACCTGCACTACACGGCGCGACTCATGGGCCTTGCCTCCGGCGTGCGCGAGAAGCGCATCGCCGCCGCGCTGGCCCGCGTCGGGCTGTCCGCGGTCGCCGACAAGAAGGTCGGGACGTTTTCACGCGGCATGCGTCAGCGCCTGGGGCTGGCCGAAATCGTGATGAAGGACGCCCGCGTCGCCATCTTGGACGAACCGACCAATGGGCTCGATCCGCAGGCCAGCGTCGAGCTGCTGGAACTGATCCGCTCGCTGAAGGAGCAGGGCGTCAGTATTCTGCTGTCGTCGCATCTGCTCGACCGGGTGCAGAGCGTGTGCGACCGGGTGGCGCTGTTCAATGCCGGCCGCATCGTGCTGATGGGCACCGTGCCCGAGCTCGGCCGCCAGGTGCTGGGCGGCGGTTACGCCGTCGAGGTCGAAGCGGACGGCGGCAACGGTATCGCCAGGCATCTTTCGGCGCTGCCGGGCGTGCGCAGCGTGGCGGAGCCCGGTGCCGGCCGTTTCCGCATGACCTGCGACCGCGATCTGCGGGCCGAGGCCGCGGCCGCGGTGGTCGCTGCCGGCGGGCGGCTTAAGCAGCTTTCGCTCGACCAGCCCAGTCTCGAGACCATCTACACGCGCTATTTCCAGAACGCGGAGGAGGGCCGTCATGCGGCGTGAAGGCTCAGCGCTCCGGGGCTTGGGCGTGGTGACTCTGAAGGAATTGTCGGACCATCTCAGCAGTGCGCGTATGCGTGTGCTGGAATGGCTGGTGGTGCTGACCGCGCTCGCCGCGGTTTTCGGGGCCATCCAGCAGATCCGCGCCGTCACCGCCGAGGACCCGTTTTTGTTCCTGCGGCTCTTTACCACCGCGCGCGCGCCGCTGCCGTCTTTCGTGGCGTTCCTCGGCTTCCTGGTGCCGCTGATGGCGATCGGGCTCGGCTTCGACGTGGTGAACGGCGAGCATAACCGGCGCACATTGTCGCGCATCCTGTCGCAGCCGATCTACCGCGACGCGCTGCTGTTCGGAAAATTTCTGGGCGGTCTGGCCGTCATCGCGATAAGTTTGGTGTGCCTGTGGCTCCTGGTGATCGGTCTTGGCCTGATCATGCTGGGCGTGCCGCCGGGGGGCGAAGAGATGGCGCGTGCGCTGATCTTCCTCTTGGTAACCATCGCCTATGCCGGGGTCTGGCTGGCGCTGGCCATGCTGTTCTCGGTGATCTTCCGCTCGGCCGCCACCGCGGCGCTGGTGACGCTCGGACTGTGGCTGTTCCTCTCGGTGATCTGGCCGGCGCTGGCGCCGGCTATTGCCGAGGCTTTGGTGTCGCCCGAGCACCAGGCGACGCTGATCACCACCGCGCAGATGCTGGCGCGGCTGTCGCCTTCCACGCTGTTCGGCGAATGCGTGCTGGCGCTGCTCGATCCGACCACCCGCTCGCTTGGGCCAGTCTATTTGAGCCAATTGGAGGGGGCGGTGATGGGCGCGCCGCTGCCGTTGTGGGACAGCGTCATGGTGGCCTGGCCGCAGATCGTCGGCATGGTGGCGGCGAGCATCCTGCTGTTCGTCGGCGGCTATGTCGTTTTCCAACGGCAGGAAGTCAGAGCCTAGTTCACCACGGCCGCTCGACCGAATTGGTCACGTGGTCGCGGTCGGGCGAAGTAAAGCACAGGCCGACGCAGAGATAAGGCAGTTCCGGGTGCGGATTGTGCCCGCGGTGGAATTTTGCGATCGGTTCGGAGTAACACTCGCCGGCCTTGGCCTTGACCAGCACGCCTTCTTGGAAATGGGCTTCGAACAGGCCCTGCAGGGCGACGAAGAACGCCGCGCCGTTATGGCAATGCCAATTGGTGTAGCCGCCAGGCACGATCTCGGCGTTATAGATTTGCACCTTCACCTGCGGGTCGCGCGGCAAAGAAGCGTAAAGCGTGTCGAGCAGCAGATTGCGGTGGAAGCCGCGGCCCGGCGGCACCACGCCATCCAGCTTGAGCTTGAGACCTTTGTAGTCGTCCGGCGCGTGCATGATTACCCCCGTCATTGGGAGACCAGTGTAGAACGAAACGGCGAACGCCAAAAACCCGGCGCAGGCGCCGGGTTTTTGAAGTTCAAGCCGCGGAGGCCGCCGGATGTCAGTTCTTGACGGATTCCTTGACCGCGTCCTTGAAGCCGCCCACGGCGTTCTGAATCTTGCCGGTGGTCTGCTGCACTTTGCCTTCGGTCTCGAGCTTGGAATCGCCGGTGACCTTGCCCGCGACTTCCTTCACTTTGCCCTTGGCCTGTTCGACCGAGCCTTCGATACGATCTTTGTCCATTTTGCTTGTCCTCTCTTTGTGGGATGGGGAACTCCAAACGATAACGAATGAACGCCCATGAACGTTCCATGGGAAAAAGCGTATAAATATCTCGGGCAAAACGGCCGGGAAAGTTCCCGGCCGCTCCGCGATAGGTCGATTGCGTCGATTACGCGTCGAGAATCGCGACGATTTCGTGCGTGCGCGGGTCGAGGACGATGACCTCATCGCCAACCATGATGTAGTCATAGCCGCGCCACTCGGGATAGATCGCGAACACCTCCCGCGGCAGCGGGTAGAAGTGGACGCTATTCGGAACGCGGGCTCCGACGCGTGCCGAAATGTTGAGATGCGCCGGTTTCACCCTGTGCTGCTTGAAGATGGTGGTCATCTTGCTGCGTTGTTCGGTCGAAAGCTTGGCGGAGCCGGCCGCCGCGCCTTGGCCGGTCGTGGACTGGCTCGACTTCGCACCGGCCGGAGCCTGAGCGCTGTCGTTGGCCTTAGACTTCATATCGGCGCCGCCATTGGCGTCGGACGCGCCTTTGGCAGCCGGGCCTTTCTCCGTGGACTTATCCATGCTGCCCTTGTCGGTGGCCCGTGTCTTGTCGGCGTCGGATGCGTTTGGCGCCTGGCCCGTCGTCTCCGGCGTCTTTCGTTGGATGCCGGCTTTCTGCTCTCCGGCCTTGATGCCTGGCGCTATCTTTTCGGGCGGCGCCTTCTGCTGTGCGGCAGGCGCACGGCTCGGCGCCGCTTCGTCCTTATTCATGGTTTGGGCCGACGCGACGCCGACGGTGAGCAGCAGAGTCGCTGCGACGGTCGATAACAATCTTGCTTTCCTCATTAGAATCCTCCTGTGGGCACCTCCCGACGTGCTTGACGTTGTGGCGTGCTTAACGGGAACGCGGCCGAGGTGCGCTGGTTCCGAAAGTCGCGGTAATGCCGCAGTTCCCGCGCCATTGCGTTCCGAGTTCCGCCAAGGCACGCTTATGCGGCAATCGGGGAGGGCAGTTTGGCCATTCTTTCGTCCGCCATCGATACCGGCGGCGCCGAATTCGGCGCCAATGCCGAACGCATGCGCGCGCTCACGGCGCAATTGCAGGCGCGCCGCGCCGAGGCCGCTTTGGGCGGCTCGGAGAAAGCCCGCGAGCGGCACATCGGACGGGGCAAATTGTTGCCCCGCGATCGGGTAATGAACCTGATCGACCCCGGTTCGCCTTTCCTGGAACTGTCGCCGCTCGCCGCCTTCGGCATGTACGACGACGCCATTCATGGCGCCGGCCTAATCACCGGCATCGGCCGCATCGAAGGCCGCGAATGCATGGTGGTGTGCAACGACTCCACCATCAAAGGCGGCACTTATTTTCCGATGACGGTGAAGAAACATCTGCGCGCGCAGGAGATCGCGCGCGAGAACCGGCTGCCGTGCATCTATCTGGTGGATTCGGGCGGCGCCAACCTGCCGCATCAGACCGAAGTGTTCCCCGACCGCGAGCATTTTGGCCGCATCTTCTACAACCAGGCGACGTTGTCCTCGCTACGCATCCCGCAGATTGCCGTGGTGATGGGCTCGTGCACCGCCGGCGGCGCTTACGTGCCAGCGATGTCGGACGAGACCATCATCGTCAAGAACCAGGGCACCATCTTCCTCGGCGGGCCGCCGCTGGTGAAGGCCGCCACGGGAGAGGTGGTGAGTGCAGAGGACCTCGGCGGCGGTGACCTGCACGCGCGCAAGTCGGGCGTCGCCGATCATCTGGCGCAGGACGACCACCACGCGCTGTCGCTGGCGCGCCGCATTGTCGCCAATCTCAATAGCAGGAAGACGGTCGATATACCGCTCAGCGCGCCGCGTGAGCCGGCGCTGAACCCGTCCGAACTCGACGGCGTAGTGCCGATTGACTTGAAAAAGCAATATGACGTGCGCGAAGTGATCGGGCGCCTGGTCGACGCCTCCGAGTTCGACGAGTTCAAAGCGCTATACGGCACCACGCTGGTGACCGGCTTCGCGCATATCCACGGCATGCCGGTCGGCATCCTCGGCAACAACGGCATATTGTTTTCGGAGAGCGCGCTGAAGGCCGCACATTTCGTCGAGCTGTGCTGCCAGCGCCGCATTCCGCTTTTGTTTCTGCAGAACATCGTCGGCTTCATGGTGGGTAAGGACTACGAGGCCGGCGGCATCGCCAAGGACGGCGCCAAGATGGTGACGGCGGTCGCCTGCGCCCAGGTGCCCAAAATCACCGTCATCGTCGGCGGCTCCTACGGCGCCGGCAATTACGGCATGTGCGGGCGCGCCTACGGCCCGCGATTTTTGTTCATGTGGCCGAACGCGCGCATCTCGGTGATGGGCGGCGAGCCGGCGGCCTCGGTGCTCGCCACCGTCAAGCGCGACAATATCGAAGGCGAGGGCAAAAGCTGGAGCGCCGAGGAGGAAGAAGCCTTCAAGTCGCCGATCCGCGCGCAATACGAAACGGAAGGCAATCCCTATTTCGCCACCGCGCGGCTGTGGGACGACGGCATCCTCGCGCCGTCGGAAACGCGCCGTGTGCTGGCGCTGGCGTTTTCAGCGGCGCTGAATGCGCCGGTAAGGGCAACGCGGTTCGGGGTGTTTAGGATGTGAAGGACGCGAGCGTTGGCTGCCATGGACCAATAATGATGTGCAAATACCGATGAGTTACAAATCCGCCCTCATTGTCGGCGCTGGCTCCGGCCTCTCCGCCTCGCTGGCGCGCGCGTTCGCCAAGGCAGGCATGTCTGTCGCGCTGGCGGCGCGCTCGGCGGTCAAACTCGACGAATTCGTGCAGGCGACCGGCGCCAAGGCGTTCAACTGCGACGCCGCCAAGCGTGACGAAGTCGAAAAGCTGTTCGCCGATCTCGACGCGGCGCAAATGGCGCCCGACGTCGTCGTTTACAACGCCAGCTATCGCACCCGCGGACCTTTCACTGACCTCGATCCGGTCGAAGTCGCCAAGGCGCTCGAGATCACCGCCTTCGGCGCTTTTCTGGTTGGACAGGCGGCGGCGCGCCGCATGCTGCCAAAGGGGCACGGCGCCATTTTGTTCACCGGCGCCTCGGCATCCGTGAAGGGCTATGCGCAGTCGGCGCCTTTCGCAATGGGAAAATTCGCGCTGCGGGGACTGGCGCAGAGCATGGCCCGCGAATTGTTGCCGCAGGGCATTCACGTGGCGCATTTTGTCATCGACGGCGGCATCCGCAGCGCGCGCCGCGCCGAACCGGCGGATAAACCGGATTCGCTGCTCGATCCCGACGCCATTGCCGCCAGCTATCTGCACGTGCTCAACCAGCCGCGCAGCGCCTGGACGCAGGAACTCGAACTACGGCCGTGGGTGGAAAAATTCTGAAGGGCTTCGCGGTTCTGCTATGCGAGAGCGGCTCCCGCATTGCCAAAGACGGTGCTCTCGCGCTACGAAGCGGGCCCTGAAACAATAAATCCAGTCAGCCCGGGTCCAGCATGAGCACAGCGTTACCTCAATCCACGGATGTCATCGTCGTCGGCGGCGGCAATGCGGCCTTCTGCGCGGCGCTGGCCGCGGCAGAGCAGGGCGTTTCGGTATTGGTGCTTGAGCGCGCGCCGGAAGACGAGTCCGGCGGCAACAGCCGGTTCACCGCCGGCGCCTTCCGCTGCGTCTATGACGGCGTCGACGACCTGCGCAGACTGATGCCCGATCTGACCGACGAGGAGGTCTCGAAGTCCGACTTCGGCACCTACACCGAAGAGAAATTCTTCGACGACATGGGCCGCATCACCGAATACCGCACCGACCCGGATCTTTGCGAAATCCTGATCAAGAAAAGCAAAGAGACCATACTGTGGATGCGCGACAAGGGCGTGCGTTTCATGCCGATCTGGGGCCGCCAGGCCTACAAGATCGGCGGCATGTTCAAGTTCTGGGGCGGCCTGACTGTGGAAGCCGTCGGCGGCGGCCCGGGCCTGGTCGACGCGCTCACCAAGATCGCGCGCAAGAACAACGTCACCATCGCCTACGGCGCGCGCGCCTTCGAACTGCTGGCCGATGACGATGGCGTTCACGGCGTCAAGGTCAAGCACGAAGGCAAGACCCGCGAGGTGAAAGCCAAATGCGTGGTGCTGGCGTCGGGCGGCTTCCAGGCCGATGCCGAAATGCGCACGCGCTATCTGGGGCCGGGCTGGGAACTCGCCAAGATCCGCGGCAGCCGCTTCAACACCGGCGATGGCATCAAGATGGCGCTGGCGATCGGGGCGCAGCCGATCGGCAATTGGTCGGGCGGCCACGCGGTGGCCTGGGACCGCAACGCGCCGGAGACCGGCGATCTCACGGTCGGCGACAACTTCCAGAAGCACTCCTATCCGTGGGGCATCATGATCAATGCCAACGGCGAGCGCTTCCTCGACGAAGGCTCCGACTACCGCAATTACACCTATGCCAAGAACGGCCGCATCATCCTGATGCAGCCCAAGCAGTTCGCCTATCAGGTGTTCGACAACAAGATCATCCCGATGCTGCGCGACGAGTACCGCATCAAGCGCGTCACCAAGGTGCGCGCCAATACGCTTGAAGAGCTGGTCGAGAAGATGGAGGACGTCGATCCGGTCAAGGCGCTGGCCACCATCAAGGAATACAACAAGGCGGTGATGACCGAGGTGCCGTTCGACCCGAACGTCAAGGACGGCCGCAGCACCAAAGGTCTGGCGATTCCGAAATCGAACTGGGCCAATACCGTCGACGAGCCGCCGTTCGAGGCCTATGCGGTGACCTGCGGGCTGACCTTCACCTTCGGCGGCCTGCGCATCGACACCAATGCGCGCGTCATGGATAGCGACGGCGGCACCATCCCCGGCCTGTTCGCCACCGGCGAGCTGGTCGGCGGCATCTTCTGGTTCAACTATCCCGGCGGCACCGGCCTGATGAACGGCGCCGTGTTCGGCAAGATCGCCGGCACCACCGCCGGCCGGCGTGCCAAGCAGTCGCCGTAAGTTACGCCGTCTCGTCGCTGACCGGCGAGGTGACCACCAGGAAGACGAGATCGACCAGTCTGGTGTTCGAGATCGAGTGATCGACGCCGGGCGGAAGGAAAATATAATCGTGCTTGCGCACGACGTGGTCCTCGCCGTCGATGTGCATGAGGCCTTCGCCATCGATCACGTGATAAACCTGCTCGTGCACCTTGTGCTGGTGCACCTTCACATAGGCCATCGGCTGGTACATCGAAATGCGGTAGTCGATATGCTTTGAGCCGGCAGTCTCCGGCATCACCAGCGGTTTCGACAGCGCGCCGCCGAAATGATCGGGAAATTGCCGCCACGGCACTGCGGCGATATTGCGGATGAACCATTTGCGGGTCGTTGCCATGATTGTCTGCCTGCCAGGATCGCGTTAGCGCGCCTCAGACGAATACCACAATATCAATTGACGTACAGCATTGTGAGAAATAGCGTTCCGCCTCGTTTTGCCAGCAGGAGACCGATCCGATGTCGACATCGAACAAGCTCAACGGGGCGCAGGTCATTGTCGACTACCTGATCCAGGAGAAAGTGCCGCAGGTGTTCGGCTTGTGCGGCCATGGCAATATCCAGTTCATCGACGCGCTGTACGAGCGCTCGGCCGACATCAAGACCATTTCGGTACATCATGAAAGCGTCGCCGGCTTCATGGCGGACGTTTATTACCGCGTGTCCGGCAAGGCGACCGCGACCTTTACGTCGTGCGGCCCCGGCTCGGCGCAACTGCCGATCTCGCTCGCCACCGCCTATCTCGAATTCGGTACCGTTCCTGGCGGTCACCGGCAACGTGCCGACCAGCCAGTTCAACCGCGGCGCCTTCCAGGAAATGTATCGGCAAAACCAGGCCGACTTCCCGTCGACCGTGCGCAGCCTCTGCAAGCGCGTATTCCAGCCGACGCGCGGCGACATGGTGCCGCTCGCGGTTCGGCAGGCGTGGAAGACGATGATGACGGGACGGCCCGGGCCGGTGGTGCTGGACATGCCCTACGACGTGTTCATGGAAACGGCCGCCGAGGAAGCGCCGAACGCGAAGGAGTGGAACGGCAACATCTCCAGCCGTTGCGGCGCCGACCCTGAGGGCGTTGTGAAAGCCGTCGACATGCTGCTTAACGCCGAGCGCCCCGTGATTTTCGTCGGTCAGGCCGTGCGCCACGGCGGCGCGGCCGAGGAATTGCTCAAGCTCGCCGAGCGCCTCCAGATTCCGGTGGCGGCTTCGATGAGCGGGCTGGGCGCCATCGACACCTATCATCCGCTGGCGCTCGGAATGGTCGCGCGCGGCGGTCACTACCAGGCCAACCACGCCACGCGCCAGGCCGACGTGTTGCTGTCGCTGGCCGCCCGCTTTGACGACCGCACGTCGAGCTCGTGGATCCCCGGTTATTCCTTCACCATTCCGCCGACAAAACTCATCCACGTCGATATCGATCCGGACGAGATCGGCCGCAACTATCCGGTCGCGCTCGGCCTGATGGCCGACACGCGTACCTTCCTGCGCCAGGTGCTGGCCGAGCTCGATCGGCGCAAAGACGTCGACAAGAAGCTGGAAGCCCGCAAGAAATGGCTCGGCCAGATCGACGGCTATCGCAAAGAGTGGGACAAACTGGTTGCGCCGGGTTTCACCGATGATACCCAGCCGATCAATCCGCAGCGCGCCGCCTTCGAGATCGACCGCGGCCTGTCGGAAGACGCCATTTTGGTCAGCGATATTGGCGTGCACCACAACTGGCTGCTCGGCTACTGCAAGCCGCGACGTCCGGATTCGCTGATCAGTTGCATGAGCTTTGGCGCCATGGGCTTCGGCGTCGCCGGCGTACTGGGCGCCAAGTTCGCGGCGCCCGACCGGCCTTGCGTATCGGTGTGCGGCGACGGCGCTTTCTTCATGCAGGCCAACGTGCTCGGCACCGCGGTCGAATACAATCTGCCCGTGGTCTGGGTGGTGTGGAACAACTACGCTTATGCTTCGATCCGCGGCTTGCAGCGTGGCTATTTGAACAAGCGCGAGTTGGCGACCGACTTCCACAATCCGTTGACCGGGCAGCGCTATAATCCGGACTTCGCCGCCATGGCGCGTTCCTGCGGCGTCGAAGGCGTGCGCGTCGACCGGGCAGGGGATCTGGCCGAGGCCGTCCGCAAAGGCATCGCCGCCAATAAACCGTATCTGATCGACGTCGACATCGCCGCCGACATCAATCCGGCCGGTGCCGGTGTCTGGGAGCTGCCCGGCCTCGGCCAAAGCAAACCCGCGATCGGCACGCGCTACCAACCGTGACGTGGCGCTGTCACATCGTCACGATAACGTTGCCGATGGTTCCGCGCTCGACCGCCTCGTGGGCGGCAGCAATGTCGGTCAGCGCATAAGTCGGCGTTGCGATCCGATTGGCTAGTTTGCCCTGCTCGAGCGCGCGGCCGATGGCGGACACCGCGCGCTCGCGCTCGCGGGTGTCGAGTTCGTAGACCAGGAAAAATTGCACGCGTATGGACTGGGTGAGGCAGAAGTAGGCCGGCAGGCTCGCCGCGGCCGCGCCGGTACCGTAGACGATGACGCTGCCCTTCGGCCGCAGCACAAACGGGATCAGCTTCGCGTTGGCGGCAAGGTCCATTTCGATCACCGCGTCGACGCCGCGTTTGCCGGTTAATTCCATCACCCGTTCGCCGACATCCTCGCGCTTGTAGTCGATGGCGTGGTCGGCGCCGGCCTCGCGCGCGGCCGCGGCTTTTTCGGGCGACGAGATTGTAGTGAACACCGTCGCGCCCAGCGCCTTGGCGAACTGGATGGCGTATTGGCCGACGGAACCCGCGCCGCCGGCGACCAGCACCGTGGAGTCTTCTCGGTGCCCGCTAGCGCGACCGCATGAATGGCGGTCATGGCCGGAATGCCGAGACAGGCCCCGGCCTCGAAGCCGACTTTGTCCGGCAGCTTGACGGTCTGGGCGGCCGGCAAGGCGATAAATTCGGTAGCGGTGCCGAAGGCGCGCTTCCATTGCCCATTCCAGACCCAGACCCGCTCGCCCAGGCGCGACTTGGCGATGCCGTCACCGACCTGGTCGATGACGCCGGCGCCGTCGCTCTGCGGGATCAGGCGCGGCCAGCCGATCTTTCGGGTGGAACCTTGGCGCGATTTGACGTCGGACGGGTTGACGCCGGAAGCGGCGAGCTTGACGCGCACCTCGCCGGGTCCGGCTTGCGGGGTCTCGACGTCACCGACACGCAACACCTCGCGCGCGGAACCGTTCAGTTCGTAGTAGGCGGCTCGCATGCGCTGTCTCCCCGGTATCGGCCCGCCACACTACCACCTCGGGGCGCAAACGAAATCGGCCGTGGAACCGCAATCGGGGTTTCAGCGTCATCCCCGGATAATTATATGTGGCGGTAACAGGTTAAAAAGGAGGTCGACGATGCAATACCGTGTCTATAGCGGCCCAAAAGGGTCCGGCGAAATATCTCCGATCGCCAAGGAGCAAATGCTGTTTAAGGAATTCACCGCGCTCGACGAGGCTTTGTCGTGGGCGCGTCACGTGGAGCGGGGCGGCCGCGTTCCGTTGCTGATCGAAGGCGATGACGGCACGCGCATGGACCGCCGCGCCGTCGCCGATGCGCTACGCGTCGGCCAACGCGAGCAGATCGGTCGCTAGCAGGCGCTGAAATATTTCGAGCCGCAGTCGCTCAGCCGGCGAGCCGGCTCCATTCGGCTCGGGCGCGCTCGTTGAGATGCCGCCACTTGGTGCCGACCACTTCCCAATTGACGAGGGGCCGTTGTACATCGGCCGGCGCGTTACCGGCCGTGAGCGCATGGTGGGAATCGTAAAGATAGGCGCCGCCGACGGTCAGCGCGCCGCCGAGAATGATGCCGAGCAAAAGCCGCATGTCAGACCTCCGCGTCCCGGTTGCAAAACGCCGGTTCCGAACCGCCGGTTCCACGATCCGGAGCGGCTCTGGCGTCCTTACGAGGTCTGCGGAGCGGAATTTGGGCAACCGGCCTGCGCCCCGTTAACCACCCGGAAACATAGTTGTAACTCATTGAAAACACTTATGTTCCGACTTCAAAATCTTCGCACTGGGGCGAAATAAGCTGCTATATTGTCGTCATGAGCAGTCATTCCACCAAAACCGCGGGCCGGTCCTCCAAAGCCCTCCGGCGGCCCGACAAAAAGAGCGCCAAGGGCGGGCGCGCCGACGTCAAAAAGGCGTCGAAATCGGCCCGCCGCCCGGTCGGCAAGGCCGCGCGGCCTAATGCCGCGACGGCGATCCGCGCGCCCAGCATTGCGCCGAAATCGGCCGCCAAAATGATCCGCACGCCGAGCCCGCCGGTGCAGCCGGTGGCCGCGCACGAAATCCGGGTCATGCCGCACAAGTATCAGGTCGGCGAGACCGTGTACTTTACCTCGCCGACATTCGGCCGCGCCGCGGCCACCGGCAGCTACACGGTAGTGAAGCTGCTGCCGTCGGAAGGCGACGACTACCAGTACCGGATCAAGAGTTCCGGCGAGGCGTTCGAACGCGTCGCCAAGGAAAGCCAGCTCGACCGCGTCTAGCGGCCGCCCGCGCTTTCGTTTCCGCCAGCGACTATGATGCTTGACCGAGGCCGCCGGGCGTAGCTGCTGTGGAGGACCGCATGCCGATCTACATCACGCAGGGGCGTTACACTGCCGGTGCCATCAAGGGCATGATCGTCAATCCGGAAGACCGCGCTCTTGCGGTTGGCCGTGCCATGACCAAAGCCGGCGGCCGGCTGATCGGCTTCTACGTCACCTTCGGCGATTACGATTTTCTGACCATCGCCGAGGCGCCAGGCGAGATTCAGATGGCCGCCGTGCTGTTGGCCGCGGCCGGCAGCGGCGGGGTCACCGATCTGCGCACCACGCTGGCGATGACGTCGGTGGAGGCCAAAGGCGCCTTCGCAGCGGCGAGCGATCTTGCGCCAGGCTTTAAATCGGCCGGAAGGACGTGACCGGCGGCCTGGCAAGGAATAAAACACAACCATTGCAGCGTTATCATCAGCCTGAAGCCCGAAGGGGGAAGTCCGAATGCGCTTGTTCCTGCGTCTCATTGCACTCTTGTTCCCGGTATTGCCGGCGTGGCCGGCGTCGGCGGAAACCTATCCGAGCCGCACCGTCCGCTTGATCGTGCCGTTCGGCGCCGGCGGGCCGGCTGACGTCTATGCCCGCATCCTCGCCAAATATCTGTCCGAGGAAACCAAGCAATCCTTCGTGGTCGAAGACCGCCCCGGCGCCGGCTCGTTGATCGGCACCGATGCGGTCGCAAAGTCGGCGCCCGACGGCTACACGCTGCTGGTGATGTCGAACACCCACACCACCAACGAGTCGCTGATGGCGAACAAGCCGTATCAGCTGATGCGCGACTTCCTGCCGGTGGCGACCATCAATGATTCCGACCTGCTGATGGTGGTGCACCCCTCGGTGCCGGCCAAGACGGTGGCGGAATTCATTGCGCTGGCCAAGAAAGATCCGGGCAAGCTCAATTACGCGTCGTCCGGCCCCGGTACGCCCTATCACATGGCCGGCGAGCTGTTCAAAGCCATGAGCCATACCGACATCGTGCATGTGCCGCACAAGGCCTCGGGCGATATGCGCAACAGCGTACTGTCGGGCAACGTCCAGATGATGTTCGATGCCATCACCGTGATGTCGGAGTTGGCCAAGGCCGGCAAGGTGCGCGCGCTTGCCACCACCGGCGTGAAGCGCAATCCGCTCACACCGGACTTGCCGACCGTCGGCGAAACGGTTCCCGGCTACGAAGCGACCATTTGGATCGGCCTGATGGCGCCCAAGGGAACGCCCAAAGAAGTTATCAGTTTCCTCAACACCGCGATCAACAAGGTGATCCAGCTGCCCGATGTGAAGACCGCCTGGCTCAAGCAGGGCGCCATTCCGCTGGCGAAGACGCCGGCGGAATTCGATGCCTTCTTGCATCAGGACATCGAAAAGTGGGCCCGTGTGGTAAAGGTGTCGGGGGCAAAGATTCAGTAACGTGATTGCCGGAGGCCTATGCCGCTAAACGGCCTAACATTGACCCTGCTGATGCTGGGCGCGCTGGCGGCGTTGACGGTGGGGCTGCTGGTGCTTGCATTTCTGCGGCCGGACCTGGCGCGCCGCCTGTTGCTGCCGGTGGCGGCGCTGGCGATCTTCGGCCTCGGGATCATAGCCATTGTCGACCGAATGGCCGAGGGCGAGCGGTTTGTCGAGCGCCGCGCGCTGGCACAGCGCAGCGCGCATCTGACCGGGGCGGCGATGGCGCCCGGATCGACGCTCGCCTGCCTCGACGGCGGAGCCGGCGAGGCGGTGGAGAACGCTTGCGAAAAGACGGTGTTCGCGGGGCCGCAATCCACCGCCGCCGCGGTCGCTTATATGGCAGCGCGGCTGACGCTGCTCTCCGATGGGCTCGCCTTCGCCCGCCATAGCGATCCGGATTTCGCCGTCTCGCTCGCCGGCCTGCGCCGCGCCATCGAACTCGACCGTTTCGGCATCGCCGCCCACGTGCTGGCGGTGCGCGACGGCTGCACCGCCGAACGCTGCGATGCATTCGCGCTGCTCGGCGATACCAACGTGATCAAGTCCAATCTCAAGGCGCAGGTGTTCGACCAATACGTCTCGCGCTATGCCGCGAGCTGGAACAAGAACGCGGCGACGGCGCCGGTGGCCGATCGGCTGCCGGGCGCCATGGCGCCGGTCGCCATTCTGCCGGAGGCGCCGGCCAAAGCCCCGGTGCCGGACAAATACGATCTCCCGTCCTCAGCTTCGATCCCGCCGGTCAGCATCATGAATCCCGAGCCGCCGCTGCCAAAGGCCGCTACCGACGCCCAGGCCGCGCAAGATGCGGCCGACAAAAACGCGGCGGCACCCGGCGCGCCAAAGCCGCGGGCCCCGGCGGCGCTGCCGCCGGCACGCTAGGATAGGGCTAGACTGGGCCCTGCATGTTCACATCCGTCCTGATCGCCAATCGCGGCGAAATCGCCTGCCGCATCGCCCGCACCGCCAAGCGGCTGGGTATGCGCACCATCGCGGTCTATTCGGAGGCGGACGCCAACGCGCTGCACGTGCGGCTGTGCGACGAGGCGCACGCCATCGGCCCGGCACCGGCCGCGTCTAGCTATCTCGCCGCCGACAAATTGATCGCGGTGGCGAAACAAGCGCACGCCGCCTGCATCCATCCCGGCTACGGCTTTTTGTCGGAGAACGCCGATTTCGCGCAAGCCTGCGGCGACGCCGGGATCGTCTTCGTCGGACCGAAGCCTTCGGCGATCCGCGCCATGGGCCTCAAAGACCGGGCCAAGGCGCTGATGGAGAAAGCCGGCGTGCCGGTGGTGCCCGGCTATCACGGCGACATGCAGGAGCCGAAATTCCTGAGCCGCAAGGCCTACGAAATCGGCTATCCGGTGCTGATCAAGGCGACGGCCGGCGGCGGCGGCAAAGGCATGCGCCGGGTCGACCGCCACGCCGATTTCGAGTCCGCGCTCGCCGCTGCCATGCGCGAGGCGAAATCCGCCTTCGGCGACGAGCGCGTGCTGATCGAGAAATACGTCACCGCGCCGCGCCACATCGAGATGCAGATTTTTGCCGACCGGCGCGGCAACGTCGTCCATCTCAACGAGCGCGATTGCTCGCTTCAGCGCCGCCACCAGAAAGTCATCGAGGAGACGCCGGCGCCGGGCATGAACGCGGGTTTGCGCGCGCGCATGGGCGAGGCGGCCATCGCCGCCGCCAAGGCCGCCGATTATGAGGGCGCCGGCACGGTCGAATTTATCGCCGACGGCGCCGGCGGCCTGAAAGAGAGCCGCTTCTGGTTCATGGAAATGAACACGCGCCTCCAAGTCGAACACCCGGTGACCGAAGCGGTGACCGGGATCGATCTGGTGGAATGGCAGTTCCGGATCGCTTTCGGCGAAAAGCTGCCTCTTAGGCAAACGCAGGTGCCGCTAAACGGCCACGCGGTCGAGGCGCGGCTTTACGCCGAGGATCCCGCGCGCGGTTTTCTGCCTTCGACCGGCAGGCTGCTGGTGCTGCAGTTTCCGAAGGGCGACGGCCTGCGCGTCGATACCGGCGTGGAAGCGGGCTCCGAGGTCACGTCATTCTACGATCCGATGATCGCCAAGCTGATCGCCCACGGCCAAAGCCGTGACCAGGCGCTCGACCGGCTGGCGGACGCGCTCGACAACACGGTCGTCGTCGGGCCGCGCAGCAATGCCGGCTTCCTGGCCGCGCTCTGCCGCGCCGAGGGTTTTCGCCGCGGCGATTTCGACACCGGCTTCATCGAGCGTAACCTCGCCGGCCTTGGCGCCGTGCCACAGGACCTCGACTGCGCCGCCGCCGCCGCCGGGGCGCGGACGCTGGTGGAGCGCGAAAGCGCGCGCATTGGCGTATCGCTCGGGCGCGAGCCGGACGCGCCGCCGTCGCCCTGGGACAGCGGCGACGCCTTTCAGTTATCGGGCGCGCGCCGGCTTGCATTGCCTGTTGTCGCCGAGGGCAAGGCCGTCGTGGCGCAGGTAGTCTACGGGCTCGCCGGCGCGACGGTCACGATGGAGGGCATCGCGCCTGCTGCCGACGCCGTCGCGGTCGACGCCGGCGATGCGGTCTATGTGCTGCGCCACGGCCGCCAGACCAAGGTGACGTTGCGCGATCTCACCCTCGAGGAAGGCGGGGATGCCGGCGCCGGCGGACTGGTGCGCGCGCCGATGCATGGCAAGGTACTGTCGATTTTGGTGGAGCAGGGCGCCCACGTCACGCGCGGCCAGCGCCTCGCCATAATCGAGGCGATGAAGATGGAACACACGCTCACAGCCCCGATCGACGGCACCGTTGTCGAACTCGCCGTCGCGGCCGACGCGCAGGTGGCCGAGGGCGCCAAGGTGATGGTGATCGAGCCGGCGCGGACCCAGGAATAAGGCGGCCGCGCGCGAGGCCGGGCTCCCAATTTTCGCCAACAATGACCCCGTTTGCGCCCCGATTTGGCCCCGAACGCCTGATGGTTATGTCCCTCGGGGGCAGGGGCGTTTGGTCTTGGTGGGAACTCTCGGATGAACCGCTCGCTCGCGCTCGCAATTGCCACTGCCTGCCTTGCCGGGAGCATCCTCTCGGCGCAGGCCGCCGATATGCCGCGCGCCAATCCGTTGCCGTACTACAAGGCGCCGGCGGAAGCGCCGTTCCGATGGACCGGTTTCTACTTCGGCATCAACGGCGGTTACGGTTGGGGCCGATCGAGCTGGAGCGATCCGACGCTCGGTGCCGACTCGGGAACCTTCAACACCTCCGGCGGATTGCTCGGCGGTCAGCTCGGCTATAACTGGCAGACCGGCCCGATCGTTCTAGGCGTCGAGACCGATGCCGACTGGACGAATATCAAAGGCAGCACGGCCGGCCCCGGCGGCGTCTGTGCGGCCGACGGTGGCGGGGTTTGTCAGACCAAACAGGACTGGTTCGGCACCACCCGCGGCCGCCTTGGCTACGCGTTCGGCCGCTTCCTGCCCTATGTCACGGGCGGTGCCGCTTACGGCGACATCAAAGCCCCGCAAACCACCGGCGTCGCGACGCAAACGAAGTTCGGCTGGACCGCCGGCGGCGGCGTGGAATATTCGCTCAATCCCAACTGGAGCGCCAAGGTGGAGTATCTCCACCTCGATCTCGGCACCGCCAGCCTGTTCAGCGCGGCGTCGGCGGCATCCTCGCTATCCGTGCCCGTGTCCGACGATTTGGTGCGGGCGGGCGTCAACTATCATTGGTGAACCGTTTCAGCTCAGGTGGGGGCCGGGTCCGCCGGCTGCCTCCAGCACGGCCGCGCGCCATTCGCGCTTGACCGGCAGGATCGGCGGCATCGGCGCGACGTCGGGCTCCGCCGTCGGCGCCGCGATCGAATCGATCTTCTCGGTCTGCGAGCCCCGGCGCATGAACATATTGTAGATCAGCCATTGCGTGCGATGCCGTTTGCCGAGCAGCGGGAAGCGGCCGGCGATGGACGACGTTGAATAGAAACACTCATAGGCGCGGCTTTGCCCGCGGCGGAGTTCGTCGCCCGACATTTGCGCCGGGCGATAGACGACGTGGCCCTGGTCGTACATCGTCCAGTCGAACGACACGATGCGGTTTTCTTTCTTCATCTCGTACCAGGTGAGCGTGCCCGGGTAGGGCGTTAGCGTCGAATAGGCACAGGCGTCATAGCCGGCGCCGATGTTGAATTTGACGGTGTCGTCGAATACCGAGGTGTCGTCGCCGTCGAAGCCGAACATGAACAAGCCGAACACCATGATGCCGTAGGAGTGCACCTTCTCCACCAAGGCGGCGAAGGTCTCCGGCCGGTTGACGTGCTTGTGCACGCTCTTGAGCGTGTCGCGCGAGATCGATTTAAAGCCGATGCTCAGCAAGGTGCAGCCGCTGGCTGCCGCGAGTTCGAGCATGCGGTCGTCCTGCGCCAGCTTGGAGGTGACGCCGGCCTGCCAATGGATGCCGCGTCCCTTCAACGCGCGCATCACTTCTTTCGGGCGCTCCGGCGTGCCGAAAAAGTCGGCGTCGTTGATCGAAATGGTGCGCGCGCCGCAGTTCTCCATCTCGTTGATCACCTCGTCGACCGGCCGGTAACGAAACTTGAGGCCGTTCATCAGCGGTTCGGCGCAGAACGTGCAGCCTTGATGGCAGCCGCGCGATGTCTGCACGAAGGTCTTGTTCACGTAGCGGTGCTTCTTGAGCAGGTCGTAGCGCGGCATCGGCACGCCGACCATCGGATGCAGGACGTCCGACTTATAGGTTCCGCCCATCGAGCCCTGTTCGAGATCGTCGAGCAATTTCTCGATCACCAGCTCGACTTCGCCGATGACGACGGCGTCGGCATGCTTGAGGGCTTCCTGCGGCATGAAGCTTGGATGTACGCCGCCCATTGCGACAGGCACGCCCTTGGCGCGAAATTGATCGGCGATTTCGTAGCCGCGGTTGACGTAGCTCGTCATGGCGGAAATCCCGACCATGTCCGCCTTCAGATCGAAATCAATCGGTTCGATATTCTCGTCGGTGAGCACGACCTCGTACCGGTCGCGCGGGATGACCGCGGCAACGGCAAGCAGTCCTGCGAGCGGGGAGTAAAGCGCCCGGTTCATGTAGAGCGGGCGCGTTGTGAGGGAATCCGTCTTCGGATTGATGAGGTGGATGACGCGCGTGCGCATCAAATGTCCTCCGACATGGCCCCAGCAATTGAGGCAATGATATCACAACGAAGATGGTTCCGCCGCACCGATCGAATATTTCTTGTTGATGCTGCTCCGCCACATTCCAAGGCCGAACGATTGCGGGAGAAACGGGCGTGAACAATGCCGGCTGGCGGCTTCCTAGCGGGCCCGCTGCGGGCTATGGAGGGGCGGATTTTGTAGGTTCTAGGCTCAGTGGAAGTTGCAATGCCGCTTCACCTCATCAAGCTCTGCGTCGGCTGCGATTCGGTCGCCGATCTGGAAGACTGGATCAAGCAGAAGCTCAAAGAGAAGAAGCGGCGCGGGCAAAAGGCCGAGCACATCCACACCACCCGCATGGTGCCCAAGCGCGCTGCGGAACTTATCCATGGCGGCTCGCTGTTTTGGGTCATCCGGGGACAAATCACCTGCCGCGAGCGCATTCTCGCCATCCGCCCCTTCACCGACAAAGACGGCATCGGCCGCTGCCGCGTGGTTCTCGACGGCAAGCTGGTGCTAGTCGAACCGCGCCCGCGCTCGGCCTTTCAGGGCTGGCGCTACCTCGAGGCCAAAGAGGCGCCGCGCGACCTGGCGCGGGCCGCGCCCGGCGCCGCCAAGATGCCGGAACAGATGCGGCGCGAATTGCGCGAATTGGGCTTGCTCTGACGCCGCGGGTTAGTCCGGCTGTTGCGCCGGGGACACACCCAAACAAACCGTAAACTTATGTCCGGTCATTCCGGCGGTTTAGCGATGCTTACACGCCCACATTGTCGATCAGGCGCGTTTTACCGATCTTGGCCGCGACCAAGAGCCGGATCGGCCCGTCCTTGCGCGAGGCGACTGGCGCGAGCGTCAGCGCATGGCGCGCTTCCAGGTAATCGAGCGCAAAACCGGCGTGCGCGATTTCGGCGCGGCCTTCTTCCAGCACCATTTCGAGCGGTTCGCCTCGTTTTACGCGGGCGGCGCCGGCATTGAGCACGCGGTAAAGAGTCGGCGCGATCGCCCGATCTTGCACCGCGAGATAGGCGTTGCGCGAAGACAGCGCGAGGCCGTCCGGCTCGCGCACGGTCGGCACGCCGACGATCTTGACCGGCAGGTCGAGATCCTTCGCCATCTGGGTGACGACGCGTAGTTGCTGGTAATCCTTCTCGCCGAACAGCGCGAAATCGGGCGCAGTTTGCGTGAAAAGCTTGGCTACCACAGTGGCGACGCCGCCGAAGAAGTGCGGGCGGAACTTATCCTCGAGCCCGGCCTTGGCCGCGCCTTGCGGTTCGATCCGGGTGGCAAAGCCGTCCGGGTACATCGCCTCGACCGACGGCGCCCATACCAAGTCGACCTTGGCCGCCGTTAACGCTGTTACGTCTTTTTTATATTCGCGCGGATAGCTGGAGAAATCCTCATGCGGCGCGAATTGCGTGGGATTGACGAAGATCGAGACCACCACGCGGCGGGCGCGCCGGCGCGCCTCGCGCACGAGCGCCAAATGGCCGCGATGCAGGGCGCCCATAGTCGGCACCAAGGCAATGCGCTCGCCGGCTTCCCGGAATGGCACAAGGCTGCGGCGGAGCGCTGAAACCGTACGCCGGACGGTCGGGCCGTTTGCCATAATGATGCGCCTGTCGGCTGATGATCGCGGGTCCGGCCTAGCCCATAGCAAACTGCCGCCGGTCCGGCCACGCGAGTAAGGACAAAATCAAAACAAGCTTGACGAAAGTAAGCGAATGGATCGAGAATTGAATCCGGTGGGGCCAAGCCATGTTAGTGCAATCGATAGAGCAGGCGCGTCAGTCGGCTCACGTCGTGGTTCTGGGAAACGAAAAGGGCGGGTCGGGCAAGTCCACCACCGCTCTGCACATTGCGGTCGCGCTCCTCAAGGCCGGTCAGCGCGTGGCGACCATCGATCTCGACAGCCGGCAGAAAAGTTTCACCCATTACATCGAGAACCGCCGCGCCTGGGCCGAGCGGGCGCGCGTCCCGCTTGACCTGCCGACGCATTACTGCGTGCAGCGGGGCGAGGGGAACTCGCTGGAAAGCAACGAGGCCGAGGAATTCGTCAGCTTCTCGAAAGCGGTGAGCGCGATCGAGAAGACCCACGACGTGTTGGTAATCGACACGCCCGGAAGCGACACCTATCTGATGCGGCTCGCCCATTCGATGGCCGACACGCTGGTCACGCCGCTCAACGACAGCTTCGTCGATTTTGACGTGCTTGCGACGCTTGACCCAACCAATTTTTCCGTCACCGGCGAAAGCCACTACGCCGAAATGGTCCGCGAGGCGCGCCGCCAGCGCCGGCTGGTCGACGGCCAGCTGACCGATTGGATCGTGGTGCGCAATCGTCTGTCGACGCTCGGCTCGCGCAACAAGAAACTGGTCGGCGATGGCCTGACGGAATTGTCCAAGCGCATGGGGTTCCGCTGCAGCGACGGCTTTGCCGAACGCGTGGTCTATCGCGAATTTTTCCCGCGCGGCCTGACGGCGTTCGACGATCTCGATGAATCCACCCTCGGCATGCGCCCGAACCTGTCGCATTTCACGGCGCGCGAGGAAGTGATCGCGCTGCTCAATGCGCTGCATCTGCCGCTGTCGGAAAATGGCAAGCGGCGGGCCGCCGCCCGCGCCGAATGGTATTCGGTGATGGACCAGCCGCTGCAGGTCCACGACGTCATCAGCTAACCCGCGCCAATCCAATGATTGTCCGCTCCCCCGTGCCGGTGGGGCGGCGGGCCTAGGCCGCTTGCGATGCCAGTGATTGCGCTTAAATCGGTGTAGACTGTCGCCATGGGCAAAGATCGCACCGAGCAAACCCCGGCGCCGGCCTCCTCACGGCCGGAAATCGCCGAATTCATCGAGCGCGTGCATGCGCTCGGGCTCGCCGCGGCCGGCGGCAAGCGCGGGCGGCTGATCTTTGCGCTCGACGCCACCATGAGCCGGCAGCCGACCTGGGATTCGGCCTGCGGGCTGCAGGCCGACATGTTTCGTGAGGCCGCCAATGCCGGCGGGCTCGATATCCAACTGGTTTATTTCCGCGGCTTAAACGAATGCCGGGCTTCGGGCTGGATCGCGGGCGGCGAAAAGCTCGCCGCGCTGATGTCGCGCATCGATTGCCGCGGCGGCCACACCCAGATCGGCAAGGTGCTCAGCCACGCCCGCCAGGAATACGCCAAGCAGCGCCTGCAGGCGCTGGTTTTCGTCGGCGACGCCATGGAGGAGAAAATCGACGATCTGTGCAAGCTCGCCGGCGAGCTCGGCCTGCTCGGCGTGCCGGTGTTCATGTTCCAGGAGGGCGACGATGCGGTTGCCGAGACCGCCTATCGCGAGATCGCCCGGTTGTCGCGCGGCGCCTATTGCCGCTTCGATACCGGCGCGGCGCACCAGCTCGGCGAACTGCTGCGCGCGGTGGCGACCTATGCCGCCGGCGGCATCAAGGCGCTCGCCGACCTGTCGGCGCGGCGCTCGGACGGCGCCCGCAAGCTGCTCGCGCAGCTTCGCGCATGAGCCTGAAAAAGCATGTCCGGGGCGGGATCCGGGCTAAGAACCGGTTTACGGCGAAGACCATGCGCGACGGGATAACCCTTTAATATGCCGGCTATTATCTTCGGCTTGCTGGTGATGGTGCTCGTGTTGTGGGTGCTCAGCGTCATTTCGAAGGTCAACCCGCAGATCGCCGCGCGCGTGCTCAAGGCCTCGGGCGGCATCCTGGCGATCGGTATGGCGGCGTTTCTCGGCCTGCGCGGGGAAATGGCCGTCGCCCTGCCGCTCGGCATATTCGGGCTGGGGCTGCTCGGCTGGATCCCGTTCGGCGCGGCAGGCTTTTCCCAGCGCACCCAGAAAAGCGCCGGGCAGATCTCGCACGTGCGCTCGGCTTTTCTCGAAATGGAGCTTGATCACGACAGCGGCGCGATGCGCGGGCGCATTGTCGCCGGCCGCCGTCAGGGCGCGGCGCTCGAGGCGCTCGACGTCGCGACGCTGGCCGGCTTGCTCGACGAGTTCGACGAGGAGAGCCGCGCGTTACTTGTGGCGTATCTTGACCGCCGGGAGCCCGGTTGGAGTGAAGACGCGCAAGGCCACGCGGCAGCGGGGCGCCGTGCTGGGTCCAGCGGCAAAATGACGGAACAGGAAGCCTATCAAATCCTTGGCGTTGAGCCGGGCGCCGGCGCCGACGCCATTACGCGCGCGCACCGCGCGCTGATGAAGAAGCTGCACCCCGACCAGGGGGGCTCGACGTATCTCGCCGCTCGCATTAACGAGGCCAAGGAAATTCTTTCTCGCCGCCACTGAGGTACTCCTTACGCAACACCACCATCAGCGGCTCCTGGTTATCAGCACATCCCTTTATCGATCGTTATTTTCTTGGCCGGTGCGTGATCATTTTTAGAAAACCGATTGCTGGTTTTCGTCACGCGTTAGTTTCGAAGCAGCATGCAGGGAATTTCGCTGCGCTTGAGGTGCTTGCAGGCAGTTTCCGCCTGATCTTTGTTCAAGCCGGCAAAGCGCGCGCGATAGAGCGACCGATCGCCCTTTTCAACTTTTTCGGTGAACGGGTCGGCCCGGCCGAGCAGGGCCTTGGCCTTGTCTTGCGCCGCGACCAGGCGCTGCTTGGCCTCTTTCTCTTCCGGAAATGCGCCGACCTGGATCATCCAGCCGCCGCTGTGCGGCTTGACGGCGGGCTCCGACATCACGGCCTCAACCGGCAGGCTGTCGCCGGCGGAGGCGACCTTGGCCGGCAACGCGGCAGGCGCGGCCTGCTTTTCGGCCGGCGGCTGCGCGGGCTCGCGCTTCAAGATTATATTGGTGACTTTGCTTGGGCTGGCTTCCGGCGCGAAGTTGTGGCCATCGAACGGCACCGACGCGGTGCGCATGGCGCTGACCTGCACCGTGAAGGTCTTTACCGGATTGGGCTTGATCGGATCGGTGGAGCCGGGCGCCGGCACGGCGTGATGCGGCAACGGAATGACCGAGGCGACTTTAATGTCCTTGATTCCCGCGCTGTCCTTGGCGCGTGCTTCGGCAACTTCGCGGCCCTCGACGATCGGCGGCGCGGTGCGCTTATCCGAGGCGATCCGGATGGTGTTGTCCATCAGGCTGAGGGCGCGCGCATCGCGTTCCGAAGCCGTGCGTCCGCCGAACACCACCGTCAGGATATGGCGCGAGCCGCGGCGCATCGAGAGGACGATGTTGAAGCCGGAATCGTGGATGTAGCCGGTCTTCATGCCGTCGACGCCGGGAACGCGGCCGAGCAGGTGATTGTGGTTGCGCATCTCCCTGCCGTGGTAGGCGAACGTGCGCGTGCCGAAGTAGTGGTAATATTGCGGAAAGCGATCCTGGATGGCGCGGGCGAGAATGGTCATGTCGCGCGCCGTGGTGATCTGGTCGTCGTTGGGCAGCCCGGACGCGTCGCGATAGACCGTGTGGGTCATGCCGAGCGCCCGCGCCTTGGCGGTCATCAGCTTGGCAAAGTTATCCTCGGTGCCGCCGAGCGCTTCGGCGATGACGACCGCCACGTCGTTGGCCGACTTGGTGACGATGGCGCGGATCGCGGTTTCCACGGGAATGGTCTGGCCCGGCTTCAAGCCGAGTTTGGAGGGCGCCTGCGCGGCGGCATGGGGCGAGACCTCCATTTCGGTCGACATTTTGATCTTGCCCGCTTCCAGACGCTCGAACAGCAGATAGAGCGTCATGATCTTTGTCAGCGAGGCGGGGTGGCGGGGACTGTCGGCATTGGTCGCCTCCAGTACGGCGCCGGAATTGGCGTCCACGACGATCGAGGCAAAGGACGGCTGGTAGCGTTCGGCGGCGGCGGCGCGATGATGGCGGTGGTGCCGGCCGCGCGCATCGGCATTGGTGGCGACAGCGGCAAAGGCCAATAGTGTCCCCAAGCCGAGAACGCTCCAACGGAAATGGCGTTGGACAATGGCTCCCGCACGCAACATCCGCTCTCCCCAACCCCTTTGTTAGGCGGCCTTGAGACCCGCCAAATTTGGCCGATTTATAGCGGCGCTGAGCCGTCACGCTTACAACGCTAGGGGATCGCGGTTTACAAAATCTTAATACAAACCACTGGTTTTAAGCTTTTTATCGCACTGCAAAATAATATTTGACTTTATTGTGCAGTGCGGTATAAGTTTTTTCCATCCCCGGGATAGGCCGGGTTCGAGACTCAGCACGTTTGCGCCGCTTTGCGGCCGGGAAAGGGATCATAATGGTCAAGAATTTAGAGGACCTCCAGCAGGTCGGGAAAGAAAACGTCGATATCGCGCTGAAGTCCATGGGCGTGCTGTCGAAGGGCACCCAGGCTATCGCGACCGAGGTCGCCGACTACTCGAAGAAGGCTTTCGAAGACGGCAGCGCCGCGCTGGAAAAGCTGTTCGGCGTCAAGTCGTTCGAGAAGGCGATCGAGGTGCAGACCGAATACGCCAAGTCCGCCTATGAAGGCTTCGTGGCCAAGGCCTCCAAGATTAGCGAGCTCTATGCCGATCTCGCCAAGGAGACCTACAAGCCGTTCGAGAGCCTGATGGCGAAGGCGAAGTAAGCCACATTTCGCATAAAGCGTTGCGTCAGCGTCAAGACCAAAGCCCGGCTCAATTGGCCGGGCTTTTGCTTTATCCGCCGGTTAGTCGGCGGCGCGGAGCAGGGGACCATTTGTCGCGCATGCAAAAAGCCGCGGCTGTTGCTGGCTGCGGCCTTTGGGAAGTGTCGCGCGGCCTACTTGGCGACGCGCAATTGGCTCAGGGCCGTGCCGATCTGGGTGAACACGGTCATGATCTGGTTTGCTGACGTCAACAGGAAGAACTTATCCGCCGAGCTCGCGCAGCCCTGCAGCAGTGTGGAGGTCGGATCGCCGCCGGTATCCACCTGGATCGTGTAAAGCGTGATGCCGGCCGCTTTGATGTTCTGGCAGGTCAACGTCTGCCGCGCATCGACTTGGGTCGATGTATTGTATCCATCGCCGTACCAGCGGTCCTGGGTGTTCAAGCCGTCGGTCAGCAGGATAATGACCTGCGTATAAGTGTAGCTTGGATCCATCGCCGGCGCAGTGAAGGGGCCGCCGCCGGTTAGCGACAGCCAGCCGAGCTGCAGTCCGATCGCCTGGTTGGTGCTGCCATTCGGGGACATGGCATTGACGAGCGAGGTCATGCCGGACCAGTTGTAGCTCAGTTGCATCGCGGCTTGCGGGCAGGAGCCGTACTGCTCGGCCGGATAGAGCGTCGAATTGGTTGCCGAAGTCGGCGCAACGGCGTTAGTGTCATAATTGCCGACGGTGTCGGGGCCGCTTGAATTGCCGCGATCCTCGACGCAGCCGGTCCACGTGTTGTGGTTGTTAGGCGTCCAGGTAGCCGCGCTCCAGACCCCGGGCGTCCACGTGCCGGCGGTCCACGTCCCCGGAGGTGTCCAGACTCCCGTCGACCACGTCCCCAATGCCCAGATTCCACCGTGACTCTGGCAATTGCCTTGCGACGTGTACTGCGAGTTGGAACAGGCTTTCTGAGTCGTGCAGCTGCTTTGGGTCGTCTTGGCGGCATTCGAGCAGACGCCCGCGGCGGTGCAGGTGCTCTGGGTCGTTTTGCTCGATATCGAGCAGACTCCCGTGGTGCAGGTGCTCTGGGTATTGTGGCCCGACCCCGAGATTGAGCAAGTGCCCGCGGCCGTGCAGCTGCTCTGGCTATTGTAGCCCGACAGAGAACAGGTGCCCCCGCTCGTGCAGCTGTTCTGGCTGTTGTAGCCCGAGATCGAGCACGAAGAGTTCGAGATACAGCTGCTGCGGGTCGAGTAGTTGCCAACGCTGCAGTTTCCGTTGTTGGCGTCCCAGGAATTGTTATCGGTTCCCGGCGAAGGGTCTTGCGCCGGGACCGTGCCCCAATAAATATAATTCGAATTCCAGTTGGAGGCGCCGAGATTGACGTCCTTCACGAACGGGACGATCGAGACATAGACGTCGCCATTGACGGTCACGGCGTTCTGCAATTGGGTCAGCAGGCTTTTGGTCGCCGCTTGCAGCGCGGTCATTTTGCCGTTGTCGGCCATCGAACCGGTGTTGTCGAGCACCAGCGCCACGCGCAACCGGTTGGATCCCCACTTGGTCGTGGACGAGCCGGTCACCGTGATGGTGTTGTATCCGATGATGCCGAGAAGACTGGTCGGGACATCGGCGGTGCCGTTGAGAGTCACCTCGGTTCCGCCGGCCGTGGTGTAGCTGGCGTTGACTGTGGGGCTCAGAGCTTGCGTCTGGGTGAACAGCGCCAGGAAGTATTTCTGCGCGTTGGTTTGCAGCTGCGCGGCGGTATCGGTAGCCGCTTCTTTCGAGATCATCAACGCGGTAGCGTCGAGTGCGGACTGCATCGCGGCCTTGACCGCGTTGGCGCGGCTGTAATCGACGGCAAAGCCGACGCCGGCGATAATAGGCAGTGTGGCGATTGCAAAGATAATGGCGACGTTGCCCGTATGCGCGCCGCGGAAGGCGCGCAGGGCATTGCGGAATTTCGTCCAAGCCGACATCATGACGATCACCGAAAACGGTTGAATTCGCTTACGTTCATAAGCTTTGCTATTAAAGAGCTGGTGTATTGATACGCTGCAAAACCTTGCTAATGGGTAATTTTCAGGCGTCCAGATCGGCCGCTCCGCGCGCTCGATCAATGGGTTGAATAGTTAACGCGATCTGGCCCGGATGGCACGAATGCCAGTTAGTTCTTATGGAATGTCGTTAACATTTCGTTGGTTCTGCGGCATTGGTAATGCCGATATTCCGGCGCGGCGGCGGTCGCCCTCGCGGCACCAAGGAAGACCGCCGAGTTGCCTACTTTGCCAGCCTCAAGTTGGACAGCGCGGTACCGATCTGACCAAACGTCGTGACAATCTCGTCCGCTGAGGTTAGTAGAAAAAACTTACCCGGGTCGCTCGCGCAATCCTGTAGTAGGGTGGAGGTAGGGGAACCGTCGGTGTTGACCTGAATGGTGTAAATCGTGATACCGGCCGTCTTGATGTTGGTGCACGTACCATTGCCATTTTGGTCATACATCCGAGAATCGACCTGAGTGCTCGTGCTATATCCGTTGCCATACCAACGATCTTGGGTATTCAAACCGTCGCTCAGCAGGATGATGACTTGCTTATATTGGTAGTTCGGATCCATTGACGGCGCGGTGAACGGGCCGCCGCCCACAAGAGTCTGCCAGCCCCATACGAGGCCGATCGGTTGATCTGTGCTGCCGCCGGGCTGCATTTTGTTAACCTCCGTGGTCATGGCCGACCAGTCATAATTTAGCCCAATCGCTGCCTGAGGGCAGGAAGGCGCCTGAAACGCTGGATATAAAGCGGCTAAGTTTCCGGCCACCGGCGGATTGACGTTCTCGTCATAATTGCCTGCGCTCGGGATGTCCGGCCCGTTCGTGATGGGAAGGCCACGATCGGTCACGCAGCCATTCCACGTGCTGTGATTGGCAGGCTTCCAGGTTTTCTTGGCGGCCACGCAGGCATTCTGCGTCACATAATTCGTGCTGCTGCATTTTCCATTCATTGCGTTCCAGTCTGTCCAATCGATCCATGTTGCAGTGTAATTGCCCGACCCTAGATTGACCGTATCGACGAACGGAACGATCGACACATAGACGTCGCCAAGTGTGACGACCGCAGTTTGCAACTGCGTTAAGAGATTTTCGGTAGCGGTCTTGAGCGCGGTTATCTTGCCGCTCTGCGCCATCGAACCGGTATTGTCGAGCACGAGCGCGACCCGCAGCCGGGAATTGCCCCAAGTCGATGTCGCCGAAGCGGAGATGTCGATCTGGTCGATACCCAAAACGCTGAGGAAATCCGTCTTGACGGTGGCGCTGCCGCTGACCACGAGCTGCGATCCAAGGATTGAAGAATAGCTCGTAGTGACCGCGACGTTCTGAGCATTGGTTCCCGTGAATAGGGCGTTGAAGGTATTGGTCGCCTCGGTCTGCAACGCACCGCTTGTTTGCAATGCCGCGTTCTTCGACAGCATGAGCGCGGTCGAAATCGAGCGCGCTTTGGAAGGCGGTGCGGGTGGCATTTGCCCGCGAGTAATCGACTGCCGCCCCGACGAAGCCGATCAGCGGGATGATGGCAATTCCCAGCATGGGAGCCACATTCCCTTGCCGGTCTTTCCAGAAACGGGTGAGCAACATGAGACAACCCCCTGTAGATGGCCGCCTGCGGCAATCGGGAAAACGGCGAAAAGATGCCGATACGGTCTTGAGATACCGTTGGAACCGGGCTGCGAATTTGGGGAAAAATCGCGCGGTATTGTGCGCAAGCCGCTTGTCATTGGGTAACCAATGGATATCTGCCCCAATGCACCCGGAATCGCCGGATTTGAGCTTAGGTTTTCCCAAAGCGGGACAAAATCCCGGCTTGGCGTGGCTAGGCGTCGGTCCTTATGATGGTGGCGGCCGCGTCGGTGCGGCTGATTTTGGAATGCTTCTTGCCTCGGCAACGTCATGACGTCGACGACTAGAAAAAGCTCTTTCGTTGGTTGGTCGGCGGCCACACCGGGCGGCGACCGGGCGCCGCGCATGGCGGACGACGACCGCAAGCGCAAAGGCGAGCCGGGCGGGCCCGGCACCGCGGTCATCACCAAGACCAAGCCGCAAACCAAACGGCCGAGCCTGTACCGTGTGCTCATCCTCAACGACGACTACACGCCGATGGAATTCGTCGTGCATGTGCTGGAACGGTTCTTCGGCAAGGATCACGAAGCTGCCACACGCATTATGTTGCATGTGCATCACCACGGCATCGGCGAGTGCGGGGTTTTTACCTACGAAGTGGCGGAGACCAAAGTGACGCAGGTTATGGACTTTGCCAGAAAACATCAGCATCCTCTGCAATGCGTGATGGAAAAAAAGTGAGAGTCGGGGGGCGTCCAATACAAAAGGAAATGGGAATCTGATGCCAACTTTCTCGCGCAGCCTCGAGCAGTCGCTCCATCGGGCGCTTGCCATCGCCAATGAGCGGCATCACGAATATGCCACCTTGGAACACCTGCTGCTGGCGCTGATCGACGATCAGGACGCCTCGGCGGTGATGCGCGCCTGCAATGTCGACCTCGACAAACTGCGCCGCAGTCTGGTCGCCTATCTCGAATCGGAACTGGAAAACCTGATTACCGACGGCGCCGAGGATTCCAAGCCCACGGCCGGCTTCCAGCGCGTGATCCAGCGCGCCGTCATCCATGTGCAATCCTCCGGCCGCGAGGAGGTCACCGGCGCCAACGTGCTGGTGGCGATTTTCGCCGAGCGCGAGAGCCATGCCGCCTATTTCCTGCAAGAGCAGGACATGACCCGTTACGATGCGGTCAATTACATCAGCCACGGCATCGCCAAGCGGCCGGGCCTGACCGAGTCGCGCCCGGTGCGCGGCGTCGAGGAAGAGTCCGACACCAAGGGCGGCGACGAACCCAAGAAGAAGGGCGACGCGCTCGACGCCTATTGCGTCAACCTCAACAAGAAGGCCAAGGACGGCAAGATCGATCCGCTGATCGGCCGCGATCCCGAGATCAACCGGACGATCCAGGTGCTGTGCCGAAGGCAGAAGAACAATCCGCTGTTCGTCGGCGATGCCGGCGTCGGCAAGACCGCGATCGCCGAGGGGCTGGCGCGGCGCATCGTGCATGGCGAAGTGCCGGATGTGCTCAAGGGCGCCACCGTGTTCGCGCTCGACATGGGCACGCTGCTCGCCGGCACGCGCTACCGCGGCGACTTCGAGGAACGGCTCAAGCAGGTGATCAAGGAGATCGAAGCCTATCCGGGCGCGATCATGTTCATCGACGAGATCCACACCGTGATCGGCGCCGGCGCCACCTCGGGCGGCGCGATGGATGCGTCCAATCTGCTCAAGCCGGCGCTGGCCGGCGGCACCATCCGCTGCATCGGCTCGACCACCTACAAGGAATACCGCCAGTATTTCGAGAAGGATCGCGCGCTGGTGCGCCGCTTCCAGAAAATCGACGTCAACGAGCCGACGGTCGCCGACGCCATCGAGATCCTGAAAGGCCTCAAGCCCTATTTCGAGGAATATCACAAGCTCAAATACACCAACGAGGCGATCAAGGCGGCGGTCGAGTTGTCGGCCCGCTACATCCATGACCGCAAGCTGCCGGACAAGGCGATCGACGTGATCGACGAGTCGGGCGCGGCGCAGATGTTGCTGCCCGAGAGCCGCCGCAAGAAGACCATCGGCATCAAGGAGATCGAGACGACGATTTCCACCATGGCGCGGATCCCGCCCAAGACCGTGTCGAAGGACGACGCCGAAGTGCTTCGGCATCTCGAGCACACGCTGAAAACGACCGTCTACGGTCAGGACAAGGCGATCGAGTCGCTGTCGGCCTCGATTAAGCTGGCGCGCGCCGGCTTGCGCGAGCCGGAGAAGCCGATCGGCTGCTACCTGTTCTCCGGCCCGACCGGCGTCGGCAAGACCGAGGTCGCCAAGCAATTGGCTGCCGCGCTCGGCGTCGAGCTGATCCGTTTCGACATGTCGGAATACATGGAGCGGCACACGGTGTCGCGCTTGATCGGCGCGCCTCCCGGCTATGTCGGTTTCGACCAAGGCGGGTTGCTCACCGACGGCGTCGACCAGCACCCGCATTGCGTACTCCTCCTCGACGAGATCGAGAAGGCGCATCCCGACCTGTTCAACGTGCTGCTGCAGGTCATGGATCACGGCAAGCTCACCGACCACAACGGCAAGCAGGTCGACTTCCGCAACGTCATCCTGATCATGACCACCAATGCCGGCGCCTCCGACATGGCCAAGGCCGCTTTCGGCTTCACCCGCTCGAAGCGGGAAGGCGACGATACCGAAGCGATCACCCGCATGTTCTCGCCCGAGTTCCGCAACCGGCTCGACGCCACCATTACCTTCGCGCACCTGTCGCAGGAGATCATTGCCAAGGTGGTCGGGAAGTTCGTGCTCCAGCTCGAGGCGCAACTCGGCGACCGCAACGTCACCATCGAGCTGTCGGAAGAGGCCGCGCGCTGGCTGATCGCCAACGGCTACGACGAGTTGATGGGCGCCCGCCCGATGGCGCGCGTGATCCAGGAGCATATCAAGAAGCCGCTGGCCGACGAAGTGCTCTTCGGACACCTGAAGGACGGCGGTCATGTGCGCGTCGTCGTCAGCAAGGACGAGGCCGGCCGCGACAAGCTCGGCTTCGAGTTCCTCGACGGGCCGGTGACGCCGAAACCGGAGAAACTGCCGGCCGTGCGGCCCAAGGCCAAGCGCCGCTCGTCGCCGCGGCCCAAAGCCAAGCGCGGCACGGTGCCGAAAGTGCCGCTGGCGAAGGTCTGAAGCTTCGCTTCGAGTACCAATAGCCAATGCTGGGCCTTTGCGCCCGGCCTTCGCATTTCGCGGGTGCCGCATGCGGTGGCCGCGGGCGTTCGCGGTTGCGCGCGCGCCGGGGCTATGAGACACGAAAGTCGTTTCCAATGTCCGCGCCCGGCACCTTCAATTCGACGGCGGCCGCCTTCTTCGGCGGGGTGAAATCGGCGTGGACCTCGGTGTTTTTCCTGGTGCTCGCGGGCACCTATATCGGCATGGGTGCGCTCGCCCATGACTATGGCTTTTCGTCGTGGTGGCTGGCGCTGTCGTCGGTCCTGGTGTGGGCCGCGCCGGCGCAGGTGATCCTTATTTCCTCGCTCGGCCTGGGCGCGACGCCGATCGAAGCCGCAATCGCGGTGGGCTTGAGCGCGATCCGGTTGTTTCCCATGGTGGTGGCGCTGCTGCCGCTGCTGCGCGGCCCGGGCACGCGGCTGCGCGATCTGCTGCTGCCCACGCATTTCACGTCCGTGAGTATGTGGGTGGAATTGCTGCGGCTGCTGCCGGAATTGCCGCGCGAGCGGCGAATCGCGTTCTGCAACGGGCTGTCGGTCGGCTACCAGGGCACGGCGGTGATCTTCGGCTTCGTTGGCTTTCACCTGGCGGCCGGGCTGCCGCCGCTGTTTGCGGGCGCATTGCTGTTCCTGACGCCGATGTCGTTCCTGATCTCGACCGCGCGCAATGCGCGGCAAATGGTGGACCGGCTGGCGCTGGCGCTCGGCCTCGTCATCGGCCCGCTGCTGACATTTTGGCGTGTCGGTCTCGACCTGATGTGGACCGGCGTGGTCGGCGGCTCGCTCGCCTACGGAGTTCACCGCCTGCGCGAGGCCGCGCGATGAGTGCCGCTTTGTGGCCCTATCTGTTGCTGGTCTTGGTCGGCTTTCTGCCGAACGAGATCTGGCGCGTGCTCGGCCTGGTGCTGGCGCGCGGGCTCAATGAGGATTCCGAGATCGTGGTGTGGTCGCGCGCGGTGGCGACCGCGATCCTCGCCGGCGTCATCGCCCAATTGATCCTGTTTCCGGCCGGCGCGCTGGCGGGCATTCCGCTCGGCGTGCGGGTCGGCGCCGCGGTATTCGGTTTTCTGGCGTTCCTGGCGGTGAAGCGCTCGGTATTCGCCGGCGTGCTGGCCGGCGAGGCGGCGCTGCTGCTAGGCGGTTTTCTATTCGCGCCTTGAGGCGCGCATCATCCGGCGGCGATGGCGGCGGCAAGCTTTCTGGCGTTCTCGGCCAGGACTTCGGGTTTTTCTTTCTCGCTCGCCGGCGGCTTCATGGGGACGCCGGTCTTGCGTGGGATGACATGAACGTGCAGGTGGAACACCACCTGTCCGCCGGCGCCCTCGTTGAATTGCTGCAACGTGACGCCGTCGGCCTCGAAGGCCTTCATGGCGGCCTTGGCGACCTTTTGCGCCACCCCCATGACATGCGCGAAATCATCGGGGCTGACGTCGAAGACGTTGCGGGCCGGCGCCTTGGGCAGCACCAGCGCATGACCCGGTGTGCGCGGCATGATGTCGAGAAAAGCGAAGGCCTTGTCGTCCTCGTAGACCTTGTAGCTCGGCAATTCGCCGCGCAGGATCTTGGCGAAAATATTGTTCGAATCGTAGCTCGGCATCGTCAGCTCCCGGTCGGTCCCGACTCTTAGTCCAACTCCACCAAATCCTTGCGGAACGGCGCTAGCGCCGCAAGCTCTTCGCCGGCCGCCCGCACATAGGCGCGCTCGCGCGCCAGATACTCGGCCACCGCCCGCCGCAACGCCGGATTGGCGATGAAATGCGCGGAGTAGGTGGTCTTCGGCAAGTAGCCGCGCGCCAGTTTGTGTTCGCCCTGGGCGCCGGCCTCGACGCGCGCGAGCTTGTGGGCGATCGCATAGTCGATCGCCTGATAGTAGCACAGCTCGAAGTGCAGAAACGGATGATGCTCGACGGCGCCCCAGTTGCGGCCATAGATGGCCTCGGGACCGATGAAATTAAGGGCGCCGCCGATCCATCGTCCGGCGCGTTTGGCCATCACCAGCAAGATGCGGTCGCGCATTTTTTCGCCGACGATCGAAAAGAATTCGCGGGTGAGATAGGGCCGGCCCCATTTGCGCGAGCCGGTGTCCATGTAGAAGTCGAAAAAGGCGTCCCAGGCCGCTTCGGTGAGGTCGGACCCCGTCAGCCAGGCCACCTCGATGCCGGGTTCAAGCGCCTCCTTGCGTTCGCGGCGAATGGCCTTGCGCTTGCGCGAGGCGAGGCGGCCAAGGAAGTCGTCGAAACTGGCGTAGCCGCCATTCTCCCAGTGGAATTGCTGGTCGGTGCGTTGCAGGAAGCCGCGCTCGCCGAGCGCGCGCCACTCCGACTCGGTCAGAAAGGTGACGTGCGCCGACGACAGCTCGTTGGCGGTGGTGATCTCGACCAGCGCGTCGGCGAGCGCGCCGCGTACCGTATCGGCCAGCGGACCGGGCCGCGCCAGCAGGCGAGGGCCGGTCACCGGCGTGAACGGCGCAGCCACCTGGAGCTTGGGGTAATAGTCGCCGCCCGCCCGCTCGAACGCCTCGGCCCAGCCGGCGTCGAAGACGTATTCGCCGCGGGAGTGGGTTTTCACATAAGTGGGCGCCGCCCCCAGCAGGACGCCGTTGGCGGTTTCCGCCAGCAGATGGCGCGGCTGCCACCCCGTGCGCCCGCCGACCGAAGCCGAGGTCTCAAGCGAAGACAGAAAATTGTGGGATACAAATGGGTTGGCGACTTTCCCTCGGGTGGATAATTGTGGGGTCAACTTATCCACAGGTGTTGATTTAGCCGTCTCCGCAATGGCGCAGGCGTCCCAGTCCGCGGCCGGAATCTCGGCGAGCGATGGCGCGATGCGAATGCGGAGTTCCATGTCGGTCATCGGGGCGACGGTCCGTTACCCCGACTTTATGCCGGAAATGGTGCGAAGTTGATCATCCCTTCGGCCATTAGGGGCGGATGTTTTCGAATATCATCTGGTCCGCCCAGCGCGCCGCACATTGGCGGTCTTGCTCGCTGCGCACCGTCCAGGTCAACAGCGGTAATTGGAAGACCATGCGCGCGATCAGCGGCGCCGCGGCCGGCAGATCCATGACCGCATAGGCGATGAATTGCGGGCGGGTGCGGTTGGCGTGAAGGAGCAGCGCCATGTGGCGTTTTTCCGCCGGCGGGAAGCGGTTCCATTCGGGATGCGCATAGTGGCGCTCGGCGACGATGCCGCGCGTCAGATGCGGCGCGATCCATCGCACCACCTCGATCACGGCGGGATCGAACGACATCAGCGCTACCGGCCCGGCATAGTTCGCCAACACGTCGGTGCAACGCTGCACCAACCGCCGGTCGCCATCGAGATGGCTTTTGAGCTCCAAAAGCAGGGCGGCGCGGCCGGCCACCAGATCGCACAATTCGCCCAGGGCGAGGATGCGGTCGGTGCTGGTTCTGAAGCGGGCCCGTTTGATCTCGGCGGCCGTCATGTCGGCCAGCCGGCCGCGGCCCTCGGTCAAGCGGCCGAGCCCATCGTCGTGATGCACCATGGCCTCGCCGTCGGCGCTGATTTGCAGATCGGTTTCGATGCCGTAGCCGCCGGCAATGGCCGCGGAAAAGGCGGAGGCGGTATTCTCGATGACGCGAGCCGCGGCATTATGAAGGCCGCGGTGGGCGATGGGTCGCGCGGTAAGCCAGGCAAGGCCCGCCATCTTTCAGGTCAACTCGAAAATGCCTTCGACTTCGACCGCCGCGTCGGCCGGGAGCGCCGAGACGCCCACCGTGCTGCGGGCATGGCGGCCTTCATCGCCGAAGACTTCGACCATCAGGTCGGAAGCGCCGTTCATCACTTTCGGCCCGTCGGTGAAACCGGGGGCCGAATTGATAAAGCCCCCGAGCCGCACCACGCGGGCGACTTTGTCGAGGTCGCCGAGCGCGCCCTTGATCTGGGCCAGTAGATTGACCGCGCAGGCGCGCGCGGCTTTCTGCCCATCCTCGATCGAGACGCCGCCGCCGAGCTGGCCCTTGGCGGCCAGCTTGCCGTCGGCGCCGAAGCAGAGCTGGCCGGAGACGACGAGCAGGTTGCCGCTGCGCACGAACGGCACATAATTGGCGATCGGGCTTGCCGGGGTCGGCAGGCTGATACCGAGGCTTGCGAGTTTCTGTTCAATCATTCCGGCCATGAAATCCTCCCGATGGTCGTGTTGTCTTGGCCGATCAAGCCCGTCCGCGCAAGCGGGCGCAGGGGCTTGAGAACAAGATCATGCCCAAACGCATGTCGCCCGTTGTCGGCGGCGGGAATGGCCTCTATCTTGCCCTTATCTTGCTTGAACCAATTCCCGGACGCCGCTGCTGCGCTGCCGCCGGAAGGCCCGTATCGATGGAAAAGTTTAAACTCGCCAAACGGCTGATCCTGCCGGTCCTGGCCGTCGGCCTTGCCGCGGTTGCGGTGCGTCTGCCTGCCGCGGCCGCGTCCGCCGACGATACGGTGTATCTGGCGCCGCATCGGGCGATCTACGACCTCAAGTTGACGAAATCGCGCGGCAGCCGCGGCGTCGAGGCGGTGCGCGGGCGCATCCTGTACGACTTTTCCGGCAATGCCTGCGACGGCTACAAGCTCCAGTTCCGGCAGGTCTCCGAGCTCGATTCGGAAGGCAAGACCGCGCTCAGCGATCTGCGCTCCACCACCTGGGAAGACGCAAACGCCAAAGCGTTTCGCTTCAACTCGGAAAACCTGCTCGACGACAAGCGCACCGACGCGGTCGACGGCCATGCCGAGCGTAACGCCACGACGGTGGCGATCAATCTGATCAAGCCGAAAGACAAGAACTTCACCGTTCCGGTGAGCGCAGTGTTCCCGACCCAACACATGCGCCGCATCATCAGCGCCGCGCGCGAAGGAAAATCCATTCTGGAATTTCCGGTCTATGACGGGTCGGAAACCGGCGAGAAACTCTACAACACGCTCACCGTGATCGGCCGGCCGATCGCGCCGGGCGCAAAGCCGCCGGGCGATGCGACGGCGAAAGCTCCCGAACTCGCCAAGCTTACGCGCTGGCCGGTGACCATCAGTTATTTCGAGCAGGAGAGCGCCAAGGCGCAGCAGACCGGCGAGCAGACGCCGGTCTATGCTATTTCCTTCGAAATCTACGAGAACGGCATTTCGCGCGCGCTGGTGCTCGACTATGCCGATTTCACCATCAAGGGCGAAATGACGTCGCTGGAGATGAAAAAGTCCAAGCCTTGCCCGTGACGCTCACCTCCCCCTTTCAGGGGGAGGGAACGGCGAGGCCTCGCCTTCCTCACTCATCTTCCAGCGCCAGTCCCTTCACCACCGCGTCGCGGCCGAATTTCGCGCGTAGCCGATCCACCGCGTGCTCGGCCTCGGCCGCCCGGCGGTCGATGAGATCGGCGAGATCGTCGCCGGCGGAATCCTCCAAATGGCTGACGCCGATGCCGATCAGGCGGAACCGGGTCGTACCCACCTCGTGGGCGAGCAGGTCGCGCCCGGCGGCGAAGATGCGTGCGGCGAGTTGGGTCGGGTGTCCCAGCGCGCGCGCCCGCGTGCGGATTTTGAAATCGGCGCTTTTGAGCTTGAGCGTTACCGTAGTGCCGGCAAGCTGCTGCGCCTTCAGCCGGCCTGAAACTTTCTCCGTCAGTTCCCAGAGCATCTGCTCGAGCGGACGGAATTCGCTGATGTCGTGATTGAAGGTCGTCTCCGCCGAAACGCTCTTGGTCTCGCGTTCGGGATCGACGCTGCGCGCATCGAGCCCACGCGCCAGATGCCAGAGCCGTACGCCTTCCTCGCCATAGCGGCGCATCAGGTCGTCTTTTTCCGCGCGCTGCAGATCGGCGATGAGGCGATAGCCGTCGGCGGCGAGCTTGGCCGCGCTCACGGCGCCGACGCCGTAGATGAAGCCGACCGGTTTCGGCGCCAGAAACGCCACCGCATCGTTCTGGCCGAGCACGGCAAAGCCGCGCGGCTTATCCATGTCGGAGGCGATCTTGGCGAGGAACTTGTTGGCCGACAGGCCGATCGAGACGGTGATGCCGAGGTCGCGCTCGACTTGGCTCGCGAACCGCGCCAGCACCTTGGCGGCGCTCATGCCGTGCAGCCGTTCGGTGCCGGTCAAATCGAGAAAGGCTTCGTCGATCGACAGCGGCTCGACCAGCGGCGTAAGCGCGAACATCGCCTTGCGCACGGCGCGGCCGGTCTGGACGTATTTCGCCATATTCGGTTTGATCACGATGGCGTCGGGACAGCGCCCCTTGGCCTCGAACATCGGCATCGCCGAGCGGACGCCGTAAGTGCGCGCGACGTAGCAGCAGGCTGCCACTACGCCGCGTTTTCCCCCGCCGACGATCACCGGTCGGTCGACCAGCGAGGGATCGTCGCGTTTTTCGATGGTGGCGTAGAAGGCGTCGCAGTCGACATGGGCGATGGTGAGCGTCTGCGCTTGTGGATGCGTGACTAGGCGCGGCGAGCGGCAGGCGGGACAACGCGTTGCCTTCTCGGGCGCGTCCGCCAGGCAATCGCGGCAGAAGCTCACGGTATCTCGCGCTCCCAGTGGCCGCCCAGCGCGGCAATCGCCTTGCCGATATCGGACGGATTGACGCCAGTCTCGGCGGCAAAGGCTGACAGCAGGCGCTCGTCGCCGGCCAGATAGTCCAAGACGCCGGTCAGAAAGGCCGGCTCTTGGGCGGCGGCGCGAATCTGGGCCGGGCCGATGCCGGTAGTGGCGAGGAAGCGTCCGAGCCGCTCGCCGTCCCCGGCAATAAAGGTAAGCGCCTGAATTGCCAGCCCTTCTGCCGCTTCTTGGGTTAACGAAGGCCCTGGTTTCATCGATCAAATTTGCCTTTCCGTAACATATCGGCACTACCATGGAGAGATCATGCCCGAGCGTGCGCCGCATGGCGACGCCGGGCGCGCGGAGTTGGGGATGCGCTGGGGACAAATAGGGCGGGGGAAATGCCGAAGACCGTCCTGATCGTGGAGGACAACGAGCTGAATATGAAGCTCTTCCATGACCTCCTGGAAGCGCATGGCTACCAAACCGTCGGGACCCGCAACGGCATCGAGGCGCTCGATCTCGCGCGCAAGTATCGGCCCGATCTGATTCTGATGGATATCCAGTTGCCGGAAGTATCCGGCCTCGAAGTGACCAAATGGCTCAAGGACGATCCCGAACTCAAGGCAATCCCGGTGGTGGCGGTTACCGCCTTCGCCATGAAGGGCGACGAGGAGCGCATCCGCGAGGGCGGCTGCGAGGCCTATCTGTCCAAGCCGATCTCGGTCGGCAAGTTCATCGAGACCATCCGTCATTTCCTCGGGCCGGCCTGAAGGTGCAGCCATGACCGCCCGTGTTCTCGTCGTCGACGACGTGCCCGCCAACGTCAAGCTCATGGAAGCGCGGTTGTCGGCGGAATATTTCGACGTCACCACCGCGCAAAGCGGGCCCGAGGCGCTGGCGCTGTGCGAGCGCGCCGAATGCGACATCGTGCTGCTCGACGTGATGATGCCGGACATGGACGGCTTCGAGGTCTGCCGCAAGCTCAAATCCAATCCGCTCACCCATCACATCCCGGTCATCATGGTGACCGCGCTCGATCAGCCGTCCGATCGCGTGCGCGGCCTGGAAGCCGGCGCCGACGATTTCCTCACCAAGCCGGTCACCGACGTGGCGCTGATCGCGCGCGTGCGCTCGCTGGCGCGATTGAAAATGGTCACCGACGAGTTGCGCCTGCGCGCGCTCACGTCCAAGGAAATCGGCATCGAAAGCCCGGAGCGCGAAGCGGTGGCGGAAACCGGCCGTCACGGCCGCATTCTGGTCGTCGATGACCGGAAAAGCTCCTATGAGCGCGTCGCGGCGACGCTGTCGGTCGAGCACACCGTGGATATCGAATCCAACCCGAGCGAGGCGCTGTTTCATGCCGCCGAGGGCAATTACGACCTGCTGATCGTGTCGCTCGACCTGAAAGACTTCGACGGCTTGCGGCTGTGCAGCCAAGTGCGTTCGCTCGATCGCACCCGCAACGTGCCGATCCTGGCGGTGGCGGAGGCCGACAACAATACGCGCCTGGTGCGCGGGCTCGAGATCGGCGTGAACGATTATCTGCTGCGCCCGATCGACAAGAACGAGATGCTGGCGCGCGTGCGCACCCAGATTAAGAAGAAGCGTTACACCGAGCGGTTGCGCGACAACGTGCAAATGTCGATCGAAATGGCGATCACCGATGCGCTCACCGGGCTGTTCAACCGTCGCTACATGGAAACGCATTTGGCGACGCTGGTCGAGCAGGCCGCTGCGCGCGGCAAGCCGATCGCGGTGCTGGTGGTGGACATCGACTATTTCAAGGCGGTCAACGATAATCACGGCCACGATGCCGGCGACGACGTATTGCGCGAGTTCGCGCTGCGCATCCGCAAATCGATCCGCAACATCGATCTCGCTTGCCGCTATGGCGGCGAGGAATTCGTCATCGTCATGCCGGAGACCGACATGGCGGTCGCGACCATGGTGGCCGAGCGGCTGCGCCGGCGCATTGCTTCGGAGCCGTTCGCGATCCAGCAGGGCGCGCGCAATCTCGAGGTGACGATCTCGATCGGCATTGCCGCGCGCAGCGACTCGGGTGACAACGCCGCGGCGATCCTAAAGCGCGCCGACACCGCGCTCTACCGCGCCAAGCGCGACGGCCGCAACCGCGTTGTGCCGGACGCCGCCTGACGCCGGTAAACGGCGGCGCGGCTACGGCCGGACGATCGTCCAGCCCTTTTCGCCCAATTCGATCAGCGTGACCACGCCGGCGGGAACGCGCGTGGCGTTGTCGACCAGCGGCGGCTCTTTGCCTTCATGGCGGGTCATGGCGGCGAGCGTGTTCTCGCAGGCCATGAACGAGACGTTGGGCATTCCCTGTTTGAAGGATTTCAGCCGTTCAAGCGCCGGCGACTTGTCGGCGCGCAGTATGTTGAGGCCGGCATTGAAGGCGACGATCTGGATTTCAATCTCGTCGCCCTTGTTGCAATAATATTTCGACACGTTGGCGGCGACGTTGAGCACTGCATTCATCTTGACCGGGTCGCTGTCGCTGATCTGCAGAGCAAGCCGATGTTTTTCCATGACGCCGGCCGGCGCGGCGGCGAGCGGAAGGAGCAGGAAGGCGGCAAACTAGGCGCGCAGCATGACGGTCATCGAACGGTTCTCCCCGGGCTTATTGTCGGTCCTTACCGTATCGGGTCCGCGGGCGCCTGAATATTCCGGGCCGGCGCCCGGAATGCGAAGGGCGCCCATTGGGCGCCCCGGCAGGAATCGGCTAAAAGCCCAAGATCACTTGATCTTGGATTCCTTGTACTCGACGTGCTTTTTGGCGATCGGGTCGTACTTCTTCTTTGCCAGCTTGTCGGTCTGGGTGCGCGAGTTCTTGCGGGTCACGTAGTAGTGGCCGGTGCCGGCGCTCGACACGAGCTTGATCTTCAGACTGATGGCTTTGGCCATGACTTATTCCTCGAAACTGCGGAGAGGGCGATTGGCGCGGAACCTAGCGCCGGACGGGCAAATGTCAAGAAAGCTCGAATTTTTCAGGGATTACAGCAGTTCCCGGAAGAACTGCTTTTCGATCATGAAATAAAACGGCACCGGCAGGCCGTGGCCCATGCCGGCGGCGACCCGGGCGGCGAGCTCTTCCAGCACCACCCCGGTGATGGTCGGCATGTCGAGATGGGTGGCTTCCTCGATCGGCGCCCAGGCGAGTTCGACCAATTCGGAGTCCGGACCCACCACGCCTTCGATTTTGTGCGCGACCGCGCTGGCGTCGGCGGTGAAGAAACGCGTGTCGAAGCGCTTTGGGCGCCGCGGCGGCGTGATGGCGCGGGCGATGAAATGGATATTGCTGAGGTCGGGATGCACGCGCGCTTTGGCGAACTCGGTCCAGATTTCGCCGGGCACCGCCGGCGGCTCGTCGCCTTTGACGCCGAGCAGCAGTCCGGTCTCTTCCGCTACCTCGCGCACCGCGGTGAGCGCGAGGGCGCGGGCGAAGTCGGCGCTCGGATTGGCAACGCGTTCGAGCAACTTGGTCTGCATGTCGGGATCAAGCTCGCTCACCGCCGACATCGCGGCGTCGAGCGTCTCGATTCGTCCACCCGGAAAGACGTACTTGCCCGGCATGAATTTGTGACCGCCGTGGCGGCGGCCGAGCAGCACCTTGGGCTTTGCGCCGGAGCGGTCGATCAGCATCAGCGTGGCTGCGTCGCGCGGTTCGCTGTCCCGGAACGACTGGTCGCGCTCCTGCTGGGTCATGCGTTCGGCCCAGATTTTTCCCAGATCTTTCGTCATCGTGCCTTCCGTTGCTTGCCGCGCGGCCGGTAGTGTTGGCGCTGTTCGTGCCGCGGGCGACGGCTCGGCCGACCGGGCCGCCCTTCCGATAAAAGCTCGAAGCGCAGCGCGCCTGCAACGGGGGCTGCTTCCACCAGCTTGACGGTGACACGGTCGCCGAGCCGGTAGCTTGCGCCGGAGCGCGCGCCGACCATGGCGTGACCGGCCTCATCGTGGCGGAAATACTCGTCGCCTAAGGTGCGCGCCGGCACGAAACCGTCGGCGCCGGTCTCGTGCAGCTTCACGAATAGGCCGGCGCGATGCACGCCGGAGACGCGGCCGTCGAAGGTGGCGCCGACGCGGTCTGACAGAAAGTGCGCGATCAGCCGGTCGTTGGTTTCCCGTTCAGCCAGCATGGCGCGCCGCTCGGTCGCTGAAATCTGCGCGGCGATTTCGGCCAGTGCCGCGGTATCGGTCGCATCGGGCAGGCCGTCGCGCCCGAGCTTGAGCGAGCGGATCAATCCGCGATGCACGATCAGATCGGCGTAGCGGCGGATCGGCGAGGTGAAATGCGCGTAGCGCCGCAGGTTCAAGCCGAAATGGCCGTAATTCTCGGCCGCGTATTCGGCCTGCGATTGCGTGCGCAGCACCACGTCGTTGATCAGCGGCTCGGCGTCGCGGCCCTTGGCCTGGGCGAGCACGCGGTTGAAGGCTTCCGCCTTGAGCACGCCGCCCTTGGCGAAGGCAATGTCGAGCGTGGCGAGGAATTCGCGCAGCGCGTTGACCTTCTCAATCCCCGGTTCGTCGTGCACGCGGTAGATCAGCGGCACTCTTGCCTTCTCCAGCGTCTCGGCGGCGGCGACGTTGGCGAGGATCATGAATTCCTCGATCAGCCGGTTGGCCTCCAGCCGTTCCGGCGTGATGACGCGATCGACGGTGCCGTCTTCCTTGAGCAAATCTTGCGTTCCGGGAGATCGAGATCGAGCGGCCCGCGCTCGCTACGCACCCGGACGAGCGCTTCATAGGCGTTGTAGAGCGGCCGCAGCACCGGTTCGATCAACGGCGCAGTTTCCTCATCGGTGCGCCCGCCGATGGCGAATTGCGTTTGTTGGTAGGAAAGTTTCGCAGCCGACTTCATCATGATGCGGTGGAACGTATGCGAGCGCTTGCGGCCGTCGGCGCCAATCACCATGCGCACGGCGAGCGCGGAGCGGTCCTCGCGCGGCCGCAGCGAGCACAGATCGTTGGAGATGCGCTCGGGCAGCATCGGCACCACGCGGTCAGGGAAATAGACCGAATTGCCGCGCACCAGCGCTTCGCGGTCGAGGGCCGAGCCGGGCGTGACGTAATGGGCGACGTCGGCAATGGCGACGGTGACAATGAATCCGCCGTGATTGTTGGAAGCGGTGTCTGGCTCGGCGTGCACCGCGTCGTCGTGATCCTTGGCATCGGGCGGATCGATGGTGATGAGCGGCACGCTTCGCCAGTCCTCGCGATCGGCGAGCGTCGCCGGCCGGGCGGCGTCGGCTTCGACCTGCGTGTCGTGGCGGAACACGAGCGGAATGGTGTGGGAGTGAATGGCGATCAAGCTGACGGCGCGCTCGCTCGCAAGCGAGCCAAGCCGCTCCACCACGCGCCCGGTCGCCAGCCCCAGGCGCGCCGCGCGGCTTGTCTCGACCGCGACCAGATCGCCGTCCTGGGCGTCATGGGTGCTTCCGGCCGGGATGCAGAGCTCCTTGCCGAGCATCTTCTTGTCGACCGGCTCCAGTCTTCCGCCGCCGTGCGGCGTCTTGCGGAAGATCCCCAGCACGCGGTGCTTGGGATGATCGATGATCTTGATGACGCGGCCGCGGTGGCGGATGCCGGCGTCCTCGTCGGTTTCCTCGACATGCAGTAGGACGCGGTCGCCGATGCCGGCAGCTTGCCCGGGCTTCGCGTTGCGCTGAACGGGGATGCGGATTTTTGGCGCCGCGCCGTGCGCCTCTTCGTCCCATTCGTCGGGGGTGGCGAGCAGGTCGCCGTCAGTATCGCGGGCGGTGACGTCGGCGAGCACGGTGGAGGGCAGGGTGCCGGCGTGGTGGAGTTTCTTGCCGCGTTTCTCGACCGCGCCGTCGTCCGCCAGGCCGCGCAGCATGCGCTTGAGCTCGGCGCGCATGGCGTTCTTGAGGCCGAAGGCGCGGGCGATCTCGCGGGTGCCGACTTTGCCGGGCTGCTTGCCGATGAAGGCGAGAATGTCGGCCTTGGAAGGGAGGGAAGGTGTTCGTTTGGTCTGTTTGTTCAAAATATATTTTCCTGCGCCCAATGAAACGGGCGCGTTGCAAAGAATGTAATGATTGAAAGGAAGCTCCGCTAGCTACTCGGCCGCGGTGGCTTTGGTGCGGCGTGTCGGCTTGGCATTGGCGGCAGCCGCGGCTGGCTTCTTCGGTTTGCCCGTGGCCGGCTTTTTCGGCTTGGCCGGCGGTGCGGCCGCGGCCTTGCCGGAGGCGGTCTTGCGGCCGGCAGCGCGGCGGCCTTTCGGCGAACCGCCCATCATGGCCGCTCGGGCGTCGAGCAGAACCACTGCCTCATCCAGCGTCACCGTATCCGGCGTCTTGTCGCCGGTGAGCGTGGCGTTGACGCCATTGTGGCTGACATAGGGTCCATAGCGGCCGTTCTTGACCACGATCGGTCCGCCCTTGTCGGGATGATCGCCCAGCGCCTTGCCCGGGTCGGCGCCGAAGCGGCGGCCGCCCTTTTTCGGATTGGCGATCTTGTCCGCAATCAGATGCATGGCGCGGTTGAGGCCGATGGTAAGAACGTCGTCGCCTTCTTCCAGGCTCGCATAGACCTTGCCGTGTTTGACGTAGGGGCCGAAGCGCCCGACGCCGGCCAGGATCGGCTCACCGTCTTCCGGCGACTTGCCGACCTCGCGTGGCAGCGACAGCAGCGCCAGCGCCTTGTCTAGATCGATGTCGTCGGCCGCGACGCCTTTCGGCAGGCTGGCGCGCTTGGGCTTCGGCGGCGTCTCGGCCTTTTCGCCCTTCTTGGGCTTTTCGGCTTTCGCCTGTTCGCCGAGTTGAAGATACGTCCCGAAACGTCCGCCGCGGATCGTCACGTCGAGGCCGGTAACCGGGTCGACACCCAGCACCTTGGTGGTCTGGACGCCATTCGCGCCCGGTGTCATCTGACGGGTGAAGGTGCATTCCGGATAGTTCGAGCAGCCGATAAAGGCGCCGAAACGTCCGACCTTGAGCGACAGCTTACCGTTGCCGCATTGCGGGCATTGCCGCACGTCGCCGCCGTCGGCGCGCGCCGGAAAGATGTGCGGCTCGAGCAGGTCGTTGAGCGCGTCGAGCACCTGGGTGATGCGCAGTTCCTTGATGTCGTTGACTGCGGCGATGAAGCCGGTCCAGAAATCCTCCAGCACCTTCTTCCAATTAATCTCGTTATTGGAAACGCGATCGAGCTGCTCTTCGAGCGAGGCGGTGAAGTCGTATTCCACGTAGCGCTGGAAAAAGCTTTCCAGGAAGCCGACGACGACGCGGCCCTTGTCTTCCGGAATAAGCCGCTTCTTATCGATGCGCACGTAGCCGCGGTCCTGCAGCACCTGCAGGATCGAGGCGTAGGTCGAGGGCCGGCCGATGCCGAGCTCTTCCATGCGCTTGACGAGGGCCGCTTCGGAAAAGCGCGGCGGCGGTTCGGTAAAGTGTTGCGCGGCTTCGATCGCCTCTTTCGCCAGCTTCTCGTTTTCCGACATGGCCGGCAGGCGCTTTAAGTCTTCGTCTTCCGGCGTCTCGTCCTGGCCTTCCTGATAGAGCGTCAGGAAGCCGTCGAATTTCACCACCTGGCCGGTGGCGCGCAGATCGATGGTGCGTCCGCCGGATTTGGCGGCGATATCGACGGTGGTGCGTTCCAGCTCGGCGGATTCCATCTGGCTCGCGACCGCGCGGTTCCAGATCAGCTCGTACAAACGCGCCTGATCGCGATCGACATATTTTGCGACCTGATCGGGCGTGCGGTGCGGGTCGGTTGGGCGCACCGCTTCGTGCGCCTCCTGCGCGTTCTTCGACTTATTGTGATAGGTGCGCGGCGCGCCGGGCACATATTTCCCGCCGAAATTCTTGCCGATCATCGCGCGGATATCGGAAATCGCCTCCGGCGCAATGTCGATGCCGTCGGTGCGCATATAAGTGATGAGGCCGGTGGTCTCGCCGTCGATCTCGACGCCTTCATAAAGGCGCTGCGCCAGGCGCATGGCGATCGCCGGCGCAAAGCCGAGCTTGCGGCTCGCCTCTTGCTGCATGGTCGAGGTGGTGAAGGGCGGCGGCGGGTTGCGGCGCGCGGGCTTGGCTTCGACCGTGGCGACGGTGAACATTGCGCTTTCGAGCGCATTCTTCAGGTCATTGGCTTGGACGGCGGTGCCGATATCCAAACGCTGAAGCTTCTGGCCGTCGGCGCCGATCAGGCGCGCTTCGAAACTATCGCCGCGCGGCGTCGCCAGCTTGGCGACAATCGACCAATATTCCTTCGCGACGAATTTCTCGATCTCCAGTTCGCGATCGCAAGCCAGCCGCAGCGCCACCGATTGCACGCGGCCGGCGGATCGGGCGCCCGGCAACTTGCGCCAGAGCACCGGCGAAAGCGTGAAGCCGACTAGATAGTCGAGCGCACGGCGCGCCAGGTAGGCGTCCACGAGCGCGCCGTCGATGGCGCGCGGATGCTTCATGGCCTCGGTCACCGACTGCTTCGTGATCGCGTTGAACACGACGCGCTCGACGGTTTGGCCTTTCAGCGCCTTCTTTTCGTTGAGGGCTTCCAGCACGTGCCAGGAAATCGCTTCACCCTCGCGGTCGGGGTCGGTCGCGAGAATGAGGGTGTCGGCGCCCTCGAGGGCATGGGCGATGTCGTTGACGCGCTTCTGCGACTGCGGGTCGACCTCCCACAGCATCTTGAATCCATTGTCCGGATCGACCGATCCATCCTTGGCCGGCAGGTCGCGGATATGGCCAAAGGAGGCCAAGACCTCGTAACCGGGCCCAAGGTACTTGTTGATCGTCTTCGCCTTGGAAGGCAACTCGACAACGACAACTTTCATGAGAATCCAATAGGTTATCCGCCGAAATCAACGCAATTTCGGGCGGAATCGACCGCTCGCTTTGGCCGGAACATGGTGAAGGCACCCCGCCCTGTCAAATGAGGGTGCCGGGAAAACCTTTATGAACAGGCAATTCGGGCATGAAAGAGACCGGAGGTGCGCCCGTACACAATCTAAAGATGCACTTTATTATAAATCAATTTATAGACTATTATTCAACTTGGACCTGTGTATTTTCGTCGTCATGGCCAACCCAGGCGCCTCACCCGAAGCCGGCGGCCGGTCGGTGGTAGCCAATTACGTGGCGACCTTGACCGCGGAGCTCGCCACCATGGCGAGGCGGAGCGGGCTCGATACGCTCGGCTATCTGCTCGAAATGGTCCGCCTGGAAGCCGAGAACGAGGCCCGCCACACCCAGAATGGCGGCGGGCGCTCCTGAGCGGGATCCTATCCGAAGACCGGTTTCCGCTTTTTCAGCATCATGCCCTGATCACGGCTCCTTCACACCAAGCCTATCGAGAAATGCCGCGGTCGGGTTGCCGTCCGGCAGCATGCCGAGCTTGACCTGTTCGGCCCGGATCATGTCGCGCAGGTCGAAGTCTATGTGGCCTTCGAAGTCGAGCACCTTGTAGCCGAGCCCGACCAATTTTTTCTGCAAGGCGATGCGCGCGTCGCGCGAGATCGGGTAGTCGTCGGCTGGCCACGCCGCCATGATCGGCGGCCCGCCATGGATGCGGTCGGCGAGATACCCGACCGCGATCGCGTAGGCATCGGAGTTGTTGTACTCCTTGAGCACCGCGTAATTCTCGGTCGCGATGAATGCCGGGCCGCTGGCGCCACTCGGAAAGAACAAGATGCCGGGGCCGGAAGGAGGCAACGCCTTGCCGTCGGCGCGGCGTACGCCGAGCTTTGCCCATTCCGCAAAGCTGCCGCGGCTGCGCTTGTAGTCGAAGCCCTTCGGCAGCGTGACCTCGAAGCCCCAGGGCAGGCCGCGCTGCCAGTGCTCCTTGCTGAGATAATTGGCGGTCGAGCCGAGCACATCCGGCACATTGGTCCAGATGTCGGCTTTGCCGTCGCCGGAAAAGTCGATGGCGTAATCGACCACGTTGGTCGGCATGAACTGGGTCTGGCCCATGGCGCCGGCCCATGAACTCACCATCTTGTCGCGCGGGAAACGGCCGTCCTGCATGATACGCATCGCGACGATCAGCTCGTTGCGGAAATAGGGATGGCGATAGCGCACAAACGCCAGCGTCGTGAGCGAGCGGAAAACGTCCCAATGATCCTTCTCGGCGCCGTAATCGGTCTCGATCCCCCATAGCGCGAGCAACACCGAGCGTTCGACGCCGAATTTCTTTTCGACCGCGTCGAAGGTCTTGGCCCACTCCTTTTCCTTGCGCTGCCCGTTGGCGATGCGGCCGCGCGAAGCGATGTCGTTGACATAGGCGCCGACCGGCTTGCCGTATTCGGGCTGGCGCTTGGTGGCCGCGATCACGCGCGGATTGGGCGTCACGCCTTTCAAGGCAAGATCGAATGTCGCGCGCGTAATGCCCTTGGCCTGGGCGTCCGACCAAAGGGCTGCTTCGAACGCGGCAAACGACGGCTGCTGCGCCCGCACTGGCGTGCAGACGAGCGCGAAGATGACGAAGAAGAAGACGTAGTTCCGGAGCATTGCGCGGGGTCCGCGATTCGACCCGTACCTTATAGCAGCGACACCAAAGCGGCGCCGTGGCGCTCCACCCGGCCGGCGATTTCGAAATCCAGCAGCACCGTCCGCACGATCGCCGGCGATGTCCCCGACAACCGCACCAGATCGTCGATCGATACCGGCGTCGGCCCGAGCAGGCCGACGATGCGGGCGCGCTCGTCATCGCCGGGTTCGACGTCGAGCGGACCGGGCCCATCGCGCGCCGGCTCTTCGATCGGCACGTCGAAGCTGCGGCCGAGGATCGGCACCAGCGCGGCGATCACGTCATCGGCCTCGGTCACCATGATCGCGGCCTGCTTGAGCAGCCCGTTGGTGCCCTCGGCACGGGGATCGAGCGGAGAGCCCGGCACCGCGAACACTTCGCGGCCCTGTTCGCCGGCCAGCCGCGCCGTGATCAACGAGCCCGAGCGTCGCGCTACCTCCACGATCACCGCGCCGGCGGCCAGGCCCGATATCAAGCGGTTGCGGCGCGGAAAGTCGCGCGCGCGCGGCTCCCAGGCCAACGGCATTTCCGAAACGGCGGCGCCCTCGGCGAGGATTGCTTCCAACAGGTCGTTGTGTTCGGCCGGATAGATGCGGTCATGACCGCCCGCCAGCACCGCGATGGTGCCGGTCGCAAGACTGGCGCGATGAGCGGCGGCATCGATGCCGCGCGCCAGCCCCGATACGGTGCCGAAACCGGCTTGGCCGAGGTCGCGCGCCAGACGCTCTGCGAATTTGACGCCGGCGGCGGAAGCGTTGCGCGAGCCGACGATGGCGACCAGCGGCCGTGCCAGCACCGCGAATTTGCCGCGCACCGCCAACAAAGGCGGCGCGTCATCGATCACCTGCAGCCGCGGCGGATAATCCGGTTCGCCGAGCGCGACGAAGTCGATGCCGCGGGCGCGCGCCGCTTTCAATTCGGCCGCGGCGTTTTCGCGCGAACAAATGCGCGTCGGCCCCGAGGCGCCGCCGCGGCGGGCGAGCGCGGGCAGGGCGTCGAGCGCAGCGCGCGCCGCCATAGTGGTTGATCAGATCGCGGAATGTGCACGGACCCGGCCTTCGGGCGCAACTGCACCAAAAGGCTATTGTCGCTGCGGATGAGGCGCAACCAATCGAGCCTTTGCTCCTCGCTCAGCCCTCGCTCGCTCACCGGCGCCCCCGTCGCACGCCGCCGAGCATCGCCCAAGGCGCGGCGTCCTACAACCGGATTTTCCGAATTACAACCGGGGGTCAGCCCGAAAACCGGTGCCGGTTTTTTGCGATCAAGCGGCTTTCGCGCCGATCTTGCCTTCGCTGCCGTTGAGCAGCCGCGCGATGTTGGCGCCGTGCATGATCCACAGCAGCGCGCTCAGCAAGAGGAATAAAGCGGCGGTCCGCGGCTGGCCGAACAGCCACAGCGCGAACGGGGTGAGGGCGCTGGCGATCAAGGCCGCAAGCGAGGAGTAGCGGCTCACCGCGGCGACCGCGAACCAGATGGTGCAGAAGATCAGCGCCGCCGGCCAATAGAGCCCGATCAGGACGCCGATATAGACGGCGACGCCCTTGCCGCCCTTGAACTTCAGCCACACCGGAAAGAGATGGCCGAGAAAGGCGCCGAGGCCGGCGACCAGCGCGGCATCGGGCGTCGCATAATGCGTCGCCAGCAAAACCGCGACGGTGCCCTTGAGCGCGTCGCAAAGCAAAGTCGCGGCGGCGAGGCCCTTCCTGCCGGTGCGCAGCACATTGGTGGCGCCGATATTGCCCGAACCGATGGCGCGCACGTCGGGTCCGCCGGCGGCGCGCGTCAGGATCAGCCCGAACGGAATCGAGCCGAGCAGATAGCCGACCACGAAAGCGAAGGCGAACGTCATGCCTCTATCCAGTCATTCCGGGGCGCGAGCACAGCGAGCGAACCCGGAATCCAGAGCGGCGTCCTCATGCTTTGCCCCTGGATTCCGGTCCCGGCGCTTCGCGCCTTCCCGGAATGACAAAGTTAAACGTATTCATAAACCGTACGGCCGGCGACGATGGTGCGCACCACGCGGCCGGTCAACCTGGCTTCATCGAACGGCGTGTTCTTGCATTTCGATTTGAGTTCGGACGGATCGAGCACCCACAGCATCTCGGTGTCGACGACGATGACGTCGGCCGGCGCACCGCTTTTCAACGTGCCGCCGGCAAGCCCGAGCAGATCCGCCGGCCGCGTCGACATCGCGCGCAGCAGCGTCGTCAAATCGATCTCGCCGGAATGCACCAGGCGCAAGCCGGCGACCAGCATGGTCTCCAATCCGATGGCTCCCGCAGCCGCTTCCGCGAACGGCAACCGTTTCGTTTCCACGTCCTGCGGATTGTGGTCGGACATCACCATGTCGACGAGCCCGCTGGCGAGCGCGGCGACCAAGAGCTTGCGGTCGTCCTCGGCGCGCAGCGGCGGCGACACTTTCAGGAAGGTGCGGTAGGGTCCGATGTCGTTTTCGTTGAGCGAGATGTGATTGATCGAGCACGACGCGGTGACGTTGAGGCCGGCGTCCTTGGCGCGGCGCAGCACCTCGAGCGATTCCGCGCAGGTGATCGAGGCCGCGTGATAGCGCCCGCCCGACAGCGCGACCAGCCGGATATCGCGCTCGAGCATCACCGTTTCCGCGGCCTTCGGAATTCCGAGCAGGCCGAGGCGGGCGCCGAATTCGCCTTCGTTCATCACGCCGTCGCCGATCAGATCCGGGTCCTCGGTATGATGGACGATGAGCGCGTCGAAATCGTTGGCGTATGTGAGCGCACGCCGCATGACTTGGGCACTGGTCACGCTCTTGTCGCCGTCGGTGAAGGCGACCGCGCCGGCCGCCTTCAAGAGGCCGATCTCGGTCATCTCTTTGCCTTCGAGGCCCTTGGTCAGCGCCGCCATGGGATGGACATGCACGATCGCGGTGTCGCGCGCGCGGCGCAGCACGAAATCGACCGTCGCCGGGTCGTCGATCACCGGCGAGGTATTGGGCTGGCAGATGATGGTGGTGACGCCGCCGGCCGCGGCCGCCTGGCTGGCAGAGGCCAGCGTCTCGCGGTGACCGGCGCCGGGCTCGCCGACGAAGGCGCGCATGTCGACGAGGCCTGGCGCGACCACCTTGCCGCGGCAATCGATGACGTCGGTGCCTTCCGGCACGCCGCCGGCGCCGATGCCCTTCTTGGCTTCGCGGATCATGCCGTCGGCAATCAGCAGGTCGCCGACAATATCGAAGTCGCGCGACGGATCGACGATCCGGGCGTTTGCGAGCAGGATCGGGCGGCGGTCGGATAACATCATTCAACTCACCCTGTCATTCCGGACGCCGCGAAGCGGCGATCCGGAATCCAGAAGATAAACTCGGTGCAAGTTTCCGGATTCCAGGTTCGCGCCTTCGGCGCGTCCCGGAATGACGAGAAACTACGCATTCGGCAAATTCCGCGACAAAGCTTCCAGCACGGCCATGCGGATGGCCACGCCCATTTCGACCTGCTCGCGGATCAGCGACTGCGCGCCGTCCGCGACGATCGAGTCGATCTCGACGCCGCGATTCATCGGTCCGGGATGCATGACCAGCGCGTCCGGCTTGGCATAGGCGAGTTTTTTCTCGTCGAGGCCCCAGAAGTGGAAATATTCCGACACCGAGGGCACGTAGGAGCCGTGCATGCGCTCGCGCTGCAGGCGAAGCATCATGACGATATCGGCGCCGTTCAGACCTTCGCGCATGTCGCGCGCGACTTCGACGCTGAAGTGCTCGATGCCGGGCGGCAGCAAGGTGGAGGGTGCGACCACGCGCACGCGCGCGCCCATGGCGTTGAGCAGGATGATGTTGGAGCGGGCGACGCGCGAATGCAGGATATCGCCGCAGATCGCCACCACCAGGCCCTCGATGCCGCCTTTGTTGCGGCGGATGGTGAGCGCGTCGAGCAGCGCCTGGGTGGGATGCTCGTGCGAACCGTCGCCGGCATTGATCACCGAGCAGTCGAGTTTGCTCGCCAGCAATTCGACTGCGCCGGAGGCGTGATGGCGCACCACCAGAATATCGGGATGCATGGCGTTGAGCGTGATGGCGGTGTCGATCAGGGTCTCGCCTTTGCGCATCGACGACGAACTGGTCGACATGTTCATGACGTCGGCGCCCAGCCGTTTGCCGGCCAGTTCGAACGACGATTGGGTGCGGGTCGAGACTTCGAAGAACAGATTGATCTGGGTGCGGCCGCGCAGCGAAGTGCGCTTCTTCTCGACCTGGCGATTGAGTTCGACGAATTCCTCGCCGAGGTCGAGCAGGCCGGAAATCTCCGCGTGCGAAAGTCCTTCGATCCCCAACAGATGCCGTTGGTTGAGGACGAACGCGGATTTCGGCGCAATGTTCATTAAAGCGATTGCTATAGGCGGAACCGGGGTTCCCGGCAAGGCCCGGGGATCGGACGATCCACACGGAAGCGTTACCGCATGGACGGGCGTTAACGGAACGCGCGGCGACGCAGCGAGTTGAATAGCCAGACTCCGGTGGTATCGCCGCTGGAACCGGTTGGCGAAACAGCAACAAAGCCCGCGAGCCGGGTGAAAATTGGAGATGAACCATGAAAACACTTTCGAAATATGCGGTGGCCGCGGTGCTGACAGGCGCATTCGCGCTGGCGGCGGCAACGCCGAGCCAGGCGCGCTGGCATGGACATGGCGGCTGGCACAATGGCGGCGCGGGAGCTGCGATCGGCTTCGGTGCCGGCGCGCTGCTGGGCGCGACCGTCGCGGGCGCCGCCTATCAGGGTTACTACGGCTACGGCTACGACGACGGCGCGGGCTACGCCTATGCGCCGGGCCCGTACGAAAGTTACGGCGATGACTTTATGCCTATGCGCCCGGGCCCAACTCCTACGGCTATGCGCCGGGCCGCTACAGCGGGTATCGCTCGCACCAGGGTCGCAGCTGTACCCAGTCGCCGGCATCCATGAACTATACGTCCTGCGACTGACGCATTACGTTACCGAAAAATGAGGGCGGGCCTTGCGAGGCCCGCCCTTTATTTTTGGCTGCCCGGCTCCGGTGCGAGCCGCGCCAGGCGGTCGAGCGCGCCCTGCAAAATATAGGCGGCGGCGTGCTGGTCGATCACTTCGGCGCGCCGGGCGCGGCTCATGTCGATTGCGATCAGTTCGCGTTCGACCGCGGCGGTCGACAGCCGCTCGTCCCACAGCGCGATCGGCAGTTCGGTGAGCTTGGCGAAATTGCGCGCGAAGGCGCGGATCGACTGCGCGCGCGGCCCCTCCGAGCCGTCCATGTTGACCGGCAGGCCGAGCACGAAGCCGGCGGCCTTGCGCTCGGCGGCGAGCGCCAGCAGGCGGCGGGCGGCGGCGGTGAAATTCGTGCGCGCCACGGTTTCGACCCCGGCCGCAAGCTTGCGGTCGGGATCGCTCGCGGCCACGCCGATGGTCTTGGTGCCGAGATCGAGGCCGATCAAGGCGCCGCGCGGCGCCCACTGCGGCGCGATATCCAGCAGAGTGCCGACCGCCATGTCAGCCCGCATCCGGCGGCCGTTCGGGATCGAGCGAGCGCAACAGACGCCGGTAGTCGTCGCTGTCGAGCGCGCTCAGCGCGGCGCGCGCCTTTTCCACGGCGTCGGTCTCGCGCCGTTTTTTGATCTCGTAGATTTTCTTCTGTGCCGCTTTGAGTTTTCTCAGCGATCCTTCGGCATCGGCGTTGGCCTTCACCGCATCGGGCGCTGCGACGGCGAGCGCGGCGACAATGTCGTTGAGCCAGCCGATCTGGCGGCCGTAACTGGCGACGTCCTCGTTGACTTCGCGCTCGATCCCGGCATCGCCGGCGAAGTTGAGCGAGATGTTGGGCGACCACCAGGGGGTCATGATTTCCTGCCAGTTGCCGCCGGCGCCGGGAAAGACATTGAACGGATTTGGAAATGTCGTCATGACGGGTTCTCCCTGCCGGCAATCGTTTAATTCTATCATGAATTACGGGCGATGACGGCCGCCAAGTCGCGCTTGCTTCGCGTTAAAAAACAGCATCACATATTGCGGTTTGGCGCGGGGATGCACTGAACGTCAGCAGCACCGAGCGGCAGCGCGCCGATATCGACATGCGTGCTTTCGCCAAGAGCGCCGGCGCCACCATCAAGGTGCCAGCCGGCGGTGTGGTCTTCAGCAAGGGCGAGGCGGGCGACTGCATGTATACGTGCAGTCGGGCATCATCGACATGGTGATCGGCGACAAGGTGATCGAGACCATCGGCGCTAACGAGGCGCTCGGCTTCGTGTCGATGATCGACGACAAGCCGCGCTCGTCCACCGCGCGGGCGCGCGGGGCGTGCGAACTGTCGCTGATAGATCCGCGCACTTTCCGCTTCATGGTGGACGAAGTGCCGAACTTCGCGACCTACATCATGGGCGTGCTGGCACGGCGCATCCGCGGCATGGGCCAGGCGATGTGACATATATTCGCGACGTTACGGCACCGTGTCCGGCGGCAGCGCGGCCGCGTGCGCGGCGATCGCCCCAGAAGTGGTGAACCAAACGCGGTCGTCGGCGTGCCGGACGATGTGCTTGAGCGCGCGCGCCAAATGCTTGAAGCGGTGTGGCTGACCGACGATGTAGGCGTGCAGCGCGATGCCGAGCACCCGCGGGTGGCGCGCGCTTTCGGCGTGCAGCACGTCGAAGGCATCCTCGATCATGTCGGCGAATTCGGCGCCTTCGCGCTTGCGCGCGACGATCTGCGGGATGTCGTTGAGTTCCTGCGGGTAGGGCACCGACAGGATGCGGCCCTGGCGGGTCTTCATCCAGGTCGGCTGGTCGTCGTGACACCAGTCGAGCAGGTATGTGTAGCCGGCCTCCTGCAGGAGATCGGGCGTGACATGCGATTGCGAAATCCAGGGCCCGAGCCAACCGCGTGGGCGCTGCCCGGAATGTTTTTTGATCGCCGCGGTCGTCTGCGCGATCAGCGCACTTTCCTCATTTTCGCTCAACGTGCCCTGGCGCTCGGAATTGCTGCGGCCGTGGCCGACAATCTCGGCGCCGGCAAAGGCGGCGAGCGCCTGCGGTGCGTGTGCGTACATGTCAGCATTGACCAGCAGCGACACCGGCAGCTTCAGTTCGGCGAACAGTTCGGCGAGGCGGAACACGCCGACGCGGTTGCCGTAGTCGCGCCAGGCGTAATTGAGCACGTCTGGCTGATGCGCGGCCGGCACCAATTCGGCGCCGAGCCCTTCGCCGAACGAGAACCATTCGAGATTGAGGGCGACATAGACCGCCAGCCGTTTGCCGCCCGGCCAGTCGTAAGGCGCACGCTCCGTGATGGCGGAGTAGGGATAGCGGTCGTGGTGACGTGGCGGGCTCATGGGGGGCATGGGGGGATTGTAACCATTTCATCCGTTGCGTAGCCAACGCTCCGCCGCCCGTATTCTTTGCGGCGCCGGGTACGCCGTCGTCCTCCCCGCCTTCGCGGGGACAAGCTTTGCGCCCCTCGAAAGCCGAGGGGATGGCGCGCCAAGCGGCGCGTCCTACTCACTTTGTCACGTGCCGTTGCCAGCGCGTGGCGCCTCTCGGCGCGCCATCGCGGCGATTTCTGTTCCCCGGGTCCGCGTTTCCTGGGACGAGGCCTTTCGGCCAGCCCCAGTCCAGCAGGCTCCCTGCGGAGGGGTCGTATTGCCCCCCGATCGGGTCCCGGGGCCTCCCGAGTGCGTGGCTGCGAACCATGCCCGCGGGCGCCGCATCCGATCCCACTTTCATGACGCCTCATGACAGCGCCCTCGGTGGATCGGACGCGGCCATAATAAATCCGGCCCAGCGAGCGGGGATAAGTTCTCACGATATTGTGATTATAGTCCTAATGGTTGCATCGCTGGGTCGGCGCTCTATGTGTTCACCGGCCGCCAATTGCAGGAGTCGCCCATGCACACCCATTCGATCGAGCCCTGGCAGCACGGCCATGTTTTCCTCGGCGCCAAGCACGACAGGCACGAACGGCGCACCTGGTTCGTGGTGGCGCTGACCGCGGCGATGATGCTGGCCGAGATCGTCGGCGGCACGCTGTTCGGCTCGATGGCGGTGGTGGCCGACGGCTGGCACATGTCGACGCACGCCGGCGCGCTCGGGATCGCCGCCTTCGCCTACCGGTTTGCGCGCAAGCACGCCCGCGATGTGCGCTATTCCTTCGGCATCGGCAAGCTCGGCGAACTCGCCGCCTTTACCAGCGCGATCTGCCTGGCGCTGATCGCGCTGGCGATCGGCTACGAGGCGGTGACGCGGCTGATGGCGCCTGTCGCCATTCATTTCCGCGAGGCGATCCCGCTCGCCGTGCTGGGCTTGGCCGTCAATCTCGCCAGCGCCTGGCTGCTGTCCGACGGCGGCGAGCATCACGCTCATCCTCATCACGGCCATGCGCACGATGCGGATGAGCATGCTGGCCACGAGCATGACCACGGCCATCACCACGGTCATGGCCATGGCCACGATACCAATCTGCGCGCGGCCTATGTGCACGTGCTGGCCGATGCGTTGACCTCGGTGCTGGCGATTGTCGCGCTTACCTGCGGGTTCTTGTTCGGCTGGGTGTGGCTGGATCCGCTGATGGCGCTGGTGGGTGTCGCCGTGATCTTGAGCTGGTCGTTTGGGCTGATCCGGGCGGCCGGCGCCGTCCTGCTCGACATGGTGCCGGACCGGCACCTCGCGGGCGCCATCCGCAAGCGGCTGGAGGTCGACGGCGACCGGGTTTGTGATTTGCATTTGTGGCGGCTCGGGCCCGGCCACACCGGCCTAATCGCGGCGGTGGTGTCCGACCGGCCGCAGGCGCCGTCGGCCTATAAGCACCGGCTCGAGGGCATCGCCGGCCTGTCGCATGTGACCATCGAGGTGCACGCCTGCGAGGACCACGGCCGCAAGGCGGCTTGAAGCGTTTTCATTGCGAGGCGGAACGGGCCTCTGCTATAGGCCACGGTATTCCTTGAGGTTTGCATGTCCGTCGACGCCGATACCGTCCGCCGCATCGCGCATCTGGCGCGCATCGCCGTGCCCGAGAGCGAAATCGAGCATTTGCAGGGCGAGCTCAACGCCATGCTCGCCTTTGTCGAGCAGCTGCAAGAGGTCGACGTCGAGGACGTCGAGCCGATGACCTCGGTGACGCCGATGGCGATGAAGAAGCGCGCCGACGTCGTCACCGACGGCGGCATTGCCGGCGATGTCGTGAAGAATGCCCCGGCGAGCGAAGACAATTTCTTTCTGGTGCCGAAGGTGGTGGAATGATGGGCGAACGTCGATCCGTCATACTGAGGCGCGAGCGCGGAACGCGCGAGCCTCGAAGGATGGCGGGCAATGAATCACGGGCCGTCGCTCTTCGAGGCTCGGCCTTCGGCCGAGCACCTCAGGGTGACGGAGATTGGACTGAATAAATGTGCATCGCCTGTGAGATGAACTTTTGGGCCATGATCGACGCGCTGCCGCCCGAGGACCGCGAGCGGATCCTGCGCGAGCAGGCCGCGCAGTTTGCCTGCGAGGCGGGCGAAGGCGAGCCGCAAGCCGAGCCGCAGCCCGGCGCTGGCGATCCCAAATCGGTCGGCACAAGCCGTGAGTGATTTGAATTCGCTCACGCTTGCCGAGGCGCGCGACGGGCTGAAGAAGAAAAGCTTCTCGGCGCTCGAATTGGCCGACGCCCATCTGGCGGCCATCGAAAGGGCGCGTGCGCTCAACGCCTATGTGCTGGAGACGCCCGAGCGCGCATCGGCCATGGCGAAGGCCGCCGATGCGCGGATCGCGGCCGGCAAAGCCGGGCCGCTCGAAGGCATTCCGCTCGCCATCAAGGACATGTTCTGCACCGAAGGGGTGCGATCGACGGCGTGCTCGCGCATCCTCGGCAATTTCGTGCCGACCTACGATTCCACGGTGACTGCCAATCTCTGGCGCGACGGCGCGGTGCTGCTCGGCAAGACCAACAACGACGAATTCGCCATGGGCTCGTCGAATGAGACCTCGTATTTGCGGGCCGGTGATCTCGCCGTGGCGCCGCAAAGGCGCCAACACGCCGCTGACGCCGGGCGGCTCCTCGGGCGGCTCGGCCGCGGCGGTGGCGGCGCAATTGTGCCTGGGCGCCACCGGCACCGACACCGGCGGCTCGATCCGGCAGCCGGCGGCCTTCACCGGCACGGTCGGCATCAAGCCGACTTACGGGCGCTGCTCGCGCTGGGGCATCGTCGCCTTCGCGTCATCGCTCGACCAGGCCGGGCCGTTCGCGCGCACGGTGCGCGACGCCGCCATCCTGCTGCGCTCGATGGCCGGGCCCGACGCCAAGGACACGACCTGCGCGGATATTCCGGTGCCGGACTACGAGGCGGCGATCGGAAAATCGATCAAGGGCCTGCGCATCGGCATTCCGAAGGAGTACCGGCTCGACGGCATGCCGGCGGAAATCGAAAAGATGTGGCAGCAGGGCCGGCAGTGGCTCAAGGCCGCGGGCGCCGAACTGGTCGAGGTGTCGCTGCCGCACACCAAATATGCGCTGCCCGCCTATTACATCGTCGCCCCGGCGGAGGCCTCGTCCAATCTCGCGCGCTATGACGGCGTGCGCTACGGCTTGCGCGAAGCGGCGAGCGACATCACCGACATGTATGAGCGCACCCGCGCCAAAGGCTTCGGCGCGGAAGTGCGCCGCCGCGTGATGATCGGCACCTATGTTCTGTCGGCCGGCTATTACGACGCCTATTACTTGCGCGCGCAGAAGGTGCGCACGCTGATCAAGCGCGACTTCGAGCAATGCTTTGCGCAGGGCGTGCACGCCATGCTGACGCCGGCGACGCCGTCGGCAGCGTTCGGGCTGGGCGAGAAAGGCCACGCCGACCCGGTCGAGATGTATTTGAACGACGTGTTCACGGTGACGGTGAACATGGCGGGATTGCCCGGCATCGCCTTGCCGGCGGGCCTGGACAGCCAGGGCCTGCCGCTCGGCCTGCAACTGATCGGCCGTCCGTTCGACGAAGAGACGCTGTTCTCGGCCGCCGCCGTGATCGAGCAGGCGGCGGGGCGGTTTACGCCGGAGAGATGGTGGTAGCTTCTTATCCCTCCCCTGAAAGGGGAGGTAAAAGCGCTAATTCTGATCGTTGGTGGCGATCGGCGGCAGGTCCTGGTCGCCTTCGACGGCGCGGCAACACGTTATGCGGTTACGTTTTGCAGAATTCAGGTCAATTATGAGAATAGACGGGCAGCCGGCCGCACATTCCGCAGAAAAAATCTGGGAACTTGGTTCGGCGCGGGCGCCGCGCCATAATTGCTCCCGCCGGGGGAGGATTCCGTGAGCAGGGCGACACCCGCGCGATCGTCAGGGAACTTTACGACGCCTACGGACGGCGGGATTTCGAGCGCGTCGCCGCGCTGATCCATGACGATATCGACTGGGTAATCTATGCGCCGATGTCGGTGTTTCCGTTCGCCGGACCGCGGCGCGGGCGCGCCGCAGTGCTGGCGGCGATGGCCGACATTGCCAAGGTCTTTGCGCTCGAAGCTTACAACCCGGACGTCATGATCGTGGACGGCGAGCGCGCCGCGCTGATGTCGGTCGTGAGCTACCGCCAGCGCGCCACCGGCCGTGTGCTGCGCGTGCGGATCGCGAGCTTCCTGCGTCTGCAGGACGGCCGCCTGGTCGAGTACCGCGAATTCATCGACAGTTTTGACGCGGTCGAACAGGCGCTCGGGCGCGAATTGCAGCTCTGACGGCGACCTTGCCGGACGCGGCGGCGGACGTTAGTTCTACCGGCATGACCGTCCAAGCCAACAGACTGATCAAAGGCGCGACCGGCGACTGGGAAGTCGTCATCGGCATGGAGGTGCATGCGCAAGTCACCTCCAAGTCGAAGCTGTTCTCCGGCGCCTCGGCCGAATTCGGCGGCGAAGCCCAACAGCCATGTCTCGCTGGTCGATGCCGCGATGCCGGGCATGCTGCCGGTGATCAACGAGGAATGCGTGCGGCAGGCGATCCGCACCGGGCTCGGCCTGAAGGCGAAGATCAACCGGAAATCGGTGTTCGACCGCAAGAATTATTTCTATCCCGACCTGCCGCAGGGCTACCAGATCAGCCAGTACAAGCAGCCGATCGTCGGCGAGGGCGAGGCGATCGTCGATCTCGAGGGCGGCGAGGCCGTCACCGTCGGCATCGAGCGGCTGCATCTGGAGCAGGACGCCGGCAAATCGCTGCACGACCAGCATCCGAACATGAGCGCGATCGATCTCAACCGCTCCGGCGTGGCGCTGATGGAGATCGTGTCGAAGCCCGATCTGCGCTCGGCCGAGGAGGCGATGGCGTTCCTGACCAAGATGCGCTCGATCCTGCGCTATCTCGGCACCTGCGACGGCAACATGGAGAAGGGCTCCTTGCGCGCCGACGTCAACGTCTCGGTGCGCAAGCCGGGCGGCCCGCTCGGCACGCGGTGCGAGATCAAGAACATGAACTCGATCCGCTTTATCGGCCAGGCGATCGAGCACGAGGCGCGCCGGCAGATCGAGATCATCGAGGACGGCGGCGCGATCGATCAGGAGACGCGGCTGTTCGATCCGAACAAGGGCGAGACGCGCTCCATGCGCTCCAAGGAAGAGGCGCACGATTACCGCTATTTCCCCGACCCCGATTTGCTGCCGCTGGAATTCGACGACGCCTATGTGGCGGCGCTGCAGGCGCACCTGCCGGAACTGCCGGATGAGAAGAAGGCGCGCTTCATGGGCGACTTCGCGCTGTCGCCCTACGACGCTGGCGTGCTGGTGGCCGAGCGTGAGACGGCGGACTATTTCGAGGCGGTGGCTAAGGGGCGCGACGCCAAGCTTGCCGCCAACTGGGTGATCAACGAGTTGTTCGCCCGCCTCAACAAAGAGGGCGGCGGCATCGCCGCGGCGCCGGTTTCCGCCGCCCAGCTCGGCGCCATCCTCGACCTCATCGCCGACAAAACGATATCGGGAAAAATCGCCAAGGACCTGTTCGAGATCGTCTGGAGCGAGGGCGGCGATCCGCCGACAATCGTCGAACAGCGCGGCATGAAGCAGGTCACCGATACGGCAGCGATCGAAAAGACCGTCGACGAGATCATCGCCAAGAACCCGGACAAGGTCGCCGACGCTAAGACCAACCCGAAGGCGATCGGCTGGTTCGTCGGCCAGGTGATGAAAAGTTCCGGCGGCAAGGCAAGCCCGCAGGCGGTCAACGACATTCTGAAAAAGAAGCTCGGCCTCTGACGCGCGACGGATCGGACAAAATACCATCCGATGAATGCGCTCGGCGCGAATCACTCGACGCTGATTCGCTCGTTTTTCGCTCGATTCAGGTCCGCGCACGCGGTTTGCAATCCAAATTGTGAAAAAAATTATAGCCTGTGAAGATGCCCGCAATGCGCGCGATGTCGAGGTGAACGCAAGCGCACGTGTACACAAATGTTTTGATTTAAAGTGGCGGCGCTAGCGGCGCGTTGTTGCAAAAAACCCTTATGCCATCGTGTTTTATACATGTTGCGCGCAATGCCCTCGCACATTCGCCGCGCGTGTGCATCGCGCGCGCCTATGCTGCGCGCGTACACCGTCACCGTCGCTTCGATGTGCGTCGCACGCTGCGAATACACAGTTGGGCAAGCGAAACGCTGTTTTTTTTATCGCGCTGTAGTAAACGGAATGCAGTGCGTGTCGATCCCCGACCGTACTGATGCAGACATCCGCCATGTTTCATGGCTAGGAGGGCAGCAATGGCGAAACGTAGGAAGAAGAAAGCAGTGAAGAAGAAGAAGAAGCTCTAGTCAGCTTCTTCTCGATCTTCGGACTTAACGTTTCGAAGATTGCGTCATACGGGCCGGTGCGTGCGACGGAGTGACGAGTGCGATACGGTTGTTCCGCGGCGCGCCGGTTCCGATGACAACAGAGGGCGTCGGCGAGACCTCAGTCTCGCCGACGCCCTCGGTACGTTTGGACCGTCGAAAGTTTTAAAAAGCGGGCGCCGCGTCAGCCGCCGGCCTTGAGACGCTTGTTGCAGGCGCTCCAATATTGCGGCCACTTCATTCCCTTCTCGATCTTGCCGGCGGCCTCGGCGGCCTTCCATTCGGCGCCGCACTTCTTGATGCGCTCGCGCTCCGCCGGTTGAGCGGCGGTCGGCGGCTTTTTCACCTTCGCTGGTTTCTGGTCCGCCGGCTGGGCGGTCTGCGCGGCGGCGGTCTGCAAAAGCGCCGGAAGCGGCGCGGCGATCAGGCCCGCCGCCAGCAAGGCGGCGAACAGTGCTTTGGACATGAAGCCCCCATTTGGTTCGCGGTCGCATTGACTGCAACCTGCGGCCCAAGCATAACCATCGGAGGTTGTGCCCGTCCAGTAGCCTCCGCTTGGGCAGCCGGAAAACGCCATTCTGCCAGGCATTTCCGAGAGTTGCGATTTGCCGCTACGGGCCTTAGGTCTGATCGGGGTCGGAATTGAAATGGAGCAGGGACATGGCGCGCGGCAAGACGAAGCGGACGGTGAAATCGAAAACGGCGGCGTCGAAGACCAGGCGCGGCAACGCCGGCGCCAAGACCGGCGCGGCCAAAAAATCGGTCAAGCCGATCGAACTCTATTATTGGCCGACGCCGAACGGCTTCAAGATTTCGATCATGCTGGAAGAGTGCAGGCTGCCCTACACCCTCATCCCGGTGAACATCTCCAAGGGCGAACAGTTCAAGCCCGACTTCCTGAAAATATCTCCGAACAATCGCATGCCGGCGATCGTCGATCCGGACGGCCCGGGCGGCAAGCCGATCTCGATCTTCGAGTCCGGCGCCATTCTGCAGTATCTCGGGCGCAAGACCGGCAAGTTCTATCCCAAGGACGAACGCGGCCGCGTCGAGGTCGAGCAGTGGCTGTTCTGGCAGATGGGCGGCATCGGTCCGATGGCGGGGCAGGTGCATCACTTCAAGAATTACGCGGTGGAGACGCTGACCTACGCGATCAATCGCTATGTCAACGAGGTGAACCGGCTCTACGGCGTGATGAACCTGCGGCTCAAGGATCGCGAATTCATCGCCGGCAAATATTCCATCGCCGACATGGCGATCGTCGGCTGGGCCAATGGCTGGGAGCGGCAGGGCCAGGACATCAACGAGTTTCCGCATTTCAAGCGCTGGCTCGAGACCATGAAAGCGCGGCCTGCGGTCCAGCGCGGCATGGCGCTCGGCCTCGAGCTGCGCCAGGGCATCGACATGAAGGATCCGAAAGTCCAGGCGGTGCTGTTCGGCCAGCGCGCGCGCAGCGCTTGACGGCGCCAGCGCCGGCATAGTCGCGTAGGTGGTTAGCTGCCGATTACCCAGCGCGGTTAGCGCTTCCTCAATTGCGCGCCGCGCGCGCTTGATTTAGCCCGGAAATACGGGAGCTTTGCGCGTATCGGCGCGGGCTTGGCGCGCGCGCATTCACGTTCAATTCATCGCAATGCTTAAACTGTCATTCAAATTTTCTCCCTTAGATCGTGTTGTTCCGGCGAACGCGTTTGCGCCGGGCAACAGGGACTTAAGCGATCGTCCGCAGAGCGGAGCGGTCGCGATAATGGGGAGGCCGAAATGGCTATCGAAATTGCGACGACCTGTACGGTCGAGCCGAAAGATGCGGACGGCTGTTTTGCGCTCGGCATGACTTATTCGGCCGGCGCCGGCGTCGCGGTCGATCTGATCGAGGCACACAAGTGGTTCAACCTCGCGGCCATGCGCGGGCACGCCGACGCGGCGCAGCTGCGCCGTGAAATCGCCGAGCAGATGGCCGACGCTGAGATCGGCCGCGCTCAGCGCGCGGCGCGCGATTGGCTCAAGAGCCATCCGCAGCCGGTAGCGGCGCCGGCGATCCGCGCCGCGGCTTGATCATCGGCTAGGCGGCGGCAAAGCGCGCCATCTCGGCGCGCAACGCCGCGATCGCGCCTGGCCAGTCGCCGAGCGCGGGCTGGCGGAACAACCGCGCCTGCGGGTACCAGGGGCAATTGCCGCCAGATAGGGTCCAGCGCCAGTCCGGCGCAAAGGGCAGCATCACCCAGACCGGACGCCCGAGCGCGCCGGCAAGATGCACCACCGACGTATCGACGGAGATCGTGAGATCTGCCAGCGCGGCGGTCGCCGCGGTGTCGGCCATGTCGGCGAACTCGCCGCCGAGATGGCGGACGTTTGGCAGGCGCGCCAAAGTCTCGGCGTCGTCGCCGCGCAGCTCGTGCTGGATGCTCACGAAGGAAATGCCCTCGAGCGCCAGCAGCGGTTCGAACAGCTTGAGATCGATCGACCGGTTGCGGTCGTTGGCATGGCTCGCGTTGCCGGCCCAGGCGATGGCGACGCACTTACCCGGCAGGTCATCGATGCGCGCGCGCCACTGGGCGAGGCGGCCTCGATCGGCGCGTAAGTAAGGGATGTCGGCGGGAATGCTGGCCGGCTCGGTCTTGAGCGCCAGCGGCAGACTGCCGAGCGGGCAATGCACGTCATAGTCGGGAAGCGGATCGCCGCGCGCGTGGCAGGAGGCGATGCCTTCGAGACCCGCCAACAGATTTTTCAATTCCGGCTGGACCTCCAGCACGACGGTCGCGCCGGCGCGCGCCAGCGGCGGGGCGTAGCGCGCGAACTGGATGGTGTCGCCCAGTCCCTGTTCGGCATGCAGCAGGATGGTCTTGCGGGCGAGCGGGTATTCGCCGAGCCAGAGCGGTTTGCCGTAGCCGCGGTGGGTGTCGCGCACGCCGCTGCGCTGCCAGCGCCATTCGTATTGCTCGAAGCCACGGGCCAGGTCGCCGACCGTCAGTAGGCTGAGCGCGCGATTGAAATGGGCGTCGGCGTAGTCTTTTTGCAGTTCGATCGCCTTGTCGAAACTCACGACCGCCTCGGCGTGGCGGTCGAGCGCTTGCAGCGCGCGGCCGCGATTGTTCCAGGCATTGCCATGTCCGGGGGCGGCAGCGAGCGCGCGGTCGAAGGCAGCGAGCGCCTCGTCGTAGCGGCCGAGCGCGGCGAGCGCGTTGCCGCGGTTGTACATCGCGGCCGGATGACCCGGCATCAGCGCCAAAGCGGCGTCGAAATCGGCGAGCGCCGGCGCGGTGCGGCCGAGGCCCGCGAGCGCGCTGCCGCGATTGAGCCTGGCTTCGCCATGGCGCGGATTGCGCGCCAGCACCTCGTCGAAGCAGGCAATCGCCTCTTGCGGGCGGCCGAGAACAAGCAGCGCGTTGCCACGGCTTTGCAGGGCATTCGGATCGCCCGGCCGCAGCGCCAGCGCCTTGTCGAGGCAATCGAGCGATTCGGCGTCACGCTTAAGCGCGTGCAGCACGTTGGCGAGATTTATCCACGCGTCGGGCATTTGCGGGTTGAGCTTGAGCGCGCCCGACATCAGCCGGTGGGCCTCGCCCATCTGGCCGCCTTGCGCCTTCGTGAGGCCCAGCAGATGCAGCGAGTCGAAATGGTCCGGCGCCGCTTTCAGCACGCGCGCATAGAGCTTCTCAGCTTCGCGCAGCCGCCCTTGCTGGTGCAGGGCGAAGGCGTCCTGAAACGTCTGCGCTAAATTGAAACGGGGAGGCTGCGCCATAGAGCGCGATATGCCCCGGCTTGCGCCCGGCGCGCAAGCGCACCGCCCCACCGGACGCGGTCCGGCGGGCGCACCGTGGCGACGCGAGGGACCGGCGCCTTAGTCGTAGTGACGCTTGCGGGCGTGCCTGACGGGCCGATCGGCGGGGCCGGTGTAGAACAAGTTGGGCTCGCAGAAGCCGCCCATGCCGCGGATCGTCACCATGCATTGCTGGTAGGTCACGAAACCGCAATTGCGGCCGCCGCCGTTTCGGCCGCCGCCGTAAGCGGCGCACCAGGCGTAAGGATCGGCGTGGCCGACCGACGGCGTGAACAGCGTCGGCGCGGTAAATGCTGCGAGGGCGAAGAGAACCGAACATATTTTGCGCATCGAAGGTCTCCCGGTCATGCGTTCGCGAACAAAACGTCTAACCTGCGTCAATCGTTCCGGCGCTTGCGCGGCGGCTTGGCGGGCCGCTCGGCGGCGCCGGTGTAGAACAGATTGTGCTCACAAAAGCCGCCCGCTCCGCGGGCCGTTTCCATGCATTGCTCGTAACTCACGAAGCCGCAATTTCGCCCGCCGTCGCCGTCCATGCCGCCATATTGCACGCACCAGGGATATTCGATCGCCGCGGCGGGACGGGGATGGCCCGCCATGGCTGCGATGGCAAGGGCCGCAAAGAGCGCTGCGTTGAATCGGGTCATGGCTGTCGTCCCAGTCGGAGGGCTTAAGTCACCCTGCGAGCGCTAACCCGCCGTCGGACACTTTAGTTCTCGCACTTAAAAATTTTATACCGCGCTGACGCGCGCGGCGTCAGTTTTTCTGCACCCAGAGGTTATACATGCCGGCAAAGGTATCGGGGTATTGGGTCTCGACCGCGTGCCATTTGTCGAGATCGGTCATCGACCAGCCATTGGCGGCGAACAGGTCGCGCAGCTGCTGCAAGGCCGGCGGCATGAACTCGAAACCGATGAAGCGTAGTCCGTTGGCGGCGATGAAGTCGCGGATCTGCGGAATCGTCAGCCGGCTTTCCTGGACGTGGAACAACAGGTCGCGGCATTCGCTCATGCTGTAGAAATCGTCGTAGCGCGCCAGGCGCGCGAGCGGCGTCTGCAGCAGATCCTGCCGGCAGCGGCGGATTTCTTCCGGGCTCGCGCCTAGCTTGCGCTCAGCGATGACGGCTCGCGCCGCCACGATCTCGCGGCGACCGAGTTCGCTGTAAAAGCCGAGATGCATGAGACCGTTCGGCCGCAGCAGCGCGATGAGCGCACGCCAACCGGCAAACGGATCGGCCATGTGGTGCAGCACACCGCTGGCGTCGATCACGTCGAAGCTGCGCCCGATTGCTGACAGCTTGAGGATGTCGGCTTGCGCGTATTCGATGCGCTCGCCGAGCGGTGGCGGCGTGTTGCGCTTGGCATAGCAAAGACTGCCGAGGCTCAGATCGATCGCCAGCAGCCGGGCGCCGAGATATTTCTGCGCGATGCTTGTAGCGTGCCAGCCGGTGCCGCAGCCGGCCACCAGGTAGTCCAGGTCGGCGGTCTTGCCGAGCGCGGTGAACGGCGCAGCCGGGAACATGTCGCGCAGAGATTGGTCGATCGCCGCCGGCTCGACGCCGCCGGCGACGCGCAGCCAGCGCGGGTAGGGGTTGTCCTCGTATTGCTGCTGGACGCGCAGCGAAACGTCGTCGTCGATGGCGGTCAGACGTGGAATGGTGCCGGCCAGCGCACGCTCGGCCTGCGGCTCGCGCAGCTGCTGGGTCAGCACGCCGGCGAGCGGGGCCGGCCAATCGCGCGCGAGCAGCGCGGCGGCGTCCGGCAGCGTATGCAGCGGCAGATACATCGCGAGCGCCGCCAGCGCCATCGGCGCTACCGCGGCGGCACCGGTGAGCCGCGCCTTGAGCGCGGCGACGTTCGACTCTTCGTCGGCAGTGGTGGCGAACACGTATTCGTTGATGAAGCACTGCCGCGCGATGGCGCAGCAGAACGTCAGTTCGCCGGCGGTGGCGGGCGCCGCATCCAGCGCGACGCCGAGCAGGTGAGCGCGCAGCGAGGTGAGGGCGCATTCGAGCGCAAGGTTGCGGACCACGGTCGATTGCAGGATGCAAAGGAGCAGGGGATCGGCGGCGAGCGCATCGAGGCTCGCGCCGTTGAGCAGGCGCGCCGGCCAAGCCGGCATCGCCCGCGCCATCGCCTGGCCGATCGCGGGATTGACGGCGGCGAGCGTCGCGCAGACGCCGGCGAAGGGATTGAACAATTGCGGCCGCAGCACCAGCGCACGCGCGAAGCATGCGGAGGCTTCGGTGAGCTTGCCTTGCGCGTGCAGCACAAGGCCAAGATTGTTGCTGGCCTCGGCATGATTGGGCTGGAGCAACAGCAGGCGCTTGTACACGCGCGCGGCGTCGTTGAGCTTGTTGTCATGCTGCAGGCGGGCCGCTTCGGCGAACAATTGCCCGGCCGGATCGCCGCCCGCGCCGGCTTTGTGGCCGCCGGCCGATGGGTGCCGCTTGGGCGCGGCGCGGCGCTGTTTTCGGTTCATCCGCGTAAAGTCCGAGACGAGGCCTAAGTCTGCCGTCTGAGTTCCGTATGGCGGGTTTCAAGTGCAGTTTTGCCGTCTGGAATGCAAGGTCGGGTTTGACGGGGAAATCCCGAAAGCATAAGCCTTGCCGGCAAGCGGAGCTGTGGCCGAGTGGCTGAAGGCGGCGGTTTGCTAAACCGTTATACGCTCCAAAGGCGTATCGAGGGTTCGAATCCCTCCGGCTCCGCCAGCTTCAACGCTATTTGGCCGACAAATAGTCGTGGGTCGCCTCATCGTATTGAGCCGCGCGCGTGAGGGTTTTCATCAGCGCGCCGGAGGCGACATTCTTGATCTCGGCCGGGCGGGTGCCGCCGCGAAGCGCTTTCATCGTCTCGTAGACGGCTTGCACGGCCACCATGATCGGCAAGTGACCTTGATTGCATATCCGCACGCGCAGGCCGGAAAGGTCGGCGCTCTCGAGTTCGCTGGTGGCGTTGCCGAGGATCAGCGGCAGGGTGGTTTTACCGGCGACCTCCGCAAGCTCCGCGACGGTCTTGAGGCCGACGATGAAAAGCGCGTCGACGCCCGCACGCTCGTAGGCACGCAGCCGCTCGATCGTGTCGGCGAGGCTGGAAATGACCGGCGCGCTGGTGCGCCCGACGACGGCGAAAGCCGGATCGGGACGGCCCGCGAGCGCGGCGCGCATCTTGCCGACGCCTTCTTCCAGCGAGATCAATGCCGGCTTGCCGCCGGCGCCGAACGGCGTCGGCAGGATTGTGTCTTCGATCGTCGCCGCCGCCACGCCTATGGTGGCGAGTTCTTCGACGGTGCGCGCGACGTTCAAGGCGTTGCCGTAGCCGTGATCCGCATCGACCAGCACGGGAATGGCGGTGGCGCGGCAGACGCGCTGCGCCTGATGGGCGAATTCGCTTGCCGTCAGCAGCACCAGATCGGGGGCGCCGAGCACGGTCAGCGACCCGGTCGAGCCGGCGAACAGGCCGAGCTCAAAGCCGAGATGCTCGGCAATTCGCGCCGACAGCGGGTCGAACACCGAAGCCGGGCGGATGCATTCGCTGCCATTCAATATTACGCGAAGCCGATCCCGCTGCGCCGTCCACTGCATCTTGTTCTCTCCCAAAAAATGTTTGCCCGGTTTGCGATAACAACGGCGTCCGGCGTCGTATAGAGGGATGGCGCGACGATTTTTGTCGTCGCTTGCGTTTCACATTCGCCGGGTATGGAATTTTCTCCGGCGATTTTTTCTTGCCGAGGAACGGCTGCGCCGCTCGCGCTTTCGCAAATCGCCAATTGACGGGCGGGCAAGATATTCGATGCCGATCGCGTGGCTGGCCGCCGGGGCGGTAATATTCGGTTCACACTTTTTTCCAATCCGGCGAAAACCACCCATCTCGCCGGAATGCCTCGAAAATGGGCTTTCCCGCCCGATAGCAAGGCGGGAATGTGCCCAAAAGCGGTCAATTCTAGCCAAGGCCGTGTTTCGAGCCGGGTACGCCCGGTGGCGCGCGGGCCGTCGGCAATCGCGGAGCGCCCCAATAACACCTTGAATCGACTGAAAAAAATAAGACAGCGCCGATTTAAGTTCCGGCACCGCCGCGAACAAGGCGGGACCGAAAATTTGCGTGTTTTTTACGCAACACTCGATTGAAAAGCGTCTCAGAAGCCTGTGGGAATGGTGCTTCTTCGTTGCACCTCAGCTCTCATCCGATAATGTTCGAACTGCGACGGAGGGGGGCATCCCCGTGTCGCGCTTTCCGGGTTGACGGATCGCACCGAGTGGCAAGCTCAAGTTTGGCAATCAAGGTTGGGTCGACTGCGGGTACGAAAAGTTTTTCCGGGCAAGCGGGGAGCAAGGGGAAGTTCCATCGGTGCCTGTCGCACTGGGCGGAGACGAACCCTCTCAATAAACAACGTTTGGAGGTTCAAGATGAAGATGGTGAAAAGCCTACTCCTCGGCACCGCAGCGGGTTTCGTTGCGATCGCTGGGGCGCAGGCCGCCGATCTTCCCGTAAAGGCCAAGCCGGTCCAGTACGTGAAGATTTGCAGCCTGTACGGTGCGGGATTCTATTACATCCCGGGCACTGACATGTGCTTGAAAATCGGCGGCTGGGTTCGTCAGCAGGTCGGCTACGGCGTCAACGGCAACCTGACGCAGGGTGCGTTGGTCGGCAACCTCAACACTCGCGCAACGCAAGACTACGCGATGCGTAGCCGCGGTTACATCACCGCGGATGCTCGCAACCAGACCGAATACGGCACGGTTCGCAGCTATATCGCGGTCGGCCTCTCGCAGGGCTGGCTGCCGAACACGACGACCGGCTCCGATATCGCGACCGGTGGCGACGGCTGGAGCGCTAACCGCGCGTTCGTCCAGTGGGCCGGGTTCACGTTCGGCCTCTCGCAGTCGTTCTTCGACTTCTACTCCGGCCCGGCGACGTCGTTCTTCGGCGGCAACATCAACCCGTCGGAAGACACCGGCGACGCTGGCAAGGCTGTGACCGCGTACACCGCCCAGTTCGGCGGCGGCCTCTCGGCCACGCTGGCTCTCGAAAGTCAGCGCAATGCCGGCGTGTACACGCCAACCTCCGCGTTTGCGAGCTCGACCGGGGCTCCTGGTTCGCAGCAGCGTGGCGAGAAGTATCCGGACGTAGTGGCCAACTTGCGCGTCGACCAGCCTTGGGGCGCCGCGCAGATCATGGGCGCTATGCATGATGCTAGCGGCCAATACGTTCTTGGCCCGAACAACAACGCCAGCCCGTCTGCCACCGATACTATGGGCTTCGCTGTTGGTGCGGGCATCAAGTTGTTCGCCCCGATGATTGGCCAGGGCGATTACTTTCAGGCGGAAGTCAACTATGCCCATGGCGCCGAAGGCTACATCAACGCCGTCGCAGGCATGTTTTCCAAGTACAGCGGCGGAGTTGGCGGCAACTACGGCTTAGGCCTTTCAAGCGACAACGTCATCGACGCAACCGGCAGCAATCACTTGACGACCGCGTGGGGCGCCAACGCCGCCTACGAGCACTTCTGGAACCCGCACTGGCAGACGTCAGTATATGGCGGCTACAGCGCTACGACCTACGACGCCGCTGCCAGCGCGACGTTGTGTGCTGATGCCACCTTTCTCACCGGTGCCGTTGGCACCTGCAACATGAACTGGCATGTCTGGAACATCGGTACCCGTACCCAGTTCAACCTCGACTCGCAGACCTCCATGGGTATCGACATCGTGTACCAGGATCTCCAAACCGCCGACGGCGGCGTGACTGGGGTTATTGCCGCGAACGGTACGCAAGCGGCCGGCGTTCGCACCTTCGCCAACCAGAGCGCTTTGATGGGTCAGTTCCGCATCCATCGCAACTTCTATCCCTGATCGTCTGATCAAGGTGAAGTTCGCTTAGACAAAGAGCCCCCGGCGGGAAACCGCCGGGGGTTTTCATTTTGGTTTAAGCGCCGGCGCCAAGGCCGCGAGCGTCTAGGTTGCCGTCGCCCCGCGCCGGCCATAGAGCATCGTAATATTGATGCGCCGGTTGAGATAACCTTCCTTGAAATTGATTTCATCCGTCTGGTGAAATAGATCGGAATCGAAGATCACCGCCCGGTTCGCCCGGTGTGGAACGGTAATCGCCTTCGCCCCGGTCTCCGCTAGATAATTCCGAATGGTTTCGCCGGCGTTCGGGTTGTTGTACTGCGCGAAGGTCCATTCGAGCGGCGCGGGCTTGTCCCAGATAATCAGACCGCCTCTTTCCGGATCGAGATTGGCCTCATCCGGCGTGATCCAGAAATTGACGTTCACCGCCGCGAAGTCGGCGTGAATGTTGATGCCTTTGCGTTGGCTGGTGTACTTGAATCCCCACCAGCGCAGCAGCGGGTTATCGCCGACAATCTCGGGATACGTGTCGCGCAGTTCGTCGGAAATCTGCGCCAGCAGCGGGCAGGCAAAGCCGTGCTCCGGCATCGCGCCGAGGTAGCCGTTCGGGTAGGACTTGTGCCAAATCGTCGAGCGATAGCAATATTGCCGCAGGCGCTCGAGCGCTTCGCCGGTCAGCAGATTGTCGAGCACGGCGACCTGGGGCGACGTGTTCTGCCATTTCGCCGCAATAGCGCCGTTCGACGGATCGGGATTGAGCGCCCGGCCGCTCATGCGGTCGCCTTCGTCAAGATGAAATTGCGGCGCGCCGCTGCCGCCCTTGACGTAGTCGCGTTGCTCCTGATCGTGCTGGGCTTTGTGCGGCAGCGGTGTCTCGCGCCTGACGTTGCCGGGGGTGCCATAGGCCAGCTCGGCGTGGCGCCTGAACCATGGCACACTTTCGGTCGAGCCACCTCTTTCGACGATGACAAGGCCGAGGTTCTTGGTGGCGTCGACCATGTTCGGCTGCAACGCAAGAGCCCGGCGATAAGCCGCCTCGGCGTCCGCGAGCTTGTCTTGGGCAAATAGTATATTGCCCAGATCGTTGTGCGCCGCAGCCGCATTGGGCACGAGTTCGACGACCCGTCGAAACGACAACTCGGCGTCGGCCAGCTTGCCTTGATCCTTGAGTACGATGGCAAGCGACATATTGGTTTCGGGATTGGTGGGGTACTCGAGCAGTATCCGTCGACAAATCTTTTCCGCCTCGGCCAACCGCCCGGCTTGATAGTGGATCGTGGCCTCGTGCAGCGCGGCTTTGACTTTGGCGGCATTCGGAGGAGGAGGAGCAATCATGGACCAAGTATTCCCCAAATAGACTTTAGGACTAAGTGAATGATAGCATCTTCTGAACTGGGTTGAAGCCGGGATTACTCGTTCGGATGCGGTCGCAGCCGGCCACGGGGCGCGCTTTTCTTGTGTTCAAAGGCCAATTTTAGTATTCCGCGCCGCACCCAAGCGGGTGAACATACGACATGATTTTTGGGCGAGCGTTTTAATGAGCGAGATCGAGCGCGCCAAAAAACTATTTCTAGAAGCTTTGGCCTTTGTCGAGTCCTTGGATTTACAGAGTGCGGAATCGCGCTTCCGCGAGGTTCTGCAGATTCTACCGGGAAACGTGTCGGCGCTGACTAATTTGGCGGTTGTGCTGCAGCGACGCAATAAAATTGCCGAGGCGCGGACCTGTGCCGAACAAGCCATCGCCGGCAATGCCAACAATATCGAAGCCTTGCTGGTGCTGGCGAGCTGTCACGTCAAAGAGGGCAACTTCCCGGATGCCCTGGCGGCCTACGACCAAGTCGTCGCGATCGACCCTCAAATTACCGAAGCCCATAATAATCGCGGAATTATCTTCGAGAAATTCGGAATGCCGGCGGAGGCGCTGGAAAGTTTCGATCGCGCCATCGCGCTGGAGCCGGGTTTCACCAATCCTTATCTTCATCGCGGCGCCGTGCTGCGCAAACTCAAGCGCCATGACGAAGCCATTTCCACTTACGATGCGGCCCTTGCCCAGCAAGCCGATCTTGCCGAAGCCTGGCTTGGCCGCGGCAGTGTCTATGCGGATCTCGACCGCCACGATGAAGCGATTGCCGCCTACGACAAGGCCATAGCCCTGCGACCCAACTACGCGGAGGCCTGGATCGGCCGCGGCAATGCTTTTTGCGAGCTCGATCGCCTGGATGAGGCCTTGGCGACGTTCAACCATGCGCTGGCGTTAAAGCCGGACATGGCCGATGCGTGGTTGGGCCGCGGTAATGTTTTTTACGGCCGCAGGCGGCACAACGAAGCTTTCGCCGCCTATAACAAGGCGCTTGCCTTCGACCCGGAGAAAGCCGAGCCGTGGCTCGGCCGCGGCAACGTCTTTTACGACCTCAAGCGTAATGACGAAGCGATCGCCGACTACGATAAAGCGTTGGCGATCAATCCCGGCCTTGTCGCGGCGTGGATCGGCCGCGGCAACATCTGCGCCGATCAGCGGCGCGACGAGGAAGCTTTCGTTGCCTATGAACGGGCGCTGGCGCTCAAACCCGATTCGTCCCGTGTCGAAGGCGATCGGCTTTACATCAAGATGCGCCTTTGCGATTGGCGCGATTATGACGCCGAATGCGCGCATCTGATATCGGCGGTGAACAGCGGCAATGTAAATTCGCCGTTGGCGCTGCTCGGGATTCCATCTTCTCCCGCCGACCAGTTGCAATGCGCCAAACTGTGGACCGCGAAAAAGCATCCGGCTTCCGGCAGCCCGCTCTGGCAAGGCGCGCGATACGGCCACGACCGCATCCGGATCGCCTATCTGTCGACCGACTTTCGCCAATATACGGCGTCCCGGCTTATCGCCGGCATGTTCGAGTGCCACGACAAATCGCGTTTCGAGACGACAGCCATATCGTGGGGACCCGGCGACGAGTCGGAAACGCGCGCCCGAATCAGAAAGTCCATGGACCGATTTGCCGATGTGCGCACGCAAAGCGACGCCAACATCGCCGAAATCGTTCGCGAGCTGGAGATTGATATCGCGGTCGATTTGATGGGTTTTACGCAATCCTCGCGCACGGGCATATTCGCGCGGCGGCCCGCGCCGATTCAGGTCAATTATTTCGGCTACCTGGGGACGATGGGGGCGGAATACATCGATTATATTATTGCCGATCGAATTGCGATCCCGGAAAGTCAACGCGTATTCTATTCCGAAAAGGTCGCCTATCTGCCCGACAGTTTCCTGGTCGGCGATCGAGGGCGCGGCGCCGCCGATAGTGGTTGCACGCGGGCGGAGGCGGGGCTGCCGCACGAAGGCTTCGTGTTCTGCTGCTTCAACAATAATTACAAGATCACGCCCGATGTATTCGAAATATGGATGTGGATCCTCAAGCAGGTGGATGGCAGCGTGTTGTGGCTCGTCGGCGGAGCCCCGACGATGGAGCACAATTTAAGAAGTGAGGCCGCCGCCAGGGGCGTCGACGCCGAGCGGTTGGTATTTGCGCAGCGACTGCCGTTGCCCGAATATCAAGCAAGGCTTGGTCTGGCGAATCTATTCCTGGATACCTTGCCTTACACCGCCGGCGCCGCCGCCGGCGATGCGCTTTGGGCGGGGCTGCCGGTGTTGACGCGGAGCGGCGAAACCTTGACCGGCCGGACGGCTGCCAGTTTGTTGAATGCGGTGGACCTGCCGGAGCTGATCACGGAGACGCCGCAGCAATATGAGGCAATGGCGATTACGCTGGCGACGCAGCCGGCCCGGCTGGCGGAAGTAAAGCAAAAGCTCGAAATGAATCTCCCGGTCGCGCCTTTGTTCGACACCAAGCTGTTCACGAGACATATCGAGGCGGCTTATATCGCCATGCATGAGCGCCATCAGGGCGGCTTGCCGCCGGCCCACATCCGTGTCCCGAACTGACCGGGGCCGCCCGGGATTTCAATGCGCCCGCGTCGCGTCGCATTGTCCGGCGAAAGCCGCGATGCGCGCGATCACGCCGGCTTCCGCCAGCAGCGGCGTGTGGCCTTGATCGGGCACCTCGATCGTTTCCAGCGCGGCGTGGCGCGCTCGCATCGCCTCGACGGTCGCCGGCGACAGGATGTCGGAATTTTCGCCGCGAATTACCATGACCGGTACGTGGGCGAGGGCGTCGAACTGCGGCCATAGCGGCGGAAACGGCTTTTCGAAGTCGACGCCTTCCAGCGTCTTGGCGAGATTGACGTCATAGGTCGGCACCAAAGCGCCGTTTTGCAGGCGGAAGGTGCGGTGCGCGCTGGCGAGCCAATCGGCCGGCCCGAGCTTGGGGAATTGCGCGTCGAACAGGCGGCGCAGGATTTCGGCGCCTTCCTCGAAAGTTCGCGGCTGCGGCAATTTGCCGACATAGCCTTTGATCCGCATCAGTCCCCTCGGCTCGATCACCGGACCGATATCGTTGAGCACGACGCCGGCAATCGCCGTCGGCCGCACCGCGGCGAGCAGCATCGCAAGGATGCCGCCGCGCGACGTGCCGATGTAGATCGCGGGCGTGGCGTCGAGCGCGGCGACGACGGAGAGCACGTCGGCGAGCTCGACCTGGAAGTTGTAATTCGCTGGGTCGCGGTCGTATTCGGATTGGCCGCGGCCGCGGTAATCGAGCGCGATGACCCGGCGCGGCCGGGCGGCGTCGCCTGCAAGTGCCTCGGCCAGCCCGTCGAAATCGTCGGCGGTGCGGGCAAGGCCGGGCAGGCAGATTACCGGCAAAGCGGCTGCGCCACGCCGGCCGTGGCAGCGGACATGCAGCTTGAGGCCGTCGGGGGCGGAGAGGAAGGTGGAGGTAGCGCTCATCGCAAGCGTAGCGTGACCGATCGGCGGGAAGATTTCAATTCGTTGCGCCGCGCCTGAGGTCGGCCTCGATCATCAGTTTGCTGCCGCCGCCGAAACGGGCGCGATAGACCTGCAGGTTTTCCATGATCCGTTCCACATAATTTCGCGTTTCCGAGAGCGGGATGCGCTCGACCCAATCGACCGGATCGACCTTCGGGTCGCGCGGATCGCCGTAGGCGGCGATCCACTGTTTGACGCGCCCGCGCCCGGCATTGTAGCCGGCGAAAGTGAGGATGTAGGAGCCGTTATAGCCGGCGAGCAGGTTGGAGAGTTCGGCCGCGCCCATCTGCATGTTATAGACCGGGTCGTTCAGCAGGCGGGCGCGGTTATAAACCGCCTTGAATTTCTTGGCGGTATCGATCGCCGCTTCCGGCGTCACCTGCATCAGTCCCATGGCGTGGGCGATCGAGACCACCTTCTGGCTGAAATGGCTCTCCTGGCGGGCGATCGAATAGACCACCGCCGGGTCGATCGGCGGCGCGATCGGCTTGTAAGACGGCAACCCGACGGTCGGGTAGGCGTAATATTCGAGCGGCAGACCGCGGCCATAGGCGCCTTCGCCGAGCAGCAGCATGGCGCGGCCGTCGCCGTGCTTGCCGGCGACTTCGGCCAGCGCCGAGAGGACCGCGACGTCGTTGCCGCTTTCGCCGAGCTCGGCATAGATCGAGGCCAGCAAGTCGCGCTCGTCGAGGGCGTAAAGGATTTCGGCCGCGCGCACGAGGTCCAGGTTGCCGGTGGCGCGGCGATCCGCCGGCGTGAACGAGGGCGGCCCGCGCAAGCCGAGATCGGCCAATCCCAGCCGCGCCCGCGCGATCTGGCCGTAATAGGTCGCGGTATATTGCGCCGCCATTTCGTAATAGGCCTTGGCCCGGGCGTGCTCGCCCAGGGTATCGGCGGTGCGGCCTTGCCAATAGCCGGAGCGCGCCAACGCATAAGGACTGACGGTGTCCTCGCCCAGACGCGCGAACAGCCCGGCGGCGGCCTTCGGATCGTGCAGGAAGCGCAACGCCACCCAGCCGGCGGTGAAATAATGGTCGGCGCGGAAAAAACCGCGCGGCGGCGGGGCGGCGTCGCGCGCAACCCGGTAGGCGGTGCGCGGATCGCCGTCGTCGAGCAGCTTGCGCACCAGGATGCGCCGCTCCTGCCACCAGCGATTGAGATCGCCCAATGCGGCCGGGTCCTGCGGCACGGTGAGGATCAGATTGCCGGCTTCTTCCGGCTTGTCGTTTTTGCGCAGCCATTGCACGCGCGCGAAGATGTAGCCGGGATCGCGCCACGCGCTCGCCGGCACCGCGTCGAGCAACGCCTTGGCATTGTTCAGCCGTTTGAGCACCGCGGCGCGGGCGTGCGCGATCGCCAGTTCGTCGCCGCCGAGCCGGGCCGCGGCGCGCATGCCGGCCTCGATATCTTCGGCATAGAAGCGCCGGTCCATGCGCGCCTTGTGATCGGCGCGCGTCAGCATGCCGCCGAACATCGCGAGCACTTTGTTCTCGGTATCGGCGCTGCATTCATCGTCGCGCCAGGCATGCCGCACCAGCGCCGCGGCGCCCTCGCGGTCGCCTTTGGCGAGCAGCGCGCGGGCCAGCATGAAGCTGCCCTTGGCGGTGCGCGGCTTATGGTTGGCGAAAAAGGCGAGCACCGCGCTTTCGCTGAGATTGTCGTTCCACATGGCGTTTTCGGCGCGGCGGCGGAACAGCGCCGCGTGTGGCCAGGTCGGGTTGCCGTTCACGAAGGCGGCGTAGCGGGCAAAGCTTACGTCGGTGTTGTCGCTGCGCAGGATGATCCATTCGGCGAGCTTGTGGGCGACCGGATTGCGGATGCTGGTTTCCGCGGCGTCGGCATCGGGCAGCTTGCCTTTGCGGGTGGCTTCGATCACCCGCTTGACGGCGGCCCTGTCGTCGGCCGTGGCGGCCCCGGTCGGCTCGGCGACCAGCGCTCCGCCCAGCGGCCGCGCCATCGGATTAAAAGTGGTTGAGGCGACGGCCGGCGGCGCGCGCGTCGCCACGGTGGGTTGCCGGATGGTGCTGCGGGCCTCTGTGGGGCGTTTCAGCGGCAACCGCACGGCGACGGGCCGGGCTCTCGGCGCGGCCGCGTGTTTGGCGGGATGGGCGGGCTTGGCCGCATGAATAGGGATGGCCGCATGAGTAGGCTTGGCTCCATGGGCAGCCTTGACTGCATGAACCGGCTTGGCGGGGTGCACCGGCTTGGCCTTATTAGCGGCCGTCTCGGCCTTCGGATCGGGAACTTGCTGGGGCGCGGCCATAGCGGGCAGCGCGCCGAGCGCAGCAGCTGCCGCAAGCGCCAGGGCGAATCCCAAGCGGTTCCCTTTAGTCGCGTTCATTCAAACCCTTGCCCGGCCGTTCTTGGGTTTAGGTGCGACACAAAGCAGCCGCCCCAGCATCCCATTAGGCCTCTATAGCGACCGCTGGGATAGTCCCCAAATCCCGATGGCCGCAAGCTAGACCGAAAGCCGGGCAAAAGCGGGGCAAGGCCCTATTTATCAAGCCTATTCATGGGGCTATTCGGCAGGAGGGCTTTCATCGGTGGCGGCGACCCGATATCTATGGGGCTCGCGCCTGCTGTGGAGAAGCGCCCCATGACCGCCAAGACGAGCTTCCGAGGATCGTTCACCGCGTTGGTCACGCCGTTTAAAAACGGCGCGCTCGACGAAAAGGCGTTCCGCGACCTGGTGGACTGGCAGATTGAAGAGGGCACCAATGGCCTGGTGCCGGTCGGCACCACCGGCGAGAGCCCGACGCTGTCGCATGACGAGCACAAACTGCTGGTGGAATGGTGCGTCGACCAGGCCGACGGCCGGGTGCCGGTGGTGGCCGGCGCCGGCTCGAACTCGACCGCCGAGGCGATCGAATTGGCGCGGCATGCCGAGAAGGCGGGCGCCGACGCGGTACTGATCGTGACGCCCTATTACAACAAGCCGACCCAGGAAGGGCTCTACCAGCATTACAAGGCGATCAACGACGCCATCGGCATCCCGATCATCATCTACAACATTCCCGGCCGCTCCATCGTCGACATGTCGGTCGACACCATGAAGCGCCTCTTCGAGTGCAAGAACATCGCCGGTGTCAAAGACGCCACCGCCAATACGGCGCGGGTGTCGCAGCAGCGCGCAGCCATGGGCGAGGATTTCAACCAGATGTCCGGCGAGGACATCACCGCGCTCGGTTTCATGGCCCATGGCGGCCACGGCTGCATCTCGGTGACGTCGAACGTAGCGCCGCGGCTTTGCTCGGAATTCCAGAGCGCGTGTTTGAAGGGCGACTATAAGACCGCGCTCAAGCTGCAGGACAAGCTCGCGCCGCTGCACATCAATCTTTTCGTCGAAACGAGCCCGGCGCCGATCAAATATGCCATGTCGCTGATCGGCAAGTGCGCCAACAGCGTGCGGCTGCCGATGGTGCCGGCAAGCGAAAAGGCGCAAGTCGCCGTGCGCGAAGCCATGGTGCATGCCGGGCTGATCAACTAGGCGCGGCGCGCCGAGACTTTCGAATTTAAATCTTCACACCGGGGGGTACCATGCTCGAGGAATTCAAAAAATTTGCGCTGCGCGGCAATGTGGTTGATCTCGCCGTCGGCGTGATCATCGGCGCCGCGTTCGGCGCCATCGTCAGCGCGATGGTGGGCGATCTGATCATGCCGGTGGTCGGCGCCGTAACCGGCGGCCTCGATTTCTCGAATTATTTCTTCCCGCTGTCGTCCAAGGTCACGGCCGGCACCTTGGCCGAGGCGCAAAAGCAAGGCGCCGTATTGGCTTACGGACATTTTCTCACGGTCACACTCAACTTCATCATTATCGCTTTTGTGCTGTTTTTGGTGATCCGCGCGATGACCCAACTGATGCGCAAGGAAGAAGCCAAGCCCGCTCCGCCGACGAAGCAAGAAGAACTGCTCGCCGAAATCCGCGATCTGCTGAAGACGAAATAGCGAAAAGCATGGCCGCAAAACCGGAGCGCCGCTTCAAGATCGTCGCCGACAACCGCAAGGCACGCTTCAACTATGAGATCGGCGAGGTCTACGAGGCCGGCATCGCGCTCACCGGCAGCGAGGTGAAATCGCTGCGCGCCGGCAAGGCGACCATCGCGGAATCCTACGCCGACGCGCGCGGTGGTGAGATCTGGCTGATCAATTCCAATATCCCGGAATATCTGCAGGCGCACCGCTTCAACCACTTGCCGAAACGGCCGCGCAAATTGCTGCTGCACGCGCGCCAGATCGACAAGCTTGCCGGCGCGGTCGAGCGCGAGGGCATGACCATCGTGCCATTAAAGCTTTACTTCAACGATAAGGGGCGGGCGAAAATCGAGATCGCGCTGGGCCGCGGCAAGAAGCTGCACGATAAACGCGAAACGCTCAAGAAACGCTCCTGGGATCGCGAGCGCGGCCGGCTGATGCGGGAGAAAGGTTGATCGCCATGGCTCGCCGCATCGGTATGCTGCTGTTCCCGCGCATGACCCAGCTCGACCTGACCGGGCCATACGAGGTGCTGGCGCGACTGCCCGACACCAAGGTCGAATTGGTTTCGCGCACCATGGAGCCGGTGATCACCGACCGCGGCATGCAGATCGTTCCGACGGTGAGCTATACCGGCTGTCCGGTGCTCGACGTCATCATGGTGCCAGGCGGTGCCGGCCAGCAGGATCTCATGGAAGACGAGGCGGCGCTGGCTTTTCTCCGCAAAACCGCGGCTGCGGCGAAATACGTGACCTCGGTGTGCACCGGCTCACTGGTGCTCGGCGCCGCCGGCTTACTCAAGGGTAAGCGCGCCACCAGCCACTGGAGCGTGGTCGATCAGCTTGCATTGCTCGGCGCCATTCCGACGCACGAGCGCGTGGTGGTCGACGGCAACGTCGTCACCGGCGCCGGGGTCGTCTCCGGCATCGATTTCGCGCTCCGCCTCGCGGTCATTCTCGACGGCGAGCAGATCGCGCGCGATCTACAATTGCAGATCGAATACGATCCCGACCCGCCGTTCGACTGCGGCTCGCCCAAGCGCGCGCCGGCCGATATGCTCGAAAGACTGAAAGCGCGTAGCGCCAAACTCACGGAAGAGCGCCGCGTCACGGCGGCGCGGGCCGGGAAAAAGCTCGGAGTCTAAGCCATGCCGCCGACCAAGCTCGACCACTGCGTTATCCATGTCTCCGACTGGGGGCGCTCGAACCAATTCTACACGCAGGTGATGGGCGCCGAGCTGGTGGCGCGGCCGGCGGGCTTTGCCTATCGCTTCGGCGACAAGCAGCTCAACGTGCACGGGCCGGGCGTCAATCCGGCGGAAGTCGCGCGCCTGCCGGTGCAGCCGGGCAATTCCGATCTGTGCCTCGAATGGGCGGGGCCGATTGAAGAAGCCATCGCCCATCTCAAGGCGCACGGCGTGGCTATCCATCGCGGCCCCCTGCAGCGCTTCGGCGCCAAGGGGCCGGGCACATCCGTCTATTTCCGCGATCCGGACGGATCGCTGATGGAGTTTATTAGCTACGGTGAAAAACCATGACCGAAGCGCCGGGCACCCATAATCCGCTAGTGCTGCCGCCGGATATTCCGGCGCCGCAGGACGACGGCGCCGCGCGCCATCTGGCGGGCATGAAGCTGCCGGACATCGCCTTGCCGGCGACAACGGGCGCGGCGGTCAATCTGTCGAAGCTCAAGGGCCGCACCGTGGTCTACATCTATCCGCGCACCGGCGTGCCGGGCGTCGATGCGCCGCCGGGCTGGGACGCGATCCCGGGCGCGCGCGGTTGCACGCCGCAATCCTGCGGTTTCCGCGATCATTTCGGCGAGCTGACGCGTCTGGGCGTGGCGCAGCTCTACGGGTTGTCGACGCAGGACAGCGCCTACCAGCAAGAGGCGGCGCGCCGGCTGCATCTGCCGTTTGCGATCCTGTCGGAGGAGGCATTGGCGCTGACCCAGGCGCTCAAGCTGCCGACCTTCACGACGTCCGGCATGACGCTGTTGAAACGCATGGCGCTCGTCATCGACGACGGCGTGATCGCCAAGGCGTTCTATCCGGTATTCCCGCCCGACAAGAGCGCCGAGGAAGTCATGGCCTGGCTTCAGGCGTCGAGATAGCGCCGAACGTCGGCAAACACCGCGCGGAACATCTCCGGCGTGAGCACGCCGGTATTGGTGTTGTAGCGCGAGCAGTGATAGCTGGAAAACAGCGTCAGATTTCCGAGCGCGTTCTTGCCGCCATGCTTGAACGGCACCGCCGATTTCTTCGCCCCGAAGGCCGCGACCACGCTGTCATGGGCGATTTTTCCGAGCGCGACGACGGCCCTCAGCTTGGGCATTTCGGCGATCGTCGGCATTAGAAAATCGCGGCAGGTATTGATCTCCGCCGGCGTCGGCTTGTTTTCCGGCGGCACGCAACGCACGGCGTTGGTTATGCGGCAGTCGATCAGCTCCAGGCCGTCATCGGGCCGCGCGTCGAATGTGCCGCGCGAGAACCCGTAACGCCCGAGCGTCTCGTACAGCAGCAGGCCGGCATGATCGCCGGTGAACGGGCGGCCGGTGCGGTTGGCGCCTTGCAGGCCGGGCGCCAAGCCGACGATCAGCAGGCGCGCGTCGAGCGGGCCGAAGGAGGGGACCGGCGCGTTGAACCAGGCCGGTTCGCTGGCGCGCCATTGTTTGCGGAATGCCGCGAGCCGCGGGCAGCGCGGACAATTCCGCCCGGGCTTGCCCTCGGTGTCAGGCATAACGAAAGCAAGCCGCTATTCGAACGACTCGTCGTCTTCGTCATCGCCGCCGGCGGTGACGGGTGCGCCCGCGCGTTGCGGCACCGGCGGACGCTGCAGGAATTGCGGCGTGTGCTGTGGCGACTCGCCGCCGCGATCGTCGCGTGGACCGCGCGCTTCGCGCGCGGCGCGCTCGGCCGGATCGCGGCCGATTTTGCCCTGCAGCGTGACGATGTCGGTGAAGATGTCGGCCTGGCGGCGCAATTCGTCGGCCACCATCGGCGGCTGCGTGGTGACGGTAGAGATCACGGTGACGCGCACGCCCTTGCGCTGCACGGCTTCCACCAGTGAGCGGAAATCCCCGTCGCCGGAGAACAGCACCATGTGGTCGATCGTGCCGGCGATTTCCATGGCATCGACAGCGAGCTCGATGTCCATGTTGCCTTTGACCTTGCGGCGGCCGGTCTGGTCGACGAATTCCTTGGTCGCCTTGGTGACGACCGAATAGCCGTTGTAGTCGAGCCAGTCGATCAACGGGCGGATCGATGAATATTCCTGATCCTCGATCACCGCGGTGTAATAAAACGCCCGCAGCAGATAGCCGCGCGACTGAAACTCGCGCAGCAGCTTCTTGTAGTCGATGTCGAAGCCGAGCGATTTGGCGGTGGCGTAAAGATTGGCGCCGTCAATGAACAATGCGATTTTTTCGCCGGGTACTGTCATGGGGGTGTCTCTCGCGTTCCTTGCAATACAAAACCAATGGTCCGATTGAGCCCGCCCCCCAACGCGCAGAAGGCGCGGGGCGCCGCATCGAATCGGCGTTAACAGAACGGCACCTTCGAACAATCCAGCAGGCCGCCCGCGCAATCACGCCGTTGCCGCTAAAATCGGGTCGGTCGGCCTGTTTGCGATGGTTTCGGTAACAGAGGCTTGGGGCCAAACCAAGACAAAAATGCTTGAATTTCCAGGCGACACGGGTTACCTACCGGGCGAATTCAGGACATAGTTCCATTTGAAGGAGTGACGAGCCGATGGCCCGTGTCACCGTAGAAGATTGCATCGACAAAGTTGAAAATCGCTTCGATCTCGTCCTGTTGGCGAGCCACCGGGCGCGCATGATCTCGTCCGGGTCGCAGATTACCGTCGACCGCGATAACGACAAGAACCCGGTTGTGGCGCTGCGCGAAATCGCCGAAACCACAGTATCGCCCGGCGACCTGAAGGAAGACCTGATCCACAGCCTGCAGAAGTATGTCGAGGTCGACGAACCGGAGCCGGAAGTGCCGCTGATCGGGGCAGGCGCGGGCGCATCGGTCGATTCCGACGATACCGAAGTGACTTCGGAGCGCATGACCGAGGAAGAGCTGCTCAAGGGCCTCGAAGGCCTGGCGCCGCCGGAAGAAGTGCCGGAAGAAGACGGCGAGTAACCGCTTCCGCGCAATCCGCATAAATTTTACGTAACAGCCCGGCCCTCGCGCCGGGCTGTTGGTTTTTCGCTAGCCGATGCGGCAAACCCTTGCGGCGCCAGCGAATTGCCGCGATATCTATGATAGAAGTGGGCGGCCGGTGCCGTTTTTCATGGAGATTCGGCGGCCGCGAGGCACGACTATGGCGCGCGCGCGCTCAGATCTACCCCGCATGCAGAAGCAGTCGCCCACCCGGGCGCCACTGGAGCGGCCGCTCGCGCCTTCCCAAGCCGTTGAAAAGCCCGCGCAATCCCGCAAGCCGCCGATGATGCGGCAATACGATTTGATTGAACGGGTGCGCCGCTACAATCCCAACACCAACGAAGCGCTGCTCAACCGTGCCTATGTTTACGCCATGAAGGCGCATGGCGAGCAGCGGCGCGCTTCCGGCGATCCGTATTTTTCCCACCCGATCGAGGTGGCGGCCATCCTCACCGACCTCAAGCTCGACGACGCCACCATCGCCGCCGCGCTTTTGCATGACACCATTGAGGATACCGCGACCACGCGCGCCGAGATCGACAGCCTGTTCGGGCCCGACATCGGCACCCTGGTCGACGGGTTAACCAAGCTCAAAAAGCTCGACCTGGTCACCAAGGAAGCCAAGCAGGCGGAGAACCTGCGCAAGCTCTTGCTGGCGATCGCCGACGACGTGCGCGTGCTGCTGGTCAAGCTCGCCGACCGGCTGCACAACATGCGCACGCTCGGCTACATGCCGGTCGAGGCGCGCCGCCGCGCCGCCGAGGAGACGCTGGAAATCTACGCGCCGCTCGCGGGCCGCATGGGCATGCACGAGATGCGCGAGGAACTCGACGATCTGGCGTTCCGCGAACTCTATCCGGACGCCTACCAGGTCGTGAGCGAGCGGCTCGATGACTTGGCCGAGCGCAACAAGCACCTAATCACCGAAATCGAGCAACAGCTCACCCGCAAGCTGGCCGATCGCGGCATCACCGCGCGGGTCGTGGGCCGGCGCAAACGCACCTATTCGATCTGGCGCAAGATGGAGCGCAAGTCGGTCGGATTCGAGCAATTGTCTGACATTTTCGGGTTTCGCGTCGTCGTCAAGACGGTCGTCGATTGCTACCAGGCGCTCGGCATCGTGCACACCACCTGGCCGATGGTGCCGGGCCGCTTCAAGGATTACGTCTCGACGCCCAAGCGCAACGACTACCGCTCCATCCACACCACGGTGATCGGTCCCGGCCAGCAGCGCGTCGAATTGCAGATCCGCACCACCGAAATGCACGAGATCGCCGAATACGGCATCGCCGCGCACGCCCTCTACAAAGACAATGCCGGCTCGCCGAGCGAACTGCTGTCGCGTGAATCGAGCGCCTACGCCTGGCTGCGGCGCACGATCGAGCTTTTGGCCGAGGGCTCCAATCCGGAGGAATTCCTCGAGCACACCAAGCTCGAGCTGTTCCACGACCAGGTGTTCTGCTTCACGCCCAAGGGCAAGCTGATCGCGCTGCCGAGCAAGGCGACCCCGATCGATTTCGCCTATGCGGTGCACACCGACATCGGCAACGCCACGGTCGGCTGCAAGATCAACGGCCAGGTATCGCCGTTGACGTCGGAGCTCGGCAATGGCGACGAGGTCGAGATCATCACCGCGGACACGCAAGCCGCGCCGCCGGCGGCCTGGGAATCGATCGTGGTCACCGGCAAGGCGCGCGCCGCGATCCGGCGCGCCACCCGCACCGCGGTGCGCACGCAATATACCGGGCTTGGCCGCCGCATCGTCGAACGCCTGTTCCAGCGCGCCAAGATCGCCTACTCGGACGAAAAGCTCACCGGCGCGCTGCCGCGGCTGGCGCGCGCCTCCATCGAGGAAGTGATGGCGGCAGTCGGGCGCAGCGAATTGAAGGCATCCGACGTCGCCCGCGCCATGTATCCCGACTACAAGGAGGAGCGTGCCGCCGCCATGGCGGTGAAGCCGAAATCGGAGAGCGGCTGGTTCGGCTTGAAGAAGCTCACCTCGGTCAAATTCAAGGTGCCGGACGCCGTCGCCGTCGGCCCGGCGATTCCGATCCGCGGCATCAACAACGACCTGCCGGTGCGCTTTGCGCCGGAAGGCGGCGCGGTGCCGGGCGACCGCATCGTCGGCATCCTCACGCCGGGCGAGGCGATCACCATTTACCCGATCCAGTCCGCCGCCTTGAGCGAGTTCGAGGACAAGCCGGAGCGCTGGCTCGACGTGCGTTGGGACGCGGAAGAAAGCACGCCGAGCCGTTTCCCGGCCCGCATCGCGGTGCAATCGGTGAATGAGCCCGGCTCGCTCGCCCAAATTGCCCAGGTGATCGCCGAGCACGACGGTAATATCGACAACATCCGCATGACGCGGCGGGCGCCGGATTTCACCGACGTGCTGATCGATCTCGAGGTCTACGACCTCAAGCATCTCACCGCCATCATCGCGCAATTGCGCGCCAAGCCCGTGGTGGCGAAGGCGGAACGGGTCAACGGATAAACTCGATGAACGCGCCTCGCTTGCGCCTCGGCGTCAATGTCGACCACGTCGCCACCATCCGCAACGCGCGCGGCGGGCGCCATCCCGATCCGGTGCGCGCCGCCAAACTCGCCATCGCGGCGGGCGCCGACGGCATCACCGCGCATCTGCGCGAGGACCGCCGCCACATCCGCGACGACGACATCGCGCGGCTGAAGGTGGAAATCGACAAGCCGCTCAATTTCGAGATGGCGGCGACCGCCGAGATGACCGCGATCGCGCTCAAGACCCGGCCGCACGCGGTTTGCCTGGTGCCGGAGAAACGCACCGAGCGCACCACCGAAGGCGGGCTCGATGCCGTCAAGCAGCGCGCGGAGCTCGCGCCGGTCGTGCATGCGCTCAAGCATGCCGGCATCCGCGTCTCGCTGTTCATCGGCGCGGCGCCGGCGCAGATCGAGGCGGCGGTCGAGCTCGGCGCGCCGGTGATCGAACTGCACACCGGCTCCTGGTGCGACGCGCTGACCGAGAACCGCACGGCCGAGGCCAACGCCGAATGGCAGTTGATCCGCGCCGGCGCGCTGCTGGCCGACAGCCTCGGTCTCGAAGTTCATGCCGGCCACGGGCTCGATTACGCCAGCGCCGAGACCATCGCTGCGCTGCCGCAGATCGTCGAGCTGAACATTGGCCATTTCCTGGTCGGTGAATCGGTGTTCGAGGGGCTGGCCGAGACCGTGAAGTTCATGCGCGCGGCGATGGATCGCGGTCGGGCACGCGCATGATCCCGAAAAGTGGGCACCGGATTTCGGACAAGATCATGCGCAAGAAAATAAGAGAGCGTGCGCCATGATCATCGGGCTCGGCTCGGACATGGTCGACGTGCGGCGCATCGCGCGCAGCATCGAGCGGTACGGCGAACGCTTCCTGACGCGCATTTTCACGGCCGCCGAACGCGCCAAGGCGGAGAGCCGCGCCAACGCGGTCGAAACCTACGCCAAGCGGTTCGCCGCCAAGGAAGCCTGCTCCAAGGCGCTAGGCACCGGTTTCCGCAGCGGCGTGTTCTGGCGCGACATGGGCGTGATCAATTTGCCTTCCGGGCGGCCGACCATGAAGCTGACCGGCGGCGCGCTCAAACGGTTGCAGGCGATGACGCCCGCCGGCTGCGAGGCGCAAATTGACGTTTCGCTCACCGACGAGGGTCCGTCCGCGCAGGCCATCGTGATTATCTCGGCGCTGCCGCGGGCACCGGCATAAAGTCAGGAAATGCAATCGGCCCAAATGCTGATACAGCGCCTGCGGCGTTCTTGATTGCGTGCCGGGGTGCCAGCCGCTACAAGGTCGGCGGGGCAACTGGTGCGGTGGATTTGAAGTTCCTACGATTGCGACGCTAAGTCCGAATAGGAACTTCAAATCCAAAATCCACACTAAAATCATCAAGTTGCTAGCGTCTCTTGAATTTCGAAGTTCGCATCGATGCGCTGCGCGAAGCTTTGCGAACTCCGGAATCGAGACCCTAGCGGGACATGAGGCCGATGAGCGTGACATCCGGAGCAAAACGGAAAGAAGGCGGCATTGCCGAGACAATTCGCGTCGTCATCCATGCGCTGATCATCGCCCTGGTCATTCGCACCTTCCTGTTTCAGCCGTTCAATATTCCCTCCGGCTCGATGAAGGCGACGTTGCTGGTCGGCGACTATCTGTTCGTGTCGAAATACACCTACGGCTACAGCCATTTCTCGTTGCCGCTCTCGCCGCCGCTGTTCTCCGGACGCATTCCGAGCGGCTGGCTGCCGCAGCGCGGCGATGTGGTGGTGTTTCGGCTGCCCAAGGATACCTCCACCGACTACATCAAGCGCGTGATCGGGCTGCCCGGCGACAAGATCCAGGTGATCGACGGCCAGGTCTTCATCAACGGCGGCGGGGTCAAACGCGAGCTGGCGCCGGCCTTCGTCGAAAATGAGGAAGGCACGCGCGCCGCGCCGGTGAAGCGCTGGAAGGAAACGCTCGACAACGGCGTGAGCTTCTACACGCTCGATTTGGTCGACAACGGCTTTGCCGACAACACCCAGGTTTACACCGTGCCGGCCGGCAATTATTTCATGATGGGCGACAACCGCGACAATTCGACCGACAGCCGCTTCAGTCAAGTCGGCTTCGTGCCGTTCGAGAACATCGTCGGCAAGGCGCAGATCATTTTCTTCTCCGTCTATGAGGGCGAGCGCGCCTGGGAATTCTGGCGCTGGCCGGTGGCTGTGCGCTGGAGCAGGCTGTTCACGATCGTGCGATGAGCCGTAAGGCCAAGGACAGAGCGGCACTCGAAGAGCGGATCGGCTACAAATTCGCCGATAAGGCGCTGTTGGAGCGCGCGGTCACTCATATTTCCGCGCTCGCGGGCGGCGCCACCCGCGCCAACAGCTACCAACGCCTGGAATTTCTCGGCGATCACGTCCTCGGCCTGGTCATTTCCGACATGCTCTATCGCGCATTCCCGAAAGCGAACGAGGGCGAGCTGTCGCGCCGGCTCGCCGATCTGGTGCGCAAGGAAACCTGCGCCGAGGTGGCGCGCGCGATGGACCTGGGCCCCGCGCTCAAGCTGGGCAATTCGGAATCGCACGCCGGCGGCCGCTTGCGCGCCACCATCCTGGCGGACGCCTGCGAGGCGCTGGTGGGGGCGGTGTTCACCGATGGCGGCTACCAGGCCGCCGACGAATTGATCGCGCGGTTCTGGAAGGAACGCATGCTCAAGCCGATCCGGCCGCTGCGCGACCCCAAAACCATGTTGCAGGAATGGGCGCAGGCGCGCGGGCTGCCGACGCCGGACTATCGCGAACTGGCGCGCACCGGCCCGCATCACGATCCGGAATTCCGTGTCGCGGTGCTGCTGCCCGACCGGCCGCCGGCCGAGGGCAAGGGCTCGTCGAAACGGGCCGCCGAACAGTCGGCGGCTACCGCGATGCTGACGCGCGTCGGCGTGGCGGCGGACAAGCTCGATGGTTGAGAGCAAGCCGGTAAGCGACACGCGCTGCGGCTTCGTCGCGCTGATCGGGGCGCCCAATGCCGGCAAGTCGACGCTGCTCAATGCATTGGTCGGCTCCAAGGTCACCATCGTCTCGCACAAGGTGCAGAGCACCCGCGCGCTGATCCGCGGCATCACGCTGGAGGGAAAGGCGCAGCTTATCTTCGTCGACACGCCGGGGATTTTCGCTCCTAAGCGGCGCCTCGACCGCGCCATGGTGACGACGGCCTGGAGCGGCGCGCACGAGGCCGACCTGATCGGCGTGCTGATCGACGCGCGCAAGGGCATCGACGAAGAGGCGGAAGCGCTGCTCGCCCGGCTCGCCGACGTCAAGCCGATGAAAATCCTGATCCTCAACAAGATCGATCTGGTGCCGCGCGACACGCTGCTGCTGCTGACCAAGATCGGTAATGAAAAGGCCAAGTTCGATTCGACCTTCATGATCTCGGCGCTTACCGGCGACGGCGTGGCCGATCTCAAGACCTGGCTTGCCGACCGCATGCCGCCGAGCCCGTGGCTTTACCCGGCCGATCAGATGTCGGATGCGCCGCTGCGCCAACTGGCGGCCGAAATCACGCGCGAGAAGCTGTTCGAGCGGCTGCACCAGGAGTTGCCCTACCATTCCACGGTCGAAACCGAGCAATGGAAGGAACTCCGCGGCGGCGATGTGCGGGTCGAGCAGACGATCTATGTGGAGCGCGAGAGCCAGCGCAAGATCGTGATCGGCAAAGGCGGGCAGACCCTCAAGGCGATCGGCGAATCGTCGCGGCGCGAAATCGCCGGGATCGTCGAGCACGCGGTGCACCTGTTCCTTTTCGTCAAGGTGCGCGAGGGCTGGGGCGACGACCCGGAGCGCTACCGGGCCATGGGGCTGGAGTTTCCGAAGGAATAAGCCGTCGGCCGCCGTGATTTTCCCCGATTCTGGGCGTATGCAGTCTGCATGCAATGGACCGATGAAGGCATCGTGATCGGCGTCAAGCGGCACGGGGAGGCGAGCGCCATCCTCGAATTGATGACGCGCGTGCATGGCCGCCACCTCGGCCTGGTGCGGGGCGGCTTCGGCTCGCGCATGAAGCCGGTGCTGCAGGTCGGCAACGGCGTAAGCGCGAGCTGGCGGGCGCGGCTCGACGAGCATCTCGGCAACTATACGATTGAGCCCGTGAACCTTCGGGCGTCAAGTTTCTTCGCGGCATCGCACGCCATCTATGGCGTCAGCCACATGGCGGCGCTGATGCGGCTATTGCCCGAGCGCGATCCGCACGCGGAACTTTTTGTGGAATTCGAGGATGTCCTCAACCACCTCGACGATGCGGTTGTTGCCGCGCCGATGGTGGTGCGGTTCGAATTGCAGCTTTTGTCGGAGCTCGGCTTCGGTCTCGATCTCGAACAATGCGCCTCGACCGGCGCGCGGGCCGACCTGATCTATGTCTCGCCGAAATCGGGCAGGGCGGTATCGCGCGAGGCCGGCGAGCCTTGGGCCGACAAAATGCTGCGGCTGCCGGCCTTCCTGCGCGAGCGCGATGCGCAGCTGGTTGGCCGCGATCTCGACGACGGCTTTGCGCTTACCGGATTTTTTCTGGCGCGCCACGTGCTGGAGCCGCGCGGGCTCGCGCTTTCCGACGAGCGCGCGCATTTCATCGCGGCGATCCTGCGCGGCCCGCGCAGCGCATTGGCGGTCTGACGGCGGCTTGCGAGCCTATTGCAACGACGAATCCGGCAGGTCGTCGGGGAAGGGGCCGTAATCCTCGAGCAGTTTCTCGGTGTGGCGGCCGCCGTCGACCGCCTCGATCAGCTCGTAATAGAGGGTCTTGTAGGTCGAGAAAACGACGCCGTCGGCTTTCATGCGCGCGATCGCCGCGTCGGCATTGGGCGAGGAGGAAAATATCAGTTCTTCCATCACGTAGACCTCGTAGCCGAGGCTAAGAAGGCCGAGACACGATTGCAGCACGCAGACGTCGGTCTCGCAGCCGGCCACGATAACCTGACGCCGCTTCAGACGCGCAAGGTGGGACTTAATTTTCGCGTCTTTGCACAAGTCGAAGAAGTTCTTTTCGAAAGTCTCGGCGCGGTCACCGAGATGCTTGCCGATCTCCTTCGGCAACAAGCCCTTGAAATCGACGGGCCGCTCGAGCGTTACGACGATCGGGATCCGGAAATAGTTGAGCAGACGAACAAGGTTTCCGGTGTTGGTCTTGATCCTGGAACCGAGCCGCTTGTCGACCTGGGATAGGAAAAAGCCTTGGAGGTCGATGATCGCACCGCAGCAGCGATCAGGTGCAATGCGTTTCACTGCTGGCATGCCGTGCCGCCTGGCATCATGGTGGTAGCCATCCCAAATTCATCACCGCAATCGTGCTATAGGCGCGAGCCGTGCGCACCCCTAGCACAGTTGCAAACATCGCGCGACCTGATGCACATTGCTTGAAGCAAACCTTCTGACGCGTTTGACGATGAATTGGCGTCGCGCCTGCCAGGACCCGCCCGATGCCGAAGAATCACACTTATGTCCTTGGAATAAACGCCTACGACCACGACGTCAGCGCCTGCCTGCTGCGCGACGGCGAGATCGCTTACGCGATCGAGAAGGAGCGGATAACGCGTCAAAAGCACGCTGGCGGATTTTTTCAGGAAGCGGTCGACTATTGCCTCAATGCCGAGGGCATCACTATCGACGATCTCGATCTGGTGGTGCGCAATTGCTACGTCTTGCCGGTCGAGGACCTGGAAGTTCGCATGATCTACCAGGGCGACATCGTCGACCGCGAACGCGCCCAAGCGTCGAAGAGCCCGCTCTATCTGCCGAAATCGAACAAGGTGATGACGGTCTCGCATCATCTCGCCCACGCCTACAGCGCGTTCGCCGTCTGCCCGTTCGACGAGGGCGTGGTCATGGTCGTGGACGGGGTCGGCAGCTATGCATCGGACATCAAGGAGGCGGATCAACTCACGGAAGGCGTCAATCCGCTCGCCCGCGAATCCGAGAGCTACTACAAGTTCAAAGGCAGCGAGCTCGAAACGCTGAAGAAAGTATGGCTGCAGCCGTGCCGCGGACTTCTCAGCGACGAGTTCTTCAACATGGACGGCCTCGGCGCGCTTTACAGCCGCGTGTCGAGCTACATTTTCGCCGACTGGAACAGGTGCGGCGAAGTGATGGGGCTGGCGCCCTATGGCCGCCCCGACAGTTTCAAGCGGCTGCTCGAGTTCAAGGACGGCGAACTGCACGTTCCGGAGTGGGACACGCAGATTCAATCAGCCGTGGATGCCGAACGATAAGAATAAGTGGGAAGCGAACCCTGCCATGCCGCATTGGGAGGACATGGCCTGGCGCGTCCAGCACGACGCCGAGGAAGTGTTGCTCGCGCGCGCGCGCTGGTTGCGCGAAACGACCGGCGCCAAAAACCTGTGCCTCGCCGGCGGCGTGGCGCTCAATTGCGTCGCCAACGGACGCATCGTGCGCGAGGCGGGCTTCGACAATGTCTGGATCCAACCGGCCGCCGGCGACAATGGCATCGCGATCGGCTGCGCCTATTACGGCCGTCTCGCCGTCCAGAAGAAGCCGCGCAGCTTCGTCATGAAGCAGGCGACGCTCGGCGTCGAGTATCCGGACGAGGTCACGCAACGCACCGGCAATCCGTTGCTGGTGACGCGCACGACGTTCAACGGCCCCGGCCAAAGCATTTGCCGGGAAGCCGCGAAATTGCTGGCGGACGGCAAGGTGTTCGGCTGGTTCCAGGGTCGCTGCGAATTCGGACCGCGCGCGCTTGGCAACCGGAGCATCCTGGGCGATCCGCGGCGCGCCGAGATGAAGGACATCCTGAACAAGCGGGTCAAGTTCCGCCAAGCCTTCCGTCCGTTTGCGCCGATCGTGCCCTATGAAAGGGCCAAGGACATTTTCGTCGGCGACGACGAATCGCCGTTCATGCTGCGCGCCAAACAAGTTCGCCCGGAATGGCGGGATCGTATTCCGGCGATCGTCCATGTCGACGGCACCGCCCGCGTGCAAACGGTCCGGCGGGAGGATAATGAACGGATTTACGACCTGCTGATGGAGTTCGAGAAGCTGACCGGCGTGCCGGTCTTGGTCAACACGTCGTTCAATATCAAAGGCGAACCGATCGTCGAAACGCCGCAGGACGCGATGAATTGCTTCATCTACACCGGCATCGACTATTTGGTCTTGCACGACACCTTGGTTGCAAAGAATGCGCTCTACAAGATTTTGGCGCCATTCATAAAAGTCTATTATGAATCAATGGGTACCTCGGCCAAGGAGACCGATTGAACGTGGCCGCCGCGTCCGGCCGGTGAAATATGATGTCAAGGGGATTGGCGGTATCAGGGTACGCAAAACTCCGGGTGAAAGTGTCACATGGAACCTTGGCAACGCCGCCGTATTATTGAATAGTCGTTGGACCGGTCACGCGACCGTTTAATTGGCTGAGTACTCTGGTCAAATTGATCCCGATTAGAACTCAGCAGGAATGGGAGGCGACCTGATGCAAAGGGTAATGGTAGCAACGCTGATGGCCTTGATCTTCGGCCTCTTCAGCATGCCGGCTCTGCGCGCTGCTCCAGCTAATGGCGTGGCGCTCGGCTCTGCGGCCGACGCAACTGCGTCGGTTGAAAAAGCTCAATGGCGCCGCTGGCGTCGTCGGCGCTGTGGCCATCGGTGGCGGTCACGGAGAGTTTGCTGGTAGAGCGAACTAAATCATCAGCATTCGGATTAGACGGGCCGGCGGGGGAAACCCCGCCGGCTTGTTTATTTAGAAGCCGCCAAGCCTTTTTCCAGACTTTATGCCTGTCGTCACGCAGCTTGCAGCCGCACGCATGTCATCGGTTGCGATGCTGCATGGCGATTGGCCGCGCCCGCGCGTCATGGCTGCCGTCCTGCGGAAGCGCGAAGCAGGCCTCGTACCATGCTTCCGGAATGTGCTGGTTGGTCGCGCAGCGGTCGAAGATCGCGAGGTCGTTGGGGCTGCGGTATTCCATGTATGGCGCCTCGGCCACGCGCTCACCGTCGGCAAAACTGCCGTATCGATTGATCTGGCCTTTGAGATCCGGTTCGACCGCGAGCACGGCCTGCCGGTAGGCATCCCCTTTGATGAAATTGTCCGGCATCTGGTCGAACGGGCCATCCAGGTAATTGTTCGCCACGACATTTTCATGGAAGACGCCGATCAGAATCTTTCGATCGCGGTGCTGGTCGCGATAGAACGCGAAGCCCGTGCGCTTGCCGATGAGGATGCGTCCGTGGCCGACCGGAGCCGGCACAAACTCGTCGGCGGGTTGGATCGTTTCGTCGAGAATGTAGTGAAATATTTTCAGCTTGGAATTGAACACGAGGAAGAACCGGATCGCCGAATTCGTCGAAGACCGGACCGATGAATTGGTCATTCGGAGCAAGCGCCGCCGCCGGTGGGATGACCTGCGACAGGTCGTTGAGCGCAAAGACCACACTCTTCTTGCCGTAGCTTACCCGGTAGGCCAGCGGGTCGATCTTCTCCACCGTCACGCCGTCCGATGGGACGAGGATGCGCGCGGTACCATTCGTGTCCTTGAGCCAAGATGCGCGGTCTTCGTAATAGGAAAACACCACTTTGCCTTCGGCGCGCAGGTGCGCGTCGATCTTGATATTGCCGGCGTAGCGCGTGCCGTTGAGGTCGAACGAGAAGTAGTAGTGGTTCTCGGTCGGATAGACCTTCACCCGGTCGGGCAGGCTGCCGAGCACATAGGCAAAGACCGCCATCGGATCGTCGATCGCAAGCGTTTGGCCGCGCGTCGTCACCTCGGCAACGTAAGCCTCATGGGTCCGCAGCCGTGGCAGGGCGCCATCCTGCGCCGCGGCTGCGGAAACCATCAACGCGGCGCCGAGCGCGGCCATCGCCACTGGCAGGTTTTTGCGGAGTTTAATCATCCCACGGGCCCTCTGAGCCAAGACCGATCGCGAGGCGAGGCTATTCGCATGCGGCCGGTTGGAAAACGGGCCTGTTTTGCGACCGGGCCGGCAAGTTTGCAAGGGACCCATATCTGGCCTCGAAGCCTGGACGGCGGGGATGTTCGTCGCTTGTTCATGGCCGACCGACGCAGTAGCTATCAACCATGGGCAAGAGACTGATTCCCCCCGACAAGGACCATGTCGAAGAGGTTGCGCTGCGCGGGGCGCTGGAAGAACGCTATCTCGCTTATGCGCTCTCCACCATCATGAACCGGGCGCTGCCCGACGCGCGCGACGGGCTCAAGCCGGTGCACCGCCGGATTCTGCATGTCATGCGGACCCTGCGGCTCGATCCGGGCGCCGCCTTCAAGAAATCGGCCAAGGTGGTCGGCGACGTGATGGGCAATTTCCATCCACACGGCGACCAGGCGATCTACGACGCCATGGTGCGGTTGGCGCAGGATTTTGCCCAGCGCTATCCGCTGGTCGACGGCCAGGGCAATTTCGGCAACATCGACGGCGATAATGCCGCCGCCATGCGCTACACCAAATCGCGGCTCACCGAAGTGGCGGGGCTGCTGATCGACGGCATCGAGGAAGATGCCGTCGACTTCCGGCCGAGCTACGACGGCACCGGCGAGGAGCCGGTCGTGCTGCCGGCGGCATTCCCCAATCTGCTCGCCAACGGCTCGCAGGGCATCGCGGTCGGCATGGCCACCTCGATACCGCCGCACAACGCGACTGAATTATGCGACGCGGCGCTGTTCCTGATCGACAACCCGAATGCGCGCAGCCGCACTTTGCTCAAATACGTGCGCGGACCGGATTTCCCGACCGGCGGCGTGGTCGTCGACAAGCCGACGGAAATCGCCGAGGCCTATACCACCGGCCGCGGCTCGTTCCGCGTGCGCGCGCGCTGGGAAAGCGAAGACACCGGGCGCGGCACTTACGTTATCGTCATCACGCAAATTCCCTGGCTGGTGCAGAAGTCGCGCCTGGTCGAGAAACTGGCCGAGCTCATCAACGAGAAGAAACTGCCGCTGGTCGCCGACGTGCGCGATGAATCGGCCGAGGATCTCCGGCTGGTGATCGAGCCGCGCGCCCGCACGGTCGACGCCGAATTGCTAATGGAGTCGCTGTTCAAGCTGACCGAGCTTGAAAGCCGCATTCCGCTCAACATGAACGTGCTGGTGAAGGGCCGCATTCCGCGCGTCCTTGGCCTCGCCGAAGCCTTGCGCGAATGGCTGGGCCACCGCCGCGATGTGCTGGTGCGGCGCTCCAAGCACCGGCTGGCGGCGATCGAGCATCGCCTGGAAGTGCTCGGCGGCTATCTCATCGCCTATCTCAACCTCGACCGGGTGATCAAGATCATCCGGCGCGAGGACGAGCCCAAGCCGGTCTTGATGAAGGAGTTCAAGCTTTCCGACGTGCAGGCCGACGCCATCCTCAACATGCGTCTGCGCAATTTGCGCAAGCTGGAGGAAATGGAAATCCGCGGCGAGGACAAGGCGCTGCGCGAGGAGCTCAAAGTTATCAAGTCGCTGATCGGCTCGACCGACAAGCAGTGGAAAACGATCGCTGGCGAAATCAAGGAAGTGAAAGCGAAGTTCGGGCCGAAGACCGAGCTCGGCAAACGCCGCACGACCTTCGCCGAGGCGCCCGAGCACGACGAGGCCGCGATCGAAGAAGCGATGGTGGTGCGCGAGCCGATCACCGTGGTCCTGTCGGAGAAGGGCTGGATCCGCGCGTTGCGCGGTCATGTTGAGGATCTGTCGGGCGTGACCTTCAAGACCGACGACGCGCTGAAATTCGCGTTCCCGACCGAGACTACCGCCAAGATTCTCATCTTCGCGGGCAATGGAAAATTCTACACGCTGGAAGCCTCCAAGCTGCCTGGCGGGCGCGGCCACGGCGAGCCGGTGCGGCTTTATTTCGACATTGAACAGGACGCCGACATGGTGGCGGCGTTGGCCTACCAGGGCGGCCGCAAATTCCTGGTCGCGAGCTACGGCGGCAACGGCTTCGTCGTTCCTGAGGACGAGGTGCTCGGCACCACCCGCAAGGGCAAGCAGGTGCTTAACCTCAAGGGCGACGACAAGGCGGCGGTGCTCACCACCGTCGACGGCGAGCTGGTGGCGGCGATCGGCGCCAACCGCAAGATGGTGATCTTCGCGCTCGACCAGGTGCCCGAAATGGCGCGCGGCCGCGGCGTGCGGCTGCAACGCTACAAGGAAAAGGGCCTGTCCGACGTCACCACCTTCAAGGCTGAGGAGGGGCTGACCTGGGTCGACGGCGCCGGCCGCACCCAGACTTTGTCGATAAAAGACCTCAAGGATTGGCGCGGCAATCGCGCCGACGCCGGCCGCATCGCGCAGGGGCTGCCGAAGAACAACAAGTTCCGCGCGACGCCGACCGGCGGCAAGAGCGCGGACGGCGAGGAATAGAACGGCAGCTCAACTCGCCACGAACAGCAGCGAACGCTCGGCCTCTTTCAGCAGCGATGACGCGGTGTTGCCGAAGAAAAGCTTTTCGCCGGGCCGGCGCCCGACGCCCATGACGATCAGATTGTTCTTGCGTCGTTTGGCTTCATTGAGGATGGCGTCGTAGGCGGCATTGTTGGCGACCACAGCGGTGCGGATACTCATGTTGTAACCGTCGGCGATGGCGACGATGTCCTTGAGGATGGATTCTTCGTGGCGGCGCGTGCGAATACCGCGGCGTTTGCCGTTGCCGCCGACGGCGACGTAAAGCACCGTCAGGGAGGCTTTGTTGGCGCGCGCCATGGTGATGGCGATTTCGGCGGCGCGGCGCGACGGCTCGGTGCCGTTGACCGGGACAAGGATGCTGAGCTTGCCGGTCGGCTTTTCGGCCAAGTCCCCGCGCACATCGGTGATCGCCAGCGGGCCCTCGAATCCTTTCGCCAGCCTCTGGACGCTGGCGTGGAAATCCTTGCTGCGCTGCGTGGTCTTTGCCACACCGATCAGCATCAGGTCGTAGCCCTTTTCCGCTTCGGCGGCGATGACGTCTGGGCCGGGGGCCTCATGCACGATGGTGGTGACCTCCACCGGCGTGTCGACTTTTTCCTCTTCCATCTGTTTGCTCTTGATCAATTCGGCGGCGCGTTTGACCGTATCACCGGCTTTTTCGGCCTTCTTCTCCTGCACCTTGTCGGTTTTCTCATCTTTGTCAGCTTCTTTGCCGCCGCCTTCTTTTTCCGGTTTCTTGGCATCAGCCTTCTTTTCGGCCGCCTTTTCCGCCTTCGGGTCCTTGGTTAGGGAGTTTTTGCCCTCGAGTTTCTTGTCCTCGATCTGGGTGGCATCTTTGATGTGCAACACCGTGGTTGGCATGCCATGCGTCCCGGCCAGCATGCCGGCGACACGCGAGGCGAATTTGCCGTTCGGTGAGTCGTCGACGGCGATCAACAGTCGCTCGAGGTTCGCCACGAAACCTTTTTCTTCCTGCTCTTCGCGCTCGAGCCGCTGCTTCTCTTCTTTGCGCATGGGAATGCGGGCGAGGGCCCAACGCAACGTCGGCGGCATGGCGAGCGTAGTCGTTACGGCCATGGCCACGATCATGGTGAAAAGGTTCTGATTGAGCGCGCCCATCGATAGGCCGACGGTGGCGATGATGACCTCGGTCGAGCCGCGGGCATTCATGCCGCAGGCTAAGGCAAATCCTTCGCGCCAGGTCAGGCCGCCCAACGCGCCGCCCATGAATGCGCCGCCGAATTTGCCGAGGCTGGCGATGAGGATGAGACCGCAGGTCAGCAGCGCAATCTTGGGGTCGGCGAAGATCGTAAGATTAGCGCTCAGGCCGGCAACGCCGAAAAATACCGGGGCAAACAACGCCGTAATCAGGCCGCGCAGTTGCTCGTCGATATGCTTGGTGAGGATCGGAGATTCGCCGATCAATATGCCGGCGACGAAGGCGCCGAGCACCGTATGCACGCCGATCGCATAAGTGATCGACGCCATCGCGCCCATGATGCCGAGGATGGCGGTCACCACGGCAAATTCGCTAAGGAAGGTGTCGTTGACCCATCGGATGATGAAGAACACGACGCGGCGGCCGACAGTGAGGCTCGCCGCCATAAAGACCAGCGTACCGATCACACTTTGCGCCAAGGACCAGCCGTCGACCGAGCCGTGCAAGGCGAGGCTGAAAATGATCGACACGATGATCCAGCCGACGCTGTCGTCGATGATGGCGGAGGCCAGGATGACCTGGCCGATCACGCGCCGCATGAAATTCATTTCACGCACCACCATCGCCACGATCTTGACCGAAGCGATCGAGAGGGCAGTACCGAGAAACAGAGCGGTGATCAGGCGCTTGCCGGGGTCCGGCAAGAGCGAATCCGGCATGAACTCGCCAAGCGTCACGCCGCAGGCGAAGGGGATGACGATGCCGCACAATGACGCGAAGACCGCGGCGCGCCCGACCTGGCGCACGAGCTTGAGGTCGGTCTCCATCCCGGTCATGAGCAACAAGAGCAAGATGCCCAACTGCGAGATCGCGTCGATCATCGCCTTTTGCTCCGGGTTGTTCGGAAACAGGCCATGCTGAAGGTCGGGCAGCACAAGTCCGAATAAAGAAGGCCCGAGCACCAAGCCGGCGATCAATTGACCCATCACGGCCGGTTGTTTGAACCGCAACATGACTTCGCCGAGCAGCCGGCCGACCAGCATCAGCACCATGATTTGCGCGATGAACAGGAGCTCGGATGCGCCTTGGTGGGCTTCGCCCGCGGCCCATGCCCGCTCCGGCAGGCACGCGAGTGCCACCAGCGGCGCGAAAAGCCACAAAAAACGAAGCCAAGACCTGGTCATATGAGCGCCGCCCCCTTAATTCCCGCTTTCAGGCGTGCGGCAACCCGGAGCATGGTCGAAAAGTTCCATGACAATTGCAATTGCTAATTATTCGCAACTAGACTAAGATCGTTGAGAGAAACTAATTTTTACAGGTACGGAAAAGACTTAAGCCTGATGCAGGCGCGGCCGCCGGAACCCAAGTCCCTGACCGATCGAACGGTGCTTGCCGCGCAGGCCATTCTTAGCGGCGAGCGCCGCGGGCCGGCCGCCTATTTGGCCTTCGCCGGTCCGGCGGTCGTGGCCTCGATCGCCTACATGGACCCCGGCAATTTCGCGACCAATATCCAGGCCGGAGCGAAATACGGCTACACCCTGCTGTGGGTCGTCTTGCTCGCCAATTTGATCGCTATGTTGTTCCAGGCGCTGTCGGCCAAACTCGGCATCGTCACCGGCCGCAATCTCGCGGAAATGTGCCGCGACAATTTCCTACGGCCGGTGGTGTGGGCGATGTGGGTGGTCAGCGAGATCGCCGCCATGGCCACCGACCTCGCCGAATTTCTCGGCGGCGCGATCGGACTGGCGCTGCTGTTCAAGATGCCGCTGATTGCCGGCATGGGCGTCACCGCAGTCATCACCTACGCCATCCTGATGGTGGAGAGCCGCGGCTTCCGGCCGGTCGAACTGATCATCGGCAGCATGGTCGGCATTATCGGGCTTTGCTATCTGATCGAGATATTCATCGCGCCGGTCGATTGGGGCGCGGCGGCGTATCACTCGGTTGTTCCGGGACTGCCCGACGCCGAGGCGCTGCTGATCTCGGTCGGCATTATCGGCGCCACCGTCATGCCGCACGCGGTCTATCTGCACTCGGGCTTGACGCAGGCACGCACGCCCGGCCGCGACGAACACGAGCGCCACCTGCTGGTGCGCATCTCCAACCATGAAGTGGTGATAGCGCTGGCGATCGCCGGCCTCGTCAACATGGCGATGGTGATGATGGCGTCGGGCGCCTTCCACGCCGGCCATCCGGACGTCGCCGAGATCGAGACGGCCTATCACACGCTGGCGCCCTTGCTCGGCATCGGCGCCGCTGGAATATTCCTACTTTCGCTGATCGCCTCCGGCATCTCGAGTTCGGTGGTGGGCACCATGGCCGGGCAGATGATCATGCAGGGCTTCGTCGGCTTCCGCATTCCGATCTGGCTGCGCCGCGCCATAACCATGCTGCCGGCCTTCGTGGTGGTGGCCTATGGCGTGAACACCACGCAAGCGCTTGTGGTCAGCCAGGTGGTGCTCTCCATCGCGCTGCCGCTGCCGATGATCGCGCTGCTGATGTTCACCGGGCGCGCCGACATCATGGGCAAGTTCGTCAATAGCCGGATGACCCGCGTCGCGGCCGTGATCGCGACCGTGCTGGTGCTGGTGCTTAATGCGCTTTTGATCGTGCAGACCCTCGGCATATCGATCCCCGGGCTGCACTAGCGATCGGCCGTACTATTTTTCGACCCGGCTCCAGCCCGGCGGCAGCAACCGCTCCTGCGGCAGGAAGCGGCCTTTGTAGTCCATCTTGCGCGAGCCCGGCACCCAATAACCGAGATAGACATAAGCCAGCCCCATGGCTTTGGCGCGCGCGATGTGATCGAGGATCATCAGCGTGCCGAGCGAGCGCTCGCCGGCATCCGGATCGAAAAACGAATAGACCATCGACAGGCCGTCCGAGAGCACGTCGGTCAGCGCGACCGCCAGCAATTTTCCCGCGCCGCGGCCGTTGATGCCGCTATCCGGCCCGCGCCGGCGATATTCGACCAGGCGGGTGTCGACATGGCTGTCCTCGATCATCATGGCGTAGTCGAGCACGGTCATGTCGGCCATGCCGCCGTCGCGGTGGCGCGTGTCGAGATAGGCGCGGAATACCGAATACTGTTCGGAGGTGGGCGCCGGCGCGCGCATGTCGCCGATAACGTCGGCATTGCGCTCGGCGATGCGGCGCATGTTGCGCGAGGGCGCGAAATCTTCCGCCACCACGCGCACCGACACGCAGGCGCGGCAGCTTTCGCAGGCCGGCCGGTAGGCGATCGACTGGCTGCGGCGGAAGCCGCCATGGGTGAGCAGATCGTTGAGATCGCCGGCACGCTCGCCGACCAGGTGGGTGAATACCTTGCGTTCTTCCTCGCCCTTCAGATAGGGGCAGGGCGAGGGCGCGGTCAGATAGAATTGCGGCGTATCGCGCGAATGTTGGGTCACGTCGTCAGGCCGTCCTGGCTCCCGATTCCGCTATAGCATTGCGCGCCGCAGGGGGCCTCGTCAAAGCCCTTTATCGCGCCGGCGCGCTGCGCAAGGCGGCCCGTGCCGGATTATTGATTACTACGGTGCCGAGCATGATGTCGTGCAGCAGCCGGCGGCGCACGTTGAAAAAGGCGACCAACAGGACGAACGGCGTGAAGAACGACACCGTGAACCAGAACGCGACGGCGTGCACGGCGCCGAGCACGAAATAGGCGGGCGCGCCGTACCAGGTCCGCATTTCGAGGTCCATGACGCGCATGCCGATTGTGGCGGAGCGCGCGCCACCGAGGGTGACGCCGAAGTAAACCAGCGCCCAGATCACCGCGGCCGGCGACAGCAGCCAATAGAGCGCAAAGCCCAGCCCCAAAGTGACGATGCCAAGGGCGAAGATGAGCATGGCCGCCAGCACCACCGGGGCGGCGATGATGATGAAGTCGATCATGAAGGCGATGACCCGGCGCGCCAGCACGCCCTCGAACAATTCCGGGTTCATGGCCGGGTCGTAGGCGTGGGGTTTGATGTCGATCGACATGCCGCTTGCCCCTGGGTTGCCGGCCGCTTCCGGCCGTCGGCTTCGAGATGGAGAATAATTCGGGCGCGCGCAAGGGGCCAGGGTCCGGTGGACCGGCTGGAACGCCGGCCCGCCTTGCGGCATGGTGCCCAGAGGCAGCCGGAGACCCCGCCTTGAGCGTCACGATCGCCGATATCGAGGCCGCCCGCCGCGTGATCCAAGGCGCCGTGCTGCACACCCCCATGCTGCCGGCGCCACGGCTGTCCGCGCTCACCGGGGCGGACGTCTATGTCAAGTACGAAAACCTCCAGGTCACCAACTCGTTCAAGGACCGCGGCGCGCTCAACAAGCTCGCCTCGCTCAGCGATACTGAACGCCGCCGCGGCGTCATCGCCATGTCGGCCGGCAATCATGCCCAAGCGGTGGCCTATCATGCGGCGCGGCTGGAGATTCCGGCGACCATCGTGATGCCGGTGACGACGCCGCTGGTGAAGGTGGCGGCGACCCGCTCGCATGGCGCCGAGGTGGTGCTTGACGGCGAGAGCGTGGCCGAGTCGCAATCGCGCTGCGAAAGCATGCAAGCCGAGCGCAAGCTGACGCCGATCCATCCTTATGACGACGCGCGCGTCATCGCCGGGCAGGGCACCATCGCGCTCGAGATGCTGGAGGAGACCCCCGATCTCGATGTTCTGGTGATCCCGATCGGTGGCGGCGGCCTGATTGCCGGCAACGCCATCGCCGCGCGCGCGACGAAGCCGGACATTGAGATCGTCGGCGTGGAAGCCGCGCTTTACCCTTCGGTGTGGAACGCACTGCATAACGAGAGGCGGCCGATCGGCGGCCCGACGCTTGCCGACGGCATCGCGGTCAAGAATGTCGGCAAACTGACTTTGCCGGTGATCCGCGAACTGGTGTCCGAGGTGGTGCTGGTCGACGAGGCGCATCTGGAACGCGCCGTGAATGCTTACCTCACTTTGCAAAAGACCTTGGCGGAAGGCGCCGGCGCCGCCGGACTTGCCACCATGCTGGCCAAGCCCGAACGTTTCCGCGGCAAGAAGGTCGGCCTCATTTTGTGCGGCGGCAATATCGATCCGCGAATCCTGGCGTCGATCATGGTGCGCGAACTCGAGCGCGAAACTCGTGTCGTCTCGTTCCGCCTTACCATTCCGGACCGGCCCGGCGTGCTCGGCACCATTGCAACCCGCTTGGGCGACCTCGGCGCCAATATTCTCGAAGTCAACCACCGGCGGATGTTCCTCGACGTCCCGGCCAAGGGCGCCAAGCTCGACGTCACGATCGAGACGCGCGACGCCGCGCACGCCGCGGATATCCTGGCGGCGCTCGCCGCCGACGGCTATCAACCGGTGCGCATCGAAACCGGCGCGGCTCTCGAGTGAGCATCGGATAGGAATATTCCGCCGAAAGGCTGTCGCGCAGCGTTTTGCTGCCGTGCCGTGCGTTAGAAATGAAAAATATGGCTCCGGCGGGCAATTTCCTTTCCCGATGGCGGTGTTGGGCACGACAATCGATGTCATTGCGAGGTGTGCGGCGATGGAAATTTTGCCGATAAATATCCTGTCGACTTTGGCATGGCCTTGCGGGTTTCGGTTGTACGGCAGCATTGTTTGCGCGCGGCATGCAAAATAGGCGAATTCTATTTCCGGTTTGACTTCATCGTTGCCGCGCTCATTAGGTGCGGCATGTTGGATATAGTTCGAAGAACTCGCAGCGAAGATGTGGCGGCCCTGCCGGCACCCGAGCGCTTGGTCTATCTGCGCCACGAGATCGACGGCCCCATCGTCTTCACCCACGGCTTCGGCATCGAGGGCCAGCTCATCTTCCACTGGATCTGCCAACGCGATCTCGACATCGACGTGGTGACGCTCGATACCGGACGGCTGTTTCCCGAAACCTAAACGCTGTGGAAGAAACCGATCGCCGCTACGGCCGCCGCATTCGCGCGATCTATCCCGATCGCGCGGCGCTGAAGCGGCTAGTCGCCAAGCAGGGCATCGACGGCCTTTACGAGTCGAAGCAGGCGCGCACCGCCTGTTGCGACGTGCGCAAGGCGCGCCCGCTCGACCGCGCGCTTATCGGGGCGGCGGCCTGGATCACCGGGTTGCGCGGCGACCAGAATGAAAACCGGCGCGACGGCGGACTGTCCGGCTTCGACGCCAGCCGCGGCGTGCTCAAGTTCAACCCGCTCTATGATTGGACGCGCGAGGCGGTGTTGGCCGAGACGCGCCGGCTCGACGTTCCCGTCAATAGCCTGCACGCCAAGGGCTTCGCCTCGATCGGCTGCGCGCCGTGCACGCGCGCGCTGCGCCCCGGCGAAGCCGGGCGCAACGGGCGCTGGTGGTGGGAGCAGGACGGTCACAAGGAATACGGGCTGCATTTGCCGCGCACAAATTCTGTTATTCCGGGGCGTGAGCGAAGCGAGCGAACCCGGAATCCATAACTCCGGCGCTGCGGAGTATGGATTCCGGGTCCCGCGCTCACGCGCCGTCCCGGAATGACGAGGATCTATTTCGGCTGCATCGCGCGCCAGACGCGCTCCGGCGTCGCCGGCATCTCGATATGTTTGATGCCGAATTCCGACAGCGCGTCGACCAGCGCATTGGCCACCGCAGGCAGCGCGCCGACATTGCCCGCTTCGCCCGCGCCCTTGGTGCCGAGCGGGTTGGTCTTGGTCGGTACCGGATTGCTCTCGACTTGGATGTTGCTGAGGTCGTGCGCGTGCGGCATGGCGTAATCCATGAACGACGCCGTCACCAATTGGCCGCTGGCGTCGAAGTGGATGTCCTCCATCAGCACTTGGCCCGCGCCCTGCGCCACGCCGCCGTGGATCTGGCCGTGCAGCAGCATGGGATTGAGCACCGTGCCGACGTCGTCGACTACGGAATAGCTAACGATTTCGACCACGCCGGTGTCCCTGTCGATCTCGAGCTCGCAGATGTGGCAGCCGTTCGGATAGTTGGCGACCGGCGCCTTGTAGACCGCGGTGGCGAACAGGCCCGGCTCCATGGCGGCCGGAATCTTGGCCGGACTGGTGGAGTCGACCGCGACTTCCTTGATGGTCATGGTGCGGTTGGTTTTCGGCGAGGAAAAAACGCCGTCGGCGAAATTCACGTCGTTGACGTCGACCTTCAGCGCATGCGCGGCGATCGCCTTGGCCTTTTCGATGACCTTGTCGGTTGCCGACAGAAATGCCGCGCTCGACATCGTCGACGTGCGCGAGCCGCCGGTGCCTTCGCCGTAGAAGACTTCGTCGGTGTCGCCCTGAACGTAACGCACTTCGTCTGGATTGAGGCCGAGCTTGTCGCAGACCAATTGCTTGAATACGGTCTCGTGTCCCTGGCCTGCGGTCACCGAGCCGGAAAATAGCGTCGCGGTGCCGCTGCGGTCGAAGCGGACTTCGGCGCCTTCGGTGCCGGGCGCGGCGGCGCGTTCGATGGTGTTGGAGAGGCCGAAGCCGCGCAATTTGTTGCGCTTGCGCGACTCCTCGCGCCGCTTCTTGAATCCCTTGGCGTCGGCCATCTCCAATGCCAGGTCCATGTTCTTTTCGAACTCGCCGCAGTCGTAGGTGAACGTCAGCCCGGTCTTGAACGGCATCTGGCTGGGCGAAATGTAATTGCGCCGGCGCAACTCGGCCGGATCGATGCCGAGTTCATCGGCCGCGATGTCGACGATGCGTTCGATGACGTAGCCGGCTTCCGGCCGGCCGTTGCCGCGGTAGGGGCGCACCGGATTGGTATTGGTGAAAACGCCGGTGATGTCGGCGAACATGGCCGGCGTGCGATAGGGACCGGCCAGCGTTCCGGCGTTGAGGAAAAACGCCGGCATGTTGTTTTGCAAGTAGGCGCCGATGGCGGCGATGGTCTTGACCCGCATCCCAAGGAAAGTGCCGTCCTTATCGAGCGCGAGTTCCGCTTCGGTGACGTTGTCGCGCGCCTGCGCGTCGCTCAGAAAGGCCTCGGTGCGCGTGCTCATCCATTTCACCGGACGCCCGGTGACCTTGGACGCAAACATCACCAACGGCGCTTCGTTGAAAACCGGGGTCTTCATGCCGAAGCTGCCGCCGACGTCGATGCAGATCACCCGCACTTTGCTTTCGGCGATCTTGAGAACCTGCCGCGCGATTTCGCTGCGATAGGGGTGCGCCCGCTGGACCGGGGTGTGAATGATGTAGCGGTCTTCCGCCGGCAGGTAGATGCCGACCGCGCCGCGCGGTTCCATGCTGGCCGCGGTCACGCGGTTGATAACGAAGCGGTGCTTGACGACGTGCGCGGCCTTGGCGAAGGCGGCGTCGGTCGCGGCCTTGTCGCCGATCAGTTCGACGAAGCTGATGTTGTCGGCGCAGCCATCCCATACTTTCGCGGCGCCGGGCTCGATGGCCTTGGCGGTGGAGACGACCGCCGGCAGCGGATCGTAATCGACCGCAACCAGTTCGGCGGCGTCCTGCGCCTGCGCGTTAGTTTCGGCGACGATGAAGGCGACCGGATCGCCGACCCAGCGGACGCGGTCCTCGGCCAGCACCGGATACGGCGGCTTGAACATCGGCGAGCCGTCGCGGCGCTTGAGGCCGCCGTGCGAGGGCAATTCGCCCAGGCCCGCTTTCTTCCAGTCGGCCGCGGTGATGACGGCAAGCACGCCTGGCGCGGCTTTCGCCGCCGCGGTATCGATAGCGTTGATTTTGGCGTGGCCGTGCGGCGAACGCAGCACCACGCCGAAAGCCATGCCGGGATAGACGACATCGTCGATATAGCGGCCGCGCCCTTGCATCAGGCGCGGATCCTCGAAGCGCGACACGCCTTGACCGATTGCGAATTCACCCATGGAAAAGATTATCCGTCGATTTGAGGGACCACCGGCCGGTGATCGGGAGGGAAGGGAAGCTCGGGCGGTTCAGCCCTTTTTTAGTTTTTCCGCGACGCGCGGGGCGAAATAAGTGAGCACGCCGTCGGCGCCGGCGCGTTTGAAAGCGGTGAGGGTTTCCCACATCGCGCACTCGCCGTCGAGCCAGCCGTTGTTCGAAGCCGCCATGATCATCGCGTATTCGCCGGACACCTGATAGGCGAAGGTCGGCATGGCGAAGGCGTCCTTCACGCGCTGCACGATGTCGAGATAAGGCAGGCCGGGCTTGATCATGATCATGTCGGCGCCTTCCTCAATGTCGAGCGCGACTTCGCGCAGCGCCTCGTCGGTATTGGCGAAGTCCATCTGATAGGTGCGCTTGTCGCCGGTCAGAGTCTTCGACGAGCCGACCGCGTCGCGGAACGGTCCGTAGAACACCGAGGCGTATTTCGCCGCATAGGCCATGATCGACACGTCGATGAAATTTGCCGCATCGAGCGCCTTGCGGATGGCGCCGACGCGCCCGTCCATCATGTCGGAAGGCGCGATGATGTCGCAGCCGGCCTCGGCCTGCACCACCGCCTGCTTGACCAGCACAGCCACCGTCTCGTCGTTGAGGATTTCGCCGTCGCGCAGCAGGCCGTCATGGCCGTGGCTGGTGAATGGATCGAGCGCCACGTCGGCCAGCAGGCCGAGATTGGGCACTTCCTTCTTGATCGCGCGTAGCGCGCGGCAGACCAGATTGTCCGGGTTGAGCGCTTCGCTGCCGGTCTCGTCGCGCAGGCCCGGATCGGTATAGGGGAACAACGCGAGACAAGGGATGGTCAGCTTGGCGGCGCGGGTCGCCTCGCGCACCGCCTGGTCGATCGTGAGCCGTTCGACGCCGGGCATCGAGGCGATCGGCGCCCGTTTATTGTCGCCGTCCATGATGAACAGCGGCCAGATCAGGTCGTCGGTGGTGAGCTGGTTTTCGCGCGTCATGCGGCGCGCCCACTCGCTGCGACGGTTGCGCCGTAGACGGGTGGGCAAATCGAGGCGTTCGGCATCTGCCGCAGGTCCGACGGGCGCCAGGCGGCTGCGGGCTTCGATAGGGCGGCCGAATTTTATTGCCATGAGGTTCTCCGAGGGCTCTTTTTAGCCGTTCCGGCGGCCGACCGCTACCTGCCCTTGGCGCAACGCCTAACTGCCGTTGACGGGGCTAAAGCCGCCTTCTATCCCTCGCAGCCATGGAGTTCGGTCTCACCGAAGAACAGCGGGCGTTCCAGGCGACCGCGCGGCAGTTTGCGCGCGACGAAATGATGCCGCATGCGCGCGACTGGGACGAGGGCGAAATCTTCCCGGTCGAGGCGCTGCGCCAGGCGGCGGCGCTCGGCTTCGGCGGCATTTACGTCAAGGAAGACGTCGGCGGCTCGGCGCTGTCGCGGCTCGACGCCACGCTGATCTTCGAAGAATTGGCGCGAGGCTGCACCTCGACCGCAGCCTACATCTCGATCCACAACATGGCGGCCTGGATGATCGACGCCTTCGGCGGCGGCGCCGTGCGCAAGAAATTCCTGCCCAAGCTCTGCAGCATGGAGCATTTCGCCAGCTATTGCCTGACCGAACCTGGCGCCGGGTCCGATGCCGCCAGCCTGACGACGCGGGCGCGCCGCGACGGCGAGCATTACGTGCTCGACGGCAGCAAGGCGTTTATTTCCGGCGGCGGCGTCTCCGACATTTACGTGGTGATGGCGCGCACCGGCGAAGCCGGCCCGCGCGGCATTTCCTGCATCGTGGTCGAGAAGGGCACGCCGGGCCTTTCGTACGGCGCGCCGGAAAAGAAGCTCGGCTGGAAATCGCAGCCGACCGCGATGGTGAACTTCGAGAACTGCCGCGTACCGGCGGGAAATCTTATCGGCCACGAAGGCCAGGGCTTCCGCATCGCCATGGCCGGGCTCGACGGCGGAAGGCTGAACATCGGCGCCTGCTCGCTCGGCGGCGCGCAATTCTGCCTCGACCGCACCATCGAGTACATGAAGGAGCGCAAGCAGTTCGGCTCGCGGCTGGCCGATTTCCAGGCGCTGCAATTCCGCATCGCCGACTATGCCACTGAACTTGAAGCCGCACGCTTGCTGCTGCATCGCGCGGCGGTCGCTGTGAGTGAAGGCGAGCCGGCGGCAACGCGATTGGCCGCGCAGGCCAAGCGTCTGGCCACCGATACCGGCTTTACGGTGGTAAACGGCTGCCTGCAGTTGCACGGCGGCTACGGTTATTTGCGCGACCATCCGATCGAGCGCGTGCTGCGCGACGTGCGCGTACATCAGATCCTGGAAGGCACCAATGAGATCATGCGGCTGATCGTCAGCCGCGCTATGTTGGGGAATTAGAAGACAAAAACAGGGAGAACGTCATGGAACAGCTTCCGAGGCTTTATCTGTCGCGCGACGAAATGATGAAGCGGGTTGCGCGCTTCAAGGACCTCAACGGTTTCGACGGCGGCTTGCCGGACAGCAAGATGAAGGGCTGCGAGCGCACGCTGTTCAACGTCATCGGCTTCCAGCCGCCGAAAGGTATCGGCGAGGGCGGCGTGACGTCGCCGGTGGGCGCCGACGCGGCGCGGCTCGCGGCCATCAAGATCAGCGAGGGCTTCAATCTCGGCTACTGCAAGGCCAAGCCCGGCCACGGGCCGGAGATGCACAACCACGACACCAACGAGACCTTCATTCCGATGACCGGCACCTGGCGCGCCAGTTGGGAGGATGAGAACGGCAAGGTTGATTACGCCGATCTCGGGCCGCTCGACGTTGTGTCGTTTCCGCCCGGCATGATCCGCCGCTTCGAAAATGTCACCAAAGGCGATCCGAACGCGGAATCGATCCTGATGTTCGTGATCGGCGGCGACGGCCCGCGCGCCGAGTTCACCGATCAGGCGATGCAGCGGCTGGAAGCTGCCGGCGTTTGGCCGCAGCATTGAAGCAAACGAACCGGCCGCGATGACCGCCGATATTCTCTTCGAACGTCGCGGCGCGGCCGGTCTCATCACGCTCAACCGGCCGCAGGCGCTCAATGCCGTTACCCACACCATGGTGCTTGCGTTGCGCGCCCAGCTCGACGACTGGGGAAACGATCCGGCGATCACCCGCGTGGTCATCCAGGCAGCCGGCACGCGCGCTTTCTCGGCCGGCGGCGACATCCGCGCGCTCTACGATCTCGGCCAAGCCGGGCGGCACGACGAGGCGCTGCAATTCTGGCGTGACGAATATCCGCTCAATGTTGCGATCAAGAATTTCCGCAAGCCCTATGTCGCGCTGATCGACGGATTGGTGATGGGCGGCGGCGTCGGAGTGTCGGTGCACGGCTCGCACCGGGTCGCCGGCGACCGTTTCCAGTTCGCCATGCCGGAAGTTGGCATCGGCTTTTTCCCGGATGTCGGCGCAACCTGGTTCCTGGCGCGCATGCCGGGCGAAACAGGAACCTATTGCGCGCTCACTGGCGAGCGCTTCGGCAGCGCCGACGGCTGCGCCGCCGGTCTTGCCACCCACCGCATTCCCTCGGCCCGCTTTGCCGCTTTGCTCGATGGCCTGACCGGCACGGTTTCGGTCGATGCGCTGCTCGCGGCCTTTGCCGAACCGGCCGGCGAGGGGCCGATTTTCGCGCGGCGAGACGTGATCGACCGGCTGTTTACCGGCGACCGGGTGGAGGACATCCTCGCCGCGCTCGAGCGCGAGGCGGCTTCCAGCGCGGCGGATGCGGCGTGGGCAGTCCAGGCCGCCGCCACCATACGGGCCAAATCGCCGCTCAGTCTCAAATTGACGCTGGCGCAGGTGCGGCGCGGCCAAGCTTGGGATTTCGAGACGTGCATGCGAACCGAATTCCGCATAGTGTCACGCGTCATCCATGGCCATGATTTTTACGAGGGCGTGCGCGCCGTGATCGTCGACAAGGACAACAGACCGCGCTGGCGGCCGGCGGCGCTCGCGGAAGTGAGCGAGGCGGAAGTAGAGCGACATTTCGCGCCGCTCGGCGCCGGCGAACTGGGGCTGCCATGAGCGAGCCGTTTGCCAGCGATGATCTGCAAAGTCTCGAGCCGGTGCACGAGCAGACCAGCGAGCAGGAAGTCGGCCGCTGGACGCGCCGCCTGATCCTGTTCCTGCGGGTGATGGCTGGCGTCTCGATGATCAAGGGCCTCTATCACTGGTCGCGCGTATGCGGTATCGGCGTCAATTCCAGCGACGTGTTCCAATATCATTCGATCGCCTGGCAGGCCGCCACCGTGTTCTTCGCGGTGATCGATCTGGTCGCCGCCGTCGGGCTGTGGCTCGCCGCCGCCTGGGGCGCGGTAATCTGGCTTACTGCCATCGCTTCGATGTTGGCGTTGGAAATATTTTTCCCGCAGGTGTTCGGCGCCAGCCTAATGACCGGTGCCCTGGAAGGCGGATTGCTCGTGCTCTATCTATGGCTGGCGCTGAAATCGGCGCAGGAGCAAGTGCCGTGACGCGCGCATGATCCCGAAAGGGACAAACCGGTTCGGATATAATCGTGCGCGAACAAAATAGCGCATGATCCCGAAAAGTGGGAACCTGTTTTCGGATAAGATCATGCGCAAGAAAAACTAGTCGGGGAGGGCGCCATGGCGCGCATAGGATTTGTCGGGCTCGGCAATATGGGCCTGCCGATGGCGCAGAACCTGCTCAAGGCCGGGCATCAGGTTGAGGGCGTGGACGTCAATCCGGCCTCGGTCGCCAAACTCGTGGCGGCGGGCGGCAGCAGCGATGAAACGGCGAAGGGCGCCGCGGCGCGCGCCGACGTGTTCATCACCATGCTGCCGTCGGGCAAAGAGGTGCGCGAGGTCTATCTCGGCTCGTCCGGAGTGATCGAGAACGCCAACGCCGGCACGCTGCTGATCGACTGCTCGACCATCGACGTGGAAACCGCGCGCGCGGTCGCGAACGCGGCGGAACAGAAAGGCCTCATGATGCTTGACGCGCCGGTGTCGGGCGGCGTCGGCGGCGCCACGGCGGCGACGCTCACCTTCATGGTCGGCGGCAGCGTGCAGGCGTTTACCCGCGCGGAGTCGATCCTGAAAAAGATGGGCAAGACGATCGTGCATGCCGGCGGCGCCGGCAACGGCCAGGCGGCGAAGATTTGCAACAACATGATCCTCGGCGTGTCGATGATCGCGGTGTCGGAAGCTTTCGTGCTGGCGGAAAAGCTCGGGCTCGACCACCAGAAGCTGTTCGACATTTCCTCGAAATCGTCGGGTCAGTGCTGGTCGCTCACCAGCTATTGCCCGGTGCCGGGTCCGGTGCCGGCTTCGCCCGCCAACCGCAACTATCAGGCCGGCTTCACCGCGGCCATGATGCTTAAGGATTTGAAACTGGCACAGGAAGCCGCGAGAGCTTCCGGCGCCAGGACGCCGCTCGGTGCCGACGCCGAAAGGATTTATTCGGCCTATGCCGAGAGCGGGGAGGCCGGCAAGGATTTTTCAGGAATCATCCGCTACGTTCGCGGCTAGCCGCCGCTGCGCGGAGCGGGCCCGCAAAACATAGACAAACTCGGAACGCGCTGCGGCATTCCCAATTCGACGCAAAACCGCTGTCCCAGAATGGCGAACGGGTTGGTGAATGAAATCTTGCGCCGTTCGATTCAATTGCGCGTTCAACGAAACGTTCACTGTTGCAAATAAATCTAATCTTTATCGTGTTATTTAAGTCGATTTTAGAAGGCCCCTTATAGGGTCGCTCATCTGGAACGGGGAAAACAGGGCCTCGTTACCGGGACGTTGCGAACCAATAAAACGCAAAAAGGGGCGTTGAACATGAAAGCCGTTGTGAAAGCGGTCGAACCCGCCGAGCGTGAGGCGAAATTCGACCATATCAGGCCGCTCTATCACGAAGCCTTGACGTTGGTTGAGCGGCTGCACCGTCGGCTGCTCGACGTCATCAAGGATGAATTCGATCGCCGCGGCCGTGCCGACATCAATTCGGTGCAGGCGCTGCTGCTCTACAATATCGGTGACAAGGAGTTGACCGCCGGCGAACTGCGCACGCGCGGCTACTATCTCGGCTCCAACGTTTCCTACAATCTCAAGAAGCTGGTCGAGATGGCTTTTCTCGATCACCAGCGCAGCCGCGTCGATCGCCGTTCGGTACGCATCAAGCTGACCGACAAGGGCCGCGAGGTTCGCGACATCGTCGAGACGCTCTACCAGAAGCACGTCCGCACGGTCGAACAGGTCGGCGGCATCAATGCCGACGAATTCGCGACGCTGAACAAGTCGCTGCATCGGCTCGAGCGCTTCTGGACCGACCAGATCCTTTACCGCCTTTAAGTCCTCCTACTGGCGGAATGACTTGCCCCGGCCCCCTCGGCCGGGGTTTTTCGCTTGACTCCCGTCACCCTGAGGAGCGAGCGAAGCGAGCCTCGAAGGGCGACGGCCAATGCTTTGAAGGACGTGGCCGTTCGTCCTTCAAGGGCCGCTGCGCGGCCACCTCAGGATGACGGAACAAAAACCCTATATATTGCGGTCGTAGTGCCATCCTTATGCCAGCGCTTGGCGGTGGCCGGGCGATATGCTATTTGCGGGCTAATCCCGGACTTTTCCTTTTTTTCGGCGCCGGTAGCTGTCCCGGCGCCAGGAGATCATGATGTCGGTGACGTCGAGCCCCAAACAATCGAGCGACGTGGAAGCGCTGTTCTCGGCGCCGTTGCGCGAGGTCGACCCCGAGATCGCGGAGGCCATTGGGCTGGAACTTGGCCGGCAACGCGACGAGATCGAGCTGATCGCCTCGGAGAACATCGTTTCGCGCGCCGTTCTGGAAGCGCAAGGCTCGGTTCTCACCAACAAATACGCCGAGGGCCTGCCCGGAAAACGCTATTACGGCGGCTGCCAGTTCGTCGACATCGCCGAGAATCTGGCCATACAACGGGTGACTAAGCTGTTCGGCTGCAAATTCGCGAATGTACAGCCGCATTCTGGCGCTTCTGCCAACGCCGAAGTGTTCTTCGCGCTGATGCAGCCCGGCGACACCTTCATGGGGCTCAATCTCGCCGCCGGCGGGCATCTCAGCCATGGCTCGCCGGTCAACCTGTCGGGCAAATGGTTCAAGCCGGTGCCCTACGACGTGCGGCGCGAGGATCAGCGCATCGACATCGAGCAGGTCGCCCGGCTGGCGCACGAGCATAAGCCGAAAGTCATCATCGCCGGCGGTTCGGCCTATCCGCGCATCATCGATTTCCGCGCCTTCCGCGAGATCTGCAACGAGGTCGGCGCGCTGCTGATGGTGGACATGGCGCACTTCGCCGGGCTGGTTGCCGGCGGCGCGCACCCTTCGCCGTTTCCGCACGCTCATGTGGTGACCACCACGACGCACAAGACGCTGCGCGGCCCGCGCGGCGGCGTGATCCTGTCGGACGACGAGGCGATCGCCCGCAAACTCAACTCGGCGGTGTTCCCCGGCATGCAGGGCGGGCCGCTGATGCATGTGATCGCCGCCAAGGCGGTCGCCTTTGGCGAAGCGCTGCGGCCGAGCTTCCGCAACTATGCCCGCAACGTGGTTGAGAACGCCAAGGCGCTGGCCGAGACGCTCAAGTCGCGCGGCCTCGATATTGTCTCCGGCGGCACCGACACCCATTTGATGCTGGTCGATCTGCGGCCCAAACAACTCACCGGCAAGGTTGCGGAATTGGCGCTCGGCCGTTCCCACATCACCTGCAACAAGAACGGCATCCCTTTCGATCCGCAGAAGCCGACCGTGACCTCCGGCATCCGTCTCGGCACGCCGGCCGGCACCACACGCGGCTTCGGCATCGCGGAATTCCGCGCCGTCGGCGAGATGATCGCCGACGTGCTCGACGTGCTGTCGCAGAAAGGCGTCGAGGAAGACTCGCTGATCGAAGGTGCCGTGCGCGAGAAGGTGAAGGCATTGATTTCACGTTTTCCGATTTATCAATGAGGTGTCATGGCCGGGCGCGACCCGGCCATCCACGCCTTTCTGTTTGGAACTAAGACGTGGATGCCCGGCACAAGGCCGGGCATGACGGAGAGAGGATAGGGGGGTAGCCTATGCGTTGCCCGAGTTGTGCAAGCCTCGATACGCAAGTGAAGGATTCGCGGCCGACCGAGGATTCGGCGGTGATCCGCCGCCGCCGCGTGTGTCTGACCTGCAATTTCCGCTTCACCACGTTCGAACGCGTGCAGCTGCGCGAACTCACCGTCATCAAGCGCAACGGCCGGCGCGTGCCGTTCGACCGCGACAAATTGATGCGCTCGGTGCAGATAGCGCTGCGCAAGCGCGCGGTCGATCCGGAACGCATCGAGCAGGAAGTCTCGAAAATCGTGCGCGAGCTCGAAAGCCAGGGCGAGAGCGAGGTGTCGTCGGAGGCGATCGGCGAATTGGTGATGGAACATTTGCGCGAGCTCGACGACGTCGCCTATGTTCGCTTTGCCTCCGTCTACCGCAATTTCCGCGAGGCCAAGGATTTCCGCGCCGCGCTCGATGAATTGACCGGCGACGAGGGCGCGCCGCCGGCAAGCGCCACGCGCAAATGAGTTCCTTTTTTTTGTCATTCCGGGGCCCGAGCCATAAGCGTGTTTACGCGCGTCTTCGACGCGCTATGGCGAGGGAACCGGAATCCATAATCCCAGGAGCTAGACAATGAGCACAGGGGTTATGGATTCCGGGCTCGCGCCAGGCGGCGCGCCCCGGAATGACCAAGAAAGTGACGATGCGCGCTTCATGGCGCTGGCGTTCACGCTCGGCCGGCGCGGGCTGGGCAACACCTGGCCCAATCCGGCGGTCGGCGCGGTTATCGTCAAAGACAATGTCATCGTCGGCCGCGGCTGGACGCAAGCACGCGGCCGCCCACATGCCGAGGTCGAGGCGCTGCGCCGCGCCAAGAAGGCGGCGCAAGGCGCCACGATGTATGTGACGCTCGAGCCGTGCTCGCATCAGGGCAAAACGCCGCCTTGCGCCGACGCAATTATCAAGGCCGGCATCGCGCGCGTGGTGTCGGCGCTCGAGGACCCCAATCCGGAAGTCGCAGGCCAGGGCCACGAGCGGCTGCGGGCAAAAGGCATCGCGGTCGATGTCGGCCTGGGCGCCGACGAGGCGCGGCGTGTGCACGCCGGCCATATCATGCGGGTCACGAATGGGCGGCCGCACGTGCTGCTGAAGCTGGCGTTGTCGGCCGACGGCAAGGCCGGCTTGGCCGGCCGCAAGCCGGCCGCGATCACGGGCGAGGCGGCGCACACGCGCGTGTTCCAGATGCGCGCGGCGAACGACGCCATACTGGTCGGCATCGGCACCATATTGTCCGATAATCCGCAGTTGAACTGCCGCCTGCCGGGCATGGCCGAGCGCTCGCCGGTGCGCGTGGTGCTCGACGTCACCTTGAAACTGCCGCTGGCGACTTCGGTGGTGGCGACGGTCCGCGACACGCCGACCTGGGTGTTTACCTCGAGCAAGCCGTCGTCGATTGCCGAGGAAATCCTGCGGCAGAAAGGCTGCAAGGTATTCCGGGTCGGCGACGTGGACGGGCGGCTCGATCTCGAAGAGGTGCTCAAGGTGCTGGCCGCGGAAGGCATCACGCGACTGATGGTCGAAGGCGGGCCGACCGTCGCCGGCGCGATTGCCGCCGGCGGGCTGGTGGACGAAATGGCGCTGCTGCGTGGCGAGAAAAGCATCGGCGCAGACGGCATCGCGCCGCTCGAAGGTATGCCGCTCGACGGGTTGACCGGGCAATTGCAAGCGTGCGGCCGTGAAAAACTCGGGCCTGACACGCTCGAAAAGTTCGAGCGGGCGTAATCATGTTCACCGGCATCGTCACCGACGTTGGCGAGGTGCGGTCGGTCAAGCCGCGCGCCGACAATCTGCATCGCATTATCATCACCTGCGTTTATCCGCGCGCCGAACTGATCGATGGCGCCTCGATCGCCTGTTCCGGCGTCTGCATGACGGTGGTGGGTGTCGGCGAGGACGGCGGCCGCACCTGGTTTGCGGTCGATGCGGCGGCGGAGACGCTGGCGCTGACCACGGTAGGCCGCTGGCAGCACGGCCGGCGCGTCAATCTGGAACGCGCGTTGAAGTTCGGCGATGAACTCGGCGGCCATCTGATGGCCGGCCACGTCGACGGGCTCGCCAACGTCGTCACGCGCGAGGACATGACCGACAATCCGTCTGTCGATATGGCGCGTCTGGTTCTGCGCGTGCCGCCCGCGCTGACGCGCTTCATCGCGCCCAAGGGCTCGGTCGCGCTCGACGGCGTCTCGCTTACGGTTAACGCGGTGGACGGCGATACCTTCTCGGTGCTGATTATCCCGCACACGCTGCAGGTGACGACCTTGGGGGCCTCGCGCCAAGGCGATGACGTCAATCTCGAGATCGACACCATGGCGCGCTACGCGGCGCGGCTGATGGACGCGAAATAGGACCCTTGTTCCCGCCGCATCTGCTTGCTACCACGCGGCTCAACAAGGAACTTAAGACATGGCCAAAAAGACAAGCGGCGCGAAAAAGCGCGCCCCGCTGCGCGTGCTGATCGTGGAAGCGCGGTTTTATGAACATATTGCCGACGCGCTGCTCGCGGGCGCTACCCGCGTGCTGGACGAGGCCGGCGCGCAATACGATCGCCTGTCGGTGCCGGGCGCGCTGGAAGTGCCGGCCGCCATCGCCATGGCGATCGATGCGCCGAAAGCCAAGCGCGCGCCGTATGACGGCGTGGTCGCGCTCGGCTGCGTCATCCAGGGCGAGACCTATCATTTCGAGCTGGTGTCGAACGAGTCGGCGCGCGGCTTGATGGACCTGAGCCTCGGCCGGCAGCTCGCGCTCGGCAACGGCATCCTCACCGTCGATAACGAAACGCAGGCGCTGGCGCGCTCGACCGCCGACGGCCGCAACAAGGGCGCCGCCGCGGCGCGCGCGGCGCTGGCGATGGTGGCGCTCAAACGAAGTCTGATAGGCAAATAGATGGCCAAAGGCGCGCCAGTCGCAGACAAGGACGCGCGCAAGGCGAACAAGCGCGGCGCCGCGCGGCTGGCGGCGGTGCAGGCGCTCTACCAGATGGATCTCGCCGGCACGGGCGTGAACGAAATCCTCGCCGAATTCGAGAGCCACTGGCTCGGGCGCGAGGTCGAGGGCGCGCAATATCTGCCCGCGGAAGCCGCGTTCTTCCGCGATATCGTGCTGGGCGTGGTGCGCGAACAGCGCAAGCTCGATCCGATCATCGACGAGGCGCTGGCGAAAAGCTGGCCGCTCAAGCGCATCGAGGCCGTGCTGCGCGCGGCGCTGCGCGCCGGAGCCTACGAACTCGACCACCGCCGCGACGTACCGGCGCGGGTGGTGGTTTCGGAGTATGCTGACGTTGCCGCCGCCTTTGTCGAGCGCGACGAGACCGGCATGGTCAATGCCGTGCTCGATCAGCTCGCGCGCAAGCTGCGCGCGGCCGAATTCGCCGGGTGATGTCATGGCCGACGATCTGTCGGGCGAAGACCGTCTGATCGCGCGCTACTTCCAGCCGATCGCGACCGATCCCGGCGCGTTGGGCCTGTCCGATGACGCCGCCTTCATCAAGCCGCCGCCGGGCTGCGACCTTGTGCTCAAGACCGACGCCATTATCGGCGGCGTGCATTTTTTTGCCGAGGACGCCGCGGATGACGTGGCGCGCAAGGCGCTGCGGGTGAACTTGTCCGATCTGGCCGCCAAGGGCGCCAAGCCGCTCGGCTTCCTGCTGTCGCTGGCGCTGCCGAAGGAGACCGGCGACGACTGGCTCAGTGGATTCGCGGAAGGATTGCGCGACGACGCGGCGCGCTTCGGCTGCCCGCTGTTCGGCGGCGATACGGACCGCACGCCTGGACCGGTGACAATTTCGATCGCCATGTTCGGCAGCGTGCCGGAAGGCAGCATGGTGCAGCGCGCCGGCGCCAAGCTCGGCGACCGCGTGTTCGTGAGCGGCAGCATCGGCGATGCGGCGCTCGGGCTGGCGCTGCGCAAAAAAAATGACATAGGCGCAACATGGAATTTAAACGAAGCCCAACGCGGCCATCTCTTGTCGCGCTATCTGTTGCCGCAGCCGCGCAATGCGCTGGCCGAGGCGGTGCGCGGCCACGCCTCGGCGGCGATGGATGTGTCCGACGGGCTGGCGGGCGATTTCGCCAAGCTGTGCCGGGCCTCGCGGGTGGCGGCCGAGATCGCGGTGGCGCGCGTGCCGCTCTCCGATGTGGCCAGGGCCGTTCTGGCCGCCGAGCCTGCCATGCTCGAAACCGCGTTGACCGGTGGCGATGACTTCGAAATTGTCTGCACTGTGCCGGCGGGCAAGGTGGACAGCTTCCGCGCCGCGGCAAAGGCGGCCAATGTGGCGGTGACCGAGATCGGCGAGGTCAGAGCGGGCGAGGGTGTCCGCTTCGTGGACAGCCACGGGCAGGCGCTCGCCTTCAAGCGCGCTTCGTTCAGTCACTTCTGAAGTTGCCCCGGCCTAGTGGTTACACCTGGGCCAAGCAGGCTATAGTCAAAAAAAACGCATCCGGGGAAACGCCATGGACGACCTGACGGCAAAAAAAGAACTCGAGCAAATGCCCTCGGGGATCAATCCGAATTTCGAGTTGCTGCATAAGCAGTTTCCCAGTTCGGCCTATTTGCGCGCGCATGCGCCAAAGAATGTGCCGCGCTTCTCGTTCGAATATGGCGACACCGGCGCCGGCGCCGACCTCGGCATCCATGATAACTGGGCGGCATTCGACGCCATCAAGGTGGTGCCGCGCTACGGCGCCATCACCACTGTGCCGCCGACCGAGGTCGAACTGTTCGGTACGCGCTACGCCGCGCCGATCGGCATCGCGCCGATGGGCGGCCCCTCGCTGGTGTGGCCGGGCGCCGATCTGATCATGGCGAAAGCGGCGCAGCGCGCGCGCGTTCCCTATACGCTCGGCGTGGCCGGCGGCGCCAGCATCGAGGAGGTCGCCAAAGTCGCGCCCGACGTGTTCTGGCTCCAGCTCTATCGTTTCTACCAGAACGACCACGCCATCGGCTTCGACCTGATCAAGCGGGCGACCGCCGCCGGCGTCAAGGCGCTGGCGCTCACCATCGACGTGCCGGTGCGCACCACGCGCACGCGCGAAAGCTATGCCGGGCTCGGTCGCGAATTCCAGCCCAACTTGCGCATGATGTACGAGATGGCGATCCGGCCGAAATGGCTGCTGGCGCTGTTGCGCAACGGCTATCCGCGCTTCGCCACCATTCGCCAATATACCCGCGCCGGGGCGAGCACCAACGAAGTCATCGGCTTCGCGCGCAAGAACATGGGCGGCGTGTTCTCCTGGGAAGAAGTCGCGCGCTACCGCGATCGCTGGAACGGACCGATGCTGGTCAAGGGCGTCCTGCATCCGGCCGACGCCGAGAAGGCGGTGTCGCTCGGCATCGAGGGCGTCTGGGTATCGAACCACGGCGGCCGGCAGATCGAGGCGCTGACGCCGTCGATCGACGTGCTGCCGGCGATCGTTGCGGCGGTCGGGCAGAAGGCGACCGTTGTGCTCGACAGCGGCATCCGTTCCGGCCAGGACGTGATGCGGGCGCTGGCGCTCGGCGCCAAGGCGGCCTTTGCCGGCAAGAGCTTCCTGTGGGCGGTCGGCGCGCTCGGCGACGCCGGGCCGGGGCACCTGATCGACCTCTATATCGACGAATTGCGCTCAGCGCTCGGCCAGATCGGCGCCCGTTCGCTCGACGAGGCGCGCGACGCGGTGATCCGCCACCCCGGCGCCTGGCGCTTCGACAGGAACGATTGACGCGCCGCGCGCGCAGCGCGGCGTGAAACGGTGCGCTGTCTGAGGGGCCTCAACGGCGAGATTCAACCCAGCCCTGCACCGTCCGCAGTGGTGATATTCTCCAAACGCCGCTAAAAGCAGAATCCTTTTTGCCGGAAAAGCCCTCATGTCGGCGGTCGCCGAACCCATTTTGTACGGTGCCATCGACGATGGCCTGGCGCGCCGCAACGCCGTGGTGCTGGCGGTGGCGCAGGCGCTGGCCGGCGGCAACAACACCGTAACCGTTTCGACCGCCTCGATCGTCGGCGCGGTGCTGGCGCCCGACAAGGGACTGGCGACGCTGCCGATTACCGTCATGGTGATCGGCATGTGGCTCGGCTCGCTGCCGGTGGGCGCGCTCGCCCGCCGCTTCGGCCGGCGCTTCGCGCTGCAGACCGGATCGGCGGTCGGCATTCTGTCCGGGCTGATTTCCTATTCGGCGGTGATGACCGGCCAGTTCTGGCTGCTGCTGATCGGCACGTTCTGCGGCGGGCTCTATGCCGCCGCGCACAATTCGTACCGCTTTGCCGCCGCCGATACCGCCAGCGAAGCGTTCCGGCCAAAAGTCGTGTCCTGGGTCTTGGCTGGCGGCGTGTTCGCCGCGGTGATCGGGCCGCAACTGGTGATTTTCACCAAGGATATGCTGTCGCCGCATATGTTCGCCGCCAGCTATCTCGGACAATCCGCCTGTGCGGTGCTCGCCGCGCTGGTGCTGATGTTTGTGAAGATCCCGCCGCTGCCGCCGCAGCGCATCGACCATGCTCGCCCGCTCGCCGAGATCGTGCGCGCGCCCCGCTTCATCGTCGCGGTTGCCTGCGGAATGGCGAGCTACGCCATGATGAACATGGTCATGACTTCGGCGCCACTCGCCATGGTCGGCTGCGGCCATTCGGTCACCGACGCGGCGCTTGGCATCCAGTGGCACGTGCTGGCGATGTATGCGCCGAGCTTCTTTACCGGCACGCTGATTGCACGCTTCGGGCTCGAGCGCATCACCGGTATCGGCTTGGGCCTGATCGTGCTGGCCGCGGCGGTCGGCATCTCCGGCACTACGGTGGCGCATTTCTGGAGCGCGCTGGTGGTGCTCGGCTTGGGCTGGAACTTCGCCTTCATCGGCGCCACCACCATGGTGACCCAGTGCCACCGGCCGGAGGAACGCAACAAGGTGCAGGCGTTCAACGACTTCCTCATCTTCGGCGGCATGGCGGTAGCATCGTTTTCCTCCGGCCAGCTGCTAGAATATTTCGGCTGGACGACGATCAACGAGGTCATCTTCCCGACCATTTTCCTGGTCGGCGCCATGCTGGCGTGGCTGACCATGCGCAAGCGGACGGCGGCGACAGCCGTTTGACGCATCGCAAGCGAGATAAGCCGGGATTCTGGCTTTGGCGCCGGGCGGGCCGCTAACGATTGTGATTTGCCTCGCAGGCCGGCAGGCACCGGTCGCGGCACACGCTCTTGGCGGCCGAACTTTGGCAGCGGACCGCGCAAAGTTTTTCGCAATTTACTTTCGCAAGTGCCGGAACCGAGCCGACCATCAGACTGATCGCGATGGCCGCCGCGATTGATTTCAACATTGTCTCTTTTTCCCCCCTGTTCGCCGGATGTCTGACTATATCGTTTGCCGGTCCGTCGGCCACCCGCCTGACAGGACAATAATCATCGAAATAGAATCGTATCCATCCGGCCCGCTGGGCGCGCTTCGTGAAGCGTCATGCGAACTCCTGGGTGGCGCCGGGCGAAATCATAGGTATTTTTTGCGGCCCCGGCTCTTATCGGCCCCCTTAAAGGGGTGGGTCTCAAGCGGGGAGGGATAAGAACGAACCGCGAGTTGCTTTACCGCCGCCTTTTTGGCTATATCCGCGCGCTTTTCCGGTCGGGGTGAAGCGCCCTTCAAGCGGCCATCCTCGACGCTCCTGGCGCCGGCGGGAGCGTTCTTTCCGCATGCGCCATTTCAATCGAGGTTGAAACCACCATGAACACATTGTGGGTGATCGTCGGCTGTGGCCTGCTCGCGATCGTTTACGGCATCTGGGCGACCAAATCGGTGCTGAGCGCCGACGCCGGCAGCGCCAGAATGCAGGAAATTTCCGCCGCCGTGCGCGAAGGCGCGCAGGCCTATCTCAAGCGCCAATACTCCGCTATCGCTTTGGTGGGCGCTGTGATTTTCGTCGTCGTCGGCTTCACACTCGGCTGGCTGGTCGCAGTCGGCTTCCTGGTCGGCGCCATCCTGTCGGGCATCACCGGCTTCATCGGCATGAATGTGTCGGTGCGCGCCAACGTTCGCGTGGCACAGGCGGCGACCAAGTCGCTCGCCGGCGGTCTCGAACTCGCCTTCAAGTCCGGCGCCATCACCGGCATGCTGGTGGCTGGGCTCGCGCTGCTCGGCGTCACGCTCTATTTCGGCTTCCTGACCGGCACCATGCATTTGGCGCCGAACGACCGCACCGTGGTCGACGCCATCGTCGCGCTCGGCTTCGGCGCCTCGCTGATCTCGATCTTCGCCCGTCTCGGCGGCGGCATCTTCACCAAGGGCGCCGACGTCGGCGGCGATCTGGTCGGCAAGGTCGAAGCCGGCATCCCGGAAGACGATCCGCGCAACCCGGCGACCATCGCCGACAATGTCGGTGACAATGTCGGCGACTGCGCCGGCATGGCCGCCGACCTGTTCGAGACCTACGCGGTGACCATCGTGGCGACCATGGTGCTGGCGGCGATCTTCTTCGCCGGCACGCCGCATCTGCTGACCATGATGACGCTGCCGCTTGCCATCGGCGGTGTCTGCATCATCACCTCGATCATCGGCACGTTCTTCGTGCGGCTCGGCGCCAGCCAGTCGATCATGGGCGCGCTCTACAAAGGTTTGATCGCGACCGGCGTATTCTCGCTCATCGGCATCGCCGGCGTCATCCATTGGCTGATCGGCTTCGGCGTGCCGCTCACCGCCGGCGTCGCAACCTTTACGACCACGACGCTATTTTACTGCGGCATCGTCGGGCTTGCGGTTACCGGGCTGATCATCTGGATCACCGAGTACTACACCGGCACCGACTACCGTCCGGTGCAGTCGATCGCGGCGGCTTCCGTCACCGGCCACGGCACCAACGTGATCCAGGGCCTCGCCATCTCGATGGAATCGACCGCGCTGCCCGCGATCGTCATCATCGCCGGCATCCTAGTGACCTACGGCTTGGCCGGTCTGTTCGGTATCGCCATTGCGGTAACGACGATGCTGGCGCTGGCCGGCATGATCGTCGCCCTCGACGCCTTCGGTCCGGTCACCGACAATGCCGGCGGCATTGCCGAAATGGCCGGGCTGCCGAAGGAGGTGCGCAAGGCGACCGACGCGCTCGACGCGGTCGGCAACACCACCAAGGCGGTCACCAAGGGCTACGCCATCGGCTCGGCCGGTCTCGGCGCGCTGGTGCTGTTCGCGGCCTATAACCAGGATCTGCTGTTCTTCAGCAAGGACGCGGCGGCGCATCCGTACTTTAAGGGCGTCACGCTCGACTTCGCGCTGACCAACCCTTACGTCGTCGTCGGTCTACTGTTCGGCGGCCTGCTGCCTTATCTGTTCGGTTCCATGGGCATGACGGCGGTCGGCCGCGCCGCCGGCGCGATCGTCGAGGAAGTGCGCCGGCAGTTCCGCGAGAACCCCGGCATCATGAAGGGCACCAGCAAACCCGACTACGGCCGCGCCGTCGACATGCTCACCAAGGCTGCGATCAAGGAAATGATCATCCCGTCGCTGCTGCCGGTGTTGTCGCCTATTTTCGTCTACTTCTCGATCTACCTGATCGCCGGCGGCGGCGCGGCGGGCAAGTCGGCCGGCTTCTCGGCGCTCGGCGCCATGTTGCTCGGCGTCATCGTCACCGGCCTGTTCGTCGCGATCTCGATGACCTCCGGCGGCGGTGCCTGGGACAACGCCAAGAAATACATCGAGGACGGCCATTACGGCGGCAAGGGCTCGGAAGCGCACAAGGCAGCGGTGACCGGCGATACCGTTGGCGATCCCTACAAGGACACGGCGGGACCGGCGGTGAACCCGATGATCAAGATCACCAACATCGTGGCATTGCTGCTGCTGGCAGTGCTGGCGCACTGAAACCACGCGATGCAAACGCGGTCTATACAAATAACAAGGGCCCGCTTCGCGCGGGCCCTTTTTTGTACCGCATCAACAGTTGCACTCAGTTCATGAGTTTGGGGCTCAGGCTCCTGAGCACGTTGCGGAGATATTCGGCGTCCCGGCCGCCGGTCGGCGTCGTCTGCGACATGAAGTCGAAAACTTTTCCGTCCTTGAGGCCGTAATTGGCCAGCCGCTGCACCCGGCGATCTTTGTCGAAATAAACCGCGATGACGCGCTGGTCCTTCACCTCATAGGGCAGGAACGCGGCGGCGCGCTGCGAAGTTTGCGAAATATAATAGAACGTCTGGCCGCTCACGGTGGAAACGGTGGAGGGCGTGCCGAGCACGATCAGGACTTGCTCCTGGGTCGCGCCGACCGGGATCTGTTCGAGGGTGCCTTCCTGCGCCACATAACCGCGCTGCAGGGTCTCGGTGAAGCCGCCGCAACCGGCAAGCGCCAGCACGTAGGCGAACGCCAGCGCCAGCCGGGCGGACTTGATGGAATTGGAAGCGGTCGTCGTCCCCAAACGCGGCACCGTCATTTCGGTCTTGCATCGGCGAGGGCGTTGACGTACCGGGCGGCAGCCCCGGTGAGCTCCGAACCAACGCAATGAAATTCCCCTTCTTTCGCCGCGAACCACGCGGCCCAGACACCATTTCCACCCTGTATGGCATGATCGTGGCGCAGGCGCGATTGCCCTGCTTTTATCGCGACTATGCGGTCGCCGACACGGTTAACGGCCGTTTCGACCTGATTGTGTTGCATTTGGCCCTGGTGCTCGACCGCCTGGCGCAGAATGCCGGCTTGCAGAGCGTCGGGCAGGGGATTTTCGACCAGTTTTGCCAGGATATGGACCATAATCTGCGGGAAATGGGGGTCGGCGACCTGAAAGTGCCGAAGCAGATGCGGCAGTTGGGCGAGGCCTTTTATGGCCGCTCGCAGGCCTATCGCGCCGCCTGGGCGGCGACCGACGATGCGATGCTGGTGGCGGCCCTGGAAAGGAATATCTACGGAGGCACGCCGGCAGCCGCCGCGGCGGCCCCCCGTCTTGCGGCCTATATACGAGAGGCGTTACGTGATCTGCACGCCCAGCCCGCCGTCGCGCTCGCCGGCGGCCAGGTGCGCTTCCAGGAACCTGAAAAAATTATCGGAATCAATAAGTTAAGAGCCTGATTGAATGAAGAAGACCAGCAACCTTTGGAGCGTGCCGGTGGCCGTGGAGGATATCCCGGACGCCGGTCTGCATCTGGTGATCGAGGCCCCGGCCGCCACCCGCGCCGCGGTGGCCGAACTCGCCGCCGTGCGCGATTTGCCGCGGCTTTCGGCAGTCTTCGACCTGACCCGACAGGGCAGCGGGGTTCACGTCAGCGGCCAGGTGAGCGCGCGGGTCGGCCAGACTTGCGTGGTGACGCTCGAGCCGATCGAGCGCGCGGTCGAGGAGGCGGTCGACCTTGCTTTCGCGCCGGCGAGCGGAACGCAGTCCGAGCCCAAAACCGCTCGCAAACGCTCCCATGGCGGCGACGAGCCGCCAGAGCCGCTGATGAACGGTATGCTCGACTTGGGCGCGCTGGCGACCGAGTTCTTGATCCTCGGCATCGACCCCTATCCGCGCAAGCCTGGCGCCCAATTCGTGCCGCCAAAGGCCGAAGATGCCAGCGAACAACCCTTTGCCGCGCTGCAAACGCTGAACAAAAATCTCGGCGGCGGACAATCGTGACCGGAGGGCAAGTGGTGGAACGCTGCCAGAACCGGCTTGTTTGCCGCGGCCCAGCGGTTATGGTCGCCTCGTGCGTCATACCCCTTTGACCGAGTTGCCGGCGCCGGTGCCAGCGCCGCTAAAGTCGATCCATGCCTGACAAGGCTCGCATCGCACTGGACGCTATGGGCGGCGACCATGGTGCCTCGGTCGTCTTGCCGGGTGCCGATATTTCGCTCACCCGCCAACCCGATATCGAGTTCCTGCTGTACGGCGACCGCGCCGTGGTGGAGCCGGTGCTGAACGGTCTGCCCCGGCTCAAGGCGCACTCGAAACTGGTGCACACCGAAGTCTCGATCCGCATGGACGACAAGCCGAGCCAGGCGCTGCGCTCCGGGCGGCACAAATCCTCAATGTGGCTGGCGATCGACGCCGTCAAGAAAGGCGAGGCCGATGTCGTGGTCTCGGCCGGCAATACCGGCGCCTTGATGGCAATGTCGCGCTTCAATCTGAAGATGATCGAGGGCATCGAGCGGCCGGCGCTCGCCGGGCTGTGGCCGACGCTCAAGGGCGAGTCGGTGGTGCTCGACGTCGGGGCCTCGATCGGCGCCGATGAGCAGCATCTGATCAACCTCGCCGCCATGGGCAGCGCCATGGCGCGCGTGCTGTTCGACATCGAGCGGCCGACCGTGGGCCTGCTCAATATCGGTGTCGAGGAGGTCAAAGGGCTCGAGCAGGTGCGCGAGGCCGGCCGGCTGTTGCGCGAGGGCCATTTCCCGCATTTCGACTATGTCGGCTTCGTCGAGGGCGACGACATCGGCAAGGGCATGGTCGATGTCGTGGTGACCGAAGGCTTTGCCGGAAATATCGCGTTGAAAACCGCGGAAGGCACCGCCCGCCAATTCGCGCAGTATCTCAGAGACGCCATGAACCGGACTTGGGCGGCGCGTCTCGGCTATCTGCTGTCGCGCCAGGCCTTCCGGACGTTGCGCGACAAAATGGACCCGCGCAAATCCAACGGCGGCGTGTTTCTCGGCCTCAACGGCGTCGTCATCAAGAGTCATGGCGGCGCCGACGCCGAGGGTTTCGCCTCCGCCGTCGACATGGGCTATGACATGTTCCGCTATGAGTTGCTCGCCAAGATCGGCGAGTCGATGGCGCGCGACCTGCAGGCAAGCGCGACGGTACGCGTGGCGAGCGGAGCAAATTCGTGAGTTCATTGCGTTCGGTGGTGCTCGGCTGCGGCAGCTATTTGCCCACGCGCATTCTCAGCAACGACGAACTGGCAAAGTCGGTGGAAACCACCGACGAATGGATCGTGCAGCGCACCGGCATCCGCGAACGCCATATCGCGGCGCCCGGCGAGCTGACTTCCGACCTCGCGCTGCATGCCGCGCGCGCGGCTTTGGCCAATGCCCGTGTCGAAGCGGACTCGATCGACCTGATCGTGCTCGCCACCTCGACGCCGGACCAGACCTTTCCCGCCACCGCGGTGTCGGTGCAGGCCGGGCTCGGCATCACGCGCGGCGCCGCCTTCGATCTGCAGGCGGTCTGCTCGGGCTTTGTCTATGCGCTGTCGGTGGTCGACGCCATGCTCAAGAGCGGCGCCTTCAAGCGCGCGCTGGTAATCGGGGCGGAGACCTTTTCGCGCATCCTGGACTGGAACGACCGCACCACCTGCGTGCTGTTCGGCGACGGCGCCGGCGCCCTGGTGATGGAGGCGCAGCTGCAACCCGGCAGCCCGGCCGATCGTGGCATTTTAACCTCCCACCTGCGGTCGGACGGCCGTTACAAGAGCAAGCTCTACGTGGACGGCGGCCCGTCCTCGACCCAGACCGTCGGCCATTTGCGCATGGAGGGCCGCGACGTCTTCAAGCATGCGATCGCCATGATTACCGACGTGATCGACGACGCCTTCAAGGCCACCGGCACCAGCGCTGCCGATATCGACTGGTTCGTCCCGCACCAGGCCAACAAGCGGATCATCGACGGATCGGCCCATAAGCTCGGTATAGCGCCCGAAAAGGTGGTTCTAACGGTGGACCGCCATGGCAACACCTCGGCCGCTTCGATCCCGCTGGCGCTGACCGATGCGGTGGCCGACCGGCGCATCAAACGCGGCAATCTCATCCTGCTGGAGGCGATGGGCGGCGGCTTTACCTGGGGTTCGGCGCTGCTGCGCTGGTGAGCGGGGGCGGCTTCGGGCCGAGGCAGGTTGTGGAACCCGAAAATTTCGCCCAAGCGCCCACCCGGAGTAGGGCCGGGCAAGCGGCCGACCATTGTGGCATATTTTGGTTCGCCCGGTTGACCCCCGGGTGCGATGCTAATATCGTCGATAATTCAGCGGGATATCTTCGCCGGGGGCTGGGCAGGGATGACCGGTAAAACAGTAACGCGTGCTGACTTGTGTGAGGCTGTCTACCAAAAGGTGGGCTTGTCGCGCACAGAATCGGCTGCCCTGGTGGAATTGGTGCTCAAAGAGATCACCGACTGCCTCGAGCGCGGGGAAACCGTGAAGCTTTCCTCGTTCGGTTCGTTCGTAGTGCGCAAGAAGGGCCAGCGCATTGGGCGTAACCCCAAGACCGGCAAGGAAGTACCGATTTCACCGCGCCGGGTAATGGTGTTCAAACCGTCGGCGATCCTCAAGCATCGCATCAACGGACACGCCGAATAGCCCGGCTGCCGCCGCATTTTCGTTCCAGTACTGCGTTCAACTCAGAATCGAGAGGGGCCGCTTTGGATCGCAAGGCGCCGGACGCATTTCGCAGCATCAGTGAGGTGGCGGACGAGCTCGATCTGCCGCAGCACGTGCTGCGCTTTTGGGAAAGCCGTTTCCGCGACATCAAACCGATGAAGCGAGGCGGCGGGCGGCGCTATTACCGTCCTGACGACATCAGTCTTCTGCGCGGAATCCGCCATCTTTTGTACGGCGAGGGCTACACCATCCGCGGTGTGCAGCGCATTTTGCGCGAGCAGGGCGCGAAATTCGTGGCCGTGGTCTGGCAGGAGGGCGCGCCGCAGCCGCCCCATGTCGCCAATGACGAGGATGAGTTTGCCGAAGAAGCCGTCTCGTCGGCTGCCGAGGCCGTCGAAGAGGATCGCGGCCTGCGCGGCCGGCTGTCGTCGCTGATCGGCCGCGATCTCGGCGATCGTGGCGACGACATCGAGGCGCGCCGCGAGCCGCCGCTCCAGAGCGCGCCGGTGCCGCGCATCGATCCCACCGATCGCGCGATCTATGGTGCCGAATTTGACGCGGAGGAGCCGGCATCGCTGGCGTTCGATCCGCAGCCCGCTGCGTCGGTGGTTCGCGCCGCGGCGGCCGTGCCGGCGGCCCGGCTCGGGCGCGACGACCTGCACAAGTTGCGTGCCGCGCTGCACGAGCTTGCCGAATGCCGCAAGCTCATCGACGCCGCGCACGCGCGCGCCGACTAGCGCGGGACTTCGTCGACGCCTTCGTTGAGCTCCCCGATTCCGGCCGTTCCGCCTCCGCTTCAAGCCGTTCGCTGGGCTCGGCCAGGGCCCTTGCCGGTCTGGGGAGAAACGATGACCCGCTGGCCGGACAGTTCTACGGCTGCTAGTGTTCGTCCGTTGCCACGCTCCCCGCATGAACCCGGTGCCGATGGCGCGCGACTGAAAGCTTGCGGGACTTGAGTGCCGCACCGGGCTGGGGGTTTGTGTATGCGACGCGTCGCGACGATTGCGATAGTGCTGATCGCGACGGTGATGGGCGCCCAGTTCCCGGCATGGGGGCAGCTTCCCGCGCCAACCCCGAATATTCCTATAACAGGCCGTGCTCCGTTGACGCCGCTCGCCTGGTACGGGATCGGATCGATCGTTTGCGCCGCGGTATCGCCCATGATCGGCACCGTCGTGCTCGGTCGTGAAATGACCTTGAGCGAAGTCGACCGGATGGCCTTGTCCTGTTTCCTCGGGCCGGTCGGATGGTTGCTCGGACCGGTCCTGTTCCCGGACCCGGTGATTGCGCCGACCCCGCCGCCGGAAAATCTGCCGCCGCGGGATCCGCGGCAGGCGCGCGGCCGCCATCTCGACATTCCGCCGCGCGGCGTGACCGCCTTCGTGCCCAACGAAATCCTGTTCGAGGTCGAGGACGGCACGCCCGGACCCTATCTCAATGTGGTCGCGCACCGCCTGCAATTGACGCTGTTGGAGACGCAGAGCTTCACGCTCACCGGCCGCACCCTGCAGCGCTGGCGCATCGACGGCAGGAATTCCGTGCGCACGACCTTGCGCGGTCTATTGCCTTTCGGCCGGATCACTGCGGCGCAGTCGAATTTCTTTTATAGATTCGGACAGGCGCAACCGCCGACGGCCGCCGGCTCCGCGTCGCAGGGCGAGCCATCCGCCGCGCAATACGTCGTTCCCAAGCTGCATCTGGTGGAAGCCCATCGCATCACCAATGGCGACGACGTCCTGGTGGCGGTGATCGATTCCAAGATCGATGCCAGCCATCCCGATCTCGCCGGCGTAATCGCCGACCAATACGACGCGCTCGGCACGTCGTCGCCCGCGCATATGCACGGCACCGGCATGGCCGGCGCCATCGCCGCGCATTCCAAGCTCATAGGCGTCGCGCCGAAAGTGAAGCTGCTCGCGGTGCGCGCCTTCTCCGGCGACAAAGACAGCGCGCAAGGCACCACCTTCAATATTCTCAAAGGCCTCGATTGGGCCGCGAGCAAAAACGCCCGCATCGTCAATATGAGCTTTGCCGGACCGGCCGACCCGATGTTTCGCGACATGCTGGCCAAGGCGCACGGCCGCGGCATCGTGCTGATCGCGGCGGTCGGCAATGCCGGACCGCGCTCGCCGCCGCTTTATCCGGCGGCCGATCCCGACGTCATTGGCGTGACCGCGACCGATGCCGAGGACAAGTTGTTGCCGCAAGCCAATCGCGGGCCGCAGGTCGCGGTGGCCGCGCCCGGCGTCCAGGTTCTGGAACCGGCGCCCGACGGGGGCTACCAGATCACCACCGGGACTTCGGTGGCGGCCGCCCACGCCAGCGGCGTGGCCGCGCTGTTGCTGGCGCGCGAACCGAAGCTCACGCCCGACGAGGTGCGCCGCGATCTGATCGGCTCAGCGCGCGCCATTCCGGGCGCCAAACGCGACGTCGGCGCCGGCGTCATCGACGCGCTGGCGGCGGTCAATTCAGGCAAGAAATAACGGGCTGGGCCGCCGGCGACGGGGATATTTGGTCGGGGCGGCGGGATTTGAACCCACGACCCCTTGTCTCCCAGACAAGTGCGCTAACCGGGCTGCGCTACGCCCCGACCGGAACGGCGCGGACTATAGGGATGCGCCCATCGCCACGCAACAAGGCTCCACGGCTTGCACGCCAATCGGCCGAGTTAACGAAATCTGCACGTCTCTTGGACGTAATCGCATTACGAGCGCTCCAACATTGAGACGGCCATGGCCCAAGCTGTTGAAGCCCGACTTGATGTGCATTTCGCCGTCGCCCCGCCGGCCGTCGAAGGCGCGCCGGCGCTGTCGCCCGCCGCCGCCCCAGGCCACGTCCGTATCGACATCTACGAGGATCTGGCGGCGATCGAGCGCGATTGGCGGGCCTTCGAGCCGCAGGCCGATTGCACCGTTTTCCAAAGTTTCGATTGGCTGGCGGCCTGGCAGCGCCATATCGGCGTCCTCAACGGCGTCACGCCCGCCATCGTGGTTGGGCGCGACCGCGCCGGCGCCGTTCAAATTCTGCTGCCGCTCGCGGTCCGCAAAGCCGGCATTGTGCGCGAACTGACTTGGCTCGGCGCCGAGCTTTGCGATTACAACGCCCCATTGTTGGCGGCGAATTTCTCCGCGCAAATGGACGCCAAACGCTTCACGGCGCTGTGGCAAGACATCGCCCGCTGTCTGCAAGCACATCCGCGCCTGCGCTACGATATCGTCGATCTGGAAAAAATGCCGGAAACGGTCGGCGCGCAGCAAAATCCGATGCGGCACCTGGGCGGGACGATGACCCCGAGCGGTGCCTATTCAACGCATCTTACCGGTGACTGGGAAACGTTTTATACACCAAGCGTTCGTCGGCGACGCGCCGGCGCGACCGCACCAAGCGCAAAAAGCTGAGTGAATTCGGCGCGCTCACGTTCGTCACTCCGGCGGACGCCGGCGACATCCTACACACGCTTGACACGTTGATGGCGCAGAAGGCGCGATCGTTTGCCCACATGGGCGTCGCCAATCTGTTCGCCAAGCCGGGCCACGCGGATTTCTATCGCGCGCTCGCCGCCGATCCGGCGACCCGTCCTCTCGTGCATGTGAGCCGGCTCGACGTCGGCACGACTGCCGCTGCCGTCAATCTCGCGCTGACCTACCGCGGTTGCTACTATCATCTGCTGGCGAGTTACGACGACGGCGCGTTGTCGCGCTTCGGACCCGGCGCCGCGCATCTGCACGATTTGCTGCACTACGCTATCGACCACGGCTTCAAAGTGTTCGATTTCACCATCGGCGATGAACGCTACAAGCGCGACTGGTGCGATACCGAAATGAAGCTGTACGATTATATCGCGCCGGCGCCCTGGCGCGGCGCGCTGGTTGCCACGCCGATGCTTGCCGGACAACGGCTCAAGCGCTGGATCAAGCAGACGCCGGTGGTGTGGAGCGCCTTTAGCGCGGCACGCGCCTTTATCGGGTCGCTGGCGCGGCCTTTCCGTCGCTGAGCTTGCGCGGCGCCGCGCCCGGCGCGGCCTCATGGGCGAGCCGGATCGGCCCGCGGATCATCAGCACCACCGCGGCAACCGCGCCGCAGGTGTAGACCGCGACATAGGCTTCGAGGAATTGCACGATATTGATGTGGGCGAGCACGGCGTAGGCGCCGACGCCGGTCATCGCCGTCACCACGGCCATGCCGATGCGCGCCACCTCGCGGAAGTAGCCGTTATGCACCAGTACGCTGTGGCAGACCATCTGCGTGAGGTTGGCGATCAGCAGCACGATCAGGATCGGTGTGGTCGCCGGCGGCATGGTCGCGGCGTTGCCGAGCAGCAGATGGAATAAATTGTCGGCGCCGAAATAGAGAACGAGGCAGCCGATGGCGGCCGGTATGCTGCACAATGCGGCCGCCGTCAGCGTGGCGCGCACCAAAGTTGGCCCGTCGCGTTCGGCCAGCGCGCTGGTCTGGCGCGGCACCAGGATGTCGCAGACCGCGCCGAAAATGGTGGCGCCGCCGCGGAACACCTTGAAGGTGGTGTCGAGAATGATGGGCGGGGCGCCCGTCGGCGTCGCCGGCGAGCCGGCGCAGCCATTGCGCGGCCTCCTCGACATTGGCCTCGGCCCATTTCTGATTGTCGGTTTGAAAGGCGCCTTCCGGATCGTGCACCGGAACGAGCGCGTAGGACACCAGCGCCGAATTGCGTTCGTTCATGAAATCGACATTGCCGGACCATGCCGTGGCGACCACCGGCTTGCCGAGCGCCATGGCCTGGGCGGGCACCAGGCCGAAACCTTCCGAACGATGCAACGAGATCACGATGTCGGCTGCGGCCATCAGCCCGGCCATGTCGGCTTCCGGCGGCATGCCTTCGATCAATCGAATATTGCCGGCGCCGGCAATGGCCGCGTCGAGTTGGCGCCGCGCCCAATGGGCGCTGTTGTCGATCAGCTTGATCGCCAGCACGCGGTCGGAGCGATCGTCGAACGCCTTGCGGAACGCGGCGACGGCGGCGAGCGGATTCTTGCGGCTGAAGGCGGAGCCGAGATGGAATACGTTGAGAACGACCAAAGCGTGCTCGCGATCGAATTCGAACGACAGCAGGATGACGAAAAATGCCGCCACCGCCGCGATGCCGATCGAACTCATGGCAAAAATGCGGATGCGCTTGCGGTCGGTTTCGGCCGTCAGAAAGGCGAGTCCGATCATGATCACGCACGACACCGCGAAATGAAACCAGGCGCCGCGCGAAAGGCTCAACAGCAGGCCGAGCAACAGGATGCCGACGATCAACACGTCGCCGAGGCGGGCGCGGCGCGGCGCGCCAGCATCCGCTCCAGCACCACCAACGCCGGCCAGATCAGGAACGGGCCGAACACGTTGGGGTCCTTGAAGGCGCCGAGCGCGCGGTCGTTGGTCGCGAACAGGTCGTGGGCGTGGGGAAACAGGCTGAAATAGCCGGCGATGCCGACGAGCGAAATGACGGTCGCGGTCAGCACATAGGCCGAGCGCACGGCAACGATGCGCGCCATGGTGTTGTGCGCGAACAGGGCGGCAAACAGTACCGCGGCTAACGCCAAATAGAGCGAGGTGAAGCCAAACTGTATTGTTTGTTCCTGCCCGGGCACGTTGAACAGCGACAACAGTCCGCCGATGTTCCAGGCCAGCAACAGCAGAAACAACAGCGCGACGTGACGTTCGAAATGCAGCCCGGCAATCAGGCAGGCGAGCGCGAGCACGCCCATCATTGAGTCATGCGGCGACGGCTCGATGAAAGCGACCGAACTCGCCAAGACCGTGATGTAAAGCACCACCAGCAGCAGGCGCTCGCTGAGGGCGGCCGCCGGCACCGCCGGCATGCGCGACGGCACGGCGCGACCGAGCGCAATGTCCTGGGCGGTGATCAATACGCATTCTCTGTCTTGAGCAGCGCGAACGGCGTTCGCGCCACAATATAGAGGTCGAACAGCACCGACCAATTTTCAATGTAGTAGAGATCGTGCTCGACGCGCTGCTGGATTTTTTCGTGGGTGTCGGTCTCGCCGCGCCAGCCGTTGATCTGGGCCCAGCCGGTGATGCCCGGCTTGACGCGGTGGCGGGCGAAATAGCCGTCCACCGCTTCGTCGTAGAGCTGGGCTTCGGCCTTGGCGTTGACCGCGTGCGGGCGCGGGCCGACCAGCGACAGATTGCCTTTGAGCACGACGTTGAACAGCTGCGGCAATTCGTCGAGGCTGGCCTTGCGGATGAAGCGTCCGACCCGGGTCACGCGCGGATCGTTCTTGGTGACGAGCTTGCTGGCGTTGGCGTCGGCCGCCTCTACATACATCGAGCGAAATTTGTAGACCTCGATCAGGTCGTTGTTGAAGCCGTAGCGCTTCTGCTTGAACAGAACGGGTCCGCCGCTTTCCAGCTTGATGGCGATCGCGATCACCGCCATCACCGGCAGCGCGCAGAGCAGCATGGCGCCGCCGATCAATTTGTCGAACAGCCATTTCATCACCACGTCCCAATCGGCGATCGGCCGATCGAACACGGGGAGCACCGGCACGCTGCCGATGTAGGAATAGGTTCGCGGGCGGAATTGCAGCTTGTTGGAATGCGCCGCGAGCCGGATGTCGACCGGCAGCACCCACAATTTCTTCAACATTTGCAGGATGCGGTCTTCGGCCGAGATCGGCAGCGAAAAGACCACCAGGTCGACGCGCGTGCGCCGTCCGAATTCGACCAAATCGTCGACGACGCCGAGCTTGCGCTCGCCGGCGCAATCGCTGCTGCTGCGACCATCGCCGCGATCGTCGAACAGGCCGATGATCGTGACGCCGGAATCCTTCTGGCGCTGCAGTTCCTCGATGACGTGCTCGCCGGCCGCGCCGCCGCCCACGATCACGGTACGGCGGGTCAAGCGGCCTTCGTGGGTCCACTTGCGCACAGCCAGGAACAACAGCCGGCGAGATGTCACGAGCGCCGCCAGGCCGATGACGTAGTAGCTGCCGAGCCAAACACGCGAGAACATCTCGCCGGCTTTGGCGAAGAACGAGGCGCCGATCACGATCAGGAACACCACCGACCAGGCCGAAGCCAGCCGCATGTACTGCTTCTCATGGCCGCGGAAGGCCTGCACTTGGTAGATGTCTGCGGTCTGGAAGGCGAACATCGACAGCAGCGCGATGGCGAAGATCGCGCCGGCGTAATGCCAGAACAAGGCTTCGGTCGGCGACAGGTAGACGGCGAAAATCGCGACCCCGACCAGCACGATCAGCGCGAACTCGCCCATGCGGACGAAGCCGGCGAGCACGATCGGCGAGATCGGCGCCGGGGCAGGGGTCGCGGCCACGGCAAGCGCTTCCGGCGTCAGCGACTCTTTGGCCGCCACGCGCGGCGCGGCGCGCAGCCGATGAAGCATCGCGGCTGCGCCCGATGGATTAATCGAAGGGCGGGTGTCGATATCAGTCATGCCCGAGGTCAGCGAACGGCCGTCAGCGAGCCCCTGGAGCGGCAGCAGGGATCGTCCCTAATTCACGGAAATTTCTACGGAAAGAGTCTCAAAAAAGGCTTATCGGGCCGCTCGAATAAGTCTTAACGGCGGCCGCTTTTTCCGAGGGCCTCAAGGGCGGCCCGGTAGCCCCCGAGCACACCGTCGACCATGGTCTCGACCGAAAACGACGCCTGTACCCGCTCGCACAACTTTTGGGTGATTTCCGCCATGGCGTCCGGCCTGTCGAGGGCCTGGGCGATCGCCCCGGCCAGCGCCGTGGGATCGGACGGTGGAACCAGAGTGTTGGCTAACGGGCCGTAAATTTCCGGGATTCCGCCCACCTGGGTGGTGATCAGCGGCTTGCCGGCGGCGGCCGCCTCCAGCACGACGTAAGGCAAGGATTCGAACCGTGACGGCGCCACCATAATCCTGCCCAGCGTCATGGCTTGGCGCGCCGGCATGGCAGGCTGGAAGCGCACCGCGGAGTTGATGCCGTCGCGCTCGGCGTGTGCCTGCAACGCCTCTCGGTCGGGTCCGTCGCCGATCAATGTTGCGGTCACGTTGCGGCCGTCGCGGTGCAATTGCGCGATGGCATCGATTAGCACGTGAATGCCCTTCAAATGCCGCAACTCGCCGAGGAACATCAGATCGGTCGCATCGGGAACGGTCGCCACCGGCGCGAATTCCGCGCGCGAGACGCCGTTGTGGACCACGCGCACCAGGCCGCGTGGATCGCCGATTTTGCTGCGGAACATGTCGGCGCTAAAGGCGCTTTCGAACAAAAACAAGTCGCCGCGCAGCATCGGCAGGCGCTCGGTGGTCAGATAGAATTTTTCGGCCAGCGTGTCGTGGCTGAACATCAGGCTGCCGCCATGCGGCGTATAGGCGCGCACGGCGCGCTCGTTGCCCAAGGTGAGGCTGGAGTAGGCGCCGCCTTTGGCGCCGTGGCCGTGCACCACGTCGGCCTGCGCCTGCTTGGCGCGGCGGACGACATGGCGAGCGCGAATAGATCGCCTGGATTGGGCTGGCGGTGCATCGCGACGCGGCTGAGGCCGAGCGCGAGCGAGGGCTCGATCAGCCGCAACGCGTCGTCGGCGCGCGGAACACGTGCAGGATATTCAGTGGTTTCATCACGCTAGAACCACCGCTCCTTGACCAGCAAGGTGTCGCCGGGACGCAAGCGGTAGCTGAGCGGCACGTCGGACTTGATCTGCTGGCCGCGCGCGCTATGGGTCAGTTCGACGGTCTGCTTGTAGGCGCGCGGCGCAAAGCCGCCGGCTATCGCGATCGCCTTCTCCACCGTCATGTCGGCGACGTAAGGATACTGCCCCGGCGTCGTCACCTCGCCCAGGATGAAGAACGGCCGGTAGGTCTCGACCTCGACAGTCACATGCGGCTCGCGCACATAGCCCTGCTTGAGCCGCGCGGTAATTCTCTGCGACAACTGCTGCGTCGTGATGCCGCGCGCCGGCACGGTGCCGATCAGCGGCAGGTTCACGTTGCCGCCGGCGTCGACGATGTAGGCGTTGCTGATGCCGTCCTGGCCGAACACCACGATGCGCAATTTGTCGCCGGCATCGAGCGTGTAGGGCGGCGACTGGTAGGGCAAGGCCTCGGCATAGCTGACGGGCACCGCCGCGTAAGGTGCGGTTTCGGGCTGCGGCGGCGCCACGGCGACAGCTCGCGTTGGGGCGGACGGCGGCGGCGTGTATTGCAGCACGTAAGGCTTTTGCAGCGGCCGTTGCGCGGCCGTCGGTGCCGGCGCGCTCGCCTGCCAGCGGAACACGCCGCGGTCGGGGACTTCGTCGGGCGCATTCCACATGCAGCCAGAGGTCGCAAGCGCGACCAAAGCGGCCAATAGAAATCGGAATCCCCGCATCAAACGAATCCGCGCCGGCACTTAGAAATTTAGGTCGGATTAGGGGGCCTGGATGGTTAACAAAACCTCACTGCCGCAAGACGGGCTCCGGAAATTAACGCGGAAGCAACCATATTAGGGTGTGATCCACGCGGTACTGTCAGCGTCATGCGTTTGGAGTGTGGAATGTTGTTCCGTAAAAAGTCGAACGTCGCTAACCCGCCCGCTCCCGCCGCAGTGCCGATCGCCGTCGATGGCGAACCCGATTTGCGCGCCTTAGGCCGCATTTTGTGGGCCAAGAAGGCCAACATTCTCGGCATCACGTTGTTGGCCGCCGTCGCCGCCTTCGTCGTCGTCAACACCATGACGACGCGCTATCGCTCCGAATCGCGGCTGCTGCTCGAAGCGCGCGAAAACGTGTTCCTGCGCGCCGAAGCCGACAAGAATAGCAGCGACCGCACCACCATCGATCCCGAAGCAGTCACCAGCCAGATCCAGCTCGTGCTGTCGCGCGATCTGGCGCGCGAAGTGATCAAGAAAGAAAATCTCGCCGCGCTGCCGGAATTCGATCCGGCGCTGCGCGGCCCGTCGGTGCTCAAAATCGTGCTCAGCCTGTTCGGCATCGGCCGCGATCCGGGCGCCATGACGAAAGAAGAGCGCACGCTCGAATCCTATTACGACCGGCTCAATGTCTACGCGGTGGAAAAGTCCCGCGTCATCGCCATCGATTTCGATTCCGCCAATCCGGACCTAGCCGCCCGCGTCGCCAACGCGATCGCCGGAAGCTATCTCACCATGCAGCAGACAAACCGGCAGGATCAAACCCGCGCCGCCGGCGATTGGCTGGCCGGCGAAATCGCCAGCTTGCGCACCAAAGTGGCGGACGCCGAGGCCAAGGTGGACGACTATCGCGCCAAGGCCAATCTGTTTGCCGGCTCCAACAATACCTCGCTGCCGACCCAGCAGCTCACCGAGATCAATTCGCAGATTTCGGCGGCGCGCGGGCAGAAGGCCGATCTGGAGGCGAGGGCGCGCCAATTGCGCGAACTCGTCCGCTCCGGCAAGCCGATTGAATTGTCCGACATTTCCAATTCCGAATCCATGCGCCGGCTGATCGAACTGCGCAACCAGTTGCGCTCGCAGCTCGCCGAGCAATCCACCACCTTGCTCGACCAGCATCCGCGCATCAAGGAATTGAAGGCGCAAATCGCCGAGGTCGAGCGCGAGATACGCAGCGAGGGCGAGCGCCTAGCGCGCCAGCTCGACAACGACGCCAAGGTCGCGAGCGATCGGCTTGAGGCGCTCGCCGCCAGCATCAACACGGTCAAGAAACTCGTCTCGCAGACCAATACTCAGGACGTGCAGTTGCGCGCGCTTGAGCGCGACGCCAAGACCGAGCGGGATTTGCTCGAGTCCTATCTCGCCAAATATCGCGAGGCTACCGCCCGCGACAACATCAATGCTGCGCCGCCGGAAGCCCGCGTCATTTCGCGCGCCAGCCCGGCGATCAATCCGACCTTTCCGAAAAAGCTACCGACCGTGCTGATCGCGGCCTTCGCCGCTTTCGCCTTGTCGGCGGGTTTCATCGTGACCGGCGCGCTATTGGCGACGGCGCCGCTGCCGGCCGGTTTTGCGCCGGCTTCCGCGGCACCGGTCGCGCCCGTGACGCGGCGAATGGATTCGCCGTCGGTGACGCCGGCCAGTGCGCCCGCCGCCGGCATGGCGGCGGTGCCTTTGGGCTTGAATTCGTTGGAGCAGATCGCGCGCGCCTTGCGCCGTGCCGGTGATGACGGCCGCCGCGTGACCGTCGTCGGCGCCACGCGCAATGTCGGCACTACCTATGCCGCGATCGCGCTCGCCCGCACATTGGCGCTAAACTCGAATGTCGTGCTGGTCGATCTGGCCTTCGGCGCTTCCAATCTGTCGATCATATCGACCGAGCCCTCGGCGCCCGGCATCGCCGAACTCGTGCACGGCACCGCCTCGTTCGGCGATGTCATCACCAGCGACCGGTTTTCGCCTATCCATCTCGTTGCGACCGGCGATGTCGGCGACGACGCGGCGGCGCTTGCGGCCTCACCGATGCTGGCGACCATGATCGAGGCCATGGGTTGCGCTTACGATCACGTGGTGATCGACGTCGGCTCCGCGGCAGAAATTCCGCTCGAGCGATTGGCGCCGCTGGCCGCTCGCGCGGTGCTGGTGGCCGCCGATCCGGCCAATCCGGCGACCAAGGCTGCGCGCGAGCGCCTTATCACGGCGGGCATCACCGACGTGACGCTGATGGCCGGCGCGCCGCAGGTCATCGCGGCCTAGATCGCGGCCGTTGGAGGTGCGGCGAGTCTTGGTCGCAGGCTCGCCAAGATTCATCGATATAGGGCTGGAATAGCCGGACGATCGAGCTTTGGAACCAGACGCTTGACGGGCATGAAGCAAACCATCATCCGGACCGGCCTGGAAACGCTTTATTTCACCGGGATGCATCATGTCATGCGTCCGCTGCTCGGCGGCGTCGGCGCCATTCTGACGCTGCATCACGTGCGTCCGGCGCGCCCGGACGCGTTCCAGCCCAACCACCTGTTGGAAGTCACGCCGGAGTTTCTGGAACGCCTGCTGCGAAGGCTGAAGCGCGCCGCGCTTGACGTGATCTCGCTCGACGAGATGCATGCCCGGTTCATCAGCGGCGATTTCAAGCGGCGCTTCGTCTGCATCACCTTCGACGACGGCTACAAGGATCTGATGCGCTTTGCCTATCCGCTGTTGAAGAAATACCAGCTGCCGTTCGCGCTCTACATCCCGACCAGCTTCCCCGACCGGCTCGGCGAATTGTGGTGGGTCGCGCTCGAAGCGGTGATTGCGCGCAACAGCCGCATCGGCATGGTGGTCAACGGCACGGACCGGTACTTCGCGAGCGGCACGGTGAAGGAAAAGCGCGATCTATACGACCAGATCTACCGCTATCTGCGCAGCATGAAGACCCAAGAAGGACTCCGCAGTGCGGTGCGCGACCTGTGTGCCTGCCACAGTGTCGACATCGCCTCGCTCTGCAGCAAATTGTGCATGGACTGGCAGGAGATTACCGATCTCGCCGCCGACCCGCTGGTCACCATCGGCGCGCACACCGTCAACCACAATATGCTTAAGAAGATGGCCGACGAAGCCGCCGTGCGCGCGGAGATGGAGATGAGCCGCTCGGTGCTGGAAGCCGCGCTCGGCAAGCGGCCCGGGCATCTGGCCTATCCGGTCGGCGATCCGACATCGGCGGGCCCGCGCGAGTTCCGTATCGCCGCCGAGCTCGGCTTCAAGACCGCGGTTACCACGCGGCCGGGCGTGCTGTTCAAGGCGCACCGCGACCATCTGACTGCGCTGCCGCGCATTTCGGTCAATGGCGATTTCCAGCAGCAGCGCTATCTGAAAGTTTTGATGTCGGGCGCCGCCACAGCCATGTGGAATGGCTTTCGCCGCGTCAACGCGGCGTAGCCCGGTCGCCGTTCGAGGCTCTCGTCGCGCTCTTCGTTTAGGGTGAGGGATCCGGCTTCGCCATCCAGCTGACGATCGGCATCGCCGGCAGCACCCAGCCGAGGCCAGCGACCACGTAATAGATCGCCGCCACGAAACCGTTGATGTCGGTGAGCGCCGACTGCGCCAGCGCCATGGCGAGCAAGGCCCACACCGCCGCCAGCACCAGCAAGGCGAGGGTGCCGATCAGTTTGCGGGCGCGGATGGGCATGGGCGCTCTGCGATTTGTAATTTGCGATGGCGGACGGCTGACTATATGGTCCGCGCGGTTTCCCGCAAGTCAGCGTGTCAAGTCAGCGTGTCAAGTCAGCGTGTCATGCGCGATTATCGTTCCGTACCGGAGTTTCGCGCGCGCGCTGTGCGGCTGTGGCTGCTCGCGGCCGCGGCGATGATCGTCCTGACGCTGATTGTCGGCGGCGCGACGCGGCTCACCGTCTCGGGCCTCTCGATCGTGGAATGGAAACCGGTGAGCGGCGTGGTTCCGCCGCTGAGCGAGCGCGCCTGGCAGTCCGAATTCGACGCCTACAAGGCCATACCGCAGTACCGCGAGCTCAACCGCGGCATGACCCTCCCGCAATTCAAGACCATCTTCTGGTGGGAATGGACGCACCGGCTGCTGGCGCGCACGACCGGCGCCGTGTTTTTGCTGCCGTTTCTAGTGTTCCTGTGGCAGGGCGCCATTCCGCCGCCGCTGCGGCCGCGACTGTGGCTGATTTTTGCCGGCGGCGGCGCGCTCGGCGTGGTCGGCTGGTGGATGGTGTCGTCGGGTCTGTCCGGCACGCTCACCAAAGTGTCGCAGTACCGGCTGGCGTTTCATTTGACGCTGGCCTGCGCAATCTATGCGGCAGTGCTGTGGACCGCGCAGCAGATCACGCCGCTGCCGGCGGACGAGGCGCCGAGGCGGCTACGGCTCGGCGCCCTGGCGATTGCCTCGCTGCTGCTCGTGCAGATTTACCTCGGTGCCTTAGTGGCCGGGCTCGATGCCGGGTTGATAAACAACACTTGGCCGATGATCGACGGCAACTTCGTGCCGTCGCTCGACCGGCTGCTGTTCATCGCGCCGGCCTGGCGCAACCTGTTCGAGAACGCGCTCACCGTTCAGTTCGACCATCGCATGCTCGCCTACGCGATCTGGTTGCTGGCGGTGTGGCATGGCTTTGACGCTTGGCGCCGACGGCATGCGGCGCAGGGCGCCATCGTTCTCGCCGCCGCGGTGACGCTGCAGGCCGCGCTCGGTATCGTCACGCTGCTGTATCAGGCGCCGCTGGCGCTCGCGCTCGCGCACCAGGTCATGGCCATGGTGGCGTTCACCATCGCGGTGGTCCACGCCGAACGGCTGTCGCATCGCGCGATTCTGCGCCTGCCGGCGGGGCAGGCGGCCTGATCGGCAACAATCGCGACGGCGTCGTCGCGGCCGTTATCCCTTCAGGCCCTGCTCCAGATCGGCGATGATGTCGGCGGTATCTTCCAGTCCAATCGACAGCCGCACCACGTCGGGTCCCGCGCCGGCTTGGACCTTCTGCGCGTCGGACAATTGCTTGTGCGTGGTCGAGGCGGGGTGGATGATGAGCGAACGGGTGTCGCCGATGTTGGCGAGATGCGAGAATAGTTTGACGTTCGACACCAGTTTCACGCCGGCGTCATAGGCGCCCTTGAGCCCGAAGGTGAACACCGCGCCGCACCCTTTCGGCACGTATTTCTTGGCGAGCGCGTTGTATTTGTCGCCGGCAAGGCCCGGGTAGCTCACCCAGGCCACCTCCGGCCGCTTCGCCAGCCATTGCGCAACGACCAGCGCGTTATCGGAATGGCGCTGCATGCGCAACGGCAGCGTCTCGATGCCGGTGGCGATTAGGAAGGCGTTGAACGGCGACAGCGCCGGCCCGAGGTCGCGTAAGCCCAGCACCCGGCAGGCGATGGCGAAGGCGAAATTGCCGAAGGTCTCGCCCAGCACCATGCCGGAATATTCCGGACGCGGCTCCGACAGCATCGGGTAGCGCTTGTCCTGCAGCCAATTGAATTTGCCGCCGTCGACGATCATGCCGCCGATCGAATTGCCATGGCCGCCGAGAAATTTGGTGAGCGAGTGCACCACGATGTCGGCGCCGTAGTCGAACGGCTTGCACAAATAAGGCGTCGCCAGCGTGTTGTCGACGATCAGCGGCACATTGGCCTTGCGCGCGATCTTGGAAACCGCCTCGATGTCGGTGATGACGCCGCCCGGATTGGCGATCAATTCGATGAAGATCGCTTTGGTCTTCGGCGTGATCACCTTCTCGAAGGTAGAGATGTCGTCGGGATCGGCCCATACCACGTTCCAGCCGAAATTCTTGTAGGAGTGGTTGAACTGGTTGATCGAGCCGCCATAGAGCTTTTTGGAGGCGACGAATTCCTCGCCCGGCATCATCAGCGCGTGCATCACGATCACTTGCGCCGCATGGCCGGAAGCGACGGCGAGGCCGGCGGTGCCGCCTTCAAGCGCGGCGACGCGTTCTTCCAGCACGGCGCAAGTCGGGTTGCCGATGCGGGTATAGATGTTGCCGAAGGCCTGCAGGCCGAATAGCGAAGCCGCATGGTCGACGTCGTCGAAGACGAAGGCCGTCGTCTGATAGATCGGCGTCGCGCGCGCGCCGGTGGTCGGATCGGGCTTGGCGCCGGCGTGAATTGAAAGCGTCGAAAAGCCCGGAATGCGTTCGGCGTCGGCCATGGTCGTCCCCTTACTGCCGGACATTGCGTTGCCGGCTGACCGCTGGTGTTTAGCGAATGGCCAAAACGGGTCAAGGGAAGGGCTTTCCCGATCCGACCCGTGATCGCGATTTTTAGCCCCCGGCAAGTCTTGTTTAGGAAATATCAGTCACGATGGCGGCTCTAAAGGAGCTTCGGCATGGATCCGATTGCGCGCGTGATCATGGGCAGCCTCGGCCTATTCGTCGCCTGGACGCTGCTGCGGGCGTGGCGAAGCGGCGTGATTTATAGCCGTGGATACAGTTTCGACGTCAACGACCGGCCCGTGGTCTTCGCTTTGGGCTTTGTCGTCCATGTCGGCATTGTCGTCATGTGCGCCGCTTGTGCGGCCGGCTATAGCCCCGATGAGGTTCGCCGGATTGCGCTTTGGTCGCTGACCGCGGGGCGTTAGCTTCGTCGCAGCTGCCCGGCCACAATCATTTCGAAGTTTTGTCGACCGGTGGCGTGGCGGCAGCGCCCGACCGCTCCTCGAGCGACATGCGCTGCACGCCCTTGCCGTAGCGTTGCGCGCGTTGCGAGGACAGCGTCCGCGAATTGATCCCCATCCAGGAAATCTCGCTCGACAGCCGGCCGTATTCGATTTTCGGGCAGCGGTTCATCACCACCGGGATGCCAGCCGCTTGCGCGAGCGCCGCCGCTTCGTCGTTGCGCACGGTGAGCTGCATCCAGATCACTTGCGGCTTGGGATCGAGCGCCAGCGCATCCTGCACGACCGGCAACACGTGGTCGGAACTACGGAATATATCGATCATGTCGATCGGCTCGGGGATGTCGGCGAGCCTGGCGTAAACCTTCTGGCTGAGGATTTCCTTGCCGGCTTGTCCCGGATTGACCGGGATCATGCGGTAGCCGCGCTCTTGCAGATACTTGAACACGAAATAGCTCGGCCGGTTCTCCTTCGGCGAGATGCCGACCATGGCGATGGTCTTCACGGTGTTGAGGATGCCGCGGATATAGCTGTCGGGATAGCTGTCGTGGTTCATTTCTTCTGCGCGTCGACGACTTTCTTGCAGCCGTCGGAGAGCTGGTCGTGCTGCTTGCTCAGGCAGGCGAGCACGCGGCCGCCGCCGAGCATGGTGCCTTTGCAGAATTTGTCGTAGTCGCCTTTGCAGGCGGCGCGCTGCGCGGCGGTGAAATCCTGCGCGCCGGCGGCGTTGAGCGAAATGAACGATATGGCGGCGGCGAGAAGCACAATACGTTTCATCATCGATCTTTCCAGGTCGGATCGCGCTTCTCGATGAAGGCGCCAATGCCTTCCTCGGCGTCGCGCGCCATCATGTTCTCGGTCATCACTTCGGATGCGTAATGATAGGCGTCGGCCAGGCCCAGTTCGGCCTGCCGGTAGAATGCCTGCTTGCCGATTTTGAGCACGTAGGACGACTTTGGCGCGATCTTCGTGGCGAGTGCGATCGCACTCGTTCGCTCCTCGCCGGGGGGGACGACGCGGTTGATCAATCCAATACGCGCGGCCTGTTCGGCCTCGACCATCTCGCCGGTAAGCAGCATTTCCATGGCATGTTTGCGCGCGACGTTGCGCGACAGCGCGACCATGGGCGTCGAACAGAACAGCCCAATGTCGACGCCCGGCGTGGCGAACTTTGCCGCCGCGGAGGCGACCGCCAGGTCGCAACTGGCCACCAGCTGACAGCCGGCGGCGCTGGCGACGCCTTGCACCGCCGCGATCACCGGTTGCGGCAGATTGACAATCTGCTGCATCATGGCGCTGCAGGTGGTCATGATGTGGCGGAAGTAGCTGCGCCCGCCGTCGGCGTCGCCGCGCCGCGCGGTGAGCTCCTTGAGATCGTGGCCGGCGCAGAAGGCCGGGCCGTTCGCGGCCAGCACCACCGCGCGAACGGCTTTGTCGTGGGCGATGTCCGCGAACGCAGCGGAAAGCTCCGCCAACAAAGCCTCCGACAGGCTGTTGCGCGCCTGCGGGCGGTTGAGCACCAGAACGGCAATGTCCTTGACGCGCTCGCGCACCAGCACAGGCACAGTAGCTTCACTGCTTCGGGCGGCGGTTCGGGTATTCATGAGCGGCGATACTTAACCTGATGGGAAGGCCGCGCAAGGCCGGGGCCAGTCCAAGACACGCAAGGCACAAGCCCGAAGACGCCAACGACGAGCGGCGCCGGTTCCACGGCAAGGCCTGAAAAGGCCGATTGACCCTATGGCTGGGCTGTCTATGACGGGGACGCCGGGCCAGCCGGCGAGGGGGATGAATGCCAGCGCCAGCCATGTCGGCCGAGGAAATCGCCAAGCTGCTGCACGCGGAATTCCCGCAGGCGTTCTACCCCGGCTGTGGCCACACCATCGAGCGCGTCAAACATGGCGACGTGCGGGTGCGCTGGACCTTCGAGGAGGCGAGCCTGCGCCCAGGCGGCACCGTATCCGGGCCGACCATGATGGAGCTCGCCGACTTCGCTATGTATGTCGCGGTGTTTTCGGCGATCGGGCCGCAGCCGCTAGCGGTCACCACCAACCTCAACATCAATTTCCTGCGCAAGCCGACCCGCGCCGATCTGTTGGCGGACGCGCATTTGATGAAGGTCGGCAAGCGGCTGGCGGTAGGCGAGGTCACCATTTACTCCGAGGGCACAAACGAGCCGGTGGCCCATGTCACCGCCACCTATTCGATCCCGTAGGTCCGTTGATTAGCCTGTGGTGCTAAATTACCATTCGTATAACACATTGATATTATTCATAATAAATGACATCGATGGCGTTGACCGCGGCAGCCCGCTCGGCTAAGAACCGCAGCTTCGGTGCCCCATCATTGCACCGTTCTGCTAAGGATCTGTCATGACGACCTATTCGGCCAAGACCGCCGACATCGAGAAAAAGTGGCTGCTGATCGACGCCAGCGGTTTGGTGGTCGGCCGGCTCGCCACTATCGTGGCGATGCGGCTGCGCGGCAAACACAAAGTCACTTATACGCCGCACGTGGACGATGGCGACAACATCATCGTCGTCAACGCCGCCAAGGCGGTGTTCACCGGCAGGAAGCGCGAGAAGAAGGTGTATTTCCATCACACCGGATTCATCGGCGGCATCAAGGAGCGCACGGCCAAGTCGATCTTCGAGGGCCGCTTCCCCGAACGCATCGTCGAGAAGGCGGTCGAGCGCATGTTGCCGCGCGGTCCGCTCGGCCGCGTGCAGTTCGGCAACCTGCGCGTCTATCCCGGTCCCGAACATCCGCATGAGGCGCAGAAGCCGGAAAAACTCGACGTCGCCGCGATGAACCGCAAGAACGTGAGGAGTGCCTGACCGTGGCCGAGACCGTACAGTCGCTGGAAGGATTGGCGAGCCTCAAGCCGGCCGCGCCAGAAGCGCCGAAATACGTGCAGAAGCTCGACGCGCAGGGGCGCGCTTACGCCACCGGCAAGCGCAAGAACGCGGTCGCCCGCGTCTGGATCAAACCCGGCTCCGGCAAGATCCTGGTCAATACCAAGACGGTGGAAGCGTTCTTCGCGCGCCCGGTGTTGCGCATGCTGATCCAACAGCCATTGGTCGCGGCCAATCGCGCCGGTCAATACGACATTACCTGCACGGTTTCCGGCGGCGGTTTGTCCGGCCAAGCCGGCGCGGTGCGCCACGGCCTGTCCAAGGCGCTGACTTACTACGAGCCGGATTTGCGCGGCGCGCTAAAGAAGGGCGGCTTCCTTACCCGCGACTCGCGCGTGGTCGAGCGCAAGAAGTACGGCAAGGCCAAGGCGCGGCGCTCGTTCCAGTTCTCCAAGCGCTGATCGCTCGAAGCGGTTATCAAATTATCAAGAGGCGCGCGGCGACGCGCGCCTTTTATGCGATGAAGCCGCATCGCAGCCGCGGCTTGGCGATGAATTAATTCAAATTTTCTCAATTTTTACATCGAACCGCGCGCAAGCGCGCAAGCCTTTTGGCACGGGAGCGGTGTTATTTCCCCGCTGCGTCCCGATCCAGGGCCGATGCCGGGCGGGCTGCAGTGGAGTGTGAATGTTAGCCGCAGCAAGTTTGCAGCCGTCGCCGTTGGACGTGCCGACATTGGCGTTTGTGGCGACCTGCATCGCCACACTGCTCGGCGTTTGCCTGATCCTTGCCTGGCTGCAGCAGCGCGACGCGCGCGCGCTTGCCTGGTGGGGCACCGCCTATCTGGTCGGCGCCTCGTCGATGGTCTTTTGGAGCGCGCCTTCGGGGCTGTTCGTAATCCCGCGGGACGTGCCGGCGGCGTTGATTTTCGTGGCCTGCGGCATGATCTGGAACGGCATGCGGCTATTCCATGGGCGGCGGGTGCTGCCGGTCGCCGTTTTCGCCGGCGCTGTCGTCTGGCTGGTGCTTTGCCAGGTTCCCGCGCTATCGAGCGGCAGCATCGCGCACATGGCGCTCGGCGCGGCCGTGGTCGGCGCCTACACGTTTTTCATCGCATTCGAATTTTGGCGCGAGCGGCGTCATGCGCTTTATTCGCGGACCGTGGCGGTGATCGTGACGGCTCTGCATGCCGGAATTTTCATGGTGCCGCTCGCGTTGCGGGCGTTTATGCCGGGGCTGTTCGCCACCAATTGGCTGACGGTGTTCGCCTTGGTGGCGATCATTTACACGATCGGCACCGCGTTTATCATGCTGCTGATGGTCAAGGATCACCACGTCTACATCTACCGCAAAGCCGCTACCATCGACAGCCTGACCGGCCTGCTCAACCGCGGCGCTTTCATGCAGTGCGCGATCACGATGTGCGACCTTCAGCGCCATCGCGGCAAGCCGGTGACGTTGATGATGTTCGATCTCGATCATTTCAAATCGGTCAATGACCGCTTCGGTCACGCCGCCGGCGACAGCGTGCTGCGCGTGTTCGCGGCGGTGGCGCGCAACAGCATGCGCGCCAGCGACATTATCGGCAGGCTGGGCGGCGAGGAATTTGCGGCCGTCGTCCCGGAGTCGATGGAGGGAGCCATAATTATTGCCGAGCGCCTGCGTGTGGCGTTCGAGGCCGCCGGAGTTACCGTCGGCGAACACGCGATCGGCGCCACGGTGAGCATCGGCGCCGTAACGTCGTTCGATCTGGTCACCGATATCGATGCGCTGATCGCGCGCGCGGATGGCGCGCTCTACAGCGCCAAGCGCGCCGGCCGCAACCGCATCTGCACGGCCGAGACCACCTCTGTGCCCGGTCATGGCGTCGGCGGCCCGGTTGTCGCAGCCGGCCGTGGGCGAACCGCCAAACGTGGACTGGCCGTGCCTCGCAAAGCCGCGTCGCGGCGCCCCAAAGACGACGCCCCGGTGTCGATTGGGAAGGTCGCAACCTCTCGTTTACCTTATTCTGGCTAGCATGGGCGCATGGGGCGCACCGGCGAAACTGGACACGCGGAAACGGCCGTCCTGGCGCTGGAAGCCTATGCGCAACGCGCCGGCGCCGCCTTGGCCTGCGCCTATTCGTCCTCGGCCAAATTCGACGCCGCGTTGATTGCCAAGCGCCGCGCCGCCGGGATCTATGGGCCCAAGCGGCACCGCACGCGGAATCTGGCGACCGCCGCCGCCGTCGCCGCGGGCCTTGCGGTCATTATTTTCGTGATCGTCTGAGCGGCCATTCAGTCGCCAATGAAAACGGGCGCCCGGCGAGGACGCCCGTTTGTTTGAGCGAAAGATCTAAGCGGCGGCGCTAACTTTGTTCGCGGTCGGGACCGACGCGATCGTCTGCAAAATCTGCGACGCGATCTGGTAGGGGTCGCCTTGCGAGTTGGGGCGGCGATCTTCAAGATAACCCTTGTACCCGTTGTTGACGAAGCTGTGCGGGACGCGGATCGAGGCGCCGCGGTCGGCCACGCCGTAGCTGAACTTGTTCCACGGCGCGGTTTCGTGTTTGCCGGTCAGGCGCTTGTCGTTGTCGGGACCGTAGACATCGATGTGGGCTTGCCAGTTGTCGCCGAAGGCCTTCATCAACGCCTCGAAATACTCCTTGCCGCCGGTCTCGCGCATGTAGGCGGTCGAGAAGTTGGCGTGCATGCCGGAGCCGTTCCAGTCGGTATCGCCGAGCGGCTTGCAGTGGAACTCGATGTCGACGCCGTACGCCTCGGTCAGGCGTAACATCAGGTAGCGGGCCATCCACATCTCGTCGGCGGCCTTCTTGGAACCCTTGCCGAAGATCTGGAATTCCCACTGGCCCTTCGCCACTTCGGCGTTGATACCTTCATGGTTGATGCCGGCGGCGAGGCAGAGGTCGAGGTGCTCATCGACCATCTTGCGGGCGATGTCGCCGACATTCTTGTAGCCGACGCCGGTGTAGTAGGGCCCCTGCGGGGCCGGATAGCCGGCCGAGGGGAAGCCGAGCGGGCGGCCGTCCTTGTAGAAGAAATATTCCTGTTCGAAACCGAACCACGCGCCGGGATCGTCGAGAATGGTCGCGCGTTTGTTTGTCGGATGCGCCGTCTTGCCGTCCGGCATCATCACTTCGCACATCGCGAGAACGCCGTTCGTGCGCGCGCCGTCCGGAAAGATCGCGACCGGCTTGAGGACGCAATCGGAATTGCTGCCCTCGGCCTGCATGGTCGAGCTGCCGTCAAAACCCCACAGCGGAAGCTGATCGAGCGTCGGGAAGCTGGCGAATTCCTTGATCTGCGTTTTGCCACGCAGATTGGGCACCGGCGTGTATCCGTCGAGCCATATGTATTCGAGTTTGTATTTCGTCATTGCGGGTTTCTCATGAGCTGATGACACATGTGAGAGAGCTTGCTTTGGCCGCTAACGGCACACCCGGCCGCCAACCGCTGGTGTCATCAAAGCATTAAATATGCCAAGCGAAGCGGCTCCGAGCCTGCCGTCACCGCTTTGAAAGATAAGGTGAATTTGGCCTCATGCTTCGCTGGCCGGCCGGCGCGAATGCCAAAAGAAGATGCAAAAGCGGAACTGCCTAAGCCATAGTCATACGATGATTTGATGTGAGGCATGCCGCATATAGAGGGAGCAGAATCTGTCGGTACGCATTATCTATCCATCAAACGACGCACGGGCGTCGATGGATGAAGCGCAGAACCAAGGAGCGCAACAGTGAACACAGATATCAATCGCGGGTCGGCCGAAATAATTCCGTTTCCGTCCCGCGCTCGCACGACTGCCGGCGAACTTCGCGATGTCGCCAAGCCGGTAGCGAAGTTTCCGTTGCCGCGCGCGGTCAAGGTCGCGTCCGGTAGCGGCTGGTATCACGAAGCGGCGATTCAGGACGCCGATCGGACGTTCAAGAATTAGTCTCGCACCGGAACGAATTCGCGGCCAAGAAAAAGGGCGCTCCTGCCAAGGAGCGCCCTTTAAGTTGCATCGCCCAAGTCTCGGCCCATGTCTCGGTAGCCGTGCGCGATGGTTGGGAGGAAGGTTTACGCCGAGTAGTACATTTCGAACTCGACCGGATGCGGGGTGTGTTCGAAGCGGATCACTTCGGACATCTTGAGGTCGATGTAGCTGTCGAGGAAGTCGTCGTCGAACACGCCGCCGGCCTTGAGGAACGCGCGATCTTTGTCGAGTTCGCCGAGCGCCTGGCGGAGCGAGCCGCACACCGTCGGAATCTTCTTCAGTTCGGCCGGCGGCAGATCGTAGAGATCCTTGTCGACCGCCGGTCCCGGATCGAGCTTGTTCTTGACGCCGTCGAGGCCGGCCATCAGCATGGCCGCGAAAGCCAGATAGGGATTGGCGAGCGGGTCGGGGAAACGCACCTCGACGCGCTTGGCCTTCGGGTTGGTGGTGTAAGGGATGCGGCACGAGGCCGAGCGGTTGCGCGCCGAGTAGGCGAGCAGCACCGGCGCCTCGAAGCCCGGCACCAGACGCTTGTAGGAGTTGGTGGTCGGGTTGGTGAAGGCGTTGATCGCCTTGGCGTGCTTGATGATGCCGGCGATGTAGGACAAGCAGGTATCCGACAGGTCGGAATATTTATTGCCCGCGAATATCGGTTTGCCGGACTTCCAGATCGACTGGTGGCAGTGCATGCCCGAACCGTTGTCGCCGTAGACCGGCTTCGGCATGAAGGTCGCGGTCTTGCCGTAGATCTGCGCCACCTGCTGGATGCAGTATTTGTAGACCTGCATCATGTCGGCCATCTGCGTGAGCGGCGAGAACTTCAGCCCGAGCTCGTGCTGGGCCGACGCCACTTCGTGGTGGTGCTTCTCAACCTTGGCGCCCATGCGCGCCATGGCGCCGAGCATTTCCGAGCGCATGTCCTGCACCGAATCCTGCGGCGGCACCGGGAAGTAGCCCTTCTTGGTGCCGATGCGGTGGCCGAGATTGCCGCCTTCGTATTCGGTGGCGGAGTTGGACGGGAATTCGATGGAGTCGAGCTTGAAGCCGGTGTTGTAGGGCTCGGCGGCGTATTTGACGTCGTCGAACACGAAGAACTCGGCTTCCGGCCCGAAAAAGATAGTGTCGCCGATGCCCATCGACTTGACCAAGCCTTCGGCTTTCTTGGCGATGCCGCGCGGGTCGCGGTTATAGGGTTCGCCGGTAGTCGGCTCGAGCACGTCGCAGACCAGCACCAGCGTGGTCTCGGCGAAGAACGGATCGATGCAGGCCGAGGCCGGGTCCGGCATCAGGTTCATGTCCAACTCGTTGATCGCCTTCCAACCGGCGATCGAGGAGCCGTCGAACATCTGGCCCTCGGCAAACGTGTCTTCTTCGATCATGCCGACGTCGAAAGTGACGTGCTGCCACTTGCCGCGCGGATCCGTAAACCGGAAATCGACGTATTTCACGTCGTTGTCCTTGATCATCTTCATGACATTCTTGGCTGTCGTCATGGAATGTATTCCCCCGTTATGATGGTTTGCCGGGTAGACGCTGCCCCGCTGCTTAGATGGCGTCTACGCCAAATTCGCCAGTCCTGATCCGGATGGCTTCCTCGATGTTCGACAAGAATATCTTGCCGTCTCCAATCCGGCCGGTTTGAGCCGCGCGCCGGATCGCCTCGATCGCTTTATCCACCATATCGTCGCCGAGCACGATCTCGATTTTCACTTTGGGGAGAAAATCCACCACGTATTCGGCACCGCGATAAAGCTCGGTGTGGCCCTTCTGCCGGCCGAAACCCTTGGCTTCGGTAACGGTAATGCCCTGCAGTCCAACCTCTTGGAGTGCTTCCTTCACCTCGTCGAGTTTGAAGGGTTTAATGATCGCCTCGATTTTTTTCATTGTCCTTGTCTTTCCTTCCCCCAGCCCGCCGCAACCATGCGGAGCGCCGCGCTACCGATTAGCAGGTCCCGTGCCAAGCCGGCGAGAGCGTAATAATCTCGTCTCCGCAATACTTTAGGATGCAGTTAGCTAGGTAGTGCTGAGGATTTCTGCGGCCAGTTGCTCAGCAATTAAGCACCCTGCCAAAACTTTTGCCAGCTGTCATAGATATGTTGCGCCGCAATGAGTTGCGGCGATTTGTCGGCCTTCGAGCGGGCCGATAGTGTCGCGCGCGATGATCGAACTCCTTACGACTGCCGAAATGGCCGAAGCGGACCGGTTGACCATTGCCGGCGGCACGCCCGGTCTTGAACTGATGGAGAATGCCGGCCGGGCCGTGGCCGATGCCGCCGGCACCTTGCCGCGAGGCCGGCGCGTCGTAGTTGTGGCGGGACCCGGCAACAACGGCGGCGACGGCTTTGTCGCGGCGCGGCACCTGGCCGAGCGCGGCTGTGCGGTTCAGGTCAGCTTTGTCGGCGATCCGAAGCGGCTAAAGGGCGACGCCGCGCTTGCCGCCGAACGCTGGAGCGGACCGACCACTCCGGCCACGCCGGGCACGCTTGCAGATTGCGACCTCGTCATCGACGCCTTGTTCGGCGCCGGCCTCGATCGCGCGGTCGAAGGTCTGCCGCGCGCCATGATCGCGGCGATGAATGCATCGGCCGCGCCGATTATCGCCGTCGATCTGCCGAGCGGGGTGAATGGCACTACCGGCGCAGTCATGGGCGCGGCGGTCAACGCGGCCCAGACGGTGACTTTTTTCTGCCGCAAGACCGGCCATCTGCTGCTGCCGGGCCGGCTGCACTGCGGCGTGGTCCTGGTGGCCGATATCGGCATCCCGGCCAGCGTGCTGGAGACGATCAAGCCGCGCACCTTCGCCAACGATCCGGAACTTTGGGGCGCAGCTTTTCCGCAGCCGCGTGCCGGCGGCCACAAGTATTCGCGCGGCCACGCGGTGATCGTGTCGGGCGGATTTTCGACCACCGGCGCGGCACGGTTGGCGGCGCGCGGCGCGTTACGGGGCGGGGCGGGGCTCGTGACCATCGCCAGCCCGCTGGATGCGCTCGGCGTCAATGCTGCCGGGAGCCTGGCGGTCATGGTGCGGCAGGTGGACGGCGCGGCCGGCCTGGCGGCTTTTCTGGCCGATAAGCGGCGCAACGCCGTGCTGCTGGGGCCGGGCGGCGGAGTCGGGCCGGCGATGCGGGAGCAGGTGGCGGCCGCGCTGGCAAGCGCCGCAGCGGTCGTCCTCGACGCCGATGCCTTGACCAGCGCTGCGGACGACCTTGCCGGATTGGCCGCGATGATCGCCAAGCGGACCGATCGCGACACCGTGTTAACGCCGCACGAAGGCGAATTCGCAAGGTTGTTTAAAGTGATACATGAAGACCATAATGTTCCGGGAAAACTTGAAAAAGCGCGTTTGGCGGCTCGCTCGAGCGGGGCCACGCTGCTGTTCAAGGGCGCGGACACCGTGGTGGCCGCCCCCGACGGCCGCGCCTCGATCGCCGACAACGCTCCGCCGACGCTGGCCACCGCCGGGTCCGGCGATGTGCTGGCCGGCATGATCGACGGTTTGCTGGCGCAAGGAATGCCGGCCTTTGAGGCGGCGAGTGCCGCCGCCTGGCTGCACGGCGAGGCAGCCAATGCCTTCGGCCCCGGACTGATCGCGGAAGATCTGCCCGAGGCGCTGCCGGCGATCTATCGGCGCCTGTTTGAAGTGCTTGGAAAACGGTCGCCACAGGCCCTTGAGCGCGCGCCGTGGCGGCCTATTTTTAGGATGCCGCAGGACTTTACCGTGATATAAGCCGCGGCCCGCGGGGCGGCCTTGGCGGCTTGCCCTGGCGGGGCGCGGTGCGTTAAGCCCTGCCGGATTGCGGCGCCAGGATCGTCTTGAAATTGCCCTTTGCGGGCGTGGCGGAATTGGTAGACGCGCCGGATTTAGGTTCCGGTGACGAAAGTCGTGGGGGTTCGAGTCCCTCCGCCCGCACCACGCCGAGGGCCGAACGAGCGAACTGCTTTCAACCGAAACATCCGGCGCGACGCGCGGATAAGCAAAAGAAGTGTGATCGATGCAAGTTACCGAAACGCTGTCCGAAGGTCTCAAGCGCGAATTCAAGGTGGTCGTGCCGGCCGCCGAACTCGATGCCAAGGTCGCTGTGCGCCTGGACGAGCTGAAAGACCGCGTCCGCATCAATGGCTTCCGTCCGGGCAAAGTGCCGGTTGCCCACCTCCGGCGCGTCTACGGACGCTCGGCCATGGCCGAGGTGATCGAGGCGACCGTGCGCGACACCAACAACCAGATCGTCAGCGAGCGCGGCTATAAACTCGCCGCCGATCCGAAGGTGACGCTGCCGACCGAGCAGGACGCCGTCGAAAAATTGATCTCCGGCCAAAGCGATCTCGACTACACCATGGCGGTCGAGATCGTGCCGGCCATCGAACTCACCGATTTCAAGACCATCAAGCTCACCAAGCTGACCAGCGAGGTGACCGACGCCGAGGTGGACGAGGCGCTGGCGCGCATCACCGAGCAGAACAAGCCCTACAGCGCCAAGCCGGAAGGCGAGAAGGCGGCCAAGGACGACCGCGTCGTCATTTCCTTTGCCGGCGCCATCGACGGCACGCCGTTCGAAGGCGGTTCGGCCGAGGATTCGGTCGTACTGATCGGGTCGAACACGTTCATCCCGGGCTTCGAGGACCAGCTCATCGGCATCGGGGTCGGTGAAACGCGCACCTTGAAGGTGACCTTTCCGCAGCATTACGGAAAAGAGACGCTGGCCGGCAAGGACGCTGAATTCGTCGTCACCGCCAAGTCGATCGAAACGCCCGGCGCGGTCACGGTCGACGATGAATTCGCCAAGTCGCTCGGGCTGGAATCGCTCGCCAAGCTGCGCGAGGCGGTCAAAGACCGCATTGCGCGCGAGCATGTCGGCACGTCGCGCCAGAAGCTCAAGCGCGCGCTGCTCGACGAACTCGACGCCCGCCACAAATTCGAGCCGCCGCCGTCGCTGGTAGAGGAGGAATTCGACCGCGTCTGGAAGTCGGTGCTCAGCGAGATGGAGACCGAGAAGAAGAGCTTCGCCGACGAGAATACCACCGAGGAAAAGGCCAAGGCCGAATACCGCGCCATCGCCGAGCGGCGGGTGCGGCTTGGGCTTGTGCTGGCCGAAATCGGCGAGAAAAACAAAATCACGGTTACCGACGAAGAATTGAACCGTGCGGTGATGGAGCACGTCCGGCAATTCCCCGGCCAGGAGCAGCGGGTTTGGGACTATTACCGGCAGAATCCGCAGGCGATCGCAGGGTTGCGCGCGCCGATCTACGAGGAAAAGGTGGTCGATTTTCTGCTCGAACTCGCCAACGTGACCGAGAAAAAGGTCGTGCGCGAGGAGCTCTACAAGGAAGACGAACCGACCACCGCCTGAGCGGGGGCCCCGTGCCTTGCGGCGGGCTCAATTCGAAAATAGATCATCCGGACGCGGCGGGAAGGCTAATCTAGCCGACGCGATTCGCGTGAAGGAGCCGAAATGAAAGATCCCGTCGATACCTACATGCAAACTCTGGTGCCCATGGTGGTCGAGCAGACCAACCGCGGCGAGCGCGCCTACGACATATATTCGCGGCTGCTCAAGGAACGGATCATTTTCATCACCGGGCCGATCGAGGATCACGTGGCCACGCTGGTGGTGGCGCAACTGCTGTTCCTGGAAGCGGAAAACCCGAAGAAGGAAGTCTCGATGTACATCAACTCGCCCGGCGGTGTGGTGACATCGGGCATGGCGATCTACGACACCATGCAGTTCGTGCGTCCGCCGGTGTCCACGCTCTGCGTCGGACAGGCCGCCTCCATGGGGTCGCTGCTGCTCGCCGCCGGCGCCAAGGACATGCGCTTTGCGCTGCCGAACGCCCGCATCATGGTGCACCAGCCGTCCGGCGGGTTTCAGGGCCAGGCCACCGATATCATGGTGCACGCCCAGGAAATCCTGAACCTGAAAAAGCGGCTCAACGAGATCTACGTCAAGCATACCGGCCAGTCGCTGAAGAAGATTGAAGACGCCCTCGAGCGTGACTACTTCCTGACAGCCGACGCGGCCAAGGAATTCGGCCTTGTCGACAAGGTGATCGAGCGGCGGCCGGAAGAAATGTTGCCAAAACCTGCGTGATCTTTCCCGCCCTGATACCCAGCCGGCCTGCCACAATTGCCGGGGATTGCCCCGGGAGTGCCGCTTTCGTGGGAGGCTTGGAACAGGCATTATCGTTAATAAATTCTTGATTATCACGCCGTTAGCATGCTTCGCTTACGGTGTGGGAGAGTGGTAGGGGCAGCGGGCCTCCTGGGACTAGGTCCGCCGTTCCGGAATCCCGGCGCGAAACTTGCTTCGTTCGGTATGTGGCGTATAGGCGGATGATCGTGACCTTCGCCGACCCCGGAATGTACGAACGCGTGTGACGGAGAATGGAATGAGCAAAGTCGGCGGCAGCAATTCCAAAAACACCCTTTACTGCTCGTTCTGCGGCAAGAGCCAGCACGAAGTGCGCAAGCTCATCGCTGGACCGACGGTGTTCATCTGCGATGAGTGCGTCGAGCTGTGCATGGATATCATCCGCGAGGAAAACAAATCCTCGTTGGTGAAGTCGCGCGACGGCATCCCGACGCCGAAGGAAATCCGCAAGGTCCTCGACGATTACGTGATCGGCCAGGATCACGCCAAGAAAGTGCTCTCGGTCGCCGTCCACAACCACTACAAGCGGCTCAACCACCAGACCAAGCACAACGACGTCGAACTGGCGAAGTCGAACATCCTGCTGATCGGGCCGACCGGTTCGGGCAAGACGCTGCTGGCGCAGACGCTGGCGCGCATCCTCGACGTGCCTTTCACGATGGCGGACGCCACCACGCTCACCGAAGCCGGCTATGTCGGCGAGGACGTGGAAAATATCATCCTCAAGCTGCTGCAGTCGGCCGACTACAATGTCGAGCGCGCGCAGCGCGGCATCGTCTATATCGACGAGATCGACAAGATTTCCCGCAAGTCCGACAACCCATCGATCACGCGCGACGTGTCGGGCGAGGGCGTGCAGCAGGCGCTGCTGAAGATCATGGAAGGCACCGTCGCCTCCGTGCCTCCGCAGGGCGGCCGCAAGCATCCGCAGCAGGAATTCCTGCAGGTCGACACCACCAATATCCTGTTCGTCTGCGGCGGTGCCTTCTCCGGGCTCGAGAAGATCATCTCGGCGCGCGGCCGCTCCACGTCGATCGGCTTCGGCGCCAAGGTTCTGGCGCCGGAAGACCGCAAGCAAGGCGAAATCTTCCGCCAGGTCGAGCCGGAGGATCTGCTGAAGTATGGGTTGATCCCGGAATTCGTCGGCCGTCTGCCGGTGGTGGCCACGCTTGAAGACCTCGACGAAGCGTCGCTGAAGAAGATCCTGGTCGAGCCGAAGAACGCTCTGGTCAAGCAGTACCAGCGGCTGTTCGAGATGGAATCGATCGATCTCACGCTGGCCGAGGAGGCGCTCGGCGCCATCGCCCGCAAGGCGATCGAACGCAAGACCGGCGCGCGCGGTCTCCGCTCCATCATGGAGAGCATCCTGCTCGACACCATGTTCGATCTCCCCAGCCTGGAGGGGGTCGAGGAAGTGGTGATCTCGAAAGAGGTCGTCGAGGGAACCGCGCGGCCGCTTTACATCTACGCCGACCGCAGCGACCGGACGGCCGAATCCGGCAGCGCCAGCGCCTGATCCCGCAGCCGCGCCGGCCGCGAGTGGCTTGTAGAATCGCGCCGTTAATGGCGTGCTGGGGGTATCCGGGGCCGTTTTTACCGCATAGCGGCCCGTTACTTGCAGACCCTCCTGGCGCGTCCTACGTATAGCGTTCGAAGCGAAGTCGCGTACGAAAGATCGTAGTTCCCGAGTGGGTGAGGGTTCGTACCCTTCCTCTAAGGCGCGCCGGATATCCCTTCCCCCGACGCCTCCTTGCCCATCCTTTCCGGCACTGTTCGGCGATGCCGCTATTGCGGGTCGACGGACAGGGGCACAACAAAAAAGGACCACGTCATGACCGCCAAGCCACGACCTCAGCTGCAACCCGGTGAAACCCGGGCTTATCCCGTTTTGCCGTTGCGCGACATCGTGGTGTTCCCGCACATGATCGTCCCGCTCTTTGTCGGCCGTGAAAAGTCGATCAAGGCGCTGGAAGAAGTGATGCGTTCCGACACCTTCATCCTGCTGGCGACGCAGAAGAACGCCTCCGACGACGATCCGGCGATCGACTCGATCTTCGAGGTCGGCACGCTGGCGAGCGTCTTGCAGCTGCTCAAGCTGCCCGATGGCACCGTCAAGGTGCTGGTCGAGGGCGCCGAGCGCGCCAAGGTGCTCAAATACACCGACCGCAGCGACTATCTACGAGGCCGATGCCACCGTTCTCGCCGACGACATGGGCGAGCAAGTGGAGGCGGAAGCGATGGCGCGTTCGGTGGTCACCGAATTCGAAAACTATGTGAAGCTCAACAAGAAGGTGTCGCCCGAAGTGGTCGGTGTGGTCCAGCAGATCGAGGACTACGCCAAGCTCGCCGACACCGTGGCCTCGCATCTCGCCGTCAAGATTCCCGACAAGCAGGAAATCCTGGAGACGCCCGTCGTCACCCAGCGCCTGGAAAAGGTGCTTGGCCTGATGGAGAGCGAAATCTCCGTGCTGCAGGTGGAAAAGCGCATCCGCACCCGCGTCAAGCGGCAGATGGAGAAGACGCAGCGCGAGTACTACCTCAACGAACAGATGAAGGCGATCCAGAAGGAGCTGGGCGACGAGGAAGGCAAGGACGAACTCGCCGAACTCGAGGAGAAGATCAAGAAGACCAAGCTCTCCAAGGAAGCCCGCGAGAAGGCCACGCACGAGCTCAAGAAGCTGCGCCAGATGTCGCCGATGTCGGCGGAAGCCACCGTCGTGCGCAACTATCTCGACTGGCTGCTCTCGATCCCGTGGAACAAGAAGAGCAAGGTCAAGAAGGATCTCGGCGGGCGCGGAGAAGATTCTCGACGCCGATCACTATGGCCTGGAGAAGGTCAAGGAACGCATCGTCGAGTACCTCGCCGTGCAGCAGCGCGCCAACAAGCTGACCGGGCCGATCCTCTGCCTGGTCGGTCCTCCCGGCGTCGGCAAGACATCGCTCGGCAAGTCGATCGCGAAAGCGACCGGCCGCGAGTTCGTGCGCGTGTCGCTCGGCGGCGTGCGCGACGAGGCCGAGATCCGCGGCCACCGGCGCACCTATATCGGCTCGATGCCCGGCAAGATCATCCAGTCGATGCGCAAGGCCAAGACCTCGAACCCGCTGTTCCTGCTCGACGAGGTCGACAAGATGGGCGCCGATTTCCGCGGCGATCCGTCGTCGGCTTTGCTCGAGGTGCTCGACCCCGAGCAGAACCACACCTTCAACGACCACTACCTGGAGGTCGATTACGATCTGTCGAACGTGATGTTCATCACCACGGCGAATACGCTCAATATTCCGCCGCCGCTGATGGACCGCATGGAGATCATCCGCATCGCCGGCTACACCGAGGATGAGAAGGTCGAGATCGCGCGCAAGCATCTGATCCCGGCCGCGATCGCCAAGCACGGCCTCCAAGTCAAGGAATGGTCGATCGACGACGAGGGGCTGCTGCTGATGATCCGCCGTTACACGCGGGAAGCGGGCGTGCGTAACCTCGAGCGCGAGCTGTCGACCCTGATCCGCAAGGCGGTGAAGGAGCTGATGACCTCGAAGAAGAAGTCGATCGCGGTCACCGCGGCGACCATCGGCGATTATCTCGGCGTGCCGAAATACCGCTACGGCGAGATCGAGGCCGAGGATCTGATCGGCATGGTCACCGGGCTGGCCTGGACCGATGTGGGCGGCGAGTTGCTCACCATCGAAGGCGTGATGATGCCGGGCAAGGGCAAGATGACCGTCACCGGCAACCTGCGTGACGTGATGAAGGAGTTGATCTCGGCGGCGGCATCTTATGTCCGCTCGCGCGCGGTCGCCTTCGGCATCGAGCCGCCGCTGTTCGACAAGCGCGACATCCACGTGCACGTGCCGGAAGGCGCGACGCCCAAGGATGGACCGTCGGCGGGCGTCGCCATGGTCACCGCGATCGTCTCGGTGATGACCGGCATTCCGGTGCGCCGCGACGTCGCCATGACCGGCGAGATCACGCTGCGCGGCCGCGTGCTGCCGATCGGCGGCTTGAAGGAGAAGCTGCTGGCCGCCGCGCGCGGCGGCATGAAGACCGTGCTGATCCCGGAGGAGAACGCCAAGGATCTGGTGGAAATCTCCGAGACCATCAAGAAGGGCCTGGAGATCATTCCGGTGACCCGCATGGACGAAGTGATTGCCCATGCGCTGGTGCGCAAGCCGGAAGCGATCACCTGGGACGAGGAGAGCGCCAAGCTCGCCGCCGCCGCGGCCGTCTCCGGGGAGCCCGGGGTGGACGACGACGGCTCGGGCCTGACCGCGCACTAGCGCGCGCCGGCCAAACGAAATCGGAAACGGTGCCGCAGGGCGCCGTTTTCATTTGGCAATGACCGTCCAGCTTGCGCCGCAGCGGCGTATAGCGATAAACGGGCGGAGAGGGCGGTTAGCTCAGTTGGTAGAGCGCCTGCTTTACACGCAGGATGTCGGCGGTTCGAGTCCGTCACCGCCCACCAGACTTCGCCGTAAAACAGCGGCGGTTGCCGCCAAACGCAAGACGAACGACAGGCCGGGAGCTTTCGCTCCCAGCCTGTCGTTTTTATCCCCGGAGGGTCCGGTCTTAAGTTTAGACCGCCTCTTTCAATTCCTTAGAGGCGCGGAAGGCGACCTTTTTGCTCGCCTTGATTTGGATCGCTTCGCCGGTGGCCGGGTTGCGGCCCATGCGCGCGGCGCGCTTGCGCACCTGAAGGATGCCGAGGCCGCCGATGCGGATGCGCTCGCCCTTCTTCAGGTGCTTGACGATATTGCCGACGAAATCGCCAAGCACGGCTTCCGCCTGCTTCTTCGACATCTCATGGGTTTCCGCGAGTGCCGCGGCGAGATGCTTCAACGTGACGGTCGGCGGTGTCGGAGCTTTTCCAGGAACTGTTGCCATCGTTAGGACCCTCCTCTTGAATCCGTGAGCTTGGCGGACGCCAAACACCTTGCCCGCATAGACGATTCGGGGCCGGTCTGACCATCGATTCTTCGCGTCAAATAGGGCTTTTTCGCAATTTCTCGACGCCGGGATCGTTTACCTTGACTTGGGGTAGGGGCGCCTATAACTCGATCCAACGCCCGCGGGGGCGTAGCTCAGTTGGTTAGAGCGCTGCCCTGTCACGGCAGAGGCCGCGGGTTCGAGTCCCGTCGCTCCCGCCATTTTATCAATGACTTAGCCCCGGTCGCTGCCGCCCGAAAAGGCACCGCCGGGCACCCGAAAGGCGCCGTGTGAACGCCTCTTCAGCACCGGTCCGCGCGCTGTTTTTCGACGTGTTCGGGTCGATGGTGGACTGGCGCAAGTCGGTAGCCCGCGAAGCGGAAAAAATCCTCGAGTTGCTCGGATACAAGCTGGATTGGCTGGCATTCGCCGACGCCTGGCGCGGCGAATACCAACCCGGCATGGAGGAAGTGCGCTCCGGCCGGCAGCCCTTCGCCAAGCTCGACGTGCTGCACCGGCGCAATCTCGAACGCCTGCTGCCGCGCTTCGGCTTGCAGAACCTGTCGGACGAAGTGCTCGACGATCTGACGCTGGTGTGGCACCGGCTCGATGCCTGGCCGGACGTGCCGGCCGCGTTGGCGCGGCTCAAGGGCAAGTTCTGGCTGGCGCCGGTGTCGAACGGCAATATCTCGCTGATGGTCGATCTCGCCCGCCGCAATAATTTTCCGTGGGACGCCATCCTCGGCGCCGAGGTCGCGCACGACTTCAAGCCGAAGCCTGCCGTCTATCTCGCCGCCTGCGCGGCGTTCGATCTCGAGCCCGCGCAATGCATGATGGTGGCCGCGCACAGCAACGATCTCGCCGCAGCGGCGAAATTGGGATTGCGCACCGCGCATACCGCGCGGGTGCACGAATACGGCCCCAGCACCGGCGAGCCGGCGCCGACGGTGAAGGTCGATTTCGCCGCGAAAGATTTGGCCGATTTGGCGGACAAGCTCGGGGTCTAGCGATTTGTCATCACCGGGCTTGTCCCGGTGACCTCGCTTAGGAAGGCGCTGCGCTTCTAAGCGGGATGGCCGGGTCAAGCCCGGCCATGACAACCGAGAGCAGTCACCCTCTGTAAATTGGCGCCGGCTGCGCGAGGAACTCCGCCAGGATGTGATAGACGCCCATGTAGTTCTTCTGCTGGAAGCTGGCGTGCGAGATGCCGGCCATCACCGAGAACTGCTTGTCGGGATTGGGCAGCTTGGCGAAGAATTTCAACAAGTCCTCCATCGAGGCGATGCCGTCCCATTGGCCGCGCATGATCAGCGTCGGCACGGTGATCTTTTCCGGGTTCACCACCGGCAGCCGCGAGCACATATCGACGTAAGTGCCGGTCGGCACCGAATCGTCGAGCGCGGTCACCGCGTCGGCGAAGGCGTCGATGACTTTCTCCTCGGCGGTGCCGGGATGATCGCGCTCGAAGATCGAATGAATGAAGGCCTTGTCGATCGGCCGCCGGTTCTTGGCGATGAACTCGGGCAGTCTCTTGCGCCGCTGTTCGAGCGTCGGCGAGCCTTCGCCGGTCCACACCATGGCGTCGAGCGCGAGGCGCGCCACCATCTCCGGATGGCGCTCGGCAAACATCGCCGCGCGCAGTGCGCCCGACGAGATGCCGTAGACCAGGAACGGCCGCTTGCCGCGCAGCTTCTGGATATAGAGCGCCGCCGCGTAGCAGTCGTCGGCGCCTTGCGAGATCGGCGCGTTGTTGTCGCGGTCCTTGGTGGAGCGGCCGTAGCCTTCCATGTCAACCGACCAGCAGTCGTAGCCGCGCCGCGCGAAGTGATCCATCGCCGAGGAATCCGGCCGCCCCGGCACATGCAGATCGAAGGTCGGCTGCGATGCCATCGACGAGCCGTGCACGAACAGCAGGGTGCCGATGCTTTTTGCCGGGTCGCCGGCGCACTTGTTCCACAGGAACAGCTTCACGCCGCCGTCTTTGCTGGTCCAATGCTCGGTGCCGGTGATCGGCTGGGTCATTTCATTCATCGCGTGACCGTCCTGTTGCTCAGTTGATCGGCTTGATGTCGTTGGCCTTGATCACGTCCGCCCATTTGGCGATCTGGGCGTCCATGAAGGCCTTGAACTGCGGCTGCGTCATCGTCACCGGCTCGGCGCCTTGCTTCTGCCACGCCGCCTTGATGTCCGGCCGCGACACGATCTTGGTGATTTCGGCATTGAGCTTATCGATGATCGGCTGCGGGGTGCCGGCCGGCGCCATGAAGCCGACCCACAGCGTCGCCTGGAATCCCGGCACGCCGGCTTCCGCGATCGTCGGCACGTCCGGCAGAATCGGTGAACGCGTCACGCCGCTTGTCCCGAGCGCGCGCACTTTGCCCGCCTTGATCAACGGCGCCATGGTCGGGACGCTGTCGAACAGCATCTGGATTTGCCCGCTCAGGATATCGGTGCGCATGCCGGTCGAGCCCTTGTAGGGCACGTGCACGATGTTGATGCCGGTCAGATGCTTCAGCAGCTCGGCGGCCATGTGATAGTTGGAGCCCGGACCGGACGAGCCGAAATTGAGCGTGCCGGGTTTGGCGCGGGCGAGCGCGAGCAGTTCCTTGACGGACTTCGCCGGCACCGACGGATGCACCACCAGCACCAGGTCGCTGTCGATCAGAGGCGCGATCGGAACCAGATCGTGCATCAGGTGATATGGCTTCTTGGTGTAGAGCGTTTCGTTGACGGTCTGGGTGCCGGACACCATCAGCAGCGTGTAACCGTCGGGCGCAGCCTTGGCGACGTAGTCGGTTCCGATGGTGGTCCCCGCGCCCGGCTTGTTCTCCATGACGAAAGTCTGATGCAGCGCCTTGCGCAATTCCTCGGCGATGGCGCGGGTATAGACGTCGGTCGGCCCGCCGGCGCCGAACGGCACGATGATTCTCACCGAGCGCGACGGATAATCGTCTGCCTTGGAGGGTGGTGCCCCAATAGTGGCGGCAATCGCCAGTGCGAGGAGGGCTGCAAAATGTCGCATAAGTGACATGCGTGTGGTCCCGGTCTTTGCGCGTCAAGTCGCCCGCGCCGACTATCGAGGGCGGCCAATGGCCCTGTCAATTGCGTCAATACGCGAATACGGCCAAGCGGGTGTGTGTGTTCCGCAATGTCGCCTTGCCACCCATTGTGCACTGCGCTAAGCCTCAACCGCTCCCGTTCTTGACGCTTTCCCAAACGCGGCAAGGGCTTTTGTGCGGGGCTACGGCGCCGATAAGAGCCGCCGAGCAGCCCGAGGCGAGCGAATTCCGGGTAAGGGGCTCGGGGCTCTACGCAGAGGTCGCCATGAGCGCATTGCTGCTGGATTATCTTCCGCTGGTCGTGTTCGTCGCGGTCGCGCTCGTGATCGGGCTCGTGCTGCTGATCGCGCCCTTCATCGTCGCCTACAAACAGCCGGACCCCGAAAAGCTGTCGGCTTACGAATGCGGGTTCAACGCCTTCGACGACGCGCGCATGAAGTTCGACGTGCGGTTCTATCTGGTCGCCATCTTGTTCATCATCTTCGATCTCGAAGTGGCCTTCCTGTTCCCGTGGACCGTGGCATTCCGCCAAATCGGCCTGTTCGGATTCTGGACGATGATGATTTTCCTTGGCGTCCTCACCATCGGCTTCATATACGAATGGAAGAAGGGCGCGCTCGAATGGGATTGATGACCCGATGACGCTCGTCGCACCAGCGCCGCAAGGAATTCTGGACCCGCGCACCGGCAAGCCGGCCGGCGCCAACGATGAATTTTTCGTCGGCATCAACAACGAACTTGCCGACAAAGGCTTCGTCGTCGCCGCGGTCGACGATTTGATCACCTGGGCCCGCACCGGCTCGCTGATGTGGATGACGTTCGGGCTCGCCTGCTGCGCGGTCGAGATGATGCAGATGGCGATGGCGCGCTACGACTGCGAGCGCTACGGCTTCGCGCCGCGCGCCTCACCGCGCCAGTCCGACGTCATGATCGTCGCCGGCACGCTGACCAACAAAATGGCGCCGGCGCTGCGCAAGGTCTACGACCAGATGCCGGAGCCACGCTACGTGATCTCGATGGGCTCGTGCGCCAACGGCGGCGGCTACTACCATTATTCATACTCGGTGGTGCGCGGCTGCGATCGCGTCGTGCCGGTCGACATCTACGTGCCGGGCTGTCCGCCCACCGCCGAGGCGCTGCTGTACGGCGTCATGCTGCTGCAGAAGAAGATCCGCCGCACCGGCACGATCGAGCGTTGAGCGGGGGTCTTGGAATGGACGAGATGCTCGACAGGCTTGGGGCGACGATCAAGGACGCGCTGGGTGAGTCGGTCACCGGTTACGAGGTTGCCTTCGGCGAACTCGCGGTCACGGTCAAGGCCGCCGACATTGTCAAAGTGGCGACATTCCTGCGCGACGATGCCGCCTGTCAGTTCATCAACATCATCGACGTCACCGCGGTCGACTGGCCGAGCCGCGAGCAGCGTTTCGACGTGGTCTACCATCTGCTGTCGCCGCGGCTGAACCAGCGCATCCGCGTGAAAGCCGCGACCGACGAGGTGACCCCGGTGCCGTCGCTGATCGATGTGTTCAAAGGCGTCGATTGGTTCGAGCGCGAGGCTTTCGATCTTTACGGCGTGCTTTTCACCGGCCACCCCGATATGCGGCGCATTCTCACCGACTACGGCTTCGAGGGCCATCCGCTGCGCAAGGACTTCCCGCTCACCGGCTTTGTCGAGGTACGCTACGACGACGAGCAGAAGCGCGTGGTCTACGACAAGGTCCGGCTGACGCAGGAATTCCGGACGTTCGACTTTCTGTCGCCCTGGGAAGGCACCGATTACGTGCTGCCGGGCGACGAGAAGGCGAAGGGCGAAGGCAAGGGGTCGTGACGTAAATGGCGGAAACCGCGCTACGCAACTTCACCATCAATTTCGGGCCGCAACATCCGGCCGCGCACGGCGTGTTGCGCATGGTGCTGGAGCTCGACGGCGAGGTTGTCGAGCGCGTCGATCCGCATATCGGGCTGCTCCACCGCGGCACCGAAAAGCTGATCGAGCACAAGACCTACATGCAGGCGGTGCCTTATTTCGACCGGCTCGATTATGTCGCGCCGATGAATCAGGAGCACGCCTTCTGCCTGGCGGCGGAAAAGCTTTTGCGCGTCCAGCTGCCCAAGCGCGGCCAGCTTATTCGTGTGCTGTTCTGCGAAATCGGCCGGCTGCTGTCGCACATCCTCAACATCACCACCCAGGCGCTGGACATCGGCGCGCTCACCCCGCCGCTGTGGGGCTTCGAGGAGCGCGAGAAGCTGATGGCGTTCTATGAGCGCGCGTCGGGTGCGCGCATGCACGCGGCTTATTTCCGCGTCGGCGGCGTGCATCAGGATCTGCCGAACCAGCTGATCGACGACATCTATGCGTTTTGCGACCCGTATTTGAAGTTCTGCGACAACCTCGAAGGCTTGCTCACCGAAAACCGCATTTTCAAGCAGCGCACTGTCGACATCGGCGTGGTAAGCCTCGCCGAAGCCTGGAACCGCGGCTTCTCTGGCGTGATGGTGCGCGGATCGGGCGCGGCCTGGGATTTGCGCAAGGCCCAGCCCTACGAGTGCTATGCCGAAATGGAATTCGACATACCGATCGGCAAGAACGGCGACAGCTACGATCGCTACTGCATTCGCGTCGAAGAAATGCGCCAGTCGATCAAGATCATGAAGCAGTGCCTCGACAAGCTGCGCAGCCCCGAGGGCCAAGGCCGCGTCTCGGTCGACGACGGCAAAATAGTGCCGCCCAAACGCGGCGACATGAAACGCTCGATGGAAGCGCTGATCCAGCACTTCAAGCTCTATACCGAGGGCTTCCACGTGCCGGCCGGCGAAGTCTATGCCGCGGTCGAGGCGCCCAAGGGCGAGTTCGGCGTCTTCCTGGTCTCCGACGGCACCAACAAGCCGTACAAGTGCAAGATTCGCGCGCCCGGCTTTGCGCATTTGAGCGCGATGGATTTCCTCTGCCGCGGCCACATGCTGGCCGACGTCTCCTGCATCATGGGGACGATCGACGTGGTGTTCGGGGAGGTCGACCGATGAGCGTGCGCCGTCTTGCCCCGCCCGAAATGCAGCCGAAGGAATTTTCCTTCAGCAATGACAATCTCGCCTGGGCCAAGCAGCAGGTCGCCAAATATCCGGAAGGGCGCCAGCAGTCGGCGGTCATACTGCTGTTGTGGCGGGCGCAAGAGCAGGTCGGCGGCTGGCTGCCGGAAGCGGCCATCCGCTACGTCGCCAATTTCCTCGGCATGGCGCATATCCGCGGACTGGAAATCGCCACGTTCTATACGATGTTCAATCTGACGCCGGTCGGCAAGGTTCACGTCCAACTGTGCGGCACCACGCCGTGCCGGCTGCGCGGCGCCGACGACATCGAGAAGGTCTGCCGGAACCGCATCGGCGACCAGAATCACGTGACCGCCGACGGCAAGTTCTCCTGGGTCGAGGTCGAGTGCCTCGGCGCCTGCGTCAACGCGCCGATGGTGCAGATCGGCTCGGACTATTACGAGGACCTCACCGCGGAAAGCTTCGGCAAGGTTCTCGACCAATTCGCCGCCGGCAAGAGGCCCAAGCCCGGTCCGCAGACCGACCGGCAATTGTCGGCCCCGGCGGGCGGGCCGACCACGCTCACCGACAAATCGATTTACGCAGGCCGCTCCCGGGAATGACGAATGCTCGCTGACAAAGACCGCATCTTCACCAATCTCTACGGCCTGCACGATTGGGGCCTCAAAGGCGCGCGCGCGCGCGGCGCCTGGGACGGCACCAAGGCGATCCTGGACAAAGGCCGCGACGGCATCGTCAACGACGTCAAGGCTTCCGGCCTGCGCGGCCGCGGCGGCGCCGGCTTCCCGACTGGATTGAAGTGGTCGTTCATGCCGAAAAAGTCGGACGGCCGGCCGCATTATCTGGTGGTCAACGCCGACGAATCCGAGCCCGGCACCTGCAAAGACCGCGAGATCATGCGGCACGACCCGCATCTGTTGATCGAGGGCTGCCTGATCGCCGGTTGCGCCATGGCCGCCAACACCGGCTACATCTATATCCGCGGCGAATTCATCCGCGAGCGCGAACGGTTGCAGGCGGCGATCGACCAGGCCTACGAGGACAAGCTGATCGGCAAGAACAACGTACACGGCTGGGATTTCGATCTTTACCTGCACCACGGCGCCGGCGCCTATATCTGCGGTGAGGAAACCGCGCTGCTCGAAAGCCTGGAAGGCAAGAAGGGGCAGCCGCGCCTGAAGCCGCCGTTCCCGGCCAATGTCGGGCTCTATGGCTGCCCGACCACGGTGCAGAACGTCGAGTCGATCGCGGCTGTGCCCGATATCATGCGGCGCGGCGCAGCGTGGTTTGCCGGCATCGGCCGGCCGAACAATACCGGCACCAAGCTGTTCTGCATTTCCGGCCACGTCATGAAGCCGTGCAATGTGGAAGAGGCCATGGGCATTCCGTTGCGCGAATTGCTCGAAACGCATGCCGGCGGCGTGCGCGGCGGCTGGGACAATCTGCTCGCGGTCATTCCGGGCGGGTCGTCGATGCCGCTGGTGCCGGCGGGCAGCGACCAGGCCGATAGCCTGCTGATGGATTTCGACGGCTGCCGCGACAAGAAGTCCGCGCTTGGCACCGCCGCGGTGATCGTGATGGATAAGTCAACCGACATCATCAAGGCGATGACGCGCATCTCGTACTTCTACAAACACGAGAGCTGCGGCCAATGCACGCCCTGCCGCGAGGGCATGGGCTGGATGTGGCGCGTGCTCACGCGCATGGCGGAAGGCCGCGCCCAGAAGCGCGAGATCGACATGCTGATGCAGGTGACGACCCAGATCGAGGGCCACACCATCTGCGCCTTCGGTGACGGCGCCGCCTGGCCGGTGCAGGGCCTGCTGCGGCATTTCCGTCCCGAGATCGAGCGGCGCATCGACGAATATACGCGCAACGCCGACGACCAGGGCGCGGTACGCGTGGCGGCGGAGTAGAGCCATGCAACAGCCGCCCAACCATCAACTTGCGCAACTGAACATCGGCCGTATTCGCTACGAGATCGACGATCCGCGAATGGCCGGCTTCACCGACAACCTCGCGCTGGTCAACAGACTGGCCGAACGCAGCGCAGGGTTCGTCTGGCGCTTTATCGACGATAGCGGCAATTCCACCAGCACGCGGCCCTATGCCGATCCGCGTATCGCGATCAATATGTCGGTCTGGGAAAACGTCGAAGCTCTCGAGCGTTTCGTCTATCAATCGATCCACAAACGTTTTTACGGCCGCCGCGCCGAATGGTTTGAGCATTTCGCGGAGCCGTATTTCGTGATGTGGTGGGTGCCCGCCGGGCACCGTCCAAGCGTCGAAGAGGCCGTCGCGCGGCTCGAACACTTTAAGCAGCATGGCCCGAGTGACCATGCTTTCGACTGGTCTGCCGCAACATCGGCGCAACTCTGGAAGACGGCGCGGTGTGCGCCGCGCGAGAATGCGGCATGAGGAATGGCCGTGACGGAGTAGCGGACCGCAAACCCGTGGAGCCAAACGATGGTGTTCGAAAACAAGAACTTGCGATGCAACCATTGCAGGTTCTGGTGGCCGACGGCGGAAGCGACCGGAAATGAGCCGAGCCGGGAACGATCCATTCTCGGGCAGTGCCGGCGCCGCGCGCCGTCACCGCTCGTCGCCGATCTGCCCGACCACGGCCGGCACTATCCGGCTTGGTCGACCACCAAGCGCGACGACTGGTGCGGCGAGCATGAGCATATTCAGCAGTGATGACGCCGGACCGCACAAATTGAAGAAGCCAGCATGACCAAGCTTATTGTCGACGGCAAAGAGATCGACGTTCCGCCGGAGTACACGCTGCTCCAGGCCTGCGAAACCGCGGGCGCGGAAATCCCGCGCTTCTGCTTCCACGAACGGCTGTCGATCGCCGGCAATTGCCGCATGTGCCTGATCGAAGTGCAGGGTATTCCGAAGCCGCAGGCCTCCTGCGCCATGGGCGTCAAGGACCTGGCCCCCAACAAAGACGGCACGCCGAAGCAGCTTTTCACCAAGACACCGATGGTGAAGAAAGCGCGGGAGGGCGTGATGGAATTCCTGCTGATCAACCATCCGCTCGATTGCCCGATCTGCGATCAGGGCGGCGAATGTGATCTGCAGGACCAGGCCATGGCCTATGGCGTGGATTCCAGCCGCTATCAGGAAAACAAGCGCGCGGTCGAGGACAAATATATCGGGCCGCTGGTCAAGACCATTATGACGCGCTGCATTCAATGCACGCGCTGCATTCGGTTTTCCAGCGAGATCGCCGGAGTTCCGGAACTCGGCGCCATCGGCCGCGGCGAGGACATGGAGATCACCACCTATCTCGAGCAGGCGATGACCTCCGAGCTGCAAAGCAACGTGGTCGACCTTTGCCCGGTCGGCGCGCTCACCTCCAAGCCTTATGCGTTTACGGCGCGGCCGTGGGAGCTCAACAAGACGCAATCGGTCGATGTGATGGATGCGCTCGGCTCCGCCATTCGCATCGACACGCGCGGGCGCGAGGTGATGCGCATTTTGCCCCGTACCAACGACGAGGTGAACGAGGAGTGGATTTCCGACAAGACCCGCCACATCGTTGACGGGTTGCGAACGCAGCGACTCGATCAGCCTTACCTGCGTGACAACGGCCGTCTGCGGCCGGCGACCTGGAACGAAGCCTTCGCCGTCGTCGCCGGCAAGGTGAAAGCGAGCAAGGCCTCGCGCATCGGTGCGCTGGCCGGCCAGCTTGCCGGCGTCGAGGAAATGTTCGCGCTGAAGCAACTGTTAGCGGCGCTCGGCTCGAGCAACGCCGACGCGCGTTATCCGGGCTCGCCGCTGCACCCCAAATACGGGCGCGCCAGCTATCTTTTCAATTCGACCGTCGCCGGCATCGATCGGGCCGACGCAATCATGCTGATCGGCGTCAACCCGCGGCGCGAGTTGGCGGTGCTCAACGCGCGCATTCGCAAGCGCTATCTCAAGGGCAATGTACTGATCGGGCTGGTCGGCGAGAAGGCCGATCTCACTTATCCGTACACTTATCTCGGCGCCGGCCCCGAAAGCCTTGCGCAATTCGTCGATCATGCGCCGGCCGACAAGAGCAACCCGATGTTCATCATCGGGCAGGGCGCGCTCAACCGCCGCGATGGCGCGGCGGTGCTGTCGATGGCGGCGAAGGCGGCGCTTTCACTCGGTGTCGTCAAGGACGGCTGGAACGGCTTCAACATTCTGCACGATGAGGCCGCGCTTGCGGGCGCGCTCGATCTCGGCTTCGTGCCGGGTGTGGGCGGGCTCGATACCGGCGCGATGCTCGAGCCGAATGCGCTCGACGTGCTATTCCTGCTCGGCGTTGATGAAATCGAAGTCGCGCCCGGGCCGTTCGTCGTCTATATCGGCACCCACGGCGACCGCGGCGCCCATCGCGCCGACGTGATCCTGCCCGGCGCCGCCTATCCGGAAAAGTCGGCGCTCTACGTCAACACCGAAGGCCGCGTGCAGTTGGCTAATCGCGCCGCGTTCCCACCCGGGGACGCGCGCGAGGATTGGGCGATCCTGCGCGCGCTGTCCGGCGTTCTCGGCCATACGCTGCCGTATGATTCGCTGCCGCAGCTGCGCCAGGCGCTGTTTGCCGCGCACCCGCATTTCCTGTGGTTCGACCAGATCGCCGTTGGCGACGCCGCCGATATCGGCAAGCTCGCGAAACTCGGCGGTACCGCGGACAAGGCGCCGCTGGTCTCGTCGGTCGGGGACTTCTATCTCACCAATCCGATCGCGCGCGCTTCCGCAACCATGGCCGAATGTTCGGCTTTGGCCCATGCGGCCGCCAAGAATCCGTCCATGACGGCGGCGGAGTAGCGGCCATGAGCGAATTCTTCTTCACCTATCTCTGGCCGTTCATCATCATCCTGGCGGAATCGATCCTGATGTTGGTGATCCTGTTGGTGGCGATCGCCTACATTCTTTATGCCGACCGCAAGATCTGGGCGGCGGTGCAGATGCGGCGCGGCCCGAACGTGGTCGGCCCTTGGGGCCTGTTCCAGTCTTTCGCCGACATGTTGAAATTCGCGCTCAAGGAGCCGACCATTCCGGCCAGCGCCAACAAGGGCGTGTTTCTGCTGGCGCCGTTGGTCTCCTGCGTGCTCGCGCTTGCCGCATGGGCGGTGATCCCGGTCAATCTCGGCTGGGTGATCGCCGACATCAATGTCGGCATCTTGTATATTTTTGCGATCTCTTCGCTTGGCGTCTACGGCATCATCATGGCCGGCTGGGCGTCGAACTCGAAATACCCGTTCCTGGCGGCGCTGCGCTCGGCCGCGCAGATGGTGTCCTACGAAGTCTCCATTGGTTTCGTCATCATCACCGTGCTGCTGTGCGCCGGCTCGCTCAACCTGTCGGCGATCGTCGAGGCGCAGAACGGGCGCTACGGCGTGTTCAGCTGGTACTGGCTGCCGCTGTTTCCGATGTTCATCGTGTTCTTCGTCTCGGCGCTGGCCGAGACCAACCGGCCGCCGTTCGATCTGGTGGAAGCGGAGTTGGAACTCGTCGCCGGCTTCATGGTGGAGTACGGCTCCACGCCCTACGTCCTTTTCATGCTCGGCGAATACGTGGCGATCTGCACCATGTGCGCCATGGGCACGATCATGTTCCTAGGCGGCTGGCTGCCGCCGGTGCCTTACGCACCGTTCACCTGGGTGCCGGGCGTGGTCTGGTTCGTGCTCAAGGCCTTGATGTTGTTTTTCATGTTCGCGATGGTCAAGGCGATCGTGCCGCGCTACCGCTACGACCAACTGATGCGGTTGGGCTGGAAGGTGTTTCTGCCGCTGTCGCTCGCCATGGTGGTGATCGTCGCCGGGGTGATCGAATACGGCATGCTGGCGCCAAAGTGAGGATGCGATGAGATTGGACCGCGCGGCCAAGGGCCTGTTCCTGATGGAGTTCGTGACCGGCACGATCCTGGGGCTGCGCTATTTCTTTGCGCCGAAAGCGACGCTGAATTATCCGGCCGAGAAGGGCCCGCTCAGCCCACGCTTTCGCGGCGAGCACGCGCAGCGGCGGTATCCGAACGGCGAAGAACGCTGCATCGCCTGCAAGCTGTGCGAGGCGATCTGCCCGGCGCAGGCCATCACCATCGAGGCGGGTCCCCGCCGCAACGACGGTACGCGCCGCACCACGCGCTACGACATCGACATGGTCAAATGCATCTATTGCGGGCTGTGCCAGGAAGCCTGCCCGGTCGACGCCATCGTCGAGGGGCCGAATTTCGAATACGCCACCGAAACCCGCGAAGAGCTTTACTACGACAAGGAGCGACTGCTCGCCAATGGCGACCGCTGGGAGCGTGAGATCGCCAAGAACCAGGCGCTCGACGCGCCGTATCGATGAACATTTTAAGGTGAGATGATGATCGTCGCTGCGCTGTTCTTCTATCTCTTTGCCGGCATTTGCGTGGCGAGCGCCTTCATGGTGATCGCGGCGAAGAATCCCGTGCATTCGGTGCTCTATCTCATCCTCGCCTTCGTCAACGCGGCCGGGTTGTTCGTGATGCTGGGCGCCGAATTCCTCGCCATGATCCTGATTGTGGTCTATGTCGGCGCGGTTGCCGTGCTGTTCCTGTTCGTGGTGATGATGCTCGACGTCGATTTCGCCGAGCTCAAGCAAGGCGCGCTGCAATATCTGCCGATCGGCATGCTGATTGGCGGCATTTTCCTCGCCGAGTTGCTGCTGGTGGTCGGCGCCTGGGCGATCGGGCCCGGCGTGCCGCAGGCGATTACCGCGCCGATTACGGCCAAGGTGCCCAACATCGAGGCGATCGGCCTGGTGCTCTACACCCGCTACGTCTTTTTCTTCGAAGCCGCCGGCATGATCCTGCTGATCGCCATGGTGGGTGCCATCGTGCTCACGTTGCAGCACCGCGAGCGCGTGCGCCGGCAGAATATCGCCGAGCAGGTCGCGCGCACGCCGGCGACCGCGATGGAAGTCGTCAAGGTGCGCTCGGGGCAAGGGCTGGGGAGCAACACATGACCATCGGGCTTGGCCATTACCTCTCGGTTGCCGCCATCCTATTCACGCTCGGGATTTTCGGCATCTTCCTCAACCGCAAGAACGTCATCGTCATCCTGATGTCGATCGAATTGATTTTGCTGGCGGTCAACATCAATCTGGTCGCCTTCTCCAGTCATCTCGGCGACATCGTCGGACAGATCTACGCGTTGCTGGTGCTCACGGTGGCGGCGGCGGAAGCCGCCATCGGGCTCGCCATCCTCGTGGCCTATTACCGCAACCGCGGCTCGATCGCGGTCGAAGACATTAATCTGATGAAGGGCTAGCGCGCGGCAAAGGCGCAAACGGAAAATCGCTTAGATGTATCAGGCAATCGTCTTTCTCCCTCTGCTCGGCGCCATTCTGGCCGGCTTGATCGCGCTCGCCGGCGCGCGCGCGCGCTTTCCCGGCGAGGCGCCGCCGCCGGGACTGGAGGAGGGCGCTGTCGCTGCCGATCATGACACGCATGCCACCGGGCACGCGCCCGCCGCGCATCGCCACGACGGCCACGACGCCCACGGCGGCGAACCGACCGCCGCCGGCTCGCGCCTGGCGGAGCTGATCACCACCACGCTGCTGCTGATTGCCATGATCCTGTCGTGGATCGCCTTCGTGCAGGTCGGCTTCAATCATCATGATGAACACGTGCCGATATTCACCTGGATGCTGTCCGCCGACCTGAAGGTGGACTGGTCGTTGCGCATCGACACGCTCACCGTCGTGATGCTGGTGGTGGTGAATACGATATCGGCCTTCGTGCACGTCTATTCCGTGGGCTACATGGCGGCGGATCCGTACCGGCCGCGTTTCTTCGCCTATTTGTCGATCTTCACCTTCTTCATGCTGATGCTGGTGACGGCGGACAACCTGGTGCAAATGTTCTTCGGCTGGGAGGGCGTCGGCCTCGCGAGCTATCTGCTGATCGGCTTTTGGTATCACAAGCCGGAAGCCAACGCGGCGGCGATCAAGGCCTTCGTCGTCAACCGGGTCGGGGATTTCGGCTTCGCCCTCGGCATCTTCACCCTGTTCGCGATGGTCGGCGCAGTCGATCTCGACACCATCTTTGCGCAGGCGCCGTCGCTGGTCGGCAAGACCATTCCGTTCTTCGGCTGGCATCCCGATGCGCTCACGCTCATCTGCCTGATGCTATTCATGGGTGCGATGGGCAAGTCGGCGCAGTTCCTGCTGCACACCTGGCTGCCGGACGCCATGGAAGGCCCGACCCCGGTCTCGGCGCTGATCCACGCCGCCACCATGGTAACCGCCGGCGTGTTCATGGTGGCGCGGCTGTCGCCGCTGTTCGAACTGGCGCCGAACGCGCAGAGCTTCGTCATCTTCATTGGAGCCACCACGGCCATGTTCGCCGCCACGGTGGGCCTGGTGCAGAACGACATCAAACGCATCATCGCCTATTCGACCTGCTCGCAGCTCGGCTACATGTTCGTCGCCATGGGCTGCGGCGCCTATTCGGTCGGCATGTTCCACCTGTTCACGCACGCCTTCTTCAAGGCGCTGCTGTTCCTCGGCTCCGGCGCGGTGATCCTCGCCATGCATCACGAGCAGGACATCCGCCACATGGGCGGCCTGAAAGACCGCATCCCGTACACCTATATCGTCATGATCATCGGCACGCTGGCGCTTACCGGGTTCCCGCTCACCGCCGGCTATTTCTCCAAGGATGCGATCATCGAGGCGGCCTTCGTGGCCAAAAGCCCGATGGCGCTCTACGGTTTCATCTGCACGGTCGGCGCCGCGCTGCTGACGTCGTTTTATTCCTGGCGCCTGATCTTCAAGACCTTCCACGGTGAGCCGCACGACCGCGAGCATTGGAAGGAGGCGCACGAAAGCCCGATGGTGATGTTGATCCCGCTCGGTTTTCTCGCCTTCGGCTCGATCGTAGCCGGGCTGCCGTTCAAGGAGGTATTCGCCGGTCACGGCGTCGAGGGCTTCTTCCGCGAGTCACTCACCTTCGCCAAGAGCAACACCGTGCTCGAGGACATGCATCACGTGCCGCTAACGATCGGCATCCTGCCGACCGTGATGATGGCGCTCGGCTTCCTCGTCGCCTGGCATTTCTACATCCGCCGGCCCGATATCCCGGTCGAACTCGCGCGCCAGCACGAGGTGCTCTACAAGTTTCTGCTCAACAAGTGGTACTTCGACGAGATCTACGACGCGATCTTCGTGCGTCCGATCAAATGTCTCGGGCGGCTGTTGTGGAAGGGCGGCGACGGCTGGCTGATCGATGGCTTCGGTCCCGATGGCGTCTCGGCCCGTGTGCTCGACGTCACCCGCAACGTGATGCGGCTGCAGACCGGCTACCTCTATCACTACGCCTTCGCCATGCTGATCGGCGCGGCGGCCTTCATCACCTGGTTCATGTTTGCGATGCACTAGCATGGTCCCGAAAAGCGGCAACCGAGTTTCCGAAAAGATCATGCGCAGAGAAAAACGATGAATATCAATTGGCCGGTCCTCTCAGTCGTCACCTTCCTGCCGCTGTTCGGCGCGCTGCTCGTCATGCTGCTCGCGCGCGGCAACGGGCCGCTCGCCAAGGGCACCGCGCGCTGGGTGGCGATGTGGTCGACGCTGGTCACCTTCGCCATCTCGCTGGTGATGGTATGGCGCTTCGATGCGGCCTCGCCCGAATTTCAGTTCGTCGAGAAACATCCCTGGCTCGGCATCGCCTCCTATCACATGGGCGTCGACGGCATTTCGCTGCCCTTCGTGATCCTCACCACGGCGCTGATGCCGATCTGCATCCTGGCAAGCTGGACCGTAATCCAGAAGCGGGTGAAGGAATACATGATCGCGTTCCTGGTGCTGGAAACGCTCATGATCGGCACGTTTTCGGCCCTCGATCTGGTGCTGTTCTATCTGTTCTTCGAGGGCGGCCTGATCCCGATGTTCCTGATCATCGGCGTCTGGGGCGGCCCGCGCCGGGTCTACGCCAGCTTCAAGTTCTTTCTCTACACGCTGCTCGGCTCGGTGCTGATGCTGCTCGCCATCATGGCGATGTATTGGGACGCCGGCACCACCGACATCCCGGCGCTGCTGCAGCACGGCTTCCCGCTCGGTTTGCAGAAATGGGCGTGGCTCGCCTTCTTCGCGTCGTTCGCCGTCAAATTGCCGATGTGGCCGGTCCACACCTGGTTGCCGGACGCGCATGTCGAAGCGCCGACCGCGGGCTCGGTGGTGCTGGCCGCCATCCTGCTGAAGATGGGCGGCTACGGTTTCCTGCGTTTCTCGCTGCCGATGTTCCCGTCGGCCAGCCATGATTTTGCGCCGCTGATCTTCACGCTTTCGGTCGTCGCCATTATCTACACCTCGCTGGTGGCGCTGATGCAGGAGGACGTCAAGAAGCTGATTGCTTACTCCTCGGTCGCGCACATGGGCTTCGTCACCATGGGGATTTTCGCGCTGACCCCGCAGGGCGTGGCCGGCGGCATCTTCCAGATGATCTCGCACGGCATCGTCTCCGGCGCACTCTTCCTCTGCGTCGGCGTGGTTTACGACCGCATGCACACCCGCGAAATCGCTTTCTACGGCGGGTTGGTTAATCGCATGCCGCTGTTCGCGGCGGTGTTCATGGTATTCACGCTCGCCAATGTCGGCTTGCCGGGCACCTCGGGCTTCGTCGGCGAATTCCTGTCGCTGATCGGCACTTTCAAGGTCAACAACGCGGTGGCGACCATCGCCACGCTCGGCGTCATCCTGTCGGCCGCCTATGCCTTGTGGCTGTACCGCAAGATGATCTTCGGAACCTTGAAGCCCGCGCTCGCCGGCATCAAGGACATCGGCTTGCGTGAAATCCTGATCTTCACGCCGCTGGTGGCGCTCACCATTCTGTTCGGGGTGACGCCGAAGCCGGTGCTCGACATGTCGGCCGCCTCGGTCGCGCAACTGCTTGACAATTACAAGCACGCCATCGCCGCGGCGCCGGCCGCGGAAAAAGTCGTAACGTCTGGCTCCGCCATCAAGATGGAACGGGCCGAAATGATCCCAGTGAGCGCCGCCCGATGATCCAATCGATGCAATTGCAAGGTTACTTGCCGATCCTGCCGGAAATCGTGCTGGCGGTGGGCGCCATGCTGATGCTGATGGTCGGCGTCGGCGTGCACCAGAGCGAACGCAGCGCGATGATCGTGAACGGCTTTTGCATCGCTGTGCTGGCGCTGGCGTCGGCGGTCGTGGTCTGGCTGCCGGCCGGGCGCACCGAATTGTTCGGCGGCAGTCTCGTGGTCGACGAATATGCCCGCTTCCTCAAGCTCCTGGCGCTCGCCGGCTCGGGCGGCGCGCTGATGCTGTCGCTCGACTGGCTCACCAGCGAGCACCAGCAGAAGTTCGAGTATGGCGTGCTGTTCCTGCTCTCGACGCTCGGCATGATGCTGCTGATTTCCGCCAACGACCTGATCGCGCTCTATCTCGGACTCGAGATGATGAGCCTGCCGCTCTACGTGGTGGCCGCCTCGAACCGCGATAACGTGCGCTCGACCGAAGCCGGCTTGAAATATTTCGTGCTGGGCGCGCTGTCGTCCGGCATGCTGCTGTACGGCGCCTCGCTGATCTACGGCTTTACCGGCACCGTCAATTTTGCCGGCATCGCCAAGGCGAGCGGGCAGGGCGCCAATATCGGTCTGATCTTCGGGCTGGTGTTTATGTTCGTCGGCTTCTGCTTCAAGATCTCGGCGGTGCCGTTCCACATGTGGACGCCCGACGTCTATGAAGGCGCGCCGACGCCGGTGACCGCGTTCTTCGCCGCCGCGCCCAAGGTCGCCGGCGTCGCCATTTTCGTGCGCGCGACCACGGTAGCGTTTCCTGGCATCACGCAAGAATGGCAGCAGATCGTGGTGTTCGTCTCGATCGCCTCGATGGTGCTTGGCGCCTTCGCGGCCATCGGCCAGCGCAACATCAAGCGGCTGATGGCCTATTCCTCGATCGGCCACATGGGCTTTGCGCTGGTGGGTCTCGCCGCCGGAACGGCGGAGGGCGTGCAGGGCGTACTCGTCTACATGGCGATCTATGTAGCGATGACGCTCGGCGTTTTCGCGGCGATCCTGAGCATGCGGCGCAACGGCAAGTTCGTCGAGACCATCGGCGATCTGGCCGGGCTCGCGCGCACCCATCCGACCATGGCGTTCTTCCTGGCGATGCTGTTGTTCTCGCTCGCGGGTATCCCGCCGCTCGCCGGGTTCTTCGCCAAGTTCTACGTGTTCCTCGCCGCCATCAAGGCCAGGCTTTATATGCTGGCGGTGATCGGCGTGCTCTCCAGCGTGGTGGGCGCCTTCTACTATCTGACGATCGTGAAGATCATGTATTTCGACGAGCCGGTGGAAGGCTTTCAACCGATGCCGGGATTGTTGCGGCTGGTGCTAGGCGTCTCCGGGCTGATCAACATTCTGTTCTTCGCCTATCCCGCCCCGCTGGTGGGCGCGGCGACGGTGGCGGCGAAGTCGTTATTCTGACGCGCGATCCCGAAAACTGGACACCGGTTTTCGGGCAAGATCACGCGCCAACAAAATGCACCGCGAAGTCACGGACCTGGCGGGGGTCCGACACATCGCCTACGAAACGCTAGGCTCGACCAATGCCGAAGCGCTCGCGCTTGCCCGCGCGGGCGAGCGCGCGCCGTTTTGGGTCTCGGCGCAGAGCCAGAACGCCGGCCGCGGCCGTCGCGGGCGGTCTTGGGTGTCCGAGCCCGGCAATCTCTACGCCAGCCTGCTGCTGTTCGATCCGGCGCCCGCCGAGCGCGTCGCGCAACTGTCTTTCGTCGCGGCGCTTGCGGTGCGTGACGCCATCGCCCAGGCGGCGCCGGCTTTGACGCCGCGGCTTTCGCTCAAATGGCCGAATGATGTTCTGTTGGGCGGCGAAAAGGTCGCCGGCATCCTGATCGAGGGCGAGGTGGTTCGTGGCCAGCCGGTCACCGCAGTCGTCGGCATCGGCGTCAATTGCGTGAGCCATCCGTCTGGGGCGGCGTTTCCGGCGACCGATTTGCGCGCGCAGGGCGGCGATGCCACGCCGCAAAGCCTGATGCGGCGCCTCGCCGCCGCGACGCTCACGCGCCTTGCGCAATGGGACCGCGGCGAAGGCTTCGCCCGCATCCGCGGCGATTGGCTTGCCGTCGCGCCAAAGGTCGGGGAGCCGATCCGCGTCAGGTCCGGCAGTGGCGAGCGGACCGGGCAATTCGCCGGCCTCGACGCCGGCGGGCGGCTGCTTTTGGATCTCGCGGACGGCCAGCGCCAGGAGATCGCCGCCGGCGACGTTTTCCCCCTCAACTTGCGCCCGGGTCCGTCCGATCCGCTTCTGCGAGGCTAAAGATGGCAGTGCCGCAACAAGACCTGGTGTTTGCGCCGCTCGGCGGCGTCGGCGAGATCGGCATGAACCTGTCGATCTACGGCCTCGGCGACGAGCGTCACCGGCAATGGCTGGCGGTCGATCTCGGCGTGTCGTTTGCCTCGGAAGAGCATCTGCCGGGGATAGATCTCATTTTTCCCGATATCCGCTATCTGGTCGCGGAGCGCAAAAACCTCGCCGGCCTGGTGCTCACCCACGCCCACGAGGATCATTTCGGCGCCGTGCTCGACCTCTGGCCGCAGCTGAAGGTCCCGATCTATGCCACGCCGTTCACCGCCGCGCTGCTGGCGGCCAAGCGCGCCAGCGAGCCGAGCGCACCGGACGTGCCGCTGACGATCGTGCCGCTCGGCGGCCGCTTCAACGTGGGGCCGTTCGACGTCGAACTGGTCTCGATGGCGCATTCGATTCCGGAATCGAACGCGCTCATCATCCGCACCCCTTGCGGCACGGTATTGCATACCGGCGACTGGAAAATCGACCCCACCCCGATCCTGGGCGACGTCACCGACGAGAAAAAGCTGCGGGCGTTGGGCGAGGAAGGCTGCCTCGCCATCGTCGGCGACAGCACCAATGCGGTGCGCGACGGCCGCTCGCCGTCGGAAAAGGACGTGGCGGCAACCATCGCCGAACTGGTCAAGGCCGCGCCCGGGCGCGTTGCGGTCACCACCTTCGCCTCCAACGTGGCGCGCCTGCGCACGGTGATCAACGCTGCCGCCGCCGCCGGACGCGAGGTGGTGGTGGTCGGCCGCGCCATGGACCGCATGATCCAGGTCGCGCGCGAGACCGGATACCTGGAGGGCGTGCAGGAACTGCGCCCGGTCGATGCCTATGGCTATCTGCCGCCCAACAAAGTGGTGGCGCTGTGCACCGGCAGCCAGGGCGAGCCGCGCGCGGCGCTATCGCGCATCGCCGAAGACCAGCATCCCGACGTCACGCTGTCGCGCGGCGACACCGTGATATTTTCCGCCCGCACCATTCCCGGCAACGAGAAAGCGGTCGGCCGCATCATCAACGGGCTGATCGACCAGGGCATCAGCGTGATCACCGACCGCACGCACCTGGTGCACGTATCGGGCCATCCGCGCCGCGCCGAGCTCGAAGAACTGATCGGCTGGGTCAAGCCGAAGCTGCTCATTCCCGTGCACGGCGAGGCGCTGCATCTGTCCGAGCACGCTGCGCTCGCCCGCCGCTGCGGCGTGAAGGAAGTCGTGCAGTGCCGCAATGGCGATCTGGTGCGGCTGGCGCCTTCGGCGGGGATTATCGACGAGGTACCGTCCGGGCGGCTCTACAAGGACGGCTCGCTGCTGGTCGAGGCCGACGCCCGCACCGTCGCCGACCGCAAGCGCCTGAGTATTGCCGGCGCGGTGTCGATCGCGCTCGCGCTTACCGACAAGGGCCAACTCGCGGCCGATCCCGAGCTCGACCTGATCGGCATTCCGGAGCGCGATCGCGACGGCGGACTGATGCAGGAGGCCGTGGCGAACGCCATTCTGCAGACCTTCGAATCTCTGCCGCGCAAGCGGCGGAGCGATCCCGACGCGGTGGCCGAGGCTATCCGCCGGGCGGTGCGCGCGGCGGTCGCCGAGCGCTGGGGCAAAAAACCGATGTGCCATGTGCACGTGTTGACGGTATGATCCGGATCGCCGGAGTGGCGCGAACAGATCATGCGCCGGTAATATGCAGAGGACTTCGATGATCGGTCGTCTCAACCACGTCGCCATTGCCGTGCGCGACATCGCCAAGGCCACCAAGGTGTACCGCGATACGCTCGGCGCGGAAATTTCCGCAACCGTCCAGCAGCCCGACCACGGCGTCTCCACCGTGTTCATCAATCTGCCCAACACCAAGATTGAACTGCTGGAACCGTTGGGCGAAGCCTCGCCGATCAACAAATTTCTGGAGAAGAATCCCGACGGCGGCATCCACCACGTCTGCTACGAGGTGCCGGACATTCGCGCCGCGCGCGACACCCTGAAGGCGCGGGGCGCGCGCGTGCTCGGCGACGGCGAGCCGAAGATCGGCGCCCACGGCAAGCCGGTGCTGTTTCTGCATCCGAAGGATTTTTGCGGCACTTTGGTCGAGCTCGAGCAGGCGTAACCGCGTGATTCCGAAAAGCAAGCACCGGTTTTCGGAAAAGATAATGCGTCAGGAATAAGCCATGGCTACCAGCACGCTGATCGCGATCTACTTCATCATCTGGTGGGTGGTGCTGTTTGCGATATTGCCCTGGGGCGTGCGCAGCCAAGCGGAGAACGGCGACGTGGCGCCCGGCACCGACCCGGGAGCGCCGTCGGTGCACCGCGTCTGGCGCAAGCTGATGTGGACCACCGTGACCGCCGCCGTGGTGTTCGGCATTGCCGTGGCGGTGTATAAGGCCGACCTGGTCCCATTGGAATTCTTGAAACAGATTTCCAATCCGCCGCAATCCTGAAGCGGACGGCCAAGCGCGGGCGCCTACCGGCAAAAAAAGAGCAGGGCGCGGTGCCCTGCTCGTCGCGTATAGAAGTCCCCATCCTAGCGTTCTTGTTCGCGTTATGCTCGAGGCGGCGGCGTTTCCGCGCCAAGGACTTGGCTCCTCCCAAGACTTGGACCGCACGTTGGAGCCGGCTTTTTTACGGCTGCCGAGTCTCCATTCACACGGATGCATAACGCTAGCCGATCATCGCTCCGCTGTCACCACGATTCCGTCATTTGCCGATCTCGATGGGGGCGTCGAGCACGATTGCTGCACCGCCGTCGGTCGGGACGATGACTCGCACGGTCCAGACCCCGGCCCGCGGCAGGTCGAGGCCGTTTACCTGCCAGGTTCCATCGGGCAGATGGGCTGCCACGCGGGTGACTCTGCCGCCCCCGGACGGCGGGTCGAGGGTGAGTTCCACAGACCTGGCCGGGAATTCCGAGAAATCCTCCCGTAAAATGCGAATGAGCGCGTTGGCCGCGCCGGCACGGCCGGGCTCGATGGTCACCTCGGCCATGGCTTCATTGGTATGGATATGGACAAAAGCCGCGTCGGGCGGGACCTCCGCGTTCGTGCGGTGGGCATGGCCGCTTGGCGATAGGGTCCCGAGTGCGCCGACGAATAGCAGCACGCAGAGCCCAAGGCCAATTTCGGCCACGCTGTTGCGTTGCAGCGCGCGCAGCGCTTCGCGGGCCGGCAGCGGCGGGGTGAAATGGAACTTGTTGGTGGCGGCTATTCCGACCATGGCGGCGAACAGCCCGATCTTGAGCAGCACCAGCCATCCATAGTCGGTGGTCACCAGGTCGCGCGGTCCGCCCAGCAGGTTCCAGCTATTGATGATGCCGGTGGCGAGCAGGGCACCGACGCAGACAACCCCGAGCCAGGAAAACCGCCGGACGGCGCCGACGGCCATGCTGAGCCAAGCCGGATCGTCGGCGTGGCGAGCGTAGGCCAGCAGCAAGGCGAGCGCTGGTAGACCGCCCAACCAGGCGCCGGCCGCCAGCAGATGCACCATGTCCGACGCCAGATGGATGTCGCCGGCGGTCCCCGGCGTCGCGCCGGCATGGCCGGTGAGCGCGATGAGGGCGATCAGCCCCGCGCCCGCGGTAATTTGCAACAGGCGCGTCGCCGGCCACGGCAGGAGTGCGGCGAGCGCGAGCGCCAGGCCGAACCTGATCGTGCAGACCAAGCCGAAGCGGGTATCGGTGAGCACCGACCAGACGCCGCCATGCAGGCATACCGCGACAATCGGCGCGCCATAGATTTCGGCGGAGAGCCAAACCAGCCAGACGATGCCGCTCAGGATCGCGACCGCGAGCGCGATCCAAACCATCCAGGTCAGGCGGCGGCGCAGCGCCAGGTAATCGGCCGCTGGCGCGTGTCCCGCACGCGCCACCGGTTCTGTTACCAGCCCCATAAAGCAGATCGTGCCAAAGGCCAGCACGGTCGCTGCCAGGTGCACGCTGCGCGTCAGGATGAGCGGATCGATCAATTCAAACATGATCCCTACGGGCCGACACGGAAGGTGAAACTGCCCTGCGTGCGGTGGGTGTCCACGGAGAGAACACGCCAGCTTACCGTATAAGTCCCGGACGCGAGGGTTTTCAGCGGCACGCGCAACTCGGTGCGGTCGCTGCCGTCGACGTGCGCCTTGCCGCTTTGCACCGCGCCTTGTGCGTTGCGTACTTCAGCGGTGGAAAACGCCGGTTCCAGTTTTTCGGTGAACCACAGCATCAGTTCCTTCGGCGCGGTGGCGACCGTGCCGCCGACCCGCGGGCTGGCGTGATCGAGCATGGCGTGCGCGAGTGCGGCGGCGGGAAGCAGAATGACGGTGAGGGCGATCGTGGTCTTGCAAAGATGTCTTATGGCTTGCTGCCGAAGGCCGGCCTCCCTGATGCGATGCTGTTGCCGAAAATCGGCCGTCCGATGGAGTTGGGAAAGATGTCGTCGAGGAAGAAATGCAACTGAGCGATGGCGCCGACGCTGCTGCCGCTCGCCCGGTTGACCGGGATCATCGCCTCGACGCCGACCTGAAATTTGTCGCCGACCCAGATCACGCCGGGATTGATGGTGCCGGTGGTCACGGTGCCCGAACTGAAGGTGTTTGACACCGGCGTCTGCAAGGACGTTTCGACCAGCGGGATGAGGTGATTGACGAAATCCGGCAGGCCGAGATCGGCGACGGCGGATTTGAGATAGGGCAGGCTGTATTGCAGCGAGGCGCCCCAAACCAGGACGCGCGGATTGAATTCGGTGTCGACGTCGCCGGTATCGGGATCGATAGTGACGGTCGTGGCCGAGCTTGGGATCGCGTAGCCGAGTTGGCCGGTCAGTGCGAACGGCCGCGCCCAGCTTATGCTGGAGGTAAGATCGCCGAAGCCTTTGCCGAAATAAAACGTTGGCGTGTAGGTGGTGACGGGATCGGCGCCGACGCCCTGCGCGCCGCTACCGCCCCATTCGACGTTGAGGCCGACGGAGGCGACGAACTCGTGCTCGGCGTTCTTGAATACGCGGTACTTGAACGTCGTCTCTATGTTCTGAAACCCGCTGGCGCCGGCCATGTTGCGACCGCCCGGCGCATAGAGGTGCGTCCAGGTGGGGGAGAACGAAACGGCGAAGTCCTCGGTGATCAACTTCGAATATTCGCCCGAGATATCGAGCTGCTTCACTGAGAGCACGTCGCCGGTCTTGGAGACCGCCACGGTCGGCAGCGCCAATTCGTCGGCGACGCCGGGGTCGTCGATGGCGAGCGTGGCCGGAAACATGCGGTTGCCGACGATCTCGTGGCTGCGCGCGGCAGCCGTCACGAGCACGGCCGCGGCCCCGCAAAGGGCCGCATAGAGATAGCGGTTGGACATGGAGTCACTCCGATTTCGCTTAAGACATGGATGGGTGTGTGGCCGCCAGGGAGCGGCCCGCATGTCAGGCGAAGGGCGGAGGACCTCGGGCGAAGTTGGGGCGTAACGCGATGCTGGCCGGCGCGGCGTTCGAGGCTGGGCGCAGGACCTGTAATAGGCGCGTCGGCAGAAGGTTGCCGATGAGCACGACGCCGGGCGCCGGCGGTGGAGCGGCGGCGCTGCATAAATTGCAATGTTCGCAGGCGTGGCCCGGGATCAGGTCAGGCTTGCGCGGCGTCTCGTCGCCGGCGGCGCCAGTCGGCGCAATACTGTGGCAAATGACCGAGAACGGATTGACGGTTGCGCCGTTGGCGGCGATCGGCACTAGGCCAAGCAGAACGACGTGTAGGGCGACCGCGTAGAGCGCCACCCAGTTCACGACCTGCCTGGCCAAATTGCGCATGCGAGGGGCGCTTCCGATTCCGTTCACTTATATTACAACAGATAACGGCCGCGGCAGCCGTTTATTCCGCTTTCGGCCGCCGCATCGGCAGCCCTTGTGTTTTTCCGGCCGATCCGCTTTCACTCGGACCCCAATTGCCCTCGATTCCGAGCCGCCCGCAATGCGCCTGTCCCGCTACTTCCTGCCGATCTTGCGTGAAACGCCGAAAGAGGCGGAGATTGTCTCGCACCGGCTGATGCTGCGCGCCGGCATGATGCGGCAGGAGGCGGCCGGCATTTATGCCTTCCTGCCGCTCGGCCTGCGCGTGCTGAAGAAGATCGAGCAGATCGTGCGCGAGGAGCAGAACCGCGCCGGCGCCATCGAACTGCTGATGCCGACCATCCAGTCGGCCGACCTGTGGCGCGAGAGCGGACGCTACGACGCCTATGGCAAGGAGATGCTGCGCATCAAGGACCGGCACGAACGCGACATGCTGTACGGGCCGACCAACGAGGAGATGATCACCGAAATCTTCCGTGCCTATGTGCGCTCGTACAAGGATTTGCCGCTCAACCTCTATCACATCCAGTGGAAATTCCGCGACGAGGTGCGCCCGCGCTTCGGGCTGATGCGCGGCCGCGAATTCCTGATGAAGGACGCCTATTCGTTCGACGTTGACCAGGCCGGGGCGCAACATTCCTACAACAAGATGTTCGTCGCCTATTTGCGCACCTTCGCGCGCATGGGGCTGAAATCGATTCCGATGCGTGCCGAATCCGGGCCGATCGGCGGCAATCTTTCCCACGAGTTCATCATACTGGCCTCGACCGGCGAGTCAGAAGTGTTCTGTCACAAGGACTATCTCGATCTGCCGGTGCCGGCAGCGGACGTGAATTTCGACGACATCGCGGGCTTGCAAGGCATCGTGGACCAGTGGACGGCGCAATATGCCGCCACGTCCGACATGCATGACGCGGCGGCCTACGCGCAGGTGCCGGCCGACAAACAGGTGTCGGCGCGCGGCATCGAGGTCGGCCATATCTTTTATTTCGGCACCAAATATTCCGAACCGATGAAGGCGGTGGTCGCGACCGGCGCGGGTGGCGAAGCGCCGGTGCACATGGGCTCCTACGGCATCGGGCCGAGCCGGCTGGTCGCCGCCATCATCGAGGCCTCCCACGACGAGTCCGGCATCGTCTGGCCGGGGCCGGTGGCGCCGTTCAAGGTGGCGATCCTCAACCTGAAGCAGGGCGACGCGGCCACAGACGGGGCCTGCGAGCAGCTTTATCGCGGCCTCACCGCCAAGGGCGTCGAGGTGCTTTACAACGATCTCGACGAGCGGGCCGGCGCCAAATTCGCTTCAGCCGATCTGATAGGGCTGCCCTGGCAGGTCATGGTCGGCCCGCGCGGCCTGGCCGAGGGCAAGGTCGAGGTCAAGAAACGCGCCGGCGGCGGCCGCGAAATGATGAGCCCGGCGGCGGCGCTCGATTTGCTGTCGAAATAATCCGTCATTCCGGGTTCACCGCTTCGCGTCGCCCCGGAATGACGAAAATTCCTGTGCGCGGCCAAGGGCTTTGGCCGAGAAAACCGGCTTCTTTCCGCCAGAATCATGTGAAAACCCGGACCTGGGAACCCATTGTCTATGACCGAGCCCAACGGGACGCGGCCCTTCTCTCCGTTCGAGTGGATGCTGTCGCTGCGCTACCTGCGGGCGCGGCGCAAAGAAGGATTCATCTCGGTGATCGCCGGGTTCTCCTTTCTCGGCATCATGCTGGGCGTCGCCACTCTGATCATTGTGATGGCGGTGATGAACGGCTTTCGCCACGAATTGCTCGACAAGATCCTGGGCCTCAACGGCCACCTCCTGATCCAGCCGCTCGAAAAGCCGCTCACGGACTGGGAGCAGGTCTCCGCGCGCATCGCCCAGGTCCCGGGCATCCGGCTGGCGGCGCCGATCGTCGAAGGCCAGGCGCTGGCGTCCTCGCCGTTCAACGCCGGCGGCGTGCTGATCCGCGGCATTCGCCTGTCCGACCTGGAAAAGCTTCCCTCGGTCGCCAAGAACATCAAGCAAGGCACGCTGAAAGGCTTCGACGAGGGGCAGGGCGTGGCAATCGGGCGCAGGCTTGCCGACCAGCTCTCGTTGCGCGCCGGCGACAACATCACGCTGGTGGCGCCGCGCGGCGCGGTGACGCCGATGGGCACCACTCCGCGTATCAAGGTCTACAAGATCGCCGCGGTGTTCGAGATCGGCATGTCCGAATACGACTCGGCCTTCGTCTTCATGCCGCTGAAGGAGGCGCAGGCTTATTTCAACCGCGCCGGCGACGTCACCGCCATCGAGATCTATACCGACAATCCCGACCGCGTCGACAGTTACCGCAAGGCGGTGCAGGACGCCGCGCAACGGCCGATCTTCATGATCGACTGGCGCCAGCGCAACGCCACCTTCTTCAACGCGCTGCAGGTCGAGCGCAACGTCATGTTCCTGATCCTGACGCTCATCGTTTTGGTGGCCGCGCTCAATATCGTGTCCGGTCTGATCATGCTGGTGAAGGACAAGGGTCAGGACATCGCAATTCTGCGCACCATGGGCGCGACGCAAGGCTCGATCATGCGCGTGTTCCTGATCACCGGCGCATCCATTGGCGTGGTCGGCACGTTGGTCGGCTTTCTGCTCGGCGTGGTGGTCTGCCTGAACATCGAGACCATCCGCCAGTTCCTGTCCTGGCTCACCAATACCGAATTGTTCTCGCCCGAGCTTTATTTCCTCTCGCATCTGCCGGCCGACATGGACACCGGCGAAACCACCGCGGTGGTGGTGATGGCGCTCGCTTTGTCGCTGCTCGCCACGCTCTATCCGTCCTGGCGCGCGGCGCGCCTCGATCCGGTGGAGGCGCTGCGTTATGAGTGAGACGATCGCCGTCAGCGTCCGGGTTGAGCAGGAGCGGAAAGAAGAAATTCCGATCCTGCTGATGCACGCCGTCGAGCGCACCTACCGGCAGGGCGACGAGGCGCTGCATATCCTCAACGGCGCCGAACTCGCGATCTGGCCCGGCCAGTCGGTGGCGCTGGTGGCGCCATCGGGCGCCGGCAAATCGACGCTGCTGCACATCGCCGGGCTGCTCGAGCATCCCGACCATGGCGACGTCTATATCGACGGGCGCGCCACCGCGATCCTGCCCGACGCCACGCGTACCCGCATCCGCCGCAACGAGATCGGCTTCGTCTACCAGTCGCACCATTTGCTGCCGGAATTTACCGCGCTCGAGAACGTGCTGCTGCCGCAGATGATCCGCGGCCTGGGGCGCGGCGAGGCCAAAAAGCGTGCGGTCGAGCTGCTGGGCTATCTCGGCCTCGGCAACCGGCTGACGCACCGGCCGGCGGAACTCTCCGGCGGCGAGCAGCAGCGCGTCGCCATCGCGCGGGCGGTCGCCAACGCGCCGCGAATATTGCTGGCCGACGAGCCGACCGGGAACCTCGATTTGCACACGGCCGACCACGTGTTTGCAGCTTTGACCCAGCTGGTGCGTGCCTCCGGGCTCGCCACAATCATCGCCACCCACAATATGGAGTTGGCCTCCCGCATGGACCGGCGGGTGACCCTGCGCGAGGGCGTGGTGGTGGAGATGGCGTAGGAGCCGAACTCCGTAATTATTTGAAAAGGTGTCGGTTTTCAAGCCGAGCAGGGGTTAAACTTAGCACTTGACTAAAGAACATACCATGAACTATGTTCTCTATCCGTTCTTTGGGAGAGACCCATGTTCAAAGCCGTTATTCAAGAAGCCGCCGCGCTGGCCTCGCTGGTGCTGTTCATTGGCATGATCGCCATCTGGTCGCAGGTGTTCAGCAACCTCTGAGGCCTCGCGGGCCCGTGGTCCCCCGCCGTCATGCCCGGCCGTATGCTGGGCATCCGCGTCTTAACAGCGTCCCCGGCTGATAGGCGTGGATGGCCGGGACAAGCCCGGCCGTGACGAGGGGAGCGCCCTGGGGAAAACCGGCATAGCGGGCGTTCAATGTCCCTTCACGGTGGACTCCGTCGCCCGCCGCCCGCACCATCGGCCAAAGGAATCACCCAACTTTCGAGCAGATATGGCCGATCTCGATTTCGTGCATTTGCACGTGCACTCGAACTATTCGCTGTTGGAAGGCGCCATTCCGCTGGCGCGCCTGGCCGATCTGGCCAAGGCCGACAAGCAGGCCGCCTTGGGGCTCACCGATACCGACAACATGTTTGGCGCGCTGGAATTCTCCGAAAAGCTGAGCGGCTCCGGCATCCAGCCGATCGTCGGCTGCGCGCTCGCCATCGATTTTGGCGATACCGAGCACGGCGCCCGCAACGCCAATGCAGCCGTCCCGCGCGAGCGCATCGTTCTGTTGGCCGCGCGCGAGCAGGGCTATCGCAGCCTGATGCGGCTGTCGTCGCGCGCCTTCCTCGACACGCCGCCGAACGAGCCGCCGCGGCTCAAGCTCGAATGGTTGGAGGGCGAGACCGAGGGCGTCATCGCGCTCACCGGGGGCCCAGGCGGCCCGCTCGACGGCGCGATCGCGGCCGGGCAGAGCCACCTCGCCACCACGCGGCTCGAGGCGCTGCACCGTCTGTTCGGCGACCGCCTTTATGTCGAATTGCAGCGCCACGGCACGGCCAACGAGCGCATAACCGAGCCGGTGCTGATCGATCTCGCCTATGCCAAGGGCATTCCACTGGTCGCTGCCAACGAGCCGTATTTTGCCGACCGCACCGACCATGAGGCGCACGACGCGCTGATCTGCATCGCGGAAGGCCGCATGGTGGCGGAAGGCGACCGCCGCCAGCTCAACGCCGAGCACCGCTTCAAGAGCCGCGCCGAGATGCGCGAATTGTTCGCCGATCTGCCGGAGGCGCTCGCCAACACGGTCGAAATCGCCGAGCGCTGCGCGTTCCGTCCGCGCACCCACCAGCCGATCCTGCCGCGCTTTTCGGTCGGAGACAGCGTGGTCGACGAGGCGAGCGAATTGCGCAAGCGCGCCGAAGCCGGCCTAGTGCAACGGCTTGCGACCGCCGGCGTCGCGCCCGGCCACAGCGAGGATGAATACCGCGCCCGGCTCGATTTCGAACTGGGCGTCATCGCCGGCATGAAATATCCCGGTTACTTCCTGATCGTCGCCGATTTCATCCAGTGGGCCAAGGCGCAGGGCATTCCGGTCGGCCCCGGCCGCGGCTCCGGCGCGGGCTCGCTGGTGTCCTATGCGCTCACCATCACCGACCTCGATCCGATCCGCTTCGGGTTGCTGTTCGAGCGCTTCCTCAATCCCGAGCGCGTGTCGATGCCTGATTTCGACGTCGACTTCTGCCAGGACCGCCGCGACGAGGTGATCCGCTACGTGCAGGAGCGCTACGGCCGTGATCAGGTCGCGCAGATCATCACCTTCGGCACCTTGCAGGCGCGCGGCGTGCTGCGCGACGTCGGCCGCGTGCTGCAGATGCCCTACGGGCAGGTCGATAAGCTCTGCAAGCTGGTGCCGCAGAACCCGGCCAGTCCGGTCACGCTGGCGCAGGCCATCGAGGGCGAACCGAAACTGCAGGCCGAGCGCGACGGCGATCCGGTGGTCAAACGCGCCTTCGACATCGCCAGGAAGCTTGAGGGGCTCACCCGCCACGCCTCGACCCACGCCGCCGGAATCGTGATCGGCGACCGCGCGCTGTCGGAACTGGTGCCGCTCTACCGCGATCCGAAATCGGACATGCCGGTGACCCAGTTCAACATGAAATGGGTGGAGCAGGCCGGCCTGGTGAAATTCGACTTCCTCGGCCTCAAGACGCTCACGGTGCTGCAAACCGCGGTCGCGCTGGTGGCCCGGCGCGGCATCAATATCGATCTCACCGCTATCCCGCTCGACGATACCAAGACCTACGACCTGTTGGCCCGCGCCGAAGCGGTCGGCGTGTTCCAACTGGAAAGCGCCGGCATGCGGCGCGCGCTGCTCGACATGCGGCCCGACCGTTTCGAGGACATCATCGCGCTGGTCGCGCTTTATCGCCCGGGTCCGATGGCGAACATCCCGACTTATTGCGCGCGCAAGCACGGCATGGAGTCGCCGGACTATATCCATCCCAAGCTCGAGCCGATCCTGAAGGAGACCTTCGGCGTCATCGTCTACCAGGAACAGGTGATGCAGGCCGCGCAAATTCTCGCCGGCTTCACGCTCGGCCAGGCCGACCTGTTGCGCCGCGCCATGGGCAAGAAAATCCGCAAGGAGATGCAGGAGCAGCGCTCGCATTTCGTGAAAGGCGCGACCGAACGCAGCATCGAGCGCAATCAGGCCGACTCCGTGTTCGATCTGCTCGAACGCTTCGCCGAATACGGCTTCAACAAGAGCCACGCCGCGGCTTACGCGCTGGTCGCCTACCAGACTGCCTATATGAAGGCGAATTTTCCGGTCGAGTTCCTGGCGGCGTCGATGACGCTCGATATGGGCAATACCGACAAGCTTGCCGAATTCCGCGCCGAGGCCGAGCGGCTCGGCATCCAGGTCGATCCGCCCTCGATCAACCGCTCGCACGTGGCGTTCGAGGTCGAAGGCAACACCATCATTTACGCGCTCGCCGCGCTCAAAGGCGTCGGCACGCAGGCGGTCGAAGCCATCATCGCCGCGCGCGCCACGGCCAAGTTCTCCGACCTGGCCGACTTCGCCGAGCGCATCAATCCGCGCGCCGTCAACAAGCGCGTGCTGGAAAGCCTGGCGCAGGCGGGCGCCTTCGACGAGTTCGAAGCCAACCGCGCGCGCGTCTTCCCGGCCATGGACGGCGTGCTGGCGCGCGCCCAGCGCTCGCACGATTCCGCGACCGTCGGGCAGAACGAATTGTTCGGCGGAGGCGGACAGCGCGAGCCGATCGCCTTGCCGAATGTCGAGGCGTGGCTGCCGGCCGAGCGGCTGCGGCGCGAATACGAGGCGGTCGGATTTTTCCTCTCCGGCCATCCGCTCGATGACTACACCGCCGTGCTCAAGAAGCTGCGCGTGCAGTCCTGGGCGGATTTTTCGCGCGCGGTGAAGGCGGGCGCGACCGCCGGCCGCGTCGCCGGCACCGTGGTGGCGCGCCAGGAGCGGCGCACCCGAACCGGGAGCAAGATGGGCATCATCGGGCTGTCCGATCCGACTGGCCACTATGAGGCGGTGATCTTCTCGGAAGGCTTGGCCGAACATCGCGATCTCCTCGAGCCGGGCACCGCGGTACTGCTGTTCCTGTCGGCGGAAGTGCAGGGCGACGAGGTGCGCGCGCGCATCCAGTCGGTCGAACCGCTCGACGCCGCCGCCGCCAATCTCAACAAGGGGCTGCGCGTGTTCTTGCGCAACCAGGCGCCGATCGAGGCGGTAGCCAAGCGACTGGAATCGCTGCCGCGCAACGCCGCCGCCAATGGCGACGGCGAGGTGAGCGTGGTGCTGATGCTGGAGCGGGGCACCGAGGTGGAAGTAAAGCTGCCCGGCCGTTTCAAGGTCTCGCCGCAGATCGCTGGCGCCATCAAGGCGGTGCCGGGCGTGGTGCAGGTCGAGGCGCTCTAGGGGTTGGACCAGCCGTCCCGGCCCAGCCGAAGCCTTGCATCCCCAAATCCGCGCCTATATAAGCCCGGCATCACTCACGCGGATCGTTGGCTTTAGGCCCCGACAATGGGTCAAAAAGGCCGTCCGGTGGTCCCTTTAGGGGGCTCACACACGTCCGCGGCGGATCAACCGGAGAAGATTATGGCGCTTCCTGACTTTTCAATGCGTCAGCTTTTGGAAGCTGGCGTGCACTTCGGCCATCAGGCCCACCGTTGGAACCCGAAGATGGGTAGTTTCATCTTCGGCACCCGCAACAATATTCACATCATCGATCTCGCCCAGAGCGTGCCGATGCTGCATCGTGCGCTGCAGGCGGTGAGCGACACCGCGGCCAAAGGCGGGCGCATCCTGTTCGTCGGCACCAAGCGCCAGGCGCAAGACGCCATCGCCGCGGCCGCCAAGCAGTCGGCGCAGTATTACGTCAATTCGCGCTGGCTCGGCGGCACGCTGACCAACTGGAAAACGATTTCCGGCTCGATCTCGCGTCTGCGTAAGCTCGACGAGATGCTCAGCTCCGGCGACGCCGGCGGCTACACCAAGAAAGAGCGCCTCACCATGCAGCGCGAGCGCGACAAGCTCGACCGCTCGCTCGGCGGCATCAAGGACATGGGCGGCGTGCCCGACCTGCTGTTCGTGATCGACACCAACAAGGAAGACATCGCCATCAAGGAAGCGCGCCGGCTCAATATTCCGGTCGCCGCCATCGTCGATACCAATTCCGATCCGGCCGGCATCACCTACGCGGTGCCCGGCAACGACGACGCCAGCCGCGCGGTCTCACTTTACTGCGAACTGGTGGCGAAGGCCGCGCTCGATGGAATCTCCCGCGCTCAGGGCGAGATGGGCGTCGATGTCGGCGCTGCGGAAAAGCCGATCGCGGAGCCGGTGCCGGCGGCGGCCGCGCCCGCCGATCTCGGCTTCGAGCAACTGCCCGGGCCGCGCGGCGTCGCCGACGACCTCAAGAAGTTGCCCGGCATTTCGCCGGCGATCGAGAAGCAGCTCAACGATCTCGGCATCTTCCACTACACGCAGATCGCCGAGCTATCGCCCACCGCCGCGCATAACGTCGGCGAAGAGGTGGGATTGCCCGGCCGCGTCGACGGCTGGATCGCGAAGGCCAAGGAACTGACGGCGGAGTAAATAGCACAATGGCGAATATCACGGCCCAGATGGTCAAGGAACTGCGCAAGTCGACCGGCGCCGGCATGATGGATTGCAAGGCGGCGCTGACCGAGACCGACGGCGAGATGCAGGCGGCGCAGGACTGGCTGCGCAAGAAGGGCCTGTCGAAAGCCGCCAAGAAAGCCGGCCGCGTCGCCGCGGAAGGTCTGATCGGCGTGCGGGTGCAGGGCACCAAGGGCGTCGTGGTCGAGGTCAATTCGGAAACCGACTTCGTCGCCCGCAACGACTTGTTCCAGGGCCTGGTGAAGATGATCGCCGACGTCGCGCTCGGCGTCGGCACCGACGTCGAGAAGATCAAGGCCGCCAAGGCCGGCAGCATCACTGTCGCCGAAGCCATCGCCGACACCATCGCCAAGATCGGCGAGAACATGACGCTGCGCCGCGCCGCCTCGCTCGCCGTGAGCAAGGGCGCGGTCGGCTCTTATGTGCACAGTTCGGTGGTCGACGGGCTCGGCAAGATCGGCGTGCTGGTCGCGCTCGAATCGGACGGCAAAGCGGATGAACTGGCGAGCCTCGGCCGCATGATCGCCATGCATATCGCCGCTTCCAATCCGCAGGCGATCGAGGCGTCGGGGCTCGATCCGGCCGTGGTCAAGCGCGAAAAAGACGTGCTGGCCGACAAGTTCAAACAGCAGGGTAAACCGGCTAACGTGATCGAGAAGATCGTCGAGTCGGGGCTCAAGACCTACTACAAGGAAGTCTGCCTGCTCGAGCAAGTTTACGTCCATGACGACAAGAAGACCGTCGCGCAGGCCTTGAAGGAAGCTGAAGGCAAAGTCGGCGGACCGATCAAGATCACCGGGTTCGTGCGCTACGCACTCGGCGAAGGAATTGAAAAGCAGGAAACCGATTTCGCCGCCGAGGTCGCGGCCGCCGCCGGACAGAGTTGACCATGCCTAAGCCGCGCGCATTTGGGATAAAGGTGCCCGATCAAAGCGGCCCGATTTATAAGCGCGTCATCGTCAAGTTGTCCGGCGAGGCTCTCACCGGCAGCAGCGGATTCGGCATCGACCAGGCGACGGTCGAGCGGCTTGCGAACGATCTGGTCGCGACCGCGAAGCTGGGCGTCGAACTCGGTGTGGTGGTTGGCGGCGGCAATATTTTTCGCGGCGTCGAAGTGTCCGAGCGCGGCGTGCCGCGGGCTGTGGGCGATACCATGGGTATGCTGGCGACGGTGATGAATTGCCTGGTGCTGGAAACCGCCATCGAGCGCGCCGGCCGCGAGGCCCGTACGCTCTCGGCGCTCGCTATGACCTCGGTATGCGAGACTTATAACCGCAAGCGCGCGATGAAAAATCTCGGCAAGGGCCGCGTCGTGTTGCTGGCTGCCGGGACCGGCAATCCATATTTCACCACCGACACCACGGCGGTGCTGCGCGCCGCCGAACTCGGCTGCGAAGCCGTGCTCAAAGCCACCAATGTGGACGGGGTATATACCGCCGATCCCAACAAGGATCCGAAAGCCAAGCGCTACGACAAGCTCGGCCACCAGGAGGCGATCGAGAAGCATTTGCGGGTGATGGATTCCACCGCCTTCGCGCTTGCTCGGGAAAACCACATGCCTATCATCGTATTTTCGATCGCCGAGAAGGGCGCCATCGAGGCCGTTTTACGCGGCAAGGGCCGCTCGACGGTGATTGGCTAGGTCGGTCCGCGTCTTGTGCGCGGCGTCGTGTTCGGGGGTTCGCCATGACAAACGCAACGCATGACATCAACGAAATCAAGCGCCGCATGCAGGGCGCCAGCACGGTGCTCAAGACCGAATTGTCCGGCCTGCGCACCGGCCGGGCTTCCGCGCATATGCTCGACCCAGTGATGGTCGAGGCCTATGGCGCGCAGATGCCGCTCAATCAAGTCGCCAGCGTCAGCATACCGGAGCCGCGGCTGATCGCGGTCAATGTCTGGGACCGCGCGTTGGTGCACGCGGTGGAAAAGGCGATTATCAATTCCAACCTGGGCCTCTCGCCGGCGACCGAGGGACAGATGGTGCGTCTGCGAATCCCGGAGCTCAACGAGGAGCGGCGCAAGGAATTGGTCAAGATCGCGCACAAATATGCCGAGACCGCGCGCGTGGCGGTGCGTCACGTGCGCCGCGACGCGATGGAAACGGTCAAGAAGCTGGAGAAGGACCATAAGGTCAGCAAGGATGACCACGACCGATTTTCCGGCGATATCCAAAAGGCGACCGATGCCGGGATCGCCGAGATCGACCACATGCTGGCGGCGAAGGAAAAGGAGATCCTCACGGTATGAGGCTTACCGCCTGGGTCCGAAAAAGCCTGTCCCATGCTTAATCCTGGGCCGGAAACCGGTTTTAGGACAAGATCATACGCGAGGATAGTGCTAGGCCAGGATCCTGAAACACGTCGAAAGATACGGCTCAAAACTTATGCCCGAGGCCGAGATTCCGCATAGCGCCGTGCCGCCGTTCGAGCGGACGCCGCGCCACGTCGCCATCATCATGGATGGCAACGGCCGCTGGGCTGCGGCGCGCGGCCTGCCGCGCGTGGAGGGGCATCGCCGCGGAGTTGAGGCGTTGCGGCGGACGATCCGCGCCGCCAGCGAGATCGGCATCAAGTTCATCACCATCTTCTCGTTCAGCGCCGAGAATTGGTCGCGGCCGGCCAAGGAGGTCGGCGAATTGATGGGTCTGCTGCGGCGTTTCATCCGCATCGATCTCGCCGAGCTGCATCGCAGCGGCGTACGCGTGCGCGTGATCGGCGAACGCGTTCAACTCGATCCGGAAATCGGCCGTCTGCTGGTGGAGGCGGAAGAGCTCACCAAGAACAACGATGGCCTCACTGTGGTGGTGGCCTTCAATTACGGCGCGCGCCAGGAAATCACCCGCGCGGCGCAGCGCATCGCCGAGAAGGTGGCGAAGGGCAGCCTCACGCCCGCCGAGATCACGATGGAAATCGTCAGTGAGTGTCTCGACGCGTCGGACATCCCAGATCCCGATCTCATCATTCGCACCAGCGGCGAACAGCGGCTGTCGAATTTCCTGCTCTGGCAATCGGCCTACAGCGAATTGGTGTTCGTGCCGACCTATTGGCCGGACTTCGACCGCGCCGCGCTCGAGACGGCGATCCGCGAATACCAGCAGCGCGAGCGCCGGTTCGGCGGCCTGGCCGCGAAGACCGGGTCCTGAGCCCGTGGTGAACGTCGACCCCGTTTCCAGATCGGGCGACGCCGGCGCAGCTGCGCCCGCGAACAATCTCGCGCTCCGCGTCGCTTCGGCGGTGGTGTTGGCGCCGCTGGCGCTGATCACGGCTTATCTGGGCGATTGGCCATTCGCGCTGTTCTGGGGTCTCGCCGCCATCGCGGTGTTGTGGGAGTGGACCACGCTGGTCGCCGGCCCGCACCACCGTTTGATGTTGTCAGCTTGCGGCAGCGCGATCGCGGTCGCCGCTTTGGTCGCCTGGCACGGCCGGCCGATCGCGGCGATCATGCTGGTCGGACTGGGCGCGCTCGCCGCCTTGATTTTCGCGCCGCGCGAACGGCGGCTGTGGATTACCACCGGCATCGGTTATGCCGGCTCCATGCTGCTCGCGCCGATGTTGCTGCGGGCCGATGACATCGACGGGTTTCTCGCAATGGTGCTTTTGTTCGCGATCGCCTGGACCACCGACGTTCTGGGGTATTTCGCAGGCCGCGCTTTCGGCGGCCCGAAACTGATGCCGGCGGTGAGCCCGAAAAAGACCTGGTCCGGCGCGGTCGCCGGCGCGCTCGGGGCCATAATCGTGGCCGTGCTGGTGGCTCACCTGTTCGGCGCGTTCAACTGGACGGCGATTGCGATCGTCGCGCTGTTGCTCTCGGTAGTGGCGCAAGCCGGCGACCTTCTCGAATCCTGGGTCAAGCGCCAGTTCGGGGCCAAGGATGCGAGCCACCTCATTCCCGGCCACGGCGGCGTGATGGACCGGCTCGACGGTTTCTGGGCGGCGGCGCTCATCGGTTGCCTGATCGGACTGTCGCGGGGCGGGTTCGACGGCGCCGCGCGCGGCCTGCTGGTATGGTGACCGCATGACCGTACCCGGCGTCGCCCGATCGAAACCGCAGCAGGCTGCCGCCGTGCGCAGCATCACCATTCTCGGCGCCACCGGCTCGATCGGCGCCAGCACCGTGGATCTGATCAAGCGCGAACCGAAGCGTTATCGGGTCGAGGCGGTCAGCGCACGGCGTAGTGCGAAAGCGCTGGCAAAACTCGCGCGCGAAATCGGCGCGCGTTTTGCCGTGGTCGCCGATCCGGCGGCTTACGGCGAGTTGAAGGGCGCTTTGGCCGGCAGCGGCATCGAGGCGGCGGCCGGCGAGGGCGCACTGCTCGAAGCAGCGCAACGTCCGGCCGATTGGCTGATGGCGGCGATCAGCGGCGCGGTCGGTCTCAAACCGACGCTCGCGGCCATCGAACGCGGCGCGACGGTCGCGCTCGCCAACAAAGAATGCCTGGTTTGCGCCGGCGCCTTATTCATGCGCCGCGCCGCGATTGCTGGCGCGACCGTGCTGCCGGTCGACAGCGAGCATAATGCGATATTCCAGGCGCTTGGCTCGGGCGCGCGCGAAGAGCTCAAGCGCGTCATCCTGACCGCCTCCGGCGGCCCGTTCCGCACTTGGTCGCTGGAGGCGATCAAGGCGGCCACGCCGGAACAGGCGCTGCGTCATCCGAATTGGTCGATGGGGCCGAAGATCACCATCGATTTCGGCAAGCCTGATGAACAAAGGCCTCGAAGTAATTGAGGCCTATCACCTTTTTGCGCTCAAGCCGGATGAGATCGACGTGCTGGTACATCCGCAGTCGGTGGTGCACGGTATGGTTGAGTTTCGCGATGGCTCGGTCGTGGCGCAACTCGGCTCTCCCGACATGCGAATTCCGATCGCCCACTGCCTGGGCTGGCCGCGGCGGATCGACGGCCCGGCGGCCCGGCTCGATCTGGCACAGGTGCGCGAATTGACCTTCGAGGCACCCGACTTGGTCCGCTTTCCGGCCCTCGCGCTGGCCCGCCGCGTCCTCGAGACGGGCGGCGCAGCGCCGACCGTGTTCAATGCGGCTAACGAGGTCGCAGTCGCCGAATTCCTCGCCGGGCGTATCAGTTTTCCAGCGATTACGGCGCTGGTCGACGCCACGTTGGATGCGGCAGCCGGTCGGGGCCTGTTGGCGGCGGCGGCCGATATCGATGCCGCGCTCGGCGTTGACCATAATGCGAGAAGTTTAGCTTTGGCCCTCTTGCCCGAAATTGCCGTAAAGTCATCCTAGTAAACTTTCACTAACGATACGGGCGCCATAGCGTCGGGGACGAGGGTTGTGATGATTATGGACATTTTGGGGAGCCTCGGCGCATTCGGTAGCCACCTCGTCGGCTACATCGTTCCCTTCCTGTTTGTGCTGACGATTGTCGTTTTCTTTCATGAGCTTGGCCATTTCCTAGTGGCGCGACTGTGCGGTATCAGGGTGCTGACGTTCTCGATCGGTTTTGGGCCTGAAATCGCCGGCTTCAACGACCGTTATGGAACGCGCTGGAAAATCTCCGCGATTCCACTCGGCGGCTACGTCAAATTCTTCGGCGACGACAATGCGGCGAGCGTGCCCGACCATGAGGCGGCCGCCGCCATGAGCGAAGAAGAAAAGGCGGTCAGTTTTGTCCACAAGCCGGTCGCGCCACGGGCGGCCGTGGTGGTGGCGGGCCCGGTCGCCAACTTCATCCTGGCGATCGTCATTTTCGCCGGCGTCTTCGTGACTGTCGGCAAGCAGACCACGAGCGCGCGCGTCGATACGGTGCAACCGGCCAGCGCCGCGCAGGCGGCCGGTTTCAAACCGGACGACCTGGTGGTGGCGATCGACGGCGAGAAAATCGACAGTTTCTCCGACATGCAGCGCATCGTCAGCGTCAGCGCGGGCGAGACGCTCAATATCGAGGTCGAACGCGGCGGCGTGCATGTCATGCTCAAGGCCACGCCGATGCTCCGGGAGCTGAAGGACAATTTCGGCAACAACCATAGGCTCGGCGTGCTCGGCATCAGCCGCTCCATGGCGCCCGGCGACATCAAGACGCAGAAAATGGGGCCGCTGCAGGCGGTCGCCGCCGGCGCACTGGAGACCTGGTTCGTGGCCGACCGCACGCTGGCCTACATCGGCGGGGTGTTTGCCGGCCGGGAGGCGGCCGACCAGCTCGGTGGCCCAATTCGCATCGCCCAGGTCTCTGGGCAGGTGGCGTCGGCCGGTTTCGTAGCGCTGATGCATCTGACCGCCGTGCTGTCGGTTTCAATTGGATTATTGAACCTGTTCCCGATCCCGCTGCTCGATGGCGGTCACCTTTTGTTCTATGGGATCGAGGCGATTCGTGGCCGGCCGCTATCCGAGCGCGCCCAGGAGGTTGGGTTCCGCATCGGCTTGGCGATCGTGGTGATGTTGATGATATTTGCAACGTTTAATGACATTCTGCATCTGGCGACCTCATAAAGCGTGTCCTGCGGGCAACTTCATGAGGAGAAAGGGAAACTTGGGCCGGTAGTTCGTTTGCAGTGCCTATAAAAGGCGCTACAAAGCCAATTAAAGCTGGCCCAAAAATCTGTCGGCTCCGCGTCGGGGGCGATCGCACGGGTAAATACAGAGGCGCTTGGCGCATGGGACTTGGGGTGCGGTTTTATCGAGGACTGGCCGTCTGTTTGGTCCTCGCTGGTATCCTTGTCGGCGGCGGGATCGCGGCCGTGGCGTCCTCGGGCGTCGCGTTTGCACAGTCCGCCAGTTCGATTGTCGTGCAAGGCAACCGCCGGGTCGAGGCCGACACCGTCCGTTCCTATTTCAAGGCCGGTCCTGGCGGCCAGCTCGGTCCGGCGCAGATCGACGACGGCATCAAGTCGCTTTATGCCACCGGCCTGTTCTCGGACGTGCGCATCGAGCACTCCGGCGGCCGTCTGGTGATCAACGTGGTCGAGAACCCGGTGATCAATCGCGTCGCTTTCGAAGGCAATAAAAAAGCCAAAGACGATCAGCTGAAGGCTGAAGTGCAGTCGAAGCCGCGCGGCACTCTGTCGAAGCCGATGGTGCAGGCCGACGTGCAGCGGATCATCGAAATCTATCACCGCAGCGGCCGCTTCGACGTGAAGGTCGATCCGAAGATCATCGAATTGCCGAACAACCGCGTCGATCTGGTGTTTGAAATTACCGAGGGCCAGAAGACCGGCGTCAAGCTAATCCGCTTTGTCGGCGCCAAGGCGTTCTCGAGCGGCCGCCTGGAGGACGTCATCAAGACCTCCGAGAGCAACTGGCTGAGCTTCCTGCAAACCACCGACATCTACGATCCGGACCGCATCGAAGCCGACCGCGATCTGCTGCGCCGTTTCTATCTCAAGCATGGTTTTGCCGACGTCCGCATCGTCTCCGCCGTCGGCGAATACGATCCGGCCAAGAAAGGCTTCGTCGTCATCTTCACCATCGATGAAGGCGCCCAGTATCGCGTCGGCACCGTCAACGTGGTGTCAAACGTGCGCGCGATCACTCCGGCTTCGTTGCGCGACAGCCTCAAGATCGGCGCCGGCAACGTCTACAACGCCGATCTGGTCGAAAAGAGCGTCGAGTCAATGACGATCGAGGCGGCCAAGCACGGCTATGCCTTCGCCAATGTGCGTCCGCGCGGCGACCGCGACTTCGAGCGAAAGGTGATCAATCTCACTTTCGTGGTCGAGGAAGGCACGCGCGCCTATATCGAGCGCATTAATATCAGCGGCAACACCCGCACCCGCGACTACGTGATCCGCCGCGAATTCGATATCGGCGAAGGCGACGCCTACAACCGCGCGCTGATCGACCGCGCCGAGCGCCGGCTGAAGAACCTGAACTATTTCAAGTCGGTCAAGATCACCAATGAGCCGGGCTCGGCGCCCGACCGGGTCGTCATCAATGTCGCCGTCGAGGAAATGTCGACCGGCGAGTTCTCCGTCTCGGGCGGTTACTCGACCTCCGACGGGTTCCTTGCCGAAGTCAGCGTTGCCGACCGTAACTTGATGGGCCGCGGCCAATTCGCCAAGGCGTCGGTGACCTACGGCCAATATTCGCGCGGCTTCACGCTGTCCTTTGTCGAGCCCTATCTGCTGGGCTATCGCATGGCCGGCGGCGTCGATTTGTTCGCGCGGCAGACTTTGGCGACCTCATACGTCTCTTACAACACGCAGACAATCGGCACCAATTTGCGTCTCGGCTTCGCGCTGTCGGAGGAGCTGTCGCTAACGCCGCACTATTCGATCTACCGGCAGGAGATCACGCTGCCGGATCAGTACAATAACTGTATCACGGCAGCGACTGCGCCCGGCTCGATGTTCCCCGGCGGAACTCCCCTCGGATACAACCCACACACTTTCCCGGTCACGCCACTGGATGAGTGCTTCTCCGACGGTGAAGCCTCGCTCGCCGTGCGTAAAGAACTCGCCCAGGGCCCGGTGGTGACGTCCTTGGTCGGCTATACGCTGGCCTACAACACGCTCGACAACCTCAAAGTCCCGACCAGCGGCTTCTATGCCTCGATCACGCAGGACTTCGCAGGCGTCGGCGGCGACGTGAATTTCGTCCGCACCACCGCCGACACCCGCACGTATTACGAATTTCTGCCGGACATCGTCGGCGTGCTCCACTTGCAAGGTGGCGCTCTGAACGGCTGGGGCGGCAGGGATCTGCGCATGCTGGATCACTTCCAGATGGGCCCGAATCTGGTGCGCGGCTTCGCGCCGTCCGGCATCGGTCCGCGCGATCTGACGCCGGGCACCACCAACGACGCGCTCGGCGGCACCATGTATTGGGGCGCGAGCCTCGAGGCGCAAACGCCGCTCTACTTTATGCCGAAGGAAATCGGCATTAAGCTCGCTGCCTTCGCCGACGCCGGCTCGCTGTGGAATTATCAGGGGCCGACCGGTTGGGCCGCGACCGGCGAAACGCTGCAAGTCGCGGACGGCATGGCGGTGCGCTCGTCGGTCGGCATGGGCTTCATCTGGGATTCCCCGCTTGGGCCGCTGCGTTTCGATTTCGCTTACGCCCTGACCAAGCAGAGCTACGACCAAACGCAGTTCTTCCGCTTCAGCGGCGGCGCGAAGTTCTGATCTTGACCGCGATCGGCGGCACGGAACTGGCGGCATGAGCGAGCCGGTATTCCATCGACGCGCGCGGGGTCTCGCGCTGGCTGAGATCGCCGCCCTGACCGGCACCACGCCGCCGGCAGATCTGGCGACGCGGCGTCTCGCCAACGTCGCGCCGCTCGATCTCGCGTCGCCAAACGATCTGACCTTTTTCGACAACAAAAATTACGCCACGGCCGCCGCCGCGACCCACGCCGGCGCTTGCTTCGCCAACGCCGCGCTCGCCAAACATTTACCGGCTCATGTGCCGGTGTTGGTCACGCCCGTGCCCTATCGCGCGTTCATCACGGTGGTGCGCGAAATGTTTCCGCATGCGTTGCGGCCTTCTTCGCTCGCCGAAGCGGGGAGCGTGGCCGGCGGCCATGTCGACCCGAGCGCACGGTTCGAAAGTGGCGTCACCGTAGAGCCCGGCGCGGTGATCGGGCCGCGGGTCGAAATCGGCGCCGGCACCGTCATCGGGGCGACCGCGGTCATCGGCGCCGAGGTCCGCATCGGGCGCAATTGTTCGGTCGGGGCGGGAGCCATCGTCACCGACTCGCTGATCGGCGACCGGGTCGTCATTCATCCGGGCTGCAAGATCGGTCAGGACGGCTTCGGCTTCGTGTTGGGTCTGGGCGGCCACCTCAAGGTGCCGCAGCTCGGGCGCGTCATTATCCAAGACGACGTCGAGATCGGCGCCGGCACCACGATCGACCGTGGCGCCATCCGCGATACCGTGATCGGCGAGGGCACCAAGATCGACAATTTGGTCCAGATCGGCCACAATGTGAGCATTGGCCGGCATTGCATCATCGTGGCGCAATCCGGAATCTCCGGAAGTTCGACGCTTGGGGATTTCGTGGCGCTGGGCGGCAGCGTTGGGGTAAGCGATCACGTGACGATCGGCGAAGGCGCGCAGCTTGCCGCCGCGAGTAATGTCCATGCCGACGTTCCGCCTGGCGGGCGTTGGGGCGGGACGCCGGCCAAGCCAGTCAAGCTGTGGTTCCGCGAGATGGTGGCGATCGCAAGGCTAGGGCGCGCAAGAGGCGAGGCCGATACGGCAGCGGACGAACGAGACAAGCGCCATGGATAAGGCCGTGACAATTCTTGAATCCGCCGACATCGCGGCGATCATCAAGATGCTGCCGCACCGCTATCCGTTTCTCATGGTCGACCGCGTGATCGACATGCAGGGCGACGAGCAGGGCGTCGGCATCAAAAACGTGACGATCAACGAACCGCATTTCATGGGGCACTTCCCCGACAATCCGGTTTTCCCCGGCGTACTCATGATCGAAGGCATGGCGCAGACGGCGGGCGTGCTTTGCATCGCCGCTGTATTCAAGACGCGGCCGAAATCGGTGTTCTTTCTTACCATCGACAAGGCAAAATTTCGGCGGCCGGTTTTGCCGGGCGACACCATCGAATACCACATGAAAAAGAAGCGCCGGCGCGGCAACATGTGGTGGTATCGCGGCGAGGCCAAGGTAGCTGGCAAAATCGTTGCCGAGGCGGAAGTCGGCGCCATGCTGTCCGACATATTAGACCAGCCATGATCGATCCCACGGCGCGGATCGAGGCCACAGCGGCGATCGGACTTGACGTTACAGTAGGTCCCTATTGCACCGTCGGCCCGCACGTGACGGTGGGCGACGGCTGCCGGCTGGTCGCCCATGTCCACCTCACCGGCCACACCACGATCGGCGCGCGCACGGTCGTCCACCCGTTCGCATCGCTCGGCTCGCCGCCGCAGTCGGTGCACTATCGCGGCGGTCCGACCCGGCTCGTGGTCGGCGCCGATTGCGACATCCGCGAACACGTGACCATGAACACCGGCACCGAGGACGGCGGCGGCGTGACGCAAGTCGGCGACCGCTGCTTCCTCATGGTCGGCTCGCACGTCGGGCACGACTGCCAGGTCGGCGACAATGTCGTCTTCGCCAACAATATCCTGCTGGCCGGCCACGTCACCGTCGGCGACCACGTGGTTTTTGGCGGCGGCGTTGCGGTGCGTCAGTTCGTGCGCATCGGCGAGGGCGCCATGCTCGTGGGCCTGAGCGGCGCGCGCGCCGATGTGATCCCGTGGGGCACGGTGCAGGGGCCGCTCGCCAATCTGGTCGGCCTCAACGTGATCGGCATGCGCCGGCGCGGATTTTCCAAGGCCGATATCCACCGCTATCGCGAGGCCTATCGCGCGCTGTTTTTCGGTAACGGCGAATTTCGCTTCCGGCTCGAGCGCGTCGCCGCCGACTATGGTGGCGATCTCCAGGTTACGAAGATGATCGACTTCATCCGCGCCGGTAAGCGGCCGCTGACCGTGGCGGCCAAACGCGGCGAGGCCGACGAGGACGCATGAACGCCGCGCCGGCCACGATCGACAAAGGCCCGCTCGCGCTCATTTGCGGCGGCGGCAGCCTGCCCTTGGCGGTGGCGGATTTCGTCGCCGCGCGCGGACGCAAGGTGTTGCTGTTCCCGCTGCACGGTGCCGCCGACTCGGCCGACTTCGAGCGGCGGCAATGCCAGTGGCTGTATTTTGGCCAAGGCGGAAAATTCGCGCGCATTGCGCGCGCTGCTTCCTGCCGCGACGTGGTGTTTATCGGATCGCTGGTGCGTCCGGCCTTTTGGCAGATTAGGCCGGATTTCAAAGTCATGATGCTGATGCCGCGCATCGCCGCGGCGTATCGCGGCGGGGACGATCATCTGTTATCGGGCATCGCGCGATTGTTCGAAAAGGAAGGCTTCCGCCTGCTCGGCGCGCACGAGGTCGCTCCGGAAATTCTGGTTCCATCAGGTGTCCTCGGCCGCGTCCCGGCTTCCGAGGGCGATCGCGCCGATGTTGCGTTGGGCTTCGATTATCTGCGCGCGACCGGCGGGTTCGACGTCGGCCAGGCGGTGGTGGTGGCGGGAAAGCACGTGCTGGCGGTGGAAGCGGCGGAAGGCACCGACGATATGCTCGCGCGCGTGGCCCAGATGCGTGCCAATGGCCGGGTGCGTTCCCCCGCAGGCATCGGCGTGCTGGTGAAGGCGCCGAAGCCCGGCCAGGACCAGCGCTTCGATCTGCCCTCGATCGGTCCGCAGACCGTCGAAGGCGCGGCGCGCGCCAAACTTGCCGGCATCGCCGTGGTGGCGGGCTCGACCATCATCGCCAAACCGGAGCAGCTGATCGCGGCGGCCGACCATGCCAATATTTTCGTGATCGGCGCGTCCGCAGAGACCGGGCAATGAGCCGCGCGCCGGCGGCGCATGTTTTTCTGGTGGCGGGCGAGGATTCCGGCGACCGGCTCGGCGCGGCGCTGATTGCGGCCATCAAACGGCGCAGCCCGGGGGCGCGGTTTTCCGGCGTTGGCGGCGTGCAGATGGCGGGCGAAGGCGTGCCGAGTCTGTTCCCGCTCGGCGATCTCGCCATCATCGGCATCGCCGGCATACCTGAGAACCTATCAAAAATCGTCAAACGCATTCGGCAAACCGCCGACGCCGTGATCGCCGCCAAGCCGGATGTGCTGGTCATCATCGACAGTCCCGAATTTACCCATCGGGTGGCGCGCCGCGTGCGCGCCCGCAACGCCGAAATCCCGATCGTCGATTATGTCTGTCCGTCGGTGTGGGCGTGGCGGCCGGGCCGCGCGCGCGCCATGCGCGCATACGTGGATCATGTGCTGGCGCTGCTGCCGTTCGAGCCGGCGGCGATGCGGCGTTTGGGCGGGCCGCGGTGCACCTTCGTCGGACATCCGTTGGGGGAAAGGGCCGGACGCTTGCGGCCCAGTGCCGAGGAGGCGCGCCGCCGCCTCACCGATCCGCCGTTGCTGCTAGTGCTGCCGGGCAGCCGCGCCGGCGAAATCCGCCGCATGGCCGGCATCTTCGGCGAGGCCGTGGCGCTCGCGGCGCAGCGTGCCGGGCCACTGGAGGTGGTGGTGCCGTCGGTGCAGCGGCTTGCCGGCACGGTGAAGGCTGCGGTGGCGTCCTGGCCTATTGCGCCGCGCGTGGTGACCGAGCCGGACGAAAGGGAAGCCGCCTTCCGCGCGGCGCGGGCCGCGCTGACCAAATCCGGAACCTCGACGCTTGAGCTGGCGGTCGCCGGCATCCCGATGGTCGCCGGCTACAAGGTGCCGCTGTCCGAGGAGTTGATCGCCCGCTTGCTGATCAACGTCCAAAGCGTGATCCTGGCCAATCTGGTCCTGGGCGAGAACGCGGTGCCCGAGCTGCTGCAGCGGCAGTTCACGCCGGAGCGACTGGCTTCGGCCCTGGTGCCGCTCCTGAGCGATACGCCGCAACGCCGGCGGCAGATCGATGCCCTGGGTCGGCTCGACGCCATCATGGAGATCGGCCAAGCGGCCCCAAGCGACCGCGCGGCGGCCGCGGTCCTGGATTGCGCGGGCGCCATCGGCCAACCGAGGCGCGAAACGGTGGCATCCGGCCCGCCGACGGCGTAGTTTGCCTGGCTTGGCCAATTGGCCTTATGCCATGGCCTAAAACTGGAATAGCCGCCCTTGACCCTTTCGCCGCGTGCCTCAATTACCGCCGTCCATGGCTACGTGCCGCCGGACCTGCTGACCAATTCCGAACTGGCGCGCATGGTGGACACCAGCGACGCCTGGATCACCGAACGCACCGGCATAAAAGAGCGTCACATCCAGCGGGGCGAGGGGCTCGGCACGTCGCACATGGCGGCGGAAGCGGTGCGCGGCCTGCTGCAGAAAACCGGTACCAAGCCGGAGGAAGTAGATCTGCTGATCTGCGCCACCACCACGCCGGACATGCAGTTCCCGTCGACCGCCAACCTCATCTGCGACATGGTCGGGATCAAGAATATCGGCAGCTTCGACGTGCAGGCGGCCTGCTCGGGCTTTCTATATTCGCTCACCATCGCGCAGCAATTCATCGCCAACGGCACCGCGCGCAAGGTCGTGGTGGTGGGCGCCGACAAGATGTCGTCGATCGTCGATTACACGGATCGCGCGACCTGCGTTTTATTCGGCGACGCCGCCGGCGCCGTGCTGCTGGAGCCGAGTGCGGACGGCACCGGCATCATGGACGCGCTGATCCGCTCCGACGGCTCGGGCATGATCCATCTGCATCAGAAGGCCGGCGGCAGCCGTATGCCGCCGACATTCGAGACGGTCGCCAATCGCCTGCACTACGTCCATCAGGAAGGCGCCGCGGTCTACAAATTCGCCATCGCCAAAATGGCGGAAGTGGCGGGCGAGATCATGAAACGCAACAATTTGCGCGCCGACATGATCGACTGGCTGGTGCCGCACCAGGCCAACAACCGCATCATCGAGTTCGACCGCCGAGCGCATGGGCCTGCCGATGGAAAAGGTGATGGTGACCATCAATAAATATGGCAACACCACCAACGCCACCATCCCGCTCTGTCTGTGGGACTACGAGGAGAAATTGAAGCGCGGCGACCGCTTGGTGCTGGCCGCCTTCGGCGGCGGTTTTACCTGGGCCGGTGTCTACGTGCAGTGGTCTTATGACGGCGCCAGCGCGCCGAAACTCAACGGCAAAAGTGCAAACGGAAAGGGCGGCTGATGAAGCCGACCTTCGCTAAAATCCTTCCGAGCGATCACTTCCTTCGCGAAATCGGCACGTAATCGCGCTGCGGCGCGCCGGTATAGAGCTGGCGCGGGCGGCCGATCTTCTGCTTCGGATCCTCGATCATTTCTTTCCACTGCGCGATCCAGCCGACCGTGCGCGCGACCGCGAACAGCACCGTGAACATGGTGGTGGGGAAGCCCATCGCCTTGAGCGTGATGCCCGAATAGAAATCTATATTGGGATAGAGCTTTTTCTCGACGAAATAATCGTCGTGTAGCGCGATTTTTTCCAGCTCCATGGCGACATCGAGCAGCGGATCGTCCTTGATACCGAGTTCGTTGAGCACCTCGTGGCAGGTCTTCTGCATGATCTTGGCGCGCGGGTCGTAGTTCTTATAGACGCGGTGGCCGAAGCCCATCAGCCGGTAGGAGTCGTTCTTGTCCTTGGCGCGCTTGATGAATTCCGGGATGCGGTCGACGGTGCCAATCTCGCGCAGCATGTTGAGCGCGGCTTCGTTGGCGCCGCCATGCGCCGGCCCCCAGAGGCAGGCGCAGCCGGCGGCGATGCAGGCGAATGGATTGGCGCCGGACGAGCCGGCCAGCCGCACCGTGGAGGTCGAGGCGTTCTGCTCGTGATCGGCGTGCAGGATGAAGATGCGGTCCATCGCCCGCGCCAGCACCGCGTTCGCCTTGTAGTCCTCGGTCGGCACCGCGTAGCACATGCGCAGGAAATTGGTGGAATAGTCGAGATCGTTCTTCGGATAGACGAACGGCTGACCGACCGAATATTTGTAGGCCATGGCCGCCAGCGTCGGCACTTTGGCGATCATGCGGATCGACGCGATCATGCGCTGATGCGGGTCCGAGATGTCGGTGGAGTCGTGATAGAACGCCGACAGCGCGCCGACGCAGCCGGTCATCACCGCCATCGGATGGGCGTCGCGCCGGAAGCCCTGGAAGAACCGGCTCATCTGTTCGTGCACCATCGTGTGCCGGGTGACGGTGTAATCGAAGTCGGCTTTTTGCGTCGGCGTCGGCAGTTCGCCGTAGAGCAGCAGGTAACAGGTCTCCAGGAAATCGCCGTGCTCGGCGAGCTGCTCGATCGGATAGCCGCGATAGAGCAAGATGCCCTCGTCGCCGTCGATATAGGTGATTTTGGACTCGCAGCTCGCCGTCGACGTGAAGCCGGGGTCGTAGGTGAACATGCCGCTCTCGTTGTAGAGCTTGGCGATGTCCAGAACGTCGGGGCCGATCGTGCCGTCGTAGACCGGGAAATCCCAATTTTTGTTGCCGACGGTGAGGGTGCCGATTTTCTTCTTGGCGTCCGTCTTGGCGTCCATGGTCGAGCCCTCGATTTGGAGGCGTGCAATGCGCGCGGAAACGTGTGGCCAGAAGCCGAGACTGCGGGCGTGGCGAGCGTGGTTCCGGCCGCTTTTTGGGTACTCCATCCTTGTGTGCGCTGCAAGATAGGTAATGTGACATGGCGGTGCGCCATATCAACATAGATCGGGCCGGCGAGGGCGGCCGCGGCTGTGCCGACAGGCTGGTTCAGTCCATCTGATCCCGCAAGCGGGCCAGGCTCTCGTCCTTGCCCAGCACGGCGAGCACGTCGAAGATCGGCGGCGATGTGGTCCGCCCGGTAAGCGCGGCTCGTAGTGGCTGTGCCACCGCGCCTAGCTTGAGAGCTGCCTGTTCGGCGTAGCCGCGCACTACCGCCTCGATGGCTGGAGGCGTCCACTCGGCGACCGCCGCCAGTTCGGGCAGCAGCGCGGCAATGACCGATTTGGCCTCGGACGTGAGCAGAGCCTTGGCCTGTTCGTTCAGATCGAGCGGTCGGCCGGCCCAGAGAAAGCGCGTTGCTTCAAATAGTTCGACTAAGGTTTTGGCGCGTTCCTTCAGGGCCGGCATCGCGGTCAGCAGCTTGCCGCGCAACGCCGGCGTCATTTTGCTGGCAAGCTCCTGGCCGCCGGCGATGTGCGGCAGCAGGTCTTCGAGGGTGGCGATCAGATCGGCGTCGTCGCTGGACCGGATGTAATGGCCGTTGAGGCTTTCCAGCTTGGCGAAATCGAATCGCGCCGGCGAGCGGCCGATTTGCGGCAGATCGAACGCCGCGACCATCTCGTCGGTCGTGAAGATCTCCTGGTCGCCGTGCGCCCAGCCGAGGCGAACCAGGTAATTGCGCATCGCCGCGGGCAGGTAGCCCATGGCGCGATAGGCATCGACACCGAGAGCGCCGTGACGCTTGGATAGCTTGGAGCCGTCCGGCCCGTGGATCAGCGGGATATGCGCCATGATCGGCACGGTCCATCCGAGCGCCTCGTAGATATGCTTCTGGCGGGCTCCATTGGTCAGGTGGTCGTCGCCGCGGATGATGTGGGTGACATTCATGTCGTGGTCGTCCACCACCACCGCCAGCATGTAGGTGGGATTGCCGTCGGAACGCAGCAGGACGAGGTCGTCCAGATCGGAATTCTGCCAGACCACGCGCCCCTGCACCTGGTCCTCGATCACCGTCTCGCCGGTCAGGGGGGCACGCAGCCGGATCACCGGCTTGACGCCGGGCGGCGCTTCGGACGGGTCGCGGTCGCGCCAGCGCCCGTCATAGAGCTTGGCGCGGCCCTCGCGGCGGGCGGCCTCGCGCATCGCGGTGAGCTCCTCAGGGGACGCGTAGCAGCGATAAGCCTTGCCGGCCGTCAGCAGTTGCTCGGCGATCTGGCGGTGGCGTGCGGCGCGCGAAAACTGGAACACGATCTCACCGTCCCAGGTCAGCCCGAGCCAGGTGAGGCCGTCGATGATGGCGGCGATGGCGGCGGCGGTCGAGCGCTCGCGGTCGGTGTCCTCGATCCGCAGCAGCGTCTTGCCGCCAAACCGGCGCGCATAAAGCCAATTGAACAGCGCGGTGCGGCCGCCGCCGATATGCAGAAAGCCGGTGGGGGACGGCGCAAAACGGGTGACGACGGGCTCGCTCATTGCGGGCCCTGTACCACAGTTGCCGGGAAAGGTGTCACCGCAATTGACATTGAGCCGAGCGGCACGTCATGGCATAGGCCGCCGGAAGCGGCAGGGTGGGATGACTTGAGGTTTTAGAAGCATGGCGACCGACGAAAAGGCAAGCGGCAATCCGGCGGTTGGCGAGCCCGGGCGCGACTTCATCCGTGACATCGTCCAGGCCGACGTCGATGCCGGACGCGTCAAGGCGGTGGCCACGCGGTTTCCGCCCGAGCCGAACGGCTATCTACACATCGGCCACGCCAAGTCGATCTGCCTGAATTTCGGCATTGCCGAAGAATTCGGTGGCCACTGCAATCTGCGGTTCGACGACACAAATCCGGTAAAGGAAGAGCAGGAATACATCGACGCCATCGAGCGCGACGTGCGCTGGCTCGGCTTCGACTGGGGGAAACACCTCTATCACGCCTCCGATTATTTCGAGCGGCTCTATGGCTGGGCCGAGGACCTGATCCGCGCCGGCAAGGCCTATGTCGACGACCAAAGCCAGGACTTGATCCGTCACAATCGCGGCACCCTGACCGAGGCTGGCAAGAACAGCCCGTTCCGCGACCGCCGGGCGGAGGAAAACCTCGACCTGTTCCGCCGCATGCGCGCCGGCGAATTCCCCAATGGCGCGCGCGTGTTGCGCGCCAAAATCGACATGGGCAGCGGCAACATCAATCTGCGCGACCCGGTGCTCTACCGCATCCTCAATGCGCCGCATCCGCGCACCGGCACCACGTGGAAAATCTATCCAAGCTACGACTTCGCGCATGGCCAGTCGGACGCCATCGAGGGCATCACCCATTCGGTCTGCACCCTCGAATTCGAGGATCACCGGCCGCTGTACGACTGGTTCATCGCCAATCTGGGCGTGCCGTCGAAGCCGCATCAGTACGAATTCGCCCGCCTCAATCTCACCTACACCGTGCTGTCGAAGCGCGTGCTCACCGAGCTGGTGCGCGGCGGCCACGTGACCGGCTGGGACGATCCGCGCATGCCGACGCTTGCCGGGTTGCGCCGGCGCGGCGTGCCGCCGGAGGCGATCCGCGATTTCATCAAGCGCATCGGCGTCGCCAAGGCCAATAGCCTTGTCGACGTCGGCATGTTCGAGTTCTCGGTGCGCGAGGCGCTCAACAAAAGCGCGCTGCGGCGGATGGCTGTGCTCAAGCCGCTCAAAGTAACGATCGAGAACTATCCGGAAGGGCAGGTCGAGGAACTCGACGCGGTCAATCATCCCGACGATCCGGCGGCGGCCTCCCGCAAGATCAAATTCGGCCGCGAGCTCTATATCGAGCAGGACGACTTCATGGAGAACCCGCCGAAGAAATTCTTCAGGCTATCGCCCGGCATGGAGGTGCGGCTGCGCTACGCCTATTTCATCACCTGCCGCGAGGTGGTGAAGAACGACAAGAGCGAGGTGATCGAGCTGCGCTGCACCTACGATCCCGCGACCAAGGGCGGCAATTCGCCGGACGGCCGCAAGGTCAAGGCGACGATCCATTGGGTCTCGGCCGCCCACGCGCTACCCGCCGAAGTGCGGCTGTACAATCCGCTTTTTACAAAGCCCGATCCGAGCGGGGGCGAGAATTTCACCGCCGATCTCAACCCGAATTCGTTGGAGGTGCTCCCCGGCGCGCGGCTCGAGCCGGCACTGGCCGATGCCAGGCCCGAGGCGCCGGTACAGTTCGAGCGCCAGGGCTATTTCTGCCTTGACCGCGAGTCAGCGCCCGGCAAACCGGTGTTCATCCGTACCATCGGCCTGCGCGACACCTGGGCTAAGGACCAAGCCAAGGAAAAGGCGGCCGCGGGGTAGCAACTGACATTCGTTCACAACCGTTCTCCTAGCCACAACCCCTAGCTGCGCTATCCTAGGGCCAGGTTGCGTGAGCGTCGGGGGCGCCGCGCCCTGAACGAAAAGGCGCGCACACGAGCCAAAGCCTGGGACGCCGACGCCGCGCGCCGGCGCGGCGGGCTCCTGCTGCCGGCGGGGCTTGCCGACCGCGCCGCCTGGCTGCGGCGGCTTCTGTCGGAATGGGTGCTCGCCGAAATCGCGCCGGGGCGGCTGGTGCCGTGGATGGCGGTCGCCTTCGGCTTCGGCATCGTCGTTTATTTCACGGCCGATCGCGAACCGGCCTGGTGGGCGGCCGCGGCGCTGCGCACCACGTACGTCGTCCATCCGGTTCTGCAATTCCCGGTCTCGACCGTGACGCTGTCCGGCTTCGTCGAAATCCGCGAGGAGCGCGAGCGCAGCGACCGCATCACCGTACGCGTTCACACCATCGAGGGCCGCCGCCTCAATGAAGTGCCCGAGCGCGTGCGGCTCGCGGTGCGCAACACCGCGCCCGCGGTTGGCAGCTTCATCGAGCTCAAAGCGCACCTGTCGCCGCCGCTCGCGCCCTTGCGCCCCGGCGGCTACGACTTTGCGCGCGATATGTATTTCCATCGCATCGCCGCGTCCGGCTACGCGCTCGGCAAAATCAGGACCGCGGCGGCGCCGGTCAATAGTGGCTTTTGGCTGGGCTACGCGGCGGTGATCGACGGCATTCGGGAGACGATCGACAAACGCATGCGAGCCGAACTGCCCGGCGACGAAGGTTCGATCGCCTCGGCGCTGATCACCGGTAAGCGCGACGCTATTTCGACGCCGGTCAACGACGCGACGTACGTCTCAAGCCTCGCGCACGTGTTGTCTCCGGCTATCACATGGCGGTGGTCGCGGGCATCGTGTTCTTCTTCATCCGCGCCGGGCTCGCGCTGATCCCGTCGATGGCGAGCCGATACCCGATCAAGAAATGGGCGGCAGCGGCCGCGCTTGCCGCGGCGATGTTCTATCTGCTGCTGTCGGGAGCCGAGGTTGCGACCCAGCGCTCGTTCATCATGATTGCCATCGTGCTGGCCGGCATCATGGTGGACCGGCCGACATTGACCTTCCGCACGATAACGGTCGCGGCGCTCGGCGTGCTGTTGCTGTCGCCGGAATCCGTCGTCAATCCGAGCTTTCAAATGTCATTCGCGGCGACGCTCGCCTTGATTGCCGCCTACCAGCACGGCCTGCCATGGCGCGCCACGGCCGACACCTCACGCGGCGCCCGCATCGCGCTGTGGGGCGGACGCGAGATCGTCGGGCTGATACTTGCGTCTTTCGTCGCAGGCCTCGGCACCACGCCTTATGTCGCCTATCATTTCCACCGCACCGGGCCTTACGGCGTGATCGCCAATCTGCTCGCCATGCCGGCGGTGTCGGCCGAGGTCATGCCGATGGGCATCCTGGGCGTGCTGGCGATGACGTTCGGCTTCGACGCAATCTTCTGGAAGCTGATGGGCTATGGCATCACCTGGATGGACACGGTCGCACTCTGGGTGACGAGCCTGCCGGGCGCCGTCGGCCAGGTGCGGGCGTTCGGGACCGGACCGCTGCTGCTCGCGACGGCGGCGATTTTTCTGGTGTGCCTGTTGCGCACGCCGCTACGCTGGAGCGGTGCCGTGCTGGCGCTGCTTGCAGGCCTGCGGGCGGTCGCAACGCCGCGGCCCGACATTCTGGTTTCCGGCGACGGCCAGGCCGCAGCCATCCGCGGGCGCGATGGCCGGCTCGCGGTGCTGCACAGCAACCGCGACAGCTTCGCCATCAAGGAATGGCTTGCCGCCGACGGCGATGCGCGCACGGTCACGGACGCGACTTTGCGGGATGGCGTTGAGTGCGACGCCGTAGGCTGCATCGGCCGGCTCAGCGACGGCCGGCCGGTGTCGGAGGCTTTGTCGGTCGAAGCCTTTGTCGAGGATTGCGCGCGCGCCGCCGTGGTGGTCAGCCCGCGCGAGGCCCAGCGCGATTGCGCCGCCGTTTTGAGCGACCGCAGGGCATGGCGCGCCAATGGCGCGCTGAGCTTGCGTTGGATCGGCGATCGTTTCGAACTAAGAGCCGCCCGCCCACCGGGTTATGAACGGCCCTGGGCGCGTGGGCCGCGTGAACCTGCAAGCGCCACACAGGCGCCGACGCGGCCGAACGCGACGCCGCGCGTGAACGATCTGGAACCGGGAGATTAGGCCTTAGTAGCGCCGGAACAGCCCCACCAGCTTGCCCTGGATGCGCACCCGGTTGGGCGGCAGGATGCGGACCTCGTAGGCGGTATTGGCCGGCTCGAGCGCGATCGAGGCGCCGCGGCGGCGGAACCGCTTGAGGGTGGCTTCCTCGTCGTCGATCAGCGCCACCACGATATCGCCGGTCTCGGCGGCTTCCGAGCGCCGGATCAGCGCGATATCGCCGTCGAGAATGCCGGCCTCGATCATGCTGTCGCCGCGAACTTCCAGCGCGAAATGCTCGCCGGCCGTCAGCAGGTCGGCCGGCATGTTGATGACATGGCTGCGGGTCTGGATCGCCTCGATCGGCGTGCCGGCGGCGATGCGGCCCATCACCGGCACCGCGATCGGGCGGCGGCCATCGTCATCCTCGGAATTCGTGGAGTTGGCGGATGCGGCTCGCACGCGGCCGAGGTCGCCTTCGATCACGCTCGGGTTGAAACCGCGCGAGCGACCGCCGCCGTTGATGCCGTGGGCGACCGAGTTGGGAAGCTTGATGACTTCGATGGCGCGCGCGCGGTTGGGCAACCGGCGGATGAAGCCGCGCTCTTCCAGCGCCGTAATCAGCCGGTGGATGCCGGACTTGGAACGCAGGTCGAGTGCGTCCTTCATCTCATCGAAAGAGGGGGGTACGCCCCCTTCGGTCAGCCGCTCGTGGATGAAGCGCAGGAGTTCGAACTGCTTGCGGGTTAGCATCTGTCTCTCTCCCCGGAGTCTTTCACTGGCAGCCGTGGCCGGCTTCGTAAGGCACAAGCCATAAACAAATCATGAACGGACACTATCTGTTCGATATGTGTTCCGCAACCCTTTAATTTGGAGTGAAAAAAGCGAAAGGCCGCTAAAGGCCTAGCTTAAGGATGACACAGGGTGAACCGGCGGCCGCCGCCGGCGCGTGGGATGCGCGAATCAGCAGGCAGTCGGCCTCGGCGAGCGGCGCCATCAGGGAACTGTCCTGGGCCGGCAGCGGGGTCGCTACAGGGCCATCGGGGCCTTCGGACAAGGTTGCCCGCATATAGTCGGCTCGCTCGTCATTGGCGGGCAGATCGCAGCCGAGTTGGGCCGGCTCGGGAACGCGCTCGTCGTCGTCGCGCCCGGCAAGCCGGCGGATTAGCGGCACGAGGAACAGGAAGGCGCAGACATAGGACGACACCGGATTGCCGGGCACGCCGAGCACCTGCATGCCGCCTAGCCGGCCGTGCATCATCGGCCGGCCGGGGCGCAGCGCTACCCGCCAGAACGACAGATCGAGCCCTTCGCTGGCGAGCGCGCGCTGCACCAGGTCATGCTCGCCGACCGAAGCGCCGCCGCTGGTGAGGAGAATATCCGCGCCCCAATGGCGCGCGCGCCGCACCGCCGCCGCGATGTCCTCGACGCGGTCGCGCGCAATGCCGAAATCGCTCACCGCGGCGCCCTCGCTACGCGCCATGGCCACGAGGGCGAAGCCATTGGAATAGACGATCTCGCCGGGCGCCGGCGTGCCGCCCGGCGCCACCAGTTCGTCACCGGTGCCGAGCACCGCGACCTTGGGCCGGCGGTGCACGCTCAAGGTCGGATAGTTCATGGCTGCGGCGAGCATCAGGTCGCGGTCGGTGAGACGGCGGCCTTTGCGCAGCAGCGGCTGGCCTTGCGTGAAATCGATGCCGCGATCGCGCACGTTGCGGCCCTTGGCGGTCGCCTTCTGGATCGTCACTTTGTCGCCGTCGCGGGCGGTAAGTTCCTGGATGATCACGGTGTCGGTGCCGGCCGGCATGACGCCGCCGGTAAAGATGCGGGCGGCTTGGCCGGCTTTCACTTCGCCATCGAACGGATGACCGGCGGCGACTTCGCCGATCAACGCGAGGCTGGCCGGCGCCTGCGCCACATCAGCGGCACGCACCGCATAGCCATCCATGGCGGAGACCGCGGCCGGCGGCTGGGTACGCAGCGCGTTGAGGTCTTCGGTCAGCACGCGGCCGAGCGCGGCGTCGAGCGCAACGGCTTCCGGCGCCAGCGGGCGCGCATCGACAAGCACGCGCTGCAGAGCCTCGGCGACCGGCATCAATGGCACGGCCTAATCCTCTGCACGATAATCGCCGGACTTGCCGCCGCGCTTTTCAATCAGACGGATGCCGTCGATGCGCATGCCGCGCTCCACCGCCTTGACCATGTCGTAGATGGTCAGGCAGGCAATCGATGCCGCGACCAGTGCCTCCATCTCGACGCCGGTTTGCCCAGTAACTTTGACCGTCGCCCGCACCAGGAAGCCGGGCAGGGCATGCTCCGGATCGATATCGATCTCGACCTTTGTGATCGGAAGCGGGTGACAGAGCGGGATCAGCCCGTGGGTGCGTTTGGCCGCCATGATGCCGGCCAGCCGCGCGGCGCCCAGCACGTCGCCTTTCAAGGCGTTGCCGGCGAGCACCAAATCGAGCGTCTCCTTGCGCATAATCACGCGGCCTTCAGCGATCGCGAGCCGCTCGGTCAGGCTCTTGGCGGAGACGTCGACCATGCGCGCCTGGCCGCGCGGGTCGATATGCGTGAGTTCGGCATCGGCCATCAAAGGCGGCCGTTTTGCCATCGGACGCGGCGTTGCCTTCGAGCGGCGCGCGACGGTTTTTTTGCCACGCGTCATCGGCTACTCCGCCGCGGCGCGGCGCGGCGCGCGCGCGAGTAGGGCGCGCGTTGCGGCGGTCACGTCGCTTTGGCGCATGAGGCTTTCGCCGACAAGGAAGGTCGATATCCCGATGCGGGAAAGGCGCGCGAGGTCGGCAGGGCTATTCAGGCCGCTTTCGGCGACAATGATGCATTCACCGGGGACTATCGGCGCCAGCCTTTCGCTGACCTCGAGCGAGGTCCGGAAGGTGTGCAGATCCCGATTGTTGATGCCGATCAGCCGCGATTTAAGGTGTAGCGCGCGTTCGAGCTCATCTTCCTGATGAACTTCAAGCAATACGTCCATATCGAGAGCAAACGCCGCATCCTCGATGGCTTTTGCCGCCGCATCATCGACCGCCGTCATGATGATCAGAATGCAGTCGGCGCCGAGCGCGCGCGATTCCACCACTTGATAGGGCTCGTAAATGAAATCCTTGCGCAGAACCGGCAAGCCGGTGGCATTGCGCGCAGCGTCCAAAAATTCGGGCTTGCCCTGGAACGATGGCGCATCGGTGAGCACCGATAGGCAAGTCGCGCCGCCCGCCTCGTAAGCTTTGGCCAGTCGCGGCGGATCGAAATCGGCGCGGATCAGACCCTTCGACGGACTCGCCTTCTTGATCTCGGCGATCAGGGAGTAGTCGCCGGCCGCGACCCGCCGCTCGATCGCGGCGACGAAACCGCGCGGGGGCGGGGCCGCCTTTGCTTGCGCCTCGAGCGCGGCGAGCGGGCGGACAAGCTTCGCCGCCGCGATTTCCTCGCGCTTGTAAGCCTCGATCTTGGTCAAGATGTCGCTCATGCGTCTTTCCCGAGCATGATCTTATCTGAAAACCGCACTCACGCCTCCACGGCGTTAGACACCGCGATCAGGCGGTCGAGGCGGCCCTCGGCCTCGCCGCTGTCGATCGATTTCGCTGCGAGCCGGGCGCCTTCCTTCAAGTCCTTGGCCTTGCCGGCAACGATCAGCGCGGCGGCGGCATTGAGGATCGCCACGTCGCGGAATGGTCCCGGTTTTCCCTTCAGCACGTCGAGCAACGCCTTGGCGTTTTGTTCGGCGTCGCCGCCGCGCAGCGCCTCCGGCTTGACGCGTTGCAGACCCGCATCCTCGGGCGTGATGTCGAAAGTGCGGATCTTGCCGTGTTCGAGCGCGGCCACGCTGGTCGGCCCGGCGGTGGTGATCTCGTCGAGGCCGTCAGACCCGTGCACCACCCAGACGCATTCCGAACCGAGATTCTTAAGTACCTGCGCCATCGGCTCGATCCAGTGCTTAGAAAATGCGCCGATCATCTGGCGCTTGACGCTCGCCGGGTTCGACAGCGGGCCGAGCAGATTGAAGATGGTGCGGGTGCCGAGCTCGACCCGGGTGGGGCCGACGTTTTTCATCGCCGGATGATGCGCCGGCGCGAACATGAACCCGATGCCCGCTTCGCGGATGCAGGCGCCGACCTGTTCGGCATTGAGGTCGATCTTGACGCCGAGCGCGACGAGCACGTCGGCCGCGCCCGACTTCGACGACAGCGCGCGGTTGCCGTGCTTGGCCACCGGCACGCCGGCGCCCGCGACGATGAACGCGGCGCAAGTCGAGATGTTGAACGAACCGGAGGCGTCGCCGCCGGTGCCGACCACGTCGACCGCGTCCGCCGGCGCCTTCACGGCCAGCATCTTGGCGCGCATGGTGGTGACCGCGCCGGTGATCTCGTCGACGGTTTCGCCCCGCACCCGCAGCGCCATCAGCAGCGCGCCCATCTGCGAGGGCGTCGCTTCGCCCGACATCATGCGGTCGAAGGCGGAAGCGGCTTCCGCGCGGGTGAGGCTTTCGCCGGTCGCGACCTTGGCGATGAGCGCTTTGAAATCCTCGGCCATGTTCGAGCTCTATCCGGCGGCGTGCGCGGGCGATTTGTGCGCCAAAGCGGCGCTCGGCTTGCGGCCGCGCAACGCGTTCCATTCGGCGGCGAGGTCGAGGAAGTTCTTCAGGATCAAGTGGCCGTGCTCGGAGGCGATGCTCTCGGGGTGGAATTGCACGCCGTGCACCGGCAAGCTCTCATGCATCAGGCCCATCACGAGATGGTCGTCGGTGTCGGCGGTCACGATCAATTCGGCGGGCAGACTGGCGCGGTCGACCACCAGCGAATGATAGCGCGTCGCCTTGAAAGGTCCGTTGATGCCGTGGAACACGCCGGCGCTCGTATGCCTGATCTCGAACACTTTGCCGTGCGCGGGCGCCGCGCGCACCACTTTGCCGCCGAACGCCTGTCCGATCGCTTGATGACCGAGGCAGACGCCGAGGATCGGAATGTTCGGCGCGGCCTTGGCGATGAGCTCGAGGCAGATGCCGGCTTCGTTTGGCGTGCAGGGGCCGGGCGAGAGCACGATGGCGTCCGGCTCCGAGGCGATCACGGCGGCGGCCGAAATCTTGTCGTTGCGATGCACGACGACGTCCGCGCCGAGCCCGCCCAGATAGTGGAACAGGTTGAAGGTGAAACTGTCGTAGTTGTCGATCAAAACGATCATGTTTGCTTTGTTTTCTTGCCGGCTCAAGGTCTTAAGACCACGCCAGAGGGGGGTCAAGCAGTCAACTTGCCGGCTGGTTACTGGCCGCGCTTGGCGGTGCTGGCAAAGCGCCTGGCTTCCTCGGCGGCGCGGAACAAAGCCTTCGCCTTGTTGACGCATTCCTGCTGCTCGAAGTCGGGATTGCTGTCGGCGACAATGCCGGCGCCGGCCTGCACGTACATCTTGCCGTCCTTCACCAGCGCGGTGCGCAGCACGATGCAGGTGTCCGTCTCGCCGGCAGCCGAGAAATAGCCGACGCAGCCCGCATAAAGCCCGCGCTTTTCCTTTTCCAGTTCGTCGATGATCTGCATGGCGCGTACCTTCGGCGCGCCCGACACGGTGCCGGCGGGAAATCCGGCGGCCAGCGCATCGAGCGCGTCATGCTCGGTGCCGAGTTTGCCCTCGACGTTGGAGACGATGTGCATCACATGGCTGTAGCGCTCGACGAAGAACTGATCGGTGACGGTCACGCTGCCGATCTCGGCAACGCGGCCGACATCGTTACGGCCGAGATCGAGCAGCATCAAATGCTCGGCGCGCTCCTTCGGATCGGCCAGCAATTCCACTTCCAGCGCTTTGTCCTCGTGCGGCGTCGCGCCGCGCGGCCGAGTGCCGGCGATCGGGCGGATGGTCACCAAGTCGCCGCTTACTTTGACGAGGATTTCCGGGCTCGACCCGGCGACCGCGAAAGTGCCGAAATCAAGGAAGTAGAGATAGGGCGACGGATTGGTCCGCCGTAGCGCGCGGTAGAGCGAGAACGGCGGCAGCGTGAACGGCGCCTCGAAGCGTTGCGCCAGCACGATCTGGAAGGCGTCGCCGGCGGTGATATAGTCTTTGGCCTTGGCGACCATCGCCTTGTATTCGGCCGGGCTGGTGTTGGAGCGCGGCGTCACGTCGAGCGGACCTTCGTCGTGGTCCGAAAGCGACTTGTCGAGCGGCCGGTTGAGGCTTTCCACGATGCGCGACAGCCGTTCGACCGCGCGCGCCAGCGCCGTCTTGGCATCGACGCCATTTTCCGGGCGCACCGGCGTCACCACCGTGATCGAATCCTTCACCGCGTCGAACACCACGACGATGGTGGGGCGGACCAGCACGGCGTCGGGAATGCCGATCGGATCCGGATTGGGCTCCGGCAACTTCTCCATCAGCCGCACCATGTCGTAGCCGAGATAGCCGAACACGCCGGCCGCCATCGGCGGCAGGCTGTCGGGTAATTCGATGCGGCTTTCCGTTATCAGCGTGCGCAATGCTTGAAGCGGCGGCTCGGGGCAGGCCACGAAGGCGTCGGGCTTCGAGCGCGCGTTGGGGTTGACCTCCGCCCGCGCGCCATTGGCGCGCCAAATCAAGTCGGGCTCGACGCCGATGATGGAATGGCGGCCGCGCGTGTCGCCGCCTTCGACCGACTCCAGCAGGAAGCTCATCGGCTTGCCGCCGCCAAGCTTGAGGAAGGCCGAAACCGGCGTCTCCAGGTCGGCAACCAGTGTCGTCCAGACGACCTGCGCCTGGCCGCGGCCGTAGCGTTCGGCGAATGCGGTTTCCGGCGGCTCGATCTGCATGGGCTTAGTAGTCGCCGGTGTTGCCGCTATTGACAGGACTGCCGCCGATGACCTGGTTGATCGATTGCTGGTTGAGCGAAACGCCGAAGTCGCTTTCCAGCCGCGTGACATAGGCGCCGATGATGTCGTCGGAATAAGAAGTCAGCAGCGCGGCCGCGATGGTCTTGCTTAATGCGGGATCGAGCGTTGGATCGGCGACGCCGGTTACGCGGAACACAAAGCGCGCGGTTTCCTGATCGCCCTCGGCGCTGGCCGGCACGTCCTTGGGCGTCTTAAAGGCGGCCTCGACCAGTTTGGCCGGCGCGAAGCCGCCCGGCTTGCCGCGCTGCAGGTCGGTTGCGGTGACCACTTTCAAGCCTGACTCGGTCGCGAGCTGGTCGAGCGCGGTGCCGGCTTTGAGCTTGCCGACCATGTCGTCGGCCTTGGCCTGCAGGCGTTTGCCAACCTCGTCGTCGCGCCAGCGCGCCTCGACATTGTCCTTCACCTCGGCAAGCGTGCGGTCGCGCGCCGGCGTGATGCCGGTGACGTCGTACCAAAGATAGCCGCCGTCCGGCAGTTGCAGCGGATCGTTGTCGACCCCGACGTCGCTGGCAAAGGCAGCGGCGACCGCGTCCGGCTTGGCCGGCAAATCGGCGATCGGCTTGCCGTCCGGGCCGCGGCCGGAGCGGTCGACCGCATCGATAGTGTGGGAGGGAAGGTCGATCTTCTTGGCCGCCTCGGCCAGCGTCGAGCCGGCGGCACGCTCGTCCTCGAATTTATCGCGCAGGTTGCCGAGTTCGGTTTTGGCGCGGCTTTCCGCGATCTCGCGCTTGATCTGCGACGCCACCTCCTCATAGGTCTTCTGGCTTCCGGGCTCGATCTTGCCGACTTGCAGCAGCACGGTGCCGAAACGGCCTTTGATGGGCGCGCTGACTTCGCCCGACTTGAGCGCGAAGGCTGCGTCGGCGACCGCCGGATCGATGATTTGGGCCTTCGTCACCATGCCGACATCGGTGTCGGTGTCTTTCAGGCCGCGTTCTTTGGCGATTTCGGCAAAGCTAGCGCCTTTGGCGATGCGGTCTTGCGCGGCCGTCGCCTCTTCAGGCTTCGGGAACACGATCTGGCGCACCTCGCGGCGCTCCGGCGTGCCGTAACTCGCTTTGTGCTGCTCGAAATAAGTCTTGGAGTCGGCATCGGGCACCGCGTCCGGTTTGGCGAGGGCGGACGGTGACATCGAGACCAGCGTGATTTTGCGGTATTCGGGCGCGCGGAACAAAACCTTGCGCTCCTCAAAATATTTGCCGAGCACCTCCGGCGTCGGCGCCGGAATGTCGCCGGCCTGCGCCGGGCCCAATGCCAGATATTCGATGGCGCGCTTCTCGTTTTGATATTGATTGATTGCCGTCTGCGCCGTGACCGGCACAGGGAAGTCGCCGCCGATACTGAGCGCGATCTGCCGGCGCAGGATCACGCGCCGCTGCTCCTCGACAAAGCGGCCTTCGGTGAAGCCGGCTTGCCGGATGATTTGCTCGAAGCGGTCGCGGTCGAACTTGCCGTTGATGCCGCGGAAATTGGGATCCCTGGTGATGCGCTCGGCAATCTCGGCGTTGCTGATGCCGAGCCGCAAGGCGCGCGTTTGCTCATCGAGCGTGGTCTCGGCCACCAACTGGCCGATCACTTGCCGGTCGACGCCGGTCGCGCGCGCTTGATCGGGCGTGAGCGGGCGGCCGACTTGCTGCCCGAGCTGCTGCAGGCGCGAGGTGTAGAATTGGCGGAACTGGTCGATCGAGATTTCGGTGCTGCCGATCTTGATCGCCGAATTGAGCCCGAAGCCGCGGAAAATATCGCCGATGCCCCAGATCGCGAAGCTGACGACCAAGCCCCCCATGATGACGGCCATGACGCCCCGGCCCAGCCAGGTTGAAGAGGCTTTATGGATACCGCGGAGCATGCTCGCGTTCTTCCCGGATCACGATGACGGCTGAATAAAGGGCTGGTGGCGCCCTTATAGGGAGCGGGCCAACTCCTTGCAACTCAAGTAGGATCGGCTTGCGGCCGGAGCGCTCTGGCGTCCGCGCGGCCGGTCTGGTAACCGCACGCGGACGAGGAACGGAACATGGCGTCGGCCGAGCTAACACCGCTGGTGGCGGCCAACTGGAAGATGAACGGGCTCGGCGCCTCCGAGGGTGAGCTCACCAAGATTGTCAATGGCGCGGTCGGCATCAAAGCCGATCTGATGGTGTGTCCGCCGGCCACCTTGATCGCGGACTTTGCCGCCGCGGCGCGCGGCTCCGCGGTTGCCATCGGCGGCCAGGATTGCCACGCCGATCCATCCGGCGCCCATACCGGCGATATCGCCGCCGAAATGCTCAAGGATGCGGGCGCGGTCGCGGTGATCGTCGGCCATTCCGAACGCCGGAGCAACCACGGCGAAACGGACGATCAGGTCCGCGCCAAGGCCCTGGCGGCGCGCCGGGCAGGGCTCACCGCCATCGTTTGCGTCGGCGAGCAGCTCGACGACCGCGAAGGCGGCAAAACGCTGGACGTGATCAGCGGTCAGCTTGACGGCTCGCTGCCGGACCGCGCCACAGGCGCCGATCTGGTGATCGCCTATGAACCGGTCTGGGCGATCGGCACCGGGCTGACCCCAACCGCCGCCGACGTGGCGGACGCGCATGCGTTCATCCGCCACAGGTTGGTGACGCGGCTCGGGGCCGAGGGTGGCCGGGTGCGCATCCTTTACGGCGGTTCGGTCAAGCCGGCCAACGCCAAGGAGCTGCTGACAATTGCCAATGTGAACGGCGCGCTGGTCGGGGGCGCTAGCCTGAAAGCGGCGGATTTCCTCGGAATTGCGGCAGTTTACCGCTAGCTCCGCCAAGGGTGGAAAAACGCGCGGTGATCGTGTAGAGACCGCGGCGAATTCCTATATGGCAGGTATAGCGCTGCCTGGGCGTTGCCCCCGGTGCGGCCGGTTGAGCGGATTTAGGCCTTATGCAGCACGTCGTTATCGTGATCCATCTCATGCTGGTGCTCGCCTTGATCGGCGTGGTGCTGCTGCAGAAATCCGAGGGCGGCGGATTAGGCATCGGCTCGACCGGCGGTTTCATGACCAGCCGCGGCACGGCCAACGTGCTCACCCGCGCCACTGCGATCCTGGCCGGCCTGTTCTTCGCAACCAGCCTGCTGCTGTCGATCCTGGCCGGCATCAACCGCAAGCCGACCTCGATCCTGCAAGGTGGCCAGAGCGCGCCGGCCGCGCCCGCCGGCCCCAACGCGCCGCTGGACCCGAACGCGATCCTCAATCAACTGCAACGGGCGCCGGCGACGCCGCCAGCCGCGCCCGCGGCGCCCTCCGGGCCACAGGTGCCGCAATCGAAATAGAGAACTGACGAAGGGCCGGGAAACCGGCCCTTCCGCGTTAGGAACCAGTTTTGAGAAGAAAGGCCGGACCGGCTTTCGGGTGACAAATGAGAATATTGGCGCAAAGGCCTTCGGCGACAAACGATTATCGATTTTTGCAAAGGCGCAGACCGGCACTGAGTTTTTCGCGCTCGTCGAATCGATTCGCCGAAGCTAAAGGTTAGGCCCCATGGCGCGGTACATTTTCATCACCGGCGGCGTGGTCTCCTCCTTGGGTAAGGGTCTCGCATCCGCAGCACTTGGGGCGCTGCTGCAGGCGCGCGGCTACAAGGTCCGGCTGCGCAAGCTCGACCCCTATCTCAACGTCGATCCCGGCACGATGTCGCCCTATCAGCACGGCGAGGTGTTCGTCACCGACGACGGCGCCGAGACCGATCTCGACCTCGGCCATTACGAACGCTTCACCGGGCGTCCTGCGACCAAGCAGGACAACATCACCACCGGCCGCATCTACCAGGACATCCTCACCAAGGAACGGCGCGGCGACTATCTCGGCGCCACCATCCAGGTCATTCCGCACGTCACCAACGCCATCAAGGATTTCATCCGCGAGGGCAATGACGGCTTCGACTTCGTGTTGTGCGAGATCGGCGGCACCGTCGGCGACATCGAGGGCCTGCCGTTCTTCGAGGCGATCCGCCAACTGGGCAACGACTTGCCGCGCCACCACGCGGTCTACATTCATCTGACGTTGCTGCCGTTCATTCCGAGCGCGGGCGAACTGAAGACCAAGCCGACGCAGCATTCGGTCAAGGAGCTGCGCTCGATCGGCATCCAGCCCGACATTCTATTGTGCCGCACCGACCGCCCGATGCCGGACGGCGAGCGGCGCAAGCTGGCGCTGTTCTGCAACGTGCGCGAAAACGCGGTGATCGAGGCGCGCGATGTCGACAATATTTACGCGGTGCCGGAGGCCTATAGCGCCGCCGGCCTCGATACCGAGGTGCTGGCGGCCTTCGGGCTGGAGCCGAATGCGGCTCCCGATCTGGCGCGCTGGCACGTCATCAACGAGCGCATCCGTAATCCGGAAGGCGGCGTCACCATTGCGATTGTCGGCAAATATACCGGCATGAAGGACGCCTATAAATCGCTCAACGAAGCGCTGTCGCATGGCGGCATCGCCAACAAGGTCAAGGTCAATCTCGACTGGATCGAATCGGAAGTGTTCGAGAACGAGGATCCGACGCCGTTCCTCGAGCACGTCAACGGCATCCTGGTGCCCGGCGGTTTCGGCCAACGCGGCGCGGAAGGAAAAATCAGGGCGGCGCGTTTCGCGCGCGAGCGGCACGTCCCTTATTTCGGAATCTGCTTCGGCATGCAGATGGCCGTGCTGGAAGCAGCGCGGAACCTGTGCGGGATCGAGCAGGCCAATTCGACCGAGTTCGGCCCGACCACCGAGCCGGTCGTCGGCCTGATGACCGAATGGCTCAAGGGCAATGAATTGCAGCGGCGCATGGACGGCGGCGACCTCGGCGGCACGATGCGGTTGGGGGCCTACCCGGCGACGCTCACGCGCGGCAGCCGGGTCGCCGGCATCTACGGCACGACCGAAATCTCCGAGCGCCATCGTCACCGCTACGAGGTCAACACCGGCTACAAAGACCGGCTCGAGCAGCGCGGCATGCGCTTTTCCGGCATGTCGCCCGACGGCATCCTGCCCGAGATCATCGAATACGAGGACCATCCCTGGTTCATCGGCGTGCAATTCCATCCCGAGCTGAAGTCGCGGCCGTTCGAGCCGCATCCGCTGTTCGCCTCCTTCATCGGCGCGGCGGTGGAGCAGAGCCGGCTGGTGTAGCCGCGATCGCAATGGAGGGCCGCGGCGCGGCCCGTTGACCGGGCGGCTGGTCCGTTTCATGGTCGCGCCCGCGAGGGCAAATTTTGGATCAGAAACCCAACCCAACCGTCACCGTCGGCGCCGTGCGCTTCGGCAACGCCTTGCCGCTGGCGCTGATCGCCGGTCCCTGCGCGCTGGAAAGCCGGGCGCACGCGCTGGAAATGGCGGCCGCGCTCAAGGAAATCGCCGGATGCGTCGGCATCGGCCTCGTCTACAAGACCTCCTTCGACAAGGCCAACCGCACGTCGGCCAAAGCGAAGCGCGGCCTCGGCCTCGACGCGGCGCTGCCCATCTTCGCCGAGATTCGCGACGGCTTGAAAATTCCGTTGCTCACCGACGTGCACGACGCGGAGCAATGCGCGCGCGTCGCATCCGCGGTGGACGTGCTGCAAATCCCCGCCTTTTTGTGCCGGCAAACCGATCTGCTGATTGCCGCCGCTAAAACGGGCAAAGCCGTCAACGTCAAGAAAGGCCAGTTCCTGGCGCCGTGGGACATGCAGAACGTCGTGGAGAAAATCACCGGCGCCGGAAACAGGAACGTGCTGGTGACCGAGCGCGGCGTGTCGTTCGGCTACAATACGCTGGTCTCCGACATGCGCGCGCTGCCGATCCTAAAGCGCACCACGGCCGCGCCGGTGATCTTCGACGCCACCCATTCGGTGCAGCAGCCAGGCGGGCAGGGCACCTCCTCGGGCGGCGAGCGCGAATTCGTGCCGGTGCTGGCGCGCGCGGCGGTCGCGGTCGGCGTCGCCGGCGTGTTCATCGAGACCCATCAGGATCCCGATCGCGCGCCTTCCGACGGGCCCAACATGATGCCGTTAAAAGAGATGGAGCCGCTGTTGCGCACGCTGGTCGAGTTCGACCGGCTGGCCAAGCGCTGAACCGGCGCGGCGCTTTTCATTCAATGACCCGTACGCTCAATCTCATCGCTCTCGTCGTTTTCGCGAGCTCGCTGTTCATGCGCTCGACCGACCCGGTGATCCCGCAGATCGCCAACGGCCTTTCGGTCGAGCCGGCAACGGCGGCATTGCTGTCGACCGCCTTCACCTTGCCCTACGCGTTGATGCAGCCAGTGCTCGGCGCGCTCGCAGACATGTTCAGCAAATCGCGGCTGATGCTGCTTTGCCTGCTGGTGCTGACGGCCGCGGCCGTGGCGGCCGCAATGGCGCCGAATTTCGAATTGCTGCTGGCAGCGCGCGTGGTGGCGGGCTTTGCCGCCGGCGGCGTGGTGCCGATCGCCTTTGCGATGGTCGGCGACAACGTGCCGATCGCCCAGCGCCAGGTCGCCATGGGCCGAATTCTGTTCGCGGTCATGACCGGAAATCTCTTGGGCGCCTCGGGCGCCGGCGTGATTGGCGATTTGCTCGGCTGGCGCGGCGTGTTCTTCGGCACCGGAATTCTCGGCGTCATCGTGCTGGCGGCCGCCATTCCCGGCTTTCGCGGCTTCGCCGAGGCGCCCGGCCGCTTCGATCTTTCGACGCTGGGGCCGAATTATCGCGCGATCTTAAGCAATCCGCTGGCGAAAATTTGTTTCGGCGCGGTGTTTTGCGAGGCGCTGTTCATGTACGGCGTTTTTCCCTACATGGCGACCATGTTGCACGCCGCCGGCGAGACCCGCGCGTCGATCGCCGGCGTGGTGCTGGCCGGCTTCGGTATCGGCGGCACGGCCTACACGTTGCTGGTTTCTGTGCTGGTGACGCGGCTTGGCGAGCGGCGGCTGATGCGGGTCGGGCGGAATAGCGATAGGGTTTTGCCTGCTCATCATTGCGCTACAGGTGCCATGGCCGGTGGAGTTTGCCAATTTCGTTTTGCTCGGTTTCGGCTTCTACATGTTGCACGCCGTCATCCAGATATATGCCAGCGAACTGGCGCCGGCCGCGCGCGGCTCGGCCATGGCGCTGCATTCGTTTTTCTTTTTTCTCGGGCAAGCGGTCGGGCCGATCGTCTACGGCATCGGCCTCTCGAATGGGCACATTACGCCGGTCTTAGTGGTGGGCGCCGCGGTTATGGTCGGCGTCGGGCTTGACCTGCGCGCACTGGCTGCGGCGGCCGGCGCCGGCGAAGGTATGATCCCGGAAAACCTAGCCGCGTCCGCGATAGGGCGCGACGCCCTGGTCGGGCAGCCCAGACGCCCTGCGGCAATTTTGCCGGCCTGCCAGAATACGTCGATCGGCATGCCGCCGCGCGGATACCAGTAGCCGCCGATGCGCAGGTATTTCGGCTTGAGCAGCGCGACCAGCTTCTTGCCGATGGCGATCGTGCAGTCCTCGTGGAAGGCGCCGTGATTGCGGAAGCTGTTCAAGATAGAGCTTAAGCGACTTCGACTCGACCAGGAAGCGTCCCGGCACGTAGTCGATCACGAGATGGGCGAAATCGGGCTGGCCGGTGATCGGGCAGAGGCAGGTGAATTCCGGCGCGGTGAAGCGGGCGAGATAATCGGTGTCGGCGTGCGGATTGGGCACGCGGTCGAGCACCGCCTTCTCCGGCGAGGCGGGGATTGGGCTCCGGCGCCCCAGTTGCAGCGGCTTTCTGGCTCATGCGCCTTGGAATGCCTGCCTGCGCAGGGCATGACAAGGGGGTTGTCGATCCTGTAGAAGCGCCCGCATCAGCAAAGCCGGGTAAGCCCATGACCGCCATTACCGACATCATCGGCCGCGAAATCCTCGACAGCCGCGGCAATCCGACCGTCGAAGTCGACGTCGTCCTGGAGGACGGCTCGAAAGGCCGCGCCGCGGTGCCCTCCGGCGCCTCGACCGGCGCGCACGAGGCGGTCGAACTGCGCGACGGCGACAAGGCGCGCTACGGCGGCAAGGGAGTGCTCGAAGGCGGTCGATGCGGTCAACGGCGAGATCTTCGACGCACTCGGCGGCATGGAGGCCGAGGCGCAGGCCAAGATCGACGAAACGCTGATCGCGCTCGACGGCACGCCGAACAAAGGCCGGCTCGGCGCCAACGCCATTCTCGGCGTGTCGCTCGCGGTCGCCAAGGCAGCGGCCACCGCCAAGCAGGCGCCGCTCTACCGCTACGTCGGCGGCACCGCCGCCCGCACTGTTGCCGGTGCCGATGATGAACATCGTCAATGGCGGCGTGCATGCCGACAATCCGATCGACTTCCAGGAATTCATGATCATGCCGGTCGGCGCGCCGACTTCGCGGAAGCCTTGCGCGCCGGCGCGGAAATCTTCCACACGCTTGAAAGCGCAGCTCAAAGCCGCCGGCCTCAACACCAATGTCGGCGACGAGGGCGGCTTCGCGCCCGATCTGAAATCGGCGGAAGCCGCGCTCGACTTGATCATGAAGGCGATCGAAAAGGCCGGATACAAGCCGGGCGGCGACGTGATGCTGGCGCTCGATCCGGCCGCGAGCGAGTTCTTCAAGAACGGCGCCTATGTCTACGCCGGCGAGGGCAAGACGCGCTCGCCAAAGCAGCAGGCCGACTATCTCGCCGAGCTTGCGTCAAGACCTATCCGATCGTCTCGATCGAGGACGGCATGGCCGAGGACGATTTCGAGGGCTGGAAAATCGTCACCGACTTGATCGGCGACAAGTGCCAGTTGGTCGGCGACGATCTGTTCGTCACCAACGTGACGCGGCTCGCGCAAGGCATCAAGGACGGCCTCGCCAATTCGATCCTGATCAAGGTCAACCAGATCGGCACGCTGACCGAGACGCTCGCCGCCGTCGAGATGGCGCACAAGGCCGGCTACACCGCGGTGATGTCGCATCGCTCGGGCGAGACGGAAGATTCCACCATCGCCGATCTCGCCGTCGCCACCAATTGCGGGCAGATCAAGACCGGCTCGCTCGCCCGCGCCGACCGCACCGCGAAATACAATCAATTGCTGCGCATCGAGGAAGAACTCGGCGCGCAGGCGAAATATGCCGGCCGCGAGGCGCTGAGGGCGCGCCGTTAGGGCTTTTTGCGGCGGCTTGGATTTGCGTGTAGAATTCCGGCGAATTCGGATCCTGAAAGCCGAGCCGCCGCCATGGATCAGACCACGACCCTCACCAGCCGCGACCGCCGCCAGGCCATCGAGCGCCTGACTGCTTTCGTGACGCAATCGATCGACGCCGCGCGCGCGGTCGAGAAGCCATTCTTCCATCTCGAATTCGATCGCGTGTTCCCGGACGACGTCTACGCGCAAATCCTGGCGCTCAAGCCGGACGCGACCGACTACCGTCCGATGCACGGCCGCAGCAAGGGCCACGATCTCACCGACGGCACCCATACCCGCGTGAAGATCGACCTGTTCCCGGAATACATCCGCAATCTGCCGCCCGAGAAGCGCGCACTATGGGACGTAGTCGGCCGCGCGCTGTGCTCGGAGCCGGTCAAGCAGGCTTTCATTCGCCGGCTCGCGCCGGGCCTGTCGAAGCGCTTCGGCGCCGGCTTCGCCAAGGTTGGCATGTATCCGATCCCGATCCTTACCCGCGACATTCCCGGCTACCTGATCACGCCGCACACCGACACCCGGTGGAAGGGCATCACCGTTCAGCTTTATCTGCCGGCGGACGACGCCAATACCAATATCGGCACCATCTTTCACGAGAGGCTGCCCGACGGTTCGATGCCGAAAAAGGCGCAGATGCGTTTTGCGCCCAATACCGGTTACGCCTTCGCGGTCGGCACCGACACCTGGCATTCGGCCGACGCCGTGCATAATCGCGTGAAATCCCGCGATTCGATCCTGCTCACGTATTTCGTCGACCAGGGCCTGTTGCGGAACTTCCGCAACCGCGGCAAACGGCTGGGCAATTTCGTGCTCAACGAGGTCCGCCAGCACTTGCCGGTCTGACCATTAAAACCGCCTTAACGCGAATGCCGCATCTTGCGCCGCCATGGTCTCCCACCGCCGCCGCCGCACCGTTCTGACCGCGCTAGCGCTCTATACCTTCGCCGCGCTGTTCATCGGCTATTTTGCCCACAACGCCTTCACCGGCAATCATGGCCTGCGGGCGCAAGCCGACCTCGATCAGCAGCTGGCAAGCATGCAGGGCGAGCTCACGCATTTGAAAGCGGAGCGCTCGCTGTGGGAACGGCGCGTAGCGTTGCTGCGCTCCGACCGCATCGACCCCGACATGCTGGACGAGCGCGCGCGCGCGCTGCTGGGTTTGGCCGACCCTCGCGACCTGGTCCTGCTCACCCACCCCCGTTAGCCGGTCCGCGTTATCAACCGCCCAGTTTGCAATTTTCAGACAAAATCGGGGTGTTTTCCGCAATTCCGCCGGATGGCCTCGCGCTTCCGCCGACATGTGATTTAAGCTATTGGGGGGAACGCAAAGCCGAACCGGGGCTCCAGCCTAATTGCCCGGCTGCTTTCGCGAGGGAGTGCCAATGGCGGTCGCCAAGAAAAATCCGAGCGCCGACGCCAAGGAGCCGGCGACCCCGGTCGCCGAATTCAGCAAGGACGAGGAACTTTCCGCCTACCGGACCATGCTGACCATCCGCCGCTTCGAGGAAAAGGCCGGCCAGATGTACGGCATGGGCCTGATCGGCGGCTTCTGCCACCTCTATATCGGCCAGGAAGCCGTCGTCGTCGGCATGCAGATGACCCTGAAAGCGGGCGACGAGGTAATTACCGGCTACCGCGACCACGGGCACATGATCGCCACCGGGATGGACCCGAAAGGCGTGATGGCGGAATTGACCGGCCGCACCCATGGCTATTCCAAGGGCAAGGGCGGCTCGATGCATATGTTCAGCGTCGAACGCGGCTTCTTCGGCGGCCATGGCATCGTCGGCGCCCAGGTGCCGCTCGGCACCGGCCTGGCCTTCGCCAACCGCTACCGCGGCAACGACAATATTTCGGTGACGTATTTCGGCGACGGCGCCGCCAACCAGGGTCAGGTCTATGAGAGTTTCAACATGGCCGAACTGTGGAAGCTGCCGATCGTCTACGTGATAGAGAACAACCGCTACGCCATGGGTACCGCGATTACGCGCTCGTCCGCCGAGACCAACCTGTCGCGGCGCGGTCTGTCGTTCAACATTCCCGGCGAGCAGGTGGACGGCATGGACGTGCGCGCGGTCAAGGCGGCCGGCGAAAAAGCGGCGGCCTGGTGCCGCGCCGGCAAGGGACCCTACATTCTGGAAATGCTCACCTACCGTTACCGCGGCCACTCGATGTCGGACCCGGCGAAATACCGCACACGCGAGGAAGTGGACGACATCCGCACCCACCACGATCCGATCGACCGGGCGCGCCACCGCATTATCGAGAGAAATTTCGCCAAGGAAGACGATCTGAAAAAAATCGACGGCGATGTGCGCGACTTGATCAATCAGGCGGCCGAATTCGCCACCCACGATCCGGAGCCGGACGTATCCGAGCTTTATACCGACGTGTACCGTTCATAGTTAGAAACAGTGCCGGGTAGGAAATAGTAGAGCCCATGCCGATCGAAGTGCTCATGCCCGCGCTGTCGCCCACTATGGAAAAGGGCAACCTCTCCAAATGGCTCAAGAAAGAAGGCGATAGCGTCAAGTCGGGCGACGTCATCGCGGAGATAGAGACCGACAAAGCCACCATGGAGGTGGAGGCGGCCGACGAGGGTACGCTCGGCAAGATTCTGGTTCCGGAGGGCACGGTCGACGTTGTAGTGAACACGCCGATCGCGGTGATCCTCGGCGACGGCGAGGACAAGTCGGCGATCAAGGATATGAAGTCCTCGCCGCAGCCGAAGGCCGCCGCGCCGGCCCCGTCGGCGAAATCGGCCGCGAGCGAAGCGAAAGCGCCGGCAACACCCGTGTCGAAGTCAGAACAGAAAGCGCCGGAAACACTGGTAACCGAAGCCGCCGCCGATCCCGATATCCCAGCAGACACCGATATGGTCACCATGACCATGCGCGAGGCGCTGCGCGATGCCATGGCCGAGGAAATGCGGCGCGACAAAGATGTCTTCGTGATGGGCGAGGAGGTCGCCGAGTATCAGGGCGCCTACAAAGTGACGCAAGGACTGCTGCAGGAGTTCGGCGACAAGCGCGTGATCGACACGCCGATCACCGAGCACGGCTTTGCCGGCTTGGGCATCGGCGCGGCACTTGCCGGCCTGAAGCCGATCGTCGAGTTCATGACCTTCAATTTCGCGATGCAGGCGATGGATCAGCTGATCAATTCGGCGGCCAAAACGCTTTACATGTCGGGCGGCCAGATGGGCTGCCAGATCGTGTTCCGCGGGCCCAACGGCGCCGCCGCCCGCGTCGCTGCCCAGCATAGCCAGGACTACTCGTCCTGGTATTCGCACATTCCCGGCCTGAAGGTGATCGCGCCGTCCAATGCCGCCGACGCCAAGGGTCTCTTGAAGGCGGCGATCCGCGATCCCAATCCGGTCATTTTTCTCGAAAACGAAATTCTCTACGGGCACTCTTCGCCGGTGCCCAAGCTGGACGATTTCGTACTGCCGATCGGCAAAGCCAAGATTGTGCGCCCCGGGTCGGACGTAACCATCGTGGCTTGGTCGATGGGAATGTCTTACGCGCTCAAGGCCGCCGAGCAACTGGCCGGCGACGGCATCGAGGCGGAAGTCATTGATCTCCGCACGCTCAAGCCGATGGACACCGACACCCTCATCGCCTCGGTGCAGAAGACCGGCCGCGCAGTCACGGTGGAAGAGGGCTGGGCCCAGTCAGGCGTCGGCGCCGAGATCGCCGCCCGTATCATGGAGCGCGCCTTCGATTACTTGGACGCGCCGGTCGCCCGCGTCACCGGCAAGGAAGTGCCGATGCCTTACGCCGCCAATCTCGAGAAGCTGGCGCTGCCCTCGGTCGCCGAGGTGGTCGAGGCGGCCAAGGCCGTCTGTTACCGGTAGCGCGCAATGCCCACCAACATCCTTATGCCCGCGCTGTCGCCCACCATGGAGAAGGGCAACCTGGCGCGTTGGCTCAAGAAGGAAGGCGACAAGATAAAGTCCGGCGACATCCTTGCCGAGATCGAGACCGACAAGGCCACCATGGAATATGAAGCGGTGGACGAGGGCACGCTCGCCAAGATCGTGGTGCCGGAAGGCACCCAGGATGTGGCCGTGAATTCGGTAATCGCGGTGCTCGCGGCCGAGGGCGAGGACGTGAAGGCGGCAGCGAGTGCGGCCAAAGCTGCGCCGGCGCCGAAAGCGCCGGAGGTCCCCAAGCCACAGGAGGCGCCGCCGAAAACTGCGACGCCGGCTCCGCAAGCTGCCGCACCGACAAGAACCGCCACGCCGCAACCCGCCGCGGCTAGCGGTAGCGACCGCGTCTTCTCGTCTCCGCTCGCGCGCCGCCTGGCCAAGGAAGCCAATATCGATCTCGGCCACGTCTCGGGATCGGGGCCGCATGGTCGCGTCATCGCGCGCGATATCGAGGATGCGAAATCGGGCAAGGGCGTCGCCAGACCCGGCACCGCGGCTAGCGCCGCGCCTGGCGTGGCGATCGCGCCAACTCTGTCGGATCAGCAAATCCTCTCGCTCTACGAGCCGGGTTCTTACGATCTCGTGCCTCACGACGGCATGCGCCGCACCATCGCGCAACGCCTCACCGCCTCGGTGCAGACCGTCCCGCATTTCTACGAGACTATGGACTGCGACATCGGACGTCTCATGGCCGCTCGCGAGGAAATCAATGCCGCCGCCCCCAAAGACAAGGATGGCAAGCCCGCCTACAAGCTCTCGCTCAACGACTTCGTCATCAAGGCGCTGGCGCTGGCGCTGCAACGCGTGCCGGACGCCAATGTGAGTTGGACCGAAGCCGGCATGCTCAAGCACAAGCATTCCGACGTCGGCGTGGCGGTGGCATTGCCGGGCGGCCTGATCACGCCGATCGTGCGCAACGCCGAAAGCAAATCGCTCTCCGCCATCTCGAACGAAATGCGTGATCTTGCCGAGCGCGCCCGGGCCCGCAAGCTCAAGCCGCACGAGTACCAGGGCGGCACCACGTCGGTGTCGAACCTCGGCATGTTCGGCATCAAGGATTTCACCGCGCTGATCAATCCGCCGCAATCGACCATTCTGGCGGTCGGCGCCGGCGAGGAACGCGCGGTAGTGCGCAACGGGGCGCTTGCGGTTGCCACCATCATGAGCGTGACGCTGTCCTGCGATCACCGTGCGGTCGACGGCGCGCTCGGCGCCGAACTGATCGTAGCGTTCAAGAAGCTGATCGAGAACCCGGTGATGATGGTGGTATGAGCGGCGATGATTTTATGATGAGCTGATTGCAATGAGCGAACAAGAAACCAGGGTCCGAACGGCGGTCATTGTCTACTTTCCGATGTTCATCGCGGTGCTCTCGCTCGTCACGTCGATGTACAACGGCTATCTCAACAACAAGTTCGTCGATTTCATCCAACGCAATCTTGCCCGCGCCGAATCCTTGCGCACCTGCAAGGAGATTTTGGAAGCGCACGCGCAGGTTCAATTCAGAGCCAAGATTCTCAGCCAGGCTGGCGAGCGGGCGCGGCAAGGCAATGCTGTCGATGTTACGGCGGCGCGAAACGACGCCGACGGCGCGCTCATCAAATATATCTCGCTCGCCACCTATCTCGCCAATCTGCATCCCGATGCGCGTGAGCGCTACACGCAGTTGTCGATGGAGATGGAGAAGATTCTCAACGACGCGGCGCAGCTTGCGCCTGACGATCTGAACAAGCGGTTTGAGAAGACCGATCCGATGTTTACGGCCATGAATGACGATTGTGTCGCAATGGCCAAGTATTAGCGCGTCTCACGTCGGATCGAACCCCTTCGCCTTGAACACGGCCTGCGTTTCCGGCGACGTCAGATATTTCACCCACGCTTTCGCAGCCTCGGCCTGCGGCGCGTCGGACTGAACCGCGGCGTCGTAAGTGACCGTATAGGCCATGTCGCCCGGCAACGGTCCGACCACTTCGACGCCGGGAACCGACATCAGCTCGGGCTTGGAATTGATGGCGATATCGGCTTGGCCGTCGACCAAAAGGCTTCCCGAGAAGCCGCCCGACGCCGGATGCTTGGTCTTGCCTTTCATCTGCTCGGTTATGCCCATCTTGGCGATCTGCTTGGCGGTATAGACGCCGCTGGCGCCGCCGGTGGCCGGATCGGTGTAGCTGACCGCTTTCGACGCCAGCAGCGCTTGCTTGAGCGCCTCGGGCGTCGAAATGTCCGGCTTCGGCGCGCCGGCTTTCACGCCGACGGCAAAAATGGATTTCGAAAAGATGACGTCGGTGCCGGGCATGATCTTGCCGGCGGCTTTAAGGGTCTCCACATCGCCCTTGATCAAAGCCAACGCGTCGGCCTGTTCGCCGGCCTGCACGCGCTTGGCGAGCAGGGAGGCGGTGCTCCAGGTGATGGCGAGCTTATGGCCGGTTGCCTTCTCGAATTTCGGGACCAGATCTTCCAGCACGCTCTTGACGCCGACAGTGCTGAAGACCTTGATTTCGACGGCGGATGCGAGGGCGGCTTGCGCGAATACAAAGACTGCGATAGCCGCAAGGCGGCCGATTATCCTGCCCATGACGTTTCTCCCGGTGTTATTGCGGTTATTACATGCCAAAATTGGGCTACATTCAATCTGGGTCCGTGCGGAGGTGAATGAGCGTATGGCCGACAGCAATTTCGACGTTCTGATCATCGGTTCCGGCCCGGGCGGCTATGTCACCGCCATCCGCGCGGCGCAGCTCGGCTACAAGACGGCCATCGTCGAGCGCGATTATCTCGGCGGCATCTGCCTCAACTGGGGCTGCATTCCGACCAAGGCGCTGCTGCGCTCGGCCGAGATCTTTCATTACATGCAGCACGCCAAGGACTATGGGCTGAAAGCCGACAATGTCGGTTTCGACCCGAAAGCCGTGGTCGCGCGCTCGCGGGCGGTGTCGAAGCGCCTCAACGACGGCGTCGGCTTTCTGATGAAGAAAAACAAAGTGTCAGTCATTTGGGGAGAGGCCACGATCGACGCGCCCGGCAAGGTGAGTGTCAAGGCGTCGAAGAACGAAGCGCCCAAGGGCACGCTCAGCGCCGGCGCCTATCAGGCCAAGCATATCATCCTCGCCACCGGCGCGCGGCCGCGCGTGCTGCCGGGCCTCGAACCGGACAAGAAACTGATCTGGACCTATTTCGAGGCTATGGCGCCCGACAAGATTCCGAAATCGCTGCTGGTGATCGGCTCCGGCGCCATCGGCATCGAGTTCGCCTCGTTCTATCGCACACTCGGCGCCGAGGTGACGGTGGTCGAGGTCCTGCCGCAGATTTTGCCGGTCGAGGACCACGAGATTCAAACGTTTGCCCGCAAAAGCTTCGAGAAGCAGGGCATCAAGATCATCACCAACGCCAAAATCACCAAACTCGACAAAAAAGCCGATAGCGTCAGCGCGACGATCGAAGAGGCCGGCAAGACGCAGACGCTTGAATTCGAGCGTGTCATCTCCGCCGTCGGCGTGGTCGGCAATATCGAAAACCTCGGTCTGGAAAAGCTCGGCGTCAAAACCGAGCGCGGCATCGTCAAAGTCGATGAATTCAACAAGACCAATGTGCCGGGCATCTACGCCATCGGCGACGTCTCCGGTCCGCCGATGCTGGCGCACAAGGCCGAGCACGAGGGCGTGGTCTGCATCGAGGCCATCAAGGGCCTGCATCCGCACGCCATGAATAAGTTGATGATCCCCGGCTGCACCTATTGTACGCCGCAAATCGCTTCCGTCGGCCTCACCGAGCAGGCGGCCAACGACAAAAAGCTCGATACCCGCGTCGGCCGCTTTCCCTTCGTCGGCAACGGCAAAGCCATTGCGCTGGGCGAGGATCAGGGCCTTGTGAAGGTCATTTTCGACAAGAAGACCGGGCAATTGCTCGGCGCCCATATGGTCGGCGCCGAAGCCACCGAATTGATCCAGGGCTACGTGGTGGCGATGAACCTCGAGACCACCGAAGAAGAATTGATGCACACCGTCTTCCCGCATCCGACGCTGTCTGAGATGATGAAGGAGGCGGTGCTCGACGCCTACGGGCGCGTTTTGAATATGTAACCCGTGATCCCGGGGCGCGGCCGCAAGGTCGCGAACCCGGAATCCATAACCCCTGTCCTGCGGAGTATGGATTCCGGGTCCACTCGCTTCGCTCGCGCCCCGGAATGACAGAGTAGGGAGAACTTCGATGGGAAAATTCGACAACATTCTCGGCACCATCGGCAACACACCGGTGGTCAAGATCAACAAATTGGCGCCGAAAGGCATCAACCTCTACGTCAAGGTGGAAGCCTTCAATCCGCTCGGCTCGGTCAAAGACCGCCTGGCGCTCGGCGTCATCGAGGCGGCGGAAAAATCCGGCGAGCTCAAGCCGGGCCAGACCGTGATCGAGGCGACCTCCGGCAACACCGGCATTGGGCTTGCCATGGTCTGCGCGCAGAAGGACTATCCGCTGGTCGTGACCATGGTCGAGACATTCTCGGTCGAGCGCCGCAAGCTGATGCGCTTCCTCGGCGCCAAGGTCATCCTCACGCCCGGCGCCGAACGCGGCATCGGCATGGTCAACAAGGCGAACGAACTCGCCAAGACGCACGGCTGGTTCAGGACGCGGCAGTTCGAGAACGAGGCCAATGCCGACATGCATTCGCGCACCACCGCGCGGGAAATTATCAACGACTTTGCCGGCGAGAAGCTCGACTACTGGGTGACCGGCTTCGGCACTGGTGGCACGCTGAAGGGCGTCGCCCGCGTGCTGGTTAAGGAGCGGCCCGACACCAAGATCGTATTGTGCGAACCGGCCGAGGCGCCGATGGTCTCGAGCCACACACCGCAGGAGCGCAACCCGGATGGCTCGCCGGCCAAGGCCAATCCGGCGTTCAAGCCGCATCCGATGCAGGGCTGGACCCCCGATTTCATTCCCAAGCTCACCGGCGACGCACTCGATACCGGCACCATCAGCCGCGTCATCACGATCGCCAACGCCGATGCCATGAAATACAGTAAGGCGCTGGCGCAACAGGAAGGCATCTTCGTCGGCATCACCGCCGGCGCCACCTTCGCCGGCGCGCTGGAAGTCGCCAAAACCGCCGCGCCCGGCTCGACCATCCTCGCCATGCTGCCCGATACCGGCGAGCGTTATCTCTCGACGCCCTTGTTCGGCGACATCGGCGCCGACATGAACGAGGACGAATTGAAGATCTCCAATTCGACGCCGGGCAACCGCATGCCGCCGAAGGCGGCGTAGGGGAGACGGGGCATGGGCATCTTCCTCTGGATCATCATCGGCCTGATCGCCGGCTGGCTGGCAACGCAAATCCTCGGCGGCCGCGGTGGGCTGCTTTACAATCTCGCCGTCGGCCTGGTCGGCGCCATCGTCGGCGGCTTCCTGTTCGAAAAGCTCAATTTGCAAGTCATGCCGGATTTCTGGGGCAACCTGATCACCGCCACCATCGGCGCCATCATCTTCCTGCTGATCTGGCGGGCGATAAGCCGCGCCTGATCCGCGGCATGCGCGCAGCCGCCTTGCGGCGCAGGGGCCGCAGCCGTAAGTAGGGGCCATGGCCGTCGTTTACGACATCAACCAGCCGCGCCCGCGCCATCCGGAAAAGGCGCACAAGGCTGATTTCGGCATTCGCGAAAAAGCCCGATTGGATCCGCGTCAAGGCGCCGGTGTCGGCCGGCTACAACGAGACGCATGCCATCATGCGCGCCAACGGCCTGCACACCGTGTGCGAGGAGGCCGGCTGCCCGAATATCGGCGAGTGCTGGGAAAAGAAGCACGCCACCTTCATGATCATGGGCGACACCTGCACGCGCGCCTGCGCCTTCTGCAACGTCAAGACCGGGTTGCCCGGTGCGCTCGATCCGACCGAGCCGGCCCATGTCGGCGAGGCGACCGCCAAGCTAGGCTTGGCCCACATCGTCGTCACCTCGGTCGACCGCGACGATCTCGCCGACGGCGGCGCGCAGCATTTCGCCGACACCATCCGCGCCATCCGCAGCGCTTGCCCGCAAACGACGATCGAAGTGCTGACGCCGGATTTCCTCCGCAAAGACGGCGCGCTGGAAATCGTCGTCGCGGCCACGCCCGACGTGTTTAACCACAATCTGGAAACCGTGCCGTCGCTATATCTCAGCGTCCGCCCGGGCGCGCGCTATTTCCATTCGCTGCGGCTGCTGCAGCAAGTGAAAGAGATAGACCCCGCGATGTTCACCAAGTCGGGAATCATGGTGGGGCTCGGCGAAGAGCGAAACGAAGTCTTGCAGGTGATGGATGACCTGCGCTCGGCCAATGTGGATTTTCTCACCATCGGGCAATATCTGCAGCCGACCCGCAAGCACCACGAGGTCAAGCGTTTCGTGCCGCCCGACGAGTTCGAGGCGCTCAAGACCATCGCCTACGCCAAGGGCTTCCTGATGGTGGTGGCATCGCCGCTGACGCGTTCGTCGCATCACGCCGGCGAGGATTTCGCGCGGCTTAAAGCTGCGCGCGACCAATAACGCACAAGGGATGCCATCCTTCTCCACCAAGCGCCGCGTCCACCACAGCGCGGTCGAAATGTTCGATCTCGTCGCCGACGGCGAGAAATATCCCGAATTTGTGCCTTTGTGCAGCGACCTCCACGTCAAAAGCCGCACCGACAAAGGCGACGGCGTCACCGTTCTCGTTGCCGACATGACGGTCGCCTACAAGGTCATCCGCCAGACCTTCACCAGCCGAGTCACGCTCGACCGGCCGCATTTAAAAATCCTGGTAGAATATGTCGACGGCCCGTTCAAGCACATGCATAACCGCTGGGCCTTCAGCCCGACCGGCGAACACACCTGCGAGGTGGAATTCTTCATCGAATACGAATTCGCCAGCCGCACGCTCGGCATGCTGATGGGCGCCATGTTCGACACCGCGTTCCGCAAATTCTCCGCCGCGTTCGAGAAGCGCGCGGATCAAGTGTACGGGCGCAGCCCTGGCTAACGGGCTGGCGGCAAAGGCGATGCCTCGACCGGCGCCAGGGTTGGCGGCGAAGCAACCGCCTCGAAATCATCGGCTTGGATCTTCAGCGTTCCGACCAATGTCGGCATCAGCACGCGTACCGGCGCCATGATCGACGTGCCGGCGATCGGTGCGAACCAGAGTTCCATGTCGCGCCGGCCCGCGACGTATTTGACGATCATGCTGTCGGCGCGGTAGCCGGCGATCGGCTTGAGAACGACGCTGCAAACCAGGATCGGTCCGGAATAACCGCGCTCGACCGCGACTTTGTCCATGCGATTAAAGGAAAGCTTCAGGTTATAGCGGCGCCGCCCGTCGAAAATCTTGAGAGTGCGGTTGCAATCCGACGCCACCATCGTGCCGCCGCCGAGCTTGGTTGGAATCAACACCGCGCTCAGCGGGTCGGCGATGTCGCGGCGGTCGGCGTCGGTCACCGGCAAGCGATCGGCGTGCACCGGAGGTTGCGGCGTGATCGTCTCGGTCGCGACGCCGTCGGCGAAAGTCATTTGCAATTTGATGGTGCCGTCGTCGTCGGTGATGGTGGACGTGTACGACAACGGATTGAGGCGGTCAGCTGTGATGGCGCCCTGCGCCGAGACTGAGCCTTCGCCGTTCACCAGCACGCTAAGCACGCCGCTGGCCTTGCCGGTTGCGGTCGTGGTGTAGAGCGTGTCGCCGACGGCGACCTGCCAGACGATCTCGCCGATCGTGACCCCCGTCATCGCGATCGTGTAGTGCGCCGTCAGCTTGGCTTGCGCGTGCGCCGGGATTGCCGCGAACAATCCGCAAGCCAGCGCGGCCAGGAACTTGGCTGCCGGCCGAAGCGATATCGCGGACTTTGCCATCATAGCATCGGCAGTGTAATCGCAATTCCGGCACCGCGGTTGGGCAAGTTAGCCGCGCTTTTCCGCCAGTTCCTTGAGCATCGCTAGGGCGTGGAGCACCGATTGGCGGCGCACGGCGCTGCGCCCGATATCGCCGTAGCGCATTTCCGCGTGCGTCAGCGCGCCGCTGCGGGACGCGGCGGCGAAATGCACCAGACCGACCGGTTTGCCGGGGCTGCCGCCGCCGGGACCGGCGATGCCGGTGATGGCGACGGCGAGATCGGCATTGGCAGAGCCAAGCGCGCCGCGCACCATTGCCTCGGCGGTCTCGCGGCTCACGGCGCCGTGTGTATCGATCGTGGCGGCCGGCACACCCAGCATTTGCTGCTTGGCTTGGTTCGAATAGGTGACAAAACCACGGTCGACCACGTCGGAGGAGCCTGCGATTTCGGTGAGCGCCCCCGCCACCAGGCCACCGGTACAGGATTCCGCGGTCGCCACTTTCAAGCCGCGCGCGCGGCAGGCCGCGAGCACGGCGGCAGCGGCGACTCGCAAATCCTCGCTCACGGTGTACCCCAGGGCAGGCGGACCGTTGCCGTCGCGTAAGCCACGATGCCTTCGCCGCGGCCGGTGAAGCCGAGCTTCTCGCTGGTGGTCGCTTTCACCGCGACCCGGCCTGCATCCACGCGGGCAAGCCGCGCGATGTTTTCGCGCATGGCATCGCGGTGCGGGCCGACGCGCGGGGCCTCGCACACGACATTGATGTCGATATGGGCGATGCGCCCGCCGCGCGCGGTGAGGCGCTCGACGGCGAAGGCAAGAAAGCGGTCGGAAGAGGCGCCGCACCATTGCGGGTCGCTGGGCGGAAAATGCACGCCGATGTCGCCGTCCGCCAACGCGCCGAGGATGGCGTCGGTCAACGCATGCAACACAACGTCGGCATCGGAATGGCCGGTGAGCGTTTGGGCGTGGGGGATGCGCACGCCGCCGAGGGTGACGTGGTCGCCGGGCGCGAAGGCATGGACGTCGATACCGGTGCCGATGCGCACGTCACCGAGCGCGCCGAATTGGGTGGCTTCGGCGCGGGCAAAATCGCCCTCGTTGGTGAACTTGATGTTGCCGGGTTCGCCGGCAAACACGCTGACCTTCAGTCCGGCCCATTCGGCGAGCGCGGCATCGTCGGTGAAGTCCTCGCGGCCGGCCGCGGCGGCGCGACGATGGGCGTCGAGCAAAGCAGGGAAGGCGAAACTCTGCGGCGTCTGCACCAGCCGCAACGTCGTACGGTCGATCGTCTTGTCGACCATGCCGGCGGCGTCGACCGTCTTGACCGTATCGGTGACCGGCAGCGCCGGGATGGCCGCTCCGCTGCGTTCGGCCGCCGCGATGGCGCGCTCCACCAGACCGGCGCTCGCGAACGGCCGCGCCGCGTCATGGATCAAGACGATATCGGGCTTGTGAGGGGCGAGGGCCTCGAGCCCGGCGCGGACCGAGCCTTGGCGGGTGGCGCCGCCGAATACCGGCGCAAGAAGGTCGAGACCAACAACCGAAGAGCGGAACATCGCGACGTCTTCTCGGTGGATGACCGGCTGTACAATATCGATCTCCGGGTGTTCCAAGAGCATGACGAGGCTCTGCCGGATCATCGGCTTGCCACCGATCGGCCTGAATTGCTTGGGCAGATCGCCGCCCACGCGCGAACCCCGTCCAGCGGCGACAAGGACGACTGCGACACCCGCCATGCGATCGATGCTCCTTGGTTCCGGCTTGGCTTTAGCGCGTTCCTGTTGCAGCGGGAATGGATTAGCGCGCGCGGCCGGCGTTTAAGCATGAACAGCTTTTTGCAGTGCAGCACTTGCGCCCAATGTCAAAATGGCTAAACTCTGAGCAATGAAAGGTGCCGCCTAAATGCTAGGCAATCAGTCGTTACGGGGCGAAATCAATCAAATGGCAGGCGGTTCTCTGCAGATCGGCCCCGTGAAGGTGCGGAACCGTGTGATTTTGGCGCCTATGTCGGGTATTACCGACGCGCCCTTCCGCCGGCTTGCGGAACAACACGGCGCGGGGCTGGTCGTTTCGGAAATGACCGCCAGTGCCGGCTTGGCGCAGGGCCAGCGTGAGGCGCGCGTGCGCAGCGAGGGACAGGGCGTCGGTATTCACGTGGTGCAACTCGCCGGCTGCGAGACTCGATGGATGGCAGAGGGCGCCCGCATCGCCGAGGCTCAAGGCGCACACATCATCGACATCAATATGGGCTGCCCGTCCAAGCAGGTCACCAATGGCTCGGCCGGCTCTGCGCTGATGCGCGATCTCGATCACGCCGTGTCCTTGATCGACGCAACGGTCGCCGCCGTGCGCGTGCCGGTGACGTTGAAAATGCGACTGGGCTGGGACTGCGCGAGCATCAATGCGCCCCAGCTGGCGCGCCGCGCGCAGGCCGCAGGGGTTCGCATGATAACGGTGCATGGCCGCACTCGCTGTCAGTTCTACGATGGATGCGCCGACTGGTCGGCGGTGCGCGCGGTCAAGCAGGCAGTATCGATCCCGGTTGTCGTCAATGGCGACGTTCGATCCTATGACGACGCCGAACAGGCGCTCGCCGCCTCGGGCGCCGACGCGGTGATGATCGGCCGCGCCGCGCAGGGTCGTCCCTGGTTTCCCGGACACGTGGCGCATTACCTCGCGACCGGCCGGCGCGAGCGCACGCCGCCGCTTGCACAGCAATTCACGCTGATCGATACGCTCTACGACGAGATGCTCGCTCATCATGGGTTGGCGATTGGCCGGCGCCATGCGCGCAAGCACCTGGCTTGGGCCCTCGATTCCGCGGCAGCAACCGCCGGCGTGCCGATTGATCTTCTCAAAGATCACCGCAGCCGCGTGCTCACGGCCGAAGAGCCGGCTCAGGCGCGCCGTTTGCTCGCCGACGCCTACGACGCATTCGCATGGAGGGCAGCCGCATGAGCCGGGCGCACGCCGTCTCCACCACCACCCATTCACCGGCCGACGCGGTAATGAACGCATTGCCGCATCCCGTCATCATGATAGCTCCCGATGGCAGGATCGCAGACGCCAATGTCGCCGCCGAGCAATTCTTCGAGGCGTCGACACTGGTGTTGCGCCGGCACATGTTGCGTGACTTGGTGCCGTTCGGCTCGCCTTTGCTCGCGCTGATCGATCAGGTTCGCCAGCGCGGCGCAGCGGTGAATGAATACAAAGTGGATTTGGCAACCCCGCGCAATCCGGGCGAACGCCTGGTCGACCTGCACGTGGCGCCGCTGCCGGAATATACCGACCACGTCGTCGTGATGCTGCAGGAGCGCACCATCGCCGACAAAATGGACCGTCAGCTCACCCATCGTGGCGCTGCCCGCTCGGTGATCGCGCTCGCCGCCATGCTCGCGCATGAAATCAAGAATCCGCTGTCGGGCATTCGCGGGGCCGCTCAACTGCTGGAGCAGTCGGCCGGCGACGACGACCGTTCGCTCACCAAACTGATCTGTGACGAAACCGACCGTATCGTGAAGCTGGTCGACCGCATGGAAGTGTTCGCGGACGAGCGGCCGGTCGAACGCGAGCCGGTCAATATTCACGTGGTGCTCGATCACGTGAAACGGCTGGCGCAAACCGGCTTTGCCCGCCACATCAAATTCGTCGAGGATTACGATCCCTCGCTGCCGCCGATCCTCGCCAATCGCGACCAACTGGTTCAAGTCTTTCTCAATCTGGTGAAGAACGCTTGCGAGGCCATCGGCGAGGGGGCCATCGACGGCGAAATCCAGTTGACCACGGCATTCCGGCCGGGCGTGCGGCTGGCGGTGCCGGGCAGCAAAACGCGCGTTTCGCTGCCTCTTGAATTTTGCGTGAAAGACAACGGGCAGGGCGTGCCCGAAGACCTCATGCCGCATCTGTTTGATCCTTTCGTCACCACAAAACAGAGCGGAAGCGGGCTTGGGCTCGCATTGGTGGCGAAGATCGTGGGCGATCACGGCGGCATCATCGAATGCGAATTGCAGGCGCGGCGGACGACCTTTCGCGTGTTGATGCCGATCTACAGCGGCGACGGCGCCGTGGCCGAAGACGCGCCGCCGGTACAGAGCCCGTGAGGTAAACACGATGCCGACGGGAAGCATATTGGTTGCCGATGACGATGCCGCCATCCGCACCGTCCTCAATCAGGCCCTCTCGCGCGCCGGCTACGAGGTGCGCTCGACGGGCAATGCCGCGACGCTCTGGCGCTGGGTCAGTCAAGGCGATGGCGACCTGGTCATTACCGACGTCGTCATGCCGGACGAGAACGCGTTCGACCTGATTCCGCGCATCCGCAAGGCGCGGCCCGATCTGCCGATCATCGTCATGAGCGCGCAGAATACTTTCATGACCGCGATCCGCGCGTCCGAGCGCGGCGCCTACGAATATCTGCCGAAGCCGTTCGATCTGAAAGAACTCATCGCGATCGTCGGACGCGCGTTGTCGGAGCCGAAAGAGAAACGCCCGGCGAGCGCAAAGAGCGAAGAATTCGACAGTATTCCTTTGGTCGGCCGCTCGCCTGCGATGCAGGAAATCTATCGCGTGCTCGCCCGGCTGATGCAAACCGATCTCACGGTGATGATCACCGGCGAATCGGGCACCGGCAAGGAACTGGTCGCGCGCGCTCTGCATGACTATGGCAAGCGCCGAAGCGGAACGTTCGTCGCCATCAATATGGCGGCGATCCCGCGCGACCTGATCGAATTGGAATTGTTCGGGCACGAGAAAGGCGCCTTCACCGGCGCCAATTCGCGCAGCGCCGGCCGCTTCGAGCAGGCCGAAGGCGGTACGTTATTCCTGGACGAAATCGGCGACATGCCGATGGAGGCGCAGACCCGACTGTTGCGCGTGCTGCAACAGGGTGAATACACGACGGTCGGCGGGCGCACGCCGATCAAAAGCGACGTCCGCATCATCGCTGCCTCCAACAAGGAGTTGCGGGTCCTGATCCAGCAGGGCCTGTTCCGCGAAGATCTATTCTTCCGCCTCAACGTGGTGCCGCTACGGCTGCCGCCCTTGCGCGAGCGCAGCGAGGATGTGCCAGACTTAATCCGCCATTTCTTTGCCCAGGCCCAGCGCGAGGGCTTGCCACCCAAGCAGGTCGACCAGGCCGGCCTCGACCGCCTCAAACGCCATCGCTGGCCTGGAAATGTGCGCGAACTTGAAAACTTGGCGCGGCGCCTCGCGGCCCTCTATCCGCAGGAGACCATCACGGCGGCGGTGATCGAGGCTGAATTGGCGCAGCCGGCGCTGCCGGTAAACTCCGATGAACCGCGTCCGGACGAAAGTCTCAGTGCCGCGGTGGAGCGGCATTTGACCTCGTATTTCTCCGGATTTCGACGACGGGCTGCCGCCCGCCGGCCTCTATCACCGCGTTTTGCGTGAAATTGAATATCCATTGCTGACTGCAGCTCTTGCGGCGACCCGCGGCAACCAGATCCGCGCCGCCGACCTTTTGGGGGTCAATCGCAATACTCTGCGGAAGAAAATCCGCGACCTCGACATCCAGGTTTTTCGCGGCAGTTGACCCGGCGGGCTTCAGCCAAGTGCGGCTATTGCGCCGCCTTTTTGTCGTAATTCGGCAACATTGTTGTATAAAAGCATCAGTGCTGGGAGGGGCAGGCCTCTTCCCGCACGTCCTTTATGGGCCGTCCAGGCCCGTGCCATCCGCCGCCAGGGGTCCATGAGCGCAGATCAGGCTACCAGCGCCGAGACCGCGCTTGTCGCTCCGCAAAGCAAGCGGGGGGAAGCAAGGCTGCTCGGGCCGATCGCGGTCGGCCTCGCCCTGTTATCGGCCTTCACTACTTTTATCGTTCTTGCCGATTTCACCCCGGTTTTGCCGACCCACGACGTTGTCGTCACGCTGCTGCTGGTAAACGCGACGACGGTGCTGCTGCTGCTCGGCGTGATCGTGCGAGAGGTTTGGCAGGTGGTGCAGGCCCGCCGCACCGGACGGGCGGCCGCGCGGCTGCATGTACGCATCGTCGGCTTATTCTCCATCATCGCCGCGGCACCGGCGATCCTGGTGGCGATCGTCGCCAGCGTTACACTCGACCGCGGCCTCGACCGGTTATTCTCGACCCGCACGCGCGCCGCCATCGTGAATTCCCTGGTTGTTGCGGAAGCCTATCTGCGCGATCACGCGCAGATCGTTCGATCCGACATCATGCTGATGGCGACCGACATTTCGCGCGCCAAGCCGGTCTTCCAGCAAGACCGTGACAAGCTGCCGCAATATTTGACCTTCCAGGCGTCGGTGCGCGGGCTCGCGGCGGCAATCGTTATCGACAAGGATCTCAACGTCATTGCGCGCGCCGACCTCAAGGTAAACCAGACCTTCGCGATGCCGCCGCGCGACGCGCTGCCAAAAATCGGCGAAACCGATCCGCAATTGGTGTTGCTGCCGGATACTAATTACGTCGCGGCGGTCGTCAAGCTGCACAACTACGACGACGATTATCTTTATGTGACTCGGCTGCTCGATCCTAACGTGGTGCCGCAATTGCAGGCCACGCGCGAAAGCGTGAACGAATATGCCGCGATCGAGGCGCGCCGCCTCGGCGTGCAGATAGCGTTCGCGCTGATGTACACCGTCATCGCGCTTACCGTCCTGTTATCAGCAGTATGGGTCGGATTGGATTTCGCCAACCGTCTGGTGGCGCCGATCCGGCGGCTGATCGGCGCCGCCAATGTCGTGTCCACCGGCAACTTGCATGTCCGCGTGCCGATCCGCCAGTCGGAAGGCGACCTTGCGCAGCTCGGCGAAACGTTCAACCGCATGACCCAGGAATTGCGCAGCCAGCGCGACGATATCATGGGCGCGCGCGACCTTATCGATAGCCGGCGGCGTTTCACCGAAGCCGTGCTGGCCGGCGCCAGCGCCGGCGTCATCGGCGTGGACGGCAATGGTTGCGTGAGCATCCTCAACCGCTCGGCGGAAAAATTGATTGGCCGCACCGAGCCGGAAACGCTTGGCCGGTCATTGACGGAAGTGTTTCCCGAGCTTGCGGATTTCATGACGGCTGCCCGATCTGGCACCCGCACGCAAGACCAGGTGACGATCACCCGCAACGGCCGCGAGCGAAACCTGTCGGTGCGCATTACCAGCGAGCAATCGGGCGAAACCGACCATGGCTATGTCGTGACGCTCGACGACATTACCGAATTGGTTGCCGCGCAGCGGACGTCCGCCTGGGCGGATGTGGCGCGACGCATCGCCCACGAAATCAAGAATCCGCTCACGCCCATCCAGTTGTCGGCCGAGCGTATTCGCCGAAAATACGGCAAAATGATCGGTGAAGACCGGTCGGTGTTCGATCAATGCACCGACACGATCATACGCCAAGTCGACGATATCCGGCGGATGGTCGACGAGTTCTCCCGCTTCGCGCGCATGCCGAAGCCGGTGATTGCCGCCGAGGACATGTCCGACACCGTGCGGCAGGCCGTGTTCCTCATGCGTGTCGGCAACTCGGAAATCGACATCGACGCGGAGATCGCCGAGGATCCGATGCCGGCGCGTTTCGACCGGCGCTTGATGTCGCAGGCCCTCACCAACCTGATCAAGAACGCAACGGAGGCGATCGCTGCCGTGCCGCCGTCCGACCTTGGCAAAGGCTCGATCCGGGTCCTTGCCGGGCGCGAGGGCGACGACGTCGTCATCGATGTGGTCGACAACGGCATCGGCTTGCCGAAGGAAAACCGCAGCCGGCTGCTCGAGCCCTATGTCACGACGCGCGAGAAGGGCACCGGCCTCGGTCTCGCCATCGTCGGCCGCATCGTCGAGGATCATGGCGGGAGCATCGAACTACGCGACGCCGCGGACAAAATCCCCGGTCAACGGGGCGCCTGGGTGCGCGTACGGTTCGCAGCCGCCGGCAATGCGGAAGCCGCCGCGTCTGAGCGACAGAACAGTATGAACGGGTCGTAGGCATGTCCGCAGATATTCTCATTGTCGATGACGAGGCCGACATCCGCGATCTGGTGGCCGGAATCCTGCAGGACGAGGGCTACGACGCGCGCACCGCTCGCAACAGCGATGATGCACTGGCGGCCATCGTGGCGCGCAAGCCGAACCTGGTTTTCCTCGACATCTGGCTGCAGGGCAGCAAGCTCGACGGCCTGCAGTTGCTCGATATCATCAAGCACGAACACCCCGAGGTACCGTTGGTGATGATCTCCGGCCACGGCAACATCGAAACCGCGGTCGCCGCCATCAAACACGGCGCCTATGACTTCATCGAAAAGCCGTTCAAGGCCGACCGCCTGGTGCTGGTGGCCGAGCGCGCGCTCGAGACCTCGCGACTCAAACGCGAGGTCAAGCAGCTCAAGCAGATGGCGCCGCAGCCGGCCACACTGATCGGCCGCTCCGCGGCCATCGCGCAATTGCGCCAGACCATCGAGCGGGTGGCGCCGACCAACAGCCGCATCCTGATTGTCGGGCCGTCGGGCGCGGGCAAGGAACTGACCGCGCGCACGATCCATCAATCGTCCGGCCGTGCCAATGGGCCCTTCATCGTGATCAATGCCGCCGCGATTACGCCCGAGCGCATGGAAATCGAATTGTTCGGCGTCGATCCCTCCGGCGCGGAAGACCGCAAGCCGGGCGCGCTGGAAGAGGCGGATGGCGGCACGCTGTTCCTCGACGACGTGGCCGAATTGCCGCGCGAAACGCAGAACAAGATCCTGCGCGTTCTGGTCGATCAGACGTTCCAACGGGTCGGCGGCAACAGCAAAGTCGCGGTCGACGTCCGTATTATGTCATCGACCGCGCGCAATCTTGAGGCCGAGATCGCGGACGGAAGATTCCGCGAGGACCTTTATCATCGCCTGTCGGTGGTGCCGATCCGGGTTCCGCCCTTGGCGGAACGGCGTGATGACATACCCGATCTGGTGGAATATTTCATGGATCAGATTTCGCAGGTCACCGGCTTGCCGAAACGCCGGATCGGCGAAGACGCCATGGCGGTGCTGCAATCGCATAACTGGCCGGGGAACGTGCGTCAGCTTCGCAACAATATCGAACGCTTGATGATCCTGGCGGGCGGCGACCCGAATGCCGTGCTCAACGCCAGTATGCTTCCGCCCGACGTCGGCTCGATGGTGCCGCAGATGCCGAACGGCAATGGCGGCGAGCATCTGATGGGCTTGCCGTTGCGAGACGCCCGCGAGGTGTTCGAGCGCGAATATCTGGTGGCCCAGATCAGCCGCTTCGGCGGCAACATCTCGCGTACCGCCGAGTTCGTTGGAATGGAGCGCTCGGCGCTGCACCGTAAGCTCAAAGCGCTTGGGATAGGCTAGTCCATTTCCATGTCGCGCATTGCCTACGTCAATGGCCGCTACCTGCCGCACAGCGCCGCCAAAGTCTCGGTCGAGGATCGCGGCTTCCAGTTCGCCGACGGCGTCTACGAAGTGTGCGAAGTGCGGGGAGGGCGTCTGGTCGACGAGCGCCGTCACATGGCGCGGCTCGATCGCTCGCTCAACGAACTGCGCATCGCGCGCCCGATGTCGCCGGCGGCGCTCGCGATCGTGCTGCGGGAAACCGTGCGGCGCAACCGCGTCCGCGACGGCATCGTCTACTTGCAGATTACCCGCGGCGAGGCGAGGCGGGATTTCGCGTTTCCGCAGGCCGATACCAAGCCCTCGATAGTGGCGATGGCGCGCAGCACCGACGTCGCCGGTCTCGAGCAATTGGCGGCAGACGGCATCGCCGTGGTGACCGTGCCCGACATCCGCTGGAGCAAGGTGGATATTAAGTCGGTGGCGCTGTTGCCGAACGTGCTGGCCAAGCAGGCCGCCCGCGACCGGAATGCGCGCGAGGCTTGGCTGGTCGACGCACACGGCCGGGTCACCGAAGGCGCCTCGTCGAACGCCTGGATCGTCAGCCGCGACGGCAAGCTCATCACCCATCCGCTGGGCCGCGACATCCTGGCCGGCATCACGCGCTCGGTCGTGATCGAGGTGCTCAAGGCGCAGGGGCTCGCGCTTGAGGAGCGCGCGTTCTCGGTCGAAGAAGCCTATGCCGCGCGCGAAGCGTTCGTCACCTCGGCGAGCCAGACCGTATTGCCGGTGGTGAGTATCGACGGCCGTCCGGTCGGCAACGGCGCCCCCGGGCTGGTTGCCGCTGCCTTGCGACGTGACTACCACCGTCACGCCGAAATCGCATGATTTTGGCGCGGCAACTGCTGCCGTAAGCCTTCCGCAGCCCGGGGTCGTTAAGAACCTGCCAGGGCCCCAAAAAAGCGGTGGTTGGACCATAAATATTAGTTATTTCAGCGCTTTGGTGGGCTACGGGCCAACTTGTGCTTGCACCTGGAGACCACCTGCCATCTAATAGCGATCTCTTGAGCCTGGCACCGCTTTTGCGTGGGGCTTAGCGCCACATGCGGCAGGACCCGCGTGTGCAGGAACTCGGGCAACGAAGGTCTCGCGCGTAAGACGCGGGCAAAAAAATGGAACACGGCCATGGCAGCCGAACGTGCGCAAAATCTGCAAGACACTTTCCTCAATCACGTCCGCAAAGCAAAAATTCCGCTGACCATTTTCCTGGTCAACGGCGTCAAATTGCAGGGCGTGGTGACCTGGTTCGATAATTTCTGCGTTTTGTTGCGGCGGGATGGGCATTCCCAGCTCGTCTACAAGCACGCGATTTCGACCATCATGCCCGGTCACCCAATCCAGTTGTTCGAAGGCGGCGAGGAGCCGCCGGCTGGGGACAAGGTCTGATTGGAACAACGCCAGCGTGACAAACGCGCCGATCTCCTGACTCCGACGGCGTCGGGCACGGAGACCGGCCGCGCCATCGTCATTGAGCCGTGGCTCAAGCGCGAGGTGAGAGGCGGGGCCGGCCGCGCGCCGGCCGAGACGCGCACGCCCGAAGCTCGCCTCGAAGAAGCCGCCGGACTGGCGCGCGCCATTGACCTCAATGTCGTGGAGCAGGGACTGGTCACGCTCAATAACGTGCGGCCGGCGACCTACGTCGGCACCGGCAAGGTCGACGAGATTGCCGGGCTGGTCAAAGGCCATTCCGCGTCTGTCGTGGTGATGGACTGCCCAATCTCCCCGGTGCAGCAACGCAATCTCGAAAAAGCCTTGGGCGCGAAGGTCATCGATCGCACCGGATTGATTTTGGAAATCTTCGGCCGGCGCGCGCGCACCCGCGAAGGCGCGCTGCAAGTCGAACACGCGCATCTCAATTACCAAAAAAGCCGGTTGGTCCGCTCCTGGACCCATCTTGAGCGCCAGCGCGGCGGCTACGGATTTCTCGGCGGCCCGGGCGAGACGCAACTCGAAGCCGACCGGCGCGTGATCGAAGACCGCATCAAGCGCATCGAAGGCGAACTCGACAAGGTCAAGCGCACCCGCAAGCTGCATCGCGACAGCCGCAAGCGGGTGCCTTACCCGATCGTAGCGCTGGTCGGCTACACCAATGCCGGCAAGTCGACGCTGTTCAATCGCATGACGGCGGCGAGCGTGCTGTCGGCCGATATGCTGTTCGCCACGCTCGACCCGACGCTGCGGGGCGTCGCGCTGCCGCACGGCAACCGCATCATTCTGTCCGACACCGTCGGCTTCATCTCCGACCTGCCGACCATGCTGGTGGCGGCGTTCCGCGCCACGCTGGAGGAGGTGATCGAGGCCGACGTCATGCTGCACGTGCGCGATATGTCGCACGAGGATTCCGCCGCGCAGTCGCACGATGTCGAAAAGGTTCTCGGCGAACTCGGTATTGAGACGGCCGATCCCCGGCTGGTCGAGGTCTGGAACAAGATCGACCGGCTCGACGGAGATGCGCGCGCGCGGCTGTTCAATCTGGCCGAACGGCAACCGGAGACCCGGCGGCCGGTTCCGGTATCGGCGTTGAGCGGAGAAGGGGTCGAGCACCTGATCGCCGCGATCGAAGCGGGGCTGAACGAAAAACGCCAAACTTTCGACCTAGCGATCGATCCGGCCGACGGCGCTGGCTTAAGCTGGCTCTACCGCCATTCCGAGGTGCTATCGACAGGCATGCGCGAGGATGGGCTGCTGGGCGTGACGGTGCGTACCGACGCCGACAAAGCTGTGCGCGTGAAGGCGAAGTTCGGAATTTAAATGGCTCGTCTGCAAGGCCACACGCCAGTCTCAGCGTGCCATGGTTTCCGACAATTTGCGCGCCGCATCCTTGAGCACGGGCAGATGGGTCTTCGCCCGTTCGACATTGAATCGCACGCTTGGCGCGTGGCAGGCGACCGCCGCGATTACATCGCCGTCCAGCCCCATCACCGGCACCGCAATCGCCGCCATGCCGAGCAGGAATTCCTCGCGGTCGAGGCTATAGCCCTGCTGCGCAATCCGGCCGAGTTCGGCGTCGAATTCGGCGCGCGACGTGATCGTATACGGCGTGTAGGCGGGCAGGCCGACCGCGTCGACGATGCGGCGCCGTTCGGCCGGTTTCATCGCCGCCAGCAGGATTTTGCCGCTCGCGGTGCAGTGGATCGGCACGTGCGATCCAATCTCGAAATGCAGCCGCAGCGGCCAGCGTGACTCCACACGGTCGAGGTAGATCACTTCCTGGCCGGCAAGCGTCGTGAAGTTGCAGGTTTCGCCGATGGCATCGACGAGCGCCTTCAGGATTTGGTGACGCTCGGCGGTGAGACCCGAGCGCAGAACGTTGAATCCGACGCGCAGGAGACGTGCGCCCGACGTATAGCGCCGGCCGGCCGGCTCGCGCGCCAGATAGCCGCCGCGCTCGAGTTGTTGGCAAAGCCGATGCGTGGTGGCCTTCGGCAACTCCAGCAGCGCGCAAAGTTCGGGCAGCGCGAGGGGCCGTTCGGACGCGGCGATTGTTTCCAGAAGTTGCAGCGCACGCGTCACCACCGCGCTGCCGTCGGGCCTGGCCGGTGTCGCAGGCGGAATTGATCTGCCTTCCATTGGCGGCGGTCTCCCTAGAAAAAGTTCTGACATCCCGTGTAATCCTGGGAATTCATCCCGCATTATGGGACATTTCATCTCATATTTCATTGACTAAAAAACGCGCAGCCAGCACCTTTTCCTTAGGGGAATGTGGGGCATGCGCGGTTTAGAGACCGAATTCGACTACGTCGTAGTGGGCGCGGGCTCATCCGGGTGCGTACTCGCCAACCGTTTGAGCGCCAACGGCAACGTGCGCGTCGCGGTCATCGAGGCGGGGCCGCGCGACAGCAGTTTCTGGATTCACCTGCCGATCGGCTACGGCCGAACGATGTGGGATCCGGTCGTTAACTGGAAATTCGAAACAGAGCCCGAGCCCAACATGGTTGGGCGCCAGATTTATTGGCCGCGCGGCCGCGTGCTCGGCGGATCGAGTTCGATCAACGGCCTCATCGTTATCCGGGGGCAGCATGAGGACTACGACCGCTGGGCACGCAACGGCGCCAGCGGCTGGTCGTGGAACGAGGTACGGCCATATTTCATCAAGATCGAAAGCAATCCCGACCTTGCCGGCGACCAATTGCATGGCAGAAGCGGTCCGTTGCCCGTTTCAAGCATCGGCCGCCGCCACGAATTGATCGAAGCCTTCATCGCCGCTGGTGAGGCGAATGGTGTACCACGCACGGAGGATTTTAACGGCCGCGCGCAAGAAGGCGCGGGGTACTTCCAACTCACCACCCGCAACGGCTGGCGTATGTCCGCGGCGGACGCCTATCTAAGGCCCGCCGCAAAGCGTGCCAATGTCAGCGTGCTCACCGACACGCAGGTCCTGCGCATCCTGTTCGATGGCAGGCAGGCCATCGGCGTTGCTTGCCGTACCGGTGAGACAATCCGCGTCGTCAAGGCGCGCCGCGGCGTGGTTCTGTCGGCGGGCGCCATCCAATCGCCGCAGCTCTTGATGCTGTCGGGCATCGGACCGGCCAAGCATTTGCAGGAACACGGCGTGCCGGTGCTGATCGACCGGCCTTCGGTCGGACAAAATCTGCAGGACCATTTGCAGTTCCGCCTGATCTATCGGTGCGCGAAGGCGATAACGACCAACGACGCGCTACGCACGCTCTGGGGCCGCGCCAAGCTCGGTCTGGAATGGCTGCTGTTCCGTACCGGCGCGCTCGCCGTCGGTATCAATCAAGGCGGGATGTTCGCGCGCCTGATGGCGAATGCGAAGACGCCCGACATCCAGTTTCACGTCGCCACGCTCAGCGCCGACATCGCCGGCGGCAAAGTGCACGATTTCCCGGGTTTCACGCTCTCGGTCTGTCAACTGCGCCCCGAAAGCCGCGGCCACATCGCCTTGGCCTCCTCCGATCCGATAGCGCGGCCGCGCATTTTTGCCAACTATTTGGCGACCACGACCGACCGTGACTACGCCGTGCAGAGTATCGGTTTCGCGCGCAAGCTCGCAGGCACCCTACCGCTCGCCGATCTTGTTGAGGCGGAAGTAACGCCTGGCCCTGGTGTGCGCACGGATGACGAGGTGCTCGATTTTGCTCGCCGCAACGGTGCCACCATTTTCCACCCTTCCGGAACCTGCCGCATGGGCTCGGACGAAGACGCCGTCGTCGACCCGCGCCTGCGCGTGCGCGGTGCCGCCGGCCTGTGGGTGGTCGACTGTTCCATCATGCCGACGCTCGTTTCCGGGAACACCAACATTCCCGCGATGATGATCGCGGAAAAGGCCGCCGACATGATTTTGGAAAATAACGAAGAACAACATCTAGGGAGAACGTCATGGCAAGCTCAACCTTATCGGATCGCGATCTAAGGCGTGTCGTTGCCGCCAGTCTGATCGGCGCCACTATCGAATGGTACGATTTTTTTCTCTACGGCACCGTCGCCGGCATCGTGTTCAACAAGCTGTACTTCCCCGCCAAAGATCCGCTGGTCTCGATCCTCTTGGCCTACACGACCTTTGCCATCGGTTTCGTCGCGCGGCCGGTGGGCGGCTTGATCTTCGGCCACTTTGGCGACCGCATCGGCCGCAAGAGCATGCTGGTGCTGACGCTGATGGTGATGGGCGTCGCCACGGTCCTGATCGGCCTGTTGCCGACCTACCAGCAGATCGGCGTTGCCGCGCCGATCCTGCTGCTGGTGCTGCGCGTACTGCAAGGCATCGGCCTCGGTGGTGAGTGGGGCGGGGCGGTCTCGATGACGTATGAATATGCGACCGAAGACAAGCGTGGGCTGTACGCGAGCTTCCCGCAGATCGGATTGTCGATCGGATTGTGCCTGAGCGCCGGCGTCGTCGCGCTGGCGTCGAGCCTGCCTGAGGATCAGTTCCTCGCCTGGGGCTGGCGGGTCGGATTCATCATCAGCATCGTGTTGGTGATCGTCGGCCTCTACATTCGCTTGCGCATCCTTGAGACACCGGAATTCACCCGGCTGAAAGCGCAAGGCCAGGAGGTGCGCATTCCGTTCATGAGCATGCTGCGGGAGTATCCGCGCAATATCCTGCTCGGCATGGGCGCGCGCTATATCGACGGCGTGTTCTTCAACGTATTCGCCGTGTTCGGCATCGCCTATCTCGTCAATACGGTGCACATCAACCGCACCACGGCGCTATGGGCCGTCTTCGCCTCGGCGTTGGTGATGATCGCGTTCATCCCGCTGTTCGGTCGTCTTTCCGACAAGTGGGGCAGGGGCAAGACCTACGCCATCGGCTCGATCTTGCTGGCCATATCCGTATTTCCGGCGTTCTGGCTGATGAGCGGCGGCAACATCGTCGCCATCTTCATCGGCATGTTGATCCCGTTCGGCATCGTCTACGCAATGTGCTACGGGCCGGAGGCTGCGCTGTTCTGCGATCTGTTCGATGCCCGCGTGCGCTATACCGGCATCTCGTTCGTGTATCAGTTCTCTGGGATCTTCGCGTCGGGCATTACCCCGATCGTCGCCACCTATCTGATTGCCGCCAACGGCAACCAGCCCTGGTATCTCTGCGCCTATGTGGTGTTCGCCGCGTTGGTGAGCGCCGCATCGGCGGCCGCGATCAAGGGCACGGCATCGCATCCATCGAGCCTGCCGGCGGGCACCAAGCAGGTGGCCACCGCCTAGGGGCGGAAGCCTTACGTTTTGGCGGAGGCGGCTTTCTCGGCCGCCTTCGCCTCGTCCCAGAGCGCGTCCATCTCGGCCAGGCTGGCGTCCTTTGGCGACTTGCCGCGTGCGGCCAGTGCCCGTTCGATCGAGCCGAAGCGGCGTTCAAACTTCAGGTTGGTCTGCCGCAGAACATCTTCCGGATCGGCGGCCAGATGGCGGGCGATGTTCACTACCGCGAACAGAAGATCGCCGACTTCGGCCGCCGCTTTGGATCTGTCGGGACCATCGAGTTCGGCTTCGATTTCGTCGGCTTCCTCGCGGATTTTCGTGAGAACGGCGCGCGGGTCGTTCCAGTCGAAGCCGACGCGGCTGGCTTTGTCCTGCAGCTTCAGGGCGCGGGTTAACGCGGGCAGGTTGACCGGCACCCCGGTCAGAGCGCCGCTCGGCTCCGCCTTGCCGCGCTCGGCCTTCGCCTCGGCTCGCTCTTGCGCCTTGATGCGCTCCCACAGCCCTTTGACCGCCTCGGCGGTACGGCCGTCGGCATTCGCGAAGACATGCGGATGGCGGCGCACCAGTTTGGCAGTGATGGTCTCGACCACGTCACCGAATTCGAAGGCGCCGTGTTCCTCGGCCATGCGGGCGTGGTAGACGACCTGGAGCAAAAGGTCGCCGAGTTCGTCCTTGAGGTCGACGAGATTGCCGCGCGCGATGGCATCGGCGACCTCGTAGGCTTCCTCCAGCGTGTAGGGCGCGATCGTCCGGAACGTCTGCTCAAGGTCCCACGGACAGCCGCTGCCGGGCGTGCGCAAGGCCGCCATGATTTCGATTAGCCGGGCAATGTCGCGGGATGGCTTCACGGGCGGGAGGCTCGCTGCGGCGGGAGAAACCGACCGTAACAAAGCCCGCCCCATGCCGCGACTAAGAATGCGTGATTCGCATAAGACATATTATGGAATATCCTGTGGCGATGTTTTAAGGCCTGTAGAAGGCCTGTCGTACGCGATTGATTTTGGGCAAATTGGGCGCGTACGACAAGGCTCTATATCAAGGAGATAGAGCCGGAAGCTGATAACTCAATTCACGCAGTGAAGGTCATCCCGTCATAGCCCGGCTCGACCCCGGACGGCAGGCTCGCCCGCAGTGACGCGTAATCCATATCGCTGTGCAGATTGGTCAGGATCGCCCGCTTTGGCTTCACGCGTGCAATCCACTCCAGCGCTTCGTCGAGATTGAAATGGCTTGGGTGCGGCGGCTTACGCAGGGCATCCACGATCCACAGGTCAAGCCCGGCCATCGCCGCCAGGCTGTCCGCAGGCAGGCTTTTGATATCGGCGGAATAGGCCACATTGCCGAAGCGGAAGCCGAGAGATGGGATATCGCCATGGTCCTGCAGGATGGGCAGCGCGGCGATCGCGCCACCTTGCCCGTCGACAGTGACCACGTGGCCAGGCGCCAGCCGGTGCCCGGTCACGATCGGCGGATATTCGCTGCCGGGCGGGGTCATGAAGCAATAGCCGAAGCGGGCATGCATGGCGCGCGACGTCGCCTCGTCGAGGTAGACGTCCACGCGGCGGCGCTTATGCACGAACAGCGGACGCAGATCGTCGATGCCGTGGGTGTGGTCGGCATGCTCGTGGGTAATCAGCACGCCGTCGAGCCAGTCGACCTGCGCCTCGAGCAATTGCTCGCGGCAGTCGGGCGTGCAATCGACCAGGACACGCGTGCCGCCGTTCGCGCCGGCGCGCTCGACCAGCAAGCTGCAGCGCCGCCGGCGGTTCCTTGGATTGTTCGGATCGCAGGAACCCCAGCCGAGCGCCACGCGCGGCACGCCCATGGACGAGCCGCAGCCCAGGATGGTGAACTTAAGCGTCATGCGGCGTCGGCCAGGTTTTTAGATTTGCACATGATCTTTTCCGAAAACCGGTGCCCCCTTTTCGAGATCATGTGCTGTGCGCGGCACTTTGCTGAACAGCCGTAAAAAATTCTCCGTCGTCTGGCGCGCGATTTCGTCCGCCGCCACGCCGCGGGTTTCCGCTAAAATTTTAGCGGTTTCCACCACGAAGGCCGGCTCGTTGCGTTTACCGCGATACGGCAGCGGCGCCAGATAGGGCGCGTCGGTCTCGACCAGAATGCGGTCGGCCGGCAGTTCGCGCGCGATATCGCGCAAGTTCTGTGAGTTCTTGAAGGTGAGGATGCCGGTGAACGAGACGTAGTGGCCCAGGGCAATGGCTCGCACCGCCAAATCGCGGCCGCCGGTGAAGCAATGCAGCACGGCCGGGAAGGCGCCCTTCCCGCTTTCGTCTTCCAGAATCCGCGCCATGTCGGCGTCGCAGTCGCGCGCATGGATCACCAGCGGCAGGCCCGTCTCGCGCGCCGCCGCAATATGCTGGCGAAGGCTCGTAGCCTGCGCCTCGCGCGGGCTGTTGTCATAGTGATAATCGAGGCCGGCCTCGCCGATTGCCACGACCTTGGGATTTGCCGTCAACGCGACCAGCGCCTTGCAATCGAGGTCCAATTCCTCGTGCGCGTTGTGCGGATGGGTGCCGACCGAGCAGAACACGTCGGGATATTTCTCGGCAATTGCAAGCACCTGCGCGTGTTTCTTGACACGGGTCGAGATCGTGACCAGGCGCCCGATGCCGGCGGCGCGCGCCCGCGCCACCACGGCGTCGAGCTCGGCCGCGAAATCGGGAAAATCCAGGTGGCAGTGGCTGTCCACCAACATTTTCAAGCCTTCACCTCCGGCTCGACATAGCGCGGGAACACCGGCGCCGGCTGCGGCAGTGTGACGCCCGCTTTCAGTCGCAGCCCTGACTTGAGCGCTTCGAAGCCGCGTTGCTCGGGGCCGACATCGAGCAGCGCGAGCAGCTTTGCCGCCGAGGACGGCACGAAAGGCTGCGCCAGAATCCCGACCCGCCGCAAAATCTCCGCCGTGACGTAGAGCACCGTCCTCTGCCGCTTCGGATCGGTCTTGGCGAGCGCCCAGGGCGCCTCGGAGGCGAAATAGCGGTTGGCGTCGGCTACCACCGCCCAGACCGCGTTCAGCACCTGGTGCAACTGCTGCGTCTTCATATGTTCGCGCGCGATGCCGATCATGGCGTCGGCGGCCGCCAGGATCGTTTTGTCAGCCTCGCTGAAGGCGCCCGGCTCCGGCAGCACGCCACCGAAGGCCTTGGCCACCATCGACAGCGAGCGCTGCGCCAGATTGCCGAGGTCGTTGGCGAGATCGGCGTTGATGCGGTTGACGATCGCCTCGTGGCTGTAATTGCCGTCCTGCCCGAACGGGATTTCGCGCAGGAAGAAAAAGCGCAAGGGATCGACGCCATAGGCATCCGCCATGGTGAAGGGGTCGACCACGTTGCCGACCGATTTCGACATCTTCTCCCCGCGGTTGAACAGGAAGCCGTGCGAGAAAATGCGTTGCGGCACCTCGAGACCGGCCGACATCAGGAAGGCAGGCCAATAGACCGCGTGAAAGCGCACGATGTCCTTGCCTATGACGTGCAGCGCCGCCGGCCAGTAGCGCTTGAATTTCTCGCTCTGGTCGTCCGGGAAGCCGACGCCGGTGATGTAATTGGTCAGCGCGTCGACCCACACATACATGATGTGCTTGTCGGCGCCGGGCACGCGGATGCCCCAGTCGAAGGTTGTGCGCGAGATCGAGAGGTCCTGCAGGCCGCCGCGCACGAAGCTTGCGACTTCGTTGAGCCGCTCCTTCGGCAGCACGTAATTAGGCCGCTCGAACAGCTTGAGCAGTTTGTCCTGATAGGCCGACAGGCGGAAGAAATAACTCTCCTCCTCCACCCATTCCACCGGGGTGCCGGTTTTAGACGACACCCTCACCTTCTGTTCGTTCAGGTGCGTCTCGTCCTCGGCGTAATAGGCTTCGTCGCGCACCGAATACCAGCCGGCATATTTGTCCAGATAGATGTCGCCGTTCTTCTCCATGCGGCGCCAGATTTCCTCCGACGAGCGGTGGTGGCGCTCTTCCGTGGTGTGGATGAAGTCGTCGTTCGAGCACTCCAGGCGCTTCACCATGGCCTCGAACAGCGGCACGTTGCGGTCGCGCAGTTGCCGCGCCGTCAGGCCCTCGCGGGTCGCCGTCTGCTGCATTTTCTGGCCGTGCTCGTCGGTGCCGGTAAGGAAATAGACGTCGTAGCCGTCGAGCCGCATGAAGCGCGCAATGGCGTCGGTCGCGATTGCCTCGTAGGCGTGGCCGATATGCGGCGCGCCGTTCGGGTAGGAAATCGCGGTAGTGATATAGTAAGACGTTTTGGCCGGCATTTATGGTCTGGCTACGGAATGGACTTTGTTCACAGTCATGCCCGGCCTTGTGCCGGGCCTCCGGGACTTAATCAAGACCGCTTTTGAGGCGTGGATGGCCGGGCAACCCGACGAAGCAGCACGTGCCGCAAAGCACAACGGGTCTGAAGGTACCGCCGCCGAAATCCCGTGAATTCGCCTCCCGAGCCGTTGAACAAAGCGCCGCGGTGCGCCATATACGCGGCGGACCAATTCACCCCCATCAGGAGCAGGAATGAGCGGTTTTCGAAGCCCCGACGTTTTGGAACGTCGCAATAACGCCGACGCCGTCAAAAAGGCGATGCTGGAGAAGTTTCGCGCGGTGACGCAGGACCAGGTTCTCGCCGAACAGCAGCGCGCCAAAAGAGTGGCCTTGAGCGAGGCCCGCGCGGCGCGCGCGGCGGAACGCGAAGCTGCCCGGAAAGTGCGCGATGCCGAACTGGCCGTCGAATCTGCCCGGCGCGCCGAACTCGAAGCGCAGGCACAACGTGAGCGCGAGGCAGCCGAGGCTCTGCTCGCGGCCGAAAAGGCCGAACAGGAAGCCCAACTCGCCGCCGAGCAAAAAGCCGCCCGCGATGTCCGCTACGCGGCCCGCAAGGCGGCCAAGAAGATGCGCCGGCGCGGCTACTAGCCATCGCCGGCGGCCGCTTTACTCCAACATCTTCGGCACGCTTTCCTGCGCGTCATAGACGCAGACCTGTACCACCGGGTAGGCCTTCTTAATGGCTTTGCCGGCCTTCTCGGCGTCATCGAAGACTTCGAAGGTCGCCTTGGTCTGGCGGTCGACCTGCAGCCGGAAGCGGCCCAACGTCGGCCGGCTCTGGTCGACCTTCAACACTACCTCTTCCGGAGCGGCCTTTTTTACCGTGATTTTCGCGGCCATACGTAAATACTCCTTCTCGGCGCGGACAGCTGCCTGAAGCAACCCGCCCCCTGGACCTATTTATATACTCGTTCGGTGTTATGCACCGCCCCGGCCACGCCGGGGGTGCGCTGCAATAAAATTTAGAATTCCGTCACACGAATCGCTTAGGCTCCCTCGTTATGGCGGTTCGTCAGTTACGGATCGATCGGCAACTTGGGACTTCGGGGCCTGAACGTTCCCCGACGCCGGTTGCCCCGCCACCTTGCGCACAAAGCCCTTTCATCCGGTTGCCGACGGTAACGCGCCCGCGCGCGTCCCGCCGGCGTGCGCGTTCACCCTGCAGTCCACCAGAAGGAGTTGGCCCTTGGGTAAGAATCTCAATCGAAAACGACGCCGCCATGAGCGCCAGTTCGGATCCGCCGAAATCATAAATTTCCTGGATCCAAAATTTGAACATGAGCGCGCCCTACCCCCGATCAAAGCCCTCAACCCGACCCAAGCCGACTATCTCGACGCCCTTCGCAAAGCTCCCCAGGTAATTGTTCTCGGGCCCGCGGGCACCGGCAAAACCTGGCTCGCGGCCACCCACGCCGCCGACCTCTACCGCAACCGCCAAATCGATAAGATCATCCTCACCCGCCCCAACGTGCCGTGCGGGCGCTCGCTCGGCTACTTCCCCGGCACGCTGGAGGACAAATTCGCGCCCTGGGCGGTGCCGGTCGCCGAAACCATCAAGGAGCGCATCGGCAAGGCAGCCTATGCGCTGGCGCTTAAACACGGCGGCATCGAACTGGTGCCGTTCGAGGTCATGCGCGGGCGTTCGTGGAAGAACGCCTTCGTACTGCTCGATGAAGCGCAGAACGCGACGCCGGCCGAGATCAAGACGTTTCTGACGCGTATCGGCGAAGACTGCACGGTCGTCATCAACGGCGACGTCAGCCAGTGCGACCTCGACCGAGACAGCGGCCTGCGCACCGTCATCGCCATGATCGAGGCGCAGAAACTGCCGGTGCCGGTGATCGAGTTCACGCGCGCCGACATCGTGCGCTCCGGCATCTGCGCCATGTGGGTGAACGCCTTCGCGGAGGCCCAGATCTAACCGGGCGGCGGCTTACAACTTTTCGTCTTGCGGCCGGCGCGGATCTGGCACACACAAGTTCGCGCTTACGGATCCGCATCGATGACCGCCTTGCAACGCTGGCTGCTCGCTTTGCTGCTCACCGCTTTTGCGGTGGCCGCCTGTTATCTGTGGATCGACCGGCCGCTCGCTTTGCTGGTGCACGCCCACAGCACGCAACGCGAGAGCTTCGCGCGTCTCACCCACCTGCCCGACCCGCTTCTTCCACTCGCCGCTGCCGCGTTCGTGGGGTTCGGGCTTTGGGCGCTGGCCGGACGGCCGCTGTCTAACCTGGTGGCGGCCGGGGTCCTTTGCAGCATCAGCCTCATCGTGGGCGAGACCACCAAGAGCCTGCTCAAACTCGTGTTCGGGCGGCCGTGGCCGGAAACCTGGGTGCAGAACAACCCGTCGTTCCTCCACGACGGCGCCTATGGTTTCAATTTTTTTCACGGCGGCGCCGGCTATGCCTCGTTCCCGTCCGGGCATACCGCGGCCACCTGCGCCGTCATCTCGGTGCTTTGGATGCTTTATCCAAAGCTGCGGCCGCTCTATGCGCTGGCCGTCATGGCCGTCGCCGTCGGACTGATCGGCGCCAATTATCACTTTCTCAGCGATGTGATCGCCGGCGGTTTCGTGGGCACCTCGACCGGCTGGATGACGGTCTCGCTGTGGCGGGCGCGCAGACGGGCGCCCACCGCAGCATAACGCGTGGTAGGCCGCTATTTCCCGCACAGCTTGTCGAGCGCGTCGAGCGCCGCGCCGATGTCTTTGCCGTCCTTGGAATTCGCGTCCAAGGTCTGCAGGCCTTCGCTCAGCGCGATATATTCGGGGCCGAGTTTCTGGCTCATGTCGTCCATCTTCTTGGACAGCTCGTCCACCTTTTTGGTGTCTTTCTTCTGATCGGCCTGTTCGATCTGGTCGCCGAGCTTGGCGATATCGCAATAGATCTGGGTCTTTGCCTTGTCGGCGCTGATGATCGCGACAACCTTTTGCGCATCCGCCTTGGTGACCTTTTTGGCGGGCGGATTTTGCGCCTGCGCGCAAAGCGGAATGGCGATGAACGCGAGTACGGCAGCGATAGACTTCAGCTTCATGGTGGCCCCCTGGGTTACCCGCGGTAAGAAACATGCGGGTGCGAATGATAGGCTGCAATAACTCCGGCGCGAAGGGGCTTTCCGCCCCGCCGTTGCCGTTGACGGAATTATGCCATCCGCCAGGTCACGGCGCCGGCACCGCACAGCGGCAACCCGAAGGCGACGACCAGAATAACATCGGCCGGATTGCGGTGAATTGCCGCAAACAGGAAAATCGCGGCACCGAGCGCGAGCATAACGGCCCCATGCCTGCGGCCTTTGATCTTTTGGACTTCGGCCATGCAATCCCTGCTTTATGCCGGCGGCTTGGTCGAGATGTGGTAGGACATCACGCCGGTGAGGAAGCTGCGGCTTTCGATGTCGACGAAGCCGACGCCCTTGAGCAATTCGTCGAGCTCGCGCGGCTTGTAGAAATGCCGGATGGCCTTCGCGAAATACCCGACGCAACGCATGCTTTCGGCGGAACTGCCAAACAGCTTGGCGGTGAACCAGACCGAAAAACGCAGATAGGCGAGATAAGGCAGTTCGACGATGCGCGAGGCCGGGCGCAGCATGTCGTCATGGCAGAAGATGCCGCCCGGCTTGAGCACACGGTGGATTTCCTTAAACGCCCGGATAATCTCGAGATGGCGCGAGGCGAATTGCAGCGTCACCGCGTCGAACGAGTTATCGGGAAACGGCAGCACATGGGCGTCGCAGACGCGGGCGTGGATGGTCAGTTTACGCTCGTGCGCGCGGCGCTGGCCTTCGGCCGTCATGTGCGGGCTGCCGTCCACGGCATGAATTTCGAGCGTCGGATCAAGCGCCAGCAGCTTGAGCGGCACTTCGTGGATGCCGGAGCATACGTCGAGTACCTTGGCGCCGCGCCGCAATCGGCGGTGCACCGCCTGCGCGAAGATGCCGCTCCAGCACGCGCAAGTCCCGAGCGAAGCGACGGCGTTGCCTTTGTCGTAATAAGTCGGCACGTCCCGGAACACTTCCGGGATCAAGGTCCGCCACGTCTCGCCAAAAAGCTGCGACCGAAGATCTTCCTTCTTCAAGAAATCTTCCGAGATGCTCATCCGGCTGCCCCGCCCTTTGTCGGTCGACATTCTAGACGAAGCGCGAGCCCGACCCAAATAAGCCCGCGCTTGCTCTACCACCGGAAACTCGAGCAAACCCCGGCGGATCGAGAACTGTTTGTTTTAATAGATCGATTTGGATTCCCCAATACTGATCTTAATCAAAACCGCGTCGACGTGGCCGCAGCGGGGTCGCGACGCTGTTTTGACAAACCGCAAAGTCGGCGGGGCGGCGTAGCGGCAGCATATTACCTGCGGATTTTATTCCGGCTTTCCCCGTTCGATCGCGGCGCGCACGCGGCAACTGCCGATGCTGCGGCATTTCGCGATGACCGTTAACGCGCCGGTCACGATAACCGCCGAGCGCCGATTTTAACCTTGCATCCCGCCACGCCAGTTAGGCCTAACGCACGACGTTTATTGGTCGCGGTTGGCAAACTGATAAGAATTCAGAGCCAATTTGCGCCATCCGCCAGCCGTTCGAGGCGCAGGGAAAGTGCCCATGAATATCGCCGTCGATCCCGCCCACGTCAGAGACAATTCCGCCGTCGCGATCATTGGCGCTGGCCCTTACGGCCTCGCCGCCGCCGCGCATCTGCGCGCCGCCAACGTGCCGATCCGAATCTTCGGCGACGCTTTGTCGTTCTGGCGCGGCAACATGCCGGCCGGCATGAAGCTGCGCTCGCCCTGGGTGGCGACGCATATCGCCGATCCGTGCGGCCGCCATACGCTCGACGATTATTACCGGCAAGCCAAGATGGAGATTCCGAAGCTGCTGCCGGTGGAAAATTTCATTGGCTACGGAATGTGGTTTCAGCATCAGGTAGCGCCCGACCTCGACACGCGCGCGGTTGTTCGCGTGGAGGCGCTCGACGACTGTTTCCGGCAGGTGCTGGAAGACGGCGATACGTTCATCGCGCAACGCGTGGTGATGGCGACCGGCCTGCTCGGCCATGAATACCGGCAGGCGCAATTCGACGGTTTGCCGCGCGCGCTGGTCAGCCATTCCTGCAAGCACACCGATTCCGAACGCTACCGGGGAAAACGCGTGGCTGTGATCGGCCGCGGCCAGAGCGCCTGCAAGTCGGCCGCCCTGCTGCATGAGGCCGGCGCCGACGTCGAAATCATCTGTCGCGGCAGTCTGGCCTGGAATGCCGACCCCGGCCAGCGCAGCTCGTTGCGCAAGGCGGTGCGCGGCATGCTCGGCAATATGCTGATCCCGCCATCCCAGGTCGGGCCGTTCCCCCACAACTGGGTCAACGAGATGCCGGGCGCCATCCAGCACTTCTCGCAGCAGATGCGTGACCGCTGGAACGAACTGAACCTGCGCGCGACCGCGATCCTGTGGCTGCGTCCGCGCCTGCAGCACGTGCCGGTCGATCAGGGCCGCACCATTTTGGCCGCGCGCAAGGACGGCGAAGGCGTTTCGCTGACGCTCGACAACGCCACCAAGCGTTTCGACCACGTGCTGCTGGCGACCGGCTACCGCATCGATGTCGACAAGATGAACGTGCTGGCGCCGAACGTGCGCGCCAAGATCGTTCGGCACGGCGGCTTGCCGGTCCTTAACGGCAGATTTGAATCGAGCGTGAGCGGGTTACATTTTGCCGGCGCCTCCGCGGTAGCCAGCTTCGGCCCGCTGTTGCGCTTTATCGCCGGCGCGGGACTTGCCGCTCGGCGCCTCACCCGCGCAGCGCTGCGGGGAGCGCCACGTTCCGCCGATCGCCGGCTCCAGGCCTACTCCGAGCCGGTTGGATCGATTACCGCGAAACGTGAGTACCCATGAATTTTATGCATACAAAGGCGCCGGAAGCCTCGGCGCTCAATCGCTTTAATGCGCGCACGGCGCCGGGCCCGCGCTGATTGTCGGCGGCGCGCATGTCAGCATCGCTGTCGCGCGCAGCCTCGGCCGTCATGGGATTGCAGTTTGGCTCATGGCCAATCATCCGATCCCGACTTATTCGCGTTACGTCACACGCAGTTTCCCCTGGCCCGGCGCCGACCACGCCGAAGGCGTATCGTCGCTCATCGACCTCGCCAAGCGACACGGCCTGCACGGCTGGGTGCTGATCGCGACCGGCGACCAAGACATGCACATGATCGCGAAAAATCACGCGCTGCTGTCGCAATACTTTCGCGTCGCCACGCCCGATTGGGACACCATCCAATGGGCCTATGACAAGCGTCTCACTTATAAGCGCGCCGCCGCGCTCGGCATCGATTTTCCTGCCAGCTTCCAGCCGCACAGCCTGGAAGAGATCAAGCGGCTCGACTGCCGCTTTCCGGTCATTCTCAAGCCGGCCTTCCGCAAAGGCGTGGACGAATTTACCCAGGCCAAAGCCTGGAAAGCCGACACTCGTGAACAACTGGTGGACCTATACCAGCGCGGCGGCGCTGGTCGGCAATCACGCGATCACCGTGCAGGAGTGGATCCCAGGCGCCGGCGAGTCGCAGTTTTCCTATGCCGCGCTATGCGAGCGCGGCGAGCCGATCGTCTCGTTGACGGCGCGGCGCTCGCGCCAGCATCCGATCGATTTCGGCCGTTCGAGCACTTTTGTTGGGAGCATCGAGCAGAGCGATGTCGAGGAACTGGGCCCCCGCTTCCTGAAATCGCTCAACGACACCGGCGTCGCCGAGGTTGAATTCAAGCACGACGCGCGCGATGGCCATTACAAACTGCTCGACGTCAACGGCCGGTTCTGGACGTGGAACGGACTTGGTGAGGCCGCGGGCGTCGATTTTCCCTACCTCGCCTGGCGGCAGGCCGTTGGGAAAGCCGTTGCGCCGGCGCGCGGGCGGCCGGGCGTCGCGTGGATGCATTCCAGCCGCGACGTCATGGCAGCTTTTGGAGAGTACCGGAACGGCACCCTGACCTTCCGCGACTATCTTGCCAGTTTCAAGAAGCCGCTGGCCTTTGCGAATTTTGCGCTCGACGATCCGATGCCCGCGATTGTCGAACTGCCGGTAGCGGCGTGGAACCGGTTCGCCTTCAAGTTCACCGACAGCCCCCAGCAAACGCTGGCGCAGAAGATCGCGCGCAAGGTCGGTATTGCTCCACGCCGGGTCGCTAAATAACGCCGCTCTATCCGCGCGCCGCTTCCGCCAATAGGCCGAATACCGCGAACACCAGCGGCTTGCGTTCGAGATTGTAGGTCTCGACATCGCGCGCGGCGCGGTTGACCTTTTCCCAGACTTCGGCGGTGCGCGCCATTTGCCGCGCCGGGCGGGCGTCGCCGAGCCGCGCCGAAAGCCAGCCATTGACCATGTCCATGAAGGCCGCCAGCGTTTGCGGCTCACTGCCCCCGAGAGCGTCGCCGAGCGCATGCAGCGCGCGCGGGTCGGGATCGGGCAGTTGAGCGAACAGGTCGAGCACGCGCTGGCGCAATGCGACCGCGGGGCCATCGAGCAGGCTGATGGCCCGCGCGACACTGCCTTCGGCCGCGGCGGAGGCCTGCTGCACCTCCACATCGTCGGCGTTACGGCCGGCGGCGGCGACGACTGCCCGCGCCACGTCGGCGGGTTCGAGCGGGCGCAGCAGCAGTCGGCGGCAGCGCGATCGAAGGGTCGGCAATTCGCGGCCGGGCGCGTTGTTCACCAGCAACAGCAAGGCGCGCGCCGGAGGTTCCTCCAACACTTTAAGCAAGGTATTGGCACCGGCCGCGTTGAGCTCGTCGACAGAATCGACGATGGCCACCCGCCAACCACCCTCGCCGGCGGTCGAGCCGAAGAACGGGATGCTGCGCCGGACGTCTTCGACGCGAATTTCGGTGAATAGCTTACCGGTCTTTTCGTTGATGACGCGCTCGAGCACCAGCAGGCCGCCTTGCCCTTGCGCGGCGATGCGGCGCGCGACGGGATGGTCAGCCTCGACCGCGAGCGAGGCCGCGTTCTGTACCGCCGGCGCTTGCGGGTCGGGATGCGCCAGCACGAAGCGCGCCAGGCGATAAGCCAGGGTCGCTTTGCCGATGCCGGGCGGGCCGCCGATCAGCCAGGCATGCGGAATGCGCCCGCTTTGATAAGCCTCGAGCAGCGTGCGTTCGGCCTCGGCGTGCCCGAACAACGCGCCGGTTTCGCGCGGGCGCAAGACCTCCGTGTCGGCATCGTCGTCGCTCACGGCGCCGCCGTCTCTGCCGCCAGGCGCTCCAGCCCCGGATGCAGGCGTTGTTCGACGGTCGTCCAGATACGATCCGCCACGACCTCGCGCGGCGCGCGCCCATCAATGATGATGCAACGCTTGGGTTCCGCTTCGACGATGGCGACGTAGGCCTTGCGCAATTCTTGATGAAACTCGATCGACTCCGCCTCGAAACGGTCGGTTGCGGCTTGGCCGCGCCGGCGCGTGGCGCGCGCCAGGCCGACCGTCGCCGGGACGTCGAGAATGAAGGTGAGATCGGGCATGTCGTCGCCGACCGTGACGCGTTCGAGGCTGCGGATCAGCTTGGCATCGACGTTGCCGAGCGCGCCTTGATAGACGCGGGTAGAGTTGATGAAGCGGTCGCAGATGACCCATTTGCCCGCCGCCAGCGCGGGCCGAATGGTCGCGCGCATATGATCGTCCCGCGCGGCCGCGAACAGGATCGCCTCGGTCTCAGCACCGAGTGGCTTGGCGATGCCGGAGAGCAGAATATGGCGGATGATCTCGGCGCCGGCCGAGCCGCCCGGCTCGCGTGTGAGCACGACGTCGATGTCGAGCGAATTGAGTCGGTCCGCCAACAAACGGGCATGCGTGGATTTGCCGCTGCCCTCACCGCCCTCGAAGGTAATGAAACGTCCCTGCATTCATTCTCCGGTCATTACGGGGTGCGAGCCACGCAATGGCGATAACGTCATAGCCGCTCGGCGCCGGCGCGGAACAGAGCGATCACCATCTCTGTCACCGCATCGAAGGCGCGCCCAGAGATGTTGCCCCGCCCGACGCTCTCTGCAGCCTCGAGCGGCGCTTGCAAGACCAGCTTATCGTCGCGCCAGACCTTGAGCTGGCCGATCGGCTGGCCTTGCGTGACCGGCGCCGGCACCGGGCCTTGATAGGCAACGCGCGCGATCAGCTTTTCGCCACCGGCTTTTGGCACCATGAGTTTCACCGGGCCCGTCGCCTTTAGCGGCACCGAGCCGCTGGCGCCGCCAAATACCTTGGCGGAGCCGAGGATCTGGCCTTCCGCGAACAGATTACGTTGCTCGAAATTGCGGAAACCCCATTCCAGCAATTTCTTGGATTCGTCGGCGCGCTCCTTGGCGCTTTTCTCCCCGTTTACCACCACGATCAGCCTTACGCCGTTCTGCACCGCCGAGCCGACGATGCCGTAGCCGGCCTCTTTGGTGAAGCCGGTCTTCAGGCCATCGGCGCCCTCGACCAGGGCGAGCAGCGGATTGCGGTTCGCCTGGTGAATCTTGTTCCAGGTGAAATCGGGTTGGCCGAAGATCTTATAGAACTCCGGATAGTTGAGAATGATGTGACGCGCCAGCAGGGCGAGTTCGCGCGTGGTGACGAACTCGTTGGGCTCTGGCAGTCCGTTCGAATTGGTGAAGACCGATTTGGCAAGGCCGATCTCGCGCGCGCGCTGGGTCAGCTTGGCGGCGAAATCCGCCTCGTTGCCAGCGAGCCCCTCGGCCAGCACGATGCAGGCATCGTTGCCGGACTGGACGATCATGCCGTGCAGCAGGTCGTCGACCGGGACCTTGCTGTGGATCGCCGCGAACATGGTGGAACCGTGCGAGGGCGCGCCGCCCTTGCGCCAGGCGTTCTCGCTTACCGTGTATTCGTCAGTGAGCTTGATGCGGCCTTCCTTCAACTCGTGGAATACGTATTCCGCGGTCATCAGCTTGGCGAGGCTGGCCGGGAAGATCAGTTTGTCGGTATCGCGCTCGTACAGCACGGCGCCGTTTTCGGCGTCGACTAGAATTGCGTGCGGCGCGCTGATGCCAGCCTCGTCCTTCTTGGGCGCTTCCTTCTTCGGCGCTACCGCGGCGGCCGGCTTGGCCGGCTTGTGTTCAGCCTTCGGGGCGGCGAAAGCGAGCGCGCCGAAGCCGACGAGCAATATCGCCGCTGTCAGCAGCCGTCCGATCGCGCTGGGCCGAAGTGCCATCATCGATAAGCTCTCGCCGGGGGCAAGAAGGCGCCCGTCATGGCGGCATAGGCGACGATGTGGCGTAAATTTAAGGCTCAGTAAAGTCCGCGGCCACTCAGCAATCCCGCTCGGCCGTCGTAACCCACAGGGGCGTAGGCTGAAATCGGCGAGGCCTGCGGCTCGGGGGCAGACGCTTCCGCGTAGGCTGGCCCGGCGTGCGGACGGGCGGCGGCGGCAAGTTCGACGGTTTGCGCCCGGACGGCCGGCACCTCGCGGGCGCCCTCGCCCAGCCGGTATGGCCGGTCGGGTGGCGCCGGAACGCGGGCTTGCGTCATCGGCCGGCTATCGAAAAAAGTCGGCGCATAAGTCTTGTTGGATGCGACCAGGACCGGCGGGGCGGCGCCGGGCACGCCTTCGCGTAACGTCGCCTCCAGCTTGCGGTCGTCGGAGCCTTCCAGCGGCGCGCGGCCGACATAGTCGACCTGCACTTTCGTGACCCCGTCGCCGTAGAAGTGCAAAAGCTTGGCGGCCCGTACCGACAAATCGATGACGCGGTTGCCGACATAGGGCCCGCGGTCGTTCACCCGCACCACGATCGAGCGGTGGTTGGCGAGATTGGTAACCCGCACGTAGGACGGCAGCGGCATGGTCGGGTGCGCCGCCGAGATCGAATTCATGTCGAAGATTTCGCCGTTGGCGGTATAGCGGCCGTGGAAATCGTCGCCGTACCAGGACGCGAGTCCGACCGCGCTGTAATGGGTGTCCTCGCGCGGAACGTATTCGCGACCGCCCACGACGTATGGTTTGCCGACCCGGTAGACGCCGCCGCCTTTCGGCACCGGTTCGCCCATGCCGACCACGCGTGCGCTGGAGGAGACGCCGTATTTGGGATCGACCCGGCCGGATAGGCCGCCGGAGCAGTTGGCGAGCGCCACGCAGGCCGCGATGAGCCCTGCCAGGCGCGCAATCAGGCAAAACCCGCCTTTGCCCCCCGATTCGCCCATGCTGCCTCAAGTCCCCGGTGCGAAGCGGTCAGTCTAGCCTGCCGCGCCGATTTCTGGAACCACCTCTATGAACGGTGGTAAACACTTGGTTCCACTGCCACATTTGCCTGTCGGCGAGCCCTAGCGGAATAGCCCAAGCGGCTACCCTCAGGCAAGGGCGAAACGCATAGACCCGTGCAGGAGGCATAGCGGGAGAGTGTTACCGAAGGGTGGCCAAGCGGCCAGTGTAGGAATTGGGGTATTTATTGGCCGGCGGGACGGGTCGGAAAGCGAGATGCTGTAGCGCAGCGAGCGCCCGGCACTGCAAATTCGGTGGCGGCCGCTGTCGGCGCCACGAATATCAGTCGCCCTGGATTTCGCGCGTGTAATAACCGGCGATCAAGCGGATAGTACGAGGCCCACTAGGGCGACGCCGACAATCAAAGCCACGATATCGATCCACCAGGGCATATTGCTCTCGTGCCAATCACGCGCCTGCCCCACCCACGATGGAAGCAACAACGCCCAGTTCGAATGGTTCCTCGGCCTTTTCGCTCAAAACCCGAATCAAGGCGCTACCATCGAGATGGTAGGCCGGTCCGAAAAAACGTCTGTCCTACGGTGGACACCTTCGAAAGCGGACGCCCCTCACCATTGGCGTAGAAAAGGGGTCGAAGAACCGCTATTCGTTCGCAACTTTCGACCGAAAAGTTCAATAAAGCCTTATGGAAGGGTGGCCGAGTGGTTTAAGGCACCGGTCTTGAAAACCGGCGTACCCGCAAGGGTACCGTGAGTTCGAATCTCACCCCTTCCGCCAATAGTTCGTCTAACATATTCAACGGACTAGTTTTTTCAGAACGATCCTATGTACTCGCAATTCAACAGCGCATCTTGTCGGTGTCATGCGGGTTGGCGCCGCTCAATGGCGTGCCAAGAAATTATTTAGCCGCCATTAGATTTCATCGCAGCCCAGAATCCAGCCTCAGTTCTCCGCAATCCGATATCCGATGCCCGGCTCGGTGAGGATAATGCGCGGGTCGTCGGCGTGCTCTTCGATCTTCTGCCGCAGCTGGCCGACGTAGACGCGCAAATATTGCGTGTCTTCGGTGTGTGCCGGCCCCCAGACCGCCGTGAGAATCTGCTTGTGGGTCACTACCCGGCCGGCATGGCGAGCGAGGAACGACAGCAATTCGAATTCCTTCGGCGTCAGCTTGATCTCGGCGCCAGCGCGCGTCGCGCGATGGCGGACGGAATTGACCTCTAGATTGCCAACGCGCAATAGCGGGGTTTCGGCTTTGCGCTGCATGCGGTGACGTAATGCCGTACGCATTCGCGCCAACAGTTCGCCGACATTGAACGGCTTGTTGACGTAATCGTCGGCGCCGAGATCGAGAGACTCGATTTTTTCGGTCTCGCGTTCGCGCGCCGACAAAACGATTATCGGCACATCCGACCATTCGCGCGCGCGCCGGATTACATCTTTGCCATCGCCGTCGGGCAGACCGAGATCGAGCAGCACGATATCCGGAGCGTGAGCAGCAATGTGCTTTGTCGCCTCGGCGACGCTGCCGGCGCTGGTCATCTCATAGCCGTTTGCCTCCAGCGCCGGTTTCAGGAAGCGTAATATCGCGGCCTCGTCATCCACGACCAGAACTTGCATCTTGGTGCTCATGCCGGCGCATCCGGGCGCGGAAAAGTCAGGACGATGCGGGTGCCGCGTCCGTCCGCATGAGGGCTTTCTGCCGCGATCGAGCCGCCATGCGCCTCCATGATGCCCTTGGCGATGGCAAGACCGAGGCCCGTTCCCTGCCCGCCATCGGCCTGCGTCGTATCGGCCTTGACGAATTTATCGAAGATCTGCGGCAGCGCCGACGCCGGAATTCCAGGGCCGTTATCGGTCACGCGCAGCGCGATCTGCGACGCCTCGACGAGCGCATCGACCAGCACCCGGGTCTCCGGCGGCGTGTGGACAATGGCATTGCCAATTACGTTGCCGATCGCCTGCTCGACCAAGGTGGCGTCCGCGCGCACCAGAGGCAAATCCGCCGGCAAGGCAACCTCGATCCGCTGACGCGCGCCGCGCCGCCGCGCGGCGCTGACAACACGGTCGATGATTTCGCGCAGGTCGATCCAATCGCGCCGCAATTCCAAAGCGCCGGCATCGATACGGGTTATGGCCAATAGGTTGCGCACCATTTCGTCGAGGCTCTCGGTCTCCTGTTTGATCTGGACCAGCAGGTCCTTTCTCGCAGCCGCATCAAACTTATCGCCGTAGTCGATGAGGCTCGTCGCCGAACCGAGGATCGATGACAACGGCGTGCGAAAATCGTGCGAGATCGATGCGAGCAGCGTATTTCTGACTCGCTCGGTTTCGGTCGCGGTTTTGGCGCTCACCATGTCGCGTGCGAGCGACGCGCGTTCCAGCGCGGCAGCGGTTTGCTCCGATAGAGCGTCCAGCAATGCGCGCGCCTCAGAATCGAGCGGCGTCATCCCTTCCGGCCTGGCGACGCCGACCACGCCTAGCTTCTTTTCGCCGATCCGTAACGGCACGAAATACCACGGCACGATCGGCAGGGTGCCGGTGTCGGCGCCGGCCGGCTCGCCATGGCTGAAGGCCCAGTGCGCCGCCATCATAGGTGCCGCATCGAGCGCGTCTTCCGGCGGCCAGGCGGCGGTCAGGGTCAGATTGCCGCCCTGTTCCAGCAGCACCACCACCGCGCGGCCGAGGCTGGCGTGGATTTCGCTGGCGGCGCCTTCCGCCACCGCTTCGAACGACGCCAGTCCCGACAAACGGCGGGTGAATTCATAGAGCCGCCGCATCGCCCGCATACGGCCCGCCGAGATCGTGGCTTGCTCGCGCACGCGGCCGGCCAGCGCCGAAGTGATCACCGCGACAGTGAGGAAGATGACCAGCGCCAGCAGTTCATAAGGCTCGGCAATAGTGAAGGTATAAAGCGGCGGGATGAAGAAGAAATTGTACACCAGGAAAGACAGGCCGGACGCATAGATCGCCGGCCAGATGCCGAAGTTCACCGCGATCAAAAGCACCGCCACCAGGAAAAGCATCGACAGGTTCGGGATCGGCGTCAGCGTGGTCAACCCTTCGCCGATCGCCAGCGCGGCGCCAACGGCGAGCGTGGCATAGAGGAACGGCAGCGGCTGCAAGACGAAGCGGGCGCGGCGCCGCGGCGGCGTGGTTGGCGCTCCCTCGACTTGCCGTGTCACCAGGTGGATAGCGATATCCTGGGTGCGGCGCACCAGTTCGTGCGGCAAAGAGCGGCGCAGCAATTCACTGAAGAACGTGCCATGCGAGCGGCCGATCACGATCTGGGTGACGTTCTCGAATTTCGCAAAGCGGAGAAGTTCCGCCGGCAGATCGCTACCGGTCAGCGTTTGCGTTTCGGCGCCGAGAGCCTCGGCAAGCTTCATCGCTTCGTCCAGCCTTTGGCGCGCGGCATCGTCGAGGTTCGTGCCCGGCCGTTCGACCGTGACCGCCAACCACGGCGCGTCCATGAGGTCGGCGAGACGCTTGGCCGTGCGCACCACTGTCGGTGAGATCGTATCCGGCCCGATGCAGGCAAGGATGCGTTCGCCCGCCGCCCACGGCCCTTCGATGGCATGCGCCTGCATGCGCGATATGAGATCGGCGTCGATGCGCTCGGCTGCCCGCCGCAACGCGAGCTCACGCAATGCGGTCAGGTTTTGCGGCTTGAAGAAGCTTTCGACGGCGCGGGCGGCCGTGTCCTGGACGTAGACTTTTCCCTCCGCCAGACGCTTGAGCAGTTCATCGGGCGGAAAATCGACCAGCACGATCTCGTCCGCCTTGTCGAACACCGTATCGGGCACGGTTTCGCGCACGCGGACCTTGGTGATCTTCAGCACCACGTCGTTGAGGCTTTCCAGGTGCTGGATGTTCAGCGTGGTCCAGACGTCGATACTGGCGGCGAGAATTTCATCGATGTCCTGCCAGCGTTTGGGGTGTCGGCTGCCCGGCACATTGGTGTGGGCGTATTCATCCACCAGCAGCAGGCCCGGCCGGCGCGCAAGCGCGGCATCCAGATCAAACTCTTTCATGATCTGATTGCGGTAAACGATCGGCTTGCGCGGCAGGATTTCGAAGCCTTCGACCAATCGCTCGGTTTCGCGGCGGCCGTGGGTCTCGATCAGCCCGGCGGCGACATCACGCCCGCCCGCCTTCTCGGCCTGGGCGGAGGTGAGCATGGCAAAGGTCTTGCCGACGCCGGGGGCGGCGCCGAGAAATATCTTGAGGTGCCCCCGCCCCTCCTTCTTGGCGAGAGCAAGCAAGGCATCGGGCGAGGCTCTTTGCGCTTCGTCGCCAGGCATTTGGCTCCTCTAGCGCATATTACAGAAAAAACCCGTCCCGGGCTCACTCCGGGACGGGTAGTACACGGGGATCTCTCGGCCGCAGTTACGATTTCAGCCCATCGAGCGCGAGATTGAGCTTGAGCACGTTGACCCGGGGCTCGCCCAGCAGTCCGAGGGTGCGTCCCTCGACCTGGCTTTCGACCAGGGTGCGGACGCGGTCAGCCGGCAAGCCACGGGCCTTGGCGACCCGCGGCACCTGGAATAGCGCGGCTTCCGGTGAAATGTCGGGGTCGAGACCGCTGCCCGACGTAGTGACCAGATCGACCGGGATCGCTGCCCCCGGGTTCTCCTTCTTGAGCTTGTCCACGTCGGCTTTGACGCGGTCGACGAGTGCCTTGCTGGTGGGCCCGAGGTTCGAACCCATCGAGTTGATGGCGTTGTAGGGCGCATCGATGGTCTTGGTGGCGTCCTTCGGATCCGGCGTATTGGTCGCCGACGGCCGGCCGTGGAAATACTTGTCGTCGGCGAACACCTGTCCGATCAGCGCGGAGCCTACAACCTTGCCGTCTTTCTCGATCAGACTGCCTTGCGCCTGGTACGGAAAGATCACGCCGGCAATGCCGGTCATGACCAGCGGGTAGACCAAGCCGGTGATCACGGTCAGGGCGACGATCAGGATAATGGCCGGGCGGATTTCTTTGAGCATGACGAATTCTCCTCAGATTCCTTTGCGCGTGATCTTTTCCGAAAACCGGTGTCCACTTTTCGGGATCACGTGCTAGACCAGATGCAAGGCGTTGACCAGGAGGTCGATCGCCTTGATGCCGATAAACGGAAGCACGATGCCCCCCAACCCGTAGACCAGCAGATTGCGTTGTAGCAGCGCGCCGGCGCCGACCGGCCGATACTTGACACCCTTCAGCGCCAGCGGAATGAGCGCGATGATGATCAGCGCGTTGAAGATAATCGCCGACAAAATCGCGCTCTGCGGCGTCGCCAAGTGCATGACGTTGAGCACGCCGAGCTGCGGATAGAAGGTGAGGAAGATCGCCGGGATGATGGCGAAATATTTCGCCACATCGTTGGCAATCGAAAACGTGGTGAGCGCGCCGCGCGTCATCAGCAGCTGCTTGCCGATCTCCACCACCTCGATCAGTTTGGTCGGATCGGAATCGAGATCGATCATGTTACCGGCCTCGCGCGCGGCCTGTGTGCCGGTCTGCATGCAGACACCGACATCGGCTTGCGCCAGCGCCGGCGCATCGTTGGTGCCATCACCGCACATGGCGATCAGCCGTCCGTGCGCCTGTTCGCCGCGGATGTAGCGCAGCTTGTCCTCGGGCGTGGCCTGGGCGATGAAATCGTCGACGCCGGCCTCCGAGGCGATCGCCGCCGCCGTCACCGGATTGTCGCCGGTGATCATGACGGTCTTGATGCCCATGCGGCGCAGCGCGGCGAAGCGCTCTTTCACGTCCGGCTTGATGACATCCTTGAGGTGAATCACGCCGAGGATGCGGCCGTTCTCGACCAGCCCGAGCGGCGTGCCGCCGGAACGCCCGATCTTGTCCACCGCCGCGCGAAACGCCGGCGGCTCGGCAACATTCTGGCCTGCCTGTTCGCGCGCAAATTTAAGCACGGAATCGATCGCGCCTTTACGGATTTTTCGGGTTCCGACATCGACCCCCGACATCCGTGTCGTCGCCGAGAACTCGATGAACTTGGCGCCAGCCGGCGCCGCCTGACGCTTCACATTGTATTTTTGCTGCATCAGCGTGATGATCGAGCGGCCTTCCGCCGTTTCATCAGCATCGCTGGCGAGCAATGCTATCTCCGCGGCTTCGCGCTCGTTGACGCCCGGCACCACGATGATCTCGCTCGCCTGCCGGTCACCGAAGGTGACGGTGCCGGTCTTGTCGAGCAGCAAGGTGTCGACATCGCCGGCGGCTTCGACCGCGCGGCCGGACATCGACAGCACGTTGAAACGCACCAGGCGGTCCATCCCGGCAATGCCGATGGCAGACAGCAAGGCGCCGATGGTGGTCGGGATCAGCGTCACGAACAACGCCACCAGAATGACGACGGAGATTGCTCCGCCGGCATAGGCGGCATAGCTCGGGATGGTCGCGGTCGCGAACACGAAGATGATGGTCAGGCCGATAAGCAGAATGTTGAGCGCGATCTCGTTCGGCGTCTTCTGCCGCTCGGCGCCTTCGACCAACGCGATCATGCGATCGAGGAAAGACGAGCCGGGCGATGAGGTGATGCGCACGACGATCCAGTCGGAAATAACAGTGGTGCCGCCGGTCACCGCCGAGCGGTCACCGCCGGATTCACGAATGACGGGCGCAGATTCCCCGGTAATAGCGGCTTCGTTGATCGAGGCAATACCTTCGATCACGTCGCCATCGCCGGGGACCACATCACCAGCCTCGACGACAACAAAATCGCCGGCTCGCAGATCAAGCGCCGAGACCGCCTTATAGCTAGTGCGCTGTTTCGGGTCCGAAAGCTTCTTCGCCTTGGTCTCGACGCGGCTACGGCGCAATGTATCGGCCTGCGCCTTGCCGCGCCCTTCTGCCACCGCTTCGGCGAAATTCGCGAACAGCACGGTGAACCACAGCCACAGGACGATCTGGAAGGTGAAGCCGGTGCCCGCGTGATGCTGCACCAGGTCGCGCACCAGCAAGACGGTGGTCAATGCGGTGACGACTTCGAGCACGAAGATCACCGGATTCTTCATCAGAGTAGCCGGGTTGAGCTTGACGAAAGCCTGGCCGATCGCCGGCAGCACGATCTTCGGGTCGAAGAGCGTGGAGACAGGCATCCGTTTGCGCAGTTTGGAAGTGTCCATTGCCGTAACTCCGAATGAATCCGTATTAGAACAGTGTGCCCGCGGTCATCGCGAGGTGTTCGACGAGAGGCCCGAGCGCGAGCGCGGGGAAGAAGGTGAGGCCGCCGACGATCACGATCACGCCGACAACGAGACCGACAAACAGGCCGCCGGTGGTCGGGAACGTACCGGTGGATGGCGGAATCGATTTCTTCTCGGCCAGCGAGCCGGCAATCGCCATGGCCGGGATGATCATGAAGAAGCGGCCGACAAACATCGCAACCGCGCCGGTGAGATTGTAGAACAACGTATTGCCGTTGAGCCCCGCGAAGGCCGAGCCGTTATTGCCGGTCTGCGAGGTGTAGGCGTAAAGCACCTCTGTGAAGCCGTGCGGTCCGGCATTGTTCATGGAGGCCACCGCGGGCGGAAAAACGACCGCGACCGCCGTCCAGCCGAGATACATCAGCGGCAGGACCAGAATGGCAAGCATGGCCATCTTGACTTCCTTCGCCTCGATTTTCTTGCCGACATATTCCGGCGTGCGGCCAACCATCAGGCCGGCGACGAAGATCGAGATAATGACGAACAGCAGCATGCCGTAGAGGCCGGCGCCGACGCCGCCGACAATGATCTCGCCGAGCTGGATGTTGATGAGCGGGATCATGCCGCCGAGCGCGGTGAACGAGTCGTGCATGGCGTTGACAGCGCCACAGGAAGCCGCGGTGGTGATTACCGCGAACAGCGCCGAAGCGACGATGCCGAAGCGGACCTCCTTGCCTTCCATGTTGCCGCCAGCAAGGCCGAGCGCGTTGAGCGCGGTGGTGCCGTTGGCTTCGGCCCAGTAACAGACCGCCACGCCGGCGATGAACAGCACGCCCATGACGGCGAGGATCGCCCAGCCCTGGCGCTGATTGCCGACCATGCGGCCGAACACGTTGGTGAGCGATGCGCCGAGCGCGAAGATCAAGATGATCTGCAGGTAGTTCGACAGCGCGGTCGGGTTTTCAAACGGATGCGACGCATTGGCGTTGAAGAATCCGCCGCCATTGGTGCCGAGCATCTTGATCGCCACCTGCGAGGCGACCGGGCCGACCGCGATGGTCTGCTTGGCGCCTTCCAGCGTGGTGGCGTCGACATAGGGGCCGAGCGTCTGCGGCATGCCCTGCCAGACCAGGAACAGCGCGGCGACGACGCAAATTGGCATGAGAATGTAGAGCGTGCATCGGGTGATATCGACCCAGAAGTTGCCTACCGTCTTCATCGACGCGCGGGCGAAGCCGCGGATCAGCACGAGCGCCAATACGATGCCAGTCGCCGCCGACAAGAAGTTCTGGTGCGTGAGGCCGAGCATTTGGGTGAGGTAGGACAGCGTGCCTTCGCCACCGTAGTTCTGCCAATTGGTGTTGGTGATGAAGCTCACCGCCGTATTGAACGACAGATCGGGCGCCACCGCCGATTGGTCGGCCGGATTGAACGGCAGCACGGCCTGAACGCGCATCAACCCGTAGAGAATGAGAAAGCCGCCGACATGGAACAGCAGCATGCCAATGACGTACATGAGCCAATGCTGCTCACGCTTCTCGTCGACACCGCCGGCCCAGTAGATCGCGGCTTCAACTGGCCGCAGCACGAGCGACAGGAAGGTGCGCTCGCCGTTGAAGACGCGTGTCATGTAGCCGCCGAGCACCGGCGTCAGCGCGACGATGATCGCGCAATAAAGCAGAATTTGAATCCAGCCAATCGCAGTCATGGCACATCTCTCATTTTGCGCATGTTTTTTTGCTTTCCCGAAAACCGGCCCCCGCTTTTCGGGATCACGCGGCTAGAACCGCTCGGGCCGCAGCAGAGCGTAGGTGAGGTAGAACAGCAGCCCCGCGGTCACGAGGCCGGCAAGTGAATAATCGAATACCATGGTTGTTCTCCTAGAGCCGGTCGCAGGCGTAGCTGTAGCCAATCGCCAGCGCGAAGAAGACCAGACCCATGGCCAACATGATGACGTCGAGCATCGTTTGCTCCCTTTCAAAATCGTCGGGGCAACGCTTCAACTAGGACTGCGATGATAAGTAAGCGATGTGGAATGCAGTTGACCTGCATCAAGAAGAAATAAAGATCGCGCTTTGCGCCCCTGCGCCGCGGCACATTAGCCGCCTTTTATGACGCCCTTACAAGGCGAGCCTCATTTCCCAATCGAATTCCTATGCCGCGGCGCACACATTCCGCGCAACGGAGGCTGGAAAGGCTTCCGCAAAAACAAGAGTGACTTCGATGAGCGCCCTTTTGGTCGAAAACTTCAAGCTTATCATGCTCTTCATGCTGATCGGCTCCCTTATTGGCCTTTCGCACCTCGGTGGCGCGACGGCCAAGCCGGCGCGCCGGAGACGGCGTCGCGGCTATGGCCGGCCGGCATCGGCTCGCCTCTAGAGGAGTCAAATATGTCCGTCCTCGTCCACCGGAAAAATGCGTCGACCGACAAGCGCTTGTCGTCGATCGTCGGCTTCATTCGCAAGATCGCTGTGTCCGCCGCCAAGCGGTTCATGCACGCGATGGAGATCGTCAGCGAAGCGCAGATGCAAAAAGCGCTGATCGAAACCGAGCTCTATCGCAACCGCTACAAACACACGTCCAAGAACGACGACGATCTGCCGATCGTGCGTTAAGGCCTGTGCCGGCAGGAGAGCCAGCATGTCGATAAACTCTCACCTTCCTGCTGCTTCGCGGACCGCTAATTCACTTTCATCCGAATCGGCGGCTCCGGACGCGGCATGGCCGCGCGTAAAGCAGTGGAGCCACGCAACGGCAAAACGCGCCCGTCCGTTCGCTCTCGTGCTTGCACTCTTTGCCACTGCGTTCACGGCAACAATCGTGCTCCGGCTCATCCTCGCGCTGGCGTACCTGTCGATCCATTCCGCTCTTTGAAGATCTGATCGAAAATCAAAGGAGAAGTGTCATGAAACATGTCGAGCCTCCCTTGCCCGAACCGAGTTCAAGAATTCCGCTCTTCCTGGTCGGAAAAAACAGCCGGGGCAATTGGGTCGTCCAGGACAATCAGGGCAGCTGCGGCGGACTTTTTGTCAATCGCGCCGAGGCACTCAAGTTCGCAATGTTTGAGAATGGCAATCGGCCGCAAGCGGTCGTCATGGTGCCAGGTGTTCTTGAACTCGATATGAGCCGCAAGGCCGGACCGGCCGACCATCTGCCGGACGGCGTCCCACAGCTGCGACAGGTGGCTTGAGGCGACGACGATGATCGCCATCGGCCGCCACGTCTCCAAGCTCTCGGGCTATGCGCCCGCTTTGCCGACGCCGTTTGACGACGACGGCAACATCGACGTCGCGGCATTCGAACAGTTCTGCGAACGGCAGATCCGGGCCGGCGCCACCGCGCTCGTCGTTTGCGGAACCACCGGCGAATCGCCCACGCTACGACCCGCAGAACACGCCACGCTCATCCAAATCGCGGTCGCCGTTGCGCGCGGCCGGGTGCCGGTGATCGCGGGCGCCGGCTCGAATTCGACCGCCGATGCCATCGAATTGACCCGGGACGCCGAGGCGGCGGGAGCCGACGCCATCCTGTCGGTGGTGCCGTACTATAACAAGCCGACGCAAACGGGTTTGTACGAGCATTTCCGCTCCATCGCGCAATCGAGCGGATTGCCGGTCATCCTCTATGACGTGCCGTCTCGAACCGCGTGCGGCCTGGCCGATGAGACGATTGCCCGGCTGGCCGAGATGCCGAAATTGATCGGTCTCAAGGACGCTACCGGCGATGTGACCCGGCCGATGCGGCTGCGGTCGCTTCTCGGTCCGGACTTCCGACTTCTCACCGGCGACGACGCAACCGCTTTGGCGTTCCTTGCACAAGGCGGCGACGGCTGCATTTCCGTCACCTCCAACGTCGTTCCGGGATTGTGCCGGAATATGTTTCTGGCCGTCCGGCAGGGACAGATCACCAGTGCGCAGCGCTGGGCAATTCCGGTCGCAAAATTGACGGCTGTGCTGTTCCGCGAAACCAGTCCTACTCCGCTCAAATACGCGCTGAGCCTGCTTGGCCTCATGTCGCCCAAAGTTCGCCTGCCGCTGGTTGAATCGACCGCACAGACCAAGGCCGAAGTAGCGACGGTAATGCGACACGTTTGCGAAGACTATGCAGACGACACGATCGGCAAACTGAGCGAACCCGAGGCCGACAAACGTCGAGCCGTCGTCGGTTAGCCGATAGCCTCGGCGCTATTCGGCGAGCGGGAACAGCGTATCGAGCGGCAAAAACGGCCCACCCGTAGTGCGGCAGTTGCGCTGGCAGGCGCGATCGGCGGCGTCGGTGCGTTTGAGGCAGCGACCTTGCGCGTCGCGCTCGAGACATGCGACCAGATTCCAGGTCGAGTACGAACCGCAATCGTCCCAGCAGGCGCCCGAGGCCCAGACCAACTCCGCCCGCTTGGTGAGCGGGAATGGCGGTCCGGGACTGTGCTTGTTGTAGCGCCAGACCGTGCTGTCCCCGGCTGCCGCCGGCAACGCCGAGAGCGCGCCAAGCAGCAGGGCTAAAACGAGGGCGATGCGATTCATGAGTCGCCTTTCCTGAAAGCCGAGCATAGCGCCGCCGCGCCGCGACGCCAATGCCGCCGGTGCATGGACGGGGGCCGCCGGAACTTCCGTTTGCCGGGGGGGCCGTTGCTATTATCGTGACGTGGTTTGGAGCGTTTTTCGCGGGAAGGAGCAGCCGGTTTGACCACAGTTTCAGAGCCGCGAGCCGAAACCGTCCTCACCCCTACCCAGAATTTCGGCACCGCCGGCATCAAGCCGCTGGAGCGCCCGAGCCTGGTCACGCGGGCCTTCATGGCCGTGGTCGCCTGGGTCGAGCGGCTCAATCTCAAATTCAGCAAGGTCGGCAATCCGCCGATCTATGACAATGCGGTGTTTCCGTGGAGCAGGCTGATCGAGCGCGATTGGCGCGCCATCCGCGCCGAGCTCGACCACGTGCTCACCCGCAAGGAGGACCTGCCCGGCTTTCACGAATTGTCGACCGACATTGCCGTCATCAGCCAGGACCGCGGCTGGAAAACCTTTTTCCTGTGCGGTTACGGCTTCCAATCCGACGCCAATATCAAACTGTGCCCGCAGACTTGGGCCGCGTGCCAGAATATTCCCGGCCTGATCACCGTGATGTTCTCGATCCTGGAGCCGGGCAAATACTTGCCGCCGCATCGCGGGCCTTATAACGGCGTGCTGCGGCTGCATCTGGGCCTGATCGTGCCGGAGCCGCGCGACGACCTCGGCATCCGCGTCGAGAAGGACGTCTATCGCTGGCGCGAGGGCGAAGCTGTGATTTTCGACGACGCCTACGAGCATGAGGCCTGGAACCGCACGCCGCACACGCGCGTGGTGCTGTTCGTCCATTTCCGCAAGCCGCTGCGCTTCCCCGCCAACTTCCTGAACTGGCTGTTGTTGCATCTGGCCATATTCACCCCCTTCATCCGCGAGGGCGTCGACAATCAGAAGGCCTGGGAGAAGAAGTTCTACGCGCAAGCCGAGGCTTTGCGGAACCGATGGGCCGCCTGGCCTTGCACTGGCGGGCATTCGCGGTTAGCTCCATGCCGCATGCTTGATCCCGCCAACAAACCCGATACCGCCGCGCCAAAAGTGAGCTTCGTCTCGCTCGGCTGCCCAAAGGCGCTGGTTGACTCAGAGCGCATCGTCACGCGCCTGCGCGCGGAGGGCTATGAGCTTTCGCGCGAGCACGCCGGTTCGGATCTGGTCATCGTCAACACCTGCGGTTTTCTCGACAGCGCCAAAGCGGAGTCGCTTGCCGCCATCGGCAGCGCGCTCAAAGAAAACGGCAAGGTCATCGTCACCGGCTGTATGGGCGCCGAGCCGGAGAGCATTTCGGCCGCCTATCCGCAGGTGCTGGCGATCACCGGGCCGCAGCAATATGAGAGCGTGGTCGACGCCGTGCACCAGGCGCTGCCGCCGATGCACGATCCGTTCCTCGATTTGGTGCCGCCGGAAGGCATCAAGCTGACGCCGCGGCATTATGCCTATTTGAAGATTTCCGAAGGCTGCAACAACCGCTGTTCGTTCTGCATCATCCCGCGCCTGCGCGGCGATCTGGTGTCGCGTCCGGCCGGCGACGTCATGCGCGAGGCGGAAAAATTGGTGACCGCCGGCGTCAAGGAACTGCTGGTCATCTCGCAGGACACCTCGGCTTACGGCGTCGACATCAAATACGCGTCAAGCCAATGGCGGGGCAAAGACCTGCGCGCGAAGTTCATCGATCTCAGCGCCGCTTTGGGCGAACTCGGCGTCTGGGTGCGGCTGCATTACGTCTACCCCTACCCGCACGTCGACGATGTCATCCCGCTGATGGCCGAACGGAAAATACTTCCCTATCTCGACATCCCGTTCCAGCACGCCGCGCCCGAAGTGCTCAAGCGCATGAAGCGGCCGGCCGCGCAAGAGAAGACGCTCGAGCGCATTGCGCGCTGGCGCGAGATCTGTCCGGACCTCACGCTGCGCTCCACCTTCATCGTCGGTTTTCCCGGTGAGACCGAAGCGGACTTCGACTATCTTCTGCAATGGCTGGAGGAAGCCGCGCTCGACCGGGTCGGCTGCTTCAAATATGGGCCGGTGCGCGGCGCCGTAGCCAACGATCTGGCCGCGCCGGTACCGGCCGACGTGAAGGAAGATCGCTGGCACCGCTTCATGCAGACGCAGCAGAAGATTTCGACGCGGCGGCTCAAGCGCAAAGTGGGCACGCGCCAGCAGGTCATCATCGATTCCGCCGGGCCGACGGTCTCAAAGGGCCGTTCGATGGCCGACGCGCCGGAAATCGACGGCGCGGTTTACGTCGCAAGCCGGCGCCCGCTGCGGGTCGGCGAAATCGCCACGGTGAAAATCGAGCGTGCCGACGAATACGATCTGCACGGCACGGCGGTCGGGTTCTAAAGCCGGTAGAACTTCACCGCATTGTCGTTGAATACCTTTCGCTGATCGGCCTCGCTATATTCCGACAGGACCTTGCGATAAACGGCGAAGAAGTCGGCGTAGCTGGCGTGCAGCTTCTCGAGCGGAAAATTACTGCCGTAAATCGTGCGATCGATGCCGAAGATCTGGATCGAGTCGCGGATCACCTGGCGCGCTTGCGGCAACGTGATGCCCTGGTTGAACATGCCGAGCCCGGACAGCTTCACATGCACGTTCGGGAATGCCGCCATCGCGGTGAGCGCGGCGCGCCATTGCTCAATCATAATCGGCGCGCGATCGGTGAGCATGCCGCAATGCAGCAGGATCATCGGCATATTGGGGAATGCCTTGATCAGCTCGACGGCGTATTTCGCCTGGCCGGCGAACACTTGCAATTCGAAATGCAGGCCGTATTTCTCCAAAAGCGCAAAACCGCGGCGAAATTCCGGCGTGTTGCATAAGTCGGGCGTCGGATTGGGCTGACGTAGCGGATGGCTGTCCCAATGCAATTGATGGCGCACGCCGCGCAAGTTCGGAAACTGTTTCTGCGCCATCAGCTTGGCGTCAAGATCGGGATCGGTCATCTCGGTCTGGCAGACGATCCCGTGCGGAAAGCCGTGTCTGTCGGCGACCGATTGCAGCCAGCGCGTCTCGTCGAGCGCGCGGGGGTTGCCCCACATCGCGGTGACGTGCACCGATTTGGTGACACCCTCGGGCACGACGTCGTTGATCCATTCCTCCACCGGATAATCGCGGCGCAGTCCGAAATATTCACCGTACATGCGCGGGATCGGCGGATCGGCCAGCCACGGAATGTCCTTGCGCATCCAGATGTGATGGTGCGTATCGATGACCGGTCCGTCGTAGCCAGGCATGTGCCCCCCGATTATTGTTTCCGTTCGCGCACGACTTTAACGACCGCGTCCGTCAATGTCTTGAGTTCATCTTTTGGGATGGTGAAAGCCGGCGTGAGGTAGATGATATTGCCGAACGGGCGCACGAACACGCCCTCCGCCACGAGACGCGCGCGCAAGGCGTCGATATTGCCGATTGCGTCCATCTCGACGACGCCGATGGCGCCCTTCACCCGCACGTCTTTCACGCCCGGCATGCCGCGGCAGGGTTCGAGCCCTTGCGACAACGCGGAGGAGATAGCGGCCACCTGCTGCAACCGCGGCTCGCTCTCGAACAGGTCGAGCGAGGCATTGGCGGCGGCGCAGGCCAGCGCGTTCGCCATGTAGCTCGGCCCGTGCATCAGCGCCTTCTTGGGATCGTCCGACCAGAAGGCGTCGAACACTTTGCGCGTTGCGACAGTCGCCGCCAGCGGCAGCGTGCCCCCGGTCAGCGCCTTCGACAGCGCAACGATATCGGGCGTGACGCCGGCCGCCTCGGCAGCGAACATCGTGCCGCTGCGGCCGAAGCCGGTGAACACCTCGTCGAAGATCAGCAGCAGATCGTGTTTGTCGGCGAGCGCGCGCAACCGCTTGAGTACAGCCGCGCCATGGAATTTCATGCCGCCGGCGCCCTGCACCAGTGGCTCGACGATGATGCCGGCGATATCGCCGCCATGGCGCACGACCAGCGCGTCGATCGCAGCAGCGCTCGCGTCGTCCGCCGGCAGGTCGGCAATGACGTGCTGCGGCATTAATCCGCGGTAGATCGAATGCATCCCGGCATGCGGATCGCTCACCGCCATGGCGCCGGTAGTGTCGCCGTGATAGCCGTCCTTGAACGCGACAAATTGCGTGCGCTCGCCTTGCCCTTGGTTGATCCAATATTGCGCCGCCATTTTAAGCGCGACATCGACCGCAACCGAACCGGAATCCGAAAAAAACACGCGGTTGAGATCGCCCGGCAGCAGCGCCGCCAGCCGCCGCGCCAAGGTAAGCGCCGGCTCGTGCACCAGCCCGCCGAACATCACGTGCGGCATTTGCTTGAGTTGCTTGGCCACCGCGTGCCGGATATGCGCCTGATTGTAGCCGTGGCATGCGGTCCACCAGCTCGCAACGCCGTCGATCAGCTCGCGGCCGTCCGCCAGCACGATGCGCGAGCCTTGCGTGCGGACCACCGGCAATGGCGGCGCGGCAGTCTTCATCTGGGCATAAGGCAGCCAGATATGCTCAAGACCCGGCCAGCCGGGAAGCTCGCTCTTTTTGCTGGTGTCGTCCGCCATTTTGGCAGTTCTCCGGACGTGGCCTTGGCGGGCATTTAGCCTAATATGGTAGGCAAGGTCACCATGCCGTCGCTCGATCAATTCGCGCAGCAGAAACTCGACGATTTGCAGCGCCGCCACTTGCGCCGCGCGCTGGCCGAGACCGTACGCGAGGCCGGCATCTGGGTCGAACGCGCCGGCAAGCGGCTGTTGTCATTCTCCTGCAATGACTACCTCAACCTGACCCAGCACCCGGCGATCAAGCAAGCCGCGATCGCCGCGATCGAGCAATACGGCGCGGGGTCGGGCGCCTCGCGCCTGGTCACCGGCAATCACCCGCTCTACGCGCAACTGGAAGCCCGGCTTGCCCGCATCAAACAGGCCGAAGCGGCGGTCGTGTTCGGCTCCGGTTATCTCGCCAATGCCGGCATCATCCCGGTCCTGATCGGGCGCGATGGGCTGGTGCTGGCGGACGAGCTTTCGCACGCCTGCCTGTTTGCCGGCGCGCAATTGTCGCGTGGCAAGGTGATGACGTTCCGCCACAACGACCTCGCGCACGCGCGCGAATTGCTGGAGCGCCATCGCGCCGAGCACGACCGCGCGCTCATGGTCACGGACGGCGTGTTCTCGATGGATGGCGATCTCGCCCCGCTCGCCGAACTGCTGGCGCTCGCCAACGAGCACGATGCCTGGCTGATGTCGGACGACGCCCACGGGTTGGGCGTAGTCGGCGGCGGGCGCGGCTCGAGCTTCGTCGGCAACTCGCATATCCCGGTGCCGTTGCAGATGGGTACGCTGTCGAAAGCGGTCGGCGCCTATGGCGGCTATCTGTGCGCCTCCAGCGCGGTGATCGACCTGATCCGCAACCGCGCACGCACGCTGATCTATTCGACCGGCCTGCCGCCACCCTGCGTGGCGGCGAGCATCGCCGCGCTCGACCTGATCGAGCGCGAGCCGGGCTACGCCGCTCTGCCGGTGCAAAAGGCAAAGGCGTTTACCAAAACCGCCGGCCTGCCCGAGGCGCAAAGCCCGATTGTGCCGGTGATCATCGGCGCGGAAGAAGCAACGCTGGTGGCGTCGCAAATGCTCGCCGAGGAAGGCTACCTTGCCGCCGCCATCCGGCCGCCGAGCGTGCCGACCGGCACCGCGCGCCTGCGGCTGACCTTTACCGCGCAGCATCCCGACGAGCAGATTGCGCGGCTCGCCGGTCTCGTCCGCGAACGGATCTTGAATTGATGAGCGCTTACTTCGTCACCTCGACCGGGACCGATATCGGCAAGACTTTCGTCACCGCCGGCCTGCTGCGTTATTTGCGCGAGGCCGGGCAAGCTGTGCATGCGCTCAAGCCGGTGGTTAGCGGATATAATCCCTCCGTGGTCGAGACCAGCGACCCGGCGGTGCTGCTCAAGGCGCTCGGCCGGCCGGTGGCGGCCGACGAGGTCGAACGCATTGCACCCTGGCGCTTCCGCGCACCGCTGTCGCCCGATCTCGCCGCCGCGCGCGAAGGCCGCAGCATCGACTTCGCGCAGTTGATCGCGTTCAGCCGCCAGGCGGTCGACGCCGAGAAAGGCATTCTGTTCATCGAGGGCGTCGGCGGCATCATGGTGCCGCTCGATGCCGAGCGCACGGTGCTCGACTGGATGGCGGCGCTCAAGATTCCGCTGCTGCTGGTGGTGGGCGGCTATCTCGGCACCATCAGCCACACGCTGACCGCGCTCGACGTGCTGGCAACGCGCCATTTGAAAACAGCCGCCATTGTCGTGAGCGAGAGCGAGCGCAATCCGGTCGAACTCGACGATACCGTCGCCAGTATCGCCCGCTTCGCGCACGGCGTCGGCGTGGTCGGCCTGCCGCGCCTGCCCGGCGGTATCAACCAGCATCCGGCCTTTGCGAAAATCGCCGCTTTACTCTAGCGGCGTCTAGCTCAGCCATTTCAGATCGACCAAAGTTTCGAGCATGCCTTCGGTGTTGATCAGCGCGTGCAGCAGAATGGTCAGCATGGTCGAGCCGCTGGCCCAGCGCATCCATCCGAGCAGCAGCCCGAATATGAAAATCTGGGCGATCACGTACCAGTCGTATTGCACATGGATGAACGCCCACAGCAGCGAGGTGATGACAATAACGGCCCAGGCGTCGCGCGGCTGCTGCAGCCAGCCGCGAAATAGAAAGCCGCGGAACAAAATCTCCTCGCCGATCGGGGTAAAAACCACAATGGCGAGCCACAGCCAGAGCAGCCATCCGCCTGCTCTCGCCTTGGTGTAAATGTCGATTTGGAACGGCGTGACCAGACTGCGCCCGACCAGCCAGCTCAGCACATTTCCGGCGACGATCATCACCACTATGGCGGCAACGCCGAACGCCACTTCGCCGCGCCGCGGCCAGATCAATCCGAGATAGGCGGCCGCGTTAGCGCCGGTGCGACGGGCAAACAGCACCAGCAACGCCACCTCGACCGGCGTCGACACCCCGATGATCAGCGTGATGGCGGCGCCGTCACCGCTGAAATCCGGCAAATGGCCAAGGCTGCGGCCGTACCACCAGGTCAACGCTAGCAGCGCCGCCAGCTGCCCGGCCAGCAGCGCGAAGACCCCCAACGCGAGGGCCGCCCCGCGGCTTAAGGGCTTGATCGAGTTGGTCATCGTTGCGCTTTCGCCCAAAGGCCAAGCGCGGCCATCATCCGGTTACGGTACCAAAACGACCGAGCCAGTCGTTTTGCGGCCTTCCAGATCCTTGTGCGCCTGGGCGGCGTCCTTGAGGGCGTATTTGTGGCTGGCCGGAATCTTCACCGCGCCCGAGCCGACCTTCTCGAACAGGTCCTTGGCGGTGGCGACCAGGTCTTCGCGCTTGGCCGCGTAGTGGTTGAGCGTCGGCCGGGTGGCGAACAGCGAACCCTTCATCTGCAACAGGTTGATGTTGAACGCCTCGATCGCGCCGGAAGCGCTGCCGAAGCTGACGAACATGCCGAGCGGCCGAATGCAATCGAGCGAAGCAGGGAACGTGTCCTTGCCGATTCCGTCGTAGACCACGTCGCACAGCTTGCCGCTGGTGATCTCCTTCACCTTCGCGACGAAGTCCTCGTCGCGATAGAGGATGGTGTGGTGGGCGCCATTCTTCTTGGCGAGTTCGGCCTTGTCCTTAGAGCCGACAGTGCCGATCACGGTGGCGCCGAGATGATTGGCCCATTGGCAGGCGATCAGGCCGACGCCGCCGGCGGCGGCGTGCACGAGGATGATCGTGCCCTTGCCGATCTTGAAGGTGCGGTTGAGCAGATATTGCACCGTCATGCCTTTGAGCATCATGGCGGCGGCCTGCTCGTAGGTGATGTTGTCGGGCAGCTTCACCGCGCGCTCGGCCGGCAGCAGGCGCTCGGCCGCGTAGCCGCCCAGCGGAACCACATAGGCGACACGGTCGCCAACCTTCAGATCGGTCACGCTAGGCCCGACCGCAATCACCTGTCCGGCGCCTTCGTTGCCGGACACGAACGGCATGCCGACCGGCGACGGGTACATGCCGACGCGGAAATAGGTATCGATGAAATTGACGCCGCAGGCGTACTGCTTGATCTTGACCTGGCCCTGGCCAGGCGCCGGGACTTCGATGTCGTCCAGCGTCAGGACTTCCGGACCGCCGTGTTTGTGAACGCGCACTGCCGCGACCATAGTTTCACTCCCTCAATAGATAGGCTTGTTGTGTGGATGGGTTTCGGCGGCGATCATAGGCAGCCCGCCGACGAACACAAGGCGCATGATCCCGAAAACTACCGGGCGCCCGACACATTGAGCACGGCGCCGCTGACGTAAGACGCGGCATCCGACAGCAGGAAAAGTATTGTCTCGGCGATCTCGTCCGGCTGGCCGGGGCGGCCCATGGGCAATAGCGGCGTAATGCGCTCCAGGCGGCCGGGTTCGTGGATCTCGGTGTCGGTCGGCCCCGGCCGGATCGCATTGACGCGGATGTCCTCTTTCGCGACCTCGCGCGCAAGGCCAATTGTGAGCGCGTCGATGCCGCCTTTGGCGGCGGCGTAGAACACGTATTCCCCGGCGCCGCCGGTCACGCTGGCGATCGAGGACAGCAGAACGATCGACCCACCCGGGCCGCCTTTGGCGGTCGACATGCGGCGCACCGCCGCCCGCGCGCAAAGCAATCCGCCATACAGATTGACATCGATTACCTCGCGCAACGTTGCGGCGGTGGCGGCTTCGAGTTTCGAATTCTTGCCGCCGATGCCGGCGCTATGGACGAAGTGCGTGATCGGGCCGAGCGATTTCGTCGTTTCGTCGAACACGCGCTCGACCGTGGCTTCATCGATCATGTCGCCTTGGATCGCGACCGCCTTGCCGCCCGCGGCCTTCACGGCTTCGACCACGTTGCCCGCGGCCTTCGCGTTACTCTTATAATTCACCGCGACGTCATAGCCGCGCGCGCCGGCGAGCTTGCAGGTCGATGCGCCGATGCCGCGGCTGCCGCCGGCGACGAGAAGAACAGGTCGTGGCATGGATCGCTCCCGAAAGGTTCAATTGGAAATCAGCACGATCAGCCCGGCCGGCGCAACAGGCCGGCGCCGAAAAAATAAATCGCGATGGCGGCCAGCGGCCAGATCACATACGGCCCCGGATTGAGGTTGGCGATCACCGCCAGGACCGCCAGCACGGCCCAGACCGCAAGCAGAGCGACGTTGAACACGCGCAGGTACCTGACGCGCAGCGGATGCAGAAATTTGATCGGAGTGAATGTCAGCGCCGCGAGCGCGGCAATCATGGCGGCGGCCGGCCAAGGCGGCGGCTCCAGCAGATAGAGATAGAAGGCGGCGATGTTCCACAGCACGGGAAAGCCGCGGAAATAATTGTCGGCCGTCTTCATCCCCCGGTCGGCGAAATAGAGCGCGCCGGTGATCACGACGAGAACGCCGGAAGGAATCGCCAAAGCGGGCGGCAACATTCCGCTGGCCGCGATCGCGTAAGCCGGAACGAACACATAGGTGGTGAAATCGACGACCAGGTCGAGTGTTTCGCCCGACCAACGCGGCAAAGCTTCGGCAACGTCGAATTCGCGCGCCAGCAGGCCGTCGACACCGTCCACCGCCAAGGCCACGCCGAGACAGAAGAACATCGCCGCCCAATGTTCGCCGGTGGCGAAAATCAAGGCCATCAGCGCCAGCGCGGCGCCGCACGCGGTGAAGACGTGAACGGCGAAAGCGCGGATGCTAACCAATTTGGTCACTTACTGGTTGCCCCAGTCCAGCTTGACGATCTCCGCCGACCGGCCGGCCAGGTTCCAGTTGCGGCCGAAGCCGCGAAAGCGCGACTTGTCGGCGCGCGAGACGATGACGTCGGGGCCGATCCAATATTCGCTGTTGCGGATGACGACGCTCTGCCCCTTTTCCTTGCCGCGCACCGGGCTGATCGCCCCGCCGCCGTATTTTTCGAGGCTGACGACGCGCGTCTCGCCTTGCGTCTCGTAGCTGATCGGTATCTGCCGAACGCCGAGGAATTGGCCGACCAGTATCGACAGTAGATGCGTGGTGCCGCCGACGCGCCCGGTGAAGATGCGGGTGAGCCCTTTCACCGCCATCGCCGAAGCCTTGTCGTCGACGAATAGCGCCGCGGTCCAGTTGCCGCGCGACATGATGCCCGGCAGGTCCATCATCAGTCCGACCCGCAGCCCGGAGAGGTCTTCACTGTCGATATGTCCTTCGTCGATGCGCACGCCGGCCCAGGTCTGGCACCGGTCTTCGGTCGGCGGATGGTCGCCGAGCGAAAGCACGCAGGGACAAAACACCGTGCAACTGCACGACAGCGCCATCTCGCCCTTCAGAGTCCACGCTTCGGTCACTGTCTGCCTCCCGGTCTTTCAAATACTTAGCTCAGATTGCGTGCACCGGCCAATGGGCGGCAAATGCGGTCAGTACAAAAGCCACGCCGGCCACGATCAGCGCGACGCCGAGCGCGTAGCTGAAGCGCTTGCCGGCGCCGACCTTCTCGAACGTCATCAGCATGCCGAGCGCGGCCATCCAGATAACGTTCATCACGCCGACTGCGAACATCAACAGCATCATCGCCCAGCAGCAGCCGAGGCAGTAGAGGCCCTGCATGACGCCGAGGTGGAATACGCCGCGCGGCGTCGTCGCCCAATTGGTGAAGAAGAACGGGAACGGACTTCGGCATTGCGTAAGGCAGGCATGCTTGAGCGTAGAGAATTGATAGGCGCCGGCGCCGATGAAAATCGCACCCGAAAACAACCCGCTCGCGGGCGCCATGCCGGTATCGAGCAATGCTGCGCGCGTGAAAGCGAATTGCGCGAGGGTCGCCGCGGCGGCAAAGCCGAGCCACACCAGCATGTAACCGGCGGCCAGCACGAACGGCGAGACGATGCGTTCGCCCTTGCGCGCGGCGGTGTTACCGATTTCGGCGTAAGTGAGAATCATAGGCGACGCGCTCGGCAGCATCATGGCGAGCGTCATCGCGCTCCACATCGGGCCGACGATCGCGAATCCGCCGGCTCCCCAGACCGCGCTGGACGGAACCAGCGCCCGGCACATCGCGTCGAACGGGCTTATGCCGGAATACAACAGGCCGAGCGCCAGCCAGCCGAGGCCCGCCAGCATTGCCACGCAAAGCGCCGCCAGCGCCTTCGGCCGCGCGAAGGCGGCGCCGAGCCGGCTGGCGGCGGGGGGTAGATGGGACAGATCGTGGCCGGCGGCTTCGGTCATTGGCATTGCTGCATAGCGTATTGGGCGCAACCGCGGTACCGAAAGGTCAGGTTTCCGCCCCCGCCCCGCGCGTGCTAACCCCGTTACCGCCAGGAAGGATCAGGCGCTTTGATGCTGGACAATAATGGCAATGGCGACAGGCCTTCGGCGATCGTGGTGGGCGGCGGACCGGCCGGCCTGACCGCGGCGATTACGCTTGCCGGCGCAGGCCTCACCACCGTGCTGGTGGGCAAACGCCCGACCCGCCCCGACCACCGCACCACCGCTTTGTTCGCGGGTTCCGTCACCGCGCTGGAAACCCTGGACGTTTGGCCACTTTGCGCGGCGCAGGCCTCGCCGCTCAAGACCATGCGTATCGTCGACGACACCGGCCGGCTCTGGCGCGCGCCGGAAGTCAAGTTCGACGCCGACGAAATCGGCCTCGACGCCTTCGGCTACAATATTGAGAACTTTCATCTGGTCGCGGCGCTCGAGCAGCGCGCAGGCGCATTGCCATCGTTGCGCGTGATCGAGGACGAGGTTTGCAGCGTCACACCGGGCGACGATGCAGTCACGGTCACGCTCAAGAGCGGGGCTAAGGTGAGCGCGCCGCTACTGATCGCCGCCGACGGCCGCCGTTCGCTATGCCGCGCCGCCGCCGGCATCGCGGTCGACGAACGCGACTACAAACAGGTCGCGGTCACCGCTTGCCTGAAACACACCCGTCCGCACCGCGACACCTCGACCGAATTCCACACTTCCAGCGGGCCGTTTACTTTGGTCCCGCTGCCTGGGTTGCACTCGAGCCTGGTCTGGGTGCTCGATCCAGCGCAAGCCGATGTCATTGCAGCACTCGACGACGCCGAACTGGCGGCGGAAATCGAGCGAGCCTCGCATTCGATCCTGGGCAAGATCACGATCGAGCCGGGGCGCGGCGTCTTCCCGCTTTCGGTGGCTACCGCCAAACGCTTCGGAGACCGGCGCATCGCACTGGTGGGGGAAGCCGCCCATGTGATTCCGCCGATCGGCGCGCAGGGCCTCAATCTCGGCCTGCGCGACGCCGCCAGCATCGGCGAGCTTGCCGTCGCCGCGCACCGCGATGGCCGCGATATTGGCGGCAGCGACGTGCTCGCGGCCTACGAAAAAATGCGCCGTGCCGACGTCGGCACCCGCACGCTCGCCATCGATCTGCTCAACCGCACGCTGCTGACGGATTTCCTCCCCGTGCAGGGCATGCGCGGCCTGGGCCTTTACATGATCGATCGCATCGGGCCGCTGCGCCGCGCGGTGATGCGCGAGGGCGTGCAGCCGGCCGCCGCGCAGCCGCGGCTGATGCGGGGCGAGGCCCTCTAGTTTCTATCGAACCGGCGGCGCCTTTTTGCTGCCTGGCTTTTCGCGAAACTGCGGCGATATCGGCAACGGCAAAGCCGCCATGGTTTTGCCCGACGCGTTCTCGACTTTGAAGTCGAACAGCCCGCGTTGGAGGAAATGCGGATCCTGCATCGCCTGTTCCAGCGGCACGACAATGGTCGCGCAGCAATCGGCCGCGGCGAATATCAGCCGCCATTCTTCCGAGGTCCGCGCCGCGATGAGTTTAGCGACTGCGTCGCACGTCGCCGCCGGGGCGCGGAAGTCGCTGACAAATTCTTCCGGCAGTCCGACCGCCTTGCAGAACGCCAGCCAGAATTTCTGCTCGATCGCGCCGCAGGCGACGATTTTGCGGTCTTTCGTCGAATACAAACGATAGCGCGGCGAACTGCCGACCAGCATCATCTCGCCCGGGGCGGGAAAGCGTCCGGTCGCCGTGCCGACGGCAATCGCATACCAGGCGAAAGTGAACATCGCGTCGGTCATGGCGATGTCGATGTGGCAACCCTGCCCGCTTTGGTCGCGCGAACGCAGCGCCAGCAGAATATTGATCACCGCCGGAAAGCTGCCGCCGGCGATATCGGCAACGAGCATCGGCGGCACCACCGGCGTTGCCAGCGGCCCCGGCTGCAGATCGAGCAGGCCGGTATTGCCGATATAGTTGAGATCGTGGCCGGCCTCCGCGACGCGTGGACCGCTTTGGCCGTAGCCGCTGATGGAGCAATAGATCAACCGCGGATTGAGCGCGCGCGCCGCGTCATAGCCCAAGCCCAGCCGCACCATCACGCCGGGACGAAATTGTTCGATCAGGACATCGGCGCGCTGGATCAGCGGGATCAGCTTTTCGCGTTCGGCAGCGCTCTTGAGATCGAGCGTCAGCACCTGCTTGCCGCGATTGAGCATGGCAAAGACGGCGCTTTCGCCGTCGACGACGGGAGGAAAGCGCCGCATGTCCTCGCCGCCCGGCCGTTCGATCTTGATCACCTCGGCGCCGGCTTCCGCCAGCATCAGGGCGGCGAGCGGACCCGGCAGCAGCGTGGTGAAATCGAGGACGAGAAGGCCGGAGAGCGGTTGCATCATGCTACCTGAAGAGCAATGGCGGCAGTGTACCGGTTTTTACCATCCACATCACGCTGGTGAGCGTCACCACGGAAACCAGCGTGCCGATCAGGACCGCGCTCGAAGCCTGCTCCACCCAGACGTCGTATTGGCGCGCGAACACGAACACGTTGAGCGCCGGCGGCAACGCCGCCATCAGCACCGCGGTGTAGACCCAGGTCCGGTCGAACGGGCCGAACAACGACAGCAGCAGGAAGATCAGAATCGGGTGAACCGCGAGTTTCACCACGGTAAGGAACGGAACTTCCCACGGCATCTTCTTCAGCGGTCGTAACGCAACCGTCACGCCGAGCGTAAACAGCGCGCAGGGCGCCGCGGCATTCTGCAGAAATTGCATCAGCCGCTCGAGCGCGACCGGCGGCCGGAGATGCAGCGCCGCCGAGGCGACGCCGAGCGCGCTCGCGATGATCAGCGGGTGCAGGACGATGCGCTTGACCACTTCGAGCGCGGTGTGGGTGAGGCTCGCCTGCTGCGGCTTGGCCAGCGCCATCAGGAACGGCACCATGGTGAACAGAATGATGTTGTCGAAGCAAAAAATCAGCGCCACTGGTACCGCCGCCGCCGGGCCGAGAGTGGCTAGCGCCAGCCCCGGACCCATGAAGCCGATATTGCCGTAGCCGCCGGCAAGCCCCGCGATCGCCGCCTCTGCGATATTGCCGCGCCTGATCGCCATGCCGATGGCGAACGAGAGCGAAAAGGCCCATAGCGTCGCCAGCGTCGTGGCGAAGATGAAATCCACCTGCGCGAGCTTTTCGAGCGGGGTCTGGGCGAGGATGCGGTAGAACAGGGCCGGAAGCGCCACGTAGAGGATGAAAAAGTTCATCCAGGCCAAAGCGGTATCGGGGATCTGCTTGAGCTTGCCGCAGGCAAAGCCGATGAAAATCAAGCCGAAAAACGGCAAGGCGAGATTGAGAACGTCAATCATCCGAAGGCCCCGGCCGGCCCCGCGGGACTGCCCACTTGGCGCGGTGTTTGCATTGCTCTAAACGGCAGCTAGCCTCTTGGGAAGGACTGAAGCAGCCCATGAAATTGCCCCGCCAGTTCTTCGCTCCGCTCGCCATCGGCGCGCCCACGCCCATGCGCGAGCTGCCGGTACGGCTGGAGCGCATGATCCATTTTGTGCCGCCGCATCTCGAAAAACTGCGCGCCAAGGTGCCCGAGTTGGCGGGTCAGGTGGACGTGGTGCTGGGTAATCTCGAAGACGCCATTCCGGTGGAGGCCAAGGAGGCCGCGCGCAACGGCTTCATCGCGATGGCAAAGAGCGTCGACTATGGCGCGACCGGATTGTGGACGCGCATCAACGCGCTCAATTCGCCGTGGGCGCTCGACGACGTCGTCGAGATCGTGGGCGCGGTCGGCGACAGGCTCGACGTCATAATGCTGCCGAAGGTCGACGGTCCCTGGGACATCCACTATCTCGACCAGTTGCTGGCGCAGCTCGAAGCGCGCCACAAAATCAAAAAACCGATTTTGATTCACGCCATCCTGGAGACCGCGCAAGGCGTCAACAATGTGGAGGCGATCGCGAGCGCATCGCCGCGCATGCACGGCATGAGTCTGGGGCCCGCCGATCTCGCCGCCTCGCGCGCGATGAAGACCACGCGCGTCGGCGGCGGCCATCCCGAATACAAAGTGTTGGCAGATGCGAACGGTGACGCTCCGCGCCCGGCCTATCAACAGGACCTGTGGCACTACACCGTCGGCCGCATGGTGGACGCCTGCGCCGCCGCCGGCATCAAGCCATTCTACGGCCCGTTCGGCGATTTCTCCGACGCCGCCGCTTGTGAAGCGCAATTCCGCAACGCTTTCCTGATGGGCTGCCTCGGTGCCTGGTCGCTGCATCCCTCGCAGATCGCTATCGCCAAAAAAGTGTTCTCGCCCGACCCGGCCGAAGTGGCTTTCGCGAAAAAAATCGTCGCCGCCATGCCGGACGGCGCCGGCGCGGTGATGATCGACGGCAAGATGCAGGACGACGCCACCTGGAAGCAGGCCAAAGTGCTTATCGATCTCGCCAGACTGGTTGCCGCCAAGGACCCGGAAATGGGCGCCCGTTACGGCCTGTGAGCGCAGGTCTGGCGAAGCCCGCAACGATGTACTAAGTGATCCTCGACATGGACAAGATACGCATCGCCAAATACCAGATCGGCCAGGTCGTCAAGCATCGCGTCTATCCGTTCCGCGGCGTGGTGTTCGATATTGATCCCGAATTCGACAACACCGACGAATGGTGGGAGTCGATCCCCGCCGAAGTGCGCCCGCGCAAGGATCAGCCGTTCTATCATCTGTTCGCCGAGAACGCGGAAAGCGAATACATTGCCTACGTCTCCGAGCAGAACCTGCTGCCCGACACGTCCGACAAGCCGCTGCGCCATCCGCAGGTCAACGAAGTGTTTGTGCAGGACGACCGCGGCGTCTATCGCCCGCGCAACAGCCAACTGAACTGATAAAAAGAAAAAAGGCGCAGGCTTCTGCCTGCGCCTTTCGTATTCGCCATCCGGCACCGCCGGATTATTTCTTCGGCGCTGGAGCGGGCGCCGGGGCCGCCGGCGCGGGCTGCTGGGCTTCCAGTTTCTTGCGCGCGTCTTCCGCCCGCTTCTGCAATTCTTCCTGCAATTTGCGCTGCTGCTCCTCGACCACTTTCGGATCGGTCGGCGGGCCGTCATAGGCCTTGGCGAAATCGGTAAGCGGCAGCGGCAGGCTGATCGGCGTGCCCTGCATGTTGATCGCCTGCAGGGTAATCTGCTGGCCCTTCTTCATCTTGGCGATCATATCGTCGGTTACCGGATAGTCGGACATGCAGCCGACGGGGAAGCAAATCTTGTAAGGCTCCTGCGCCGCTTGCCCCTGATCTATGATCATGCGGGTACCGTGCTGCAGCTGCATGCCGAGCGGAACCGTGATGCGCAGCACCTTGGCCTCGCCCTCCGGCTCGAACAGCTGGACCACCGCGACCGGCATGCCGTTTTCCAGGCGGCCGTCCTTGGTGAGAACGCAGACCTGCTTGTTGTTGGTCTCCGGACCTTTGCCGCAGACTTTCACCCACGGCGAATACATGAGCTGCGGCGCCGCCGCGGCGGCCGGGGCTGGCTCCGCCGGAGCGGCGGGCGCGGCCGCAGGCGCTTTGGGTGCAACCTTTGGTGCCGCCGGCTTCGTCGGTTTCGGCTGCTGCGCGAGCGCAGGCGTCGCTGCGACTATGGCCGCGGCCAGAAATCCCGCGGCGAATGAGGCCGTCAGCGCCCGCCCCAGGGGCCGGGCCGATGCGATCCAATGAACCATTGGCAATTTATCCCTTTGTTCCCCGTACCATTCGCGGCCTCGCGCCCAATCGAACGGTCGTCCTTCGCCCGGCTCTCTCCCCGCGAAATGCGGCGGCAGCGTGACACTGCTGGGCTGCCTGATAGCCGATATTGCTCCTGCAATAAAGCCACGAATGTGCCGAAAATACGGGACCGCGCAGGGCGTCTGCCCTGTGATAAATTGCGCAAAACCGGAAACGAATTGCATCCGCCCCCCGTTCGCGCCCTCCGTTATCGCCCTCGCGCCGATGCAATGGCAGGCATCCCGGCGCACGGTGATTTTCGGTGCCTTGCTGACCGCTAGCGGGCTCGGGCGATCGGACGCTTGGGCGGACCCTGCGCAGCATGCCATCGCCATGCACGGCCAACCGGCATGGCCCGCGAATTTCAACCATCCGAGTTATGCCGATCCGGCCGCGCCGAAAGGCGGCGAACTGGTGCAAGGCGTGCTCGGAACTTTCGACAGCCTCAATCCGTTCATCGTCATGGGTCTGCCGGCGGCCAACATCCGCAGCTACGTGATCGAGAGCCTGCTGGCGCGCGGCTATGACGAGCCATTCACACTCTACGGCCTGCTCGCCGACAGCGTGGAGACCGACGCCGCGCGCAGCTATGTCACCTTCACGCTCAATCCGGCGGCACGTTTTGCCGACGGCAAGCCGGTGACGGCCGAGGATGTTATTTTTTCTTGGGCTCTGCTGCGCGACAAGGGCCGGCCCAATTATCGCACCTACTACACCAAAGTGGTCAAAGCGGTGGCGAGCGACGCGCGCACGGTGCGCTTCGATCTTACCGGCTCCGACGACCGCGAATTGCCGCTGATCATTGGCCTGATGCCGGTGTTGGCGAAGCACGCGATCGATCCCGCCAAGTTCGAGCAGACGACCTTCGAACCGCTGCTCGGCAGCGGCCCCTATCGCGTGAGTGCGGTCAGGCCGGGCGAAAGCGTCGCCTTCACGCACGATGCGAATTACTGGGGGCGCGATTTGCCAATCAATCGCGGTCTATGGAATTTCGACACCATCCGTTTCGACTATTACCGCGACGGCAATACGCATTTCGAGGCCTTCAAGAAAGGCAGCTATGACGTGCGCCTGGAAACCGATCCCGGCCGCTGGCAGACCGCTTACAATTTCCCCGCGCTCGCTCAGGGCCGCGTGGTCAAGGAGGAATTCCCCTACGGCCTTCCGAAAGGCATGGACGGCCTCGTATTCAACACCCGCCGACCGATCTTCGCGGATGTGCGCGTGCGCGAAGCTATTCTGCACCTGTTCGATTTTGAGTGGATCAATCACAATTATTTTTTCGATCTGTATAAGCGCACGGCGAGCTATTTCGATGGCTGCGATCTTTCCGCCCGTGGCGTGCCCGCCAATGCGCGCGAGCGCGAATTGCTCGGCGCCTTTCCCGGCACCGTGCGGCCCGACATCATGGCTGGCACGTGGGCGCCGCCGGTCACCGATGGCTCGGGCCGCGACCGCGCCGGCCTGCGCCGGGCATTCGCGCTGTTTGCCGCCGCCGGCTACGCCCTCAAGGGCACGCAGCTGGTGCACACGGCAAGCGGACGACCGTTCGCGTTCGAGATTCTCACCAACACCCGCGACCAGGAGCGTGTCGCGCTTGCCTTCACGCGCAGCCTCAAGCGCGCCGGCATCGATGCGCGCGTGCGCAGCGTGGACGCCACCCAGTTCGAGCGCCGCCGCATCGGCTTCGATTTCGACATGATGCAATACCGCTGGGAGCAGTCGCTCTCGCCCGGCAACGAGCAACTGTTCTATTGGGGGTCGGCGGCGGCCAGCCAGGAAGGCAGCCGCAACTACATGGGCGTCAAATCGAAAGCGGTCGACGCCATGATCGCCGCCATGCTCGGGGCAACCACCCGCCCCGACTTCGTTTCCGCCACCCGCGCGCTCGACCGCGTGCTGCTGTCCGGCTTCTATGTGGTGCCGCTCTACTTTCCGCCCAAACAATGGATAGCGCGCTGGGCGCGAATCAAGCATTCCTCACAGACTTCCTTGTTCGGCTATTTGCCGGAAACCTGGTGGCAAGGGGACGCCCGATGATCGTCGGCGGCAGCGAGCACAAAGGTAGCAACCGCGCCACCTTCGACGACCTATTCCGACGCGCCGGGGTGCGCCACGCCGACGCGCTGGCGCTAATCGATCCGCCGAATTGCGAGAGCGTAAACGGCCATTCGCCGCGGCGGCTGACCTTTGCGCAAACCGACCGTGCCATATCGGCGCTCGCCGCCAAGCTGCGCGGGCTCGGGCTTCAGACCGATACCGTGGTGGCGATACAACTCGCCAATACTGTGGACAGCGTCATCGCATTCCTGGGGGTGCTGCGCGCCGGCATGATCGCGGCGCCGCTGCCGCTGCTTTGGCGCGAGCAGGACATGGTGGCCGCGCTTGGCCGCATTAGCGCCAAGGCGATCATCACCTCGACGCATGTCGGCGCGGACACGCAATCGACGTCCTTTGTCGAAATCGCCATGCGGGTGGCGGCCAAATTATTTCCGATCCGTTTCGTCTGCGGCTTCGGCCGCGACCTGGCCGACGGCGTGGTGCCGCTTGAGGATGTGTTTGCTTCCACACCTGCGGAATTCTTTCAACTGGCGCCGCGGCCGGGCCCTGCTACCGCCCACGTCGCCGCCATCACCTTCGACGTCACCGGCGACGGCTTCGTTCCGATCGCGCGCAGCCAGAGCGAGCTGATTGCCGGCGGAGTGGTCGCGTTCCTCGAAGGCCGCCTCGCGGCGGACACAACGATCCTGTCGGCGATCCCAATCGGCTCGTTCGCCGGCATCGCCCTCACGCTGGTGCCTTGGCTGCTCGGCGGCGGCACGCTGGCACTGCATCACGGCTTCGACCCCGCGGCGTTCGCCGCACAAGCCCGCGTCCATGACCCGCTTACCGTTGTGTTGCCGGGCCCCGCGCTGACGCCGCTCGCCGACGCTGGGCTGCTGGACGGGCAAATCAAAACGATCCTCGCACTGTGGCGCGCACCCGAGCCGCTTGCCGCCGCCGCGCCCTGGCGGCGCGAAGCGACACTCGTGGACATTGCCAGCTTCCGCGAAACCATGTTGCTGCCGGCGCGGCGCGGTCCCGACGGCATGCCGGCACCGGTTCCACCGGACGCCGTGTCACCCACCGGTATCACCGCGGTCGGCTTCTATCGCATGCGCCAACGCGAAGTCGATGCCGCCGTGGCGGCCGTCGACCCGGCCGCCGTCATCGTCGCGTTGCCCGACGCCCTGCTCGGTCAACGGCTGGCCGGACGCGCCCGCGATAGCGAGGCTGTCGCTACCGAATTACAGGCGCGCGGCGTCAATCCACTGATTGCCGGAGCGTTTCGCACCCGCGGCAATGCGGCGTGATCTTCCTCATTTCGTTGACGAGGTATTAATCGCGCCCCGTTAAGGTTGCGCGAGTTTTTATAACCCCAGCGTGCGCCTTCGATGTCGCTGCAAGGTCCGATGATCGTGATCGCCGAGAGTCCGGCGACCGACCTGGTCGATGCGCTGGTGGCTGCCGGCGCATTTCCGGTCGTCGAAGCCAGCTGGACCGATGCGGCAACCGCTTTTATTTCGGTCAAACCCACCGCTGTGGTGATCGCCGAGCCGGGCGCGCCGCCTAACGAACCTGCCGCGCGCGAACTCGCCCTGCAAATCGCCACCGCAAGCGGCATCATCGTTCCGGTCATCGCGCGCGTTCTGGGCGACCAGGAAGCCGCCATCCCTATCGCGCTTGCGGCCGACGCCGGGCTGCCGGTCGAGCGGCTGATCGCGCGATTGCAATCGGCCATGCGGGTACGTGCCTTGCATGCGACCGTTCTCCGCCGGATCGAGACCTTCGCCTCCCATGACGGAAGGCTGCCGCCGTTGCCAATCGGCGACGCACTTGACGACGCGACCGTGCTGATCGCCGGCCGCGGTCCGCTCTACCCCAAGCTCAGCGTGGCGATGGGCGAGCGGGTCAAGATGGTGGGCGCACTCAGCGTGGAGACCGCCGCCAAGCACCTCAACGCGCGCGACATCGACGGCATCGTGGTGGGCGACGGTTTTTCCCCGCGCATGGTGGAAGCCTTCCTTACCGTATTGGCGCAGGACGCCCGCTTCCGCGACATTCCGGTGGCGGTGATCGGCGAGACGCCGCCCAAATTTGTGGACGCCTTGCCGCATATCGACCACGTCGACGGCGACCCGGCCCGGCTGGTTGCGCGCATGGTGCCGCTGGTGCGGATGCACGCCTTCGAGGCGCGGCTCAAACGCATGCTCAAGACGCTCGACGCCGACGGCATGTTCGATCCGGAAACCGGACTGCATACCCGCGACACGTTCTGGCGCGAGCTTGGCAAGGCGGTGGCCGACGCGGGCGACGGCATGGCGCTGTCGCTCGCGCGCTTTTCCTTCGAGGGCGGGCTCGACGCGCGGTCCGGCATGGACACCGCCCGGCTGTTGACCCGCCTCATCCGCAATATCGACTTTGCCTGCCGCGACGACGACGGCGCGCTGATGATCGTCTTCACCCAGACCGATCTGCGCAGCGCCCATGTGGTGGCGCGGCGCATCGCCGGACTGATCAAAAATATCATGCTGATAAATCAGCGCGGGCGCGACACGGTTGCCGCCCATGTGACGCTGGCGACCCTGAAGGCCGGCGATACCATCGACAGTCTGCTGGCGCGGGTGATGGACAGCCGGGTGGTTGCCGCCGAGTAATTCCGTGACTAGGTTAGCTCAACCAGGAGCCAGCCATGTCCGACAATCAGCCTGTACGCATCGACGTCGTCTCCGACGTGGTCTGCCCGTGGTGCTTCATCGGCAAGCGCCGCCTGGAAAAGGCGCTGGCATTGCGGCCCGGCGTCGCGGTCGAGGTGCATTGGCGCCCGTATTTCCTCAACGACTGGATCCCGCGCGAAGGCATGTCGCGCGAGCAATATCTCACCACCAAATTCGGCTCGTCCGAGCGCTACAAGGGCATCGCCCAGCGCGTCACGGCTGCGGCGGCGGAAGAAGGCCTCACTTACGCGGCCGACAAAATGAAGCGCCAGCCCAATACGCTCGACTGCCACCGGCTGATCCGCTGGGCAGAAGGCATCGGCAAGGCGGCTGAGATGAAGCAGAAGCTAATGGATCTTTATTTCACGCAAGGCGCCGATCTGACCGATCGCGACACGCTGGTGAAAGCCGCCGCCGATGTCGGACTCGACGCCGATACGGTGCGTGCCGCACTGGCGAGCGATCAGGACGTCGCCGAGGTCGAGCAGGAGGCGCAGTCGGCCAAGGCCGCCGGCATCGAGGGCGTGCCATGCTTCATCTTCGGCGGCAAATTCGCGGTGTCCGGCGCGCAGTCGCCGGAATATCTCGCCGACGCCATCGATCGCGTGGCGCAGGCGCAGCAAGCGGCGGAATAGCGACGGAGCCGCGGTGCCGGAGACCGAAACATTCGATTTCGTCATCGTCGGAGCCGGCAGTGCGGGATGCGTTCTAGCAAACCGGCTGACGGCATCGGGGCGGCACCGCGTCCTGCTGCTGGAGGCGGGCCCTGCGGACCGCAATCTCTGGCTTCATATCCCGCTCGGCTACGGCAAGCTTTTTACCGACCGGCGGCACAACTGGTGCTACGCAACCGAGCCGCAGCCGGAGTGCGCCGGCCGCGAAGTGATCGCGCCGCGCGGCAAGGTTCTGGGCGGTTCAAGCTCGATCAACGGTCTGATCTACATCCGCGGCCAGGCCGAGGACTTCAACCAGTGGCGCCAGCTCGGCAATACCGGCTGGGGCTACGACGATGTTCTCCCCTACTTCCGAAAGTCGGAATCAAACGAGCGCGGGGCGGATGAATTGCACGGCGGCGACGGACCGCTCGCGGTGTCGAACGCACGCGACCAGCATCCGCTGGCGCTCGCCTATGTCGAAGCCGCGCGACAGTGCGGTTTTCCGCGCAACGACGACTTCAATGGCGCGACGCAGGAAGGCGCCGGCCTTTACCAGACGACGACCCGCGACGGCGTGCGTTGCTCGACGGCCACGGCTTACCTGAAACCGGCGCGCTTCCGCGCCAATCTGCGCGTCGTGACGGACGCGCTGACCACACGAATTCTGTTCGAAGGACGCCGCGCGACCGGCATTGAGTATAACCGTGGCGGCGAAACCAGGACGGCGCGGGCGTCGCGCGAGGTTGTGCTGTCGTCCGGCGCATTCAATTCGCCGCAGCTGTTGCAGTTGTCGGGAGTGGGACCGGCGCCGCTGCTGCGATCGTTCGGCATTGCCGTCGTCGCCGATATGCCGGGGGTCGGCGAGGGTCTCAACGATCACTACGCCGGCCGCATCATGCTGTGCTGTCGCGAGCCGATCACGCTCAACGACGCCGTCCGCGGCTGGGGCGGAAAGGTCAAGACGGCCTTGCGCTATGCAGTCTCGCGGCGCGGCTATCTGACCGTGTCCGCCATCTCGGCGGGTTGTTTCGTTCGCGCCCATCCGCTGTCGGAAACGCCTGACGCGCAATGCTCCATGGCGCTCTATTCTGCCGAGTCGATCGGCGGCACGCTGCACGCATTTCCCGGCATCACCGGCGTCTGCACGCTGCTGCGGCCAGAAAGCCGCGGCTACGTGCGGATCAAATCCGCCGATCCACACCAGGGCCCGGCGATCCATCCCAACTACCTCGCCACCGAGCGGGACCGGGAAACCGTCGTCGCCGGCGTCAAGGTCATGCGACGCATTTTCCGGGCCCCCGCGATGGCGCGTTACATCGCCGAAGAGATGGAGCCGGGCGCGGCCTGCGACAGAGACGAGGAGTTGTTGGATTTCATCCGTCACCGCGGCAGCACGACCTATCATCCGGTGAGCACATGCCGGATGGGCCAGGACGCAGCTGCCGTGACCGACGAACGCCTGCGCGTGCGCGGATTCACCGGTCTTCGCGTCATCGATGCGTCGATCATGCCGGCCGTCGTGTCCGGCAATACCAACGCCGCGACCATCATGATCGGCGAAAAGGGTGCCGACATGATGCTCGCCGACGCCAGCTTATAGCCGCTCGTGCCACCGCCGGGCGCTATGCCGCCTTGGCCTGCTCGGCGACGCTCGCGAGTTTGCGCAAAATTGCCGCCGTGCCTTTGAGCCGCTCTTCCGGTTGTTCCCAGTCGTCGAAGAACACCAACTGCTGGCCCTTGGCGCCCTTCGGATCGGGCCGCATGCGCACGCCCGAGCCCTGCTCGCGGATATAAGCGATCAGCCCTTCCGGGTTGGCGAAATTGTTCTCGCGGAACGACAACACGACGCCCTTTGGCCCGGCCTCGAGCTTCTCGACATTGGCGCGCCGGCACAGCGCCTTGATGGCGACCACCTGCAGCAAGTGCTCGACTTCGCCGGGCAGCGGCCCGAAGCGGTCGACCATTTCCGCCGCGAAGCTGTCGATGTCGCGCTCGTCCTCGATCTCGGCCAGCCGCCGGTAGAGCGCGAGGCGCACCGACAGGTCGGTAACGTATTCCTCCGGAATGAGCAGCGCCGTGCCGATGGTGATCGACGGCGACCAGCGGTCGGCGACCGGCGCATTGATGCCAGCCTTCAGGCTCAGCACCGCCTCCTCCAGCATCTGCTGGTAAAGCTCGAAGCCGACTTCCTTGATGTGGCCGGACTGTTCGTCGCCCAGCAGATTGCCGGCGCCGCGAATGTCCAAGTCATGCGAGGCAAGCTGGAAACCGGCGCCCAGCGTATCGAGCGATTGCAGCACCTTCAGCCGCCGCTCCGCCTGTGGCGTGATCTTTTGCTGTGCCGGCAGCGTGAGCAGTGCGTAGGCACGCAGCTTGGCGCGCCCCACCCGCCCACGCAGCTGATAGAGCTGCGCCAGACCGAAGCGGTCGGCGCGATGCACGATCAGCGTATTGGCGGTCGGAATATCGAGGCCGGACTCGATGATGGTGGTCGACAGCAGCACGTCGTATTTGCCGTCGTAGAACGTCGTCATAATGTCGTCGAGCACAGTCGGCGGCATCTGCCCGTGCGCGACGGTGACGCTCACCTCCGGCACGTTCTTGTCGAGGAAATCCTTGGAGCCCGCCAAATCCTCGATGCGCGGGCAGACATAGAACGCCTGGCCGCCGCGGTATTTCTCCCGCAGCAGCGCCTCGCGCACCGTGATCGGGTCGAACGGCGAGACGAAAGTGCGCACCGCCAGGCGGTCGACCGGCGGCGAGGCAATGATTGAAAGATCGCGCACACCAGTGAGCGCGAGTTGAAGCGTGCGAGGGATCGGTGTCGCCGTAAGCGTGAGCACATGCACTTCCGAGCGCAGCATCTTGAGCTTCTCTTTATGCGCGACGCCGAAGTGCTGCTCCTCGTCCACCACCACCAGCACCAGATCCTTGAAGGTGATGCCCTTGCCGAGCAGCGCATGGGTGCCGATGACGATATCGATCCTGCCGTCGGCCAAGCCGGCCTTGACCTTGCTCAGTTCCGCCGCCGGCACCAGACGGGAAGCTTGCGCCACGTTGACGGGAAAATCGCGGAAACGTTCGGTGAAAATCTTGAAGTGCTGGCGCGCCAACAGCGTCGTCGGCACCACCACGGCCACCTGCTTGCCGTTGATGGCGGCAATGAACGCCGCGCGCAATGCCACTTCGGTCTTGCCGAAGCCGACGTCGCCGCAGACCAGCCGGTCCATCGGGCGGCCGGAGTTCAAGTCCTTGATGGTAGCGTCGATGGCGGCAAGCTGGTCGTCCGTTTCCTCGTACGGAAATCCGGCGCAGAATTCGTCATAGGCGCCCGGAGCAACGCTGAAGCGCGGCGCCTCGCGGGTCAGCCGCTCGGCCGCAACCTTGATCAATTCGCCGGCGATCTCGCGGATGCGGCTCTTCATGCGCGCTTTGCGCGCCTGCCAATTGCCGCTGCCGAGCCGGTCGAGATCGACGTTGGCCTGCTCGGCGCCATAGCGCGACAGCAGATCGACGTTTTCGACCGGCAGATAGAGCTTGGCGCCCTCAGCGTAATGGATTTCCAGGCAGTCGTGCGGCGCGCCGGCGGCGGTGATCGGCTGCAAGCCGGCGAAACGGCCGATGCCGTGATCGACGTGCACGACCAGGTCGCCGGGCGCGAGGCTGGTCGCCTCGGCGATGAAATTGTCGGCCCGGCGCATGGCGCGGCGCGGCCGCACAAGTCTGTCGCCGAGAATATCTTGCTCGCTGACGATCGCCGCGTCCGCGGTCTCGAACCCGGACTCGATGCCGAGCACGGCGAGCGCCACCGCCGGTTTCGGCAGGCTCAAGGCCTGCGGCCACGAGCCGACGTTCGTCAGATTGAGCAGCTTGTGATCTGTGAGCACGTGGCTCATGCGCTCGCGCGCGCCCTCGCTCCAGAGCGCGATCGCCACCCGCTTGCCGGACGCCTGTTGCGCCAGCACGTGCCTTCCGAGGGCCTCGAACACATTGGCGCCGGGCTCGGCCCGCTCTGATGCAAAATTATGGCCGGCGCGCGCGCCGACATCGATGACATCGCGCGCGTACGGCACTGCGAATGGCGTCAGCTTCGCCAGCGCCGCGGCGCCCAGCCGCTCTTTCCATTCCGTCTCACTGAGATAAAGCCGCGCCGGCGGCAGCGGCTTGTAGGCCGGCGCCGCGCCGTCCTTCAGCGCTTCGCGGCGCGCGTCGTAATAATCGGTGATTTGCGTAAAACGCTCATGCGCGGCGTCTTCGGCGAGGTGTTCGAGCGCCAGCGGCGTGCACGGCAGATAATCGAAAACGGTTTCGAGCGTGTTGTGGAACAGCGGCAGCCAGTGCTCCATGCCGGGATAGCGGCGGCCTTCGCTGACCGCCTCGTACAAGAGATCGTCGGGCGTGCCGGCACCGAACTCGGCCACGTAGCCGGTGCGGAAGCGGCGGATGGCTTCGGTGACCAACTGGAATTCCGCCACCGGCACCAGGTCGAGCCCGCGCAATGGCGTTTCGCTTCTTTGCGTCTGCGCATCGAAGGTGCGGATCGTTTCCAGCGCGTCGCCGAAGAAATCGAAGCGGACCGGCTGGTCCATGCCCGGCGGATAGAGATCGAGGATGCCGCCGCGCACCGCATAGTCGCCCGGCTCGCGCACCGTCGAAGCGCGGGTGAAGCCGTTGAGCTCCAGCCAGCTCACGATGCTCGCCATGCCGATGACGTTGCCGGGCGCGACCGACAGCGCGTGCGTCGCCGTGAAGTCGCGCGCCGGCACGCGTTGCAGCGCGGCGTTCACCGTGGTGAGCAGCACCGAGGGCTTGTCGCGGCCCTTGACGCGGGCGAGCCGCGACAGCGCGGTCATGCGTTGCGCCACCACGCTGGCATTCGGCGACACCCGGTCATAGGGCAGACAATCCCAGGCCGGGAATTCCATGGTCAGAATGTCGGGCCCGAAGAAGGCGAGCGAGCGCGACAGCGCCGCCATGACGTTGGCCATCACGGCAGATCACGGCGAGCGAGATTGCCGGCGCGTTCAGCGGCGCGGCGATTGCGCGCGCGAGATCGGCCAGCACCAGGCCCTCGGCGCCGTCGGCGACCTGGGCGAGCGTGAGTGCCCGGCCGGCCTGCAGCAATGTAGCGGGAGAGATAGCCGTCGCGCTCACGTCGATTTATCGTCCTTGTATTGGAAATCGCGCAAGCGGCGGAACAACGGGGTTTCGATCTCGGCGGGAGCCGGCTGCGTCCCCTTCACCCAGGTAAAAAACTTCTGGTCCGGCACCTCAAGCCAGGCCTCGTATTCATCGAGATCGGCGTCGCTCAATTTTGCGATCTCGGCGTCGGCAAAACGGCCGAGCACCAGGTCCATCTCGCGAATGCCTCGATGCCAGGAGCGAAACAGCAGCCGCCGCCGGCGCTCGTCCAGCCCTTCGCTCGAAATGCCAATTCCGGTCATCGCCTCGCTCCAACGCCAAAAACCCGGACGGGGCCGGGCGGGCTTTATATAGAGGGCTTGCGAGGCGCTGTCAGCGTTTGCTTTGCACAGCCCAGCATTGCGTCCGCCGAACGCGCAAGCCAGCATGCCGCCCATGCGCCCGCTGATCCTCAGCCCCCTATTCGCCTCGCTGACCAGCCTGCCCGGCGTCGGGCCGAAGCTGGAGAAGCTCTATGCCCGGCTGCTCGACCGCGAGGCGCCGCGCGTGGTCGACCTGCTGTTTCATCTGCCTGCCGGCGTCATCGACCGGCGGGCGCGGCCGAAGCTCAACGAGGTGCAGCCCGGACAAGTCGTCACCGTCGCGGTGACAGTCGAGGAGCATCGCGCCCCTCCGCCGCATCGCTCGCGCGCGCCCTACCGCATTATCGCCAGCGACGGTACCGGCCCCACGCTCACGCTGACTTATTTCAATGCGCGCAAGGATTATCTGGAGAAGCTCTTGCCGGTTGGCGAGACGCGCTTCGTCTCCGGCACAGCCGAATTCTACGACGGCATGTTGCAGATGGTGCACCCCGACCGGGTGGTGGACGAGAAGGGCTTCGCCGATCTGCCGATGGTCGAGCCGGTCTATCCGCTCACCGAGGGCTTGGCCCTCGGCAACGTGCGGCGCGCAGTGGACGGCGCGCTTCGTCACGTGCCCGAGTTGCCGGAATGGCAGGACGAAGCCTGGGTCGCGCGCGAGCGTTTTCCGAAATTCTCCGACGCGCTGCGTCATCTGCACCGGCCGGCCGAGCCGCACGACATCGCGCCGGAGAGTCCGGCCTGGACCCGGCTCGCCTATGACGAATTGCTCGCCGGCCAGCTCGCCCTCGCGCTGCTGCGCGCGCACATGCGCCGGCAGGCCGGCCGCGGCTCGGCCAGCGAGGGCCGCCTTCGCGCCCGCATTCTAAAGAGCCTGCCCTATGCGCTGACCCACTGGCAGCAAAAGGCGGTCGACGACATCACCGCCGACCTCGCCCGTCCGCAGCGCATGTTGCGGCTGCTGCAAGGCGATGTCGGCTCCGGCAAAACCGTGGTGGCGCTGATCGCGGCGGCGGCCGTGATCGAGGCCGGCCGGCAAGCGGCGTTCATGGCGCCGACCGAGATTCTCGCCCGCCAACACCTCAACACCATCGCGCCGCTGGCGGAAGCCGCAGGCCTGCGCGTCGCCATCCTCACCGGCCGCGAGCGCGGCGGCGAGCGCGAGACGCTTCTCGACCGGCTGGCGCTCGGCGACATCGATCTATTGATCGGCACCCACGCGCTCTTCCAAGAAGAGGTCGCGTTCCACGATCTGGCGCTCGCCATCGTCGACGAGCAGCACCGCTTCGGCGTCCATCAGCGCCTGGCACTGGCGCAGAAGGGCGAAGCGGTGGACGTGCTGGTGCTCACCGCCACGCCGATCCCGCGCACTTTGGTGCTGACGTTCTTCGGCGACATGGACGTGTCCGAATTGCGCGAGAAACCGCCCGGCCGTCAGCCGATCGACACCCGCGCCATTCCGCTCACACGCATCGAGGAAGTCGAGGAAGCGGTCGGCCGCGCGATCGGCTCCGGGCAACGCGCGTACTGGGTCTGCCCGCTGGTGGAGGAATCCGAAAAGATCGATCTCGCCGCCGCGCAAGAGCGCTTCGAAGAATTACGCCAGCGTTTCGGCAAGAAGATCGACCTGGTGCATGGCCGCATGAAGGGGTCCGAGAAGGACGCCGCCATGGCGCGCTTTGCCGCTGGCGAGACGCAGCTTCTGGTCGCCACCACGGTGATCGAGGTCGGCGTCGATGTGCCGGAGGCGACCATCATGGTGATCGAGCACGCCGAACGTTTTGGACTGGCGCAACTGCATCAGCTGCGCGGGCGCATCGGGCGGGGACCCGGTCACTCGACTTGCCTGCTGCTCTACAAGGCGCCGCTCGGCGAGACCGCCAAGGCGCGGCTGGCCGTGCTGCGCGACACCGAAGACGGCTTCCGCATCGCGGATGAAGACTTGAAGCTGCGCGGCGAAGGCGACCTGCTCGGCACGCGCCAGAGCGGCCTGCCCGGCTTCCGCATCGCGCGCATCGAGACGCACAGCAAATATCTCGGCGCGGCGCGCGACGACGCCGCGCTGGTGCTGTCGCGCGATGCAAACCTGGAGGGCGAACGCGGCCAGGCGCTGCGGCAACTGCTCTATCTGTTCGGGAAGGACGAGGCGATCAAGCTGATCCGGGCGGGCTAGCCTATCGCTCCGCCGCTTCCGTCTTGCGCACCGGCTGCGCCGCGCGCGCGGTGGCGGCGAGCGCGGCGAGCTTCTTTTGCGCCTCGCCGTCCGGCTGCACCATGCCGGCCGAGATCAGCAGCGTCATCGCATTCTCCACCGAGATGTCGAGCACGACGAGATCCTTGCGCAGCACGTAGAAGAAGAACCCGGTGGTCGGGTTGGGCGTGCACGGCATGAACGCGGAAACGTGCTCGCCCGGTGGCAGCTTTTCCACCAGTTCGCCGCTCGGCGGCTGCGACAGGAACACCAGCGACCACATCCCGGGCGCCGGAAACTCCACCAGCGCCACCTGCCGGAAGCTCGATCCGGTTTTCGAGAACAGCGTCTCGAAAATCTGCTTCATCGTCTTGTAAACCGGCCGCACAATCGGCATCCGGTTGAGCATGTCCTCACCCCAGCCGACCAGGGTACGCCCGACCAAGTTGGCGGTGAGGAAACCGAGCAGCGTCAGCACGATGATGGCGAGCACCATTCCGGTGCCGGGGATCGGCCAGGGCAAATAGGTTTCCGGCCGATAGACCGGCGGAATGAGCGGGCGCACGAGATTGTCGACCCAGGTGACGATCGACCAGATCAGCCAGGCGGTGACCGCCAGCGGGCCGGCGACCACCAGGCCGGTCAGAAAATAATTGCGAATGCGGCCGGCAATGCCGGTATGGGACGCCACCGCTACGGTCGCGCTTGGCGCCTCGCCGCGTCGCTGGTCAATCTCGGCCATGGCCCATCTTATTCCACGGTGACCGATTTCGCGAGATTTCGCGGCTGGTCCACGTCGGTGCCGATGGCGGCTGCGGTGTGATAGGCGATCAACTGCACGGGGATGGCATAAACCAGCGGCGTCACCGTGGAGGCCATGTCCGGCAGGACGATGATTTCGGTGGAATCGACCGGCGCTTCCTTGGCGCCTTTCGGGTCCGTCACCAGAATGATCCTGCCGCCGCGCGCGGCCACCTCCTGCATGTTCGATGCGGTTTTCTCGAACACGCGGTCGTAAGGCGCGATCACGATCACCGGCATGGTGGCGTCGATCAGCGCGATCGGCCCGTGCTTGAGTTCGCCGGCGGCATAGCCTTCGGCGTGGATATAGGAGATTTCCTTGAGCTTGAGCGCGCCTTCCAGCGCGATCGGGAAACTGGTGCCGCGGCCGAGATAGAGCACGTCGCGTACCTTCGCGAGGTCCTGCGCCAACCGCTCGATCTGCGGCTCGAGCTTGAGCGCCTCCGCCATCAAACGCGGCACCTCTATCAGCGCGTGCACCAATTTCTGCTCGTCTTCGGCCGATAATTCGCCGCGCGCGCGCCCGGCGGCGATGGCGAGACACGCCAGCACGGCGAGCTGGCAGGTGAAGGCCTTGGTCGAGGCGACGCCGATCTCGGGACCGGCCAGCGTCGGCATCACCACGTCGCTTTCGCGCGCGATGGTCGAGGTCGGCACGTTCACCACCGACAAAACGTGCTGCTGGTGCGCCTTGGCGTAGCGCAGCGTCGCTAGCGTGTCGGCGGTCTCGCCCGACTGCGAAATGAAAATGGCGAGATCGCCTTTTTCCAGCGGCGTCTCGCGGTAGCGGAATTCCGAGGCGATATCGATTTCCACCGGCAATTTGGCGAAGCGCTCGAACCAGTATTTCGCCACCAGCCCGGCATAAAATGCGGTGCCGCAGGCCGACAGCGACAGGCGCTTCAGCTGCTTCCAGTCGAACGGTAATTTCCCAGGCAAAGCAATCCCGTCCGTGGTCATGTCGATGTAATGGGCGAGCGTGTGGCCGACCACTTCGGGCTGCTCGTGGATTTCCTTGCCCATGAAGTGTTTGTGGTTGCCCTTGTCCACCATCTGCGCCGAGGCGGTGGATTTGATCACCGCGCGTTCGACGCGCGCGCCCTGCTCGTCGCGGATCTCGACGCCCTTGTGCGTCATCACCGCCCAGTCGCCGTCTTCCAGGTAGCTGATGGTGTCGGTGAACGGCGCCAGCGCTATCGCATCCGACCCGAGATACATCTCGCCGTCGCCGTAGCCGATGGCCAGCGGCGAGCCCTTGCGGGCGCCGATCATCAGGTCGTCCTCGCCGGCAAACAAAAAAGCGAGCGCGAAGGCGCCACGCAGTTGCTTGAGCGCGGCGGCGACCGCCTCGACCGGCGGCTTGCCCTGCTTCATTTCCTCGGTCACCAGATGGGCGACGACTTCGGTGTCGGTCTCGCTGCCGAACTTGGCGCCGCTTTTGGTGAGGCGCTCGCGCAGCTCGCGGAAATTCTCGATGATGCCGTTATGCGCGACCGCGACCCGGTCGGTGCTGTGCGGATGGGCATTGTTCTCGGTCGGCTTGCCGTGGGTGGCCCAGCGGGTATGGCCAATGCCGATATTGCCGGCGAGCGGCTCCTTCGCCAGGCGCTTCTCGAGCGCGGCGAGCTTGCCCTCCGCGCGCCGGCGCCCCAAGGCGCCGTGGTCCAAGGTGGCAATGCCGGCGGAGTCGTAGCCGCGATATTCGAGGCGCTTGAGCGCCTCGACCAAATGGCCGGCGACCGGCTCGCGCCCGATAATTCCGACGATCCCGCACATCCGAGTGGATGGCCCCTTTGCTATTGTCTCGCTTTAACCGGCATCAGCAAGCGCTGGAAATCAAATCACATTTCGCCACATGACTAATGGCAAAAGCGGCCGCCGGGCTTCATTTCGTGGGCGTTTTCGCCTTCTTCTTGCCCAAGCTCTTGAGCGCCCGCAAGCGCTTTGCCCAACCGGCCTTTATGGTTTGTTCCCCGCGCGCGATGGCGAGCGCGTCAACCGGCACATTCTTGGTTACCACCGAGCCGGAGCCGACATAGGCGCCGTCGCCGATCTTGACCGGCGCCACCAACGACGAATTCGAGCCGATGAAAGCGCCTTTGCCGATGTCGGTATGGTGCTTGGCGACGCCATCGTAATTGCAGGTGATGGTGCCAGCGCCGATATTGGCGCCCGCGCCCACCCGCGCATCGCCGATGTAAGCGAGGTGATTGGCCTTGGCGCCGGCCTCGATCTTGGCTTCCTTCACCTCGACAAAATTGCCGATATGTACGTCCGCGCCGAGATCGGCGCCCGGGCGCAGCCGCGCGAACGGCCCGACGCGGGCGCCCTTGCCGACATGGGCGCCCTCCAGGTGCGAAAACGCGCGGATTGTCGCGCCGTCGGCGACCGTAACGCCCGGCCCAAACACCACGTTCGGCTCGATCATGACATCCCTGCCGAATTTAGTATCGGCCGACAGAAACACGGTGTCCGGCGCGGTCATCGTGACGCCGGCATCGAGGGCTGCGGCACGCAAGCGCTTTTGCAGGACCGCCTCGGTTTCGGCGAGTTGCGCCTTGGTATTGATCCCGCGCATGTCGTCCTCCCCGGCTTCGATCGCAACCGCCTTCAAGCCCATATCGTGGGCGATGGCAACCGCGTCGGTGAGATAGAACTCGCCCTTGCTATTGGCGTTGCCGATGCGGCCGAGGATCGCGAGCGCGGTCTTGCCGGAAAGTGCCATCAGCCCGCCATTGCAGAGCGCGATCTTGCGCTCGTCCGGTGTCGCATCGCGGTCCTCGCGGATCGCCAGCAATTCCTCGCCCCGCGTCAGCAGCCGCCCGTAACCGGCGGGATCGGCCGGCCTGAAACCAAGCACCGCCACCGCGGCGCCGCGCCGCAACGCCGAGCGCAACCCGGTCAGCGTTTCCGGGCGCACCAGCGGCGTATCGGCAAACATGACCAGAATGTCGTCGGCACCGCGCGCGATTGCCTTGCGCGCCGCCAGCACCGCATCCGCCGTGCCGCGCCGTTGCGTCTGCTCGAAGATACCGGCTATTGGCGCCAGCGCGCGCGCCTCTTGCGCCACGGCCTCGTGATCGGGCCCGACCACCACGGCGATGTCGCCGCCGCCCGCCTGTTTCGCCGCGGTCAGCACATGTGCGAGCAGTGTGCGTCCGCCGATACGGTGCAGCGCTTTCGGCGTCGCCGAGCGCATACGGGTGCCTTCGCCGGCCGCCAGCACGATCGCGAGGCATGTTCGTCGCTGCATGCTTTTTCCGCTCACGGAACCTGCCGCCTCCGGGACGCAGGCAAATTGCCCGTGGGGCTTCGTCCGTGCTTACCCGTTCGCCTCACCTATTGAAAGCGAGCATTGCCGGATTCTGCTAATGTTTTCAACGATGTGATTCGCCCGCTCAGAGGCTGCCTATGGCGATCGATACCGTCCCGCCCGAACCCAATTTAGCCAACATCCGTAAGCTTCTAAGCACACCGCGTCCGATTTGGCGGGTGTTCGGTTGGGGTGGCGCGGCGACCGCGGCGCTCGCCGTCGTCGCATTCATTAGCCAAACCAACGCCGGCTATGAACGGCTGCGGCTCGCCTTCGCCCATACCGTCGAGCCGGCCCAGGCGTCGGCCCAGCCCCCCTCGCGCCCAGCCGAGACCGAACGACTCGCCGACCAGGTACGCGAGCTCGCCGCCGACCGCGAGCGGCTCCGCGCGCGCATTGCCCTGCTCGAGCGCAATCTCGACAGCGTAACCGGCTCGATCAAGCGGCAGATCGAGCCGCCCGCGCCTGCTCATGTCGCGATTACAACGCCACCTGCCCCGGCTGCTCCAGCCACCGCCCTGGCAGCTATCGCCGCTGCGCCACCACCGGCACCGGTCGCCGTCGCGCCGCCGCCTGCGCCGCCATCTGCGTCGGCAACCGTCGCGATTGCGCAGCCGCCTGCGCCGCTCGCCGCGCCGACCACGCCGCCGGTTTATGCCTTGCCGGAGCCGCCGTCCGGGGTTCCGCGCCTGACGCTGCTGGCCACGGCGTCGGTCCGCGAAACCGCCCGTTCATTGCCGCCGAAGACGCCGGAAGCCGCGACGCCGGAAGAACCACCGGAGACCGCCGAAGGCGCCGCCGAACCGGCTGCAATTCCGCCGGTTCGCGTTGCCTCCGCAATGGCGAGCGAGCCCCTAGCCACCCCGACGCCGCCGGCCGGCGCTGGCTTCGGTGTCGACCTCGGGGGCGCCTCCAACCTGGAAGCGCTGCGCATCCATTGGGCCACGCTGAAGGCCAATTACGGGCCACTGCTGGTAGGGCTGCGACCGCTCGTCGCGCTGCTCCCGAAGCACCCGAACGGCGCTATCTATCGGCTAGTCGTGGGGCCGCTGCCGAGCGCCGACAAAGCCACACAGTTTTGCGCCGGTTTCCCGGTTCTGCCTACCGGCTGCCATCCGGCCAAATTCAGCGGCGGGCAACTGGCCGCGCGTTGATCTAGGCGCCGGCGCAACGGCATACTCTGGTCTTTCGGAATCCGCCGCCATGAAGCTGTTTTTGCCGAGCGCGCGCGCGACCAATTATCTGCTGATCGTCGGCTTTTGCTCGCTCGGCTATGCGCTCTACATCCGCCACCTCGCCATCGAGCAGTCGACCGTCGGCCTCGCCTGCGCCGCCGGGCTCGACACGTGGCTGTGCCTTACGCGCCGCGCCGCGGTCGCGCTGTTCCAGAATTCCGTTTTCGGCTGGAGTGCCCTCGGCGTCGCCGCGCTCAATCTGCTTCGGCCATCACTGGTATTATTCGGCGTCGCGCTCGCGCTCGCCTGCTTCGGCATCGTGCTCTACAACATCGCTCTGTCGGGGTTGGCATTTGGCCTGTTGACGCTCAGCTTTGCGCGTCGCGCACCCGAGCCAGACTGAAGGCGAGCGCGGCGAGCGCGCCGCACAGCCAGAGCGACTGCCAATTCGCGAAACTTTCATTGAGCACGATGTAAGGCACCGACAGCGCGAGAATGGCGGCGCCAGCCAATTCGGCCGCGCCATGGCGGCCGCGCGGCCGCGGCATTGTCACGCTGTGCATGACGAACGGCACCACCGCCGCAGTGAGCGGCGCAAACGGAAAATCCCGGTAGCGCGGGTCGAACACCAGGCCGAGCGCGGTCAATATAGCGAGCAGCATGGTTGCCATCATGAGCGCGCCGGTGAGTCGCGCCAGCGGATCGCGGATGCGCTCGGCGGCCGGACCAAGCAGGCGCGAGAAGCGCGCCGGCGGCGTGCCGCGCATCGCCGCCGCGCTCAAGCTCGGCGGCACAAGCGCCGCCACGGCGACAAAAGCCAGCGACCGCAGCCAGCCGCCTAGTCCCAAAGATTCAACCGGGACATTGGCGATACTCCAGCCGATCAGCGTGCCGCCGGCGATCGCGTTCGCCGTCACCGAGAGCCAAAGCACAGGCGGCGGCGCGCCGCGCCGCGCGGCGAAGCCGGTGGCGAACACGATCACCGCGAATAGGATTCCACCCGCCGCCTGCGCTTTCCAATCGGGATGATTGGACACCGCCTCGCCCCATACGAATTTCGACTTGCGCGTGGCGTCGTCGAGCAGGCCCCAGTGGCCGCCAACCGTTCCTTCCAATGCGCGTTTCCACGGCTGGTCGAACGCCTCGATCACGTTGACCCGGAAGTTGTTTCGCTTGGCGAGTGCCAGTACGTCCTGGATGACGCGCGCCTCGTTGGCCGGCGACGGCAGCGCGCCTTCCCGCATGCGGCCTTCGCTCGGCCAGCCGACCTCGCCGATGATCACTTCCTTGCCAGGAAAGGCCGCCACCACGCGGCGGCGGATCGAATCGACATGGGCGCCGGCTTCGCGCGCCGGAATTGGAAAGTCCTCCCAATATGGCAGGATATGAATGGTGATGAAGTCGACGGCGCCGGCGACGTCGGCGTTGCGCAGCCAATATTCCCAGACGTCGGCATAGGTGACCGGTACCTTCACACGCGCTTTGACCTCACGGATGGCGGCCACAAGATCGTTGGAAGCCAAATCACCACGCAACAGAACCTCGTTGCCGACGACGACCGCGCGCACCACGTCGGGATATTCGTTGGCGATTTTGATACCGGATTCGATTTCCGCCCGGTTCTTATCCGGGTTGACGCCGATCCAGATGCCCTGGATCACTTTAAGCCCATGGCGCTTGGCGATCGCCGCGACTTGATCCTGCCCGAGCTCGACCGAATAGGTACGGACGCAATCGCTGATACGGGCAAGTTGCGCCATATCCTCGTCGATTTGCTGCGGCGTAATACGGACGCCGGCGTCGAATGGCGACTGCCCATCCCGGAACGGCGCATACGACAAGCAGTAGAGCTTTTCGCCGGACACAAGCGGGGTTTGCGGCATGGGCACGGGCGTGCCGAGCCAGACCCAAGCGCCAACGATAACCGCCGCCGTAACGGCGAGGCAGGCTAGACCAAGACGCATCGGCTTGAACCCGTCCTCCGCGGGATTGAATGACCCCGAGACGGCTTATCGCGCGCCTTTGCCGCTGCCAAGCCGCCGGCCTTAAGCACGTCGCGTTGAAGCGCTGGACAAAAGCGAGCCGTTCGGGCCAAGTCTTGGACCACGGTCTGGGGTGCTGGGTTCGGGTCGAGCGTGCGTGTTTTTCAAGTGAGCATCGCCGGGGCGGCCGGCTTAAAGCGCCGCATTCGCGTCCCAATCCGGTCGCATACTCGATCGGATAGCGGGCGGGTGGCCTCCATCAATACCGACGGGACAATGCCGACAGTCTCCTTGTTGCGCCTATTGCGTACTGCGTTCTGCGTGGCGGTCTTGAGCATTACCGCCGGCGCGGCTTTGGCGCAGTCCGGCGCCCCCAAACCGGCCGAACCGCCGAAACAGGGCGTCGACGCCGCCAAGGAAGGCCAGAAAAGCATCGACGAAATCGCCGAAGCGTCGCGCGTGCTCACCGGGCCGGCCGGCAATCCGGAATGCGTCTGGCTGGGCCGCAGGGTGGTCAGCCTGTTGTGGCGGGACGATCTCGATACCGCCTTCCGCCACCTCGACCTCTACGATCGGTTCGGCTGCCCGAGCTCGCATATCCAGGCCACTTTCCGCTGCTTGGTGCGCCAGGGCCATATCGACCCGAAGGCCCCCGAAAGCCTGAATGGCCGGGTGCATTCCTGCTGGCTCAATCCGGGCTTGGCCCCGACCGCGGCGACCGCCGCCCAGCCGTCAGCCGCGACGTCGGGTGGAACCACACCCCGCTAACTGCGTTTCCCTTTCGGTAAATTTTTTTGCGCCATGCGTCCGACAAGGATTTGCCATGACTGCTTACTACTTGAATAATTACCTAACGCCGCGCTATGCTGCACTGCCGCAGAACAAGCATCGGCTGAGCCCAGGGGACGGGCTCAAGGGTCTGAAATCCCGCCCCATTTGGTTGTAGGTCTATGCGCTCCGTCGCTGCCGTGATCGCCCTCGTGGCGTGCGTGCAAGCCGGATTATGGGCACTCGCACAGGATCACCTGAGCGCACCCAATTTCGACGGCCAACTCGCCAGCGTTTCCTACGCGCCATTTGGCGGCACCGCTCATCCCAATTCCGGCGCCCAAGCGCAAGCCGCGCAAATTCGCGCCGACCTCAAGCTGCTCGCGCCGCTGACGCGGGCGATCCGTACCTATTCGTCCACTGGCGGCGTCGAATTGATGCCCGGCATCGCTCAGGAATTCGGCCTGCGGGTCACGGTCGGCGCCTGGGTCGACAAGCATCAGGAACGCAACGAGCGCGAAATCCGCTCGGTGATCGATCTCGCCAAGCGCCACAGCAACGTCAACGGCATCATCGTCGGCAACGAAACCATCTACCGCGGCGATCTGAAGGTCAGCGAACTGATCCCGATGATCCAGCGCGTCAAGCGTTCGACCAAAGTGCCGGTCACCACCGGCGAAATCTGGAACGTGTGGATCGAGCATCCCGAGTTGGTCTCGCAAGTCGACTACATCGCCGCGCACATCCTCCCGTATTGGGAGGGCTTCTCCGCCAAGCAGGCGGTCGATCAGGCGATCTTGATCTACGACAAGTTGCGGTCGGCCTACCCCGGCAAACGCATCGTCATCGCCGAATTCGGCTGGCCGAGCGCGGGCTACAATCTCAAAGCCGCCGAACCCGGCCGCGTCGAGCAGGCGCAAGTGCTGCGCGACTTCGTCACGCGCGCCGAGTCCTACGGCATTGACTACAATATCGTCGAAGCGATCGACCAGCCGTGGAAGATATTCGAAGGCGGCGTCGGTCCTTACTGGGGTCTGTTCGACGCCGCGCGCCAGCCGAAATTCGCCTGGAGCGGGACCATTACCGATCCCGATCACTGGAAACTCGCCAGCATCGCCTTGCTGGTGAGCCTGTTGCTGTCGCTGCCGCTGTTGGCGATGCGCGGCATAACCATGCGCCAATCGGTCATGCTGGCCGGCGCCGCCAATGTGGTGGGCGCCTGGTTCGCCGCCGTGTTCGCCTTCTGGAACGGACATTATTTCGTACCGGGCGCCGCCATTGCGCTTGGGTTTGGCGTTATCTTGCTGGTGCCGCTGATCGTGATCGCGTTGGCGCGTATCGATGAACTCGCCATGATCGCCTTCGGCCGCAAGCCGCTCCGGCTGATCGACGCCCCGCCGCTCGTCCCCGAGGCGGCGGTGCCGAAGGTTTCCATCCATATTCCGGCCTACCGCGAGCCGCCGGAAATGCTCAAGCAGACGCTCGACGCCGTGGCGCGGCTCGACTACCCGAATTTCGAATGCGTGGTAGTGATCAACAACACGCCCGACCCCGCGCTCTGGCTGCCGGTCGAAGAGCACTGCCGCGCGCTCGGCGAGCGCTTCAAGTTCGTCAACGCCGACAATCTGCAAGGCTTCAAGGCCGGCGCGCTGCGGCTTGCCATTGTGCACACCGCCGCCGACGCCGAGGTGATCGGCGTGATCGACGCCGACTATGTCGTGCAGCCCGACTGGCTCAAGGACCTGGTGCCGGTGTTCCGCGATCCCAACGTCGCTTTGGTGCAGGCGCCGCAGGACCACCGCGACGGCGAACGCAGCCTGATGCATCACGCCATGAACGGCGAATACGCCGGCTTCTTCGACATCGGCATGGTGCAGCGGAACGAGGTCAACGCCATCATCGTGCACGGTACCATGTGCTTGATCCGCCGCGCCGCGCTGGAAGCCGCCGGCGGCTGGTCGAGCGACACGATCTGCGAGGATACCGATCTCGGCCTCACGCTGCTCGAGCTCGGCTGGCGCGCGCACTACACCAACAAGCGCTACGGCCACGGCCTTTTGCCCGACAGTTTCGAGGCCTACAAGAAGCAGCGCCACCGCTGGGCCTATGGCGGATTCCAGATCCTCAAGAAGCACTGGCGCCGCTTCCTGCCCGGCGCGAGCCGGCTCAACGGCGACCAGAAGCGCGAATTCGCGCTCGGCTGGCTCAATTGGCTCGGCGCCGAAAGTATCGGCGTCGTGGTTGCCATCCTGAATATCATCTGGGTGCCGGTCGTCGCCTTCCTCGACATCGCGGTGCCCGATCGGATTCTCACCATCCCGATCATCGCCAGCTTTGTCGTGTCGCTGGCGCATTTCGTGACGCTGTACCGCCTGCGCGTGCGCACCGGTCCGGGTCAACTGGCCGCCGCGGCGTTCGCGGCCATGTCGGTGCAGTGGACGGTGGCGCGGGCGGTCGGCTTCGGCGTCGTCAAGGATCATCTGCCTTTCGTGCGCACCGCCAAAGGCGGCCCGCGCCGCTCGACGGATTTCCACGCTTTCTGGGAAGCCGTGCTGGCGGGCTTACTGATCCTCGGCGCAGTGGTGCTGGTGGCGACCAACGTCAAGGCCGTGCGCGAGATCAATATCTTTGCCGTCGTGCTGCTGGTGCAGAGCCTGCCGTTCGTCGCGGCGGTCGGCCTGGCTTTGGTCGAGCGCAGCCGGTTCAACGAATTCGCCACCTGGCGGACGCTCGAGGCGCGCGTCGGCGAGCTCATCGCCCGCCGGCCGGCGGCGACGCCGGCGTCGATTCCGGTACCGGTGGCCGAACGCACCGAGCTGGCGCCCTGATCGCGCCTTAGCCCGCCAGCGCGGTCTCGGCCAATTTCACCCAATACGACGTGCCGATAGGGATAACGTCGTCGTTGAAATTATAGGCCGGGTGATGCAGGCCGGCGCTGTCGCCGTTGCCGACCCAGATGAAGGCGCCGGGCCGCGCGTTGAGCATGAAGGAAAAATCCTCGCCGCCCATCATCGGCGGCAGCGACGTGTCGACGAGACGCTCGCCGACGATCTGCGTGGCCACGCCGGCCGCGAAATCGGTCTCGCGCTCGTGGTTCACCAGCACCGGATAGTTGCGTTGATAGGTAAGGTTGGCCTTGGCGCCGTAGGCCGCCGCCGTTGCCTCGACCACCTGATGCAGCCGTTTCTCCAGGAGCACCCGCACATCCTCGGCGAGGCTGCGCGCGGTGCCACGCAGCTGCGCCGTCTGCGGAATGACGTTTTCGGTATTGCCGGCGTGGAACATGCAGATCGACACCACGCCCGACTTGAGCGGATCGACATTGCGCGAGACGATCGATTGGATGGCGTTGATGATCTGCGCGCCGACCAGCACGGTATCGATGCCGAGATGCGGGCGCGCCGCGTGACCGCCGACGCCTTCGATGTCGATGCTGACAAAGTCGGTCGCCGCCATCATCGCGCCGGCGCGGATGCCGAATTGCCCGACCGGCATGCCGGGATAATTGTGCATGCCGTAGACTTCGTCGATCTTGAATCGCTCCATCAGCCCGTCGTCGACCATGGCCTTGCCGCCGGCGCCGCCCTCCTCGGCCGGCTGGAAGATGACCACCGCGGTGCCGGCGAAATTGCGCGTCTCGGCCAGATAGCGCGCGGCGCCGAGCAGCATGGCGGTGTGGCCGTCGTGACCGCAGGCGTGCATCTTGCCCGGCACTGTCGACTTGTACGGCAGGCCGGTTTCCTCCTCGATCGGCAGCGCGTCCATGTCGGCGCGCATCCCGATCACCTTTTCCGATTTGCCCTTGCGGCCGTGGATGACCCCGACCACGCCGGTGCGGCCCAAGCCCGGCACCACCTCGTCGCAGCCGAAGGCTTTGAGCTTGTCGGCAACGGAAGCCGCCGTGCGCAGCACGTCGTATTGCAGTTCCGGATGGGCATGCAGATCGTGCCGCCAGGCGGTGATCTCGGCCTGCAGGTCGGCGATGCGGTTGACGATCGGCATAATCGGGCTCCCTTGCTGGCCGGCAGTGTAGCAAACCGGCCGGGCCGGGCGCGAGTTCAAGAAACGGGCGAAATCCGCCTATTGACCGGGCATGGGCGCGCCCGTAAACCCGCGCCCACAAGGGCGCGTAGCTCAGATGGTAGAGCACTTGACTTTTAATCAAGTGGTCCCGGGTTCGAGTCCCGGCGCGCTCACCAACACAATAAAATACTTATAGCCATTTCCCGCTCTCAAAAATTAACGGAATGGTCGCCGGGGTAAACCATGGGGTAACGCGCCGCGACGATGGGGCTGCCTGGGGCCTCGGCGGACGGAGATGATTGGATTTACCCCCGGGCGGAGAAGATGAACCAGGCAGGTCCTTGGCGGGGAATGGCAGGGCCTCTGGCGGCGGCGCAGGGTAATAAAGGGTTGATCGGCGATGATGACAGTTACGAACAAAGGTCGCGTTATCGCGGTTTGCGATTGCTGCAAGGAGAAATTCATCGCCGATGGCGGTGGCGTCGGGGAAGTGTGGCAGCAGGCATTGGAACAGGGCTGGGTCAAAACTGCTTCGCCTAATCAGCACTGATTGGAAGGCACGGAGCCATGGGCCAGCTCTTGGTGACACTGATCGTTCCCCCCGTCGTGGGCGTGGTTATCTATATCGTCATCCGACGTATCTGGGAGCGAGAAGAAAATAGTGCCAGCGTCGTTGTGCGACGCGATCCCTCCGCTGCAACGTCGGCGCAAAAGACGAACACAGATGCATAGGCCATGTGCGGTCGCTTCACCCGAATGTACACATGGCGCGAGCTGGTGGCGCTCTACCGGCTGACCGACCCATCGCCACCGTCGAACCTCCAGCCACGATTCAACATCTGCCCGACACAGATAATCGACGCCATAATCGAGCGCGATAGCAAGCCTGTGCTGGAGCAAATGCGCTGGGGTCTAGTGCCCAGTTGGTGGAATAAGCCGCTCAAAGAGTTGCGGTAGGCAACCTTCAATGCGCGCGCCGAAATAGTTGCTGAGAAGCCGTTCTTTTGCTCGGCATTCAAACACACGCGCTGCCTCATCCCCGCGTCCGGCTATTACGAGTGGCAGACGATGGGAAAGCAAAAACAGCCATTCTATTTCACACGCCGCGACGGCCAAGTTCTAACCATCGCTGGCCTATGGTCTGAATGGACCAACCCTGAAACCGGCAAGCCCCAAAACACCTGCACCATGATAATCACCGAGCCCAATAAATTCGTAGCCGGAATTCACGACCGAATGCCGGTTATTCTGGAGGAAAAGCAGTTCAACGCATGGCTTGCTGACAGTGCAATTCCGGTGTCGTTGGTGAAGTTGCTCAAGCCAACAGGTGAGCGCATCCTTGTGTGTCATCCCGTCAGTAAGCGGGTGAACAGCTCGCGAGCCGACAGCGATGATGCCACGCTAATCGGGCCAATTGGCAATTAGCGCGTGGCCCGATGTCGGCCGCCTGATCAAAACACCAGATTCTGAGAGCGAGGCGGTCTTTCTGCTTTAGGAGTGAGCAACACGCGCTGACTCTTATGGTAATATTGGATTAGCGTGCATTTCTCTGACTCGGCTTAATGGAAAGAGAACCACCCATGCGGCTAGCTTTTGCATATGCCATTGCCGGATTGTTGATCGCCGGAGCGTTCTTCACCAGCCCTTCACTCGCCCTTGACGAATCCCAGGGCACGCCTGTGATTTTGAAGCCGAAGGACGGCGCGGTGATTACGGGCCCCGTCACGATGATCGTTGGATTCAAGAATGCACGGGGTGCTGTGCATGACGAGGATATGAAGGCCACGATGAACGACGCGACGAAGCAAATGGGTCAGGTGGATCACAAAGCGCAGATGGGGCAAATGGGTGAAATGCAGGGCGAAGAGCAACATTACGGCGCACATCTGCATCTAATCGTCGATTCGCCCCTCCCCAAGGAGGGCACGACGGTCCCAATGGACGAAAAGCATATTCACCTGATGAATAGCGAGCAAACGACGGTGTTGAACCTCGCGCCGGGCAAGCACACGCTCCAACTCATCGTGGGCGGAGATGATCATGTGATCCGCGCTCACGCGCCACGCTCCGAGCTTGTTACCATCACGGTCCAATAAGGCCAAGGCGCATAAGACCTCAAACTGTTGTGCTCGCCGCCGCTGGCTGTCAAAATTGCGGAGGGTTATGGCAGCACAGGATGAAGGAAGGTGAGGACGGCCATCAGTAATGTAACCGCGCCGATCCCAACGACCGCGCAAACGGCGCATCGAACCAAGCGTCGCCATACGGGCTCGATAAGATTTTCAACTGGGTTGCTGAACATAGCTACACCCCCAACCCCCTGGAAACCCAGAGCGTTTCATGATTTCAAATGATTAGTTGGCCGCCATGATCTGGATCAAAAAATAAGATTTAATGTCGTCGTGTATCAGCTCGACGGCGTGCCGCTCGAAAAGATCGTGGCGTTTTTACAGCAGCCCACATGCCGAGCAAATTCGTCGGACGCTCATCATCGTTAGGCAACATGCGCGCCATAGGGCGCCAAGTTGCCGTAGAGAAAAGCCCAAACTAAGCTTACGCTGTTTTGCGCTTGGAAGGTACGCAACCATGGGCCAGCTCTTGGTGATGCTTATCGTTCCCCCGATCGTGGGGGTGGTCACCTACATCGTTATTCGCCGCCTCTGGGAACGCGACGAGAATTGGGCAAGTGAAGCAGTCGCGCAACGCGACCCATCCGCCGCAACGCCGGCGGAAGGAACGAGCATTGACCTTGGCAACATGTGATTACTAGAACCGTGCGGGCCGACTGAGCGTTTCAATGAGCGTCTGCGCCGTGGACGCAAGCCAACAAGGGGTACGTTCGATGCGCGCCGCTGTCATTATTCTAGCAGTCGCGATGTCTACAATGCTTTCGGGCTGCGGCCAGCCAACACCAGGCCCGCAAGGACCGAAGGGTGACACCGGCGCTAAAGGAGACGCCGGCGCGCAAGGACCGGTCGGGGCCGCCGGGCCGCAAGGCCTGCAAGGCCCTCCAGGACCAGCGGGAGCATCATCGCAGTTCCGCCTTGTCCGCGCGCCCTGCACGAGTTCGTCCGAATGCCAGGTGAGCTGTCGTGACGATGAGGTAGTCGTCACGGCCTATTGCGGGACAAAAAGAGCTGCGGCGAGCTATCTCTCCGATCAAACCGTGTCTTGCGGGATCAATCCCGACACTACTAACGGCTCTCTGGTGGTGGTCTGCGCGAAGTAGCCGTCCCGCCCATGGACCCTCCGCAACACGCGCGCGAAACGGCGTGCGCACCGTCGCCCTTACCCATAATTTTCCAACCGCCGCTGGTTGGTATATTGTCCTAGCGTTCCTTCGGGCGGAAGGGGGATACCATGAGGCAAAATAATAATTGGAAATGGGTTAGCCGAGCTTATGACCAGGCCGAGATCGCTCTATGGTCGCTCGGCCTATCTGCGATAATATGCTTTGCTGCATTCGCCGTCCCACAGCTTCCAGAGATTTGGGCGCGAGCTGAGAGAATCCGGGCGCAAGAAATTGCGGCGGAGCACGCGTATTTTTGCGAGAAAATTGGGACGAAAGCAGACAGTCGAAAATATTCGCAATGTCTGCTTGCCCTTGGCAAATTTCGACTGGCGGTCGAAAAGCGTATAGCCGCCGAGGAAGACTTCTGACGGCAGGCAATTGAATTTTGCTGCTATGCTGACGACATGCTAGCGCTTCCGCGGCTTCGACCCAAGCGCGCCCCTCGCCCCGAGGCTTGATATGAGATACGCCGGCCGGCCATTAACAAAATCGTCGAAAATTTGTTCGTCGCGGTGCACCGCGCGTTGTTCCTAAAACCGCGAAAAACTCGTGCCCATGCGCTGTATGGCGCAAGTTTACGTCGCAGCTACGCTTTGTGCATTGCAAAACTGTAACGTCAGGGCCGCCATAGTTTCATCAAACGGTCGCGCAAGCGCCACGATGCCCGTCTAACCACCGTGGGGGAAACGATAAAAGGAGACCGAGGCCATGCAGCTCCATACCGATTCGCCGAAGCTCGCCGGAATTCGCTCCTTCGCCTCGCCGGTGCGTTGCCCGCGTTGCCAAGACTGGATGGTCGCGCCCGTGGTGTCCGAGTTCGTCGAAGGCGGCAAAATCCGGCACTACTGGGAGTGTGAGGCTTGCGGGGAATCCTCCACCACCGCCTTCCGCCTCACGACCCATTGAACGTCATCCCGCCGGAATAGGTGCTATGATGCGGTGTTATTAAGAACAGGCTGACCCCGGCCTGATTCAGGGAGAAAACAACATGACATCGACTATCTTGCGGTCCACGGCGGCCGCCATCGCCTTCGTCGGCGCGCTCGCGCTCGCCACGCCGTCCATGGCCGCCATCATGAATTTCAAAGCCAGCCTGAGCGGCAAGAGCGAAGTGCCGACCAATGCGACGGCGGGCACCGGTTCGGTCACCGCCAGCTATGACACCGACAGCAAGAAGTTGACCTGGAAAGGCAGCTATAGCGGCCTCACCGGTCCCGCCACCGCCGCCCATTTCCACGGGCCCGCGCCCGAAGGAAAGAACGCCGGTGTGATGGTCCCGATCAGCCCGAACGGCCCCTCGTTCGAAGGCTCGGCTACGCTCAACGACGCCCAGGCCAAGGCGCTGATGGATGGCGACATGTACGTCAACATCCACACCGCGGCCAACAAAGGCGGCGAGATCCGCGGCCAGTTGACGAAATAGTCCCTTCTCTGCCGCTGGTTTCGGCGGCGAACCGCAACGAACCGCCCGCCGGTCGCATGACCGGCGGGTTTTTCGTTGGCCTTGGCGGACGCCATCCCAGCGTTTAAAGCTTGGCCGGAAAACCTCTCCAATAACGCAAGTGCCAGGGAGCGATCATGGTCGGTAACGGTGGCGGCGCGGCGCCCATTCTTATTTCCGGCGGCGGCATCGGCGGCCTGGTCACCGCCTATGCGCTGGCCCGCCAGGGCATGCCGGTGCGCGTTTTCGAGCAATCGCCCGAATTCCGCGAGGTCGGCGCCGGCATCCAGCTCGGCCCCAACATTTTCCGCGTGCTGGAAAAGATCGGCCTCAAGGACGCCGTGCTGGCCGACGCGCACCGCCCGCCGGGGCAGGAAATGCGCGACGCGGTGACCGGCAAGCTGATCACCGAGATGCCGCTTGGCCCCGCGTTCTTCGAGCGCTTCGGCCAGCCTTACGCGGTCACCCACCGCGCCGACATCCACGGCACGTTCCTCAAGGCCTGCCAAAGCAGCAACCTGATCACGCTGGAAACCAGCCGGCGCGTCGGCGGCTATGACGAGCACGCCGACGGCGTCGCGGCCACGCTCGAAAACGGCGAGCGGGTCGAAGGCCGCGCCTTGATCGGCTGCGACGGCATGTGGTCGGGCATCCGCGAACGCATCGTCGGCGACGGCAAGCCGCGCGTCTCCGGCCATATCGCCTATCGCGCCGTGCTCAAGCGCCAGCAAGTGCCAAAGGACCTGTGGCGGCCCGACGTCGTGCTGTGGGCCGGCCCGCGCTGCCATTTCGTGCATTATCCGCTGCGGCGCGGCGAACTCTACAACTTGGTCGCGGTGTTTCATTCCGATCAATACCAGGAGGGCTGGAACGCCGAAGGCAGCAAGGAATTGCTGTGGAAGCATTTCCAGGGCCTGCGGCCCGAGGTGCTGCGCCTGCTCGATCTGATCGATACCTGGCGCATGTGGGTGCTGTGCGACCGCGAGCCCGTCAAGGACTGGTCCAAAGGCCGCGTCACGCTGCTCGGCGACGCCGCGCACCCGATGCTGCAATATCTCGCGCAAGGCGCCTGCATGGCGACCGAGGACGCGGTGACGCTGGCGGAGAAAGTGGCGGCGTCGCCGGACGATCTGCCGGCGGCGTTCAAGGCCTACGAACAGGAGCGCTACTTGCGCACCGCCCGTGTGCAGATCATGGCGCGCGTCTATGGCGACTTCTACCACGCGCACGGGGTCACCGCCGAATTGCGCGACCTCGCGCTCGCCGGCCGCACGCCGCAGCAAAGTTATGACGGAATTGCGTGGCTCTATGGCGGGCCGTAGTTCGGCCCTTCGCTGATAGACAGTCGTCGATCCGATGCAAGGGGGCACTCATGGCGCAATTCACGGTCAATCCGCAACGCTTCGACCCGTACAAGGATTTCAAGTTCCGCGTGAAGTGGGACGGCCACTACGTTGCCGGAATTTCTAAGGTCAGCCCGCTCAGACGGACGACTGAGGTTGTCGAGCATCGCGAAGGTGGCGCCCCGAGTACAAGCCGCAAGTCACCCGGGCTGACCAAATTCGAGTCGATTACGCTCGAACGCGGCGTCACGCACGATCCCGATTTCGAAAATTGGGCCAAACAAGTCTGGCAATTGGATGGCGCGCTCGGCGGCGAAGTTGCGCTCAAAGATTTCCGCAAGGACATCACGATCGAGCTTTCCAACGAAGCGGGACAGCTCGTGCTAGCCACCAACTCGACGATGGTAGCAGCAAACTCCGTGCCAGCGCCAAACCGCGGTTTTGCGGGCGCAGCCGCCGGCTTGCGCCTAATGCAAAGGCAGGATGATAATTTTCAAGGCAATAGAAAACGGCGCGGCCGCAAAGCCGCCGCGCCGATGGTGATTATCACAAAGCCGCTACTTTTTCGGAATTCCGGCCTTGACCATGACCGCGTCCCATTTGGTGATGTCGGACTTGAGCCGGTCCGCCAGCTCCGCCGGCGTGCTGGCAAGCGCCTCGACGCCGACCTTTTCGAACGACGCCTTGACCGCGGGCTCCGCCAGCACCTCCCGCATCGCCTTGTTCATGCTGTCGATGACGTCCTGCGGCGTACCCTTCGGCGCCGCGACGCCGTTCCAGGAGATCACCTCGTAGGCCGGCACGCCGGCTTCCGCGACGGTCGGAATATTCGGCATCCGAGCCGAGCGCTTCGGCGACGAGGTCGCCAAAATGCGCAGCTTGCCGTCGTTGACCTGGCCCTGCACCGCCGGCGGAAAATCGATCATCATTTGCACGTCATTGCGCAACAGCGCCACCACGATGTCCGGTGAAGTCTTATAGACCACGACCTGGATGTTCAGGCCGGCCATCGACTTGAATAATTCCGCGCCGAGATTTTGCGTGCCGCCGAGCAGGGTGGTGCCGACATTGAGCTTGCCGGGGTTGGCTTTCGCCGCCTTGATGAAATCGCCCAGCGTCTTGTATTCGGACTTGGCATCGACCGCGAACACCAGGTCGAAGGTGCCGACCATCGACACCGCCGAAAAATCCTTCACCGGATCGAACGGCAGTTTGTTGAAAGCCGCCACGCTAATCGACGTGCCGTTGGTGACGAGCGCCATGGTGTAGCCGTCGGGCGGCGCGTTGATCACCGTGCACGCGGCGTTGATGCCGCCCGGGCCGGGCATGTTCTCGATCAACACCTGCTGGCCGAATTTTTCGGTGAGCTTGGCCGCCATGATGCGCGCGGTGACATCGGCGACGCCGCCCGGGCCGAACGGCAGCACGATCTTGATCGGCTTCTCGGGCCATTTCGCCTGCGCCTGCGGCGCCAGCGCGACGGTCAAAGACGCTGCGAGCAACGCGAATAAGACTTTCCTCATCGTGATCCTCCCCTGAACTTTTCAACGTTTCTTGTTCTGATTAGGCGAAACCATAGGGCCGGGCCGGATTGTCCACCAGTAGGCGCTGTTGCGCCAGCGGGGTTGCGGCAAATTGCGGCACCAGGTCGACCAGATCGGCCTCATCGGCGGCGTGGGTGGCGTTGGGGTGCGGAAAATCGGTGCCCCACAGCACGCGGGTCGGCGCCGCCTCGACCAAAGCCCGCGCGATCGGCACCGCCGCCGCGTAAGGCGGCATGGAAATTCGTTCGGCGCCGCACACCTTGATCCAGCAGTTTTGCAGCGCCGAAAGCTCGATCAGGGCACGCAAGCCGGGCTGATCGACGCCTGCCGCCGCCGGCACGCGGCCCATGTGGTCGATGACGAAAGGCAGCGGCAGCGCCCGGATCATGGGCGACAGCGGCACGATGTCGGGGGCGTCGAGATGCAGCACGACGTGCCAGCCGCGCCCTTGATGCGGTCGATGACCCGGTTGAACAAGACCATGTCGGGCGCGCCGCCCAGGTGCTTGACGAAATTGAAGCGGACGCCGCGCACGCCGCCGGCATCGAGCCGGTCGTAATCGGCCTCGTTGAAGCCGTCGTCGACAATGGCGACGCCGCGATAGCGCTTGGGATCGGAGGCGATGCAATCGAGCATCGCCCTATTGTCGGTGCCGTGGCAGCTCGCCTGCACGATCATCGCGCGCTCGATGCCGAGGTGGGCGTGCAGCGCCGCCAGCATTTCCTTCGGCGCGTCTTCCGGCGTGTAGCGACGGTTGGACGCGTAGGGAAACCGGTCGCCCGGCCCGAACACGTGGCAATGGGCGTCGGTCGCAGCCGGCGGCAGCTTGACGCGCGGCTTGCGGCGTTGGCTAAGGAAGGCGGGGTGTACGTTCATGGGCTGCCTTTAGCGAAGGGCAATAGACGAGACAACCCTCTTCACCGCGGCGGAATATCGCCCTGCTGCCACTGCGCCCGGGTGGCGGCATGCAAATCGCCGAAGCGCCCTACGGCAATGGCCTCGCGCATGCCGACCATCAGCGCCTGGTAGTAGGCGAGATTGATGGTCGAGAGCAGCACCTGGCCGAGGATCTCGTTGGCCTTGGTCAGATGGTGCAGGTAGGCGCGCGAATAGGTGCGCGCGGCCGGATGCGCGCTCTGCTCGTCGAGCGGGCGCGAGTCATCGGCGTGGCGGGCATTGGCCAGATTGATCGACCCGAACCGGGTAAACGCCATGCCGTGGCGGCCGTTGCGGGTCGGCAGCACGCAGTCGAACATGTCGATGCCTCGCGCCACCGCCTCCATGAGGTCGTCGGGCGTGCCGACGCCCATCAGATAGCGCGGGCGGCCTTGCGGCAGCATGGGCGCGGCTTCCGCCACGATCTTGAGCATCACCTCCTGCGGCTCGCCGACCGCAAGGCCGCCGATGGCGTAGCCGTCGAAACCGATGCCGGTCAGCGCCCGCGCGCTTTGCTCGCGCAGGCGCGGGTCGTCGCCGCCCTGGACGATGCCGAAAAGGGCATAGCCTTCGCGTGCCCTGCCCTCGAAGGCACTTTTCGAGCGCTCGCCCCAACGTAGCGACAGCGCCATGGCGCGCTCGATCTCCGCAGGCGCTGCCGGCAGCTTCAGGCATTCGTCGAGCTGCATGGATATGTCGGCCCCCAGCAGCGCCTGGATTTCAATGGCGCGCTCGGGGGTAAGCTCCACCATGGCGCCGTCGAGGTGCGAGCGAAACGTCACGCCGTTTTCGGTCAGCTTGCGCAGCGCCGACAGCGACATCACCTGGAAGCCGCCGCTGTCGGTCAGGATCGGCAACGGCCAGTTCATGAAGGCGTGCAGACCGCCGAGCGCGGCGATGCGCTCGGCACCCGGCCGCAGCATCAAATGATAGGTGTTGCCGAGCACGATATCGGCGCCGGTCGCCGCCACGGCCTCCGGCATCAGCCCTTTGACGGTGCCTTGCGTGCCGACCGGCATAAAGACCGGCGTCTGCACGTTGCCGTGCGGCGTGACGATCTCGCCGCGGCGCGCGGCGCCGTCGGTTTTCTGCAAGCGGAAGGAAAAGCGGTCGGGCATCTAATCTTTCGTCGTGGCCGGATACAGCAAACACGCGTCGCCGTAAGAATAGAAGCGATAGCCGGCTTTGATCGCATGGGCATAGGCGCGGTGCATGGTATCCAGCCCGCCGAAGGCCGACACCAGCATGAACAGCGTCGAGCGCGGCAAATGGAAATTGGTCAGCATCAGGTCCACCGCCTTGAAGCGGTAGCCCGGCGTGATGAAAATCGCAGTCTCGCCGGCAAAGGGCCGAAGCACGCCGTCGGCGCCGGCCGCAGTTTCCAGGAGCCGCAACGCGGTCGAGCCGACCGCAGCAATTCGCCCGCCTTTGGCACGCGCGGCGTTGAGTGAGTCGATTGTTTCACGGGAAACTTCGCCGAATTCGGTATGCATTTTATGGGCTTCGGTGTCGTCGGCCTTCACCGGCAGAAAAGTACCGGCGCCGACATGAAGTGTTACTTTAAGAAGCGCCACGCCGTTTTCTTCGAGCCGCGCGATCAACGTGTCGGTGAAATGCAATCCGGCGGTCGGCGCCGCCACCGATCCTTCCGGCGCGGCGAACACGGTCTGGTAATCGGCGCGGTCTTGCTCGTCCGGCGCGCGCCGCGAAGCGATGTAAGGCGGCAGCGGCATCGCGCCGCGCTCGGCAATCGCTTGGTCGAGCACGGGCCCATGGAAGGCAAATGAGAGGGTTACCTCGCCTCCCTCATCTTTATGTGAAACTTGAGCATCGAGTTCGCCGAGGAAGCAAACCTTGCCCTCGCTGCCGAACCGCAGATTATCCCCTACTTGCAGCTTCTTGGCCGGCTTTACGAAGGCACGCCAATGCGAGCCGTCGATCCGCTTATGCAGCGTGGCCTCGATCGCGGGCTCCGTGGGGCCCCGCCCAATCCGCCGGCCGGAAAGCCGCGCCGCGATCACCTTGCTGTCGTTGACCACCAGGCAATCGCCCGCCCGCAGCAGGCCGGGCAGATCGGCGATCGTGCGATCCTCCAGCTCGGCCGCCTCGCCCGGCCGCACCACCAGGAGCCGCGCGGCTTCGCGCGGGCTCACCGGCCGCAAGGCGATGCGGTCGGCCGGCAGGGTGAAGTCGAACAGGTCGGTGCGCATGTGATGCCGTCATTCCGGGACGCCGCGAAGCGGCGGACCCGGAATCCATACTCCGCAGCACCGGGGCTATGGATTCCGGGTTCGCGGCCTTCGGCCGCACCCCGGAATGACAAAATATAGGCTTACGCCCCCATCGTCGCTTTGACGATCTTGTCGGGGTTCGCCACCGGCTCGCCCTTCTTGATCTTGTCGACGTTCTCCATGCCCGAAATCACGTTGCCCCAGGCGGTGTACTGGTTGTCGAGAAAGCGGGCGTCGTCGAAGCAGATGAAGAACTGGCTGTCGCCGGAATCCGGGTTGGCGGCGCGCGCCATCGACACCGTGCCGCGCACATGCGGCTCCTTGTTGAACTCGGCCTTGAGCTTTTTGCCCGAGCCGCCGGTGCCGATGCCCTCGGGACAGCCGGTCTGCGCCATGAAGCCGTCGATCACGCGGTGAAAGACGATTCCGTCGTAGAAGCCGTCCTTCACCAGTTCCTTGATGCGCGCGACGTGCTGCGGCGCGAGGTCGGGCCGCATGGCGATCACCACCGGTCCTTGGGTGGTTTCCAGCGTGAGGGTATCTTCCGGCTTGGCCATTGGTTGGTTCCTGTTGTTGCTAATTCACTTGGCGTCGGCGGCGACCTGCATCTTCAGAATCTTGTCGGGATCGGTGACCGCGCCGTTGGCCGCTTCCGGTCCCTTTTTCAATTTGTCGACCGCCTCCATGCCGGACACCACCTGCCCGACCACAGTGTATTGGCCGTTCAGGCCGGCATTCGGCGCGAACATGATGAAGAACTGCGAATTGGCTGAATTGGGATCGCTGGTGCGCGCCATGCCGACCTCGCCGCGCGTGAACGGCACGTTGGAAAACTCCGCCTTCAGGTCGGGATATTTCGAGCCGCCGGTGCCGTTGCCGAATTGGCCGTCGCCGGTCTGCGCCATGAAGCCGGCGATCACGCGATGGAACGGCACGTTGTTATAGAAACCCTCGCGCGCGAGTTGCTTGATGCGCTCAGCGTGGTTGGGCGCGATGTCGTTGCGCAGCTTGATGATGACGCGGCCGAATTTGGTGTCGAGCAAGATAGTGTTCTGCGGGTCGAGCCCGGCCGGCAATTTCACCTGGGCGAAGGCGGGCGCGGCGCACACGAGCGCGACGACGACAGCGAGAATGCGGATCATAATATCTCCCGGATTTGTGGGCGCTAGCGCGCGAATTTCTTCTTCAGCCGCTCGGCCACGGCGGCCGGCACGAAGGCGGTGACGTCGCCGCCCATGCCGGCGATCTGGCGCACCAATGTGGCGGTGATCGGGCGCGCAGCCGGCGACGCCGGCAGGAACACGCTCTGGATCGCGGGCGCCATCGCCTCGTTCATGCCCGCCATCTGCATTTCGTAGTTGAAATCGGTCGAGTCACGAAGGCCCCGGATCAGCAGTGTCGCCCCCGCCTTGCGCGCGGCCTCGACCACCAGGCCGGAAAACGTGACGTATTCGAGTTCGCACTTGGCCTCGCGCGCGAGCGGGCCGCAGATCTCCTTGAGCATGGCCACGCGCTCGTCGGCGGAAAACAGCGGCGCCTTGCCGGGATTGACCCCGACCGCCAGCACCAGCCGGTCGGCCAGCCGCACGGCGTGGCGCACCACGTCGAGATGGCCGTTGGTGACGGGATCGAATGACCCGGCATAAAGGGCGGTCCGCGGCATGGCCGGGGGTCTAGCCCGGCCTCCGGCCGCTCGCAAGACTATTACGGATACCCCGGACCTTTCCGGCCCCTGGCGGGTTGTCCGTTTGAACCTGTTGCGTTGTGTTCACGACTAACCGGCAAGACGCCAAAAACAGGGGAAATTTCATGTTCAAGACCTTCACCGCCATTATGGTCGCCGCGACGGTCGCCGCCGTCGTCACCGTGCTGTCCGCGCCGACCGCCCAGGTCGACGCCAGCCCGCTGGCCACAAGCGCGTCCGAGCCGATGAACGCCTGCGCGCAACGGGCCTGGCCCTACCTGCGCTGCGTCGGCACCGCCTTCGGCAATCCGCACATCCGCCTGGTCACCACCGACCGGCTCAACTAGCCGCCTGCCCGCCGGCGCGATAGGCTCCCCGCTAGGGACACAAATTCGAAGATCCCAGCGGGAGGAATTCATGCGCCGTTTCGTATTCGCGGCATTCGCCTTGCTGTTCGCCGCGCCGGCTTTCGCCCAATCTTATCCGGACCGCCCGGTCCGCATCATCGTGCCGACGCCGGCCGGCGGCCCGGTCGACGTGATGGCGCGGCTGGTCGCCGCCGCGCTGCCGGCCACGCTCGGACAAAACGTCATCGTCGAGAACAAGCCGGGCGCCGGCAATACGCTGGGCTCGCGCATCGCCGCCGAGGCCGCGCCGGACGGCTACACGTTGATGGTGTCGGCGGCGAGCGGCCTGATCATCAGCCCGATCCTCTACAAAACCGCAGGCTATGACGCGTCCAGCTTCGCGCCGATCGCGCTGATCGCGGAGACGCCGCAGCTCCTGGTGATCCATGCCCAGTTGCCCTTCAAATCGCTCGCCGACCTCGTCGCTTATGCCAAGGCCAATCCCGGCAAGCTGAATTATTCGACCGGCGGCAGCGGCACCATCCCGCATCTCGCCGGCGAATTGTTCAAGAAGACCACCGGCACCGATATCGTGCACGTGCCCTATAAAGGCGGCGGCCCGGCGCTGACCGGCGTGATCGCCGGCGAAGTGCAGATGACCTTCGATCCGGTCGCGACCTCGCTGCCGCTTATCAAGGACGGCAAGCTGCGCGCCCTGGCGATCGCCGGGCCGAAGCGCGTCGCCGCCCTGCCCGACGTGCCGACCATGGCCGAAAGCGGCTACGCGTCTTTCACCGTCGGCGCCTGGACCGCGCTGCTGGCGCCCAAGGCCACGCCGCCCGCGATCATCGCCAAGCTCAATGCCGGCGTGAACAAGGCACTCGAACTCCGAGCCGATGAAGAGCACGCTGGCGCGGCTGGGCGCGCAGCCGCGCGGCGGCACGCCGCAGGATCTGGCCGATCACATGGCGAACGAAACCAAGAAGTGGAAGCCGATCGTCGAGGCGCTGGACCTGAAGGTGAAGTGACGCGCGTCTATCCCGGCCGCCGCGCCAGGCTGAGCCAGATGCCGCCACCGATCAGCACCGCGCCCGACAGCCGGCCGAGCCATTTGGTATTGGCGCGCCGCAGGAAGAAGCTGCGACCGGCGCCCGCGACGACCGCCCAGCCGCAATCGGTCAGCGCCGCCATCGCGATCGCGACCGTGCACATGACCAACAACTGATGTCCGGCCGGCAGCGCCGGGTCGATGAACTGCGGCAGGAACGCGGTGAAGAAAGCGATGGTCTTCGGATTCGATATCGCCACCAAAAACCCGCGGCGGAAATAGACATGGCCGCGCGGGTCTTGCGCCGCGGCAGCCGAACCGGCGTGCCGCCAGGCCTGGATACCGAGCCAGACCAGATAGGCCGCGCCGATCCAGCGCAGCCATTCGAATATAGCCGCCGCGTGCTGGATGATGATGCTCAAGCCGAGCGCAATGCCGCCGATCAGCAGCGCGTTGCCGGTGGTGCTGCCGGCGACGGTGATGAGCGCCGGCCGCGTTCCGCGCGTGGCGCCGGTCGAGATCACCAGCGTCACGATCGGCCCCGGCACCACCACCAGCACCAGCGTGATCAGCAGGAAGGCGGAGAAGAGTTGGGTGTTCATGGAAATATCCGTCAAGCGCCGAGCATGCTCTCTTCACCTCTCCCATGGGGAGAGGTCGGCGCACGAAGTGCGCCGGGTGAGGGGTTATAGCCTATCGAAAATCCTAGGCCCCCTCACCCCAACCCTCTCCCCGATGGGGAGAGGGAGCGCGCCGTGCCTGCGGTTAGTCTTCCGCTTCCTCACTCAACCGCTCGACCGACACCACGTGCTCGTCGCCGGCGGTGTTGAGCACGATCACGCCCTGCGTCGAGCGTCCGGCGATACGGATGCCGGCGACCGTGGTGCGGATCAGCTTGCCCTGGTTGGTGACCAGCATGATCTGGTCGCTCTCGTCTACCGGGAACGAAGCCACCAGCCGGCCGGTCTTGGGCGTCACGTTCATCGCCACGATGCCTTTGCCGCCGCGGCGCGTGGTGCGGTACTCGAACGACGACGAACGTTTGCCGTAGCCGCGGTCGGCCACCGTCAGCACGAACTGCTCGGCGGTCGACAGATCGACATAGCGCTGCTCGCCGAGCTCGATGGTCGAGCCGACGGCTTCCGCCTCGTCCTCGGCCTCGGGCGCCGCCGTCGCTTCCTCTTCCGCGGTGCCGCGCCGGATCGCGTTGGCGCGCTTGAGATAGGCGACGCGCTCTTCCGAGCTCGCTTCCATATGGCCCAGGATCGTCATCGAGATGACTTTGTCGTCGGCGGCGAGCGCGATGCCGCGCACGCCGTCCGAGGTGCGGCCGGAGAACACGCGTACCTCCGGCACCGGGAAGCGGATGCATTGCCCCGCCGCGGTGGTCAGCAGCACGTCTTCCTTCTCGATGCAGATGGTAACGTCGACGATGGCGTCGCCGGCGTCGAGCTTCATGGCGATGATGCCGGACGGACGGATCTTCTCGAAATCGGACAGCTTGTTGCGCCGCACGTTGCCGCGCGTGGTGGCGAACATCACGTCGAGCTGGCCCCAGGTCGTCTCGTCCTCGGGCAGCGGCATGATGGTGGTGATGGTCTCGCCCGGATCGAGCGGCAGGATATTGATCAGTGCCTTGCCGCGCGCCTGCGGCGCCGCCAGCGGCAGCCGCCAGACTTTTTCCTTGTAGACCTGGCCGGCCGAGGAGAAGAACAGCACCGGCGTATGGGTCGAGGCCACGAACAGCCGCGAGACGAAATCCTCCTCGCGCGTCTGCATGCCGGAGCGGCCTTTGCCGCCGCGCTTCTGCGCGCGATAGGTCGAGAGCGGCACCCGCTTGATGTAGCCGAGATGCGAGACGGTCACGACCATGTCCTCGCGCTGGATCAGGTCCTCGTCCTCGACCTCGGCCTCCTGCTCGGCGATCACGGTGCGGCGCGGCGTGGCGAATTCCGCTTTCAGCTTGGCCAACTCGTCCTTGATGAGGGTCTGGATGCGCGCGCGCGAGCGCAGGATTTCCAGATAGTCGGCGATCTCGATGGCGAGCTTGTCGAGTTCGGCCTTGATCTCGTCGCGGCCGAGCGCCGTAAGGCGTTGCAGGCGCAGGTCGAGGATGGCCTTGGCCTGCTCGACCGACAGCCGCGCGGTGCCTTTGGCGCTCACTTTGTGGCGCGGATCGTCGATCAATTCGATCAGCGTCGCCGCCGTGGTGGCCGGCCATTCGCGCGCCATCAAGGCCTCGCGCGCCTCGTTGGCGTCGTTCGAGGCGCGGATCAGCTTGATCACCTCGTCGATATTGGCGACGGCGATGGCGAGACCGACCAGGATATGGGCGCGGTCGCGCGCCTTGCCGAGCAGGTGCTTGGTGCGCCGCGACACCACCTCTTCGCGGAAGGCGATGAAGGCGGTCAGCATATCCTTCAGCGTCAGCAGCAGCGGGCGGCCGCCGTCGAGCGCCACCATGTTGGCGCCGAAGGAGGACTGCAGCGGGGTGAAGCGGTAGAGCTGGTTGAGCACCACGTCGCGTTCGGCGTCGCGCTTGAGCTCGATCACCACGCGGTAGCCGTCGCGGTCGGACTCGTCGCGCAGGTCGGAAATGCCGTCGATTTTCTTCTCGTGCACCAATTCGGCGATGCGCTCGACCATCGACGCCTTGTTCACCTGGTAGGGAATCTCGGTGATGATGATCGCTTCGCGTTCCTTGCGGATGGTCTCGAACGCGACCTTGCCGCGCATGATGATCGAGCCGCGGCCGGTTTCGTAAGCGGCGCGGATGCCGGCCCGGCCCAGAATGATGCCGCCGGTGGGAAAATCGGGACCGAGCACGATGCCGTTGAGGTCGGCGATGCTTAAGCCCGGATCGGCGATCAGCGCCGTGCAGGCGTCGATCAGTTCGCCCAGATTATGCGGCGGGATGTTGGTGGCCATGCCGACGGCGATGCCGCCGGCGCCGTTGACCAGAAGGTTGGGATAGCGCGCCGGCAGCACCACCGGCTCGTGCTCGTTGCCGTCGTAATTGGCCTGGAAATCGACGGTGTCCTTGTCGATGTCGTCGAGCAGCGCCATCGCCGGCTTCGCCAGCCGGCATTCGGTGTAGCGCATGGCCGCCGCCGGATCGCCGTCGACCGAGCCGAAATTGCCCTGCCCGTCGATCAGCTGCAGGCGCATGGAGAAATCCTGCGCCATGCGCACCAGCGCGTCGTAGATCGCCTGGTCGCCGTGCGGGTGATATTTGCCCATCACGTCGCCGACCACGCGCGCCGATTTGACGTATTTCTTGTCGGGCGTGTGGCCCTGCTCGTTCATCGAATGCAGGATGCGGCGATGCACCGGCTTCAAGCCGTCGCGCACGTCCGGCAGCGCCCGCGAAACGATCACGCTCATGGCGTAATCGAGGTACGAGCGCTTCATCTCCTCGGTGATCGAGACGGGGCGGACATCGGAGGGACTTCCGTCCCCCGATTTTGGGTTTTCGACGTCGGGCAAAGGGTGCTTCTCGCGACTGTTTTAAGGCCTGATTTTCTTAACTGATTCACCCCGGCATAGCCACCCGAAATCGCGCCGGATACAGGCTACTTCTCTTTTGTTTTTCAATGATTTATTCGACGTTTGGAAGGCCCCACGGCGGGCCGCAAAACGGCCACACATCGCAACCGTCCGCCAAGCCAATTTGACCCGGCATGAGGCTACCGCTACGCGAAGCGAATGCCGATCGAGTTCCTCATCTCGGCTTTGGTCACGCTGGCGGTCGTGGTCGATCCGCTCGGCCTGGTGCCGAGCTTTGTCGCCATCACCCACGGCCTGCCGGACCGCTCGCGCCGCGCCGTGGCGCTGCGCGCCTGCATCATTGCGGCGGCGATCCTGGCCGGCAGCGCGCTGATCGGCGACTGGCTGCTGCGCACGCTGTCGATCGGGCTGCCCGCCTTCCGCATCGCCGGCGGCTCGCTGCTGTTCTCGATCGCGTCGGAAATGGTGTTCGGCCTGCGCATCGTGCGGCAATCGAAACAAGCGGAAGAAGCGCTCGAGGAGCACGTGCGCAACATCGCCGCCTTCCCGCTCGCCATTCCGCTGATGGCCGGCCCCGGCGCCATAACCGCCACCGTGCTGCTCGCCGGCCGCGCCGGCGGCGATCTAACGCGTCTGGGCGTGCTGCTCGGCGTCATCGCCGCGGTGCTAGCGCTGTGTTTTGTGGTGTTTTTGCTCGCCGGACGCATCGCGGCGCTGCTCGGCACCACCGCCAATGTCGTGCTGTCGCGCCTGCTCGGCGTGCTGCTGGCCGCGCTCGCCGTGCAATTTGTTATCGACGGCGTACGGCTGGCGATGGCGGGGTGACGCTCGCTCCGAGTTCCCGGGCGCGGCTCAGCATGAAATGATGCGCCGCAGACCCCGGACCCCGGTTATTCTGAAATCAAGCGCAAATCAGAACGGAATCTCGTCGTCCATGTCGCCGGACTTGCCGGCACCGGCCAAAGCCGGCTTGCGCTCGCGCGCCGGGCTCGGGCCGCTGGAGCCGAAATCGTCGCCGGCGTCGATGCCGCCGCCGGCGCCGCCGCTGCGGGTATCGAGCATGGTGAGCTGCGAATTGAAGCCCTGCAGCACGACTTCGGTCGAGTAGCGCTCGTGGCCGTCTTTGTCGGTCCATTTGCGTGTCTGCAGAGCGCCTTCCAGGTAAACCTTCGAGCCCTTCTTGAGGTACTGTTCGACGATCTTGCAGAGGCCCTCGTTGAAGATCACGACGCGGTGCCACTCGGTCTTTTCCTTGCGCTCGCCGGTAGTCTTGTCGCGCCAACTTTCCGAGGTGGCCACCCGCAAATTCGCGATCGGGCGGCCGTCCTGGGTGCGGCGAATTTCCGGATCCGCACCGAGATTGCCGATGAGGATCACCTTGTTGACGCTACCTGCCATGATGCTCTCCGCGTGGCGATTTGCGGTCGCGCGCGCTCGTTGCCGAGGCGCCGCCGCTCGCCGGTAATGGGGCCGCCCGCCGCGCGCGGCCCCGAAAATTAACTCTCACCCTAGACTTCGGCCCTGGTGCGGCAAGCGCGTTCGGCCTTCATCCACAGGGCTTCTGCTCCGCCGCCCGAGTTGTCGCGCGATTCCGGGACAAAATTTGTTCTTTATTTGTTCTAGCAGGCTTTTACCTTTTAGGCAACTGATTCGCCGCAGTAATTCACATTTTTTGTGGCGTAAAGGTCACAGTTCGAATCATCCACAAAATATAGCGTCCGCCGCCTGTCCCCTGCGTTTGCGCGAAACCGAACAATGAGGAATTTGCCGATGAAACGTTTCATTCTCGCGGCCTGCGCGGGCCTGCTGGCGGTTGCGATGGCGTCGCCATCGTTCGCCGCCGACATGCCGGGTCCCTACAAGGCTCCCGCTTACAGCCCGGCGTTCAATTGGACCGGCTTCTATGCCGGCATCAACGGCGGCTACGCTTTCGGCAAGACGAATTGGACCGATACGACCGGCGCCACCACCGGCGACTTCGACTTCACCGGCGCGCTCGCCGGCGGCACGCTCGGCTATAATATACAGACCGGTTCGTGGGTCTGGGGCTTCGAGGCCGATGGCGCCTACAGCTCGCTCAAAGGCACCGACGTCGCGGCTTGCTGCGAGACGAAAAACGACTGGCTCGCGACCGCGCGCGGCCGCTTCGGCTTTGCCTTCGGACAGTGGCTGCCCTTCGTCACCGCCGGCGCGGCCTTCGGCGACGTCAAGATGACGGCCGTCGGCTTCGGATCGGCGACCGCGACCAGGTTCGGCTGGACCGCCGGCGGCGGCCTCGAATACGCCTTCATGGGCGCCTGGTCCGCCAAGGTCGAATATCTCTATGCCGACCTCGGCAAGGCAAGCTGCGGCGCGGCCGCTTGCGGTCTCGATACCGACGTGACCTTCAAGACCAGCATCGTGCGGGCGGGCGTCAACTACCACTTCTAGCGGGGTCGCCCTCGAAAACCTGAGCGGGGCCGGCCATTGCGCCGGCCCTCTGCTTTTGACGGCAGCGCGGGCGCGGCCTTCGAACGGTCCACCGGCGCGGCCAATCGTGCAGCACGGATGTCCGGTACCGTACATAGTTGATCTGGGTCAATGCAATCCGCCCTTACTTTCGTAGCAAGGTTTCAAATTCACTTGCTGGGATAATTTGGCCGCCATTGGAGAAATGATATGCATCGCAATATCGCAATGACAATTTTGGCCCTTTCATTGGGTGGGTGGTTCATCCTGATGCCGCCGCCCGCCGCCAAAGCGCAGGCCGTTGGTCAGAACACGACCGCACCGAAGAGCGGTAGTGGCGCCGCAGTTGCTCAGCCTCGCGGCGGCGCGACCCGCACGGTCGCCCCGCGTGCAACCCGCACCGTCACTCCGCACGCAACCCGCACCGTCACGCCTCGTACGGTGACGCAGTCGCGAACCACGACGCGCGCCTTCGGGCAGCCGAAAGGCACAACGCGCGTCATCACGCAGCCGAAAGGCACTTCGCGTTTGGTCGGACAACCGAAAAGCGGTCAGAAAGTCGTCGGCCCGGCCGGCTTAGGCAACAAGACTCCACGCGTTGTCACGCCGCGCGGTACGAGAACCATCACCGCGTCGCGCTTGCGCGGCGTGCCGACCCGCGGCCTCGGCCGTACCGTCATTGGCGGCCATAATTATTCGGCGTGGCGCAGCGGACACCGCGTACGTCATGGCAGCGGCTGGCGGACGTTTGTCGGCATCGGCGCCCTGAGCGCCATCGCGATCGGATCGAGCGAGTTTTATCCCTACGCCTATATTTCGGCGCCCGAAAACTCCTGCGAAGGGCTAACGGAAGACGGCTGCGAACTGATGTGGCAGGACGTCGAGACGATCGAAGGCGACGTCGTCCCACAATGCGTGGCTTATTGTCCGTGGCAGTAAGCCGGCTCGTTTGAGCCGCGGTGCCTTCAAGAACCTGAGCGGGGCCAGCCATTGCGCCGGCCCTTAGCTTTTGACGGCGCGGCTCTCGCGAAGGTCCGTTTTGGGTTTCAACTCGGTCGCCCTGCTAGAACAGCCAGCCGGCCGTAAAATACGGGCCATGCTCGGTGAAGTTGCTTTGAACATGCTGCGCCGTCGCCAGGTAAACTCCCACGGGCGGCAGCACGAGACTGGTCGGTACTTGAGTCATTACATACTGACCGACCGCGTTGAAATAGACCGCCGCGCGATACCCGACCTCGACCTTGAACTGTCCGTAAGTACTGGGCGCGAAATTGTAGGCGGCGGCCAGTTTGGCGTCGATGCTGGGAACCAGCTGGATCGCGTTGGGCGATGTCAAAGATTGGTTGTTGACGCCCACCGCCGGAGACACCGTCGTGAAATTGATCTGGCTTTGCGAGCTGCCGATCAAGCCTGCTCCCGCCAACTCGCCGATCAACTGGAAATCGCCGAAAGCATACTGGCCGTTTATTCCCAAACGGGGCCCCGCCCCGGTGAACAACGACGTGGTGGTGTAGCCGATGGAAGTCAGCCCGTCCGGGCTCTGGAACAAACCGCTCAGGTCCTGGCCGATGCGCGCCACCGCCACGCCGCCGAAGACTCGAAATTGAAAATCGCATTCGACGCAGAAGGTATGCCCGCCGTCCAGATTGACGGCATCGTACCTGGATTGCACCGTGCCGGATCCGACTTTGTACAGGCCCGATTCAGGACCGATCAGATAAGGCGGCCCCACCATTTGCGTCGGCGAGGCAAGAAACGAGTCATTCGTGGTGCTGTCGTGATGCGTCCAATTCAATTCGATATCGTTGGACTCGTTGGGCATGTAGCGCGCCCCGATGCGGAAGGCGGGCTTGAACTTCGGCGCCAGCGACTGGTTGGCCCAATTCGGCGTCGCCAGGGGCAACGGCGTCACCAGCGTGCCGTATTCGAGATTGCCGGCGCCGGCTTGCAGGAACAATAGCGAGGCGCTGACCTCGAAACGGGGCGACGAAATCCAGGGCCGGGCGCCGGCGTGGGCGCCCATGGCCTCGGCATAGAGCGGTCGCGGTCGTGCGGCGAGCGCCGGATTTGGATCCGCGTCCGATGGACGATGCATTAGCCTCGTTGTTTTGGACGCTTCGAGGCGATTGACGCGCGCGCGCAACGCGGCATTTTCCTTTTCCAGGGCATTGAGCCGCGCCGCGATCTCCTCCACCGTCGCGGAAAACGCCGGCTGCGGCAGCGCAAAGGCCGTCAACGCGAGGCACAGGAATAACGCAAGCTTGGTGGGTCTGTTCATGGTCCGCGCTCCCGAGGAAAATTTGACGCGGTCGCAAAGACAGACAAGCGAGCCTCACGCAGGTTCGCGACCTTGGAATCCCGATGTCATGATTTTAGATTCGGCGGCTGTCCGATAACGGACAGTCGGCGGCGGGCGCGCAGCCGCCTCTGGTTATCCCCACCGGTAACGGGCGGGGTGGCCGGGGACTGGCGAAACCGTCCTGTTCTCACTACGTTCCGGTTTGCCATACGATCTTGCGCGCCGTGGCGCGTTCCGAAGGTTCCATGACCGATTTGTCCGCCAAACGCGCCCGCGACGCCCGCGCCATCACCATCCGCGGCGCGCGCGAGCACAATCTCAAGAACGTCGACGTCACGATTCCGCGCGACCAGTTGGTGGTATTCACCGGCCTGTCCGGCTCGGGCAAATCCTCGCTCGCCTTCGACACCATCTATGCCGAGGGCCAGCGCCGCTACGTCGAGAGCCTGTCGGCCTATGCGCGGCAGTTCCTCGAAATGATGCAGAAGCCGGACGTCGACCAGATCGACGGCCTCTCCCCGGCCATCTCGATCGAGCAGAAGACCACTTCGAAGAACCCGCGCTCGACCGTCGGCACCGTCACCGAGATCTACGACTACATGCGCCTGTTGTGGGCGCGCATCGGCGTGCCCTACTCGCCGGCGACCGGGCTTCCCATCGAGAGTCAAACAGTCTCGCAGATGGTCGACCGCGTGCTGGCGCTGCCCGACGGCACGCGCATCTATGTGCTGGCGCCGGTGGTGCGCGGCCGCAAGGGCGAATACAAAAAGGAGTTGGCCGACTTCCTGCGCAAGGGCTACCAGCGCGTCAAGATCGACGGCGCCTTCTACGAAATCGCCGAGGTCAAGCCGCTCGACAAGAAATTCACCCACGACATCGACGTGGTGGTCGACCGCCTGGTGGTAAAATCCGACATCGGCACGCGGCTGGCGGATTCGCTCGAGCAGTGCCTCAAGCTCGCCGACGGCCTGGCGGTCGTCGAACTCGCCGACACCAAGGCGTCGGGCGCCGCCGCCAATCGCGGCCGCAACGCCAATGCCGAGCGGCTGATCTTCTCGGAGAAATTCGCCTGCCCGGTGTCCGGCTTCACGCTGCCGGAAATCGAGCCGCGGCTGTTCTCGTTCAACAACCCGTTCGGCGCCTGTCCGGAATGCGGCGGCTTGGGTGTCGAGCAGCACATCGACGCCAGCCTCGTCATCCCCGACCCCGACGCCTCGTTGCGCAAGGGCGCCATCGCGCCCTGGGCCAAATCGTCGTCGCCTTATTACTTGCAGACGCTCGACGCGCTGGCCAAGCACTACCGCTTCACGCTCGACACCAAGTGGAAGGACCTCGCCAAGAAAACCCAGGACGCCATCCTGTACGGCTCCGGCGAGGACGACATCAAATTCGTCTATGACGACGGCCTGCGCGGCTACACCACCAAGAAGCCGTTCGAGGGAGTCATCACCAATCTCGAGCGCCGCTTCAAGGAAACCGAATCGGAATGGGCGCGCGAGGACCTGCTGAAATATTTCACCGACGTGCCTTGCCATGAATGCCACGGCGCGCGGCTCAAGCCCGAGGCGCTCTGCGTCAAGATCGGGGGGAAGAACATTTCCGAAGTCGCCGAGCTGTCGGTGCGCAAGGCCGGCGACTGGTTCACGGCGCTGCCGAAAGACCTCACCGCCAAGCAGAACGAAATCGGCGTGCGGGTGCTCAAGGAAATCCGCGAGCGGCTGAAATTTCTGGTCGACGTCGGACTCGACTATCTGACGCTGGCCCGCGCCTCCGGCACGCTGTCGGGCGGCGAGAGCCAGCGCATCCGGCTGGCCTCGCAGATCGGCTCCGGCCTCACCGGCGTGCTCTATGTGCTGGACGAGCCCTCGATCGGCCTGCACCAGCGCGACAACGCGCGCCTGCTGGAAACATTGAAGAGGCTGCGCGACCTCGGCAACACCGTGATCGTGGTCGAGCATGACGAGGACGCCATCCGCACCGCCGATCACGTGCTCGACATCGGCCCCGGCGCCGGCATCCACGGCGGCCACATCATCGCCGAAGGCAGCGTCGGCGACATTATCGCCGCACCCCAGTCATGGACCGGCAAGTACCTCGCCGGCGAACTCAGCGTGCCGATTCCCGAACGCAAGCCGCGCTCGCGCCGCGCGCTCAAGATTGTCAACGCCCGCGGCAACAACCTCAAGAACATCGACGCCGAGATCCCGCTCGGCCTGTTCACCTGCGTCACCGGCGTCTCCGGCGGCGGCAAGTCGACGCTGCTGATCGACACGCTGTACGCCGCGGTGGCGCGCAAGCTCAACGGCGCCTCGCTGGCGCCCGCGCCGCATGACCGCATCGAGGGCCTCGAGCACATCGACAAGATCATCGACATCGACCAGTCGCCGATCGGCCGCACGCCGCGCTCCAACCCTGCGACCTACACCGGCGCCTTCACGCCGATCCGCGAGTGGTTCGCCGCCCTGCCCGAGTCGAAAGCGCGCGGCTACGAGCCCGGCCGCTTCTCCTTCAACGTCAAAGGCGGCCGCTGCGAGGCCTGCCAGGGCGACGGCGTCATCAAGATCGAGATGCACTTTCTGCCCGACGTCTACGTCACCTGCGACGTCTGCAAGGGCAAGAGGTACAATCGAGAAACTCTCGAGGTGCTGTTCAAGGGCAAGTCGATCGCCGACGTGCTCGACATGACGGTGGAAGAGGCGCTGGAATTCTTCAAGGCGGTGCCGCGCGTGCGCGACGTGCTGGCGCTGCTGCACCGCGTCGGCCTCGACTACATCCATGTCGGCCAGCAGGCCACCACGCTGTCGGGCGGCGAGGCGCAGCGCGTCAAGCTGGCCAAGGAGCTGTCGAAGCGCGCCACCGGCCGCACGCTTTATATCCTCGACGAGCCGACCACCGGCCTGCATTTCCACGACGTGGCCAAGCTCTTGGACGTGCTGCACGAGCTGGTGGAGACCGGCAATTCGGTGGTGGTGATCGAGCACAATCTGGAAGTGATCAAGACCGCCGACTGGATCATCGACCTCGGCCCCCAAGGCGGCGACGGCGGCGGCGAGATCGTCGCCCAGGGCACGCCGGAGGATATAGTCAAGGTGGCGCGCAGCTACACCGGGCAGTTTTTGAAGCCGGTGCTGGGGCGGCGCGAGAACAAGCGCAAGAAGGGCCAGCAGGCGGCGGAGTAAGGTTTATTTTTTCCACTCGTGAAGTTTACAATCTTCAACGTCCCGCATACCCGCTTCCGTAATTTGATACACTTTTCCAGTGAAATGAATGAGAGCGCGATCGTGCTCTAGCTGCTCCAGAGTACGTTTGAGATTTCTCCGCATTTTAGGATGCAGCCATCCATCTAATTCGTCATACGTTGCACATTCGGCGCAGCACTGACTCGTCATGCGCGGGCTTGACCCGCGCATCCATCATTCACACGAGAAAGATGGATGGCCGGGTCAAGCCCGGCCATGACATCGGAAAGCGCGGTCCGTCCCCCTCACCTGTGCTCCACCACACCCGGCCTCGGGCCGCGCGGGCCTTCGCAAGTGCAGTGCTTGCCGACCGGCGCATAGGGCGGCGAGGTGCAGAAGTCGCCGCCGTATTGCGGCAGCACGCGGCAGATATAGAACTGCCGCACGTCCGGCGGCCCGTGTCCGGGCCCCATCGGCGAGCGCATCGCGGCCGGCTCTGCCCGCAGGACCTCCGGCAGGTCGCGCGAGGAAGCGGGCGTCGCCGCGATCAGCACAGCGGCAATCATCGGCAAAAAGCGGACGGCGTTGGACATCGCAGGCCTCGCGCGGTTCGGGACGGCGCAGTCTAGCGCCTTTCGCGGCGCCGCGATGCCCGGGCCGGCCGCGTTTTGCCGCGGCCGCTACCGGCTCGCGCTTTGGCCCGCGACGTCCAGCAATTGCCGCATTTGGCCGTCGCCGGCCGCGGTCTTGATGGCGGCGGCAAAGCCCGCGCGCAGCGCGCCGCATTTGGATTTTTTGGAGAACGCGACATACATCGCCGACGACAACAGCTCCTTCGGCAAGAACGCGATCTTGCCGGCGATGCGAAGCCGCCTGGCTTCGTCGCGGCCCGGATAGAGCCCGATGATCAGGTAATCGGCCTGACGCGCGAGCAGCGCCGCAAACGCCTTGTCGACGCCATCGGCGCGCGCCACGCTGAGGTCCTTCGCCATGTAGGCGTCGAACTTGTCGCCGTAGCTTTCGCCGGCATTGGTCACGCCCTCGCGGCCCTTGAGGTCGCGCCATTCGGTATAGGCAAAGCCTTCGCCCTGGCGCACCACGACCGCCACCGGATCGGCCATGAAAGGCGGCTCGATGAAGTCGAGATAGGCCGCCCGCTCGTCGTTCTTGTAGATGCCGGAAATCACGTCGGCCTTGCCGTCGCGCGCCGCGGCTTGCGCGGCCTGCCACGAGCCGAAGTCTTTCGACACCACGTTCTTGACGCCGAGGCCGGCGGCGATCTTGCGCACCAGCGCCGGCGCGGCGCCGACGATTTTGCCCTGCTTGGCCCAGGCGACCGGCGGATAGGACGGATGCCCGGTGATCGTCAGGGCCGCGCATGCCGGTTGGGCCGGCGCGGCCACGCCGGCAATCGACACGCCACCAGCATCGTGCCGGCCAGCGCCAGCAACGACAGGAACGAGGTCAGACGTTGGCGCATCACCATGCTCCTGTTGGTCCGCGACGCCTCAATACGGATGGCGGTCTTCCTTGGCGCTCCAGGCCTGGAAGGCCTTCAGCCCGGTGTCGCGCTCGAAATTTTCGGTCACGCCGATGCGCCGCTCCGACCACGGCTTGGCGAAATCGACATATTGGAAATTGTCGTCGAAGCCGATCGCGCTGGTGTCCTTCAGGCTGGCGCCGAAATAGACGTGGTCGATGCGCGACCAGTAGATCGGGCTCATGCACATCGGGCACGGCGCGCCGTTGACGTAGAGCTCGCAGCCCTTGAGCATGCGCGCGCGTTCCGGCACCAAATCGGGCGAGCCGGCCTCGCGCGGGATCATTTCCAGCATGGTGCCGGCGGCGTAGTCGCTGCCGAGCAGGCCCTTGGGATTGAGCTTGGCCGAGGCGTCGATGATGGCGGTGACTTCGGCGTGGTACACCGGGCAGCCGGTCAGCAGCACGCGGTTCTGCCCGCGGCCGATGATCTCGCCGTCCTTGACGATGACGGCGCCGAACGGCCCGCCCCAGCCCTTCTCGACCAACTCGATGGCGAGCTTGGTCGCCTCCTGCATGAATTTGATTTGCCCCTTGGCCGGCGTCACCGAAAATCCGCGCCCGCGACGCCGATGGCGGCGGCGGCCGCCGCAGTGCGGGTGAAGAACGCGCGCCGTCCGGCGTCGGTCGGCGAATTGCAGGTGCAGCGCTTCATGTTTGTGTCCTTTGCGGTGACCATGGAACGCTGCGCTTTAACCCGCCCGCGTTAACGCAAGCAGGTGTCGCCGCGCCGGATGTGATTCAATATGGCGAGAACATATGGAGCCGGTTACCAGCCGGAATGCGCCCGTCTCACTTTCCGTCAGCGATTACCTCTGTCACAAAACGTCCGCGCAAAACGAAACGCCCAACCCGGCGGCTGCCGGATTGGGCGTTGCAGACTTTGTCGCGAACCCGCGTCAGCTAGTTAGATCGGGCAGGCAACGACGTTCCAGAACCATTCGCCGTCGACGTTGATCCAGCACGGGCCTTCGCCGTAGCCGTACCATTGGCCATGCCAGCGGTGACGATTGTGGCCGAACCACATGTGGCCGCCATAGCTGCGCCCGACGACGAAGTTGCGGTGGCTGCCGGAGACCTTGTTGGTGCGGACGACGTTGGTACGGACGCGGACGTTGCGATTGACGGTCCGGTTGACGGTTTTATTGACGTGAACGGTCTTGTTGACGGTCTTGTGCTGTTCCTTCGCATCCGCCGGTGCCGAGATCGCGACGGCGAAGCCGAACGCGGCCAGCACGGAAAGAACGAGAGAAACCTTCTTCAGCATTGCATGGCCTCCTTGAGGTTGGGGCGTTATCTAGTTCCGACACCTGCGGCCACACGGCGCGCCGCTCTCGTCCCGGAACAAGCCCACGATGCCGCACTATCGGATGGACGACGTGAACGGCCCCTGAACGAAAACACGGGGCTTTGTTGTGCCAGCGCGCCACGGGTACCCGCTTACTCGCCTTGTGCGCTGCAATACGACCGAAAGATCTCACGCCGCCTTTGCCGCCAAATCCTTGTCCTTGGCCTCGGCGCGCTGGGCCGCCGGACGCGCCGCGATGCGCGCGGCATAATCGATGAATTCCTGCCGCGGCGGAATCATCTTGAACATCATGCCCCAGCGGATATTCGCACCGACGATCACGTCGGCGGCGGTGAATTGCTCGCCCACCAGCCACGGGCCCTTCGCCACCGCTTGCGCCACCACATTCATCACGGTGTCGAAATCGCCGTAACCGAGCATGCCCCGCCTCGCCTCTTCCTTGCGCGGCGCCGCGCGGTCGATCACCGCCGGCTCGATGCAACTCGGCCCGAAGAACAGCCATTTGAGATAGACGCCGCGGCGCGGCGTGCCGACCGGAATGTTCAATTTGGCGCCGGGAAATTCGTCGGCGAGATAGGTGCAGATCGCCGCCGTCTCGGTGATCACGGTGTCGCCGTGCCTGAGCGCCGGTACCTTGCCCATCGGATTGATCGCGAGATAGTCGGGCTTGAGGTTGTCGCCCGCACTCAGCTTGATGAGCTTGATGTTATACGGCTGCCCCAGTTCCTCCAGCATCCACAGCACGATGGACGAGCGCGAGGGCGCGGCATGATAAAGCGTGAGATCCGGCATGGGGCACCTTGCAATGGCAAAGCTTCGGAACGAGGTTACCGTGAAGCATGATTGTGCAGGGATCGTGACCATGTCCAATAACGTTCGCGACAACGCCCAACGCCACCGTTTCGAGCTCGACGCCGACGGCCACGTGGCGTTTTCAAACTACAGGCGCGACGGCGGCACGATCGTCATCATGCATACCGAAGTTCCCGAGGAACTCAATGGCCGCGGCATCGGCTCCGCGCTGGTCGCCGGCCTGCTCGACATGGTGCGCGCGCAAGGTTTGACCGTGAAGCCGCTCTGCCCGTTTGTCGCCGGCTACATCGCCAAGCATCCGAAATATGCGGATTTGCTCGACTAGCCGCGACTTCGGCGCTTCCCCTAACGCAATCTTTACCCTTCGGTAAGACATTGGGCCGGTCGCTTCATGTCGGGAGTTACCGTTGGATTTTTCGGCCGGTATTTCATATTTCTTCGGGCAGCTGGGCAGGCTGCTGTTTTCGCTCGGCTCGCATTTTTCGATCACGTCGCTTTTCGCCGCGCTGATCGTCTCGGCGCTGTTCTTCGCCTGGCAGCGGCACAGACGCGGCCGCCGCATTCGTTGGCGGACGATCGCGCGTGCGCTGTTCCCGCGCCGCATCATGCGTCACGCCTCGAATCAAGCCGACATCTTCTACCTGTTCTTCAACGTCTTCATGTTCAGCGTGCTGTTTAGCTGGGCGATCTTTTCCTATCAGTTCGTCTCGAACAGCATCATCGCCGGCCTGGTCGCGGTTGCCGGTCCGGTGACGCCCTCGACCTTGCCGCTCTATGTGTCGCGGTCGATCATCACCGTGATGCTGTTCCTGGCCTACGAGCTCGGCTACTGGTTCAACCACTGGCTCAGCCACAAGGTGCCGTTGCTGTGGGAATTCCACAAAGTGCACCACACCGCGGAAGTGCTCACCCCGCTGACTAATTTCCGCGTCCATCCGATCTACGGCTGGATCTTCGCCAACATCCTCGCCGTCTCGGCCGCGACCGCCAACGGCGTTGGCAATTACATGTTCGGCGATACCGCCTATCAATATGCGCTCTCCGACACCAACATCATCCTGGTGCTATTTATCCACGCCTATGTCCACTTGCAGCATACGCACATGTGGATTTCGTTCCGCGGCGCGCTCGGGCGCATTCTCGTGTCGCCCGCGCATCACCAGGTGCACCACTCGGCCAATCCAAAGCACTTCAACAAAAATTACGGCAGCTGCCTGGCGCTGTGGGACTGGATGTTCGGCACGCTCTACGTACCGGCAAAACAGCGCGAGCCGCTGGTGTTCGGCGTCACGGATCATCAGAATGCACACACGGTGAGGGGCGAGTTGATGGACCCGTTTGTCAAAGCCGCGGGCCACCTCAAGCCGGCGCTGCCGAAGCCCGTGCCGATCGCCGAACGCAAGCAAGCCTAATGCTTTGACATGGTGCTTTGACTCGGCGCACGCCGCGCGGCATGGGTTAGCGCCATGCGCAAGCGCACCGTCATCGTCCGCGACAAGATGCAAAAAAGTTATCGTTACGTACTGAGCGCAGCCGTTGGACGCGGCTTCGATCCCGAGTTCAAGCCCCTATTGACCCCGGCGCAGATGCTACGGCTCGGCGTGTTCGGCGGCATATACATGACCGATTGCCGCGCCGAATTTCCCAAGAGCTGGTTCGTTCGCGCCAAAGTGGCGCCGCGCGGCCACGATCCCGCGCTCAATTTCTTCGGCGTCGACGCCAGCCGGCCGCTGTCGGAGTGGCAGCGCAAGGGCTGGATCCATCCCGACGATCCGCGCGGCTGGTTCCAATGGTATTGCCGCTATTACATGGGCCGGCGCATGGCGCAGGAAGACAAACGCCAAATCGCGCGCTGGAAGGCGATCCGCCGCCACGTGCGGCAAATCCAGAAGAACTGCGAGCCCGGCGACCTGCTTTGCCGGCCGCGGCAGCGCCAGGCGCTACTGCACTGGGCCTATGACAGCCGCAAGATTTAGCGGGCAATCCGATCGAGCAAATCCGCCAGCACCTCGGGACAGGTTATATGCGGATTGTGGCTGGAGTCGATCCCATTGGCGCCCCAGCCTTCGCGCTTGGCGCGCTCATAGAATTGCCGGAAGCGGTCGTCGGGCGCGTTACGGGCGCAATAGATGTAATGGCGCGGCAGCGTCAACGCGCCGTTCTGCAATTTCAGTTTCTGCTCGAAGGTCTTGGCCGGCTGCGGCAAACGCAACGGATCGCACCAGGAGCGGTCCTCCGGCGAGGTATCCGGCGGCATCGGTACCGGCGGGATCATGCCATCGGGCGACGGCTTTCGTTGCGCGCGTGCCGACGCCGGAAGCAATTCGACCACGCTGTCGCCGTCGGCCGGCGCGAAAGCGTCGATATAAATCAACTGCGCGATGCGAGCCCGCGCGCGGTCGGCGACGCCGGTCGCAACCATGCCGCCATAGGAATGGCCGATCAGGCTGACATGGGTCAGATCCTCGAACGCCAGCACGCCGAGAATATCCGAGATATGCGTGTCGAGATCGATGTCGGGCCGCAACAGGTGCCCGCGCTCGCCAAGGCCGGTAAAAGTCGGCGTGATCAGCCGGTGCCCGCGCGCGGCCATCAGCGGGTGCATCTTCTTCCAGGCCCAGCCGGCGCTCCAGGCGCCATGCGCGACAACGAAAGTAACCATCTTGTTTCCTCTATTCAGCCGGCGCCGAACGAACGCGCGGCGTGCGGCCCGGCCAGCGCGCCCGCACAAAATCGATCGCGACCACCACGAGCCCCGCCGCCAGCACTTCCCAGCCCGGCCGGATGCCGGCGGAAAAATCGAATGCCACGTCGAGCACGCGCATCGGCGAAACATGGAATGCGATGCCGATGCCGACTGCCTCGCCGATGAAGGTGAGCGCCGACACCGCGCAGGTCAGCGCCAGCAGCGTCAGCGTCGACAATTCGCCGCTGTCTTGCCACCAAGCGACCAGCCGGTAGGCGAACAGCCACAGGAACAGGCTGGCGGCGAAGACGGGCACCGTGACGTCGGCCTTGGTCTGTTGGAAATAATGGATCAGCGCCAACAGCGCGATGACATAAACCGCCAGATGCAACCGCCTCCAGCGCAATCCGCCGAGCCGCCGCACCATGCCGTCGGTCGAGGTCGCGGCCAAAATTGCCAAGCCCAGCCAGGCGGTGCCGCCGACGATGAGATACCAGCGATGGCTGATCTCGTGCACGACCTTGCCGAGGTCGAACATCTGGTCGGCGGCAAACAAAGTGAGATGGCTGGCGATATAGCAGAACGCGCCGACCCCGAGCATGCGGCGCACTTCGACCAAATTGCCGTAGCGCGCGATGCGGCGCAGCGGCGTCACCGCCAGGGTTACGCCGAGGAAGGTCAACGCCCAGAAGCCGGCGCGGTGGATCAGATCGTTGAGCGGGCGCGCGCCATGCACGATGCTCTGCGCGTCGACCAGCGCCTTGACGAGCGGAAACAACAGCAAGGCCAGCGTACCGGCGCGCAGCGGCGACACGCGGCCGCGCCGGTCGCGCCAAAGCTGCCACGAACCAATCATCGCGCGCGTCGGCCCCTGCGCCGGCTCAATAAGAACTGGCGCGGCGCGGATGGCCCTGCCGGCTGCCGAAGATTCAGGCTATCGGCTTGAGCTTTCGCCCAGTTTTCGGCCTGCGGCGCTCGCATGACTGTTATACCGCGCTGCACAATTCTACCTCTTCATTTTGGTCGTTCGTGATAGCATTTCTACGTTGGCTCGATTCGTCCCAACCGTTCACAAGATTGGGCGCATCGAGGCCGCCGGCCGGAATTAAAGCTGGCGGATTATTACGGGAGAAGGAGGAGCAGAGAAGAAACGAGTAACGCCACGCCGGGCCACTTCGAGGAGGCCACCGATGTCGCGAAACTTCGTACGCTCACTGCTCGTGCTCGTTCTATCCCTGCTCGGCTCAGCAGCGCTCGCCCACGATGCCTGGATCAGCCGCGGCAGCTATCGCAATCCTGCCGGCGAATGGTGCTGTGGCGCCGAAGACTGCGGCGTAGTTCCGCCTGGCGCGGTGAAGGCGGGGACCGGCGGTTATTCGCTGCGCGGCAGCGTCACCTACGGCGAGGCTGTGACCGGCAACGCGGCGGACGGTCCGACACACCAGGAGCCGGTGAACGAGGTCGTGCCCTACAGCCAGTCGCTTCCCTCGCCCGACGGCGCCTATTGGCGCTGCAAGCGGCCGGACGGAACGCCGCGCTGTTTCTTCGCGCCGCCGCCGGGAAGCTGATCGCCGGGTTACTGGCCTTGCTCGCGGTTCTGCACGGATTCGCGCAGCACATCGCCTATGATTGCGGCAAAGGCGACAAGCACGAATGATACCGCGACCGGGTCGCGGTCCGCGACATAGACCAGCGCGGCTAAACTTAAGGCGATCGCACCGAGCGTAAGCGCCCAGGCGTCAATCCAATCGATCATCCTGCGCTCGGGACGCGGCAATACGCCAGCTTTGACGGATAGCGGAAATGGCATGACGGCCCCCTTATTATAGCTGCTAATTTGAAAGCAATTTCTATGCCTGCGTGGAGGTGACGCGGGTTTCTGGCCCCTGTTTTCCCATGCTTTTTCGCCGGCGCATCACACCCGCGGCAACGGGCGGCCGCCGGCTGCACGCGAAGGCACCTTCACCCAGGCTTCGCCGTCGAGCGCGGGCTCGCCATCGACCGTGCAGGTGCAAGCAAGCCGCGCACGGCACTTCTCCGGCATCAGCTCGGCCACGATTACGCTCACCTCGACGGTATCGCCGATCTTCACCGGAGCGCGGAAGTTCAAGGTCTGCGAGATATAGATCGCACCGGGTCCCGGCAGCCGCGTGCCGAGCACGGCCGAGATCAGGCTCGCGGTATAGAGCCCGTGCGCGATGCGGGTGCGGAACGGAGTCTTGGCGGCAAAATGCTCCGACAGATGGATCGGATTGCGGTCGCCGGTGACTTCCGCAAATCCGACCACGTCGGAGGACGACACGGTTTTGCTCAGCCGCTCGGTCATGCCGAGCGAGAGATCCTCGAAGTAAAGCGTTCGCAGGGTCAGCATCGTCACGCACCCGTCGAGTACCGCGGCCGGCACACCGTCCATAACAGGCCGATCAGCACCACATTGATCAACGCCAGCACCGTCAATACACCGATGGTCGCGTCGGCTCCACTCGCTTCGATTAGCAGCGCGCCGACCGATGGCGCCAGCGCCTGCACGATCAGACTCGGAAACGCGAGCTTGCCCATCAGGCGCGGAAACCGCACCGGCCCGAACAGCGCCAGCGGCAGCGTGCCGCGGCCGATCCAGGAAATGCCGTAGCCGGCGCCGTAGAGCAGGATCACCAGCAGCAAAACCGGGAACCGGCGGGCTAGCAGCAGCAGGCCGACCGCCATCAGCGTGCAGGAACCGATCATGGTCCAAATCGGATGGTAGCGGCTGCCAAACAGCCGCTCCACCACCCGGGCGCCGACCTGCGCCGGGCCGAACAGCGTGCCGAGGCTCACGGCAACCGCGAAGTCCACGCCCCTCGCCTGCAGGAAGATCAGCAAATGCACCACCACGATCGAACCGATGCCGGCGGCAATCGACAGCACCAGCGCCAAGAGTGCGAAGATCAGCGTTTCGTTGGCGATGACGGGCGGAGCCGTGGATCGCGCCGTATCTGCATGCGTTGCGGCCGCCGATTTCGGCGCCCGGCGGATCACCGCCATTTGCAGCGGCAGCGCGACCAGGACATGCAAGCCCGCATAAACGAAACAGGCCTCGCGCCAACCGATATGCTCGATCATGAACGCGCTCAGCGGCCAGCAGACCGTGCTGGCAAAGCCGCCGAACAGCGTCAGGTTGGTGATCGGACGGCGCGCCGCGCTGCCATACATCCGCCCGAGCGCGGCGAACACCGCATCGTAAAGCCCGGTGCCCATACCGATGCCGAGCAACACCCAAGCCATCAGATAAACCGGCAGCGCTGGCGCCAGGCCGATGCCGATCAAGCCGGCCGCGTAGAACAGCGAACTCGCCAACAGTATCGGCCACCCGCCGCGCACGTCGATGATTTTGCCGACTTGCGGCGAGATCAGCCCGGCCACCAGCAGGCCGACCGAAGTGCCGCCGACCACATAACCCAACGACCACCCGGTATCGGCAACGATCGGCCCGGCGAACACGGCCGGAAAATAAAACGACGTGCCCCAGGCCAGGATCTGCGCAATGCCCAGCGCGGTGATGACGACCCGGCGGTCGAGCGCCTGTCCTTCCAGCGGCAAAACGTTATTTCCTTAAGTCGCCGGCTCCATGCCTTTGGATTTCAGCACCGCGGCGGCCGCCGGCCCCGAAAGCGTCTTGATAAGCGCTTCGGCAGCAGCCTTGTTCTTCGCGGACGTGCTCAAGCCCGCCGCATAGGTCGTGCTGTTCTGGATCTCCTTCGGCAGCGGCCCGACCAGCGTCACGCCTTTCACCGGCACGATCTCGCTGATCTGGTGGATGCCGAGCTCCGCCTCGCCGCTGACGATGAAATCGGCGACGTGTCCGCCCTTCTTAAGCTTGGCTTTGGGCCGGATCTGGTCGGCGATGCCGAGCTTCACCAGCAGCTTGTCGATATAGATACCGCTCGAGCCGCCGCTGGCCGGATCGATATAGGCGACCGATTTGGCCGCCAGCAGCGCCTGCTTAAATTTCTCGACCGTGCCGATGTCCGGTTTGGGCGCGCCTTCTTTCACCACCACGCCGATGCCGACGCCGGCGAGTTTGACCTCACTGCCGGCGACGACTTTGCCGCTCGCGATCATTTCGTCGATGACCGCCGGCGTGATCACAACGATGTCGAAGGCTTCGCCGCCGTCGATGCGCTTCTTCAATTGGCCGGTGGTGCCGTTGTCGACCGTCACCGTATTGCCGGTCTGGCTTTGGAATTCGGGCACCAGCGCCAACACTACTTGCTTGAACGCGCCGGCGCTTAGTACTTTGACCTCGGCCGCGTTTACCTCTGGCGCAGCCAGGCTGAGCGCGCCGGCAATGAGGGCCGCGCAGCGCAGTTTCGTTGGCATGAGTTCCTCCCGGTACAGGCGGGCAATCTACACGATCCCCATCAATGACAAGGCTCTCAAGCTGATCGAGGATTTCTTCGATAGGCGACCTCCTGCAAATCGATCAAAATCGACGTGATCAATGCGGGCTTCGCATGGCAAGATTCTCCCGTGGTCGTAGACCAAGGCATCATAACCTCCAAAAATCCCGGGGATTTTGACGCCTTTGCGTGAAACTCATCGAGGGAATGGCCGAAGGACGTCATTTTCAGCGTAGCGCCGCCTAGCTTCAGGCACCCACCCAGCCGGCGGCTTCCCACTTTCCACGCCGCCGGCTGGAATTCCGGCTTTTTCCCTTAAGGATCAGTTGCTTGAGTTATGCAAATTTGACATTGCTGCGACGCAACAATGTTGCTTTTCATACGCGGGAACATCCCTATTTTGCGGGCAAATCACCGGCGCAAGCCGACTGCGAAAGAAAGAGCCCCGCTATGTTTGCCAACCTTGTCCGTCTCATCCGCGAGTGGAAACGGTACAACCAAAGCCTAAGCGAACTGTCGCGCCTCGGCGACCGCGAGCTGGCCGACATCGGCATCAGCCGCTCCGATATCCATCGGGTGGCCTGGAACGCCGCGCATCCCCACTAAACTTCATCGGATTCCGATGGAAAGCGCCCGCGCTCGCCGCGGGCGTTTTCATTTGCGCCATGCAAAAGACCGCCGGCCGGTTGCCGGGCCCGCCCCCGCCGCCTAGGTTCCGGCCATGATCCCGAAACCCGTCCATGTGGTCGGCGGCGGCCTCGCCGGCTCGGAAGCCGCCTGGCAATTGGCGCAGGCCGGCGTGCCGGTCGTGCTGCATGAGATGCGGCCGTTGCGCGCTACGCCTGTGCACAAGACCGATGGCTATGCCGAACTGGTCTGCTCGAATTCGTTCCGCTCCGACGACAAGGAACACAACGCGGTCGGCTTGCTGCACGCCGAAATGCGCCGGCTCGGCTCGCTGGTTATGCGCGCGGCGGACAGCCACCAGGTTCCCGCCGGCGGCGCGCTGGCGGTCGACCGCGACGGATTCTCGAATGCCGTTTCGGCGGCGCTGGCGTCGCAGCCGCTTATCACGCTGACGCGCGGCGAAGTGGCGCTGCCGCCGGACAAATGGGACAGCGTCATCATCGCCACCGGCCCGCTGACGTCGCCCGATCTGGCGGCGACGATCCGTTCGCTTACGGGCGAAGACGCGCTCGCCTTCTTCGACGCCATCGCGCCGATCGTACATCGCGACAGCATCGACCTCGATCAGGCCTGGTTCCAATCGCGCTACGACAAAGCCGGCCCCGGCGGCTCGGGCGCCGATTACATCAACTGCCCGCTCACACGCGAACAATACGACGCCTTCATCGACGCGCTCATCGCCGGCGACAAGACGTCGTTTCACGAGTGGGAAGCGTCGACACCCTATTTCGACGGCTGCCTGCCGATCGAGGTGATGGCCGAGCGCGGCCGCGAAACGCTGCGCCATGGCCCGATGAAACCATTCGGCCTGACCAACCCGCGCGCGCCCGAACTCAAGGCCTACGCCGTGGTGCAACTGCGTCAGGACAACAAGCTCGGCACGCTGTTCAACATGGTCGGCTTCCAGACCAAGCTGAAGCACGGCGAGCAGGTGCGCATTTTCCGGACCATTCCCGGATTACAGAACGCGGAATTCGCCCGGCTCGGCGGCCTGCACCGCAATACTTTTCTCAATTCGCCCAAGCTGCTCGACGAAACGCTGCGGCTCAAGGCCAATCCGCGCTGGCGTTTCGCCGGCCAGATCACCGGCTGCGAAGGCTACGTGGAATCCGCGGCCATCGGCCTGCTCGCCGCGCGCTTTGCCGCTGCCGAGCGCCGCGGCGAAACGATCACCGCCCCGCCGCCGACCACGGCGCATGGAGCGCTGCTCGCGCACATCACCGGCGGCCATATCGAGACCATCGATGCCGGTCCCTCCTCATTCCAGCCGATGAATGTGAATTTCGGCCTGTTCCCGCCGATCGCCGCGCCCGTAGCGCCGGAAGGCCGCAAATTCGGCCGCGGTTCGGCCAAAAACCTGGCGCGCAAAGGCGCCCTCAGCGAACGCGCGCTGGCCGACCTCGAGCGCTGGATCGCCGGCGAGCTACCGGCGGCCGCGGCGGAGTAAACTTACGCCCGGAAAATCCGGTCCGGATTGCGCGCCGCGCGCCACAGCAGCCATTGCCGGCGCCACGGTGGAAGCGCCGCGAATTGAAACGGCTTGTAATCTGCGCGCTCTATCCGGCGAAGCTGCGGGCCCACCAGCGCGAGTGGCAAAAAGGGCGGCAGGATATCGGGCGCTGCGGATTTCAGTTTTGCTCGCGCCTGCGCGAGGTGCCGGCGCGCCAATTCGCGCATCTCGGCAAGCGCGGCTAGCAATGGCCCGCTCGTCTGGCCGGCGAAAATTTCCTGAGGCCTTACCTGTTGGCGGTCCAACACCTGCAGCGGCACATAGAGCTGCCGTCGCGCCACATGGCGCGGGAGATCGTTCAGGATTTTGCCGATGGTATAGGCGACGCTGGCATCCAAAGTAAATGTATCGGGCGGCGCGCTGCCTGATCCGAGAATTCCGGCCGCGATCGCGAAAAGCGGCGATTGCGTTCGAATGGCGTAGAGCTCCAATTCGCCCAAGGTCGCCATCGGCTCGTCGTAGAGATCGAAGCTGTGCGCGTCGATCAGTTCGAGCAGCGGCGTGGCGACGAAGCCATGGCGCGCCAGCGTCTCGCGCAAGGCCGCCGCCACCGGATGCGCGGCCGCCTCGCCTTCACGCTCGCCGGCGAGCGCCTCGCGCCACCATTGCAAGCGGATCTCGCCCGGCATCGGCTCGCGCGCCAGGTCGCGCACGCGCCCGATCTCCACATTGAAGGCATAGAGCGCGTAAAGTGCGTCGCGCTGCGCCGCCGGCGCAAACAGCGTCGCCAGGTAGCGATCCCGGTCGGCTTCGCGCACCAGCGCGGCGCAGTATTCGTAATTGGTCGGCATCCGGCCAGCCTAGCTCAGTCGACCGCGATCAGTCCCGCGGCGACGCGGCGCTTTTCCCCCAGCAAAATATTGTAGGTTTGCGCCGCCGGTCCGGTGCCCAGGCAATCGACCGAGATCGACAGAGCACGGAACCGCGCCCGCAACCGCTCCGGCAGCACGTAAGGATCGCGGCCTGCGCCGATCAGAAACAGATCGAGCGCCTGCGCCCGTTCGAACACCGGCGCCAGCGCCGCTTCGGTGAGTTCCGCGACGTTGTTGACCGGCCAGGCCCAGATGCCGTCCGGCAGACACAGCAGCGATCCGCGATGCGACAGGTTGGCGAAACGGAAGCCGCCGCTGCCATAGGCGTCAATCGCAACCGGATAAGGCAAATGCCGAGCGGGCAAATCTTTTGGGCTCAAGTCTGGCTGGCTTTTGCCGCCGTCGGCCATGGCGTTATGGCTTGTCGTCTTTTTTGGCAGGCGCAGTCAGCAAATCGCGGCCGGTGCCGACGCCGAGATAGATCAGGATCGGAGAGGCGATGAACACCGAGGTGTAGGTGCCGACCAGCACCACGCCGAACATCATGGTGGCGGTGAAGGAGTGGATCGCCTCGCCGCCGAACAACAGCAGCGACAACAGCGCCAGGCTGACGGTCACGTGGGTGATCACCGAACGCGACAGCGTCTGGTTCACCGAGGCATTGAGCAAGTCCGGCATCGGCAGCTTCTTGTAGCGCCGCAGCATTTCGCGAATTCGGTCGTAGATCACCACGGTATCGTTGAGCGAATAGCCGAGGATCGTCAGCAGCGCTGCGATGCTGGTGACGTCGAAGTCGATCTGCGTCACCGACATGAAGCCGATGGTCAGCACGATGTCGTGCACGTTGGCAATCATGGCGCCGAGCGCGAATTGCCACTCGAACCGGAACCACAGGTAAATCAGAATACAAAATATCGCCAAGCCGAGCCCGATGACGCCGTAAGACAGCAATTCGCCCGACACACGCGGGCCGACCACCTCGACCCGGCGGTAGTCATAGGCATCGCCAAGCGCGCCGCGCGCCTTGGCCACCGCGGTCTGCTGCGCTGCGTCGCCGCCGGGCTGCTCGGCGATGCGGATGAGCACGTCGTTGGGCGCGCCGAATTGCTGCAACTGCACCTCGCCGAGGCCGAGCGAGCCGAGCGTGGCGCGCATTTTGGCGAGGTCGGCATCGCCGGCTTTGGTCTGCACCTCGATCAGCGTGCCGCCCTTGAAGTCGATGCCAAAATTCAGCCCGTGGAAAAAATAGAGCGAGATCGCCAGAATTGACATCAGCGCCGAAATCGGAAAGCTGATGCGCCGGAAGCGCATGAAATCGAATTTGGTGTCGTCGGGTACGATGCGAAGCAGGCGCACTTATTTCTCCTTGCGCATGATCTTATCCGAAAACCGGTTCCCACTTTTCGGGATCATGCGCGTCCCCCTAAATCGGAACGCGTTGGGGGCGCCGCCAGCGCACCCAAGAGGCGACGATCAGCCGCGTCAGGGTGAAGGCGGTGAACACCGTGGTGATGATGCCTATGCCGAGCGTGACGGCAAAGCCGCGCACCGGCCCGGTGCCGATATAAAACAGCACCGCGGCGGCGATGAAGGTGGTGATGTTGGAGTCGAGAATGGTGGCGAGCGCGCGGCTGAAGCCGGCGTCGATGGCGTTGATTGGCGTGCGTCCGCCGCGCACTTCCTCGCGGATGCGTTCATAGATCAGAACGTTGGAGTCGACCGCGATACCGACCGTGAGCACGATGCCGGCAATGCCGGGCAGCGTCAGCGTGGCGTTGAGCATCGACAGCACGCCGAAGATCATGGCGACGTTGATGGCCACCGCGATATTGGCGAACAGGCCGAAAAGGCCGTAGGTGGCGAGCATGAAGATGATCACCATCGCCGCGCCGACGTAAGAACTGATCTTGCCTTTGGCGATCGAATCCGCGCCGAGGCCGGGGCCGACGGTGCGCTCCTCAATGATGGTCAGCGGCGCCGGCAACGCGCCGGCGCGCAACAGGATGGCGAGATCGTTGGCGCTTTGCACGGTGAAACTGCCGGAAATCTGCCCGGAGCCGCCGAGGATTGGCTCGCGGATCACCGGCGCCGAAATCACCTCGTTGTCGAGCACGATGGCAAAGGGCTTGCCGACATTTTGCTGGGTCACTTCGGCAAATTTGCGCGCCCCCGAAGTATTGAAGCGAAACGAGACGATCGGCTCGCTGGTACGCTGGTCAAAGCCGGGCTGTGCATCGGTGAGATCGGCGCCCGATACCAGCACGCGCTTTTCGACCAGATAAGGCGTCTTCGGCTGGCTCGTGCTGTACAGTACTTCGTCATCCAGCGGCACTTGGCCTTGCGTCGCCTGCTCCACCGAATTGCCGGTATCGACCATGCGGAAATCAAGCTTGGCGGTCTTGCCGAGCAATTGCTTGAGCCGGGTCGGATCCTGCAGTCCGGGAACCTGGACCAGAATGCGGTCAGTGCCTTCGCGCTGGATCAGCGGTTCCACCGTGCCGAGTTCGTTGACGCGCCGCTCGATGATCTGGATCGACTGATCGACCGACTGGCGCACCCGTTCCACGATCGCCGGTTCGCTCAGCGTAAGACGGATCAGGCCGCCCGCCTCACTGGAAACGTCAAGGCTGCGCTGTCCGGTGGCGCTCAGGATTCCGCCGAGCGGCAGCGACAAAGCGCGCAGCTTCTCGAGCGCTTGATCCGCATTGGCGCCCTCGCGAATGCGGACTTCCGCGCTGCTGCCGCGCACCACCAGCCCGGTGTAGCCGATGCGGGCTTCGCGCAGCACGCGGCGCATGTCGTCGCGCAGCGTCTCCAGCATTTCCTTGCGCACAGCCTTGGTATCGACCTCAAGCAGGATGTGCGAGCCGCCCTGCAAATCGAGGCCGAGCACGACGTGGCGCTGCGCCCATTTCGGCCAGCTCGCCACCATCTTTTCCGGCAGAAAATTAGGAACGGCGAACAGGCAAATGAACAATGCCGTGAGAATAATCGCCAACGCTTTCCAGCGCGTGAAATAAAGCATGACGTCCCAACTTAATCCGGAAAGCTAGGGTTGAAAAACGAAGGCACCCGCATCAACCGGCTGCCGCCTCGTCCTTCACCGGTTCACCCTTGGCGCGGACGTCGGTGATCATCGACCGTATCTGGCGGATGCGCACGTCGTCCGCAATCTCGATTTCGATCTGATCGTCGTCGATCACCTTGGTGACCTTGCCGACCAGTCCGCCATTGGTGATGACGGTGTCGCCCCGCCGCACGTTCTTGACCAATTCCGCGTGCTGCTTCACCCGCTTCTGTTGCGGACGCAGGATCAGGAAGTACATGATGACGAATATCAGCGCGAACGGCAGCAGCGACATCACCATGCCGCCGCTATCGCCGCTCGCCCCGCCAAACAGCGACCCTTGCGCGAACGCGGTCGAAATGAACATCGAAGGTTTCCTTGCGTGGTTTCCAGGAACACGCAAGGCGCGCGTCCCCGGCCCGGCATCAAACGCTTAATTTCGCGCGGACTATAGCGGCCGTAGCCCCAATTGCAACGCCGCCAGACCCCTTAAAACCGGCCACTTTTGGCCGTTTTTGCAACAGCCCGCTTGCGGGGGCAACGCCGCCCCGCTAAGAGCAGCGCAATTTCCGGAAGCACGCCCCATGGCCAAATCGAAGTCCAAGTCGAAGTCCAAATTGAAGCCCAAAGCGAAGTCCAAAGCGCCGCCCGCCGCCGCGAATGGCGGCGAGGTACTTGCGCGCATCGCCGAAGCGCTCGAACGGCTGGCGCCGCAGCGCACATCCATGCCCGATTTTACCGGCGCCGACGCCTTCGTCTGGCAGCCGGACGGACACCGGCTCGCCCCGGTCAAACGCGTCAACCGCGTCGAGATGTCGCTGCTCAAGGGCATCGACCGCGTGCGCGACGTGCTGGTGGAGAACACCGAGCGCTTCGCCAAAGGCCTGCCGGCTAACAACGCGCTGTTGTGGGGCGCGCGCGGCATGGGCAAATCGTCGCTGGTGAAGGCCTCGCACGCCGGCGTCAACGCGATGATCGCCCGCCAGGGCAAGGGCACCCCGCTCAAGCTCATCGAGATCCACCGCGAGGACATCGAGAGCCTGCCCGACTTGATGTCACTAATCCGTGGTTCGCATTATCGCTTCATCGTGTTTTGCGACGATCTGTCGTTCGACGCCGAGGACACCACCTACAAGTCGCTCAAGGCGCTCTTGGAAGGCGGCATCGAGGGCCGGCCGGACAATGTGATTTTCTACGCCACGTCGAACCGCCGCCACCTGATGTCGCGCGACATGATGGAAAACGAGCGCTCGACCGCGATCAATCCTGGCGAGGCGGTCGAGGAGAAAGTGTCGCTATCCGACCGCTTCGGGCTTTGGCTCGGCTTTCACCGCTGCAGCCAGGACGAATACCTCGCGATGGTCGAGAGCTACGTCGCCCACTTCCATATTCCGGCGCAGGGCGAAGCGCTGCAGCACGACGCACTGGAATGGTCGACCACGCGCGGCTCGCGCTCCGGCCGCGTCGCCTGGCAATTCGTGCAGGATCTGGCCGGACGTTTGGGCGTGGAGTTGAAAGAGTAATATGTCACGCCAGGTTCGCACGCTAACGCGTGCGCCCCGGATTGACGGAATGAACTACGCGCCGTCGAGATACTTGGCCGGATCGACCGGGGTCGAGCCCTTGCGGATCTCGAAATGCAGTTGCGGCGAGGTCACGTTGCCGGTCTGCCCGGCATGCGCGATCACCTGCCCGCGCTTGATGGTTTCACCGCGCTTGACCAGGATCTCGCTGGCATTGGCATAGGCCGACACGAAGCCGTTGGCGTGACGGATCAGCACCAGGTTGCCATAGCCCTTCAACTCGCTGCCCGCGTAGGCGACGACGCCGTCATCGGCGGCCTTGATCGGCGTGCCTTCCGGCACCGCCAGATTGATGCCGTCGTTCTGGGCGCCGTTCGGACGCGGGCCGAAGCCGGCGATGATCCGGCCCTTCACCGGCCAGCGAAACGACGGCAAGCTGCCGGCCGCTTCCGCGGTCGGCGGCAGGCTTTGGGTGGTGGCGTGGGTTTCCGGAGTGGCGATGCGCGCACTCTGAATCGGCGCGCCGGCGACCTTCTCGGCCGGAACCGTGCGCGGCTGCGCCACTTGCGGCGCCGGTGTCTGGCGCGCGGCAACGTGAATCCCGCCGGGAACCTTCAAGCGCTCGCCGATGGTGATCTTGGCATAGGGCTGGATATTGTTCATGCGCGCCAAGGCCGTGATCGAGATGCCGTGCTTGCGCGCGATTCCGAGCATGCTTTCGCCCGGCTCGACGATGTGAACGCTTTCGCCCTTCTGCGGCGGCATCGAGGCCTGCCGCGCCGGCTGCGGAGGCATTTGCGGCGCCGCGATGTGGGCTCCGCTGGCCGAGACGTAGCGCGGAATGACGACGCGCTGGCCCGGCCGGAGCGAAACGCCATCGCGGAAACCGTTGGTCTCGCGGATGGCGGAGGCCGGCACGCCATATTTTCGCCCGATGCTCTCGACCGTTTCGCCGGCGCTGACCGTCACCGGCGAGCCGCCGTCCCAAGTCCAATGCCCGGCTGACGCGGGCGTCGGCGCGCGATGGGCCGGCACCGATCCGGTGACGTCGGCGGTAGCGGGCCGGTAAGCGCCCAAGCCCGGTGCGCCCGCGGCGACGCCGCCCGAGGCGGCGACCGTAGCCGGCCGGCTCGGCGCCGGTAGCGGCTGCGACACGACGCGGGTGGTGGTTGCCGGACGCGGCGAGATCGAACCGGTCGTCTCTTGCGGCGGCGATTGACGGTTGGAGGCGTATGGATTGGAGTCGAAGCGCGCGGAGTCCGCACAGCCGGCGACGGCGATGCCCAGGAGGGCTGGAACTGCAACGCGCAGGCAGACACGCGAGCGATACGGCAACTGAATGCGCGGCATGTGGTTACTCACTCATACGCAACAAAAGTAGACTTCGAAATAAAGCAGTAGTGAGTAAATAAGCTTTTAAGAATTAGCGGCTCGGCGCGCGCGCGATCGAGTCCGCGAGGAACGCCTTAATTGGCGAATGACGCCGAAACGGCAACATCGGCCGAAAAGTCACAACTCCTGCGCTTGCCCGGGCAATAACGGCACGAAACGCACCGCAATCAGGTTTTCCCGCGAAATCTCCGTTTGCGATTTGGTAAGCTTGATTATGTGTTGCGGTCCGTCACGCGGCCCCAGCGGCAAAATCATCACCCCGCCGTCATCCGCGAGTTGCTCGAGCAGAGCCTGCGGCACCTGCTCCGCGGCGGCGGTGACGATGATGCGATCGTAGGGCGCCTTTTCCGGCACGCCGGCAAAGCCGTCGCCGACCACGACCTCGACATTGTCGTAGCCGAGCGCGGCGAGACGCGCCCTCGCCTGCTCGGCGAGCGTGCGATAGCGCTCGATGCTCACCACCTCGCGCGCCAGGCGCGAGAGCACCGCGGCCTGGTAGCCCGAGCCGGTGCCGACCTCCAGCACGCGATGATGCGGAGTTAAGGCGAGCTGCTCGGTCATGTAAGCCACGACATAAGGCTGGCTGATGGTCTGCCCGCATTCGATCGGCAAGGCCTGGTCGGCATAGGCGCGGGAGGCGAACTCGCCCTCGACGAAATCGCCGCGCGGCACCTCGTCCATGGCGCGCAGCACCGCCTGGTCGCTGATGCCGCGCCGCCGCAGCGTCAGCAGGAATTCCATGCGATCGTTGTCTTTTCCGTTCTGCGGCCGACTCGGCACGATTTGCTCCTTTTGCCCCGAAATTAGCACGTTTGCCACCGGACGATTCATGTAAGGTTGCGGCTATGGATAAGGTTGTGAATGGAACTGGGCGCCGCGCCTCGGCGTTATTTGGCAGGAGCCGGCGATGAATAAATCCCCGACAGCAGCGCCGCGCCTACTCGTCGTCGAAGACGAATATCTCATCCGCATGCTGCTGGAGGATATGCTCGCCGACCTCGGCTATGCCGTGGCGGCAGCGGTCGGCAGCATTGCGGAAGCGAGCGAGGCCGCGGCCAACGGCGATTTCTCCGCCGCCATTCTCGACGTCAATGTCGACGGCCGGGAGATTTATCCGGTCGCCGATATTCTGGCCAAGCGCGGCGTGCCCTTCGTGTTCGTCACCGGCTATGGCGAACGCAGCCTGCCCGATCCCTATAACAGCCGCCCGGCATTGCAGAAGCCGTTCCAGGTCGAGCAGCTCAAAAAAGCGATCGCCGGCTTGCTGGCCGGCGCTTAGTCGAACACACCCGCCAGTTTTGTCATGAACGGCTCGTCGGTCAGGTCGAGCCGCAACGGCGTGATCGCGATGCGCTTGTCGTTGAGCGCGGCGAGATCGCTGCCCGGCGCCGCCCCGGCGATGCCGCCGCGGCCGAAGGCGATCCAGTAATACGGATTGCCGCGCCCGTCGTGGCGCGCGTCGATGCGCAACAACTCCTGGTCGCGTTTGCCTTGCGTGACGACGGAAACGCCGGCGACCTGGTCCGGCGGACAATCCGGAAAATTGACGTTGACCAGTACGTCGCGCGGCATGCCGGTCTTGAGCACGCGGCGGATCAGATCGGGCGCGAATTTGACCGCGGTGTCCCAATAAGGCGTGTGCCGGGTGGAAAAGGCATAAGCCTGCGACAGCGAGAACGACGGAATGCCGAGTACGGTGCCTTCCATGGCGCCGGCGACCGTGCCCGAATAGGTCACGTCCTCGGCGGCGTTGCGGCCGCGATTGACGCCGGACAGCACCAGGTCCGGCATGTCCTTCATCAGATGGCGCGCGCCCATGATGACGCAATCGGTCGGCGTGCCCTTCACGGCGAAATGCTTGTCGGCCACTTCGCGCAAGCGCAGCGGATCGTTGAGCGACAGTGAATGCGACACGCCGGACTGGTCGCTTTCCGGCGCCACGATCCAGACTTCGTCGGACAATGCGCGGGCGATTTTCTCGCAGGCCTCGAGGCCCGGCGCGTGGATGCCGTCGTCGTTGGTGATGAGGATGCGCATTAAGCCCGCTTGATCTTGGTAATCCCGCCCATATAGGGCTTGAGCGCGTTGGGCACCGCGATGGCGCCGTTCTCGTCCTGGTAATTCTCCATCACCGCGATCAGCGCGCGGCCGACCGCCACGCCGGAGCCGTTGAGCGTGTGGACGTGCCGCACGCCATCCTTGCCGCGGTAGCGCGCGTTCATGCGGCGCGCCTGGAACTCGCCACAGTTGGAGCAGGAGGAAATCTCGCGATATAGGTTCTGGCCCGGCAGCCAGACCTCGATGTCGTAGGTCTTCTGCGCGGCGAAGCCCATATCGCCGGTGCAGAGCGTGACCACGCGGTAATGTAGGTCGAGTTTTTTCAGTACTTCCTCGGCGCAGGACAGCATGCGCTCGTGCTCTTCCTTGGATTTGTCCAGCGTGGTGATCGAGACCAGTTCCACTTTGGTGAACTGGTGCTGGCGGATCATGCCGCGCGTGTCTTTTCCTGCGGCGCCGGCTTCGGCGCGGAAGCACGGCGTGCAGGCGGTCAGCCGCATTGGCAGCTTGTCTTCGTCGACGATGGACTCGCGCACCATATTGGTCAGCGGCACTTCGGCGGTGGGAATTAGACCGAGACGGTCACTTCTTAGCTTTGCGATACGTCCCATTAGAACGAGTTGCGCTTCATCGCGATCAAGATTTGCGACGACATCCTCATCAACCGCCGCAACCATTTCACCTCTGACAGCCCAAAACTGGTCTTCCTCAAATTTCGGCAACTGCGCCGTTCCGAACATCACGTCGTCACGCACGAGCAGCGGCGGACTGACTTCGGTGTATCCGTGCTTCTCGCTCGTATGCGTGTCGAGAAACAATTGCCCCAAAGCGCGCTCCATGCGCGCAAGGCCTTTCTGCAACACCACGAACCGCGCGCCGGAGAGTTTCGCCGCCAGTTCGAAATCCATCATGCCGAGCGAGGCGCCGAGATCGAAATGCTCCTTCGGCTTGAATGCGTAGTCGCGCTTTTTGCCGGACTGGTGACGCTCGACGTTACCGTGTTCGTCCGTGCCATCCGGCACGTCGTCCGCCGGCGTGTTGGGAAGCTCCGCGAGTTTCTTTCCGAGTTCGGAATTAGAAACATCCGCGACTTGTCCGCTCGCTTTCGTAATGTCACCTTTTAGGCGTGACACCTGCTCCATCAATTCCGATACCCGCGCTTGGTCGCCTACCTTTTTTGCAGCACCTATTTCCGCAGAAATTTTATTGATGTTTGCCTTCGCCCTTTGGGCAAAGGTCTCGTTCGCCCGCCATTGCTCGTCGAGATTCTTAATCTCGTTATAGATCGCTTCAGAATCGAGGCCGCGCCGTTTCAGCCCCTTCTTGAAGGCCTCCGGATGCTCACGAATCCATTTGATGTCATACATGGGGGGCTTTTAGCCTGTCATGGCTGGGTTTGTCATGACGGACACAACAGTGGTGATGCTATGGCTCAATCCGCCCTCATCCTGAGGAGGCGCGAAGCGCCGTCTCGAAGGATAGGGCGGCCTCGTCCTTCAAGACGCGCTCCTTCGGAGCGCTCCTCAGGATGAGGCCGCGACAGGCCGAGAAAGCGAATCATTCCGCCGGTTTGGCTGCAGCTGCCGCCGCCTTCTCGGCTTCCTTGGCGGCTTCTTTGGCGGCCTCATCGGCCCTGGCCTTCTTCTCGACGAACCGCACCGACCAGATTGAACCCTCGTAGAGCAGCATCAGCGGCACCGCCAGCGACATCTGGCTGAGCACGTCGGGCGGCGTCAAAATGGCGGCCAGCACGAAGGCGCCGACGATGAAATAGCGCCGCTTGGACTTGAGCTGATCGGCGGTGATCAGGCCGATGCGGCCGAGCAGCGTCAGGATCACCGGCAGCTGGAACGCCACGCCGAAGGCGAGCACCAGCGTCATCATCAGCGAGAGATATTCGCCGACCTTGGGCAGCAGCACGATGCTGGCTTCGTTCGAGGTTCCCGGCTGCTGCATGTGCAGCGAGAACCGGATCAGCATCGGCAGCACTAGGAAATAGACCACCGTTGCGCCGAGCGTGAAGAAAAACGGCGTCGCGATCAAGTAAGGCACGAACGCCTTGCGCTCGTTGCGGTAGAGCCCGGGCGCGACGAACATGTAAATCTGCGCCGCCACCACCGGGAACGACAGGAAAGCAGCGCCGAACATCGCCAGCTTCAATTGCGTGATGAAATATTCCAGCAGCGCGGTGTAGATGAATTTGGAATTCTCCGGCCCCGCCACCCACACGAACGGCCAGACCAGGACATTGTAGATGTCCTTGGCGAACACGAAGCAGAGCGCGAACATCACGGCGAAGGCGAGCACCGCCTTGATCAGCCGCGAACGCAGCTCGATCAAGTGCTCGAGCAAGGGCGCCTTGCTGGCCTCGATGTCCTCTTCGCTCATGCCCCGCCCCCGGCTTTTTCGGCGGGCGGTGGCGCGAGCGCGGCGTGATCTTCATGGGCGATGGCGGGCGGCGGTTCCGGCGCCGCCTCGAGCGCCGGCAGCGGCGGCGCGTCCGGCAAGGCGTCCGGCGTGGGGCTCGCAGCGTCAGCCGTTGGCGCGGCTACCGGCGTTTCTTCGAAGGCGCGCTCGACATCCTTTTGCGCGTCGGCGAGCGGATCGATGTTGGAGAATTCGGCCACCGAACTGGAAATATCGTCGGCGTGCTTCTTGAGATCGGCGAACTCGGCTTCGCGCAGCGCTTCCTGGAACTGGCCCTGGAATTCGTTGGCCATGCGGCGGACTTTGCCCATCCACTGGCCGAGCGTCCGCAGAACGGTCGGCAGCTCCTTGGGCCCGATCGCGATCAGCGCGACGATGCCGATGACGACGATCTCGCCCCAACCAAGATTGAACATGGATAGATCAACTCCCGGGGCGCGCCGGCCACCCGCTTCCCGTCAACACGCCGCCGCTGCCAAGCTGTTTTAAGAGCGCACGCCTTCGGCGCGCTGCTCGGTTTCCGTCTTCGGCGCTGCGCCGGCGGCCTGGTGATCGATGGTCTTGGCCGGCTCGGCCTTGGTCTCGACCGGCTTGTCGTCTTCCGACATGCCCTTCTTGAACGCCTTTATGCCTTGCGCGAAATCGCCCATCAGGTTGGACAACTTGCCGCGGCCGCCGAACAGAAGCATCACCACGACGATGACGATCATCCAGTGCCAGATACTTAAAGAACCCATTGGCGAACCCTCCGCTGCGGCGGCGTCATACGCGCCCCGCCCGTGATTTGAGTGTGAAACTAGGCCCCGGAAGCGGCAAAAACAAGGACTTACGCCCTTTGTAATGCGGCCTTCATGTCGCAGCGGAGGCCGTATTTACTTTTAGTTCCGGGGCGTTAGGCCGTGGCCGGCATTAACCAAGCCGCCCACTCAATCGGCCCCATCCTTCGAAAGGGCGCAGTCGCGCCCTACTCAGGATGAGGCGGATTGATACTGCTACTCGCTGCGCGAGGGCGGCGGCGCCAACCCTAGATCGAGATCGCCCGGATCGAGCGGTTCCTCGTCGTCGCGCAGCGCCAGGTCATCTGACGGCATCGGCACCGCAAAGCCCGGCGGCAGATTGCCTTCCAAGAGACCGGCGCCTTTGAGCTCGTCGAGACCGGGAAGATCGCCCACCTCCTCCAGCCCGAAATGGGTGAGGAACGCCTCGCTGGTGCCGTAGGTGATCGGCCGGCCCGGTGCTTTGCGCCGCCCGCGCGGGCGAATCCAGCCGGTCCGCAGGAGCACGTCGAGCGTGCCGGCGGCCGCCACCACGCCGCGGATTTCCTCGATCTCGGCGCGGGTGACCGGCTGGTGATAGGCGATGATGGCGAGCGTCTCGATCGCGGCGCGCGACAGCTTGCGCGTCTCCACGGTCTCCTTGGTGAGCAGCCAGGAAAGATCTTCGGCGGTGCGGAACATCCACTTCTTGCCGATGCGCATCAGGTTGACGCCGCGCGTGGCGTATTCGGCCTTGAGCTGCGCCAGCACCTCTTTCACGTCGACGCCGTCGGGCAGCCGTCGCGCCAGCGTCGTCTCGTCGAGCGGTTGCCCGGCGGCGAACAGCAGCGCTTCGAGCAGCCGCAGTTCTTCCGGGCGTGCGGCCGGCTCGGTCGGCGTTGCCGCATCGGACTGCGCTGCCGGCGCGCCTTCGCTTTGAACAATAACCAGCTTCTTGGCCACGCTCGGCATCGAGTCCGTCCCCTTATGTGTTTTCTGGCGCGTCATAGGTCAAAGCACTTCCGTTCACACCGACCCGCTTGCGCATGTAGAGCGGCGCGAACGATTCTTTCTGATGAATCTCGGCGACCCCTTCGCGCACTAGTTCGAGCGCCGACGCAAACGAGGACGCCATGACGGTCGCCGCCAGCGCGGGCTCGACCACGAACGAGATCAGGAAGGCGTCGATGCGCGACCAGTCGCTCGACATGCCGATCAGGCGTTCGAGCGCGGCGCGCGCTTCGGCCAGCGACCACACCGTACGCTGCTTGAAGCGCACGCGCGACAGCGCGCTGCGCGACCGCTGCGTCGCATAAGCGCTGAGCAAATCGTACAGCGTCGCCGTCCATTCCGGCTGCTTGATCTCGTCGATCGGTTCGGGCGCGCCGCGCGCGAAAACGTCGCGGTTGAGTTGCGGCCGCTCCATCAGCCGGGTCGCCACGCCGCGCAACGCCTCGAGCCGCCGCAGGCGGTAGGCCAGCGCCAGCGCCATTTCTTCCGCGCTCGGGCCCTCGCCCGGCGCCTCGCGCGGCAGCAGCAGCCGCGATTTCAAATAGGCAAGCCATGCCGCCATTACCAAATAATCGGCCGCCAGCTCCAGCCGCAACTGGCGCGCCGCTTCTATGAATTTGAGATACTGGTCGGCCAGCGCCAGAATGGAGATCTTCGCCAGATCGACTTTCTGCGTGCGCGCCAGCGCGAGCAATAGATCGAGCGGGCCCTCGAAGCCCTCGACGTCCACGATCATCGCCGGCTCGGTGGTGCCGCGATCCGCCGCCAGCGTGCTGTCGAAGTCGTCAGGCGTCATGACGCGGTCTTCCGTTGCGGCGGTGAACCGTCGGCGTCCACCATTTGCGAAAACAACTTGCGGGCGGCTTCGACGTCGAATTGTTCCGGCGCCTTGCGTTGCGCCAGCGCGGCGTCGGCGCGCCTGGCGGCCTCGCCTGCCAACACCGGCGCCTGTCCGGCGACCGGCGCCATCTCGCTCAAGATGCCGTTGCAATGGAGCACGACGTCGCATCGTGCCGCGAACGCGGCGCGGCTACGCTCCGCAATCGTACCGGACAGCGCTTTCATGGAGACATCGTCGCTCATCAACAGACCACGGAACCCGATAAACCCGCGAATCACTTCGCGCACCATTGTGACCGAAGTAGTGGCCGGCGCGACGGGGTCGATGGCGGAAAACACAACATGTGCGGTCATGCCGAGCGGTAGGGAGGCCAAGGGCCGGAATGCGGCAAAATCGGTGGCTTCCAGGGTCGCCCGGTCGGTATCGACCACTGGCAGCTTGTGGTGGCTGTCGGCGGTCGCCCGGCCGTGGCCGGGCAGATGTTTGACGACGGGCAGTACGCCGCCGGCCAGCAGACCCTGCGCGATGGCGCCGGCGATCGCCGCGACTTTGCCCGGCTCGCTTCCGTAGGCGCGGTCGCCGATGACCGGGTCGGCGCCCGCGATCAAAACATCCGCCAGAGGAAGGCAGTCGACGTCGATCCCAAGAACTCTGAGGTCTGCCGCGATCAAGTGACCTCCGAGCCGAGCCGCCGCCAGACCAAGCGGCGGATCGCGGTCGAACAACGCGCCGTAAACCGCGCCGGCGGGGTATGCGGGCCAATGCGGCGGCCCCAGCCGCTGCACGCGGCCGCCTTCCTGGTCCACCAAGACCGGCGCTTCCCAGCCGACAGCGTCACGAAATGCGCTCGTAAGTTCCGCCACTTGCTGAGGTGTACTCACGTTTCGCTTAAAGATGATGAGGCCCCAAGGCTGGGCCTCGCGCAGAAACGCGCGTTCATTGGCGGAGACGTTAAGCCCGCTCAATCCGGTGATGAATGCGCGCGCCGCCATCGGCGCGGATTAGCCTGCGCTTGGCGTAAGTTCAAGCAATGGCGCGTTAATTTCGCTGGATAAGACACTGTCCGCCGGCCGCCTTGAGGCCGCTGCACAGTTCGCTCGCCTCATTGGCGTTGGCAAACGGGCCAACCATGGCACGGTAATAGGTGCCCTTCGCGCCCAGCTCCACCCGGTGGATCGACGCTTGCCGGCCACCAAGTTGTTTGGGGAACTTGGCCTGCAGGCTGCGGAACGAGGCCTGCGCTTCGGCTTCGCTCCTTTGCGACGACACTTGCACGGCGTAGCCGCCGCCAAGTGCGGTGGCCGCCGGCGCGACGCGCACTTGCGGGGCCACCACGGCGGTGCGCACGGGCGCACGCGCTGCCGCCGCGCCGGGGCTCAACGAAAGCGGCTCGCTTCTGGATATCGACTCCGTATGACGCAGCGGCACAGCAGCGCGCGCCTCAGCCTGGCGTGGCGGTTCCGGAGTGGCCGCCGGCGGCGGCGCGCTCGTGGCGGCGCGCGCCAATGGAGCAGCAGGCCTCGCGGGCGGCTGCGGCGCCATCTGCGCTTGCGGCTGCGGGGCGGCCGCTGGTTGGCTACTGCCGGCGCCCAACTGATCCGGGCGGATGGCGATGGTGTGGATTTTCTTTGGCTCGCTGGAAATGATGCCGTTGCCGGTGGCCGGCGGAGCAGCATCCGGCGGGGCGCTAGCTTGGGCCGAAGGCATTCCCGCAACGGGCGGAGTGATCTTTATCGCAACCGGCTTTTCCTCGCGCGACACGAGCTTCTCGTCATGATCGGTCACCCGGTCCGTGATCAGCTTGCTGGGCGCCTTGCTGCCGGTCGCCGGCATGATCTTGCTCGGGGCGGTGTCGGCCTTGATGACGGGCGGCGGGGTAGAAGAACGGGAGGTGCCAAAGACCGCGCGATAGCCGAAGGCGCCGGCGGTGCCGAGCACCGCCAGAGCAAATACGGCCGCGATGGCCATAATGCCCATGCGGCTTTTCGAGCTCGGGGCATCCTCGTAGAAGTGGTCTTCCTCGCCTTCGAACTGGTCGTTGGCCGGATGATACGGATCGGGAGCGTAACCGACGACGTCGGCCGGCGGATGGCCGGCGTTCTCGGCTGCGGCCGGATTGAGATAGCCGGCGGCATAAGGCTGCTGCGTCGGCGGCGGAGCCGGTGGCGGCGGCGCTTCCAGCGCGCCCGGATGCGCGTCCGCCGCCGTCGTGGTGCCGAAATAATCGTGGGCGTCGAAGCTTCGCATGGCCGGAGGCGGAACCGGCGGCGCAGCGGCGCGCCGCACGTTACTGCGGCCGAATTCGGCGAACGGGTCGGCTTGTCCGATCAGGCGGGCAAGCTCGGCGAGAGGATCGCTGGTCGAGCCCGGATTGGTGATCGGCGCACGCCGCGCCACCGGCTCATTCAAACGATAGGATCTCTGAGTTTGTTCGTCCGCCATTCTGTACCCGGTTGTTGATTGCGTCCTCGTCCGTTCAATCGCGAATCACTCAACACAGCGGATTGCGAACGAGATTTAACGCATTTCGTCCGGCGCTGCGACTCCGAGGACCGCCAATCCCGAGGCAAGGACGGTGAGAATCCCCTGCACCAATGCGAGCCTGGCCGCCGTCGTGTCCGGATCATTCCCGATAATGAAGCGTAATTGAGGCATGTCTTTACCGCGCGTCCAATGCGCATGAAATTCACTAGCTAATTCATATAGATAGAAGGCGACCCGGTGCGGCTCATGGGCGCTCGCCGCGGCCTCGACCAGGCGCGGGTAAAGCGCGATGCGGCGCAACAGAGCAAGCTCGCCCTCGTCGGTGAGTTTTTCTAACGGTGCATATCTCAAGAAATGGGCGCGTTCGGCCGCGGTGGCCGGCACCAGATCGGGAATTTCCGCGCGCGCATTGCGGAAGATTGATTCGCCGCGGGCGTGTCCGTACTGGACGTAAAACACCGGGTTTTCCCGGGTCGCCTCGATCACCTTGGCAAGATCGAAATCGAGCACGGCGTCGTTCTTGCGATAGAGCATATCGAAGCGCACCGCGTCTTTTCCGACTTCCTCCACCACCTCGCGCAGCGTCACGAAGTCGCCCGAGCGCTTCGACATCTTCACGGGCTCGCCGGCGCGCAGCAGCCGAACAAGCTGGACGAGCTTGACGTCGAGCACGGCCTTGCCGGCGCTCATCGCCTTCACCGCCGCCTGCATGCGCTTGATGTAGCCGCCGTGATCGGCGCCCCAGACGTCGATCAGGTTGCGGAAACCGCGGTCGACCTTGGATTTGTGATAGGCGATGTCGCTGGCGAAATAAGTGTAGCTGCCGTCCGATTTCAACAGCGGCCGGTCGACGTCGTCGCCAAACGCGGTCGAGCGGAACAGCGTCTGCTCGCGGTCTTCCCAGTCCTCGAGATTGCCGCCCTTGGGCGGCGGCAGGCGGCCCTCATAGACCTCCCCGCCCGCGCGCAACGACGCGATGGTGGCGCCGACCTTGTCGCCGTCCTCGGTCAACGAGCGTTCCGAGAAGAACACGTCGTGGCGGACATTGAGCGCGGCAAGATCGTCGCGGATCATGGCCATCATCATGGCGATGGCCTTGGCGCGCACGATCGGCAGCCATTCGCTCTCGGGCTTTGCGCTCAGCGCCGCGCCATATTCGGCGGCGAGTTCGCCGCCGACCGGCACGAGATAGTCGCCGGGATAAAGCCCGTCCGGAATCGGCCCGATAGCCTCGCCGAGCGCCTCGCGGTAACGCAGGTATGCCGAGCGCGCCAGCACGTCGACCTGCGCGCCGGCGTCGTTGATGTAATATTCGCGCGTCACCTCGTAGCCGGCAAAGGCCAAGAGATTGGCGAGCGCATCGCCGAACACCGCGCCGCGGCCGTGCCCGACATGCATCGGCCCGGTCGGATTGGCCGAGACGTATTCGACGTTGACCTTTTCGCCCTGGCCCATCTTGCTGCGGCCGTAATCGCTCCCGGCCGCCAGCACGACGCGCAGCTCCTCGGCCCAGGCCCTAGGGTGAAGCGTGAAATTGATGAAGCCAGGACCGGCGACGTCCACCTTGCCGATGAGATTGTCGGCGCGCAGCCGCTCGGCGATTTTTTCGGCCAGCTCGCGCGGCTTCTGCCCGGCGTCCTTGGCCAGCACCATGGCGGCATTGGCTGCCATGTCGCCATGATCGGAATCGCGCGGCGGCTCGACCACGACACGCGAGAGGTCCGCGCTCGGCCCGAGCACGGCCGCGCACGCCGTCCGCACGCGGGCGAGCATGGTGGCGAAGAGGTGTTGGGGATGGGGCACGGCGCTCATTTGGCGCTGCGGGTAATGGAATTTGGCTGAGGAGTTCAAAAGGATGGCCGCACTCCCGTTAGCTCGCGCCTCGGAGTGACCGGGAGTTTCAAACCACCGTCGCACCGCTATCGATCGACAATACCTGCCCGGTGGTGATGACGGACTCGTCCGACGCCAGATAGACCGCCATGTCGGCGATGTGGATCGGCAGGCCGAGGCCAAGCAGGTGCGTTGCAGCGAGCTTCTCGATGGCCTTGGAGCCTTCCAGCAGCTTCTTGACCCGCTCCGTGAGCACGACGCCGGGAGCGATGGCGTTGACCCGTATCTTGTGGCTCGCGTATTCCACCGCCATCGATCGCGTCAGCGCGGCGATCGCGCCCTTGGCCGCGGTGTAGCAGTCGCGCCCCGGCAGCGCCTTGAGCGCCACGATCGACGACATGTTGATGATCGAGCCGCCGCCCGCTTGGATGAGATGCGGGATGCCGAGCTTCGAGCACAGGAAGGTGCCGTACAGATCGAGCGTGATCGCGCGCCAGAACTCCGCTTCCGGCACCTCGGTGACCGGCCCGTCGTCCGGCGTGGAGCCGCCGGCATTGTTGTGTAGGATGTCGAGCTTGCCGTAGCGTCGGATCGTTTCCGCGAAGGCGGCTTCGACGTTGGATTTTTCGCGCACGTCGCAATGCACGAAGTGGGCGTCGCCGCCGCTATTGCCGCCGCGTTCGCGGGCGGATTGCGCGGCGGCCGCGCCGGTCACCTTGTCGATCTCGGCGATAACGACCTTGGCGCCCTCCTCGACAAAACGTTCGGCGGTGGCGCGGCCGATGCCGCCGCCGCCGCCGGTGATGAACGCAACTTTGCCCGCCAGGCGCGCCATGGCCGGCAGGATATGGGCCAATGGGGCGGGCATGCAAGCGTGGCGGCGATTTTAAGATTGCGTCATGTCCGGCCGCGCCATGACGGCATAGGTCAGCGCAACTCCGGCGTCGCGCTGAAATACTTGGCGTGTTCGATCAGCGCGTAGCGGTCGGTCATGCCGGCGATGTAGTCGGCGATGTGACGTTCGCGCGCGCCGACACCGGTCAGCGCGATCGCGTGGGCCCATTCCGCCGGCAGGTCGGCCGGCGCCGCGACAAAATGTCCGAACAGGTCGCGCACCACGGCTTGCGCCTCGTCCATCACCCGCATCACGCGTGCGTGCCGGTACATGCGCGGGCGCAGAAAGCCCTTGATGTCGGCGTCGGCTTTTTCCATCGCCGCCGAGAACGCCACCAGCGGACGCGACGCCGCGCGCACCTGTGCGGCGGAACCTGGCTTGAGCGCCGCCGCGCGGCGGTCGGTCTCGGCGATGACGTCCTCGATCATGCGGGTGATCAGGCGGCGCACCACTTCGTGCACGCGCCGCGCCGGATCAAGGCCGGAAAATTGCGCGTCGATCTCCGCGACGATGCCGCCGATAATGGGCACCGCGGCGATGTCGTCGAGCGTGAACAGATCGGCGCGCAAGCCGTCGTCGATGTCATGGGCGTCGTAGGCGATGTCGTCGGCGAGCGCGGCAACCCGCGCCTCGGCGCCGGCGAAAGACCACAATTCCAGATCCTGAACCTGCGCATAGGCGAGGATCGCCGCCGGCACGCCGTGCTCGGCGTAGCGGCCGATCGCGCGGCCGTCGCGTCCGGTGAGCGGGCCGTTGTGCTTGACCAGCCCTTCCAGGGTCTCCCAGGTGAGATTGAGGCCGTCGAAGGCGGCATAACGGCGCTCAAGCTCGGTAACGATGCGCAGCGCCTGCGCGTTGTGATCGAAGCCGCCGAAGCGGCCGAGCGCTTCGTCGAGCGCGCGCTCGCCGGCATGCCCGAACGGCGGATGGCCGAGGTCGTGCGCCAGCGCCAGGGCCTCGGCGAGGTCTTCGTCGAGGCCGAGCGCGCGCGCCTGCGAGCGGGCGATCTGGGCCACTTCCAGCGTGTGGGTGAGCCGGGTGCGATAGTGGTCGCCCTCGTGGTAGACGAACACTTGGGTCTTATGCGCCAGCCGCCGGAAGGCGCTGGAATGGATGATGCGGTCGCAGTCGCGCCGGAAGTCGTTGCGGGTCGGGCTTGCCGGTTCCGGCCAGCGCCGGCCCCGGCTGGTGGCCGGATCGGCGGCATAAACGGCTCGCGCGCGTCCGGTTTCGATCGCCATGACTGCCCTTTCGGGGTCCCCCGCCCGCATTGACTTGCGGTTCCGCGCACTTAACTATTCGGAAGGTCGTCTGCCAATAGCATCGCAGCCGAAGGACGAAACGATGGACATGAACGTCACGGTCAGCGAACGGGCGGCGCGGCGGATCGGCGAGATCCTCAAGAGCGAGCCGGAGGGCTCTATGCTGCGCGTTTCCGTGGAAGGCGGCGGCTGCTCCGGCTTCCAGTACAAATTCGGCGTCGAGAGCGCCAGGGCCGAAGACGACATCGTCATCGCCCGCGAAGGCGCGGTCGTGCTGATCGATCCCGTTTCGGTCAACTACATGGCGGGCTCCGAGATCGACTTCGTCGACGACCTGATCGGCGCCTCGTTCAAGGTGAAGAACCCGAAGGCCACCGCTTCCTGCGGCTGCGGCACCAGCTTCGCGCTTTAGCGCGTGATCCCGAAAAGTGGGAACCGGTTTTCGGACAAGATTACGCGCAACTAAAAAAGCCTACTCCGCCGCCACCGCGGGCGGCGCTTCCGCCACTTCTTCCAGCTGCGGCTCGAGCCGGCGCTTGATCAGGCGATCGACGCGATCGAGATAAACGTAAATCACCGGCGTGATGTAGAGGGTGAGCAGCTGCGATAGCAGCAGGCCGCCGACCACCGCAACGCCGAGCGGTTGGCGCAGTTCGGCGCCGGCGCCGGTGCCGAGCGCGATCGGCAGCGTGCCGAAGATCGCTGCGAACGTCGTCATCATGATCGGGCGGAAACGCAACGTCGCGGCTTCGCGGATGGCGGCCTCGGCGGACAGCCCGACGCGGCGGCGCTCGATGGCGAAGTCGATCATCATGATGGCGTTCTTCTTGACGATGCCGACCAGCATCACAATGCCGATCATGGCGATCACCGAGAGATCCATTCGGAACAGCATCAAGGTGAGGATCGCACCGATGCCCGCCGACGGCAGGCCGGAGATGATGGTGATCGGGTGGATGAAACTTTCATACAAAATGCCGAGCACCACATAGGCGGCGAAGATCGCGGCCAGGATCAGGATGCCCTGCCCGCGCAAAGAATCCTGAAACACCTGCGCGGTGCCCTGGAAGCCGGTGGTGATGGTGGCCGGCAGATGGTCCTCGCGCTCGAGATTGCTGATTTCATCGACCGCCTGACCGAGCGAGAAGCCCGGCTGCAGGTTAAACGAGATGGTCACCGCCGGCTGCTGGCCCTGGTGGTTGACCTGCAGCGGACCGACCGTGTGGACGAACTTCGTGACCGCCGACAAGGGCACTACGCTTCCGCTTGATGTCTTCAGATAGACGTTGTCGAGATCGTTCGGGCTGCTTTGGAATTCCGGCTTGGTCTCGAGGATCACCTGATAATTGTTGGCCGGCGTATAGATGGTCGCGACCTGGCGCGAGCCGAAGGCGTCATAGAGCTGCTGGCGCACCTGGTCGATGGAGACGCCGTAGACCATCGATTTTTCGCGGTCGACCACGACGGTCACCTGCGGATTCGTGACGTAGAGATCGGTGGTGACGTCAAACAGACCGGGCAGCTTGGCGATCTTGTCGCGCAATTCGGGCGCAATGCGATACAAAGCTTCGGTGTCGTTGGACTGCAGCGTGTATTGATACTGGCTCTTGGCCAGCTTGCCGCCGAGATTGATGTTCTGGATCGGCTGGAAGAAGATCTGCATGCCGGGGAAGATGTTCGATTCCTGCCGCAGCCGCGCCATGATCGACTGCAGGTTGCCGCGCTCGTCGCGCGATTTGAGCGCCACAAGCATGCGGCCGCTATTGGGCAGCGTGTTGGGCCCGCCGGCGCCGACGGTGGAATTGATATAGGCGACCGCCGGGTCATTTCGCACGATGTCGGCGATTTTGCGCTGATGCGCGACCATCTCCGGGAAGGCGATGTCGGAATTGGCGTCGGTGATGCCGATGATGTAGCCGGTGTCTTCGACCGGGAAGAACCCCTTTGGCACCACGATATAAAGCCAGATCGTGCCGGCGATGGTCGTCAACGTCACCATCAGCATGATCGATTTGTAGGCCAGCACACGGTCGAGCGACCAATCATAGGCGCGCTTCATACGCTCGAACAGCGCTTCGAAGGCGCGCAATACGAAATTCTGCTTTTCCTCATGGCCGGGATGATGGCCGCGCAGCACGCGCGCGCACAGCATCGGCGTGAGCGTCAGCGAGACGAAGCCGGAGGTGATGATCGCGACCGCGATGGTCACGGCGAACTCGCGGAACACGCGGCCGACCATGCCACCCATCAACAGCACCGGGATGAACACCGCGATCAACGAGAAGGTGATCGACACGATGGTGAAGCCGATTTCGCGTGAGCCCTTCAGCGCCGCCTCGAACGGGCGCATGCCGCCCTCGATGTGGCGCACGATGTTTTCCAGCATGACGATGGCGTCGTCGACCACGAATCCGACTGACAACGTGAGCGCCAAAAGCGTCATGTTGTTGATGGAGAAGCCGAACGCGTACATCGCCGCGCAGGTGCCGATCAGCGACACCGGCACCGCCAGCGCCGGAATGATGGTGGCGGAAACCTTCCGTAAGAACAGGAAGATCACCATGATCACCAGGCATATCGCAATCGCCAGCGTCTCCTGAACGTTGCTGACCGCGGCGCGGATCGACAGCGAACGATCGAACAAGGGCGTCATCTGGATCGCGGGCGGCACCTGCCCGCGCACCGCGACCAATTTGGCGCGCACATCGTCCACGACCTGGACGGTATTGGCGTCGGGCTGGCGCTGAATCGCCAGCACTATGGCGCGCGAATCGTTGAACCAGGTGGCAATCTTGTCGTTCTCGACACTGTCGATCACACGCGCCACTTCACTGAGCTTGACCGGCGCGCCGTTGCGATAGGCCACCACCACGTTGCGATAGTCGGCGGCATGCTCCATGGCGCCAGTGGCGAGCAGCGTCACCGTCTGCTTGTGGCCCTGCAGGACGCCGACCGGCGCCGAAGAGTTGGCTTGCGCGACGACGGTGCGGATGTCTTCGAGCGAAATGTTGCGCGCCGCGGCAGCAATCGGGTCGACCTGGACCCGCACGGCAAATTTCTGCGCGCCGAAGACCAGCACCTGGGCAATGCCGGGTAGTTGCGAGATCTGCGGCGCCAACACGGTTTCCGCATAGTCGTCGATCGACGACAGCGGCATCGTGTCGGAACGCATGCTCAGATAGAGCACCGGGAAGTCGCCGGGATTGACCTTGCGGAAACTGGGCGGCGTGGTCATCTCGACCGGAAGGTTCTTCGCAGCCGTCGACAGTGCGGTCTGCACGTCAAGCGCAGCGCCGTCGATATTGCGGCCGAGATCGAACTGGATGGTGATCTGGGTGATGCCGAGCGAAGACGACGAGTTCATCGACGAGACGCCGGCGATGGTGGAAAGCTGCCGCTCGATCGGTGCGGCCACCGAGGCAGCCATGGTCTCGGGCGCCGCGCCCGGCAGCTGCGCGGTGATCTGGATGGTCGGAAAGTCGACCGCCGGCAACGCCGCCACCGGCAACAGCCGGTAGGCGAAGGCACCGAAGACGATCAGCGACGCGGTCATCAGCGTCGTCAATACTGGGCGGCGAATGCAGGTTTCCGAGATGTTCATGGATCAGCTGCCGGCGACTTTGGCTTTACGAGCGCTGACGCGCGCACCGTTCGACAGAAGCAACTGGCCGTCGGTGACCACGGTCTCGCCGCCAACGAGACCGCTGGCGATCACCGACTGATCGCCCACCGTGCGTTCGACTTTCACGTCCTGCTTTTTGGCGACGTCCTTGTCGATGACAAACACGAAATTGCCCGTCTGGCTGACCTGCACTGCGGTCGAGGGCACCACCACCGCCTGCGGCTCTACGCGTAACGTCAATTCGGTGGTGACCAGGGTTCCCGGCCACAGCAGTTCGTCCTTGTTCGGCATGGTGGCGCGGATGATGACCATGCCGGTCGATTGGTCGACGCTGTTCTCGATCATCGTCACCTGGCCGCTGGCGTGTTTGGTGTCGCCGGGGACGACCGCCTCGATGCTGGCGGTTTCGGCCGCCAGCGCCTGGCGGATCTCGGGCAGCACCTTCTGCGGCACGGTGAAGCTGACATAGACCGGAGCCATCTGGTTGATGGTCGCCATCGCCGCGGTGTCGGCCTGACGCACGAAATTGCCGACCTTGACGGCGGCCGCGCTGATGCGCCCGTCGATCGGCGCGGTAACGGTGCAATAGCTAAGCTGGACCTTCAGGTTATCCAAAAGCCCCGTGTCGGCCTTGATCGCCGCGCGAAAAACGTCGGCCTGGGTCTTGGCGTTGTCGAGATTGACCACCGGCGTGGCGCTTTTGGCGACCAGGTCGGTGTAGCGCGCGACGTCGCGCAAGGCGCCGTCGAGCTGGGCCTTGTCGCGTGCGATGGCGCCTTCGGTCTGTGCGATCTGTGCCTCGATGGCGCGGCCGTCGAGGGTGAACAGCAAGTCGCCCTTCTTCACCTCGGCGCCGTCGCGGAAATGCACGGCGGTAATCGTGGTATCGACCCGCGCTTTGATGGCGACGCTGGCGATCGGCGTCACATTGCCGAGCGATTGCAGGCGCACCGGCATCGGCTTGCGCTCGGCGGTGGCGACCTCGACCGGAACCACGCGCGCCTGCGCCTGCGTGCGCGCGGCGCCATCGCCGGTCCACAGGCCGCGGACAAGCAAGGCAATGCCAATCAGGGCGAGCGCCGCCACCCCAAAGAGCCACTTTCGCTTCGTCATCTGCGATTGTCGGCCTGGGCTGTTAAGGGCCCTGCCCAGGCGCTCCCTAATTCCGCGGAACTAATTCTTTTCACCATATTTAAGGGGCCGCGTTGGCAGCCTTCTACCATATAAACGGCACTGGATGCATATCCCTGCGCTGACTGGTAAACACGCGAAGCGCTGGTTTTATTCAAGCTTTCTGCCGGAGTCGGGGATGCGCATCGCCACCTGGAACGTCAATTCGATCCGCCAGCGGCTGGACAACATGCTGGCCTGGCTCAAGGAACGTGACCCCGACATCGTCTGCCTGCAGGAAATCAAGTGCGTGGACGAGGCCTTCCCGCGCGAGGCATTCGAGGGGCTCGGCTACAACGTCGCCGTGCATGGCCAAAAGGCCTTCAACGGCGTGGCTTTGCTCTCCAAGCTGCCGTTCGACGAGGTGGCGCCTGGGCTGATCGGCGACGTTGGCGACGTGCAGGCCCGCTTCCTGGAGGCGCTGGTATCGACCAAGACCGGCGTGCTACGCGTGGTCAGTCTCTATCTGCCCAATGGCAATCCGCCCGATACTGAAAAATATTCCTATAAACTCAAATGGATGGACCGGCTTATTGCTTTTTCACGTGAGCGGCTGAAGCTCGAAGAGCCGTTTGTTTTGGCCGGCGATTACAACGTCATCCCGACTGCAGCCGACGCCCGCAATCCGGCCGCCTGGACCAAGGACGCGCTGTTCCTGCCGCCGACCCGGGAGCGGTTCCGGGCGCTGACCAATCTCGGCCTCACCGACGCCATCCGGGCCGTCAGCGACGGCCGCGACCTCTACACCTTCTGGGACTACCAAGCCGGCGCCTGGGCCAAGGACGACGGCATCCGCATCGACCATCTGCTGCTGTCGCCGCAAGCGGCCGACCGTCTGGCCGACGCCGGCATCGACCGCCACGTACGCGCATGGGACAAGCCATCCGACCACGTGCCGGTTTATATCGATTTGGATATCGATGCGCGTTAACGCGCAACGCGGCGGCTACTCCCGCCGCGTCTCCAGCCAGCGCTTGAGATAGACCAGCGCCAGCGCGCGCTCGTCTTCGGTCGCCTGCTGGAAGGCGCTGTCGTAGAGCCGGTTGATCCAGGCCTGGTCGGTGCCGACGCCGTCCTTGGCGCTATCCTTGGCGAGCGTGAGCCACATCAGGCCGCGCGCGGCCTGGCGCGGAACATGGTCGCCGGCAAACAACATGGCGCCGAGCATAGCCTGCGACTGGCATTGCCCCTTCTGGGCCGAGAGACCGAACCAACGCGCCGCCTGGCGCGGATCGTGCGGCGCGCCGACGCCGTCGAGATAGAGCCGCGCCAGATAATACTGCGCTTCGGAATCGCGGAAATACGAGGCGGCATAGGCGAACATCTCGCGCGCGCGGTCGGGGTCGCGCTTGATCGCCGTCTTCGGAATGCCGTCGAGATAATAGTGGCCGAGCGCCACGAAGGCGTTGGCGACGAAGCGCGACTGCGGCGTGTCCGGGTTGTCTTCGGCATGGCTGTCGGCGATGCCGCGGAAATACTCGAACGCCTTGAAGTCGTCCTGGGTCACGCCGTCGCCTTCGGCGTACATGCGCGCGAGCTTCCACTGCGCCAGCGGGTGGCCCTTTTCGGCGGCGTACTCGAGCGAGTGGATGGCCTTGGCCTTCTCGCCGGCCTTGAGCCACTGCGCGCCGGAGCGGAACGCTTCCATCGCCGTCAGCGGCGGCGCCGCCGCCATGGCGTTGGTCGCCTTGGTGCCGTCGAACGCCATGGCCGGCATGGCCACCAGGCAAGCGCCTAGCAGGCTTGCGCCAATCACCGTCACGCGCAACGCGAGCTTAGCTATCCGCATAACACGCCTTCTCGCCCGCCCCGCCCGGATGGGTGACCGCGCCGTTGACGGCCGGTCCCACTTGCTGGGCGTATTTCCATAAATAACCCGAACCATATTCGGCCTCGCGCGCCTTCCACTGGGTCCTGCGCTTGGCCAATTCGTCGTCCGAAAGGCGGACGTTGATGGTGCCCTTCTCGGCATCGAGTTCGATGATGTCGCCGTCGCGGATGAGGCCGATCGGCCCGCCAACCGCCGCCTCCGGCCCGACATGACCGACGCAGAAGCCGCGCGTGGCGCCTGAAAATCGTCCATCGGTGATCAGCGCGACTTTCGCGCCCATGCCCTGGCCATAGAGCGCGGCCGTGGTCGAGAGCATCTCGCGCATACCGGGGCCGCCCTTCGGCCCTTCGTAGCGGATCACCAGAACGTCGCCTTCCTTGTAGGTCTTGCGCTTCACCGCCTCGAAACAGGTTTCCTCGGTGTCGAAGCAACGCGCCGGGCCGGTGAACTGGAGCGCCGTCGTCATGCCGGCCACTTTCACGATCGCGCCTTCGGGGGCGAGATTGCCTCTCAGGCCGACGACGCCGCCGGTCGCCAGCAGCGGCTTATCGGCCGGGTGCACGACGTCCTGGTCCGGGTTCCATTTCACGTTCTCCATGTTCTCAGCGATGGTGCGGCCGGTGACGGTCAGGCAGTCGCCATGCATGTAGCCGTGGTCGAGCAAGGTCTTCATCAAAAGCGGCACACCGCCTGCTTCGAACATGTCCTTGGCGACATAACGGCCGCCGGGTTTCAAATCCGCGATATATGGTGTCTTTTTGAAGATTTCGGCGACGTCGAACAGGTCGAATTCGATGCCGCATTCATGCGCGATGGCCGGCAGATGCAGCGCCGCATTGGTGGAACCGCCGGTGGCGGCGACCACGGCAGCGGCATTCTCCAGCGCCCTGCGGGTAACGATGTCGCGCGGCCTGATGTTCTTCACGATCAGGTCCATGATCATCTCGCCGGCCAGCGTGCAGAGCTTGTCGCGCATCTCGTAAGGCGCCGGCGCGCCGGCCGAATAGGGCAGCGCCAGGCCGATCGCCTCGGAAACGGTCGCCATGGTGTTGGCGGTGAACTGCGCGCCGCAGGCCCCGGCCGAGGGACAGGCGTTCTCTTCCAGCGTCTGGAGATCCTCATCCGACATCTGCCCGACCGAATGGCGGCCGACCGCCTCGTAGACGTCCTGCACGGTGACGTCCTTGCCCTTGAATTTTCCAGGCAGGATCGAGCCGCCATAGATGTAGATCGCCGGCACGTTGAGCCGGCACATCGCCATCATCATGCCGGGCTGCGACTTGTCGCAGCCGGCGACGCCGATCAGCGCGTCATAGGCGTGGCCGCGCATCGTGAGTTCGACCGAATCGGCGATCACCTCGCGCGAGGGCAGCGAGGCCTTCATGCCGGCATGGCCCATGGCGATGCCGTCGGTGACGGTAATGGTGCAGAATTCGCGCGGCGTGCCGCCGACCGCGGCGACGCCCTTCTTGACCGCCTGCGCCTGGCGCATCAGCGAAATGTTGCAGGGCGCGGCTTCGTTCCAGCAGGTGGCCACGCCCACGAAGGGCTGGTGGATCTGCTCGGCCGAAAGCCCCATGGCGTAGTAAAACGAGCGATGCGGGGCGCGGTCCGGCCCTTCGGTGGCGTGCCGGCTCGGCAGCTTGGCTTTCAGATTACTTTTAGCGTCCATAACCTTGCCGTGCCCCGCCCCGAGACTTCGCCGCCGGATTATTCCCGCCGGTGTATTCCGAGGCCCCCGGGCCCCATGCTGAAACCTGAATGCCCTGCAGCGCTTTGCCCCGCCGCTTGGCGTGCCTCGATGTCGGAGCAGGGTATGGCCAAATCGCGGCGCGGCGGGGATGATAAGTGGGGATGGCTTAAATGTTCTAAATGTGTTGCAGCTTAGCCACAGCCCCAAACGTCCAATGTCCCTGCCCCCCAAGTTGCGACGAGGCTTTTTCGACCGGCCGGTGCTGGAGGTCGCGCCCGAACTGATCGGAGCCATTCTCCTGGTTAACGGCGCCGGCGGCCGGATCGTCGAAGTCGAGGCCTATCACCACACCGAGCCGGCCGCGCATTCCTACAATGGCCGAACCGACCGCAATGCGGTGATGTTCGGGCCCCCCGGCTTTGCCTATATCTACCGTTCCTACGGCATTCACTGGTGCCTCAACTTCGTCTGCGAGGAGGCCGGCAGCGCCAGCGCCGTGCTGATCCGGGCTTTGGAGCCGATGGCGGGAATTGCCGCGATGCGGCGAAGGCGTGGCCTGCCCGACGAGCGGGCGCTCTGTTCGGGGCCCGGCAAATTATGCGAGGCGCTGGGCGTCACCCACCGCCACAACGGCCTGCCGCTCGACCGGCCACCGTTCGAGCTGCGAGCGCGGGCGGAAAAGCCGGAGATCGTCACCGGCCCCCGCATCGGCATTACCAAGGCGGTCAAACACCCCTGGCGTTTCGGGCTGAAAGGCTCGCGGTTCTTGAGCAAGCCGTTCAATTAACCGGTCGAAAGCTATGCCGCGCCTTTGAGCCGATCCAATGCCTCGGCGATTTTTCCTTTGCGGCCGACCGCCTCTTGGCGTTTTTCTCTTTCGCCTTCGATGATTTCTTCCGGCGCGTTGGCGACGAATTTCTCGTTGCCGAGCTTGGCGTCGACGCGGGCGATGTCGGCGTCGGCCTTGGCCAGTTCCTTCGCCAAGCGCGCGCGCTCGGCGACAATGTCGATGACGCCGATCAGCGGCAACGCCGCCACCTCGCCGCGCACCACGAGCTGGGCCGAACCTTGCGGCGCGCTCGCGGCGGAAGAAATCTCCGACACGCGCGCCAGCCGTTTGATGAATTCCGCCCAGCGCTCGGCGCGGCCTTGCGTCTCTTTCGACGCGCCCGCCAGCACCAGCGGAACGGCGGCGGTGAGATTCATCTCGGCCCGCAGCGAGCGGATGGCGGTCACCAGGTCGATCACCCAGCCGATCTCGGCTTCGGCTTTTTCGTCGGCGAGACCTCCCAGCGTGGGCCATTGCGACAGGGCCAGCAGGCTGGAGCGCTTGGGGCCCTGCTCCGCCGTCACGGCCCACAGCTCTTCGGTAATGAAGGGCATGAACGGGTGCAGCAATTTCAGGATCTCATCGAGCGCCCACGCGGCCATCGCGCGCGTCTCGTCCTTGGCCGCGCCATCGGGACCGGTCAAAAGCGGCTTCGACAGTTCGACGTACCAGTCGCAATAGACGTTCCAGACGAAACGATAGGCGGCGCCGGCGGCCTCGCTGAAGCCGTAGGTCTCGATCGCCTGCGTGATTTCGGCCGCCGCCTTCGCCGTTTCGTGCGCGATCCAGCGGTTGAGCGTTTCTTTCGCCGATTTCGGATCGAAGCCTTCGACCCGCGCCGCGCCGTTGAACTCGACGAACCGCGCGGCGTTCCACAGCTTGGTCGCGAAGTTGCGGTTGTTCTCGACGTCCTGCGGCCCGAGCCGGATGTCGTGGCCCGGCGCGACGTTGCGCATCAGCGTGAAGCGCAGCGCATCGGCGCCGAATTCGTCGATCACGCCGAGCGGATCGACGACGTTGCCCTTCGACTTCGACATCTTGGCGCCAGAGGCGTCGCGAACCAGGCGATGGATGTAGACGTCAGCGAACGGCACCTCGGGCATGAAATGCAGGCCCATCATCATCATGCGGGCGACCCAGAAGAAGATGATGTCGAAGCCGGTGACCAGTGCGGAGGTCGGATAGTAGCGCTTGAGTTCGGGCGTTGCGTGCGGCCAGCCCATGGTCGAGAACGGCCACAGCGCGGAGGAGAACCAGGTGTCGAGGACGTCCTCGTCGCGGAAAATGTGATCCTTTCCAGTACTGATCCATGAAGTATCGCCGGCATCCTTTGTGACGATCACTTCCCTACCGTAATATTTTTGAGCCGCTTTCACCGCGTCTTCTTCGCTTAGTGCAGCAAACCTCTCGCAAACATCCGGACGAATTTTTCCCGCGTCCTCTTTGGTTGAAAATTGTACTGATCCATCCGGATTCTTCTTTGGCCCGTACCAACACGGAATCTGATGCCCCCACCAAAGCTGACGCGAGATGCACCACGGCTGGATATCTTCCATCCAATTGAAATAGGTGTTCTCCCAGTTCTGCGGGATGAACTTTGTCTTGCCCTCGCGCACGGCGACGATGGCTGGTTTCGCGAGTTCTTTGGCGTTCACGTACCACTGATCGGTGAGATAGGGCTCGATCACGACATTCGAGCGGTCGCCGTGCGGAACGGCATTCGTGTGTGGCTCGATTTTTTCGACGAGATTTCCCGCTTCCAACCGCTCGACAATTTTCTTGCGCGCAGCAAAGCGGTCGATGCCGTTCAGCGTCATCGTCTCATCGAGTTGGGGCGACGTCGGCACTCCGTTTATGAAATCATCATTGCCCTTGAGGTAAAGCTTGGCCTCGGTGGTGAAAATATTGATCTGCGTCAACCCGTGCCTCTTTCCGACCTCGAAATCGTTGAAGTCGTGCGCGGGCGTGATCTTCACCGCGCCGGAGCCCTTCTCCGGATCGGAATATTCATCGGCAATGATTGGAATCTTGCGGCCGACCAGCGGCAGGATCACATTCTTGCCGACAAGCGCCTTGTAGCGCTCGTCGTCCGGATGCACCGCCACCGCCGTGTCGCCCAGCATGGTCTCCGGCCGCGTGGTGGCGACGACGATATAAGTCGACGGATCGTTCGGGTCGAACGTTTTGCCTTCGATCGGATAGCGCAGGTGCCAGAGGTGACCCTTGGTCTCGACCTGCACCACTTCGAGATCGGAGATCGCCGTGAGCAGCTTGGGGTCCCAGTTGACCAGCCGCTTGTCCTTGTAGATCAGCTTTTCATTGTAAAGCTGCACAAAGACCTTGATCACCGCTTTGGACAGCCCCTCGTCCATGGTGAAGCGCTCGCGCGACCAGTCGCACGACGCGCCGAGCCGCTTCAGCTGATTGACGATGGTGCCGCCGGATTCTTCCTTCCAAGCCCAGACACGCTTCAGGAATTCAGTCCGCCCCATGTCGCGGCGACTTTTCTCCTGCCGCTCCATCAACTGACGCTCGACCACCATCTGCGTGGCGATGCCGGCGTGGTCAGTTCCCGGCTGCCACAGCACGTCCTTGCCGCGCATGCGCTCGAACCTGCACAGCACGTCCTGAAGCGTATTGTTGAGCGCATGGCCCATATGCAATGAGCCGGTGACGTTGGGCGGCGGAATGACGATAGAGTACGGTGCAGCCGTCGCGCGCTCGGGCCGGCCGGCGCGAAAGGCGCCCGCTTGCTCCCACGTCCGGTAAATGCGGCCCTCGACCTCGGAGGGCTGGTAGGTCTTATCGATCATTTTTGTTTTTCTGCATCCAGTCGCGCGGTAGAAAGCCCGCCACGCCACCGAGAGTCAACTTTGCCGGAATCCTCAAGTCCATCGGGCGGCAGCGCCACCAGCGCCATCGCGCTTCTGGCCGTGGCGGGCTTTGCCGCCCAGGCCATGGTGCGCTCGACTGATTCGCTGCTGCCGCAGATCGCCGCCGACCTCCAGGTCAGCGTCGGCGCGACCTCGATCGTGGTCACCGCCTATCTGCTGGCGCACGGCTCGGTGCAACTGGTGATCGGCCCGATCGGCGACCGCTTCGGCAAGTATTTCTGCGTCGCCATCGCCGCCGCGTTCTCGACCGCCATGGTGGTGGCCTGCGGCCTGGCGCCCTCGCTGCCGATCCTGGTGGCGGCACGGCTCGCCTGCGGGCTGGCCACCGGCTGGATCGTTCCGTTCGCCCTCGCCTTCGTCGGCGACGTCATTCCTTACGAGCGCCGCCAGCAGGTGCTTGGCCGCTTTCTGTCCGGACAAATTCTCGGCCAGATGTTCGGCCAGGCAGCCGGCGGCGTGCTCGGCGATTATTTCGGCTGGCGCAATGTCTTCTTCATTCTCGCCGCTTTGCTCGCGATCGCCACGCTCGGCCTGTTCTACGAGCTATGGCGCAACCCGATCACCCGCGCGGGCCACGCCGCCGCGCAACCCGGCGGCGGCTTCGTCGCCGACTACTCGATGGTGCTGCGCTCGCCCTGGTCGCGCACGGTGATCGCCGTCGGCTTCATCGAAGCGGCGGCCTTGTTCGGCGCCTTCACTTATGTCGGAGCCGATCTGCACCTGCGCTTCGGCGTGAACTTCGCGCTGGTCGGCCTGTTCGTCGGCACATTCGCGGTCGGCGGCTTGATCTACAGTATTTCGGTGGGCGCGCTGTTCAACCGCTTCGGGCCGGTCGGTCTTGCCAGCGGCGGCGGCATCGTGCTCGCCGTTGCCTTCGTCGTACTCGCCGCCGAACCGCATTACTGGATGGCGCCGATCGCGATCACCTTGACCGGGCTCGGCTACTACATGCTGCACAATACGTTGCAGACCAACGCCACCCAGATGACGCCGCAAGCGCGCGGCACCGCGGTCGCGATCTTCTCCTCAGCGCTTTATCTTGGACAGACCGCGGGCGTCGCTGCCGGCGGCGTGGTGTTCGACCGCTTCTCCGCGGTGCCACTGTTTCTGGCCGCGGCGGCCGTGCTGCTGGCGCTGGCCTTGTGGTTTGCACGCCAACTGCAGCGCCGGCGGGCGCTGACGGCGTGACGATGCGGGTTAAATACTAGGGCCGTCCGCGCGAGACGCGTTCGATCTCGGCCCGCACGATGCGATCGACCACGCCGGGCAGATTGTCGTCGAGCCAGGACTTGAGCAGCGGCCGCAGCATCTCCTTCACCAGATCCTCAAGCGTGCGCGCATTCTGGCCGATCACGGTATGCGCCAGACTGTTGAACGCGCTGTCCACCGCCGCGACGGTCGAGGACGAGATCAACGGGCGATCGGGCATCGGATTCGAGGCCCGCGGTGGGGCCGGTCTTGGCGCGGGCCTTGGGGCGGACGCCGGGCTATGCGCTGCAGGGCGGCGCGGCTCCTCGATGATGCGCACCGCCGGCTCCGGCGGATCGGACGCCCGGTCGGTGAATATGACATCGGACGCGGCATCGATGGTGCGGAAGGTCACCGCCGGATCGTTATCCGCGGCCGCCGCCGGCGCCGCCATCGATTCGGTCAGATCGAGCACGTCGGATTCAGGCTGCGCGGGAGTTGCGGTATCGAGGTTTGCGAGCATGGCATCAATATCATCCTGGCTGTTGGCGACGGCGGCCGGCGGTGGCGCGGGCGGAAGGCCGGACGCGCGCGGCGCCGGGCCGGCAGCGGCGGGCGGCGTAGCCGGCTTATTGGCGTCGTCGTCGGCAATAATGCGGCGGATTGAGGCCAGAATTTCCTCCATCGAGGGCTCTTGGACCTTTGCCGTTTGGCTCATTGCCACATTCCCGACTGCAGCTTCCGCACCCCTGCATCGATACGCTCGAGCGGCGACGGCGCGCGCGAATCGTCGCTCGATTCCCTTTTATACGCCAGGGGCGTGCCGGTTTGGCAGGCAGAAATTCGGCTGACCACAACGAACTGTGGACATAGACGCACCATCCCGGGGAAAGCCGGCGGACCGAAACTCAGCGCCCATCCGGGTTGCGCACGCCGGCCCAGCTATCGCGCACCTGCTTGTAGTGCACGGTCGCGTCGTAAACCGGAACCCGCAGCCCAAGCACCTGCGGCGACAGCCGGCCGACCGCCGACAGCAGGGTGTAGGACGCCACCACCCGGTCGTGCTGGGCGGTGACCAGCGCCACGCGCGCGTTCACCAAAGTCTGCTGCGCCGTCAACACGTCGAACGTGGTGCGCTGGCCGACGCGGGCTTCTTCGCGGATGCCGTTGAGCGCGATCTCCGAGGCTTGCACCTGGGCTTGCGTGGCATTGATGTTCGCCTTCGCCGCATCGAGCTGGCCCCAAGCCTGCACGACGTTCTGACGGATCTGATCGCGCGCGGTGTCGAGGTCGAGACGCTTCTGCCCGAGCGTTTCCTTGGTTTGCCGGATCAAGGAATATTCGGCGCCGCCCTGGTAGATCGGCACGCTCAGCGTACCCAGCACCGAGGCGTTGTAGGCATTCATGGTGGCGAGACTCTGCGTGCTCAGCCAATTCTGCGTGTAACTCCCCTGCACAGTGACCGTCGGATAAAGCGCGCCTTCGGCCACCTTCACCGCCTCCAGCGCGACGTCGACGTTGTATTGCGCCGTGGTGACGGCCGGATTATTGGCGCTGCTGGCCGCGATCGCGCCCGGCAGGCTATGCGGCGAGAAGCGGTCGACCGGCGAGGCCGGCGACAGCTTGCCCGGCTCGCTGCCGATCACCTGCCGATAGGTCGCGACCGAGGCGGTGTAATTGGCTTCCGCCAGCAGAACCTGCGAGCGGCCGGCCGCCAGACTGGATTCCGCTTGCGCTACGTCGGTGCGCGTCACCTCGCCGACGTTGAAGCGGTCGCGGGTCTGGCGCAACTGCTCCTGCAGCACTTCGACGTTGCGACGCTGCAGGTCGAGGATGGCGGTGTCGCGCAGGAGATTCATATACGCGGTCGCGGCGTTGAGCAGCACGGTCTGCTCGGTGAGGCGCAGCGTGCCGCGCGCGGCCAATACCGCGCTCTCGGCCTGGCGCGTCCGGTTGGCGGCCTGGAATCCGTTGAACAAAGTCTGCGTGACGGTGGCGCCGACGGAAGCCGGCGAGTTGTAGCCGCTCAGCGTGCTGTAGATCGTTCCCGGAGCGACGCCGGTTTTGCTCGTGACCGACGAAGTCTGCTCGCCGCCGACCCCGATGACGGTGACTTTCGGGCGATAGCCGGACAGCGCCTGCGGCACGCCTTCGTCGATGGCGCGCGTGGCGGCACGCTGCGAATTGAGCGAGGGATTATTCTGATAGGCCTGCATCAGCGCGGATTCGAGCGTTTGGCCGCGCGCCGGCGCCGCCGTCAAAGGCATCGCGGCCAATGCGGTCATCGCGGCCGCAAGGCCGCCGAACCAAATGCTGTAAGAACGGCGCGACATTCCAACCCCATCCATGCGCGACCGGCGCATGGCAACCTTCACACTAAAACCGACGAGTCGGGAACCTTATGTGTCCAATCGGACCGTTAAAACCCCCTGTCGGGATTCGCCCACTTAAAACACGCCGACAGGTGATTCGTGGTCACATTTGGAACCGCGACGGAATTAGAAAGCGAAAACGGGCGTTTTCGTGAAGCCCGGCAGCAACGCCGCCGAGGCATCGAAGATCGGGCGGCCGCCGACCTCCCCGCCGCTGCGGCGATACAACATGGCTTTAGAGCCGGGACCCGAGCCGAGCACGCAGACGAGCCGGCCGCCGTCCTTAAGCTGCTCGCAAAGCGCCTGCGGCACGACCTCCGTGGCGCCCTCAATTACGACCACGTCGTAGGGCGCATCTTTCGGCCAGCCGCCGGCGAGCGGGCCGCTGACCACGTCGACATTGGGCTGCGACGACAGCGATTCTTCCGCCGCCTTGGCGAGGCCGGCGTCTTGCTCGAGCGCGACCACCTGGCCCGCAACACGGGCAAGCACGGCGGCGGAATAGCCGCCGCCGCAACCGACATCGAGCAAGCGGTCGGTGGCCTCGATTTCGGCGGCCTGGATCAGCTTGGCGAACACCATCGGCCTGAGCAGGCGGCGGGATCCCCCCACCGGCACGTCGAGATCGAGATAGGCGAGCGCAGCCGAAGCCAGTGGAATGAACCGTTCGCGTGGAACCTCCAGCATGGCGGAGATCACGCGAAGATCCGTGACATCGGAGGTGCGGACCTGGCCGTCCACCATGTGGCGGCGCGCGGCGACGAAATCGGTCATCGGTATCCTCGGTGAAAGCTGGAGAATGCGCGGCTTTTGTGCGGCAAGCCTTGGCAAAAGGCAAGGGAACCGGCGGCGTTGTCGTTCGGTGCCGCCTCCTGTATAGGCTTGCATCGTGGGGAAACGCGCGGCCTTTCGGGGGCGCCTACCTCCGATGGCCACGTGGCGGAGTGGTTACGCAGCGGACTGCAAATCCGTGCACGCCGGTTCGATTCCGGCCGTGGCCTCCACTCGCTTAAATGCTCCGGCGGAAAGGCTTTCGCGTTGCGGGGGCCCCGAAAACGGGCTTGCTTGCGCCGGGCCATTCCTGCTTTGCAAACCAGTTACGCTTTGTTATAGGCCCGATGCGTAAAAACCCGGCTTGTTCCTCGGTAGCTCAGCGGTAGAGCGTTCGACTGTTAATCGAAATGTCGCTGGTTCGATCCCAGCCCGAGGAGCCATTCCTAAAATCGCCCTTTGATTTCTCATTTGTTTTTCCGCTTTTTGTCAAACCCAGCGTCAGGTTTGACAGTCGGTGTTCGCACCTTGTCCATTGCCGCGACCGCAAGCCGCACCTGATCCGCCGCCTTCGTGTACCGCACAATCTCGCGCAAGCTGGCGTGGCCGGTGATCGACGCAATCTCATGCTCGGTGCATCCGGCTTCGGCCAGCAAGCGCGCCGCCGCCTTGCGCAGGCCGTGCGCGGAGCAATGCGGCAGGCCCGCCGCATTGCATTGCTCGCGGAACCAATTGCCAAAGCCCGCCGCCGTAAACGGCTTGCCGAATTGCGTCGTCAAAAATGTCAGGTGATCGGCGGGCGTCTCGGCGATGATCGCATCCAGCGTCGGGTGTACAGGGATCGCCAGTGCCGCGCCGGTCTTCATCTGGCGCACATGAATCGCACCGTTCTGGTCAATGTGCTGACGGCCCATGCGGACCACGTCGGAGCGACGCTGCCCCGTGTAAAGCAATAGCGAGAACGCCAAGCGCGGACGCGATCCAATCGCGTGATGCTTCTCGAATTGCGCGATCTCCGCATCTGTCCAGCTATGGAAGCCATCATTCTTGACGCGGATCGCACGCACGTCGCGGGTCGGATCGTCAGCGCGTAGACCGATATCAACCGCGTGCGTCATCATTCCGCGCAGCACCTTGCGTAGCGGGTTGGCGCTTTCCGGCTTCTCGGCTTTCGCCGCCATCAGCCTCACGACGTGTTCGCGCTGCATCATCGCCGCGCTCTTGTCGCCGTACATGCGCCCTTCCCGGTCGGCTTCCTTGCAGAGCCGCTCGATGGCGTTGTGATAGATCGATTGCGTGCTGGGCTTGAGCGAGCGGAAGCCCATCGAATTGAAATAGCTCACCGCAAGCGCGCGGAAGGATCCCGGCTTTACTCGCGCGCCGCCAATCTGCATTGGCTGTCCGGCGAGTGCTGCCTCATATGCGGCCATGAACTCGGGCGACCACGGCAGCCCCGGCAGCGGCACATTCTTAAAGCCGGGACGGCGGAAATAAAAACGCGGCTTGCCGTGGCGATCAATAAACCCCTGCACGAATTTCGGCGGGCGTTTCATTGAATGCTGTCCCATTCGTTGGCTCCCTTGTTATCATCCGGCTTCTTTTCGCCGTCGCCAAACTCAAGCGACACACTGCCATCCGCTGCGATGGTCGCGCCGCTCACATTAGCGCCTGCGTTGCTCGCCTGCTTGAGCGCGCTGGCGAGGTTCGGCTTGCGCTTCTCGCGGCGCTTGCGGGTAGGCATCTCCCACGGCTCGAACAGCTCACCGCGCCCAAGATGCGCGAAGTCCGCTTCCGAAATTTTATATTCTTTGCTCATTGCTCCTCCTAAGAAGTGTCCCCGCCCGGTTCCAGTAGCTTCTCAACTTGCGCGCATCACCGGGCGGGGACAGTTGGCGCAAACCTGCTGCCAACCGCGACGTGCGCAAGTGTCTCGTTCACCAGCCTTTGCGCGAGCGCACCAGGATGGTGCGCGGCGCGTTGGCGCCGGTCATTCCGTTGATCTGATTTTCGATGCTCGCTATCGCGGCGCGCATCTCTGCGGCGTCGCGATATTTGATCGTCTTGCCATCATAACCGATGCTATCGGCACCCGTCGCGTATGCGGCGCGAAGACTATCCAATTGCGTCTGCAGCGTTGTCAGGTCGGTCATCGATCAGTGTCCCGCGTTGTACTGCCACGAGCGGAAATCCACCGCGCCGCAGCCCCAATCCAAGCGCACGCGAACCATCAGGCCATCGACGCGGAAGCCAAGCTCGGACTGCAGTTGCGGTCCCGGCGAGGACTGTAGATAGGCATACTCGATGCCGTCGCAGACGCCCGGCTCGGCGGCGAGATACCAGCCATAGGCCGGCAGCCGCGGCTCGACCACGAGCTTGGTCAATTTCGAGAACGGGTTGACCTCCGACACGACCACCGGGCGGATTTCAGTGATGAGCTGCTCGGCGGCGGTTTCGAGTTCGGCACCGACGACCAGCACGCTCGGCTCGACGTGGATGAGGCCACCACCGACGCCAACCTGATGGCGCATGGCGAGGCGCGCGGCGCTCAATGTCGATACCGACGGCGCCGCACCGGAGCTGACGTAGTTGTTGTGGTCGGCGTGGAACATGGTCAGGCCGTCTTCGTCCATCACCGGGCCAAGGCCGCCGTTGGCGGTCAGCAGATCGACGAGCTGCTGCGCCTCGAATTGCGCAGCGGCAATGCCAAGCCGGCGCGACACGTCGCCAAACGCATTGAGATCGTCATTGACCAGCAGCTGGCGCGACAGCGCGATGATGTCGCCATAGGTGGCGACGCTATAGCTGGCCTTGGTATCGACCATGCTGGCGCGGCGGAATTCGCCGGTCTCGCTTACCGGCTGCAGCTTGATGCCGGTGCTGTCGAGCATGATCCTTTGCTTGGGCCGGAAGTCCACCGCCGTCGTCTCGCGGCTGATCTCCTTCAGGCCGCTCCCGGCGGCCTCGTAGGCGACACGCAGGCTCTTGTCGAGCGCGTTGACCATCACCGCCGCATAGTCGGAGGTGCTTTCGAGCGCCCGCGTGATCAGGCTGCTGGCACCGAGCCCGGTGGTGCTGATGCCGTTGCGCTGCAGGACGGCGCGGGCGATGTCAGCCGTCGATGCACCGGCATATTGCCGCCCGGCTTCGGAAGGCTTGTGGGTCGGATCGATGCGCGTATAGAGGCCATCCACAATCGCGTTGCGGAAAAACTCGGGGTTATCCATCGTCGAGTGATTGCTCGCCGCGCTGATCTTGATGCTGCCGCGCTGCAGGATGTCGTCGAGGATCGCAGAGCGCGCCTCTTCGACCGTGACCTGCCGATCGATCAGATCGTCGGCCAGGGCCGTGGCTCCAGCGCGCTGTGCAAGTTCGCGGATGGCCCGATTGATCGCCGGGCGTTCCGTCGTCTGGTTGGTGTCCATAGGGTGGTTCCTTGTTTTTGCATTACTGTCGGCAGAAATTCCGACGAAACTGACTTCGCGCGGACGCCACGCCGTAGCGGTGCGCGTGCGCTTCTTGGTGATCGGGTCGGTGCCGTCGCGCCACGACGAAACGTCGTAGCCGACGCTCAGATTGCGCAGGATGCCGTCGCCGATGTCGCGCACGATGTCGGCCACGTCCGGCTTGGTGCTCATCCGCAAGCTGGCGATGATCTCGTCCCCGATCACACGCGCGGCCTCGACCACACCAAGCACTGAGCGAACGCCGTCTGCGCGGTGAGAGTCGAGCACGCTTGCGCCGATGAGCGCCGAAAGATCAGCGCCCTTCGGGTCGAGGATTTCGAGAAACTCACCGCCAGTATCGCGGCGCGCGACCGGCGCATTGCTGGCGATCACCGCGTCGATGGTCTTGGTGTCGGCATTCCACGACGCCGGGCGAGCCGATGCGGCGCGCAGAATGATGGTCGGTGTGTCAAGCATCTTCGGATTCCTCGTTAGGTTGCACCGCTGGCGCAGCAGCGCGGCGCGGTAAGGGGTCGGCCTCGATCTCGCGGTCCACGTCCTCGATGTCGCGGCCACGGGCGGCGATGATCTCGGCGCGGCTCTTCAGGTTGGCGTCGAGCGCCATGGTGTCGGCAGTGGCGTCCTTGATCGGGTCCAAAGAGGCCCACGCGGGCCAGCGCCAATCGACAGCGAAGTAGTCTTCGGGACGCTGTTCGAAGTCGGGAGCCGCAAGGCGGCCCGACAGCACCTCGACCGTTATGAAGCGCTCCCACACCGGCTGCAGCAGCTGCGCCACGACGTAGGCCTGCTGGATGCGGCCCACGGCACGCTTGAAGGGTTCGAGGCCCATGCGGGCGGATGCGTATGAGCTGTCACTCATATCGCCGGTCAGGAGCGCGCTCGGCACGCCGCCGCCGGATGCGATAGAGCGAAGGAAGTGTTTCAGGATTTCGGCGCTGCCGGCGGTGTCGGGGATATTGGCTGGCCACGAAACCGAGCAGCCCGGCGGGAGGAGCCGGAGCGCACCTGGCTCCATTGACAGCTCGGGCTTGCCGTCGCGGTTGAGATGCGTGTCGGTGGTGAAGCCGGAAGTATTGTCGACGTCGGTGATGAAGCCACTGAACAGCGCCGCCGTATTCATGCGGGCGAGCAGCGCGTCCTCCAGGCGGTCCAGCTCCAGCAGCCGCGCCGCGATAGGCGTCAGCCACGAGATGCCGCGCACCGCGCCGGGAAATTGCGGGATGAACATGTGCAACATATCGTCGGCGCTGATGCGCTCGGGCAGCGGGTACACCGCCCACGGCAGGTCCATCTGCACCGGGATCGTATGGTAGGCGAGCCGCTTGCCGCTCTCGGAAACCTCGACGCCGCTGAAGATGCGCCGGGCGTTCGGCAGGACGCGGGTATATGGCCGCCAGACCTGCTCGGTATTGAGCAGGCGCAGGCGAAGCTGGCGATCCTCGATCACCATGTGCGTGAAGCTTTCGCCTGTGATCACCCAGTTGCGCACGGCTTTGCTCAGGTAACCGACGAGTGTGCCGATGCCCTCGGCGTCGCAGCGCGCGGCGAATTGCTGCCAACGCTGCTCGAGCAGGCGGCGCGTGGCCTCGTCGGGGTGGCCGCTGCGCACTGTTGGGCCGGTCGAGACGAGGTTATTGACGTTGACATCGACATAGCTGGCAGCGGTCGGTGAGTTGTTGGCGAGCCAGTCGGCGCGGGTCGAGATCGGCCCGGCAGCGGCAAGGCTCTGCGATACCGGCGACCAGAGCTGCGATGACCTCGGCCAGCGGTCGCCGTGGCCTGAAGCATCGAACGAGCTGCCGCTGTCGGGCCAGCTGCTGAACATGCGCTTGATCAATTTGGTGATGCGGTTGGCCATGATCAGTTCACCGCGCTATTCTCGGGGACGATCACCCGGGCGACCATTGCTTGTTCGGTCGCGATCATCGCGCCCTCGCATAACCAAAGCGGCACGCCGAGCGCGCGGGCAATTTCGGGGATAGTGAGAACTTCACCGGCAGCTTGACGCTGGCGAACGTCGGCGCAAGCGGCCTTGAAGGCGGTGGAAAGGACGTAGTCCGCCAGCTCGCCGCGCAGCCACTTGGCAAATTTGATTTTGTTCATTGCACGGCCTCGGCGACGGCGCGCGCCTTCTGTCCGGCAAGTTTTGCAAACGCCTCGCGCTTCTTGCGGTCCTTCACGGCGACGATGGCCTTGTCGCGCACCTCGACGTACGGCTCGAACAGCGCCTTGAACTCTTTCGAGCCGGGCGCTGGCATGAACGTTGCAATGAGATCGATGCCATGCTTGGCAGCGATCTTGCGGACGAAGCGGATCAGATGCGAGACGTTGACGCAGTTGATGCGGACGGCGCGGAAGCCTTTCGCTTCCGGTGTGCGCTCGACCTCGGCGGCGATCTGCTCAGGCGTCGCCTTGCGAGCGCCACAGGCCATGTGCGCCTTCTTGCCATCAGTCTCACGCTCGAAGTCCACGATGCAGAAGTGTGCGTCCTCGGCGAAGTTTGCTTCGGCCTCGGCCACCACCTCGGCCAACCTATCGCCGTTAAGGCGGACGAGCTGGGATGCTTCGGTCTGGCTGTAAGGCTTGGCGAGCGTGCCAGCGGTCAGCATGCAAACGGCATCGAGCGGCAGATAGGGCAGGCTTTCATAGGCATGGCGCTGGCCGAAACCTAAGGCGATCTGGTCACGCCGCCGCAAGGATTTCAGCCCCTGCTCAGTGGTGCCGGTGATCTTCAGCAGTTCTGGAAGGGTCAGTAGTCGCATCGCGCGATCTCCTCGGAGTGTCATTTCGACACCAATGGGGAGACTCGCGACTTTGATCGCCCATGTCAAGGGGTCACGGCGACACTTTTGACGTGCCTACTTTTCCTCGCTATTCACCGGATTCTGGCTCACAATGCCCAACGCAGGGACAAAGGACCGCAATTTTAAGATATTCTAGAAAAACCGATTCTTCTGAGGAGCTTCGCCAATGCGTCTATGTCCTCGCTGCCGCCAATTTGTGGCCGATACTATTCGGGTGTGCGTCGTTTGCGGGACAGTGCTTTTGTCCGCAGTACACCCCCACGCTCACCCAGAAAACGCGCCCAAATTCTCGCCGCCACTGGCAGTAACTGTCGCTGTGTCAACAGCAAGCAGCACCGCCAATAGCTCGGCACACTATCCATCAATCTTCGGGCCGTCTTAGTTGGCTTCAACGGAGGCTAAAAATGCGTGTACCAATCTACGGAAGCGATGACGAATGGCGGACAGTTGTGATCCTAAATCTCGTCGGATTGCGAAAATCAATTTGTGAATTGGGTGGTATTGTCGCTGTCGTCGCGTTCGGCACATTCGCAGCCCGATGGTGGGATTATGCCCCGATATTCGGCGCAGGGGTCGCGTTGATTATGGCCGTGTCGGCGTTTCGGGCGGCGGGTATAGACTATCAGAAATTAGCAGACCTGCACTTCGCAGCAGACCGGGATTAGTTCTGCCGTTGAATGATTTTCGCCATCACAGCTTCGATCTCCGCTGCGCTCGGAATGTGATCGCGGCCTTCCTCGTCCTGCCATAAGGCGTGGTTGACCGTCCACTCGCGCACGAGCCGGTCAAACTGATCGAGCGAGACGCCAGCCGCGCCGACGGTCGCCAAGAGACGGCACCTGCGAAATTCCTTCTCACTATCAGAGCGAAGGTCGCCATCAGGTATGTTGATGCAATAGGCGAGACACGATGCGGCGCGCTGCACGAGGGTGTCTGGATCGTCGCTCATTTTTACCTCTTACCGTGACATCCACTGCGACCGAATGATCGGCGACGGCGGCTTCGTCGGCACGTCCGGCATCCGCGTGTCGGCCTCACGCTGATCGAAGTTGAGCGTCAGCGCGGCCTTGGCTGCCAGCGCATAGACCATGCAATCGAGCGACTCTGCACGCGCGCCGACCTTGCGCTCAAAGCGCGCCACCGGCCTGCCGCGCGCGTAGCGGATCACGCGCTTCTCGGATGCGAGCTGCTCGTAATAGGTTGGCGTCAGCGTATTGCTGAAGCGGATGGTATTGCCGCGCGCCAGCCGGTTGATGAGCTGGGTCTTCAGCGCGTCCACGCCGACAATGAACAGGCGGCGCGCCTTCTTGGTCTTCGTCATCGAGATCGCCGGACGCGCGAAGCCCGCGACGCCCTTGCCGGGCAGCACGCGCCGGGCGCTGCGCGCATGACAGAAGGCGACGACGCGGTCGAAGCTGTAACCGGCATCGACTACAGCGCAGTCGATCTTCAGCACGCCGCCGTGTGGATGCCGCCAAGTCATCTTCAGCAGATCGTCCAGCTCGCCGAAGGTGCTATCGTCCTCGGGCGAGCCCCAGATCACGTTATGCGCCAGCACCAGCATCGAGCCGTCGCGGGCATGGCCGACGATGCTGGCCTCGACGCGATCCTCGCCGAGATCGACACCGCAGGTGATCGCCAAGACCTCGGGCGGTATCTTGTCGAGGCTGAAGGCCTCGGCGCGCACGGCCAGATCGGTTTCGCTCACCTCGTCGGCGAGATCGCGCCATGCCTCGCCGAGCAGTGTGTTGGTGAACACCTTCAATCTGTCAGAGTCATCTTTCACAAGCAAAAATTCGGCTGCCAGCTTGCCCCATGCGCAGTTGTGCAAGAAACTCACCAGCGCGTTCAACCGGAAGCCCGCATGGCCGATGACGTGCGGCGCGGTGACGTGCCAGCGTCCCTTGCGGGCCATGTCGGGCTTGTGCTGCTCGCCGACGAGCTGCTTGCAGTGCGGGCAGCGGAAGGCGGAAGTCTCCGGCTGGCCCGTTTGCCACTCGATGTGCATCCACTTGATCTCGGTGAAGCCGCCGCACTGCGGACATGGCACCTCGAACACGCGCTGATCGCTTTCGTTATAGCTGCGCAGGACGTGCGACGTGGCCTCGTCGATAGGCGTGCCGCCGATGATGATCTTGCGGTCGGGGAAGGTCATCGTCCGGCGCTCGGCCAGCGCGCACGGGTCGCCTTCGGCGCTCACCTCGATGGCGTCTACTTCGTCCACCATAAGTATCTTGGCAGTGTGGCGGCGCAGGTTGCGCGGCGCCTTTCCGGCGACACACTTCAGGCTACCGCCGTTCCAGAGCCGGTGCAGCATGGTGTTGCGGTCGCGCCTTGCGAGGGCGGGCGAGGCCAAGCGGCCCTGCAGCACCGGGCTGGCGTCGAACAGCGGCTCGACGTCGTCCACGATGAAGCCCCGGCAGTCGGCCTCGGTTGGCAGCAGGTACAGCACGCTGGCGGGCTGCTCGACGGCATAGTAGCCGATGGCGCTGGTGAGCAGGCTGCTGAAGCCCAGACGGGCCGCCTTCATCATGGTGAGGCGCTCGATGGCCGGATCGGTGATGGCGTCGGCGATGCCGCGCTGCCACGGCCAGAGCGTCACAGGGCCGGGTTCGGCCACGGTGCTAGGCAATACGATGCTGGCCTCGATCCAGCGCGCCAGTGACTCTGGCTTCTTGGGACTCCTTTTTGGACGCTTAGGCATGCATCACAACTTTCGGTTTACAAGAGATTGAAACGAAACGGTCCGGCGCACCCCGCATTTCAGGAGGGCCGGAAGGTAGCTTGAGGCGCTGGCGGGAGGGTGCGCCACCTGCCGCCCGGAGTTGAATTGTTGCCGCACCGATGACCCCTGCGCCACTCACTCACTTCCCCTAAGGGGGGGAAGTGAGTGGCGCAGTTTTGCGTAGCAGGCGTGCGCCACTTGTTTGCGCCACCTGCTCGAAGTGGCGCAAACCTTACAGCCGCAGGTGTTTCTTGCTGCATCACCCACCTGAATTTGCCTAAAGAGTGCGCCACTAGGCTTCAAGTGGCGCAGGTGGCGCATCAGAGGCTTCGATATATTCCTTCTCTTTGCGCTGATCGGGTTGCCTTTTCGTGATCCTCACCAGCCATCCCGTCTTCAGACCACGGTCGATGTAGTTGTACACGATGGCCTTGTTCGCGGTGTATCGCAGGCTCAGGCCAAGCGCCTCGGCAATTGGAGCGCCAACCCACGGCTCTTTCTTCGACTGCGAACTATCACGCCACGGGCCACCGTCCTTGACTGCCTGCCAAGCGCGTTGCTCGCTCTCTTGCGTCCTCACTTCGGGATCGGGTACTTCCCAAGCCGTAGCTACACCGACACTGTCACCACCAAAAGTACCGAAGCCCGAGTTGCCCAGTTCGACCGACTCAAGCCTAAACCATTCCGCTTTGTTGGTAGGCAGCGCCATGTTTGCCTTGCCATTATCGCTGCGGAAGTAGCGGCGGCGGTCGCCTTCATCGACGCCCATGTCCCCGGCTTCCTTCTCGCTCATGGTATTGAGTGTGCGAGCAGCACGCACAGCTGCGAGGAGTGCCGACGCGCCGCGTGCGCTTTCCGCCGAAACATTGTCGCCATACATCTTGCGCGAATGATGCACCAGCATGATCGAGCAGTTTGCCGTCTCGGTGATGCGCGCCCAGCTCTTGGCAACAAGCTCGATGCCGTTGTTGTTGTTCTCGCCAACACGGTGGCAGGCGATGAATGGGTCAACGATCAGCACGTCAATTTTGTTCTCTATCAACGTCGCCGTCACTCCCTCGATCATCGGCACTGCGATGGTTGTGCTGTTCTTCTTATCCTCGGCGATCACAATGGGCAGCGTGCGGCCACTGTCGAGGAACAGCCGGTCACCGATATCCGGCTTCGTGATACCGTAGTGTTTGCGGGCGGCAGCAATCCTTCGCTGCAGTTCGTCCATCGGGTCTTCGCCGTTCCAGTACCAAGCACGAAGTTGGCCCTCTGGCGCTACGCCCAGCAGCGACTTGCCGGTCACCATCGCCAGAAGTTCGGCGATGATCTTCGCGGTTTTTCCGACGCCGCCGTGAGCGACCAGCATCGAAAGGAACTTGCGGATGTAGTGCGGACGGTAGAGCCACTGCCGCTGCGGTATCTGCGACGGTTCGATCCACTCGAACGGCGTGGCGCTGATGCCGGGCTTCGATACTTCCTGCTTCAGCTTCGCACGCCAGCCGGGCGACGCCTCGCTGGCCAGATGAAACAGCGTGCCGACAGTGAGCTGCTTCGGTGGCGAGCCTTTGTACTTCCGCCACTTTTCGTCGGTGTCCTCAGCGTTGTACTTCTTGGATTTTTTCGCCCACATGTGGAAGGCGTCGCACCCCTCGTCGCTGCCATTGAAGGCATCGAAGCAGGCCATGCCGATGCGGTTGTACTGATCCCACTCGGCATCGTCGTTTGGGATCACGGCCAGCGCGGCGATGATCTCTTCGTGCTCGGCGGGCGCGTAGGCGCTGACATCGGTGAAGGCATTGCGCTCGATAGGCTCGTGCTCGTCTTCGGCGCACAGATCGATCAGCCACTGCGGCGCGTCGGCCACCTCGTCTAGGTTGCCCCAGCGATACCAGCCGACGCCGGGCCGATGTGTCGGCACGCCGACGACCATGCCACCTTCGCCTTTGACGTCGACACCTTTGGCGATCTTCGACGTGGAGTTTCCTATCTTCACACCCTTCGGATATTTGAAATAGTGGTGCAGCGATCCGGTCGGGCTTACGGCCGCGCGCGTCTTCGGCCATGCGCCGCCATGCTCGGCTATGAGCGCCTCCAGCGAGGCGATGCCGTCAACGTCATGCCCCTCGGGCGTGTCGGCTTCCACCACCCAGACGCCCGACTTCTCGCCCATGACGATGCCGACGCCGGCGTCCTTCCACTTCCGAAAGTCGCGCACGATCTCCTTCGGGTTGGTGGTCGCGCCCCAGTTGCGACCGTCGCTGTGCGCAGCCGACTTGTATGACCTCTTGGTGCCCGGTGGCACCGGGAAGACAGGCCATCCCCGCTTCGCGTAGCCGAGCGCGGCATCGAGCACGGTCACCGGGCGGTACATCCGCTCGGGGTTGTCCTCCAGCGGCGCGTTGCGCAGGATGGCGTTCAAATTTGAGCGCCGAGCATTGATCTTCGTGCTAGGTGTGCTATTATTGCCGTGCATATTCGACCCCTCTGATGATTGAGCCGCACCCGGTTGACCCCCGGGGCGGCTCGTTTCAATTCGAAATTCCCCACGCCGCCAGCACCGCAAGTTGCCGCTCGCGCTTCACGCGCCATGGCGTGCCGTCATCGTGGAAGTGATCCTGTTGAACCCAATCGACGAACTCGGTGGGGTCAGCGCGGGTGACCGGGCCGCCCGGCGACCGCTGCCAGAGCGCGCAGTAATTCCTGTCGAATAAAAGTTCGCGATCGTTGGCGCAGACCCAGAGGCCGTAAGGCAGGCCGTCGCCGGTCGGCTTCCAGGGCGCGGTTAGCGGTTGGCGGGCTTTGCTGGGTGTGCTATAAGAGGGGTGTCTGCTTCCATCTTGATTTCCCAGCGCCCCGCCTGCCAGCGGGGCGTTCGGCGTTTTGGTCATGGCGGGCCGCCCTCCCCGTCGAGGTGGTTTGACAGCGCGGGGAAAAGCCCAATGCGCCCAATGTGCGCCATAGGGCCGGTTTGACAGGCTAACTTGATGATACTGCTGGCCTCGGGTAGATCAGCCCGAGGAGCCATTCTTCCCACCTGACATTGCCGCCCCTTGCGAGAGGCCATGATGCCCTCGACCAGTCCGCTCACCACCGACCTCTACGAACTCAACATGATCCAGGCCTACCTGGATAAAGGCGAGGACAAGGAGGCGGTGTTCGAATTCTTCGTGCGCCGGCTGCCGCCGCGGCGCGGCTTCCTGCTGGCCGCCGGGCTTGAGGACGCGCTCGATTATCTGGAGACGCTGCGGTTCAGCGCCGCCGAGATCGACTGGCTCAAAAGCACCGGACGCTTCCGCGACAATTTGCTCGATTATCTTAAAAACTTCCGCTTCACCGGCGACGTGCACGCGATTCCCGAGGGCAGCGTCTGCTTTCCCAACGAGCCGCTCATCCGCATCACCGCGCCGCTGCCGCAGGCGCAGCTGGTCGAATCCCGGCTGATCAACATTCTGCATTTCCAGACGCTGATCGCCTCGAAGGCCGCGCGCATGGTGCTGGCGGCGCCGGGGAAAATCCTGTCCGATTTCGGCCTGCGCACCGCGCATGGCGCCGAGGCCGGGCTTTATTCGGCGCGCGCGAGCTACCTTGCCGGTTTTGCCGGCGCCGCCAATGTACTCGCCGGCGAACGTTACGACGTACCGATCGTCGGCACCATGGCGCATTCCTTCGTGCAGGTGCACGACGACGAGATGACCGCGTTCGAAAATTTCGCCCGCGCACGGCCGCAAGGCGTGATCCTGCTGATCGACACCTACGACACGGAGCAAGGCGCGCGCAAAGTGGTCGAGCTGGCGCCGCGTCTTGCTGACGACGGCATCGCCATCCGCGGCGTGCGCATCGATAGCGGCGACCTGACCGCGATGGCGCGCAAGGTGCGGGGCATTCTCGACGACGGCGGCCTGCGCGATGTCGTCATCCTGGTGAGCGGCGGCATCAACGAAGACGTGCTGCAAACGATGATGAAGGAGAAAGCGCCGATCGACGGCTTCGGCATCGGCGTCAATCTCGCCGCCTCGGTCGACGTGCCGGCGCTCGATTGCGCCTACAAGCTGCAGGAATATGCTGGCAAGCCGAAACGCAAATTATCCGACGGCAAGGCGACCTGGCCGGGCCGCAAGCAGGTGTGGCGCGCCTACGACGCCGACGGCCGCATGCGCGGCGACATCTTGTCGCTCGAAAACGACAGACAGCCGGGCGAGGCTTTGATCGTGCCGGTGATGCGCGCGGGCAAGCGCGCCGCGGCCGTACCGACGCTGGCGCAGATCCGCGAACGCGCCGCGCGCGATCTCGCCCGCCTGCCCGGCCCGTTGGCGCGACTGGAATCGGGCTTCGACTATCAGGTGAAGGTAGCGGACGCCCTCGCCGCGCTTGCCAAGCAGATCGGGGCCAAGACGCGGCGATAAATTTCCGTTCGTTCCCGCGCAAGCGGGAACCCAGAGACAAAATCTCAGAGCTTTCTACGAAGTGCTGGGTCCCCGCTTGCGCGGGGACGAACGGTTGGTTATGCGTGCAACCGCTAAGCCGCCGTCCCCGCTTTATTCCACCCGCGCCCGCCCTCGCCGTACACCTCGTGACCGCTATCGGTGACGACCACGGTGTCTTCCAGTTTGATGAAGCCGCGGCTCGGGTGCAGCAGCGTGGTCTCCACCGACACGACCTCACCGGCTTCCAACGGGATGTCGGCGTCGCTTGCCGGGTAACGCACCGGACCGCGATCGGTGAGCCGCGGCGCTTCATGGCTGACCAGACCCATGCCGTGGGCCAAGAATTCGATGTGATTGTGGTGTTTCGACTTGCCACGCAGCGGCTCGGCGGCGGCATAAATCTCCCGCCCCATCACGCCGGCGCGTACCGGCTTCATGGCCGCGCGCTGGATGCTTTCGATCTCGGCTAGCAGGTCTTGCAGCTCGGCGTCGGGCTCGCCCTGGATCGCCATGCGGCAAATATCGCCGATATAGCCGTGATAGTTGCCGCCTGAGTCGATCGACATGATATCGCCCTTCTCCCATTTCTGGTCGGAAGGCGCGCGGTTGAGGCTGGTGCCACAGGTGATCAGGCAATATTCGAAGGTGAGCCCGCGATTTGTTTCCTCGCGGCGCAGCGCTTCGACCACCTCGGCCTTGGTCGCGCCCGGACCGTGACCGGCGATCACTGCCTGCATGGACGCGAGCACGGCTTCCGACGCGATTTTCAATTTTGCCAGTTCATCGGCGGATTTTTTCACGCGCTGGCGTTCGAGCACATAGAGCGCGTCGACCCAATCGGCATCCGGAAACGCAGCGCGCAGGGCGATCGAGGCATCATACGGCAGGAATCCGAATTCGGCGGCGATGCGTTTGGACTTCAGCCCAACCTTACGGATGTAATCGCACCCCATCTGCATGGCGTCGACGCAGCCGTTCGAGCTTGCTTGCGTCTCGGACGTCCACAACGGTTTATTCTGAGTCTGAAATTTTTCGAGCCGGTGGCCGAAATAGGCGGCTTTCTCCGGCGCGCCCTTGGGATAGATGAACACCGGCAGATAGCGGGTGACGCCGGTGGCATCCATGTAATCGAAGAAATTGGCGCGGTGGCCGCCGAGCAGATACTGCACATTATGCTTGGAGGTCGCGATCACCAGATCGATGCCGGCCTCATCCATCAAGCGGTCGAGACGCGTGTGATCGAACGGAATCGCGAGGCCGCTTTGCTTCTGAGTGTTGACGTTCATGGCAAGGCTCCCTGGGCGCCGGCTTATCCGCGCCGGTCATACCCCCAAGCCTAGCGCATGACCCGGCAAAGTGGAATCCGGTTTTAGTAGCCGGTCGCCCAAGTCATCACGCCCAGAGTTCCTGGCTCGCAAGCCGGGCGCCTTCGGCCAGCGCCTCCAGCTTCGCCCACATGATCGACGGATGCACGCGGCGGTGGAACGGCCCCTGCGCGAAGCCGCAATCGGTTCCGGCGATGACGTTTTCGCGCCCGACGATGCGGGCCAACCGCGCGATGCGCTCGGCGACCAGTTCCGGATGCTCCACCACATTGGTGGCGTGGCTGATGACGCCCGGGATCAGCACCTGACCCGGCCCGAGCTTGGCGCTCTTCCAGACCTGCCATTCGTGCTCGTGACGCGGATTGGCGCCTTCGATCACATAGGCCCCTACTTTGACCTTCAGGATCAGATCGACGATGTCCTTGAGCGGCACGTCGCTGACGTGGGGGCCGGGCCAACTGCCCCAGCATACGTGATAGCGGATGCGGTCGGCCGGCAGGCCTGCGATGGCGTGGTTGATGATGTCTACTTGCTGGCTAAGCCAGCGCCGGTAATCCGCGAATGTCGCCGGCGGCACCATCCGGTCGTAGGTGACGGCGTTGCGGGCGTCGTCGAGCTGCACCAGAAAGCCGGCATCGATGATCATCTTGTATTCGGTGCGCATGGCTTCGGCGATCGCCGACTGCAAGTCCTCTTCCGTTTTATAGCATTCGTTCTTGCGGTCGGGGATCACGCTCGCCGGCGCCGCCACCGGCAAAAATGCTTCCGCCACCTGCACGCCGTTCAGCGCCGCCTTGAAGTTGTCGATGTCGCGTTGCAGCTCCGCCTGGCCGGTATACGCGATCGGCCCGACGCAAATCGCTTCGGTCGTAGTGGCGACGCCCTCACGGGTGTCGAGCTCGGCGTAGAATTCAGCAAAACGCTCGCGGTCGGCGCCGCGCTTGAACGGATTGGCGGCGTCATGCCGGATCGGCCGCCGCTCGAAACCGGAGAGCCGCTCCAGGGCATATTGCGACCAACTGATCGATTTGCCGAACTCGCCGTCGCTCGGGACGTCGATGCCAACTTGCGCCTGGCGCCGCACGACCTCGGCCACGGAATCGGTCAGGCACTTTTGATAGGCCTTCGGGTCGTACGGCTTGCCGGCCTGCTTGGCGCGCAAAAAACCCTGCAATGCCGGAGGACGGATCAAGCTGCCTACATGGCTGGTAAGAATGCGGTGGCTGCTGCGCTGCATGGGGCATGGCTTTCGCGATTGTCAGACCGCTCGCTATGCCCGCGCCGCGCGCCAAACGCAATGCATGGGCAAAACGGCCGGCCGTGGGCAGCGCCCCAACCGCCTTTCAGGTTCGATGCCGATGCAGGGAATAAGCGAGCGCGATTGGTCGCGCTTCAGGCCGCGCCTCAGACCGCGGACTATGCCGCCGACTTGGCGGCGACCGCGTCCGGCAACGGCGCCGCGGCGGCATTTTGGTCGCGGCGCTTGAGCATCATGTCGAGGGATGCCACCTCGACCCGGTTGCGCCCATTCTCTTTCGCGAAATAGAGTGCCTGATCGGCCTGCGCCAAAAGCTCGGCGACATCGATCGCGGTTTCCTGGCAATATACCAAGCCGATGCTCACGGTCGCGCCGACCGGGCGGTTATCGACCTCCAGGGCCGCTTGCGCGAAACTCGCGCGAATTCGCTCGGCCACCGCCACCGCATTGTCGCGATTGGTGTCGACGATCACCGCGGCGAATTCCTCGCCGCCCAGGCGTCCGAGCAGATCGGACGCCCGCACCGACTGACGCGCGGCGTCGGCAAAAATCTCCAACGCCCGGTCGCCGAGTGCGTGACCGAATCGGTCGTTGATCGACTTGAAGTGGTCGAGATCGATCAACAGCACGGCGGTCGGACGCGGATTGGATTTATGACGCTTCGCCAGTTGCGCGGCGTCTTGCAGGAACGAGCGGCGGTTGGCGATGCCGGTGAGTGGATCGACCATGGCGGCGGTGCGATGACGCAATTCCGTGCGCTCCTTCGCCATCGCCAGTAGAATGAACGCGATCGAGATCGTGAACAGCAGGGCCTCGAACGAAAGTACGGTCAACCACACGCTGCCGAGCACATGATTGCCGGGCGACCACGGCACCATCGCCACCAGCGGCGTGCGCAGCAGGAACAGCGCGCCGTGCGCGAACAGCATGAAGATCGCCGGCCAGCGCGATACCAGCGCTTCGCCGCGGCCGCGCCAGAATTCGTAAGCGGTGAGCCAGGTGTAAGTGGTGACGATACCGGAAGCGATCAGCGACCGCGCATCGACCGCGTCGGCCAGCACCGGCAGGCGGCAAACTAGCAGCCAGAGCACCGCGCCGGTCACCATGTAGACCGGCTCGACCGGGCGGCCGTCGAACACGCGCGCGCCGGTCCAGGTCACCGCGTATGCGGTGAACAGCAGCGCGTTCGCGAAATCGATGGTGACCAGGTCGGGCGCCGAGCCGTACATGCCGAACAGCACGATCGAAGCGGCGCGGATCAGATGGGCAAAACCCCACCAGGCAACGGCGCGGATCGCGGTGTTCTGCACCCACGCGAACAGCAGCAGCAGGCCGAGAATAGCCTCCACATAGATAGTCACCGTGAAGAGGGTGTTGACGTCGAGGTTCATCGAACGATACCGCTCAACCTATTGCCCGGGGCCTGCTTTTTGGCTGCGTCCCTTTGCAATCACGGTTAGACGGCGCACGGTAAAAAGTGGTGAATGTCGCGGGTTACCATCCTCCAATGCGCCGATATGGTTTCGAGGACCTTTCCAAAAATCCGGGCAGTTGACGCGACCGGCCGGAAAATGCCCGCGCAACGGGCGCAAGGCCGAGATTTCCATTGCCGGTGGCGGCCATAGCTGCCGCTTTCATGCCCGTCCGTCCTGTCCGGGCGCCACAGGCGACCCGTCGCCCCCAAGGCTTGTCGCTCAAAGGGGGCTCCACTAGGGTCTTTTGTCCCCATCCCCCACCCGGAACCGGGCATGCAGATCCGCGACGGCATAGTTGACGCCATCGGCCATACGCCCCTGATCAAGCTGCGGCAGGCGTCCGAAGCCACTGGCTGCACAATTCTCGGCAAGGCCGAGTTCATGAATCCGGGCGGCTCGGTGAAGGATCGCGCCGGCCGGCAGATGATCCTGGAAGCCGAAAAACGCGGCGAGTTGCGCCCCGGCGGATTGGTGGTGGAGGCGACCGCCGGCAACACCGGCATCGGCCTGGCGCTGGTCGCCAATGCGCGCGGTTACCGCACCCTCATCGTCATTCCGCAGACGCAGAGCGAAGAAAAGAAGGACATGTTGCAGCTGTGCGGCGCCGAACTGGTGCAGGTGCCGGCGGCGCCGTTCAGCAGTCCGAACAACTACCAACATATCGGCCGGCGCCTGGCCGAACAGTTGAAGAAGACCGAGAAGAACGGCGTCATCTTCGCCGATCAATGGAATAATCTCGACAACCGCAAGGCCCATTACGTCTCCACCGGGCCCGAAATCTGGCAGCAGACCGGCGGCACGATCGACGGTTTCATTTGCGCCATCGGCACCGGCGGCACGCTGGCCGGCGTCTCAAGCTATCTGCGCGAAATGAAAAAGGACATCGTCATCGGCGTGGCCGATCCGCGCGGCGCCGCCATGTACAATCTGTTCGCCCACGGCGAAGCCAAAGCCAGCGACGGCGGTTCGATTACCGAGGGCATCGGGCTCGGCCGCGTGACGCCGATCATCGCCGACCTGAAGGCAGAAAAGGCCTATCTCGTGCCCGACGAAGAGGCGATCCCGATCCTCTTCGATCTTCTTCGGCATGAAGGGCTCTGCCTCGGCGGCTCCTCCGGCATCAATGTCGCCGGCGCCATTCGTCTCGCCAAGGACCTCGGTCCCGGCCACACCATCGTCACGGTGCTCGCCGACTCCGGCTCGCGCTATCAGTCCAAACTGTTCAGCCCGGAATTCCTGCGTTCGAAAAACCTGCCGGTGCCGGATTGGCTGGAGCGCAAGACCGCGATTTCGATTCCGTTCGAGAAGACGTGAGCGCAATGGCCACCGATTGCCTGATTCGCGACGACTCCTATTTGAAGCTATGCGACGCGCGCGTGGTCGCGATCACCGAGCAAGGCGGCATCGTGCTCGACCGCACGGTGTTCTACGCCAATTCCGGCGGCCAGCCGGGCGACACCGGCGCCCTCACCGCGCCGGACGGCACGGCCATTGCGATCGCCAACGCCGTCTATACCGACGCGGCCAAAAGTGAAATCGCCCACATTCCCGCGGCCGGGTCGTCGTCCGTCAAACCCGGCGATAAGGTCATCGCGGCGATCGACTGGGACAGACGCTACGCCCGCATGCGCATGCACACGGCGCTGCATCTTCTCTCGGCCGTGCTGCCTTATGCGGTGACCGGCGGCTCGGTCGGCGACTGCGAAAGCCGGCTCGATTTCGACATTCCGGAATCGGGCCTCGACAAGGACGCGATCACCGCAAAGGTGAACGAGATGATCGCGAGCAACGCCGCCGTCTTGAGCCGCTGGATCAGCGACGAAGAACTCGCCGCCAATCCCGGCCTGGTCAAGACCATGTCGGTGATGCCGCCGATTCGCACCGGGCGGGTGCGGCTGATCGAGATTGCCAACCTCGACTTGCAACCCTGCGGCGGAACCCATGTGCGAAGCGTCGCGGAAATCGGCGCGGTGCGGGTAACGCAAATCGAAAAGAAGGGCAAACTGAACCGCCGCGTGCGTCTGGCGTTGGTATAGTGACGCCCTGTCCATTCACGAAAGCGAGACGCCAATGAACGAAACCGCCCCCGCGAGCCGAGAACCTTCAAGCCGCTGGCTCAAATCCGCGCAATGGCTCGCCGACAATCTCCGCAAGGTCGTCGTGGTCGACGCCTCCTATTATCTTCCCACCCAAAAGCGCGACCCCAAGGCGGAATATGTCGCGGCGCATATTCCGGGCGCGGTGTTCTTCGATCTCAACGCGATCTCGGACGAGTTCCACCGACCTGCCGCACATGCTGCCGGGGCCGGACCAGTTCGGCGCTGCCGTCGGCGCGCTCGGCATAGCCGAAACCGACACCATCGTGGTCTATGACGGCACCGGGCTTTATTCGGCGCCGCGCGTGTGGTGGACCTTCCGCATCTTCGGCGCCCAGAATGCCTACGTCCTCGACGGCGGCTTTCCGGCGTGGAAGGCGCAAGGCGGCGCCAGCGAAGCCGGCGAAGTGAAACGGCCGCCCGCCAAGTTCAAGGCGACAATGGACACCGGCGCGGTGGCCATGGTCTCGGATGTGCAGATGGCGCTCAACGACGACAGCACGCAGGTGATCGATGCGCGCGCGGCCGGGCGCTTCGCCGGCCGCGAGCCGGATCCTCGGCCGGGCCTGCGTCCGGGCCATATGCCGGGTGCGCTCAACGTGCCGTTCGCCGACATCCTTGAGAACGGCCGCCTCGCCTCGCGCGAGAAGATCGCGCAGGCCTTTGCCAAGGCCGGCGTCGATCTCGACAAGCCGACCATCACCACCTGCGGCTCCGGCGTCACCGCCGTGGTGCTCGCGCTCGGCCTCGATGCGCTCGGCAAGCCGCTGCCGCGCATTTACGACGGCTCCTGGGCGGAATGGGGCGGCCGGCCGGATCTGCCGGTGGAGAAGGATTAGGGGGACGGCGCGCTCCTACACCGGGCAGTTTTTGAAGCCGGTGCGCGGGCGGCGCGAGAACAAGCGCAAGAAGGGCGGACAGCAGGCGGCGGAGTAGCAACAACTACACCACAATAAATGCTGCGGCCGCGGGCCGCGGACCCGGAATGACGAGAATGTTCAGGCCCTAGGCACGGCCACCGCCGTTGTTTATATATATGAAATATTGCATATGATCGGCGCTCGTGCCGGGAGGCTTCGATGATCTTCCGCCAACTGTTCGACAGCGTTTCCGGGACCTATTCCTATATGCTCGCCAGCCGCAGCGGCGGCGAGGCGATGATCATCGATCCGGTGCTGGAAAAGGTCGACCGCTACCTGCAATTGATCCGCGAGCTCGATCTCAAGCTCGTCAAGGCGGTCGACACCCATCTGCACGCCGACCACATCACGGGCCTGGGCGCGTTGCGCGACCGCACCCATTGCATCACCGTCATGGGCGAGAATACCAAAGCCGACGTGGTGTCGATGCGGCTCGCCGAAGGCGACAAGCTCACCATCGAAGGCCTCGCGCTCGACGTGCTCTACACGCCCGGCCACACCGACGATTCCTACAGCTTCCTCATGGCCGACCGCGTCTTCACCGGCGACACACTGCTGATCCGCGGCACCGGGCGCACCGATTTCCAGAACGGCGACGCCCGCATGCAATATGAATTGCTGTTCGGCAAACTGCTGCGGCTGCCCGACGAAACCCTGGTGTTTCCGGCGCACGACTACAAAGGCGACACCGTATCCACCATCGGCGAGGAGAAGCGCTACAATCCGCGCCTGCAGGTCAAGTCGATCGACGACTACGTGACATTGATGGCCAACCTCAATCTGCCCAATCCGAAAATGATGGACGTCGCGGTGCCGTCCAACATGAAAGTCGGGTTGGCGCAACAGGAAATCGCCCGCCGCGGCTGGGCGCTCAATGCTACGCAAGCCATGGCGCTGGTCGGGGGGCCGGACGTCGCCTTCATCGACCTACGAGAAACCGGCGAGCGCCAGAAGCACGGCAGCATCCCGGGCGCGCTGCACGCGCCTTACGGCGACCTGGCGGACAACATCCGCGCCGGCGGCATGTTGCGCGAGCTGGCGCACGCGGCCGACAAGCGCATCGTGTTCTATTGCGCTTATGGCGAGCGCTCGGCCATGGCGGTGCAGGCGGCGCATGACGCCGGGCTCATCGCCGCCTTGCACGTCGAAGGCGGCATCGATGCCTGGAAGCGGGCCGGCGGCCCGCTCGCGCGCTAACTCCGATAGCCGGCGACGAACTGCGCGGTATCGGTGAATTCGCGGAACTTGCTCACCTTGCCGCCGGCGAACGTGAACACGTGCACCCATTCGCATGAGAACGGCTTGCCGGTCTGTTTGATCTTGCCGGCATAGGAGCCGAGCGCGAGCACCTTGTCGCCGGCGGCGAAGAATTCGCGCGGCGAGAAATCCGAGAAGTCCTCGGTGGCGGCGACCTGCGCGAAGAACTCCTGCACCGCCGCTTTGTCTTTGCGCTGGTTGAAGATCGGATAGTCTTTCGCCGGTCCCAATGTATGCCAATCGATATCCGCGCTCAGCCCGCCGATGACGCCGGCGATGTCGCCGCGCGCGAACGCGGCATAAAGCCCTTGCACTAAAGCGATATTTCCATTGCTCATGGTGGCTCTCCCCTGGTTTGACGCCGGGAGCTACGCAGCCGTTCCGCCCCCGGATGCACCGGCCGGCAAATTTCACCGCAAAATCTGGCTCAGGAACAGCTTGGTGCGCTCGTGCTGCGGATGGTTGAAGAACTCCTCCGGCACATTGGCCTCGACGATCTGCCCCTGGTCCATGAACACGATGCGGTTGGCGACCTGGCGGGCGAAGCCCATTTCGTGCGTCACCACCAGCATAGTCATGCCGTCCTCGGCGAGACCGACCATGGTGTCGAGCACTTCCTTGACCATTTCCGGGTCGAGAGCCGAAGTCGGCTCGTCGAACAGCATGATCTTCGGATTCATGCAGAGCGCGCGCGCGATCGCCACGCGCTGCTGCTGGCCGCCGGAAAGCTGGCCCGGATATTTGCCGGCCTGTTCGGGGATCTTGACGCGCGTAAGGTAGTGCATCGCAACCTCTTCGGCGTCCCGCTTCGGCGTCTTGCGCACCCAGATCGGCGCCAGCGTGCAGTTCTCCAGCACGGTGAGGTGCGGAAACAAGTTGAAATGCTGGAACACCATGCCGACCTCGCGCCGCACTTCGTCGATCTTCTTGAGGTCGTTGGAGAGCTCCATGCCGTCGACGACGATCTTGCCCTGTTGATGCTCCTCGAGCCGATTGATGCAGCGGATCATGGTCGATTTGCCGGACCCCGACGGCCCGCAGATCACGATGCGCTCGCCGCCCATCACCTTGAGATCGATGTCGCGCAGCACGTGGAACTCGCCGTACCATTTGTTCAGGCCGATCAGTTCCACCGCTATCGGCGTGTTGAGCTGGCTGGGCTTAAGAAGCGGGGTGTTGGCGGTAGCGGTCATCGCTTCGTTTCCATTTTGTTGCGCATGATCTTATCCGAAAACCGGTTGCCACTTTTCGGGATCATGCGCTAGCGTCTATCGGCTTTGCCGAGGCGCGCTTCCGTGGCGCGCGCATAGCGGGACATGGCGTAGCAGAAGATCCAATAGAAGATCGCCGCGACCGCGTAGCCGGTCGTGCTGGTGACCGGCGTCGCCCATTTCGGATCGATGCGGGAGACCTCGATCGTTTGCAGGAAGTCGAAAATTCCGACGATGAAAACCAGCGTGGTGTCCTTGAACAGGCCGATATAGGTGTTGACGATGTTCGGAATGGTGATCTTGAGCGCCTGCGGCAAAATGATGAGCCGCATCATCTGCCAATAGCCGAGGCCGACCGCCATGGCGCCCTCGAATTGCCCCTTCGGGATCGCCTGCAACCCCGCGCGCACCACCTCCGCCATGTAGGCCGAGGCGAACAAGGCGATGCCGACCAGGGCGCGCACCAGCTTATCGGGCGAGTATTGCTCGGGCACGAACAGCGGCAGCATCACGCTCGCCATGAACAGAACCGTCACCAGCGGCACGCCGCGAACGAATTCGATGAAGATCACCGAAAACAGCCGCACCGCCGGCATGCGTGAGCGCCGGCCGAGCGCCAGCAGGATGCCGATCGGCAGCGAGCAAACGATGCCGACCGAGGCGACGACGATCGTGACAAGGATTCCGCCCCACAGCGAGGTATCGACCGGCGGCAGGCCGGCCGCGCTCCAGCCGGTCAGCAGGATGAACGAGGAAACCGGCAGCACCACAAAGAAATAGACCGAACCGAGGTCGCGCCGCGGCGATTCAAGCCAGAGCATCCAGACCACGCCGACCGCCAGCATCGTGAAGAACACGTCGACCCGCCAACGCTGCGGGATCGGATACGAGCCGTAAACGAAATAGGACCAGCGCTCCCAGACGAACGGCCAGCAAGCGCCGATCTCGCGATGCTGCACGACCTCGCGGCAGGCGTCGCGGTCGCTGCCGGTCCAGACCGCGTCGATGAACAGGAATTTGAGCAGTTCGGGGATGACCCAGGCCAGCAGCAGCGCGATCAGAACGGTCAAGACGATATTGAACGGCGTGGACAGCAGATTGGCGCGCAGCCAGCCGAAGGCGCCGGTCATCGCCGCCGGCGCCGGCCGCGGCGCGAGGGTGGCGCCACGCACGAACTTGATTTCGGCAACGGCAAGATCGCCTTCCGACATGGTCATGACGGCGCCCTCACCGTTCCACCAGCGCGATGCGGCTGTTGTAGATGTTCATCAACAGCGAAGTCGCGAGGCTGATTGTGAGATAGACCGCCATGGTGATGGCGACGACTTCGACCGCCTGCCCGGTCTGGTTCAGCACCGTGCCGGTGAACACCTGCACCAGATCGGGATAGCCGATCGCCACGGCCAATGTCGAATTCTTGGTCAGGTTAAGATACTGGCTGGTCAGCGGCGGAATGATGACGCGCATCGCCTGCGGCACCACGATCAGCCGCAAGGTCGGACGCGCCCGCAAGCCGAGCGAATAGGCCGCTTCGGTCTGGCCGCGCGACACCGCGGTGATGCCGGCGCGCACCACTTCGGCGATGAAGGCCGCGGTGTAGATCGAGAGCCCGAACAAAAGCGCGGCGAATTCCGGCAAGACCTCGATGCCGCCGTTGATATTGAACCGGCCGGCCGCCGGGTATTCGAACCCCAGCGGAAATCCGGCGAGCGCCAGCACAACTAACGGCAAGCCGATCACCAGCGCCAAGGTCGTCGTGAACACGGGCGCCTGCAGGCCGGTCCGCTCCTGCCGCTTGCGCGCCCAGACGTAAAAGACGATCGCGCCGGCAATGCCGGCGGCAAGCGCGATCAGCACGAAGCCGAAGCCGCTTTTGAAAACCGGCACCGGAATGAACAGGCCGCGATTGTTGAGATAGATGCCGCCCGGAATGACGAGACTGTCCCGGATCGCCGGCAGCGCCTTGAGCACGGCGTTGTACCAGAACAGCAATTGCAGCAGCAGCGGGATATTGCGGATGGTCTCGACGTAGCCGGCGGCGGTCTTGGCCACCAGCCAGTTCTTCGACAGCCGCGCGATGCCGATGATGAAGCCGAGAATGCTCGCAAACACGATGCCGAGCCCGGCCACCAGCAGCGTATTGAGCAGCCCGACCCAGAAGGCGCGGCCATAGCTGGACGTCGCCGAATCGAAACCGATCAAGGTCTGGCTAATATCGAAGCCGGCGGTGTGATTCCAGAAGCCGAATCCGGAGGCGATATGCGCGCGTTCCAGATTGTCGATGGCGTTGCGCGCGGCGCCGTAAACGAGAATCCCGACGACCGCACAAAGCGCGACTTGATAGGCGATGCTGCGGACCCTGGGGTCGTTGTAGAACGCGACCCGCGCGGGGGGCGACCCCGCCGGAAGGTCAATCGGCATTTGCCCCTCGTCGGCCTCGCGACGCCCCTGACGGCGTCAATCGGTCAGCGGATCGGCGGCGCGTATTGGATGCCGCCCTTGTTCCATAGTTTATTCAGACCGCGGTCGATCTTGAGCGGCGAGCCCTGCCCGACATTGCGTTCGAACACTTCGCCGTAGTTGCCGACCAACTTGATGATGCGGACCGCCCAATCCTTGGCGAGGCCGAGCTGCTCGCCGTAATTGCCCTCGGTGCCGACGAAACGCTTCACGTCAGGGTTGGTCGACTTCATCATGTCGTCGGCGTTCTTGGAAGTGATGTTGAGCTCCTCGGCGTTGATCATCGCGAACAGCACCCACTTCACGACCGTGAACCACTTGTCGTCGCCCTGGCGCACCACCGGGCCGAGCGGCTCCTTGGAAATGATCTCGGGCAAAATGATGTGATCGTTGGCATTGGCGAGCCGCAGCCGCTCGGCGTAGAGGCCGGAGGCGTCGGTGGTGTAGGCGTCGCAGCGACCGGTATCGTAGGCCTTCACCGCCTCGTTCGCCGTCGCGAATGTCACGGTCTTCAGCTTCATGTTATGGGCGTGGAAGAAATCGGCCAGATTGAGTTCGGTCGTGGTGCCCTGCTGCACGCACACCGAGGCATCGCCGAGCTCGAGCGCCGAATTCACTTTCAGCGACTTGCGCACCATGAAGCCCTGGCCGTCATAGTAATCGACGCCGGTGAAACTTAAGCCCAGCGAGGAGTCGCGCGACGAGGTCCATGTGGTGTTGCGCACCAGCACGTCGACCTCGCCCGACTGCAACGCGGTGAAACGGTCCTTCGCCGACAGCGGTACGAACTTGACCTTGCTGGCGTCGTTGAAAAGCGCCGCGGCGATGGCGCGGCAGACGTCGACGTCAAGGCCGGTCCATTTGCCTTGCGCGTCCGGCAGGCCGAAGCCCGCCAGCGTGCCATTGGCGCCGCAATTGAGAATGCCGCGATCGGTCACCGCCTTCAGCGTCTGGGCGGATGCGCTCTGCGCGAAAACGACAACGGCAAGAGCAAACAAGCTGGCAAAGCGTTTCATGACGCGACCTCATTGACGCAAATTCGATTGCGGGCTCGTCAGGATCGGCCAAACATTCCTGCCCGCACCGGGCCCCGAGTCCGCAGCGGAAGATGCAAGTTCTGACCTTTGCCCCGAGCCCTCGAAGGCTGGCATCTCAGAACGATCAGGGGCCCGGGTCAAGGGGTTGACGCTTCCCGCCGATGCGTCCGTATATGGCGCCCGGCGCCGCGGTTCCGCGCGCCCTCAGCACCGGACTGCCGACTGCCATGGCGAAGACTCCCAAAAGCCCGCTCAAGCCGGACACCCGCCTGGTCACCGCAGGCCGCGACACCAAGGGCCAATACGGCTTCGTCAACCCGGCGGTTTATCACGCCTCGACCGTGCTTTATCCCACCGCCGAGGATCAAGTAGCGCACCGCTCGCGCTACCAATACGGCCGACGCGGAACCCCCACGTCGGAAGCGCTGGAACAGGCGCTGGCGGCGATCGAAGGCGATGCCTGCGCCGGCGTCGCCTTGCTGCCGTCGGGCCTGGCGGCGATCTCAACCGCGTTGCTGTCGGTCGCGGGTAGCGGGGACCACGTCCTGGTCGCCGACAGCGTCTACCGGCCGACCCGTAATTTCTGCAACGGCGTATTCAAGCGCATGGGCGTCGAGACGGCCTATTACGATCCGCTGATCGGCGCCGGCATCGCCACGCTGTTCAAGCCGAATACGCGCGCGGTGTTCGTCGAGGCGCCCGGCTCGCAAAGCTTCGAAATGCAGGATATTCCGGCCATCGCCGAAGTCGCGCACGACAAAGGCGCAGTCGTGTTGATGGACAACACCTGGGCGACGCCGCTTTATTTCCGCGCCTTGGAGAAAGGCATCGATCTGTCGATCCAGGCCGGCACCAAATATATCGGCGGCCATTCCGACATCATGTTCGGCTGCATATCGGCAAACGCCAGAACGCTGCCCGCGCTCAAGACCGTCATGCAAACCATGGGCCTGTGCGTCGGCCCCGACGATATGTTTCTCGCGCTACGCGGCCTGCGCACCATGGGCGTGCGGCTGAAGCGGCACAACGAGTCCGGCCTGCGCGTCGCGCGCTGGCTGGAGAGCCGTCCAGAAGTATTGCGCGTGTTGCATCCTGGGCTCGCCAGCAATCCCGGCCATAAAATCTGGCAACGGGATTTTACCGGCGCCTGCGGGCTGTTCAGCGTCGTGCTGAAGCCCACCAGCGAGCCATCCGTGCTCGCCTTCATGAACGCGCTCGCGCTGTTCGGCATGGGCTTCTCGTGGGGCGGTTTTGAGAGCCTGGTGATCCTGTTCGATTGTAGCGAGTATCGCACCGCGACCCGGTGGGCACCGGGCGGGCCGACGCTGCGTTTTCACATCGGCCTGGAAGACCCGGACGATCTGCTCGCGGATCTTGAAGGCGGCTTCGCCGCGATGGCGGCCGCCAAATAACTTTTTTCGTTGCGCATGATCTTGTCCGAAAACCGGTTCCCACTTTTCGGGATCATGCGCTATGCCGGCGCGCCCTGCCCGCCGCTCCGCATGACGAATTGTAGATTGCGCAGATAGACGAACACGCCGAACGCCTGCCCGATGATGAACACCGGGTCCTTGCGGTAGACGGCGTAGCCGAGCAACATAATGCCGCCGCCGATCGAGAATACCCAGAACGCGGTCGGCACCACGCTGCGGCCGGCCCGCTCGGAGGCGATCCATTGCACTACGAAACGCATCGCGAACAGGATCTGCGCGATGTAGCCGATCAGGATGCCCCAATCGGTATTGCCGAGAAACACATCGTGCAGATAGCCGCCGATGGCGCGCGTGATATCGATTAGCATTTAGTCCTCCGACACCTCAGGTATTCGCTTCTTGCGGCGGATCAGCCACCACACGCCGGCCAGATCGAGGATGCCGACCCACAGGCGGTCCCACATCCCGTAATTCGACACGCCTGAGCCGCGCGGCCGGTCTATCACATCCACATAACCGATCTCGCAGCCCTCGCGCTTGACCAGCGCCGGCAGGAAGCGATGCAAGCCATCGAAATACGGCAGTCTCAAGAACACGTCTCGGCGAAATGCCTTGAGGCCGCAGCCGGTGTCGCGGGTGCCGTCGCGCAGCACCGCGCCGCGCACCGCATTGGCGATGCGCGACTGGAATTTCTTGAAGCCGCCCGACTTTCGCTTGACGCGCTGGCCGGCGACCAGGCCGATGCGCGGCGCACCGGCTTCGAGCGCCCGCAGCAACGCCGGAATGAAGGCGGGATCGTTTTGTCCGTCGCCGTCAATCGTAACCACCAGCGGCGCCCGCGCCGCCGCCACACCCGAGCGCACCGCCGCCGACTGGCCGCAGGATTGCGTGTGCCGCACGCGTCGCAGCCACGGATATTGCCCCATCAGCCGCTTAAGCTCGGCCGCGCTGCCGTCGCTCGAGCCGTCATCGACGTAGATAACCTCGAAGCGCCATTGGCCCTCAAGCGCTTTGGCGATTTCCGCCACCAAGGGCGCAATGTTGCCAGCCTCGTTGCGCACCGGCACCACAACGGTAACCGCTGGATCGTTGGCGTTCATTCTTGAGGTCCCGTCGGGCGGCACGGCCGCCTATCTGGGTGCTTATTATTGACCCAATAGCTCGCGGGCAACCGATTTGATCCGTTTGAGCGAGGGTCCGGGAAGTTGATGGACGGCACCCTCCGGCCCGATCGAGAAAGCGAGCCCTCTGAGCGCGAACCAGCGGCGAACCAACAGCGCGCCCACCACCCCGACCACGGCTGCGGCCAGCACGTCACTCGGGTAATGCGCGGTCACCACCACGCGGCTGACCGCGATCAGCAAGGCATAGATCCAAAATATCGTCCGCCCGCGCGGCCACAGTGAGCCGAACGCCACCAGCGCCGCAAACGCCGTGGTGCCGTGGCCGGACGGTAGGCTGGCGTACTCGGCGGTCCATTTGAACGGGCTGAACAGATACGGATCGAGGCTGCCCCCGACCAGCGGCCGCGCCCGGCCGATCATGCGTTTGATGATGGTGTCGAACAGGCCGGGCGCGGCAATGGCGACGAGCAGGAAGCCGACCCGCACCATGATTGCGGTCAGCACAAGCTGCGGCACGCGCGGCAGGCTTGGCAGCGCGGCGAGGGCCAGAAACAGAATACCGAGCGGCCACAGGAACCAGCCCGATTTGCCGAAATCGGTGATCTGATCGAAAGACCAGACGAGCCAACTCGGCAAATGGCCGACCCCGCGGATCGCGGCGGCGTCGACCAGAAACATCACAGCCAAGAAAATCGCCACGGCTACGCCGGCGGCGATGGCGAGCCGCTGCGGATCAAGCGGCCATGAATTTTGCACATGACCGCGCACCGGGCGCGCCAACAGGGCGAAGGCGGCGGCCACGTTGGCGGCGCAGCGGCGCAACGCGGTTTTCGCCCTGCCCGCATCGCGATCGATTCCGTTGGCTGCCGTCATGGCTTTTCCGCCGAGCGGAATACGGTAAGCATCACCGGCCGCCCGATGCTGATGTTGTAACCGTCGACGTGCTGGCTGAGCGCATAGCGCAACCCGATCGCATTCGCACGCTGCACGAAACTGCGCTCGCTACGAGCGTCGACCAGCGCAAAATGGCAGGGACCCGCGCGCAGGAATTCGGCGGCGCCGGCGCCGTCGGTGAAACGGGTGTCGGTGCCCATCAGGAACACCAGGCTCGGCTCCTGATAATAGCCGGTCGAGGCTACGTGCGGCTGCGCGCAACCGCTGGCGCGCAGCCCGTCGGCGATCAGCGCGCTCGGAAACAACGCAGGCAGCGACGGAAAGGTCACGGCATAGACGGTGAGCGCGATGAACACCGACGCCACCATGCCGCGCAACAAGGAGCGCTCGGGCCCGTCGACCTCATAGAGCCACCAGGCGAAGAGGCCGAGGATCGCCGCCGCGGTGGCGAATGGCCAGGCCGCGATGCCGAGGTCGCGGCCGACAATGATGAAAATGACGACGACCCCGATCGCGATCGCCGCGGGGAAGATGAACCAGCCCACCGTGCCGCGCACCAGCCAGCGTTTGTTGTAAAGCCCGCCGCCTTCCAGGATACCGGCGATCAGGATGGCGATCGCGGGATAGAGCGGCAGCACGTAATGCGGCAGCTTGGTGATCACCGCCTCGAACACCAGCCATGACGGGATCAGCCAGGCCAACAGAAAGCGCGCGCCCGGTTCGCGCCGCGCCTGCCAAATGCGCGGCGCCGCGACGCCGGCCAGGATCGAGCCGGGCCAGAAGGTTATCCAGAACAGGAGAAAATAAACTCCGGGCGGCGCGCCGTGCAACTCCTGCCCGCCGAAAACCTTGGACAGCATGTCCTCGCCGACCGATTGCGCGATGAAACTTCCGCCGGACTTGATGAGGATCGCGGCGAACCAAGGCAGCACCAGCGCGATCAGCCAAGCAAAGCCGGCGAGCGGACGCAGCGACCATAGCCAGCGGCCGGAGCGGTCGGCGATCGACAACGTGAGCGCGGTGAGCCCGACAAACATCAGGATCAAGGGTCCCTTGATCAGCACGCCGGCCGCCATCGCGGTCCACAGGATCGCCGGCAGCCGCCATCCGACGGCAAGCTCGGGCGTGCGCCGGCTCATCAGATAAATCCGCGCCATCGCGCCCATCGCCGCGACCGACGTGAACAGCAGCATGGCGTCGGTCTTGGCGAGCCGCGCCTCGACCCCGAGCAGGACGGAACTCGCCATCATCAGGCCCGCCAGCAGCGCTGTGCGGCGTCCGACAAAGGCGAGCGCGGTCCAATAGGTCAGCAGCACCGCGCCGATCGCCCCGAATAGCGACGGCAGCCGGTAGAGCCAGATGGTGGTGCGCGCCTGCGGGATGCCGGCCGCCTCGCCGGCTTTCACGGCAATCGCCTGAAGCCAATAGATGCCAACCGGCTTCTTGTAGCGGACCTCGTCCTGGAAATGGATGTCGATGTATTGACCGCTTTCCAGCATCTGCTTGGTGGCCTGCGCGAAACGCGCCTCGTCGCGGTCGACCGGCGGAATCTGGAAGAAGCCCGGCAGGAACGCGATCAGCGAAAAGACGATCAGCAATCCGCAGGCGCGCCGGTGCGAGGCGGCGGCATAGTCGAGTACTGCCGACAGGCCGCGCGTCCGGTGCAGCGATTGCCGCGCGTCATTGGTAGCCGTGCTCATAGGACCGATTTCAGTGTTGATTCTGCCGCCTCGGGCGGGACCATAAGCCCAAGCCCGCGCGCTGTCATTTCACGCTTGAACGAAGGTTATTGCAGACGGACGCTCACGCTGTCGGTGGCGCCGCGGGCATCCATGACGGTGAGCCGCACGAAGCCCGGGCCATCGGGCTCGAAGAATACGGTGCGCCGGCTACCTTGCGCCGCAAGCGGCACGCCATTGACCATGACGGTGAGCGGTGCGGCGCCGCCGGAAATCTTGAGCGCGACCGGCTCCGGGGCCGCGCCCTTGACGAGTTCGATGCGCGCCCCGTTTGGCGGGAACATGATGCGCGGCGGCTCGGAGGCGGCGGTCGCGTCGCCGTCGGCGCTGAAGCGTTGCAGCGGCGGCGGCAATTTGTTGGTGGCGGCAAAGACCGCGCCCTTGGGCGCGTGCGCCAGCGGCGCCGGCGCATTGCCGCTGCGCGCGAAGGCGTCGAACAGGATCGGCGCCGCCGAGCCGCGGCCGAACAATCCGGGCACCGGCGCGCCGTCGGCCCGCCCGACCCACACGCCGATAGTCATGCGGCCGTCGTAGCCGACCGCCCAGGCGTCGCGATAGCCGTAGGAGGTGCCCGTCTTGAACGCGATGCGGCCGGGCATGGCGTTGTCCGGCGGCGGCGCGCCGATCAGGATATTGCCGACATACCAGGCGGCCACCGGATCGAGCAGCCGGCGCGGATTCGGCATGACCTGCCCTTCCCGCTCGATCAGCGGCGCGGCCGAACCCAGCCGCGCCAGCCCGGTATAGAGCATCACCAGGTCCGACAGCTTGATGCCGACGCCGCCCAGCCCCATCGCGAGGCCTGGCGCCTCGCCTTTGGGCAGCACCAGCGCGGCGCCGGTTTGCGTCAGCCGCGCGCTCAGACGGCTGACGCCTACTCGGCCCAGCACCGCGATGGCGGGAACGTTGAGCGACATCTGCAACGCGCGGCGCACGGTGACCGTGCCCTGGAACGTCATGTCGAAATTCTCCGGCGTGTAGTTGCCATAACGCACCGGCATGTCGTCGATCAGCGTTTCCGGGTGCAGCAATCCGTCCTCGAAGGCGAGCCCGTAGATGAACGGTTTCAAGGTCGAGCCGGGCGAGCGCAGCGCCTGCGTCATGTCGACTTGGCCGGCACGGCGTTCGTCGAAATAGTCGGCGGAGCCGACGCGCGCGCGTACCTCGCCGTTCTCGTTGTCCACCGCCAGGATCGCCACCGAAATCTGCGGACCGAGCGCCGCCGCGCGTTCACGCGCCAGGTCCTGCAAGGTCTTCTGCAAACCACCGTCGATGGTCAGGCGGTGAACGCGCCGAAGCGGCTCGGCCCCAACCACTTGATCGGCGCTATGGGGCGCCAGCACTGGCAAGGGCTTGCGCGCATGCGGCACGCCAACCGACTTCGCGTGCGCGATCTCGTCGCGCGGCACCGCGCCGGCCGCCGCGGCGCGGTCGAGCACGCGGTCGCGCGCCGCTCTGGCTGCTTGCGGATAGCGATCCGGTCGGCGCAATTCGGGCGACTGCGGTAGCGCGACCAAAAGCGCCGCTTCGGCCAACGACAGCGTGCGCGGCTCCTTGCCGAAATAGGCGAGTGAGGCGGCCCGGATGCCTTCCAGATTGCCGCCATAGGGCGCCAGCGTCAGATAAAGCGACAGAATCTGGTTCTTGTTCAGCGCATGTTCGAGCTCAAACGCGCGCGTGATCTGGCGCAGCTTGGCGCCGAGACTGCGATGCTCGCGCGGCTCCAACAGGCGGGCGACTTGCATAGTCAAAGTCGAGGCGCCGGAAACGATGTGGCCGCTGGTGGCGAATTGGAATGCGGCGCGGCCGAGCGCCAGCGGATCGACGCCGTCGTGCTCGTAGAAGCGCTTGTCCTCATAAGCGAACAGCAATTTGAGAAACCGCGGATCGACGTCCTTCACGGTCGCCGGCAGCCGCCAGCGGCCCTCGCTGGTGGCATAGGCGCGCAGCAGCTTGCCCTCGCGATCGAGCACGATATGCGAGGTTTCGAGATCCTTGCCGAGCGGCGGCCGTCCGAGCGAATACACATAAGCACTGCCGGCCAGCGCGGCCAGAAAAGCCGCGCCGGCAAGGCTCGCGAGGGTGAGCCGCCAAGCTTTCATTTGGCCGCCGTGATGTCGATTGCGGCGGTGGCGGTGCGGCCGAACCGGTCGGGCCGGTACATGTCCTCGACCACCGCCTGCGGCAGCACGTAGTGGCCGGGCGATACCGCGCGCACCACATAGGCCACGGTGAATACCGGCGGGGAATCCTCCTTGCGTTCGAACGCGGCGGTGAAGCGATCGTCGCGAAATTCGCTGTTGACCGGTTCGGCGGCGTCGGTGATCCAGGAGAGCGTCCCGGTATCGCCCGACGACACCAGCTTCGGGTTGTCGATCTCGAAGCCGGCCGGCAGATAGTCGGCCACGATCACGCGGCCGAACTGCGGCTGCGGCTCGGTCATTTTCAGCACCACCACGAAACGCTGGTTCTGCTTGGCGTTCGTGGGATTGGCCGGCTCGCCGTCGAGCGTGAAGTAATTGCGCTCGATCTTGAAGCCGCGCTCGGCGGCCGGTTCCGGCGTCAGCGGCGACCCGCTCACCGATACCACCGTCTGCACGGTGCCGTTGCCGCTGTTGCTCACGGCCAAAGGCTGGCCAAGTTCGGCAGCGCGCAGGCTGCGATAGAACGTGCCCTGCCGGGGCTCGCCGTTGACGGAAAGCGAGATGGCATTGAGTTGCTTGGCGAGAGAGCGCGCGGCGAGCACCAGCCAGGCATCCTCCTGCGTCGAGGTCTGGCTGGTCAGCGCGCGCGCGGCGTCGATGCGCGCGACCGCGTCGTCGATTGTTCTCTGGGTGGCGCGGCCTTCCGAGGCGAGCGTCACCAGCGCGGCCGAGTCGCGCAACGCCGAGCCGTAATCGGCGCGCCCGAGATCGAGCTTTGGCTGCGGCGATATTGCATCGAGCGCGGCGAGATAGACGCGGTCGGCGCGCGCCTTGTCGCCGAGCATGGCGAGCGCGGCGGCCACCTGCGCCTTGGCGATCGGCGTTGTCAGGTCGTTGAGCTTGGTGTCGGCGATGTAGCGCAGGTCGCCGATCGGGGCAGCGCCGTTACGCGCCAACACGTAGAGCGCATAAGCGAGGTCGCGGCCGCCGTTCTTGCTCGGGTCGGGATTGCTCGCCACGGTGTTGCGCAGGCGGTCGAGCGCCAGCGTAAACCCCGCCTGCGGCACTTCAAACTTCCGCTCGCGTGCGCGGGTGAGAAAATCCGTGACGTAGGCGTCGAGCCAGGGGTCGTTGCCGCCGACCGACCAAAGGCCGAACGAACCGTTCGAATCCTGCCGCGCCAGCAGGCGCTGGATGGCGTCCTTGATGCGCGCGTCGATGTCGCCGTCGAGCGCGAGCTTGGCCTGCGCCGCCAGTTCGTTGACATAAAGCATCGCCACCGCGCGGCTGGTGATCTGCTCGGAACAGCCGAACGGATAGCGGTCGAGTTCGTTCAGCAGAGTTGCGATGTCGAGCGAGGCCGATATCGCGACCGACAGGCCGACGCGGCCGGTTCCCGGCACGAAATCGGCGAACATGTCCTTCGACAACGTCAGCGTTTCGCCGGGCGCAAGGGCGCGCACGGTGCGGCGGGTGAGGATTTGGTTCGCCGGCCGCACATCGAGCGCGTAGGCGCGTTCGAGCGCAAAGCCGTTCGGCCCGCTGACGCTCACTTTGACCGTGCTCGTTCCGGAACCGGAAGCCGACACCGGCACCGCAACCCGGTCGCGCTGCTTGGCGGCGAGCTTGAGCGTGAGCGGCTTGTCGCCGTCGAGCTTGACGGGCCCCTCGCTGCTCACGGCGATATTGTAATCGCCGGCCGCGCCTTCGACATTGTCGAATTCGAGCTGCACCGCGCCGCGGTCGCCGGTGCGCAAGAAACGGGGGAGCGTCGCGGTCAGCACCACGGGATCGCGAACGATCAAGTCGCCGGAGGCCTTGCCGACTTTGTCCTTGCTCCAGGCCACTGCCATCACGCGCACGGTGCCCGCGAAGGCCGGAATATCGAACACAACCTGCGCCGTGCCGTCGGCGCCGACCCGCACGATGCCGGAATAAAGCGCCAGCGGCGCCTGCGTCGGCGGCGAGCCCGTCAATTCGGCACCGCTATCGCCGCCCGAGCGGATCGCCCCGCGCACGCCCTGCATGCCGTCGATCAATTGCCCGTAAATATCGCGGATTTCAGCGGTGAGCTGGCGCTGGCCGAGATAGTAGGCATCCGGCGCCGGCGGCTTGTAATTGGTGAGATTGAGAATGCCGACGTCGACGGCGGCGGCGACGACGTGAGCCTCCTCGCCGGCGCCAAGTCCTGCGAGCTTGATCGGCACGCTGAGCGCCGAATCCGGCCGCAGCGTTGCCGGCAGCTTCATGTCGAGCGCGAGCGTGCGCGCGGCGCGGTCGATCGAGAACCACTGCACGCCGATGGCGCGGCCCGGCATGCGCTGCGCCGGCGCATCGAGCGGACGGCGCAAGGTGGCAACCATATAGGCGCCGGTGCCCCAGTCCCTGCCGACCGTCAGCGGCACGCGCACGCTGCCGGCTTTCACGTCCTGCGACGTGCTGGCGACCAGCCGGTCGGTGAAAACATTGAGCGTCAAGCGACCGGCGGTGCGCGCGGTGACCGACACGGTCATGGCGTCGCCGGATTTGTAATCCGCTCTTGTCGAGCGCGACTTCGAGCAGATCGGGCGTATCGGCGTTGGCCTCGGCGTAGAAGCCGGCATCGAAGGTAAGCGAAGTGACGGCGCCATTCGGCGTCCGGTCGACACTTCCAGGCGGTAGCGGCCCCATTTCACCGGCATCGAGATGCGCGCCGGCTTGTCGGCGGTGACATCCACCGTGCCGTTGGCGACGCGTTCGGTGCGCTTGACCGGCTCGTATTCCCACTGGCCGTTCTGGCGGTACCACTGATACGAGGTTTCGACCCGCAGCAATTCGTAGTGCAGGCCGCCTTGCGCCAGCGTTTTGCCGTCCGGCGCGGCCATCACCACGTCGAAATCGGCATTGGCGCCGTCGGCGAGCGAGCGGCCGGAAAACGCCGGCTTGACGCCGATCATGGCGGCATCGGGCGCGATCGGCAGCGTGATCTTGCGTTCGACCGCGCGGCCGCCGGATTCCGCCATGCTCACGGTGACGGTCGCTTCGAGCGGACGCGAGGTGGCTGGAATCTTGTCGAGCTTGACCGGGAAGCTCGCTTTGCCGGTGGCGTCGGTCGGCGGCATATCCTCGAGGTCCTGGCGCACGGCCGTAACTTCGTCATCGGCCAGCCCGAAAGAATAGCCGGCAAAGCCCGGCCGCTCCTTGGCCGCCGCGATCGTCACCGCGCCCGTCAGATCGAGATTGGAGGCCGGCGCGCCGTAGAGGAAATGCCCATCGACGCTCAATTGCGCCGGCGCGTCGCGCGGGATGATCTTTGGTCGCCGAGGTGAGATCGAATTCGATGCGGTCGGCGACATAATCCTCGACCAGGAAGGTCGCCTCGCCGACCGGCGGCCGCTTGGGATCGGTATAGGCGCGCACGCGCCAGGTGCCGGTCGAGGCCGACGGCACGATCGGCACGCTCCAGCTATGGCCGCCGAGGCCCTGATCGGCCGCCAGCGCGCGGCGATATTCGACGCCGTCCGGGCGCTCCATCACCAGCGTGAGCGGCGCAGCCGCGGCAACGCCGCGCGCATCGCGCAACAGCGACGTCACGTGCACGGTTTCGCCGCTGCGATAGACGCCGCGCTCGGTATAGACAAAGGCGTCGAGGCCGGTCGGCACCTGGCGGCCGGCAACGCCGCGGTCGGACAGATCGAAGGCGGTCGTTTTCAGGCTGAGGAAGGCGTAGTCGGATTTGTCCGCGGCGACGATCGCGGCCGGCGCCTGGCCGCCCTCGCCGCGCGTCAGACCCGCCTCGAAATGCACGAAGCCGTTTTTGTCGGTCGGTTTGGTCGCCAGCACTTCATTGTTGCGGGCGATCGAGCCGCACCTCGACCGAGCCGCTCGGCTCGGCGCTCGCCAGCGAATGAATAAAGACGTCGATGCCGTCGTGGCCGCTATAGGCGGTCAGGCCGAGGTCGGAAACGATGAACCACTGGCTGGCGAGCTGGTCGTAATCGTTGCGAATCGCGTCTTTCGGCGCACGCCGTCATCACATAGACGCCGGGCTTGAGCTGGCCGAGCGCCTGGTCGACCGGAAACGCGGTGGTGACTTCGGTGTTGAGCTTGGGCGCGACGGCGAGTTCGCCGTTCCAAACTTTGGCGCCGCGGTCGTCGGTTATGCGATCGGTTTCATACGTACTGAGATTGCGCTGGAAATCGTAGCCCAGCAGCGTGTCGAGCAGATTGCGGTCGCCGATGCGATAGACCGACAGCACCACCGCGCTGGTGTTGACGCTGAGCACCGGAATGCCGCGCTGGCCGGTGCGCGGCAGCACATAGGCCTTGCCGGAAAAGCGCACGAACGGCTTGCGGTCGCGCACGAAGATGGTGAAGTCGGCCGATTTCGCCAGCGTCTCGCGCACGGTCGACGGCAGGCCGGCGCGCAGCGTGATCTGATAGCGCTCGCCGTGCTTGAGGCCTTCGACGCAAAGCTGCTTGTCGGTGGCCGAAATCGCCGGCTTGTCCTGGCCCTCGACCGCGACGTAAGGGCGAGAAATCGGTGCGCCTGCCGGGCAGATTCCTCGGAGAACTGGAAGCAGGCGCGCGGCGAAATCGCGTCCGAGTCGACCGAGTAATCCAGCATGCGGAAGCCGTGCTCGGTGCGCAGGCGCTCATATTGGCCGCGCAGGTCGGCGCTCTCGCGCAGATCGAGCGCGAGATGCATGGCGTCGAGCGCCGGACGCCAAATCTTGCGGTCGGCGAGCGCGTTGCCGAGCAGCGCCAGGCTGTCGGATTCCAGATTACGGTCGGTGGCGCGCTGGTAGGCGATATAGGCCGCGGTCGAGGCGCGATCGAGCAGCAGCGCGCTTCTCGCGGTCGTCGCGCGCGCGGATCTGCAGCACGGTGCGCGCCAGCCGCAGCCAGTTCGCCGCGTCGTTGGGCGCCACGGCGACGAGTTGGCCGAGCACCGTCATGCCGGTGCGGAAATCGTTTTTCTGGAAGGCGGCGTCCGCGTCATGCCGCAAGGTCGCGGCCGGCTTGGTCACCGTCCCGGCGTCGCTCTTGATCTGCGCCTCGAGCTTGATCGCCGCGTCGTCGAGATCGCTGCGCTTGAAAGCCTTGTCGGCGGCGAGCGCTGGAAGGACGGCAAGGGCGATGAGCGCGGCGGCAAAAAGCCGGAAAACCGGCGCGGACGGACGTGAACATCGAGGGAGCCTCCCGGTGCGGCGACGGGTCGTCATAGTGAGTGCGCCGGCCGCCACTATTAGTTCAACGCCGGAACGTGTCGAGGTCGTGGCCGCGCGGTGAACGGATTATGGAGAGCTCGCCCGCGGCATCCGATCAGGGAAACGTATCGTGCCGCAGCAGCATTTGCCCAACTTACGCCTCGCTATTTCTGAGAAGTTGGATGAATTGCCGCAATAGTTTCCGCTAACATATTCAATTTAACTCACAAATCCTTTATCCGCCGAGCCCCGGCGGCGGCGGCATTGGCATCGCCTGTTCGAGCGCCCGCGCCGCCCGCAGCACGGTCTGATCGGCTGCGCAACGGACCCGACGATCTGCACGCCCATCGGCAAGCCGTTGCGGGCGAGCCCGCTCGGCACCGAAGCCGCCGGCTGCTGCGTCAGGTTGAACGGATAGGTGTAAGGCGACCAGCCCGACCAGTCGTCGCCGAAATTGCCGTCGTCGGGCGTTTCGAGCCCGACTTTCAGCGCGGTGATCGGCATGGTCGGGGTCAGCAGCAGATCGTAGCGCTCATGGAAGCGCAGCATGGCATTGTGCAGTTCGGCCCGCGCGGTATAGGCGGCGAGATAATCGCCGACCGTGAAACGCCGGCCGCGTTCGGCCAGCGCCAGGATACCGGGATCGATGTCGGCGCGCCGGCCCGGCGCCACCGCGTCGACCAGCGCGGTCATTACCGGCCACCACATGGCCTGGATCATCTCGCGGGTGCGTTCGAGCGGCGGATCGGCCTCCTCGACGACGGCGCCCTGCTCTTGCAGCACGCGCGCCGCCTTGCGCGAAGCCGCCTCGATTTCCGCGTCGAGCGCGAAATCCTGCCCGAGCCGCGCCGAAAACGCGACGCGCAAGCCGCGCACGCCATCGTTGAGGCCCGCGTTGAAATCCGGCGCCGGCGTATTCCAGGCCGCCATGTCGCGCCCATCGGGCTGCGCGATCACCGACAGCATCGTCGCGGCATCGGCGACGGTGCGGGTGATCGGTCCCTGATGCGCGAGCACGTTGAGCATCGAGCGCCGGATAGACCGGCACGCGGCCGAAACTCGGCTTCATGCCGAACACGCCGGTAAAGGCCGCTGGGATTCGCAGCGAACCGGCGCCGTCGGTGCCGAGATGCAGCACGCCCAAACCCAGCAACGCGGCCACCGCGCCGCCGCCGGTCGAGCCGCCCGGCGTGTAATCCGGACTCCACGGATTGCGGGTGATGCCGGTCAGCGGCGAGTGGCAGACGCCAATCCAGCCGTGCTCGGGCATGCAGGTCTTGCCGAGGAAGACCGCGCCCTGCTCGCGCAGGCGCGCGACCGCCGGCGAATCGGCTGGCGCCGGCGCGGCGTCGCTGGTTTTCGAGCCGCGCCGCGTGGGCAGGCCCTTGGCCCAGATATTGTCCTTGATCGAGGCTGGTACGCCGTCAATCGGGCCGAGCGGCGTGCCGCGACGCCAGCGGTCTTGCGACTCGGCCGCGGCCTTCAAGGCGGCGTCCGGATCCACGACGACAAAGGCGTTGATCGCGGCGTGGCGCTCGATGCGGGAGAAACAATCGCGCGCCACGTCGACCGGCGAGAGCTGGCCGCGCCGGTAGGCCGCCGTCAATTCGGCGCAGGTAAGATCGGTTATGGTGACCATTTCTGGGAGGTTAGCCGCCCAAACGCTCCCGCGCACCTTTCAATGGGCGCCCGGCGCAGGTAAACCTTGGCCTCGGCAAGACCCCGTAGCTCAGCCGGATAGAGCACCAGCCTTCTAAGCTGGGGGTCGCTGGTTCGAATCCAGCCGGGGTCGCCAAATTTCAACAGTATTTTTCGGGATTTGAACCGCCGCCAAAGCTCGGCGGGAAACTCAAATTTAACGAACTTGGAACACCAATAGACCGGACTGAAAGACCGCAATTTGCCGTTGGAATGCCGTTCCGTTCATGCCCGCGTCCCCCGCAAAATCGTCGCCCAATACCGCCAGCAACGCCGCCCCTGCCACCGAAGTCCCCCGCCTGCGACGGGCGCCGCGCCGCTCTGTTACCTGGTCGACGAGGACGCCAGCATCCGGCAATTCCTCTCGCTGATTTTGCACGGCTCCGGTATCGACACCGTGGAATTCGACCTCGGCGCGGCGCTGCGCCAAGCGGCCGGCAAACGGACCCCCGATCTCATCGTCCACAATATCGCGCTGGACTCCGCCGACGTCATTAAATCGTTGGGCGCCCTCGGCAAGCGCGGCTTTGCCGGCGCCGTGCAACTCACAAGCAGCCGCGGCGCCGCGGTGCTTGAACACGTCAAAGGCATCGGCATCAAGCACAAGCTCCATATGCTGCCGGTGCTCAAGAAGCCGTATGAAACCGAGGCGGTCGTCAAGATCGTCCAGGATCTCAAGCTCGGCGTGGCGGCCGCCACCGCCAAGATCGATCTCGAGCAGGCGCTTGCCAATAAATGGATCGAGTTCTGGTATCAGCCGAAAATCGACTTGCGCAAAAAACAGCTCGCCGACGCCGAAGCCTATGCCCGCGCGCGCCATCCGCAACACGGCATCCTGCTGCGGGGTGCGTTCATGGCCGACGCCCCGGAAGCGAGCGTCACCAAATTGTCCGAGCTGGCCTTGGCGGACGCGCTCAAAACCGGCGTTATGTTTACCAAGAACGGCGTCAATATTCCGCTCACGGTCAATTTTCATCCCGCGATCCTGGACAAGCTGCCGGTCGGCGACATCGTGAAGACGCATCGCCCGGGCGCGGATCAATGGCCGGGCCTGATCGTTGGCCTGCGCGAGGAACACATCATTTCCGACCCTGCACTGGCAGTCGAGCTCGGCAAGCGGCTGGCGCCGCACAATATGCGGCTCGCCATCGACGAATTCGGCGGCGGCTATCCGGCCTTGGCGCGGTTCGGCGCAATGCCCTTTGCCGAACTCAAGCTCGACCGCAAGTTCGTCGCCGACTGCGGGACCGACTAGGTCAATATGCCGCTTTGCAAGTCGGTGATCGACCTCGCCCATAGTCACCGGCGCAGCGCGGTCGCCATGGGTCTCGAAAAGGCCGCCGACGCATTGGCGCTGGTCAGCATGGGCTGCGATTACGGCCAGAGCTTGCTGCTCGGCCAGCCGATGCCGGCGGAGCGCTTCATCGCGTTGCTGCTGCAGCGTTCGGGGCCGGCACGCGATCCGGCGGTAGCAGCGCGCTAGCCGGTTGCGCGGCGACTCTCCGCGCGGGGGCCAAGACAGCGGATTATTTCAGTGGGTCCAGGCGTCGCGGCGCTTGAAGGAGAAATTGTCCGAATAGGACATGCCGTGGCGCGTCGGCGGCAGCGTCTCGGTGACCTGATAGGCGATGCCGTGGCGCTCGCAGTAGGCGATCGCCTCTTCCTTGGTGGGGAAGCTCATGCGCACCTGCTGGCGCATGTCGCCGGAGGACGTCCAGCCCATCAGCGGTTCCACCGTGCGCGGCGCTTCGGGCTCGAAATCGAGCATCCAGGCCTTGGTCTTGGCGAGGCCCGACTGCATAGCGGTCTTGGCGGGCTTGTAGATGCGGGCTGTCATGGCGGACTACCGGTTGCTCCGCGTCCGTATAAGACCAAGGGCGTGCCCTGGCAATGCGGCCTGCCGATACTACCGACGCAATGGTGCGGTGACTTGGTCGGGGCGGCAGGATTCGAACCTGCGACCCTCTGCTCCCAAAGCAGATGCGCTACCGGGCTGCGCTACGCCCCGACAAACGACGCGATACACGCTTCGCCATAGGCCAGCAACTCAGGGGGCTTTGAAGATCGGGGAATCCACACGGTCGCCCGGCGCGATGCCGAATTTCCGGGCCGTTCCGCCGATCACCTCCAAAACCGCGCGCACCGGCCCATTCGAAGGAATGATCCGCGTCGACAGAGGCTCGGTATTCTCGGCAATGCGCTGGATCCGCCCGTCGCCGCGGATAAAGATCATGTCGAGCGGGATGTAGGTATTCTGCATCCAGAAGCCGACCTCCTGCTCGCGGTGGAAGTCGAACAGCATGCCGTGGCCTTCCGGCAGTTCCTTGCGGAACATCAGGCCCTTCTCCCGCTCGGGTTCGGTCACGGCCATTTCGACCGAGAACGGATGCACCCCGTTCTTGCTGGCGATTTCGAGCGTCTGCAGCTCGGCCGGCCGGACCGGACCGGCGGCGACCAGCAGGGCGATGAGAACGAAGGCGGTCCAGCGTATGGCGCGCATAGGCTCGCCTTTACGCGGATGAAAGCCGAGCGGCAATGGGAAAATCGGGTAGGAAACCGGCCGGGGTCAGTGCGAGGCGGGACCGAGCGATCCGCCGTCGGGGTGGACCTCGGCCGCCATCAAGCCTTTTGGGCCGGGTCCGAAACGGACCAGCACCGTCTGACCCGGCCGCAACTCGGCCAGGCCGTAGCGGCGCAGCGTCTCCATATGAACGAAGATGTCGGGCGTCCCGTCGCCGCGGGAGAGAAAACCGAAGCCGCGCAAACGGTTGAACCATTTCACCTGGGCACGCTCGAGCCCGCTGGTCGCCGTCACGGTGACATGGGTGCGCGGCGGCGGCATTTGCGCCGGGTGTATCGCGGTCAACTCGTCCATCGACACGACACGAAATGCCTGCAAGCCCTTGGCACGCTGCTGGACTTCGCAGACCACCCGGGCGCCTTCATAGGCGGTTTGGAAGCCGTCGCGGCGCAGGCAAGTCACGTGCAAAAGCACGTCCGGCATGCCGTTGTCGGGAATGATAAAACCGAAACCCTTGGCGACGTCGAACCACTTGATGACGCCGGACACCTCGATGAGAGTGCCGCCTGTTTCGTCGACAAGTTCGTTGACCGTTCCCGGGCGAAGATTGCTTCCAGGCATTTTTGATTCAACCCCGTCCGACGCCATGACGCCGCGCGCCGCCGCATTGCTGGCGCCTCTTCAAGGGCGCTTCACCGAATCTGTCAATTCAAGATAACACCGGGCCTCCGGCGGCAAAGAGCAAAATGGGCTTGCACACAGGTCTATACACAGCGCAACCGCAAGCAAATCAGCGCGTGATGAACGGTCCGAGCACATCGCCGATGTCATGATGCACCACCAGATCCGCGAGTTCGTCGAATTCGGTCGGCTCGCGGTTGATGATAACGAGGGTGGCGCCGTTGCGTTTGGCCATGAGCGGAAATCCCGCTGCCGGCCACACCACCAGCGACGAGCCGATAGCGAGAAACAGATCGCAATCGCGGGTCAATTGCTCCGTCCGCTGCATCGCCTCGGCCGGCATCGCCTGCCCGAACGATACGGTGGCGGTTTTGATGTAACCGCCGCAGCCACAATCGGGAGCATGCCCGGCGGCATCGAATTTCTGCCGGACCCACGGCAATTCGTAACGCTGCGCGCATTCCATGCACAGGGCGTAGGTCGTGTTGCCGTGCAATTCGACCACGTCGGCCGGCGCGATGCCGGAAATTTGATGGAGGTTGTCGATATTCTGGGTCGCCAGCGCCGGCACCTTGCCGGTGCGATAGAGGCTCGCCAGCGCCAGATGCCCGCGGCCCGGTTTGGCCGCGGCAAAATTCGCTTCCATGACGAAACGCCGGCGCCAAGCTTCATCGCGCATCTCCGCGCTCGTCATAAAGGCGTCGAACGGGATCGGCTGGTTCTTGGTCCATAACCCGCCGGGCGAGCGGAAATCCGGGATGCCGCATTCGGTGGATATCCCGGCCCCGGTGAACGGGACAATGGCGCCCGCGTCCTCGATCAGGCCGCGCAAGCCGAAAAATTGCTGTCTCAAGATCGGGCGCAATCATTATGATATATAGTTGAGGTGTCCGGGCGGCCGCCCATCGTTCACGAGGTTTAAGCCATGAGATTTCTGCACACCATGTTACGCGTACGCAATCTCGATGCCGCGCTCGATTTTTATGTCAACAAGCTCGGCCTCAAGGAAACCCGCCGCCGGGTGGACGAGAAGAATAAGTACACGCTGGTGTTTCTGGCCGGCCCCGACGACGAAAAGCTGGTCGAGGACAGCAAAGAAGAACGGCCGTCCCGGGCCGGAGGTGGAACTCACCTTCAACTGGGACAGCGAGGATTACGGCGAGGCGCGCTATTTCGGGCATCTTGCCTACGAAGTGGACGACATCTACGCCACCTGCGAAGCGCTGATGAAGGCGGGCGTCACCATCAACCGTCCGCCGCGCGACGGCGTCATGGCCTTCGTGCGCTCGCCCGACAAGCATTCCATCGAGTTGCTGCAGAAAGGTGCCGCCAAGCCGCCGCAGGAGCCGTGGAAGTCGATGCCAAACACCGGAAATTGGTAATTGCCGCTGGCGGCGAAGGCCTTTATACGTCCCGGCCTGAGCGCGGCCGGCAAAAACGTATACCGGTTTTGCTTCCGTCCGCGCGAAAAGTGAACTGACGCGCCGATCCGGCCGCGCATGCGCCCTTCGTCTAGAGGCCTAGGACACCGCCCTTTCACGGCGGTAACAGGGGTTCGAATCCCCTAGGGCGCGCCAGTTCCGCGGATGCCGTCATGGCTGCCATGCGCCGATGATCTGCATTTTCCGCCATATTTAACGTAGAAATTATAGGCTGGATGTTTCGTTGCGGGTAAATTTGCGTTGCCTTGCAAGAAGCTCTCTTCGCGGAGCGTCAGGCCATGATGAAAAGCAGGAATGTGGTGGCGGCGTTGCGGCGCGACGTGTCCTTCGTCTGGCATGCCGTGATCGCGGTCGTGTTCATAGGCTTTGCCAGCCTGGCGGTGGCGGCGGCCTTGCTCGATTTCCTGACGATCCACCACCGCTAAAGGCGCGACGCGTCTTGGGACGCCCCTTGCGGCGGATAGCGATGCCGCCGCCCGTTGAAATCCTCGATCACGAAATGCGCGGAGCCATTCGATCCGGCCTGCGCCAGATAGTTCGGACCGATCGGCGATTTGCCGTGGCCGCCGGGGATATCGAGCACGTAAGCCGGCTGGCATAGGCCCGACAGTCGGCCGCGCAGAGCCCGCATCAGATCCTGCCCGGTCGCGATGTCGGTGCGCAAATGCGCCGTGCCGGGCGCGAGATCGCCGTGGTGCAGGTAGTACGGCTTGATCCGGCATTCGACCAGAGCCCGCATCAGATCGCCCAACACCTCCGGCGTATCGTTGACGCCGGCAAGCAGCACCGATTGCCCGAGCAGCACGAGGCCGGCGTCCGCCATGCGGGCACAGGCCGCACGCGCGGCAGGCGTCAATTCGCGCGGATGGTTGATGTGCAGCGCCACGTAAGTCGGCTTGCCCTTGACCTTGATCGCGCGCACCAGTTCCGCCGTCACGCGCGCCGGCTCGGCCACCGGAACGCGCGTATGGATGCGAAGCACCTTGACGTGCTCGATCGCGGCCAGCCGCTTCATCACGTCGCGCAGACGGCGCGGCGACAGCACCAGCGGATCGCCGCCGGTGAGGATCACCTCCCAGATTTCCGGCCGGCTGCGGATGTAATCGAGCGCAGCGCTAAGCGCCGCCTCTGGCAGCACATTTGCCTTGCCCGGCCCGACCATCTCGCGCCGGAAGCAGAACCGGCAATAGACCGCGCAGACGTGCGTGAGCTTGAGCAGTACGCGGTCGGGATAGCGGTGGACGATCCCCTCGACCGGCGAGTGCGCGTCGTCGCCGATCGGGTCGCTAAGCTCTTGCGGCTGCACGTCGAGCTCGGCCGCGTCGGGCACGAACTGGCGCGCGATCGGATCGTTCGGATCGTTCGGATCGATCAGCTCGGCCAGAGCCTGCGGCAGCGCCACCGCGTAGCGCGCGGCCACCGCGTCCAGGGCGGCGCGTTGTTCGTCCGGCACGAAGCCATGGTCACACAATTGCGTGGCAGTCCGAAGCGTTGTCATGGTCATCCTCGTCAATTCACGGGTCTTTTTTGCGCATGATCTTGTCCGAAAACCGGTTCCCGCTTTTTGGGATCATGCGCTCACCGGCGTCCATATCACCTGGTCGATGCGTTGCGCGCCGGTGGCCAGCATCACCAGCCGGTCGAAGCCGAGCGCGATGCCCGACGCCTGCGGCATCACCGCGAGCGCGGCCAGGAAATCCTCGTCTACCGGATAACGTTCGCCGTGGATGCGTTGCTTCTCCGCCATCGCGGCCTCGAAGCGCGCGCGCTGTTCGGCCACGTCGGTCAATTCGCCGAAGGCATTGGCGAGTTCCACCCCGCAGGCATAAAGCTCGAAGCGCTCGGCGACTTTGTCGCTGCCGGGTTTCAGCCGCGCCAGCGCCGCCAGCGGCAACGGGTATTCATATAATACGGCGGCGCGCCCAATGCCGAGATGAGGATCGACCCGCTCGGCCAAAATCCGGCTGAAGATATCGCCCCAGGTATCATCCGCGGCGGTGGCAACGCCGGCCGTGGCCGCCGCGGCGGCGAGTTTTTCCCGGTCGCCCTGCCCGCCGGCGACCGTCGCCAGCAGGTCAATGCCCGCATGATGCTCAAACGCCTCCGCCACCGTCATGCGCTCCGGCGCCGCATAGGGATCGATGGTCTTGTCGCGGAAGGTGAACTGCCTGGCGCCGGCAGCGCGCGCGGCTTCGGCCATCAACGCGGCGCAGTCCTCCATCAGCGTCTCGTAAGGTTGGTTCGCCCGGTACCATTCCAGCATCGTGAATTCGGGGTGGTGCAGCGCGCCGCGCTCGCGATTGCGGAAGACGCGGGCGAAGTCAAAAATGCGCGTCTCGCCCGCCGCCAGCAGTTTCTTGCAGGCGAATTCCGGCGACGTGCGCAAATAGAGCGGCCGCCGCTCCTCGCCGGGTGAGACCAGTTCGGTGGCGAAGGCGTGCAAATGGGTTTCGTTGCCGGGCGAGACCTGCAGGACCGCGGTCTCCACCTCGACAAATTCGCGCGCAACAAACCATGCCCGCAGCGCGGCGGCAATTCGCCCGCGCGAGCGCAGGAAGGGCCGGCGGCCGGCATGGATACCGGGAAGCCAGGATGGCGGGCTTTCGCGCACATTTACCTCAACGGAACCGGGCAAAAACCGAAGCCCGGGAAAGACTGGCATCGGCCGCGAAGATCGCTATGGTGCGGCCCGAAACCGGGTTCCACGCCGCCGCCCAGCTCAAGGATTGTTATCGTGAAGGTCATCGCTAGCCAGCTCCGCAAAGGCAATATCGTCGATCTCGAGGGCAAGCTCTATGTCGTCCTCAACGCGGAAAGTTTTCATCCCGGCAAGGGCACACCGACCACGCAGGTCGATATGCGCCGGATTTCCGACGGCGTGAAGACCCAGGTGCGTTACAAGACCACCGATGGGGTCGAACGCGCCCATGTCGAGGAAGTGGAATATTCCTACCTCTACCAGGACGGCGACGGCTTCCACTTCATGAACGACCAGACCTTCGACCAGGTCGCCCTGCAAGCCGATATCGTCGGCGACATGGCCGCCTATCTTCAGGAAGGCATGAAAGTTCAACTCGCCATCCACGAAGGGGTCGCGATCTCACTCGAGATTCCGCAGAAGGTGACGCTGGAAATCACCGAGACCGAGCCGGCCATGAAAGGCCAGACGGCATCCGGCTCGTTCAAGCCGGCGATCCTGTCGAACGGCGTGCGCACCATGGTGCCGACCCACATCGTCCCCGGCACCCGCGTAGTGGTGATGACCGTCGACGGCGCCTATGTCGAGCGGGCGAAGGACTAAACCCGCACGCTCGCGCGCACCTCCTTGGGAAACAGATCGTCGGGCGTGAGCCTACGCGCGGTGACGCCCTGATCGTGCGAAAACCGGCAGAACGCGTCGAGCGTCCTTCGGTTTGCCTCCAGCCCGTACGGGAACGGATCGGCGCCGAAGCTCGCGCTCCATTCGCCGGCGATTGCCGAGGCCCACGGCACTGGAATGCGCGACGCGGTCAGGTCCTGGATGCGTTCGAGGCTGCGTTCCTTGGCCTGCTCGAACGCCTTGAACAAGTTCATCGCCGCCCACGGGTAGCGCTCGAACACGGCGCGGCGCATGGCGATCACATGCATGATCGGGAAGATGCCGGTCGCATCGTAATAGCGATTCTCGTCGGCGCGGTAGTCCGGATAGAGCCGGACGATTTCATGACCACCGGTCATGAACGCAGCCGGCACGCGTGCGGAAATCGCCGCGTCGAGCTCGCCCGACTTGAGCATGGTGCTAAGACTCGAATCGCGCCGCTGCGAATACTGAATGCCTTTCGGCAGCGTGAACTCGACCTTCTCCTCGCGCCCGGCCTCGTTCATGCCGGCCTGCACCCATTTGATCTTGGTGAGATCGACCCCGGCGGTCTCGCTCAGAAACCCGCGCGCATAAATCCCCGCGGTCTGCGCCCATTCCGGAATGCCGACGATTTTGCCTTCAAGATCTTTGGGCGATTTAATGCCGCGGTCGGCACGCACGTAGAAGGCCGAATGGCGGAACACGCGCGAGGGAAAAACCGGAATGCCGATGAAAGGCGAGTTGCCTTGCGAGGTATAGGCGATGAACTTGCCGAACGACATTTCGGAGACGTCCCATTCGCGGTTCTTGATGAAGCGGAAAAAGACCTCCTCCACCGGCAGCACGAAGCCGGTGAGCACGATGCCTTCCGCGCGCACCACGCCATTCATCAGATCGCGCACGTGGTCGTAGTCGGTGGTGGCCAGCGTCAGATGCAGCCTCGCCGTGCCGCCGCTCTCGATGATTTCCGGCTCGCGGTCGGCGCCGCCCACCCTGCTCGCTTCGTTAACCGTCATGGCACGCCTCTCCCCGCTTTTTTGCCGGCGCGGACCCTACACCAGGGCCGGACCCTTGTATGCCGGGGAGCGATGCCGTTAACTCCCGCCGACCTGCCTTACAGCCCGGGTGGGGGCCGGATGAGGGACGCTTGTTGAAACGTGCCGCTCTTGTAAGTCTGGCGTTGCTCGTCGGCGGTCCGGTGTGCGCGGGCGAGATGCAAAGCCCCATCATCACGCTGAGCAATGTCAATTGGGACGCGGCCGCGGCGGCCTTGACCGGCGCCGCGGGCGGGCCGCCGGCCGAGGCCTTCGGCCGGCTCAACGCCCTCTCCGACAAGCGCTTTGCCGGCATCGCCAAGAGCACGGTGCCGGTGCTGCTGCCGTTCGACGTCGATGCCTTTCGCAAGGACGTAAGCGACGGCAACGCGGACGCCGCAACGTCGGACAAATATTTCGGGCAATTCCATCCGACCAAATTCTTCCTGCCGGGCCCGGCCGGCTACGACGCGACCTTCGTCGCCAGCGGCTTCGACACGCATTTCAGCAAGCCAATCGTGGTCGAGATCACCGGCGCCGCCTTCGTCTACGCGCTCGACGGACCGAGCCACATTGAAAAAGAAATGCCGCTGCCGAAAGAGGCCGCCGACGCATTTCCCGGCATCCGGCGCGCCCTGAGCGAAGCGCATCTGCGCTACGCCTTCGAGCGCTTCGGCGTGCCCTATGTCGTCTCCATCCAATGCTATGATCGCCCGCCGATGCACCGGCATCTGTCGTGCCGGGAAGCCGAACCGATCGCCTTGGCTTTCCTGCGCCACTTGCGCACGGCCGGCGGCACGCCGGCGAAAGTGCCGGAGCCGACATCCGACCTTAGCCGGCCGCAGGCCAAATCGGATTTCACCTATTACGGCCCGGGCGACCTGATCGAAAACACCGGCTGGCGAAAACGGCCGGGCCGCGTCGACTACCACGTCTATGCCCGCATGCGCTTTCCGATCGCCTTCGCGCCGGCTTACGTGAAATCGCAATCGTTCATGCCGTGGGGCGATTGCTATCGCACCGGAATGGTCGGACGCTTGGGCGTCAAAGGCGCGGCGTACCGCTGCAAGGTCAACGACAAGCCGCTGGTGTTCGATGAATCGGCGGCGGAAAATTTCACCTATCCGTGGCGCGACAATTTCTGCGAACAGCGCGACTTCCTGGTCGGCCAGTGCCCGGGCGGATACGGTCACCAGGGCGAGGACATCCGGCCCGCGCATTGCGTGCTCAAGAACGCCGAAGCCGACCGCTGCCTGCCCTATCAGGATTACGTCGCGGCGGTGCATGACGGCATCGTCCGGAGGCTGCCCGGAAATCTCGGCGCCTATATCGTCGTCAATAACGAAAACGAACACGTCCGCGTCCGCTACCTGCACATGAATCCGAAATTCATGGATGCCGACGGCCTGCTGAACGGCCGGCAAGTGAGCCAAGGCGAGATCATCGGCCAGGTCGCGACCTGGGGGGACTTTCCCAGCGGAACCTCCTACCACCTGCATTTCAACATTCAGGTGTTCACCACGCTCGGCTGGGTCTGGGTCAATCCTTACATGACGCTGGTCGCGGCCTATGAGCGGCTGATCGGCGGCCGCGGCACCGAGATCGAACCGGGCGAGCCGGCGCCGCCGATTCCGGTCAAGCTGCCGATCATCCTGCAACCCACGCCGCCGGGGCAGATTCCGACCGCCTCGGCATCTCCGGCGGCCTCCTCCGAGCCGCCGGCCCAAGTGAAGGAAGCATCCGCCGAGCGCGCCAAGCTGCACCGGTACCGGCACCGGTCTTCCCATCGCATTCGCCACCGGCGGCATGAGGCGAGGAACTGACGCCAGGTTCCATTGCAAATCCTGCAAGAGGCTGTTGACGGAACGCCACGGCGAATAGACTGCCGCCATGCCGCGAATCTCTCCTGGCGAAGCCATCCGACCGATCATGCCATTGACGCGCCGCGCGTGCCTTTCGGGCGCGCTCGGCGCGGCGGCAGGCTTGGCGCTCGGCCGCCCCGCGCTGGCCACGCAATCGCCCGCCTTCGCCCACTGGGTGACCGGGTTTCGCGCCCGCGCGATCCGTCGCGGCATTTCGGAAGCAACCTATGACCGGGTGATGACGACGCTTTCGCCCGACACCAGCGTATTCGCCCAGTTCCGCGCGCAGCCGGAATTCACCGAGCAGGTCTGGCAGTACATCAACCGCCGATGCTCGGATTGGCGGGTCATCACCGGCAAGGAACGCGCCAAGGAATATGCCGGCCTGCTGGCGCGGCTGGAAAAAGACTACGGCGTCGACCGTTACATTTTGCTCGGCCTGTGGGGTATGGAATCCTCCTACGGCGACGTCATCGTCAATCCGAAATACATGCGGCCGGTGATCCCGGCGCTGGCCGCTTTGGCCTGGGGCGAGCCGCGCCGGCGCGCCTACTGGGAAGCCGAATTGCTCAACGCGCTCACCATCGTCGACCGCGGCTGGGGCCAGCCGACCGAAATGACCGGCTCCTGGGCCGGCGCCATGGGCCACACCCAATGGATGCCGGAGGTCTGGCTCCACATGGGCGTCGATTACAACCACGATGGCCGCGTCACGCCGTTCGGCAACCCTGACGACTCGTTCGCCGGCACCGCCCGCTATCTGGTCGAGCGCGGCAAATACCGGCGCGGCGAAGCCTGGGGCTGCGAGGTGAAATTGCCGGACGGTCATGCGCGGCTGGCCGACAACCGGACCATGCGCGCTTATGACAAATGGCACGAACTCGGCGTGCGGCGCGCCGACGGCGCGGCCTTCGCGCGTCCCGGCGATCCAGTGAAGCTCTGGCAGCCGGTGGCGAGCGGGCCGGCGTTCTTGGTCGGGCAGAATTTTCGTGCGGTCTATTCCTATAATCCGTCCACCAGCTACACGCTGGCGCTCTGTCATCTCGGCGACCTTATTCGCGGCGACCCGCCGTTCCACCAGCAGTTCCCCGGCGGCGAGCGCGTGCCGACTCTGGCCGAGGTCAAGGAAATCCAGCGCCGCCTCAACGAGCGCGGCTTTTCGACCGACGGCATCGACGGCCGCACCGGCTCGGACACGGTCAAGGCCATTCTTGCCTTCCAACGCAAGGTCGGCATGCAGCCGGCCGACGGCTACGCCGGCCTCAAGGTGCTGGCGAGGTTGCGTCAGGGCTTGTGATCCGGTTCAAATGCCGCCCACCCCGCGCTGGGCGGGCGACCGCAGGATCCAACCCCGTGCCGAATTCTCAACGCGATAGCGCCGAAAAGCAGCCCGCGAGCGATGCCGCCATCGCAGCCCTCGACCGCCCGGTTCCGGCCGGCATCAATGCCGCCGGTTTCGGCAGCGACGTGGTGGCCGATGCGCTGCGCGCGCTCGACATTCCCTATATCGCGCTCAATCCGGGCGCCAGCTATCGCGGCCTGCACGACAGCCTGGTGAACTATCTCGGCAACGAGCGGCCGCAGATGCTGCTCTGCCTGCACGAGGAAAGCGCGGTCGCCATCGCGCATGGCTACGCAAAAGTCACCGGCAAGGCGATGGCCGCGGCGGTGCATTCCAATGTCGGCCTGATGCATGCCACCATGGCGTTCTTCAACGCCTGGTGCGACCGCATGCCGATGGTCGTGCTGGGCGCCACTGGGCCGGTCGACGCCACCAAGCGGCGTCCTTGGATCGACTGGATTCACACCGCACGCGATCAGGGCGCATTGGTGCGCGGCTACACCAAATGGGACGACCAGCCGGCCTCGCCAATCGCCGCGCGCGAAGCCGTCCTGCGCGCCGGCTGGATCGCTAACACCGCGCCGCGCGGGCCGACTTACATCAACCTCGATGCGGAAATGCAGGAGTCGAAGCTCGCCGAACCCGTGCTGCCGATCGACCCCAGGCGCTACATGCCGGAAGTCGAGAGCGCGGCGCCCGCCGAAGCCATCGCAACAGCCGCCGATCTTTTGCGCCACGCCAAGCATCCGGTCATGCTCGCCGGCCGCGTTTCGCGCGATCTCGACGCCTGGAACGCCCGCGTCGCGCTGGCCGAACGGCTGAACGCGCGGGTCGTCACCGACATGAAAGTCGGCGCCGCCTTCCCGACCGATCATGCGCTTCATGCCGGCAGCGGCGTGCTGGCGCCCGAGGCGGCCGACGCCATCCGCTCCGCCGACGTCATCTTGAGCCTCGATTGGGTCGACATCGCCGGCACGTTCAAGCAGGTCGGCGGCGTCGCCGCCAAGGTGGTGCAGGCGTCGGTCGATCATCGCCTGCACAGTGGCTGGAGTATGGATTATCAGGGGCTGCCGCCGGTCGATGCCTTTCTCGCCTGCGAGCCCGACGCCGCGGTGCCAGCATTGCTCGCCGCACTCGGCCCGGGCGGCCCGCGCGCGGCCACACCGGTAGCCCGCGAATTTCCCAAGCTCACGGAAGGCAAGCTCACCGTCGATCATCTCGCCGATGCGCTGCGCCGCGCGGTGGAGAACCGTCCCACCAGCCTCACCCATGTGTCGTTATCGTGGAACAGCGCGAGCTGGCCACTGCGCCATCCGCTCGATTATCTCGGCTCCGACGGCGGCGGCGGCGTCGGCGGCGGACCGGGCATTTCGGTCGGCGCCGCGCTGGCGCTCAAAGGCTCGGGCCGGCTGGCCGTGGCGGTCTGCGGCGACGGCGATTTCATGATGGGCTGCACTGCGCTCTGGACGGCGGCGCATTACAAAATTCCGCTGCTGATCGTGGTGGCCAACAACCGCTCGTTCTTCAACGACGAACTGCACCAGGAACGCGTCGCCCGCATGCGCAACCGTCCGGTCGAGAACCGCTGGGTCGGCCAGCGCATTTCCGAGCCCGACATCGACATTGCGGCCATCGCCCGCGCCCAGGGCGCGCAAGGATTCGGCCCCATCACCGCGGCGAGCGATCTGGCGACCACTTTTGCCAAGGCGATCGCGGCGGTCGATGCGGGCAGCGTCGCGGTCGTCGACGTGCGGGTGGAACCGGGCTACACGGCCGCCATGACCGCGGCGATGACGCGCAAGAGCGAATAGCGCATGATCCCGAAAAGTGGGAACCGGTTTTCGGACAAGATCATGCGCCAGGAAAGCCGAACAATGCCGGCAGCCGGACCGCCAACCGACGATGCCATCCTGGTGGTGGACGACATTGTCGTGCGCTACGAGACGGCGGAGGGCCCGATCACCGCGGTCGACGACGTGTCGTTCAAGGTCAAGCCGGGCGAATTCCTCTCGGTCATCGGCCCGTCGGGCTGCGGCAAATCGACACTGTTCAACGTGATCGGCGGGCTGCTCAGCCATCATCAAGGCGTGGTCAGCGTCGCCGGCGAGACCATTTCCGGCCCGCACCAATCGATCGGCATGGTGTTCCAGGAAGAATCCACCTTTCCCTGGCGCACGGTGATCGACAATGTCGCCTTCCCGCTCGAGCTCGTCGGCATGGGCCGCGCCAAGCGCGCCGAGCGCGCGCGCTATTTCATTGGCATGGTCGGGCTTGCCGGCTTCGAGAAACGCTATCCCGGCGAACTTTCCGGCGGCATGCGCCAACGCGTGTCGCTCGCCCGCACGCTCGCTTCCGAGCCGAAAATCCTGCTGATGGACGAGCCGTTCGCCGCGCTCGACGAGCAGACCCGGCTCTTGCTTGGCGACAAGGTGCTGCAGATCCAGCAACAGTTGAAGCAGACCACGCTGCTGATCACCCACAACATCACCGAAGCGGTGCAGATGTCCGACCGCATCCTGGTGATGACCTACCGGCCCGGCAAGACGAAACGCATCGTCGACATCGATCTGCCGCGTCCGCGCACCTCGGAGGTCGTCAGCAGCGTGGCCTTCGGCCGCTATGTCGCGGAAATCTGGAGCGACCTGCGCGAAGAGGCGAGCCGCGGCATGCAAGACGAGGAATCCTACGTGCTGCATCACGAAGGCGGCGCGCCGTGACCTCCGCCGCGCCGGCCAAACTTTCGAACCTCGGCAATTTCACCGCGAAGGTCGTCGGCATCGGCGGGCTCGTGCTATTCCTGCTGGTCGCCGAGATTCTCATCCAGACCGGCGCCATCAGCCGCTTCATCGTGCCGCCGCCCTCGGAAATCATCGGCAGCTTCTACCGGATCATTACCCAGGAACACGTTTTCAGCCGCTTCCTGCTCACCGCGGGCGAATGCCTCACGGCCGGCGTCATGATCACGGTATTCGGCGTTGCCGGCGGCGTGCTGATGCACCGCTTCAAGCTGCTGCAACAGGCCTGCGAGACCTGGGTCGCCGCCATGGCCTCGGCGCCGGTGGTGCTGATGTATCCGCTATTCATGGTGATCTTCGGACGCAACGTCTGGACCATCATCATGATGGGCTTTGTCGCGGCGCTGCCGCCGGTGATCCTGAAAACGATCGAGGGCGTCGCCGGCACGCGCAAGGTGCTGGTCAATGTCGGCCGTAGCTTCAATCTCAGCCCGGCCCAGCAGTTCTGGAAGATATTGTTTCCGGCCGCGCTGCCGACCATCTTCGTCGGCGTGCGGCTCGGATTGATCTTCGCGCTGATCAACGTCGTGGGGGTGGAGTTCTTGATCAACTACGGCGGCCTCGGCCAGCTGATCGAAGACCTGGCCGAGCGCTACGATCTTGCCGGCACCTATGCGGCGATCTGTTTCGTGATTTTGGTGAGCGTGCTGTTCTTCATGGCATTGGAAAAGGCCGAACGATGGCTGAGACCGGTCGACTGACGCGTGCCGCGGCGCCGGGCCTCAGCCCGGTAACGCTGCTGCGCGCGGCCATCATTCTGAGCGCGCTGGCGGTTTGGGAGTTGCTCTCCCATTCCGGCTGGCTCTACCGCGACGTGGTGCCGTCGCTGCTCTCAATTCTGCGCGCGCTGATCGCCCTGCTCACCAGCCCGAGCTACTATTTCAATCTCGGCGTCACCGCCGCCGAGGTCGCCACCGCACTGGCGATCGGCGGCCTGTCGGGCGTCGCAGCCGGCATCCTGCTCGGCGCCAACCGGTTTCTGTCGAAGGCATTCGAATCCTACATTTATTATCTCGGGCCGACGCCCAAGATCATCTTCTTCCCGGTCATGATCATGTGGTTCGGCGTCGGCCCCGAATCCAAGGTCGCGCTCGGCACGTTGTCGTGTTTCTTTCCGGTGGCGCTCAGCGTCGCCGCCGGCATGCGCGGCATCGACAAGGTGCTGATCCGCGTCGGCGAAAGCTTCCGCGCCGGCCCCTGGCAGATGGTGGTGAAGATTTATCTGCCCGCCATGCGCCACCCGATCATCAACGGCATAAGGCTCGGCCTCGGCGTGGCGCTGATCGGCACGCTGCTGGCGGAAACCAAACTGTCGAACAAGGGCATCGGATTCCTGATCATCAATGCCTACAGCACGTTCGATATGCCGCGCATGTATGCCATGTTGATCGTGCTGTTCGTGCTGGCGATCGGCGCCAACGCGCTGGTCGGCCGCTTGGGCGGGCTCGACAGCATCAAACGCGTCTAACCGCGACTAACGTGCCGGCGGATCGAAGCCGCAATCGACCCACACATTGAGGCTGTCCGGCTCGATCAGAAACCGGACAAATTCCTCCGCCTGAGCGGCGACATGACTCGAAGCGGTGACGCCCGCGCCGTAGGTCGTAATCAGTTGCAGCGACGGGGGCAGCGGGCCGGCAAGTTCTATTCCCTTAACGCTGACAATTTCGCTTTTGGGAAAAATGCCGAGATCCGCCTCCCCGCTGGCGATAGCCGCCAAGCCGCCGGCGAGGCCGACTTTGTGCACCACACGGCCCGAGAGTTGTTCAGCCAAGCCGAGCTGCTTGATCACCTTGTCGCTTTGCGCGCCGCTCGGCGCGGCGGTCGGCGGCGCGTGCACCACGCTGCCAGCGGCCAGGAGCGCGGCGCGCAGCGTCTCCGGTGTCGAGACGTCAGGAACCGGACGGCCCTCGGTCACGCCGACCGCGAGCCCGATATTGGCGAGCGGCGTACAGGCGCCCTGCACTATACCTTGCTTGACATAGTTCTCGATGGTCGCCACCGGCATCAGCAGCACGTCGAGCCCCTCTTGCGCCGCCACCCGCGTGGCGATGCCGCTCATGCTGTCATAGAGCGCGTTCAGTTTGTTTCCGCTGCGCTTCTCGTAGAGCGGGCCGAGCCGGTCGAAAACCGGTTTAGGCGCGCCGCCGGCGATTGTCGTGATCGTGACCATCACGCGCCGCCCGGCGGATCGAAGCCCGCGTGCGACCATGCCGCGCGGTGCGTCGGATCGGCCATGAAGGCGACGAAGACCGCGCCAGCGTCCGGCGCGGCGCTGGCCGACGTTACGGCGGCGCCGTAGATCGTCGTGAGTTGAATATCGGCCGGCAGCGGCCTAACGACGGCGAGGCCCTCGGTATTGACCACCTCGCTCTTGGGATAGAATCCGATCTCCGCCTCGCCGCTGGCAACCAGTTCCACGCCACCCGCCAGCGCAGGACGGTGGATGATCTTGCCCTTCATCGCATCGGCGATGCCGAGTTTTTCGATCAGCTTGCCCATATGCGTGCCGCTCGGCGTTTCGCCCGGCGTGGCATGCGTGATGGCGCGGCTGCTGAGGATCGCCTGCTTGACCTTTTCCGTCGTTGACAGGTCCGGTTTGGCTGCGCCGGTGCGCACCACCGCGTTAATGCTGACGAGACCGAGGACGGCGCGGCCTTGCGAGCGCACCAATCCGCTCTGCTGGTATCCGTCCAGCATATTGGTTGGCATGACCAGCACGTCGGTTTTCTCGCCGGCCGCAAGCCTGTCGCGCAACGCCGACATCACGGCGAAAACGTATTCGACTTTATGACCGGACTTCCGCTCGAAATCAGGCGTCAATTGCCGGAAAATTTCTTTCGGCGCGCCGCCGCTCATGACCCGGATGGTTGACATGGATGTTTCCCGATTGCCGGCTAAAGCTTGAAGGTTTCGTGCGTGCCAGGGTGGAACATCTCTTCCACGGTCACCAGCCGCGACGACAAGCCTTGGGCGTGGTGGTGGCGCAGGAAAGTCTCCAGCGTCTTGCGGTTCTCCGCCATGCCGTAGGACCAGAAGTCTTCGCCCATCAGCGCGCGCGCCTCGGCGAGGCGCTCCTCGACGAACGGCAACGTCACCTTGGTGGCCGAGGTATCGTTCAGCAGATCGAGCGCGACCTTCTTCGACTGCGCAAAGGCCTTGAACACCGCGCCCGGCAGCCAGGGATGCTGCTCGGCCAGCGTGCGCCGCACACCGACCAGATGCATGATCGGGAAAATGCCGGTGCGGGCGAAGTAATCCTTCGCCGCCGCCACCGGATCGGCAAACAGCCAGCCGATATGCGTTGTATTCCTCGGCAGCGACGGCGGGCGCGGCGCCATGAAGCCATCGATGGCGCCTTCCGCCAGCAGCGCCGAAATCGACTTGCCCTTGGGCGCATCCTCCAGTTTCACGTCCGGCGGAAGTTTGATGGAAATCTTTTCCGGACGGTCGGCGTCCTCGATGCCGCCGCGCACCCAGTGGATGTCGGACGGTTTGACGCCGTGGTCGTCCTCCAGGATGGCGCGCGCCCATACGTTGGCGGTGAGTTGATATTCCGGCACGCCGACTTCTTTGCCTTTGAGGTCCGCCGGCTTTTTGATGCGGTCGGTGCGCACATAGATCGACGTGTGGCGGAAGGCGCGCGAAACGAAGGCCGGCACGCCGACATAAGGGCACGCGCCCTGCGCGGTCTTGACCGTGAAGCTCGACAGCGACAGTTCGCAAATGTCGAATTCGGCATGGCGAAAGGCGCGGAAAAAAATTTCTTCCGGCGACAGCGTCATGCAAGTCGGCTTGACCCCGTCGATCTGCACGCTGCCGTCGACCAGCGCGCGCGTGCGGTCATAGGGACCGACCGCGACGGAGAGATTGAGTTTGGCCATGAAGCGCCCGGGCTTGGTTTACATTCGGGCGAATGTCATAGGGGAAATTCTGCGTAGAGGCAAAACCGATCCCGGTCCTCGGGTCAACAGGTTTCGCCGTGTCGTCATTATGCCTATCCCGCAATGCCTATCGCGTAAACCACAGACGCGGGCGGCCCTCGTCACCCTCTTCCGCGAAGCCTATATTCAATTGCGCATATATCCGTGCGCCAATAGACGGTGAAAATCGATGCTGCCCAGGATTGCCCGCGCTACATGTCTCGCGCTCGCCCTGACGGCAGGCGCGGCCAAGGCCGGCGACCTTGCCGACTTCAATGCCGCGGCGGAGGCGATCGCCAGCCACAACCGAGTGGCGATCGGCTATCTGCGCACCGGCAACACCGACCTTGCCTCGCTCGAGATCGATCGCACGCGCGAAGCCTGGGGCGCGCTGCAGCAACGTTTCGGCGGGCGGCGGCCCGACTTTTTCGTCGGCAATCGGCTCTACGGCAAAATCTTTACCGGCGTGAGTGCGCGCCTGGTCGGGGCCGCGTTGCTGCTCAACGCCGGACGGCCTGACGCGGCGGCCAATTCGCTCAACGCCATCCGCGGCGACTTCTACGAGTTGCGCAAGGCCGCCGGCATCGTTGTGCTGGCCGACTGCGTGCGCGACGCCAATACCGCCATGGAGGCGCTGATGGTCTATAACGACCGCGCGCTCGACTGGACGAAAGCCGAAACAAGTTACGGCATCGCCGGCAAGGCGTCGATCTATGGCCACGTGCTCGAGCGCTGCGACGGCATGGCAGGCGACGCCGTGCGCAATGAGCCGGAGTTCCGCCGCCTTGTCGACGGCGCCAAGGTCAGCCTGGCGCTGATCCCGCAAGCCGTTGCCACCCGCGACGGCGACCTCCTGCATCGCGTCCTGATCGAACTGCGCTCGTTCGATAATCTGCTGGCCTTCCGCTTCGGCTAGCGCCGCGCTCCATCGACATATTCTGGTTTTGTGATATATTTCCTTGCGATTCAAAGGGCGCTTTTTCGATATGGATTTAACAAGAGAATAAAGTTGGCGAGCAACCCGCGCATCTCAGCATTTTTTTCTCGCGCCGCGCTGATCGGCGGAATGTTTGTTGCTTTGGGCCTGTCGAACGCGCGCGCGGCCAAACTCGTGATGTTCGAGCAAGCCGGCTGCGTCTGGTGCGAAGCCTTCGATCGCGAGATCGCGCCGATCTACGGCAAGACCGAGGAAGGCTTGCGTGCGCCGCTGCGCCGTGTGGATACTGGGCGGTCGCTGCCGCCGGACCTGGCGTTCATCGATCGGGAGCGGCTGACGCCGCTTTTCGTGTTGGTCGACAAAGGCCGCGAGATCGGCCGCATTCGCGATTATCCCGGCGAGGATAGCTTCTGGAGCCTGCTCAGCGTGCTGATACAAAAGCTGGACGCATCCGGAACGGGAGACGATCGCGCGCAGCTGCTTGAGAAAACATTGCCTGCCAACGACGGACTGCCGGTCTTCGAGCGCAGCGCGACCTAAACACTGGTGCACAAATGGAATTGCAGCGACAGGAAACCCGCGGACATCCGCACGATCTCGACCGCATGGTCGACAACGCCAAGCGCGCCACCGACTTCCTCAAATCGCTCGCGCACGAAAGCCGGCTGGTCGTGCTTTGCATTCTCGCCGAGGGCGAGAAATCGGTGAGCGAGCTGGAGCACGAACTCGACCTGCGTCAGCCGACCGTGTCGCAGCACCTCGCGCGGCTGCGCGCGGACAGATTGGTGTCGACGCGGCGCGACGGCAAGGTCATTTATTATAGTCTCGCCAGCGACGAGGCGCGCACGATTATCGGGGCGATCTACGACGTGTTCTGCAAGAAAGTCCGCAGGCGCTAGACCGCCGCACCCAGCATGACGAAACGGCCGCCTCCGTCGCTGGCGTCCTTCTCCCTGTCACCGGGCGACTGGACTTTTGATTCTTCTACGGCGAGCAGCAGCATAATTTGGCGTCGCTTCGGCTCGTTGGCCGTTTCCGCCAATTGCTTCCGAAGAATTGTCAAATTTTGAATGTGGACGAACTGCTCCACAATTTACTCCCAGTTGGGAAGCACGGCCCTGCGGTTAAAATGCCGTAGTCCCTCGCATCCTGGTAGTACGAACCCGCCCATGCACCGCAATTTGCGAAAATACCCCGGCTTCGTCTGCCGGGGCCCCGGCCGCTCGGGTGCCGGGGGGCAGCAACCGAGCCTTCGCCAGAGATGTTTTTCGCAGCCAACCGCGCGTCTCCGTCGACCTGTTTCGCAGCAAACAACTCGACGCATCGGAAACGGTTCCCATAAAGCTTTCATGGAGCCCGTTCGATGAGCTAGTAATTGAAAGTGTGGCCCCCATCCAAGAATACCGTCTGTTCAATATTGATCACCGCGATGACTCTTTTCGCGCCTTGGGGAAAACTCATGACCGCCGTGGATGCGCCAACCCCTGGAATACCCGAGGTATCGGGGTCCGGCCCGCAGAAAGCCTTGCCGTAACGATAAAACCATTGATTGCGATCAATGACTCATGATCGAGGGGATCGATGATGCAAGTCCAAAAATGCCGGCAACGGGTGCTTATTTGGGAACCATGAGCACCTTATCTGGGGTTAAGTCGGGCGGTAGCCCATCTTCGCCCGCAACCGAATGAGGATTTTCCCTTTGCAGCACACATCTGGCCGTTTCTCGCTGGTTTCCCCCGCCGCCTTCTTTGGCGGCTGTCTCATCGCCGTCGTCGTGGCGTTTTCCATCCCACTGTTACCCGCATTTGCGGCCACCGGACCCTTTGCCGATTTTACCGGCAACTGGTCCGGAACCGGCACCCTGCAGCCCCAGGGCGGCGCCATTGAACGCATCCGTTGCCTGGCGAAATACCGGCCGCGCGGCAGCAGCCAGCGTGAAATCGATCTTGAACTGCGCTGCGCCAGCGACAGCTATAATTTCGATCTGAGCGGTCAATTTACGGCCGACGAGAAAAACCAGATCACCGGACGCTGGACGGAACGCAGCCGCAACGTCGTCGGCAGCGCGCTCGGCAGCTCCAGCGGCAACCGCATCGACATTCACGCCGAGAGCTCCGCCTTCTCCGCCGATCTCGGCCTCGTCACCAGCGGCCGGCGGCAAAGCGTGACGATCCAATCGCACGGCGGCGGCCAGGTCGTGAAATCGACGATTTCTCTCACCCGTAATTGACCGCCCGCCGCGCGGGTTTAGGGAGCGCCACCAGGCACCATGGAGAACCGCGCCCGTTACGTCCTGATCGGCGTTTTCACGCTGGCCTGTCTGCTGGGCGGCTTTAGCTTTGTCTATTGGATCAAAACCCTCGGCGGTTTCGGCGAGCGCGCGGTCTACGAAGTGCGCTTCGAGCAGCCGGTGTCGGGACTGGTGCCGGGGGCCAACGTGCTCTTCAACGGCATCCATGCCGGCACTGTGACGCGCATCGATCTCGATGCCGACGACCCGAAGCGGGTCACCATCGCGATCTCCATCGACCCGAAGACGCCGATCCGCGCCGACACCCAGGTCGACATCGCCTACCAGGGCTTCACCGGCGCCGCGGCGGTCGCCCTCAAAGGCGGCTCGCCGCAGGCGCCGCGCTTGACGTCCGACAGCGGGCGTCCCGCGGTTCTGATCGCCGCGCCCGATGCCGGCCGCAGCCTGACCGAGTCGGCGCAGCAGATCCTGCGCCGCGTCGATGAAATCTTGAATCAGAACGCCGAGCCCCTGCACACGGCAATGACGGGGATCGCGGCCTTCGCCGATATGCTGGGGCGCAATTCCAAGCGCGTCGAAGGCCTCATCGGCGGGCTGGAGAACCTGGCCGGCACCGGCACGCCCAAGCGCGGCCCGCCGATCTACGACCTCTCGGCCGCGACCGCCTTTCCGCAGATCGGCAAGACGATCAAGGCGCAACTGGTTGTGCCCGATACCGGCGCCCTCATTCTGTTCGACACGCAGAAGATCCTGATCCGCGGCGGCGACGGCACCTATTCGACCATCGACAATGCGCAATGGGCCGACAACCTGCCAAAGCTGATCCAGGCCAGGGTCGTGCAGAGCTTCGAGAATGCGCACCAGCTCAGCGCCGTGAGCCGGCCGCTCGACCAGCTCACGGCGGAATACCGTCTGAAGCTGGCGATCCGCAACTTTCAGATCGACGCCGAACCGTCGGCGAAAGCGTTAGTCGACCTCACGGCGCGGCTCGTCAACGACAAAGGCGTGGTCACCGGTGCGCGCCAGTTCACGGCCAGCATCCCGGCGAAAAGCACCGAGGGCCCGGATGCGGCCGCGGCGCTCAGCGAGGCCTTCGCAAAAGTCGCCGGAGAGATCGTGCTCTGGACGGTCGGGGCGATTTAAGCGCGCGCCCTTGCCCGTCCACGGACCGCGGCGGTCACTTGATCGACATCCCCAGCGTCTTGACCATCTTACCCCAGTTCGCGACCTCGGCTTTGAAGTAGCTCTCGGCCTGCGCTTGCGAGCCTTCGATCGGATCGAAGCCGATCGAGGTGAGCTTCTGCCGCAGCGCCGGATCCTTCATGACTTCTTCGATCGTGGCGTTGAGCTTGGCGGTGATCTCCGGGCTGGTGCCCGCCGGCGCAAACACGCCGACCCAGGACGAGGCTTCGAACGGATAACCGGCCTCGGCGTCGGTCGGCACGTTCGGCGTGACCGCCGCGCGTTTCGTGCTGGCGACGCCCAGGCCTTTGAGTTTGCCGGAGGCGATCTGCGCCGCAGCCCCGCCGCCCAAGGTCGTCGCCAGCAGATCGACCTGGTTGCCGATGGTCGCGGCAATCGCCGGCGCGCCGCCCTGGAACGGCACATGCGTTGCCGAAATCTTGGCGATCTCCTTGAAGAAGTACTCGGCCGCGATATGCGAGCCGCTGCCGACACCGGCCGAGGCGAAGGTGATGTTCTTGCCCTTCGCGCTTTTGAGGAAATCGGCGAGGTTGGCGGCCGGGTTGCCCGGGCCGGTGACCAGCGCCTCGGGCGACGACGCCACGATCGCGATCGGCTTCAGGTCGCTCGCCGCGAAGCCCTTGTTGGGCCGCAACGTCTCGTTGATCGCCACCGCCGTGGTGGTGACCAGCAGCGTGTAGCCGTCGGGCGCCTCGCGCGCGACCGCCGCGGCCGCGATGTTGCCGCCGGCCCCGCCGCGATTTTCGACGATGACCGTGCGCCCCAGCTTCTCGCCTAAGCCCTTGCCGACGAAGCGCGCCAGCGTATCGGCGACGCCGCCCGGCGCGAACGCGACGATGAACGTGATATCGCGCGCCGGATAAGGTTGCGCGCCGGCGCTGCCCGTCGCCAGCCCGCCGAGGGCGGCCAAGGCGACGGCGGCGTATTTGAAAAACGGCTTGATCGGCATATCGATTCCTCCCGTCGCGCCCCATTGTTCTGGTTGCAGGTACCGGCGCAGACCGGCGAATTGTTCCACCCGGTCCGCGGCTTGACAAGCGTGGCAATGCGTCAAATGGATCGTGCGCGAATTCCGGGTGGGAGCCATGCGGTTGACTGTGCTGACCCTCAATCTTTGGAACTTCAGCGCGCCGCTGGCCCCGCGCATGGCAGCGCTGGCGGCGGGCCTGAAAATACTGCGCCCGGATATAGTCTGTTTGCAGGAAGTCGCCGACGACCCCGGCACGCGGCTGCGCCAATCGGCATTGGCCGCCGAGGCTTGCGGCCTGCCGCACGCCGTCGACAACGGCCAGCTTTCGATTCTGTCGCGCTTTGCCGTCGAGCGGTGGTGCAGCGTCGCGCTACCCGACGTGCCGGAAGACGAGCCGCGGCAAGCGCTGATGGCGGTCATGCGGATCGACGGCCGGCCCGTGCTGGTCGTCAATACCCATCTCTGCTGGCGGCTGGAATGGCTGGCCGAGCGCAAGGCGCAGGTCGACGTCTTGCTCCCCGCGATCGAACGCTACGGCATGGCGGATCAGGCAAAAATTTTGTGCGGGGATTTCAACGACGACCCCAACTTACCGGCATTGCGCGCGCTGCTCGGTAGCCGCATCGGATTTCACGATGCTTTTGCCGATTGCCGCGCGGGCGATATCGGCTTGACCTGGTCGCGCCAAAATCCTTACGTCCATCCCTCGACCACGAGAGACCAGCGCGTCGACTATATTTTCGCGGCCGGCGATCTCGTGCCGAAGGACTGCTCCGTCGTCTTCGACGGCAACAACGGCCTTGCGCTTGCGTCCGATCATTTCGGCGTTTTCGGCACGCTCGAATTTCGCTAAGGCGCCCGCGCTTCTAGCACCCCGCCCTGCATCACTGCAGTTTGATGTGCGCCGCCTTGATCACCTTGTCCCAGCGCTCGACCTCCTCGTGCATGTACTGGGCGGCCTTGGCAGGCGGGCCGCCGAAAATTTCCGCCGACAGTTTCTTGATGCGCTCCTGCACCTCCGGCTGGCGCAGCGCCTCGTTGACGTCGGCATTGACCTTGTCGACGATGGTCTTCGGCGTCTTCGGCGGCGCCACGATCGCGAACCAGGCAACCGATTCGAAGCCCGGCAGCGTCTCGGCCATTGTCGGCACCTGCGGCAGCGAAGGCAGGCGCTGGGCCGAAGCCACCGCCAGCAACTTCAGCTTGCCGGATTTCACCAGCGCCAGGGACACACCGAGATTGTCGAACATCAGGTCGACGTCGCCGGCGAGCAGGCCCTGCAGCGCCGGGGCCGAGCCGCGATAGGGAACGTTGCGCATCTGCACGTGTCCCATCAGTTGGAACAGCTCGGACGTCAGATGCGAGGTCGTTCCGTTGCCTTGGGTGGCGGCGGTCACCTTGCCCGGATTTTGTTTCAGATAGTCGATCAACTCGGCCAGGCTCGCCGCCTTGATTTTGTCCGGGTTGACCAGCAGGCCGCTCGGGATCTGCGCCATGACGACGATCGGCTCGAACTTAGCGGGGACAAATCCGAGGTTCGGATACAAATTCTGGTTCACGACCAACGGCGGCGGCGGCGACGACAGCAGCATGTAGCCGTCCGGCTCGGCGCGATAGGCGAGTTCCGCGCCGATATTTCCCGCCGCCCCGGCGTGATTTTCGATGACCACCGGCTGGCCCCACTTGCGCGACAGCCATTCCGCGACAATGCGGGGGATCACGTCGGCCGAGCCTCCGGCCGGGAACGGCACGATGATCTTGACGGTGCGGTCCGGATAGCCGGCGGCGGTCGCTGGCCCTGCGACGCCCGCTACCGCAAGGCAAAGCGCCAGCCCGATTGCCGCGCGGCCGGAAAAAAAGCACCCTCTCGCGAACGCAACGCGCATTGAAATTCCTCTCTGATATCTTTTGGACACTTGATCCGCGCCTTTGGCACCACAAAACTGCTACAGCTTGCACGAGGATACAACAGTTCGCGTTGCGGATGGACATCGGGCCAAGGGTGTGAGGATGGTAGAGAAGCAACCCAGCGTCGTGGTCGTCGGCGGCGGCATCGGCGGCCTGTTTGCCGCCAACGCGCTGATCGCTCAGGGCCTGACGGTGTCGGTCTACGAGCAGGCCCTCGCCCTCGGCGAGGTCGGCGCCGGGGTGTTCCTGACGCCGAACAGCGTGCGCCAGCTACAGCGGGTGGGCCTGGGACCTGCGGTGGAGAAGTGGGGCGCGAGGGTCGGCTCCGGCTCGCATTACTTCCGCCACGACGGCGCCCCGATCGCGCCCGTGCAGGTAACCAATTCCTCGGGCTGGAACGCCACCTTCGGGATGCACCGCGCCGACTTCGTCGATTTCCTCGCCGCCGCGCTGCCCACCGGCGTCGTGCATACCGACCACCGCGCGACTGCCTTCGACCAAATCGGCGACGTCGCCCGCGTGTCGTTTGCCAATGGCGCCGCCGCCGAAGCCGACATTGTCGTCGCCGTCGACGGCATCCACTCCGAGCTGCGCCCTTACGTGTTTCCGCCTTCGCGCCCCGTCTTCCACGGCTCGGTCGCCTACCGCGGCGTGGTCCCCCATGAGCGCATCGCGCACTGGCCGGCCGACCGCTGGCTGATGTGGCTCGGCAAAGGCAAACACTTCTTGAGCTTTCCGGTGCGCGCCGGAAAACTCATCAACTACGTCGGCTTCGTGCCGGCGGACCAAGAGATGAAGGAATCCTGGTCCGCCCCCGGCGACCCCAATGTGCTGCGTGCGGAATTCGCCGGCTGGGACCCGCGCATCGAATCTTTATTGGGCAAGGTCCAGGCGACTTTCCGCTGGGCGCTGTACGACCGCGAACCGCTGCCGACATGGACCAAAGGACGGCTGACGCTGCTCGGCGATGCCGCGCACCCGATGCTTCCGCATCTCGGCCAGGGCGCCAACCAGTCGATCGAAGATGGCATGGCGCTGGCGACGATCCTGGCGGGCGCGAACCGGGATACGGCCCCGGCCGCCCTGCTCGCCTATGAGCGGCTGCGCCGCGAGCGGGTAGCGCAGGTCCAGCGCGGCGCGCGCGAGAACGGCATGCGCTACGATTCCGCCTATTCCGACCTGGGCGTGCGTGACGCCGAGATCGCCGCGCACGCCGCGTTCCGCAAGACGCTGTACGACCACGACGTCGTGCCGGAAGCGCAAGCCGCGGCAGCGGCGCTGATCTGACGGGGCGCGCGTTCATTTCAAATTCTTTTGAAATGTCGTTGACTGCCGGGCTTCATTTCAATATCCCTTGAAATATGAAAAAGACCGACGCCATCGCCATCCTGTCCGCGCTGGCGCAGGACAATCGCCTGGACGTGTTCCGCCTTTTGGTCGAGGGCGGCCCGGCCGGCATGCCGGCGGGCCACATCGCCGCCAGTCTGAAGCTGCCGCCGAGCGCCTTGTCGTTTCATTTGGACCGCCTGCGCGAGGCCGGCCTCGTCAACGCCTGCCGCGACGGCCGTTCGATGATCTATGCCGCGCGCTTCGAGGCGATGGATTTGCTGGTATCCTACCTGACCGACCACTGCTGCCAGGGGCGCCCGGAATTGTGCAAGCCGAAGGCGAAATTCGCGCAACGGCGCGGCGCCCGTCAAAAGCCCGAAGCGGTGCGCTGATGCGGCTTTATCGGTTCGACCGCGGCTCGCTATCGCTGCCCGCCATCTGACGCCCCAGAGGATCCGCCATGGCCGACCGACCGTTCAACGTCCTGTTTCTCTGCACCGGCAATTCCGCACGCTCGATCCTGGCGGAGGCGATCCTGAACAAAATCGGCGCCGGCAAATTCCAGGCCTTCAGCGCCGGCAGCCAGCCGAAAGGCCAGGTGCACCCGGAGGCGCTGCGCCTCCTGCAAAGCCTCGGTTTCGACGTGACGCGCGTGCGCTCGAAATCGTGGGGCGAGTTCGCCCGCCCCGGCGCGCCGTCGCTCGATTTCGTTTTTACCGTTTGCGACAACGCCGCCGGCGAAGCCTGCCCGTTCTGGCCCGGCCAACCGATGACCGCGCATTGGGGCATCCCCGATCCGGCGGCGGCGCAAGGCTCCGACGTGGAAATCGCCCTCGCCTTCAAGGACGCCTTCCGCATGCTGTCGCAACGCATCGGGATATTCACCGCGCTGCCGATCCGCTCGCTCGACAAGCTCAGCCTGCAGGCAAAGCTCAAAGACATCGGGCGCATGGAAGGCGCCACCGGCAAAATCAAAGAGCCGGGCTGAGCATGTCCACTTTCGAGCGCTATCTCACGGTCTGGGTTGCTTTGTGCATCGTTGCGGGCATCGCGCTCGGGCATTTCTTTCCCGCCGTCTTTCACGTCATCGGCTCGGCCGAAATCGCCAGAGTGAACCTGCCGGTGGCGGTTCTGATCTGGCTGATGATCATTCCCATGTTGGTGAAAATCGACTTCGCGGCCTTGTCGCAGGTGAAGGAGCATTGGCGGGGCATCGGCGTGACGCTGTTCATCAATTGGGCGGTCAAACCGTTCTCCATGGCGCTGCTGGGCTGGCTGTTCATCGGCTGGCTGTTCCAGCCCTATCTGCCGGCGGATCAAATCAACAGCTACATCGCCGGGCTGATCCTGCTGGCCGCGGCGCCTTGCACCGCGATGGTGTTCGTCTGGAGCAACCTGTCCGACGGCGAGCCGCATTTCACGCTCAGCCAGGTTGCGCTCAACGACGTCATCATGGTGTTTGCCTTTGCGCCGATCGTGGGACTGCTGCTCGGCCTGTCTGCGATTACCGTGCCATGGCAGACGCTGCTGCTGTCGGTCGTTCTCTACATCGTCGCGCCCGTTATCCTTGCGCAAATCGTACGCCAGAGTGTCATGTCGAGCGGCGGCAGCGCGGCGCTGGCGCGGCTGCTGTCGACGTTGCAGCCGGTTTCGCTGGTGGCCCTGCTCGCGACGCTGGTTCTCCTGTTCGGATTTCAGGGCGAGCAGATTTTGACGCAACCCACGATCATCGCCATGTTGGCGGTGCCGATCCTGATCCAGGTCTATTTCAATTCGGGGCTGGCCTACGTGCTCAATCGCGCCGCCGGCGAAGCGCATTGCGTTGCCGCACCGTCGGCGCTGATCGGCGCCAGCAATTTCTTCGAGTTGGCGGTCGCCGCCGCGATCAGCCTGTTCGGCTTCAATTCCGGCGCGGCGCTGGCGACCGTGGTCGGGGTCCTCATCGAAGTCCCGGTCATGCTCTCGGTGGTCAAAATCGTGAACAATACCCGTGGCTGGTACGAGGCTGGCCTAACCGTTCGCCGGCGTAGCGCGACCAAGAAGGCGTGAGGTTTGGCGATCCGCAACCGCGCCGCGGCATGGCCACGCTCGGTTGCTATGCGACCGCGGCACGCTGCGCCGATGGCGAACCGGCGAGCAACAGCGAAACCGCACTGGCGGGGACGGCTTCGCTGAACAGGAAGCCCTGCCCCTGGTGCGCGCCGAGCCGAAAGGCCGCATCGGCTTGCGCGTCGTTCTCTATGCCTTCGGCCGTAATGCACAGGTCCAGGCCTTTGCAGAGACCGAAAATTGCCCGCAAGAAAACATCGCTCTCGGTGCTTTTGCCGAGCTCCTTGACGAAACGCTTGTCGATCTTGAGCTTGTCGAATCGCAATTCGTACAGGTGAGAGAGGCCGGAATATCCGGTGCCGAAATCGTCAATCACGATGCGGACGCCGGAATTGCGCAGCGTCTGTATGGCGTGACGCGTTGCTTCGAAATCCGCGACCAGCGCGCTTTCGGTAATTTCCGCCTCGAGGCGGTGCGCCGGCAGCCCCGTGTCGTTAAGGATCGTAAGAACATCCTGAGCGAAATTTCTGTCGCTGAATTGCGTGGGCGAAAAATTGAACGACAAAGAAATGTACTCCGGCCAGGTCGCGGCATCGCGGCACGCATCGCCGAACAGTTGACCCGATAAAACGTTGATCAGGCCCAGCTCTTCCGCGATCGGAAGGAACGTATCGGGCGTTACCAGGCCGCTCATCGGATGGTGCCAGCGAGCCAGGCTCTCAAAGCTGACGATCCGCCTCGTCTTCAAGTCGATGATTGGCTGATAATAGGGCCGAATGTCATAGCCTCCGATCGCCGCTCGCAAATCCTTTTCCAACAGCGACCGCTCGCGGACATGCGCATCCATCTTCGGATCGAAGAAACAGCACTCCGTGTGGGTATTTCTGGCGCGAGAAAGCGCAACGTGGGCGCATCGGAGAAGTTCGTCGACGGTCATGTGGCCCCGGCCCGCCTGGGTGATCCCCACGCTGGCGCCGATGCTGTGATGCTCAATCCCGATTTGAACCGGTTTCTTGGCACTTTCGACGAGCGAGCAAGCAACTCTATGCGCGGTCTCCGGGTCCGCTCCCGGCAAACACAGCGCAAATTCGTCGTCGCCAATCCGCGCGACGATATCGCCCGACTTGGCGCAATCGCGTATCCGCGAGCCGATCTGCACCAGCGCCTCGTCGCATCCGAGGTGGCCGTACACCTCGTTGAGTTTTCTGAAATGATCGAGGCCGAGCAACAGAATGCTCATAATATTATTTGAGCTCTTCAACGCGGCGCTCACTTCGCTTTGGAATTGGCGCCGGTTCGGCAGTTGGGTCAGCGGATCGCGGGTGGAAACCGCGTAGGCATGCCGCTCGGCGGCAACCCGTTTTATTCGTTCGCGCCTTTGGTCGACGATGCGGCGGGTGCTGAAGACGACCAACGCCACGCCGCAGAAATATAAAAACGATGGCGTTTCAAACTGCGTTCCGACGACCTTTTGAAGGATCACAAGTCCGCCCCAGTTGGCGATTCCCATATACATGAGAAACACCATGGAGAAGATCACCAAAGCGTCGGTGATTTCCCGTGCGGACGTCGCCGATAAATCAATGGCAAGAAATCGTTTTGTCGGGATACGCAAACAACACCTTCTGGAGATTATGTGCGCAGAACTAATACGTCCACAAAGTGAACATAAGTGCCGAAAACTAAATTTCGAAGAATTAAGATAATTAACGATCTCTTGACGCGGCGGGCTCGGTCGGCAGCCGGGCGCACCGTAAGGGCAATGGCCTATTGGCACTTGTCCTTGCGCCGCCTCAACAATTCGCTGTTCGCGACTAATACGGGGCACCGGCTGAGCGTTGCCCGGCGGCCTCGATTTGTGACGCCCTAGCTCAGGGCCAGGTCGGTGAGCCGCATCTGCACGCGTTCCTCGCCCTGCCAGCGGTCGACCGCGAGGTGGCCCGCCGCGTGCATAGGACGGCCGCGATTGTCGAGCAGCGTCTGGCCGAGCGGCTGTCCGGCGGCACGAAACGCGATGGCGTTGACCATTTTGCCGTCGCCGGATTTGAAGCGCGCGCGAATGTGGTTCTCGCCGACCAGATCGGCATAGGCCAATGTATGCGCGGGCAGCGCCAGCATCGGCTCCGGATTGCCGGCGCCGTAGGGACCCGCCCGCGCCAGCAGTTCGACCAGCGCCAGATTGACGGCGCCGGCGCTGACCGCGCCGTCGATCGCCAGCCCGCGCTCGCGCCGCGCCAGTTCCACCGGGGCGGCGAGCGCATCCTCCAGATAGGCGCGGAATGCCGCCAGCGCGTCTTTCCTCAGCGTGATGCCGGCCGCCATGGCGTGGCCGCCGCCTTTGATCAGCATTTTCTCGCGCACCGCCCGCCGCACCGCCTGGCCGAGATCGACGCCCGCGATCGAGCGCCCCGATCCGGTGCCGGTGCCGCCCGGCTCGAGCGCGATCGCAAAGGCCGGACGGCCGTAGCGCTCCTTGAGCCGCGCCGCCACCAGACCGACCACGCCGGGATGCCAGCCTTCCGCCGCGGTCACCACCACGGCGCCTTTCTCTTCCAGGCCGAGCGCGGCCATGGCTTCGGCTTCCGCCTGCGCCACGGTCGCAAGCTCGATCTGCTGGCGTTCGCGGTTCAAGCGGTCGAGTTCGCCGGCGATGCGCGCCGCCTCGCTCGGGTCCTCCTCGAGCAGCAGCCGCACGCCGAGGTCGGCGCGGCCGATGCGGCCGCCGGCATTGATGCGGGGCCCGAGCAGGAAGCCGAGATGCCACGGCTCGGGCGGCCCCGACAGCCGCGCGGCGTCCATCAGCGCGGTCAGGCCGACCTGATCGCGGCGGCGCAGCGCGATCATGCCCTTGGCGACAAAGGCGCGGTTGAGGCCGGTCAGCGGCACCACGTCGGCGACGGTGCCGAGCGCGACCAGATGCAGCAGCGACAGCAAATCCGGCTCGTTCCGCATGCCGGTCCAGAAATTGCGCCGGCGCAGCTCGCGCGTCAGCGCCACCAGCGTGATGAAGACGAGACCGACAGCAGCCAAGTGGCCGAGACCGGAAAGATCGTCGGCGCGGTTCGGATTGACGATCGCCAGCGCCGGCGGCAATTCCTCGTCGGCCTGATGATGATCGAGGATGACCACGTCGAGGCCGAGCTTCTGAGCTTCTAGGAGCGTGTCGTGGCTAGTGGTCCCGCAATCGACGGTGACCAATAGCTTGGCGCCGCGCTCGGCAAACGAGCGAATGGCGTCGACGTTGGGCCCATAGCCCTCAAAGATGCGGTCGGGAATATGCACGATCGGATCGAGCCCGCAGTGGCGCAGATAGCGCGCCAGCAGCGCCGCGGCAGTGGCGCCGTCCACGTCGTAATCCCCGAAGATCGCTACGCTCTCACCGTGGATAACGGCATGCGCGAGACGCGCCGACGCCGCCGCCATGTCGGTCAGCACATGCGGGTCGGGCAGCAGCGTTTTGATGCTGGGATCGAGATAGGCCGCGACCGCGTCCGGTTCCACCCCGCGCCCGGCCAGCACGCGCGCCAGCAGTTCCGGCACGCCGGAACGCTGCGCGATGGTGAGCGCGCGCGCCTGTCCACGCTCATCCAAACGGTCGCGCCAACTTCTGCCGGTCGCGGATTTCTCCACGCCGAGAAAGAAGCGTTCAGAATCGTTCGTTGCCAGTGCGGGCAAAGCCGCCATTGTCGGGCCATATATAGGAACGCGGGGCGCGAAACGCCCGCGACGAACGCTAACCCAAATGGAACTTATTGAATTGCCTGTGGTCGGCGCGCACCCAGCGCACCGTGCCGGTGGCCGAACGCATCACCACCGTCTCGGTCTCGATTACGTCCTTGCCGAACTTGACGCCGGCCAACATGGCGCCGCTCGTCACCCCGGTGGCGGCAAACAGACAGTCGCCCTTCACCATGTCCTCGATCTCGTATTTCTTCTTGGCGTCCTTGATGCCCATTTTTAAAGTGCGTTCGCGCAAGGCTTCGGTATCGATGATCAGCCGGGTCTGCATCTGGCCGCCGATGCAGCGCAACGCCGCCGCCGCCAGCACGCCCTCCGGCGCGCCGCCGCTGCCGAGATAGATATCGATGCCGGTCTTCGGATCGGCGCACAGGATCACCCCGGCCACGTCGCCGTCGCTGATCAAGCTGACCGCGGCGCCGAGCTTGCGGATCGCGGCGATCTTGTCGGCGTGCCGCGGGCGGTCGAGCAGGATGGCGGTGATTTCCGAAGGCTTGACGCCCTTGGCCTTGGCCAACCGGATGATGTTTTCGTCCGCCGGCGCGTCGAGGTCGATGGTGCCTTTGGGATAGCCGGGGCCGATGGCAATCTTATCCATATAGCAGTCGGGCGCGTGCAGCAGCGTGCCGGCTTCCGCCATGGCGATCGTCGCGATCGCGCCCGGCATGTTCTTGGCGCAGAGCGTGGTGCCTTCCAGCGGATCGACCGCGATATCGACCTTGGGTCCGGTCTTGTTGCCGACCTTCTCGCCGATGAACAGCATCGGCGCCTCGTCGATCTCGCCCTCGCCGATCACCACCGTGCCGTCGATCGGCAATTTGTTCAGTTCGCGGCGCATGGCGTCGACGGCGGCCTGGTCGGCCGCCTTCTCCTGCCCGCGCCCGCGCAACCGGGCCGACGACACCGCCGCGCGCTCGGTCACGCGCACGATCTCGAGGGTGAGAACGCGCTCCAGCAGAAGTTCGGGCTGGACGGTAATCGATGCCATTCTTCAACTCCCCCAAAACGAACCCGGCCTGCCGGCCGGCCGTCAGTTCTTCTCGATCCGGATCACCTGCGGCGTCCCAGAGATCACCCTATCGCGCCCCACCGCCGCAAGAGACTTGCGCACGGCATCCTCAGTTGTCGCGTAGGTAATGAGAATAACGGGAACGGATCCGGCCTTGGCGTCGGTATCCACGTGCGCCGGATGGCGCTGCACGATGGATTCCAGGGAAATCTCCTGCTCGGCGAGCCGCGTGGCGATGGTGGCGGCGGTTCCCGGCTTGTCGCGCGCCAGCAGCCTGATGTAGTAGCCGCCCTCGTGGCGCTGCATCGGCGCCTTGCGCACGTTTTTCAGCAGCGCGCTCGGCCGGCCGAATGGCGAGGTTCTCACGCCGCGGGCGATATCGCCAATATCGGAAAGCACCGCCGAGGCGGTCGCGGCACCGCCGGCGCCGGGACCGATCAAGGTGAGCGGATTGATGCCCGCGGCATCGACGGTGACGGCATTGGTCACGCCCATCACCTGGGCGATGGCAGAGTCCTTGCGCACCATCGTGGGGTGCACGCGCTGTTCGATCCCCTTCTCGGTCTTTACCGCGACGCCGAGCAATTTCACGCGATAGCCGAGTTCCTCGGCCGCCAAAAGATCGGCCGGTGTGATCGAGGAAATGCCTTCGACATAGATCGCCCTCTGGTCGGCCTTGGTGCCGAAGGCCAGGCTCGCCATGATCGCGAGCTTCTGCGCGGTGTCGTGGCCCTCGATGTCGAAACTCGGATCGGCTTCGGCGTAGCCGAGGCGCTGGGCCTCCTTCAGACACTCGGCGAACGGCATCTTGTCCTGCTCCATCCGGGTAAGGATGTAGTTGCAGGTGCCATTGAGAATGCCGTAGATGCGCTCGAACGAGTTGCCGGCCAGCCCTTCGCGCAAGGTCTTTACGATCGGAATGGCGCCGCCGACCGCGGCTTCGAAATTAAGCGCGACGTGATGCTTTTCCGCGAGCGCGGCAAGCTTGACGCCATGCTTGGCGAGCAGCGCCTTGTTGGCGGTGACCACCGATTTGCCCGACGCCAGCGCCGCCTCGATGGCGCTCTTGGCCGGATCGCCGGCGCCGCCGATCAATTCCACGAAGACGTCGATGTCGCCGGCGCGCGCCAACGCCACCGGATCGGCGAACCATTTCATTTTCTTGAGATCGACGCCGCGATCCTTGCCCTTCGCGCGCGCGCAAACCGCAACGACCTCGATCGCGCGCCCGCAACGCGCGGCGAGCGCCTCGCGCTGGCGCGCCACCTGGGCGATCAAGGCGGCGCCGACCGTGCCCAATCCGGCGATACCAACTTTCAGGGCTGCGGTCATGGGTTAGCGCCGCGTGGCGATCGGGACGACGTTGTGCAGTTGCTCCGGCCCGGATTTCAGGAAACGGCCGACATTGCGCGCGGCCTGGCGGATGCGCTGCTCGTTCTCCACCAGCGCGATGCGCACATAGCCCTCGCCATATTCGCCAAAGCCGATGCCGGGCGAAACGGCGAGGTCGGCCTTTTCCACCAACAGCGTCGAAAATTCCACGCTGCCGAGGCTCTTGAACAGCTCCGGGATCGGCGCCCAGGCGAACATCGAGGCGCGCGGGCTTGGCACGTGAAAGCCGGCGCGGCCAAAGCTCTCGACCAGCACGTCGCGGCGGCGCTTATACGTCTCGCGCATCTCTTTGATGCAGTCGTCGGGACCGTTGAGCGCGGCGGTCGCCGCCACTTGCACCGGCGTGAAGGCGCCGTAATCGAGATAGGACTTCACCCGTCCGAGCGCGGCGATCACGCGATCGTTGCCGACCGCAAAGCCGATGCGCCAGCCCGGCATCGAGTACGTCTTCGACATCGACGTGAACTCGACCGCGATGTCGATCGCGCCCGGCACCTGCAACAGCGAAGGCGGCGGGTTGTCGTCGAAATAGACTTCCGCGTAGGCGAGATCGGACAGCACCAGGATGTCGTGCTTCTTCGCGAAGGCGACGAGGTCCTTGTAGAAGTCGAGGCTCGCCACATAGGCGGTCGGATTGGCGGGATAGCAGACCACCACCGCGGTCGGCCTCGGAATCGAATGCTGAATCGCGCGCTCGACGGTGTGAAAGAAATTCGGCGTCGGCTCCGACGGCACCGAGCGGATGGCGCCGCCGGCCATCAGGAAGCCGAAGGCGTGAATCGGGTAGCTCGGATTGGGCACCAGCACCACGTCGCCCGGCGCGGTGATCGCCTGCGCCACATTGGCGAAGCCTTCCTTCGATCCGAGCGTGCTGACGATCTGGGTCTCGGGGTTCAGCTTCACGCCGAAGCGGCGTTCGTAATAGGCCGCTTGCGCGCGGCGCAGGCCGGGAATGCCACGTGAAGCGGAATAGCGGTCGGTGCGCGGCCGCCCCAGCGTCTCTTTCATCTTCTCGATGACGTGCGCGGGCGCCGGCAAATCCGGGTTGCCCATGCCGAGATCGATAATGTCGGCCCCTGCGTTGCGGGCGCGCGCCTTGGCGCGGTTCACCTCTTCGAACACGTAAGGCGGCAAGCGGCGGATGCGGTAGAAGTCTTCCATAGTCTCAAACCTTTAGGTCGGCTGCCCTGTCCAGCCGGCCATCATGACCCCGGCAGGCTTTTATCACGGGTTGGTCTTGACGCCATCCTGGGCGCCGGTGGCTTGGCCGTTTTTGGCGGTTGCGGGCTGCTTTTTGTTCGGCGGCGGCGCGGTCTTTTTGGCCGGCGCGTCGCGGGCTTCCTGGCGGTCGCGCGCTTCGTCCAGCTCTTTTTCCAGCTTGACCTGCTGTTCCTCGGTCAAAGGCCGCGCCACGCGGGCCGGCGGCATATCATGAACGGCCGGATATTCGTAGGCCGTCGCCGGCCGTTGCGGGGTCCCGGCCGGCAACCCCATATCGCCCGGCAGCTTGTCGATCACCGATCCCGACGCGCAAGCGGCAAGCGCCGCCGCCAGTCCCAGGGCCGCCCAAAGCGATCGATCAAAGGCTCGCGCCATGCGCCGGAAAACCTGTCTTGAGGACGTAAAACCGTTGCAGACTCAATGAATTATATCATAAATCCGCTAGCCAAATAATATGGCTGGAGCAAGGTCGGCCCTCGGCGGTCCGGCGAGCAGGAACCGAAAACCGATCCAATAGAAGCGCAAACACAGCTTGCGGGAGGACGCGGTCCGGGCCAATTCTCAAGGCGGGGCCCGATATGACGCGGATGGCAAAGTCCAGGACCAAGCCGGCCAAAGAACCGGCCAAGGAGCCAGTCAAGGAAACGCCGACGATCGGCTCGGTCGAAGTCGAGGCCTTCGCGCGCAACATCGCGCGCTTCGTCGAGGAAGGCGGCAAGACGCTTGCCGCCTATTTGAAGCCGCGCGAGGAAGGCAAGATCAAAAGCGGGCTGGCCGAGGACATCGCCGAGGTGGTGAAAACCGTCGGCCAGGTGATCGAATATTGGCTGTCGGACCCCCAGCGCGCGCTCGAACTGCAAACCACCCTCGGCCGCGCTTTTCTCGAATTGTGGGCGGGCGCGGCCAAACGCATGGCCGGCGAACCGGCCGACCCAACTGCCGCGCCCGATCCGAAGGACAAGCGATTCGCCGATCCGGAATGGTCGCAGAACCAATTCTTCGACTTCCTCAAGCAGGCTTATTTGCTCACCGCGCATTGGGGCGAAAAGCTGGTCGAGGACGCCGACGGCATCGACGAACACACGAAGGCGAAGGCCGCGTTTTACGTCAAGCAGATCGTCAATGCGATCTCGCCATCGAATTTCGTGCTGACCAATCCGGAACTGCTGCGCGAGACGCTGGCGTCGAACGGCGCAAACCTCGTGCGCGGCATGCACATGCTCGGCGAGGACATCAAGGCCGGGCACGGCCATCTCAAGATCCGCCAGTCCGATTCCTCGAAATACGAGGTCGGCCGCAATCTCGCGCTCACGCCCGGCAAGGTGGTGTTCCAGAACGACTTGATGCAGCTGATCCAATATGAAGCGACCACGCCGAATGTGCTGAAGGCCCCGCTGCTGATCGTGCCGCCCTGGATCAACAAGTTCTACATTCTCGATCTCACGCCGGAAAAATCCTTCATCAAGTGGTGCGTCGGCAATGGGATCACCGTATTCGTGATCTCCTGGGTCAATCCGAGCGCCAAGCTCGCGAATAAAAACTTCGAACAATACATGCGCGAGGGCGTGCTGGCGGCGTTCGATGCCGTCGAAGCTGCGACCGGCGAAAAGCAAATGCACACAATCGGCTATTGCGTCGGCGGCACGCTGCTCGCGATCGCCCTCGCCTATCTTGCGGCCAAGAAACAAGACCGCGCGCTATCGGCCACCTTGTTCGCGGCGCAGGTCGATTTCGTGCATTCCGGCGATCTCAAGGTGTTCGTCGATGAGGAGCGCATCCAGCAGCTTGAAGCGCACATGAAGGAACAGGGCTACCTGGAAGCCTCCAGCATGGCGAACGCGTTCAATCTGCTGCGCTCCAACGATCTGATCTGGCCGTATGTGATCAACAACTACCTGCTCGGCAAGAAGCCGTTCCCGTTCGACATTCTCTATTGGAATTCCGACGCCACCCGCATGCCGGCGGCCAACCATTCGTTCTATTTGCGCAACTGCTATCTCTACAACAAGCTGAGCCAGGGCGAGATGCAAATAGCCGGCGACACGCTCGATCTGCGCAAGGTGAAAGTGCCGGTCTATAATCTCGCCACCCGCGAGGACCACATCGCGCCGGCGAAATCGGTGCTGGAAGGCTCGAAGTATTTCGGCGGGCCGGTGAAATACGTGCTGGCCGGCTCCGGCCATATCGCCGGCGTGATCAACCCGCCCGGCAAGGCGAAATACCAATACTGGACCGGCAAGGAGCCGAGCGGTTCCGACGTCGAACACTGGCTGGCGTCGGCGCAAGAGCACCCAGGCTCGTGGTGGCCGGACTGGCTGGAGTGGCTCAAGGGCCTGGCCGCCGAGACCGTGCCGGCGCGCGCCATCGGGGGCGGCAATCTCAAAGCCATCGAGGACGCGCCGGGGTCTTATGTAAAAGTGAAAAGCTGGAGCTGACCCAGGGGCCGGATCGCGCCGCGGCCCTTTTGTTCTTTCGACGCCACCCTCCCGGACACCTGTGGACAGCGCATGCCGTCGGCCATCGGGCGCCGCGTCCAGCTTGCTTTTTGTATTAGCAATTACTAATTTAGCAACGGCTAATTGATGGAGACCGCACTTATGCCCAGCCTAGCGCTCCGCCGCCGCAAACCGGCGCTCGATGCCGGTATCGCCGAATTCGAGCGCAAGGCCGGCGAAGCCGCGCAACTGCTGAAACTGCTCGCCAACGAGAACCGGCTGTTGATCCTGTGCCGGCTGGTGCTGGCGCGTGAGCTTTCGGTCAACGACCTGGTCGACGCCGTCGGCATAAGCCAGTCGGCGCTTTCGCAGCATCTCGCCAAGATGCGCGAAGAAGGCCTGCTCGCGACACGGCGCGAGGCGCAGACCGTGTACTACCGCATCGCCGATCCCAACGCGGAACGCCTGCTTGCGCTGCTCAAGGGCATCTATTGCCGGTGACGCGCCGCCGGACGACCGCAAACAAGGAATCAAAACGATGAGTAACCTGAAAACCATTTCGCCGGATGAGGCCGCGGCGCTGGTGCGCGACGGCGCCGTCCTGATCGACATCCGCGAGGCCGCCGAGCACGCCAATGAGAACATCCCCGGCGCGCGCCATCACGCCCTGTCGCAGATCGACGCCAAACATCCGGCACGCGAAGGCGACACCGTGCTGATCTATCACTGCAAGTCGGGCGCCCGCACCCAGATGAACGCCAAGCGGCTCGCCGCCGCGGCGGGTTCTTGCCAGGTCTATCTGCTGGGCGGCGGTATCGAGCAGTGGAAGCGCGCCGGTCTGCCGACGTCATCCAAAAGATCGAGCAAACACGCCAACCATTCGCCCGCCGGCCGGCCACGGGGATTGCTCCATCGCCTGGCCGCCTTATTCCGCTGATCCCGCAACGCGACGAGCGCGCGAGGCCACCATGCTGCACCAACTGCTCGCGGTCGCTTCCGGCAGCCTGGTCGGCTTCACTCTCGGCCTGGTCGGCGGCGGCGGCTCGATCCTGGCGGTGCCGCTCTTGGTCTATGTGGTCGGCGTCGCCTCCCCGCATATCGCCATCGGCACCAGCGCCATCGCGGTTGCCGTCAGCGCCGCCAGCAATCTTGCCGGACACGCCCGCGCGCGCACGGTGAAATGGCCCTGCGCGCTGGTGTTCGCAGTCGCCGGCATCGCCGGCGCGGCCGGCGGCGCGCAGCTCGGCAAGATGGTCGACGGCAGCCGTCTCTTGATGCTGTTCGGCGTGCTGATGGTGGTGATCGGCCTGACGATGCTGCGGCCGCGCAAGTCGGGCGGCAATCCGGACGTGAAGCTCACGCGCGAGACCATGCCGAAGCTGTTGCCGCTGCTGATCGGCGTCGGCTTTGCGGTCGGCGCGCTGTCGGGTTTCTTCGGCATCGGCGGCGGCTTCCTGATCGTGCCGGGGTTGATGAGCGCCACCGCCATGCCGCTGATCAACGCCATCGGCTCCTCGCTGGTCTCGGTGACCGCTTTCGGGCTGACCACGGCGGTAAGCTATGCCTGGTCCGGCCTGATCGATTGGCCCTTGGCCTTCCTGTTCATCGTCGGCGGCGCGCTCGGCGGCCTGCTCGGCATCCGCCTCGCCCACCATCTCGCCGCCGGCTACAAGCACGCGCTGACGCTCACTTTTTCCGGCATCGTCATTGCGGTCGGGCTTTACGTCATCGCCCGATCGATCTTGGCCTGACGCGATGACGGCTTTTTGATGCCGCCGAGGGCGCGACAGCGCCGCCGCCATCCACTAATCTGCCGCCCGCCGGCTCACTCAAAATAGGGGATCGCGATGTCCAGGGAATTGATGTGGCTGACGCTGACGGTCATCCTGACCGGGTTGTTGTGGGTTCCTTACATTCTCGATCGCATCCTGGTGCGCGGCCTGATGGGCGCCATGGCCAACCCCTCGCGCAACGACAAGCCGCAGGCGGCCTGGGCCCAGCGGCTTTATTTCGCCCACACCAATGCGGTGGAAAATCTCGTCATCTTCGCCCCGCTGGTGCTGATCCTCGACGCGCAAGGCCATTCGACCCAGAGCACGGCGATCGCCTGCGCGGTCTATTTCTGGGCGCGGCTCGCCCATGTCATAATTTATGTGATGGGCATTCCGGTGCTGCGCACGCTCGCTTTCGCGGCCGGCTTTGTCGCGCAAGTGGTGCTGGTGCTGGCGATATTTGGGAAACTTTAGCTTAGCGGCGCCGCGCGCTCGGCGAGCGAGCGCAAATCGAGCCCGCGCGGCAGCGTGCCGAAGGCGCCACCGCCCTCTCCGCTAAGCCGCGACGCACAGAACGCGTCCGCCACCGCGGATGGCGCATGCGTGATAAGCAGCGCCGCCTGCAGCGCCAGCACCAGATCGCGCACCAGCACGCGCGCTTGCGATTCATCGTTGCGGTCGGCGGCGCGCAGCCGCTGTTGCAGATATGCGGCAAAAACTTGCAGGCGTTTATCGCCGGCGCCGGCGACCTCATGCTGGATGATTTCCGCCGCCTTCGGCGTGCGCTCGATGGCGCGCAGCACGTCGAGGCACATGATATTGCCCGCGCCCTCCCAGATCGAATTGACCGGCGCCTCGCGGTAGAGCCGCGGCATGATGCTTTCCTCGATATAGCCGGAGCCGCCCAGCACCTCCATCGCTTCCAGCGTCACCGCCGGCGCACGCTTGCAGATCCAGAATTTCGCCGCCGGCGTCAGCACGCGGCGAAACACCGCCGAGGTCTCGTCGTTCTCGTCATAGGCACGCGCCAGCCGCAGGGTCAGCACGGTCGCCGCTTCGCTCTCGAGCGCCAGATCGGCCAGCACGTTGGTCATCAGCGGCTGGTCGATCAGCTTCTTTTGGAACGCGGTGCGATGGCGCGCGTGATGCACCGCCTGCGCCACCGCCTGGCGCATCAGCGAGGACGAACCGATGCAGCAGTCGAGCCGGGTGTGGCCGGCCATCTCGATGATGGTCGGGACGCCGCGCCCCTCCTCGCCGACCAGTTGGGCGAAGGCGCCGTCGAATTCCACTTCGCTCGACGCATTGGAGCGGTTGCCGAGCTTGTCCTTGAGCCGAAGGATGCGGATCGCGTTGCGTTCGCCATCGGGCGTCCAGCGCGGCAGCAGGAAGCAACTCAGGCCCTTGGCCGATTGCGCCAGCACCAGGAAGGCGTCGCACATCGGCGCCGACAGGAACCATTTGTGGCCGTGCAGGCGAAAACTGCCGTCGCCCGCGGGCTCGGCGCGCGTCGTAGTTGGTGCGCAAATCCGAGCCGCCCTGGTTCTCGGTCATGCCCATGCCGATAAGCGCGGCGGTTTTCTCCCGCACCGGCCGGAAGCGCTTGTCGTAGTCGCGCCCGAAAATCTTCGGCAGCCATTGCGCCGCGAGCGCCGGCGCATGACGCAAGCTCGGCACCGAGCCGTAGGTCATGGCGAGCGGGCAATAAACGCCGCTCTCGATCTGGTTGAGCATGTAGGCGCCTGCGGCGCGCGCCACATGCGCGCCCGGTTTCGGATCGGCCCAGGGGCTCGAATGCAAACCGGCGCGCAGCGCGATGGCCATGAGCGCGTGCCAGGCCGGATTGAAGTCGACTTCGTCGAGCCGATGGCCGTAACGGTCGAGGGTGCGCAAGGTCGGCGCGTATTTGTTGGCGTCGAAACCGAGCTGCACGGTTTCCGGCTTGCCGAGCGTGGCGCCGAGTGCGCTCAGCCCATCTTCCGCCCAGCCCGCCCGCTCGCGCGCGACCGCCTCACGCAACACGGCATCGCTGCTGAAAAGATTATAGGGCTCGAGCGGCGGCGGCTGGTTGCGGACCTCGAACATGAGCCGGGTCTCCTTCGGCCAAGGCTATGGCACCGGCCGGGTCAGGGAAACAGCGCCACCTGCTCCAGCCCCATGGCCTCCGGATAGCCCAGCACCAGGTTCATGTTCTGGATCGCCTGGCCGGAGGCGCCCTTGACCAGATTGTCGAGCGCCGAAATGACGATGGCGCGGCCGGGAATGCGGTCCTTGGCGACGCCGATGAAGGTCATGTTCGAGCCGCGCACGTGCCGCGTCTGCGGCGTTTCGCCGAACGGCAGCACATGCACGAAGGGCTCCTTCGCGTAGAACTTTAAAAGCAGCGCATGAAGCTCTTCCGGCGTCCGCCCGCGCCGGCCCCGCACGTAGATGGTCGAGAGAATGCCCCGGTTCATCGGCACAAGATGCGGGGTGAAGCTGACGATCACCTCGCGCCCGGCGGCGAGCGAAAACTCCTGGTCCAGCTCGGCCATGTGCCGGTGATGCCCCACCCCGTAGGCGTGGAAGCCTTCCGAGACCTCCGAGAACAGCATGGCCTCCTTGGCCGCCCGGCCTGCGCCGGTCATGCCGGACTTGGCGTCGACCACGATCTCGTCGAGCTCGATCGCCTTGGCCTTGATCAGCGGGATCAGCGGCAGTTGCGCGCAGGATGTGTAGCAGCCAGGATTGGCGACCAGCCGCGCCTGTTTGATCTCGCGCCGGTGGATTTCGGTGAGGCCGTAGACTGCTTCCTTCTGCAGTTCGGGCGCGTGGTGCTCGTGGCCGTACCACTTGGCATAGGCCGCAGTATCCGCGAGCCGGAAGTCGGCCGACAGGTCGACCACCTTGGTCGCCGGCGCCCGCGCCAGCAGTTCCTTGATCACCTTCTGCGTGGTGGCGTGCGGCAGCGCGCAGAACGCCACGTCGAGCGCAAGGCCGGCCCAGTCGAGCCCGTCGATGGCGACCAGCTTCGGCAGCTCGTACGGCGAGAATTGAGGAAACACGTCACGAATGGCCTTACCGGCGCTACGCTCGGCGGTGAGCAGCACGATCTCCGCGCGCGGATGCCGCAACAGCATCCGCACCAGCTCGGAGCCGGTATAGCCGGAGGCGCCGAGCACGCTGATTTTTGCTTTGGTCGCCATGAATCGATCCTCATCCAGAGTCTTAAAGGACTACCGGATCAAGGCCAACAGCGCGGATATCGGAGAATGAGATGCCGCGGGCCAAATCCGGCGGCACGGGTGACGACTTAAATGCGACAGCGCGCCGGTGCCGTGGGGATACGGCGGCGGCGGAGATTTCGCGCTGCAACAGACGTCGTCATGGGCCGCGATATAGGCTGCGGCGCGGGGCCGGTCAAGACAGGCGGGCGGCAAAAAGAAAGCCGCCAATGCGGCGGCTTTCCAAGGTCAAGAACATATCCCGACACTAGAACTTGATCATGTCGGTGCTGGTCAGCGTGACTTTGTAAACGAGCGAATTGGTCAAAATGTAATCCGTGGTCTGGTCCTCATAAGCGTTATTACCCGCCATTCCGTCTACCGGCACGACTACGTTAAAACCACGCAAAGCGGCCATCACTGACGTGAAGAGGACGCCGTTATGCGAGGCGACACCAACCGGAACGAGGGTTGTGATCCTCACGAATCCCCTCATTTTTAGATGGCCCCATAAACGCCAGCGAACGCGGGGATTTCGAGCAGCATAGCTCCGAAGCGTTCGACCAGAGGTCGCAAACGTGGCTCTGGCATCATTGGTATAAGTTCATAGAGCATAGCGCCCTGACGAAACAGCGAATGCGTTCGCTGTTTCGAGGTGTTGGACTTGAGATGACGGTCGTAACCAAGAGCCTCGCCCGCTGCTCCATGCAATGTCAGTAAAACGACGGCAAAGGCATTTAACAGCCAAAGCCGGTCCCGTCGTTCCGGCGTGCTGACGCGCATCGAAGCCATCCCCATGCCAAAGCGTAAGTCCTTGGTGTCGCGGAAGCCGGACTCAATGCCCCAGCGCTTTGCGTAGGTCGTCATCAATTGCTTGGCGGTCTGTGTTGTGGTGCTGGCGGCCAGACACCAGGGTTCCTTCATATCTTTGGCGTGGACGCAGACAACGGTGCCGACCTGATAGCCGTCACCCGTGACAAAGGCATTGCGTAGGGTCCGGGGACGGCCGCCCACGCCAATCCAGTCCGCCGCTGGGCGCGTCGCACCCTCGGCTGAGGTCACGGCGATATTGCCGCGGAACCGTATCAGATAGTCAAATTTCAGCTCGTCGGTCAGAACCCGATACAGCTTTTGATCGCCGAACCCACGATCCGCCACGATCAAAACTTTAACATCCGCCGGCAGTACTTCGGCAAGTTGCACCAACGCACGATACCTATAGGCGTTGCGATGGCACTTCAGCGTCGCCTTGTCGACCGTGAGCCATACCAGGGGCGTCGATCGACCATGGCTGCTGACCAGCGCCAACATGATCGTTGCTTGGTTATCATCGTCAAAGTCAGTCCAGTCCATGGCAACAACGATATTCGGGCGTTGCCCGACCACATGAGGTACCCATCGCTTCAAGAGGTCGTCAACGTCAATCCCCGAGTTCGACAGCAGCCGATCCACTTGTTTGATGGCATGCTTGGTCAGTCGTCCCCGCGCTAACGCCAGCCCTTGCCCGATCGTGTTCACCGCCAGAGAGGCGCTGCTGATGACCCCGAGCGTTGCGTTCGCCAACGAATAAACCCGCTTGGCATGAACATCTTCGCTAAATAATGCGCTCAAGAATTGATGGGTCGCTTTAAACGTAATGCCCTTGCGCACCTTCGCCATTGTCTTATCCCAGGTTCACGTGCCCCCTGGATAGGCGAAACTTTGGGGGTTCGCCTGCCAAATTCAATGTTGCAATCAGCGCAAGCTTCAAAAACTTTCCAACCCCGATTCTTTTCGTAAAGAATTCGCCCTCATGCGGATTTTTTATTTCAATAAATGAGGGGATGGCTAAGGTTGTGATCCCCTTATCCTTCAGCATCTTTTGAAGGCCAGTATCCTTATCGCCGAGCATGAACTTGTCGACAAACGCTGTCACAACCGGCTCGTTCCCTTTCGGCGCAAGCTCTGGAATGTAATCGCTGATTTTCGGATTAGGGAAAGTCGCCGGCGATGGGCTGGGGAACAGGGTATAGATTACGAACACGCCTTTGGCGCGGGCCTCAGCCAAGAGCTTCTGAACTTTGGGAATGGAGGCAACGCAGCGTGGGCGCCTCTGCATATTGCAGGTCTGCTTGATGATATCGATGATCAGGAGCGCCGTCGTCTTGGGATCAAGCGTGACCGATTTGAGTTGGGGTGCTGGCGGCGCTTTAATGTTTTGCCATTCGTCGATGACGGTTTCGCCTCGCGACGGCGCGCCACTAATCAAGACCAACGCGAAAGCAGCAAGCGACAGCAGATAACGTAAGCGCAACATCTTTTCCTCCCGACTTTTTCATTATGTGTAAAGGTTCGCGGATGCAAACGTGCCGACGCGGCTAGCCTTATTCCTGACGCAAGCTCTAAATCGCGCTGGGAGGGCATTTTTCACTACAGACTGCTCTGCCGCTTCACGCGACCGAAATCCCGTCGCCGAGTGTAAGCAGCATCGCCGCCCAGAGGAAGGCCGAGCTGAAATTGGCGAGTTGGAAGCGCGCTTCGTCCAGCTCGGCAAATAACGCGATTGACGCCATGCTTTATTCCGCCGGGGCGAAAGCTCCGGCGGATTTTTTCAGAACAATGCGGACAGCCACTTCACGCCGACCAAAATGCCGTCGCCGATGGTGAGCAGCACAGCGGTCCAAACAAAGGCCGACGAGAAATTCGCAATTTGGAAACGCCAGAACGGCATCTCGAATATTCCGGCGATCAGCGGCACCGCGGCGCGCAACGGTCCGAAAAACCGCCCGATAAAAATGCCGGGAATGCCCCATTTCTTCATGAAGGCCTCGCCGCGCGGAATCAACTCGGGATGGCGCGACAGCGGCCAAATATGCGCCACCGAATATTCGAGCTTGAGCCCGATCCAATAAGACAGCCAGTCGCCAAAGGCGGCGCCGAGCGCGGCCGCGATCCATACCGGCCAGAAATTGATGCCGCTCGGCCCGATCAACGCGCCGATGGCGACCAACGCGCCCCAGGCCGGGATCAGCAGCGAGACGAAGGCGAGCGATTCCCCAAAGGCGAGCGCAAACACGATCGGCGGCGCCCAGGCCGCGTTATCGCGCACGAAGGCGATGACCGACTGAGCGTATAGATCAAAATTCATGCGGGAGAGATCGGCATGAGAAATGCGCGCGCGTCGTTATCTAGCGCGCCGGCGGGTTCGGCGCCAGCCGGCCGGTTCGGCATGACGCGCTATCCCGGCAGGCTCAAATCGTCGGCCGGAAACAAATGGTGCGCGGCAACGATGCCGACGATCAGCAGCGGCGTCGCCAGAAATGCGCCGACCGGTCCCCACATCCAGGCCCAGAAGACCAGCGACAGGAACACTGCGAGCGGGCTCAGCGTCAGCCTGCGGCCGACGATGGTCGGCGTGATGAAATTCCCCTCGAGCGTGGTCAGCGCAACGAAAAACGCCGGCACGATGAGCGCCTGGGTGGTGGTCGGGAACTGAATGAGACCGGCGCCGAACAGCACCAGGATCACGATGCCGGGACCGATATAGGGGATAAAGCACAGCACAAAGGCGAGCGCGCCCCAGGCGGCCGGGTTGGGCAAGCCGACGAAATACGACACCAACGCGACGCACAGCCCTTCGACAAAATAGATGGCGGCGACGGTGGCGAAATAGGCCGTAAGGCTGCTCTCCACTTCGTTCAATATCCGCAGCGTCCGCAGCCGCGATTCACGTCCGGCGAACAGGATCGCAATGGCGCGCCGCATCTGCGTCCGCGAGGAGAGGAAGAAGAACAGCGTCCCGAAGAAGATCAACAATTGGCTGATCGCCGGCGTAACGAACCCGATCGCCGGCGTCAGTAGGCTGAGCGCCGGCTGGATGAGGGTCGACAAGCCGAGATCCAGCGGCGCGCTGTGATCGCCTTGCGGGTTGAGCATATCGCGAAGTCCGCGCAGCCACTGCAAGGGATAATCGAGCAGCGCCAACTTATCCTTCAGCCGCGCGGCAATCTCCGGCCCCTTTCTGACCCAGTCGCCGATCGGCGTGGCGAGAAGCAGGACCAATGCATTCATCGCGACGACCAGCATCACGACGAGAAACAAGGCGGTAACCCATTGCGGGATGCGATGGTTGGCCCCGCGCTCCGCGATCGGCCCCAGCATCGTGCCGATCACGAAAGCGGCCGTGACCGGCAGCAACACCAGCCGGGCGAGGTCCAAAAAGGCGCCAAACAGGAGCAAAAAAATACCGACGGTCGCCACTTGCGCGGCCACGCGCCAGAAACTTGCAGTAGTTGTGACGGGTAGAGACTCTTCCGGCTCCACCGCACTCTCCCGCGCAACCAACCTGCGAATGTCCATCTAAACTCCGTGGCGGTCCGCGCCGAGCGGCCCCCGTGTTCAATGCGCCATCACCACTTTGGTTGCGCGCGAGCGGCACGGGTGCCGGTGGCCGTCCCGACATCCGGGGGCGCGGCCAGCGGACCGCAGACCTGCAAAATCGTCTTTGTTCTGCCCGATCCTAAGGCAAAGCTGCCATTCCAGCGCCCATTTGCCAAGGCGCCCTGTACGACGGGCGCGCTCTCAGCCGCCGCCTCCGCATGGCATAGTAACTGGCAACTGATTCGTCCGGCTCCTATCTGAAGGCTTCCATGGCTAAATCCGCAACCAAGAAGAAACCATCGAAACAGCCCGATTTGTTCGAGGCAGCCGCCCGCGCGGCGCCCTCGCCCGCCCGCGTGCCTACCGCACGCTTCGCGGCCAAGGCCTCGGGCCGCGCCAAGCCTGCGCGCGGCGCTCGCGCGGAGTCGGGTTATACCGCCAAGCACATCGAGGTGCTGGAGGGGCTCGAGCCGGTGCGCCGCCGCCCCGGCATGTATATCGGCGGCACCGACGAGAAGGCGCTGCATCACCTGTTCGCCGAGGTGATCGACAATTCCATGGACGAGGCGCTGGCCGGCCATGCCGACTGGATCGACGTGGAAATGGAAGCAAACGGCTTCGTGTCCGTCACCGATAACGGCCGCGGCATTCCGGTCGATCCGCATCCGAAATTCAAGAACAAGTCGGCGCTCGAAGTGATCATGTGCACGCTGCACGCCGGCGGCAAATTCGACTCCAAGGTCTATGAGACGTCCGGCGGACTGCACGGCGTCGGCGTCTCGGTCGCCAACGCGCTGTCCGAGCGCATGGAGGTGGAGGTTGCGCGCGAGCAGCAGCTTTACCGGATGGCGTTCGAGCGCGGCAAGCCGAAGGACAAGCTGGAAAAAGCCGGCCGCGCACCCAACCGGCGCGGTACGAAAATTCGCTTCAAGCCCGATCCGGAGATTTTCGGGTCGAAAGCCGCGTTCCAGGCCGAGCGCGTGTTCAAGATGGCGCGCTCCAAGGCCTATCTCTACGGCGGCGTCGAAATCCGCTGGCAATGCGCCAAGGAGTTGCTCAAGGGCGTCGACGGCGTGCCCGAGAAGGCGACGTTCCATTTCGCCGACGGCCTCAAGGACTATCTCGCCAGCAACCTCGCCGGCGCCACGCTGGTGCATCCGGACATTTTCACCGGCAATGCAGGCAAGACCGGTCGCCACGGCGCGGTCGAATGGGCGGTAGCCTGGACCGCCGATGCCGACGGATTTTTGCAGTCCTACTGCAACACCATTCCGACGCCGGACGGCGGCACCCACGAGTCCGGCCTGCGCACCGCGCTGCTGCGCGGCCTGAAGGATCACGCCGCCCGCGCCGGCCAGGAAAGGCGCGCCAAGGACGTGACCAGCGACGACGTCATGACCGGCGCCGGCTGCGTGCTGTCGGTGTTCGTGCGCGAGCCGGAATTCCAAGGCCAGACCAAGGACCGGCTGGCCACCGCGGCGGCGCAGAAGATCGTCGAGCAGGCGATCAAGGATCCGTTCGACCATTGGCTGTCGGGCAATCCGCTGCAGGCCAACAAGCTGCTGGACTTCGTCATCGAGCGCGCCGAGGAGCGGCTGCGCCGCCGCCAGGAAAAGGACATCGCGCGCAAGACCGCGGTGAGGAAGCTCCGCCTGCCCGGCAAGCTCGCCGACTGCTCGAGCTCGGCTTCGGAAGGCTCGGAGATTTTTATCGTCGAGGGCAACTCGGCCGGCGGTTCGGCCAAGCAGGCGCGCGACCGCCGCACGCAGGCCGTGCTGCCCTTGCGCGGCAAGATTTTGAACGTGGCGTCGGCCGGCAAGGACAAGCTGGCGCAGAACGCGCAGCTCGCCGATCTGATCCAGGCGCTCGGCTGCGGCACCGGCGCGCATTTCAATGAGAAGGACGTGCGTTACGAGAAGGTCATCATCATGACCGATGCCGACGTCGACGGCGCCCATATCGCTTCGCTCTTGATCACCTTCTTCTATCGCCAGATGCAGAAGCTGATCGACGCCGGCCGGCTCTATCTCGCGGTGCCGCCGCTCTACCGCCTGCAACACGGCGGCAAGATCGTCTATGCGCGCGACGACAAGCACAAGGCGCAATTGCTCAAACAGGAATTCAACGCTAATGCCAAGGTCGAGGTGTCGCGCTTCAAGGGCCTCGGCGAAATGATGGCGGCGCAATTGAAGGAAACCACCATGGACCCGTCAAAACGCACGCTGTTGCGCGTGGTATTGGCGGATGCCGAGCGCAAGCCGACCGAGAAGGCGGTCGAGCGGCTGATGGGCAACAAAGCCGAATCGCGCTTCGACTTCATTCAGGAGAACGCCGAGTTTGCGAGCGAAGAAGCATTGGATATTTGATTTCGAAGTCCGTGATTATGAGAGAGATGGATCATGGGCCTTTTCAGCAAGCGTAGCCCGGATGAGCGAAGCGATATCCGGGGTTGGCCACAAGCTATGTGATCCCGCATTCCACTTCGCTCCATGCGGGCCACATTATCAAAACCGCTCCGGCCATTTACGCGCGCCGTGATAGACGCGCAGCACCTGCAAGTGATTGTTCCGGATTCGATAGGGAACGATATAGGGCGTCCGCGGCACCACGAGTTCGCGCGTGCCAGACACGCGTCCGGCGCGGCCCATCTGCGGCTGGCCGGCAAGCAGTTGTTCGATGCTACGGATGATGTGGAGCACAACCCGCTGCGCCGCCGCCGGATCATCCTCCGCGACATAGGCACGCAGCGCGGCGAGATCGTTGATCGCCTCGGGCGACCAAAGGATGATCATGCGGTGAAGCGCTTCGGCGCGGGACGCTTCTTGCCGCCGCCCCAGGAGCGCACCCATTCCTTGACTTGCTCATGCGCGATGCCCTCGCCGCGATCGAGCGATTGCATCGCACGCTTGATGCCGGCAATTTGCCACTCATTGACATCGACGAATTCGCCGATGGCCTCGGCCGCCAGGAACGAGCGGCTGCGGCCAGTGCTCTTGGCGAGTTTCTCCAGCCGCTTCTTGACGGCGGAATCGACGCGGACGGTGAAGGTTGCGGAGGACATGCGGGCGACCTTGAATGTGACCAATTGTGTACATTATAGCACAGCAGCGCCGAAGCGCAATCAAGCCGGTTCTGGTATGACGCAGGGCGCCCCTAGGACCATATTCACATTTGCGTGAGAACTTATCCCCGCTCATCCGGGCGGCCTTATGATGCCGGTGTCCTGCGCATTCGAGGGCGTCGTATAGAGGCGTCTTGATGATGGAGCAGGATGCGGCGCCCGCGCGGGGGAGACGAACGCTCCTCCCCCTCCCGGGCGGTGCCGGGGCGCCGCCCGCGGGCACTACGACCCGCCGCGAGGAGCTCGCTGACGGTGGGGCCTTTCGGCCCGCCCGAGGCTTGAACGTGCGGCTGCCCAAAAGGGGCCGCATCGGAGAGCCGAAGGCGGGGCGAATGGGTCGCCGGAAGCGCGGCCCGGCGCCGTAACGACGCCGCGATGGCGCGCCGAGAGGCGCCACGTGCCGGCAACGGCACGTGACAAAGCAAGTATGACGCGCCGCTTGGCGCGTCATCCCCTCGGCATTTCGAGGGGGACGGAAGACGAAGACGGCGTACCCGGCGCCGCAAAGAATACGGGCGGCGGAGCGTTGGCTGATTGACAATTGCATCGGCGAGCGCGGAGGCGATCTCACTTTGCCTCGCCCCGCTATGCGGGCAATGGGAAAAAACGTCGCTACTCGCACTTCTCCAGCACCGACGTCTTGGTGCCGAATGCGGTCACGACGCCGTCCTTGACGCGCACCGCGCCGCCACCCGCCTGATTGAATAGGGTGCGCCGCGAATCCTTGCGCACGAGAAACACCAGCTTCTGGCGCTCCTCGGCCTCGGTGCCGGGCTGGAAAATCGCCTGCACCGACAACTCATCGGGGGAAATCCGCTCCGCCGTCAGCATGCTGTAGCGGTTGATCGCGTGATCGGGACCGAGATCTTGGCTCTCCAAGACCAGGCCGGGGCCCGGCGTGACGGTGCGGACGTGCGGATTGACGGGCGAAGCCGGCTGCTTGCAATCGATCGCCCAGGTTCCGATCAGTCCGAACTGCTGGAACAGCGCGTCGACCGGTTCGGCGCCGGCGGATAGGACGGTCGCGGCCGCAAGCACAAGAACCGCCACGATGCGCATGATTTCGACGCTCCACCAACTCGAATTCCAGCGGAGTCAGAATAGCAGCGCGCCGCGCGGCGGCAATCGGCGCGCGGCGCCGGCGCTATGACATGGTTATTGCGGGAAGGTCAGCTTCGCCGCCGTCACCACCTCACCGAAGGTCTTGATGTCGGCTTCGATGCGCTGCTTGAAGGCGTCGCCGGTCGGCCCACCAGGCGTCACCGCCATTTTCCTTAAACCCGCCTGCACGCCGGGGTCGGCGAGCGCGCGCCCGAGGTCCGCCATGAGCTTGGTGACGATCGGCGCCGGAGTTCCGGCCGGCACGAAGAAGCCGCTCCACAGATGGGTGTCGATCTCGGGATAGCCGGCCTCGGCCATGCTCGGCACGTCGGGCAGCTCGGGCGAGCGTTCGGAACCGGTCACCGCCAGCGCGCGCTCCTTGCCGCCTTTCACCAGCGGGATCGCCGGCGGCCCGTCCGAAATCGCGAACAGGCACTGCTCGCTGACCACGCAGAGGTTCGAACTCGTTGGTGCCCTTGAAGGGAATCCCGACGCCGGGCATGCCGGTCTTGAGCTTCAACAATTCGCTGGCAATGGTGAAGGGCGGCGCCGACGTGCCGTAATTCGATTTGTCGGGATGCGCTTTGGCCCAAGCCACGAGCTCCTTGACGCTTTTGATCGGGCTATTCGCCGGCACCACCAGCACCAGCGGAAACGACGCGATCATGTTGAGCGGAATAAAGTTCTTGGTGGGATGATAAGTCAGCTTGGGGTAGATCGCGGCCGCGATCGACATCTGCCCGGTGGCGGCGACCAGAACCGTGTAACCGTCGGGCGGCTGATGCGCGACGTATTCGGACGAGATCCGCCCGCCGGCGCCCGGCTTGTTCTCGATGACGACGCTGGCGCCGGTCAGCTCCTGGAACTTGTTCATCACCAGGCGCGCGAAGATGTCGTTGCCGCCGCCGGCGGCAAATCCGACGACGACGCGGATGACGCGATTGGGATAGGCGCCCTGCGCGCGCGCCTCGCCAGCGGCGGCCAAAACCAGGATCGCCGCAACGCAAGCCAAGAAGCTTCGAATCCGCATCGTAATTCCTCCCACCGTTCTCTGCCGGAACGTGCCGGCCAAAGCCTACACCGGCCGCAGCAATTGGGAAATGTCGTTGTGACGATGTGCTATCCTTGCCCCAGCAACGATCCCGCCGAGCCAGGATGACCGCAGCCCCCCTTCCCCGTATCGGCAATCCGGCGGCGCCAACCGACCTTTTCGGCCATCCGCGCGGCCTCACGTTTCTGTTCGCGACCGAGATGTGGGAGCGCTTCTCCTATTACGGGATGCGCGCGCTGCTCGTGCTCTACATGGTCAAATATCTGCTCGCGCCACAGCGCGCCGGCGCGGTGATCGGCCTCGTCCCTTTCCGGCACGCCCTGGAAGCCGTGTTCGGACCGCTGGCGCCGCAACCCTTCGCCTCGCAGATCTACGGCTTCTACACCGGCCTGGTTTATCTCACGCCGATCTTCGGCGGCTTGCTGGCCGACCGCGTGCTCGGCCGGCGCCGCACCGTCATCCTCGGCGCCGCGCTCATGGCCATTGGCCATTTCATGATGGCCTTCGAGCATCTGTTCCTGTTCGCGCTCGCCGTCCTCATTCTCGGCAACGGCGCGTTCAAGCCGAACATCTCGACCCAGGTAGGCCGGCTCTACGCGCCCGGCGACCGGCGCCGCGACCGCGCCTTCTCGATCTTCTATGTCGGCATCAATCTCGGCGCGTTTCTGGCGCCGCTGGTGTGCGGCACGCTCGGCGAGGAACTGGGCTGGCACTACGGCTTCGCCGCCGCCGGCGTCGGCATGACCACCGGGCTCATTATTTACCTCTTCGCCACGCCGGCACTGCCGAAGGAAAGCTTTGCCAAGCGCACGGCGGCACGCCAGCCGCTCGACGCCGCCGCCCGGCGATCGATCGTCGCTTTGCTATTTCTGTTCGGGCCAGTGAGCCTGTTCTGGGGCATCTACGAACAGCAGGGCAACACCATCGTGCTGTGGGCGACCGAATTCACCGACCGGCGGCTGTTCGCCTGGGACATTCCGGTGACCTGGTTCCAGGCGCTCAACCCGTTCATGATCTTCGCCTTCACGCCGTTCATCGTGTCGCTGTGGCGCCGCCAGGGCGCGCGCGAGCCGTCGACCGTCGTCAAGATGGCGATTGGCTGCTTTCTCGCTAGCCTCGCTTATCTCGTCTTGGTCGTCGCCGCGTACGTGTCGGCCGGTGCGCAAGCAAGCTGGCTCTGGCTGTTCCTCTATTTTATTGTGCTCACCGTCAGCGAGCTCTATCTGTCGCCGACCAGCCTGTCTCTGGTCACCAAGGTGGCGCCGGCCTCGCTGCTGTCGATGATGATGGGCGTGTGGCTCGCCACCAGCTTCGTCGGCGGATTTCTTGCCGGCTACCTCGGCACCTTCTGGTCGAGCATGACCAAGGGCCACTTCTTCCTGATGCTGGCGCTCATCGCCGCGGTGGCCGGCCTGATGATCGCGCTGCTCATCCGTCCGCTGCGGGCGATATTGCGAGACTAAATATATTTCTCTTGCATGATCTATTCCGAAAACCGGTTTCCACTTTTCGGGATCATGCGAATGGCAACCCGACATATTGCTCGGCCAGCATTTTTGACGCGGCTTCCGAGCGGGTGATGTAATCGAGATCGGAAAGCTGACGGCGGCGGTCGAACGCCGACTCGTTCGGGAAACGATGCAGGATCTGCGTCATCCACCAGGAAAACCGCTGCGCATACCAAACCCGGCGCAGGCACGCCGCCGAATAATTCTCAAGGCCGTCGTCGCGCTTGCTCTTGTAGAACGCCGCCAGCGCCCGCGACAGAACCACCACGTCGGCAAACGCCAGGTTCATGCCCTTGGCACCGGTCGGCGGCACGATATGCGCGCTGTCGCCGGCGAGGAACAGCCGGCCGTGCTGCATCGGCTGGACCACGAAGCTGCGCATCGGCGTAATGCCCTTTTGCACGATCTTGCCTTCGGCAAGCTTGCGCGATCCGCCCAGCCGCTTTTGCAGCTCGTTCCAGATGCGGGCATCCGGCCAACCATCGATATCCTCGTCATGGTCGCATTGCAGATAGAGCCGCGACAGCGACATCGAACGCATGGTGTAAAGCGCAAAACCACGATCGGTGTAGGAGTAGATCAGTTCGTGATCCGGCGGCGGGCTTTCCGAAAGGATACCGAGCCAGCCGAATGGATAGTCGCGATCGAACACGGTGAGCACGCCGTCGGGAACACTCGGCCGGGTGATGCCGTGGAAGCCGTCGCAGCCGGCAATGAAATCGCACTCGATTTCCTGCGCGCGGCCTTGGTGCGTGAAGCGAATTTTCGGCCCCTGCGAAGTCATTTCATGGACGCTGACGCCGTCGACCTCGAACAGCAACGGCCCGCCGTCGGCAAGCCGGCGCTCCACCAGGTCCTTCACCACTTCCTGTTGGCCGTAGATGGTGACGCGCTTGTCGACCAGCGCCTTGAAATCGATGCGGTGCAAGTCGCCATTGATGCCGATATTGATGCCCCAGTGCAGGATACCTTCGGCTTTCATGCGATCGCCGACGCCCACCTCGGTCAGCAGATCGGCGGCCCAATGCTCGATCAGCCCGGCGCGAACCCGGTTCTCGATGTAATTGCGGCTGCGGTTTTCGATGATGACCGACTCGATGCCGGCGAGATGCAGCAGCCGCGCCAGCATCAGCCCGGCCGGCCCCGCTCCGATAATGCCGACCTGCGTGCGCATGCGCTTTCTCCCGGCGGACGATGGAAGGTCCTATAGAAGCAAGACATGGGCGGCGCAAATGGACGATTGCCGGAAAGGCTTGTACATAAAGGCTTGGATATTTCGCTTAACTCAGACTGGGATGCCGTAGCGCGGCACGCTTGCCTTGTAAGCGCGGTAGGCATCGCCGAATTTCGCTTCGAGGTAGCGCTCCTCGCGCCTTATCACGCCGAAATGGATCACCGGCATGAAGACGATCGTCATCACCAGCATCCAGTCCGACGCCAGAAAAATGGATAGCCCGGCGAGAAGCAACGTCAGACCGACATACATCGGATTGCGCAGCCGGCCGAAGACGCCGCCGGTCACCAACACCGTGGACGCCTTCCACGGCTCGGCATGCGTGCCGGCCGAACGGAAGCCGCGCAAGGCGGGGATGGCCAGCGCGGCGCCCGCGCCAATCAGAATGACGGCGATGAAGACGCGCTCCCAATAGCTCAGCAGCACCGTCAGCACATAGGCCGGCAGAAGCCAATCGAGCGCGAGGCCAAGCACGACCGCCGCCAAGGCAATGAGCGGCGGCGGCGCGATCACTCCGGCATTGTCGCGGACTTCGGTCATGGCCATGGCTCCGTTATAACGCGCGAGTGGCGCACCGGTTCATAGGCTCAGCCATTCGGCGAGCGCCGCATTCACCGCTTCGGGTTGCTCAAGGGTGGTGAGATGGCCGCTATCGGGAACGACCGTCAATTTCGCGCCCGGGATGCCGTCGGCGATTTCCTTGTTGAGTTCCGGCGGCGTCGCGATGTCGGCGTCGCCGACCAGCACGAGGGTGGGGCAGCGGATCGAGGTCAGCAGGGGCCGCGAATCCGGCCGTGACATGATCGCGTTGAGCTGGCGCACGAAAGCCTCCGGCCCGGTTTCCGTGATCATCTGCCGCACGATCCCCGTGAGCCGCTGGTCGCGCTGATGCTTTGCATTTAGATAGCGCGGGATCGACAGATCCGGAATCTCGCCGTAGCGGCCCGACTGCGCTATGGCGATCTGCGTCTTGCGCCCGGCGGTTTGCTCGGGCGTATCGGGCCGCGCCGAGGTGTCGAGCAGCGCGAGCTTGGCAATCCGCTCGGGCGCCAGCCGCAGCATGGCAAACGCGATGTAGCCGCCCATCGACAGGCCGGCGAGCGCGAAGCGCGGCGGCGCGTCCTTGAGGATCCGCGCGGCAATCGCCGCCATATCGGCGTCGCGCCGGTGATCGGCAACCGTCACCGGCCCGTAGGGCCAGACCGCGGCGACTTGCGGGCCGTAGAGTTGCGCCGTGCAGGTCAGCCCGGGCACCAGAACCAGCGGCAAAGATTGCATCATTGTGACGCTCCGATAGGCAAAAGCTTAAGGGTTAACGCGACTTATTGCATTGCCGCAGGATTGACTTTCGGGCCGCAGACCCTATGTTCCGCTTGAACGGTCCGATTGGATTCGTCCGCCTTTCCGCGCACCATGAGATCATCGTTCTAGTCCGGCGCGGCGCCTGTTTAACATTTGAATCCGCAAATGTTGAGGACAGGCCGTCCCGGCGGCGGTGACTCGAGGTTATATGTCTTTTTCGCATCTTGGCTTATCCGCCAAAGTTCTTTCGGCCATCAACTCGGCCGGCTACAAAATCCCCACCCCCATTCAAGAGCAAGCCATCCCGCACGTCCTGGCGCGGCGCGACGTGCTCGGCATTGCGCAAACCGGCACCGGCAAAACCGCCGCCTTCGTGCTGCCGATGCTCACCATGCTCGAACAAGGCCGCGCGCGAGCGCGCATGCCGCGCACGCTCATTCTCGAACCGACGCGCGAACTCGCCGCCCAGGTGGTCGAGCATTTCGAAAAATACGGCAAGAACCACAAGCTCAACGTCGCGCTCATCATCGGCGGCGTGTCCTTCGGCGATCAGGACGCCAAGCTCACCCGCGGCGTCGACGTGCTGATCGCGACCCCCGGACGCCTGCTCGATCATTCCGAGCGCGGCCGCCTGCTGCTCTCCGGCGTCGAGTTGCTGGTCATCGACGAAGCCGACCGCATGCTCGACATGGGTTTCATCCCCGACATCGAACGCATCGGCAAGCTCGTACCGTTCACCCGCCAGACTCTGTTTTTCACCGCCACCATGCCGCCGGAAATCCAGCGCATCGCCGATACCTTCCTGCACAATCCGGTGCGGGTGGAAGTGTCGAAGCCCGCCTCCACCGCCGTCACCATTACCCAGTTGCAGGTCGCCACCGGCCGCGATCCGGCGGATAAGCGCGAGACGCTGCGCCGGCTGATCCGCTCGGCCGACGGTTTCAAGAACGCCATCATCTTCTGCAACCGCAAGCGCGAAGTGGCGCAACTGCACCGTTCGCTGCTGCAACACAAGTTCAACGCCGCGGCGCTGCACGGCGACATGGACCAGTCGGCGCGCACCGCTGCGCTCGAATCGTTCCGTAACGGCGAGGTCACGCTGCTGGTCGCCTCCGACGTCGCCGCGCGCGGCCTCGATATCCCGGCGGTCAGCCACATCTTCAATTTCGACGTGCCGCATCATGCCGACGACTACGTCCACCGCATCGGCCGCACCGGCCGCGCTGGCTTGAGCGGCACCGCCATCACCATCGTCGCGCCGATCGACGGCAAGTCGGTGACGGCCATCGAGCGGCTGATCGGCCAGCCGATCCCCTGGATGGGCGAGCCGGCGGCGCCGGCCGAGACCCATGAGAGCCGCGAAAGCCGCGGCGACAGCCGGCCGCGCGAGGGCGAGCGCAGCCATCGCGGCGGGCGAAATCGCGGCCACAGCCGCGAGCGGCAGCCGCAACCCCATGCGGAAAAAGAAGTCCCACGCGCGGCCAAGCCGCAGCAACCGCGCCCGCAGCCGCCGCGCGAGCCGGCCGCAGACTCCGACGGCAGCCACCTGCCTGCCTTCCTGTTGCGGCCGGTGCCGCTCAAGGCTTGAGAGCGGCACTTTACCGGCGCCGGCCATTTTTAGGTTGCGAAATAATTGTCGCGCAACTCATTCCAAATTTACCGCCGATTCACCTCCCTCCCCTACCGTCACCGCCCGGAGCGTGGCGCGGCCGTTAGGCCGCGGCGCGCAGCCGTTTGGGCAGGAAGCCTGTATTCGGGGGTTTGCGATGGCGGAGTACGCGGACGAGCACGAACGCACTATGGCGTTCGCGGAGATCGCGCTCGGCCAAATCAAGGCGCTACGGCAGGCGGCAACCCCGCGCAATTACGAGATCTGGTACGCCTACGCCACCGGCTATCACCCCTCGCTCAACCAGCGCATCAATGAAACGCTGAAAGCGAGCGGCGTTCTCGCCGAGAACAATCTCGAGAACATTTACGCGACCTATCTGTCGCCGACGCGGCTGACGGAGCGGATCGACGAGGTCGGCAGCCAGGTCCAGGGCGAGATCGAGCAGGTCATGTCGATGATCGACACCGCCGCCGGCTCGGCCTCGACTTACACCGAAAACCTAGTCGACATGTCGCAAAAGATCGGCCAGTCGAAAGACCGCGAGGGCCTGCGCACGATCGTCGAAAGCCTGGTGCACACCGCCAAGGAAATGGAGGTCTCCAACATCAAGCTGGAGGAGCGGCTCAGCGAATCGAAGCGGGAAATCGTCGACCTGCACGCCAACCTCGAAGCGGTGCGCAGCGAAAGCCTGACCGATCCGCTCACCCAGCTATCGAACCGCAAATTCTTCGACACCACACTGGAAAAGGCCATCGCGGAGGCGCGCGCCAAAAACGAAGCGCTGTCGCTGATGCTGACCGACATTGATCATTTCAAGAATTTTAATGACAGCTTCGGCCACCTCACCGGCGACCAGGTGTTGCGCCTGGTGGCAATGTCGCTGAAGCAGAACGTCAAGGGCCAGGACACCACCGCCCGCTACGGCGGCGAGGAATTTGCCGTCATTCTCCCCAATACGGTGCTGCGCTCGGCGATCACGGTCGCCGACCACATCCGCCGCGCGGTGATGACCAAGGAACTGATGAAGCGTTCGACCGGCGAGCATCTCGGCCGCGTGACGGTGTCGATCGGGGTCGCGACCTTGCACAATACCGACACGATCCAGTCGCTGATCGAGCGCACCGACGGCTGCCTGTACGCTGCCAAGCGCCACGGCCGCAACCGGGTGATGTGCGAGACCGACCCGGAAGTCACCGCCGGCGGCACCGCGGCGCAGGTCGCCTAGCCCGCCGTTAATCTCAAGTAGAGCCGGCTACTCAGCCGCGTCCTTGGCCGGCGAGAGCTGCACGGATTCGCCGCAGCCGCAGGCGCCGGTCTGGTTCGGATTGTTGAAGACGAACTGGGCCGACAGCTTTTCGGCCTTGTAGTCCATCTCGGTGCCGAGCAGGAACAGCACGGCCTTCGGATCGACCAGGATCTTGACGCCCTTATCCTCGACCACTTCGTCGGAAGGCTTCACCGCGTCGGCGTATTCCATGGTGTATTCCATGCCGGCGCAGCCGCCGTTCTTGACGCCGACGCGCACGCCGACGACCGGCCGCTCCGCCCGCGCCATCACGTCCTTGATGCGCAGCGCGGCGGCGTCGGTAAGCCGCATCACCTGGGGTCGGGGTCTGGCAGTGGCCATGTTGGCAGTCCTCTTCAATCTTAATCTGTAGTCCCAGCCGCCTTAACGCAAATCACCACATATTGAGCACGAGTCGGGCCTCGTCCGACATCCGGCTCGGGTCCCAAGGCGGGTCCCACACCACCTCGACCTTGGCGTCCTTCACGCCCGCCACGCTGGAAACCGCATTCTCCACCATGATCGGCAGTTCTTGCGCCGACGGGCAATTGGGCGAGGTCAGCGACATGTCGATCTTTACCGCCCGGTCGTCGCCGATATCGATCTTGTAGATCAGACCGAGTTCGTAGATGTCGGCCGGAATTTCCGGATCATAGACGGTCTTGAGGCCGGCGATGATGTCATCGGTCAGCCGGTTGAGCTCGACCTGCGGCAGCGTGGACGAGCCGGTCACGGCGGCGTTCTCCGGCGCCTTGTCCGCCGAGGGAGCATTTTCTGTCACGGGCGTGTCGTCGGTCATGCGAAAAATTCCTGCGCCTTGACCAGGGAGGCGGCCAGCGTGTCCACCTCGTCCTTGGTGTTGTACATCGCAAACGAAGCGCGGCACGTCGCGGTAACGCCAAAGCGCGCCAGCAACGGCATGACGCAATGGGTGCCGGCGCGTACCGCCACGCCGGCGCGGTCGATGATGGTGGCGACGTCGTGCGGATGGGCGCCCTTGATCTCGAACGAAACGATCGGCCCCTTGTCCGGCGCGTTGCCGATGATGCGCAGCGAATTGATGGCGCCGAGCCGCTCCTGCGCGTACTTCACAAGCGCGCCTTCGTGGGCACGGATGCGCGGCTTGCCAATGGAATTGACGTAATCGATCGCGGCGCCAAGCCCGATCGCTTGCACGATGGCCGGCGTGCCGGCCTCGAATCGGTATGGTGGCTCGCCATAGGTGATGCGGTCCTCAAACACTTCCTGGATCATCTCACCGCCGCCGTTGAACGGCGGCATGGCGGCGAGCAGATCGTATTTACCGTACAGCACGCCGATCCCGGTCGGCCCGTAGAGCTTGTGGCCGGTCATGACGTAGAAGTCGCAATCGATGTCGCGCACGTCGACGTCGAGATGCACGGCGCCTTGCGCGCCGTCGACCAGCACCGGAATGCCGCGCGCATGCGCGAGCTTGACCACCTCTTTCACCGGCACTTGCGTGCCGAGCGCGTTCGACATCTGCGTGATGGCGACCATTTTGGTACGGAGCGAGAGCAGCTTTTCGAACTCGTCGATCAGAAAGTTGCCCTCGTCGTCGACCGGCGCCCATTTGATCACGGCGCCCTGACGCTCACGCAGGAAATGCCAGGGCACGATGTTGGAGTGATGCTCCATGATCGAGAGCACGATCTCGTCGCCGGCCTTGATGTGCTCGCGGCCGAACGTATAGGCGACTAGGTTGATCGCCTCGGTGGCGTTGCGCGTGAAAATGATCTCTTCGGAGCGGCCGGCGTTGAGGAATGCGCGCACCGTCTCTCGCGCGCCCTCGTAGGCCTCCGTCGCCTCGTTCGCCAGATAATGCAGCCCGCGATGCACATTGGCGTATTGCTCAGTCGCGGCCTTGTACATGCGGTCGAGCACGGCCTTCGGCTTCTGCGCCGAGGCCGCGTTGTCGAGATAGACCAGCGGCTTGCCATAGACCTGCATCGCCAGCGCGGGAAAATCCGCGCGGATCTTGGCGACGTCGTAGGAGCCGTTGCTCACTGCCGGATGCAAAGCCATCACCGGCTCCCCAGCCACTTGAGCGCCACGAACATCAGCGCGTCGCGGACGCCTTCATGCGCGATCTCCTCGACCACCTCGCCGATGAAGGCCTGCACCAAAAGCGCTTCGGCTTCCTTGGCCGGAATGCCGCGCGACATCAGATAGAATCTAAGTCCCTCGTCGAGCGCGCCGGCGGTGGCGCCGTGGCCGCAGACTACGTCGTCGGCGAAGATTTCCAACTCCGGCTTGTTGTCGGCTTCCGCCTCGTCCGACAGCAGCAACGCGCGCGTCATCATCTTGCCGTCGGTCTTCTGCGCGTGCGGCTCGACGATGATCTTGCCTTGGAAGATGCCGTGGCTCTCGCCATCGAGTACCGACTTGAACCGTTCGCGGCTCGTGCAGTGCCCGACGGCATGGCTGATGACCAGCGTATTGTCGACGTGCTGGCGGCCCTTGAGCAGGCCGGCGCCGTCGATGGCGCCTTCGCTACCCTCGCCGCCAAAGCGCACGAAAGTCTGGTTGCGCACCACCGCGCCGCCGACGGTGAAAGCAAAATCCTTGTAGTTGGCCTTGGCTCCAACCGCGACGCCGAGCGTGGACACCCGCAAGGCCGCGCTGCCGTCGCATCCGACCTTGATGTGATCGACCCTCGCGCCGTCGCCGATCACCAGTTCGAGTGCGGAATTGACCTGATAGTCGACGCCCTCCGGACCGGAGAACAACTCGATCAACGTCAGTTGCGCGCCCGGCTCCACGATCACCACGACACGCGGATACATCGCCGCGCCGGCGTCGCCCGAAAATACGTGCGCGATGTGGATCGGTTTGGCCGGAGCCGCGCCGCGCTTGACGCGCAAGGCCACCCCGCCGCTCATGAAAGCGGTATTGAGCCAGTGGGCGGGATCGCCGCTGCCGGGAGTTTCGCCCAGGCGGTAGCCCGGTTCTTCGGCGAGAAACTGGAATAATTCGACGATGCTGACCCCTGGATCGCCATCCATGAAATCGCTCCAGGCCGGCTCGTAGCGGCCGTTGACGATCGCGATGTGGTTGGCGTCAACGCCGGTCAGTACCGGCTCGATGCCGCCTTTCGGCTTGGCGCCGGCCGGGCCCGCCAGGGGCTTCGCCTCGCGCATCAGCGCGCGCAGGTCGGTGTATTTCCATTCCTCCACGCGCCGGTGCGGCAGACCTTTGGCGTCGAAACGCCTGAACGCATCTTCGCGCAAGGCCCCGACCGCGCCATTGCCGGGCAGCGTATCGCGCGCCGCCGCAAAGGCAGCGCTCAGCGCCTGCTCGGCCGCGGTCTTCGTGTTGCGCACTTCCACGTTCATCAGGCCGCCTCGTCCGCGAATTGCGCATAGCCGGTGGCTTCGAGTTCGAGCGCCAATTCCTTGCCGCCCGACTTCACCACCCGGCCCTTGGCCATCACGTGCACCACGTCGGGCACGATGTATTCAAGCAGGCGCTGATAGTGCGTGATGACGATCATCGAGCGCTCGGGTGAGCGCAGCCGGTTGACGCCTTCGGAGACGATCTTGAGCGCGTCGATGTCGAGGCCGGAATCGGTCTCGTCGAGCACCGCCAGCCGCGGCTCCAGCACCGCCATCTGCAGGATCTCGTTGCGCTTCTTTTCGCCGCCGGAGAAGCCGACATTGACCGCCCGGCGCAGCATCTCCTGATCGATGCCGAGCAGCTTGGATGTTTCGCGCACCCGCTTCATGAAATCCGGGGTGAAAAATTCCGGCTCGCCGCGAGCTTTACGCTGCGCATTGAGCGCGGTGCGCAGGAACGTCATGGTGGCGACGCCCGGCACTTCCACCGGATATTGGAAGGCGAGAAAGACGCCTTTGGCGGCGCGTTCGTCCGGCGCCATCCCGAGGATGCTGTTGCCGTCGAGCAGCACGTCGCCCTCGGTGACGTGGTAGTTGTCCTTGCCGGCCAGCACATAAGCTAGCGTGGACTTGCCCGACCCGTTCGGGCCCATGATGGCCGCGACCTGGCCCTTCTCGATGGTCAGCGTCAGGCCATTGAGGATTTTCTTGTCCTCGACCTCGACATGCAGGTTCTTGATTTCCAGGAGTGCCACGTCTTCGTCCTCACAAACTTGAATAAGCCGATCTAGATTCTCGTCGCGTCCGAGCGGTTGCCCCACCGCCAACGGCATTCACCGTCGGTCCGCCGCCGGCAGAACTGGACGAACCACCATGGGGCCGCCACGATGAGCGCGGCCCATACCAGCCACGCGACCGCATCGGACTGGGTCGCCAGCAGGTTCATCGCAACGATCGACCCGGCCACGACTAGGGCGGCCGTTAAAGTCACCGCCCAGCCTTGCCAGGTCACGGGCGTCGCGCCGTAACCGTAGCTCTTCCGTTTAAACCAATACGGCGTCATCGCCTTAGCCCACGCTGCCTTCGAGCGAGATCGAAATCAGCTTCTGCGCCTCGACCGCGAATTCCATCGGCAACTGTTGCAGCACGTCCTTGACGAAGCCGTTGACCACCAGCGCGGTGGCCTCCTCCGCCGACATGCCGCGCTGACGGCAGTAAAACAGCATGTCCTCGGAGATTTTCGAGGTGGTGGCTTCGTGCTCGAAAACGGCGGAGGAATTTTTCGCTTCGATATAGGGCACGGTGTGCGCGCCGCACTGGTCTCCGATCAGCAGCAAATCGCAATTGGTGAAGTTGCGCGCGCCGGTGGCCTTGCGGTGCGCCGACACCAGGCCGCGATAGGTGTTGTCGGATTTGCCGGCCGCGATACCCTTGGAGATGATGCGGCTCGTGGTGTTCTTGCCGAGATGCAGCATCTTGGTGCCCAAATCGACCTGCTGGCGGCCGTTCGAAATGGCGATCGAGTAGAACTCGCCGCGCGAATTGTCGCCGCGCAGAATACAGCTCGGATACTTCCAGGTGATGGCCGAGCCGGTCTCGACCTGGGTCCAGGAAATCTTCGAGCGTGCGCCGCGGCAATCGCCGCGCTTGGTGACGAAATTGAAGATGCCGCCTTTGCCGTCGGCGTCGCCCGGATACCAGTTCTGCACGGTCGAATATTTGATCTCGGCGTCGTCGAGCGTGACCAACTCAACGACCGCGGCATGCAATTGGTTTTCGTCGCGCATCGGCGCCGTGCAGCCTTCCAGGTAGCTGACGTAAGCGCCCTTGTCGGCGATGATCAGCGTGCGCTCGAACTGGCCGGTGTTGGCCTCGTTGATACGGAAATAGGTCGACAGCTCCATCGGGCAGCGCACTCCCGGCGGCACGTAGACGAACGACCCGTCGGAGAACACCGCGGAATTGAGCGTGGCGAAGAAGTTGTCGGTGACCGGCACGACCGAACCGAGATACTGATTCACCAGTTCCGGATGCTCGCGGATCGCCTCCGACATCGGCATGAAGATCACGCCGGCCTTTTTCAGCTCCGCCTTGAAGGTGGTGGCGACCGAAACCGAGTCGAACACCGCATCCACCGCCACGCGCCGCTCGCCCTCAGGGCGTACGACGCCGGCAAGGATCTCCTGCTCGCGCAGGGGAATGCCGAGCTTCTCGTAAGTTCGGAGGATTTCCGGATCGACCTCGTCGAGCGAGGCCAGCACGTTTCGCTTCGGCGCCGAGTAATAATAGGCGTTCTGATAATCGATCTTCGGATAATCGACGCGCGCCCAGGTCGGCTCGCGCATGGTCAGCCAGCGCTTATAGGCTTCCAGCCGCCAGGCCAGCATCCATTCCGGCTCGTTCTTCTTGGCCGAGATGAAACGGACGGTGTCTTCCGAAAGCCCCTTGGGAGCCTTCTCGGATTCAATATCGGTGACGAACCCGTATTTATATTGGTCGACGTCGATGCTGCGGACCTGCTCGACGGTCTCTTGTACGGCCGGCATTCTTTCCTCCGCTACGGTTTCAAGGACCGCGGGTTGGATTTGTCGGTTATGGTCGGTTCGCTATCGCGTTGCGATCATTCCTTTTGGCGCCGCCTCAGGCGGCATTCGCATGCTTCTTAAGTAATGACGAAGCGACCTTATTCCAAGCATTTAGCAGGCGTTCGACGTCCGTTTCGCTGGTCGACCAGCCGAGGCTGACGCGGACCGCGCCCTGCGCCAGCGCAGGTTCCGCGCCCATCGCCGCCAGCACGTGCGAGGCCTGCACTTTGCCGGACGAACAGGCGGAACCGGACGATACTGCTATGCCATTGAGATCAAAGGCGATTATGGCGGTTTCCGCCTTCATGCCGGGAACCGCGAACAGCGTCGTATTGGGCAGCCGCGGCGCGCCTGCCCCGAAAATCACCGCCTGGGGCGTCGCCGCCTTTATGCCGGCTTCCAAGCGGTCGCGCAGCGCGGTCATGCGCGCGGCGTCCGCCTGATTTGCAGCCATCGCGGCCGCGGCGCCGAAGCCCGCAATGGCCGCGACGTTTTCGGTTCCGGCGCGCTGGCCGCGCTCCTGGCCGCCGCCCTTGATTAACGGCTCGGCAATATGGCTATCGCCGCGGCGAATGAGCGCGCCGACGCCTTGCGGTCCGCCCAGCTTGTGCGCGGAAAGGCTCATGAGGTCGGCGCCGAGATCGCCGATCCGGCAGTCGATGCGGCCGGGACCCTGCACCGCGTCGACATGCAGCACGCCGTTGGCGGCGTGGACGATGTCGGCAATTTCTCGGATCGGCTCGATCACGCCGGTTTCGTTATTGGCAAGCATCACCGAAACAAGCGGACGCGGCGCGCCGGCAATGGCCATTCTAAGAGCATGAAGGTCGACCAAGCCATCGCCGGTCACCGGCAATTCCTCGACCAGCTCGGCCGGAAAGCGGCCGCCGCTGCGCACCGAAGGGTGTTCGATCGCCGACACGAAAAGCCTGTCGCGCCGGGCTATCTCGCCCGCCGTGTTGATCGAAGGCGTCAGCGCCAGCATGTTGGCTTCGGTGGCGCCGCTGGTGAAGGTGACGTTCCTGGCCTCCGCGCCGACCAAACTCGCTACTTTTTCCCGTGCCTCTTCAACCAACCGGCGGGCCGCTCGCCCTTCGGCATGCACCGAAGAGGCGTTCCCGGTCAGTTCTAGCGCCGCGACCATGGCGGCGCGCGCCTCCTCCCGCAAGGGGGCGGTGGCATTCCAGTCAAAATAGGCCCGCTCAATCATAAAATTCGTCTGTGTCCTGCTACCGTTCCGGCGCTAGACCCCTTAAAAAGCTTGCTTTTTGCCCTATGGGTCGTGCTAGAAGCCGCCATCACGCGGCAACTTATAGCCTGTGTTGCGAGCGTGAACAGCGGAATTCAAATAATTAGAATAAATCTAAACTAGTGGTCCAACGCCATGCCTGAAGTCATTTTCACCGGTCCGGCCGGTCGGATCGAGGGCCGGTATCACCCGGCGCGGCAGAAGAACGCGCCAATCGCCATCGTCCTGCATCCGCACCCGCAATTCGGCGGGACGATGAACCATCCGATCATCTACCAGCTCTATTACGCCTTCGTGCACCGCGGCTTCTCGGCGCTGCGCTTCAATTTCCGCGGCGTCGGCCGCAGCCAGGGCTCGTTCGATCACGGCACCGGCGAATTGTCCGATGCCGCTGCCGCACTCGACTGGGCGCAGACCATCAACCCGGAAGCCAAGAGCTGCTGGATCGCCGGCTTCTCGTTCGGCGCCTGGATCGGCATGCAACTGCTGATGCGCCGGCCGGAGATCGAAGGCTTTATCTCGATCGTACCGCCCGCCAATCTCTACGACTTCTCGTTCCTGGCGCCCTGCCCGTCGTCGGGCCTCATCATCCACGGCGACAAGGACGCGGTCGTGCCGCCCAAGGACGTCACCACTTTGGTCGACAAGCTCAAGACGCAAAAAGGCATCGTGATCGAGCAGAAGGTGATCCCGGGCGCCAACCATTTCTTCGACGGCAAGGTCGAGCCGCTGCTCACCCATATCTGCGGCTATCTCGACAAGCGGCTCAAGACCGACCGCAAGCCGAGCGCGGCGTAAGCCGTCGCCTATCGGAACTTCTTCACCGCCAGCACGGCGTTAAGCCCGCCGAAGGCGAAGGAGTTCGAGATCGCGGCCTCGATCGTCAGCGCGCGCGCTTTGTTCGGCACATAATCGAGATCGCAGGCCGGATCGGCCCCGAGATAGCCGATGGTCGGCGGCGCGACGCTGTCGCGTACCGCGAGCAAAGTCGCCGCCAATTCCAGCGCGCCGGCGGCGCCCAGCGCATGCCCCACCATAGATTTGGTCGACGACACCGCCAGTTTGCCGGCGTGCTCGCCGAACACCCGATGCAGCGCCTGGGTTTCGGTCACGTCGTTGGCGGCCGTGCCGGTGCCGTGGGCGTTGACGTATTGAATATCTTGCGCGTGCAGTTTGCCGTCGTTGAGCGCGCCTTCCATGGCGCGGCTCATGCCGCCGAGATCGGGCGCCGTGAGATCGGCGGCATCCGCGCTCATGCCGAAGCCGACAACCTCACCGAGGATTTTTGCGCCGCGCGCGCGCGCCCGCTCCAGCGGCTCCAGCACAAACATGGCGGCGCCCTCGCCGAGTATTAGGCCCTTGCGGTCGATGGAGAAGGGCCGGCAAAAGTCGGGCGCCATCACCCGCATCGCCTCCCAGCCCCGCAACGTGCCGAAGGTGATGCAGGCCTCCGCTCCTCCGGTAACGGCGCAGTCGACCTGGCCGGAACGCACCATCTGAAACGCCAAGCCGATCGCATGCGTGGCGGAGGCGCAGGCGCTCGCCACCACGAAGGCCGGCCCGCGCAATCCGCAATGCATGGAGACCTGGCTCGCCGCCGCGTTCACCATCAGCTTCGGGATGGTGAGCGGATAAATCCGCTTCTTCTTCTCGTGATAAACGAGGCGAAAACTGTCGTCCAAACTGGTCTGCCCGCCCGCTCCGGTCCCGATGATGCAAGCGGTGCGCACCGACAGCGGCATGTCGAAGGTTATCGCGGCCTGCGCAATCGCCTCGCGCGCCGCCACCACCGAAAACTGCGAAACCCGGTCGAGACTGGCAATCTGCCGCTCCTCGAAGTGCTGGAGCGGGTCGAAATCCTTGACTTCGGCGGCGACCTTTTGGCTCAGTTCCTCAGGCGTCTGCGTCAAGGTGATCGGACCGATCCCGCACACTCCCTGTTTGAGATTGTCCCAATAGACGGCGGCCGTGTGCCCAACCGGCGTGACGGCGCCGAGGCCGGTAACGACGACGCGGTTCACATCACTCACGACTTCTTGTCGACCAAATTCTGGATCAACTTGACGACGTCGCCGACCGTATCGAATTCGGTGCGCGGATTATTGGTATTGGCGTTGTAGGGAATCTCGATGTCGAACTTTTCCTCGAGATCGAAAATCATTTCAACGGCATCGAGCGACTCGAGGCCCAGATCCTCGAGCCGGTCGGATAGCTCGACGGTCGGCTTATCCACCCGCTTTTTCTTGGTAATGATTGCGATCACGTCGCTCGCTACATCACTCATAACGCCAGAGCCCCCATCACTTTTTGTTCGCTAATTCCAGCGCGCCGAGACGCATTGCCAAGCCTTCCACCTTTTCGTGCAGCCGTTTTTGGCGGCTCGCGTACACAAATTGCTCCAAAGCGCGCTGATGCGGCTGCGCCGGATAGCCCGACACGAAGGCGCCAGACGGCACATTGCCGGCGACGCCCGAGCCGGCGGCCACCACCGCCTGATCGCCGATCCGCAGATGATCGCCGATGCCGACCCCGCCGCCAAGACGGACGCGGTCGCCGATGGTCACGCTGCCGGAGATCCCCACCATCCCGCACACGATACAACTTTCGCCGATGGTGACATTGTGCCCGATATGAACGTGATTGTCGATTTTGGTGCCGCTGCCGATGCGCGTCGATTCTAAAGTGGCGCGATCGACGGTGGTGCAGGCGCCGATCTCCACATCATCGCCGATCGCGACATTGCCGAGCGAATGAATCCGCGTCAGCACCACGTCGGCCGTGAAAGCCGCCGTCGACATCAGGTCGGGCGCAAAACTGAAGCCATCGGAGCCGATAACGGCGTTGGGATGCACGATCACCCGGTCGCCGATCGCGCTGCGGTCGCCGACACGCACGCCGGTATGGAACACGCCTTGTGTGCCGATCGTGACGTCGGCGCCAATGGTAACCTGCGGCATGATCGCCGTTCCCGCGCCGATGCGGCTGCGCGGTCCCACCACTGAATAAGCGCCGATGCTGACCCCCGCGCCCAGTTCGGCATCGGGCGCGACAACGGCCGTCGCATGAATGCCCTTTTCCCGTGCCGGACCATGATCAAACATGGCGGTCAGCTTGGCGAATGCTAACCGCGGCGCGCCGGTGGTGATAACGGCCCGGAAGGAACCTGTAGGAACCGGATGGTCGGCCGAAACCACCACCGCCTGCGCCTTGCTATGCGCCAGCGCCGCAACGGCGTCCGCGCTGATAGCGAGTGCAAGATCCGACGGCCGTTCAGCCCCCGCGGGATGTACGAGTCGGTCGATCTCGATCGAGCCGTCGCCGTCGAGCCGGCCCGCAAGCGCCTCTGCAATGTCTTTGGTCCGCATGAATTCTAAGTGTGATTCTCGGTAGTTAGCCGCGCGCGGGGGCACGGCAAAAGGTTATGACAGGCGGCGAACCTGCGCTAGATCGGGCATCCGGTCAACTGCGCGGCCGGGCGAGGACCCCGCCCGGCAGCGGCTGTTTTACGCCGGTCGTGGCTGGAAAAGTGATCGGCAGGCCATTGAGCGTGCGCACCGCCAGATAAGCGAACGCCTGCGCCTCGATCGCTTGCGACGACCAGCCGACCGCGTCAGCGGTTTCCACCGTCGCCGGCCTCAGCCGCTCCGCCAGCATCCGCATCAGCGTCGGGTTGCGCGCGCCGCCCCCCGCCACGATCCAGCCGCGGGGCGCGGCCAGTAAATGCGGCACGACGCGCGCCACCGCCGCCGCCGTGAGCGCCGACAAGGTCGCCGCGCCGTCGGCGATGGAAAAATCCGGCAGCCCGATATTGGCAAAGGCAAAAGCATTGCGGTCGAGCGACTTCGGGTACGGCTGTGCGAAGAAGCGAGCCTCCAGCACACGCGCGACGAAAGCCTCGTCCACGCGGCCCCTCGCCGCCTGGTCGCCATCGCGGTCGAGCGGCGCGCCGGTGCGCGCGCGCATGAAATCGTCGATCAGCGCATTGCCCGGGCCGGTATCGCAGGCGATCGGATCGCCGCCGTCGACAAACGTGACGTTGGCGACGCCGCCGACATTGAGCACCGCGATCGGGTGCGGGCGATTGAGATCGCGCGCCAGCGCCTGATGGAATGCCGGCACCAGCGGCGCGCCCTGCCCGCCGGCGGCAACGTCGGCGGCGCGGAAATCATGAACCACGGTCATGTCCAGCCGCCGCGCCAGCGCTGCGCCGTCGCCGAGTTGCACCGTCAACCGCGCCGCCGGCTTGTGCAGCACGGTCTGGCCGTGAAACCCGACGACGGCGATGCCCGCCTTGTCGATATGCTCGGTGGCGAGGAAAGCCTCCACCGTCTCGGCATGCACGCGCGTCACGAAGGCATCGGCTTGCGCCAGCACGCCCGGGCGCGCGGCGCGATCGGTCAGCGCCGCGCCTTCTTGCAGCGCCTGGCGCAGCAAGGCCTGCTCGGCCTCCGTGTAGGGCCGGTAGCCGGTCGGCCCGAAGCCGGCAATACGCTCCCCGTCGGTCTCGATCAGCGCCACATCGACGCCGTCGAGCGAGGTCCCGCTCATTAGCCCGATGGCCTTAACCGCCCCCATCGACCAGCCCTTTAGTTGAAATCAAACCCGGACCTGTTACACCACCGCCTTATGCAGGCGACAAGCCGCATCCAGAGCCCGTTCCATGAGCGCCTATAAATCGGATTTTCTTAACATTCTGGCCGAGCGCGGCTTCATCCACCAGGTGTCGGAGCCCGACGTGCTGGACGCGCGCGCCAAGGCCGGCGCGATCACCGGCTATATCGGCTTCGATTGCACGGCGGCCTCGCTGCATGTCGGATCGCTGCTGCCAATCATGATGCTCTATTGGATGCAGCAGACCGGTCATAAGCCGATCGCGCTGATGGGCGGCGGCACGACGCGCGTGGGCGACCCGTCCGGCAAGGACGAGAGCCGGCGCATCCTCACCGACGAGATGATCGAGCAGAACCTAACCGGCATCCGCGCGATCTTTTCCAAATTCCTGAAATTCGAAGGCCAAGGTCCTGGCAATGGCGGCAACGCCGACAAGTCTGACGCAATTATGGCCAACAACGCCGACTGGCTCAACAAGCTCAACTACATCGATTTCCTGCGCGACGTCGGAAAGCATTTCTCGGTCAACCGCATGCTGTCCTTCAATTCGGTGAAAATGCGGCTCGACCGCCAGCAGGAACTCTCGTTCCTGGAATTCAACTACATGGTGCTGCAGGCCTACGACTTCGTCGAGCTGCACAAACGTACCGGCTGCATCCTGCAGATGGGCGGTTCCGACCAGTGGGGCAATATCGTCAACGGCATCGACCTCGGCCGCCGCATGATGAACGCGCAATTATTCGCGCTGACCTCGCCGCTGATCACCACATCGTCGGGCGCCAAGATGGGCAAGACCGCCGCCGGCGCGGTCTGGCTCAACGCCGACCTGATGAGCCCCTATGACTATTGGCAATACTGGCGCAATACCGAGGACGGCGACGTCGTGCGCTTCCTAAAGTTGTTCACGGTGCTGCCGCTCGATGAAATCGCCAAGCTCGCCACCTTGCAAGGCCAGGAAATCAACGAGGCCAAGAAGGTGCTCGCCAACGAGGCGACCGCGTTGGTGCACGGCCGCGTCGCCGCTGATCAAGCCGGCGACACGTCTCGCAAGACATTCGAGGAAGGCGCATTCGCCGGTGCGCTGCCGACCGCTCATGTGCCACGCAAAAGATTCGAAGAGGGAATTACCATTGCGGACGCATCCATTCTCGCCGGTTTCTGCAACTCCAAGAGCGAAGTGCGCCGCGCAATCGCTAATAATGCGATATCGGTAAATGACAACCGCATAACCGATTTCGACTTTGTAATAGGCGAGAAGGACTTCACGCCGGAGGGCGTGATCAAGCTTTCTTTTGGTCGCAAAAAGCATTTGCTCTTAAAGCCCGAGTAGGCCTCTCTCGGCCTCATGGTGAGGAGCGCTCTGAAGGAGCGCGTCTCGAACCATGCGGCCGCCCCGTCCTTCGAGACGCATCGCTTCTCGATGCTTCTCAGGATGAGGCGGATTACCGCGACGGCGGAATAAAATTGTGATCGAAATTGTCGGGCGACGGGATGAATTTGCGCAGCAACCCGGGCGCGATCGCGGTCACCGGGTTGACCGTGACGCGGGGCGCGCCGGGCGGGCCTGAAGCCTCGTAAGTGATGCCGACCAGGCCCTCGTTACTGCCGGCGCCGAGAAACAGCCCGACGATCGGGATCTGCCCGAACATGTTGTTGAGGCCATAGAACGGCACGAATGTTCCGCGCAAATGCACGTCATCCTTCACGTAATCGATCTGCCCTTCGATGGTTGCCCCCACCACGGGTCCGCGCACGACGCCGTCGCGCACCGCCATGCGTCCGGGCACCCGCGTGAAATCGCAATGCAACTCGGTAAATTGCACGCCGCCCTGCCCCTGGCCCGGAGCGCCGGAGACGATGCGATCGAGCCCGGGTTCGCCGCGCACGACGAAATTGCGGATAGAGAGGGTGCCGACTTGCGGCGAGTGGTCCGGCGTCGGCGGGTCCATCGCCACCCACATCTGCCCGCCTGACATGCGCGGATACATGTCGGTGAAGCGAAACAACGCGCCGGCATCGTTGGTCTCGAAATAGATGACCTGGTGATTGTCGCGGCTGCGCAAGCGCAGGTCGCCGTTGAAGGGCGTATCGCGGCCGATCTTGGAATTCATCGTGAAACTGCGGATGTGGCCGCCGCGGCGCGTCAGCTTGAGATCGAGCCCGCGCAGCGTTTCGCCGTTGTGACCGATGACGGTTCCGAGCTTGACGTCGAGATCGAGATCCGTCTGCTTTTGCTTGGACTTTTCCGGCACCGCGCCGGCGAGCGCCGTCTTTACGAAACTGGCGCCATCGAAGACGTCGCCGCGCATCGCCACGCGCAGCACGCCATCGCCGGTGCGATCGGCCTTAAGCGAGACCTTGTCGCCCTCCGACAGGCTGAACACCGGAAAATTCGCCGCGACGATGTCGCTCGCGCCGTCGAGTTCGACCGAGCCTTTCACGCTCGTGCCCGAACCGGTGATCGTGAGATCGTCGATGTGTATCGATTGGCCGGTCTTGGTCAGCGTATAGGCAGCGTGCGCCGGCTTGCCGGCGGGCTTCACCCAACCCGGCAGCAGGTTGTCGATCTTCACCAGCGTCAGATCCGCCTCGACGCTCATCGGCGAGTCCTTGCTGTCGCTGCCGACCCGGGCCGCGACCTTGATCGGAATCGCGCCGGTCACGGCGCCGCCGAAATCGATGCCGAAGCGGCGGCGCGCGGCGTCATCGACCGTTGCCTGCAAGCGCAAATCGGCGTTGGCGGCGCCATTTTTCTTGCTGAGATCGATGGTGGCCGGCGTGCCGTTGATCTTGACGTCGCCGGAGATCTGGTAGCCGTCGCTGGACGCGGTCGCCCGCAGTGCCGAAGCTTCGATCTTTTGGCCCATCACCATATTGTCGGCGGCGAAATTGGTCAGATCCGCGGTAATGGTATAGGTCGCGGAATCTTTCGGCACGTCGCGCCCGACCAGGAGATTGATGTTGACCTGAGCGGCGACCGTGCCGCGGCTGGTCGCGGGATCGAGCGCTAATCCGGAGCTGTCCCGCAGCGCGTCGCTTGCAAGCAGCGTGGCCACCGCCGGGGCCGCTCCGTCGATGCGGAAGCGGGTGCGCGCCGGCGACGGCTTGCGATGGGTGTCTGGTATCTCGAAAACGCCGCTGGTGAAGCTGAGTTTGCGCCCCGGCGCCACCTCCACCGTGCCGCGGCCGAGACTGACGTTGGCGCTGTCGCCGGTGATGCGAACCGTGAGATCGGCATCGCGGATCGCCGGCAAGGTGTCGATCGGACGCAGCGTCGTGCCGCTGGTTTCGATGTCGACGGACAGCCCTTCGCCGGGCATCGGCGGACCGCTGACCTTGAAGTCCGCCAGCGGCGCGCTGCCGGCGATCACCACGCGTTCGACGATGCCGCCGGACATATGGCCATCGACCCATTCGCGCAGACCGGTGGAGATGAATTGCGGCCACAAGCGCTTCAATACCCCCATCGGCATGCGCGTGCCGGCGACGCCGAACGCCAGATGCGGCGCGGCGCCGCCATAATCGAAGCTGCCGGTAACCGCGACCGCAACATTCTGCGACGGCCGCGTATCGACGCGGCTGAAGTCGCCCTGTTCCAGATCGATGCGATGGTGCGCCGTGTCGATGCGCGCGCGCACCGCCGCCCTGTTGAGTGCGAAACTCTCCTCGTCGGTTTTCCCGGCCGACGCCAAAATTACCGGGTCGATCACCGGATCGCCGCGCGCCATGCTGAACAGCCAGACGCCGCTCTGGCCGGCCGGCGCCTCCAGCGCGGCGCGCAGGGTGAATTGATTGGCGCCCGATTGGACTTGAAACGGAATGATCAAGGCTCGCTGGCGCGCGTCCCAATTGAACCGGACGTCGGCGCGATCGATTTTCATTTCGGTAGGCTCGCCGGCGTGATCGACGATGGTGCCCGCATCCGCGAGGATCTGGCCCTGAAACCGCTGCAGCGTGCCGTCGGCCAAGATTTCGGCTCGCACGCTCGCCGACAACGGCAAGTCGACGTCGAGATCGCCTTCGTTGAGGCGCATGGCCAGAAGAATGTCCTTGGTCGAGACATGCCGCGCTTCGATACCGACGGCGCGCACGCCGCCGCCGAGCGGCCGCATGGCGGCGCTGATCGCCCATGGCCGTTCCGGCGCGTCGGACGCCAGGCGAAAGATCACGCCGCCCTGCTCCGGCCGCGTCAAACTGACGTTGATCCGGCTAAACGTCCAACGCTTGCCGTTGCGCTGGTCGTCGACGATCAGATTGCCGTTCTTGAGGCCAAGCTCATGCAGATCGTGACCGTCGAGCCCGGTCGCGCCCAGGCCGTCGATCCAGCTCAGGATGCCGGCGATATTCTGCGAGCCGGCGCGCAGCGACCCTTGCGGCGTGGAACCGGCAGGCTGGTCGGGCTGCGCCGCAGGCAATGCCGTGGCTGCGATGGCGATCGGCCGCTTGTTGGCGCCGGCGAACACCGTCACCCCGCCGTCGGTCTCGATCCGCACCGACATTTCGGCGCCGACCAGATTGAGACTTTCCGCGCGCACCGTGCCGGTCAGCAGGCCGATGCCGGATATGCCGACTTCCGCTTTCGGCGCGGTCGCGACCACGGTGCCGTCGGCGTCGCGCACGACAATGTCGCGCAAGCGCAGGGATGTACGGCCGTTCTCGTCGCGTTCGATCTGGGTTCCGCCGACCACCACCGTCTGTTTGCCGCCGAAATTTTTCTCGATCGCCGCTTTCAGCCACGGCGTCGCCATGTCGAGTTCGATTGGACCGCTCGAAAGCCGCCACCACAGACCGGCGATGGCGCCGGCGAAGACGGCGACGGAGATCGCCGTGCCCCATAAGGTGCGTCGCACCCATGGGCGGCGCCACAGGCCGGCGGCGCCACGGCGCAGCCTGTTCCACTGCTTGTTCCACTGCGCGCGTGGGGAACGGTGCGCCGCATGATGCCCAGCATGATGCGGATGATGCGTCCGATGGCTCGCGGCGGCCGCACGGGAGGCTGGACGCCTATGATCGTGGTCGCTCGGTGTCATGCCCTAGGGGGCGCCCCTCGTCCGACGCGTTGCGCAAATATCGCCGCGGGCCGGGAATTCGTCCAGCACGGCCCGTGGCACGTCACCCTTGGAACCCGCTTGCGCCCGCCCGACGCAACTGGCAATTCCCTCATTGACCGGTCGAAAACGACGAAAGGAAGGCATATGGGGCGCGAACTTGTCGCGGACTCGAAAGCGCCGCCGTTCAGCCTGCAACGGGACGGCGGAACGACGGTATCATTGAAGGATTTCAAGGGCCGCAACCTCGTCCTCTATTTCTACCCCAAGGCCGACACCCCGGGCTGCACCAAAGAAGCCATCGCGTTTTCCGGCCTGCACGCCGCCTTCGCCAAAGCCGGCGCCGAGATTCTCGGGGTCTCGGCCGATCCGGTGAAAGCGCAGGACAAATTCAAATCCAAGCACAGGCTCAAAATCGCGCTCGCCTCCGACGAGGCCAAGGCGATGCTGGAAGCTTATGGCGCTTGGGGTGAGAAATCGATGTATGGACGCAAATACATGGGCGTCATCCGCAAGACTTTTCTGATCGACGGCCAAGGACGCATCGTGCGTATTTGGCCGAAGGTCAGCGTGCCCGGCCACGCCGAAGAGGTACTGGAAGCCGCAAAAGCTCTGTAGATTCCGCATGTCGCCGCGCAACGGCATCGGCAAAATGGCGCGAATTTCCGCTTTTTTAACCATAATGGATTGATATCGGCGGGCTGGTTCATCGGCTCCGGCCGCGGCCGAACTGGCGCGGAGCGTCGATGTCGTATTCGTCCCAAGCGTATTATCCGACCGCCCCTCGCGCTGGCCGCCCGGCACAGCCGCGCGCGCAATCGGCCGCCGCGGTGTCCCGCCATCTGCATCGCGCCCACGGCGACTACACGCTGGTGCACGGCGGACGCCAGGTTCGCATCGGGCCGGTCGCGTTCTGGACCGTGGTCGGCACCCTGGTGATCATGGCGATATGGTCGGTCGCCACCGGAACCTATTTTGCATTCCACGAGGACGTGCTGACCCGCCTGATCAGCCGCCAGGCCCAGATGCAATTCGCCTACGAGGACCGCGTCGCCGAACTGCGCGCGCAGGTCGATCGCATCACCAGCCGGCAGTTGCTCGACCAGGAACAATTCGACAGCAAGCTCGGCGGGCTTTTGCAGCGCCAATCGGTTTTGGAGCAGCGCACCTCGGCGCTCGGCGGCGATCTCAACGTAACAGGCTCGATCCGGCCGGCGCACAATGCGTTGTCGGCCGAAAAGCCGGTCAAGGCTTCGCCGATCAGCGATACGGTGATTTTCACGGCGCCGCCCGACCGCGAGGCGCGGCTTGAATCGCGCGAGTTGCCGGAGAGCATGACGCGCGTCGCCAGCCGCAGCGATGACAGCGGCCTCGAAGGCGTACTCGGAAGAGTCTCCGGCGCGCTCGACAAGGTCGAGCACCGTCAAGCCGCGGTGCTGAACGATCTGGAAGAGCGCGTCGACACCAAGGCGCGCCGCATGCGCAGCGTCCTCGGCGATCTCGGCATCGATCCCGCCAGGCGGCCGGCGGGTCTCGGCGGACCCTTTGTGCCCTGGAGACCGCCGCGCTCGGGCGCCAGCGCCTTCGATCGCCAACTCTACCGCGTCAATGTCGCGCGCGCCGAGATTAATCAATATGCCCATACGCTGGTCACCGTGCCGGTGCGCAAGCCGGTCGCCGGCGAGGTCGACATGAGCTCGCCGTTTGGCGTGCGGCTCGACCCGTTCCTCGGCCGGCCAGCCATCCATACCGGCATCGACCTGCGCGGCGAGACCGGCGAACCGGTGCACGCCACCGCCGCAGGCAGGGTAAGCATCGCCGGCCGCGAGGGCGGCTACGGCAACATGATCGAGATCAACCACGGCAATGGCCTCGCCACCCGCTACGGCCATCTTTCGGAAATCGACGTCAAGGTAGGCCAGACCGTGCGCATCGGCGACATCATCGGCAGGATCGGCTCGACCGGGCGATCGACCGGCCCGCATCTGCACTACGAGACCCGCGTCAACGGCGAGGCCGTCGATCCGCAGAAATTCCTGCGCGCCGGAGTGCGGCTCGGCAGCGCGCTGTCGGGCTAGCCTTTACTCCACATCCTCGACCTGCCCCGGCCCGCCGCCGAACGCCTTCTGCGCCAGCGCCGCCTGCATAAAGGGGTCGAGATCGCCGTCGAGCACGCCGCCGGTGTCGGACGTGGATACGCCGGTGCGCAGGTCCTTCACCACCTGATAGGGCTGCAACACGTAAGAGCGGATCTGGTGGCCCCAGCCGATATCGGTCTTGGCGGCCTGATCCGCCTCGGCTTTGGCCTCGCGCTTCTTCATCTCGGCTTCGAAAAGTTTGGCGCGCAGCATGTCCCACGCCATGGCGCGGTTGCGGTGCTGCGAGCGGTCCTGCTGGCACTTCACCACGATATTGGTCGGAATGTGGGTAAGCCGCACGGCGGACTCGGTCTTGTTGACGTGCTGGCCGCCGGCGCCGCCCGAGCGCATGACGTCGGTGCGCACGTCGCTTTCGTTGATGTCGATCTTGATGCGGTCGTCCACCACCGGAAAAACCACCACGCTGGCAAACGAGGTGTGCCGGCGCGCGTTGGCGTCGAACGGCGAGATCCGCACCAGCCGGTGAACTCCGTTTTCGTTCTTGAGCCAGCCGTAGGCGTTGTGGCCCTTGATCTGCACGGTCGCCGACTTGATGCCGGCGCCCTCGCCTTCGCTTTCCTCGATCCAGTCGACTTTGTAGCCGTGTGCTTCCGCCCAGCGCACATACATGCGCATCAGCATGCCGGCCCAGTCCTGGCTTTCGGTGCCGCCGGCGCCGGCATGGACTTCGAGATAGCAGTCGTTGGCGTCGGCCTCGTCCGACAGCAGCGCTTCGAGTTCGCGCCGCGCCACTTCCGCCCGCAGGCGCTTGAGCGCGGCTTCCGCCTCGGTGACGGTGCTGTCGTCTTTTTCGGCCTCGCCGAGTTCGATCATGGTGAGCTGATCGGCGAGTTCCTGCTCCATGCGGCCGATGGCGTTGAGCTGGTCCTCCAGCGCGTCGCGCTCGCGCATCACGCGCTGGCCGCGCGCCTGATCGCTCCAGAGCGCGGGGTCCTCGGCCTCTTTGTTCAGCTCGGCAACGCGGCGTTGCGCGGTCTCGACGTCAAAGATGCCTCCTCAGCAGCGTCAACGACTGCTTGATCTCTTCGACGAGGTTCTGGGTTTCTGCGCGCATCGATTTGGACCTTAAAATGGTTCCCGCATGTAGCGTTCCGGAACTTATCCCGCAACCCTCAATGTGAAACGGCACACGAGGGAACCTGGCGCCGAGCCGGAACCATGCGACGGGCGCGCGACTTGTTGCGGTAGGAGCCACGCTCCGAAAACGCCAACAGCAAAACATGCGAGGAACTGCCAATGGGACTCTTTAGCAAAGACATTAAAACGCTCGACGACCTGTTCGTGCACACGCTGCGCGATATCTATTACGCCGAGAACCAGATCGTGAAGGCGCTGCCTGACATGATCGAGAAAGCGAGCGACGCCCGGTTGAAGCAGGGCTTCCAGGCCCATCTCGCCGAGACCAAGAATCATGTGAAGCGCGTCGAGCAGGTATTCAAGATGCACGGCGTCGAAGCCAAGGGCGTAACCTGCCCGGCGATCGACGGCATCATCGAGGAAGCCAACGACGTCGCCGGCGAGGTCGCCGACAAGAAGGTGCTCAACGCCGCCCTGATCGCAGCCGCTCAGGCGGTGGAGCACTATGAAATGACGCGCTACGGCACGTTGGTCGCCTGGGCCAAGCAGCTCGGCCGCGCCGATTGCGCCAGCGTGCTGCAGCAGAACCTCGACGAGGAAAAGGCTGCCGACGCCAAGTTGAGCTCGATTGCCGAAAGCAGCGTCAACGCCAAAGCCGCGGCGTAGGTTCAACGCACCAAGCGAAGGCCCCGGTTTGCGCCGGGGCCTTTGTTATATTCGCTTTAACTAATAAAGCCCGCCGGTGCCCGAGCGCACCGCGCGATCGGCGTCGGGGCTGACGCGGAAGAAGCCGGGCGGACCGCGTCCTGGCGGCTGGTCTTGCTGTTGCGGATCATTGCCATAGCCGACCACCGAATAATTGTCGGGCGGCGCGGTGCCGGGCTTGAAGGCTTCGAGGATCACCTTCTCGGAATTCGGTCCGGCGCGCTGGCCCGTCTTCAGATCGACGCGGATCAGCTTGATGCCGGGCGGCACGCGGAACGGCACCGCCGGCTTGTCGGCGAGCGCGACTTTCATGAAGTCCTTCACGATCGGCGCCGCCAAATGGCCGCCGGTCGCTCCGCGGCCGAGATGGCGCGGCTTGTCGTAACCCATATAGACGCCGACCACGATGTCCGGCGTATAGCCGATGAACCAGGCGTCCTTCTCGTCATTGGTGGTGCCGGTCTTGCCGGCGACGGGCTTACCGAATTCCTTCTGGAAGCCGGCGCCTGCCGCCGTGCCGCGCAGGACGACGCCTTCCATCATCGAGGTGATCTGGTAAGCGGTCATCGGGTCGAGCACCTGTTCGCGGCGATCAATCAGCGAGGGCTCCGGCTGGTTCGCCCATTTCTTGGCGTCGCAGCCAATGCACTCACGCTCGTCGTGGCGATAGACGGTGTGGCCGTAGCGGTCCTGGATGCGGTCGATCAGCGTCGGCTTGATGCGCCGTCCGCCATTGTCGAACATGCCGTAAGCCGTGACCATGCGCAGCAGCGTGGTCTCGCCGGCGCCGAGCGCAAACGACAGATAGGGCGGCAACTGGTCATAGACGCCAAACCGCTTGGCGTATTCGGCGATCAGCGGCATGCCGATGTCCTGCGCCAGCCGCACCGTCATCACGTTGCGCGAATGCTCGATGCCGAAGCGCAACGTCGAAGGGCCGAAGAAATTGTTCTCGTAGTTTTCCGGCTTCCAGACGCCGAGCCCCGGTCCCTGGTCGATCTCGATCGGAGCATCGAGCACCAAAGTCGACGGCGTGTAGCCGTTGTCGAGGGCGGCGGCGTAGACGATCGGCTTGAACGAAGAGCCGGGTTGGCGCAACGCCTGCGTGGCGCGGTTGAACTGGCTTTGGTCGTAGGAAAAGCCGCCGACCATGGCGAGCACCCGTCCGGTCCAGGGATCCTCGACCACCATGGCGCCCGAGACTTCCGGCACCTGATGCAGCCGGTACTGCCCGGCGACCTTGGCCAATTCGACATAGACCACATCGCCGGGATTGAGCACCTGGCCGACTTTGGTTACCACTTTGCCGCCGCTCCTCGCCCACTTCAATCCATCGAGCGGCAGGATGCCGACTTCGCGTTCCTTGCTGATATAGCCGCCCGGCTCCCGCCCCGGCTGCAAACCGACGCGCGCCGACTGGTCGCTCGTCTCCAGCACCACCGCGAGCCGCCAGGGCGCCACGTCGGCCAGCGCCTTGACGTCGGCGAGCTTGACGCCCCAGTCGCCGGAGATGTCGATCTTGGCGACCGGCCCGCGCCAGCCTTGGCCTTCGTCGAAGCGGACCAAGCCTTCGGTGAGCGTTTTGCGCGCCAGCATCTGTAATTTGGTGTCGAGCGTGGTGCGCACCGACAGCCCGCCGTCGTACAGCTTCTTCTCGCCGTAGCGGTCGTAGAGCTCGCGCCGTACTTCTTCGGCGAAATATTCCGCGGCAAAGGTATGCGTGCTGGTCGGCTTCTGGGTGACGCCGAGCGACGCACGCTTGGCGGCGTCGGCCTGAACGCCGGTGATGAAGCCATCCTGCGCCATCTGGTCGATCACCCAGTTGCGGCGCTCGAGCGCGCGCTCGCGCGCCCGGAACGGATGATAGTTGTTCGGCGCTTTCGGCAGCGCCGCCAAATAGGCGGCTTCCGGCACGGTCAACTCGTTAACGCCCTTGTCGAAATAAGTGAGCGAGGCCGAGGCGATGCCATAGGCGCCGAGGCCGAGATAAATCTCGTTCAAGTAAAGCTCGAGGATCTTATCCTTCGAGTAAGTGCGCTCGATCTTGAGCGCCAGAAGCGCTTCCTTAATCTTGCGCGAGAACGAAACCTCGTTTGATAACAAAAAGTTCTTGGCTACTTGTTGCGTAATAGTTGAAGCGCCTTGCGGGTGGCGGTTGGAGCCGAAATTCTGCGCGTAGTTGACCGCCGCGCGCGCGATGCCGAAGAAATCCAGCCCGCCATGCTCGTAGAAGTTCTTATCCTCGGCGGCGAGGAAGGCGTTGATGACCAGTTTCGGCACCGCTTGGATTGGGATGTAGAGGCGCCGCTCGCGGGCATATTCGGCGACCAAAGACCCGTCGGCCGCGTGCACGCGCGTCATCACCGGCGGCTCGTAATCCTGCAATTGGGAATAGTCCGGCAGGTCCTTGGAATAGTGCCAGAGCAGCCCCGAGGCCGCGGCCACGCCCACCACGAACAGGATGGTGCCTGCCGCGAAAAGAAAGCCGAAGAAGCGCAAGAAGAGCTTCATGAATGAACCGTCCCGCCTGGCATCCGGCAGCCGAGATTTGAGCCTGCCGCCGGCATCGCGGCCCGCGAAACTGATAGGGTTTTCATAGGCCGGTCACCGTCACCGGGCTCTCCGCCCAACGCCACGGCGCGCGCTTTTGGTGGCCGCGTTTTATGTTGAAACTGAGGCCGGGCTGTCATCTCAGCGGGCCCCCGTGGAGGCGCCGGCCATGCGCGGGGCGAAAAACGTGTCCACGGCGTGCACCACCGAATCCGCCGTGCGCGAGCGCCATTCCGTCGACATCAGATGCACCAGGTCGTCCTTGGTCGACATATAGCCGAGTTCCACCAGCACCGACGGCACGTCGGGCGCCTTAAGCACGATAAAGCCGGCCGATTTCAACGGACGAACATGCAGCCGCGTGGTGGCCTTGAACTCGCCCACCAGATCGCGGGCGAATTGCAGCGAGAACGCCTTGGTTTCGCGCTGGGCCAGGTCGATCAGGATATTGGCGACATCATTGGGTGCAGAACTAAGGTCGACACCGGCAATCACGTCGGATTTGTTTTCGGCTTCGGCAAGGCGCGCCGCTTCGGCGTCCGAGGCGTGCGGCGACAGCGTGTAGACCGAGGCGCCCTCCGCCTGGCCTTCGCTGCGCGGAATCGAGTCGGCATGAATCGAAACGAACAATGACGCCTTGTGGGCGCGAGCGAAGCGCACGCGCTCGTCGAGCGGAATGAAGGTGTCGTCGCTGCGCGTCATCTCGACGCGATATTTGCCGGTCTTAACCAGCTTGTCGCGCAGCATCAGGCCGAAGGCCAGCACGACGTCCTTCTCGTCCTGCCCGCTGCCCGACTTGGTGCCGCTATCGATGCCGCCGTGGCCGGGATCGACAACAATCAGCGGCCGCGGATCGGCGGTCACTTCCGGTGCCGGAGGCAAGCTGGCTTTGCTGCCAAGACGCAGGCTGCGGTCCTGCATGGTGATGTTGCGCAGGAAGCTGTCGCGGTCGGTGGCGGAAAGGTCGAGCACCAGCCGCGCCGGCTGACCGGCGGCGGCGGCGAGCGCGAAAGCCTTGTCCACCCGCACCGGGCCTTTGGTGTCGAGCACGATGCGCGAGCCGCCTTGCATGATCAGGCCGAAGCGGAACGCCTTGACCAGCCCGCGGCCGTGTTCGCCGGCTTGCGGAGGCAGCCTGAAGGTCACCTGCGGCAGATCGATCACCACCCGGTAGGGATCGGCAAGCGTGAAGGCCGCCACGTCTATTTTCTCGCTCAGATCGACCACAAAGCGGGTCTGCCGGTCGTCGCCGCCCACCCGCACTTCGGTTGCGACCGGAAACGAAGTCGATTCCGGCAGCAGCGATAGCGGACGCGCGGTCACGCGCGGCTCCGCCGCTATGGCGGCCAAGCCGGCCATAAGGCACACGCCCAAAACCAGTGCGATTGCGCGGACAGTCACGAATTTGACCTTTCCGCCCCTTTTTACTCCATTAGGGGCAGCATCGGTTAACGGAACTTGAGCAAACGGCACGTTCTGCAACGGGGTGTGGCACGCCTGCACAAGCTCCCTTGCCAGCGCGGGTTTTGGACCGTATGTAGAGTCTGCTGACGGTTAAAGTTCCGGTTGTGCCGCGTTCGGGCCCCCGGCCCGCCAGTCCAGGATCGCCCCCTCGAGGAAGTCGGGCGGACGGACGGCGAAGCGAGCCGACACCCTTGTGAAGGACATCCGGATCAGCGCACGGCCACGCGGGCCGTTCGCAGTTAAAGACCGTCAGCAATGAGAAACCTCGGCGGCGCCGGTAAGGCGCGGCCGCAGCGCTACGGGTCGCAAGTTTCATGCTGCCACTGTTGCAGCAAAGGCAATTCGAGGTCCCCCGCATTCGCGAGCCAATCGTGACTGCGCGGCTTGCTATGGACCAAATTTCGGACCTTGCCGAGCTTTCGCGTGAAAACGCGCCCCTTTCCCTCAACAACCAATCGGCCGACCGCCTTATGCGTCGCCTTGCGCCATTAACGTCGCGCGAGCACGCGGGCCGGTCCGCCTTAGTGAGAATTACCAATGGCCGACAAAATGCTGATCGACGCGACCCATCCGGAGGAGACCCGGGTCGTGGTGCTCCGCGGCAACCGCGTCGAGGAATTCGACTTCGAGTTCGCGAACCGCAAGCAGCTTCGCGGTAACATCTATCTCGCCAAAGTGACGCGCGTCGAACCGTCGCTGCAGGCGGCGTTCGTCGATTACGGCGGCAATCGCCACGGCTTCCTGGCATTCTCCGAAATCCATCCCGACTACTACCAGATTCCGGTCGCCGACCGGCAGGCGCTGATCGCGCAGGAAGAGCGCGACGCGCGCGACGCCGATGCCGACGCAGACCACCGCGCCCGCGGCGGACGCGGCCGCAACCGCAGCCGCCATCGCGGCGCCGAGCGGCCGCGCGACCGCGACGTGGTGCAGAGCGAGCAAGTCGCCGGCGAGAGCCGGCCGCATGTGGAAGCATCGCCCGGCGAAGCCGCCTTGGGCGGCCTCCCACCCGAACAGCCGCCGGAGACCGAAACGCCCGCGTCAGCCCCGGCCCCCGCCGATCTCGAAGCGGAGACGGACGCTCAAGAAGAAGCGCGCGAGGCCTACGAAAGCCCGATGGGCGATATCGAGACCGATGCCGCGCCGGCCGCCGAGGCCCCCGCCGCCGAAGTGGCGGCCGATGCCGCTCCGATGCCGGAAGTCGGCGAAGATCATGGCGAGACCGGCGACCATCTCGCCGCCACCGCGGAGCCCGCGCCGTCCGACGAACCGGGCGCGCCCGGCGAACAGGTTAACGGCAGCGGCAACGGCGAAGACGCCCACGAAGACGAACAGGTGGAATCCGTCGGCGGCGCCGACGCCATGGAAGAAGTGCAGGAGCGCATGCCCCGCTTCCGCCGCCAATACAAGATTCAAGAGGTGATCAAGCGCCGCCAGGTCATGCTGGTGCAAGTGGTCAAGGAAGAACGCGGCACCAAGGGCGCCGCGCTCACGACTTACCTCTCGCTCGCCGGCCGTTATTCGGTGCTGATGCCCAACACCGCGCGCGGCGGCGGCATCAGCCGCAAGATCACCAGCGGCGAGGATCGCAGCCGTCTCAAGGAAATCGCCTCGGATCTCGAAGTGCCTCCCGGCATGGGCGTGATCCTGCGCACCGCCGGCGCCAGCCGCACCAAAACGGAAGTCAAACGCGATTTCGAATATCTGCTCCGGCTCTGGGAGACGGTGCGCGATCTCACGCTGAAGTCGATGGCGCCCAAGCTGGTCTATGAGGAAGGCTCGCTCACCAAGCGCTCGATCCGCGATCTTTACACCAAGGATATAGACGAGATCGTCGTGTCCGGCGAAGAAGGCTACAAGGAAGCGCGCGAGTTCATGCGCATGCTGATGCCGAGCCACGCCAAGCACGTGAAGCTCTACAACGACACGCAGCCGCTTTTCACGCGTTACGGCATCGAGAGCCAGCTCGACGCCATGTTCTCGCCCACCGTGCAGCTGCGCTCCGGCGGCTATATCGTCATCAACCAGGCCGAAGCGCTGGTCGCCATCGACGTGAACTCTGGCAGAGCCACGCGCGAGCACCATATCGAGGACACCGCGCTCAAGACCAACGGCGAAGCGGCGGAGGAAATCGCGCGGCAACTGCGCCTGCGCGATCTCGCCGGGCTGATCGTCATCGACTTCATCGACATGGACGAAGGCCGCAACAACCGCACCGTCGAGCGGCGGATGAAGGACGCGCTCAAGCACGACCGCGCCCGTATCCAGGTCGGCCGCATCTCGCATTTCGGCCTGCTCGAAATGTCGCGCCAGCGCATCCGCACCTCGGTGCTGGAGAGCTCGACCGAGAAGTGCCCGGTCTGCGGCGGCTCCGGTCACGTGCGTTCGGTCTCGTCGGTGGCGCTGCAATTGCTGCGCGCCATCGAGGAGACGCTGATCAAGGGCGCCACGCACAATCTGATCGTGCGCACGCGCTCGGAAGTAGCGCTCTATGTGCTCAACCACAAGCGCGGGCATCTGCACGATCTTGAGGATCGCTTCCGCATCACCATCACCATATCCGCCGACCCGACGGTCAACGCCCAGGTCTCCTACATCGTCGACCGCGGCGAGCAGGTGCACACCGTGGAAGCCGCCAAGATTCTGGCGGCGGCGGCGCAGCCGCCGTTGCCCTCGATGGTCGAGGCCGACGAAGACGTGCTCGATGCCGCGGCGGGGTCCGATGTCGAGGACGAAGCAGAGGACGCGGGCGAGCGTGCCATCGGCGACGTGACCGAGGCGCCGGAGCTCGCGCATGGCGACGGCGGCGGTCAGGCGCCGCGCGGCGACGGCGAACGCGAAGGCGGCGAACGCGATGGCGGCCACCGCCGGCGCGGTCGCGGCCGTGGCGGCGAACCGCGCGAGCCGCGCGAAGGCGCGCCGCAGTTCGCCCGCGACACCGCGCCCGAGCCTACGCTCGCCCATGAGGATCACGATGGCGGCTCGCCCGAGGAAGCCGGTATCGACGAGCAAGCGCCACGCCAAGGCGGCGCTCCCGGAGCCGAAGGCGATGTTCGCCGGCGGCGGCGGCGCGGCCGCCGCGGCGGTCGCCGCAACCGGCAAGGCCGCAATGGCGAGGCGCCGTTCCAGGCCGGCAATGGCGGCGGATCGGGCTCCGAAATGCAGCACCCGGGCGCGGATTTCCCGCCCGTGAGCGACGAAGACGCTTCCGCCATAGCGCCGCCGTTCAATGAGACCGCTGCGCCGGCCGCCTATGAACCGCCGGCCAGGGAGCGGCCGATCCTCGACCGGCCGTACAACCAGCCGCAGATGTCCGCGCCCGAGCCGCAGCCGGCTCCGCCGCCGCAAGCCGCCGCGCCGGCGACAGCCGAGCCGGAACCGCCGCGCCGGCACTCGACCATCCGCGAACCGGCCCCGATCGGCCAAGCGGGAGCCCCGCCTCCGGCGGCGCCGGCAACTCCGCCGCCGACGCCGGTGATTTCTTCGACGGCGACCGACGATGCCGGCCAGCCCAAGCGCGGCTGGTGGGGCAAGCGTCTGTTGGGCGACAAGGGCTAGCGGCGGGCAGGCACGAACATGAGATCGGCCTGGGTCGAGCGCGAGGCCAAGCAAGCGGTCGACCGCTATGGCAACGCCGGCATCGCCGCCGATCTGGCACTGCGCCTCTATTCCACGCGCCTCCTCGGCCGCGACCCGAAGCTTGTCCTGCACGGCGGCGGTAACAGCTCGCTAAAGACGACGGAGCGCGACCTCGCCGGCGAAAAACTCGCGGTGCTGCGCGTCAAGGGCTCGGGCTGGGACATGGGCGCAATCGAACCGGGCGGTTTCCCGGCGGTGCGGCTCGAGCCGCTGCGGGCGTTGCGCGCGCGCAAGACACTCTCCGACGACGCGATGGCGCGGGTGCAGCGCGCCTACCTGATCGATCCGGAGGCGCCCTCGCCTTCGGTCGAGATGCTGCTACACGCCTTCATGCCGGCGAAATTTATCGATCACACCCACGCCACCGCGGTGCTCAGCCTGATCGACCAGCCGAACGCGGCCGAGTTGTGCGCGGAAGCGTTCGGCGGCCGCCTCGGCTTCGTGCCCTATCGGATGCCGGGCTTCGGCCTCGCCAAGGAAGCTGGCGCGGTGTTCGACAAAAATCCCAAGGTCGAAGGCTTGATCCTCGACAAGCACGGCATCTTCACGTTCGGCGCCGACGCCCGCGAATCCTACGAACGCATGATCGCCTTCGTCAGCCGCGCGGAAAACCGTCTCCGGAAAAACCGCAAGGCCGTGTTCGCGGCTGCGAAACTGCCGCAACGCATCGCCGCCGCGACCGACGTCGCCCCGATCGTTCGCGGCGTCTGCACGCTGCGCGATGCCGGCGGCGAAGGCGCCCACAAACGCCCGATTCTCGCGTTCCGCACCGGCGATGCGATCCTTAATTACGTCAACGGCAAGGATGTCTCGCGCTACGCCCGCGCCGGCGTGATTACGCCCGACCATGTCATCCGCGTGAAGCCCTGGCCGCTGATCTTGGCCGCGCCGCAGGACGGCAAGCTCGCCGGCTTCCAGCGCACCGCGTCCAAGGCCGCGCAAAAATTCATCGATAGCTACAAGGCCTATTTCGCCCGCCACAAAGCGCGCGCGCACGGCGCCGCCATGCACGACCCGGCGCCGCGCGTCGTGCTGGTGCCGGGCCTCGGCCTGTTCGGGCTGGGCGCGAGCGCCAGGGACGCCGGCATTGCCGTCGACATCGCGCAAGCGGCGGTCGAATGCATCACCGGCGCCGAGGCGATCGGGCGCTTCACCTCGATCCCGCCGGCCGACATGTTCGATTGCGAATACTGGCCGCTGGAACTGGCCAAGCTCGGCGGCCGCAAGGAATTGCCGCTCGCCGGCCAGGTCGCGGTCGTCACCGGCGCCGGCGGCGCCATCGGCGCGGCAACCGCGCAGGCCTTCGCGGCGGCCGGCGCGGAGGTCGCCCTGCTCGATCTCGATGCCGGCGCGGCGCGGCGGAAAGCCGAGGCGATCGGCGGTTCGGCGCTCGCGCTGAAATGCGATGTCACCGATGCCGCCTCGGTGCGCGAAGCCTTCAAGCGAGTGGTAGCGACCTTCGGCGGTGTCGACATCGCGATCTCGAACGCCGGCGCCGCCTGGCAAGGAAAAATCGGCGAGGTCGATGAAGCTGTATTACGTAAAAGCTTCGAGCTAAATTTCTTCGCGCATCAGAAGGTGGCGCAAGCCGCGGTCAAAATCATGCTGGCGCAGGGTACCGACGGCTGCCTCTTGTTCAACGTGTCGAAACAGGCGGTCAATCCGGGCGCCAATTTCGGCCCCTACGGACTGCCCAAGGCGGCGACCTTGTTCCTGGTCCGCCAATACGCGCTCGACTACGGCGCCGACGGCATCCGCGCCAACGCGGTCAATGCCGACCGCATCCGCTCCGGCCTGCTCACCGGCGACTTCATTGCGCAACGCGCGAAGGCGCGGGGCTTAAGCGAGAAGGAATATATGAGCGGCAATCTGCTTCAGCGCGAAGTCACCGCGCAGGACGTGGCGCAAGCCTTTCTGGCGCAGGCGCTGGCGCTCAAGACCACCGCCGACGTCACCACCGTGGACGGCGGAAACATTGCAGCGGCGCTGCGATAAAATGCTATCGTGATCCCCGATCGAGAACCGCCAAAGGAGCTACGACCATGCTGCGCCCCATAGCCGTCATCGGCCTGCTGCCTCTCCTGCTGCTGGCGAGCCCGGCCTCTGCCGCTCCCACCAAGGCTCAGAAGTTGGAGACCTGTAAATTCGGCGCCGAGGATCAGAAGCTCGAAGGCGCCAAGCGCGATGCGTTCATTAAAAAATGCATGGCGCAGGGTAATTTCGAGCCGCCGGGACGCAAAGCGATGAAGAAGCCGGCGGCCAAGAAACCGATGGCGAAGAAACCCGCGGATGCGCCGCCGCCCGCGCCGAAGCAATAGCGCGGCCGCGATCGCCAGCCCCACGTAACGAGAGTCTCCATGCCGGAAGCCGATAAAGTGGGCGAGCGTTATCAAGCCGACAAACCTCAAGCCGCGCCGGGCTTTTTCCTGAAAGGCTCGCACCAGCTCGACTGGGGCATGAAGAACCGCCTTGCCCGCGTGTTCAATCCAGCATCGGGGCGCACGGTGATGCTCGCCGTCGACCACGGCTATTTCCAGGGCCCGGCCTCGGGACTCGAGCGCATCGACCTCTCGATCGTGCCGTTGCTGCCGCAATGCGACGCGCTGTTCTGCACGCGCGGCATCCTGCGCTCGCTGATCCCGGCCGATTCCCAGAAGCCGATGGTGCTGCGCGCCAGCGGCGGCCCCTCGATCTTGCGCGAGGAATTGTCCGACGAGCAGATCGCCATGGACATGGACGACGGGGTGCGACTCAACGCCGCCGGCGTCGGCATCCAGGTGTTCATCGGCGGCGAGCACGAAACGCGCTCGGTGCACAACATGACCCGGCTGGTGGACGCGGGCCTGCGCTGCGGCATGCCGGTGATGGGCGTAACCGCGGTCGGCAAGAACATGACGCGCGACGCGCAATATTTCCGCCTCGCCTGCCGCATCATCGCCGAGCTCGGCGCGCAATACGTCAAAACTTATTACGTCGAGGAAGGCTTCGAGACCATCACAGCGTCCTGCCCGGTGCCGATCGTGATGGCCGGCGGCAAGAAGCTGCCCGAGCTCGACGCGCTCACCATGGCCTACAACGCCGTGAGCCAAGGCGCCGCCGGCGTCGACATGGGCCGCAACATCTTCCAGTCCGAGGCGCCGAAGGCGATGATCGCCGCGGTCAACGCGGTGGTGCACAAGAATGCCAAGCCGGCCGAGGCGCTCGACATCTATAAGTCGCTCAAGAGCAAGGGCTGAGCAACGTTACGGCCTTGACGCCGCTGCCCCCGCCTGTGACACCGCCAACGCGGGCTCAAGATCGTACCGGGGCAACGGAGTACTGGGGTAGTCATGTTCAAAGTCTTATTGGCGGCGGCGTGCCTGGTGCTGTTTGCCGCAACTGCGCAGGCCGGCGGCCCCGACGATCTCAAAGCGGCCAATGCTGCCGCGCAACAGGGCAACATCGACGAATCCCTCCGCCTGTTCACCCAGGCGCTCGGAGCGAGCGACCTTGCACCGGACGATCAATTCGCCGCGCGCAAAGGCCGCGGTAGCGCATACACCTCCAAGAGCTTGATTGCCGACGCCTTCGAACGGCTCGACCAGGCGCGCGGGTTTCGTGACAACGCCATCGCCGATTTCACCGCGGCGCTCGCCATCAAGACCGATGACGCCGCCCTCTATGTCGCGCGCGGGCAAGCCTACGACCTGAACGGCCAATACGATCCCGCGATCGCCGATTTCGACGCCGCGCTCAAGCTCGCCAAATCGCCGGTGACGCTCGCCCAGCGCGCCGGCAGCGAACTCGCCAAGGGCGACTATGATCGCGCGGTCGCCGGCTTCACCGACGCACTCGACCTTGTCGCCAAGGACCCCACCGACGCCCGTATCGAAGCCGCGGATCTCTACAGCGAACGCGGCTACGCGGAATTCGTCGCGGCGCGCTATGCCGCCGCCGCCGCCGACTTCGACAAGGCCATGACGCTAGGATCGCCGAAGCGCGGCGGCGACGTGCTCTGGCTGCCCTACCAGGCGGCCTGGCTGCATATCGCGCGTGCCCGCGCCGGCCAGCAGGACGCCGAAGAACTGGCGCGCAATGCTGGCAAAATCGACGTCAAGCAATGGCCCGGCACGCTGGTCGCGTATTTTATCGGCCAGGCCAAACTCGACGAATTGACGCCACCTTCGAGCCACGGCTCGATGGGCCACGCCCGCGAATGCGGGCTGTCGTTCTTCGCCGCGGAGCAGATTCTTGCCAAAAATGATAACGCCGAGGCGGCAAAGCGGCTCACGCGCGCCCGCGCGGTGTGCAACATTCACACCGTGTATTACCTCGCCGCCGGCGTCGAGTTGAAACGCCTCGCCAAGTAACGCTGCAGCTTTAGGCGGCCCGCGCCGCGGGCCGCTCCAGCGGCGTCAACTCGAAGGTCCGCAACGTTCCCCGCCGCAGCACATCGATCTCGAGCCTGCGCCCGATCCGCTCGCTGTTGAGCAACCGGATCAGGTCGTCGACGCCGGTTACGGCGTTGCTGTCCGCCCGCACGATGATGTCGAGCGTCATCAATCCGGCGAGCGCCGCCGGACCGTTCGGCTCGAGCGCGGTGATCATGGCGCCTGAGGCATTCTCGATGCCGGCGTTGCGCGCATGCCGGCGCGGCACCGCCGCGGTCTGCCCCGACACGCCGATGAACCCGCGCCGCACGCGGCCGTGCTGGATCAGTTCGCTCAGCACGAACCGGGCGGTGTTGCTGGCGACCGCGAAACAGATGCCCTGCGCACCCATGATGACCGCGGTGTTGATGCCGATCACCTCGCCGCGCGAGGACACCAGCGGGCCGCCGGAATTGCCGGGATTGAGCGCGGCGTCGGTCTGGATCACGTCCTCGATCAGCCGGCCGTTGCGCGAGCGCAACGAGCGCCCAAGCGCCGAGATTACGCCGGCGGTCACCGTCGACTCGAAGCCAAGCGGATTGCCGATGGCGACCACCAGCTGGCCGCGCCGCAGCGCCTTGGAATCGCCGAGCGCGGCGTGCGGCAGATCGCGCGCCGAGTCCGCCCGCAACAAAGCGAGATCGGTGTCGGGGTCCTCGCCGAGCCGCCGCGCCTCCATGACGCGACCCTCGGCGTCGGCGAGCCGGACTTCTTTGCCGCCCTGCACCACGTGGCAGTTGGTCAGCACCAGACCGTCCGGGGCGATCACCACGCCGGAGCCGACCCCGCCGGAGCGGCCCTGGGCCCCGCGCGTCTCCACGCGCACCACCGCCGGGCCGACCTGGTCGGCCACGGTGATCACCGCGTTGGAATAGGCGTCGAGCGCCTCGGCGTCCGGCGAAGGCGCTGGCGTTGCGCCGATGTCCTCGACATCGGTCGGTGAAGTAAAATCGAGCATGTCTGGCTCTGGGGATGTGTTGATACGTCGGTAGATGTAGGATGGCCCGGCAAAAATGGAAGATGCCGGTCAAAAGGGCCGCCAATGAGCGCCCATCACATCAAGCTGCAAAGCTCCGTTGGCGATTTCGGCCCGGAATTCGTCGAGCGCCTGCCCGCGCTGAAAAAGGCGATGCACGACCATGGGCTCGACCCGTCAGTATTTGTCATCGCCAGGAACATGGCACAGAGCACATTTTTGCCGATCGCATTCCGGCCGGACGGCAACCTGCTCGAATACACGGTATTCGTCAAAGACCGCTCCTTTACCGTCACGCAGCCGAACGATATGCGCTTCCTTGAATATTTTTATGAACTCTGCGTGCCGCCGGAGCATAAGAGCGACCCCCATTCGACGCTGCATACGGCCGAACAAAAATTGGACTCGCTGTTCGGCCGCGCGGCGCGCTGGCTCAACAAACCGATTTAGCAATGCAGGCTCTGCCTCCCCTCGAACTCGCCGGTCGGCTCGCGCTCGCGGTCGGGCTCGCCGTGTTCATGGGGCTTGCCTTCGAGGAGACCTACAAGACCGAGGAGCGGTCGAGGCCGGGCGGCATCCGCACCTTTCCGATGCTCGCCATGTGCGGCGCCACGCTCTATTTGATCGAACCGGCATACGCGCTCGCCTTTATTGCCGGGCTTGCGGCCTTGGCCGCCTGGCTGCACGCCTATTTGCGCACCGCGCCGGTAAAGCCCGAAGCACCCAGCTTCATGATCCCGGCGTCGAACCTGCTCGCCTACGTGATCGGGGCGATTGCCTTGATGCAGCCGCCCTGGGTCGCGGTCGCGCTCACCGTCGCCGCCGTGCTGCTGCTCGGCACGCGCGAGCGGCTGCACCGGCTCATTCACATCGTACCGCGCGACGAACTGCTAACGCTCGGCATGTTCCTAATCCTGACCGGGATCATTCTGCCGCTGGTGCCGCACCAGCAAGTCAGCAGCCTGACGCCGCTCACGCCGTATGGCATCTGGCTGGCGGTGGTGACGGTCTGCACGCTGTCCTACCTGAGCTATCTGCTGCAGCGCTACGCGCCGCTCAAGCACGCCGCGCTGCTGCCGGCGGTGCTCGGCGGGGCCTATTCCTCGACCGCCACCACCGTGGTGCTGGCCAAGCGTCTGCGCGAGGCCAAGCACGCGTCGGCGGATATCTCGGCCGGCATCGTGGCGGCCACCGCGATCATGTACGCCCGGCTCGGCATTGTCGTTGCGGTGTTCGACGTGAAATTCGCGCTGACCCTGGCGCCCGGGCTGGCGGCCTTGAGCGCGGTCGGCGCCGCGATGGCGATCTACGAATGGCGCCGGCCGCGGGCGCGAACCGCCGGATCAAATCTGGCCGTGGCGCCGAAGAACCCGCTGCAGATTCCGACCGCGCTCATCTTCGCCGTGCTCATCGTGGTCATCTCGATCATCTCGGCCTGGGTCAAAGGCGCGTTCGGCGAAAGCGGCATTCTGGTGCTGTCGGCGGTGGTGGGCCTAACCGATATCGATCCGTTCGTGCTCAATATCGCGCAAGGCGGCATCGGCGGCATGACCGTCGCAAGCCTGTGCGCCGCCGTGCTGATCGCGGCGTCGTCAAACAATGTCGCCAAGGCGGCCTACGCCATAGGCTTCGGCGGCATGGCGGCGGCGCGCCGCCCGGCGTTCATGCTGCTCGTTCTCTCGCTGTTGGGTGTGATCGCGGCGGCGATCTATGCCGTTCGCGGCTAGCACGGCATCCGGCAATAAAACGAAGCGCCCTTGGGCGCCGGCCTTACGGACCAAGCTGCCCAAGAGCGTCCTTGGAGCGCGCGTTGACGAATCCCCGAAGCTCCTCAACCGCAGGCCTCTTCAACGCGGTGACAATACAATGCGCAAAAGCAAGACCGAGGCATTGATCTGGATCAGAAAGCGCTACCGACCGGACAACACCCTGTCTCGAGGTCAAGGGTCGCTCAATGGCGCGGGCGGGAAATAAATCGGCGCCGCGCCGCAGGCGACACCACACCAGGAGGCGACAATGTCCAATCTCGATCCGGTAGCCGTTCCCAAACCCGCAGCCACATGGCGCAAGGTGGTTGCTGCCATTCTCGATTTCATCTTCGTATTCGCGATCGCCGGCTACGCGATCGCCCACTTCACCGGCAACACCACCGATGAAGGCTTCGAACTCAAGGGCGGACCGGCGCTGCTCCTGTTCGCGATCGTGATCCTGTACTTCATCGCCCTCCGGCGCTTTCTCGGCGGCACGGTGTTTCAACGACTGCTCGGCACGCGCTGACGATCTAGTGCTCAATCGCTCTGCAGGATGACGTTCGTCACCATCGGATAAATCTGGTTCTGCCAGGTGCGGCCGGAGAACACGCCGTAATGGCCGACGCCGGCCTGCATGTGGTGGCGCTTGCGGTAGTGCCGCAGCGACGTGCAGAGGTCGTGCGCGGCCAAGGTCTGGCCCACCGCGCAGATGTCGTCCTTCTCGCCTTCCACGGTGAACAGCATGGTGCGCCGGATCGCCGCCGGCTCGACTTTTCGATCCTGGTAGGCAAGCGCGCCGAGCGGCAACGCGTGTTCCTGGAATACCAGCTTCACGGTTTCCAGATAAAACTCGGCGGTGAGATCGAGCACGGCGAAATATTCGTCGTAGAACGCCTTGGTGGCGGCGGCCTTGGCCTCCTCGCCGCGCGCCAGGTTCTCGTACAGTTCCTGATGCGCCTTCAAATGGCGCTCGATATTCATGCTCATGAAGGCGGCGAGTTGCACGAAGCCGGGATAGACGCGCCGTCCGCCGCCGGCATAGCGCGGCGGCACGGTGGCGATCAGGTTCTTCTCGAACCACACCATCGGCTTGCTCTTGGCGAGGTCGTTGACCTTGGTCGGGTTGACGCGGGTATCGATCGGGCCGGCCATCAGCGTCATCGAGCGCGGCTGCGCCGGATTGTCGGCCTGCGCCATCACCGCCGCCGCCACCAGCGCGGCGACGCAAGGCTGGCACACCGCCACCAGATGCGCGCCCGGCCCCATCGTCTCGAGAAAGCGCACGATGTGGCCGATATATTCGTCGAAACCGAAGCGCCCTTCCGCAACCGCCACGTCGCGCGCATTGTGCCAGTCGGTGATGTAGACGTCGTGCTCGGCCAGCATGGTGCGCACCGTGGCGCGCAACAGCGTGGCGAAATGTCCGGACAGCGGCGCGATCAGCAGCACGCGCGGCTGCGCCTGGTCGATGTCCTTCTTGAAATGCAGCAGCGTGCCGAACGGCGTCCGGTCGGCCGCCTCTTCGCTGACCGCCGCCTCGCGGTTGCCCACCATGACGCTGTCGATGCCGTAAGGCGGCCGCGCATGGGTCAAGCCAGCGCGCGCGATCAGCTCGTAAGCCGCGGTGAGATTGCTGAGCGGCGACGGCCGCAGCGAGCCGTTGAGCCTGGCGCCTACCGAACTCGCCGCCATGTTGGCCAGGGCCCGCACCGGCATCATGATGTCGGAATGCGCCTGATACGCCTGATAGAGCATTCAATCCTCGGCGGCCCCGGCGGACCGCAGCGAAAAGCTAGTTCATTTCATGTTGCAGTGCGAGATAATTATCGGGACCGGCCGGCCTGGGGACAAGCGGGCTGCCATGCCTTTTTGCGACACGGGAAACTATTGATCGGGCAGAACTTTCGTCTAAGCTGCCGGGGCCGGGCCGTGTCGAACAGGGATAATTGTGCCCCATGGCCAAGGCTGCCCTCTCCATCGCCAGCAAGAATTACGGCTCCTGGTCGCTGCGCGGCTGGCTGCTGTGCAAACTGGCCGGGCTCGACTTCGACGAGCAGCCCGTCGGCAGCGACGATCCCTCGACGCGCGCCGAACTGCTGTTGCTGTCGCCATCGTTCCTGGTGCCCTGTCTCACCCACGACGGCATCAAGATTTGGGACACGCTGGCAATCGCGGAATATCTCGACGAGATCCTGCCCGAAGCCGGGCTGCTGCCGAAGACGCTCGCCGCGCGCGCGCATTGCCGCTCAATCTCCGGCGAAATGCATTCCGGCTTTTCCAATATGCGCTCGGCGCTGCCGATGAACCTGAAGGCGCACCATCCCGGCTTCAAGGTGTGGGCCGGCGCGCAAGCCGACATCGACCGCATCGTCTTCATCTGGCGCGAATGTCTCGATACGCATGGCGGCATGTTCCTGTTCGGCGACCAGCCCTGCATGGCCGACGCCATGTTCGCGCCGGTGGTGACGCGTTTCCTCACCTACGACGTGAAGCTCGAGTCCGACTGCGCCGGCTATTGCAAGGCGGTGATGGCCATGCCGCAGATGGAGGAATGGATCGAAGGCGCCAAGGCCGAGCCGGACGAGGTGGTTGAGTTGGATGTGGAGTTCTAATGGGACTCGGTGTCCCGGGCGCAGCGCAGCACGAAGTGGTGCGCTGCAGACCCGGGACCCCGGTTTCTTAGCTGGACCCCGGATCAGCGTCGCACCACTTCGCTACGCTCGTGCTGCGCCGCATCCGGGGAACATCGCATTACCGTTTCAGCCAATTCCCGATCCGCTCCACCGCTTCCTGCATCTCCGCCGCCGAGCCGGCATAGCAGAAGCGCAGGAAATTGTGGCCGTTGACCGGATCGAAATCGATCCCCGGCGTCGCCGCCACGTGCGCCTCGTTCAGCATGCGCTTGGCGAAATCCAGGCTGTCGCCGGAGAACTCCGAAATATCCGCGTAGAGATAAAACGCGCCGTCCACCGGCAAGAGTTTATCGAGCCCGGCTTTCGGCAGGCCTTGCGTAAGAATGCGCCGGTTCGCCTCATAGCCGTGCTTGACCGCTTCCATCTCGGCGCGGCCGTCGAAAGCGGCTTGCGCCGCGACTTGCGACAGCGTCGGCACCGAGATCGCCAGATTGCCCTGCAGCCGTTCGACCGCGCGCACCAGACTCTCCGGCACCACCATCCAGCCGACGCGCCAGCCGGTCATGCAGAAATATTTCGAGAACGAATTGATCACCAGCGCGCGCTCCGACAGTTTGGCGGCGGTCTCGGCGCCAAACGCATAGTCGAGGCCGTGATAGATCTCGTCGGAGATCACGCGGATGCCTTGCGCCTCGGCCACCGCGATCAAGCGCGACAGCGTGTCGGCATCCATCATGGTGCCGGTCGGATTGGCCGGGCTCGCCACCACCACGCCGGCCAGCGGCTTTTTGTGGTGCTCGGCGATCAGCGCCTTTACCGACAATGCCCAGCGCGTTTCCGCCGAAGTCTCGATCAGCACCGGCTCGCAGCCGAGCGCGCTCAAGATGTGCCGATACGGCGGATAGCCAGGATTGGCCAGCGCCACCCGGTCGCCCGGCTCGAACAGCGAAAGGAACGCCAGGATGAAACCGCCGGAAGAGCCGGTGGTGACCACCACGCGCGCCGGGTCGAGCGCGAGGTCGTAAGTCTCGGCGTAGTGGCGGGCAATTCGCTCCCGCAGGCTGGGGATGCCGAGCGTCTCGGTATAGCCGATGCGGGCATGGGCGAGCGCCGCCTGCGCCGCGGCGATGGCGGTGGCGGGCGCGGGCGCCGCCGGCTGGCCCACCTCCATGTGCACGATGCGGGCGCCCTGGGCCTCCAGCAGCGCCGCCGCGGCCATCACGTCCATGACCATGAACGGCGGCACATTGCTGCGTTTGGAGGGCATTAGCAGGTGTTTGGCCGCCTCAAGCATCGTTATTGAGCCCGTCGGGCGCTATGCCCGCCCCGCTGTTGCCGTATTCGCAAGCTTGCTAAGAATTGCGTTTTCATGACTCAGACGTGATCGCAAGTTGCGTTGACCGCCCAGGGGCACGTCACTAGGTTCACGGCAATTAGTGCCCCCATTCCGAAGTTCGCAAAGCCTTGGGGTTCTATGGATGCGACCTTCGGAACGAAAAGGACACTAGCAAATATAGGGTGCTGGTGCCGTTTGGATTTGAAGTTCCTATTCGGACCCGCGGGCGCGGCGATAGAAACTTCAAATCCACCGCACGAGTGGCAAAAGTCGGCATGATCGAGCATCGGCCACCTACCAAAGCATGGCGCCAGGCGCCAGCAGGGCGCGGGCTTGCCCTGGCGACGGCCATCGCGGTTGCCGCCGTAGGCAGTGGGCCAACCTTCCGACCGGCGCGCGCGCAGGAGAGAGCGACCTCCGGAGTGCCGGTCATCCGCGACACCGAGATCGAAAAACTGTTGCGCGATTACGCTACGCCGATCCTGAAGACGGCGGGCCTCGCCCAACAGAACGTCCGCGTGGTTATCCTCAACGATCCGACCTTCAATGCCTTCGTCATGGACGGCCGTCATATCTTCATCAATTCCGGCGCGCTGTTCGAAGCCAAAACGCCGAATGAGATCATCGGGGTGTTTGCCCACGAGACCGGGCATCTTGCCGGCGGCCATTTGATGAAGCTGCGCGAGAAGCTCGCCACGGCGCAGACCGCCTCGATCGTCGCGCTTTTGGCCGGCGTCGGCGCCATGGTAGCGGGCGCCCGCTCCGGCGGCAGCGGCGGCAATGTCGGCGCGGCGGCGATCATGGCGCCGCAATCGGCGATCCAGCACTCGCTGCTCGCTTATGTCCGCACTCAGGAAGACCAAGCCGACCACGCCGGCGTGAAATTCCTCACCGCCACCCACCAATCGGCCAGGGGCATGCTCGAACTGTTCAAGCGCTTGAGCAACGAAATGTTGTTCGGTTTGAGCAGAGCCGACCCCTATTTGCAGACGCATCCGCTGCCGCCCGAACGCGTCGCCGCGCTGGAGACCATGGCGAAGTCGAGCCCTTATTGGGACGTTAAAGACCCGCCCGAACTACAATTGCGCCACGATATGATGCGGGCGAAATTGTTCGGCTTCCTCGATCGTCCCGACGCGGTCTATCGCCGCTATCCGCTGAGCGACCACAGCCTGCCCGCGCGCTACGCCCGCGCCATCGCGACCTATCGGCATGGCGGCTTGCGCGACGCGCTGCCGCAGATCGATGGGCTGATCCAGGCCGAGCCGAACAACCCATATTTTTATGAGCTCAAGGGCCAGGCGCTTCTGGAAGGCGGCCGCCCGGGCGACGCGGTCGCGCCGCTGCGTCACGCGGTCACGCTCGCGCACGGCGCCCCGCTGATCGATATCATGCTCGGGCAGGCGCTGATCGCAACCGACAACAAGAAGTATGCCGAGGAGGCCGTGCCGCTTCTGCGCAACGCGCTGGCGCGCGAGCCGGAGGCGCCGGAAGCCTATGCCCAGCTCGCCATGGCCTATGGCCGCAAAGGCGACCTCGCCCAAGCCGACCTTGCCGCAGCCCAAGCCGCCTTCAACCGCGGCGACCTGATGACCGCGCGTCAGCTTGCTTCCCGCGCCAAGACTCGCCTACCCGTCGGTTCGCCCGCCTGGGTGCAGGCCGACGATATCGTCAACGTCAAGCCGTCAAAAGCCAACAAGTGACCACAGCAAGGACCAAACCGATGACATCGAGCCCGCGCTACATCGCCGCCGCTTGTGCTGCGTTGCTGGCCATCGCCGCGCCGCAAGCCGTACGGGCGCAAAATTTCTCGCCGGTCCAGCGCGGCGAGATCGAGCGCGTCGTGCACGACTACCTGATCGCGCATCCGGAGGTGATCCAGGAGGCGATGGCCGAACTCGAGAAGCGCCAGACCGCGGCGGAAGCCGAGAAGCACAAGGTCGCGGTCAAGGAACATGCGCAGAAGCTGTATTCCTCGCCCAAACAGGTCACGCTCGGCAACCCGAACGGCAACGTCACCTTCGTCGAGTTCTTCGATTACAATTGCGGCTACTGCAAGCGCGCCATGGACGACATGCTCACACTTCTCAAGGACGATCCCAATCTCAAGGTCGTTCTCAAGGAATTCCCCGTGCTCGGGCCGGGCTCGCTGGAAGCGGCGCGCGTCGCCGTCGCCGTGCGTATGCAGGACAAGACCGGCAAGAAATATCTCGAATTCCACACCAAGCTTCTGGGCGGCCGCGGTGCGGCCGATGAGGCGCACGCGCTCGCGGTCGCCAAGGATGTCGGCATGAACATGACCCAGCTCGCCAAGGACATGAAAGGCCCCGAGGTCAAGGCGACGCTCGACGAGGACTTCAAGCTGGCCGAGGCGCTCGGCCTCAACGGCACGCCGAGCTACGTGATCGGCTCCGACGTGGTGGTGGGCGCCATCGGCCTGCCCGGGCTACAGGAAAAGGTCAACACCGCCCGTTGCGGCAAGCCGACCTGCTGATCGCGGCGCAACATCCGTCGCTAATCGTTTAAACCGACAAACGGCCGCCGGCTCGCCCGGCGGCCGTTATTACATCATGATAAGCCTGGAACCGTGTTCTGCCCAGGGGGTTATCGCGCGCATGTATTCGGTCGGCATGGAAGAGGAATATTTCGTGTTCGACGCCAAGACGCGCCGGGCGGTGCGCCGCATTGACAAGAAGTTCCTCACCCGAGCGCGCAAAGAACTCGGCGACCGCGTGACGACCGAGATGCTTCAATCCCAGATCGAAGTGGCGACGCCGCCCTGCGACACCATGCAAGAGGCGCGCGAGCATCTCAGCGCTTATCGCCGCACGCTCGGCCAGGCGGCGGCCGAGCACAAGCTCGGGCTCGCCGCCATAGGCACCTTCCCGCTCGCGTTCTGGCCCGAACAACTGGTCACCAAGAAAGAACGCTACGGCGCGATCATGGACGACCTGCAGATGATCGGCTACCGCAACATGCTGTGCGGCATGCACGTGCATGTCGAGGTGCCCGACCTCGACACCCGCATCAACTTGATCATGCGGCTGACGGCCTACCTGCCGCTGCTGCTGGCGCTATCGACCTCCTCGCCGTTCTGGCAAGGCCACCTCACCGGCCTGGTCGGCTACCGCCTCGCCGCCTACGACGAGTTGCCGCGCACCGGGTTGCCCGAACTGTTCCGCACCAACGAGGACTACCGCGAATTCGTCGCCGCGCTCACCTGGGCCAAGATCATCCCGGACGCCAGCTACATCTGGTGGGCGCTGCGGCCGTCGCTGGGCAACCCGACGGTCGAACTGCGCGTCGCCGACAGTTGCACGCGGCTCGACGATGCGGTGGCGATCGCCGCCTTGTTCCGCTGCCTGGTGCGCGCGCTCGACCGCGACCGCGCGCTCAATGCCGGCTTCGACCGCGTCGGGCGCGCCATCACCGTGGAGAACAAGTGGCACGCCCAGCGCTACGGCATCGCCGCCACCTTCGTCGATCCGTTTTCCCGCTCCCCGCTCACGCTCAAGCAATGGCTCGACCAGGTATTCGATTTCATCGCCGAGGACATCGAGGCGCTCGGTTGTGCGGCCGACATCCGGCGCCTGCACCGGATTCTCGCCGAGGGCACTAGCGCCGACCATCAGGTCGACATGTTTACCAAAGCAAAGGCCGCCGGCCGCCGGAGATTGATGGCGATCAAGGACGTGGTCGATTGGGCGGCGCGCGAAACACAAGCCCTCGACGCCAAAACGCCTTAAATCCGCGCGCCGTCCGGGCTTCCCCTTCCCGCCCGGGCCACCTATAAAGCGCCGAAGATTCACGCGTGTCGATCGCAACGGATGCGCGCCAGCCGCCGGGAACCCATGGCCAAAACGCTCTACATCCTCAACGGACCGAATATGAACCTGCTCGGCACCCGCGAGCCGGAAAAATACGGCCGCGCCACGCTGGCCGACGTCGAGAAGCTCTGCCGTTCGACAGCCAAAGGCTTCGGCCTCGACGTCGTATTCCGGCAATCGAACGTGGAAGGCGAGTTGGTCAACTGGATTCAGGAAGCCCAGGCCAAGAAAGCGGTCGGCCTCATCATCAATCCGGCCGGCTACACCACGACGTCGGTCGCCATTCTCGACGCGCTGCTGACGCTGAAAATGCCGATCGTGGAAATCCACGTCACCAATATTCATGCGCGCGAAAAATTCCGCCAGAATTCTTACGTCTCGAAAGCGGCCAAGGCGGTGATCGCCGGCTTTGGGCCCGGCGGCTACGCACTGGCGGTCAGCGGGCTCGCCGCCATGATCGGCGCCAAAGCGAAGCGCTGAACGATGGCAAAAACTCCGAAAGCCCCGATCGTCGACCGCGATTTGGTTCTCGAGCTCACCAAGCTCCTGGACGAGACCGGCCTGACCGAAATCGAGATCGAGCAGGAGGGCCAGCGCGTTCGCGTCGCGCGCAACGCCGCGGCCGCTCCCGCCGCGGCGCGCCAGGCCTCGCCGGCAGCGCCCGCGCCGCAGCCGGTTGCGGCGCCGCCCGATCCGGCCAAGCATCCCGGCGTGGTGGTCTCGCCCATGGTCGGCACCGCCTATGCCGCGCCCGAGCCCGGCGCCAAACCGTTCATCGAGATCGGCAGCCACGTGAAAGCCGGCGACACGCTGCTGGTCGTGGAAGCGATGAAGACCATGAACCAGATCCCGGCCCCGCGCGCCGGTACCGTGATCCAGATTCTGTTCGAGGACGGCCAGCCGGTCGAGTTCGGCGAGCCCTTGGTCATCATCGAATGACGGCGCCGGACCGGTCCGATGTTCGATAAAATCCTGATCGCCAATCGCGGCGAGATCGCCATGCGGGTGATCCGCGCCTGCAAGGAGCTCGGCATCCCGACGGTGGCGGTGCATTCCACCGCCGATGCCGACGCCATGCACGTGCGCTTCGCCGACGAGAGCGTCTGCATCGGCCCGCCGGCGGCGAAAGACAGCTATCTCAATATCCCGGCCATTCTGTCGGCCTGCGAGATCACCGGCGCCGATGCCGTGCATCCGGGCTACGGCTTTCTGTCGGAGAACGCCCGCTTCGCCGAAATTCTCACCGAGCACGGCGTGCATTTCATCGGCCCCAAGGCCGAGCACATCCGGCTGATGGGCGACAAGATCGAGGCCAAGCGCACCGCCCAGCAACTCGGCATTCCGGTGGTGCCGGGCTCGGACGGCGGCATCACGTCCGATGCCGAAGCCGGCAAGATCGCCGACGGCATCGGCTATCCGGTGCTGATCAAGGCGGCCTCGGGCGGCGGCGGCCGCGGCATGAAGGTGGTGCGCACGGCGGCCGAACTCTCGAGCGCACTGGCGAACGCGCGCGCCGAATCCAAGGCCGCCTTCGGCGACGACACCGTCTATCTGGAAAAATATCTGGAAAAACCGCGCCACATCGAGATTCAGGTGCTCGGCGACGGCAACGGCAACGCCATCCATCTCGGCGAACGCGACTGTTCGCTGCAACGCCGGCATCAGAAGGTGATGGAGGAGAGCCCCTCGCCCGCCCTCAACACACAGGCGCGCAACGTCATCGGCGAGACCGTCGCCAAGGCGATGCGCGAGATCCAATACCTCGGCGTCGGCACCGTCGAGTTCCTATACGAAGACGGCAAGTTCTATTTCATCGAGATGAACACGCGCATCCAGGTCGAGCATCCGGTGACCGAGATGATCACCGACATCGACCTGATCTTCGAGCAGATCCGCGCCGCCGCCGGCAACGAATTCACGCTCAAGCAGAGCGACATCGAATTCCGCGGCCACGCCATCGAGTGCCGCATCAATGCCGAGAACCCGGTGTCGTTCCGCCCCTCGCCCGGCAAGATCCTGCACTACCATGCGCCCGGCGGCCTCGGCGTGCGCATCGATTCGGCGGTCTACCAGGGCTACGCCATTCCGCCTTACTACGACTCGCTGGTCGGCAAGCTGATCGTGCACGGCAAGACCCGCACCGAGGCGCTGATGCGTCTCAAGCGCGCGCTCGACGAAGTGGTGGTGGACGGCATCGAAACCACGCTGCCTTTGTTCCGCGCGCTGGTGAGCGAGGCGGACATCATCGACGGCAATTACCACATCCACTGGCTCGAGCAGTTTCTTGCGCGCGGCGGGATGGAAGGTTGAGGCAGCGGCCTCCAATAGCAGCCGCTATCGTCTTATTCATTTGGAATTATCGGCAAATTGGCCGGCGCATTGATCTAACGCAATGCGTGTATTCGCCATTGGGCTAAACGGGCTGCAACGAATCTGCGGATGCTGGACCCTTGTCGGGGGCTATCCAGTCCCTGATCTGAGGCGTCGGTCTTCGCGGCTATAAAAAAAGCCCAAGGAGATGACCGATGACAACGCCTGCGCCAAGCGAACAGCACGATTACATCACCGGCAGCGTGGCCGGAATCCTGACATTGTTGATCATAGCGGCTGGCCTCGTGCTGCTGGCCGCATGGTTCTACGGCCATTGATCGAAGGTCGCGTGTGTTAAGCGTTCGGCGCGTCGCCATGCCGCGCAGCTTTGGAAATTTGCCGGCGCGGGCCCGCCGAAAGCCTCTCAATGCTGCGTGCTCGCCGTCAGCCGCTCCAGCAGCCGGCACAAATCCGCTGGACTGTAGGGCTTCTTGACGAAGACCGAGCGCGACACCGGCGGCGCCAGCGCGGTCGGCGAATGGCGCCCCGAACAATAGACGATCGGCAATTCGGGACGCTGTTCGCGCGCCTGCTGGGCCAGCATCGTGCCGTCCATCGGACCGAGCAGATTGATGTCGGTGAACAGCACGTCCACGTCGGCCCCGGACTGGAGGTAGCGCAAGGCCTCCTCGCCGGCCGCCACCGTGTGCACGGCAAAGCCGCCTTCGCTCAAGACTTCGGTGATCAGGTCGCTGATCAGAACTTCGTCTTCGACCACAAGTACATTGGTGCGCCGCATGTTACCATCCCCTCAGGTTCCGGCCCCCCACTCGACCGGGTTGTGCGGCTCAACGTGCGCCTTCGGTATCTGTTCAATCTTTCGCCAATTTAGTCGGATCATGGTCATCGGCCCGTTAATATCTCCCCAGCCGGGCCGCCGGCGGTTAGGATAAACTTTCCACCGAATCCGGTTCCGCATGGCCAACCGCGAAAACACACTGATCGAGATCACGCCGGAGGTGCTGCTCAAGGCCTATGCCTGCGGCATCTTCCCGATGGCGGAAAGCGCGGACGATCCGGCGCTCTACTGGATCGAGCCGGACATGCGCGGCATCATCCCGCTCGAGGGCTTCTATCTGGCGGCGCGGCTCGCGCGCACCGTGCGCACCACGCCGTTCACGGTCTGGGCCGACCGCGATTTCGACGCGGTGATCGACGGCTGCGCCGAGGCCAAGCCAGACCGCGACCGCACCTGGATCAACGAACGCATTCGCAAGATCTATCGTGGCCTGTTCGAACGCGGTCATTGCCATACCATCGAGGTGTACGACGGCGACGCGCTAGTGGGCGGGCTTTACGGCGTCTCGCTCGGCCGCGCCTTCTTCGGTGAGAGCATGTTTCACCGCGCGCGCGACGCCTCCAAGATCGCGCTGGTGCATCTGATCGCGCGTCTGCGCGCCGGCGGCTACCGGCTGCTCGACACCCAATACGTCACCGATCACCTCAAGACCTTCGGCGCCGTCGAGGTGGGCAAGCGGCGCTATCACCGCCTGCTGGAGGACGCGCTCGCCGGCGAGGCGGATTTCGGCGCGCTGACGCACGATCGTCCGGTCAGCGGCGACGAGGCGCTGGCGCTGTTGCGCTAACGCAGCGGCGCAAATCCCGGCTGCTGCGGGCGTGGCGGCGCGCGCCTTGCCGGCGGCTGACGCGTCGCCGGCTTCGGCGGCGGCTGGTCCGGCGGGGCTTCGGCGACGTTGGGATTCTTTCCGCCTTTGCAGTCGGTGAGCCACACGTCGTAGATCGGGTGCTCGACCGCGTGCAGACCGGGACTGGCGGCGAACATCCAGCCGGTGAAGACGCGTTTGATCTCGCCTTGCAGCGTCACCTCGTCGACTTCCACAAAAGAATCGGTGTTGGGCGTCTCGGTCGGCGGCCGCGAATAGCATACGCGCGGCGTCACCTGCAGTGCGCCGAACTGCACGGTCTCGTTGATGGCGACGTCGAACGAGATGGTGCGGCCGGTGATCTTGTCGAGACCGGCGAACACCGCGGTCGGATTGCTGATGCGCTGCGGCGGCGGCTCGACCACGATCTCGTCGCCGGGCTGCGGCGCGGTATCGGCCGGCTGCGCCGGCGGGCCTTGCGGCCGCAGACCGGGCCGCAAGGCCGGCGGCGCCTGCGGCGGAGGCGGCGCGACCGCTTGCGGCGGCGCGGCAACGCCCGGCGGCGGCGCCAGCGGCTGCGACTGGATGGTGCCGCCGCCGGGACGGCTCGATGGCGGCAAGCTCATCGGCGCCGGCAGCGGCTGCGCCGGCGGCTGATCGGAGCGGACCGCGCCCGGCGGACGCGGTGCTTCACCGCGCTGGAAATTCGGCTGCTGGTTCGGAAAACTACCCGGCTGCTGCGGCGGCGGCTGCTGTTGCGGCGGCGGCTGCGACGGCGGCGCGCTCGGCACGTCGGCTGGCGGCCGCGGCGGAAAATCGTTGAAAATCGATTGCGCGAAAGCCGGCGTTGCCGCCAGCAACGCCGCCAAGACAAGCCAGCAAGCGGTGAGCGAAGTTCGCGCCATAAAACCGGATGTTTTACGCGAGGGTATCAGCGCGGATTCGCCGCCCCCCGGTAGCGCCCGGTTAACACGGCGAATACGGCGGCGAAAGGGCGCGATTGGGCCGGCAATCAACCCCGGCGGTCGGGGCTCCACGCCTTGTAATCGCCGGTCGCCTTCGGACGCCGGTTGGCGGCCAGCGTCGATCCGGACGGTCGGTAGGCGCCCGCGGTGCCGGTCATATTGGGCCGGTGCGGCTTTTGCCAGGCATGCGGCTTGTAGGTCTCTTGCGTCGGCGGGGTATCGACCGTGTGGTGCATCCAGCCGTGCCAGGACGGCGGTATGGTCGAGGGGTCCATGTAGCCGTTGAAGACCACCCAGCGCCGCTCAAATCCGAGGCCGCGGTCGATCTTGCCGCCCTTGGTGCGGTAGTAGCGGTTGCCGAATTCGTCTTCGCCGACCGCTTCGCCATACCGCCAGGTCCAGAACTGGGTCCCGAAGGTCTGCGAATTCCACCAGGTAAACAGCTTGAGCAGGAAACTTTTCATCGCCGCCACGCGTTGAAAGACATTGAATACCGGGGCGTTCTGCCACCTCGTCACGCTGCTGTCCAGGGCGCACTTTCGCCAGACTGCCATGCTCACCGCGACGCCACGAAAAGCCTCAAGGCGAAATGGATTCGATCCGAAACGCACTGACTTCCATCAAAGCGCTGCTCGTCTGGCTGCCCAATCCGGCGGTCGCCGCCATCCTCCTGGCGCTGGCGGTGGCGATCGCTTTCTTGCTGACAGGATCGTGCGCAAGCTCATCCGCCGGCTGCTGGCGCACCGCGCCCCGTTCGTCTTCTCGATCTTCACCCAGATGCGCGGCGTGACCCAACTTGGGCTGGTGATCCTGGCCATCATCATCGCCATTCCGGTGGCGCCGGTCGACTTGGACACCGCCGCATGGATGACGCGGCTGGTGCTGATCGGCGTGATCGGGTTGGTCGGCTGGGGGGCGATGACGGCGCTCAAGATTGCCGCCGATCTCTACCTGCTGCGCTTCCGGATTGACGTCGACGATAATCTATTGGCGCGCAAGCACGTCACGCAAGTGCGCGTGCTATTGCGCGCCGCCGACGTGCTGATGGTGGTGGTCACGTTCGGCGCCGCGCTGATGACCTTCGAGCCGGTTCGGTAATACGGCGCCAGCCTGTTCGCCTCGGCCGGCGTTGCCGGCATCGTCGCGGGCCTGGCGGCGCGCCCGCTGCTCAGCAACCTGTTTGCCGGCGTGCAACTGGCGATGACGCAGCCGATACGCATCGACAATTCGGTGGTCGTCGAGAACGAATGGGGCAACATCGAAGAGATCACCTCGACCTATGTGGTGGTGCGGCTGTGGGACTGGCGGCGCATGATCGTGCCGCTCTCTTTCATCGAGAGGCCGTTCCAGAACTGGGCGCGCGAGGATTCGCCGCTGATCGGCTCGGCCTTCATCTATGTCGATTACAGCGCGCCGGTCGGCATCCTCCGCGACAAGCTCGGCGAAATCGTCAAGGCTTCGAAGAACTGGGACGGCCGCGTCGTCAACCTGCAGGTGACCGACGCCAAGGAGCGGACCATCGAGCTGCGCTGCCTGATGAGCGCGCGCAATGCCGGCCGGGCCTTCGATTTGCGCTGCGAGGTGCGCGAGCAACTCGTCGAGTTCCTGCAAAAGCACCATCCGGAGGCGCTGTCGCGCCAGCGTTCCGATGTCGCCGTTTCGGATCTCCCGGATTCGAAAACCCCAAAGGCCAGGCGCGAGACCGTGCGCAAAGCTGCCGCGCAAGGCTGACGCCGCCTATGTTGCGGTGCATATTGCGTTCTCCAGACCGGCGCGCTTATCCTGCCTAGGAATTCATCAGCGCGGGCTCGAGTCGCCTAGTTCCGCCTCAACGACGCTGATAGTCGCGATGACAGTGCCGGTGCGAAAGGCGGGCCCCACAAATGGGGTCCGCCTTTTTCGCGTTTCGAGCTCAGCCGGACAGAGGACCGCCGCCATAAATGCGGCCTAAGGCCGCCCGGCTCGCGCCAAAACAACAACAACCACGGAGCGCCTGGCGGAAAGCCGCCTTCGTCGTCGGCGCAAATCCACAGGCGTGGGTTTGCTCGCCACCCTCCGCCAGCATCTGCGCGTTGGGGCTAAGGCACTGACTTGGTTTTGAGAATCAGCAACTCCCAGCCGCCGATTGAGCGGCTTTTCCCAGCTTTATCCCCGGCCGGGCCGCCAGTGGGATTTTGCGGCGGATAACCGCGAAACCGCGATTTTGCGTCATTTTTCCGTCATGTCGGCAGGAATTCAGCCCTATTGGCGCGCGCCGATAAAAACGCTTTCCGCGACCCCCGGATGGCTCAATACTCACGGACGTTTCGCGGCAAGTTGTCCCCGCAGTTCACCGTCCGGACACAAGATTTAGTGTTTGATTCAGATTTGACGTCTATCTATTGTTGACGCGTGGGTAGAGTCCCCCTAGCTTTGGTGTGTTCGGTGCAGTCGCGTTTTCGGTTCCCTCCGAGCTTCCAACGACGCCTGGTCGTAAGCCGCGCCCGCGCCGGAAACGGTGATTTGGGACAGGGGATTGTTGTGCGCCGAGGGTCAAAAAACCGGGAGTAGCCGGTGCCGGAACCAGGGTCCGGGCCTAGTTGAGTGAGTGATGGGTCGTCGAACGGCGTGCAGAGTAAAACAGGCGGACAAGGACAGGTCCGTCAGGGATAATCGGGCGGTCGCCAGCCGCCCGGCAATTTAAGGGGCTAGAGACAAAAATGCGGATCGAACGGCGCTACACCAACGACACCCAGGGCACCGGCAGCGCGCAGGACGCCGCTTATGCCGGCATCGCCTTCCGGCTCACCACTAGCGAGATCCGCAACCCAGACGGCTCGGTGGTGTTCAAGCTCGACAATGTCGAGGTGCCGGAATTCTGGTCGCAGGTCGCCTCCGACGTGCTGGCGCAAAAATATTTCCGTAAAGCGGGCGTGCCCGCGCGGCTGAAGCAAGTCGAGGAGAACACCGTCCCCTCCTTCCTGTGGCGCTCGGTCGCCGACGAGGAGGCCATCGCCGCGCTGCCGGAGAAAGAGCGCACGATCGGCGAGCATTCCTCCAAGCAGGTATTCGATCGTCTCGCCGGCACCTGGACCTACTGGGGCTGGAAGGGCGGCTATTTCGATACGGAAGAGGACGCACGCGCCTTCTTCGACGAGCTGCGCTACATGCTGGCGGCGCAAATCTGCGCGCCGAATAGCCCACAATGGTTCAACACCGGCCTGCACTGGGCCTATGGCATCGACGGCCCGAGCCAGGGCCACTACTACGTCGATTTCCAGACCGGCAAGCTGACCAAATCGAAATCGTCCTACGAGCACCCGCAGCCGCACGCCTGCTTCATCCAGGGCATCAATGACGACCTGGTCAACGAAGGCGGCATCATGGACCTGTGGGTGCGCGAGGCCCGCCTGTTCAAATACGGCTCCGGCACCGGCTCCAACTTCTCGGCGCTGCGCGGCGAAGGCGAGAAGCTGTCGGGCGGCGGCAAGTCGTCCGGCCTGATGAGCTTCCTCAAGATCGGCGACCGCGCGGCCGGCGCCATCAAGTCGGGCGGCACCACGCGGCGCGCCGCCAAGATGGTGATCGTCGACGTCGATCACCCCGACATCGAGACCTATATCGACTGGAAGGTGAAGGAGGAGCAGAAGGTAGCGGCGCTGGTCACCGGCTCCAGGATCAACCAGAAGCACCTCAAGGCCGTGCTGAAAGCCTGCGTCAACTGCGAGGGCTCCGGCGACGACTGCTTCATGCCGGAAAAGAACCCCGCCTTGAAGCGCGAGATCAAGCTGGCGCGCCGGTCTTACGTGCCCGACAACTTCATCAAGCGCGTCATCCAGTTCGCCAGGCAGGGCTACACCGACATCGATTTCCCGATCTACGACACCGACTGGGATTCGGAGGCCTACCTCACGGTCTCCGGGCAGAACTCGAACAACTCGGTGCGCGTCACCGACGGCTTCCTCAAGGCGGTCGAATCCGACGCCAAGTGGGACCTGACGTTCCGCAAGAACGGCAAGATCGCCAAGACGCTCGACGCCCGCGCGCTGTGGGAGAAGATCGGCTACGCCGCCTGGGCTAGCGCCGATCCGGGCCTGCAATACCACACCACGGTCAACGACTGGCACACCTGCCCGGCCTCGGGCGAAATCCGCGCCAGCAATCCGTGCTCGGAATACATGTTCCTCGACGACACCGCCTGCAATCTGGCGTCGATGAACCTTCTCACCTTCCGCGACGAGAAGACCGGCAAGTTCAAGGTCGAGGACTACGAGCACGCCGTGCGGCTGTGGACCGTGGTCCTGGAAATCTCGGTGCTGATGGCGCAGTTCCCGTCCAAGCAGATCGCGCAGCTGTCCTACGAATTCCGCACCCTCGGACTTGGTTACGCCAATATCGGCGGCCTGCTGATGACCTCCGGCATTCCGTACGATTCCGACGAGGGCCGCGCCATCTGCGGCGCGCTCACCGCCATCATGACCGGCGTGTCCTACGCCACTTCCGCCGAAATGGCGGAAAAGCTCGGCCCCTTCCCCGGCTTCAAGAAGAACCGCGACGCCATGCTCAAGGTGGTCCGCAACCACCGCCGCGCCGCCTATAACGAGCGCACCGGCTACGAGAAGGTCTCGCAGCCCCCCGTCCCGCTCGACCACGGCTCGTGCCCCGACAAGGATTTGATCGCGCACGCTAAGGCCGCCTGGGACAAGGCGCTCGCGCTCGGCGAAAAGCACGGCTACCGCAACGCGCAGGCCACCGTGATCGCGCCGACCGGCACCATCGGCCTGGTCATGGATTGCGACACCACCGGCATCGAGCCCGACTTCGCCATGGTGAAGTTCAAGAAGCTCGCCGGCGGCGGCTACTGGAAGATCATCAACCGCGCCGTGCCCGAAGCCCTGCGCACGCTCGGCTATAGCGAATCCGACATCGCCGAGATCGAGGTCTATGCCGTCGGCCATGGCAGCCTGGCGCAGGCGCCCGGCATCAACCACACCACCTTGAAGGCCAAGGGCTTCACCGACGAGGCGATCGCCAAGATCGACAAGGCGCTGCCGACCGCCTTCGACATCAAGTTCGTCTTCAACAAGTGGACGCTTGGCGAGGAATTCTGCCGCGACAAGCTCGGCATCTCGGCCGAGGACCTAGCCTCGCCCACGCTCGACCTTTTGGCCGCGCTCGGCTTCTCCAAGCGCGAGATCGAGGCCGCCAACATCCACGCCTGCGGCGCCATGACGGTGGAAGGCGCGCCGCATCTCAAAGCCGAGCACTATCCGGTGTTCGACTGCGCCAACCCGTGCGGCAAGATCGGCAAGCGCTATCTGTCGGTCGAAAGCCACATCCGCATGATGGCGGCGGCGCAGCCCTTCATCTCGGGCGCCATCTCCAAGACCATCAACATGCCGAACGACGCCACGGTGGAAGACTGCAAGGCGGCCTATCTGCTGTCCTGGAAGCTGGCGCTCAAAGCCAACGCACTCTACCGCGACGGCAGCAAGCTGTCGCAGCCGCTCAACTCGCAACTGATCGCCGACGAGGACGACGAGGACGACGCCGTCGAGCAATTCCTTGAGCGTCCGGCGGCGGCGCGCGCCGCGGGGCTAGCCGAAAAGGTCGTCGAGAAGATCGTCGAGCGCATCACGGTGCTGCGCGAACGCGAGAAGCTGCCGTCGCGCCGCAAGGGCTACACCCAAAAAGCCGTGGTCGGCGGACATAAGGTGTATCTCCGCACCGGCGAATACGACGACGGCCGTCTCGGCGAGATCTTCGTCGACATGCACAAGGAAGGCGCCGCGTTGCGCTCGCTCCTGAACAACTTCGCCATCGCCATTTCGCTCGGCCTGCAATACGGCGTGCCGCTGGAGGAATATGTCGACGCCTTCACCTTCACCCGCTTCGAGCCGCAGGGCCCGGTGCAGGGCAACAACTCGATCAAATACGCCACCTCGATCCTCGACTACGTGTTCCGCGAACTGGCGGTCTCCTATCTCGAACGCTTCGATCTCGCCCATGTCGATCCGAGCGAGTTGGGCTTCGATGCGCTCGGCAAGGGCGAAGCGGAAGGCAAGGCCGCGCCCGCCAACAACTTCGTGTCGCGCGGGCTGACGCGCTCGCGCACCGACCGGCTGTCGGTGGTGAGTTCGTCGCCCCCCTCGTCGGGCAGTGTCGCGGCGTCGAATGTAACGGCTTTTGCCGGCTCAAGCGGGGCCGCGACGGCGCTCAAGGCCGAGCCGGAGGCCAAGCTGTCGCCGGCGCAGCAGTTGGAGTACGCCCACCGCATCGACGAGCAGGACGTGCGCGAGCACGCCAAGCACGCGGCCTCCGAGAAGCGCGCCGAGGCGCGCGCCAAGGGCTACGAAGGCGAGGCTTGCGGGGAGTGCGGCAACTTCACGCTGGTGCGCAATGGCACGTGCATGAAGTGCGATACGTGTGGGTCAACGACGGGGTGTTCGTGAAAGTTTAAGCCCCCTTGGATTCCCAAGGTGGGCTTAAACAATGCTGATCGCCGGAGTTGAAGATGCCGGTCGTCTTTCGCGAGAGCGGCCTTCGCTATTTCTTCTTCTCTAACGAAGGCCTGCCGCGGGAGCGGCGCCACGTTCACGTCAAGGGCGGCGGCAAGGAAGCCAAAATCTGGCTGGAGCCGGAGGTCTCGATCGCCGAGAGCTACGGCTTTAATTCCGCCGAATTGAGGGGTATTCTGCACATCGTCTCGGAGCGCCGAGACCTGATCCTGAGAGCCTGGAATGAGCATTTCGGCGACCGCCGTCCGTTTTGACGAAAACACCATGTGGGTCGACCTGACCGACGGCCGCACTTTGGGCGTGCCGCTCGCCTGGTTTCCGCGCCTTCTGAATGCGACGGCCACGCAACGTGCGCGTGTCGAATTGAGCCGCAGCGGCTTGCACTGGGAAGAACTCGACGAGGATATTTCGATTGCCGGGCTTATTGCCGGCCGCGGCGACATGACCAGGCGCGCGGAGCAGGCGGCCGAGTGACGTATGCCAGGCGCCGGGAGCGAAGCCTGCGGCGAATGAGCCCCTAGCGCAGCCCTCCAACATCGGTCGCAATGCGCATCGCTATTGCGCCTTACACCCGCGCGCCGCATCGGCCCGAGCGTGCGACGGCTATAGGCATGAAACGCGCGGTCGCCGCCGTCCGTCTAGAACGGCAACACCGGATTGGTCAGCAGCGCGAGCAGCAGCAGCGCCGCAAAGACGACGATGAGCGTATAGCCGCCGATGCGGCCATAGCCCCGCGACACCGGCTCGGTCAGATGTTGATGCGAATGGCTGAACATGGAAACCCCCGTCGGTACCGGGAAAGCGGCAACATGGCTCTTTTCAAGACCCGTTCGCGCGCCGGCGCCATGATGTGGATCAAAGGAGGCCTTCGGGGCCGGTCTCAGCTTCAACACGAAGCGCGCCGATATCCACGCGCCGCCCTTTGGTGTAAGCAGCCTGATGCCGCGAATTTTCCCACCCGCCCTCTCCGTCGCCCTCTCCGTCGCCTTTGCGCTGTCGCTCACGCCGGCTGCCCTCGCCGCGCCCGTGCACAAGAAGCTCGTCGCCAAGCACCGCGTCATCCGTCATTGGCACGGCTACGGCTTCCTGCCCGGCTACCGTCCGCCCGAAGTGGTCGAGCGCGAGAGCGCCGAGCATTACTGGCGCAGCGGCCCGCGCTTTTACGGGCCGGCCTGGCCGCGCTTCTATCATGGGCGCTGGAACGGCGGCGGCTTCGGCCCGTGCTACACCTACACGCCGATCGGCTACATGTGGAATTGCGGGCAGTAGGCGCGTTAGCGCACGAACCGCTCCGCCCACACGATCATCGCTTCGAAATGGCCCGGAAAAGCGACGAAGTAAACAATTGCCGCCACCGGCGCCAACGGCCAATACCACTCTCGCACGGGTACCCCTCTTGCAAGACCAGAGGCGGCATTGAAAACCAGCCCTGTATAGAAATACCTTTTTTGCCCCGGTTATTTTTCGGAAAATCCGAACGATCGCCCGCGCGGGCCGCGAACCTACTCTTCTTTCTCGGTTGTGAAATAGAGCGGATAGCCTTGGGCCTTGCCCATCTCGGTCGCCTCCTTGGCCTTGGTGTCGGCGACGTCCTTGGTATAGACCGCGATCACGCAGGCGCCCTTCTGATGCGCCGTCATCATGACGCGGTAGGCCTGGCTCTCGTTCATGCGGAACACGGCCTTGAGCACTTCGACGACGAACTCGCGCGGCGTGAAGTCGTCGTTGAGCAGAATGACCTTCCACAGCGGCGGGCGCTGCGTCTTGGCTGCGGTCTTGGGGCGCGGCTTGACGAGGGTTTTTTCGGTCATCGCGGAGGCCATCCCGGCGGCCGCAGTATAATCCAGCCGGACGGCGCGCGCAGCTTGCAACCAGCCCCCGGCCGCGCTGGAATATCGCGGCGACGGGGGAATCATGGCATCGAGCCAGTTCCATCTCATCACTGACTGGACGTTGGCCGCCCCGGTCGAGCCGGTCTGGCAGACGCTGATGGCGCCGGAGCAATGGCCGTCGTGGTGGCGCGCGGTCGCGCCCGTCGAGACGCTCACCGAAGGCGGCGCCGATGGCGTCGGCGCGCGGCGCAGCATCACCTGGCGCACCGCCCTGCCCTATACGCTGACCTTCGTCATGCGCGTGACGCGCGTTGAGCCGATGACGCTGATCGAGGGTCGCGCCGAGGGCGAGCTCGACGGCCTCGGCCGCTGGACGCTATGCCCGGACGACGGCCGCACCCATGTGCGTTACGACTGGATCGTCGAGGTGACGCGGCCGTGGATGCGGATCGCCGCCCCGGTGCTCCGCCCGGTGTTCGCCTGGAACCACGGCGTGGTGATGCGTTGGGGCCATGAAGGTCTGGCGCGCAAGCTCGCCGCGACGTGATCTTTTAGGCGCGGCGGCGGCGCCACAGCGCGTCCAGGCTCCACGGCCCGGCGCCGGCGACGGCGATGTAGAAGAAAAACAGGCAATAGAGGATGGCGCTGTCGCCGCGGTTGACGATCGGGAAGAAACCGTGCGGCGCGTGGCTGAGGAAATAGGCAAAGGCCATCTCGCCCGACATGATGAAAGCCGCGGCGCGCGTGAACAGGCCGAGCGCGACCAAGGCGCCGCCGGCGAACTCAATCGCGCCGGCAAACCAGTGCAAGCTGAACAGCGGTTCCAAAGCCTGGGTCGGGAACCCGATCATGCGCGAACTGCCGTGCTCGAAGAACAGCAGCGCCACGGCGATGCGGACGATGGAAAGGACGGTAGGCGCGTAGAGCGCGACGGCGGAATCGCGCGCATCCGTGCGCGACGCGCTGGCTCGATCGACGTGGAGCAAAGTTGGTCCCGGCTTTGGTTGGCCCCCGGCTGGGGTATAACGAAAGCCCTTCCCGCGCGCACATCACAATCGCGTAAAAACCAACGAATTTGCCACGCAGCAGCCATGCATTCGCTCGCGCAGGCTGCCGCAACTTTGACTCAATCTGTGCCGGTTCCGTCGCAAATGGTTCACCGAACTCAGGGATGGTTACGTCAGCCTTGCTGCTTCACTCTGCTGTTCCGCTGATGTCAAAATGAACACAACGGGGTGGAGACAAACTCGGAGAATACCCCATGGACCGTCACAGCCGCGGTACCGCGAGATTCTCGCGCTCACGTCCGCAGATCGCCTGCGCGCAATGCGGCGATTCGCTTTTCATGCCGGAGTGGTCCGAATTGGTCGACGAGCGCCGCGTGCGCCATTTGTGGCAGTGCGAGGCCTGCGGTTACGCGTTCGAGACCACCGTGCGCTTCGCCGAAGCCGCCTGAGATCGGCGCGCTGCCGCTCACGCAATTTTGCGCGCACTGGGTTGGCCGCGGCCGCTATAGTGGCGGCATGATCGACCGCCGACATTGGCTGCTGGGGGCCGCGCTAGCGGCGCTGGCACCCCGTCTCACGCAGGCCGATACCATGAGCAGCCGCGTCACGGCTTACGCCTTCACTTTCAAAAGCCTGGACGGCAGCGATATTTCGCTCGCGTCCTATGCCGGCCACCCGATTCTGGTGGTCAACACCGCCTCGCTGTGCGGCTACACCCCGCAATACAGCGGCCTGCAGGCGCTATGGACGCGCTATAGCGGCCAAGGCCTCGTGGTGCTCGGCGTGCCGTCGAACGACTTCGGCGGCCAGGAGCCGGGCGGCAAAACCGAAATCGAAAAGACCGCCCAGGGCGATTACCATGTCACCTTCCCGCTCACCGAAAAGGCCGCGGTCAAGGGCGCCGGCGCCCACCCGTTCTACAAATGGGCGGCGGAGGAGCGCCCACTGGAAGCGCCGCGCTGGAATTTTCACAAATACCTGATCGGCCGCGACGGCCGGCTGAAGGCGGCCTTCACCTCCGCCGTTGAACCCGACGATCCGAGCCTGATCGCGGCGATCGAGCAGGAATTGGCCGGCGAATAGTGCGTGAATAGCCGCAGCCGTCACAAAACCGATAAATTTCAGATTGACGAATCAGCCTGCCCATGACGAAGTCATGGCGCAATTTTAGTCACGTGGGCCGGCGGTGTTGGATGCCGACTCGTTACCAGGTTCCTCCCGCGTGGCGTTTAGACTGGGCGGCCGCGAGGCCGCCCCTTTTCATTTCCAGCCATCATCGATTTAAAGAATAAGCGCGCTCATGCGGCGCTAGCTTGCGCACTGACTTGCGCGGCGGCCTGGGCTTCGGCCAATTCCGTTTTCGGCGCGGCGCCGGGCACGGGCAGCGGATCGAGCGCTTCGACCAATTGCAGGAAGGCCTTGCCGGGCAGCGGCGGCGCGAACACATAGCCTTGCGCCGAGCGGATGCCGAGTTCACGCAAATACATCACCTGCTCGAAATTCTCCACGCCCTCGGCCACCACGTCCATGCGCATATTGTGCGCGAGATCGACCAGCGTCTCGACGATGGTGGTGGAGTTGCGGTCGGTGCCGATGGCGTCGACGAATATCTTGTCGATCTTTATGATGTCGACGCCGAGTTTGAGCATATAGGACAGCCCGCTGTGGCCGGTGCCGACGTCGTCGATGGCGATGCGCACGCCGAGCCCCTGGAACGCCGCGATGGTCTGCCGCGTCGCGGTGAAATTTTCGATCGGATCGCGCTCGGTCACCTCCAGCACCACCTGCGAAAGCTTAATGGGCGATCCGGAAAAGATCTTGCGCACGTCCTGGACGATAGTCTCGTCGGAAAACAGCTTGCCGGCGAAATTGAACGATATCTTCAGCGCCGGCCGGGCGCCGACGGCGCGGCCCGCTTCGGCGCAGACCCGCCGCATCAGATCGCGGGTCATTTCGCGGATCAGCCCGCTCGATTCCGCCAGGGTTATGAAAGCGCCGGGCAGCACCAGCGTGCCATCGGCTTTCCGCCAGCGCACCAGCACTTCGGCGCCGCGCAATTGGCCGGAGCGAATATCGACGATCGGCTGGTAGTACGGCACGAATTCGCCGGCCTTCAGCGCGCTTTCGATCTCGGTCACCGGATTGCCGGGCGCGCCCCGCGGCATCAGCATGGAAAAGATGCCCAAGATCACGACCATGGCGCCGGTGGCAAACAGGCCGAGCCACTGCAATTCCCCGTGACCGGCAATCACGTGACCGCGCGGCATCGATATCTCGGCGCCGAAACCGAATTTTTCGGATTTCGCGTTGGCTATGAACACGGCCTCGGCGGCATCGGGCAGCGTGCCTATGTTGCCGATCGTGGTGCCGTTGGTGGTGGCGATATGCGCATAGGCGTTGAACGGGCTGCCGTGGCTGGATACCTGCGGCAGAAACAGCATGGCCGGCACCAGCGCCGCCACGCCGTTGGGACCGACGCCGACCTTGCGGCGCAGCCGCACCATGGGCTGGCCGTTTTCGAGCTGAATGACGTCGAGCGAATACCAAATGGCGCCGGCCAGCGGCTCGGAGGCCACGATATTGCGCTGGCCGAGCGGCAAGCCGAGATCGGTGCAGAGCGTCTGCCCGTCTGGACTAACGACCGCGATTTCCTTGATCGGGGTGGTGTCGAAGGCGGCTTGCCGCATCGCCTCGACGTCGCTCGGCTGGCAGCTATCCACGCCGCGTGCCGCCAGACCGTCGAGCGTGGCGATCACCTGCGTGACGCGAAAGTCGGCGAGCGCGATGGCGCGCTGGGCGGAGGTTTCAACCTCCTCCTGACCCTGCCGATCGACCAACCCGCCGAGCCAGAAATCGAACGCAAGCAAGGGAGCGCCGGCGAGCAACACGCCGACGATGACCGCAAGAATATTCTTGCGCGTGAGTGCGCGCACAATCAGACCCATCCTGGCGCCCGGCTAGCCTACCCCATCCTGGTGTCGGCTTGAGTGAGCCATGGCGCCGTAAAGGGCGGCTTAAGCCTGCGGCGGCGGGCGTGCCCAAATCAGGAAAATGGAGCCCGGTCGGCCGCGCGTGGTTAACGAAGTGTTTACGGCAAGGGGCATGGATCAACGCGTCCCTCTTCCGCTACGCTGCCGTCAACAGCGGGCGCGGCCGGCGCAATAGCCCAATGACCGCGAAGGGGAAACGACCATGAAACTCTATATGCATCCGGTATCGATGACCTGCCGGCCGGTGAGGTTGTTTGCGGCCGACAACAACATCGCCATGGACGAGGAATTCGTCGACCTGATGACCGGCGCGCACATGCAGCCGCCCTATTCCACCGTCAATCCAAATTGCCTGGTGCCGCTGCTTGAGGACGGCGACCTCAAGCTCACCGAAAGCTCGGCCATCCTGAAATATCTCGCCGACAAGATCGGCTCGCCCACCTATCCGAAGGACCTCAAGCAGCGCGCCAAGGTCAACGAGGTGATGGACTGGATCAACACCAATTTCTATCGCGAATGGGGCTACAATCTCTGCTATCCGCAACTGTTTCCGCATCTCAAGCGGCGCAGCGACGAGGCGCAGGCCGCGACGCTGGAGTTCGGCAAGCAGAATGCCAAGCGCTGGCTCACGCTCCTCAACGACTACTGGATCGGGTCGAACAAGACCTATCTTGTCGGCGATACGATCACCATCGCCGATTACTTCGGCGCCGGCATCGTGACGCTGGGCGAGATCATCGGTGTCGATTTCACCCCCTATCCGAACGTTACGCGCTGGCTCGCCGCTATGAAGAAGCTGCCGAACTGGGGCAAGATCAACGAGGCCTTCGACGGGTTGCGCGAAGCCGTGAAAGGCCAACAATTCGTAACGCTGGCGTAAGAGAACATCGTCATGCCCGAAGCATCGGGACATCTTTTGCGTTCCTGCGTCTGTTGCGACGCGGGCTCGCCCCTCACCCGGCGCAGCTTCATCGCGCAGGCCGTAGCCGCCGGCGCGGCAACGGCGCTGGCGTCGGTACCGGCGCGGGCTGATGAGAAGCCGAGCAAGATCGACGTGCATCATCATTTCGCGCCGGACTTCCATCGCGACGCCGTGAATGCGCGCCGCGGCGGATTGCGCTGGCCGAAGTGGTCGCCGCAGATGTCGCTCGATGACATGGACAAAAACGGCATCGACACCGCGATGCTGTCGGTGGTGCAGCCCGGCACCTGGTTCGGCGACGTCGCCGAGTCGCGCAAGCTGACGCGCCAGCTCAACGATTACGCCGCCGGTCTGTCGCGCGATCATCCCGGCCGCTTTGGCCTGTTCGCCTGCATCGCGCCGCCGGACGTTGAAGGCAGCTTGAAGGAGATCGAATACGCGTTCGAGACGCTGCACGCCGACGGCATCGGCCTGCTCACCAGCTACGGCACGCTCTATCTCGGCGATCCGTCCTTCGCGCCGATCTATGCCGAGCTCAACCGCCGCAAGGCGATCGTATACGTCCACCCGGTCGCGCCGAACTGCTGCAAGAACCTGGTGCCCGGAATTCCGGTCGGCTCGATCGAATACGCGACCGACACCACGCGCACCATCGCGCATCTGGTGTTCAGCGGCACGACGACGCGTTTTCCCGATATCCGCTGGATCTTCTCGCACTCAGGCGGCACACTGCCGTTCCTCACCGGGCGGTTCACGCGGCTCGCCGGCGAGCGCAAGCCGGCTTTCTTGCCGGACGGGCCGCTGCCGGAATTCCGCAAATTCCACTACGAACTAGCGCAGGGCAATACGCCGGGCCAGATTGCCGCCTTACTCAAAATGGTGGCGTTGGAACAAGTTCTGTACGGCACGGATTATCCGTTCCGACCGGGCGCGGAGGTCAATGCCGGCGTCGCCGCGTATGGCTTCAGCGCCGCTGAGCGGCAGTCGATCGAGCGCGGTGCCGCGCTCAAGCTGCTGCCGCAACTCAAGGCCTGAATTTCTTTGAGCTATTTTGACAGGAGCGCGTCATGAGCTTCTTTCCCGGCAAGGACCCGCAGGCGGGCGATACTTATGCCTGCGCGGCCATAACCCATGTGGTGGTGCCGCGCACGGTCGATCTCGGTGACGGTTTTTCGGTGCGCCGGGCACTGCCGTCGGCGCGGTCGCGCATGGTCGGGCCGTTCATTTTCTTCGACCATTTCGGGCCGGCCGAATTCCGCGCCGGCAGCGGGCTCGACGTGCGGCCGCATCCGCATATCGGGCTTGCCACCGTCACCTATCTATTCGACGGCGAGATCGTGCACCGCGACTCACTCGGCACCGCGGTAGCGATCAAACCCGGTGAAGTGAACTGGATGACCGCCGGGCGCGGCATTGTGCATTCGGAACGCACCGGCGCCGAGAAACGCACGACCGGCAGTCCGATCCACGGCTTGCAGATGTGGGTGGCGCTGCCGGCCGCCAAGGAGGAGATGGACGCCGGCTTCGCCCATCACGATACCGCGGAATTTCCGATTGTTCGGGAGAACGGCAAAAACGTGCGCGTGGTGGTCGGCTCGCTCTACGGCGCAAAATCCCCCGTGCCGACGGTTCACGAGACGATGTTCGGCGACGCACATCTCAAGGCCGGCAGTGCGCTGCCGCTCGACGCCGATCACGAGGAACGCGCGCTCTATGTGATCGACGGCACCGTCGATATTTCCGGCGACAAGTTCGAGCCGGGACGGCTGCTGGTGTTAAAGCCCGGCGACAAGGTGACGGTCACGGCCGCGACCGACACACATTTCGTCATCGTCGGCGGCGCGCCGATGGACGGCCCGCGTCACATCTGGTGGAACTTCGTGTCGTCGCGCAAGGAGCGCATCGAGCAGGCCAAGGCCGAGTGGGCCGCCGGCCACTTCGGCAAGGTGCCGGGCGACGATATCGAGTTCATTCCGCTGCCGGAGAAGTGACCGCTGTTTGCGGTCATCCCCGCGAAAGCGGGAATCCAGCCGCTAATTCTTCTTCGGCAAATCCAGCCGGATGCTCAATTCCTTGAGTTGCTTGGACGTCACCTCGGACGGCGCGCCCATCATCAAATCCTCGGCGCGCTGGTTCATCGGGAACAGCACAACCTCGCGCAGGTTTTCCTCGCCGGCCAGCAGCATAACGATGCGGTCGATGCCGGGCGCGATGCCGCCGTGCGGCGGCGCGCCGAGCGAGAGCGCGTGCAGCATGCCGCCGAATTTCGTCTCCAGCACCTCTTCCGGATAGCCGGCGATGGCGAAGGCCTTCTTCATCACCTCGGGGCGATGGTTACGAATGGCCCCTGACGACAGCTCGGTGCCGTTGCAGACGATGTCGTACTGGATCGCCTTGATGGAGAGGATTTTTTCCTGATCGTTCGCATCGAGCGCGAGGAATTCCTCGACGCCCAGGTTCGGCATCGAGAACGGGTTGTGGGAGAAGTCGATTTTCTTCTCTTCCTCGTTCCACTCGTACATCGGGAAATCGACAATCCAGCAGAAGTCGAAGCGGTCCTTTGCGATCAGGCCCAATTCTTCGCCGACCTTGGCGCGCGCAAGGCCGGCAAACTTGACGAAGTCCCTCGGCTTGCCGGCGACAAAGAAACAGGCGTCGCCGACGCCGAGGCCGAGCTTGCCGGCAATCTGCTTGGTGCGCTCAGGCCCGATGTTCTTGGCGAGCGGACCGGCGCCGCTCTCTTCGCCCTCGCGCCAGAAGATGTAGCCGAGCCCCGGCTGGCCCTCGCCTTGCGCCCAGGAATTCATGCGGTCGCAGAAAGCGCGATTGCCGCCTTTCGGCGCCGGAATCGCCCACACCGCATTGCCCGGCGTTTCCACAATGCGCGCGAAAATCTTGAAACCGGAACCGCGGAAGGCGTCGCTCACGTCCTGCATCACGATCGGATTGCGCAGGTCCGGCTTGTCGGTGCCGTATTTCGACAGCGCCTCGGCATAAGGAATGAGCGGAAACTTCGGCGTCACCGCTTTGCCCTTGCCGAATTCCTCGAACACGCCGCGGATCACCGGCTCGACCGCGTCGAACACGTCCTGCTGCGTTACGAAACTCATTTCCAGGTCGAGCTGGTAGAATTCGCCGGGCGAGCGGTCGGCGCGCGCATCCTCGTCGCGGAAACAAGGCGCGATCTGAAAATAGCGGTCGAAGCCCGCCACCATGATGAGCTGCTTGAACTGCTGCGGCGCCTGCGGCAGCGCATAAAATTTTCCCGGATGAATGCGCGACGGCACCAGATAATCGCGCGCGCCTTCCGGCGACGAGGCGGTGAGGATCGGCGTCTGGAATTCGAAAAATCCGCCCGCCTTCATGCGGGCGCGCAGCGAGTTCGATCACCTGCCCGCGCAGCATGATGTTGGCGTGCAGCTTCTCGCGGCGCAGATCGAGGAAGCGGTATTTCAACCGGGTCTCTTCCGGATATTCCTGCTCGCCGAACACCGGCATCGGCAGTTCGGCGGCGGGGCCGAGCACCTCGATCTCGTCGATATAGACCTCGACCTGTCCGGTCGGCAGTTCCGGGTTCTCAGTGCCGGCCGGGCGCCGGCGCGCCTTGCCGTCGATGCGCACCACCCATTCCGAGCGCAGCGTCTCGGCCAGCTTGAACGCCTTGCTGTCGGGATCCGCCACCACTTGGGTCAGCCCATAATGGTCACGCAAATCGATGAACAGCACCCCGCCGTGGTCGCGGATGCGGTGGCACCAGCCCGACAAGCGAACCGATTTGCCGATATCACCCTCGCGCAGGGCGCCGCAGGTGTGGGACCGATAGCGATGCATAGGATATTCCGGCAGGCGATTCATCTCATGGGGTGAGGCGCGCGAAAAGCGCATGGGGGGTCGCCTTTGTCAAGGTAACGCCCCGGCAAATGCCTCGACAGACGCGAACCCATCTGCACAGTTAGGCCGGCGAAATGCCGGAGTTCTCCATGCCAAAATCCAAGCGCCCGACGAAGGCAAAGCCGGCCGGCGCCGACAAAAGGGCGAAGCCCGTCTTTACCGACATGTCCGCCGGCGAAGCCACCGCCGCCACGCTGCTCGCACACGGGCTCGACACCGTCTATGCGCTGCCGGGCGTCCACAACGACCATTTGTTCGACGCCTTCCAGCGTGCTGGCGACGCCTTGCGCGTTGTCCACACCCGCCACGAGCAGGGCGCAGCCTATATGGCCTTGGGCGCGGCGCTGGCGACCGGCAAGCCGCAGACTTATGTCGTCGTCCCGGGTCCGGGCCTGCTCAATTCGGCCGCCGCGCTGCTAACCGCTTATGGCATGAATGCGCCGGTGCTGGCGCTGATCGGACAAATTCCGGCGGCCGCGATCGGCCGCGGCTTCGGCCACCTGCACGAGATCCGCGACCAGGCCGGCATCGTCGCCCGGCTGGTCGATCATTCGGCGCGCATCGGCGGGCCGGCGGAAGCTTCCGCAAAAGTCGCCAAGGCGATCGCCTCGATGTCGCAAGGCCGGCCCGGCCCGGCCGCGCTCGAATGCGCCATGGATGTCTGGGGTAAGCGCGGCGCGGTTGCTCTCGTGCCACCGGTGCCGGAGCGCGCGCCGCGTATCGACGAGGACGCCGTGCGCGCGGCGGCGAAGCTGCTCGGTAAAGCCAAGCGCGTTTTGATCGTCGCCGGCGGCGGCGCGCAAGATGCCTCACCCGAAGTGACACTGCTCTCCGATATGCTGCAGGCGCCCGTACTGGCCTACCGGCGCGGGCGCGGCGTGCTCGACGGCCGCAGTGCGTTCAGCGTGACGCTGCCGCTCGGCCGCGATCTGTGGGGCGAGGCCGACGCGGTGCTTGGCGTCGGCACGCGGCTACTCAATCCCATGACGCAATGGGGCGTCGATCGCGATTTGCAAATCGTACGCGTCGATGCCGATCGCGAGGAGCCGGCGCGGCTGCACAAGCCGAAAGTGGCGCTGATTGGCGATGCCGCGCCGGTCCTGCGGCGGCTCATAAACGGGCTCGAAAAATACAATTCACGCCGCCCCTCGCGCCGCGACGAGATGCAACAGCATCAGGCCAAGTTGCGCGACCGCCTCGGCAAGATTGGCCCACAGCTCGCCTTCGTCGACGTCATCCGCGCAGAATTGCCCGAAGACGGCATCTATGTCGACGAGGTCACGCAGGTCGGCTTCGCCGCCCGCCTCGCCTTCCCGGCCTATCGCCCACGCACGTTTCTCTCGCCCGGTTATCAGGACAATCTCGGCTGGGGCTACGCCACCGCGCTCGGCGCGCAGCATGCGCGGCCCAACGTGCCCGTGCTCTCGATCAACGGCGACGGCGGCTTCCTCTACACCGGCAACGAGCTCGCCACCGCCATGCGCCACCGCATTCCACTGGTAGCGGTGGTGTTCACCGACGGCGCCTTCGGCAATGTGCGCCGCATCCAGCAGGAGCAGTTCGGCAACCGCGTGATCGCCTCGGACCTCGCCAATCCCGATTTCGTCAAATATGCCGAAAGCTTCGGCGCCGCCGGTAGGCGTGCGCGCACGCCTGCGGAGCTGGGCACGGCACTTAAGGCCGCCTTTGCCGCCCGCGAGCCGACTTTGATCGAGGTGCCGGTCGGGCCCATGCCGTCGCCTTGGGAATTCATCCACATGCCGCGCGTGCGCGGACTTTAGGGCGCGCATGATCTTATCCGAAAACCGGTGCCCACTTTTCCGGATCATGCGCGAAGGCAGTTGCCATGACGGGCCCGGATCGGGTTAGGTTGCCCCCGGTACCCATGGATTTGATCACCACCACCCAGGAACTGACCGAGGTTTGCGCGCGCATGGCGCGCCATCCCTTCGTCACGGTCGATACCGAGTTCCTGCGCGAGACTACTTATTACCCTCTGCTCTGCGTGGCGCAGTTGGCCTCGCCTGACGAGGCCGTAGTGGTCGACGCGCTCGCCACCGGCATCGATCTTGGGCCGCTGTTCGCGCTGATGACCGACGAGAACGTGGTCAAGGTATTTCACGCGGCGCGTCAGGACATCGAAATCGTCTGGAACATGGCGAAGAAGATCCCGCATCCGATCTTCGACAGCCAAGTCGCCGCCATGGTGCTCGGCTACGGCGATTCGATCTCCTACGACGCGCTGGTGCAGCGCATCACCGGCGACCAGCTCGACAAGTCGCACCGCTTCACCGACTGGACGCGGCGCCCGCTCTCCGACGCGCAGGTTTCCTACGCGCTCTCCGACGTCACGCACTTGCGTACCGTCTACCTCAAGCTCGCGGCCGATCTGGCCAAGCGCGAGCGCACCAGCTGGGTCGAAGCCGAGATGGGCGTGCTCACCTCGCCGGAAACCTATCGCATGGACCCGGACAGGGCCTGGGAGCGGCTCAAGAGCCGCGTGCGCAAGCCAAAAGAGCTCGCGGTCCTGATCGAGATCGCGGCCTGGCGCGAGCGCGAGGCGCAAACGCGCGACGTGCCGCGCTCGCGCGTGCTCAAGGACGACGTGGTCGGTGACATCGCGGTGCAGGCGCCGACCTCGGTCGAGCGGCTGGGGCATTTGCGCTCGCTGCCGAAAGGTTTCGAGCGCTCGCGTTGGGGCGAGGCAATCGTCGAGGCGGTCCAGCGCGGGCTCGAGCGCGATCCCAAGACGCTGCCGCGGTTCGATCGTTTCCGCCCGGCGCCGAACGGCGCTGCCACGGTCGAATTGCTGAAAGTCCTGCTGCGCATGACCGCTGAAAGTCATGGCGTTGCCGCCAAGGTGATCGCCACCGTCGACGAGCTTGATCGCATCGTCGCCGACGACGAGGCCGACGTGCCGGCGCTCAAAGGCTGGCGGCGCGAATTGTTCGGCGACAAGGCGCTCGCGCTCAAGCACGGGCAACTGGCGCTCGCGGTCGACAAGGGCCGCGTGGTGACGGTGGAGAAGCCTTAAGTCTCGATTACCGGCTCTCTGCCAACCAGCCTTGCAAGCTGGCGCAGGCGGTTGAACAGCCGGTCGCTGCCGAGCGCCCCATACTTGCCGCGCAAAGTCAGTACCAATTTACCGCGCCGCACCTTCAGCGGCGTCTTCGGCAGCACGCCGCCCTGCCCGGCAGTAATGATGTAGGCAACCCGCATCGAGGCGCCAAGCACGCGCGCCCGATCCAGCATGCGGGTGGTGGCGAGTTCGCGTAAGCGCGGCGACAGGTCCTCCTCGCTCAGGCCGGCATGGCGGAAATAGACCGACAGCGCGAGATAGGCGCGGCTGGGATGATCGATGGCGACGAAGGCGCCGTGCGCGATGATGTTCATCGACTGCTCGCCGCGATAATCCGGATGCGCGCGCCAGCCGATATCGGCCAGCAGGCAGGCGGCATGGCGCAGCCGGCGCTCGTCGGCGGTCTCGTCGAGGCCGGACGACGCCATGAAGCGGTCGGTCCAATCGATCAACTCCTCGCCGTGATGGGGCGAGCGCGAGCGCAGCACGTTGAGATCGGCGGCGGCCTGGATCAAGGGATCGCGCGCGCGTTCGCTCGGGCCGAGCAGCGAATAGAGCAGTCCCTCGCGCACGCCGAGCACGGAGATGATCACCTGCTTGGGCTTGATCGTGCGCACCAGATTTTCCATCACCAGCGCCGCATAGGCCAGCAGCGGCCGGCGGGCGGCGTTGACGACTTCGATCTTGGACAGCGTCTCGGTATCGACCCGGTGCACCAGGCGCGAGAACTCCAGCGCCTCGCGCGCGGAGATGCGGTAATTGTGCATGACGTGGAACGGATAGCCGGTTTGCCACATGTGCAGCCGCGCCAGAGCGCGCCAGGTGCCGCCGACCGCGTAGAAGGTGCGCCCCTCGCCTTCGTGCAGCATATCGAGGTCTTCGAACGCATCCTCGACGAATTTTTCCGCCTTCTTGAGCGAGCGGCCGGCGATGTCCTGCAAGGCGAGGCCGCCGAGCGGCAGCGTCATGCCGCCGCGCACACGCGAACCGTGCACGTCGACCAGTTCGAGCGAGCCGCCGCCAAGGTCGCCGACGATGCCGTCCGGCTTATGGATGCCGGACACGATGCCGAGCGCGGTGAGATGAGCTTCGCGTTTGCCCGACAGGATCGCAATCGGCGTGCGGCAGATGCGCGTCGCCTCGGCGATGAAGGCCCGCCCGTTGCGCGCGTCGCGGCAGGCGGCGGTGGCGATCGCCCAGATCTTGCGCACATGCAGGGTTTCGCACAGCGCGCGAAAACGCTTGAGCGCGTCGAACGCGGTGTCGATGGCGTCCGGCGCCAACAGACCGGTCGACTGCACCTGGCGGCCGAGGCCGGCCAGCACTTTTTCATTGAAGATCGGCGTCGCGGCGCGCGTCAGCCCTTCATAGATGACGAGGCGGACCGAGTTCGAGCCGATATCGATGACCGCGACCGGCGGCCCATTGTTGAGCCGGCCCTGGGCCTCGTTCACGCTCGGATACTTGACGGGCGAACGCTTACGCCCCTTCGACGAGGCGGCGTATAAGGCTGCGCGGTGACGATTCCTTGAGCGATTTGCCACGGCCCGACAGGCTCGGATTTGTCATGAAATATTTATGGGCGTTGAACGGTTCCTCGCCCGAGGCGGCCTTTATGCGCGTCGAACTGCCGTCCGGCAAGAGCTTCCAACTTTGCTCGTTATCCTTGAAGTTTGCGACCATGATCTGGCCGAGAACCTGCTCGTGCACGGTCGGATTGAGAATCGGGCACAGCACCTCGACCCGCCGGTCGAGATTGCGCGGCATCATGTCGGCGGAGGAAATATAAATCGCCGCCTTGGCGTGCGGCAGCTTATTGCCGGAGCCGAAGCAATAGATGCGGCCGTGCTCCAGGAAACGGCCGACGATGGATTTGACCCGGATGTTGTCGGACAGGGCGGGCACGCCCGGGCGCAGGCAACAGATGCCGCGCACCACCAGATCGACGTCGACGCCGGCGCTCGAGGCGTCGTAAAGCGCGTCGATGATTCCCGGATCGACCAGCGCATTCATCTTCATCCAGATCGCCGCCGGCTTGCCGGCCTTGGCGTTGGCAATTTCCTGGGCGATGTGATCGAGAATGCGCTTGCGCAGGCTGATCGGCGAGATCGCCATTTTTTCGAGCTCGGCCGGCTCGGCATAGCCGGTGATGTAATTGAAGATGCGCGCCACGTCGCGCGCGATGACGGCATCGGCGGAAAAGAACGACAGATCGGTGTAGATGCGCGCGGTCACCGGGTGATAGTTGCCGGTGCCGACATGCACGTAGGTCGCCAGCGCGCCGCCTTCGCGCCGCACCACCAAAGACAGCTTGGCGTGGGTCTTCAATTCGATGAAGCCGTAGACCACCTGGACGCCGGCGCGCTCGAGATCGCGCGCCCAGCGAATATTGGCCTCCTCGTCGAAGCGCGCCTTGAGCTCGATCAGCGCGGTGACCGATTTGCCGGCCTCGGCCGCTTCAATCAGCGTCTTGACGATCGGAGATTCGGCGGACGTGCGGTAGAGCGTCTGCTTGATCGCGACCACGTCGGGATCGCGCGCCGCCTGCTGGAGGAACTGCACCACCACGTCGAAGGATTCGTAGGGATGGTGGACGACCAGATCTTTCTGCCGGATGGCGGCGAAACAGTCGCCGCCGTGATCGCGGATGCGCTCGGGATAGCGCGGGTTGTACGGCACGAATTCGAGGTCGGGACGATCGAGCCGGGTAAGCTGCGCGAGATCGTTGAGCGCGATCACGCCATTGACCAGAAAAACTTCGTCGTCAGCCACCGCCAGCGCGCGCTGCACGAAGCTGCGCAACTCCACCGGCATCGTGGCGTTGAGTTCGAGCCGGATCACCGAACCGCGTCGCCGCTGCTTGAGCGCGGTCTCGTACAGCCGCACCAGGTCTTCAGCCTCTTCTTCTATTTCCACTTCCGAGTCGCGGATGGCGCGGAAGGCGCCTTGGCCCTTGACGGTGTAGCCGGGGAACAGCCGGCCGATGAACAGCGCGGTTGCCTCCTCGAGCGTGATCAGCCGGATGCCCTGGTCGCTGCCGCTCGGCAACTTGATGAAGCGATCGATCTTCTGCGGCATGCGGATCAACGCGTTCATCGGCTTGCCGTCGCGGCCGCGCGCGAGTTGCAGCGCGATCGAGAAGGCGAGATTGGGAATGAACGGGAACGGATGCGCCGGGTCGATGGCGAGCGGCGTCAACAGCGGGAACACATGGGTGAGGAAGCGCTCCTCCAGCCAGACGCGCTCGGCCTTCTTGAGATCCGAGCCGTCCACCAGAACGACTCCGGCTTCGGCCAGCGCCGGACGCAATTCCAGCCAGCGCTTCTGCTGATCGCTGGCAAGCTGCGAGACCGCCTCGCCGATGCGCGTGAGTTGCTCGCTGGGCGTGAGCCCGTCCGGGCTTTGCGTCGTGATGCCCTGGCGCATCTGGCCCTTGAGGCCGGCGGCGCGCACCATGAAGAATTCGTCGAGGTTGTTGGCCGAAATGGACAGAAAGCGCACCCGCTCCAGCAGCGGGTGATGCTCGTTGCCGGCCTCTTCCAGGACCCGGCGGTTGAAGTGCAGCCAGGACAGTTCGCGGTTAATGAATCGCTGCGGCTGCGAGCGCAAACCGGTGCCGGGTGCGGAAACGGTTGCCGAAGGGAGTTCGTCACGGTCGGCGACCGGAGCGATTTCCTCAAACGATGCAAGAGCTTGGGCGCGATCTGCCATAGTAATGAAGGCCTGAAAGGCCCAGTCCTTAGCCGGTAAAAATGGCCGACGCATGACAGTTCGCGCCGAGAAGGCCCGCCGCGTCAAGTCTGATCCATGATCGAGATTAAGGTTCGCGAAACAGCTCGGCGGCCAGCGCCCGCGTCACCGGGCGGTGCTGGCGCATCGCCTCCTCGTCGAGCCGGGCGACCGCGGCGCGGGCGCCCACGAACGATCGCTCGATACGGTTGATGAGGTAGTTCACCAAGGCCTCGTCGACGGCGAGCTGGCGGTCGGCGGCGAGCTTGACGATCAGCGAGCGCAACAGCGCGTCTTCGGGGGCCGCGAGCGCGACGCCCGGCAGCGCGCGCAGCCGCGAGGCGAGATCGCGGATAACCACGGGAAAGGTGGCCAACGGCGAGCGCGAGGTGATGAGGACATAAGCGCCCTGCTCGCGCGCGAGATTGATCAGATGAAACAGCGCGCGCTCGTCGAGCCCGGCGAATTCCAGATCCTCCAGAACCAGCGCGCCGGTGGCCAGGGCCGCCGGCAGATCGCCGTGCTCGAGCAATTTCGCCGCCAGCACGCGCGCGCCGGCCGCTTCCGCCCAGATCGCGGCGAGATGGCTTTTGCCGGAGCCTTCCGGCCCGATCAGCGCGACGATCCGGTCCGGCCAATCCGGCCAGCGATCGATCAGCGTCAGCGCTGCGGCATTCGAAGGCCCGCGCAAAAAATCCTCGCGCGCGAAGCTCTCGGCATGATCGAGCGCGAGCAGGAGTTGACGCGGACCGGCTTGCGTCGCGCTCATGCCGGAGGCTTTCCGGTGTAAAGCGCGCTTTCGCGGTAGCGTTGCAACGCGAAGCGCACCAGCACGCCAATGGTGGCGGCAAGCGGCACCGCCACCAGCAGGCCGACAAAGCCAAACTGATAGCCAAAGGCGAGCAGCGCGAAGATCAGCCAGACGGGATGCAGCCCGACGCTCTCACCGACCAACTTGGGCGCCAGCAGGTTGCCTTCGAGGAATTGGCCAACCAAGAAGATGCCGAGCACCACCAGGATCGAACTATATTGCGGCCAGAACTGCGCCACCGCGACGCCGACCGCGAGGATCAGGCCGGTCATCGAGCCGACATAGGGGATGAAAGTGATTACGCCGGAAATTAGCCCGATCAGGAGGCCGAAATTGAGGCCACTGAGCGTGAGCGCGACCGCGTAGAACGAACCGAGGATCAGGCAGACCGCGGTTTGACCGCGCACGAAGCCGGCAATAGCGGCGTCGACGTCGCGCGCGAGCTGGCGCACGGTTTCGCGCTGTTGGACCGGGATCCAGCTGTCGGCGGTGCGAATCATACGGTGCCAGTCGTTGATCAGATAGAACGCGACTACCGGCGTCACCACCACCAGAGAGAACAGCGAGACGAACGCGCGCCCGCCCGACCACAGCGACTTCAGAAAGGCGGTGAGCCATCCCACCCCTTGCGTCACCAGGTCGCCGATCGATTTGTCGGCACTGAAACTCGCGCCCAGGATTTTCTGCAGCCACGGGCGGCTCGGATCGCTGAGCAGCGATTGCAGCCGCGTCACATAGCCCGGGATATTGTCGATGAAGGATGTCAACTGGCCGCCCAAAATCGGCGCCACCAGCAGAATGGCGACGACGATCGCCATCACCACCAAAGTGATGATCGACAGCGCGGCAGCCAGCCGGTTGACGCCCAGGCGTTCGAGCCGGTCGGTGACCGGCGTGAGCAGATAGGCGATTGCCGCGCCGGCGACGAACGGCAGCAGGATCTCGCTCAGCAGCCACAGCAGCAGCACAATGACGGCGAGCGCGGCAAGCCAGAACGCGACTTGCCGCTCGAACGTCAAGCCGCCGGCCTCGGGCACATCGCGGCCGCGGCGCGACGGGACGCGCGGGCTCACGGCCCAGCCGCCGGCGTGTTCATGTGCCGCACCCATTCGGCGAGATAGGCGGCCACCGACAGCAAGGTCAAGACCGCAACCACGCCCATGAGGACAAGCGTGAGGGTATCCGCCGGAATGGCGAAGCCGAGCGAGCCGAGCACCACGCAGGCAAATAGGATCTGCGCCACCGTGTTGAGCTTGGACACCAGCAACGGCTTGATCTTGAGGGGATTGCCGATCACCCAGGACAGCATGATTCCGCCGACGATCAGGATGTCGCGCGATACCACCAGAATGACTAGCCAGCGCGGGATCAGGTTGTTGATGCCAAGCGTCAGATAGATCGAGACGATCAGCGCCTTGTCAGCGAGCGGATCGAGATAGGCGCCGAGCTCGGTGGTCATGGCGAAGCGCTTGGCAAGATAGCCGTCGACGGCGTCGCTGACGCCGGCGACCAGGAACAACACAAAGGCGATCCACATCGCGCCAGGCGTCGCAATCGCCCAGACGACGATCGGCACCAGCAGAATGCGCCCCAGCGTGATGAGGTTCGGAATACTCAAGGCAATCCCGGCTTGTCGGCGCGCCCCGGCTTGGTCCCCCGGCGATGCGCCAATCTCGGCAGAGTATAACGGTGCTTCGACCATTGCGCGAATTGCGATTTCCACGTAGGACCCGGCCATCGAGCGTAATCTGCAGGACCATCATGGCAGAAAAGGAGCGCGGCCTCACTTACGCGCAAGCAGGCGTCGATATCGATGCCGGCAACCGGATGGTGGAGCTGATCAAGCCGCTGGTGCGCGCCACCGCGCGCGCCGGGGCGGACGCCGAAATCGGCGGTTTCGGCGGCCTGTTCGACCTCAAACCCCTGGGGTTCAAGGATCCGATCCTGGTCGCGGCCAATGACGGCGTCGGCACCAAGGTCAAGATCGCCATCGAGACCGGCCGCCACGACACCATCGGCATCGATCTGGTCGCCATGAGCGTCAACGACCTGGTGGTGCAAGGCGCCGAACCTCTGTTCTTCCTTGACTACTATGCCACCGGCAAGCTCGAGCCGGAAATCGGCGCCGCCGTGGTCGCCGGCATATCGGTCGGCTGCAAAGAAGCCGGCTGCGCGCTGATCGGCGGCGAGACCGCCGAAATGCCGGGGCTCTACCAAGGCGACGATTACGATCTCGCCGGTTTCGCGGTCGGCGCCGCGGAGCGCGGCGCGCTGCTGCCGCGTCCCGACATCGCCGACGGCGACATGATTATCGGTCTCGCCTCCTCGGGCGTGCACTCCAACGGCTTTTCGCTGGTGCGCAAGGTAGTCGCCAAGAGCGGCCTGTTCTGGACCGCGCCAGCCCCGTTTGACGCCGCGCGTTCGCTCGGCGAGGCGATCCTGACGCCCACCCGCATCTATGTGAAGTCGTGCCTGGCCGCGATCCGCGGCACCAAGGCCGTGAAGGGCCTCGCCCACATCACTGGCGGCGGCTTTCCCGACAACATCCCGCGCGTGCTGCCGAAAGGCTTGGGGGCCCGCATCGATCTGGCGCGCGTGCCGGTGCTGCCGGTATTCAAATGGCTGGCGAGCGAAGGCAACATCGCGCAGAACGAAATGCTGCGCACCTTCAACTGCGGCATCGGCATGATCGTCATCGCCTCGCCCAAGGATGCCGCCGCGGTGGCGCAGGCCTTCACGGCAGCGGGCGAAACGGCGGTGACCATCGGCAGCGTGGTCCGATCCGTCGGCGAAGCGCGCGTCGTTTATGACGGCAGGCTCGACCTTGGGTAATGCGATGCAGCGCAACCGCGTCGCCGTTCTGATCTCCGGCCGCGGCTCCAACATGGCGGCGCTGATCGAAGCGGCGAAGCACAAGGATTATCCGGCCGAGATCGCGCTGGTCCTGTCGAACAAGGCCGACGCCGGCGGTCTCGGTGTTGCGCGCGCGGCCGGCATCGCCACCGAAGTGGTCGATCATGCCGCGTTCGGCAAGGACCGCGCCGCGTTCGACCGCGCGCTGCAGGCGATGCTGGAAAAGCACCGTATCGACATCGTCTGCCTTGCCGGCTTCATGCGGCTGCTGACGCCCGAATTCGTCGGGCACTGGCCCGAACGCATGCTCAACATTCATCCCGCGCTGCTGCCCGCGTTCAAGGGGCTCGACACCCACAAGCGCGCGCTTGCAGCGGGCGCGAAAATGCACGGCGCCACGGTGCATTTCGTGGTGGCGGAAATGGATGCCGGGCCGATTATCGCGCAAGACGCGGTTGCAGTGCACGCCGGCGACAGCGAAGCGGCGCTGGCCGCGCGCGTGCTGGCGGTGGAACGCCGAATATACCCCGCAGCGCTCAAGCTGGTGGCGGAAGGCCGCGTGCAGGTCGTGAACGGACAATGCCTGATCGACGGCGTGCCGGTGGCCGGTTCGCCGGTTTGAATCTTTCTCTCACGCGTATGTGACTTTTCCGCCTCTGCGCGGTGTTAGTGTCGTGGAACGCCGCCGGTCAGAGCGGCAAGAATTAAAGGGAGTGACGCTATGTTTGGACGGGCAGGCAGCGAGCCGAAGCTGCTGATTCCAGGATTGGCTGGCTTTTACGCGTCGGTTTCCGATCTCTGGTATCCGATGATCCGCATAGCGGCCGGCGGATTTTTTCTTTATCACGGCTGGGGAAAGCTCATGGGCGGCGTCGCGCCGGTCGCGGCAGCGATGGCGAAAAACGGCTTCGAGCCGCATACGGCTTTCGCCTACATGGCGATCTTTTTGGAAACGGTTGGCGCGATCTGCGTCATTCTCGGTCTGTTCACCCGATTTTTCGCGGCGGGGATCGCCATCGAATTGGCGATCATCGCGTTCGGGGTTCAAATCCACAATGGTTTCGCCCGGATGGAGCTGTTCCTGCTCTGGGGCATTGTCATGTTCGCCATCGCGCTGCGCGGCGGCGGCCCCTACTCGCTCGATCGCAAGATTGGCAAGGAACTCTAGGCATAGCGCACCGCAGCATCGCTGCCCACGGGCACCGCTGCCCACTGGGGATGATGGCACAAATGGAATTGCAGCCTTCGTTCCGTGGTTTCATCATGGGACGATAATTCAACGAGAACAATCAAAAGAGGGGGAAACCAATGTCGAACCGATCATCGCATCCGCTGCTGTCCTGTACCGATGGCATCGCCACTGGAATGACCGACGTGCTGCTGCTGGTCAGCCGCGTGCTGATCGCAGCCGTATTTTTAATGACGGTGACGACCGGCGGCCCGAGCGCTGCCTATCTCAAGTCCATCAACTTTATCGCCCCCGATTTCATGAGCGTGCTCGCGCACTTTGTCGAATGGATCATTATCGTCACGCTAATCCTAGGCATCGCGACACGTTACGGCGCGTTACTCGCGTTCGCTTTCGTGGTGGTCGCCTTTGTGACCGCGCACCTCTATTGGCAGTTTCCCGCCGCAGCGCAAGGTCTGCAATACATCTTCCTCAGCAAGGATCTCGCCATCGCCGGCGGCGCGCTCACGCTGTTCGTGACCGGCGGCGGCCGCATCAGCGTCGACAATATGCTGGCGGGCAAAGGCTGAGCCGCGCTACGGCGCGCGCCGCACCCACACTTTGTTGTCGTGGACCGCGGCGCCGCCATAAGGCGCAATCGGATCGGCGCCGGTGAGCGTGTTGATGCCGCAACCGTCGGCATAGGCCGAATTTGGCCAGATCGACTCGGCAATCAGCACGCCGCGCTGCACGCCGGCAAACAACCGCGCGTGCAGCCGCACCTTGCCACGCGGATTGCCCAGCACGACATAGTCGCCGTCGCCGATGCCGTGCTCGTCGGCATCATCGGGATGGATCATCACCGTCGGCCGCTTCTCCTGCGCCAATGAAGTCGGCGTCTCGTTGAAGGTCGAGTTGAGGAAGCCGCGCGCCGGCGAGGTGGCGAGCCGGAACGGATGGCCGGCGTCCGCCTGCTCGATCGAGGTCCAGTGATCCGGCAGCGGCGGCATGTCGGCAACCGGCCCGCTTTTGTACGGGCTGCGGAACGGCACATTGTTCCAATCGGGCTTGAAGCGGAACTTGCCGTCCGGCCAGTTGAAGCCGTCGAGGAAGTGCGACTGGCGGAACGGCGGTTGGCAATCGATCCAGCGGTTGGCTTCGATTTCGGCGAGCGTGCCGCGCTTCGACACCTGCAACATCTGATCAATCAGTTCGCGCGGGCTCATCGAGAAACCGCGGTGCTCGGCGCCGACGCGCTTGGCTAGCGCCGCAATCACCTCGTGATTGTTGCGGCATTCACCCGGCGGCTCGACCAGCTTAGGCCCGAGGATGAGATATTGGTGGCCACCGCCGCGATAGATGTCGTCATGCTCCAGAAACGTCGACGCCGGCAGCACCACGTCGGCCATCTGCGCGGTCTCGGTCATGAACTGCTCGTGCACGCAGACGAACAGGTCATCGCGCGCAAAACCCCGTTTCACCTTGCTCTGGTCCGGACAGACGGACATCGGATTGGTGTTCTGGACGATGATCGCGCTGACCGGCGGTCCGCCGAGCAGCACCTCGGGCTCGCCGGTCAGAATCGCGCCGATGCGCGACTGATCGAGCATGCGCACACTGCGATCCCAAACGTCGGTCCCTTCAATCAGCGTCTTGTCGAGCTTGAAAATGTCGGCGTTGATGTGGAAGGCGCCGCCGCCCTCCAAGGCCCAGGCGCCCGTTACCGCCGCGATGCAGCTCGCCGCATGCATGTTGGCGGCGCCGTTGCGCGAGCGCGAGAAGCCGTAGCCGAGCCGGAAAAAGGCGCGTTTGCGCTCGCCGATGAGTTTCGCGAATTCCTCGATGGTTTCCACCGGCGTGCCGGTGATCTTCGAGGCCCATACCGGATCGCGATCACGCAAATGCGCTTCCAGCTCGCGCGGCGCGTCGGTGTACTTGTCGAGATAATCCCAGTCGGCTTTGCCGTCGCGGAACAGGCAATGCATCACCGCGCAAGCCAGCGCACCGTCGGTGCCGGGCTTCACCAGCACCGGCAGATCGGCCTGCTCCATGGTGCCGTTCATGTAGATGTCGACCGCCGCGATCTTTGCCGCTCGTTCCTTGCGCGCGCGGATGGCGTGGGTCATCACATTGACCTGGGTATTCACCGCATTGGTGCCCCAGATCACCACCAGATCGGATTTCGCCATTTCGCGCGGATCGACGCCGGCGACGGTGCCGACGCCGGCGGCAAAACCGGCATAGGCCGGGTTGACGCAGATCGAGGAGTGGAAGCCGGAGTATTTCTTGGCATGGCGCAGCCGGTTGATGCCGTCGCGCATCACTAGGCCCATGGTGCCGGCGTAATAATAAGGCCATACGGATTCGGCGCCGTGGCGCTGTTCCGCTTGAAGAAACTTCTCGGCGACCAGATCGAGCGCGTCATCCCAGGAGATCGGGGCGAACTCGCCCGCCCCCTTGGCGCCGGTCCGCCGCAGCGGATGCATCAGCCGGTCTTTGTGATGCTCGCGTTCGGCATAGCGCGCGACTTTGGCGCAGATCACGCCCGCCGTGTAGTCGTTGTCTTTGGAGCCGCGAACGCGGCCGATGGTGCGTTCGTCGATCAGTTCGACTTCAAGCGCGCAGGTCGACGGGCAATCGTGCGGACAGGCGGAGTAGCCGATTCGGACCGCCGATCCCGTGTCCCGCAACGCCTTGTTCATCACGCGATCGCCTTCCGCGGTTGGAGGAGCCGGCTAGACTTCCGACTCCGACGGGGTCCTCGATCTTACCAAATACCAGCCCGATAAAACGACAATGATAGCACCCGCCACCCCGCATACCACGTCCAGGATCTCCAGCGCCGAAGCCGAAAAATATTGTGCGACCATGGGGTCGTCGGGCAACAAGCCGCCGGCGATCCAGCCGAGCAGCGCCCCGCCGCCCCAGATGACAAGCGGAAAACGCTCGATAATGGCGAGGAACAAGGCACTCCCGGCAATGACCACCGGGATACTGACCGCCAAGCCAAGCCCGAGCAGCAGGTAGTCTCCTTTCGCCGCCGCAACGACCGCCATCACGTTGTCGAAACTCATCACGATGTTGGCGACGACAACGACGCGCACCGCGCGCCACAAATCTTCGACGGCTTCGGTGGTATCTTCCTCGTCATGCGGTTGCGGCGTCACCAATTTGATGGCGACCCAGAATAACGCGAGCCCGCCCACAAGTTTGAGATAGGGCAATTGCATCAAGGTCGCGACCATGCCGGTGAACAGGATCAGCAAGACGGCCGCAGCGCCGGCGCCCAACACCATGCCCCAGAACCGTTCCTTGGGCGGAAGCTCGCGGACCGCGAGCGCAATGACGACCGCATTGTCGCCCGACAACAGAATATTGATCCCCATGATCTGCACGGCGGCAAGCCAGAATGTCGGCCGCGCCAGATCAGATAGGATCATATCCACCGGTCATCCCCTCAAGGACTCGCCGCAACGTCAGCCAACGATCTCGTTCTCCGAAAAGAACTGCGCGATCTCGCGCGCCGCGGTATCGGCGGCGTCGGAACCGTGGACGGAATTCTCGCCGATCGATTTGGCGTGCACCTTGCGGATCGTATTGGGTGCCGCCTTGGCCGGGTCGGTGGCACCCATGACGTCGCGGTATTTGGCGATCGCGTTTTCGCCTTCGAGCACCTGCACCACCACGGGCGCTGAAACCATGAAATCGACCAGCTCGCCGAAGAACGGCCGCGCCTTGTGCACACCGTAGAACTGCTCGGCCTGGGCGCGGGTGATCCGTACGCGCTTTTGCGCGACGATGCGAAGGCCGGCGGCCTCGATCATGGCGTTGATGGCGCCGGTCAGGTTGCGCGCCGTCGCATCGGGTTTCAGGATCGAGAAGGTGCGCTCAAGCGCCATCGGGTTATCCTTCGCTGACTTTGATTGGAGAAATGGACTGCCGCGGCTTATACCGGGGGGCGTTTCGCGCGGCAAGTTCGCCGCTTTACAGCGCGGATTTGCAATGATTTGGCGCGCCAGAGGAGCGGTCCATGAAATACCGTTACCAGATGTTCGCCGGCTATAACGCCTGGTGCAACGAGCGGCTCTACACTTCCGCCGCGACCGTAACGGATGAGGACTACCGCGCCGACCGCGGCGCCTTCTTCGCGTCGCTGCATGGCACCCTCAACCATCTCCTGGTCGGCGACCGCATCTGGATGCGGCGTTTTACCGGCGTCGGCGAGATGCCGCCGAGCCTCGACGCCACCCTCTACGACGATTTCGAAGCCTTACGCGCCGCGCGGCGCAGCGAAGACGTGCTGATCGGCCGCTACATTGCGCGCTTAAGCGAGGTCGATCTACTCGGCACGCTGCGCTATCGCACCGTGGTGCGGCCGGTCGAAATCGAGCAGCCGCTGGCGCCCGCGCTCGACCATTTCTTCAACCACCAGACCCACCACCGCGGCCAGGCGCACGCGCTGCTCTCCTCGATTATCGGCAACGACGCGACACCGAGTTTCGACCTGATCATCTACCAGCGCGAGACCGGCGTGGGGATGCACACGGCCGGCTGAGCGTGCTAAGCGACTGCCGCGCAGCTGCCACCGACGAGGATCGCTTCATGAAGACCAATCGAGTTTACCGCATCGCGGTCGTTCCCGGCGACGGCATCGGCAAGGAAGTCGTGCCCGAGGGCGTGCGCGTGCTGGAAGCGGCGGCGAAAAAGTTCGGCTTCGAGCTGCGCCTCGACGATTTCGATTTCGCATCTTGCGACTATTACGAAAAGCACGGCCGCATGATGCCGGAGGACTGGAAGGAAAAGATCGGCAAGCACGACGCCATCTATTTCGGCGCGGTCGGCATGCCTGATCGCGTGCCCGACCATATCTCGCTATGGGGCTCGCTGATCCTGTTCCGCCGCGAATTCGACCAGTACATCAATCTGCGCCCGGTGCGCCTGATGCCCGGTGTCCCCTGCCCGCTCGCCAACCGCAAGCCTGGCGACATCGATTTCTGGGTGGTGCGCGAGAACACCGAGGGCGAGTATTCCGCCATCGGCGGGCGCATGTTCCCCGGCACCGAGCGCGAGGTGGTGGTGCAGGAAACCGTCATGAGCCGAATCGGCGTCGACCGCGTGCTCAAATTCGCCTTCGAGCTGGCGCGCTCCACCCCGAAGAAGCACCTCACCTCCGCCACCAAGTCGAACGGCATCGCCATCACCATGCCGTACTGGGACGAGCGCGTGAAGGAAATGGCGAAGGCTTACCCGGACGTGAAATGGAATCAGTTTCACATCGATATTCTCACCGCCCATTTCGTGATGAATCCGGACCGCTTTAATGTGGTCGTCGCGTCGAATTTGTTCGGTGACATCCTGTCCGACCTCGGCCCCGCCTGCACCGGCACCATCGGCATCGCGCCCTCCGGCAACATCAATCCCGAGCGCAAATTCCCCTCGGTGTTCGAGCCGGTGCACGGCTCGGCCCCGGACATCCACGGCCAGGGCATCGCCAACCCGATCGGCCAGATCTGGTCGGGCGCCATGATGCTCGATCACCTCGGCGAGCCGGAAGCCGCGCAGGCCATCGTCGGCGCGATCGAAAAGGTGCTGGCCGAGCCGAAATTGCGCACCCGCGATCTCAAGGGTCCGGCGGATACCGTCACCAGCGGCAAGGCGGTCGCCGACGCGCTCGGCTGAGCGGCCGTCACGGCCACGAGGGTTGCATCCGCGCGCGCGCTCGGCCACAAGGCGCGCATGCTTGTCATCGACGACCTCACCGTACGCATCGCCGGCCGCGCGCTGCTTGAAAATGCATCGGCCCGGATTACGCCCGGCTCTCGCGTCGGGCTGGTCGGCCGCAACGGCACCGGCAAGTCGACGCTGTTCAACGTCATCACCGGCGACATGGGCGCCGAGCAAGGCACGATCGAGTTCCCGCCGCGCTGGCGCATCGGCCGGCTGGCGCAGGAAGCGCCCAACGGGCCGGAGAGCCTGCTCGAAGTGGTGCTCAACGCCCACACCGAACGCACGCAACTGCTGGAAGAAGCCGAGACCGCGCACGATCCGCATCGCATCGCCGAGATCCAGACGCGGCTGGTCGATATCGACGCGCATTCGGCGCCGTCGCGCGCCGCCGCCATTCTGTCGGGCCTGGGCTTTTCGACTGCCGATCAGGCCAGGCCCTGTTCGGAATTCTCCGGCGGCTGGCGCATGCGCGTGGCGCTCGCCGCCACGCTGTTCGCCGAGCCCGATCTGCTGCTGCTCGACGAGCCGACCAACTACCTCGATCTCGAAGGCACGCTGTGGCTGCAGGACCATCTGGCGAGCTATCCGAGCACCATGATCATCATCAGCCACGATCGCGACCTGCTCGACAATGCGGTCAACCAGATTTTGTCGCTGGAAAACAAGCAGCTCACGCTCTACCGCGGCGGCTATTCCGACTTCGAACGCCTGCGCCGCGAGCGAATGATGCTCGACCAGAAAATGGTCAAGAAGCAGGAGGCACAGCGCAAGCATTTGCAGGCCTTCGTCGACCGCTTCCGCGCCAAAGCGAGCAAGGCGCGCCAGGCGCAGTCGCGCATCAAGATGTTGGCAAAGATGGAGCCGATCACTTCCCTGGTGAACGACGAAGTGCGCCCGATCATCATTCCGCCGCCGGACAAGCTGCTGTCACCGCCAATCATCGCCGCCGACGACGTCGATGTCGGCTATGACGGCCGCATCGTGCTGTCGGGGCTTTCGCTGCGCATCGACAATGACGACCGCATCGCCTTGCTCGGCGCCAACGGCAACGGCAAGTCGACGCTGGTGAAATTGCTGGCCGGAAAGCTCAAGCCGATGCAGGGCACGATCACCCGTGCGGCGACGCTCAAGGTCGGCTATTTTGCCCAGCACCAGGTCGACGAGCTCGAAATGGAGGCAAGCCCTTACGATCACGTGCGCCGGCTGATGCCCGATGCGCCGGAAGCCAAGGTGCGCGGCCGCGTCGGCGCTATCGGTTTTTCCGGACAGGCTGGCAATACCAAGGTGGAGAAATTATCCGGCGGCGAGAAGGCGCGGCTGTTGCTCGGCCTGGCGACCTTTTCCGCGCCGCATCTGATCATCCTCGACGAGCCGACCAACCATCTCGATATCGACAGCCGCGCCGCGCTGATCAACGCGATCAACGACTATCCCGGCGCGGTGATCCTGGTGTCGCACGACCGCTACCTCCTGGAAGCCTGCGCCGACCGGCTGTGGCTGGTGCAAGGCGGCGGGGTGGCGCCGTTCGAAGGCGACCTCGACGATTACCGCCGCCAGGTGCTTGCCGACGGCAACCGAGGAAATTCCGTCGGCTCGAAATCGTCGCCGCGCTCCGACCCGAGCGAGGTGCGCCGCGCCGCCGCCGGCAAACGCGCCGAGACGGCGCCGCTGCGCAAGCGGATCTCGCAGGCCGAGGTCGCGATCGCGCAGCTCACGCGCCAGCTTTCGAAGCTCGACGCCACGCTCGCCGATGGCGCGCTATTTGCCAGCGATCCGGCGCGCGCCGCCGAGCTTTCGAAAACGCGGGCGCAAGTCGTGGCGGCGATCGCCAAGGCCGAAGAGGAATGGCTCGCCGCCAGCACGGCGCTGGAGACGGCGTAAGCCGTCACTGAACGTAGGGGCGCTCAGTCTCGCGCGCGGCGGTTTTCGGCTTGACCGGCTTCTTGGCTTTTTTCTTTTTCACCGGCGACTTGGCGGAAGGCGCAGGCTCGGGCGCTCGGTCGACGACTTTCAGCCGGCCGGCGTCGAAAGTGTAGATGCCGGGCCAGGTGCCGCTCAGATAAGTCAGCACGACCCTGCGTTCGCCTTTATCGCCGCCGCCGATGTTGACGTTGCCGGGAAGCCCGGCGCGCCGCACTACATCGCATTCGCTCATGCCGAGCGCGATGCCGCCGAGCCTCAGGGCGTTGTCTTCGGGCGCGCCCGCGTTTGGATTGGCCGAGGCCGGGGTTGCGGCAGGCATCGGCGCACTGGCGAGATCGCCGGCCATAGAGCCAACCGGGCGGTCGCCCGGCGGCTCGGGCGGCGGGGCCGGCGCTGCGGGCGCCTCAGGGGCGGCAGACGCGACCAGCGCGCTGCAGCGGCCGTCGGCGCCGACCAGGTCCTCCGGCGCAACCGGCCCGCGAGGACTGAGTGGCACGTTCTGGTCTCCACCGGTGGCCCTTGCCCAACTCGGCGTGGCGAAGACGTTCATAGGCTTGGAAAACAAGCCGCCATCGCTGGTATCCGGAAGCAGGCGATTGGTGCAACCGGCCGCGCTGAGGGCGAACCCGGCGCAACACACAAACGCGATCCTGAAAGTGGCGCGACGACGCAAAACGAAGATCCCCCGGGGCGATCTATCCGCTTGTCCCTTAATAGGTATTTTGCGTCATCACGATGGCGGCCACAAGCCGAGAACGATCAATAGATTAACTACGCCGCTGGCGGATAGGCCGTTGGCCGACAGGCCATTGCCCCAGGCGGCCTCGCCTCCTCACGCCTTCTTCGACCAGCGCCCCTGCACGTCCGGCTGCCAATAGGTCACCGCAAAGCCCTTGGCCCGGGCCTCGCTCCAAAGCGAGCGCGCGGCGGCGACCGCGTCTTCATCCTCGCCATTGAACACAAGCACGATGCGCTGATAGGCCCCGGCGTCGACCGGCACCGGCGCGCCGTCGATCAGAAAGCGCACCGTAGCGCCGTTCGGATTGTCATCATTGACGGTGAGCAGCACCGGCTGGGCAGCGGCGTCCGCCTCGCGCCAGGTACCATGCGGCAGGAAACCGTCGTCGCGGTAGGTCCACAAATGCGCGTCGAGCGCCTCTAGGCGCTCTTCCGACGCGCCCTGCACGATCACCGTCCAGCCACGCTCGAGCGATTTCTCCACCAAGCCCGGCAGCACGCCTTCGAGCTTCTGGCCTTGCAGGTGGTAGAAAAGCATTTCGGTCATGTCGTCTCGACCCAGCCAGCATTACCGCTCGTAATAATCCGCCACCAGCCGATCCAACAGCCGCACGCCCCAGCCCGAGCCCCAACTGCGGTTGATGTCGGTCTGGCGTGAATCGAAGGCGGTGCCGGCGATATCGAGATGCGCCCACGGCGTCTTGTCGGCGACGTGGCGCTGGATGAATTGCGCGGCGGTGATGGCGCCGCCCCAGCGCGAGCCGCCGGTGTTCTTCATGTCGGCGAATTTGGAATCGATCATCTTGTCGTAGGCCGCGTTGAGCGGCATGCGCCAGACCAGTTCGCCGGTCGCCTCGCCGGCCTTATGCAGGCGATGGCTCAGTTCGTCGTTGTTGGAGAACATGCCGGCATATTCCTGGCCGAGCGCGACGATGATCGCGCCGGTCAGCGTCGCCAGATCGATCATGAATTTCGGCTTGAAACGCTTGGCGGCGTACCAGATGACGTCGCCCAGCACTAAACGTCCTTCGGCGTCGGTGTTGATGATCTCGATGGTCTGGCCGGACATCGAGGTCACGATATCGCCCGGCCGCTGCGCATTGCCGTCCGGCATGTTCTCAACGAGGCCGATCAGGCCGACCGCGTTGACGCGCGCCTTGCGCGCCGCCAGCGCCTGCATCAGCCCGACCACGCAAGCCGCGCCCGCCATGTCGCCCTTCATGTCCTCCATCGAGGCCGCCGGCTTGATCGAAATGCCGCCGGTGTCGAAGCAGACGCCCTTGCCGATGAAGGCGACCGGCGCCTCCCCGGCCTTGCCGCCGTTCCAGCGCATCACCACCACGCGGCTCTCGCGCGCCGAACCCTGGCCGACGCCGAGCAGCGCGTTCATACCGAGCTTCTTCATCGCCTTGAGGTCGAGCACCTCGACCGCGACGCCGGCTTTTTTCAGCACCAGCGTGCGGCGGGCGAATTCTTCCGGATAGAGCACATTGGCCGGCTCGTTGACGAGATCGCGCGCCATCAGCACGCCGCCGCTGATCGCTTCGCGCGCCGCGTAGGCCTTGCGCGCGGCCGCGACGTCGCCGACCGCGACCGTCACACTGCGCCGGGCCGGCGGTTTCTCGTCGTCCTTGCGCTTGGTTTTGTAGCGGTCGAAGGCGTAGGCGCGCAGCACGATGCCTTGCGCCAGGTCGGCGGCCTGCCCGTCCTTCATCGCGCCGCCCGGCAACTCGGCGAACACCACCGCCTCGCTGGTGCTCAGCGGCAGCTTGCCCATGGCAAGTCCGCCGAGTTTGAGCAGGTCCTTCGGTTCGAGTCCCTTAGTATTACCGGCGCCGATCACCACCAGCCGGGAAACTTTCAGCCCCTCCGGTACGACCAGTTCGAGCGCCGCGCCGCTCTTGCCGGTGAAGCGTTCGGCCTTGGCCGCGCGCGCCACCAGGCCGGCGGCCGGCGCAATCGCCTTGGCGGTGGCGGGGCCGAATTTGAGCCCGTCGTCGCAGAACACGACCAGGACGCCGGATACGCCAATTTTAGCCGGGGCGGCGAAGGGGGCAAACCCAAGCTTCAGGGCATCGGACATCGGCACTTTCCTTGATTTAGGGACATCGGAGGGTGAACCCATATGGCTCGCCAGATACCCCTCTGCAAAGCCCCAAATCGGCCGAATCCAGGCTTTTCATCACTGGGTATCGGTCCGTCCCCCGCCGAGGTGTCTTTTAGGGGCCGGATTCGGCCGCCCGGTCGGCCTTGTATGGGCCGGCGGTTTTACTTTTTGTTGTGCATGTTCAACGGCTTTGCCTTTGACCGGCCACTTTGTCGATGGATCAAGATAGTTTCGATAGGGGTGGGACTAGGCTGGTTAACGCGTCACGTCCGGGTGGATATTTGGACGGCGGGCGACGCATGCTGAAATCTGGGGGACAACGCGTCGGATGGGGTCGATCGGCCGATATATCTTCCGCTCGACGTTCGTTGCGTTCCTGGTCATTTTGGTCAGCCTGACCGCGGTGATCTGGGTGACGCAGGCGCTGCACGACATCGATCTGGTGACCAGCCAGGGCCAGTCGATCCTGGTATTCGTCTTCATCACCGGAATGATCATCCCGCTGCTGGTCTTGGTGATCGCGCCGATCGCGCTGCTGATCGCGATCGCGCACGTCCTCAACAAGATGTCCACCGACAGCGAAATCATCGTTATGAATGCGGCCGGCATGTCGCCGTGGATTTTGTTCCGCGCCTTCCTGTCGGTGGCGATCGTGGTGTCAATCGGCGTGCTGGTAATCAGCGCCTATTTCGCGCCCAAAGGCCTGCGCATGCTGACCGACATGCTCACCGAGGTGAGCGCCGACGTAGTGACCAATCTGGTGCAGCCCGGCCGTTTCGTGTCGATCGAAAGCGGCGTCGTCATGCGCATCCGCGAGCGGCGCAGCAACGGCCAGTTGGCCGGAATTTTCCTCGACGACCAGCGCGACCCGGCCCAGCGCGTCACCATCATCGCAGACACCGGCGAATTGCTCGACAACGCCAACGGCACTTTTTTGGTCCTGCAACAGGGCATGGTGCAGCGTTTTCAGGCCAAACAGCCCGATCCGACGATGGTGGTGTTCGACCGCTACGCCTTCGATCTCTCGACCTTGGTCCACGGCCAACAGGCCGTGAAATATTCGGTCCGTCAGCGCTATTTGTGGCAGTTGCTGTTTCCCGATCCGAAGGATCCGATCTATCTCGAACAGCCGAATGAGTTCCGCGCCGAGATGCACGACCGGCTGATCGCGCCGATTTATCCGATCGCTTTTGCTGTGATCGCTTTCGCCTATCTGGGCGCGCCGCGCACCAACCGGCAAAGCCGCACCGTTTCGATGCTCGGCGCCGTTGGCGGCGTGGCGTTGTTGCGGCTCGCCGGTTTCGTCTCCACCGTGTTCGGCGCCACCATGCCGTGGATGCTGTCGCTGCAATATATCGGGCTCGTGCTCGCATTCGGCGGCGGTCTGTACGTGATCCACCGTGGCCTGATCATCGAACCGCCGGCATTCCTCGACAGGTGGCTGGCAGCCCTTGTCGAGCGCGTGACCCGGCGCGTTGCGACGCAATGAGCTCATCATGCGGATGATCGGCGGAACACTCGGGGTTTATTTCGGCAAGCGCTTCCTTGGCGCGGTGCTGCTCGTGTTCGGCGGCATCTTCGCGCTGGTCGCGCTGGTCGACTATGTCGAAACGATGCGCCGCGCCACCGACATGCCGCACGTCTCGGCGATCCTGGTGGCGAAGGCGTCGTTTTACCGCGTCCCGCAGATTGCCGAGCGGATCATGCCGTTCTGCATACTGATCGGAACGATGGCCTGTTATCTCAACCTGTCGCGGCGGCTGGAATTGGTGGTCGCGCGTTCGGCCGGCGTATCGGCGTGGCAGTTTATCTCGCCGGCCGTGACCGTGGCCTTCCTGCTCGGCATCGCCGCTACCACGGCCTACAATCCGCTCTCGGCCATCATGCAGGAGCAGTCGAAACGCTACGAGGCGATCATTTTCGGCAACAAATCGGACGAGTTGCACGGCGGCGGCCCATTCTGGACCAGCCAGCGCAGTAGCGATGGCCAGGCCATCATCAATGCCAAGTCGAGCCGCGACCAGGGCGTCATTCTCAACGGCGTGACGATCTTCGCTTTCGACAATGGCGGCCATTTCAAGCAGCGTATCGAGGCCCGCTCGGCCACGCTGGAACCGGGGGTCTGGCGGCTCTTGGATGCCCGCGTCAACGAGCTGGACACTCTGCCGGCCAAACACCCGGTCTATGAGTTCAAGTCTAGCCTGACGCCGGAACAAGCTCGCGAAAGCTTTGCGACCCCGGAAACTGTGCCCTTTTGGGAGCTACCAAAATATATCACCATCGCAGAACATGCCGGCCTAGTTGCCGCAGGCTATAGATTCCAATTCCAGAAGCTTCTGGCACAGCCATTTATGCTGGCGGCCATGGTGTTCCTTGCCGCAGCCGTCAGTCTACGTTTCTTCCGCTTTGGCGGGGTGCAAAAGATGATTTTAAGTGGCGTGGCATCGGGCTTTCTGCTTTATGTTTTATCGAAAGTGACCGAGGATATGACGAAGGCCGAGCTGATGCACCCTGCGGCAGCAGCTTGGCTACCCGTGCTTGCCGGGGGCCTGACGGGATTTATTGCTTTGTTGTACCAGGAGGACGGGTAATGGCGGGGGGGCTGTTTCGCGCTCGTCCATCCATGCCCCGGCCCCATCGCCGTGGCATCACGGGAATAATCGCCATCCTCGCCGTGCTGGCTTGCGGCGACATGATTGCGTGCGCGCCGGCCGTTGCCCAAGACGTCTTCACGTTCCCGCAAGCCGCGCCGCCGCGTCCGAAATCCCAGATCGCCATCGAGCGCGAAAAAGCCGGCGACCAGCAGCAGATGCTCGTGAAGGCGAACGAGATCGACTACGATTACGCCAATCATCGCGTTTCCGCGGTCGGCAGCGTGCAGATCTATTATCGCAACTCGACGCTTGAAGCCGACCGCGTGGTCTACGACCAGACCAACAAGCGCCTGCACGCCGAGGGCAATGTCCGGCTGACCGAAGCGGACGGCAAGGTCACCTACGGCACGATCATGGATCTGTCCGACAACTATCGCGACGGGTTCGTCGATTCGCTGCGTCTGGATTCGCCCGATCAGACGCGCATGGCGGCGGCGCGCGCCGAGCGCACCAACGGCAACACCACCGTCTTCCACAGCGGCGTCTACACCGCCTGCTTGCCGTGCAAGGACGATCCGAAAAAGCCGCCGTTGTGGCAGGTGAAAGCCGCGCGCATCATCCACGACCAGGGCGAGAAGATGATCTATTTCGAGGACGCGCGCCTCGAATTCTTCGGTCATCCGATCGCCTGGATGCCCTACTTCTCGACGCCCGACCCGACCGTCAAACGCAAGTCCGGCGTGCTGGTGCCGTCGGCCACGTCGAACACCATTTACGGACAGTCGATCGAAGTCCCCTATTACTGGGCGTTGGCGCCGGACTATGACGCCACCTTCTCGCCGATGATCACCACCAAGCAGGGCCCGCTGCTGCAAGGCGAGTTTCGCCAGCGCCTGATCAACGGCGCTTACTCGATCCGCGCCGCCGGCATCTACCAGCTCGACCGCCCCTACTTTGCCGGTCTCCCCAACGCCCCCGGCGACCGCAATTTCCGCGGCAGCGTGGAGAGCGAGGGCCGGTTCGCCATCAACGACAAATGGGTCTGGGGCTGGGACGGGGTGTTGCTCACCGACAAGACGTTCCTGACGGACTACAATCCGCGTCTATCCAGCTATCACTATGTCGATACGCTCGGGGGCGCCGCCAACTCGGGTCTTTCGCAAATCTATCTCTCCGGCAAAGGCAACCGCAGCTATTTCGACATCCGCTCGATGTACTACTACGGCTTCTCGACGGCGGACGTGCAGAAGCAAATCCCGGTCATCCATCCGGTGCTCGATTACGACTACACCTTCGATCATCCAATTATGGGCGGCGAGCTCGGTTACAACATCAACTTCACCAGCCTGACGCGCGAGCAGGCCGAATTCGACGCCATCAACCAGACCGCAGCGAATGCCGGTACGTGCGCAAACACCGCCGACCCCATGTTCGCGACGTCCACAAATTGCCTGCTACGCGGCATTCCCGGCACCTACAGCCGCTTCTCGGCGCAGATGCACTGGCGCCGCACGTTCACCGATTCGTTCGGCCAACAGTTCACGCCGTTCGCTTCGGTGCGCGCCGACGCCGCCTCGATGCAGATCACCAACGATCCAGGCGTGTCCAACTACATCGCTACCGGCGACACCAATCTGGTGCGCGGCATGCCGACCGTCGGCGTGGAATACCGCTATCCCTTTATCAACGTCCAGTCCTGGGGCACGCAGACCATCGAGCCGATCGCCCAGGTGATCGTGCGGCCGAATGAACCTCAGGTCGGCAGATGGCCGAACGAGGATGCGCAAAGCTTGATCTTCGACGACACCAATCTGTTCAAGGTCGACAAGTTCTCCGGCTGGGACCGGGTCGAGGGCGGCGGGCGCGCCAATTACGGGCTGACCTATACCGCGCAATTCAATCACGGCGGCGCGTTCAACGCGCTGTTCGGGCAGTCCTACAGCCTGTGGGACAATTCATTCTCGCAGACCGGCATCGCCAATACGGGCCTCGACAGCGGTCTCGACACCACCCGCTCCGACTATGTGGCGCGGGCGACCTATCAACCCAACAGCACCTATAAATTCTCCTCGCGCTTCCGCTTCGACAACGACACCTTTACCGTCAAGCGGACCGAACTCGAAGCCAGCGCCAATTTCGACCGTTGGACCGCCAGCCTCCTCTATGGCGACTATGCCGCCCAGCCCGAGATCGGCTTCCTCGACCAGCGCGAGGGCCTGCTCGGCGCCGGCTCGGTCAAGATCGACGCCAATTGGGTGCTGCGCGGTACCGCGCTCTATGACCTCAAGTCGAATAAATTCGCCCAGAACTCGCTCGGCCTCGCCTTCGTCAACGATTGCCTAATTTTGGGCCTAAATTACGTTACCAATTACACCTACGGGACCGGATCGCCTCAGCTCACGCATACGATCATGCTGCAACTGAGCCTGCGTACGCTCGGCGGCACATCGGTCAGCCAATCTGTCGGGACCAACGCAACGACGCATTAATTCGAACCGCCGACGATGCATCCGACCGCCGGCTGCGCCCGCTGCAATGGATATCGCGATGCCGAACTCTAAAGGGAATCTTCGTTCGTTCCGCCGTTGGCTGGCGGGAGCCGCCTTGGCCGCGGCCGTCGCCATGCCGGGCGCGGCCTTCGCGCAAGTCGTGGTGGTCGCCAACGGCTCACCGATCACGGCTTACGACATCGACCAGCGCAGCAAGCTGATCGCGGCATCGACCCACAAGACCCCCTCGCGCCAGGACGTCATCCAGGAACTGATCGACGACCGCATCAAGATCGCCAAGGCCAAGAGCTACAACTTCGAGGTGCCCGATTCCGAGGTCGACCAGGCGTTCGCCAATATGGCCAAGACCCAGCACATATCGACGGAGCAGTTCATCCAGGCCATCGGGCACTCCGGCATTTCACCAAACACGATCAAGGCGCGCATTCGCGCCGAACTGACCTGGAACCAGCTGGTGCGCGGCAAGTTCAGCGCGTCGCTCGAGATCGGCGAAGCCGACGTCGCCAAGGCATTGCGCGACCGCAGCGAAAGCCAAGCCGACGTGGCCGGCTACACCTACACGCTCTATCCGGTCATGGTCCTGATCCCGCCGGGCTCGAACCCCGCCGCCATGGAGGCCAAGCGCCGAGAAGCGGAAAACCTCCGCAGCCGCTTCGTCTCGTGCAACGAGGGGCTGGCGTTTGCGCGCGCGCTGCGCGACGTCGCGGTGCGCGAGCCGGTGTCGCGTAGCTCGGCCGATCTTGCATCGCAACTGCGCGATATGCTGGGCAGCATCGAGATCGGCCATTTGACCGCTCCGGAACTTACGGCACAGGGCCTGCAGATGTTCGCATTGTGCGACAAGAAGGAGAGCAAGACCGATTCTCCGCTCAAGCGCGAAGTGCGCCAGCAACTGTTCGCCAAAAAGTTCGACGCCGAGTCCAAGCGATTTCTCGACGAGATCCGCAAACAGGCGATGATCGAATACAAAGAAAATAAATGAGCCCTGGCCTTGGCCTTCCTCTGGCGTTGACGCTCGGCGAACCCGCGGGCATCGGCCCCGATTTGACGCTGGCAGTCTGGCGGCGCCGCGTCGAACTCGACCTGCCGCCCTTCTATCTCATCGGCGAAACGGATTTTTTGCGCAGCCGCGCCGGCGTTCTCGGTTTCGATGTGCCGCTCGTCGTCGTCGCGCCCGAGGAGGCACCGGCCGCTTTCCAGCGCGCCTTGCCGGTAGTACCGCTTGGCATGGCCGTCACCGCGGCGCCCGGCAAGCCCGATGCCGGCAGCGCGCCGGCCGCCATCGCCTCGATCCGGCGCGCCGTCGCCGACGTGCTGGCCGGCCGCGCTGCCGCGGTCGTCACCAATCCGGTCGCCAAGAACGTGCTCTACCGGTCCGGCTTTGCCGAGCCGGGCCATACCGAATTCCTCGCCAAGCTCGCCGCCGAGGCCATCGGCAAGCCGGTGCATCCGGTGATGATGCTGTGGTCGGCGGAACTCGCTGTGGTGCCGGTGACCATCCATCTGCCGCTGCGCGACGTGGTGTTGCGCCTGACCACCGACCTCATCGTCGAGACCGGGCGCATCGTCGCGCGCGACCTTAGCATGCGCTTCGGCATCGCCCGTCCGCGCCTCGCCGTCGCCGGGCTCAACCCGCATGCCGGCGAGGAAAGCGCGCTCGGCGAGGAGGACGCGACAATCGTGGCGCCGGCAGTCGCGCAACTGCGGGCGGAGGGCATCGACGCCATTGGGCCGTTGCCGGCCGACACGCTGTTCCACGAGCGCGCCCGCGCGGGCTACGACGTCGCGCTCTGCATGTATCACGACCAGGCGCTGATCCCGATCAAGACGCTGGCCTTCGATCGCGCGGTGAACGTGACGCTCGGCCCGCCGTTCGTGCGCACGTCGCCCGACCACGGCACCGCCTTCGACATCGCCGGCACCGGCCGCGCCGATCCGTCCAGCCTGGTGGCGGCGCTGCAACTGGCGGCACGGCTAGCCACGACCGCGCCGACGCTCGCCAGCGCAAAGTAGCGCATGATCCCGAAAAGTGGAAACCGGTTTTCGGATCAGATCATGCGCCAATCAATATGAGCCAGATCGACGACCTGCCGCCGCTGCGCGACGTGATCCGCTGGCATGGCTTGTCCGCCAAGAAATCGCTCGGCCAGAACTTCCTGCTCGATCTCAATCTGACCGCGCGCATCGCCCGTGCCGGCGGCGCCCTGCGAGGCGCGACCGTGGTCGAAGTCGGCCCCGGCCCGGGCGGTCTGACGCGCGCGCTGCTGGCGGAGGGCGCGCGGCGCGTCATCGCCATCGAGCGCGACGACCGCGCGATTGCCGCGCTGGAGGAGATCGCGGCGCGCTATCCGGGCCGGATTGAGATCGTGCCCGGCGACGCCTTGGAATTCGACGCGCGGGGTCATCTCAACGGCGAGCGCGCCCGGGTGATCGCCAACTTGCCCTACAATATCGCGACCGCGCTGCTGATCGGCTGGCTGACCGCGCCGTGGCCGCCGTGGTACGACGCGTTGGTGCTGATGTTCCAGCGCGAGGTGGCGCTGCGCATCGTCGCCGTACCGGGCAGCAAAACCTATGGCCGGCTGTCGGTGCTGGCGAACTGGCGCTGCGACACCAAGATGCTGTTCGACGTGGCGCCGTCGGCCTTCGTGCCGCCGCCCAAGGTGACGTCCTCGGTGGTGCGGCTGGTTCCGCGCGAGCGGCCGCTCGCCTGTGACGCCGGCGCCTTGCAAAAACTGACTGCGGCGGCATTCGGGCAACGCCGCAAGATGCTGCGCCAGAGCCTCAAAACCCTCGGCGTCGACGCCAACGCGTTGCTCGCCGACGCCGCCATTGAACCGACCGCGCGGGCGGAGGAAATCCCGGTCGAAGGCTTCGTGCGGCTCGCCAATATTTTCGCTGGGCAGACGAAAGGCCGCGTGTAAAGTTCGCCGGCCATGCAGATGCACCGCCAATCCCTCACCGCCTATGGCGCGCCGCTGTGCGAAACGGTGGTCGGCGCCCCCCAGCCGACGGGCACCGAAGTTCTGGTGCGCATCGCGCGCTGCGGAGTCTGCCATTCCGACCTGCACATGCAGGATGGCTATTTTTTGCTAGGCGATGATAAACAGCTCGACGTGCGCGCCGGCCGCACGCTGCCGTTTACGCTCGGCCATGAAATTGCAGGTGAGGTCGAGAGCGCGGGGCCGCTGGCCAATGCGGCGCCGGGCGCCAAGGTCGCGATCTATCCCTGGATTGGCTGCGGTGCGTGCGCGGCCTGCAAGGCGGGCGAGGAAAATATCTGCACGGCGCCGCGCCATCTCGGCATCACGGCGGACGGCGGTTTTGCCACCCACGTGCTGGTCCCGCACCCGCGCTATCTCATCGACTATGCGCCGCTGTCGCCGTCTTACGCCGGCGCGCTGATGTGCTCGGGGCTCACCGCCTATGCCGCGCTCACGCGGTTAAAGACACGCGCGGCGCGCGCGCCGCTGCTTCTGGTCGGCCTCGGCGGCGTCGGGCTGATGGGGCTGGCGCTGGCGCGCGCTATGTACGGCACGGCGCCATTCATCGCCGACATCGACGCGAGGAAACGCGAGGCGGCGCTTGCCGCCGGCGCGCAAGCCGCCTTCGATCCGGCCGATCCAGGCGCGCGCAAGGCGCTGCTGAAGGCGAGCGGGGGCATTTACGCGGCGATCGACTTTGCCGGCTCCGACAAATCGCTCAATTTCGCCACCGGCGTATTGGCAAAAGGCGGCAAGGTGGTGGTGACCGGCCTGATCGGCGGCGGTTATTCGACCGCGGTCGCCATGTTCCCGCTCAAGGCCATGACCATCGAAGGCACGCAGACCGGCACGCTTGCCGAAGCGCGCGAATTGGTCGACCTGGTGCGTGCGAAGAATATCTCACCGCCGCCGATCGCCGAGCGGCCGCTCGACCGGGCCTCGGCCACGCTGGACGACCTCCGGGCTGGCAAAATCGTCGGGCGTGTTGTGCTGACGGCGTAACGGCCGCCTACGATTTACGCCATCGCGGAACTATTTTGCGCCAGCGTCCGGTATCGAGCTTGGATCTCAATTTGAATACAATTTCGCGGTTGAGGTGCGAAAGGCAGATAATCGACCCGATAAGCAAGAAGAGCATGGTGAGCTTGGGATTCATGTGGCCGCGCCTCCAACGATGCTCCCCCAAAAACTAAACGCGCGGGAGACGCGGCGCCTGCATAAATAGCGCATAAATTCGGAAGACGGTTTTGCGGACGGAGTTGCAACAATTTAGATGTTTAAAAAAATAAATAGCCGTTGGTGCCAGCTCGATGGGTGCGCGCCGCGTCCGCTTTAGAGCTTCGCCTGCAGCCCGCGCACAAAGTCGGAGAGGCCCGGCTGACGCTCGCGGGTGAGCCGCTCGGCGGCGAGGACTGCCTTCACGTCGGCGAACGATTGCTCGAGATCGCGGTTGATCACGACATAATCGTACTCGGCCCAGTGACTCATCTCGTCGGCCGCCTTCGCCATGCGGCGGTGAATGGTCTCGTAGTCGTCCTGCGCGCGGGCCTTCAGCCGCCGCTCCAGCTCCGGGATCGAGGGCGGCAATATGAACACGCTGACCAGATCGCCGCGGGCCTTTTCGCGCAATTGCTGGGTTCCCTGCCAATCGATGTCGAACAATACGTCGCGGCCGTCCGCCAGCGCGTCCATCACGGGCTTGGCCGGGGTGCCGTAGTAATTGTCGAACACCTCCGCATATTCCAGCAGCGCGTCCTCTTCGATGAGCGCGTCGAAGCGCCTGCGGTCGATGAAGATGTAGTCGCGGCCGTCCACCTCGCCGGGCCGCATTTTTCGCGTCGTCACCGAAACCGACAGCGTCACGCTCTTGTCCTGCTCGAGCAGCCGGCGCGACAACGTGGTCTTGCCGGCGCCGGACGGCGACGACAGCACCAGCATCAGCCCGCGCCGGGCGATCATCGCTGTCTGCGGTAGCGTCTTCGCCATCGTCACTCCAGGTTCTGCACCTGCTCGCGGAACTGCTCGACCGTGCTTTTCAATTCCAGGCCGAGATTGGTGAGGTCGACGTCATTGGCCTTGGCGGTGAGGGTATTCGATTCGCGGTTGAGTTCCTGCGCCAGAAAATCGAGCCTGCGGCCCGCCGGCCCGCCGTCGGCGATGAGCTTTTGCGCCTGCGCGACATGGGAGGCGAGACGGTCGAGCTCCTCGCGGATATCGGCCTTGCTGGCGAGCATGATCGCTTCCTGGTGGAGACGGTCGCTGTCGAATCGTTGCGAGGCGGATAGCAGCGTCGCCACCTGTTCGGCGAGCCGCGCCTTGATCGCCTCCGGCTTGCGCCCCGGCGCCGCTTCCGCGCGCGCCGCCAGCGCGGCGATCTCCGCAAGCCGCGCCGACAACAGGCGGCCGAGCGTTGCGCCCTCCTCGCGCCGCATCGCGACGAGATCGGCCAGCGCCTTGTCGAAACCAGAAAGGATCGCGGCCTCGGCGGCGCGGCGATCCTCCTCGCGCTCGTCTTCCTCGGTGATCTCGATCACGCCCTTGAGCGACAGGATGCCGTCGAGCGTCGGCGGCGAGGCTTCGACCTTGCCGCGCAGGCTCTTGAGCGTCGCCAGAACGGCGTTGAGCACCGGCTCATTGACCTTGACGGTGGGCGCCACGCCTTTGCGTTCGACGGTGAGATTGGCGTAGGCCGTGCCGCGCGACAGCTTCTCGGCCGCGCCCGCGCGCGCCGGCACTTCGATCGCATCCCAGCCCGGCGGCAGGCGCAGCCGCAGATCGAGGCCCTTGGCGTTGACCGATTTGAGCTCCCAGCTCCAGGCGTAGGAGCCCGCCACGCCGTGGCCGCGAGCGAAGCCGGTCATGCTCGACAAGGCCATCGGATCTGATCTCGTGTTTGCTGAAAGGGCGAAAGTGGCGGGACCTTAACCGCGCGCAATGCCGCTCACAAGGCCGGCGCGATGCTACGGTTTGTCGCCGGTCGCTTTGTCGGGTGCCGCCACCGGATCGGGCACGGTGGTGTTCTTCTCGAGCGCGCGCAGGCGCGCGACGTTCTTCTGGTGCTGGTCGTAGGATTCCGAGAACACATGGCCGCCGCTGCCGTCGGCGACGAAATAGAGGTCCTTGGTGCGCGCCGGATTGGCGGCGGCCTCGAGCGAGGCGCGGCCCGGATTGGCGATCGGACCGGGCGGCAGCCCGTCGATCACATAGGTATTATAAGGCGTCGGCTGCTCGATCTCGCTTTTCAGGATTGGGCGGCCTAGCGAGCCCTTGCCGCCGGTCAGGCCGTAAATGATGGTCGGGTCGGACTGCAATCGCATCTTGTTCTTGAGGCGATTGACGAACACGGAAGCGACGCGCGAGCGCTCGTCCGACCTGCCGGTCTCCTTCTCCACGATCGAGGCGAGGATGACCAGCTGTTCCGGCGTCTTGACCGGAAGATCCGGCATGCGGTGTTCCCAGACTTCCTGCAGCATGCGCTGGTGGGCCTGCTGCATGCGCTGGATGATCTGCGCGCGCAGCATGCCGCGGGTGAATTTATAGGTCTCCGGCAGCAGCGTGCCCTCGCGCGGGATTTCCTTGATTTGGCCGGACAGCGCGTCGTTCTCCAATAGCTTGGCGACGATCTGCTCGGAGGTCAGGCCTTCGGGGATGGTCAGCGTGTGCTGCACCACCTTGTTTTCGATGATGGTGTTGACCACCTCGGCGAGGCTGGCGCTCTTGGTGAACTGATACTCGCCGTGCTTGAGGTCGCCGCGCGCCTTGAGCACTAGCACGCCGCCGATGAAAACCCAGGGCTGATCGATCACGCCATCGCGCTGCAGCAGATCGGCGATATCGCGGATGCCGAGCCCGCGCGGAATATTGACCACCTTGTCCTGCGCCAGCGGCCCGGGCGCTTCGAAGCGCTGCTTGCCGACGTAAAGCGCGCCGCCGACGGCGACCGAGACCACGATCAGCATGGTGAAGATGGCGTTGCCGGCGATCACCAGCGGATGGCGCACCCGTTTCGAGCGACGGCTGAGCTGCGGCACACGTTCCGGCTCGAGCGCGGCGCGCGGACTGCGCGGCGGCTTGCTGGCCGGCGGCGGCACCGGTCCGCCCACGGCCGTCCGCCCCTCACCGTCATAGGGTGGTTCGGAACTCACGCGCCCGCTCCTGCTATCGGCACCGCTAAGGTCAAGTTCGATACTCTCCAGTTCGGCCGTCGGCCGCGGCGCAATCGGGAATTATCAGCAGCTTTCGCACGTTAGGGCAAATTATGACGAAAGCGGGGGTGCCGGCGCGGCTCGTCAGCCGGCATAGCGGCTGAAAATCAGGGAGGCATTGGTTCCGCCGAAGCCGAACGAGTTCGACAGCGCGGTGTTGATGTCGCGCTTGCGCGCCACATGCGGCACCAGATCGATCGGCGTTTCGACCGACGGATTGTCGAGATTGATCGTGGGCGGGGCGACCCCGTCACGAATCGCCAGGATCGAGAAGACCGCCTCCACCGCGCCGGCAGCGCCAAGCAGATGGCCGATGCAGGATTTGGTCGAGGACATCGAGATGCGGCCGGCCCCATTGCCGACCACGCGTTGCACCGCGCCGAGTTCGATCTCGTCACCGAGCGGCGTCGAGGTGCCGTGCGCGTTGATGTAATCGATGTCGTCGACGGAAATTCCGGCCCGCTTGACGGCCATGCTCATGCAGCGGAACGCGCCGTCGCCGTCCGGCGAAGGCGCGGTAATATGATAGGCATCGCCCGACAGCCCGTAGCCGACGAGTTCGGCATGGATCGTGGCGCCGCGCGCCTTGGCGTGGTCAAGGGCTTCCAGCACCACCGCGCCGGCGCCCTCGCCCATCACGAAGCCGTCGCGGTCTTTGTCGTAGGGGCGCGAGGCGCGCTTGGGGTCGTCGTTGAATCCGGTCGAGAGCGCGCGCAGCGCCGCGAAACCGACCAGCGACAGGCGATTGACCGGCGATTCGGTGCCGCCCGCCACCATCACGTCGGCATCGCCGAGCGCCACCATGCGCGCGGCGTCGCCGATCGCATGCGCGCCGGTCGAACAGGCGGTGACCACCGCGTGGTTCGGCCCTTTCAGGCCGAACTCGATGGACACGTAGCCGGAGGCAAGATTGATGATGCGGCCAGGGATGAAGAACGGCGACACCCGGCGCGGACCTCTCTCGTGCAATATAATCGCGTTGGCGGCGATGCCCTCGACGCCGCCGATGCCGGAGCCGATGAGGACGCCTGTGGTGGTCTGATCTTCGTAACTGGCCGGCCGCCAGCCGGCGTGGTCGAGCGCCTGCTTTGCCGCGCACATGGCGAAAACGATGAAATCGTCGACCTTGCGCTGCTCCTTCGGCTCCATCCATTGATCGGGATTGAAGGTGCCACCGCTGCCGTCGCCGCGCGGCACCACGCAAGCGATTTTGCAGGAGACGTCGGAGACATCGAATGTGTCGATCTTCTTGGCGCCGCTTTCGCCTTTGAGCAGGCGTTGCCATGTCGGCTCGACGCCGCAGCCGAGCGGCGTGACCATCCCCATTCCGGTGACGACGACACGTCTCATGACCGGCTCCGAGCCAAACACCACGCCCCTATGCTCCATCGGGGCATAGCCCACACGTCAGCACTAATGAAGCGATCGAGCAGCCGCGCGGGGCTTCGCTCAGCTTTTAGCGTTCTTTTCGAGAAATTTGACAGCATCGCCGACGGTCAGGATCGTTTCGGCGGCATCGTCGGGAATCTCGCAGCCGAACTCTTCCTCGAATGCCATCACGAGTTCGACGGTGTCGAGACTATCGGCGCCAAGATCGTCGATGAAACTCGCTTGTTCGGTCACCTTGTCGGGTTCGACCCCCAGGTGCTCCACGACGATCTTTTTTACCCGCTCGCCAATATCACTCATCGTTCCAACCTCGTGCTTTTTAGATTGGGCTGCGGCCGGGACCGGATCGCAACCATCGCGGAATGGCCTCGTCGTGGTTGACGGTGGTGTGTGACGGCGTTCGATCGCGGAGCATCTTTCGCGACGTCCGCCATCGGCCGCCCCAGCCGGGCCGAATTTCGGTTACCATACTTCAAATGCGTTGACTAGCGCAGGGCAGCGTAGCCGGATGCGCCCTGAAAAGCCACGCAATTCCCCTCATATCATCGCCATGCCGCCGTTGACGTGGATGGTCTGCCCGGTGACATAGGCCGCCTCCTCCGAGGCCAGATAGACCGCCGCCGCCGCCACATCGGCCGGCGTCCCCGGGCGGCCGGCGGGAACCCGGGCCAGGATGCCCTCGCGCTGCTTGTCATTGAGCTTGTCGATCATCGCGCTGGCGATAATGCCGGGGGCGATGCAGTTGGCAGTGACGTTGCGCTTGGCATATTCGGCGGCGACCGACTTCAGCATGCCCACCAGGCCGGCCTTCGAGGCGGTATAATTGCCCTGCCCCGGATTGCCGGTATAGCCGACGATCGACGAGATGCCGATCACGCGGCCCCAGCGCCGGCGCATCATGGTCTTCACCGCCGCGCGGGTGAGCCGGAAGGTAGCGGTCAGGTTGACCGCGATCACGTTGTCCCAGTCCTCGTCGCGCAATTGCACAAACAGATTGTCGCGGTTGACCCCGGCGTTGGCGACCAGAATGTCGAGCTTCGCCATCTTTTCTTCCGCGCTCGGCACCAGCGCCTCGACCGCGTCCTTGTCGGCGAGATCGCAGGGCAGCACATGCACGCGATCCTTCAGTTCGGCGGCCAACGCGTCGAGCGCGTCGCGGCGCGTTCCGGAGAGCGCAACGGTGGCGCCTTGGCCATGCAGCGCGCGCGCGATCGCGCCGCCGATGGCGCCGGTGGCGCCGGTCACCAGCGCTGTCTTGGCGCTAAGATCGAACATCAAAAGCTCCTTCTCGCCTTGAACGCGGCGACGTCGTCGGGGTTGTTGATCGCCGTCGCGATCGCGCCCTCGGCGATGCGCTTGATGAGACCGCTCAGTACCTTGCCCGCCCCCACTTCGTAGAACGTCGCGACGCCGGCAGCCGCCATGGCGGCGACCGACTCGCGCCAGCGCACCGTGCCGGTGACTTGCGCGACCAGCGCGCGTACGATCTCGGCCGGATCGCTGATCGGCTTGGCCAGCACGTTCGCCACCACCGGCACGACCGGCGGCTTGATGCTCACCTGCGCCAGCGCCTGCGCCATCACATCGGCGGCCGGCTGCATCAAGGCACAATGAAAGGGCGCTGACACCGTCAGCAGCATGGCACGCTTGGCGCCCTTGGTCTTGGCGATCTCGACGGCGCGCTCGACCGCCGCTTTGTCGCCCGACACCACCACCTGGCCGGCGCCATTATCGTTCGCGGCCTGGCACACCTGTCCCTGCGCCGCTTCGGCGGCGACCGTCACCGCAGCGTCGTAGTCGAGCCCGAGCAGCGCCGCCATGGCGCCGACGCCGACCGGCACCGCTTTCTGCATCGCCTGCCCGCGCGTGCGCAGCAAGCGCGCGGCGTCGGCGATCGAGAAAGCGCCTGCCGCGGCGAGCGCGGAATATTCGCCGAGCGAGTGCCCGGCGACGAATTGCGCGTCGCGTTTGAGGTCGAGGCCGGCCTCCTGCTCCAGCACGCGCATGGTCGCAAGCGAAACCGCCATCAATGCCGGCTGGGCATTCTCGGTGAGGGTGAGCGCCTCGGCCGGGCCCTCGAACGCAATCGCGCTCAGCTTGGTGCCGAGCGCCGCATCGACCTCGTCGAACACCTGCCGGGCCGGCGCAAAATTCGCCGCCAGCACTTTGCCCATGCCGACCGTCTGGCTGCCCTGGCCCGGAAATACGAAAGCGACCGCCATTGCCCCTCACAATCTCGTCTTTTTGCCGGAATTGGGCCGAAAGACACCGCAAGACGGGTCCTGTCAAGTTAGGCCATTCCCAGTAACCAAGCGAAAAGACTCCTTGGGCTAATGTGGTGTTTCATTGCCCGATAAGGCGCTTTGATGCCCGAATTTGCCACCGAACAGGACCTTGCGCGCGCGCGCAGCGATGCCGCGTTCCGCCAGCAATTGTTGCAGGACAATCTCGAATGGCTGCTGGACGCACTCAAAAAGATGCGCCGGGCCGACGATCCCAGCCCGGAATTGGCTCGCCAGATGCGCGAAGGCGTCGATCTCGCGGTCCAGCTTGCCGACCGGCTGCAGCAGACCGCCCAAGACCGCGGCCCGCAGGTAGCCTAACCTCTCGCGGGTGTATGGCGCTTTTGCTTGCCTTTTTCGGCCCGATCCGCCTATAACCCGCGCGTTCCGTCGATCCTGGTTGGGAGCTGAACGGACGGCCGTTTTATGACCTTCGGTCATGAACGGTAGGGCCGTTGCGCCCGACGTCCCGTGTTCCCGCCTTCAGAGCATTCGAGCCTTTCCCGAAGGGCTCGAGGGGCTAGGCGCCAGGGTCGAGGACATGGGCTAACCAAGGGAAAGGAATTTCATGCCGCTATACGAACACGTCTATCTTGCGCGCCAGGATCTCTCGGCGCAGCAGGTCGAGGAATTGACCGCCAAGCTCTCGGCCATCATCACCGAGGCCGGCGGCAAGATCGCCAAGACCGAATATTGGGGGATGAAGTCCCTCAACTACCGCATCCGCAAGAACCGCAAAGCGCACATGACGCTTCTCAACGTCGATGCGGCGCCGGCGGCCCTCAACGAAATCGAGCGCCAGGAGCGTCTTAACGAAGACGTCCTGCGTTACCTCACCATCCGCGTCGAGGAGCACGAGGAAGGCCCCTCTGCGATGATGCGCAAGTCCGATCGCGACGATCGTGGCGACCGCGGAGATCGTGGCGACCGCGGTGACCGCGGCGATCGTGGACGCGGCGAACGCCGCCCGCGGCGCGACGAAGGCGACGACGACGCCCGGCCCGCGGCCACAGCGGTGGAGGAATAGGCCATGGCATTCGGATCATCCCAGGGTGGCGCTGGCGGCGGCGCGCGCAGACCGTTTTTTCGCCGGCGCAAGACCTGTCCGTTCTCCGGCGCCAACGCGCCAAAGATCGACTACAAGGACGTCAAGCTGTTGCAGCGCTACGTGTCGGAGCGCGGCAAGATCGTGCCGAGCCGCATCACTGCGGTGTCGGCCAAGAAGCAGCGCGAATTGGCGCAGGCGATCAAACGCTCGCGCTTCCTCGGCCTGCTGCCTTACGTCATCAAGTAAGGCGCGCGCCTGATCCCGAAAAGTGGGAACCGGTTTTCGGATAAGATCAGGCGCCACGTAGAATGCTAACGAGGCTGGCGGGGACACTCGCCATGCCGATGGTTGGGACGGACTTGTCGCCGTCTCTAACCGCTCGAAAGGAGCGGGACAGCTCGCGATGATGCAGCTCGGAATCATCGGTATCGGTGCCGGCGCCGCGGCGGCTTTGCTGTTCGCCTCGGTTACATCGGGCGCGTGGCTGTCGATTCCGCTGTTCTATCTCGCGCCGCTGCCGATCATGATCGCCGGCCTCGGCTGGAGCCATTGGGCGGCGCTGATCGCCGCGTTGGCGGGCGCGCTTGCCCTCGGCATCGCGTTCGGTCCGGTATTCTTCTTCAGTTTCCTGGCCAGCGCCGGGCTGCCGGCCTGGTTGCTCGGCTACCTCGCCATGCTGGCGCGGCCCGCCGGCGACGCCGCCGCGGCGATCGAATGGTATCCGCCCGGCCGGCTGGTGATCTGGGCAGCCGTTCTCGGCGCGCTGGTCGTGGTGGTCGCCGTTCCCAATTTTGGGCTCGATGCCGAAAGCTTCCGCGCCGGCTTGCGCAACGCCCTGACGCATATCGTGCGCATGGAAACCGACCTGCCGGCCGATACCTCGCGCACCGTGCCCGGCGCAACCAACGCCGCCCGATTGATGGACTTCCTGGTGACCGCCATTCCGCCGGCGGCGGCGGTGCTCGCCACCATCACCAACGTGCTCAATCTGTGGCTGGCGGCAACGATCGTGCGGTTTTCCGGCCTGCTCAAGCGCCCGTGGCCGCAGCTTGCGGCCATGACGTTTCCGCGTCCGCTCGCGGCCGCGCTCGCCGTCGCCGTCGTCTTGAGCTTCATCGGCAGCCTGATCGGCATTCTCGCCGGCGTGCTGTCGGCCAGCCTGCTGATGGCCTACGGCGTGCTCGGCTTTGCGGTACTGCACGCCGTTACCCGCGGCATGGCGAGCCGCGTGTTCGTGCTCGGCGGCGTTTACACCGCGGTGCTGGTGTTGGGTTGGCCGGTGCTGGCGCTCTGCCTGCTCGGCCTGATCGACGCGGTGTTCGACTTGCGTGCGCGCATCGCGCCGACGCGCGGCCCCCCGGCCCTCACTTGACCCATCAGACATTCGCCAACGGCTTCAATCCGGTTCAACCAAGTTTCAATCAAGGAGTGATGACAATGGATGTTATTTTGCTCGAACGCGTCGGCAAGCTCGGACAAATGGGCGATGTCGTGCGCGTCAAGGACGGCTTCGCTCGCAATTTCCTGCTGCCGCGCGGCAAGGCCTTGCGCGCGACCGCCGACAACAAGTCGAAGTTCGAGGGCATGAAGGTCGAGTTGCAGGCGCGCAATCTCGAGCTGAAGGGGGGTGCCGAGAAAGTCGCCGCCACGCTCGACGGCAAGACTATCGTGGTGATCCGCCAGGCGAGCGAAGCCGGCCAATTGTTCGGTTCGGTAACGCCACGCGACATCGCCGGCATGCTCAACGCCGACGGCGCCGAGGTCAACCGCTCACAGGTCACGCTCAACGCGCCGATCAAGACCATCGGCCTCTACAAGGTGCCGCTGGCGCTGCATCCGGAAGTCGAGACCAACATCACTGTCATTGTCGCGCGCAGCGCGGGCGAAGCCGAACGGGTCGCGCGCGGCGAGGACGTCACGGTCCGCCGCGAACAGGCCGAGGAGGACGCGGCCGCCGCACTGGAAGCCGCCAAAGCCTTCTTCGAGCCGGAGGCGGCCAAGGCCTTGCGCGAGGCCGGTGAGCTGGAGACGGAAGCCGAGGCTGCGGCGCAGCCTGACGCGGATCAGAACAAATCCGCCAAACCGGCGAAGAGCAAAAAGAAGAACGCCGAGAGCACCGAAAGCTCGGAGTGATCAACGCCCGGCTCTGCGCCTGTTAGTCGGATTTCTCTGGCTTGTCCGGCTTGGCGGCGGGCGCAGCGGCCGGTTTTGAGTCCTTGGTCTTGGCCTCGGCCGGCTTCGCCTCGCCCGATTTCGGTTCGGACGGCTTGGCTTCGCCTTTGGGTTCGCTCTTGGATTCGCTTTTGGGCTCGGAGGTTTTGGCGTCGCTGGGCTTGTCCTTTTTGTCCGGCTTTTCGGATTTGGCGTCGCCGGATTTAGGCTTGGCCTTTTTCTCGCCGGCCTTGGCTTTCTCGTCGCCCTTGGCCGTGCGCTTGGTGGCGCCGGCTGGCTTTTTCTGCGCCGGCGGACTTCCGACCGAATCCAGATAGCTGGCGATAGCCGCGGCCGATTTACGGCTGGCCGTGTAATGCTCGCGTAGAAAGCTGGACAGGCCGAAAATGCCGCCGGACTTTTTCAGCGCCTGGGCGCTCTTGTGGCAAATGGCGCAATCGGCGGCATAGAGCTGCGCGCCGGTTTTGCCCGAATCCAGATTTTCCTGCGCCGCCACCGGCGCCGCCAGCGCGAGCACCAATAAACCCGCCGCCAGCCCGATGCCCCGCCGCTTGAACCCCTTCATTCCCTGAGACCTTTCAATATCTTACTTGGTATGGCCGGGCGAACTCATGCCCGCCGTCCGCCGGCTTGATAGCCTATTCTTACCGGGTTGTGACCCGTGGACTTCTTGCCATGCATCCCATTTGTGGCATTGCTGGGCCATCGGAACTTTGATTGAATGCCTCCGTTAAAATGGTCGTTCGTCCGGCGTAGTACTATCGAAGCGCAATCGGCCGGGGCGTAATTTTTAACGTGCGGAGGCGGCCGATGGACCGGTTGCTTCAGTTTCTGCTTAAGACGTTTATCCGGCGGGGCACATTCAGGGTCACCACCTCCCGCGGAACGGTCTTAAACTTCGGCGACGGGACCGGCCAGCCGGTATGGGTTCGCTTTACCTCGCGCGCGGCCGAATGGGCCATCCTGCTCGATCCTGAACTTAAATTCGGCGAGACCTACATGAACGGGACGTTCGTGGTCGAGCAGGGCTCGATCGCCGACGTGCTCGCCATCATGCTTGGCCAGAAGTCCGAGGTCCCACACTGGGCGCGGCCGCAAGGGCTGTTGCGCTACCTTAAGCGCCGCTTTCAGCAGTTCAATCCGCGCCGGCGCGCCCGAAATAACGTGGCGCATCATTACGATCTCGACGGCCGGCTCTATTCATTGTTCCTCGACGCCGACCGGCAATACAGCTGCGGCTATTTCGAGAGCCCGGAGCAGTCGCTCGACGACGCCCAACTCGCCAAGAAGCGTCACCTCGCCGCCAAGCTGCTGCTCGGCCGCGACCGCCGCGATCGGGATTTGCGCGTGCTCGATATCGGCTGCGGCTGGGGTGGGCTCGGCCTTTACATGGCCGAGGTCGCCGGCGCCGACGTGGCCGGCGTCACGCTGTCGCAGGAACAGCACGCCATCGCCAACGAGCGCGCCGCGGAAAAGGGCATGGCGGAGCGCGCGCGCTTCAACCTGCAGGATTACCGCGACGTCGAAGGGCCGTTCGACCGCATCGTGTCGGTCGGCATGTTCGAACATGTCGGTATCAATCATTACGAGACGTTCTTCCGCAAGAGCCAGCAACTGCTCGCCGAGAACGGCGTGATGGTGCTGCACTCGATCGGCCGCTCCGAGGGACCCAGCGTCACCAGCCCCTGGATCGCGAAATATATATTCCCCGGCGGCTACATCCCGTCCCTGTCCGAAGTACTGCCGCACATCGAGCGGTCCGGGCTGCTCGTCACCGACATCGAAATCCTGCGGCTGCATTATGCGGAGACGCTGAAAGCCTGGCGCGAACGATTCCTCGCCCACCGCGAGGAGGTCGAGCGCCTCTACGATCAGCGTTTCGTGCGGATGTGGGAGTTTTACCTGGCCGCGTCCGAAATGTCGTTCCGGGAGCAGAACTTAATGGTGTTCCAGATCCAACTCACCAAGCGGCAGGGCGTGGTGCCGATGACGCGGGACTATATCAGCCGGGATGAACGCCGGTTGCGCGGCGCCGAAGGCGAGCGTCACCCGCCGCTGCGGCTGGCCGGCGAGTAGGCGCGGAGCCGTCTCGCGAACGCGGCAAGCGTCAAGAAAAAATCGGCCTTTCCCACCGCTGAATCATGCCGTGTGAGTTGTTGTGGATTGCGTGCGCAAGCGCGCGCATCACAGTGCCGCCACAAATGCGCGTGCTATGCCACAACTCAATTACCGGGTAAGCAATCACATCCATGGCCCCCCTCGATTCGGCGCTCCGCAAGCAGGTTGAAGAGCCTGCCCAGAATTTTCGTTCCGCTCCGCACAATATCGAAGCGGAGCAGGCGCTATTGGGCGCCGTCCTGGTCAACAACGAGGCCTTCTACCGGGTCTCCGACTTCCTCAATCCGGAGCATTTTTTCGAGCCAATTCACCAGAAAATCTACCAGCTTACGCGTGACCTGATCCGCGCCGGCAAGGTGGCGACGCCGGTCACGCTGAAGACCTTCATCGGCGCCGATATCGATATCGGCGGCATGACGGTGAGCCAATACCTGGCGCGGCTCGCGGCCGAAGCGACCACCATCATCAATGCCGAGGATTACGGCCGCACCATCTACGATCTATCGATCCGCCGCGCGCTGATCATCGTCGGCGAGGACATGGTCAACGTCGCCTTCGACGCGCCGGTCGATTTCGCGCCGCGCGCGCAAATCGAGGAGGCGGAACGCAAGCTTTATGAACTGGCCGAAACCGGGCGCTACGACGGCGGCTTCCAGCGTTTCGCCCAGTCGCTGACCACCGCGATCGACATGGCGGCGCATGCCTTCCAGCGCGACGGCAAGCTTTCCGGCGTCGCCACCGGCCTCGACGATCTCGACCGCATGATGGGCGGGCTGCAGCAGTCCGACCTGATCATCCTGGCCGGCCGTCCCGGCATGGGCAAAAGCGCGCTCGCCACCAATATCGGCTACAACGTCGCGCGCGCCTGGCGCGGCGAGGTCAAGGCCGACGGACACACGGTCACCGCCAATGGCGGCATCGTCGGCTTCTTCTCGCTGGAAATGTCGGCCGAGCAGCTCGCCACCCGCATCATCGCCGAACAGACCGGCATCCCGTCGAACCAGATCAGGCGCGGCGGCATCAGCGAGGCCGAATTCGAGCGCATCAAGGACCACTCGATCGAATTGCAGAACCTGCAGTTCTTCGTGGACGAGACCGGCGGCCTCTCGGTGGCGCAACTCGCCGCCCGCGCGCGGCGGCTCAAGCGGCAACGCGGCCTCGACCTGCTGATCATCGACTATCTGCAACTGCTGCAGGGCTCGACCCGCCGCAGCCAGGAAAACCGCGTGCAGGAGATCACCGAGATCACCACCAAGCTCAAGGCGCTGGCGAAAGAACTCAACGTCCCGATCCTGGCGCTGTCGCAGCTCTCGCGCCAGGTGGAAAGCCGCGACGACAAGCGCCCGCAACTATCCGACTTGCGTGAATCCGGCTCGATCGAGCAGGACGCCGACGTGGTGCTGTTCGTCTACCGCGAGGAATACTACCACCAGATGCGCAAGCCGCTGGAATTGAACCGCGAGAAATTCGCCGAGTGGATGGCGGACGCAGACAAAGTCCACGGCCGCGCCGAAGTCATCATCGGCAAGCAGCGCCATGGGCCGACCGGCACGGTCGAGATGCAATTCGAAGGCGCCATCACGAAGTTCTCGACCCTGGCGAAGGCCGATCATCTGCCGGAGCGGATCGGCTAGCCCTCGCGACCCCCCGCGTAGACGGCCCGCATCGGTGCGGCTAAACCCTAGCCCCATGGCCGAGGCAGAACGCGCCGTTCAGCAGGACTTGAGCCCGCCCGACGACGGCGGGGCGGAAAAGCTCGTCACCACCGGTCCGCCCGCGCCCGAAGCGGGCGGCATCCTCACCGTCGATCTCACGGCCATCGAAGCCAATTGGCGCACGCTCGGCCACCGCACCATGCCGGCGGAATGCGCCGCCGTGATCAAGGCCGACGGCTACGGCTGCGGCATCGAACAAGTGGCGGTCACACTCGCCCAAGCCGGCTGCAAGACCTTCTTTGTGGCCGACCTGGCCGAGGCGAAGCGGGTGCGCAAGGTTGCGCCCGAGCCGGCGATCTATGTTCTCAACGCCCTGCTGCCGTGGACGGCGGCATCCTACGCCGACGCCCAAGCGCGGCCGGTGATCGGCAGCATGGTTGAGTTGGCGGAGTGGGATGCTTTCTGCGCCACGAATGGGTGGCGCGGCGGCGCCGCGCTGCATGTGGACACCGGCATGAACCGGCTCGGCATCTCGGTCGGCGACGCCGCAGCGTTAGCGCCGCGCATCCGCTCCGAGAACCACGGCATCACGCTGTTGATGAGCCACTTGGCCTGCGCCGAGCAGCCGGAGCATCCGCTCAACGCCCGCCAGATCGCCGCATTCCGCGAGGTGCGCATGATCTTTCGCGGCATCCCCTCCTCGCTTGCCAATTCGTCCGGCATTTTCCTCGGCGCTACCGCCCATTGCGATGTGGTGCGCCCGGGCGTCGCGCTCTACGGCGTCAATCCGACCCCGGGGCAGAACAATCCGATGCGCCCGGTGATCGACCTGCAGACGCATATCGTGCAGGTGCGCACGGTGCCGCGGGGCGAGACCGTCGGCTACGACGCCGCCTGGACCGCCAAGCGCACGACCCGGATCGCGGTGGCCGCGGTCGGCTATGCCGACGGCTATCTGCGCGCGGCCAGCGCCTCCGACAAGACACCGGGCGCCGACGCCATTGTCGCCGGCAAACGCTGCCCGCTAGCGGGCCGCGTCTCCATGGATCTGCTGGCGATCGACATCACCGACCTGCCCGACAACGCCGTCCGGCGCGGCCACCTCGCCACGCTGATCGGCGGCGAGATAACCGTCGATGCGCTCGCTGCTGCTGCCGGCACCATCGGCTACGAGGTGCTCACCGGCCTTGGCCGGCGCTACCACCGGGTCTACCGGCGCGCCTGAGGCAAGCGGTGCTTTTCCCCGCAAATTAAGCCCTTCGTAAACAATGTTCTTGTAATGTTCTCATTGCCGCTTTAGGCTTGAAATTATCGTTTTTACGGCGATTCCCTCATGTCCAAACGCAATCTCAGCTTCATCTGCCAGAACTGCGGCGCGGCGGCGCCACGCTGGCAGGGCAAGTGCGAGGCCTGCGGCGAGTGGAACACGCTGGCCGAGGAAGGCGCCGAGCGGCCGGCCGGTCCCGGCCGCAAAGCCGGCAAGGGCCGTCTGTTCGCGCTCGAGCCGCTGACCGGCGAGGCGCATGAGGCGCCGCGGCTGGCCTCCGGTGTTGCCGAACTCGACCGCGTCACCGGCGGCGGCTTCGTGCGCGGCTCGGTGCTGTTGATGGCGGGCGATCCTGGCATCGGCAAATCGACGTTGTTGCTCCAGGCCACCGCGGCCATGGCGCGCGGCGGTCACCGGGCGGTCTACATCTCCGGCGAGGAAGCGGTCGCGCAGGTTCGCCTGCGCGCCGAACGGCTGTCCTTAAGCGACGCGACGGTCCAGTTGGCGGCAGAGACCTCGGTCGAGGACATCATCGCCACCATGTCGGAAGGCAAGACGCCCCGGCTGATCGTCATCGATTCGATCCAGACCATGTGGACCGAACTGGTGGAATCGGCGCCCGGCACGGTCACGCAAGTGCGTGGCAGCGCTCAGGCGCTGATCCGCTACGCCAAGCGCTCCGGCGCCGCCATCATTCTGGTTGGCCACGTCACCAAGGACGGCCAGATCGCAGGTCCCCGCGTGGTCGAGCACATGGTCGATGCTGTGCTCTCGTTTGAGGGCGAAGGCTCGCACCAGTTTCGCATCCTGCGCGCGGTCAAGAACCGCTTCGGCCCGACCGACGAGATCGGCGTGTTCGAAATGACCGGCTCGGGCTTACGCGAGGTCGCCAATCCGTCCGAACTATTCCTGTCGGCGCGTGATCTTGGGCAACCCGGCACCGCGGTGTTCGCCGGCATGGAGGGCACGCGGCCGCTTCTGGTTGAAATCCAGGCGCTGGTGGCGCCGACCTCGCTCGGCACGCCAAGGCGCGCGGTGGTCGGCTGGGACCCGAGCCGGCTGTCGATGGTGCTGGCGGTGCTGGAAGCCCATTGCGGCGTGAAACTCGGCGGCCACGACGTTTACCTTAACGTCGCCGGCGGCCTGCGCATCCAGGAGCCGGCGGCCGATCTCGCCGCCGCCGCCGCGCTGGTCTCCTCGCTCGCCAACTCAGCCCTGCCGGCCGATGCGGTCTATTTCGGCGAGGTGTCGCTTTCCGGCGCGATCCGTCCAGTGGCGCAAGGCCCGGCCCGGCTCAAAGAAGCCGCAAAGCTCGGCTTTACCCGCGCCGTCATTCCGGAAGCCCCGCGTGCGGATATTGCCGAACCCGGCCTCAAGATCACCGATGTGGCAAGCCTCAGCAGTCTGGTGGCCGACATTGCCGCCCGCGGCACCCGGGGCACGGGCGGTAAAACCCGTGGACAAGGCGGGTGACGGCACGGCGATGCCCGGCTATACACGGGCGTCGAAACCGCCTCTCGCGGCCTTCGTAAGCAGGCCGGAGCGCGAGCAGAAATAGGCGCGCAATTAAGCACTTAAGGCCCACAGCGTTGCCCTGTCCCGGAGCCGCTCCGGCGGACGCGGATTCGCCGCGCCGGCCGACGCCCGTGCGCCGCCGCGCGCAGCCGGTAAGCTGACGAGGCCCCGATGCCGATCACGCTGCTCGACATCCTCCTCCTGGTCGTCATGTTGATTTCCGGCCTGCTCGCCATGATCCGCGGCTTCATGCGCGAGATCCTGTCGATCGCCTCCTGGGGCATTGCCGCGCTGGTCACGCTGTATTCCTATTCGCGCGTGCTGCCGATCGCCAAGCAATACGTCGCGAGCGACATGGTGGCGACCGGCATCAGCGTCGGCGGGGTGTTCCTGCTCACGCTGCTGATCGTCTCGATCATCACTGTGCGCATTTCCGACATGGTGCTCGACAGCCGGGTCGGCGCGCTCGACCGCACGCTGGGCTTCCTATTTGGGCTCGGCCGCGGGCTGATCATCGTGGTTGTCGCCTTCCTATTTTTCGCGTGGCTGGTGCCCGAACGCAGCCAGCCGGAATGGGTGCGCGGCGCCAAGTCGAAGGTGGTGTTGCAAAGTACGGGACAATGGTTGATGTCCATGTTGCCGGATGACCCTGAAAGCACCATCTTAAAGCGGTTGAAGCGGCAGAAGCCGGAAGACCAGGACCCGCCAGATGCGGGCCCCGACCAGAAGTCGGGTGTCAGCCCACAGCCCGGAACACGATAGAAATGCAGCATAAGCCGCAAGATCTCGTGCAGTCGGCAGGCGCCGAATTCGACCCGGATGCCGACCGGCTGCGCGAGGAATGCGGCGTATTCGGCATTTTCGGCCATCCCGACGCCGCCGCCATCACCGCGCTCGGCCTGCACGCGCTCCAGCACCGCGGCCAGGAAGCCGCCGGCATTGTCTCCTTCGACGGCAAGCGGTTCCATTCCGAACGGCGCCTCGGCCTGGTCGGCGATGCGTTTGCGCGGCGGGAGGTGATCGACCGCCTGCCCGGCAACGCGGCCATCGGTCATGTGCGCTATTCGACCACCGGTGAAACGGTATTGCGCAACGTGCAGCCGCTGTTCGCCGAACTAGAAGGCGGCGGCTTCGCCATCGGCCACAACGGCAACCTGACCAACGGCATCGCGCTACGTAAAAATCTGGTGCACGAAGGCGCCATGATGCAGTCGACCACCGACACAGAGGTGATCCTGCATCTGGTGGCGCGCGCGCGCCGCAACCGCTTCATCGACCGTTTCATCGAGGGCCTGCGCCAGCTCGAAGGCGCCTACGCCTTCGTCGGCCTCACCAACAAGAAGCTAGTCGGCGCGCGCGACCCCTTAGGGATACGCCCGCTGGTGATCGGCAAGCTCGACGGCTGCCCGATCCTCGCGTCGGAGACCTGCGCACTCGATATCATCGGCGCGCAGTACGTGCGTGACGTGGAGAACGGCGAAGTGGTGATCTTCGACGAGGACGGCGCGCAGTCGCACAAGCCGTTTCCGCCGATGGCGGCGCGGCCGTGCATTTTCGAATATATCTATTTCTCGCGGCCGGATTCGATCGTCGGCGGGCGCAACGTCTATGACGTTCGCAAGGGAATGGGCGCCGAACTCGCGCGCGAGGCCCCGGCGCAAGCCGACGTCGTCGTGCCGGTGCCGGACTCCGGCGTGCCGGCGGCACTCGGTTACGCGCAACAGTCCGGCATCCCTTACGAACTCGGCATCATCCGCAACCACTATGTCGGGCGCACCTTCATCCAGCCGACGCAGGCAATTCGCGATCAAGGCGTGCGCATGAAGCATTCGGCCAATCGCGCGGTCGTTTCCGGCAAGCGCATCGTGCTGATCGACGATTCCATTGTGCGCGGCACCACCTCGCGGAAGATCGTGCAGATGATGCGTGATGCCGGCGCCAAGCAGGTGCATTTCCGCATCGCCTCGCCGCCCATCACGCATCCGGACTATTACGGCATCGATACGCCCGAGCGCGACAAGCTGCTCGCCGCCACGCACGATCTGGAGGGCATGCGGAAATTCATCGGCGCGGATTCGCTGGCGTTCCTATCGGTCGACGGTATCTACCGCGCCATGGGCCTGCCGGGCCGCGATCCCGTCCGCCCGCAGTTCACCGACCACTGCTTCACCGGCGATTATCCGACGGCGCTCACCGACCTGGCCGCGCAAGAGGCCAGCCCGCGGCAATTGTCGCTGCTCGCCGAAGCCATCTAGGCTTTCGCACCAGCGTTACCCCATGTCCAAACCCCTCTCCGACCGTATCGCGCTTGTCACCGGCGCCTCGCGCGGCATTGGCGCGGCGCTCGCTTTGCAGCTCGCCGAGGCCGGCGCGCACGTGGTGGCCGTGGCGCGCACCGTGGGCGGGCTGGAGGAGCTCGACGACAAGATCAAGGCCGCCGGCGGCTCCGCCACGCTGGTGCCGCTGGATATGAAGGATAGCGACGGCATCGCGCGGCTCGCGCTCGCGCTCAATGAGCGCTACGGCCGTCTCGACGTGTTGGCAGGCAATGCCGGGGTTCTCGGCCCGCTGTCGCCGCTCGGCCATATCGAGCCGAAGGACTGGGACAACTTGTTGGCGGTCAACGTCACCGCCAATTGGCAGTTGATCCGCTGCATGGACCCGCTGCTTAAAAGCGCGCCGGCGGGCCGCGCCGTGTTTCTCACGTCGGCGGTCGCCTACAAGGGCCGCGCCTATTGGGGTCCCTATGCCGCATCGAAGGCCGCACTCGACGCGGTGGTGCGTTCCTATGCGGCGGAATGCGAGACCACGAAGGTTTGCGCCAATTTGTTCGCGCCGGGGCCGACCCGCACCCGCATGTATTTGGGCGCCTTTCCCGGCATCGATCCCATGGCGCTGCCGACGCCGGAAGACGTGGCGAAATCGATCGTGCCGCTTTGCCTGCCCGATTGCGTGGAAACCGGAAAAATCTACGAATTCCGCACCGGCAAGTTCCTGGAATTCCAGGCGCCTACGTAATACTCCGCGCCGCCCCGCGGGCCGCCAATCATTTGGGGCGGCGGAATTTCGGCGCGTTCGCCTCGATCGCGGTGCCGAAGACATGATCCCAAAAGGCCGTCGTCACGCCGAAGTTGCCGCTATGGGACAAGTGGTGGTGGCGGGCGTGGCGCAAGCGAGCCCGGTAAAGATAGGAATCACGCCGGGGCTGCCAATGGTGGGTCGCGTAATGGACGAAGACGTACCAAAGGTAGCCGGTGACCAGCCCCCCCGTTGCCGCGGTCCCAAGATCAAATCCGAGGGCCACCCAGGCCGGGCTCGCAAACGCGACCAAACCAATTACGACGCTCGCCCACGCCGGCGTGCCGATGAGATCCTGTGGCGCTTGGTGGTGGCGGTCGTGGATGCCCGAGAGAACCGGCGCGTGATGAAACAGCACCCGATGCAGCACGTATTCCAACAAAGTCCAGGCCACCAGTCCGGCGCCGTAGACCACCGCCCAGGTCATAGCCGCCGGCGGGTGCGAACTGCGGAACGCGAGAAGCGTCGCCACCAGAACGAGCGGCGGAAAAAGTAAAAACTCGGAAAAATAACCGAGCTTGCTCATCTTCATAGCATTACCCCAGAGGTCTCGTATCCAGCGACTGCAAGCGGTTGCTGCGAGCGCCGCCCCCGAAGCACGGAAAGAGGGTACCAAAAAAGCGCCGGCTTGAGCAACTTCATAGCCGAGAACCGCACCGCCGGGAACCAACGGTTCGCTCAGGGATTAAAACACCCGGCCGATGCTGTATGAATTGCGGTCTCATTGCGGCTCGGATCGGGCGCTTTTCCAATTTGGCATTGCCGGGGGACGTTCCATGCATATCGTCAAATATAGATTGTTCGAGCCGCGTCTGCGGCCGCGCCGGACCAAGCTCGAAATGCCGGGCTGGGCGGGCAAGCCCGAGCCGCGCAAGGACGGCTCGCACGAACAAGTCTGGCACTGCATGCCGTTCACCGAAGGCGCGCAATACGGCATCGAATTGTTCTATCCCTACGACAATGAGCTGCACGTCACCAAACGCGACGGTAAAGTCGTGCTGGAAGGCGATTTCGGCCCGTCGCCGGAATCCGGCGTGCAGTGGCCGCCATTCCGGGCTTTCGGCGACAATTATTATACCTACCAGCTACTGCTCGATCTGCAGGTCGAAGCGGATATGGCGGTTCGCAGCGAGCCGCATCCGCGGTTCTATACGGACCCGAATGACGACGTGCCGCTCGCGGTGCCGGCGCTGCTGCGCACAAGCTGGTGGCCGATGATCTCGTTTGTGGTGTTCAAGGCGCCGCCCGAGGGCCGCACGCACATCTTCCGGCCCGGCGAGCCGTTCATGCAGATGATCTTCCTGCCGGTGGAAGCCGAGTTCGAGCTGGTGCCGATGAACGAAGAGGAAGCGGCCGAACGCGAAATGCGCGGCCGCCGCATCCATGCCAGCCGCGACACCCTGTCAAAGGAAACGATGTGGTCGTCTTCGACCGATACCGTGTTCGACGGCACCTATCGCCACATCCTGCGCGCGGCCAAGGCCAAGACCCGGGACGATGGCGCCTGAGGCGTCCATCGGCGGCTCTGCGGCCGCTCAAAACGGCAGCGAACCCGGGCTCAATGCCCGGGCTCGTTTTCGTCATCGCATCTTTCGGCTAGCGAACGACCACCCCGACGCTCGGAACGCCGATTATGGCACCGCTGTGGTGGTGGTGATGATGGTGGTGCCGATGCCGTTTGATCACGATCACGCGGCGATGGTGATGATGGTGGTGATGATGGTATTGGGCGAGCTTCACGTCCTCGACCGGCGGCACCTGTGCCCGCGCCGCGTTGTCGGCATTCAAAGCCGCCACCGCATTGGGAACCGGCGCCAGCAGATCGGCGTAGGACGAAGCCTGCAACGCGCCCGACGTGCTGGCGGGCTGAGTGGCGGCCTGCGCCCCGGTTATTGTCGAAACGGCCGCAACTGCGCCCAGCAAGCCCGCAATCTTCTTATCCATGCGTGATTCCTCCACATCGCGCGGCACGCGCGCCGGTCATCGGAGCGCTTTTTTCCGCTTGCCGATAACGCGGGAACCCTGGCCTTGTTCCGAAGGCGGCCCGCATTAGCTTGTCCAGTTCCGCAGGCGCGGCGCGTCCAATTATTTTTTCTTCTTGGCCCGGCCTTTGAACGGGTTGCCCTTCTCGCGCAGCGTCAAGCGGATTGGGGTACCAGGAAGCTCAAAACTCTCCCGCAGCGAATTCACCAGATAGCGCTTGTAGGCGTCAGGCACTGCGTCGGCGCGGGTGCAGAACACGACGAAGCTCGGCGGCCGGCTTTTTGCCTGGGTGATGTAGTTGAGGCGGAGCCGGCGTCCCGACACCGCCGGCGGCGGATGCGACTCGACCGCGTGCTCGAACCAGCGATTGAGCGCCGCTGTCGGAATGCGCTTGTTCCACACCGCGAAGGCGTCGACGATTGCCTGCATCAACCGGTCTAAGCCTTCGCCGGTGAGCGCCGACACCGCCACCAGCGGGACGCCCTTCATCTGCTTGAGCTTCTCGTCGGCCTCGACGCGCAGCTTGCCGATTGCACCGGCGGTCTTTTCTTTCAAATCCCATTTGTTGACCGCGATGACGATGGCGCGGCCTTCCTGCTCCACCAGATCGGCGATGCGCTGGTCCTGCTCCTCGAAGGCGTTCTCGACGTCGAGCAGCACCACCACCACCTCCGCGAAGCGCACCGCCTTGAGCGCATCGGCGACCGATAGTTTTTCCAGCTTCTCGTCGACGCGGGAACGGCGGCGCAGGCCGGCGGTGTCGTGGATGCGGAATTTTTGGCCGCGCCAATCGACGTCGACCGCGATGGCATCGCGGGTAGTGCCGGCCTCCGGCGCGGTGAGCAGCCGCTCCTCGCCGAGCAGCCGGTTGACCAGCGTGGATTTCCCGGCATTCGGACGCCCGACGATGGCGACCCGGATCGGATGCGGACCGGAGGGCTCGGCCGCCGCTTCGATCTGCGCCGCCGTGCGTTCGGGCAAAGCGGCGCGCAACGCGTCGTAGAGGTCGGCCAGACCTTCATTGTGCTCGGCGGAAATCGCGACCGGGTCGCCGAGGCCGAGCGCATAGGCGTCGAGCCTGCCGGCCTCGCCGGCGGTGCCTTCCATCTTGTTGGCAATCAGCACGGCCGGCTTTCCAGACCTGCGCACCAGTTCGGCGAATACGCGGTCAACTCCGGTCGGACCGCTGCGCGCGTCGATCATGAAGAAGATCGCGTCCGCCTGCCCGATCGCGGTCTCGGTCTGCGCCCGCATGCGGCCGGTGAGGCTCTCGGGCGCGGACTCCTCGAGTCCCGCGGTGTCGATCACGGTGAAATCGAGATCGCCGAGCCGGCCCTCGCCTTCGCGGCGGTCGCGGGTCACGCCCGGCCGGTCATCGACCAGCGCGACGCGGCGGCCGACCAGCCGGTTAAACAATGTCGACTTGCCGACATTGGGGCGGCCGACGATGGCAATGGTGAAGCTCATGGGCAATGATGATCCGGCCCGCGCAAAACGGGCGCCGCTCTTTTATTCTGACACTGACTTTAGCGCGAAAAGGTGCCGGGCGGCGGCGCGGAAGGCCAGGGCGCGGCCTGCGCGGCCGGCGGCGGCTGGGTCGAGCCGGGCCACGGCGCCAGTTGCTGCTGGTCGCCGCTCTGGGCCTGGGCCGCCTGCGGTGCGGTGTCCTGCTTGGGCTGCTGCTTTGCCGTCCGCGGCTTCGGCTTAGGCTTCGATTTCGGCTTCAACTTGGGCTCAGCGGCCGGCTCGATCGCGGCGGTCTTGGCAGACGGCGCGGCAGCGCCGGATTTTTCGCCGGGCGCGGCCACAGCAGCGGCGCCATCCGGCGGCAGCGCGGTATCCGCCTGCTGATTGCCTTTCAGGTATTCGGGCGGAATCCCTTGGCTGACGCCCGGCACGCCCTCCGGGAACACTTCCTTGCGTTCGCCCGGCAGCTTCTTCTTGTCGTTGAGATGGAAGACGTCGAGACTGTCCATGTCGAAGTTCTCGCAACCGGCGAGCACCGGCGCGAGCGCGACCAATCCGGCGAACAACACGATGCGATGCATCCGGCGCATGAAATAATCCTCAGCTCTTGCCGCCGTCGGCGGCGATCAGCGCCGCGAGCACGTCGGCACGCGCCCGGGTGCCCGGCGGCGATTCGGCGTCATTGGTGATCATATCAAGATAGCGGCGCGCGGCCGTGAAGTCGTGATTGCGCCAGGCCGACAGCGCCAGCAATTCGCGCGCGTTGTGGCGGAAGGCGTGGCCGGGTTCGGCGACCGGATCGAGACGCCGGCGCATGTCGGCAAGCGACGCGCTGTCCACCATCAGCATGCCGGCGCGCACCGCGGCAAGATCCTGCAAAGTCGATCCGAGCGAGGCGTCGGCGGCCAATTCGTCATAGGCCTTCACGGCTTCCGGCGGCTTGGTCAGCGCCAGTTCGGCGGCGGCGCGCATGCGCGCCAAGGTGCGATAGCCGGGAGGCGCGGCCGCCGCGATCTTGGCGATGGCGGCGTCGGCCTCGGCATGCTTGCCCTGCTCGCTCAGGCTCAGCGCGGATTCGAATGCGGCGCCGGCGGCGGCCGCTTGCTTGGCCTGCCAATATTCATAGCCGCGCCAGGCGCCGATCGCGGCGACGATCAGGACGGCGAGCCCGATGATATAAATGCTATAGCGGTCCCACAGCTTCTGCAGCCGTTCGCGCCGGACTTCCTCGTCCACTTCGTGAAAAATATCGGCCACGAATTGCACCCGACCCCTTGTTGCCCGACCCGGGCGAATTGCGACCTAACCTAGCGATGTGGCGGGTCCAAGGCAAAGCTTGAGCCGGACAATCGTTAAGATTCAGGGGTTTATCGCATGATTCTGAAAAGTGGAACCTACACTTTCGCAAAAGCTCATGCGGCAGGCGGATTACGCCTTTTTGCCCTTCATCGGATAGATGTGCTCGGGGCCCGGAAAAGCGCGTGCGCGCACGTCGGCGGCGTAATCGGCCACCGCTTTCTCGATGCCGGGCCCAAGGTCGCCATAGCGCTTGACGAATTTCGGCACGCGCGGCGACAGGCCGAGCATGTCCTCCAGCACCAAAATTTGCCCGTCGCAGGCCGCGCTGGCGCCGATGCCGATGGTCGGGATACGCACCGCTGCGGTGAGCTTGCGCCCGAGCGGCTCCGCCACCGCCTCGATCACCACCGCGAAGGCGCCGGCCTCGGCGACCGCAATGGTATCCTGTTCGATACGCGCCCAGTCGGCCTCTTCGCGGCCCTGAGCGCGGAACGAGCCGAGCGTATTGATCGACTGCGGCGTCAAGCCGACATGCGCCATCACCGGCACGCCGCGCTCGACCATAAAGGCGATGGTTTCCGCCATGCGCGCGCCGCCTTCGACTTTGATGGCGCCGCAGCCGGTTTCCTTCAGCACGCGCGCGGCGTTCATGAAGGCCTGTTCCTTCGAGGCCTCGTAGGAACCGAACGGCATGTCGACGACCACCAGCGCGCGCTTGCTGCCGCGCATCACCGCGTGGCCTTGCAGGATCATCATCTCGAGCGTCACCGGAACCGTCGTTTCCAACCCGTGCATCACCATGCCGAGCGAGTCGCCGACCAGAATGACGTCGCAGTATTTGTCGACCAGACGCGCGGTATGGGCGTGATAAGACGTCAGGCACACGATCGGCTCGGCGCCCTTGCGGGCGAAAATGTCCGGAGCGGTGAGCCGCTTGATGTCGTTTTGCACTGACACGAGGGGCTAGCTCCCGAACACCGGCACGCCGATGACCATCGGATGGAAAGCGTAACCGAGCGCGAGATAGATGACGATGCCGATCACAATAACAAGGATGTCATTGGTCCAGCCGGCCGGCACCGAGGTGGCGCCGAGATCGCCGCGCCGCTTGGCCGCGATGCGGGCATAGACGCCCCAGGCCAGGAACGATCCGAACAACAGGATCGAGCCGAGGTCGCCGTTCGACAACAGGTGCGCCAGCGCCCAGGTCTTCACGCCGGCCAGCATCGGGTGCTTGAGCTTGGTCTTGATGCGGCTGGGGATGAAAGCGGCGGTGACGAAGATGACCGAGAACAGCATCAGGCCGACGGTGACGTGCCGCATGAATGCGGGTGGCGACCAGACCTGGATCCAGCCGTGCGCGCGGTAATCCGCGTAACCCCAGACGATGATGGCGAGGCCGATCAGCGCGACCGCGGCGAATAGCGCGCGATAGCCGTTGTGCCCCAGGCGCGCGATTACTTTGGCGCGCTCGGCCCGCATCGACACGAAAACGTGGGCGCCCAGAAACACCACCAGGCCGAGAACGAGGATTGCAAGGCCCATGCTACACCCGGCATTCTGTTGCTTCACGAACGCCGCAGTAGAGGATAGCGGCAGTCAATGCAAGCCCGTGCCAGGGCATAGGAAAACACCGATGGCCGCAGCCTTTTGCCTCCCCGTGTTGAGACGCGTCATGCTGGCGCTGGCGCTGCTCACGGCCTCCGCCATGCCGGGACAGGCGCAGGAATGGCCGGCCAAGACGGTGAAAATCATCGTCCCGTTCGGCGCCGGCTCGACGCCCGACATTGTCGCCCGTTTGATCGCCGAGCGGCTCGGGCAGAAATATCCGGGCAGCGTTTTCCTGGTCGAGAACAAGCCGGGCGCGAGCGGCAATCTCGGCACCGACGCGGTCGCCAAAGCCGCGCCGGATGGCGCCACTCTCGGCATCAGCATCGGCGGGCCGCTCGCCATCAATACGCTGCTGTTCTCGACGCTGCCCTACGATCCGCGCAAGGATATCGCCCCAATCACGCAGCTCGTCACGCAGCCGAGTGCGCTTGCGGTCAATCCGGCGCTGAAGATTGATTCCGTGACCGCGCTGGTGGCGCTGATCAAGGCCAACCCGGGCAAATATAATTTCGCTTCGATTGGCAACGGCTCGCTGTCGCATCTGGCGATGGAGGCAGTTGCCATCAAAGCCGGCACGAAGCTGGTGCATGTGCCCTATCCGGGTTCGCCGCAGGCCATCCTGGCGGTGATCCGCGACGACGCACAGATGGCCTGCCTGCCGGCCATTTCGGTGACGCCGCAAGCCAAGGCCGGCAAAGTGGAAATCCTCGCGGTTACCACCGCCAAGCGTTCGCCGTATTTGCCGGAGGTGCCGACGTTGAAGGAGAGCGGCATCGACGTCGAGGCCGATGCCTGGAACGGACTGATTGCGCCGGGCGGCACGCCGAAGGCGCTGATCGACAAGATCAACAAGGACGTGGTGGCGATCATCCGCGCTCCGGAGTTGCGCGACAGACTGGCGGCGCAATTGATGGAGCCGGTCGGCTCGACGCCGGAGGAATTCCGCGCCCGCATCGACGGCGAGATCGCGCGCTGGGCGCCGGTGATCAAGGCGGCGAATGTGAAGGTGAATTAGGCCGCCTTGTTCTTCACGTCCTTGATGTCGGTGAAGACGATGCCGGGGGCGCGCTCGCCGGTGTAATCGAGGATGAACTGGTTGCGCGCCATGAACACGCGGTCGCCGTCGAGATCCTCGGCCACGCTGGAATAATTGACCTGCACGAAATCGCCCAGCTTTTTGGGATCGCTGCATGAAATCCAGCGCGCCAACTGGAATTCCGGCGTCTCGAAGCCGATGTCGAGGCCATATTCGTCGGACAGCCGCACTTTGAGCACGTCGAGTTGCAAGGGGCCGACCACGCCGACCAGCGCCGGCGCGCCGTCGAGCGGGCGGAAGACCTGAACTACCCCTTCTTCCGCCATTTGCTGGAGAGCTTCTTTCAGCTTCTTCGCCTTCATCGGATCGCCCAGTTTCACCCGTCGCAGAATTTCCGGCGCGAAGTTCGGCACGCCGAGGAAGGCGATATCCTCGCCTTCGGTGAGCGTATCGCCGATGCGCAGCGTACCGTGGTTGGGGATGCCGACCACGTCGCCGGCATAGGCCTCGTCCGCCACGGTGCGATCCTGCGCAAAGAAGAATTGCGGCGCCGACAGCGTCATGGGTTTGCCGGTGCGCACCAGCTTGGATTTCATGCCGCGTCGCAGCTTGCCGGAACACAGCCGCGCGAAAGCGATGCGGTCGCGGTGGTTCGGATCCATGTTGGCCTGGATCTTGAACACGAAGGCGGTCATGGCGCCCTCATGGGCGTCGATGGTGCGCTTGTTCGACACCTGCGCGCGCGGCGGCGGCGCAAACGCGGCCAGCGCGTCGAGCAGGTCCTTGACGCCGAAATTCTTCAGGGCCGAGCCGAAGAACACCGGCGTCAGGTGGCCCTCGCGGAAGGCGTCGAAATCGAAGCGCCGGCAGGCGTCCTTCACCAGCGCCAGCTCCTCGGCGATGGCCTTGGCGTCGAGCATGGGATTTTTCCGCGCCAGCGCCGCGAGATCGAGCGGCTGCGGCGGCGCGGTCTTGCCGTCTTCGTTCAACAGCCGCATCTCGCCGGTGGCGACGTCGTAGGTACCGGCGAAATCGCGGCCCCTTCCAATGGGCCAGGTCATCGGCGCGGTGTCGAGCGCCAGCGTCTTCTCGATCTCATCGAGCAGATCGAACGGATCGCGACTTTCGCGGTCCATCTTGTTGATGAACGTGAGGATCGGGATGTCGCGCAGCCGGCAGACCTCGAACAGCTTGCCGGTGCGCGCCTCGATGCCCTTGGCGGCGTCGATCACCATCACCGCCGAGTCGACCGCGGTGAGCGTGCGGTAGGTGTCCTCGGAGAAGTCCTCGTGGCCCGGCGTGTCGAGCAGGTTGAAGACGCGGGCGTCGTAGTCGAAAGTCATCACCGAGGTGACCACCGAAATGCCGCGCTCGCGCTCGATCGCCATCCAGTCCGAGCGGGTGGCGCGGCGGTCGCGCTTGGCCTTGACCTGACCGGCGAGATTGATGGCGCCGCCGAACAGCAGCAGCTTCTCGGTCAACGTGGTCTTGCCGGCGTCGGGGTGGGAAATGATGGCAAAGGTGCGCCGGCGCTCGACTTCCGCCGCGAGCGGCGTCAGCGGGGCCGAATTGGCGGGGCGCACCGGGATGTTCATGGGGCGCATGTGGCAGGGAAAACGGGCCTAATCAAGGGACGGCTAGCGCCCGACGCTGATGTGATTCTGCCGCGCAACCTCGGTCCAACGCCTGATCTCCTCGTCAACCAGGCGGCCAAGGACTTCGGGCGGGCCGCCGGCGACCACGATCCCCTGCTTGTCGAGTTTCGCCGCGGTGTCGGGCTCATGGATGATCCGGTCTATCTCTTTATTGAGCCGTGTGACGATCTCGCGCGGCGTGCCCGCCGGCGCGAAAAGGCCGACCCAGGTGACCGCCTCGATGCCCGGGTAGCCCGCTTCACTCATGGTCTGCACATCCGGGAAGTGCGGATCGCGATGCAGGCTGCCGATCGCAAGCGCCCGCAACTTTCCCGCCTCGACCTGCGGCGCGGCGAGCAGGCTCGACATCACGGTGAACTGCGTTTCGCCGGAGATCGTTGCCAAAGTGGCCGGCGCGCCGCCGCGATAGGGAATTTGGGTCGCCTCGACGCCGGCCATGTTGTCCCATTGCGAGATGACGAGGTGTGACTGGCTCGCCGTTCCGGGCGTCGCGAAGGAGAATTTGTTCGGGCTCGCTTTGGCGAGCGCGGCGAACTCGCGCAGGGTTTTTGCCGGCACGCTTGGATTGACAAGGAATAGCATCGCGTTCTTGCCGACCAGAATGATCGGCGAGAGGTCTTTCTCCGTGTTGAAAGGCATATTCGTCCGCACCGCCGGATTGACAGAATGCGAGGCGGGCACGACGACAAGCGTATAACCGTCCGGCGCCGATTTCGCGACGAACTCGGTGCCGATGATATTGTTGGCCCCGGTCTTGTTCTCAATCACGATCGGCTGCTTCAACGCCTCCGTCAGCCCCGGCTGAATGAGCCGCGCGACGATGTCGTTGATGCCGCCCGGAGCGGTCGGAACGATGAGCTTGACGGGATGCGTCGGATAATCTGCGGCTTGCGCAGCCACGCCGATCGTGAGCGCCAAACCGGCAACTAAGACGATCACCAAGCCGAATATCACAAGTTTCCGCATTGTCATTGACCAATCACCCTCTGCATGATCGCCGCGGCTTCCGATGCTGTGTCGCCCGCCCAGGCGACATGTTGATCGGGCCGCACCAGGATCAAGGACGCCCCGTAGTTTTCCCGCGCCGGGGCCCCGCTGTCACGCACGATCTTGAGCGGAACCTGCCGCTCCCGCGCCGCCCGATCGAAAGCGCCCGGGTCCGCGCCCAGCGCCAAAAGCGTAAAGCCCCGGCCAAGTTCCTCGAACGCATTGCGCCCATTCGAAAGACTCTGTGGCGAAAGGTGATGGCCAGCGCGGGCTTTCAGGCTATGCACGCCGTGCGCCGTCGTTTTGCCGCCGGGCGGTCCGAACACAATCGGCGAGGCCTCGTAGCTCGGCTCATAGGCCTTGCGGCGCGAGCCGACGTCGGTCTCACGCGCGTTCCAGGCCGCCTCGAACTCGGCGCGGTCGCGCGACGGGTTGTAGCGGGTGAGAAACGCATCGTCTTGGCGAATGCGTGCGGCAATGAAGTCCTCGGCGACATCGCGGAATATCGGCGCGCGCTCCAGTGAATAGCTGTCGAGCAGCCGGCTGCCGCCCCAGCCGCCAAAGTGCGCGGCGAGCTTCCAGCTCAGATTGACCGCGTCTTCCAGGCCGTTGTTGAGGCCGTAGCCGCCATAAGGCGGATGGCTGTGCGCGGCATCGCCGGCAATGAAGATGCGCCCGTTCCGGTAGCTCGCGGCAACCGCATTGCGCAGATCCCAGAAGCCGGCGTGCTCGACCTCGAAGGCGAACGGAAAGCCGGCGGCGTCGAACAGCGGCCCGCTGAAATCGAAATCGCCGCGGGACGCCTCGGGCGGCACCGGGGTGTGGAAGAAGAAGCGTTCGCCGACGTCGACACGCCCGAAGAATTTCCAGTAACCGTGCAGGTCCGGGTGCATGACGCGATAGGTCGATCGCTCGGGGAAGCGCTTGAGCTTCTCGTGCAGTTCACGCGAGCGAAAGACGACAAGCGCCATGACCTGATCGAAATCGGTGCCACCGCGCGCAATGCCGGCCGCCGCGCGAACCATCGAATGGCCGCCGTCGCAGCCGACCAAATAGTCCGCCTCCAGTATTTCGGTTTCGCCGCGCTCGTTGGTCACGGTGGCCCTGACGCCGTCGTTCGACTGGGTCACAGCGGTCGCGGTCACGCCAAGCCGCATGTCGACATTCGGCAAGGTTGCCAATTTCCGCCGCAGTACCGCCTCCGTCCAGTACTGCGGCAGACGTTCTTGCTTTTGAAAGAAGAAATCGCCCACCACTTCGCGACCGGCCGGCGCATGCCAGTATTGGCTCATGAGGTTGCCGTAGGCGGTTATTTCGCCGATCGGATAGCCGCGCGGCATGAGACGCGCGGCGCGCAATGGCTCAGCCAGGCCCCAGACATAGAAATGTTCGAGTGTGCGCTGGGTCAGCCCCTGCCCCTTCGGGATGTTCGCGAGAGTCTTGCGGCTTTCGACGACGACGCTGGAGACGCCGCGCAAGCCGAGGTCGAGCGCGAGCGCCGCCCCGACCGGGCCGCCACCGACGATGATGACTTGCGGTTTTTTCATTGCGCGCGTGTGTAGCAGATCGGCGGCGGCGCTTCATAGCACATGAGCGCCGCTTTCCTTGCGCCGCCATGCCCGCGCTTGTCGCGGGCATCCACGTCTTGGGAGCATGAAGCAAGGCGTAGATGGCCGGGACAAGCCCGGCCATGACGATTACTTGACTGACGCGGCATACTCTTCCGGCTTGAAGCCGACCAGCAACTTACCGCCGCCGAGCTCAAGCACCGGGCGCTTGATCATCGACGGCTGCGCCAGCATCAGCGCGATGGCCTTCTTCTCGGTGACGCCGTCTTTGTCCTTGTCGGGCAGCTTCTTGAACGTCGTGCCGGCGCGGTTGAGCAAGGTCTCCCAGCCGGCCTTCTTCGCCCAGGTTTCGAGCTTGGCGCGCTCGATGCCGGCGCTCTTGTAATCATGGAAGGCGTAATCGACCTTGTGCTTGTCGAGCCAGGCGCGCGCCTTCTTCATGGTATCGCAGTTCTTGATGCCGTAGATGGTGATAGGCATGGGTTCAGTCAGATATCGCGCGATGCACAAGTTTCTCTAAAGGCTCAAGATTGTTGCCATCTGCAGCTTGGAGAGCCGCGTAATACTCCACGCCCCGATCCAAAAGACTCATGTCTACATGACCAAAAAGTTCAATGCACTGCTGCATCAGCAGGCTCCGCGCCACTCTGCCATTACCGTCAATGAATGGGTGAATGAACATAAGGCGGTGGAAAAATTCTGCGACCGCTTCGAGTTTGCTATCAGCAGTAGTTAGGCTGCCGCAGCGTTTTCGCCAGCGCCCACACAACTCGTCGACTAATGCCGGAACTTCGGCCGGCGCGGGCGGCAAAAGATTAGGTTCGTTTGGCGCAGCCGCGGCCTTTTGAAGGTAAATTTTCTCCTGTCTAAAGCGACCAATTAGGCGCGGAGGCAGTTCAAAGCAGACGAGTCGGTGCGTAAACAAAATCATCGCCGGAGTAATATCAGCCAAAACTATGGCGTGGGTTGCGTCGCCGACAATTTCGCCCATAGCCAGGGGATCAAACGCTCGCAATGGCCCCACCGTTATGTCGTGAGCCTTAGCGATAAGATCCATGGAATGGGCTACGTGGCGTTGTCCTTCCCTTAGGTTCGCGAGTTGCAATGCTAGCACTTGCATGTGGTCTGTATTCTTAGCGATGACGCCCTCAACCACATTTTCGCGGCTTGCGAAATATGCGATTTGTTCCTCAGGTGACATTGGGATGCGCAGATATCCTACGCGAACTCCATAACCCTCGGGCGAATCCAGCACCCCTAGAAGGCGCTCAACGTCGTATACGATACATTCCTGCTTTTCCTGCAGCGCCAGTTTGACAAGCGATTGCCGTTCGCCGCGCGCAATCTTCTGGTTCGTAATGAATATGATGCCGTGACGCTTGCGCTTCTTCGCCCCTTTAAGATCATCGTTAATTTTTTTTGATGTCCTTGAAATTTTGATTCGTGGGTGGGAAATAGACAGCGCCTAACCAAAAACAGCCGCCACGGTCACACAAAATATCCGCATCGCCACCGCCAAGCGGGGCTTGCGGCTCGATGTTTTGGTACTTCTCCAATCGTAAAATAGACGCGGCCAGCCGCTCGGCCTGGATTGAGCCGTATCTCCATTCGCGCAATGCAGTCTCGGTGCTAATCGCGCTCAAAACTCAATGCCCTCTTCTGAGGTCACAGGCTCGCTGTCGTATCTGACTCTACTCCCACTCAATCGTCCCCGGCGGCTTTGAGGTCACGTCATAAACGACCCGGTTGACGCCCTTGACCTCGTTGATGATGCGCGTTGCCACATGGCCGATGAATTTCATCTCGAACGGGTAGAAGTCGGCCGTCATGCCGTCGGTCGAGGTGACCGCGCGCAAGCCGATTACGAAATCGTAGGTGCGGCCGTCGCCCATGACGCCAACCGTCTTCACCGGCAATAAAACGGCGAAGGCCTGCCAGATGTCGTCGTAGAGGCCGGCGCGGCGGATTTCCTCGATATAGATGTCGTCGGCGAGCCGCAGGATGTCGAGCTTCTCGCGCGTGATTGCCCCGGGAATGCGGATCGCCAGGGCCGGCCCCGGGAACGGATGGCGGCCGACGAAGGCATCCGGCAGGCCGAGCTCGCGGCCGAGCGCCCTCACCTCGTCCTTGAACAGTTCGCGCAACGGCTCGACCAGCTTCATGTGCATGCGCTCGGGCAAGCCGCCAACATTGTGATGCGACTTGATGGTGACCGAGGGGCCGCCGGTGAACGAGACGCTCTCGATGACGTCCGGGTAGAGCGTGCCTTGGGCGAGAAAGTCGGCGCCGCCGATTTTATTGGCTTCGGCGTCGAACACGTCGATGAACAGTTTGCCGATGGTCTTGCGCTTCTGCTCGGGGTCCTCGACGCCGGCCAGCGCCTTGAGGAAGACCTCGCTGTCGTCGACGTGGACCAGCGGAATGTTGTAGCTGTCGCGGAACAGCGTCACGACCTTCTGCGCCTCGCCGAGCCGCAGCAGACCGTGATCGACGAACACGCAAGTGAGTTGCTCGCCGATCGCCTCGTGAATGAGCACCGCGGCGACCGCCGAGTCGACGCCACCCGACAGGCCGCAGATAACGCGGCCCTTGCCCACTTGTTTGCGGATTTTCTCGATCGCCTCGTACTTGAAGGCGCGCATGGTCCAGTCGCCGGACAGGCCCGCCACCTTGCGCACGAAATTGCGCAACAGCGCCGCGCCGTGCGGCGTGTGCATCACCTCGAGATGGAACTGGGTGGCGTAGAATTTGCGGTCGTCGTCGCCGATGATGGCGATCGGCGCATTCGGCGAGGTGCCGAGCACGCGGAAGGCCGGCGGCAACACGGTAACGCGGTCGCCGTGGCTCATCCAAACGGGATATTTTTCGCCTTTGCGCCAGACACCCTCGAACAGCGGGCTGTCGGACACGACCTCGACCTCGGCGCGGCCGAATTCGCGGTGGTGGCCGCCCTCGACCTTGCCGCCGAGCTGCTGCGCCATTGCCTGCTCGCCGTAGCAGATGCCGAGCACCGGCACGCCGGCGTCATAGATCGCCTTGGGCGCCAGCGGGGCATCCTTGTCGAGCACCGAGGCCGGCCCGCCGGACAGGATCACCGCCTTCGGCTTCATGTCGCGGAAGGCCGCCTCCGCCTTCTGGTAGGGCACGATCTCGCAATAGACCTTTTCCTCGCGCACCCGCCGCGCGATCAGCTGGGTGACCTGCGAGCCGAAATCGACGATGAGGACTTTGTCGTGCATAGACGGCTTTGCCGCGACGGGGGCCGGAATCGGCTCCGTTCGAGGCGGCTTTGTGCGATTGAGGGCGCTCGGGGTCAAGGCGGCGGCAGGCTCCAGTTAACCGGACCATATTTCGGTATAGTCAGATAACCCTCCATTAGCGCGCCCGTGAGAGAGAAGAGGGAAGAAATTCGCCATTTCCACACGTTTGGGGACCCGGTTTGGCCTACCACGCCGATAAAATATCGCTCCCCGTGACGCCGGGCCGCGCCGCCCGCCGCGCCACGTTGTTTCGCGAGAGCCCGCTCGCCATGGCCGAGCGCTGGGCGGTCGCGATCGCCTGGAGCCTGATGCCGAAGCGGATTACCGGTCTGCCCAATCTGGCGAGGCTTTGCTTCGCCGAATGGCTCGCCCCCGATCGCGCTTTGCCTGATCCGGAGCGCGCGCTCGATAATCCGCCGGGCCTCGCCGGTCTGGCGCACGAATTCACCTTGCCGGCTCTGCTCGCCGGCTACCGGCGCGGGCTTTATCCGCTCGCGCATATGGCGCCGATGAAATGGTGGTCGCCGCCGCGCCGCTCGGTGCTGTTCTTCGAGGAGACGCATCTTGCCAGGCGCCTGCGCCGCCAGATGCGCCAGGGCCACTATACCGTGACCCTCGACCAGGACTTCGACGGCGTCATCGCGGCATGCGCCCACCGGCAGTCGCGGCTCAATTTGACCTGGATCACGCCCAAGGTGATGCGGCTCTATGCCGAGCTGTTCGACGCCGGTCACGCGCATTCCTTCGAAGTGTGGAACGAGAAGCGCGAGCTCGTCGGCGGCGGTTACGGCCTCGCCATTGGCGGCACTTTCGTCACCGAGTCGCAGTTCTCGCGCGAGCCGAACACGTCGAAGATCGGCTTCGCCGTGCTCAATTGGCATCTTGCGCGCTGGGGCTTTGCCTTCAACGACGGCAAGGTCATGACGCCGACGTGCCGCGACATGGGCTTTCGCGAAATCCCGCGCCGCGAATTTCTCGCGCGTTTGGCGGACGCCGACCGTTCGCCGGTCGAGAACGGACACTGGCAGGTGGCCGCGGATGTGATGACGATTGCCGAATGGCAGCCGCGATAAACGGATCAGTTCTGGCCGTTTTCCCAAACCGGACCGAGCAGCGGCACACGCGCGATCCAGCGCCCGATGCGCGATTGGTGCGGCTCCGGCTTTGCCGCCGCCGCCTCTTCCGGATCGGGGATCGCGGCCGGCGGCACCGGGTGTTCGGGATCGGCTCGCGGCACGGCCGGCGCCGCGACCGAGGCGGCAGGCGGTAAGGCCGGCGCCACGGCGGCCGCAGCCGGCGGCACGACTAGAGACGGCGCGGCAGCGGCCGGCACAGACGGCGGCAGGGCCGCTTCGCGCTGTCCAGGCCACTGCGACTGGATGGCCGCAGGCGCAACCGGCGCCTTGGCGGCGGCGGCCGCAGGCCGTTCCGGGCTATGCGTCAACAAGGCCTGGCGGACCGCGTCGACCCACTGCGCGTCGGACACGGCCGGATCGCGGGGCGCGGCGGTCGCGGCAACCGACGGCGGGACTGCCGCCGGCTGTTTGGCGATAGCAGGCGGATGCGATTCGGCCTTGCGCGCCGATTCTTTCGGCGCTGCATCGACATGGCGCGCGACAGGCGCCGCCGCCTTATCGCCCGCGAGCAGAGTCTTGAACGCCGCCGTGGCGTCCGGATCGATCGCGCCGCAGCTCTGCTCGAATTTCTCGACGTCGTGGCGCACCAACATATGCCGGGTGCTGGCGTCGACGCTCTTGTCGATCATCGAGACGATGTTGGCGCGCAAGGCCTGGCACGTCGTCTCGACCGAAAAATTGGCGCGGTAGATCGAATAGGCGCTGGCGAGGCCCACCGGGATCGCCAGCAGCGACCCCACGACCTGCAGCATACTGACGGTGCGGACGAACCGGGGTACGCCGCCGCCGACGGCATCATGCGAATATGCGGCATCGTGCGCGCCGGGATGAAAGGGATCGCGCCTAGCCACCAGCATGATTGGGGGAACCTTGTTCGGGGGAACTGTCGCGGATCAGTGACTAAATTATCACGGAGAAAGTTGGCCGGGATTGCGGCGCAATAGCGGAATTCGCGTAATGAAAGCGTTAATCCGCCGTTTGCGCGGCTAGCCGGCGCGCCGGAGCACCGCGACGAAGAAACCGTCGGTTTCGGTCGTGCGCGGCGTCATCAATATCCCCTCGTCCGACAGCCGCGCCGCCTTGGCGAACATGAAGGCGCGCTCGCCCAGCGCGCTCGCCACGTCGGCCGGCGGTGCAATCGAGAATTCCGGATGGCGGGCGAGGAAGGCGCGCACCTGGGCGCCATTTTCCTCGTCCAGCACCGAACAGGTGACATAGGCGATGCGCCCGCCGGCCTTGAGCAAAGGCACGGCGCGGTCGAGGGTGTCGGCCTGTTCCTTCTGCCGCTGCTCAAGCGCGCCCGGGCGCATGCGCCATTTGGCGTCTGGGTTGCGGCGCCAGGCGCCGGTGCCGGTGCAGGGCGCGTCGATCAGCACCAGGTCGCAGCGCCCGGCGAGGTCGGCGATCTCGCCGCCCACCGATTTCGGCGTGCGCACCTGCACGTTGCGGGCGCCCGAGCGCTTGAGGCGATCGTGGATCGGCGCCAGCCGTCTTTTGTCGTCGTCGGTGGCAAAGAGCTGCCCCTTGTTCTCCATCATTGCCGCCAACGCCAGCGTCTTGCCGCCGGCGCCGGCGCAGAGATCGACCACCTGCTCACCCGGCTTGGCGCCGGAAAACAGCGCGGCCAATTGCGAGCCTTCGTCCTGCAATTCGACCATGCCCTTGATGAAGGCCGGCTCGGCGTGGACGGCCGGGCTTTTGGCGTCGGCGGACAAGCGAACCCTCAATCCCCAGGGCGACCAGCGCGCCGGCTCCGGCTTCAAGTCGGACAGCATCGCGACGGCTTTGTTGCAGTCCGCTTTCAGCGTATTCACCCGCAGGTCGAGCGGGGCGCGCGACGACAGAGCGGCGCCCTCCTCCGCGCGCGCGTCGCCGAAGGCGCGGGTAAATTGCGGATCGAGCCATTCCGGATAATCGCCGGCGACATGCGCGGGCGCGCCCGCCATGTCGGCGGCATCGAGCCGCCTGCGCTCGTCGTCGCTGAGCGCCGGCGGTCCGTAGCCCGAACCGTCGGCGAGTTTTGAAATCGCGTCGCCGTCGAGGCCGCGCCCGCGCTTGAGCATGCCGAGCAGAATGGCGCGCGGGCTATCGTCGCCCATCACGTAGGCGCTCGACGCGCGCCGGCGCAGCGCGTCATAGACCAGCCCCGCTATGCCCGCGCGGTCGCCGGAGCCGGCGAAGCGATGCGCCAGTCCCCAGCTCTTGAGCGCGTCGGCCGCCGGCCGGCGCTCGCTCTCCAGATTTCCGAAAACCTCGATAGCGGCGGCAAGCCGCGCGGAAGGCGTCATGGCAGGCCCAGCAAGATGCGGACCATGAAGATGACCCACATGACGATCAGCACCAACGCACCGACGCCATAGATCGAACCGCGCCACATCACGCGGTTGCTGGTGGTATGTACATAGGCTTGGCCGAGCCGCGCTATAACGAAAATCCAGGCCAGCACGACGAAAACAAAATCGGCGTGGCGGGTGATGATTTCCAGAATGGTGAGGACGTAAAACAGCACCGGCAGTTCGAATTGATTGCTGAAGCTGAAGGAAATCTGCTGCGTGCGCGTGGTCCAATTCGGCTCGCGCAGAGCAATTTTCGAGGGATGCACCACGCCGCTGCGAAGATCTTCGCGGCGCGCCATAAACATCCACAGCATCAGGCCCAAGGTCAGCGCGACCTCGACGAACAGCGGCAGCAACACAAATTGAATCGGCATTCGCGGCTAGCCCCCGCTCGGATAATTCGGGCTCTCGCGCGTGATGGTCACGTCGTGCACGTGGCTTTCGCGAAGGCCGGCGCCCGAGATACGCATGAACTCCGCCTTGTCGTGGAAATCCTCCAGCGTCTTGGAGCCGACATAACCCATGGCGGCGCGCAGGCCGCCGGCGAGCTGGTGCAGCACATTGGCGACCGGGCCCTTATAGCCGACCTGGCCTTCGACGCCTTCCGGCACCAGCTTGAGCGCGTCCTTGATGTCCTGTTGGAAATAACGGTCGGCCGAGCCGCGCGCCATGGCGCCGACCGAGCCCATGCCGCGATAGCTCTTGTAGGAGCGGCCTTGGTAGAGGAACACCTCGCCCGGCGTCTCGTCGGTGCCGGCGAGCAACGAGCCGACCATGGCGACATCGGCGCCGGCGGCGAGCGCCTTGGCGAGATCGCCGGAATATTTGATGCCGCCGTCGGCGATCACCGGCGTGCCGCTCGCCTTTGCCGCCTCGACCGCGTCCATGATGGCAGTGAGCTGCGGGACGCCGACGCCGGCAACAATGCGGGTGGTGCAGATCGAGCCGGGACCGATGCCGACTTTGATGGCGTCGGCGCCGCAATCGATCAACGCCTTGGCGCCCTCGGCGGTCGCGACATTGCCGGCCACCACTTGCACGGCGTTCGACAGCTTCTTGATGCGCAGCACGGCGTCGAGCACGTAGCGAGAATGACCGTGCGCGGTGTCGACCACCACCAGATCGACGCCCGCGGCGATCAGCGCCTCGGTGCGCGCGAAGCCTTTGTCGCCGACCGTGGTGGCGGCAGCAACACGCAAGCGGCCCTGCTCGTCCTTGCAGGCGTTCGGATTGGTAACGGCCTTTTCCATGTCCTTGACCGTGATAAGGCCGACGCAGCGGTATTGGCTGTCCACCACCAGAAGCTTCTCGATGCGGTGCTGATGCAGCAGACGCTTGGCTTCGTCCTGGCCAACGCCTTCGCGCACGGTGATGAGCTTGTCCTTGGTCATCAGCTCGGCGACGCGTTGCTGCGGATCGGTGGCGAAGCGCACGTCGCGATTGGTGAGAATGCCGACCAGCTTGCCGGCTTTGCCGTTGCCGCCGCCTTCCACCACCGGCACGCCGGAAATGCGGTTCTCCTTCATCAAGTCGAGCGCCTCTTGCAGCGTAGCGCCAGGCTCGATGGTGAGTGGATTGACCACCATGCCGGATTCGAACTTCTTGACCTGGCGGACTTGGGCCGCCTGCACGTCCGGGTCTAAATTACGGTGGATGACGCCAATGCCGCCGGCCTGCGCCATGGCAATGGCCATCTGCGAACTCGGTCACCGTGTCCATAGCGGAGGCGATGATCGGAATATTGACGGCGATCGACCGGGTGATGCGGGAGCGAATATCGACGTCGGAGGGCAGCACCTCGGACAGGCCGGGCCTGATCAGCACGTCGTCGAAAGTGAGCCCTTCGCGCGGGCTTCCGTTGTTTTTTCCGGCCATCGCCAACTCCGTCTCGCCCGAAAGGAGAACAAGACCGGCTGCCGGAGGCTTATAAAATGCCTGTCGCGAGGAGGCTCCTCGCCCGACGTCACGGCCCGCTTTTGGGTTGGCGCCGGTGGTTAGCACGCTCGGCCCCCAATTCCTAGGGCATTATCGGAACAACGTGGATAGCTCCGCGACAGCCGGTAGCCACATTCGCGGATGGCTGTCATGACCGGCCAAAACGGCCTTCCTTCCGCCACCGCTTTGCTGTTCAAGACCCCTGCCTTGCGCCGGAACCCGCCCCGCCATTCGTTAGATCTTCATGCGCCCTGACCGCATCGTCCCGCTTATCATCGCGGTCGCCTTGTTCATGGAGAACATGGATTCGACCGTGATCGCCACCTCGCTGCCGGCGATCGCGGCCGATATCGGCACCAATCCGCTGGCGCTCAAGCTGGCGATCACCTCCTACCTGCTGTCGCTCGCGATCTTCATCCCGGCCAGCGGCTGGACCGCCGACCGCTTCGGTGCACGCACGGTGTTCCGCGCCGCTATCGCGGTGTTCGTGCTCGGCTCGATCGGCTGCGCCCTGTCGAGCTCGCTGACCGACTTTGTTATCGCCCGCGTCGTGCAGGGCATGGGCGGCGCGATGATGACGCCGGTCGGGCGCATGGTGCTGGTGCGCAGCATCAGCCGGCGCGAACTGGTGGGCGCCATGGCCTGGGTGACCACGCCGGCGCTGATCGGGCCGGTGCTCGGGCCGCCGGTCGGCGGCTTCATCACCACGTACGCGACCTGGCATTGGATATTCCTCATCAATGTTCCGATCGGCCTTATCGGAATCGCGCTCGCCACCCGCTATATCGAGGACCTGCGCGCGGAGCATCGCGAGCGCTTCGACCTCGTCGGCATGATGCTGGCCGGCCTCGGTATCGCCGGCGTCGCCTTCGGACTGTCGATCCTGGGACTCAATTTCCTGCCCTGGAGCGTGGTGGCCGCATTGGTCGCGGGCGGCGCCTGCTTCATCGCCGCCTACATCGTGCATGCACGCCACACCGCCAATCCGGCGCTCGACCTCACGCTGTTCCGTCTGCCGACGTTCCGGGGCAGCGTGCTCGGCGGTTTCATGTTCCGGCTCGGCATCGGCGCGCTGCCATTCCTGCTGCCATTGATGCTGCAGGTCGGCTTCGGCATGACGCCGTTCCAGTCGGGCTTGATCACATTTGCCTCGGCGCTCGGCGCCATGGGCATGAAGATGGCGGCGCGGACCATGCTGCGGCTGTTTGGCTTCCGCACCATCCTGGTGATCAATTCGCTGGTAAGCGCCGGCTTTCTCGCGGCCATCGCCACGTTCACCCAAACAACTCCAGTTGCGGCCATGCTGGCCTTGCTGGTGGTCGGCGGTTTCTTCCGTTCGCTGCAGTTCACCAGCATCAACACCATCGCCTATGCCGAGGTGGATACCGCCCGGGTGAGCCGGGCAACGGCGCTGGTCAGCGTCGGTCAGCAATTGTCGATCTCCGCCGGCGTCGCAGTCGGCGCCCTGGCAGTGGAATTAGCGCAGCACTGGCGTGGCGACGGCACCCTGCAGGCGGCCGACTTCCCGGCCGCCTTCCTCGCCGTGGCGGTAATATCCGCCCTATCGGTATTTATTTTTTTGCGGCTCCCGGCGGATGCCGGCGCGGAAATGGCGGATCGGCTGCCCGCCTCGACCGAAACGTCCGACGAGCGGACCGGCTAACGCCACCAATTCGCTACAAATTAATCATTTATATCTAAAGCTTGGACAAGCCGTTGGCCCATCTCGTATTTTCCGCACGCTTGGCGCTAAGGCGGAGGGGTATGGCTCATGCGAAAGATGCAACCGGCAAAGCTGTTCGCGGCCGTCTCGCTCGCGACGATGGCCGCTGCTTTGCCCGTCCGCGGCGTAGCCGTCGCTCAGTCGCGCGCCGCGTCCATGTGCGCCACCCAGACCGAGAGCCTCGCCGACCAGCGCATCGCGGCTTGCTCCAGCATGATCAAATCGGGGCGGCTGCGCGGCAAGCAGGAAGGCGTCGCCTATGAACTACGCGGGCTCGCTTATCTCGATCGCGGCGACACCACCCACGCCATCGCCGACCTCAACCGGGCAATCACCCTCGCCCCCGATTTTGCCCCCGCCTACCAAAATCGCGGCAATGCCTGGTATGCGCGCGGCAATTACGGCCAGGCCATTGCCGACTACGACGCCGCCATCAAGCTCGATCCCAATTCGCCGTCCCTTTACGTCAACCGCGCCACCGTGCGGCGCGACCTCGGCAATGCCGACGGCGCGCTGGAGGATTTTCAGAAGGCGATCGGCCTCGGCGGCGAAAGCCCGCGCCGCTATGGCGGCCGCGGCCGGCTCTATCTGCGCCAGCGCGACTATGCCCGCGCGCTTGCCGATTTCGATCAAGTTCTGAAACTCGAGCCGAGCGCGGCGAATTACATGTTGCGCGGACATGCGCGGCAGGACAACGGCGATTTTGAACATGCTCTCGCCGATTACACGGAAGCGGCGCGGCTCGATCCGAAAAACATCGCCGCCTATACAGCGCAAGCCGCGATCTGGACGATGAAGGATAATTTCGACCAGGCCATCGCGGTCTATGACCGCGCGGTCGCCGCCGATCCGTCCTACGCCCCGACTTACGCCTTACGGGCGCACGCCTACGACCAGAAAGGCGACCGCAAGAGCGCCTTGGCCGACATCAGCCATGCCATCAAACTCTCCGCCGATCCCGACTTCCTGGATTTGCGCGGCACTCTGCGGCTGCAGAACGGCGACATCGACGGCGCGCTGCAAGACGCCAATGCGATCATCAAGCTCAACGCCGGCAACGGCGCCGGCTTCACTCTGCGCGGCGTCGCCTTCAGCCGCAAAAAACAATATGATCGGGCGCTCGCCGATTTCGATCGCGCCATCAAAGCCGATCCCAATAACACGCTCGCTTTTGGCGAACGCGGGCGGGTTTATCTGGCGAAAGCCGACAACACGCATGCATTGGCCGATCTCAGCCGCGCCATTTCACTCGGTGCGACCGGGCCAGCGCCTTATCGCGCGCGCGCCACGATCTACCAGGCCAAAGGCGAGCCCGATCGCGCGCTGGCAGACCTCAATGCAGCTCTGTCGCGCGATCCGGATAGCATCGCGAGCTTGCTGGACCGCGCGCAGGTCAAGCAGGTCCGCGGCGACACCGCCGCCGCTATGGCCGACTACGACGCCGCACTGGCGCGCGATCCGGACAATTCCGACGCCTTGCGCGCTCGCGCCGCCGCGCTGATCCGGACCAACAATTTCGGCAAGGCCATCGCCGATCTCGATCGCTTCATCCAACTCGAGCCGAAGAATGCACAAGCCTATTACCAGCGAGGCTTCGCCTACGAACAGCAAGGCCAGCACGCCAAGGCGATCGACGACTACAACAAGGCGATCGAGCGTGACGCCAGCATGACCGCGACGCGCGAGGCGTTGGCTCATGCCACCGCCGAGCAGCGCCGGCATCTGGCCGAAGAGCAGCAGAAGCAGCAAGAACAGAAGCTCGCCGACGAGCAGAAGCGACAGGATAAAATCCGCCTGGCCGCGGAACAAAAGAAGCAGCAAGAGCTGAAACTGGCCGAGGAAAAGAAGCAAGAACAACTCCGGCTCGCCGCGGAGCAGAAGAAACAGCAAGAGCTGAAGGTCGCCGAAGAAAAGAAAAAGCGGCAAGAGATCGATGCGGCCGCCGCGCTTCAAAAGCAGCAGGCCGTGCAAGCGGCCGAGCAGAAAAAGCAGGACGAGCAGAAGCTCGCCGCGCAAAAGAAACAGGAAGCCGACGCGGCCGCCAAGAAGGCCGCCGAGAGCAAAGGCGACCGTGTAGCGGCGCCTGAAGCGCCGGCCGGCGCACAGTCGTCACAGCAGTCGCCCGAACAAAAGCGTGGTGAGCCCGCCGCCGAATCGCACGACAAGACCGCGGACACCTCCCGTCCGCATAAGCGCAGCCGCCGGGCTTTGCACGAGGCCGAGCGGAGCCGCTACGATCTCCATGCCGATCGAGAGCGCCGCCGCGCTTATTATGAATACGATTACTATATGAGGTTGCACCGCGGCTTGTTCTTTTAGTAACTAGCGCCGTCTGGCCCGAGCGCTTATCGCGTCAACGCGACTGGCGAAAACCCGTCGCCAGGAGGTAGAGTTCCGCCGAGTCGGCACGGCTTGCTGCCGGCTTCACGTGCTTCACGCTTGAGAAGTCGCGCTTGAGCCCAGCGAGCAGCGCGCCTTCGGTGCCGCCTTGCAGCACCTTGGCGAGAAAGCTACCGCCGGGGCTCAGCACCTCGCGGGCAAAATCCGCCGCCGCTTCCACCAGCGCCATGATCTTCAAGTGATCGGTTTTGGCATGGCCGGTGGCGTTCGCCGCCATGTCGGACAGCACCACATCGGCCGGACCGCCGAGCATGGCTTTGAGTTTGTCCGGCGCGTCGGCAGCGAGAAAGTCGAGCTGCATGAATTCGACACCCGGCAAAGAGTCCATCGTCAACACATCGATCGCGACCACCCGGCCCTGCTGCGGCGCGCCGACGCGCTTGGCCGCGACCTGGCTCCAGCCGCCGGGCGCGGCGCCGAGGTCGATCACGCGCGCGCCCTTTTTAAGAACACGCGCCTTATCGTCGATCTCCATGAGCTTGAATGCCGCGCGCGAGCGAAAGCCTTCGCGTTTGGCGCGCGCGACGTAAGGATCGTTGAGCTGACGCTCCAGCCAAAGGTTGGAGGACTGCTTGCGCCGCTTGCTGGTCTTGACCCGAACCTTCAAAGCGCGCGGCGCGCCGCCTTTGCCGCGCGCCGTCACGACGCCGCCACTTGGTTGCTGCCGCCCCACACGCCGTCGTCGCGCATCATCTCCACCAGGATGCCCTCGCGCAGGCCGCGGTCGGCGACGCGCAGGCGCGGACACGGGAAGGCGCGGCGGATCGCTTCCAGGATGGCGCAGCCGGCGAGCACCAGGTCGGCGCGCCCGGCGCCGATGCAGGGACTGGCGACGCGCTCCTGGTAGCTCATGGCCAGCAACCGCTCGATCACCGCGGTAATTTCCTGCTCGCTCATCCAGCAGCCGTCGACGCGGTCGCGATCGTAGCGCTTGAGATCCAGATGCACGCCGGCGATCGTCGTCACCGTGCCGGAGGTGCCGAGCATATGGACGCCGCGCAAGCCGTCGCCGCCGTGCTCACGCGCGAACGGCGCGATCATTTCTCCCACTTCGACAACCATCGCCTCGTAGCTTTGCGGGGTGACGACGATGCCGCCATGACGCTCCGCCAGCGTCACCACGCCGTGGGGCAGCGAAATCCAGCCGCGGATCTGCGGTAGCGGCGGTCCGCCGCAGCTCTGCTTCGAGCGGTCGAGCCGCACCAGTTCGGAGGAGCCGCCGCCGATGTCGAACAGCACAGCGCCGTCGGCGTACGGATCGACCAGCGTCGTGCAGCCGGTGGCGGCGAGCCGCGCTTCGGTCTCACGATCGATCACCTCAAGCTCGAGGCCGGTCTCCTGCGCGACGCGCGCCCGGAAATCCTCGCCGTTCTCAGCCGCGCGGCAGGCTTCGGTCGCGATCAGGCGGGCGCGGGTGACGCCCTTGTTCTTCATCTTGTTGCGGCAGATGGTGAGCGCGGCGACGGCGCGCTCTATGGCCGCCTCGCTGATGCGCCGCGAACTGGAGACGCCCTCGCCAAGCCGGATGATGCGGGAAAACGCGTCGACCACGCGGAAGCTGTCGCCGGCCGGCCGGGCGACCAGCAGACGGCAATTGTTGGTGCCGAGATCGAGCGCGGCATAGCTCGCCCCGCCGCGGTCGCTGCCCACGCCACCGTCAAGCCGTCCGGGCGACCGCCGACCCCATCGGGACTGCCCAGGCGGCAGCCGATCCAAAGCAGGGTCGAGGCCCGGGGGATCCCCGGCCTCGCCACTCATACTCTCAAGCCTTCCTGCCGCCCCCGGGCCGCCTCCCAGCGCTCTAGGGCGCAGCGAATGTTCCCTCGATCGCGAAAAGTCTAACAGCGCCAATTACCCACGCAACCCTCATGTCCGAAAGGTATTCTTGTAGATGTGGCTGGCGTGCTTTATTTGATGATTTCCACCGCAACCAAGCGAAAAGCCCCGGCATGGACGACAGAACCACAGAGAACGCGCTTTCGTTGACCAAATTCGGCATCGGCCAGCCGGTGCGGCGCAGCGAGGATCCCACGCTGGTGCGGGGCGAAGGCCGCTACACCGACGACACCCGGCGCACCGGGCAAACCTATGCAGTGATGGTGCGCAGCAGCGTTGCCCACGGCGTCATCCGCGGCATCGACACCGCCGCTGCCAAGGCGATGCCGGGCGTGCTCGCGGTCTATACCGCGGCCGATCTGACGGGCTATGGCGGGCTCAAATGCAATCTGCCGCTCAAGAGCCGCGACGGCTCGCCGATCCGCTATACGCCGCGCCCGGCGCTTGCCGGCGACAAGGTGCGCTTCGTCGGCGACCCGGTCGCTTGCGTGATCGCGGAGACGATTGCACAAGCCAAGGACGGCGCCGAAGCGGTCGTCCTCGACATCGAACCGCTGCCGGCGGTCGTGAGCGCACGCGCGGCGGCGCAAGCCGGGGCGCCGAAGCTCTACGACGAAGTGCCGGGCAATATCGCGCTCGACTATCATTTTGGCGACAAGGACAAGGTCGCCGAGGCCTTCGCCCAGGCGGCCCAAGTGGTGCGGCTACCCCTCGTCAACCAGCGCCTGGTGGTGAATTCGATCGAGCCGCGCTCCGCCATCGGCGAGTTCGATGCAAAGGAGGACAAGTGGACGCTGCATTCGTGCAGCCAGGGCGTGTTCGGCCTGAAGAATATGCTGCGCGATATTCTCGGCGCGCCCGCCGACAAGGTTCGCGTGCTCACCGGCAATGTCGGCGGCTCGTTCGGCATGAAGGCCGCCGTCTACCCGGAATATGTCTGCATCCTGCACGGCGCCCGCGCGCTTGGCCGGCCGGTGAAATGGACTGACGAGCGCTCCGGCAGCTTCGTGTCCGACCACCATGGCCGCGATCACGATATGACCGTCGAAGTCGCCTTCGACAAAGACGGCTTGATCCAGGCGGTCAGGGCGAACGGCTACGGCAATCTGGGCGGCTATTGCTCGGCCTTCGGCCCGCTATTGCCGACGCTCAATCTGGTGAAGAACATCATCAGCATGTACCGCACGCCGTTGCTTGAGGTTTCAACCTTGTGCGTGTTCTCCAACACCACGCTGGTGTCGGCCTATCGCGGCGCTGGGCGGCCTGAAGGCGCCTTCTGCATGGAACGTATGATGGATTACGCCGCCGCCCAGATCGGCATCGACCGATTCGAATTGCGCAAGCGCAATTTCATCAAGGCGCGCGAGATGCCGTTCGCTATGGCCGCCGGCATGACCTACGACTGCGGCGATTTTCCTGGCCTGTTCAAGGATGCGGTTGAGCGCGCCGACGTCAAAGGCTTCAAGCGGCGCAAACGCGAGAGCAAACGCGCAGGGAAACTGCGAGGCCTAGGTGTTGCCTGTTATGTCGAGACCACGGCGGCGATGACCACGGAAATGGGCGGCATTCGCTTTAATACCGACGGCACGGTCACGATCGTGACCGGCACGCAGGACTACGGCCAGGGTCACGCCTCGGCCTTCGCGCAGGTGCTGGTCGAAAAACTCGGCGTGCCGTTCGACCGCATCAAGCTGGTGCAAGGCGACAGCGATCAGCTTGTCACCGGCGGCGGCACCGGCGGGTCGCGCTCGGCCATGGCAAGCGGAACGGCCATTGCGCAAGCCTCCGACAAGGTCATCGAGAACGGCAGCCAAATTGCCGCGCACGTCCTGGAAGCTTCCGCCGGCGACATCGAATTCAAGAGCGGGCGCTTCGTTATCGCGGGCACTGACCGCTCGATCGGGATCATGGAATTGGCGGAACGTTTGCGCGGCGGCCTGAAATTGCCGGAAGGCGTCCCTGCTACGCTCGATGTGACGCATGTCACCGAGCAGATCCCCGGCACGTTTCCCAATGGCGTTCATGTCGTCGAGGTGGAAATCGATCCCGACACCGGCTTGACCCGTGCGGTGAAATACACGGCGGTTAACGATTTCGGCACGGTGCTCAACCCGATGCTGGTGGAAGGCCAAGTCCAGGGCGGCGCTATCCAAGGGCTCGGCCAGGTTCTGCTGGAAGCCGCGGTCTATGACGCCGACGGCCAGTTGGTCACCGGATCGTTCATGGACTATGCGATGCCGCGCGCGCACGACGCGCCGATGATCGCGGTGCGCAACCACCCGATGCCGACCAAAACCAATGCGATCGGCGCTAAAGGGTGCGGCGAAGCCGGCACCTCCGGTGGGCTCCCCGCCGTCGCCAACGCGGTGATCGACGCGCTGTCGGACTACGGCATCCGGCACCTGGAAATGCCGATGACCTCGGCGCGCATCTGGCAGGCGATCCAAGACGCCAAACGCCGCGGGCCGTAATTTCCTGCGTCATTTTACAAAAATAAATTTGCGGCATTTTTATTCGGCGTTTATTCGTCCGGTCGGCGGGGAAAAGTATACGGGCTCGGGGCGACTTAGCGATCTTCTTCATTCTCGTCCACGTTAATCGGCGTCGTTGGCTTCGACGCATCAGAGCGCGGTGCCAACGTTCGATCATGTGATGGCGGAATGCTGAGATCGCCGAACCGCTCATCGGCACGGCATAGTAGGCCATCCAGCCGCGCAGAACCTGGCGGAGCCGGCGGCCCTGCCTTTCGGCCCCTTCGTGGCGTATGGCCATAAGCTGCTCCTTGATCTCTCGAAGCTTGGCCCGCATTCGCTTGGCCACCGGTTTCCTCCCGAGCACAAAGTCCGAGCCGCTCCGACGGGTCGCGCAAAAATGCGTGAACCCGAGGAAATCGAACGACTCCGGCTTGCCGAGACCCCGAGCATGCCGATTCGCAATTGCAGATCGGCCGAACTCGATGAGCCGCGTCTTGTCGGGATGAAGGGTGAGGCCGAAGCGTGCGAGCCTTGCCTTGAGATCGGCAAGGAACTGCTCTGCCTCATGCTGATGCTCAAAGCCGACGATGGTGTCGTCCGCATAGCGCACGACAATAACGTCGCCGGTGGCGCATCGCTGCCGCCACCGGTGGACCCATAAATCGTAGACGTAGTGGAGATAGATATTAGCCAAGAGCGGGCTGATGACCGCACCCTGTGGCGTCCCCTCCTCCGTCACGATCAAGTGACCGCCTTCGAGCACACCTGCTGTCAGCCACTTCGCGATCAGCCGGATAACTCGTCGATCGCCTATCCGATGACCGACGAAGCGGATCAACCAGGATTGGTTGACCTTGTCGAAAAAGGATTGGACGTCGCAATCGAGCACCCAATTGATACGCCGCCTGCCGATCCCGAACGCGAGTGCATCCAGCGCTTGGTGCTGATTGCGCTTCGGTCGGAACCCGTAGCTAAACCCCAGGAACTCCGCCTCGTAGATCGGCGTCAGGATTGCCACCACCGCCGCCTGGACGATCTTATCTTCCAGCGCAGCGATGCCGAGCGGCCGCTGTCTGCCATCTGCCTTCGGTATGTAAGTCCGTCGCGATGGCAGCGCTCGATACGCTCCTGTATGGACGCGAGAGTGGATGTCCGAGAGGTTCTCCCCAAGGGCCGCCGCGTATTCGGTCCACGTCATCTCGTCGACGCCCGGCGCGGCAGACTTCTTCAGACCGAAGAAGCTCGCCCGCAGAACATCGACAGTGAGATGATGCAGGAGCGCCGTCAGTTTATCCTGTCTGTTCCTGGTGACAGCTTCTCGTATACGGGCCTGCGCCCGTGACACGGCTGCCCGGCTCTGCGTCCGGACCGTGCTTTGCAGTTCCGCATTCTCCTTGGCCCCCCCCCTTCGCTCCACAAGCTCCGCCGCAGCCGAGGCCGCTTTGTTCGCTCGCTTCTCTGCTACTACGGGCAGGTCCGACTTCTCCCTCGCGCTCATCGTCGGCTACGGCCTCCGGCCTTCCCGACGCGGTCCCGGCCACGACTGGTGGGGACAGCGATGGAGATCTCCCGGTTCCCGGTCGAAAGGCTTCTGCGCATGCCAGGGTCTACGACGACGCGGGGCTGGCTCGTGTCTTGCAATGACGACACGAACCATCTTGCCTTCTGTTGGACGGAAAACATCAGCGCCCCGAACTTGTCTTACGCCGCTCAATACCTAGCCTACGCACTCCCCTATCAACGCTTCGCTTGCAGCCTCACGACCACACGCGCATGAACTCGGGGCCGGTGTGGCTCGCTACGCCTTCACCGTAACGGACTCGCACCGTCTACCTTCCGCCGGTCTCCCGGCGCACCCGTCCACACATGACCCAAAGCAGTGGCATCTCGGGTTCGACATCGAGCCGATGCTGCTGGCCGTTGACGGTAAATGTTATCATGGAGTCCTCGCTCTCCCGTAGTACAGCGATCCATCGGCCGCCGTATGTGTTATGTAGAGGAATGTAACACCGGATGGGCGCGCTCCACTTCACAGCTGGTTGTATTTAGAGAATCTTTATGCGGCGCTGCGAACAGGACCGGAGCTCGCAGCCCTGCCCGCTGAACATAGCCAACTCCCTGGAAATGCACTGGATTGACACGGCCAAGCGGGCCATAGTCCGCGCCTCGCCGGGAACCCGCAGACGATGAGTCAAGCAACGGAATTGATGGCCGCGGGCCGCGCGCCGCACACGCGCATCGTCGGCGCGGTCAGCGCGGCGCATTTCGTCTCGCATTATTACATCCTGCTGCTAGCGCCGCTACTGCCCTTCGTGCGCGCGGAATATCACGTCAGCTACACCGAGATCGGCTTTGCTTTCGCCGCCTTCAACGTCGTGTCGGCCGCGCTGCAGACGCCGGCCGGGTTCCTGGTCGATTGGCTGGGCGCGCGCATCCTGTTGATCGGCGGACTGGTAATCGGCGCCACCGCGTTCATCATCGTCGGCCTGGTCGATTCGTACTGGGTCATGGTGGCGATGTTTGCGCTCGCGGGCGTCGGCAACACCGTCTACCACCCGGCCGACTATGCCCTGCTCTCGCACCATGTGCCGTCCGACCGTATCGGCCAAGCCTTCTCGGTACATACTTTCGCCGGCATGCTCGGATCGGCGGTGGCGCCGGCGAGCCTCCTGATGATGCAAAGCCTGTGGGGCTGGCGCGGCGCCTTTGTCGGCGCCGGCATTCTCGGCTTCGCGGTGGCGGCCGTGCTGCTGGCAATGCGCGAATATCCGGAAGTAAAGACAGCCCACGCGTCGCGCGACGCGGACGCCCCGGCCGCGGTTGGATGGCGGCTTTTGCTTTCGGCGCCGATCCTGCTCAATCTCATTTTCTTCGTGTTGCTCGCGATGATGAGCGGCGGCCTGTATAATTATTCCGTCGTCGCATTCGGCGCGCTCTACGGGACGCCGGTGACCACCGCCAATGCGGCGTTGACCGGAAATCTTCTGCTGTCGGCGATCGGGGTGCTGATCGGCGGCGTGCTGGTCGGCCGCACCACCCGCCACGGTCTGGTGGCGATGCTCGGCCTCGCCGGCATCGCGCTGTTCGTCGCGCTGGTCGCGCAATTCGATCTCGGCTCGCTGGCGCTGATCGCGGCAATGTCGGCGGCCGGTTTCTGCTCGGGCGTCATCATGCCTTCGCGCGACATGATCGTCCGCGAGGTGACGCCGCCCGGCTCGTTCGGCAAGGTGTTCGGCTTCGTCACCACCGGCTTCAATATCGGCGGCATTATTTCGCCGCTGATTTTCGGCGTCATCATGGACCACGGCAGCCCGAAACTGGTGTTCCTGCTGGTGGCGGCCTTCAGCCTCATCGCCATCGTGACGGTCGTGATCCGGCCGAAGGCGGCGGCATAAGGCCGGACTTGTCAAATCGGCCGAATTGCCCCATGTCAGGGCCGCTCGCGCCTAAGGCGTAGGCCGTTTCGGCGCGCCAGCCCGAGCCCCGTTGGGGGATAGTTCAACGGTAGAACATCGGACTCTGACTCCGAGAATCTTGGTTCGAATCCAGGTCCCCCAGCCATTTGATTCCGATAGCTTTTCCCTCCTCTTGCATGTGGACTCGGTAGACCGTTTTGAAGGTCATTTTGAAGATTCTGTTCCAGTTTTGATCCCGGCGGTGTAGCCCATTTCCAACTTCCGGATCGCGCTCTCGGCAAGGGCGTGGTCGCGGTGCAGATAGTGGGCGTCGAGGATCGAGTTCACGTCGCCCAACTTGTGCCCGGTGATGGTCGCGATCTCGGCCTCGGTGCAGCCGACCAATGCCAACCGCGTGACCGCAGTGCCTCTCAGATCGTTGTAGGTGACGCCGACGATGGCCGCCTTGTCGCAGGCGTTGCTCCACGAGGCGCGGAAGCCGTCCGGCGTCCACGGCCGCCCCTCCGAATTGAGCAGGATCGTCGGGCTGCGCTTCGGCGTCGCGTCGAGAGCAGCGTTGAGCGGAGCGCCAACCGGGATGACGACATTCACAGGCCGTCTACCTTGCTGCACACTTTTGGATTGGCGCAGCCGAATCTCGGTCCCGTTATAAGCTGACCACGTCAGCCGAAGTAGGTCGCCCTGCCGCTGCCCGGTCCACAAGCCGAGCAACAATGGCAAGTGCAGATGCGCGGGAGCGTGTCGCAGGAACGCGGCCTCGTCCTCGATGGTCCAGACAGAGTCGACGCGCGTGCCGTGATAGAGGCGGCCACCTCTCTCGCACGGATTGACCGCAATGCGTCCGCGATCCTTCGCCCAGGCCAGGATCAGCGCCAGCACGGTCCAGGCGTAGTCCGCCTGCCGCACCGATTTGAGCGCCAGCCGGTCGCGCCAGTCCTTGAACTCGCCGCGAGTTCTCGCGCGCGGCGAGCGCCTTGAGCGGGAAGTCGCCGAAGTCCCTTTCTATGATCTTGATCTGGCCGATGTATTCGGCGCGGGTGCGCTCGCTGCATCCAAGGAACTTCTGGCTGCGTTGGTAGCCGTCGATCAGGCTTTGCAGCTTGCCCTCAGGAGCAGGTACGCGCTGCGCGACCGCCAAGTTATAGTTCGCCACGAATCCGGGCGTGCCGTACTCGCCGTGGATGCGCGGCCCGTTCTTCCAGGCGTACCAATAAATCTAAGTCGTGCCGTCGGCCAGCTTGGCAAGCGTCCAGTGAATGCCCTTAACTGACCTGACCTGGCTTTTTTGGACCAAGCGTTGTGAGAGAATAGCTTGGAAAGTTATCAGCATAACTGGGATAATGGTTCTGGCGATTGCACTTTATGTCTCGCACCCAGCTTAAAAGCTGCGCGCGACTTATGATAGATTACCGCGAACCCCGTGACCCCTTTTAATCGGCAGACACCACATTTATCGTGAATAGAGGAACCGCTGCCCGTCGATTAGGTGAATACGTCATCAAGAAATACATTCAGTTCTGACTTGAAGCGTTCTTTACGTTTGGTGGAAAGGCCGGATTGGTCCTGGCGCTGCGCAGCAACTCTTCGGCCATTGTGAGGGCCTTGTCGTTCTTTTCGTCCGGCGGAATGTAGGATTGCGATCCGGTCTGTTCCTTGCCGGGGTCGCCCTTGAGATGGCCGCGCAACGAGGCTTCGCCCATAATGCTGGTATCGGCCTTCGCTTTGATATCGTCGGGAACGTCTTGCATGACCTCGATGTCGGGCACGATGCCCTTGGCCTGGATCGAGCGACCGGATGGCGTGAAATAGCGCGCGGTAGTCAATCGCAGGGCGCCATTGTCGGAGCCTAGCGGAATGATAGTCTGCACCGAACCTTTGCCGAATGAGCGCGTGCCCAAAATGGTCGCGCGTTTCTGATCTTGCAGCGCGCCGGCGACGATTTCCGACGCCGAGGCTGAGCCGCCGTTGATCAACACGATTAGCGGTTTTCCTTTAGTCAAATCCCCACCCTGAGCAGTGAAGCGCTGATCTTCTTCGGAGTTACGACCACGGGTGGAGACGATCTCGCCTCTTTGGATGAATGCGCTCGACACAGAGATGGCCTGATCGAGCAGACCACCCGGATTGTTGCGTAAATCGAGGATGTAGCCTTTGAGCTTGTCACTGCTCACTTTAGCAGCGATGTCGGAGAATGCTTTCTTCAGGCCGTCGGTAGTCTGCTCGGTGAATTGAGACATACGGATATAGCCGACGTCGTTGCCTTCCACCCGTGAGCGTACCGAGCGCACGCGGATGACCTCACGGGTTAGCGACAATTCGAGCGGCTTGTCCTGGCCCTTGCGCATAATAGTAAGTTTGACCGCGGTGTTCACCGGCCCGCGCATCTTCTCGACCGCTTGGTTTAGGGTCATACCCTGCACCTGGTCATCATCGAGCTTGGTGATGAGATCATTCGCGAGGATGCTGGCCTTGGCGGCGGGCGTGTCGTCGATTGGCGCCACCACCTTGATCAGGCCGTCTTCCATCAAAACCTCGATGCCGAGCCCGCCGAATTCACCGCTGGTCTCGACCTGCATGTCCCGGAAGCTCTTAGTGTCCATATAGCTGGAATGCGGGTCGAGCCCGGATACCATGCCGTTGATCGCGGATTCGATCAGCTTGCCGTCGTCTGGCTTCTCGACGTAGTCGGCGCGTACGCGCTCGAATACGTCACCGAACAGATTAAGCTGTCGGTAGGTGTCCTCCACCGCTGTCTTGGCGTTCGTGGCGGCAAAAAGCACCGGTGATTGCGTGGCCAACAGAGCTATTGCTGCGCCAGCCGTCGCGGCGAAGAGAATGAGTGGAGTCTTGCGTATCATCCGCGAACCTTTTCAGGGATTGGATCAAGTTCCAAATTATGATCGATAACAATTTAGCGTAGCTGCTGTAAACTCAAACCGAAACTCTATGTCAAAATGCGGGCCGTCACGCGTGGGTTACTTTCTAGCGATTCACGCGCATCAGGTAGTGAGCCAGCTTGAAATAGGAACATAATCAGGTCTTCGAATTTACGCGATGTTTAGGCGTTTTAGTAATGTGCATTTACGAATTTCTAATCAGCCCAACCTTACACCGATACCCTGCCGGGATAGAGTTTGAACCTCGGCAGTGGTTGCAGGGAGGCTCCGGCTTAACCGCCGGAGCAAGAACTTAAAGCGAGTCAACGTCAGCACATCCTCAAGGCCGGAGGATCTCGTTTGATCGTTCGGCCGGCATTACGTAACAAGAGCATTTAACGTTGCCCTTGTTGATGACCGGCGTGATCTCGTTAGGAATACCAACGGAACTTTTTATTTCCGGGCTCCTATATGTTGCGCCATATCGTGCCGCTCGGCGCGATGGATCGGGGTCCGCTTCGATTAAATGGCTATTGTCGCGACCTCCCAATCTTTTCCAAAACCGCAACAATATCGCTTATCTCTCAAAACTTACGAGCTGCGTCAATTTCATTTGCTGATCCTTCGTTGATCAAACGAGGTGAATAACAGGAAGACAACGAACACGATAATAAACGCCGGCATCCAGATTTGAATGCGTAGGCCGAAAAATGAAAAACCAAACAGCAGCTAATTAAGTATCTGCATGAGAATAAAATGTTAGATTATAAATGCTGCGTCCGAGGATAAAATGGCGCAGCGACTTCATAAATTTTTGGAAGTTTTGAAGGGAGCGCTGTCAAGTTCTTATTGAACAATCGATACCACTAAGCCACCGCAATGACGGGTCTTCGTCCGCGAAAAGCTTAATGCAAACAGTAGGTTTTCTCATACGAACCACCCCGTCGCAACGCCAACTAGGATCACAACGCCGAGTATAAATCGATATGCCACAAACGGCCAAGTGGAGAATTGTTCAAGAGCCCGCATCAGTCCCCAAATCGCGAAAAACGCGGAAATCGACGCCACGATCAAGCCGAGCGTCAGCACGGACCAGCCGTGACCGTCGAGATGGATTTTGTAGAGTTCCCATATTTCCTTTAGGCCCGCCAAAGCAATCGCCGGCAAGCCGAGAAGGAATGAAAGTCGCGCAGCTTCGTCGCGCTTAAAACCAAGACCGAGAGCCGCAGTCAGGGTCGAACCGGAGCGGGAAACGCCGGGAATGAGGGCGCCGACTTGGGCAATCCCGACGAGCATCGCGTCGATAAATGAAGCATTATTGATCGTGCGCCAGTGGCGCGCGCGAACCTCCGCTACCCCCAAGAGAAGCGCCATCACTATACAAGCCGAGCCAATGACACTGATATTGCGAAATGGCGAATGGCAGGCATTCAACACGTTCGCCAACGATAGACCGGCGATGCCGATGGGGATCGTCGCAAGCACAATCCACAACGAGAGGCGCAGGTTGCGATCGCGGAATTGACCGTGGGCAATTGCCTGAAGCGAATTCACCGTCAGGCCCCGCACGTCGCTCCAGAAATAGCTTACGACAGCGGCCAACGCTGCAAGCTGCATCGCCGCGGAAAATGCCGAACCCGGATCCTGCCAGCCAAGCACAGCGGGAACCAAGCGCATATGCGCGGTGGAAGAAATCGGCAGCAGCTCAGTAATGCCTTGTACGATGCCGAGGACGGCGACCTTGGCGTAGCCCAGCGCCACGAAACCAGTGTCGATCCCGCGTATGCAGACGTCAGCCATTATTACGAACCATTTCTAATACGAAGAGCCTTGATGCAAGCCACATGTTTTGCTGCAGGTTGCTATCACTTTTATACGGCATTTTTAGACAAATCGGTCGCGCACACGGCCATATTAGCGGCAGCAAGGGGCGCGACCGAGAACGCTTGATCGTTCACAAGCACAAGTATTGTTTCCGACGATGCTCACAAAGTTATTCGCCGGCATTGTGCTGATCGCGGCAAGCTCACAAGCGGCACTGGCAACTGATTGGCAATACTGCATTGCCCCATCGCAAGCAGAGCACAAGGTCTATATGTCAGACGCGTTTCCGGTGCGCGGTACATTGGAAGACGCCGACACCGCATTCGAACTGATGCTCGACCAAGCCGGACTACGTCACGATGTCGTACAATGTCCGCGCGCCGATGACGAACGTTCGATTGAAATGATGCAGCAATATGCGATCAGCTTTAGTCACGGAAATGGCAATACTATCGTCCATCTGCCCCTGGAAAAGACGAGATAATTCGACCACAAGCGTCGCATCCACCACCGGCATCGCCGCTGAAGGCTGCCCGCAACACGAACAGGAAAAAAACGTCATCGAGGCGAAGGCCGTGTTACGCGCCACCGAGAATGCCCGTCGATTTGCCAGGATTGCCAAGTGCGGGCAATAATATTCACGGAGTAAGACGACAATCGTCTGAGGGGGCGGCATGGGCTGGCTGGATCAACTCGACCGTCTGATCGCCGCCATTATCGCCACCGCGCCATGGCTGGTGCTGCCGCTAATCCTGCTGTTGTTCCTGCAATGGCCTCTGCGCGACATAGTGCACGCCTATTCGAGCCAAGCGAACGATCTTGGCCAGATTGTTTTCGCGCTCTATGTGGCGGTGAGTATCAGCGCGGCAACGCGGGCTGGCACCCATCTGGCCGCCGACGCGATCGCGCAGCACTACACGGCCCGCACACGGGGCTGGCTCAAGCGACTCGGAGCAGCCGTCGGACTATTGCCCTGGGCATTGTTCGTCCTTATCGCCGGCAAGACGTTCGTCGTGCCATCACTGCGTGAACTGGAATCGTTTCCCGAATCCGACAATCCCGGCTATTTCCTCATCAAGTGCAGCCTTTGGCTTATGGCCATCATGGTCATCGCACAGGCGATTGTAGATACCTTCCGCCCGTTACCCGCGGATGACATCTGATGGAATGGAGCGGATTTGCGCTATTGATCATGGTCGGCGTCGGAATAATTTCCACCGGTCTACCGGCCGCATTCATCCTGATCGCAGTCGCTATGCTCGGCGCGTTCATTGGCGTTGCCACCGACACAATTCCGGTTCCACTGCTATGGGCCCTCCCCGGACGGCTGATCAATCTTTTTGAAAATGATCTTTTGCAGGCCCTGCCGCTCTACGTGACCATGGGACTGCTGCTGAGTCGGCTACCGGTGGCCGACGCGCTATACCGTAGCAGCAACGCAATCCTGCCGAAAAATGCATCGGCGCCGCTAATTTCTGGCATGCTGCTCGGCGCCCTGCTCGGCCCAATGAACGGTTCGGTCGGCGCCAGCGTGCTCGGCCTTTCGCGTATCGTAGCGCCGCGGCTGACCGCCGCCGGCGTGCCAGCGGCAACACGCGACGCCATCATTGCAGTTGCTTCGACGCTCGGCGTGCTGGTGCCACCCTCGTTGGTACTCATCCTGCTCAGCGACGCGATATTCAATGCGCACACTTTTGCCGTTACGGAAACCGGCCGTACCGACCGGGTCCTTAACACGCAGGATGTGTTCCATGCCGCGCTCGCCCCTGCCATGATCTTTATCATGCTGTGTCTTGCGCTCGCTTGGCGCGCGGGCCGTAACCAGCCGCTGCCGTCCGGCGAACGCCTCGCACCGCAAGAGGCTATCCTCGCGACCTCTGCGCTAATCGCCCTGCTGGTGCTGCTTGGCGGCGTCGCCACCGGATACTTCTACGCGGTCGAAGCGGCCGCCGTCGGCGCCTTCATCTTGCTGTGCGCCGGCTTCGTCACGGGGCGGCTGCATCATAAGGTGTTGCGCGAACTCCTGCATGACGCCATCGCCATCACCGGCGCGTTATTTTCGCTGTTGATCGCTGCCACTACTTTCACGCTGGTGCTGCGGCTGCTCGGCACCGACCGGCTAGTGAACAACCTGGTCGCCGGCATTCCCGGTGGAGATATTCCGGCCACAGCTATGGTGCTGGGCGTGATCGGGATCTGCGCCTTTGTGCTCGATGCTTTCGAAATCATTTTCGTTGTTATTCCGATCGTCATCCCGCCGCTGCTGGTCCGTGTTGCCGACGCCCGCTGGGTGTCGGTGTTGGTACTACTAACGTTGCAATCAAGCTTCTTGCTGCCACCGTTCGGCTATGCGCTGATGATGGTGCGGGGTGCGGTAAAAAATCCGGCCTCGTTCGGGCCGTTTGTGCGGGCGCTTGCGCCCTTTCTCGCGGCACAATGGGTGCTACTCGTTGTTGTGCTGACGGTGCCAAAACTGGTGCACTTCGGCGAGAACGTCGCCAACAACAGCCGGGCGCCAGCGTCGCCGGTCTCCAATGACGAAATCGAGAAACGGTTGCGGGACATGCTTCCAATGCCGTCGCCACCCCCGGCCTTTGAACAGAATTAAACCTGCATACGAATGGCGGCAAATGCTGACATCATGCCCGCCATATGACATGATAATAGCAAACGGATATCTCGCCTCTTTAGCGGTGAACGTATCTAGGTTGTACGTGTAACATCCAACCGAAATTATCTGCCGCCTAGGCTCCGCCCCATCTTTTGACCGACATGCTGATCGCCGCTTTCATTACTCTCGGAATTGCGGTGTCGATAGGCTCTGGTATGGCGATTCAATATTTGCATACCGAGGGCACCAAGCCGCCGCCTTGGCCGCTTGCATTGCTGCATGCGCTTTTCGCCCTTGGCGGTTTAGGGTGCCTCTTTCTCGCGCTGCGCGGCCCGCCGCGTGGACTGGACCGGGGCGCCGGCTCCTTCGGAATTATTGCCGCAACGCTGATCGTGATGGCAGCGTTAGTCGGCGGCTTGATGCTTGCTGCGCGCACCCTCAAAAAACGACCCGCGGGAATCCTGGTCGGCATCCATGCCACGCTTGCCGTGGGAGGATTCGTCATTCTCGTTGTTTATGTTTTTCCAGGATAGCTGGTGGCCCCGCATCAGCGAGCGCACCATACTCTTGCCACTACTAAAGCGCGTGACGTTGGGGCCGTCTGACAATGACCAACCAACGCGGGGCAAATTGAGAAAAGTGTGCGGCCAGTCCCTTGCGAGTCACCCCGCCGATCTGCGCGCTCACGAGCTGAATAGCGACCATGAATGGAGTTATCATGAAAACGGTCCACAAAAGACCGTATCCAAACTGAGCCCGTGCCTGTGAGTAAGTGGCAATCCCCGATGGATCATCATCCGCCGCGTCGGTGACTAGGCCAGGCCCAAGTAAGCGAAAAACGATATTGAGCGGCTTTTTGCCGTTAGGTTTTGGGCTTCGAGCCATGAGATGCGGGTCCTCGCGTACACGTCAGGCGAACGATAGAAGCTGACCCGTAGCACGCCAAGTTCATCTGATAGCGCTTGGCCGCGGCCAAAATCGAACGAGGTGTCGGCGGACAGGCTGCCCGTACCCGATCTTTCAGCCGCCTTTCTATGCGCCGCGTTTCCTCACCGTCAGGATCATCTTCGAGTGCTTCGAGTTCCTCACGGTACACCGAATCTGAAATTCGTGCCTGCTCGAGGGCCATAAGAAACTGATCACTCTTTTCATCCGGAGGCTCGTCGGACTTCTCTGGGAGGGCATGAAACGCAAGGTGTTTCCCCTCGACGAGATTCGCGAAAATTGCATCTGACGAAGCCTCAATGACACGGACATGGCTGCGCGAACGCTCAGCAAATTTAAAGTTGAGCAGGCGATTTGAGTTTTTATGGTCAAGCAAGCGCATCCGGAGATCGGCGACTCGAGTCGCCGCGGCGCGTTCCCAAGCAGTGGGTTCGCGTGGGCCGCTGCCTTTTTGGCATGTCCCCCTGGTACTCATGACCCTTCCTTTCCGGCCATCCTATCCGGTTCCCGCCGAGCGTATAATAAGTCCGGCGTGCCGCGGTTTTTGCCGCCATGTACTAATTTCGGCATACTGAATATAATCCTATCTCCACCAACTGGAGATAGATCATGCCGATCCTCAAGAACCTCACGTTCACCAGCGTTCCCGCGCGTTCCCACGACCCCGTCGCCAACCGCCGGGCCAAGCTGACCGAGCGCCTGGAGGAGCAGAAAAAGCTGCTGCAGAACGCCTCCTACGTCCGCGCCGTCCAGCGCTGGACCGGCAAGGGCGACGAGCGGCGCCAGATCGAGAAGCAACAGCGGGTTCGGCCATGGTGGCGCGCGGACGCTAACGGCAACATCGTGATGAGCGTCTTCTACGGCACCAAGCCGATCGAGTTCGAGCGGGGCAAAGCCGGCGTCGCCGTCGCGTCCAAGGACAAGTTGGCGGCGCTCATCGACACGTTGATCGGCGCCGCCAAGGCCGGCGAGTTGGACGGCCTGATGGCGGCCTCGGGCAAGCCGGTGGGCGCGCCCAAGACCCGCAAGGCGGCCTAACCCCGGACCCGGCACGGGCGGCCCTGGGTGTCGCCCGTGCCTATTCCTCGACAGGACACAAATCTCATGGCTAGACGACGAGGCCGGCCGCCGGGCACGTCCGGGCGGGCCGCCGTCCTATCCGCCGCGCAGGTCCGACACGTCTTCCGCGTCGCACTGTCGCGAGGTCGGCACGCGGCGCGCGCCGAGGCGACGCTGGCGCTCACCATCGGCCTGGGCCTGCGCGCCAAGGAGCTGGCGGGCCTGACGTGGGCCGACGTGTACGAGGCCGACGGGCGTCTCCGGAAGCTCGTGCACCTGAAGGCGGCCTGCACCAAGGGCGGCAAGACGCGCGACGTGTTCGTGTCGTCGCCGGCGCTGCGCCGCGTCCTGGAGAAGTACGGCGAGCGCGACTGGCTGGGCAGCGCCCGGGCGTCGCAGGCGGCGTTGTTCGCCAGCCAGAAGGGCGGCCCGATGAGGGCCTACTCGATGGCGCGCTTTTTGAAAGCGATCTACGCCGAGGCCGGCATCGCCGGCGCGTCGTCGCACAGCGGTAGGCGCACGCTGATCACGCGACTGGCCGAGCGCGGCGTCGACCTGAAGGCGATCGCCCAGATCGCGGGCCACACCAGCATCCGGACGACGGCGATGTACGTCGAGGCCAACCCGACGCGGCTCGCTCGCATTCTGCAGGACGTGACGTGGTGAAGACAGGAGGTCTGAATGACCAATGACTATAACGGTGATCGACGGCCGCTGGAGGTGGTCGGAGCCCTGGTCACCATCGGGGCGGTCGGCGGCTCGCGCGGTCAGCTCGCGCTGAGGCGACTGAAGTGGCTCGCGTCGCGGGCGGCTGCGCTCTGCCTGCTCGTCGCTCCCTTCACGCCGCTGCTGCCGTGGCCCGATGCCGCCATCTGGCTCGGGATCGCTTGCCTGAGCGCCTTCCTGTCGTGCGCGCTGTGGTGCTTCGCCGCGCTGGCGAAGTGGCTCACTGCCGACGAAACTGATCGCTGACGCTTGGTCGACCCTCGCACGAGTGCGACGGTGGTATCGCGCCGGCGCGAAGCCGGGCCATATTATTATTGTTATCTATTGTTGATTGGTGCTGGCAGCAGTTGGGGAGCTTTTACGCCGTAAAACTCTCGTCTCTACGGCGTTTACTCATAAAAATTCAATCAGACCACGTCCGCTTTGCACCCGAAAGCGACTGTTTTGCTCCGTCGCCGCGAAACGTCGAAATGTGCCACTCAGAGACATCGCGCGACGTCCCCGGAGGCAGACATCGCGCGCAGCTCGATGGTCGGCGCCCCCTTGTCACTGTCGCACGTAGAGTATCCGTGCTCAATTTTACACGTGACGACCGCCAATGATAGCCATAGGCTTCTGTGAGCGCGGCTCCCCGAACGCCGCGACTTAAGGGAGGTGACCTCGGATGAACAAGTTGCTGTCTGCCGCCGCGCTCTCCGTGGCCGTATGCTTGGCGCCCAACGCCTATGCCGACAACTATCCGTCGCGCCCGATCGTTATGGTGGTGCCGCTCAGTGTCGGGGGCTCGACCGACATCATCGGGCGAATCATGGCGGACGCCATGGGCAAACAACTCGGCCAAACCATCGTGGTCGAGAACACCTCCGGCGCCGGCGGGACCGTCGGCGAAGGACGCGTCGCGCACTCTACTCCGGATGGTTACACCATCGGCAATGGCCAATGGGGTACCAACATGGCCAACGGCGCGATCTACAAGCTCAATTATGATCTGGTGAAAGATTTCGGGCCAATCGGGCTGATTGCGACGCAGCCGTTCTTCATCGCGGCGCGCAAGGACATGCCGGCGAATAACTTGAAAGAATTCGTCGCCTGGCTGAAAGCGAACGGCAACAAGACGAACGAAGGCCATTCCGGCATTGGAACGCCGTCGCACGTCGCCGGGCTGCTGCTGCAAAAGGCGGTCGGAACGACATGGACCATGGTGCCGTACCGAGGCGCCGGCGAAGCGTCGCAAGCCTTGCTGGCGGGGCAGATTGACCTTCTGCTCGTCACCCCGGCCGTCGGCGCAAAGCAGGCGAAGGCAGGTCAGATCAAGGTCTACGCGGTGACAGCGCCGCAGCGGATCAAGACCGCGCCTGACGTGCCAGCTACCGACGAAGCGGGACTGCCGGGCTACTATTTCTCGTTCTGGCACGCGCTGTGGGCGCCGAAGGGCACGCCGAAGCCGATCATTGCCAAGCTCAATGACGCGCTGCGTAAGGCGCTTGCCGATCCGACGACACACAAGCGGCTGGTCGATCTCTCGCAGGATATCTTTCCGCCTGATCAGCAGTCGCCGGAAGCGCTGCAAAAATTCCAGCAAACGGAAATGGACAATTGGTGGCCGATCATCAACGCGGCCGGCATCAAAGCGCAATGATAAGCGCAGTATCGACAATCGCGCGCATTCGGATCGGCACCAGGCAGGATGTGGCGGAGGTCTACCCTGACTGAGCAGACGTTTGACAGCGCTAACTTTAGCTTTCAGATCAATGCCATTCTCCGACCAGGCGGGCTAATGGTTTCATCAGTTTGCTCGCTGATGCCGACCTTTGCTCGCTCGCCCAGAAATAATGGATTGACGCAATTTTCATCATCATTAAGCACCGCAAGCGGTCCCTTTAGGATTTGCTCCTCCTAATATTTCCACCTGTAGGTGTTGTCCTGCTCCGGTATTGCAATCCTCGGTGCCTCCAAATCTTCAGAGCGTCCGGTTTTCGGTTTCGCACCGGTTGTCGGATAGTAATGATTAAATTGCGACTTTGCTGACCTATTGCTACGCGCGACGGCTTCTGGTTCATCCGTTGCGAGCGCAGCAACAACGCTGACAAGACCAGAAACCAAAAGAATGACCGCGAGCAGTACGCGCATTTGGATATAAGAAGCCGAAGAAATTAAAAATACGAGAATTTATGCAGAAGTTATAGGTACCGCCATCCCGATATTACGGGCGCAGCGACTGCAGCATGTGCGAAAAGCGGCCATTGGTTGGCGTCGCGGACAGACCGGCTACGATCAGCGCGATGCAGACCGTAATTTGGCTTGGAAGCCATGGCGTTTCCTTTCCGAATTGAGGATTTAGCGAACTAACGATCTGCCGGCGTCGCGGTGATGCTTTCGCACCGAACGGTCTTTCGCCACGGACGAATTCGGGCTTTACCGGTTGTCGCCGCGGGCGCCAGGACTTACTGGGTGATGCGCGCGGCCAGCACAGCTTTCTGGAACAAGGCGTTCAAAAGCCGATCCTTGACACAAGACAACAGCGCGCGCTGACAAAAAGCGCGCGCGCGAAACCGCCTAACGGATTGAAAGGATTGGAGCGGGTGAGCGGAATCGAACCGCCGTCATCAGCTTGGAAGGCTGTTGCTCTACCATTGAGCTACACCCGCGAACCGCGACGCTCCTCTAAAAGATTCCGGGCGCTTTCGCCACCCTCGAAGTTAACGTCCATTGGCGGCATTTCTTCCCGGCAACCGGCGAACGCCTTTCCGCGGCTAAACCGAGTTCCCACCACCCGCGAGCTTAACACTAACGCGAGGTTGTTGCGGGCGGCGCTTGCCCGTCATCCGGGGTTATGGATTATCTAAAGCTGCCATCCGCGTAACGGGATCGTTAGGGAGGCTTCGCCATGCTGGAAAGACGAAAAATCGATCGTAGCCGGACCTTTTTCGGCGGCTTGGTGGCATACAACCGGCGCCGCTCCACGCTGGATTGCCTGGTTCGCAACTTCTCCGCCGATGGCGCCAAACTCGCTTTCAGCAATATGGGCACGCTGCCCGACAAGTTCGATCTCATGATCGGCCGGAAAGAACGATCCTACCGCGCGCGCGTGGCGTGGCAGAGCACGAACGAGGCCGGCGTTGCCTTTTTGCCCGACGACGCCGGCGCGGAACCAATTCCCCTGGAGTGGGCCAAGCGCTTGAGAGATTGCGAAGTCGAAAAGGCCGCCTTGCAACGCCGCGTCGACCAGCTCAGCGCGGATTGATCCCGCGTAGCCGCGAAGTTTGGTGGGAGAGGTAGGACTCGAACCTACGAAGGCATAGCCAGCGGATTTACAGTCCGCCCCCTTTGCCGCTCGGGACACTCTCCCCCAAAGCCGTCGCACCGTATTGATCTCGAAAGAAAAACGGCTTTTCAGCCGGCCGGTCGGGATCGCGCGTTTTATGGGCAGCCACCCCCTCGAAGTCAATGGAGGCTGTTCTGCCTGGGGCGGATCGGTTAAGGCACCGCGATGACGACACGCCCGCCCAGCAGCCGTTCCCACCCGAGCGCCAAACCGGGCGCTACCCGCCAGCAGATCGAGCGGCGCGAGCGCTTCGAGCGCGCCCGCCGCGACAGCCTGCGGCCCGCCGCCGACGGCCCGATTATCATGTACGGCTGGCATACGGTGACCGCCGCGCTGAAAAACCCGGCCCGGCGCCTGCGCAAGTTGCTCGCCACCGAGAACGCGGCGCGCCGCCTGGCCGACGAAGGCGTCGCTTCCCCCTGGCGCCGGAACTGGTGCGGCCTTCGGCGATCGCGGAGCGGCTCACGCCCGACGCGGTGCACCAGGGTCTTTATCTCGAAGCCGATGCTTTGGCCTCACCCGCGGTGGAAGATCTGCCGGCGCAAGGCGTGGTGCTGGTGCTCGATCAAATCACCGATCCGCACAATGTCGGCGCGATTTTCCGCTCGGCCGCGGCATTCGCGGCCACGGCGATCGTAACCACGCAACGCCACAGCCCGGACGCCACCGGCGCGCTGGCCAAGGCCGCGTCCGGCGCGCTCGAATACGTGCCTTTGGTCAGCGTTCAGAACTTGGCGCGCGGATTGGCCGCGCTCAAGCACAGCGGCTTTCTGGTGATCGGCCTCGAACTCGAGCGGCGACGCCGACCTCGCCGGCCTGCCGCTACGCGCGCCGCTCGCGCTGGTGTTCGGCGCCGAGGGCAAGGGCCTGCGCCAACTCACCAAGGATACCTGCGATGCCGTCGCCCGCATCGAACTGCCGGGCAAGATCACCAGCCTGAACGTGTCGAACGCGGCGGCGCTCGCTTTGTATGTCGTAAGCCGGCGTCTGGCCGGCGGGCAATAAAAAGCGAACGGCGGGCCCCCCAGCCCGCCGCCCGCGTCCCACGATTTCTGCTGGCGATCTAGTCCAAGGGTATCCGTCCGCGCCCTTTGCGGAACAATCGGATGATCATGCGATCCGGCCCGAGAATGGTGACTTCCGCCTCCGCGCGGATGGCGCGTGCCTCACCGGTTTCGCGGTACGCGTCGCCGTCCTCGACCACCACGTTCCGTTCGAACACGATCGGCGCACCGCTGCCGCAGCCGTCGAGACACTGCGGGTGCACGTAAGGGAAGTGGCGCAAGCGGTACGGCACCGCGAATAAGTTCGGCGCCAGTTCCACGTCGTAGGCCCGCTCCTGGTGCGCGACATAATGATGATGATGAAACGCCGGCGGCTCGGCATTGGACGAGCGGCAACAATGTGCCTGCGCGGCGGCGGGCACCATGCCGGCAGCGGCGACGACGGCGAGCAGAGCAAGTTTGCGTGAGCGATTGATCATGATGTTCATCCGATTGGCCGTGCTTTCAAGGTTTCAATGCTGGTGAATTCGGTGCGGGCCGTGCGCATGCGGCCGGTGCCGGCTGCCGGAATGCGTGCCGGGCTGATTGTCGCGACCGGCAATGAGCGGCTGTACGCTGGCGGCATAGAGGTGCTGCACCGCCCAGTTGTTCGACCAGGAGCGGCGATAGGTTTGCGCCGGATGCTGCGGACGGCCGACGGCCGACAGATTTTCGTAACGGCCGGTCCGCGGCCGGACGCCGGTGGCCGGGAAATAATGGCGATAGCGCCACGGCGCACGCCAATAGGCGCGCACGACGACGACGGGCTCATCATCGTAGAGCCACACCATTTCGCCGCGGTGAGCCGATTCGGAATAGCCGGAAAAAGATTGTGGATTAACCGCGGGAAGATCGGCCGCACGTGCGGCACTGCCGGCGGCGACGCCGATACCGAGCAGAGCGATGGCGAGCAGAATACGCATCCGGTCCATCTCCAGCGAAACTGAAAGGCATTTTATACGAAGGCTTTACGTTGCCGTGGCCAATCGCGAGGTAACATTAATTGCCGAGCCGCCTTGAACATGCCGGAATCACCGGGACTAGTCGGCAGGCTACTGCCAATCTCAATGGGTCATCGCAACCGTTAAAGTTAATCGCCGTGCCGCACCGCCGAACTCGCACTCCGTCCGCCAAACCTTCGCCGTCCCCGCGCGCGGGTTTTCGCGAGCGTTATGACGAGATCGAAGCCCGCCGCGCGGCATTGGTCGCGCGGCTGACTTCGCTCAGCGCGGCCGGTCAGCGGCATCCGGGCTACCGACGCGCGTTCACGCTGCTCAACGCCACCTTCCGCCGCTCGAAGCTGGCGCAACGGCTGGCGGTCTTGCAGGCGGCAGCCTGGCTGATCGACATCCTGGAAAAGCTCACCACGATCACCTGATGGGCCGGGATAAGCCGAGTTTGTCCAGCGGCCAGAATTCGTTGTATTTCCAATTTTTTCCTCATTAGCCTAGGACCGTCACTTACGACTTTAGGCGTAAGACCTGAGGCGCACAGACGAAGCCGTGAGGCACGGCTTATTTTGGCGCCCGGGGGCGTTCTTGGCGACAATGCGGGAGGCGACCCTCCAACAAGAAATCAAAATAAAAAACCAACGTAGGGACAACGCCCATGAGCGTCATGACAGCAAGCCAAGACCGCGTAGGCGGGATGACATCCGAAGAACGGATGGTCATTTTCGCGTCTTCGCTCGGCACCGTATTCGAGTGGTACGACTTCTACATTTACGGCACGCTCGCGCCCATTCTCGCAGCGCAGTTCTTTTCCGGCGTCAATCCGACAGCAGCCTTCATCTTCACGCTGTTGGCCTTCGCCGCCGGCTTCGCGGTGCGTCCGTTCGGTGCGTTGTTCTTCGGGCGCCTCGGCGACCTGATTGGCCGCAAATATACCTTCCTCATCACCATGTCGCTGATGGGCGTCGGCACGTTTTTCATCGGCGTGCTGCCGTCCTACGCGTCCGCCGGCATTATCGCGCCGGTAATTCTGATCTGCCTGCGTCTGGCGCAAGGCCTCGCGCTTGGCGGCGAATATGGTGGGGCGGCGATCTACGTCGCGGAGCACGCGCCGAAGAACAAGCGCGGGCTGTACACCTCGTGGATCCAAACCACGGCGACGCTCGGCCTGTTCATGGCGCTGCTGCTCGTGCTCGGCATCCGCTCCTACCAGGGCGAACCGACCTTCGCCGCTTGGGGCTGGCGTATTCCGTTCTTGCTGTCGGCGATCCTGCTGGCGGTGTCGATCTGGATCCGGCTCAAACTCAATGAGTCGCCCTTGTTCCAGCGCATGAAGGAACTCGGCAAAGGCTCCAAGCAGCCGTTGACCGAAGCCTTCGGCAACTGGACGAATGCCAAGATCGCGATATTCGCGTTGTTCGGCGCCACTGCCGGTGAGGCGGTCGTCTGGTACGGCGGACAGTTCTACGCGCTGTTCTTCCTGCTGCTGACGGCCAAGGTGCCCGCGATCCAAGCGCAAATCATGATCGCGGTCTCACTGCTGCTCGGCACGCCCTTCTTCGTCGTGTTCGGCTGGCTGTCCGACAAGATCGGCCGCAAGCCGATCATTCTGGCAGGCTTCGCGCTGGCGGTGGTGACCTACTTCCCGATCTTCCAGGGCCTGGTGCACTACACCAATCCGAAGCTGGAAGCCGCTTTGGCTTCGGCGCCGGTGACCGTAATTGCTGATCCGAGCGAGTGCTCGTTCCAGTTCAATCCGGTCGGCGTCGCCAAGTTCACCACCTCGTGCGACATTGCCAAATCGGCGTTGGTCTCGCGCTCGGTGAACTATCAGAACGAGACGGCAGCGGCTGGAACCAAAGCGAGCGTGAAGATCGGCGACCAAGTCATCCAGACCGGCACGCCGGACTTCGCCAAGCAGCTCGGTGACGCAATCACCAAGCATGGCTATCCGCCGAGCGCCAATCTGGCGGACATCAACTACGTCATGACGGTAATCCTGCTGACCATCCTGGTGATCTACGTCACCATGGTGTACGCGCCGATCGCCGCCTGGCTGGTCGAGTTGTTCCCGACCCGCATCCGCTACAGCGGGCTGTCGCTGCCGTACCACATCGGCAACGGCTGGTTCGGCGGCTTCCTGCCGGCGACCGTGTTCGCCATCGTGGCGGCGACCGGTAACATCTACTCCGGCCTCTGGTACCCGATCGTGGTCGCGGCGATGAGCTTCGTCGTCGGGTTGATCTTCCTGCCCGAGACCAAGGATCGCGACATCACCACGATGTGACAAAACGGTGGGGCGGCCCAGCTAGTCGGCTGCCCCGTCGTCTAACCTAGACGCCCCGCACTTCGTGCGGGGCGTTTTTCGTTGGCACGCCGGGTCCGCCCCGCCGAGCGCGGCTTGTGGCCGCGCGGCGGCGCTGATAGTCCTCTGGTTTAAGCCGGGTTAGCTCAGCGGTAGAGCAGCGGTTTTGTAAACCGTTGGTCGGGGGTTCAATTCCCTCACCCGGCACCACCAAACGCAATAGAATGCGCTTGCGATCGTTCAAGCTTCGGCCCAGCGGGCGCCGAGCTCAGGCGGTGGGTACCCCGGGCGTAGGCGATGCGGTGCGCAGATATTGACCGGGATCAACGCCCCGGGATGCAATCGGATCACCGTTGGTTCGAGAGGGTGAAGCCGTGCTGATTGCTCTGTTCGCGGATATTCACGCAAACCGGCAGGCGTTCAGCGCGTGTCTCGCGCAAGCACGCGACCAAGGCGCGCAACGGATCGTGCTGCTCGGCGATTATGTCGGCTATGGCGCCGATCCCGAATGGACCGTGACAACGGTCATGAAGTTGGTCGACAAGGGGGCCGTCGCCGTACTCGGCAATCACGACAGCGCGATCAGCCAACCGCGCGAACAGATGAATCTGGAAGCCAAGGTCGCCATCGAATGGACGCGCGGCGAATTGGGCGCTTCGGAACGGCAATTCCTCGCCGGTTTGCCGCTCACCCTGACCGAAGACGACCGCCTCTACGTCCATTCGGAAGCGAGCAACCCCGCGAATTGGACCTACGTGACGAGCGCCGCGGAGGCTTCCCTCAGCATCAGTTCCGCCTCGGCGCAGATCGGCTTCTGCGGTCATGTCCACCGGCCGGCGATCTACAGCATGTCGCCGACGGCGAAGATGACGGCGTTCACGCCGACGACCGGCGCCGCCGTGCCGTTGCTGCAAGGACGGCGGTGGCTCGCGGTGCTCGGCTCGGTCGGCCAACCGCGCGACGGCAACCCGGCCGCCGCGTACGGCATGTTCGATACCGACAAGCGAGAGCTCACTTATTGCCGGGTGCCCTACGACGTCGAGCAGGCAGCGAGCGCGATCCGGAAAAAAGGTCTGCCGCGCTGGCTGGCGGATCGCCTGTTCCTGGGCCAGTGAATAATGGCAAAGCCACTGCAGGAACCTGGATTGATCGTCGATGGATTCCGGCTCGAGGAAGTGGCGCACATGGGCGGCATGGCGACGCTGTGGCGGGTCTCGCGCGCCGATGCGACGACGCCGATGCTGATGAAGGTACCGAAGATCGGTGAAGGCACCGATCCTGCGGCCATCGTCAGTTTCGAAATGGAGCAGATGATCCTGCCGCGGCTCACCGGCGTGCATGTTCCGAAATTCATCGCCGTCGGCGACTTTGCCACGCAGCCCTACATCGTGATCGAGCGCATGCCCGGCAAGACATTGCTGACGCGGCTCCCCGAACTCCCGCTGCCTTACGCGGAAGTGGCCGACATCGGCGTGAAAATTGCCCAGGCGCTGGACGATCTGCATCGCCAGCACGTCGTCCATCTCGACATCAAGCCGAGCAACATCATGTTCCGCCCGACGGGCGAAGCGGTTCTCCTCGATTTCGGCCTGTCCCATCACGACCAGCTTCCAGATCTGATGCAGGAAGAGTTCCGGCTGCCGTTTGGCACGGCGCCCTACATGTCGCCCGAGCAGTTACGCGGTATCCGCAATGACCCGCGCAGCGACCTGTTCGCTTTGGGCGTGCTGCTCTATTTCTTTTCGACCGGCATACGCCCGTTTGGCGAACGCGAAACCCTGCGCGGAATGCGGCGGCGGCTGTGGCGCGATCCGATTCCGCCGCGCCAATTGCGGCCCGACTATCCGCTCTGGCTCCAGGAAATCGTGCTGCGTTGCCTCGAGATCGAGCCGGGTTGGCGCTACCCGACCGCCGCGCAACTCGCCTTCGATCTGACCCACCAGAGCGAAGTCAAGCTGACCGCCCGATCCGAACGGCTGCGGCGAGATCCCTTCACCACGGTGCTGCGGCGGCAATTCAACCAGGACTTGACGGGATCGCGGGTCAAATCGCCGCTCGCAGGCCAGATTGCCTCCTCGCCGATTATCGCCGTCGCCATCGATCTTGCGGAAGGATCCGGATCGATCAACGAGGCGTTGCGTATCACCGCCGGGCGCATTCTCGCGACGCTGCCCTCCGCGCGGCTTGCCTGCGTCAACGTGCTCAAGCAGGGCCGGATCACCATCGATTTCACACTCGACGAGCAAGGCCACAATAAGCAAATCGACCGCCTGGTGGCGCTGCGGCACTGGGCCGAGCCGATCAAACTGGACGAACACCGCCTGACGGCGCACGTACTCGAGGGGGTCGATCCCGCGGCAGCCATTCTGGACTTCGCGCAAGCCAACCAGATCGATCATATTTTGATCGGCGCGCGGCAAGAACTCGCTGATGCGCAAGCTGCTCGGCAGCGTGTCGGCCAAAGTCGCCGCCGAAGCGCGATGCACCGTGACGGTCGTTCGGCCGAACCGGACCGCCGAAGAACAAAAATCGTCAACGCCGGATGAAAAAGCCCCGCCGTCAGCCGGCTGACGCCTTGGCAAAATTTTGTGCGGGAGCCAGGTTCTGGAAATGCGAGGGCAGCCCAAACTGAATGGCTCGGCAACCCAATGATATGGTTGGCGTTTCCAACAGGGCGCGAGCGCATTTCAGCCGCTGGCCGCGGCTTCAATAGCAGCGCCTTGCACTGAAAAAGTGCGGTTTCAACCGGAACGGCAACATCCGAAAGTCACAGAAGTCCGGTCGCCGAGGGACCTTGTTCGGTGGTTGCCGACTGTGCCAAACTATCCCTGTTACTCGTAATACTTCGGAGATCTAGCATGCCTCAGGGCACCGTAAAGTGGTTCAATCCGACGAAGGGCTATGGCTTCATCCAGCCTCAAGAAGGGGGCAAGGATGTGTTCGTGCATATTTCGGCGGTTGAGCGCGCCGGACTAAGCACACTGAACGAAGGTCAGACCGTTCAGTTCGAGCTCGTCGAAAACCGCGGAAAGACATCCGCGGAGAACCTCAAGGTTAAGTGACCTCGTCGCCCGAGGCTACTTTCGGCCTTTTTGTCTGAACCTGGTACCGCCGAGCTGGTAAAAGCCCGGCGGTTGCGGCACGTCCATTTGGCGGCCGCAGGCTCATGCTCTCGCATGATCTTTTCCAGGTGCAGATTTGCATCCCCGGCTATGACGGGGCCATGCCTTGCGCAATCACGCGCTAGCGCGTGAGCGTCTCCAACTCGGGAAACGGGGCGTAGACCGCATCCTTGCATAGCTCGTGCACGTCTTTCGGCCCATCGAGGAAGCGGTCGAGCTTGCCCGACACGTAAATCGCGGCGCCGTCCTTGGAGCCGGCATATTTGCCGTCGACGCGCGCGTTGTAGCGCACGCAGGCGATGTAGCGTTCGCCCGGTCCGATGTTTTTGAGCGTCGATTGCGACACCGCCGCGCTGCGAACATGGGTCGGGTCGTTGAGATAGGTGCGCAAGAAAGCCATCAGGTCGGACTTGTAGCTTTGCGGAAAGACGTTCTGCGCCTCCCACTGGGCCTTGAGTTCGGCGGGACTTGGCCCGACGTCGGTCGCGCAACCGCCGACCATGAGCACCGCCGCCAACGCCAACCACCGCATCCGCCCTCTCCGCAAACTTCGCCTGGCACCCGCCGCCCAGGATCATAGCGGCTTGCGCCGGATCGGCCAGGGATACCGTGCGCAATGCTCGCGATAATTGTATACTAGCGGCCACAATAAAATTCCTAGGGGGCCGACATGAAAATCTCACGGCGCGCGATCGTACTTGGCGCGGTAGCCACGCCATTCGTGGCGCGGGCGCAAACAGCGGCATGGCCGCCCGGCAACATCAGAATCGTCGTTGCCTATCCGCCGGGTGGGTCGACCGACGCCATCATGCAACTCGTTCAGGCGCCGCTGCAGGAGAGCCTCAAAACGACGATCATCATCGAAAATAGAGCGGGCGCTTCCGGCAGTGTCGGCACCGGTTGGGTCGCGAAGTCCCCGCCGGACGGCAATACCTGGCTGGCCGTGTTCGATAACCACGCGGCCAATCCGTTCGTGCTGCCGAGCCTGCCCTACGACAGTGACAAGGATCTCGATCCGGTCCTGCTCATCGGCACAGCGCCCTATCTGATCGCAACGTCGAAAGCAAAACCGTTCAATACGCTAGCCGATGTCATCGCCGCCGCCAAGCAAAAACTCGGCAGCATCAGCTATGCCTCGGTCGGAAGCGGCAGCGTCGCTCATCTGGCGATGGTGCTGCTGTCGGACCGCGCCGGCGTGAAACTCGTGCATGTGCCCTATCGCGGCGGCGGACCGGCGATGACCGACGCACTTGGCGGTCATGTCGATCGGCTGGTCGGCAGCACCGCCCTATCGATGCCGCAGGTCAAAACCGGGAATCTCCGCGCGCTCATGCAGACCGGAAAGATGCGCAATCCTTTCCTCGCCGACGTGCCGACCGTGAACGAGAGCGGCTATCCCGGTTTCGAAGCCTATGCGTGGTGGGGCATTTTCGCGCCGGCGCATACGCCAAAGCCGATCATCGAGCGGTTTGGCAGCGAACTGACGGCATGCCTGCGCGAAGAACGCATCGCCAAGCAGTTGACCGAAACTCAACAGGTGACGCTGACCCTCGGCGGCCCACAGGTCCTGCGCGAGTTCGTCGCCAGCCAGATGGGAGTGTGGGGAAAAGTCGTGAAGGATCACAACATCAAGAGCGACTAGCGAATAGACACCTGGGGCGCGGTGTTGATGGTTACGGCGACCTGCCGAAGATTAGCCTTGCTCGCGTGCAGGACAGGACACCATGCCAGCGCTTTCCCGCCGTTCGTTCCTGACCGGCCCCCTGCTCGCCGCCGGCTGCGCCGCGCTGCCGGTAGCGGGACAAGCCGCGGCGCCAGCGGCCAAGGCGCAAGGACCCGGCGTCTATCGCTACGCGCTCGGCGGCTATCAGCTTACCGCGCTCTACGACGGCATCTGGAATCTGCCGATCGACGGTGCGTTCGTGCGCAACGCCAGCGGCGCGGCGGTGAACAAAGCGTTCGCTGCCGCTTTCCTGGCCCCGAACGTGCTGCCGATTTCATTCACCGCGTTGCTGGTGAATACGGGCGCTAAACTGGTGCTGATCGATACCGGCACCGCCGGGCAGATTACCGACAGCGCCGGTTTCATGAACGCCAACCTGGCCGCCGCCGGCGTCCCGCCGAAAGCGATCGACACCATCGTTATTTCGCATTTTCATCCCGACCACATCGACGGCATCAAGACCAAGGATGGGGACAAGGTGTTCGCCAATGCCGAAATCCTGGTGCCAGAGCCGGAATGGAAATTCTGGATGGACGATGGCCATATGAGCCGAGCGACCGGCGCGGTGCACCGCTATTTCCTGAACGCGCGGCGCATCTTCAAGGATATCGCCAAGGAAGTCCGGCCCTTCAAACCCGGCGCCGAGGTCGCCCCCGGCATCGTCTCGGTCCCCGCTTTCGGTCACACGCCCGGCCATACCGCCTTCGCGATCCATTCCGGCGGAGAATCGATGCTGGCGATGAGCGACACGGCGCGGGAGCCGTGGCTGTTCGTGCGTCACCCGGAGTGGCAGCCGACTTACGACATGGATGGACCGCTGGCGGTCAAGACGCGCAAAGCGATGCTCGATCGCGCCGCTACCGACCGCATGCTGGTCGAGGCCTATCACTTCCCGTTTCCGGCCTGCGGCCACATCGCCAAGAGCGGAGCCGGCTACGAGCTCGTGCCCGCGATGTGGCAGGCGCTATAACCGGCATTACATCTTCGAGAGCTTGGCATAATCGACGCCTTGCGCATAAGCGAGCTTGGCATCCGCGCCGGCTGAACCCTCCACCGTCACCAGGAACTTGTTGGCGACGACCAAATTGACCGTGCCTTCGTTGGTCTGAATCGCGCGCTGGTCGCCGATGCGGATCAGCGTGCCCATGGCGCCGGCGATCGCCGGGTTGAGCAACAACTGCGCGAACTGCATGACCATCGCCGAATCGCCGGTGATCCGCACATTCACGTCGCGGCCGTCGGGTCCGCGATAGCGGCGGCTGGCCGACGAGGCGCCGAACATGGCGACGCCGACGGCGGTGGTTTCAATTTTCTCCGCCGTCCAGCCGGGCAACGGCGCCGGCAACAGCACACCGAAGTTTTCGGCATTCTTCTGCCCGACCAGTTGCGAAGCCATATCGAGCGATTGCTTGGCGGCCGCCAGGTTGCCATCCTGGTAGGCTTTGCGGGCCTGGTCGATGGCATCGAGGATATCGTCGGCGGCAAGTGCAGGCAGCACGAGCGCGGCGAGAAAGACCGCGGCAAACAGAGTCCGCAATATCGGCATGGTTCGCCCTCCGGAATTGGACCTGACCAGCCTAGCATAACTCGCCGTTGCCGACGCGACCGGGCAGTCGCGTCGGCTTCGCTTTTCAAAATGTAACGCCGGCCTTCACCATGAAAGTCCGTCCGGCCAAAGGATAGGCATTGTAGCGGTCGAACGTCGCGGAGCTCGCGACGGCATAGTCGAAGTACAAAACGTTGAACAGATTCTGCACGGAGATCGACCAGAACAGGGTCTTCATCTCCCCGGCGAGCCGAAGATCGACCGTCGTGTGAGCCGGAATCAACGGCTGGAAATTCGCCTGGTCGTTATCCATCCGCCGCTCGCCGACGTAGCGAACCACCGCATCGAACACGGCGAGTTTCTGATAGATGTCCCAGGTCAGCCCAACATTGCCGGTCCAGCGCGACACCAGCGGAATGTCGTTGCCGGCATCCATCCCCTCGCGGAAGGTGGCGCGGGTATAGCTCAGAGCGCCCTTCAAGCGCAGCGCATCGGACAGCCGCAGCGTCGCGCTGTTTTCGACGCCGACGCGGCGGGTCGGGTCGAGGTTGATGTCGGCGCCGATCGGCGGAAACGGGATGAATAGAATCTCGTTGTTGAGCAGCATTTCATACACGCTCGATTGCCATTCCAAGTCGCCGAAACGCCCGCGTAGGCCACCCTCGATGTCGCGCGAGGTCTGGGTCTTCAGGTTGAAATCGACCGGGAAGGCATTGACGCCGATGCGCTCGTCCACGTTCGGCGTGCGGAAGCTGCGCGCGAGCCGCCCGAACACCGTAAACATCGGCGAGAAGCGATGCTCGAAACCGAGATGCAAGGCATGCTGCAATTCCGTCGAATCGAGCAGGATGGCCTGGGCGTCGAACGCGCCGCCCGGCGCCGTCGGATCGTAAAGGTCGCGGGCCGACAATCGGGTCTGCTGCAGCCGCGCGCCGAAGGAGATGTCGGTCGTCGGCAAAACGCTGACCATCTGCTGCCAATAGACCGCCGCGGATTGCTGGTTGAGATCATAGGTGTGGTACGGCGGGTCGGTGAGATCGACGCTGCGTTTGGCTTCGAGCGTGGAATTGTAATAGTCGATGCCGGTGGTGATCTTGTTGGGCACGCCGAACCATAGGGTGCTGATATTGGCGCGCGGCGTCACCGAGGCGGTGCTCAGGGTCCGAACGTCCGAGGTGTCGGAGCCGAACAACGTGGAAAAGATCGTCTGATCTTTGCGACGCAGATTGCCGTCCAGGATCAATTCGACGCTCGGCCCGAACGTCCGCGATACGCCGGCCGTCAGGCTGGCGCCGGTCTTGCTGGAATAGGCATCCGGCGTGGTCGCGCCGCGGCGGTCGGTGGCGAGTTCGTTGATGCCGGCGTTCACGTCAACCAGGCGCGCGCCGGGCAGACCGAGATGCTGGTCGTCGCCGGTTATATTGAGCCAGGCGTTGCCGGTATCGCCGGTGTAGCGCAGGTCGCCGACCGCGTTGCGCTGGCGCACGTAGTCGTTGACCCGATAGCCGTCCGAATTGACCCCATTGCCGAACACCGAGACCGAGTACGGGCCCTGCGACGCGGCAGCGGAGGCATTGATCTCGCGCTGGTTGAACGAGCCGAAGCCGGCTTCCACGCGGCCCGAGGGCGGCTGCGCCACGCCGGTCTTGGTGATGATATTGATGACGCCGCCGACGGCGCCGTCGCCGTACAGCACCGCGCCGCTGTTGCCGCGGGTGATTTCGATGCGCTGGATGCTGTTGCGCGGAATCGTGCTCAAATCGATGCCGGAGTTATCGATATCGGTCAGCCGACGTCCGTTGAGCAGGACGAGCGTATTCGAGGAAGCTGTCGCGCCGAAGCCGCGCAGGTCCACAACCGTGCCGGCGCCGTTCTGGCCGCTCGACGTGCTGTTGGTCTGCACGCCCGCCTCTTGCGACAGCAAGTCCTGCAGCGTGGTGCCGGGCGAGCGCGCGATATCCTCGGCGGTGATGACGCTGGTGGAGGCGCCGACGATGCCAGCATTGGTACGGCTGGCCCAGACATCGATCGCGGGCAGCACCTCGGTCGTGCTTTGGGCGTGCGCGCCGGTTGCCACCAAGGCGGCCAGCGCGACCAGCGCGCCGTAGATTCGTCTTTTCGTTCCCATGGCGCAACGTTCCTTCGTTTGCGCGCGCACGAATGGCGGCGCATCGGGTGAGACCAAGCCCGGTGCGAAGGACGCAAATGAGAAGCGCAGCAGCGACGCGGCGAGCCTCAGTTGCGGAATGTCGTGGGAGAAGCGTCTCTCACGGCTTTCGCACCGGCATTGTCGTCACCGCTGCGAAAGACCGCTCCGTATGGACTCCCCGTCCACCGGTTGGGTGACCGCGCTGGCAGGTCTCCTGGCTCGCGGGTCGTCGCTCAGTTGCGCCCAGCCTTCCCGGTTTCCCAGTGGCCATGTGGACGCGGGCTCGCCGCTGACAGTTGCGGGGGCAGCCACGGATTTCTACGATTTCGCGAACGACGAAACGGCAAATTCCGTGTTCCCTCTTTCGTCCCCGGTGTTACCCGGGGAACCAGCACGGTAAAATGTTCCCTTGAATAGGCGAACAAGTCAAGCGCCGCCGGGATGCACACCCGGCGGCGCTCGCTCATGACTCAGCCGTCAAGTCGCAAAGCTCAGCCCATCGTATTGATCTTGACCGGGCGCTTCATGTGCTTGGCGTGTTTCACATGCTTGACGTGCTTCACATGCGCGAAGTGCCTGCGGTGTTTCACCGTCTTGGCCGCGTGCTCGTGCGCGTTGCCGGCGTGCTTGACGCTCAGCTTGGTCGTTGACTTGGCCGCGTCGGCTTTCGCCAGTGGCTGGCTGGTGCCAGCGGGCACATTGGAAGTGCCTTGCGCCAGCGCCGGGCCGGCGATCAGGCTGACCGCTATGACGGCGGCAGCGAGTTTGTTGAACATGGACGTTATCCTCATTTCCATTCGGGTTGCCGCGAACCCGGGGGTTGCTCGGCCGACCGGCTTTGCCGATCGTTACCGCGAGACTGCGCCTGACCCACTGAACCCGCCCTGAGTGGCGCCGTTATCCGCCGTTCAAACACCCGTCCGGCGGGTGTCCGAACCGCGGCCGGATCAAGGCGGCGTATTAATTTCAGCCTGGCGGGACTAGCCCCCGATCACGGATTGTTTTCTCAGTACCGGAGTGATTTGCCATATTCTAACGCCCGAGCCCCTTTAGAGGAGAGCTTCCCCATGATCCTGAGCCAAGCGCTTCGCACCTTCGGCACGTTCGCCGCCGCCGGTCTTCTGGTCGCCGCCGTGAGCACCAAGCCGGTGACGGTCTATGCCATGGGTACCGACACGCCGTATCCGACGACCGATGACGACGGCAAGAAGAAGAAAAAGAAGAGCAACATGATCGAGCAGCAGGAGCAGCAGCTGGCGCAGGAAAAATTCCTGCGCGACTACCGCGCCGCCCGCCAGTTGATTCTCGCCGGCAACTACCAGGCCGGCATCGCCGCCATGCACGCACTCGGCCATGGCGAGCACCCGGACGTCGCCAACTATATCGGCTACGCCAACCGCAAGATGGGCAACTACGAACAATCGAAGATCTGGTACGAAGCCGCGCTCAAGGCCGATCCGAACCACACGCGCACCTGGTCCTATTACGGCATGTGGCAAATGGAACAGGGCAACCGGCTCAAGGCCGAGGACGACCTCCAGAAGGTGAAGCTGTTGTGCGGCAGCACCGACTGCCAGGAATATATCCAACTCAAGGCCGTGATCGACGGCACGGGCAGTTACTAAGCCGCGTCGCTTACTCTGCTTCACCTCTCCCGTGGGGAGAGGTCGGCGCACGAAGTGCGCCGGGTGAGGGGTTTCAAACTATCGAGAGTCACTTGCCCCGTCACCCCGCCCCTCTCCCCCAAGGAGAGAGGGAGTCAGGCAGCATTCGCCACTCGGGCAGCGCTTAGCCGCCCGTCTCCGCCACGATCCACTGGTGATAGGCCGGCTCGAGGCTTTCCACCGGCAGCACCATGATCGCCGGCGTCGTATAGCTATGCAGTTCCTTGACCGCCGCCGTGACCGGCTCGGCCAGCGAAGCGCGGGTCTTAATCAGCATCACCGCTTCATCGGCGCGCTCGATTTTGCCCTGCCACCAATAGTGCGAGATCATCCCCGGCAGAATATTGACGCAGGCCGCCAGCCGCCGCTCGACGATTTTGCGCCCGGCCGCCTCCGCCTCGACAATCGAGGGCCAAGTCGTATAGACGAGCACCGCGCGTTCCATCGTAGACCCTGTTTTTCGTCCCATAAGCCGGTTTAAGAGTGCGTCATGAGCCGCCCGCCGCAACGTTTCAAGCACGTCGCCTTTGTCGCCGGCACCACGCCGGAGGCGCGCGATGCCTATGAGCGCCTGCAAGGGCGCTACGGCAATGTCGAGCCGAAGGATGCCGACGTGATCGTGGCGCTCGGCGGCGACGGCTTGATGCTGCAAACCCTGCACAAGTTCATGAAATCCGGCAAGCCGATCTACGGCATGCACCGCGGCACCATCGGCTTCCTGATGAACGACTTCGCCATCGACAACCTGGTCGAGCGGCTCACCGCCGCGCACATCACGGTCATCCACCCGCTGCTGATGCGCGCTCGCGATTCCGCCGGGCGCCTGCACGAACATCGCGCCATCAACGAGGTGTCGCTGTTCCGCCAGACCGCGCAGGCCGCACACTTGCGCATCCTGATCGACGGCCAGGAGCGGCTCGCCGAGTTGGTCGCCGACGGCGTGCTGGTGGCGACGCCGGCCGGCTCCACCGCCTATAACCTCTCGGTGCAGGGTCCGATCATTCCGATCAACGCATCGCTGCTCGCGCTCACCGCGATCAGCCCGTTCCGCCCGCGGCGCTGGCGCGGCGCGCTGCTGCCCGACAAGGCCAAGGTCACCATCGAGGTGAACGACGCCGACAAGCGCCCGGTGGCCGCGGTCGCCGATTCCGACGAGGTGCGCTCGGTGCGCAGCGTCGACATCGAGATGGACCGCGCCCTTTCGCTCAATTTGCTGTTCGATCCCGGCCACAGCCTCGACGAACGCATCTTGCGCGAACAATTCGGTTTCTGAATGACTCAAGAATTCAAATTCACCGTCAACGGCAAGCCGGCCAGCGTTTCGCTCGGCAATGAGGAAACGCCGCTACTCAATGTCTTGCGCAACGAACTCGGCCTGATGGGCACGCGCTTCGGCTGCGGGCTCGAGCAATGCGGCTGCTGCATGGTGCTGATCGACGGCGAGCCGGAGAAGAGCTGCGGCAAGCCGGTATGGAGCATCGCCGGCAAGACCGTCACCACCATCGAGGGACTGGGAAGCCCGGAGCGCCCCCACCCGCTGCAAAAGGCCTTCATCGACGAGCAGGCAGGCCAGTGCGGCTATTGTCTCGCCGGCATCGTCATCACGGCCAAGGCGCTGCTCGACAAGAATCCGTCGCCGACGCGCGCGCAAATCGCGGCCGCGCTCGATAGCAACATCTGCCGCTGCGGGACGCATAACCGCATCCTACGCGCGGTCGCAAAGGCCGCGGCGCAGATGCGCGCGGGATACGGCGCATGATCCCGAAAAGTGGGAACCGGTTTTCGGCTAAGATCATGCGCAAGAACGGAATCTTCGCATGAACGCGCCGCTCCCCGGCCCGCTCGCCGACAATCCGAGCCTCGACCGTTGGGTCTCGTTTCCCTCGCCCGGCCAGGTGGGCATCTTCACCGGCCGCGTCGAACTCGGCCAGGGCGTGCTGACCGCCATGGCGCAGATCGCCGCCGATGAACTCGACGTGGCGATGGCGCGCATTGTCATACGTTCCGGCGATACCGAGTTGACTCCGAACGAAGGCTACACCGCCGGCAGCCAATCGATTCAATTCGGCGGCGTCGCCATGCGGCAGGCCTGCGCCGACGTGCGCGCGCTGTTTCTCGATCAGGCTGCCAAAATCATCGGCTGCGCGCCGGACGAGCTGTCCGTTCGTGACGGCGCCATCCTGCGCAAGGGCGCGGCTATCGGGCAGGATTACTGGACGCTCGCCGGCGCGGTAAACCTGGCCGTCAAGGCAACCGGCAGCGGGCCGCGCAAGCCGGCCGCGGACATGACGGTTATCGGCGGCAGCAGCGAGCGCCTCGACCTGCCGGACAAGATTTTCGGCAACGCCATATTCATCCACGACATGCGGCTGCCCGGCATGGTGCACGCGCGCGTGGTGCGCCAGCCCAATCGCGGCGCCACCATCGACGCGGTCGACGAGAAGGCGATCCTGCGCGCCGCCAAAACGCCGGTCCAATTCGTGCGCCATGGAAACTTCCTCGCCATCCTTGGCGACGACGAGACCGCCGTCGATCTGGCCGCGACCGCCGCGGTCGATCATGTCAGCTGGCAGAATGTCGAAGCCCCGACCGCCGCCCAGCAGGAAGCCAATTGGCTGCTGCAAAGGCCGGCCGTCGATCGCGTTTTCGGCGCACCGGATGAAGGCAATCCGCAAGGCAAGCAACGCTTCGAGGCGACCTACACGCGCGGTTACCTCGCCCATGCCTCGATCTCGCCGTCCTGCGGGCTGGCCGAGTATCGCGACGGTCACCTGACGGTGTGGACGCATTGCCAGGGCGTCTATCCTTTGCGCGCCGCGCTGGTGAAGACACTCGGGCTCGAGGCGTCCGCCATCACTGTGCACCACGTGCAGGGCTCCGGCTGCTACGGCCATAATGGCGCCGACGATGCCGCCGCCGACGCCGCCATCATCGCCATGCAGATGCCGGGCAAGCCGGTGCGCGTGCGCTGGCGGCGCGAGGAAGAATTCGTCTACGAGCCGAAAACCCCGGCCATGATCGTGAAGGTGCGCGCCTTGGTCGACGACGCCGGCAAGCCGGTCGACTGGACGCAGGAGGTCTGGAGCCCGACTCACAACAACCGCCCGGGCGCCGGCGGCAATCTGCTCGGCGCGCTGGCGCTGCCGAATCCGCCGCCCGAGCCGCCGCCGAACGACGTGCCGGAATCCAATGGCGGCGGCGCCACACGCAACGGCGAGCCGCTCTACGACATCGCGGCCAAGCGCATCGTGCATCACCTGGTGACCGAGACGCCGGTGCGCACGTCGGCATTGCGCGGGCTCGGCGCCATGCCCAACGTGTTCGCGCTCGAATGCGGCATCGACGAATTGGCCGAGCGCGCCGGCAAGGACCCGGTCGACTATCGGCTATCGATCATCGCCGACAAACGCGCGCGCGCGGTGATCGAAAAGGTCGCCGCCATGGCGCGGTGGGACGCCAAGGCGCCAGGCGGCGCCGGCCACGGCCGCGGCATTGCCTTTGCGCGTTACAAGAACCGGGCCGCCTACGCCGCCGTGGTCGTCGAGCTCGACGTCGCCGAAGAAATCCGCCTGGCGCACTTGTGGTGCGCGACCGACGCCGGCCTCGTCATCAATCCGGACGGCGCCATCAACCAGCTCGAAGGCGGCATCATTCAGTCGGCAAGCTGGGTGCTCAAGGAGCAGGTCCGCTTCGATAACGGCGTCACCTCGATCGACTGGGAGACCTATCCGGTGCTGAAATTCAGCGAGGTGCCGGAAATCGACATCGAGCTAATCAATACCAAGGACGAGGTTCCGCTTGGCGTCGGCGAAGTGACCGCCGGTCCGACCGCCGCGGCGATCGGCAATGCGGTGTCGCATGCGCTCGGCGCGCGCATCCGCGATCTGCCGCTGACGCGCGAACGGATCATGGCCGCGCTGCTAAAAGAATAGTGATCAGATTCTTCTTAGCGGATTGGTGAGCGCGAGGAAAAAGCCCGCCGTCGTGAACGCCGCCATGGTCAGGAAAGCGGCGCGAAACGCTTCCTGGATATCCGCTTGGATGACCGCCTGCTGAGCGGCCGGCAGCGCGGGTCCGACATGGGCGTGGTTGACCATGGTCGCAAAAATACGCGCCGCTTCCGGATTTCGGATGGCGAGGAAGGCGAACAGAACAGTCGCCACTAGCGCGGTGCCGAAGGCGGCGCCGATCGAACGCGAAAATTGCACCGAGGCGGCCGCTTCGCCGAGGCGCACCGGGCCGGCGGCGCTTTGCACGGTGACCTGCACCACGCCCATCACCGTGCCCATGAACAGCCCGTTACAGAGCAGCAGCCCCGCCATCGCGTACGTGCCGAGCGCGTGCGCCCAAAAGGCAAGCGTCACGAAATTCGCGGTGACCAGCGCCAGGCCGACGATCGGATAAATCGCGGTCAATCCGGTCTTGTTGACCAGCCGGCCGGTCACCAGCGATCCGGTCCCGATGCCGATGGTGAGCGGCACCAGCAGGAATCCGGTTTCCGACGGCGAAGCGCCGCGCATCACTTGCAGATAGACCGGCAGAAACGTGATCAGGGACACCAAAGCGGCGCCGTGGCACGCCGCCAAGGCATCGCTGTGCCAGATCGCCGGCTGGCGCAGCAGCCCAAGCGGAATGAGCGGCGACGGCGCCCGGTTCTCGTGCCGAATCAGCAGCACCAGCGCGAGCAGACCGGCGGCGAGCAGGCCGCCGCCGAGTGGTATGGCCTCGAAATTGACATGCTGGACCTGCTCCAACGAGAGCAGCGTCGTCGCAACGAACACCGTGAACAGGATGAGGCCGCCCGGGTCGGCGCGCCAAGCAAGCCGCTCGATCGTCGGGTTGGGAAGGCGCCAGGTCAGTGCGACCGCGCCGAGCCCGATCGGCAGGTTGACCAGAAAGATCGACTGCCAGCCGAATTGTTCGGTCAGATAGCCGCCGGCGACCGGGCCGAATGTGTTGGCGCAGACCGCGACCGCGGCCAGGTAGCCTTGGTAGCGCGCCCGCTCGCGCGGCGGGATCGCTTCTCCGATCAGCGCTTGCGAAAGCGTCATCAGCCCGCCGCCGCCCAAACCCTGCAGCACGCGGGCGAGCGTCAAAAGTTCGACCGTGCGACAGGCGGCGCACAGCAGCGACGCCACGATGAAGACGGCGAGCGCCACGAACATCAGCCGGCGGCGGCCGAACGAGTCGCCGAGCCGGCCGTAGATAGGCGCCGCGATCGTCGCGGCGATGAGGTAAGCGACAACGATCCAGGACGCGCGCTCGAACTGGCCGGTGGAGGCCGCAATCGCCGGCAACGCCGTGGCAATGATGGTTTGATCCACCACCGCCAGGAACATCGGCAGCATGATCGAGGGGAATACGGTCAGGAAGGCGGGATATTTCGCTGCCGCCGGTCCGGCGGGGCTTTTATTTTGGTCCGGCCCGTTCGACAAATGTTTGTCCTGCTCTCGTGCGGTCGACAGACTTATCAGTGCGCCATGAGGACGGGCAAGGTCGCGTTCGCAAGAATGTGACGCGTCGATCCGCCGAAGATCATCTGGCGCAGACGGCTCTGGGTATAGGCGCTCTTCACTAACAGATCGCAGCCGAGCGACGCCGCGTGGTCGAGAATGATTTCCCCCGGCGTGCGCGTCCCCCGCTTGACCGTCAACGCCGACGCTTTGATCCCGTTCCGGCGCAGGTGGCGCGCGGCCTCTTCTCCCGGAGGCCCGGCGAGCGTGCCGCCTTCCACCGTCAACACCGTCACCTGGTCGGCAAGACGCAAGAGCGGGAGCGCGAAGGCGTTGGTGCGCGCCTGTTGCGTGCTGCGATTCCAAGCGACCAGGACGTTGCGTCCAAGGCTCCGCGGCGCGGCCGGCGGGGCGACCAGGACCGGGCGGCCGCTGTCGAACAGCGCCGATTCCAAAGGCGGCATTCTAGGATTTTGCGGATCGGGCCCCGGCCGCCCGAGCACGATTAGATCGAAATTACGGCCGTAGTTGCCGACGAAGGCATCCTCCGCCGCCTCCGCCCGCGGCCAGCCGTAAGAATAGGCGGCCGGCTCCTCGTCGGCTTGCGGCACCCCTTGGCCCGTCATAAAAGCTTCGAACTGGGCACGCGCCTGATTGGCGGAATCGCCTTCGAAGGCACCCGAGATCGCCAGGCTGCTGACCGGCTCGACGGTGACATAGGTCCCCGCCGACGGACGAACCGCGAAGCCTTCCATGTAGCTGTCGAATTGGCGGGCAACCAGCCGGGCGGCCTCCAGGACCGCCGGCATGGCATCGTGATCTTCGGTCGGGATCAGCAGCGTTTTCATGCCGGACCTTGCGAGCGGATCGCCTCCCCCGACGGCGGCCGTCGCGGTCGGCGGGGGGTTTAGGAGGTATCCTAAACCCTTCCTTAACGGCACCCCAGTAGCTTTTCCAGCAACGGTATCGGGCCCAAGACCCGAGGGTCCGGGGCACCATGGTCCGCATCGAATTCAACCGCCTGCGTTTCCTCGTCATCGACGACAACGCCCACATGCGCCGGATGCTGCGCACTCTTCTGCACGGCTTCGGCGCTCGCGAGGTGCATGAGGCGGAAGACGGCGCCGCCGGCCTGGAAGCCTTCACCCATCACACCCCCGATATCGTGATCACCGATTGGGCGATGCCGATCTTCGACGGGCTGGAACTGACCCAGATGATTCGCCAGCCCGGCGCCAATTCCAATCCTTACGTCGCGATCATCATGCTCACCGGGCATTCGGAAAAGAAACGCGTCGTCTCGGCGCGCGACGCCGGGGTGACCGAATTCCTCGCCAAGCCGATTTCGGCCAAGGGCCTGTATCAGCGCATCGTCAACGTGGTCGCCAATCCGCGCCCGTTCATCAAGACCAAGACGTATTTCGGTCCCGACCGCCGCCGCAACGTCAATCCGAACTATGTCGGCACCGAGCGGCGCAAGGGCGGCAAGGCCGACATCATCAAGCAGTCGCCCCTTTATGAAAAAGTCCGCTCCTCCGGCTGACAAGGCAATCGAGCATGGCGCCCACTAAAAAGAATTCGACGGCGGTCGCGACTTTCGGCGATCACGAGGTCATCACGCCGGAAAACAAGCTGCGCAAGGTCGTCAGCGTCAAGCCGATGCAGCCCGGCGAGATCGATCCGGTGGCGCGCGCGGAAAAGGCGTTGGCCGACCTGTCGAGCGAATTCTCGTCCTGGATGGACTCCGAATGCGAACGGCTGGACGCGGCCCGCCGCAATGTCGCCACCGGGGGCTTCACGCCCACGAACAAGGAAGCCGTCTTTCACGCCGCCCACGACATCAAGGGCGAAGCCGCGACCTTTGGTTTTCCCCTGGTGGCGCTGGCAGCCGACAGTCTGTGCCGGCTGATCGAGCACACGCCCGACGCGACCCGCATTCCGGTTCAGCTGGTCGATCAGCATGTCGACGCCGTGCGAGCCATCCACCGCGAATATTCCCGCTCCGACGCCAAGGATCTGGCCGCCGTGCTGACCAAGCGGTTGCGCGAAGTGACCGACGAGTTTCTCTTGCACGAGAACCGCGGCCGGCCGGACGTGCTGGAACAGATTATGGGCCCGCCGATAGCGCCGGAGTAAACTCGGCTCGGCCGCGCAGACTTACGCCACCAGGCGTTCTGCTTCCTCGAAAGGCTCGTCTTCGGTAATGAGCCGGCCGGCATCGACCGCATGGTCGATGTGGTCGTTGGCGACCAGGTCGTCGCAGAACATGCGCGCTTCCTCGCGCGCGGCCTCGACCGCAAACCGACGCAACAACGCCAGCAGCGACGTCAAATCGCGCCCGCGTTCGGCCTCGCATGCGGCCAACACGCGTTCGACCATGCGCCGTTTGAGGCGCACCACATCGCCGCGTTCGCCGACAAGCACGCCCTCGCGTAGCGCCGTGATCGCTTCGCGAAAGGCCGGATAAGCCTGATCCGGCAGGCCGCCCTTGCGGTAAAGGGCCTTGAAGCCGGATACGGTTTTGTCGTGGATATAACTGATGGCGCGGTCAATCGACACGCCGGACAAATTCGCAAGCGCTTCCTCGACCAGCACCACATTGCCCGATAACAGCGCCCGCAAGATCATGCCGGCGGTCAGTTGCCCGCTCTCGCGCAAATGCTCAACCAGGTGCCCGACCTCGTCGTATGGCGTCTCGGCGGCGAGTGCGACGGTCGCCTTCTCGCAGGCGTCGCGCGTGGCGGCCTGCGCGTGATCGGCATCCATCCATTGCCGATCGGCGACGAAGCCGGCCAGCGCGCGCGACAGCTTGGCGAGCAGCGCCTGGCGCGTCGCCATCGGCAGATCGGCGCGCGCCATCAACGGCTCGCGGATCGCCGCCAGGTCGCCGAAGCGCTCGACGATGCGGTCGATGGAGAATGATGCGATGTCGGCCTCGGAATTTTCCAAGAGCGCAAGGCAAGCCTCCGCGCAGCCCACTTCGGCGATGGCCGCGGCGAGCGGGCGCGGCAGCATGGCGCGGCTGGCGATGGCGACCTGGGCCGGCGGCTGCGCCGTCGCCACCAGGTCGACCAGATCGGATTCCTGCATCAACGGCGACAGCGCGAGGATCGACATCGCGATCTCCGGCTGATCGTTGGCGAGCGCGCGCACCACCACCGCAGGCGCGTTCTCGGAGGCGGCGAACGCGTCGGCGAGCGCGCGGCGCACCAGCGGCGACGGATCGTCCAGCAGCATGATCATCGCGCCTTCGGCGGCGGCGATGTCGTCGGGCGATAGATCGGAATAAAGGTAAGCGCGCGCGAGCGCCGATGTGGCCTCGGCCCGTTCACCGGGCGGAGCGTGGCGGATCCACTGCAGAAACTGACGGACGATCATGGGCACTACCTGACGCAACCGCCATCGTGCAATATCGACGGCACGGCCCAACGTAGCCGACGACGCTTAACAAAGCGTTCACCATAGAAATTATGGCGCGATTAACTATACGGTAAGCCGCCCTCGCCGCTTCAGATCTTGCCGCCGGACGGCTTGCGCCCCGCGGGCGGCGGATCGCTGAACAAGTTGAGGATGAGCGAGCGCTCGCTTACGGCCCGCGCCTCGGACCCGGCCGGCGTCCACAGGTTGGTCACGGTTTGCGTCAGCGCCCCGTTGCCGCGATCGGTGAACATGCTCTGAAGGAAGGGCCTGCGGTCCGGCGGCACCACCGGAACCGGCACCGGGCCATTTGCCTGCGCATAGGCTCGTGCGACGCCGGCGGGATCGGGCGAAGCGGCCGGCGCCTCGCCGTTGCCTAGGCTGGGTGCAAATGCGATGGCGCGCGCGACCGCGAAGCGGCCGGTCAGCGTGGCGTAGACCTCGCCCACACTGCGCGGCTGGCCGCGGCTCGCAAATATGCTCGGGTTGGCCGCCGCCGCTTGCGGAAACATCGTCGCAGCGTTGGCGAGAGGCTGGCTCGACGTGGCGTTGATCAGTTTTGCGGCGCCGTCGGAGCCGAGGAAATGCGCGATGTAGAGTTCGCCCTCCGACGGCTGCCGGCCGATGCCGGCCGCCAGCTGCGCGGCGTTGGCCTGGGTGAAGGCGCCCGCCATGGTCGCGCTCACGGCCGGATCGTTGCGCAGCCGCATGATCGCCGCCCGCTGGTTCGGATCGGCCACCTCGTAGCGGCCGTCGGCGCTCACCGTAATCGCGTCGGCATACTGGCCGTAGCCGTGCGCCGGTCCGGCATTCTTGAGGGTCGCGAGCCAGGTCTGATCGATGAACTGGTAGAGCCCCTGGGCCGAAGAGGTCGTTGCCTGGGCGGCCGGATTGAGGTTGGATTCCATGCGCGCGGCGGTCAGCAGATACTCGAAGCTGGCGCCCGTCGTGCGCGCCGCGTCGCGGATCGCGCTGGCGACGCGCGCCGATGCATTGGCTAAGATGGAATCGATCGCCATGTCTGGCCTTGAAAAGACGGGCCGAAAGGGTCGCGGGCCGTACCTTTGGCCAACCGGACGCAGACATTCGCGAGCTCTGCCGATCCTGGATAATTATGGTAAATGAATCATTAACGGCGGCGGCGGCGCGCCGCCCCGGTCACGATGCGGAGGACGATGATGGCGGAAACAATCCAGCGGCATAAGCGCGGCGGGCTCTTTTTCGAGGACTTCGAGATCGGCAAAACCTACGAGCACCCGTTGACGCGCACCGTCACCCAGATGGACAACATGTTGTTCTCCAACATGACGCTCAATCCGCAGCCGCTGCACATCGACCGGCATTTCTGCGAGCAGGAGACCGAGTGGGGCCAGCCGCTGATGAATTCGCTGTTCACGCTCGGCCTGATGATCGGCATCCAGGTGTCCGACATGACGGTCGGCACCACCATCGCCAATCTCGGCATGACCGACGTGCGCTTCCCCAACCCGCTGTTCGAGGGCGACACCGTCCATTGCTCGACCGTGGCCGTCTCCAAGCGCGAATCGAAGTCGCGTCCCGGCGCCGGCATCGTCGAATTCCACCACAAGGCGTTTAAGCAGGACGGCACGCTGGTGGCGGAATGCCACCGCAACGTCTTCATCAACATGCGGCCGAAGTGAATCGAAAGTGATGCGCTCCCTCCTCTTCGTCCCCGCCGACGGCGGCAGCAAACTCGAAAAAGCCATGGCGAGCGGCGCCGACGCGGTGATCCTCGACCTCGAGGATTCGATCGCGCCGGAGCGCAAAATACACGCGCGGATGGCCGCATTGGAATTTCTCAGGGCCGCGCAAGCGAAGACACCGCGCCCTCGTCTGCTGGTGCGCGTCAACGGCCTCGACACCGGCATGACCGATGCCGATCTCGAGGCGGTGGTGCCGGGAAAGCCGGACGCCATCCTGTTTCCGAAGGCCGAAGGCGGCGCGACCGTAACCCATCTCGATGCCAAGCTCGCCGTGCGCGAAGCCATCGCAGGCCTGCCGGACGGCACCGTCAAAATTCTGGCGCAGACCGTCGAGTCCGCGGCGGGCCTGTTTTCCTCCGGGACCTACCGCAATTCGAGCGCGCGGCTGATCGGCATGACCTGGGGGCCGGAGGATTTATCGGCCGAACTCGGCGCGGAAGCCAACCGCGAAGTCGACGGCACGCTCACCGAGCCCTATCGGCTGGCGCGTTCATTCTGTCTGTTCGGCGCGGCGGCGGCGAAAGTTCCGGCGATCGAGACGATCCATGTCGATTTCCGCAATGCCGAGGTTCTGCGCCGCGACACCGAATTGGCGCGCCGCGACGGCTTTACCGGCCGGCTGGCGATTCATCCGGCGCAGGTGCCGGTGATCAACGAAGTATTCACGCCGAGCGCCGAGCAGATCGCCAAGGCGACGGCGGTGGTCGCCGCTTTCGCGGCGCAACCCGGCGCCGGCACGGTCGGCATCGACGGCAAGATGTTCGACCGGCCGCATCTGTTGCGGGCGCAAGCCTTGTTGGCGCGCATCGGCTAGGCGCTATTCGGCGGCTTCCATCGGCGTCACGTCTTGGGCGTAACCATCCTGCGCCTGTTTCACCCGCTGCGCCCGCGCGATAAAAGCGCGCGCCGCGTCGGTACCGAACAATTCATGCGTCTCGGCCTCGTCGCTGGCGACCGGCGTCATCGCGAGATCGGTGTAGTTAAAACGGTTCGGATCGCGCTTGATGCCAAGATAAATGCGGCGCAGCCGGAGATAGAGCGTACCCCAGCGCAACACCTTGCTCGCCATCTCGGCGAAATATTTCGGATAGAACGACCAGATCGGCTCGACGGCAAAGCCGGGCCGGCGGTCGCGCCGGTATTTCAGCCGCAACAGGCCGCTTTCGAGCGGATGGATGTGCTCGATATTGATCGAGCCCATGAACCAGGTGATGAGGAACAGCGCGTTGCTGGCGTTCGCCCGCGTCTGCGCCACCCGGCGCAGGATCGTTTCGACGTGGTCGATGGTATAGTAGCGCTGCCACGCCATGTTGTAGGCGCGATCCCACTCCTCGCGCGACATCTTGGGGTGCGCCGTGCAAATGTGGTTTAGGTCGTATTTGTTCATGTCCGGATCGAGCCGCACTCCCGCCTTGGACAGCTTGAGATGGTCCTCCGAGCCCGGCAGCGGCGTGAGATAGAAGAACTCCAGCAGATCGACCGGCAGCTCGCGCTTGATCACGTCGATATCGTGCATGATCGATTCGAACGTATCGTTCGGGAATCCGAGAATGTAGCCGGCATAGGTCAGGACGGCTGCGCTCTTCCAGGCCAGCAGCATCTCGCGGTATTCGGTGATCTTGTTCTGCCGCTTCTTGGCGCCGAGCAGGTTGTCCGGGTTGACGTTCTCGAGCCCGATGAACACGCGCTTGACGCCGGCGCGCGCGCATTTCGTGATGAAATTGGGCAGCTTGTAGCAAAGCGTATCGACCTGGATGATGAAGCTGGTGTTGAACTTCTCCGCCTCGCGCAGATAAATCAGGCGGTCGAGAATGATCTCCCCGTCCTTGTTGCGGGCGAAATTGTCGTCGGTGATGAAGAAGGCGCGCAAGCCTTGGGCGTAATTGAGCCGCACGATGCGCTCGACATCTTCCGGAGAACGGCGGCGGGATTTGCGCCCCTGCACGTTAATGATGGTGCAGAACGAGCACTGATAGGGACAGCCGCGGCCGGCGTCGAAGCTGGTGGTGCCGGCGATGGTGCGTTGCGCCCGATCGACCCGCAGCAACGGAACCGGCGCGCCCTCGATCCCCGGCAGCTCGTCCATGTAATTATAGAGCGGCCTGAGCGCGCCGGCGTCGGCATCGCGCAACACCAGCTCGAGCCGGCCTTCCGCCTCGCCCGCGAACAACGACAGGCCCATCGCCCGGGCGCGGTCGAGATCGGCGTCGACGCCGCCGAGCATCGACAGCACGCCGGAGACGTGGAAGCCGCCGATGCTGATCTGGATGCCGCGCTCGCGCAACGGCCGCGCCAGATCGAGCGCGCGCGGGAACTGGTTCGATTGCACGCCGGCGAGCATCACTATGCCAGCGCCGGCTTCCTCGATCATCGCTGCCGGGCGTTCGGGGCGGATGCGGGTGTTGATTTCGTCGAAGGCGTGGATGTCGATGTCGACGTCATCGCCGAGCACGCGGCGATCGGCGCAATCCTTGACGAGGCCGTACAGCGCGGCCAGCGAATTCGACGGGACCGGCGAACGCAGCCACTGGATGATTTAGCCGTCGTCGTCGTAATGCGACGGCTTGACCAGCAGGAGGCAGAAACGCCGCCTCGCGCCCCTTTGCACTGCTGCTAACGCACCTATACCGACCCGCCCCACGCCACACGAAACCCGCACCTCTTCATAACATGCGGAAATCGGTTAAAGAAATTGATATTGCTCGCTAGCGGGCCGGTTTGGCGGGGACCCCGCCGTAGACCGAGTGCGGGTCGAACGTCTTGTCGCCATTACGGAATTCCAGCGTGACCGTTCCGGTCTTGCCGAGCGGGACCGCGCGATAGAAGCAGGAGCGCCGCCCGGTGTGACAGGCGCCGGGGCCTTGCTGCTCGACCTTAAGCCAGAGCGCGTCCTGGTCGCAATCGACGCGCAGCTCGACCACGCGCTGAACATGGCCGGAGCTCTCGCCCTTTTTCCAGAGTTTCCGGCGCGAGCGGCTGTAATACCAGGCCTCGCCGGTTTCGATGGTCTTGGCGACCGCTTGCGCGTTCATGTGCGCGACCATCAACACGTCGCCCGATTGAACATCGGTGACGACGGCCGTGATCAGCCCGTCCGCGCCGAATTGCGGCGCGAAGCCCAGGGCTTCCTCGATCTCTGATGTGTTCGACAAATTTGCCTCGCGCATTTGACGCGGGGCTTAGCGTTGCGCCCCGCGCAGCATGGTCATGAAACGGACTTGCTCATTGGCATCCTCCCGGAATGCGCCGGTGAAATGCGTCGTCACCGTCAGCGCGCCGGGCTTGGTCACGCCGCGCAGCGACATGCACATATGCTCGGCCTCGATCATCACCGCAACGCCGCGCGGCTTGAGGATTTCCTCGATCGCCGTCGCCACCTGCGAGGTGAGATGCTCCTGCGTTTGCAGACGCATCGCATAGACGTCGAGCAGCCGCGCCAGCTTCGACAGCCCCACCACCCGCTCGGTCGGCATATAGGCAATGTGCGCCTTGCCGAAGAACGGCATCATGTGGTGCTCGCAATGCGAATTGAAGCCGATATCCTTGACCAGCACGAAGTCGTCATAGCCGCCGGTCTCGCTGAAGGTGCGGTCGAGCACCTCGGCCGGACATTCGCGGTAGCCCTGGTAAATTTCCTCGTAGGCGTCGATGACGCGCTTCGGCGTCTCCAGCACGCCTTCGCGCTGCGGGTCATCGCCAGCATAGGCGATCAAGGTGCGCACCGCAGCCTCCGCCTCGACGCGCGACGGACGCGGGCCGGGCGGCGTCGGCGCCGCCCGTACATGCTCGGACAAGCCCTGCTTGGGCCATGGCTTTATGATGGTATTCTTGGCGTCCATAACGGTCTCTCCGTTCGACCGGCACCCACCCATGAGGGCTGCACCGGGAGTGTCACCGGGGTGGCCGCGTCAGTAACCCGCCCGACCACTTCCGGTCCAATGCGGGGCGCCTGGACGCCGCATTCCCATTTAGCATGGCTCCTAGAGCCACGCCCCGGCGCAAAAACCCCTTCTCGCGCCATCGGGTCAGCATCTATATATTCGTTTGGGCGCCGGAGGCAATCCGCGGCAACGGGAAAATCGGTAAAAGGTCAATGCTTAACGAGGTTTACAACGCAAAGATTCTCGACCTGGCGGGCAATATCCCCCGCCTGGGACGACTCGATAGGCCCGACGCCAGCGCCACTGCCCATTCCAAGCTGTGCGGCTCGACGGTCACCGTCGACCTGAAAATGGATGGGCCGGTGGTCACCGATTTCGCCCACGACGTGAAAGCCTGTGCCCTTGGCCAAGCCTCCTCCTCAATCATGGCCCGCCATGTGGTCGGGGCGAAGCCGGCCGAACTGCGCGAACTGCGCGAGACCGTGCGCAAGATGCTGAAGGAAAACGGCCCGCCGCCGTCCGGCAAATGGGCCGATATCGCAGTGCTCGAGCCGGTGCGCGACTACAAAGCGCGCCACGCCTCGACCTTGCTGACCTTCGATGCGGTGGTTTCGGCGCTCGATCAGATCGAGGCCAAACGCGCGCAGAAACAGGCGGCCACCTAGCGTTACTTCGCCGATGCCAAGCCGCGCGTCTTGGGCACCGTCAGGTCGGCGCGGTCGCCGAGCGCCTTCACGCAACTTGCGGCGAGCCGGGGCAAGTTCTGCTGCGCGCCGGTATTGCCGAAGCGAATGCCGGTGACCATGCCGGCGCTCTCGGTTTCGATCAGCATCGAGTGGTTGCCGACGGCGGCAAACGCGCCGATCAGCGCGGCCGGCACCGAGCCGGCGGCATAAGTGAACAGCTCGTCGGGTTGTGCGCGGCGCTCCGAGGACACCACCTTGAGCGCAGCCGACATGCGGCCGACCGTCATGGTCACCGCGCTGAGTTCGGTCGGCACCCGGATGCGGCCGCTGTCATGGCGCCGCTCGACGTAACTCACGTCGTAGCTGTCACCGCTGCCGCAGGCGAGCATGAGATCGAAACTGCCGATGTCCTCGCCTTCGACGGTGAGCGGCTGGCGCCGCGCCAGTGCCGCCACCCCGGCGCGATCGATCATGGCCCAGCGCCGCTCGCTGATTTCGGTGGCGCGCGCGCCGTCGGTCACGCGCGCGACCGGCAGGGTCGAAGGCGGCGCCGGAGACGCGGCGACCGTGGCCGCCGCTGCGGGCGCTGGCGGCGCGGGCGGCTCATCGGTCGCCAGCCGCGTGCGGCGCGTCTCGTCCGCCGTCAAGGCATGCATCGGCTCCCAGGGCGGGATGCGCAGCGCCAGATTGAGCAGATCGACCGAGCCGCCCATGTCGATGGTGTATTTCGCAAGCCGTCCGATATCGCGCTGCACCAGCACGAGATCTTCGGCCGAGTAGTTCGCCGCGGTCGGATCGTCGCGGCGGTCGCCGAGCCAGATCTGATGCACCATCACGCGCGCTTCGCTCGGCACCGTGCGGTGCACGCCGCCGAGCAGCACGAAGCCGCACATTGATTCGCAATCGGCGCGCGGTACGAATTTTCCGCGCGGCGCGCCGCGATCCGGACTGTCGAGATCTACGACGCGGCCGACCGTCGTGTCGAGGCCTAAGCGACGAATGTCGCGTCCGAGCGCGATGGCGCCGAGCACCGAGCCGCCGCCGGAATCGATCACGACCGTGGCGCCGGCGAGATCGTGAGCCTGCGCGAACAATTCGAAGTCGTGCGGCGTCTCCGCCGTAATGGCGCCGCTGGCGGAAATCCAGACTTGGCACTTGTTGCCGCAGCTGGCGGCGGGACCCTGAAGGCGCAGATCGAAACGCATCGGCAGCGTGCGATCGACGACCGTGGCTTGAGCCGGCAATATCGAACCTAGCGCCGCCGAGGCGAGCGCAAAGGCCATCGCAAGGGAGCGAGTCATTCTTCCCCCTTAATCGCCGCCGAGCCCTTCTTCTTGGCGCGGGCGATTGCCGCGCTTCTCGCCGGGCTTTGGCGACTTTAAGAACCCCCGTTCTGTCTCATTTTTAATGCAGTGCATGGATTCGGGTCTAGTGTAAAAAAGTCGCGGTCATAAAGCTTTTTGCCGGTTCTTGCAGCAGTTCCATCGCGATGGAACTATGCCGGCAAACGTCGGAAAAGGCGTAAGACTTCGGCTCATCCGCAAGTTTCACTGGAACTTTAACGGCGTTTGCCATGCAGGAAAATCGAGCGAGCGGTGCCGGCGGCCTGCCCCGACTCGCCGGGCGCGGCCTGGTGGCGCTTTACCGATATACGCTGGCGCCGCTGATCGGCCCGCGTTGCCGGCATCTGCCGTCCTGCTCCGAATATGCCGACGAGGCGATCGCCCGCTTCGGACTATGGGCAGGCGGCTGGATGGCACTCGCGCGAATCCTACGCTGCCAGCCGTGGGGCACGCACGGGCTCGATTTCGTGCCGGCCGCATTGCCGGCGCGTGCGCATTGGTGGGCGCCCTGGCGCTATGGCCGCTGGCGGGGCACCAACGAAGTACCGCCGCGATGAACCGGCGCCGCGGCGTAATCCTTTTAGGCGTGATCGTGCTAAGCGCGCTCGCATCGATCTTGTTCGGATTGCGCAGCTACAACTCGTACCTGTTGTTGCGATCTGCCTACGAAGCCGGCCGCCCGCAGGTCAGCAGCCTGCGCGCCTGGATGACGCTCGACCACGTGGCGGCGACCTATCGCGTGCCGATGAACGAGCTGATCCCGCGCCTCGGTCTGCCGGCCGGCACCCGCGGCAATGAAAGCCTGAGGGAGATTGCCGACCAACGCGGCGCCGGGCGCTTCGACTTCGTCCGCCAGGTCCAGCGCGCGCTCGGCCAATCGGCGCCGGCGCCCGAGAGCAGTCAAAGCACAGGCGGTCTGACTGATCGCATCTTGTCGGCGCTGTTGATCTACGGCTATCCGGCGCTGGCTCTGACGCTGCTGCTCGGCGCGATCGGCCTGCCGCTGCCGATCGGTGTTGCGGCCGTGCTCGCCGGCTCGCTCGCGGCGCTCGGAAAGTTGGGGTGGCAATGGGCCGGGTTGATCGCCGTCACCGCCTCATTCGCCGGCGACATGATCGCCTACGGCATCGGCCGCGCCGTCAGCGATGGTTTCCTCGCGCGCCATGGCCGCTGGATCGGCTACAGCCCGCAGCGCCGCGACAGCATCCGGGCGCTGCTGCAGCGCTGGGGCGGCATGACGGTGATCGTCTCGCGCACGCTGACGTCGTCCTTGAGCTCGGTCGTGAGCATTTTCGCCGGCATCAGCCGATATCGCTTCCCTCATTTTCTGGCTTTCGCCTTGCTCGGACGCCTGATCTGGACAGCGGCCTATCTCGGCTTGGGTTATGAGATCGGCGGGAATATCGATGCCGCCAGTCAATTTCTCGCCAATCTGAGCGGCCTGGTGATTGCGCTCGGCGTGCTGGTCGTGTCGAGCGCCTATCGGGCGGGGCTTAAGCCGTCCGCGACCAGCTAAAACCAGTTGCAAGGCCGCAATCGGCTGCTATATCCGTCTCAAAATCACGCTTACCTGCATTCGTAGGCAGCGAGTGAGCAAGGAGACGAGACCATGGTCGCGCTGACCTTTCCCGATGGCGCGCGTCGGGACTACCCCGCAGGCACAACAGGGCTGGACGTCGCCAAGGGCATTTCGCCCTCGCTGGCCAAACGTACCGTGGCGATGGCGCTCGACGGCACCGTTGCCGATCTGGCCGACCCGATCGAACACGACGCCAAAATTGAATTCGTCTCGCGCGACGACCCGCGCGCGCTGGAACTGATCCGGCACGACGCTGCGCACGTGCTGGCCGAAGCGGTGCAGTCGCTTTGGCCCGGCACGCAAGTGACCATCGGCCCGGTGATCGAGAACGGATTCTACTACGACTTCTTCCGCAATCAGCCGTTCACGCTGGAAGACCTGCCCGTTATCGAGAAAAAGATGAAGGAGATCGTTGCGCGCGACAGGCCCTTCACTAAAGAGATCTGGTCGCGCGAGCAGGCCAAGAAAATCTTCGGCGACAAGGGCGAGAATTTCAAGGTCGAGCTGATCGACGCCATTCCGGCCGACCAGTCACTCAAGATTTACAAACAGGGCGATTGGTTCGACCTCTGCCGCGGCCCGCACATGACGTCGACGGGTAAGGTCGGCAACGCCTTCAAGCTGATGAAGGTGGCCGGCGCCTATTGGCGCGGCGACTCAAACAATCCGATGCTGACCCGCATCTACGGCACCGCCTTCGCCAAGCAGGAAGATCTCGACGCCTATCTCAAGCAGATCGAGGAAGCCGAGAAGCGCGACCATCGCCGGATCGGCCGCGAGATGGACCTGTTTCACTTCCAGGAGGAAGCACCCGGGTCGGTGTTTTGGCATTCCAAAGGCTGGACGCTGTTCCAGGCGCTGGAGAACTACATCCGCCGCCGCCAGCACGAATCCGGCTTCATCGAGGTGAATTCGCCGCAACTCATGGATCGCGAGTTGTGGGTCACCACCGGCCACCTGCCGACCTACGTCGACATGATGTTCCTCACCGCCGAACACGGCGATGACGAGCGCGTCTATGCCATCAAGCCGATGAACTGCCCCGGTCACGTGCAGATTTTCAAGAACGGCCTGAAGTCGTATCGCGACCTGCCGCTCAAGATCGCCGAGTTCGGCAAGGTGCACCGCTTCGAGCCGTCGGGCGCGCTGCACGGGCTGATGCGCGTGCGCGCCTTCACCCAGGACGACGCGCATATCTTCATCACCGAAAGCCAGATCGCCGACGAAGTCATCAAGATCAACAATCAGATTCTTTCGATCTACGAGGATTTCGGTTTCGACGACGTGCGCATCAAGTTCTCCGACCGTCCCGACAAGCGCATCGGCGAGGACGCGATATGGGACAAGGCCGAGGCCGCTTTGATGGCGGCGCTGAAAGCCTCCGGCCGGCCATGGTCGCTCAACAAGGGCGAAGGCGCGTTCTACGGGCCCAAGCTCGAATACGTGCTGCGCGACGCCATCGGCCGCGAGTGGCAATGCGGCACCGTGCAGGTCGACCTCAACATGCCGGGCCGCCTCGGCGCGTTCTACATCGACGAGCACTCCAACAAGGTGACGCCGGTGATGCTGCACCGCGCCATGTTCGGCTCGATGGAGCGCTTCACCGGCATCCTGATCGAGCACTATGCCGGCCATCTGCCGCTGTGGCTGTCGCCGGTGCAGGCCGTGGTCACGACCATCACGTCCGACGCCGACGATTATGGCCGCGAAGTCGTGGAAGCCGCGCGCAAGCTCGGCCTGCGCGTCGAAGCCGATCTGCGCAACGAAAAGATCAATTACAAAGTGCGCGAGCACTCGCTCGCCAAGGTCCCTGCCCTGCTCGTCGTCGGCAAGAAGGAAGCGGCCGAACGGCTGGTGTCGATCCGCCGTCTCGGCAGCGAAGGCCAGCAGGTGATGCCGCTTGATGCCGCGCTCAAGGCGCTCGCCGATGAAGCGGTGCCGCCGGACGTGCGGCGGCTGAAAACGACGGCCTGATCGCCCGTTTTGCGAGGAATCCGCGGTTTTCAGCCGGCATCAGGCCCGTAGCGAACCACACGGGCGTGCTGTGATTTGTGAAAACGCGGTTAACCAAATGCAAACTTCGGCCGCCCTATGATCCTACCGATCGATCACAGGATCAGGGAGTGCCTGCCGGGCGCCCGTTTCGTGTAACGAACCGGTTTCCGGCCGATCGGCACGCAGAGGCACTGCCTTGCATTCTCGCTTCTCCACTTTCATCCGTCCCGACCGAGCGCGCTTTACCGGCGCCGCGCAGCCCATGCCCCGGGCCGCGCGATGGGCAAGCTGAGGTTCCCGACCGTGCTGTCCCGGCTCAACATCCGCATCGGCACCAAGCTCGCCATCACGGTCGGCATCGGCGTCGTGCTCGTGGCCGGCATGATCGCCAACCAGCAAATCAGCAACGCCTCGGTAGCGCGGCACGCCGAATTGGAGCGCAACGAACAGTTCGTCACCGCCGATATGCTGCGCGCCAGCGTCGACCTGCAACGGATGCAGACCGGCACGCGCGAAATCCGCCTGTCCATTTCCGAGCGGGAGGCCGATCAAGCCCTCGCCGGCTTGCGCGACAGCATGAGCAAGGCCGTCGGTTATCTGCTGGCTGCCGTGCAATTGTGCGGCAACACGGAAAATTGCGTGCGCTTCGACAGGCTCGTCACCTTGGCCAAAGACAGCGCCGCCAACGCCGCCGAGATGACGGCGCTGAAAAAACAATACGCGGATATTGACAAGCCGCTCGGTGCGATCAGCAAAATCGGCACCGAGATCGATGCCCTGATCGCGAAGGCGACTTCCGACGCCAAGGCACTCGCCTCGCAACGCATGACCGCGGCGGCGGCGCGCCGCGCGGAGGCCGCGCAAATCAGCATGGCTTTCGGATTTTTTGTCGTCGTCATCCTGACGGGAGCGGCGATTTTCGGCGTACTGTCGATCGGTCGGCCGATCAAGCACATTGCCGGCGTTTTGCTGCAACTGGCGAACGGCAAGCGCGAGTTCGATATCCCCTATACCAGCCGCGGCGACGAAGTCGGCGACGCGGCGCGGGCGGCGCAGGCCTTCCGCGACAATCTGGTGCGGCTTGAAAGGCTCGAGACCGATCAGAAGGAAGCGGCGGCGCGCACCGTTGCCGAACGCAAGAGCATGGTGCGCGAACTCGCCGACACCTTCGAGCAAGCCATCGGCAACATCGTCGGGGCGGTGTTATCCGCTGCTGGCGAGCTTGAATTCGACCGCCAGCACCTTGACAAAGAACGCGGAGGCGACCCAGCACCTCTCGGCCGCGGCCGCGGCCGCTTCCGCGCAAGCCTCGGCCAACGTCCAGTCGGTGGCTTCGGCGACAAGCGAGGTCGGCGCCTCGATCGAGGAAATCGGCCGCCAGGTGCAGCAATCGGCAAGAATCGCCGCCGAGGCGGTGAAACAGGCGGAACGTACCGACGCCCGCATTGCCGAGCTGTCGCGCGCGGCGGGGCGCATTGGCGACGTGGTCACGCTCATCACCACGATCGCCGGGCAGACCAACCTGCTCGCGCTCAACGCCACCATCGAGGCGGCGCGCGCCGGCGAAGCCGGCCGCGGCTTTGCCGTGGTCGCCACCGAGGTCAAGACGCTGGCGACGCAGACCGCCAAAGCGACCGAAGCGATCAAAGCCCAGATCGCCGAAATGCAGAACATGACCCAGGAATCGGTTGCCGCGATCACGGAGATCAGCGGCACCATCGGCCGCATTTCCGAGATCGCCGCGAGCATCACCGGAGCGGTCGATGCGCAGGGGCTGGCGACGCAGGAGATTGCCGACAATATTGCGCAGGCGGCGCAGGGCGCGGCCCAGGTAGCCATCAATATCACCGACGTGAACCACGATGCCGACGAGACCGGCACGGCATCGATCAAGGTCCTGCGGGCGGCGCAAGTGCTGTCGGGCGAGAGCCGCAAGCTCGACCTTGAGGTCGCTAAATTCATCGACACCGTGCGCGCCGCCTGACTTGGGCGACGTCAAACGCCGGTCAGCGGGCTTTCTGCGTGGCCTGCTTGAGCGCGCGCATCACGTCGCCGCGCGAGATCATGCCCAACAATTGACGGTCGGGACCCAAGACCGGAAAGCTGCGAAGCTTGAGGCTCACCATCAACTGCAGCACGCGGGTCAATGGCGTCGTCGGCTCGACGTTCACGACACCCTCGGTCATCACCTCGCCGACCGTGCGCTTCATCAACTCCTCGTAAGACGGAACCATTTGACCGGTGGTAAAGCCGAAAGCGCGCAGGAAATCGAATTTGGTGACGATGCCGAGCATGTGGCCGTTATCCACCACCGGCAGCGCATCGAAATCGTGCCGTGCGAACAATGTTTCGAGCTCGCCCATGGTGCATTGGCGCGTTACGCTTTTGACCTTGGACGTCATATACTGCGCGGCCGTCGATTCAAGAAAGCGATACATTTCCATCGATCCCTTCATCGTCCCCCGGACCGTCGATCCGGCTAACGGCCTTGCGTCACGATATAGGCCGCGAGGTCGGCGGCTTCGGCGCGGCTGAGGCTCATGTCCGGCATCTTCGGATGCGGCGTCAGCAGGTACAACGCGAGCTTGGCAGCGTCGAAGCCCGGCATGTGGGCAATGACGGAGAACGGCGCCACTTGCGTATTGCCGCTTTTCTGGTCGGTTGCGACCACATGACAGGCCGCGCACCAGCGCTTGGCGAGTTTTTCGCCATTGGCCGCGTCGGTCGCGACTGCCGCCTGCGGCAGTGCCGCGACCGCGACCAGCAACAACATTCCGGAGAGAATTATTTTCATGAACGGTAGCCTCATTGTTGTTCAGAAATATTAGCGGCGTAACGCAATCGTCAAAGTGACTTAGATCAAGGAGAGACAAGTCAGCCGATGCCCGCGGCGCGGACTTGCGTCCAATCGTTGGCGGCGTTCGGCGGCCGTTCCAGCAGGGCCATGAAGCGCTCCGCCCAGTGGGAGAGATCGTTTGCCACCAGCACTTTGTAAGTCGCCGCGTGGCGCTGGCGCCGCTCCTCCAGCGGCATCGCCAGCGCGCGGTTGATGGCGATGGCGACACCTTCCGGATCATAGGGGTTGACCAGAAGGGCTGCGGCGCATTCATGCGCCGCGCCGGCAAAGCGCGACAGGATCAGCACGCCCGGATCGTCGGGGTTCTGCGCCGCGACGAATTCCTTGGCCACCAGATTCATGCCGTCGCGCAGCGGCGTCACCAGGCCTGCGCGCGCGGCGCGGTAGAGGCCGGCGAGCGCCGTGCGGCTGTGCGCCTTGTTGATATAGCGCACCGGCGTCCACGACGCCTCGCCATAGGTGCCGTTGATGCGGCCGACCGCCTCGCCCACCAGCCGTCCGATGTCGGCATACTCCGCGATATCGGTGCGGCTGCGCGGGGTGATCTGTAGATAGGTGACCTTGCCGCGCCAGTCGGGAAAATTAGCGAGCAACCGCTCGAACGCGTTCATCCGCTCCGGGATACCCTTGGAATAATCGAGACGGTCGACGCCGATAATCATGGCTCGGCCGGACAGGCTGCCGAGAACTTCCCGCACGAAGTTTGTCTCGATGGCGCGGCGCGCCAGCCGCTCGAAATTTTCGGTCTCGACGCCAACTGGGAAAGTGCCGATCGTAACGACGCGGTTGCCGTAGTGGAAGGCGTTGCCGGCGGCCCAGGACAGGCCGCATTCATTGGCGATGTAACGCGAGAAATTGGCGGCGTCGACCTCGGTTTGAAAGCCGACGAGATCGTAATGACACAGCGCCGGAATCAATTGGTCGTGGTTCGGCAGGGCGGTGACGATTTCCGGCGGCGGAAACGGAATATGGAGAAAAAATCCGATCTTGTTGGCGTGGCCCCGCTCGCGCAGCGCCTTGGCCAGCGGCATCAAATGATAGTCATGCACCCAGATGGTGTCGTCCGGCTTGAGCAGCTTCTCCAGATGCCGGGCGAAGAACTCGTTGACGCGGAAATAGCCGCCGAGATCGCGGCGCGTGAACTCCGCAAGGTCGAGGCGGTAATGCAGAATCGGCCACAGCACGCGGTTGGCGAAGCCGTTGTAGAATTCCTGGTGGTCGTCTTTGCGCAGATCGATGGTGGCGTAAGTGACGTTGTCGTGGTCGGCTATCTTGGTGGGATCCGGATCGCGGTCCGCGACGCGTCCGCTCCAGCCGAACCAAAGGCCGCCTCGCCGCCGCAGCGTCGGGCCGATCGCAATCTCTAGCCCGCCGGCGCGCGTGCTGCGATCGGGAACCCCTACTCTGTTCGATACTACGACGAGCCGCGCCAATACCGGTCTCCCCAGCTCCGCGACAGCTTGATCGCGGTTAATATCAATCCTGACATCGAATAGGTCTGCGGGAAGTTGCCCCACAATTTTCCGGTCACCGGGTGGACGTCTTCCGACAACAGCCCGTATCTGTTTCGCAATTTAAGGGCGTCGACGAACATTTCGCGGGCCTCGTCACGCCGTCCGATCTCCCACATTGCATCGATCAACCAGAACCGGCAAATCAAAAAAGCCGTCTCCGGCAAGCCGAAATCGTCTGCGGCAACATACCGCATAACGTGGAAGTCGCGCCGAAGTTCAAGATTGATCTCCTCCACGGTGGAGATGAAGCGCGGATCGTTGGGCGCTATCAGCCCGATTTCGGCCAGCAGCAGGCAGCTAGCGTCGAGATCGTCGCTGCCGAAAGCCGCGGAAAAGACCTTGCGCTTGGGATTCCAGGCGCGCCGCAATACCTCCTCGCCGATCCGTTTGGCTATTTCGCCCCAATAGACCGCCCGGTCCGACAGACCGAGATGGGCCGCGATGGCCTCCAGCCGCTGGCAGCCGGCCCAGCACATCGCCGCCGAATAAGTGTGCACGCGCTTGCGGCCGCGGTATTCCCAGATACCGGCGTCCGGCTCGAGCGCCAGTTGCGCTGCCTGCTCGCCGAGCGGCTCGAGCACCCGAAACAGCGCGGCATCGCCGGGCTTCGGCAGCCTGCGGTCGAAGAACATCGGCGTCGCCGCCATGATGATGCTGCCATAGACGTCGTGCTGATCCTGATCGGCCGCGGCATTGCCGACGCGCACCGGGCCGTCGCCGTTGAAGCCGGCGAGCGCCTCCGCCGTGCGCTCCTCAAGCGTATCGGTATGCACGATGCCGTAAAGGGGCTTGAGCCGGTCGGCGCGGCCCGCCGAGATGGTCAAGATGTAGGAAATAAATTCTTCCATCGTGCGCGTCGCGCCGATGCGATTGAGCGCGCGCACCACGAAGAACGCATCGCGCATCCAGCAATAGCGATAATCCCAGTTGCGCGTCGATCCCGGCCCCTCCGGGATCGAGGTGGTGAGCGCCGCCACGATCGCGCCGGTCTCCTCGAAATTGCACAGCTTGAGCGTGATCCCGGCGCGGATGATCTCGTCCTGCCAGTCGATCGAGAACGCCAGCCGCCGCACCCATTCCATCCAATACTCGCGGGTGCGGTCGCAGAATTCCCGGCAGGTGCTCTCGAGCGCGCCTTCGAACGGCTCGTCCACGCCCATCACCATGTGCACGGGACGCGTGAGCACGAACGCGGCCTCGTTCTCGACGTAAGAGAGCGGCGCGTCGGTGGTCAGGCGCACCGGAATGTCGTCGCGCCAGAAGCGGATACTATTGCTGCTGGACGAGCGCGTGCTCACCGGAACGCCGTAGCGGTGCGTGGCGCGGAAGCGAATGGTAACGCGCGGCATGCCGGCGATCGGCTCGATGATGCGCACGAGCTGCGGCGGCCGGAACGTGCGGCCATAATGGTGGAAGCGCGGCGCGAAATCGGTGATGCGAACCGCCCCGCCATTGCCGTCGACAAGCTCGGTCACCACGATCGCGGTGTTGCGCATGTAATCCGAGCGGGCCTCGACCTGGCCGTCGAGCACCACGTCCGTGAAGCCTTTTTCCTCAGTCCCGGCCAACAGCCGGCAGAACACGGGATCGCCGTCATAGCGCGGCAGGCACCACCACACAATGCGCCCGGACGGCTCGACCAGCGCGGCGGTGCGTCCGTTGCCGATGACCGCCAGATCGAGCGAGGATTCGGTCATGCGGGCCGCGCCTGTCCGTTGGCGGCCAGTCGCTGCAAGGCCCGGCGCACGTCGAGCGGCGTGTCGAACATCCCGGCGAGCCCGGCAAAATGCCGGCCGACAGAAAAACCCTTGCCGCCGAGCTCCGGCAACAGCGCAAACACCGATTCATCGGTGACGTCGTCGCCGATGAATACCGGCACGCGGCCGGCGAACGGCGGATATTTCATCAGGTCGCGTACGCCTTCGCCCTTGCTGACGCTGGGCCGCTTCACTTCGAGCATCGCCTTGCCCGGCAGCACTTCCGTCGCCTCGGCGGGATAGGCCGCGCGGCCGGCCGCGATATGCGAGCGCAGACGGTCTTCGTCTTGCGGCGCCTGGCGGTAATGCAGCGCGAGCGAATAGCCCTTGTCCTCGACGATGACGCCGGAGCCGGGCGTCGCCGCCGTGGCGAGATGCCGCCGCAGCTCCTGCGGCAGCGGCGCCATCGACCGGATCGCGCCGCTTGCGTGCACGCGCAGTTCGGCGCCGTGGCCGCCAACCGCCGGCAGCTTAAGCGGCGCAAACAGCTCATCGAGATCGCCAATCGGGCGTCCGCTCACCAAAGCGAGCGCGCCGTCGGTGGCCCGCGACAGGCGCGCCAGCGAATTGCGCAAATTATCGGAAATGTGCACTTCGCGCGGCGACGGCCCGATATCGATCATCGTGCCGTCGACATCGAGCAGCAACGCGATCGATTTGGCATCGAGTTCGGCGAAAATACCGGTGGCCGTTTCGTTCGCAATCGGTTGCGTCACCATAATCCTATTCCAACGAGCGGTGGCCGGGTTGGTTCCCGTTGTCAAAATCGTTTGCACATCCATCCGGGATCAATTCCGGGACAGGCTTTCGGGGCGCGCTATTTAGCCAGCACCTCGACGTCACCATCCACGCCGGTGACGACCTTGAATTCGCGCTCGTAGACGCTGCCCTCGTTGCGCGCGATGGCGCGATATTCGCCCTCGGCCAGGATCACGCGCGGAAAGGCGCCGATCGATTCCTTGATCACGTCGCCGCCGGGCGTGAGCACCGACCAGGCGGTGTTGGCGAGCGCCTCGCCGCCCTTCTCGCTCACCAGTTTGAGCGTGATCGCGGCGGCGCGATGGGTGACGGTGATGTCGGTGAGCTTGCCGGCCTGCACGCGGATGTCGGAGCGCACCACCGAATTGGCATCGCCGTAGTTCGACACGATGTAATAGGTGCCTTCCGGAACCGCAACCACGCTGCCGGTTATGACGTGTTCGGCGATCGGGCGGCGGTCGCCGGGCTCGAACTGGCTGCCTTTGTAGACTTCGAACGAAACCTGTCCGGCGGGAATGCGCACGTCGCCGACGCGGGCTTCCAGGCGCAGCGCACCGGCCGGAAGGTCGAAGTCCTCGTGCACGGTCGGCCCGTTCAAGTTCACCGGCTTGACCGCGGTAGCGAGCCCGAAGCCGACATGCACGATATAGGCGCCGGCGGGCAGCACCAGCGTCGGCGCTGGCGACTTGTCTTCCTTGATCAGTTGGAAATTCCCGGTGGCGTCGCGCTTGGCGGAGTAGACCCGCCAGGTCAGGCCGCCGCCGATCTGCGGGTCGCCCTTGCCGAAGCGCGCCGAGAGCGCGAGCGCGACTTGGCCCGCCGGCACCGCGGTCGGCGCACCGGTGCGCGGCGCGGACAGCGGCCATTCCGATTGCGGCGCCGGCACGCCGGGCGCGCCCAACGGCTCACCGCGTCCAGAGGGCCCGGGCGCCAATAGCCCGGTCGTGGAAGGTCCCGAAAACAATGAATTCTGCCCGGCCGATTGCGCCCATGCCGCCTGCGGAGCGAGCAAAGGCGGCAGGATCGCGAGCGCCAGCCACAACAGGCGGGCGGCGTGTCTGGGCGGATTATTCATACCCGCTCGTTTTCGGCTTAAATCGCGGCGATTTCAAGCCGCTAGGCCGGTTTGTCTCCCCGATACCGTCATGCTAGGCGCAACAATCACCGAAAGAGGTCGCGATGCCCGAAGCCTTGCAGTTGCTCAAGACCCGCCGGTCGGTGAAGCCGGTGGAATTGATCGGCCCCGGCCCGACCAAGCCTGAGATCGACACCATGCTCGCCATCGCCTCTCGCGTGCCCGACCATGGCAAGCTCACGCCCTGGCGCTTCATCGTGTTCGAAGGCAACGCGCGCGTGGCCGCCGGCGCGGCGATCGCCGCCGCCTTTGCCGCCGATCGTGCCGACGCCACGCCCGAACAGCTCGAGTTTGAGCGCAAGCGGCTGGCGCGCGCGCCGCTGGTGATCGCGGTGGTCAGCCGGGCCGGCCCGCATGTCAAGATTCCGGAATGGGAGCAGCAATTGTCGGCCGGCGCTTCCGCCATGAGCCTGGTCATCGCCGCCCACGCCATGGGCTACGCGGCCAGTTGGATCACCGAATGGTATGCCTATGACCGGCGCGTGCTGGATAGATTGGGCGTCGGCGCGGGCGAACGGGTCGCCGGCTTCGTCCATATCGGCCGCCCGGCGAAGCCGCCGGAAGACCGCGAGCGTCCGAACCTCGACAGCATCGTCACCCACTACGCGGGTCCGAGAAGCGCATGATCTCGAAAAGTGGGCACCGGTTTTCCGAAAAGATCATGCGCCAAATGGAAAACTCTTGATGTTCTACGAGCCTGACAAACGCGATCCCAGAGTGCTGCGGCACGATCCGTTCAGGGCGATCGTGGCGCCCCGCCCGATCGGTTGGATTACCTCGATGAGCTCGATGGGCGAGGTGAATTGCGCGCCGTATTCCTTTTTCAACGGTATCAACAGCAAGCCGAACCTGGTGATGTTCGCCAGCGAAGGACACAAGGATTCGGTGAGCTTCATTGAGGAAACCGGCGAATTCGTCTGCAATCTCGCCACCTGGGATTTGCGCGAGGCGATGAACGCCACTTCGGCGCCACTGGCGCGCGGCGTCAACGAAATGGCGCGCGCCGGGCTCGAACCGGCGCCGTCGCGGCTGGTCAAGCCGCCGCGCGTGAAGGCTTCGCCCTGCGCGCTCGAATGCAAGCGCATCAAGATCGTGACGCTCGAGGCGATCGACGGCAAGCCGGTCGGCTGCCACGTGGTGTTCGGCCAGGTCATCGGCGTGCATATCGACGACCGCTTCATCCTCGATGGCCGGCTCGACACGGCGGCCATGAAGCCGATCGCCCGTTGCGGCTACGACCAATATGCCGTGGTCGAAAGCCTGTTTTCGATGCAGCGGCCGGTGAACTAATACGCCTGCGGCGGCATTTAACCTTTATGTAATCCCGCGGGCGCACGCTCCCTGTCACGTTTCGGTCACAAGACTCCGCCAGCGTTTTTCACCATAGCCCGGTGAAACGCTTGCCCGGCGCCTGGCCCGATCCGAAAATCGGGGGACGGGGGAGAATAATTTGGTGTTCGAAGGCCTATTCGCGCGCGTGCGCAACGGTGACCGTTCCGCCGAAGCCACCGCCACGTCGCTGCGGCCGGCGGCCACGCGGCCGACCATCGGGCTCGCGCTCGGCGGCGGCGCTGCGCGCGGTTTCGCCCATATCGGCGTGATGCGCACGCTGGAGGCGCACGGCATCGTGCCGGACGTCATCGTCGGCACGTCGATCGGCGCGGTGGTCGGCGGCTGCTATGCCGGCCGCCAGCTCGACAGCCTGGAGCAATGGGCGCGCGGCCTCAACGTCCGCAGCGTGCTCAGCTATCTCGACATCAGCCTGTCCGGTTCCGGGCTGATCCGCGGCGGCCACCTCGCCAAGCAGCTCGAAACGGCGCTCATCGACAGCCGCGTCGAGGATCTGCCGATCCGCTTTGCAGCCATCGCCACCGAATTCAATACCGGCCATGAAATCTGGCTCACCCGCGGACGCCTCGCCGAAGCGCTGCGCGCCTCCTACGCGCTGCCGGGCATTTTCCCGCCGGTGCTGATCGGCGGCCGCTGGCTGGTGGACGGCGCGCTGGTCAATCCGGTGCCGGTATCGGCGGCGCGCGCGCTCGGCGCCCGGCTGGTGATCGCGGTCAATCTCAACTCCGATCTGTTCGGGCGCGGCACCATCATTTCCGATCACGGCTCCGACGCCAGCGATGACGCCGCCCAGGAAGCGGCCAAGCCGAACGGGCTGCGCGGCCTGTTCGGCGGCGAACGCTCGTTGCGCCGGCAATTCCTCGGACGGCGCGGCCGTCCGGGCATTCCGACCGTGATGGTCGAAGCGTTCAACGTCATGCAGGATCGCATCACGCGCGCACGGCTGGCGGGCGATCCTCCCGACGTGCTGATCAGCCCGCGGCTGGGCGCGGTCGGCTGGTTCGATTTCCATCGCGCCGCGCAAGCCATCGCCATCGGCTCGGAAGCTACCGAAAAGGCCATCGAGGCGGTGACCGAGGCGGTCACCGCGCTGTCGCACACCGATAGCGGCTACGGGGCCGCGAAGTAATCCGATTCAGGCGATCCGGCTTACGCGGTGCGGATGTAATCCCGCATCGCCTCGGACTCCTGCTCGATCTCCTCGACGCGCTGCTTGACGACGTCGCCGATCGACACCAGGCCGATCAACTCGCCCTTGGCTAGCACCGGCATGTGACGGAATTTTCCTTCCGTCATGCGCTCCATGATGCTGGCGACGGTGTCGTCCTCGCCGCAGGTGGCGACGTTGCGAGTCATCGACTGGCCGACCGGTGTTGCAAGCGCAGCCGCGCCCTGCTCGGAAATCGCGCGCACGATGTCGCGCTCCGACAAAATTCCGGAGAGACGACCTCCGGCGCCGCGGATGACGACGGCGCCGATGCGATGCGCGCCCAGCAGGCGCGCCGCCGCCGCAAGATCCGTCGTCGGTTCGATCGAAACAATGTCGCCGCCCAATTGCTTGGCGGCCAATATCGCTTTGACGTTCATGGCAGCCTCCTTGATCCGGGCTGCGGATTGATAGCCGCTGTGAGTCCCGGGTTATGCCAAACGATCCTGCCGCCTTCCCGGTTCCGTCAAGCGCATAGATAGCGCGGCAGACGGCGCGCGATCACATCGCTTAACGCCCCGTTGCAATAGGTTTATTGCGGCATTGCACCAATATCGTCGGCGCGTGGCGTTTGCGGTGCGGGATCGAACCAGGAAAACAGCAACAGGCCGGCGACAAAGCCGCCGAGATGCGCCTCCCAAGCTACCACCTGGTTGGCGCCGACACCGGGCATCGGCAGCGAGCTCAGCCCGAACAGAATATTGATGCCAAACCAAACGACCAGAAAGGCGAGCACGCGCGGATCGCGCAGCACGCCGCTGAGCGGGATCGCCGGTACGCGATAATCGGTGGCATCGCCATTGCGCCGCAAGCTGAGTGGGCCGCCGCGCTGGAAGGCAAATCGCATCGCCGCCGCCATGGTGCCCGAAATCGCCGCCGATGCGCCAATCACCGGCACTTCCTCGCCGGCATGGGTGGCCAAAAACACCGCCGCGCCCGCCGCCGCCGTCACCGCGAAAAACAACAGGAATCGCAGCGGACCGAACCGCCGCTCCACCGCGCTGCCGAACGGCAGCAGCCAAACGGCATTGACGCCGTAATGCATCCAATCGGCGTGGATCGCCGCGTAGGTCACGAAGGTCCAGAGTTCCGCGCCGAAGCCGCCCGGCAGCACGCCGCCGAGCACGGCGGAGGTGTCGTAGCGCGAGGGAATGAACGCGAAGGTGAGCAGGAATTCCATGTCCTGCTCGCTGGTGAGCACATAAGTGCGCACGGCGTGAATGAGCGCCAGCACGGCCAGCACGGCGACGATGACGGGAGGGATGTTGAAGAGTGGTTCGCGCTTCACAAGAATCCAAGGGCTTGGCGGGTCGCCCCTGAGTTACGCCGCTTGACCGTCCGACTGCAAGCAGGCAGCGCAGAAAAATGGGGAAAGAAAATGGCAAGAAAAGCAGCAAGAAAAAAGGAGGGCTTTCGCCCTCCTGTAAGCCGCGCTTTGCGGGGTCTTCGCGCCGTTTGCGGCGCTTGTCACATCCCCTCGCCTCCGGAACTCATGCAGTCGCCGCGCCGGTTGCTGGAGCTACCCGAAAACCGGCGCGCTCATGTGGATCGTCAAACCCTAAGCAAACATCCGCGCGCTGGCTATTCGATTTAGGTCTTAACACTAACAGGCATCGACCGTCCGCCGTAGGCCTTCACGGCACGACGCCTGCACCACCGATGACGTCGCGGCGAAACGCCGGCGCGGATGTCCCAGCCGGGGACAAGAAGCGCCGACGCCCGTCTCGCGACGGAACAGGTGGCGTCCATGAAACATCAATCCACGCGGGCGGTGTTCGATTATTGGAACAAGAAGCGAGGCAGGCGCCTCGTGCCGCAACGCGCCGATATCGATCCGACCGAGATCCGCCACGCCCTCGGCGACACTTTCATGCTGGCGGCGGATTTCCTCGAACATCTCCGCTTCCGGCTCGCCGGCACGCGTGTCTGCGCGCTGTTCGGCCGCGAGATCAAAGGCGAGGCGTTTGGCGAACTCTGGGGAGAAACCAGCCGCAAGGCGATCGACGAGTTGCTCGCCGTCGTCAATAACGAGGCGACGGGTGCGGTCGCCGGGCTTACCGCGCGCACCGCGGACGGCGACGAAACCGATCTGGAGCTTCTGTTGCTGCCGCTTGCCCATGCCGGATATGGCCGAATCCGCGCCATCGGCGTGCTGGCGCCGTTGGCGCCGCCCTACTGGCTTGGCGCCAAGCCGGTGGCCGAACTCACGCTCGGCACGCTGCGCCATACCGGAGCGGACGCCGACATCAGCCTTGCACCGCGTTTGGTGCCGGCCGCGGCCGGCAGCCGGGTCCAGCACGGCTTTGTAGTCTACAGCGGCGGCCGCGAGACCCCGTCCAGCGACCGGACCAGCTAAACGCCCCGTTAACGATAGACCAATAGGGTCATCGGCTGGGGAATTTGCCCCCGCGACCCTAGACCGATTATGAACGCGCCGCTGCCCAAGGTGAGGTCCCTGCCGCTGGCCGAGGAACGCCGGCGCCATCAGCGCGTCAAGGTCAACCTGCTCGGACGCTATATGCTGACCGACCGGCGCGAGTTTCCGTGCCAGGTCGTCAATATGTCGCCGGGCGGTATCGCGATCGTCGCCCCGGTTTCGGGTAACCCCGGCGAGCGGGTCATCGCCTATGTCGACCATCTCGGCCGGCTCGAGGGCAAGATCGCGCGGGCGCTCGATAACGGCTTCGCCATGACGATCGAGGCGACCTTGCGCAAGCGCGACAAGCTCGCCGCCCAGCTTACCTGGCTCGCCAACCGGCACATCCTCAACCTGCCGGAAGACCGCCGCCATGGCCGCTTCATCCCGCGCAAAGCGATGGCGCGGTTGATCCTGCCGAACGGCAATAACGTCACCTGCCGCGTCATCGACCTGTCGGAGTTGGGCGCCGCAATCGCAATTTCGCCGGAATTGCGCCCGGCGGTCGGCGCCATGGTTACCGTCGGTAAGGCCATGGGCCGGGTGGTGCGCCATATCGAGGACGGGTTCGCCATCGAATTCACCCGCTCGCAGCATTCCGATTTCATCGAAGAAAACGTCACCGGCGAGTAGCGTCAGCTTCCGGTAAACGCGGCTGCTAAAATTGCTTGCATCGGCGGCAGCGAAATCGTGCCCGCCGCACGATTGCGCCGGTATCCCCAAACCAGAATTCAACAATCGCTTAGAGTAAACGCTAGGCCCGCGGCACGCAGGCGGGGCGCGGCTTTGCTGCGGTTTGTCTATTAATGTATAAAATTTTAGGCAAATTGTACTGTGTAAGATTTTAATCGAATTCTATTCCAAATTATACTGTATTCGTCTCTGTCTTTATTCTGGTTGTCTTCAAAGTCGCTCGCTTAACTTAGCGGCGATGCAAAAACTTTGTGGGAATTGTGGTCCCAACTTGACGGGAAGGGGCCGCAACGATGGACAGGGGTTTCAAACGATGGACGGCCGGCGGCTTGCTGGTCATAGCCTGCACGGCGGTTTTTGCCGTCGCAGCGGCGGGCAGCGCCGCGGCTGGCGAACGGCTGGCCTACGGCGGGCCGGTCACGTCGCACGAACGGGGTTCTTATATCGCGGTCGGCGATGCTACCCGCCCACCGATCGGTTGGGTCGAGTTCTGCATCCGCTACAAGCCGGAATGCGATACCAAGCCATCGATGGCGCGCGACGTCGTGCTCACGCCCAAGGCCTGGTCCGACATGGTCAAGGTCAACACCTGGGCCAACACCAATATCAAGCCGGTCACCGACCTCGAGCATTGGGGCGTGGTCGAGCAGTGGGATTATCCGAGCGACGGCCGCGGCGACTGCGAGGACTATGTGCTGCTGAAGCGGCGCATGTTGATGCGGGCCGGCTGGCCGCGCGAGGCGCTGCTGATCACCGTCGTGCGCGACAAAAAGGGCGACGGCCACGCCGTGCTCACGGTCAAGACCAATCGCGGCGAATTCATTCTCGACAACCAGGAATCCGAAATCTTGTCCTGGGACAAAACCGGCTACCGCTTCGTCAAACGCCAGGCCCAATCCGATCCGAACGAATGGGTCGGGCTTGGCGAACCGCAAGCCCCTGCCACGGTATCTGCACGCTAACGCTGTCACGGCTGAACCGAGCAATACGCAAAGAAGGAATTCGCGCTCCCGGTCACGTCCCCACCCCTCCCCGTCCCCAGGCCGGGTTCGCGAGCGGCCGGTCCTCCCCCAAGGACCGGCCGCACCTGTTTTAGGGTTACGTCATCCGATCCGCTTCAAGCCCTTGGCGTATTGCTGCGAGCGCCGCACATAGACGTCGGCGCCGTGGCGGATCATGTCGATCACTTTCTGGTCCACCGTGCGGATGGCGCGCGCAGGCGCGCCGACGATCAATGAATTGTCGGGGAAGGTCTTGCCTTCGGTGACCACGCTGCCGGCGCCGACCAGCGAATTTTTGCCGATCTTGACGCCATTGAGCATGATCGCGCCCATCCCGATCAGGCTGTCGTCGCCGATCGTGCAGCCGTGCAGGATGACGTTGTGGCCGATCACGCAATTGCTGCCGATCACCATCGGAAATCCCGGATCGGTATGCAGCGTGGCGTTGTCCTGGATCTGCGAGCGCTCGCCCAGTTCGATCCACTCATTGTCGCCGCGCAGTACCGCGCCGAACCAAACGCTGGTCTGCGCCTTCAGGCGCACGCGGCCGATCAGCGTCGCGGTCTCCGCGACCCAATAGTCGCCCTCGCCGAGAAACTCCGGCGCCTGTCCGTCGAGTTCGTAAATCGGCATCTCTGCCCCCTTGATGAAGGCTGACCATCGCAACGAATTCGGAAAATTGGAAGTCGTCAGGCGTGCAAGACGCCGCAGGCCTGCAATGTCATGACCAGCGCCAGGCCCGACATCAGGCTCCAGAAGCCGGCGATCAGGGTCGCCAGGAACACGAATTCGAAGCGGCGGCCTTCCTGTTGGCGGCCGAGCAGCGTGTTGCGCATGATCAAAAACGGCGCCGCCAGCATCAAAACGGGTACCGCCGCGAATGTCGACGGGCTGGGGCCGGCGCTGAGCAGGCAGAAGCTCGGCAGGCGGCTGGTGGCGAGCTGGTAGGCCGAACTGCACAGGCCCGCCACGGCAAAGCCGAGCACAAGGGCCAGTACATTTTGCACGGATTCCGGGGTCATTGCGGCCTCAACGCATTACAGAAGGCCATGTTTCGCAAAGCCGACCGGCCCGCGCCAGCCAATCCTTAACAAATGGTAAACGCGAGCTGTCCCAGGTCCGCCACGCCGCCGTGGCATACTCGCGCGCGATTCGAATTCGAGAACGGTCCCGAACCCAGGCGACCGGATTTCGGGCAACACCCCGCTCAAGAAAGAGCTTCTGAATGGCCTCGCTCGCGCATCCGCCCGCCAAGTCCGCAAGGCCTCGCCGCCGCCCTGCCCGCCATAGCCCGCTCGCCGGGCCGGTCTTGCTGTTCGCGGCGGCGGCACTGATCGCCGCCGTTTATGTCGCCTACGTCCTTTGGCCGCGCTGGCCGGATACAGCCGTCACGCTCCATGCGCCGGCCCTACCGATCATCGTGGCGGGCGTGACCTTCAACGTCGAGCCGGCGGCCATCCGCTTGGCGGTCCAGCGCCATGCCGGCACGCAGGAGCGCCTCGACCTCGCCTATCTGTGGCCCTGGCTGACGCCGCCCGACCCTGAGATCCAGCCGACGGTGGGCGCGCCGGTCGATCCCAATGCGCGTCTGTTCGTGACCGTGGCGTCGGGCGACGGCACGCTGCCGCTCATCGAACGCGTGCAGACGATCTATCCGCGCTATCTGGTGCCGGAACCGACCGCCGGGCCGGACGGGATTACGCTGCGCGGTTTCCGCGACGGCACGCCCTATCAGGGCGAGGAACTGGCGTTCGAGTCGGACGCACCGGAACATTTCCTGGCGCGCTGCTCGCGTAAGGGCGTCGTCAATTCGGGCACGTGTTTGCTGGAGCGCCGCATCGGCACCGCCGACATCACCGTCCGCTTCCCCCGCGACTGGCTGACCGATTGGAAAGATGTCGCCGCCGGCATCGACAAACTGATGATGCGGCTACATCCGAATTGACGGTTAAGTGCCCGCGCCGGCAACAACGCCGCCAAAAAAAGGAAATGGGACGCAAGCATCGCATTGCCAAGACGGCCGGAGTGGCGCATTTATGCGGCCCGCCCTTTGAGGCTAACGGTCATCCTATCGTGAGCGTTCCCGCCCCTCGGCCGTCCATCTTTGCTATATTCTCGGTCTTTTTCCGCATCGGGCTTTTCAGCTTCGGCGGCGGCCTGACCGGCTGAGTGTATCGCGAAGTTGTCGTCGTGCGCGAGTGGCTCAGCGAGGACGAGTTCATGTCGGGCTTGGCGATGAGCCAAATTCTGCCCGGCACCAATATCAGCAATCTGTCGATCTATATCGGGCAAAAACTCCGGGGCGCGCTTGGCGCCGGGGCCGCCATCGTCGGTTTGCTGAGCGGCCCGTTCTTTGCCGTGATCGCCGTCGCTTCCGCCTATGGCGCACTCAAGACGCTGACCTTCACCGAGGCGGCGATGGACGGGGTCGCCGCCGCCGCCATTGGGATGCTGCTGGTCATCATCCACCGAGGCGCCCGCCGTACGGCCCGCAACCCGGCGGCCGTCGTCGCCTTGGCCACCACCTTCGTATGCGTGGGCTTGTTGCACTGGTCGCTGCCGTTGGTGACCGCGGGGGTCGGAAGCCTTTCGGTACTCGCCGCGTGGTTCAGGAGGCCTTCCAATGCGAGATGATCTGCCCCTGGCCTTGGTCGCCGTGTTCGTGCCCTTTTCGCTGGTGTCGATCGGCGGCGGCACCAGTATCCTTGCCGGCGTCCAGCACCAAGCCGTCGACGTGCATCATTGGATTACCACGCGGGAATTCGTTGAGCTTTTCGCGATCTCCCGCGCGGCACCCGGCCCGGGATCGATGCTAGCAACCCTGATCGGCTGGCACATTTTCGGCTGGACCGGCGCGCTCATCGCGACACTTGCGCTGTTCGTTCCCTCGTCGCTGCTGTGCTACGGCGTCGCGCTGGTCTGGAACCGGCATCGCGGCAAACGCTGGCATACCGCGCTGGAAAACGGGCTTGCGCCGGTCGGTATCGGATTGGTTATGGCCGGCGTCATCACGGTGTTGCGCGTGGGCGGCGGCGGATTGTTCTGCGTAGATTGTCGCTTTGGGCTCCGCGGGAGTGCTGACGTGGCGGCCGAAGATCCACCCCTTGCTCATTTTTCTGATCGGCGGCGCGGTATTTGTCGGCGTGCGCGCGTTGTCCGGCGTTCACGCCGCCATTTAAGCGACCCGCCAAGCCCGCTGCTCAGTCGACTAGATCGACGTCCAGGATCGGCAACTCGAAAATATAGGACTTGCGGCCTTTTTCGTTCTCGAGGAACAGCACGCCGAGAAAATCCTCGCCGAGATAGACTTCAAGCGAATCCGTTTTCTTCGGCCGCGTCACGACGCGGATATTCCCGTTGTCGAACTTGCGCCGAAGATAGGCGTTGAGCGTCGGCACCGGCTGGATGCTCGGGTCGCTGCCGACTTGGATGACCATGCGGAAATTGAACGAGCGGTCGCCGTCCTCGTCGTCGAGCGTCAACTCGCCGAGATCGTCCTCGCCGACAAAAACCTCGGCGGTATCGCCCGCCTTCGGCACCACGCGAACCGTCGCGTTGCCGAACAGTTTTTTCAGATAGGCGTCGAGCTTTCTGACTTCCGTTACGTCCACCGGGCCGCTCCTTGTTGTGGGCGGGGTCTAGTTGCCCCATCGCGCCGCCCGGCGCAAGTGTCTCAAACGCTCGATCCCGGCACTCAGCCGTCGAGCATGATGCCGTAAAGCATCTGGTCCATGGCGCGCGAGGGCTCCGGGCAGCCGGCCTCGCCGACCACCTTGGCCGGCACGCCGGCGACGGTGACATTGTTCGGCACCGCCTTGATGACCACCGAGCCGGCGGCGATGCGCGCGCAATGGCCGATCTCGATATTGCCGAGGATCTTGGCGCCGGCGCCGATCATCACGCCGTGGCGGATTTTCGGATGGCGGTCCTCGTGCTCCTTGCCGGTGCCGCCGAGCGTGACGTCATGCAGGATCGAGACGTCGTCCTCGATCACCGCGGTCTCGCCGACCACCAGGCCGGTGGCGTGGTCGAGGAAGATGCCGCGGCCGATCTTGGCGGCCGGATTGATGTCGCACTGGAACACGGCCGACGAACGGCTTTGCAGATAGAGCGCGAAGTCCTTGCGGCCCTTGCGCAACAGCCAATGCGCCAGCCGGTGCGTCTGGATGGCGTGGAAGCCTTTGTAATAGAGCACCGGCTCGACGAAGCGGACGGTGGCCGGATCGCGGTCGAAAGTCGCGACGATGTCGGCGCGGAAGGCCTCGCCGATCGTCGGCTCGTCGTCGAGCGCGTCGCCATAGGCCTGGCGGATCAGATCGCCGGAAATGTCGGCATTGCCGAGCCGCTCGCTGACACGGTGGATGACCGCGGCTTCCAGCGAGTCGTGGTGCAGGACGTTTTCATAGATGAAGGTGGCGAGCTCCGGCTCGCGGCGCGCGATATCCTCCGCCTCGCCGCGGATGCGCGTCCAGACCGGATCGACCTTGTCGAGGCCTTTAGCAGGCCGCGTCTGAAACTGAGCCATGGATCAAGTTCTCCAGCGCCTCTCGAACACCTCAGATAGTCTTTTATCACAAATTTGCAGGGGCCAAAGAGGGCGCGAAAAGCCCCGGACGCATGGCTCAATTGCGTTGGTTAAGGAAGTCGAGCGCGCCCGCTTTGAACACCTTGTCGCCGACCGCCAGCATGTGGTCGCGATTCGGGATATCGAGCGCGCGCGCCTCCGGAATCAGGGCGGCCAATTCCTGCGCGCTGCCGGCCACGTCGTCATTGGTGCCGACCGCAACCAGGACCGGGACGCGGATGCCAGCGAGTTTCTCGCGCGGCAGCGTCTGGCGCGAGCCGCGGATGCAGGCGGCGAGCGCCTTCAAGTCCGATTTGGTCTGCTCGGCGAAAGAACGGAACGCGCGGCCGATCGGGTCGCTGATTTCGGCGAGCGAGCGCGCTTCCAGCGCGTCGGCGATGTTCTCCAACAGGCCGACGCCCTCCACCAGCTTGTAGCCGAGCCCGCCGAGCACAACGGAACGCACGCGGTCCGGATGGTTCACCGCGAGAAACGCCGCGATGCGCGCACCTATGGAATAACCCATGACGTCGGCGCGTTCGATCTTGAGGTGATCGAGCAGCGCCCGCACATCCTCGGCCATGGTGGCACTGTGATAGGCTAAGGGATCGTACAGCTTGCTCGATGCGCCGTGGCCGCGATTGTCGAGGGCGATGGCGCGGCGTCCGGCGCAGGTGAGCGTGCGCACCCAACCCGGATTGACCCAGTTCACTTCTTTGGTGGAGGCAAAGCCGTGCACCAGCACGATCGGCTCGCCCGCACCCTCGTCGAGATAGGCGATCTCGACCTCGCCGTGATGGAAGCTCGGCATTGATTGAAAAACTCCTGGACTCAAGGTCCGGCTAGCGGTGGTACCACGGCGCCAGCCAGTGCCGGAAGCGGATCATCAGCGTGCGAATGCCGACGGCGAAGATCGCCAGACATAGCACGTAGACCAGCGACGCGTTCTCGTTGAGTTCGTTCGATTTCGTGAACACCGACATGCCCATGCCGTTGACGCTGGCCAGGATCTCGACGGCAATGGCGTTGGTGATGCCGCGGACGAAGCCAAGCTCGATGCCGGCGACGATGAAGGGCGTGGCCGACGGCAACGCGATGCCGAACCAGACATTGCGGGTGCGCGCGCCGAACATCTTGCCGACGTCGAGATATTCCTTGGAGATCGCTCGCGTGCCGTCCGCGGTGGTGACGGCGACCGGCAAAAACACTGAAATCACCACGATCGCCAGTCGCGCCGCCGGCTGGTAGCCGACCCAGAGAATGATGATCGGCACCAGCGCGATCAGCGGCAACGCATAAAGCGCGCGGATATAAGTCGACATGAACCAGTCGAACTCGCGCACCCGGCCCATGGCGACGCCGATCAGGATGCCCGCAACGCTGCCGATCGCCACGCCTTCCAGGATCGCGCCGAGCGTGGCCGCGACGTCGGACCAGAACTCCGCGGTCGCGATGGTGGACGGGATCGCCATGACAATCCCGCTCGGCCGCGCGACGAAATCGGGAAGCTGGGCGCGCACCCACACCTCCCAGATCAACAGCAGCACCGCGCCGGCCACCACCGGCGCGAGGCGCTCGCGCGTGAGCCATCCCCGGCCCCAGGTCCGGCGCGCGCCCGGTACCGCCTCTATCCGACTGCGGTATGTCGCCATCGCACCAAATACCGTTCGATCAGTTCGCCGACGCCGACCAGCACCACCGCGATCGCGCAGATGAAGATGGTGACGGCGAGCACCCAGCCGGAGTCGACCACCGTGGTCCCCTGCAGCAGAACCGCGGCCAGGCCGTCGGGATTGAGAAAAAACTCGGCCACCAGCGTACCGACCATCGACAGCGCGATCGATTGTTTGATGCCCGACATCGCGTAAGGCGTCACATAGGGCACGATCACGTCGCGCCACAGCTGCCTTTCGTTCGAGCCGAAAATCGCCGCTACGTCGAGATGCTGGCGCGGAATGCTGCGCGCGCCCTCCGTCACCCCGATCAGGATCGGGAAAATCGAGATCAGCACCGACACCAGCACACGCGAACCGAACTCGAAGCCGAACATTACCGACACGAACGGCACCAGGGAAATCGTCGGCGTCGCGTAGAGGGTATAGATGTACGGCTCGAATGCCGCCGCGACCAGCTTACTGCGCGCCAGCAACAGACCGAGCGTCACCCCTACGACGATATTGATGGCGAGCGTGACGCCGTAAAGCTTCGCCGACACCGCCAGCCCCGGCAGCAACGGGCCGCTTTGCAGCATGTCCCACAGCCGGCTCATGGTGGTCGTGAACGGCACGAACAGGACGCCGAAGCTGTGGCCGAGCGCCTGCCACACGCCGAGCAAAAGCAAAATGCTCAGCGCGTAGCAGGCCAGCCGGATCCACCACGCATTGACGGCGCGGAAGTGCGCGAGCCGGCTTTCGAAGGATTGCGTCCTTCCGGCCGTTGTCATTTTCGTTCCCGCGCTTGCCGCAGTCATGGCGCGGCTACTTCGACATGCCGCCCATCTTTTCGACGCGCTCTAGCGCTTCGGCATAGAGCGACTTGTCGACGAGCTTGTCGTAGCTCGGCTTGGCGTCGGGCTTGAGCAGGCCGTCCTTCACCATTTCATTGGCCTGGCCCATCATCTGCTTTTCGTCGAGGCCGTCATTATTGACCCAGTAATTGATCTTGTGGAACGACTCGATGGCGCCCTTGGCCACGCCGACGTCGAACGAGCCGGCCTTGGCCGCGATCTTGGCGAATTCCTCCATATCGGCCGGCTTGGTGCTGCTCATGAGCTTCTGCGTCATGATCCAGCCTTCGAGGAAACGAATGACGGCTTCGCGGTTGTCGGCGATCGCCTTCTTAGAGGCCAGCACGGAGCCATAATGCAGTCCTTCCTTGATCGACGGCGGCACTGGGATCAACTGCCAATTCTTTTTGGTGTTGAACTCGATCTGCGCCAGTTCGTCGACATGGAACACGGCGGTGTGGACCTGGCCGGCGATACCCGCCTTCACCAGCGGCGCATTGGCGAGGTCGATCGGGGTCATGTCGGTCAGCTTGAGCCCGCAGGATTCGGCGACCGATTTCAGGAACAGCCAGCGCGCGTTGTTAATGCCGTCGGCGGCCACCGTCTGGCCCTTCAAGTCCTTGCAGCCTTTCACGCTCGGCGTATCGGAGCCGATGATCCAGTCCTGGTTGGGCATGCCGGCGACGATGACGATGGGCGCGCCCGCCGCGATCAGGTTCACCGCCACCGGCGTCGCGGTGTAGCCAACCTGCACGTCGCCGGTGATGACCGCCTTGGCGGTATCGGTGCCGCGCTGGAACCAGCGGAAGCTCATGTCGAGGCCGACCTTCTTCCAATAGCCCAGCGCCTCGCCGACGTCGGCGAAGGTATTCGAGAAGATCGGGGACGCCCGATCGCCGAAGACGCAAGCTTGATGTCTTCGGCTTTGGCGCCATAGGGCAGGCAGAACGTCATCGCCGAAAGCGCCAGCATTGCGCTTAACAGCGACGTCTTCGGCACGAAGCCGGACCGGCTTACTTTCCTCATGGTCTCCTCCCACTTTCTGTTGTTGGACGGTAATGTCTTCTTCGAACGTTTCTTGTCGAACGCCTATTGAATGCGGGCGCCGTTTGCTCCTGGTTGGTCGAACAGGTCATGCCAGACCTGTTCGCGCAGATTGATGAAAGCCGGGTTCGACACCACGCTGCGGTCGCGCGGCCGCGGCAGGTCCACTTTGCGCACCGCCCGCACATGCGCCGGCCGGCCCGCCAGCACGATGACGCGATCGCCCATCAGCACCGCCTCGTCGATGGCGTGGGTGACGAACATCATCGCGGTCGGGCGGCGATCCCAGATGCGCAATAGCTCGAACTGGAGCTGCTCGCGGGTCTGCGCGTCGATGGCGCTGAACGGCTCGTCCATCAGCAGCAGCTTCGGCTCCATCACCAGCGCGCGCGCAAGGCCGGCGCGTTGTTGCATGCCGCCGGAGAGCTGGTGCGGATAGGATTTTTCGAAACCCTTCAAGCCCACCAGATCGATGGCGTCAGCGACGCGCCGGTCGATCTCTTCCTTGGGCGCGTGCCGAAGTTTGAGGCCATAGGCGATGTTGCTCCACAGGTTTTTCCACGGAAACAACCCGAAGTGCTGGAACACCATCGACACGATCGGCAGCGGCTTCTCGACGCGCTGGCCGTCGATGCGGATCTCGCCATAATTGAGTTGGTTCAAGCCGCCGACGCAGCGCAACAAGGTGGTCTTGCCGCATCCGGACGGACCGACGATGCTGACGATCTCCGAACTGCCAACGCTGAGGCTAATGTCGGCCAAAACGTCGAGCTGCCCATAGCGCAGGCCCGCGTTCTCGACTACCAGCCGTTCTGCTCCGGGTTCGTTCATCGATCTGATGCCGCGCCTGGCCGCGAACGACCCGAACCGGTCGCAACGGCTGGCCTGCTCCTCCCAATCGACCGGCACGCGAAGCCGGTCAGCAAAGCCCCACGGTCTTGCTATTTTTTCTTATTATCGTTTCGTGCAGCCTATCGGCTCGATCCCTCAAGGGCAATGCAGACCCGCGCGTGCATAGGGTCTCGAGCGCCGCGCGATTTTGCGATTTTCGCCAGCCGAAATGGCTCTAGGCACGCGGCGGAGGCCTCGCTATGGTGCGGCAGAAATCGCCACGATTCCGGTCATAGAGGGTTCCCAATGGCGGAGCACGTCGTCCCCCATTTCCATAACGATCCCGGCGTGCCGGTGATCGAGATCGGCGCCAAGGAATTCATGTGCGTCGGCGCCACGCCGCCCTACGATCATCCGCACGTGTTCCTCGACATCGGCGAAGATAGCGAAATCATCTGTCCCTATTGCTCGACGCTTTACCGTTTCGACCCCGCGCTCGATCCGCACGCGGCGCGGCCGGCGGAATGCGCCTTGCAGGTCACCGCCGCCGCCTAAAGTCCCAAGATCGGAGCGTTGAGCCTTGGCGTCCGCGCGTCACGTCATCGTCGCAGGCGCCGGCATCGCGGGTCTAACGGCGGCGCTGGCGCTGGCGCGCGCCGGCTTGCGCACGACGGTGCTCGAAAAGGCCGCGCAACTCGAAGAGACCGGCGCTGGCATCCAACTCTCGCCCAACGCCACCCGCGTGCTGATCGCGCTCGGCCTGCGCGAACGATTGCAGCCGTTGGCGATGACGCCGCTAGCGATCCGCGTCATGGCGGGCGGCTCGGGCCGCGAGATCGTGCGCATGCCGCTCGGCAGCGACGCCGAGCGCCGCTACGGCGCGCCCTATTGGACTGTCCATCGCGGCGACCTGCAAGCGGCGCTCGCCGACGCCGCGCAGATGACGCAGGACATCGAAGTCAAGCTCGCCACCCGCGTCGAGGACTTCGCCGTCCACGCCAACGGCATCACGGTGCAGGCGCGCAACGCCGGGCGAGTTGTCGACGAACGCGGCGTCGCGCTGATCGGCGCCGACGGTGTATGGTCGACGCTGGGCGCGCGAATGCAGGCGCGCCAGCCGCCGCGCTTCCGCCACCGCACCGCCTGGCGCACGCTGGTGCCGGCTTCCGCGGTGCCGGAGGAATTCCGCCAGCCTTTGGTGCATCTGTGGCTCGGGCCCGATGCTCATCTTGTGCACTACCCGGTCAAAGGCGGCCGCCTCATCAACATCGTCGCCATCGTGCACGACGAATGGCAGGAGACCGGCTGGTCGGCCGCCGGCAACCGCGCCGAGATCCTGCGCCATTTCGGGCGCTGGTCGTGGGCGGAACCGGCGCGCGCGCTGATCGCGATCCCGGACCAATGGCTGAAGTGGGCGCTCTACGACCGCAAGGCGCCGTTTTACGGCGGCCGCGACCCGGTGACGCTGATCGGGGACGCCGCCCACCCGATGGTGCCGTTTCTCGCGCAAGGCGCCGGCATGGCGATCGAGGACGCCGCGGTGCTCGCCGACATGCTGGGGAAATATTTGGACGACCCGTCCGACGCGCTGCGCGCTTACGAGGGCGCCCGCTGGCATCGCACCGCGCGCGCCCAACAGGCGGCCCGCAACCAAGGCCGCATCTACGGGCTGAGCGGCCCCGAGGCGCTGGTCCGCAATCTCGCCATGCGCGCGATGGGCGGAGAAAAGCTGCTCAGCCGCTACGACTGGCTCTATACTTGGAAACCGCCCGAACTTTTCGCGAGCCAACCGACATGATGTTTCCCTCAACCATCGCCGGCAGCCTGCCGAAACCGTCCTGGCTCGCGGAGCCGAATAAATTGTGGCCACAGTGGCGGCTTGCCGGCGGCGATCTCGCGCAGGGCAAGCTCGACGCCACGTTATTGGCGGTCAAATTGCAGGAAGACGCCGGCATCGACATCGTCGGCGACGGCGAAATGTCACGCCAGCATTTCGTGCACGGCTTCCTGGAATTCGTCGACGGCATCGATTCCGCCCACAAGGTCGAGATGGGCATTCGCGCCGATCGCTATAAGGCGATGGTACCGGTGGTGCGCGGCGCGCTCTCGCTCAAGGGCCGCGTCCATCAACCCGAAGCGCGCCACGCCCGCGCCCATACCAGGCGCCCATTCAAGATCACGCTGCCGGGGCCGATGACGATTTCCGACACTGTCGCCGACGCGCACTACGGCGACAAGGTGAAGATGGCTTTGGCCTTCGCCGACCTGCTGAACCAGGAAGCGCGCGCCTTGCAGACCGACGGCGTCGACGTCATCCAGTTCGACGAGCCGGCCTTCAACGTGTTCATGGATGAGGCGCCCGGCTGGGGCATCGAGGCGCTGCATCGCGCCATCGACGGCCTCACTTGCACCACCGCCGTGCACATCTGCTACGGCTACGGCATCCAGGCCAACATCGACTGGAAGAATTCGCTTGGGCAGGAGTGGCGGCAATACGAAAAGATTTTTCCCGCGCTCGCCAAGAGCCGCGTCAAGCAGGTCTCGCTGGAGGCGATCAATTCGCGCGTGCCGCTGAAGCTCCTGTCCTTGCTCGACGGCAAGGACGTGCTGGTCGGCGTCATCGACGTCGCCACCGACACGGTCGAGACGCCGGAGCAGGTCGCCGGCGTGATCGGCGACGTTTTGAAATTTGTGCCGAAGGAACGCATCGTCGCCTGCACCAACTGCGGCATGGCGCCGATGCGGCGCGAGATCGCAGAAGCCAAATTGCAGGCGCTTGGCGCCGGAGCCGCGCTGGCACGGCAGAAGTTCGGCTAACTCGATTGATCTCGATCAACGCCCCACGATACCGCCCCGACTAAGGTCCCTTGCGACGATCGTCAAAGGGAGCTTGTCATGTCCGTCAATGTCGGAACGCTCGACCGCATCGCCCGCGTCGTCATTGGCCTGGCGCTGATTGCCTTCGCGCTCGGCTATATCGCGCCGGGCACAAGTTGGAGTTGGGTCGGCTGGATCGGCGTCGTGCCGCTGCTCACCGCGCTGTTCGGCACCTGCCCGCTCTACAGCGTGATCGGCTGCTCGACGCGCTAGCGTCCTGCGCGCCCCATGACGTCCATCAGTTCGGCGACCTTGCGCCGCTGGTCGGCCTTGTCGCCGCTCGCAATCGCGTGCGCTACGCAATGGGCGACGTGGTCGCGCAGGATTTCCTCCTCGACCCGGCGCAGCGCGGCGCGCACCGCGCCGATCTGCGTCACGATGTCGATGCAGTAGCGTTCGTCCTCGACCATGCGCGCCAGGCCCCGCACCTGGCCCTCGATACGATTGAGCCGTCCGAGCGTTGCCGTCTTGCTGTTCTTGGCCATGCGGCCTATATACCCCCTAGGGGTATTGAAGACAAGTGCCGCCGGATACCATCCAGCCGAAAGTTGTCCGCCATGAGCATGACCGCCGAGCCCAACCACCATCCTCACGACGCGCCCGCGAGCGGCGGCGTCATCGATCCGGTCTGCGGCATGACGGTCGATCCGCATACCGCCAAGCACCGCGCCGATTATCACGGCCACACCTATTATTTTTGCAATCCAAGCTGCCGCACCAAATTCATCGCCGAGCCGCAGAAATATCTCGGCCCGCGCGAACCCGAGCCGGTGGTCGAAGGCGCGACCTACACCTGCCCGATGCATCCCGAGATCCGGCAAATCGGCCCGGGCGCCTGCCCGATCTGCGGCATGGCGCTGGAGCCAGAAACCGCCACCGCCGACAGCGGCCCCAATCCCGAACTCGCCGACATGACGCGCCGGTTCTGGATCGGCCTGGTCCTGGCGTTACCGGTGATGGTGCTGGAAATGGGCGGCCATTTTGTCGGGTCGCACGATTGGGTCGAGCCGACGCTGTCGAATTACATTCAGTTTGCCTTCGCTACCCCGGTCGTGCTGTGGGCCGGCTGGCCATTCTTCGTGCGCGGCGCGCAGTCGCTGGTCACCCGTAACCTCAACATGTTCACGCTGATCGGCATGGGCACCGGCGTGGCCTACGTCTACAGCGTGATCGCCACCTTCGCGCCCGGCATTTTCCCGGAAGCCTTCCGCGGCCACGGCGGCGCGCCGGCGGTTTATTTCGAAGCCGCCAGCATGATCACCGTGCTGGTGCTGATCGGCCAGGTGCTCGAACTGCGCGCGCGCGCCGCCACTTCCGGCGCGATCCGCGCCCTGCTCGATCTCGTGCCCAAGACCGCGCGCCGCGTCAAGGACGACAGCAGCGACGAGGAAGTCGCGCTCGACGCCGTCGTGGTCGGCGACAAGTTGCGCGTGCGCCCCGGCGACAAGGTGCCGGTCGACGGCGTCGTGCTGGAGGGCCGCTCCTCGCTCGATGAATCGATGGTGACCGGCGAATCCATGCCAGTGAGCAAGGAAAAGGATTCGCGCGTGATCGGCGGCGCCATCAATCGCAGCGGCAGCTTCGTCATGCGGGCCGACAAAGTCGGCCGCGACACGCTGCTGTCGCAAATCGTGCAGATGGTGGCGAAGGCGCAACGCAGCCGCGCGCCGATCCAGCGCGTGGCCGACCGCGTCGCCGGCTGGTTCGTGCCGACGGTGATCGCGGTGGCCCTTGTCGCCTTCGCGTCCTGGGCGACGTTCGGGCCGGAGCCGCGCTTCGCCTTCGGGCTGGTGGCGGCGGTCAGCGTGCTGATCATCGCCTGCCCCTGCGCCCTCGGCCTCGCCACGCCGATGTCGATCATGGTCGGCGTCGGCCGCGGCGCGCAAGAAGGCGTGCTGATCAAGAACGCCGAGGCGCTCGAGCGCATGGAGAAAATTGACACGCTGGTGGTGGACAAGACCGGCACGCTCACCGAAGGCAGACCGAAGGTCGTGGCGGTCGTGGCGCACACCGGCTTCGACGAGGCGCAGGTGCTGCGTTTTGCCGCCAGCGCCGAGCGCGGCAGCGAACATCCGCTGGCGGCAGCCATTGTCGCCGCTGCCGCCGAGCGCAAGCTCGACCTAGCGCCGGTGCGCGGCTTCGACGCGCCGGCCGGCAAAGGCGTGATCGGCATGGTCGAGGGCAAGCGGCTCGCGCTCGGCAGCGCGAACTTCCTCGCCGAACTCAATATCGACACGGCGGCGCTCGCCGCCGAGGCCGAGCGCCTGCGCCAGGACGGCGCGACCGCGATCTTCCTGGCCGTCAACGGCAAGCTCGCCGGCGTCATCGCCATCGCCGACCCGATCAAATCCACCACGCCGGAGGCCCTCAAGGCGATGGTGGCCGCCGGCGTGCGCGTGGTGATGCTCACCGGCGACAACCGCACCACCGCGCTCGCGGTCGCCAAGCGCCTGGGCATTGAAAACGTCGAGGCCGAAATCCTGCCCGATCAGAAAAGCGCCGTGATCGAGAAGCTCGCCCGCGAAGGCCGCGTCGTCGCTATGGCCGGCGACGGCGTCAACGACGCGCCGGCGCTCGCCGCAGCGCAAGTCGGCATCGCCATGGGCACCGGCACCGACGTGGCGATCGAAAGCGCCGGCATCACGCTGCTCAAGGGCGACCTCACCGGCATCGTCAAGGCGCGCGCGCTGTCGAAGGCGGTCATGAGCAATATCCGGCAGAACCTGTTCTTCGCCTTAATCTACAATTCGGCCGGCGTGCCGATTGCCGCGGGCATCCTTTATCCCACCTTCGGCATTTTGCTGTCCCCGATCATCGCCGCGGCGGCGATGGCGCTGTCGTCCGTCAGCGTCGTCGGCAACGCGTTGCGGTTGCGCCGCACCGCGTTGTAGAGAGGGAGCGCATGAAGCGTCTCCTCCTCGCGGCGGGCGTCGCGGCCTGGGCCGGCGCCGCCCAAAACGCGCAAGCCGCCGAATGGCGCGTCAGCCACGTCGACGCGCCGGCCCGCCTCAGCGCCATCGAAACCGTCGCGGGCGAGACGCAGGTCAATGCCGGCGGGCTCTGGTACAAAATCGTGCTCGCCGGCGATAAAATTTCGCTCGCCTTCGTCGACGCGGCGGCGCAGCCGAAGCCGCCCGACGGCGCCAAGGTCGCGACCGGCAAAGGCGACATCGCCCGGGCCTGGCTGGCCGAACCGACCACGCGCTACAATCACGGCATCCTCGGCGACAAGATCGAGGCCGGCAGCCTGGTGATCGAACCCCGCGACGGCAAACGCCAGACCGTGCGGCTCAAGGACGATGCCGTGTTCGAGGATCTCGAGCCGCGGCTCACGGATCTCGACCGCGACGGCCATGACGAGATCGTCGTGGTGAAATCCGATCTCAAGCGCGGCTCCAGCCTGGCGGTCATCGGCTTGCGCAAGGGCAAATACGAAATCATTGCCGAAACGCCGCCGCTCGGCGCAGCCCATCGCTGGCTCGATCCCGCCGGCATCGCCGATTTCACCGGCGGCGGCAAAACCGGCGTCGGGCTGGTGCGCCAGCCGCACGCCGTCGGCGCGCTCGAATTGTGGAACTGGCGCGACGGCGCCTTGCGAAAGACCGCCGAACTTCCTGACATCGCCAATCACATCGCCGGCACGCGCGCGATCGACATGGCGGCCGTGGCCGACTTCGACGGCGACGGCATCGCCGATATCGTCGCACCCTCATTCGACCGCGGCCACCTGCGCGTCGTCAGCTTCGCGCCGCGCCCGCGCGAGATCGCAAACGTGCCGCTGCCGGCCAAGGCCGTCACCAATCTCGGACTGGTTGCGGAAAATTCAGGGCCCCCGCGATCGCGGTCGGCCTCGCCGACGGATCGCTCGCGGTGATCCGCCGCGCGCCGTAACTCGCGACGCCGCCGAGCCTTCAGTGGATTTTTGGGTTGGCCGCCGGCGCGGCCTCGGCGCCCGGCACGAAATCGCATTTCCTTTCGGCGGCGGCCGCCCGCAAATCCCTCATCTGGCCGCGCATCGTGGCGAGGTCCGTCCCATAGGTGGCTTCGCCGATCAGCCGGGCGGTGGTGTCGGTGCCGGCTTTCGCCATTAACTGTTGCAGTTCCTTCCGACGCGCCATAGTCGATTTCGTCTCGCGCGCGATGTCTTCACAGTCGTAGAGCACGTATTTGCCCGGCGCGACCAGAAACGATGCCATCTTATCGTCCGACGTGCCGCAGCCGGATAGCGCGCCGGCCGCCAGCGCGGCGGCAAAGAATGCGGTCAAAGGCAAGCGCAAAGGCATGGACGTCATAGCAAGCCCGAAAATAACGGCAAAATGCTGGTGCGGACGCCCGGACTCGAACCGGGACGGGATTACTCCCAAGGGATTTTAAGTGTTTTGCGTTCTGACATAACTATTTGTTTTCATGGCATTTTCTCGTGGAATATTATCTTATGTGTAAGAAAATGTGTAAGTTTTGGCCACTTTTCAGCTCCCCCAACACAATAACCTGAATCTCTTCAGGAGGCGGGTCAGTGGTGATGAGCGCAACACTCCTCTCCGATCCAAGCCTCTCGACCTTCGCGAATAAGAAACCAAACGATACCGAGGGAGGCCACCGCATCCACCCACCATGCACCTATGGCAAGCTGCACGATGAGAGCTGCGACTACGACAAGGGATAGCCAGCCGCAGGTAATGCTCTCGACTGCATCAGCCCTGAGCGCGCGACTGCCAAGCTTTTCAGCAAGGGCAAGCTTACGGCGGGAAAGGAAATACATTATCGGAACAGCGAGTGCGCATAGAATGAGGCCGGGCAACGAGAATTCCGCACCTTGGTGCGTCCAGAGCTTCCAGCCAGCGCTTACAACAACGTAGACGGCAAGAACAAACAGCAAACTACCGCCGATGCGCGATGCTTTTCGTTCTGCGTTTTCGGCGAAAATCTTTCCGTACCGGAGTTCGACTGTAAGGCGCCAAACTAAAACTCCAGCCGAAGCGAGCTCGATAACGCTGTCGATACCGAAGGCGACCAGGGTCAGGCTGTTCGCAGCGATGCCAGAGGCGATGGCCACTGCGGCTTCAACGATCATCCAAGCGAGTGTGATGTACTCAAGCCAAAAGGCCTGATGGATCATTGCAGTCCGATCGCGGGTCGTTTCATCTTGTGTAGTAATACTCATGATTGGCGCGTTTCGGCTTCTTGGTGAGGTGGAGCAACCATTTCATCGCCCCGAATTTAGCTCAAACAGATGTGGGGCAGTCGCATTCGCAATGACAAACCAGGCCTTCCTTGATCGGGGAACCTTAATTCGTTTCAGTAAGCCGACTTGCTCAAATTGGCGTAGCGCGTTGCAAACAGCGGCCCTTGAAACGGAGCAGCGTGCGTCACGTGCTTCTTTGTAAAGGATTTCGGCGGTGACGCGTCGCTTCGTAGCCTTAAGGAGTAGACTTGCGAGGGCGATCCGGCGGGGCGTCGAACGCAGCCCGAGGCTGTTTAGCAAAATCCGGATATCACCGGGAAAGGTGGCGATTTGGCCTCGCCCAGTCGTGGCGATATACAAATTCATGAAGCCGGCAATCCAGGAATTGGAATGCCGAGCGTCTGCACGATCAGAAAAGTGTTGAGAATCAGCACGAACGCTGTGGCGATTAATGCTGCTATGTGGGTTAGCCGGCTATTAGCGAACCGACCCATGATGTCAACGCGTCGAGTGAACATCAGGAGTGCGATCATCGGAAGTGGCAAGGCAATGCTGAGCACGACCTGGCTAATGACGAGTGCGCTCGTCGCATTGGCGCCGAGCGCAACCACGACAAAAGCTGGGATCATCGTGACCAGCCGCCGAACCAGAATCGGGATCCGGAACCTCATGAAGCCTTGCATGATCATTTGGCCGGCCATTGTTCCAACTGCCGAGCTTGAAATCCCTGATGCAATGAGGGAGACCAGGAACACGCCTGCTGCCCCAATACCAAGCAAGGGCGTCAACGTGTGGTAGGCCGTTTCGATCTCCGCAACATCGCGGTGTCCGGCGTGGAAGGCGCCCGATGCCATCATCACCATCGCCATATTGACCAGTCCGGCGATAACCAGTGCGACGATAACTTCCTGATTGGAGAAGCGCAGCACCTTACGCCGCTCGTTGTCATCATGGACTGGCGTGCGCGCCTGCGTCAGCCCGGAATGCAGATAGACGGCGTGCGGCATGACGGTTGCGCCGATGATGCCGACGGAGAGCAGCAGTGCGTCGCTATCAGCTAGCTGCGGCAGCACCGTATGCAACGCTGCTGCGCTCCAATCGACTGGAACTATGAACATCTCAATGAGGTAGCAAAGCCCGATAATGCCGACCAAGCTGCCAATGATCAGCTCTACGGGCCGGAATCCAGACCTTTCGAACATTAAAATGCCATAGGTTACGACCGCCGTAACGCCCATCCCCGCTAGGAGTGGCATTTGGAATAGCAAGGAGAGCCCTATGGCGCCGCCGAGAAACTCCGCCAGATCGGTCGCCATGGCGGCAATTTCGCTAATCACCCACATCGCCCAGACAACTGGCTGGGGAAACTGCTCGCGGCACAGCTCAGCTAAGTTCCGTCCGGTAACAATACCGAGCTTGGCGGAGAGGGCCTGGAACAGCATCGCGATCAAATTGGCGAGCAACACCACCCAAAGCAGTCCATAGCCGTACTTCGCCCCAGCTTGAATGTTAGTGGCGAAGTTTCCTGGGTCCATGTACGCGATTGAGACGATCACCGCGGGACCGGCAAAGGCCAAATAGCCGCCAATTCCGCGGCGCTGGCCACCCAACAGCCCGCGAGCCGCCGAGACGTTTCGTTCGGTCAGCGACCCTTTTTTGGGCATCACATCGGACATCGTCGGAGGCATGCAACACCAGCGTCAAAATGTAACTGTTGCTACGTTCGAGAATATATACGAGCCTTGAAATGTCAACCCACAAAGTGTAGTCATGGCAACAGTTTGGTGAGGATATTGAAAGCCGCGTTCGTTCGGCGCAAGTTGAAGTGCGGTCTTGTCAGGCAGTGGGGCGGTGCAATGACGCGAAACGTGAAGGAAAAGCGGCTGCTGGCTACGAGGGAGCTTCCGCCCGAGTTGACCCAGGCGCGCCGGTTCGGAAAAACCCGTTCGGCGCAATCAACTGCAGTGCTTGAAGACTATGTTGAGCTTATTGCGGACCTGCTGGCTACCAGTGGCGAGGCGCGTCCGACCGATGTTGCCCGCCGGCTAGGCGTCTCCCACGCGACGGCTATCAAGACAATCTCGCGGTTGAAGAGAGAGGGGCTAGCAACAGGTCGTCCCTATCGCGGGGTGTTCTTGACGGAGACTGGACACGCGCTTGCGGAACGGATGCGAACCCATCATCGGCTCGTCGTAGACACCTTACTCGCACTAGGTGTTCCCGCTGAAGCCGCTGAAGCCGATGCCGAAGGAATCGAGCATCACGTGTCGGAAACAACGCTGAAAGCCTTCGGTCGGTTTTTGCAGTCGCAGGCAACGCAAGCTCCAAAGCGGGCGCGAGTTTAAGAATTTGAAGTAATGTGGACTGCGGGAATCAAAACCGCGTGGAGGATCCTCCTACGACGGATTATAAATCTCTTGCGTATATTCGCTCTCCTCCCGCGCCCTGAATCCTGCGGCAATCTCCGCAGAATGGAACGTGTGACAACCTCTGGGCCAACAGTTCGTAAGTCACGACCCGCCTTTTTCCGGTCTTGCTCAGAAAGCTAACCACTTTACGCCTCGATGAAATTGGTGCGGGCGGCCGGACTTCGAACCGGCACGGGATTACTCCCAACGGATTTTCATACCAACTACGGCTTTCGCCGCCGCGACCGCGTTTGTGGTCTGGACTATACCTTCACCGTAGCAATTGCCTTAGGTGCTGCCCGTCTAGTCTCTACACCTTCCCCACCGGGGCTTGGCTCGGGATTGCCATCTGACAGGTTTCCCCGAATTTGAGCAGTTCTACATCCCCGGTTTCCCGGAGAGCACTCAAGTCGCTTCAAGTCCGTTGCGTCTACCTGTTCCGCCACGTCCGCATGAATCCGACCGCCGAGTCATAACCCGCCTATCCTCGGGATTTAGTCCTATATTTTTGCATTTTAAGTCCCTTGCGTCTACCATTCCGCCACGTCCGCGTGGCAAGCTTCAGCCCCGCGCCGCATGCGCGGGGTCAGCCACGCGCGGCGCAAGCATTTACTTCGGTAATAAAGCGCTCCAGGCCGGATCCCAGTCCTTGCCGCCGGCATCCACCACGCGGCCGTCCTTTTCGAAGAACTTGTTCGGGATCTGGAACATGGCGATGAACATGCCGCCCTGCGGGCTCCAGGCGGTGTGCCTACTGCCGGCCGGCCGCCAGACGAATTCGCCGGCGCCGACTTCGATGCCGGCGTCGGGACCTTCTTTGTCGACCAGCGAGCCTTCCAGCACATAAGTCTGCTCGATCAGCACGTGCTCATGGTCCGGCAGCACCGCGCCGGGCGCCATCCGCATCAACATGGTGGCAAGCCCGCTGTTGGGATCGAACAGCAGCGTCTTCATTTCGCAGCCGGGAAACCGCATCTTCTGCCACGGCAAGTCCTTGGCGCGCACCACGCGCGACAGCAGGTCTGCGACCGGCGAATCTTGAACAGGATTGGCGCCTTGCGTGTTCGGCTTGACGTTCATCGGCTTTCCTCCCGAAGGACAGCGCGGAGAATACACCCAAATCGCGGCTAGTTGGCCAGTTTAATGTTCGCCTGCACGATGATCTTGCCGAATTTCTCGCTCTCCGCCGCGACGAACGTCTTGTATTCCGCCGCGTTCATCGGCCGCGGCACGATGCCCTGCGGCACCAGTTTGTCGGCAATGGCCGGGTCCTTGAGCGCGGTGTTCACGATTCCATTCAGCCGGTCGACGATCGGCTGCGGCGTGCCGCCGGTCGCGAACATGCCGAACCAGTTGAGCAACTCGTATCCGGCCAAGCCCGGCGCGCCTTCCGACAGCGGCGGCACGTCCGGCAGTTGCGGCATGCGGTCCTTCGAGGTGACGGCAACCGCGCGTATTTTGCCGCCCTTGATCAGCGGCAGCGCCGCGGCAAGGCTGGTGAAGCTCATGGTGACCGCGCCGGTCGCAACGTCGGTCACCGCCGGCGCCGCGCCGCGGTACGGCACATGCAGCACATTGGTGCCGGCCATCATGTTCATCAACTCGCCGGCAAGCTGCTGCGGGTTGCCGACGCCGGAGGAGGAAAACGACAGTTTTCCCGGGTTGGCCCTGGCGTAAGCGATCAATTCCGTCGGATTGTGCACCGGCGTTGCGTCGGCAACGACCACCACGCAGGGCACGATACCGATGAGCGCGATCGGCGCAAGCTCGCGGAATGGATCGTAGGTCATCTTCCCCTTGTACAAATGCGGAGCAATGGCGATCTCGCCCGAGGTCGCCATCAGCAGCATGTGGCCATCGGGCGGCGCCTTGGCGACCGTGTTGGCGGCGAGCATGCCGGCTGCGCCGGTGCGGTTCTCGACAATCACCGTCTGACCGAGCGCGTTCTTGAGCGGGTCGGTCATCAGCCGCGCCGAGAGGTCGATGCCCCCGCCCGGCGGAAAGCCGGCGATGATACGGATCGTCTGCGTCGGATAAGTCTGCGCCAGCGCCGGTCCGGCCAGCAAGGAAGCGCTCGCGCTCGCCAGCAAGGTGCGTCGGGTCAGCATGTCGTTTCTCCCTATCGTCTTTTATTTTCTCTTCTATCGCCGCTACTCGCCGCCTTCGCGGATCGGCGGCTGGAACGCCAGGCCGGTATCCCAGGGGAAATAGATCCAGGTGTCCTGCGACACCTCGGTGATGAACGTGTCGACCAGCGGCCGCCCCATCGGCTTGGCATAGACGGTGGCGAAATGCGCCGCGGGCAGCATGTCGCGCACGATGCGCGCGGTCTTGCCGGTGTCGACCAGGTCATCGACGATCAGCACGCCCTTGCCTTGCGCGCGCATCGAGGTCACCTCCGGCCCCACGCCCTTGATCACCTTCAGCTCGCCTTCGTTTTTGTAGTTCTGGTAGCTGGCGACGCACACGGTCTCGATCAGCCGCACGTTCAATTCGCGCGCCACGATCGCGGCCGGTACCAGCCCGCCGCGGGTGATGGCGACGACGGCGTCGAACGGACCGGCGGCGTGCAGCCGCCAGGCCAGCGCACGCGAGTCGCGGTGGAATTGGTCCCACGAGACGGGGAAGATTTTCTCCGGATGCGGCGGGCTGGCGGGCGGCTTCGGCATGAATGTCAGCGCGCGGCCGCGGCCAGCTGCGCCTTCACCGTCTTGAGCATCGCCTCGACCGCGCCTTTGGCGTCCTGCAATTTTTGCGGATCGCGCGAGCGCACCACGATATTGGTGTTGGGTCCGAGCGTCTCGTCGAAGAACGGATAGCTGCCGATGATGGTGTCCGGATTGGCCTTGGCGATGGCGCCGAGCTCGGTGCCGACGTCGCCTTCCTTGGCGTCGGCGCGGATCGTCTCCGACAGGAGCTTGGCGCCGGTTTTCAGTTTCGGCGCCACCTCGTCGACCATCGCCTGCATGATCGACGGCACGCCGGCCATGACGATCACGTTCTCGATCCAGAAACCGGGCGCGCCCGACACCTTGTTTTTGACCAGCGCGGCGCCGTGCGGGATGCGCGCCATGCGCAGCCGCGCCTCGTTGAGTTCGCCGCCGATCTTGGCCATGCGCTCTTTCAGGATCGCGACCGCTTCCGGGTGATGGCTGATGCCGACGCCGAACGCCTTGGCGACGCATTCGGCGGTGATGTCGTCATGGGTCGGGCCGATGCCGCCGGTAGTGAACACATAGGTGTAAGTCTTGCGCAGCGCGTTGAGCGCCTCGACGATCGCCGTCTCGTCGTCGGAGATCACCCGCACTTCCTTGAGGTCGATACCGATGGCGGTCAGATAGTCGGCGATGAAGCCGATGTTCTTGTCCTTGGTGCGGCCCGACAGGATCTCGTCGCCGATGACCAGGACCGCCGCGGTGACAAGCTCGGAACTAGCGCTCATGGCGGACATGCAATCCTCTAAAAGACCGGTCAAACACCTAGCGTGACCCCGCCGGTCACTCAAGTTGCAGCGGCGGGCGCCACCCGCGACGCCCCCCTCCCGCTTGGGCTATCCGCCCACTATTTAGGCAGAAGCGGACGCGGCCGGCGGGCATAAATACGCGATTTTCCTGGGTTTTTCTTGGCCTGAAGCTTGCAGATTAAGGACCAGGATGACCGTGGCCCGCACCCGATGAAGGATAGGGCACAACTGACGCGGTCGAGCGTTGCCCTTGAGCGGCCGCGCGCTGGGGATTTGAGATGAGTGCCACCTTCGACGAGATGAAGGAAGCCGACGGTGGCGTGCGCCCCGCCTATAGCGAGCTGTCGCGCTGGCTCAAAGAGGTGCCGCCCGACGTGCTCGATTACCGGCGGCGCGAAGCCGAGCTACTGTTCCGCCGCATCGGCATCACCTTCGCGGTCTATGGCGAAGCCGACGGCCAGGAACGGCTGATCCCCTTCGACGTCATTCCGCGCATAATGTCGGGCGCCGAATGGCGCTTGCTGGAAAAAGGCCTCACGCAGCGCGTCAAGGCGCTCAACCTGTTCATCAAGGACATCTACGGTGCGCGCGAGATCCTGCGCGCCGGCGTGGTGCCCGACGATCTCGTTTTCCGCAATCCGGCGTTCCGTCCCGAGATGAGCGGACAGAGCGTGCCGCACGACATCTTTATTCACATCGCCGGCATCGACATCGTGCGGGTCGATGCCGACACCTTCTACGTACTCGAAGACAACGCGCGCACGCCCTCCGGCGTCTCCTACATGCTGGAGAACCGCGAGATCATGATGCGGCTGTTTCCGGAACTGTTCGCGCGCCACCGCATCGCGCCGGTGGAGAACTATCCGGACCAATTGCTCGCCACGCTCAAGTCGGTGGCGCCGGAGCGCGCCGCGCGCGATCCCAACGTGGTGTTGCTGACGCCCGGCGTCTACAACTCTGCCTATTACGAGCACTCGTTCCTGGCCGACAAGCTCGGCGTCGAACTGGTCGAAGGCCGCGACCTGTTCGTCAAGGACGAGTTCGTCTACATGCGCACCACGCAAGGTCCGCGCAAGGTCGACGTGATCTACCGGCGCATCGACGACGACTTCATCGACCCGCTCACCTTCCGTCCCGATAGCGCGCTCGGCGTGGCCGGGCTGATGTCGGCCTACCAGGCCGGCAACGTGACGATGGCGAACGCCGTCGGCACCGGCATCGCCGACGACAAGGCGGTCTACAGCTTCATGCCGGCGGTGGTGAAATTCTATCTCGGCGAAGAACCGCTGCTGAAAAACGTGCCGACCTGGCGCTGCCGCGAGGAGGAGCACCTCGCTTATGTGCTCGAGCATCTGCACGAACTGGTGGTCAAGGAAGTGCACGGCTCCGGCGGCTACGGCATGCTGATCGGACCGGCGGCGAGCAAGATCGCGATCGAGCAATTCCGCCTCAAGCTCAAGGCCGCGCCGAAGAACTTCATCGCGCAGCCGACGCTGGCGCTATCGACCTGCCCGACCTGCGTCGAGCAAGGCGTGGCGCCGCGCCATGTCGACTTGCGCCCGTTTGTGCTCACGGGCAGCAAGGGCACGCGCATCGTGCCCGGCGGCCTGACGCGCGTCGCCATGAAAGAGGGTTCGCTGGTGGTCAATTCCAGCCAGGGCGGCGGCACCAAGGACACCTGGGTGTTGGACGGATAGCCATGCTGTCGCGCACCGCCGATAACCTCTTTTGGCTGTCCCGCTACGTCGAGCGGGCGGAATATCTCGCGCGCATTCTCGACGCCACGCAGCGGCTGTCGGCGCTGCCCCTTGCCTATGTCGGCTCCAGCAACGAATGGGAATCCGCCGTGCTCACCGCCGGCTGCGCCAACGCCTTCTTCAAGCAGTACGAGGAGGCCAACGAGGAAAACGTCACCGACTTCCTCGCCTTCTCTACCGCCAATGCCTCCTCGATCCGCTCCTGCTTCGAGCTCGCGCGCAGCAATGCGCGCGCCGTGCGCACCGCGCTGACGGTGGAAATGTGGGACGCCATCAACGGCACCTGGCTCGAGCTCAAGCGCTACGGCAACGGCCCGACCTCGCGGGAGGAATTCGCCCGCTTCCTGCGCTGGGTGCAGGAATCCTCGCTGCGCTACGACGGCTCCGCATACCGCACCATGCTACGCAACGACGCCTATTGGTTCTCCCGCCTCGGCGTCTATCTCGAGCGCGCCGACAACACCGCGCGCATCCTCGACGTGAAATACCACCTGCTGCTGCCGGACAACGAACGCGTCGGCGGCCCGCTCGACTATTTCCAGTGGGCGGCGATCCTGCGCTCGGTGTCGGCGCTCACCGCCTATCATTGGGTCTACCGCGACAGCCTGCAGCCCTGGCTGGTGGCCGACCTCTTGATCCTGAAGGAGGAGATGCCGCGCTCGCTCGCCTCCTGCTACGAGGCCATCGTGCGCAATCTCGATTCGATCAGCGGCGCCTATGGCCGGCAGGGCCCGGCCCAGCGTCAGGCCCGCGGCATGCGGGCGCGCCTGCAGAACAGCCGCATGGACGGTATCTTCCAGCGCGGCCTGCACGAATACATCGGCGAATTCATCACCGAGAACAACCGGATGGGCGCCGCCATCACCGAGCAATTCCTGCTATGAGCGGGCGCGCTAGCCTGTGCTAGAAACGTCACCGGTAAAATTGGCCCCCCGCGAGCGCATGCGAATTCGAATCTCCCACGCGACCACCTATCGTTACGACACGCCGCCCAACAGCGTGATCCAGATGCTGCGGCTCACGCCGCGCAATCACGACGGGCAACACGTGGTGAACTGGCGCGTCGACCTGTCGGAAGATTGCCTGCTGCACCAGCACGAGGACGCCTTCGGCAACATCAGCCATTTCTTCACCGCCGAGGGACCGTTCCGCGAATTGTCGGTCGCGGTCGAGGGCGAAGTCGATACCCACGATACCAAAAGCGTGGTGAGCGGGGCGGTCGAGCGTTTTCCGCCGGGCATGTACCTGCGCGAGACCGCGCTGACGCAACCCGACGCCGCCATCATCGATTTCGCCGACAGCGCGCGCGCCGGCACGGGCAGCGATCCGCTCGGCCTGCTGCACGGGCTGATGACCGCGCTCAACCGCGAGATAACTTTCGACACCGACCCGACCCAAAGCTCGACCACGGCGGCGGAAGCCTTCGCGCTGCGCCGCGGCGTCTGCCAGGACCTGACCCACATCTTCATCGCGGCGGCGCGCCAGCTTGGCATACCGGCGCGCTATGTAGGCGGACATTTCTATCGCGTCGACGGCGTCACCGCGCAGGACGCCGGCCACGCCTGGGTCGAAGCCTATGTCGAGCACCTCGGCTGGGTCGGCTTCGACCCGACCAACGGCATCGGCACCACCGAGGCCCATGTGCGCGTCGCCATCGGCCTGGACTATCTCGGCGCGGCGCCGGTGCGCGGCACCCGCTTCGGCGGCAGCGGCGAAACCCTCAAAGTGGCGGTGCACGTCGACCAAGCGCGCCAGCAGGCGCAGAACTGATGGGGCAACGCCATACCCGTAAACAGCGACCCAGGTTGCGGGGTCAATCGCCGTGACATTGCCGGACATGGGCCCGCGTAGTTATAACCCTGCGGCCGGGTCGCGGAAGAAAAAGTCGGACCGTAAAAAAAAGAAGTCGGATCACATGACATATTGCTGCGGAATTCTGGTGCGGGACGGTCTGGTGATGATCGCGGACACCCGTACCAATGCCGGCCTCGACAACGTCTCCACCTTCCGCAAGCTGCACGTCTACAGCGAACCGGGCGAGCGCATCATGGCGATCGCCTCCTCCGGCAATCTGTCGCTCAGCCAGTCGGTGCGCTCGATCCTCACCGAGGGCGTGCAAAATCCGGAAACCGGCGAGATCGAAACTTTGATGAACTCGCCGACCATGTTCCAGGCCGCGCAGCGCATCGGGCGCACCATCCGCAACATCCAAAGCGCCGAAGGTCAGGCGCTGGAGGCCGCCGAAGTCGATCACGACGTCGCCTTCCTGTTCGGCGGCCAGATCAAGGGCGGCCGGCTGCGGCTGTTCATGATCTATTCGGCCGGCAATTTCATCGAATGCACCACCGACACGCCCTATCTGCAGATCGGCGAACACAAATACGGCAAGCCGGTGCTCGACCGCGCCATCAGCTTCGACACCGACCTTTATGACGGCCTCAAGATCGGGCTGATCTCCATGGATTCCACCATGCGCTCCAATCTCGGGGTCGGGCTGCCAATCGACATATTGGTGGTGCGCCGTGATACCTGCAACTCTGAGGTGAATTACCGGATCGAGCCGGGCGAACCCTATTTCCAGGACCTACGGGAACGCTGGTCGGCCGCGCTGCGCGCCGCCCATATCGCCATTCCACCCCCACCCTATCGCAGTCCGGGCTGAAATCCCGGGTTACGCTTTTACCTCCGGTTAACAGCGCCGCCAGAATTGCGGCAACCGGAGCCCGCCCGCCCGCGAATTGGGCAAAAGGAAAGCCAAAAGCAAGCTTTCGCCCCTACGGTCCGCCCTGAAAAGTGCAATGGGCAGGATAGGTTAAGGGGATCGACTTTGCCGGCTGTGGCTCGACCACGCGCATCCGATAAAAAATACACCAGTTGGGACCGCGCCCGTCTAAGCGTCGTGGTCCCGATCGGCGTCATCGTGGCCGTGGCCATCGTCTGCATCGTCGTCGCCGTGCTCTCGTCCGCCCAGCGCGCCGACGAAGTCGCGGTCCAGCACGAAAAGAATTTGTTCTCGCGCGCGCTGAGCAATTACGGCGAACGCGTGCTGCGCGAAGTCAAAAGCGTCGCCGGCTCCGAGCAGGCGATCCGCAACATCCGCGACAATTACGATCCGGTCTGGGCGAAGCAGCGCGTCGGGCTTTGGCTGAAAACTTACTTCGACCACGACTACGTCTTCATCTTCGACGGCAGCAACAAGCCGGTCTTTTCGCAGCTCAGCCGCAACGACCTCGACGCCTCCTGGTTCGATTCGGCGCTGGTCGACCTGGAATCGGTGCTCGCCTACATGCGCGGGCGCAACGCCGCCCTGCACGGCACGCTGCCCCTCAGCGAACCGAGCGTTCGGGAAGACGGGCCACACTCGGAAGCTGCGGTGATCCGCAGCCTGGCCGGCCGGCCCGCGGTCATTGCCGCGGCCGCGGTCGGGCCGGTCGGCAGTCTGCTCGCAGCCGGCGACAACGCGGCGCCGGTCGTGATGTCGGTTAAATTTATCGACAACGCCGCGCTCGCCGGCATCGCCTCGCAATTGCGGCTGACCAATCTCCGCAAGCTCGAAAACGGGCCGGCGCCGCCGGCCGATTTGACCTATGAGCTCGACGGCCCGCAAGGCCATTCGATCGCGCGCTTTGCCTGGACGCCGCGGCAGCCCGGCGCCGAGATCGTCAGCAGCGTCATTCCGTTCATCGCCGTCGCCCTCGCCGGCTTCACGCTGCTGGCCGCCTTCGTGCTGCGCTACATGCGACACACTGCGGTCGCGATCGCGGCCGGCGAATCGCGGCTGCGTCATCTCGCCATGCACGACCCGCTTTGCGGCCTGCCCAACCGCATCTTCTTCGGCGAGCGGCTGGAAGCCGTGATCGACGAGGTGCGCGCCGGCTCCGCGGCGGCGGCGGTGTTCTACATCGACCTCGATCATTTCAAGGACGTCAACGACACGCTCGGCCATCCGGTCGGCGACGAGTTGATCCGCAACGTTACGCTGCGGCTGTCGCACGCGCTGCGCGGCGACGACCTGGTGGCGCGGCTCGGCGGCGACGAATTCGCGGTGATTTCCTCGGTCGGCAACGACAACGCCAAGATCGCGGCGGTCGCCCAGCGCATCATCGCCGCGCTCTGCGCGCCCTACGCCATCAACCGGCAGAACATCGTCATCGGCGCCTCGATCGGCATCGCCATCATCGACCGCAACTGCGGCACCGCCGCCGACATCATGCGCTATGCCGACATGGCGCTCTACCGCGCCAAGAACGAGGGCCGCAACCGCGCCTGCATCTACGACGCGGCGATGGACGCGGATCTGTCCAACCGCAAGCTGCTGGAAGGCGACCTGCGCGAGGCGATCGAGAACCATCAGCTGCGGTTGCTCTATCAGCCGATCGTCAACAAGAGCGGCGAAACCGTCGTCGGCGTCGAAGCGCTGTGCCGCTGGACGCACCCCACCCGCGGCGAGATCCCGCCCAGCGAGTTCATCGCCGTCGCCGAGCACAGCGGGCTGATCATCGAGCTCGGCGCCTGGGTGCTGCGTCAGGCCTGCATCGACGGCAAGGCCTGGCCGGGCCTCACCGTCTCGGTCAACGTGTCGCCGTTGCAATTCCGCCGCACCGATTTCTTCGACGTCGTGCAAAACACCTTGAATGAAACCGGGTTCGATCCGACCCGGCTTGAGATCGAGCTCACCGAAAGCGTGCTGCTCGGCAACGTCGACACCGCGGAAGCCGGCATGCTGCGGCTGCGTGCGCTCGGCGTGCGGCTGGCGCTCGACGATTTCGGCACCGGTTATTCCAGCCTGCTCTATTTGCGCCGCCTGCCCTTCGACAAGCTCAAGATCGACCGCAGCTTCGTGCTGAGCATCGAGAAAGCCGCCGACGCCGCCGCCATCGTGCACGCGGTGGTCAGCCTCGGCCGCGGCCTCGGCATGAAGGTGACCGCCGAAGGCGTCGAGACCGCCGACCAGCAACTGTTCCTGCGCGCGGCCGGCGTGCATTTCATGCAAGGTTATCGCTTCGGCCGCGCGGTGACCGCCGCCGAAATCACCGCCCGGCTGCAATCGTCGGCCGCCTTCCAGCCGATCGACGTGCCGCAGGCACTGGCGGGCTGATCGTAACCCATCAAATCGCCAAACGACGACACGCCGTAGCCGGCGGCACAATCGTCGAACGGTGTTGAGGTAATGGTCGCGCGCCGTTACTGAAAACTGGCCCGATCTTTTTCACGTTTCATTACGCTATTCGGCCCAGCGTCCCGCGCGGGGCAAGGCGGGCGCTCGGACAATTTTTTACGAGCCGGATCGCGCAAAGGAAACAACCGATGTCGAAACACGAGATGCTCGATACCTTCAAAAAGCATGTGGACGCGGAGCTTGCCGGCGATCTGGAAACGACCATGGCCACGATGACGGCCAATCCCCATCTCCATAACGTGCCGAGCATGGTCGGCGGCGTCGGCCGCGACGGCGTGCGCAAATTTTACAAAAATCATTTGGTCGGCAAGTTCTTTCCGCCCGACGTCAAGATGACGAATGTTTCGAGCACGGTCGGCGATTCGCAAATTGTCGATGAACTCGTCATCAGCTTCACCCATACAACACCGATCGATTGGATGTTGCCGGGAGTGGCACCCACCGGAAAGCCGGTTGAAATAGCGGTCGCGGTCGTCGTCGGCTTCAAGGACGGCAAGATTTCCCATGAGCACATCTTTTGGGATCAGGCCTCCGTTCTGGTGCAGATCGGGCTCATCGATCCCAAGGGCCTGCCGGTGGTCGGCGCCGAAAGCGCCCGAAAGCTTCTCGATCCAAAACTTCCGGGCCGCCGGATGTAACGTTTTCTGTCCCGCCTGTGACGCGCCGACGCCTTTGTGATATGGCGTGCGCTCGAAAATAAAGTCAGGGGAAGGACAGCCGATGAGTGCGTCTGCAAAAATCGCCTTGGTGACCGGGGCCGGCACCGGAGTCGGCCGCGCGGTGGCCATTGCCTTGGCGAAAGCCGGCTACAGCCTGGCGCTGGCCGGCCGCCGCAAGGAAATGCTCGACAAGGTGGCGGGCGAGATCAATGCGCTCGGCGCCCAGGCGCTGGCGGTGCCGACCGATGTGTCGAAGCGCGAGTCGATCCTGGCGCTGTTCGCCACGGTGAAATCGACCTTCGGCCGGCTCGATGTCTTGTTCAACAATGCCGGCATCGGCGCGCCGCCGGTGCCGCTCGAGGACCTGCCGTTCGAGACCTGGCAGAACGTGGTCGCCACCAACTTGACCGGCATGTTCCTGTGCACGCAGGAAGCCATCAAGATCATGAAGGCGCAGAACCCGCGCGGCGGCCGCATCGTCAACAACGGCTCGATCTCGGCGCACGCGCCGCGGCCGTTCTCGGTCGCCTATACCTCGACCAAGCACGCGGTCACCGGGCTCACCAAATCGACCTCGCTCGATTGCCGGCAATACGACATCTGCTGCGGCCAGGTCGACATCGGCAATGCGATCACGCCGCTCACCGAACGCATGGCGACAGGCGAAGGCGTGCTGCAGCCGGACGGCCGCAAGATGATCGAGCCGCGCATGGAGGCCGAGCACGTCGGCAACGCGGTGGTCTACATGGCGAGCCTGCCGCTCGACACCAACGTGCTGTTCATGACCGTGATGGCGACCAAGATGCCGTTCGTCGGGCGCGGCTGAGCGCGATGGCCGCCGAACTCGAACGCTGGCACAACTTCTATGTACTGATCGGCACCGCCGGCGCCACGCTGCTCGGACTGCTGTTCATCGCCGTGTCGCTCGGCGCCGGCTTCCTGACCGAGGAAAAGGCGGCGGCGACGCGCACCTTTTACAGCCCGATCATTATCCATTTCACCTGCGTTTTGTTCATTTCGGCCATTGCCCTGGTCCCGGCAAACCGCGCCATGTTCTTTGCCGTGATCAGCGGCAGTGCGGCCGTGGCCGGCGCGGCTATTTCAGCCTTCATCACCGTCGAGTTGCTGCGCCGAGACTGGACGCGCTACGTGCGCGACTACCTCGCCTACGGTCTGTTGCCGGTGATCGGTTATCTAGCGCTGCTCGCCGCCGCAACCATGATCTTCAAGCAATCGGAATACGCGCCGGATGTGCTGGCCGGCGCCGTGCTGCTGCTGTTGATCATCAATATCCGCAACACCTGGGATCTGATGTTGTCGATGGTCCGGCACAGCGGATCGCGCTAATCGACCACCCGCGCGGCCTTGTTATCGTTTCTTCTTTTTCTTCTTCCCGTAAATCGCGTCCCAATTATCCTTGTAGGCTTGCGTCACCGGCTTCTGGCCCTCGCCCCGGCTGTAGCTTTTGGGCGTTGCCGCGGCGGCGTCGGCGGTTTCCGCCTTGGCTGGCTCCGCCGCTGAAGGGCTTTTGTCCTTCGCCTCGCTTGCCTCTTTTTTCTTCGCAGGGGCCTCGGGTTTTGCCGAAGAGCTGGTCTTGGCTTTCTTGTCGTCGCCGGCCATCGTCTTTCCTAACAAGGGGTGGGTCGGATCGCTTCGACCTACCACAGAAGTCGAGGCTACGGGACCACCGTCACCTCGACTTTGCTGCCGGTCTTCACCTTGCCCATCGTTTTCACACTGCCGAGCGCCTTGGCGAACACGTTGCAGGGGCTGGCGAGCCGCGTCTCGTTGCCCTTGGAGATCGGCGTGCGGCCAAAGCCGATGGCGATGGCGGGGCCTTGCGGCCAATAGGCGATCTCGCCCGGCACGATCACCGCGCGCGCCTCCGGCTCGCGGGCGACGTTGACCGGCACGTCAAAATAGACCTCCTCGCCCCAAGTCAATACGCTCGACGACAGCGGCAATGCCGCCGCGATCGCCTTGGCGGTCGGCGTATCGAGCAGTTCGGCCTCGAGCGTTAGCGCGCCGAAATCAAAGCGAATGCGGGCCATAAGCGTTCTCCCGTGGTTGCCTTGGCCCCGGCAATTCATGCATTTTCATGACCGGGCCGGCCTTGGCAATAACGCGCGGCGACTTAACCACCGCCGTGTGGGGGAATTACGACATGCAGCACCTGCAATCCGCGCTCGGCGTCGTCGCCCTGCTCGTCTTCGCCTGGGCGATCCGCGAACGGCGCGGCGCGGTGAACTGCTGCTGCTCGAAGTGCCGGGGGTCCGAAGCGCCTTCGCGCTGGTCAACCGCGCGGTCAATGCCATCGCCGAGGCGACGCAGGCCGGCACCTCGTTCGTGTTCGGTTACGTCGGCGGCGGCGCGCTGCCCTTCGCGCTGACCACGCCGGGCGCGGAATTCGTGCTCGCCTTCCAGGCGCTGCCGATCGTACTGGTGATGAGCGTGCTGACCACGCTGCTGTTTTATTGGCGCATCCTGCCGCCGGTGGTGCGCGGCTTCTCCTGGGCGCTGGAGCGGACCATGGGCGTCGGCGGCGCGGTCGGCCTGTCCACCGCCCCAATATCTTTCTCGGCATGGTGGAATCGCCGTTGTTCATCCGGCCTTACCTGGCGCGCCTGACGCGCGGCGAATTGTTCATGGTGATGACCGGCGGCATGGCCGGCATCGCCGGCACCGTGTTCGTGCTCTACGCCACCATCCTCAGCAAGGCCATTCCCGACGTCGCCGGTCATATCCTGGTCGCCTCGATCCTGGGCGCGCCGGCCGCGCTGCTGATCAGCATGCTGATGGTGCCGGACCTTCCCGGCGAGCGCACCGACATCGGCAAGGTCGAGATCGGCCGCGTCGCCGACGGCACCATGGACGCCATCGTGCGCGGCACCGCGGCCGGGCTCGAATTATTGCTGAACATCGTCGCCATGCTGATCGTGCTGGTGGCGCTGGTGCATCTCGCCAACGCCATCCTCGGCCTGCTGCCGGACGTGGCCGGCTCAGGCGTAACGTTGCAACGCCTGCTGGGCTTGGCGATGGCGCCGGTATGCTGGCTGATGGGCGTGCCCTGGGACCAGGCGGTCACCGCCGGTTCGCTGATGGGCATCAAAACCGTGCTCAACGAGCTGATCGCGTATTTGGAGCTCGCCAAGCTACCGGCCGGCGCACTCGACGACCGCTCGCGGCTGATCATGCTCTACGCCAAGTGCGGCTTCGCCAATTTCGGCTCGCTCGGCATCATGATTGCCGGGTTGACGGTGATGGCGCCGGAGCGGCGCGCCGACATCGTCTCGCTTGGGCTCAAATCGATCGTGTCGGGCACGCTCACGACCTGCCTGATGGGCGCGATCGTCGGGGTGCTGAATTAGATGCGCTGGATATTTGCGGCACTGGCATTTTGGATCGCGGCTGCCTGTCCCGCGTCCGCCGCCGCGCAACCCGTCCACATCGTCGCCTTCGGCGACAGCGCCACCGCCGGCTGGCTGGTGGCGCGCCAGGACGCCTATCCGGCGCAATTGCAAGCGGCCTTGCGCAAGAAGGGTTACGACGTCGCCGTCGACAATGCCGGGATAAATGGCGGCACGTTTCTCGATGCGCTGCTGCATTTCGACGAAGCGGTCGCGCCAGGCACCGATATCGCCATTGTCGAATTCGGCACCAATGACTTGCGCCAGCGCGTTCCGATGAAAACCGTGCGCTCGCGCTTGACCGAGATTGTCCGCACGCTGCGCGCGCGCAAGATCGAAGTGCTGGTGATCGGGCTTGGCAGCCTGGATCTCGCGAGCGTCGCCAAGGAAAACCATGCGCTCTACGCGCAATGGAATTTGCCGCCCGGCCAATACCGCGCGCGCGACCACGCGCATTACAACGCGCAAGGCTACGCCATCGTGGTGGCGCGCATGCTGCCGCAGATCGAGACGCTGATCGCGCACGTCGCGCGCCCATGACTTATCCCCACTGTGGCGGTGGCGACACAGGCTTTAAAAATTCGACGCCAAACTTATCCCCGCTCGCTGGGCCGGATTTATTATGGCCGCGTCCGATCCACCGAGGGCGCTGTCATGAGGCGTCATGAAAGTGGGATCGGATGCGGCCCCCGCGGGCGTGGTTCGCAGCCACGCATTCGGGAGGCCCTGGGACCCGATCGGGGGGCACTATGACCCTTCCGCAGGGAGCCTGCTGGACTGGGACTGGCCTCGAAGGCCTCGTCCCAGGAAACGCGGACCCGGGGAACAGAAATCGCCGCGATGGCGCGCCGAGAGGCGCCACGTGCTGGCAACGGCACGTGACAAAGTGAGTAGGACGCGCCGCTTGGCGCGCCATCCCCTCGGCTTTCGAGGGGCGCAAAGCTTGTCCCCGCGAAAGCGGGGAGGAATACGGCCTACCCGGGGCCGCAAAGAATACGGGCGGCGGAGCGTTGGCTAAATCCGCCTCATGCTAAGACGATACACAATCAATGCAGCCGGAACTCGCCGTTGATCGCCCTCAGTTCGGCCGGCTTGATCAGCTTGCAGTGCGCGACCTGCACCGAGTGCAACGGGCCTTCCAGCTTCTCCTGCCAGAACTCCAGGAATTTTTGCAGCTCGGGAAATTTCGGGAACAGGTCGTAGGCCTGCCAGACATAAGACTGCAGCAGCCACTGATGATCGGGACGCCGATACAAAATGTGTGCGGTCGTCAGGCCGAAGCCGTTGACCTGCTTGCGGAAGTCGTCAGACACAAAGCCTTGCGAAACCATCGCGCCCTCCAGTCGAGTCGGACACAAGTTTCCATTTCCGGCGCTAAGCATTGCAAGCCGAAAAGGTAAACAAATTGTTTATAATCAAGGCATTAGCAGCAACCTTGCAGTCCTGCTAACAGCCCTGGCGGCGGGTCTTATGCGCGCAGCCACAGCTAACCCGAGGGCAAAACGCGGGTTCTCGGGGCGCCGCTATTAACCATTGAAAGGCATGGATTTCCGTGCTTCTTGGCACTCGCATCCAAGGAGTGCTAAATAATTTCCGGATGCCCCTTGCGGGCCAAAATGCCCGCACCCACCTGCCACTCAGGTGCTGGCACAAGGACCCGTCGGCTACCAAAAACGCAAAATTGTCCAATAACTTAGGAGGACTGCCATGAAGTTCCGCCCGCTTCACGACCGCGTCGTCGTCAAGCGCATCGATGCCGAGGAAAAGACTGCCGGCGGCATCATTATTCCCGACACCGCCAAAGAGAAGCCCTCGCAGGGCGAGATCGTCGCCGTCGGCCCCGGTGGCCGCGACGAAAGCGGCAAGCTGATCCCGATCGATCTCAAGGTCGGCGACACCGTGCTGTTCGGCAAATGGTCGGGCACCGAAGTGAAAATCGACGGTCAGGATCTCCTGATCATGAAGGAAAGCGACATCATGGGCGTGATCGAAGGCGGACATGCCGCCAAGCGAAAAGCCGCCTAACCGCTTCGCCGACATCCAACCGAAGGAATTCGAACTATGGCTGCAAAAGACGTTAAATTTGCCGTCGATGCGCGCGACCGCATGTTGCACGGCGTCGACATTCTCGCCAACGCGGTGAAGGTCACGCTCGGTCCGAAGGGCCGCAACGTCGTTCTCGACAAGTCGTTCGGCGCCCCGCGCATCACCAAGGACGGCGTGACGGTGGCGAAGGAAATCGAACTCGAAGACAAGTTCGAGAACATGGGCGCGCAGATGGTGCGTGAAGTTGCTTCCCGCACCTCCGATCAGGCCGGCGACGGCACCACCACCGCGACCGTGCTGGCCGCGGCGATCGTGCGCGAAGGCTGCAAAGCGGTAGCCGCCGGCATGAACCCGATGGACCTCAAGCGCGGCGTCGACCTCGCGGTCGAAGCCATCGTCGAGCATCTCAAGGCCAACTCCAAGAAGGTCACCTCGAACGAAGAGATCGCCCAGGTCGGCACCATTTCCGCCAACGGCGATCGCGAAATCGGCGACTTCCTTGCCAAGGCCATGCAGAAGGTCGGCAACGAGGGCGTCATCACGGTCGAAGAGGCCAAGAGCCTGGAGACCGAGCTCGACGTGGTCGAAGGCATGCAGTTCGATCGCGGCTACATCTCGCCCTACTTCATCACCAACGCCGACAAGATGCGCGTTGAGATGGAAGACCCCTACATCCTGATCTACGAAAAGAAGCTGTCCGGCCTGCAGGAATTGCTGCCGCTGCTCGAAGCAGTGGTGCAGACCGGCAAGCCGCTGCTGATCGTGGCTGAGGACATCGAGGGCGAGGCGCTTGCCACGCTCGTCGTCAACAAGCTGCGTGGCGGTCTCAAGGTCGCTGCCGTCAAGGCGCCGGGCTTCGGCGATCGCCGCAAGGCCATGCTGCAGGACATCGCGATCCTGACCGGCGGCCAGGCGATCTCGGAAGATCTCGGCATCAAGCTCGAGAACGTCACGATCAACATGCTGGGCCGCACCAAGAAGGTGATGGTGGACAAGGAAAACACCACGATCATCAACGGCGCCGGCAAGAAGGCCGATATCGAGGCGCGCGTAGCGCAGATCAAGGCCCAGATCGAAGAGACCACCTCCGACTACGACAAGGAAAAGCTGCAGGAACGTCTCGCCAAGCTGGCGGGCGGCGTTGCGGTGATCCGCGTCGGCGGCGCCACCGAGATCGAGGTCAAGGAGCGCAAGGATCGCGTCGACGACGCGATGCATGCAACCCGCGCCGCGGTCGAGGAAGGCATCCTGCCGGGCGGCGGCGTCGCGCTGTTGCGCGCCACCGAGGCCCTCAAGCGGGTCAAGGTCGCCAACGAAGACCAGAAGCACGGCGTCGATATCGTGCGCAAGGCGATCCAGGCACCGGCCCGTCAGATCGCGACCAATGCCGGTGAAGACGGCTCGGTCATCGTCGGCAAGATCCTCGAGAAGGATCAGTACAACTGGGGCTTCGATGCCCAGGCCGGCGAATACGGCAATCTCGTTTCCAAGGGTGTCATCGACCCGACCAAGGTCGTGCGTTCGGCGATCCAGGGCGCGGCATCGGTTGCCGGCCTTCTGATCACCACCGAAGCGATGGTCGCCGAGATCCCTCAGAAGAAGTCGGCCGGCGGCATGCCGGGCGGCGGCGGCATGGGCGGAATGGGCGGCGGGATGGACTTCTAATCCATTCATCCAACGCGAAAATAAAGAAGGCCCGGGAGAAATCCCGGGCCTTCGTCATTCCGGGGCGCGAGCATAGCGAGCGAGCCCGGAATCCATAATCCCAGCGCTGCGGAGTATGGATTCCGGGTCCGCCGCTTCGCGGCGTCCCGGAATGACAAATTAAATCCCTGAAAATGAAAACGACCACAAATGAGAGGCGCGGGTACATCCACCGTCGCCTTGAATCTCATCGTGGCCGCGTAGCGTTCCGTACTCAACTATTTCGGACCGCCAACTTGCCGATTATATAACCCGACACTGTGACGGCATCATGACGAAAACCTTAACGAAAACTTACGTCGGAATCGGCGGCTGGACCTTCGAGCCGTGGCGCGGCGTGTTCTATCCGAAGGGCCTGCCGCACGCGCGCGAACTGTCTTATGCCGGCGCGCGTCTGACCTCGATCGAGGTCAACGGCACGTTCTATCGCTCGCAAACACCGGCGACCTTCCGCAAATGGGCGGCCGAGGTGCCGGACGGTTTCGTGTTCGCGCTGAAGGGGCCGCGCTTTGCGGTCAACCGCCGGGTGCTTGGCGAGGCCGGCAACTCGATCAAGCGGTTTCTCAACTCGGGTATCACCGAGTTGGGCGGCCGGCTCGGCCCCCTGCTCTGGCAGTTCGCGCCGACCAAAAAGTTCGACCCCGCCGACTTCGGAAAATTTCTCGAAGCGCTGCCGGCCAAGTTCGATGGCCGCGCGCTGCGCCACGTCATCGAAGTGCGGCACGACAGCTTCAAGACGCCGGAATTCATCGCGCTGCTGCGCGAATTCAACATGCCCGCCGTTTACACCGACCACGCGGTTTACCCGAACATCGTCGACATCACCGGCGATTTTGTTTACGCGCGATTGCAGCGCGGCAAAGACAACGTTCCAACCGCCTATCCGCCCAAGCAACTGACGCAATGGGCGGCACGCTTGCAGACCTGGGCGCAGGGCAAAGCGCCCGCGGACCTCCCGCGTGTCGATACGGAGCATAAGGCGAAGGCGGCGCCGCGCGACGTGTTCGCCTATGTGATCCACGAGGGCAAAGTACGCGCGCCGGCGGCCGCCATGGCGCTGATCGAAAAATTGAAGGGGTGAGACGACGAAAGCGAAGCCCAAGCCCGCGGCCGAAGGCCGTGCCGCGGTTCTTGTTATTCCGCCGGCTGAGCTTTGGCCGGTTGAACTTGGGCGTGGCGCGCCTCGATATTGACGATCAGCGCCACCAAAGCGAGCGTCGACAGGAACATGATCAGCGCGATGATCGAATTGACGCCGAGCACCAGGCTGAACCCGCCGCTGTTATGCAGCAGCGAAATGATGGCGATCGCAGCGCCCGCGCTGATGAACAGCGTGAAGTAGCGCACGGCATAGACGCGGCCGCGCCAGGCGTCGGCGGTATAACGCGCCAGGATGATATCGTTGACCGTCACCTGGCCGTAAATCGCCGCGACCGCGATGGCGAGCGCGATCATCAGCGGGATGCCGGTCGCGTAGGTCGCCCATAGATTCCCGGCAAAGCCGAGCCCGGTCACAGCGGCGAAAATAACATACGGCGGCACCAATTCGACCAGCCGGCCGACGGTGAGCTGCGCCATCGCGCCGCAAACCAGAACGCCGGTGGCGATGCCGCCGACCAGCACCAGCGGCACCGACGAGGCGACGCCTTCATCGACGATTTTCGGCAGCGCGATGGTCAATACGTTGAATACAAGTCCGGCGCTGAGCGCGATAATAAGGAACAGCCCGAACAAGGCGGTCATGACCTTGGGCGTCAGCGGCACCGCCGGTTTCGACACGCGCGACTTAGTGTGGTGGCGGTCATCCGGCGTCAGCCAAAGATAGACCACCCCGGTTATGACGCAGAGCGCCGCCGGGGCAAGAAACGCGGCACGCCAGCCAAGCCATGTCGCGAGCGCGGCGCTGACGCCGGCCGCCAACGAAACGCCGAGGTTGCCGCACACGCCGTTGAAGGCCAGCGTGCGCCCGCGCGCGCCAGAGGCTTCGATCAGCATCGCCATGCCGACCGGGTGAAAGATCGCGGCGAAGATGCCGAGCACGAACATGCCGGCGGCCAACATGATCAGATTGGGCGCGAAAGCCGTGAGCGCCAGCGAGAGGCCGCAGCCGAAATAGAACGCCGCCATCATGTTGCGGCGGCTCCAGCGGTCGGCCAGCCAGCCGGCCGGCAGCGAGAAAATGCCGAAGGCGACAAAGGCGGCGCTCGAAAGCGCGATCAGCTCGCTATAGGGCCGCCGGTAGATCACCTCGAGCCCGATCACCACCGTCGGATAGATCAGCAGCACGAAATGGTCGATCGCATGCGCCCAATTGAGAAAGGCAATCGACCGCAATCGGGCGCGTTCCTCGGGGTTCTGGCTAGCGGTTGCGACGGTCATTGGGGCCTGAACAGCAGTGTTCGCATGCATATACCCCGCTACTGGGCCTTTGTCCTATGCGGATTTTGCAACTTTGCCCTCGACTACAACCGTATAACACGCCTAAGTTGAAAGGTGGCCCGATGCCTATCCGCCGGGCCGTTCTGGGCTCGGGGGCCTCGATGCGTTGCGGGGGTCGCGTAAGCGCGGCGACGGTCATCGCCGCAGCCTTCGTGGTTTGTCGCGTTTGCTTGTCCATCGGCCCTGCCCGGCCCGGCGACGACGGCGCGCACTTCCTTTTCTTTTCCGGCGCCGACCTGTGGCGCGACGGCCGCTTCATGCACGGCGGCCTGTTGTGGTCGCCGGGCGGGATCGACCGCGAAGGCTTCACTTTGGAAGCGATGGTTTCCGGCGGCACGTACCGCTACGCCTCGGGCGCGCTCAACAATGCCCTGGTGATCGGCACCGAGGAGGAAGCCCAGGTGCTGCCGGGCTGGCGTTTCAAGCGCGACCGGCTGGAGCTCAAGGTTTTCGCCGGGCTAGATATCAAGAACGACGTCACCGGTCCCTATGATCCTTCCAACCGGTTGCACGGCACATCGATGGGTATCCGGGGCGCCGTCAATCTGTGGTTCGAACCGACCCCCGCCACCATGGTCGCGGCTGACGCCTCGCTGACCTCGATCGCCAACGGCTACTCGGCGCGCGCAGCCTATGGCTGGCGGCTGCACGATTGGTTTTATCTCGGCCCGGAGGCGCAGACCTTCGACTGTATCGGCTACAGCCAGTTGCGTTTCGGCCTGCATCTGACCGGGTTGAAGACCGAGCAATGGGAATGGTCGGCAGCGGCCGGCTGGGCCAACGATAGCGACGGCCGCTCCAGCCCCTATCTGCGCCTCGGCCTCTTGACGCGGCGGTAGACTAATCCAAGGTGCGGCGGAAGCGCGTGACGGCGATCGTCATCGCGATCAGCATCAGCACGAACAGCGCGATGCCATCGTAGCGCAGATCGCCAATCGAGGCGCCTTTCAGCATGATCGAGCGCACGATGCGCAGATAATGCGTGAGCGGCAGCGCCTCGCCGACATATTGCGCCCAGACCGGCATGCCGGCGAACGGGAACATGAAGCCGGACAGCAGAATATTCGGCAGGAAAAACATCATCGACATCTGCATCGCCTGCAGCTGGTTCTGCGCAATGGTCGAGAAGGTGTAGCCGATCGACAGATTGGCGGCGATGAACAGCGTGCTGAGTGCGGCGAGCATGCCGAGATTGCCGACGACCGGGACGCCAAACAGCGACACGCCGATGCCGATGATCAGCGAGGCCTGCACGAAACCGACGAGAATATAGGGCACGATCTTGCCGAGCATGATTTCGACCGGCGAGATCGGCATCGCCAGCAGGCTTTCCATGGTGCCGCGCTCGATCTCGCGCGTCACCGACAGCGCGGTGAAGATCAGCATGGTCATGGTGAGGATGGTGCCGACCAGGCCCGGCACGATGTTGAGCTGGGTCACGCCGGCCGGGTTGTAACGCGCATGGGTGCGGATTTCGAACGGCATCGCGGTGTTGTCGGGAACGTCGCGGTCGTGCGAGAGCGCGGTTTGCAGCACCTGACCGAGCGCGCCGAGCGCCGTGCCGGAGGCGACCGGGTCGGTGGCGTCGGCCTCGATCACCATGGCCGGCTTGTCGCCGCGCCGCACCGATCGTTCGAAATTGGCCGGGATTTCGACCGCGAACAGCACGGTGCCCGAGGCCAGCAATTGATCGACCTCGGCTTCGGTACGCGGCAGCCGGGTGACCTTGAAAAATTTGGTGTTCTCAAGCGCGGCCAGAATCGAGCGGGTGAGATCGTTGCGCTCCTGCATCAGCACCGCGGTCGGCAGATCGCGCGGCATGGTATTGATGGCGTAGCCGAACAGCATCAATTGCACGAGCGGGATCATGATGATCATGGCGAACGACACGCGGTCGCGCCGCAACTGGATGAATTCCTTCAGCAGCATCGCCCAGGTCTTGCGCCAGAAGCCGTCGCCCGGCAGGCGGCGCGGCGCTTGCGTCGGGATGAGATGGGTCATTGGAAGTTATCCCGCGCCTTGCCCATCAGATCGATGAACACGTCCTCGAGCGACGGCTCGGAGCGCTTCCAGTCGAGGTCTTTGCGCCGGCGATACGGCGCGATCGCCGCCTCCAGCGCGGCGGCGTCGCGCCCCGACACATGCAGGCTGGTGCCGAACGGCGCCACCATGTCGACGCCCGGCTTGCCGGCGAGCTCGTCGGACAGATGGCTCAGCCCGGCGCCTTCGGCGGTGCTCACCACATACGTGCTCAGATGCGCGGAGGCGATGACATGCTCGACGCTGCCGTGCACCAGCAGATCGCCATAGGCGATGTAGGCGATCTCGTGACAGCGCTCGGCCTCGTCCATGTAATGGGTGGAGACCAGCACGGTGAGGCCGTCGGCGGCGAGTGCGTGGATCTCGTTCCAGAACTCGCGCCGCGCCTTGGGATCGACGCCGGCGGTCGGCTCGTCGAGCAGCAGCAGTTGCGGGCTCGGCAGCGTGCAGGCGCCGAGCGCCAACCGCTGCTTCCAGCCGCCCGACAATTCGCCGGCGATCTGCTCCTCGCGGCCGGACAAGCCCAGCCGCTCGATCGCCGCGCGCGCGGCCGCGGCCGGCTTGGCAATGCCGTAGATGCGCGCGATGAATTCCAGGTTCTCGCGCACCGACAGGTCCTGGTAAAGGCTGAAGCGCTGGGTCATGTAGCCGACCTGGCGCTTGATCTTGTCGGTCTCGGTGCGGATGTCGTAGCCGAGGCAGGTGCCGTCGCCTTCGTCGGGCGTCAGCAGTCCGCACAGCATACGGATGGTCGTGGTCTTGCCGGAACCGTTTGGCCCGAGGAAGCCGTAGATCGTGCCGCGCTTGACCTGCATCGACAGGTCGCGCACCACCGCCTTGCCATCGAATTTCTTGGTCAGGTGATGGACGTCGATGACGATGTCTTGCGCCCCGTTGTGCGGCCTTTTTTGCGCCCCGTCTTGCGCGCTCATTTCGGCGCCTCTTTCGGCAGCGTGACGGTCACCGGCTGGCCGACGCGGAATTTCTCCGGCTGGTCCGGCCGCGCCTCGATCAGGTAGACGAGCTTGGCGCGCTCATCCAGGCTGTAGATCACCGGCGGGGTGTATTCAGCGCTGCGGGCGATGAAACTCACCTTCGCGGTCAGGCCCTTCTCGCAGCCGTCACAGGACACCGTGACGGCCTTGCCGTATTTGATCTCGGGCAGCAGCGTTTCCGGCGCGAAGAAGCGGAGCTTGAGATTCTGCGGCGGCAGCAGCGCCACCACCGGGCGGTTGGCCGGCACGGATTCGCCGGGCCGGAAATAGATCTGCTCGATGGTGCCGTCGGCAGGACTATAGGCTTGGCGGCGCGCCAGCCGGGTATCCGACCAGGCCAGATTGGCCTTGGCCTGGCGCAGCGCCGCTTCGGCGTCGTCATAGGTCTTTTGCGTGCCGGCCGCACTCTTCAGCAATTCCTCGGCGCGATCGAAATTCTGCTGCGCATTGACCACGGCCGTTTTCCTCACCACGACATCGGCCTTCTGCAGGTCGTCGTCGACGGCGAACAGCAAATCGCCCTGCTTGACCTGGTCGCCTTCGCGCACCTTCTGGGTCTCGACGCGACCTTGCTCGTCGGGGGAAACGAAAATCAGCTCGGCTTCGACCCAGCCCTGCAACTGGCGTTCATTGCCTTTGTCGCAGCCGGCCAGCGCGAGGCCGGCAAGCACCAGCGCCGCTCCCGCGGCAAGCTTCATTGTCATGGTGCTCTCCGCGGCGCGAACAGCAGCTCGAAATGGGTTTTCATCATTTTGCGTACGTCGAGCGGCTCGAATTTTTCGAACAAGCCGCTCCAGATGATGGCGATCAGGCCGGGCGCGGCGATGATTTGCGGGAATTCCGCCAGCGCCTCGGGCACCTCCCCGCGCGCGGCGGCGCGGCGCAGCAGGGCGCGCACCGCGGCGATGATGCGCGAGAGCACCTCGCGGTAATAGAATTCGGCGAGCTTGGGGAAACGGCGGCCTTCCGAGATCATCAGCCGGATCACGTCCTTGCGCCGTGTCTCGTAGACCTCGCGCACGAACAGTTCGACGATCTGGTCGCTGAGCATGTTCATCGGCACCTCGGCCGCGCCCAGCGCTTCGATGGTGCCGATCAGCGGCGCGAGCATGGCGCGGACCAGCTCCTGGAACAGGCTCTCTTTGTCGCGGAAGTAGAGATAGATGGTGCCCTTGGCGACGCCGGCGCGCTTGGCCACGTCGTCGAGCCGCGCGCCTTCGAAGCCGCGGGCGGAAAACTCATCGAGCGCCGCTGCTAGGATCGCCTCGCGCCTGGCGGCGCTGCGCTCCTGACGCGCGCTGCTTTGCGGCGCCGGTCCGGCGCGATGTTGCGGCGGCGTCCCGCGGCGGCGGCGCGGGACTTTGCGGACAGGTCGCGGGGGGGACGTCGTCATGGCGGTACTTCGATACTGACTGACTGGTCAGTCATTATTAGCGCTAAACCATGCCGCCGCGCAAGCGCTAATAACCGCAAACAAATCAGAGGCTTGAATTGCGCCTTGGTCGTCCGGCCGATTTCAGCCCTTGGCGTCGCAAAAGAAGGTGCGGATCACGCATTCCTTGCCGCCGTCTTTGTAGCAGGAGCGCAAGGCTTCGTTCTGGCTGCGGCCGAGCTTTGCCGCTTCGCCCCAGCCATGGGCGCCGCAGGCATTGGTGAAATCGACAGCAAATGCCGCGCAACCACGTTTGGTTACGGCCACCACCCGGCAGCTATCGTTTTGGCATTTCGCCAGCGCGCTCTTGCGCGCGTCGTCGGCGCTGTGGAAGCCGTAAGCCTCGCCGAACGCCCCGCAGGCGCCAATCGCAAGCGCCCCGGCCGCGCGCGCGGTATTGACGGCGACCAGCATCAGCGTCGCGGTCGCAAGCAACAGCGTCGCTGCCACAAGCGCACGCATAACCGGCGTGAAGCGATCGGTCATCGCCCTCCCCTTACCAGCCATCAGATAGGGGGTGAGTCGCAGCGCCGATCAATGATTCAAGTCTTAAGCGCGCTCGATTTCGGCCTTGACGGAGGAAAACAACTCGGGCGTGTCCACATCTGTGAGCCCGGCTTCGCCGTCGACCGGGACTTCGACGACCGCCTCGGCGTAGCTGCCGATCAGGTGGCGGGCGCCGATGTCGCCTTGGATCGACATGAGGTCGTGGAAAAACCGCCGCGACCACACCACCGGATTGCCGCGCCTTCCGTCGAATGTGGGTACCACCACCAGTGCGCCGCGTTCCGGATCGAAGGCAGCGACCAATTTGTCGATCAGCCCCGCGTCGACCTGCGGCATGTCGCCGAGGCAGACAATGGCGCCGTCGGCGTCCGCCGGCACCGCGGCAATACCGGCCTTCAGCGACGTGCCAAGCCCTTCGGCATAATCTGCGTTGTGCACGAAACACACCGGCAATCCGGCGAGCGCCGCTTCTACGCGCTCGCGCTCGTGGCCGGTGACGACGATTACCGGCTTGGCGCGCGAGGCCAGCGCCTGTTCGGCGGCGATGCGCACCAGCGGCTTGCCGCCGATCTCGGCGATCAGCTTGTTGATTGCGCCCATGCGGGTGGAGCGCCCGGCCGCCAGCACCAGCGCTGCGATGTTGCGGCCTTTTTCCGGCGCCGGCTCGGTGCGCGGTTGCGGCCGCGTCACAATTTCCATCAGCAAGCCGCCGACGCCCATGCCGGTGATGTCCGCGCGCGAAACGGACAAACCGGCGAGCAGGCGCATCAGCACCCAGTCGAAACCGTTCTCCTTCGGTGAGCGCGCGCAGCCCGGCGCGCCGATCAACGCCTGCCCGCGCAGGCGCCCGATCAGCATCAGATTGCCGGGATCGACCGGCATGCCGAAATGTTCGATCTCGCCGCCGACCGCCTCGACCGCCGCCGGAATCACGTCGCGGCGGTCGGCAATGGCCGAAGCGCCGAACACGATCACCAGCTCGGCGCCCAATTTCAGCACCTCGTCGATGGCGCGCGCCAGCGCGGGCGTCTCGTGCGGCACCCGCTTCTCTGCGACGATGGTTGCGCCGGCCGGCTGGAGCCGCGTCGCGGTGATCTTAAGGGTCTTCTCGACGACTTTCGGCGAAAGCCCCGGCAGCAAGGTCGAAACGATGCCGATCTTGCGCACCTTGTAGGGCGCCACCCGGATCACCGGTTTGGCGGTCGCCGCCTCCGCCATCGCGCGGTCGCGCGCGCTAGCCGCTACGGCAAAGGGTATGATCTTCACGGTGGCGATCATCTCGCCTTCGACCACCGGCTTGAATGCCGGCAGCGTAGCGAATGTCACCGCCTCGTCGATGCGGTTGAGCCGGTCGACGACGTCCTTGTCGAGTACCAGCACCCCGGATGTTTCCGCGAACAGATTGCAACGGCCGGTGAAGGCGCGGTCGGCGCGCACCCCCTCGCCTTTCACGGCATGTGCGATATCGGCGGCCGCCCGATCCTCCGAGACGTCGCCGGCTTCGAGCCGCGCCACGACGATTGCTTTCACCCCGGCCGCCGTGAGCGCGGCGACTTCCGCCGGCCCGATCAGCGTGCCCTTCTTGAGCACCAGATCGCCCTGGCGGATCGAATGCACCGCGGTGGCGCCGAGCGCGTCGCCGGGGGCGACGGGGCCAAACTTCATGCCGCCTCCGCCTTTTCCGATTTCATGCGCAGCCGCGCGGTGATTTCGGCCATGATCGAAATGGCAATCTCGGCCGGCGACACCGCGCCGATGGCGAGACCGATCGGGGCATGGATGCGCGCGACATCGGCGTCGCTGAGCCCCGCCTCTTTCAGCCGCTGCACGCGCTTGGCATGGGTCTTCTTGGAGCCGAGCGCGCCGATGTAGAAGCAGTCGCGCGCCAGCGCGTGCTTAAGCGCCGGATCGTCGATCTTCGGATCGTGGGTGAGCGCGACAAAGGCGGTGTAGTGATCGACATGGAGCGGCGGCAAAGCGACGTCCGGCCATTCCGCAATCAACTTCACGTCGGGAAAACGCTCGACCGAGGCGAAGGCGGTGCGCGGGTCGACGATGGTGACGTCATAGCCGAGCAATTGCCCGACCGGCGCCAAGGTCTGGCTGATATGCACGGCGCCGGTTATGACCAGTTGCGGCGATGGCACATGCACGGTGATGAAGACGAGGCCCTGCGCAGTTTCCTCCATGCCGCTTTTCGCCATTCGCAGGTGCTTTTCCAGCACGTCCTTCAGCGGATCACGCGCCACGTCGGCGCTTTTTACAAGCCGCTGCTCACCGCTCGTGACATCGGTAACGACGGCGACCGCGCGCCGCGCGGCACGTTCGGCGTTGAGGGCGTGCAGGATGTCGAGTTTCACTTAGCTCACCTTTTCGACGTAGACGCGGATGGTGCCGCCGCAGGACAAGCCGACGTTCCACGCGGCTTCGTCCGCCACGCCGAATTCCAGCATTTTCGGCTTGCCGCTATCGATCACATCGATGGCTTCGGTCACCACCGCGCCCTCGACGCAGCCGCCCGACACAGAGCCGAGAAAATTGCCCTCGTTGTCGATCACCAGATTGGAGCCGACCGGCCGTGGCGCCGAGCCCCAGGTTTCGACCACGGTCGCTAGCGCGACGCCACGCCCGGCCTTTCGCCAGTCCTCGGCGGCTTTGAGAATGTCTTCATCGCGGGAAAGCATGGGAACCTCCATCAAGCAACGTGCCGAAGCATCGCCTTCGGATCGTAGTCCTTCGCGGGCCGGCCCGACAGGGCGCGCACCAGATCGGTCATCGAATCCAGATTGTGGATTGGCCGCAGTTCGTCAACATGCGGCAGCATGGTTCGCACGCCCTTGGCGCGCGCCTCGAAGCCTTCGAAGCGCAACAGTGGGTTGAGCCAAACCAGCCGGCGGCACGAGCGGTGCAGCCGGTCCATCTCGAAGGATAGCGTATCGTCACCGTCGCGCTCAAGCCCGTCGGTGATCAGTAGCACCACGGCGCCTTGCGTCAGCACGCGGCGCGACCAACGTTTGTTGAATTCGCGCAGCGACGAGGCGATGCGGGTGCCGCCCGACCAGTCCGTCACATTCGCGCTGCAGGCGGCGAGTGCCTCATCCGGATCGCGCGCCCGGATGGCGCGGCTGACATTGGTCAGCCGCGTGCCGAACAGAAAGGTAGTCACGCGCTTCTCACGCTCGCTGAGCGCGTGCAGGAAATGTAGGAACAGCCGGGTGTACTGACTCATCGAGCCGGAAATATCCAAGAGCGCCACGATCGGCGGCTCCTTCTCGCGCGGCCCCAGATATTTGAGATCGATCACCGCCCCGCCCGCCTTCATGCTGGCGCGCAAGGTGCGGCGAATATCGATCAGGTGCCCGCGCCGGCTCGGCGCCATGCGCCGCGTCCGCAAAAGGTCGAGTGGCAGCGTCAGCCGCGCGATCGCCTGCTTGGCGGCGGCGATTTCCGCCACGGTCATCTGCGCGAAATCTTTTTTCTGCAAGATTTCACGGTCGGACATCGTCAGGCGCGCGTCGATCTCGACCTCGGATTTGTCCTCGCGCTGGTTAAGCCCGCCGAACAGGGCCTCCTGGACGCGCTGCGCGCCCGGCGGCGGAGGTTTCGGCGCGCCGGCCGGCGTGCCCGGCAGCATGGAGGCGATCAGCTTCTCGATATAACCGCGCTTGCGGAAAAAGATGCGGAACGCCTGATCGAATAAAATCGAATGCTCGTGCCGCTTCACGAACACGGCGTGCAGCGTCCAGTAGAAATCCTCGCGGTCGCCGACATGGGCGACTTGCACCGCTTCCAGCGCGTCGAGCACGCTGCCTGGGCCCACCGAAATTCCGGCTGCCCGCAGCGCCCGCGCGAAGTAGAGGATGTTCTCGGCCAGGCGGCCTTCGGCCTGATCTTGGGCCATGACAGCTACTCCGCCGCCCTGAGCTCCGCCTTGGCCTCGTCGAGCAGCGCCTTCACCTTGCTGCCGTCGAGCCGGGCGATGTCGTCCTGATATTTGAGCAGCGCACCGAGCGTGTCGGACACCGTCGCCGGATCGAGCGCGACCACGTCGAGTTCGGTGAGCGCCCCGGCCCAGTCCAACGTCTCGGCGACGCCGGGCGACTTGAACAAGTCCTCCTTGCGCAGGCCTTGCACGAAAGCCACCACCTGCTCGGATAGTTTTTTGGAGATGCCCGGCACCTTGGTCCGGAGAATCTTCAACTCGCGCTCGGCATTAGGATAGCCGACCCAGTGATAGAGGCAGCGGCGCTTGAGCGCGTCGTGCACCTCGCGCGTGCGATTGGACGTCACCAGCACGATCGGCGGCTGCGCCGCCTTGACGGAGCCGAGTTCCGGCACGGTGATCTGGAAGTCGGCCAGCACTTCCAGGAGAAATGCTTCGAAGGCTTCGTCGGTGCGGTCGATCTCGTCGATCAGCAGCACCGGCGGACCTGCCGGATCCGGCTCGAGCGCCTGCAGCAAGGGCCGCTTGATCAGGAAACGCTCGGAGAAGACGTCGTGCTCGATGCGGGCGCGGTCGCCCTCGCCTTCCGCTTCCGCCAAGCGAATCGCGATCATCTGCGCGCCGTAATTCCACTCGTAGACCGCCGACGAGATATCGAGCCCTTCGTAGCATTGCAGGCGGATCAGACGGCGCCCGAGCGCGCTCGACAGCACCTTGGCGATCTCGGTCTTGCCGACACCAGCCTCGCCCTCGAGGAACAGCGGCCGGCCCATGCGCAGCGCCAAATACAGAACCGTCGCCAGCGAGCGGTCGGCGATGTAGTCGGCCTTGGCGAGCAGGTCGAGGGTGGCCTCGATACTGTCGGGAAGCGGTGTAACGGACATGCCTAGGTCACCTCGATGACACTTTAACCGATCGCGGGGGTGTCATACATGTGGGTATTCCGGCCGTCAGCGGCCAGTTGAGGATTTACTCGCATGTCAAACCCCGAGACCCTCGAAAAACAAGCCCTGCGCACGCCCACCATCGACGCGGGGGTGGGCATCGGCCATGTCCACCTGAAGGTCGCCGATCTGCAGCGGGCGCTCGATTTCTATTGCGGCGTGCTGGGTTTTGAGGTCACGACCACCCGGCCCGGCGCCGCCTTCATCTCGGCTGGCGGCTACCATCACCACATCGGGCTCAACACCTGGGAAAGCAAAGGCGGCTCAGCCCCGCCCCCGGGCACGACCGGCCTTTACCATACCGCCATTCTCTACCCGACCCGGCCGCTCTTGGCCGACGCGCTACGCCGGCTGATCGCGGCCAAGATCCCGCTCGAAGGCGCCAGCGATCACGGCGTCTCCGAGGCGCTCTACCTGCGCGACCCCGACGACAACGGCGTCGAACTCTATTGGGATCGGCCGAAGGACCAGTGGCCGCAGAAGCCGGACGGCTCTTTGGAGATGTTCACGCACCCGCTCGATCTGCACGATTTGCTGGCGGAGTTGGACCGCGAAGGCGAGAAATAATTTACGCCGTCGCTTTCGCCACCGCACGGCGCGCCAGCACGCTAACGAGATGGGCGCGATATTCGGGGCTGGCGTGGATGTCGCTGTTCATGCCGGTCGCCGGAATGCTGAGCCCATCGAGCGACTTCGCCGCGAAGCGCTTCTTGAGCGCCTCCTCGAACGACTTCACCCGGAACACGCCATTGGCGCCGGCGCCGGTCACCGCGACACGAATATCCGAACCGCGCTTGGATACGAACACGCCGACCAGAGCGAAGCCCGACGCCGGGTGCTTGAATTTCTCGTAGGCCGCCTTCTTGGCAATCGGGAAGCTGACCTTGGTGATGATCTCGCCGTCTTCCAGCGCGGTCGAGAACATGCCGGTGAAGAAATCGTCGGCCGCGATGCGCCGCTTGTTGGTGATGATGGTGGCGCCAAGGCCAAGGCACGCCGCCGGATAATCGGCATTCGGATCGTTGTTGGCGATCGAACCGCCGATGGTGCCGCGGTTGCGCACCTGCGGATCGCCGATCGCGCCCGGCACCGCGGCCAAGCCCGGCAGCGCCTGCTGCAGCACCGTCGAATTGGCGACGTCGGCGTGCCGCGTCATGGCGCCGATCACAATCGAGCGCCCCTTCTGCTCGACGCCGGCCATGCCCTCGACCTGCGAAAGATCGATGATCGCGGTCGGGCTTGCCAGCCGCTGCTTCATCACCGGGATCAACGAATGGCCGCCGGCGAGCAGTTTGCCCTCCGGATTGCGCGCCAACAGGCCGGCCGCCTGGCGGACCGTGGTCGGACGGTGGAAGGTGAAATTATACATCGCTCTCTCTCCTGATTACGCCGCTTGGCGCGGTTTGGCGCCTTGCAGAGCCGTCCAAACCGCGTTGGCGGTTGCCGGCATGGCCAGATTTTCGGTTCCGATCGCGTCGGTGATGGCATTGATGACGGCGGCGGGCGCGGCAATGGCGCCGGCCTCGCCGCAACCTTTGATGCCGAGCGGGTTCGACGGCGATTTGGTTTCCGTCAGCCCGACGTGGAATGACGGCAGGTCGTGGGCGCGCGGCATGGTGTAGTCCATCATCGAGCCGGTCACGAGCTGGCCTTCCTTGCTGTAGACCGCGCCTTCGAGCAGCGCCTGCCCGACGCCTTGCGCGATGCCGCCGTGCACTTGGCCCTCGACGATCATCGGATTGATCACGGTGCCGAAGTCGTCGACCGCAGTCCAATTCACGATCCCCGTCTTGCCGGTTTCGATATCGACCTCGACCTCGCAGATGTGGCAGCCGGCCGGGAAGGTGAAATTGGTCGGGTCGTAGAACGAGGTTTCCTTCAAGCCCGGCTCGAGTTCGGCGCCGGTGAATTTGTGCGCGATATAGGCGTTGAGCGCGACATCAGCGAAGGCCGCCGATTTGTCGGTGCCGGCGACGGTAAATTTGCCGTCCTTGAATTCGATGTCGCCTTCCGCCGCTTCCAGCATGAAGGCGGCGACTTTCTTGGCCTTGGCCTCGACCTTGTCGAGCGCCTTGACGATCGCCGACATGCCGACGGCGCCCGAGCGGGAGCCGTAGGTGCCCATGCCGAACTGCACCTTGTCGGTGTCGCCGTGCACGATGCTGACATTCTCGAATGGAATGCCGAGCCGCTCGGACACCAGTTGCGCGAAGGTCGTCTCGTGCCCCTGCCCATGCGCGTGGCAGCCGGTGAGAACTTCGACGCTGCCGGTCGGGTTGACCCGCACCTCGGCGGATTCCCACAAGCCCACGCCGGCGCCGAGCGAGCCAACCGCCTGGCTTGGCGCGATGCCGCAAGCCTCGATATAGGTCGAATAGCCCAAGCCGCGCAGCTTGCCGTGCCGCGCCGCCTCGCGCTTGCGCTTGACGAAGCCTTTCACGTCGGCCGCCTCCACTGCTTTCTTGAGCGAGGCCAGATAATCGCCGGCGTCATAGGCCATGATCACCGGCGTCTGGTGCGGGAACGACTTGATGAAATTGCGCTTGCGCAGTTCCGTGGGCTCGATGCCCATCTGCCGGGCGGCGACTTCCACCAACCGCTCGACCACGAAGGTCGCTTCGGGGCGTCCGGCGCCGCGATAGGCGTCGACCGGCGCGGTATTGGTATAGACCGCGTCGACCTCGCAATAGATCGAGGGAATATCGTACTGGCCCGACAGCAGCGTGCCGTAGAGATAAGTCGGCACCGACGACGAGAAGGTCGACATATAGGCGCCGAGATTGGCAATCGTCTTGGCGCGCAGCGCCAGGATCTTGCCATTGGCGTCGAGCGCCAGCTCCGCGTGGGTGACGTGGTCGCGACCGTGCGCGTCGGTCAGGAAGGATTCCGAACGGTCCGCCGTCCATTTCACCGGCCGCTTCACCTTGCGCGACGCCCATAGACAGACGACTTCTTCCGGGTAAATAAAAATCTTGGAGCCGAAGCCGCCGCCGACGTCGGGCGCGATCACCCGCAGTTTGTGCTCCGGCGCCATGCCGACGAAAGCGGCGATGACGAGGCGCGCCACGTGCGGGTTCTGCGAGGTATTCCATAGCGTGAGGTTGTCGGTGCCGGCATCGTATTCGGCGAGCGCCGCCCGCGGCTCGATCGCATTCGGCACCAGCCGGTTGTTGACGATGTCGAGCTTGGTGACGTGCTTGGCGGCGGCGAAGGCCGCGTCGGTCGCTTTGGCATCGCCAAGGTGCCACTGATAGATCGTGTTCTTTGCGATGTCCGGATGGATCTGCGGCGCGCCGGCGGCCTGCGCCTTGGCCGGGTCGACCACCGCGGTGAGTACCTCGTAGTCGACCTTGACCTTCTCGGCGGCATCGCGCGCCTGGGCCAAAGTTTCGCCGATCACCACCGCCACCGCATCGCCGACATGGTTGACCGTGCCGGAAGCGAGCGCCGGATGCGGCGCCATTTTCATGGGCGAGCCGTCCTTGGAATGGATCATCCAGCCGCAGATCAGATTGCCGATCTTGTCGTTGGCGAGATCGGCGCCGGTGAGCACCGCCACCACGCCCGGCATTTTCCTGGCCGCGCCGGCATCGACGCTCTTGATCTTGGCGCGGGCATGCGGCGAGCGCACGAACGCGGCGCGGGTCTCGCCCGGCCGCACCACGTCGTCGGTATATTGTCCCTGGCCGGTAATAAAGCGGAAGTCTTCCTTGCGGCGCACCGCCGCGCCGATCCCGGTCGCGCTCATGGCGGTCTCCTCCCGTTGTATTTTTTAAGCTCCTCGGCGGCAGTTCTACTCGGCGGCCTGGCGTGCGCCGCCCTTAGCCATCGCTTTCGCTCCCGCGGCTATGGCTTTGACAATGTTGTGATATCCGGTGCAGCGGCAGATGTTGCCGTCGAGCTGTTCGCGGATCGTGTGTTCATCCAGATCATTGCCGCGGCGGCGCACGATATCGAGCGCCGCCATGATCATGCCGGGCGTGCAATAGCCGCATTGCAGGCCGTGGTTCTCGCGGAACGCCTCCTGCATCGGGTGCAGCGCGCCGTCCGGCTCGGCCAGACCTTCGATGGTGGTGATCTTGGCGCCCTCGCACTGGAGCGCGAGCAGCGTGCAGGACTTCGCCGCGATGCCGTCCACATGGACGACGCAGGCGCCGCACTGCGAGGTGTCGCAGCCCACATGCGTGCCGGTAAGCCGGAGGTTTTCGCGCAGGAATTGCACCAGCAAAGTGCGCGCTTCGACATCGCCGGTGACGGGCTTCCCGTTCACCGTCATGGATACCGCAGGCATAACCGTCCTCCCAAATTCGGGGCCAAAAGCCCTCTTTTCGCTTCGTCCGCCCTGGGCGGCGGCGGCTCGAGTTCGAAATATAGCCGATTTCGACCCGAATGCGCCTTGGAACAAGAATAAGTCTGAACCCCCTATGCCTGCCGGGTCAAGGGAGTCCAAGCGCGGAAACCGCCCAAACTGAGTTGAGGGGCGCTAGCCGGCCGTCACCGTGGCGGCAAAATTTTTGAAAAAGTCGTCGGCGATCTTTTTGGCCGCGCCATTGACCAGGCGCTGGCCGAGCTGGGCCAGCTTGCCGCCGATCTGGGCCTCGACGTTGTAAGTGAGCAAGGTGCCGCCGTCCTTTTCGGTCAGCGCCACCGTCGCCCCACCCCTGGCGAAGCCGGCGACGCCGCCGTCGCCCTCGCCCGAAATCTTGTAACCGTTGGGCGGATCGAGATCGGTCAGGTGCACCTTGCCTTTAAAGCGAGCCTTCACCGGACCTATTTTGGTGACGGCGACCGCCTGCAATTCGGTGTCGGAGATCTTGTTGAGCTCCTCGCACCCGGGAATGCAGGCTTTCAGCACCTCCGCGTCGTTGAGCTTTGCATACACAACCTCGCGGCTGGCTGGGAGCTGGACCTCCCCGGTCATCACCATCGCCATCGGCATTATCCTCCTTGCACACCTGCCCGAACCTTGGGCCACGGCTTAAGCCCTCGCGAGGCCTCTGAAAAGAGCTTTGCAGCGGGCGCGGACCGCTTTAAGTGTGTCGCCTAACGCCAAGCCGACACAACCAAAATCCTGTTTAGGGGGGAATTTTTCATGCCGATGATCGATGCCGATGGCTGTCCGCTCAACGTCGAAATCGAGGGCCGCGAGGGCGCCCCCGTACTGATGCTGTCGAATTCGCTCGGCACTGACCTGCATATGTGGGACGACCAGGCCGCCGAGTTCGCCAAGCATTTCCGCCTCATCCGTTGGGACCGCCGCGGCCACGGCAAATCGGGCACGACCAAAGGTCCCTATAGCTTCGACCTGTTCGGCCGCGACATCCTGAAAATCATGGATGCACTCAAAATCAAAAAGATAAACTGGTGCGGCCTGTCGATGGGCGGCATGGACGGTCAGTGGCTGGGCGCCAACGCGCCTGACCGCGTCGAGAAGCTCATTCTCGCCAACACGAATTTCTATTACGCCGACAAGGGGCCGTGGGCCGACCGCATCAAAACCGTGCGCGAAAACGGCCTTAAGCACATCGTCGGCATGAACATGGAGCGCTGGTTCACCAAAGGTTTCCTGGAGCGCGCGCCGCAGACGATCGAGCGCATGACGAAGATGTTCGTCGCCAGCAACCTCGACGGCTATATCGCTTGCGTCGAAGCCGTCCGCGACATGGACTTCCGCGAGTCCAATCCGCGCATCACCACGCCAACTGTTGTCATCGTCGGCAAGCAAGATCCCGCAACGCCGCCCGTAGCCGGCGAAGCCATCGCCAAAGCCATCAAAGGCGCCAAGCTCGTGGCGCTCGATGCCGCGCATATTTCCAATGTCGAGCAGCCGAAGGCTTTCACTGACGCCGCGCTCAACTTCCTGCTGAACTAGTGGCCGGGCCCATGGACGAGAAAGAACGCCACGAGCGCGGCATGGCCCAGCGCCGCAAGGTGCTGGGCCATGAATGGGTCGATCGCGCCAATGCTAAGAAGACCCCGTTCAACACGGAATTCCAGGAACTGATCACCCGCTACGCCTGGGGCGAGATCTGGACCCGTCCGCATTACGACGAGCGCACCCGCCGCGTGCTGGTGATCGGCAGCATGATCGCGCTCGCCCAATGGGACGAGTTCCGCCTGCACGTGCGGGCGGCGCTCGCCGAAGACGGCTTTTCCGACACCGACATCAAGGAAATCATCCTGCAGCAGGCGATCTATTGCGGCGTGCCGGCCGCCAACCACGCCTTCAAGGAAGCCGCCGAGGTGATGGCGGACTTGGCAAAAGCCAAGTAGCCCGCAGCTCACGGGCGGACGGCAAAACCGAAATCGGATGAAATGAGGCCGGCGCGCTTTTAGCGGAACGGCGAGTACCAGGGCGCGCCGCGCGGCGTGGCGGCAAGCTCCGTCGCGACGGCGGGCTTTTGACGTTTGGTGCTGCGCTCGCCCAGGCAAAGCGCGGTGGCGATCGCCGCGAGGATCAACTGGAAGGCCGTTTCGCGCACCAGGTCGGCGTTCTGCGACCACACCGCCGGACCGACCGCCACGATGTTGATCGCCACCACCAGGATCAGGGCGCCTTCGAGGATTTCGGTGTCCGCGTTGCCGCCGATAAAGGTGCGCAGGCGGTCGAGGATATGCACGGCGCAGACGCCGGCGACCGCCAGCTTGACCGCGCCGAAAAAGGCCGCGAGCTTGATCAGCCCGACCGGGCCGAGGCCGAACAGGCTGCCGATGCCGAACACGAATTGCGAGCGCCAGACGTCTTCCAGGCCATAGTTCGGCGAGGTGAGCATGCGCAGCCCGTCATACCCCCAAACCAGGGTGAAGTAGAGCGCTACGCCGCTGATCGTGGCGATGGCTAGGGCGGAGAGTTTACGCATACATACCCCCTGAAACAGGCGATCAACGGGTAAGCGCTTCAAATGCCAAATTCAAAAGAAACCGAACCTTTACCTTACCGGTTAAGCGCAGTCCTTAATGTTAACCGCCCCTGCCCTCGCGAAAAGCCTGCGGTGTCATGCCGGTCTGCTTGCGGAAAAATCGCGTGAAGTGGGACGGATCGGAAAACGCCAAATCGTAGGAAATCTCGTGGATCGGCTGATTGGTGAACACCAGCTGGCGCTTGGCTTCGGTCAGGACGCGCTGGCGGATCAGATGGCCCGCCGTCACGCCGGTCGCGCGCTTGACGTGGTCGTTGAGCCGGTCGGCGGTCATCGCCAATTTCTCGGCATAAAAACGGATCAGCCGCTCTTTGCGGAAATGCTCGTCCAGCAGACGGCGTAGTTCGTCAACCCGCGCATCGGCGCGCGTCAGCGTCACGCTGCCGCTGCGGGCGCGGCTGACCGCCAGCCGCACCACCTCGATGGCGATCAGCGCCAGCAGCCCGCGCATGGCGAGGCGATAGCCTTCGCGCGCGAGCGAGGCCTCCTCGTTGAGGTCCGCGCATAGCGTGGCCAGACGCTTGGCCTCGGTCGCGCCGGTGAGCGGCACCAGCGGATCGGCCGCCACCGCCTTGAGCCGAGCCAATGCCTCGCCCGACTGGTCGCCGAGCGCGTCGGCAACGTCTTCGGTGAAGCTCACCACCCATCCGTCGGTGATTTGCGGCGTAAAGCGAAAACCGTGCGCGGTGGTGGCCGGCACCAGGATCGCCGCCGGCGCCGAGAATGCCGCGGTCGCGGTCTCGAAAGTCATTTCACCCCCGCCCTTCTCGATCAGCAGGATCTGAAAGAGGTTGCGGTGGCGATGCGCGCGGATCGTCCAGTCGTGCACCGCCGAACGCGAGGCGATGGTCTCAATATGGATGAAGTCGAAAGCGGAATCGTCCGGTGGATCGCCGTAAAGATGAAACAGCGGGAGCGTGGACGAAGCCATGGCGAGGCCAAGCATAGGCGAGGCCGCGCGCCGGGCCAACGCAATCGTGCGGGCCCAAACGAAAAACCCCGCCTTGCGGCGGGGCTTCCGTATCGTCGTATTGCAGTGCGTTAGCGGTTCTGGCCCTGATGATCTTGACGGTCTTGCTGCTGGCCGGGCTTTTGCCCGCCGCCCTGCTGCTGCTGACCGGGCTTCTGCTGCCCGCCACCTTGCTGCTGACCGCCCTGCTGGCCGGGCTGATTGCCCTGCTGTTGCTGGCCGGGATTCTGGTTGGGATTTTGATTCTGGCTCATTCTATTTCCTTCCAACGTTGGTCGTCTGGTGCTCCCCGCCCGAACGCATAACGCGCCAACGCGGTGTCCAGTTCCGTACCAAGTGCGAAGCCAGGACCGTTGGAACCCGCTCGCCGGCATCGGAGTTCCCTTTCGGATCGAAAACGACATAGGGGACGACAATGGGACGCTGTTGCTCTGGCTGCTGGGGATTCCGCCGCATCTTGCTGCTGATCTGGCTATTCGGCGGGCTGCATTAGCGCACCCGCATTCGGAAAAGATCGTGCGCGACTAAACGGCTTTGCGAAACGGCAGCGTCAAAAGACGCACAATGCGCAATTCCGCCACGTTGCGAACGATCGGCAGGCCTAGGCGGCGGCGCCGCGCACACCATTCCCACAGCACCATAATGGCGACCCACGGCTGCGCCGCCGACCCGGACCGCAATTTTGACGCTGGGGGACATGTCGCCTTTCCTCTAAACCTCCGCGGCTGCGATGCGACTTAATAACACGCCTCGCGGCAAGCGTTGCCGCTCCCGCCACGCCCTGTTAAGCCTTGTAGAATCGAGGCAATGGCCGTCAGCCGGGCGACCAGACGCGAAAGGCGCGGGCGCAGCGCATGGAAGTCTTCCTCCAGCAGCTCATCAACGGCGTCACTCTCGGCTCGATCTACGGCCTGATCGCCATCGGCTACACCATGGTGTTCGGCATCATCGGCATGGTGAACTTCGCCCACGGCGATGTGTTCATGGTCTCGGCCTTCATCGCGCTGATCGCCTTCCTCATCCTGACAACGTGGCTCGGCATTACCTCGATCGCGCTGGCGCTGTTCATCGTCCTGATCGTCGCCATGGTGTTCACGTCGTTGGTCAACTGGGTGATCGAGCGCATCGCCTACCGTCCGTTGCGCGGCTCGTTCCGGCTGGCGCCGCTGATCTCGGCGATCGGCATGTCGATTTTTCTGTCCAATTTCGTGCAGGTCAGCCAGGGCCCGCGCAACAAGCCGATCCCGCCCATGGTGCAGGGCGAATTCGTCGTCATGAACGGGCACGGCTATGCGGTCACGTTGTCGTACAAGCAGCTCATCATCTGGGGCGTCACCGCGGTGCTGCTGGCGGCATTCTGGTTTCTGGTGGCCAAGACCCGGCTCGGCCGCGCGCAACGCGCCTGCGAGCAGGATCAGAAAATGGCGGCGCTGGTCGGCGTCAACGTCGATCAGACCATTTCGATGACTTTCGTGATCGCCGCCGCGCTCGCCGCCGTCGCCGGCACCATGTACCTGATGTATTACGGCGTGGTGAGCTTTTCCGATGGGTTCGTGCCGGGCGTAAAGGCGTTCACCGCCGCGGTGCTGGGCGGCATCGGCTCGCTGCCGGGCGCGGTGATCGGCGGCCTCCTCATCGGCCTGATCGAGACCATGTGGTCGGCCTATTTTTCCATCGACTACAAGGACGTCGCCGCCTTTTCCGTGCTGGCGATCACTTTGATCTTCCTGCCGCAGGGCCTGTTCGGCCGGCCGGATGTCGAAAAGGTTTAGGATGGCCGACGGCGCGCCAGCCAACCGCGTCGATTGGGCTCGCGCGCTGCGCGACGCCGGCTTCACCGCGCTCATCGCCTTTGGGTTGTTCCTGCCGCTGATCGGCTTCAAGACGATCACCGACATCCGCAACAACCTGATCCTGACCACGCGCTGGCCGCTGCTGTTTGTCATCGTCGCCGTCGTCGGGGCCGGACGGCTGGCTTATTCGCTGGTGGCCGAGCCGTGGCTCAAGCAGCGCACGTTGTGGCCGGTCGCGGCGGCACCCTCGCCCTGGCGCGCCATTGTCGGCAAATGGTTCGTCCCCTTCGCCATTGGTTTTGTCATCGTCTATCCGGCCATCGTCATTGCCGCCACCGGCTTCCGCGGCGCTCTGAAATGGATCGACAACTTCGGCATTCAGATTCTGATTTACGTGATGCTCGGCTGGGGCCTCAATATCGTGGTGGGCCTCGCCGGTCTGCTCGACCTCGGCTATGTCGCGTTCTACGCGGTCGGCGCCTATTCCTACGCATTGCTCGCCAAGAGCTTCGGCTTCTCGTTCTGGATCCTGCTGCCGCTGGCCGGCATTCTGTCGTCGTTCTGGGGCATCCTGCTCGGCTTTCCGGTGCTGCGGTTGCGCGGCGACTATCTCGCCATCGTAACGCTGGCCTTCGGCGAGATGATCCGACTCATCTTGATCAACTGGGTCGACCTGACCAACGGCTATGCCGGCATCAGCGGCATTCCGCGCCCGACGTTTTTCGGCATTCCTTTCAACGCCGATGACAATGGCTTCGCTGCCGTGTTCGGGCTGGAATTCTCGCCGATCTACCGCACCATCTTTCTCTATTACCTGATCCTGGCGCTCGCCCTTCTCACCGCCTTCGTGACCGTGCGGCTGCGCCGGTTGCCGGTCGGGCGCGCCTGGGAGGCGCTGCGCGAGGACGAGATTGCCTGCCGTTCGCTCGGCATCAACACCACCAACACCAAGCTTACCGCCTTCGCGATGGGTGCGATGTTCGCAGGGTTCGCCGGGTCGTTCTTCGCGGCGCGCCAAGGATTTATTTCGCCGGAATCCTTCACCTTCCTGGAATCGGCCACCATCCTGTCGATCGTGGTGCTCGGCGGCATGGGCAGCCAGATCGGCGTCGCGATCGCCGCCATCGTGATGATCGGCGGCACCGAGATCATGCGCGATCTCGACTTCCTCAGGCAGATTTTCGGGCCCACTTTCGATCCGACCCAGTACCGTATGTTGCTGTTCGGCTTCGCCATGGTGCTGATCATGATCTGGCGGCCGCGCGGCCTGATTTCGACGCGCGAGCCTTCGGTGTTCCTGAAGGAGCGCAAGAGCATCGCCGCCGGCTTGATCGGGGAAGGTCACGGCTAGTCATGCGCCAAGACAGGCCTGCCGCCGGCGGCATTCTGCTCAGCGTCGAGCACTTGACCATGCGCTTCGGCGGGCTGGTCGCGGTCGACGATTTGTCATTCGCGGCGCTGCAAGGAAATATCACCGCGTTGATCGGACCGAACGGCGCCGGCAAGACCACGGTGTTCAACTGCATCACCGGCTTTTACAAGCCGAGCGAGGGCCGCATCGGATTTCGCCACGGCGATGCGTCCCTATGGGACGAATTGGAAACGCTGACCGACAGCGGCAAGCGCCGCCTATCGCGGCCGCAGGGCGTGCTCTACCAGCTCGAGCGCATGCCGGAATACCTCGTCACCCAGCAGGCGCGCGTCGCCCGCACCTTCCAGAATATCCGCCTGTTTCCCGGCATGACCGCGCTAGAAAATCTGCTGGTCGCCCAGCATAACCGGCTGATGCTGGCGTCGGGCTACACCTTGTTTGGCATCCTCGGCCTGCCCTCCTACGCGGCCGCCGAACGCGCGGCGATCGACACCGCGCGCGGCTGGCTCGAGCGCGTCGGCTTGATCGCGCGCGCCGACGATCCGGCCGGCGACCTGCCCTATGGCGCGCAGCGGCGGCTGGAGATCGCGCGCGCCATGTGCACCGATCCATTGCTGCTTTGCCTCGACGAACCGGCCGCCGGTCTCAACCCGCGCGAAAGCGCCGAACTCAACGATCTGCTGCGCGCCATCCGCGACGAGCACGCCATCTCCATATTGCTGATCGAGCACGACATGTCGGTGGTCATGGAAATTTCCGACCACGTGGTCGTGCTCGACTACGGCGTCAAGATCGCCGACGGCGAACCGGCGGCGGTGCGCAACGACCCGAAAGTGATCGCCGCCTATCTCGGCGTCGCCGACGAGGACGTTGCCAAGGTTGAAGCGGAGGTCGGCTTATGACCTCGCCGCTTCTCTCGGTGCGCGGTGTGAAGACGTTCTACGGCCGCGTGATGGCCCTCAAGGGCGTCGATCTCGACGTCAACGACGGCGAGATCGTCACGCTGATCGGCGCCAACGGCGCCGGCAAGTCGACGCTGATGATGACGATCTGCGGCAACCCGCGCGCGCGCGAGGGCACGATTACCCTCGCCGGGCGCGACATTACGCACATGCCGACCCACGAGATTGCCCGTCTCAATCTGGCCCAGGCGCCCGAAGGCCGCCGCATCTTTTCGCGCATGACGGTCTTGGAAAATCTGCAGATGGGCGCGACCACCGCCGACCCTTCCGCTTTCGAGCACGACCTCGAGCGCGTGCTCACGCTTTTTCCGCGCGTGAAGCAGCGCCTGCACCAGCGCGGCGGCACGCTGTCCGGCGGCGAGCAGCAGATGTTGGCGATCGCGCGCGCGCTGATGGCGCGGCCGCGGCTGCTGCTGCTCGACGAGCCCTCGCTCGGTCTGGCGCCGCTGATCGTGCGGCAGATTTTCGACGCCATCAAAGCGCTCAACGCGCAAGACGGGCTTACGGTGTTCCTGGTCGAACAGAATGCCTTCCATGCGCTCAAGCTCGCGCATCGCGGCTATGTCATGGTCAACGGGCTGATCACGCTGAGCGGCAGCGGACGCGAGCTCCTGGCGCGGCCCGAGGTCAAATCCGCCTATCTCGAGGGCGGCCGTCAGCAGGCCGAGCCATGATGCAGGGATTTCTTCACGAGGAAGGCTCGTTCGGCGTGTTCGTTTTGGTCACCGTCATTCTCGGCGGCGGGGCGGCCGCGCTCGCCGGCCGCGCCATCGCGCAGACCTGGCGGCCGGCCTGGCAGATGGCTGCCTATGCGCTGATCCTCGGCGCCGCCGTACGCTTCATTCATTTCAGCCTGTTCGGCGGCACGCTTTTGTCGGCGCACTATTATCTGGTCGACAGCGCGGTCTGCGTGGCGTTCGGCCTCGCCGGGTTCCGCCTCGCCCGTGCCGCGCAGATGGTCACGCAATATCGCTGGATCAATGAATCCGACGGTCCGCTGCGCTGGCGCCGCAAGCCGCAGTGACGTAATATTCCGCGAGTTTATCGCTGCCGGCTTCACACCTTTAAGGGGACAAGACGATGAAGAGGATCAGCACGCTCGGCCTCGCGCTGGGGCTGGGGTTTGCCCTGGCGGGAACCGCCTCGGCGCAAGTCAAATTCGGCATGGCCGGCCCGATCACGGGGCCAAGCGCTGCCACCGGCGCGCAGATGAAAAACGGCGTCGATCAGGCCGCCGAAGACATCAACAAGACCGGCGGCATTCTCGGTCAGAAAATCACCGTCGAATACGGCGACGACGTCTCCGATCCCAAGCAGGGCGTCTCGGTCGCCAACAAATTCGCCGGCGACGGCGTCAAGTTCGTGATCGGCAATTACAATTCCGGCGTCACCATCCCCTCCTCCGAGGTCTATCAGGAAAACGGCATCCTCGAGATCACGCCGGCTTCGACCAATCCGACCGTCACCGAGCGCAAGATGTGGAACATCTTCCGCGTCTGCGGCCGCGACGATCAGCAGGGCAAGGTCGCCGGCACCTACATTCTCAAGCACTTCAAGGGCAAGAAGATCGCCGTCGTCCACGACAAGACGACCTACGGCAAAGGCCTCGCCGACGAAATGAAGAAGGCGATCAATGCCGGCGGCATGAAGGAAGTGCTCTACGAAGGCATCAACACCGGTGAGAAGGACTATTCGGCGCTGGTCTCCAAGATCAAGCAGTCGGGCGCCGATCTGGTCTATTTCGGCGGGCTCTACACCGAAGGCGGCCTGATCGTGCGACAGATGCGCGACCAGGGCGTCAAGGCGCCGCTGATGGGCGGCGACGGCATCACCTCCGACGAGTTCGCCTCGGTCGGCGGCCCCGGCGTCGAAGGCACGCTGATGACCTACGGCCCCGATCCGCGCCACAAGCCGGAAGCCAAGAAGGTGGTCGAGGAATTCCGCGCCAAGAAGTTCGAGCCGGAAGCCTATACGCTCTACAGCTACGCTGGCGTGCAGGTGATCAAGCAGGCCGCGGAAGCCGCCAAGTCGCTCGACCCCAAGAAGGTGGCCGAGAAGATGCACTCGGGCATGAAGTTCAAGACCGTGCTCGGCGATCTCGCCTTCGACAAGAAGGGTGACATCACCAAGCTCGACTACGTGATGTATCTCTGGAAGAAGGACGCCAGCGGCAAAATCACTTACGTCGAGTGCCCGGGCTCCGACTGCAGCAAGATGAAATAGAAGGCGGCATCATAGCCGTGACGGAAAAGCCCGCCGCGTCGGCGGGCTTTTTGTTGTCGCCTGTAGCCCGCATGGAGCGCAGCGGAATGCGGGGCCGAACCCTCGGCTCGCGGAAAGAGCCCCGGATTTCGTTTCGCTCCATCCGGGCTACCGCGCTGTGCGAGCGTTACCCGATCCTCCCGAGCGCCGGAAACGCCTCCAGCAGCCACACGCTCATCTGGTTGATGCTGCCGGTGAGGAAGGCGATGCCGGTGAGCACCAGAAGCGCGCCCATCGCCTGCTCGACGCGGTGCAGATAATTCTTGAAGCGCGCGAGAAACGCCGCGAACGGCTCGATGGCGAAGGCGGCGATCATGAACGGAATGCCGAGACCGAGCGAGTAGACCGCCAGCAGGCCGGCGCCCTTGGCGACCGTCTGCTCCGACGCCGCCACCGCCAGGATGGCGGCGAGGATCGGCCCGATGCAGGGCGTCCAGCCGAAGGCAAAGGCCAGCCCGATCACGTAGGCGCCCCACAGCCCCACGGGCTTGGCGACCTCCAGCCGCTTCTGCCGGTGCAGCAGCGCGATCGGCGTGATGCCGAGGAAATGCAGGCCCATGACGATGATGACGATGCCGGCGATGGTCGATAGCGGACCCGAATAGGCGCGGATCAGCGAGCCGATGACGCTGGCGCTGGCGCCGAGCGCCACGAATACGGTCGAGAAACCCAACACGAACAGCGCCGCCGCCAGCACGGTCTCGCGCTTGACCCGCCGCTCCGGCTCGGCGTCGGCAAGACGCTCCAACGAGGTGCCCGCCAAGAATACCAGATAAGGCGGCACCAAAGGCAGGACGCACGGGGAGAGGAAGCTGATCAGCCCGGCGATCAGGGCGGTCATTATAGGGACATTACCATTCATGGCGTCCTAGATGCCCCGGCAACTATGGCCATGGCAAGTCGGCCGCTCCGGGTCTGACTTTGACGTGATCGACCGTGATAGAGTTGCGGCCATGACCTTGCGCAATCTCATCACCGATATTCCCGGCCTGCGGGTAGGCCAGGCCGCCGACGCCAAGCTCGGCTCCGGCGTCACGGTCGTGGTTTTCGACACCGCCGTCGCGGCGAGCGTGGACGTGCGCGGCGGCGGTCCCGGCACGCGCGAAACCGCTTTGCTCGATCCGGCGCAGACGGTGGAAGGCATCGATGCAATAGTCCTTTCGGGTGGCTCGGCCTTCGGCCTGGATGCCGCTTCCGGCGTGCAAGCCTGGCTGCGCGAGCAAGGCCGCGGCTTCAAGATACGCGACGCGCTGGTGCCGATCGTGCCGGGCGCGATCATGTTCGACCTGCTCAACGGCGGCGACAAGCATTGGGGCCGCTACCCGCCCTATCGCGAGCTCGGCTATGAAGCGGCAAAAGCCGCGGGCGCCGATTTCGCGCTCGGCAGTGCCGGCGCCGGGCTCGGCACCACCACCGCGACGCTCAAAGGCGGCGTCGGTTCGGCTTCGGCGGTTACGGCGCAAGGCATCACCGTCGGCGCGCTGGCGGTGGTCAATGCCGTCGGCACGACCACGGTCGGCGACGGACCGCATTTCTGGGCGGCGGCGTTCGAGCAGAACGGCGAATTCGGCAGCCGCGGCGCGCCGGCAAAAGTGACCGGAGCCGACTTGGCGATCCGCGCCAAAGGCGGCCCGCAGGAAAATACCACCATCGCCATCATCGCTACCGACGCGAAACTGAACAAGGCGCAATGCAATCGCCTCGCCGTCATGGCGCAGGACGGCTTCGCCCGCGCCATCTATCCGGTACACACGCCGCTCGACGGAGATGTGATTTTCTCGGCCGCGACCGGCGCAAAGCCGCTCGTCGATCCGTTCTACGGGCTGGCCGAGCTCGGCATGGTCGCCGCCAATGTCATGGCGCGCGCTATCGCGCGCGGCGTCTATGAGGCAACCGCTCTTCCCTTTCCCGGTGCGCTGCCGAGTTGGAAAGACAAGTTCGGCAAATAATTTTCTGTCATTCCGGGACGCGCCGAAGGCGCGGACCCGGAATCCATACTCCGCAGCGCCGGGGTTATGGATTCCGGGTTCGCTCGCGTCGCGAGCGCGCCGGAATGACGGTTAATCGAGAAACCGTACCGCCCGGTAAGGCGCCGGATCGCAGAATGGCGCCTCGCCCGCCATCATTTCCGCGATCATGCGGCCGGTGGCGGGGCCGAGCGTGAGGCCCCAATGCGCGTGGCCGACGGCGAGCCACAGACCGGCGAGGCCCGGGGCGCGCCCGATCACAGGCCGCGAATCCGGAAAAGCCGGACGGCTGCCGAGCCAAGTCTTGTCGTCGGCACGCTCGCCGAGCGGAAACAATTCGCGCGCCTTCGGCAGGATGCGGCCGAACTGCACCGGCGAGGGATTGGCATCGCGCGCGGCGAATTCGACGCCGGTGGTCATGCGCAGTCCCATTTCCATCGGCGTGATCACGTAACCGACGCCGGCATCGAGCACCGGCCGCGTCAGAGCGGCATTGCCTTGCGCATGGAAGTGCCGGTGATAGCCGCGCTTCACCATCAGCGGCAATTTCAGCCCCAGCGCACCAAGCAGATCGCCCGCCCACGGGCCCAGCGCGACCACGACTTCGCGCGCATCGATCCCGCCCTCATTGGTTTCCACCCGCCAGCGGTTGCCCGACCGGTGCAGCGAGCGTGCGTCGCCCTGCAAGCTGATCCCGCCGAGCGCGGCAAAGCGCGCGGCATAGGCGCGCGTGACGCCGAGCGGATTGCTCACGCTCGCGGCTTGCGGCCAGAACACCGCGTGCGCGAACACCGGCTTGAGCGAAGGCTCCAGCGCCTGCGCCCCCGCGGTATCCAAGGCTTGCAACGGAAGGCCGAATTGCGCCGCCAGATCGACTTCCGGCTTGAGCGCGGCGAAGGCGCGCTCGCTGCGATAGACTTTCAACCAGCCGGTCTTGCGCAGGAAACGAGCGGCGCCGGCTTCCGCCATCAAGGTTTCATGCTCGGCCACCGCGCGCGCAAACAGCGGGCGGATCAGCCGCGCGGTTTCGACCAGCCGATCCGACCGCGACGCCGCGCGGAACGCCAGCAGCCAGGGCAAAGCCTGCGGCAAAAACGAGAGCTGATAGTTGGCCTCGGTCGCCCGCTTGAGCGCGATGCGCGCCAGCGCGCCGAGATCGGACGGGAACGCCGGCGGGAACACGGTATTGCCTTCGATGATCCCGGCATTGCCATAGGAGGTCTGCTCGCCGACGCCGGCACGGTCGATCAGCGCCACGCTCAAGCCCCGCTTGGCGAGATGCAATGCGATCGAAGTGCCGACAATACCGGCCCCGAGCACGATGGCGTCCGTGCGTGCCATGAATTCCGAGTTTCTTCCCGTCCGCCGCCTGGCGGTGTCTTTTATATGGAATGGATGACGCGCCGGCGCTATGACCGTTCGGCAACACCGTGCCGGAGCTTTTCATGTCCATTCTGATGGCGTTGCGCGCCGCCCTGGCGTGGCTCGGCCGCCAAGGCACGCGCGCGCTCGCCGTATCGGTATTTTTCGGCCTCGCCCTGCCGCAGCTCGCGGCCTACGTGAAGCCCTATCTCGGCGAAACCGTGTTCGTGTTGTTGTTGTTTTCCTATCTGCGCACCGACCCGGCGGCCTTCATCCGCTACGTGCGAGCGCCGAAGCTGACCATCATCGCCGCGCTTTGGATCATGGTGGTGGTGCCGCTTTTGTTCGGCATCGCCTACACGGCGATGGGCCTGCGCGAGAGCATGCCGGCGCTCTACACCATCTTGATCCTGCAGATTGCGACGACGCCGATCACCTCCTCGGCCGCTTTCGCGGCGCTGATGGGCTTCGACGTGGCGTTCTCGCTGGTGACGCTGATCATCACCAACGCGATGTCGCCGTTCACCACCGTCGCATTCAGCTATCTGTTTCTCGGTTCGTCGCTGTTTTCGCCCTTCGACCTCGGCGTCAAGCTGTTCCTGTTCTTCGCGCTCTCCGCCGCCATTGCCTACGCCATCCGCCACGTCGCCGGCTGGGAATGGCTCGAGCGTCAGAAAGAGCCGCTCGACGGCCTCAATGTCATTGCCGTTTTCATCTTCGCCATCGCGGCGATGGAAAGCGTGCCGCGCAACGTGATCGCCGACCCGGTTTTCGCGATCGAGCTGTTCGTGCTGGTCATCCTGGTGAGCTGCCTGCTCATCGGACTGAGCATGCTGATCTTCGCGCACGCAGGCCTCGACCGCAGCGCGCCGATCGCGCTCCTCTCCGCCTTCCGCAATATCGGCTTGGTCATGGCGACGCTCGGCTCGTCGCTGCCGGACTTGGCCTGGTTCTATTTCGCAATGGCACAGTTTCCGATCTATCTCTTGCCCGCCCTGCTGCAGCCGCTGGCGAGGCGGCTGCGCCGGGGCGGCTAGCGGTTACGCGACCGCAGAGATGGTCGAGGCCGCCGTGTTCAGCAGTTGCGATTGCAGCCGGATCAACTGCTCGAGCAAGTTGGCGCTGTTTTGAGCGTTCCCACCTGTGCCCGCCGTGCCGGAGCCATTTGCCGGCGCCGCGGGCGTCGTCATCTCGACCGTGCTGCCATCGGCGTAGGAAATCGTCGTCGTGCTCGATCCGTCGCCGTTGGTCGTGGTCTGGGTGGTCGCGCCGCTCGCGTCGGTACCCGACAGCAGCGCATCGGCGCCCCCTTGGCCGGAGGAATCGCTGCCTTGCGCACCGTCGCCGCCATGCATGTGGTGATGGTGGTGGCCACCGCCGTGGCGCGCTTGCGTCAGTTCGCTTTGGCTGATCGAGCCGTCGCCATTGGCGTCGAGCTTGGCGAACAGTGCGTCGGCGCTCGATGTATCGACGCCGGCGCCCCCGAGCGCGTTCTCGAATTCCGACTTGCCGATCTCACCGTCGCCATCGGTATCGAGTTTCGAGAACAGCGGCGACGCCGATTGCGCGGTCGCCCCGCTTGCCGATTGACCCTGCAGCGATATCAGCGCCGCCATTGTGCCGGAGTCGAACGTGGAACAGCCGGTGCCTGCCGTGCCGCCCGCAGGCGCGGCGGCGGCCGCCGACGGGTCGGCCGTTGCGCCGGACAAGGTTTGCAACAAGGCCGATAGAGGATCGCTGGCACCCGCCGTATCGTTGGCGCCGGCGGTGCCCTGCGCCAGCAGCGACTGTAGATAGGACAGCGCATTGGACGATGCGCCGACGGACATGGACATAACGCATACTCCTCACCACGCCGGCGAAGCCCGGCGGACGCAGCCCCTGATGGCGCCGACGCAAATGCCGCGCCAATCGCCCGCGGCCCCGCAAACCCGCATCCCCGTTGATGTTGTCCACAGTTTCGGGCGGCCCGCGGCTACGTTTTTGTTGTGCGGCTGGGCAATTCTTGCCGCCTCGCTTGCCTTCGCTGCCGGGTCCAAGCCCCGCGCCCGCCGCGCGTTGCTCCCCGGCCCCCGTCGTGTTACGCGAACGGCGTTTTGGAGGCCGTCATGCGCCCGCTGCTCATCGCGCCGTCGATTCTTTCGGCCGATTTCGCCAAACTTGGCGATGAAATCCGCGCCATCGAGGCCGCAGGCTGCGACTGGGTCCATGTCGACGTGATGGACGGGCATTTCGTGCCCAATATCTCCATCGGCCCCGCGGTGGTGCAGGCGATCCGCCCGGTCACCAAAAAGCCGCTCGACGTGCACCTGATGATCGCGCCTTGCGATCCTTACCTGGAAGCCTTCGCCAAGGCCGGCTCCGATATCATCACCGTGCATGTCGAATCGGGCCCGCACGTGCACCGCTCGCTGCAGGCGATCCGCGCGCTCGGCAAGAAGGCCGGCGTCACCATGAACCCCGGCACGCCGGTAGACACGATCGAGCACGTCATCGACCTGGTCGATCTCATCCTGGTCATGTCGGTCAATCCCGGCTTCGGTGGGCAAAAATTCATCCCCGCCGCGCTCGACAAGATCCGCAACGTGCGCGCGTTGGCCGGTGCGCGGCCGATCGACATCGAGATCGACGGCGGCGTGACCGCTGAAAACGCCGCCGAGGTCGTGCGCGCCGGCGCCAACGTGCTGGTCGCCGGCAACGCGGTGTTCAAGGGCGGCAATTACAAGGGCAATATCGCCGCGATCCGCAACGCGGCGGCGCTGGCGCGCGGAGAAGCGGCGTGATCCCGCGTTATTCCCGCCCCGACATGGTCGCGATCTGGTCGCCGGAAACCAAGTTCCGCATCTGGTTCGAGATCGAAGCGCACGCCGCCGATGGCATGGCCGAGATCGGCATCATCCCGAAGGATGCCGCCAAGAAAATCTGGGGAAAAGGCAAAGCCGCCAAATTCGACGTCGCCCGCATCGACGCCATCGAGGCCGAGGTCAAGCACGACGTCATCGCCTTCCTGACGCATCTTTCCGAAATCGTCGGACCGGAGGCGCGCTTCGTGCATTCCGGCATGACCTCGTCGGACGTACTCGACACCTGCTTCAACGTGCAGCTGGTGCGCGCCGCCGACATCCTGATCGCCGACACCGACGCCCTGCTCGCGGCGCTCAAGCGCCGCGCCTTCGAGCACAAATTGACGCCAACCGTCGGCCGCTCGCACGGCATCCACGCCGAGCCAACCACCTTCGGGCTCAAACTGGCATACGCCTACGCCGAATTTGCGCGAGCGCGCGATCGGCTCGTCGCTGCGCGCAAGGAAGTCGCCACCTGCGCCATTTCGGGCGCGGTCGGCACCTTCGCGCAGGTTGATCCGCGCGTCGAAGTGCACGTCGCCAAAGCCATGGGGCTTGCCGTCGAGCCGGTCTCGACCCAGATCATTCCGCGCGACCGCCACGCCATGTATTTCGCGACGCTGGCGGTGGTCGCTTCCTCGATCGAGCGGCTGGCGACCGAAATCCGCCACTTGCAGCGCACCGAGGTGCTGGAGGCGGAAGAGTTCTTCTCCGAGAAGCAGAAGGGCTCCTCGGCCATGCCGCACAAGCGCAATCCGGTGCTGTCGGAAAACCTAACCGGGCTTGCCCGCATGGTGCGCGCCTACGCCCTGCCCGCCATGGAAAACGTGGCGCTCTGGCACGAGCGCGACATCTCGCATTCTTCGGTCGAGCGCATGATCGGGCCCGACGCCACGGTGACGCTCGACTTCGCTCTGGCGCGGCTCGCCGGCATCATCGACCGGCTGGTGGTCTATCCGGCCACCATGCAGAAGAATCTCGACAAGCTCGGCGGACTGATCCATTCGCAGCGGGTGCTGATCGCGCTCACGCAAAAAGGCGTGCCGCGCGAGGACGCCTACGCCCTCGTGCAGCGAAACGCCATGAAAGTGTGGGGCGGCGAAAAGGATTTCCTGGCACTGCTCAAGGCCGACAAGGATGTTCGCGCGAAATTGAGCGACAAGGAACTTGAGGCGAATTTCAACCTCGATCATCACTTCAAGCACGTCGATACCATCTTCCAACGGGTGTTCGGGAGCGCATGATCCCGAAAAGCACGTCCTCGACGCCGATCGGGGATGGGAACCGGTTTTCGGACAAGATCATGCGCACTTTAAGAGCCTGACGTGCCCGAAGCTCCGGTAAAAATCCTCATTTTCGATTCCGGCGTCGGCGGGCTTACCGTGTACCGCGAAGTGGCCGCCGCGCGGCCCGACGCCGCGTACGTCTACGTGGCGGACGACGCCGGTTTCCCTTACGGCAACCAGCCGGAAACGTTATTGATTGCACGCGTCATCGAGATTATCGGCAAAGCCATTGCCGACCACGCGCCCGATCTGGTGGTGGTGGCCTGCAACACCGCCTCCACGCTGGCGCTTGCCGATCTGCGCGCGCGCTTTGCCGTGCCTTTCGTCGGCACCGTGCCGGCGATCAAGCCGGCCTGCGCGCAATCGACGACCAAGCGCATCGCCGTGCTGGGCACGCTAGCCACCGTCTCGCGCGAATACACCCGCGCGCTCATTCGCGAATTCGCCGCCGGCTGCGACGTCGCGCTGATCGGCTCGTCGCATCTGGCATCCTTTGCCGAAGCCGAGCTTGCCGGCAAACCGATCGCCGACGCCGCGATTAGAGATGAGATCGCCGGCTGCTTTGCCGAAGCCGATGGGCGCCGCACCGACACCGTGGTGCTGGCCTGCACCCATTACCCGCTGCTGATCGAACGCTTTAAGGCGATCGCGCCCTGGCCCGTCGATTGGGTCGATCCGGCGCCGGCGATCGCCCGCCGCGTCGCCGATTTGCTGCGCGGCCGCCCGCCCGGTTCGCCCACGCCGCCGCCGTGCATCGTCTTCACCTCGGATCGCGCGCCGTCGCCGGCGCTGGCGGCCGCTTTGTCGGGTTACGGTTTCTAGCCGATCAAATGCGGCCACACTTCCAGCGCGCCGCGCCAGATCATGTCGCCGGCGACGTAGAGGATGATCGCCAGGCCGACATAGGCAATCCAGCGGCGCCGGTTGAGCAGGCGCGCGATGAAGTTCGCCGCAATACCCATCAGTACGATCGACAGGCCGAGGCCGAAGACCAATGCCGCCGGGTGGTCCCGCGCTGCGCCGGCGACGGCTAGCACGTTATCGAGCGACATCGACACGTCCGCCATGACGATCATCCGGGCCGCCTGCGCGAAAGTCTTGTTGGGGAAATTTCCCTTGTCTGCCGGCAGCGTGGCTTCGGTCTCCTGTTGATCGGGTCCGCGCAATTCGCGCCACATTTTCCAGCAAACCCACAGCAGCAGAATGCCGCCGGCGAGCAGGAGGCCGACAATGGCCAGGAGTTCGACTGCGATCCCGGCGAACACAATGCGCAACAAGGTCGCGGCGACGATGCCGACCAGGATGGCGCGCGCGCGCTGGGATTGCGGCAGGCCGGCCGCGGCCAGCCCGATGACGACGGCATTGTCGCCGGCCAGCACCAGGTCGATCATGATGACCTGGGCCAGGGCCGCGATCGCCTCGGGCGATAGGGTGAAAAAGTCGGTCATGGCGGGCGGGCCCTCAGCCGTTCGGTCAGTCCGACATCGCAACCGTGTGGCTGCCACAGGGGCCCGGGCCTGATCGAATTTAAATGGCCCTGCGGAGGCGATCCGGCAAGCCCGGGCTACCGTACCCCAATGCCTCGCGTTGCAGGTTTGACACTTTGCCGGTTCGCCCCTAAAACCCGCGCACCTTGCGGGATTTCAGTGCCCGGCAAGGCGTTTCGCACCCGAGGCAAGGCCTTACGCTTTAAAGGTCTTACCTGTCGGTTCTGGGGAAACCCGGGACAGAGGAGGGCGCGGTTCCTCATCCCACAAAGTCTGACACGAGGACGCGATGACCAAGCGCATGGAATCCAAGTACAAGCTCGACCGCCGGATGGGCCAGAACATCTGGGGCCGTCCGAAAAGCCCGGTGAACCGGCGCGAATACGGCCCCGGCCAGCACGGCCAGCGCCGCAAGAGCAAGCTCTCCGACTACGGCGTGCAGCTCAAGGCCAAGCAGAAACTGCGCGGCTATTACGGCAATATTTCCGAAAAGCAGTTCCGCGGCATTTATGACGAAGCGATCCGCATGAAGGGCGACAGCGGCGCCCACATGATCGGCCTTTTGGAGCGCCGGCTGGACGCGGTCGTCTACCGCGCCAAGTTCGTGCCCACCGTGTTTGCCGCCCGCCAATTCGTCAACCACGGCCATGTCAAGGTGAACGGCCGGCGGGTCAACATCTCGAGCTTCCGGCTCAAGGTCGGGGACGTGGTCGAGGTGAAGGAAAAGTCGCGGCAGATGAACCTGGTGCTGGAAGCGCAGGCCTTATCCGAGCGCGACGTGCCGGACTACATCGAGGTCGACAGCGGCAAAATGACCGCCAAACTGTCGCGCATTCCGGTGGTCACCGATGTGCCCTATCCGGTGCAGATGGAGCCGCATCTGGTGGTGGAATATTACTCGCGCTGATCCGGCCCCCTCGCCCGGCAGCCTGCCAGAAAAAGCGAAAGCCCTGCCCAAAAGGCGGGGCTTTGCGATTCTCGGATCGGATCTCAGGCGGCGGTGCCGGCCTTCACCGTGACGCCCTTGTCTTTGAGCGTCTGCTGCAATTCACCGGCCTGGAACATCTCGCGCACGATATCGCAACCGCCGACGAACTCGCCCTTCACGTAGAGCTGCGGAATGGTCGGCCAGTTCGAATAGGCCTTGATGCCGTCGCGCAGTTCCGTGGACTCGAGCACGTTGAGGCCTTTGTAGGCGACGCCCAAGTGGTCGAGAATCTGCACCACCTGGCCGGAAAACCCGCATTGCGGAAACTGCGGCGTGCCCTTCATGAACAGCACCACGTCGTTGGCCTTCACTTCGTTGTCGATGAATTTATCGATGCCCATGAGATTTCAGTCCTTTTGAGCGGCGTCACGCCCGCTTTGCTGGCGATATATGTAGCGCAGAAGCCCCCGCCAGCCCAAGCGGAATTGGCGGCGATTCACGAGGGTTTCGGGGCGTAAAACGTGCCCTCCACCTCAAAAATATCGTCTTGATTGAGTTTTGCGACCTCCACGATGGTGCGCGGCGGGTACGGCCCGCCCGCCCAAAGCTCTTGCTGTATTTGATTCACCAACGGCCGTAAGCGATTCATATCGGTGACAAAAACCGTCAGACGAACGCAATCCGTGAGGCGAGCGCCTTCAGAACCGGCGATGACCTGCATGTTCAGAAATGCTTGGCGGATTCGATGTTCTGGCCCGGCGACCAGCGCGTTGCTCGCCGGATCGATGCCGCGCATACCGGCGACGAAGACGAAATCTCCGGCGCGCGCCGCCAGGCTCCAGGTTCCGGTCGGTTTGATGGCGCCGGCGGGCGACAGAATCTTGACCCCGCTTGGAGCCGCCATCACGCTTCCGGCGCGGCGGTCTGCAAGGCGAGCGCGTGCAGCACGCCGCCCATCTGGGTCTTGAGCGCCTCGTAGACCAGTTGGTGCTGCTGCACCCGCGATTTGCCCTTGAACGAGGCGGAAATCACCGTGGCCGCGTAATGATCGCCGTCGCCGGCCAGATCCCGGATCGTCACCTGGGCATCCGGGATGCGCACCTTGATTAGCCGTTCGATCTCGCCGGCATCCATGGCCATGGTGGACTACTCCTCAGCGCTCAGGCTTGCGGCAGTTCGCCGGCCATGTAGGCCGGCAGCCAGCCCTCGAAACGCTCGCGCAACATCGTGACCAGGATGGGGCGCTCGCCGGGAAGCGTCAATGCATCGCCGCCGGTTGTCCCAATTTCCCACACCGGGACGCTCGCCGCGCGGGCTCGCTCGACTACCGCCTTCACCTTGGCCGCCGGCACGGTGACGAGGTAGCGCGCCTGGTCCTCGCCGAACCAGTAGGCATGGGCCGGGATATCGTTGGGCGCCGCGCTCAGGCGCGCGCCGATGCCGGACGCCATCGCCATTTCGGCCAAGGCGACGGCCAAGCCGCCATCGGAAAGATCGTGCGCCGCGGTGGCGCTGCCGTCGAGGATCAGCGCGCGCACGAAGTCGCCGTTCTCGCGCTCCTCGATCAGGTCGACCGGCGGCGGCGCGCCCTCTTCCCGCAGGCACAGCTCGCGCAGATACATCGATTGGCCGAGCCAGCCGGTCGTTTCGCCAATGAGCAGGATCGCCTCGCCCGCGCGCTTGAAGGAAAGCGTCGCCGACTTGGTGAAGTCGTCGAGCAGGCCGACGCCGCCGATCGAGGGAGTCGGCAGGATGGCGCGGCCATTGGTCTCGTTGTAGAGCGACACGTTGCCCGACACGACCGGGAAATCGAGCGCCTTGCAGGCTTCCGCGATGCCGCGGATGGCCCCCACGAACTGGCCCATGATCTCCGGCCGCTCCGGGTTGCCGAAATTGAGATTGTCGGTGACGGCGAGCGGCTTTGCCCCCACCGCCGTCAGATTGCGCCAGCATTCCGCCACCGCCTGCTTTCCGCCCTCGAACGGGTCGGCCTCGCAATAGCGCGGCGTCACGTCGGTGGTGAGCGCGAGACCCTTCGGCCCGTTCTCCACCCGCACCACCGCGGCGTCGCCGCCCGGCCGCTGAACGGTGTTGCCTTGAATGATGTGGTCGTATTGCTCCCAGACCCAGCGCTTGGAGCACAGATCAGGCGCGGCGATGAGCTTTTCCAGCGCGTCGGCGACGTCCATCGGCGCCTTGACGTCCTCGGCATCGATGATCGCGGGCTTGGCGGCGTTGACGAAAGGCCGCTTGTATTCGGGCGCCTGGTCGCCGAGCTCCTTGATCGGCAGATCGGCCATCACGTCGCCGCCGTGGCGCACGATGAAGCGTTTGCCCGGCGTGGTCTCGCCGACGATCGCGAAGTCGAGCCCCCATTTGCGGAAGATCGCCTCGGCTTCCTGTTCCTTCTCCGGCTTGAGCACCATGAGCATGCGCTCCTGGCTCTCCGACAGCATCATCTCGTAGGCGTTCATGCCCTCCTCGCGGCACGGCACCTTGTCGAGATTGAGCGTGACGCCGAGATCGCCCTTGGCGCCCATCTCGACCGCCGAGCAGGTCAGCCCGGCCGCGCCCATGTCCTGGATGGCGATGACGCAGCCTTTGTGCATGATCTCGAGACACGCCTCGAGCAGCAGCTTTTCCGCGAAAGGATCGCCCACTTGCACGGTCGGCCGCTTGGCGTCCGAATCCTCGCCGAACTCGGCCGAGGCCATCGAAGCGCCGTGGATGCCGTCGCGGCCGGTCTTGGAGCCCAAATAGACGATCGGCATGCCGACACCGGACGCCGCCGCGTAGAAAATCTTGTCCTTCTCGGCGATGCCCACCGCCATGGCGTTGACGAGATTGTTGCCGTCATAGCGCGCGTGGAAGCGCACCGAGCCGCCCACCGTCGGCACGCCGAACGAATTGCCGTAGCCGCCGACGCCGGCGACCACGCCGGACACTAGGTGCCGGGTCTTGGGGTGCTTGGGATCGCCGAAGGAGAGCGCATTCAGGCAGGCCACCGGCCTCGCGCCCATCGTGAACACGTCGCGCAAGATGCCGCCGACGCCGGTGGCGGCGCCCTGATACGGCTCGATGTAGCTCGGGTGGTTGTGGCTCTCCATCTTGAACACGCAGGCGAGCCCGTCGCCGATATCGATGACGCCGGCATTCTCGCCCGGCCCCTGGATCACTCCCGGACCCTTGGTCGGCAGCGTCCGCAAATGAACCTTGGAGGATTTGTACGAGCAGTGCTCGTTCCACATCGCCGAGAAAATGCCGAGTTCGGTCAGGCTCGGCTCGCGCCCGATCAAATCGAGCACGCGCTGATATTCGTCCGGTTTGAGGCCGTGTTCGGCGACCAGTTCCGGGGTGATTTTGGGCTCGTTGGGGATCACTCTATGCCGCCCGCTTCAGGGCCTCCACCAGCCCGGCGAACAGCCCGCGCCCGTCGGTGACGCCAAGGGCTGCTTCGACGTGGTTCTCCGGATGCGGCATCATGCCGAGCACGTTGCCGCGCTCGCCGACGATGCCGGCGATGGCGTTGGTGGCGCCGTTGACGTTCCAGGCCGGATCGAGCTCGCCCTCGGGCGAGCAATAGCGGAACAGCACCCGCCCCTCGCCTTCCAGCCGCACGATGGTGTCGGCGTCGGCGATGTAGTTGCCCTCGCCGTGGGCGACCGGCACGCGGATCACCTGGCCCGCGTAGTAGCCGCGGGTAAACGGCGAATCCGAATGTTCCACCCGCAGATAGACGTCGCGGCAGATGAAGCGCAGCCGGGCATTGCGCATCAGCACCCCCGGCAACAGGCCCGCTTCGCAAAGGATCTGGAAGCCATTGCAGACGCCGAGCGTCAATCCGCCCTTGGCGGCGTGCGCCCGCACCGCCTCCATGATCGGGGCTGCGCGCCGCGATCGCCCCGCAGCGCAGATAGTCGCCATAGGAGAATCCGCCGGGGATCACCACCAGGTCGGTGCCGGCAGGCAGCGCGGTATCGGCGTGCCAGACCATCGCCGGCGCAACGCCCGAAACCAGGGCAAGCGTGCGCGCCATGTCGCGCTCGCGGTTGATGCCGGGGAAAACGACGACGGCGGCCTTCATCCCAGCACGTCCACGCGGTAATTCTCGATCACGGTATTGGCGAGCAATCGATCGGCCGCCTGTTTGAGCAAGGCTTCCGCCTTGGCCGGATCGGAACCCTCGATTTCGATGTCGAACACCTTGCCCTGCCGCACGCTGGCGACCCCGCCCAGCCCAAGCGAGCGCAGCGCGCCCTCGATTGCCTTGCCTTGCGGGTCGAGGATGCCGGTTTTCAGGGTGACGGTGACGCGGGCTTTCATGATTCGTAACCTAGAGACGCTGATGCCCGGCACAAGGCCGGGCATCGGGTAATTCACGGCCAAAAAGACCGAAATGCGGCGATTGCCTAGCCTTTCACCAGAACGGGGCCAGCGCCGCGCGGCGGCTCGCCCTCGTTCATAATGCCAAGCCGCTTGGCGACCTCGGTATAGGCCTCCAACAGCCCGCCGAGATCGCGGCGGAAGCGGTCCTTGTCGAGCTTGTTGCTGGTCTTGATGTCCCACAAGCGGCAGCTATCGGGCGAAATCTCGTCGGCCACGACGATGCGCATCACGTCGTTTTCCCACAGCCGGCCGGTTTCCATCTTGAAATCGACCAGGCGGATGCCGACGCCGAGGAACACGCCCGAGAGGAAGTCGTTGACCCGGATGGCCAGCGCCATGATGTCGTCGATTTCCTGCGGCGAAGCCCAGCCGAAAGCGGTGATGTGCTCTTCCGACACCATCGGGTCGTTGAGCGCGTCGTTCTTGTAATAGAACTCGATGATCGAGCGCGGCAACTGGGTGCCCTCGTCGATGCCCAGGCGCGTAGCCAGCGAGCCGGCAGCGACATTGCGCACCACCACCTCGAGCGGGATGATTTCAACCTCCCGGATCAACTGCTCGCGCATGTTGAGCCGGCGGATGAAGTGGGTGGGAACCCCGATATCGTTGAGGTGCTGGAATACGTATTCGGAGATCCGGTTATTGAGAACGCCTTTGCCTTCGATCACTTCGTGTTTCTTGGCGTTGAAGGCGGTCGCGTCATCCTTGAAGTGTTGGATGAGCGTCCCCGGCTCGGGGCCTTCATAGAGGATCTTCGCCTTGCCCTCATAAATGCGGCGGCGGCGACTCATCGGGGTGTACCGTGGGTTTTGAAAGTCCATGGGGTGCCGTGGCTCCTGTTCGTGACGTCTCGAGATCCGCGGCGGCGGGACCGGACATTTGCGAATGCGCTAAAACGCTCCGGGCACAACGTCAACCTAGCCGATCGGTCGGGCCAGCACAATCGAGGTTACCGGACGTTTTCCACCTGGCAATTCCGCGTCCTTTTCGCGGCGGCAGGTTGCCTTGACGCTGCCACGGCGATATGCAAGGCGGCAGTGGACAATATGTGTGCACGCGATTCCGACCGGTCGCAAGCAGTGAGGGCGTCATGACCACGACTTTCGACAAGCGCGAGGACGGCTTCGAGAAGAAGTTCGCGCACGACGAGGAACTCCGGTTCAAGGCCAGCGCCCGCCGCAACAAGCTGCTCGGCATGTGGGCGGCCGAGAAGTTGGGCCTCTCCGGCGACGAAGCCGAGGCCTATGCGAAAGCGGTCGTGATGGCCGATTTCGAGGAAGCCGGCGACCACGACGTTTTTAAGAAAATCCGCAAGGACTTGGACGACAAAAAAGTTGCCATGTCCGATCAAGATATCCGCGGCGCCATGGACGAGCTGATGGCGCAGGCGATCGCCCAGATCAAGGCGAGCGGCTGAAGTGACGACGTTTGCCCTCGCCCGGCGCCTGCGTGCCGGCGAAACCGTCTACGCCGGCTGGTGCTCGCTCGCCTCGCCCATCGTCGCCGAAACCGTCGCGCGTGAAGGATTTTCCGCCGTCGTGCTGGATACCCAGCACGGCCTGTGGGACACCGCCTCGGTCATCGTCGGCATCGGCGCGCTCGCCCACGCCGGCAGCACCCCGGTGGTGCGGGTGCCGCTCAACGACTTCGCCTTTGTCTCGCGGGCGCTCGACTTTGGCGCCGAGGCGATCATCGCACCGATGATCAACAGCGCCGCCGACGCGCGCCAGTTCGCAGGAGTCGCCAAATACCCCCCGCTCGGCGAGCGCAGCTGGGGCCCGCAACTCGCCATGACGCTTCAAGGCAAGACGGCGGCGGTCGATTACCTGCGCGAGGCCAATGACGGCACGCTGACTCTGGCGATGGTCGAGACGCCGGCGGCGCTTGCCGATGTCGAGGCGATCGCCGCCACGCCCGGCATCGACGCGCTTTTCATCGGCCCCTACGATCTGTCGACCTCGCTCTCCAGCGGCAAGGCGCAAGACGTGCTGGCGCCGGAAGTCGAGCGCGCCATCGACCGGATCGGCGCGGCCGCCAAGAAAGCCGGCAAAATTTCCGGCATCTACTGCCGCAACGCCGAGCGCGCGCTGGCCATGGCGAAACGCGGTTTCCGCTTCATCACCGTCGGCAGCGATCAGGGCTTCCTGCGCGACGGTGCCGCGGCGCAATGGCAGGCGCTAAAGGGCTGACACGGCGCCGGCGAGTTGATCCAACACCGCGGCCACGTCCCGCTCCAGATCCGCCGCCCTCGCCTCGAGCACCCGGTAGTCGTGCTGTTGCAGCCACGCCCGCTGCTCGGCGCGCAGGCCGGCCGCCGCCTCGCCTTCGCCTGGCGGCACCAATTCGATCACGCATTTGAGCGGAAACGACACGAAATCAAAGATGTGCGGGCCGATCGGAACCTGTCGCTTGAAGCCGCGGCCGGCAAAACGGCGGTCGTTGACCAGCGCCTGCCACAGCGCGCGCTCGGCGTCGGTCGGATTGCGGCGCAGCAGTCGCGGCAAGCCGCGCAACGGCGTGCGTTCGGACGGCGCGCGGGCGGCGCCGTGCTCGGCCAGCAGGTTGCGCAGCTGTTGCGCCCCGGCGCTGTCGAGCACGCCGCCACGCGCCGGACCCTTGCGGCCCTGGGTGAGTGCCGTGACCACGCCGTGCAAGGTGCGGATGTCCTGCTGGGTCGGCGCGATGCGCTGGAAAATATTGCGCAGGTTCACGCTCATGACGCCGCGTTTCTCGTCGGGCCGGAAGAATTCGACCTTGTCCAGTTCGCGCTCGAGATCGGCAAAAAACGCATCGAGCTGCTGCTTGGTCACCGGCGGCGACCGCTCCGGCGCGGCGAACGGCAGTTCGCGGGCGGCATATTTGAACCATTCGTAGCCCACGATCACCACCGCTTGCGCCAGATTGAGCGAGGCGAAAGTCGCGTTGACCGGCAGCGTGACGATGCGGTCGGCGCGCGCCACCTCGTGGTTCTCTAGCCCGTTGCGCTCGCGCCCGAACACCACGGCGACGTTTTCGCCCGCCCCTACCCGCGGCGCCATTTCGGCGGCCGCCTCCGCCGCCCCGATCACGGGCTTGACCTGATCGTGATTGCGCGCGGTCGCCGCCAGTACAAAGGAACAGTCGCCGATGGCGTCGGCCAGGCTGTCATAGAGCTGCACGCCTTCGAGCACGCGGTCGGCGCCGGCCGCCATCACGCGCGCCTTCTCGTTCGGCCAGCCCCGCAGCGGTTTGACCAGGCGCAGCCGCGACAGACCGAAATTCGCCATGGCGCGCGCCGCCGCGCCGATGTTCTCGCCCATCTGCGGCTCGACCAGGACGACGATCGGCGCCGGCCGTTCGATCCAGCGCTTGGTCTTGTCGGTGCCGGCGCCCGGCATAAAGGCGTTCTCCACGAAAACGGTATGGCGGTCTTGCCTAAATGATCATCGTATTAATCTAAATCAATGCAGCTCCTAACACCCTGCCACTCGTGACGCTTTGGAAAACCGCGATTTCGGCTCGCCGGGCTGTATCGCACCTGCTAACAAGGCTTTCGCCAGCGGTGTGCGGATGCTATAGGGCGCGCGCCGCATTCCCGTCAGTCGGATTCCCGGTTGGCGATGTCCGCGCCGAGAACAATTCATTTGAGGGCCCCGGGGGGAAGCCATTCCACCGCGCCCGTCAATGTTCAGTTTCCGGTCGGCCCAAACAAGCACGGCGACCAAAGGTGTAAGCATGCCAGATCTCGAAATCATGTGGACAAAGGTCGATGAAGCCCCGGCGCTCGCGACTTATTCCCTGCTGCCGATCGTCGAAGCCTTCGTGGGCGCGGCGGGTGTGTCCGTGAAGTTGAAGGACATCTCGCTGGCCGGTCGCATCCTCGCCAGTGTCTCCGACAAGCTGCCGCCTGCGCAACGGCTCAACGACGAACTCGCCGAACTCGGCGCGCTCACGCTGAAGCCCGATGCCAACATCATGAAGCTACCCAACATCTCCGCCTCGATCCCGCAGCTCAGGGCCGCTATCAAGGAACTGCAAGGCAACGGCTACGGCGTACCGGACTATCCGGACAGCCCGAGGACGGAAGCCGAGAAGGACATCAAGTCTCGCTACGACAAGGTGTTCGGCAGCGTCGTCAACCCGGTCTTGCGCGAGGGTAATTCCGACCGCCGCGCCGCCGGCGCCGTCAAGCAATACGCCCGCACCAATCCACACAAGATGGGCGCCTGGAGCAAGGACTCCAAATCGCATGTCGCATACATGCCGAACGGCGATTACTACGGCTCGGAAATCTCGACCACCGTCGCGGCTGCGACCAATGTCCGCATCGAGTTGGTCGGTGCCGATGGCGCCGTCACGGTGCTGAAGGCAAAGACGCCGCTAGTGGCCGGCGAAATCATCGACGCGGCTGTGATGAGCCGCAAGGCGCTGCGCGCCTTCTTTGCCGAGCAGATAGAAGACGCAAAGAAGCAAGGCGTGCTGTTCTCACTGCACGTGAAGGCGACCATGATGAAGATCGCCGATCCCATCGTGTTTGGCCATGTCGTTTCCGTATTCTTCAAAGATGTGATCGAGAAGCATGCCGCCACGCTGAAGCGTCTCGGCGTCAATCTCAACAATGGCTTCGGCGATCTTTTGACGAAGATCGAGACGCTGCCGGAAGCCGAGAAAAAAGCGATCAAGGACGACATCGCGGCCGAGTATGCGAAACGGCCCGGCCTCGCCATGGTCAATTCCGACAAGGGCATCACCTGCCTGCACGTGCCCAGCGATGTGATCGTCGACGCCTCGATGCCGGCGATGATCCGCGAATCTGGCCGCATGTGGGGCGCCGACGGCAAGCTGCACGACGTCAAGGCTGTGATCCCGGATCGTGCCTACGCGACGTTGTATCAGGCGACCATTGAGGACTGTAAGGCCCACGGCGCGTTTGATCCCAAGACCATGGGCTCGGTGTCAAACGTCGGCTTGATGGCGCAGAAGGCCGAGGAATATGGCTCGCACGACAAGACGTTTGAAATTCCCGCCAACGGAACGGTCCGTGTCGTCGCCGATGACGGCAAGGTGCTGCTGGAGCGTCCGGTCGAGACTGGCGACATCTTCCGCATGTGCCAGACCAAGGACGCGCCGATCCAGGACTGGGTTAAACTCAGCGTGCGCCGCGCGCGCCTCACCAATACCCCGGCGCTGTTCTGGCTCGACAAGAATCGCGCGCATGACGCGCAGGAGATCGCCAAGGTCGAGAAGTACCTGAAGGATCACGATACAAAAGGGCTAGACATTCGCATTTTGGCGCCGGTCGAAGCGATCAAGTTTTCACTTGAGCGCATCCGCAAGGGCCAGGACACGATCTCCGTCACCGGCAACGTGCTGCGCGACTATCTGACCGACCTATTTCCGATCATGGAGCTCGGCACCTCGTCCAAGATGCTGTCGATCGTTCCGCTGCTGGCGGGCGGCGGTCTTTTCGAGACCGGAGCCGGCGGCTCGGCGCCCAAGCACGTGCAGCAGTTCCAGGAGGAGGGCTATCTGCGCTGGGATTCGCTCGGCGAGTTCCTCGCCCTCGGCGCGTCGCTCGAACATATGGCGCAGAGCCATAACAATACCAAGGCGCAAGTTCTCGCCGAGACGCTCGACACGGCCATCGGCAAGTTCCTCGAGTTCAACCGCAATCCTGCGCGTAAAGTCGGCCAACTCGACAATCGTGGCAGCCATTTCTACCTCGCCCTGTACTGGGCCCAGGCGCTGGCCGCGCAGACCAAGGATGTGGAGCTGCAAGCCCGCTTCAAACCGCTGGCCGAGACGCTCGAAAAGAACGAGGCCAAGATCAATGGCGAACTGATCGGCGCGCAAGGCAAGCCGGTCGACATCGGCGGTTACTACTTGCCCGATGCTGCCAAGGCATCGGCCGCGATGCGGCCGAGTGCCACGTTGAACGCCGCGATCGCCGCACTCTGAGCGGAGTCCGGCGAATGCTATAGAGCCCGCCAAGGCTGCGGCGGGGGTCTTCAATGAGCGCGCGCCGAATTCTCTGCCAGTCCGACGACCGTTGCCGGTACTCGCTCTCAAAAGGTGGCTCCTTAAAATGCCGAAGATCAAGGTGACGAACCCCGTCGTCGAGATGGACGGCGACGAGATGACCCGCATCATCTGGCAGTTGATCAAGGACAAGCTGATCCATCCCTATCTCGACATCGACCTGCTTTACTACGACCTGAGCATCGAGAAGCGCGACGAGACCGACGACCAGATCACCATCGACGCGGCCGAAATGACCAAGAAGGTCGGCGTCGCCGTCAAATGCGCCACCATCACGCCGGACGAAGCGCGCGTGAAGGAATTCAACCTCAAGAAAATGTGGCGCTCGCCCAACGGCACCATCCGCAACATCCTCGGCGGCGTCATCTTCCGCGAGCCGATCATCTGCAAGAACGTGCCGCGGCTGGTGCCGGGCTGGACCCAGCCGATCATCATCGGCCGCCACGCCTATGGCGACCAATACCGCGCCACCGACATCCGCGTGCCGGCCGACGCCAAGCTGACGCTGTCCTATGTGACGCCGGACGGCAAGAAGGTCGAGCTCGAGGTGTTCAAGTTCCCGGATTCGGGCGTCGCCATGGCGATGTACAATCTCGACGACTCGATCCGCGATTTCGCCCGCGCTTCGATGAACTACGCGCTGGCGCGCGGCTATCCGCTCTATCTATCGACTAAGAACACCATCCTCAAGGTCTACGACGGCCGCTTTAAGGACATCTTCCAGGAAGTGTTCGACGCCGATTTCAAGGCCGAGTTCGACAAGAAGAAGATCACGTACGAGCACCGGCTGATCGACGACATGGTGGCGGCCTCGCTGAAGTGGTCGGGCGGCTACGTCTGGGCCTGCAAGAACTACGACGGCGACGTGCAGTCGGACATCGTGGCGCAGGGCTTCGGCTCGCTCGGCCTGATGACCTCGGTGCTGTGGACGCCGGACGGCAAGGTGGTGGAATCGGAAGCCGCCCACGGCACCGTGACCCGTCACTACCGCGAGCATCAGAAGGGCCGCGAGACCTCGACCAATTCGATCGCCTCGATCTTCGCCTGGACGCGCGGCCTGAGCCATCGCGCCAAGCTCGACAATAACGCGGCGCTGGCGAAGTTCGCCCTGACGCTGGAGAAGGTCTGCGTCGACACCGTCGAAGCGGGCTTCATGACCAAGGATCTGGCGATGCTGATCGGGCCGAACCAGAAGTGGCTCCCGACCGGCGGCTTCCTCGACAAGGTCGACGACAACCTGAAGAAGGCGGTGGCCTAAGCCAAGCCGTCACGGGCAAGAAAATGCCGGCGCGGGCTTTCTTATGGCGCGGACCAGCCGACATAGCGATCGCGGCGGTGGTTCATCCAGATCACCAGATTAAGCGCGACGGCTCCGATCACCGATGCCAGCAAAGCCAGCGGACTGACAACAAAATACGACGCCAGCAGGATACAGACATCGACGGCCATTTGCAGCTTGCCGGCGCGGATACCGTGTCTGTCCTGCAGATAAAGCGCGAGGATGTTTACCCCGCCGAGACTCGCCTGATGCCGGAACAGGACGATGAACCCCACCCCCATCAGCAGGCCGCCAAAAGCCGCGGCGTAGATCGGCTCGACACCCGCTAAATTAATGAAATAGCGGTGCAGCTCGGACATCACCGAGACCAACGCGACCGCGCAGAAGCTCTTCGCCGTGAAACGCCAGCCCATGCGGCGGAAGGCGAAGTAATAGAACGGTAGATTGATGACGAAAAACAGCGCTCCGAACGGCAGCGCCGTAAGATAATGGATGAGAAAGGCGAGCCCCGCGGTACTCCCGGTGAGCAACCCGGCCTGCTTGAACATCGCGATGCCGAACGACACGAATAGCGTGCCGATCAGGATCGCCAACATGTCTTCGATGAGGGTATGGACCGGCGGCGTACTCACGGATGAGGCGTCTCCAGCTTGGGCTATTCGGCAATACCTTACATATTTTCCGAGCCTCGCCCAAGACGGGCGGCGCGCCGATCTACTCGATCTCCTCCGTCACGATATCGCCCTGGGGGCTGACCACCTCGCGGCCGATGCGTTTTTCCACCACGTCCTTGATGCGGGCGGCGATGCGCGGGTCGCGCTGCATCAGCGCGTGCAAATCTTGGGCCGATAGCACCAGCAAATTCGTGCGCGTCAGCGCGGTGGCGGTGGCCGAGCGGCGGGCGCGGCGCAGAACCGCGACCTCGCCGAAGAACTGGCCGACGCCGAGCCGCAGGCTTTCCTTCTTGAGCGCCACCTCGACCTCGCCGGCGGCGATGAAATACATCGAATGGGCGGTGTCGCCGGCGCGCACGATGGTCTCGCCCGACTCCGCCACCTGCGCGCGCAATAACCCCATAATGTCGGAGATCGCGGCGGCGTCGAGCTCCGCGAACAACGGCACGCGCGCAATCATGCCCCAGGTCACGATGAAATCGCGGCGGTGGATCTGGTCGGCGAAGGCGGTGGCGATGATGCCGACCGGCAGCGCCATCATGATTAGGCCGAGGAAGATGGTGCCGGTGGCGATCAGCTTGCCGAGCGCGGTGATCGGCACCACGTCGCCGTAGCCGATGGTGCCGACGGTGACGATCGCCCACCACAGCGCGTCGGGAATGGTGCCGAGCTTGTCCGGCTGCACCTTGCCTTCGGCGAGATGCATCAGGGCGGCGGCCACCAGCGCTGAGCCCATGGTGATCACCAGGCAGCCGAACAGCGCGCGACGCTCGCGATAGAGCACGTCGAGCAGCGAGCGCATCGCCGGCGAATAACGCGCGATCTTGAAGAAGCGCACGATGCGCAACACCAGCAGCAGCCGCAAGTCGTCGGGCAGCACGAACGCGAACCAGAACGGCAGCACGGCGACGAGATCGACCAGGCCGGCGGGGCTGAGCGCGTATTTGAGCCGTGAGTGCATGGCGGCGAGATGGCGGTGCGGTCCGTGCTCGATCGCCACCCACAGCCGCAAGCCGTATTCGACCGTGAACACGACGAGCGAGAAGACCTCGATCAGATTGAAGGCCATCGCGTAGCGGGCGCGATATTCAGGAACCGACTCGAGCGCGACCGCGATCAGGTTGATCAGGATGAGCGCGACCAGCAGCCGGTCGATCACAATGCCAAGGCGGTCGCCCACCGGCCCCTGTTCGAGGACCATGTAAATCCGCCGCCGCAGTTCCGTGATCTTGTCGCGTCGCATGCGCGCGCCCCGCTGGAATCGGACGCGATAATAGTACACCCCTACGGGGCAGGCCCGCTTTGCGGTCGATCAATCGCCTAGGTAAGCCGTACCGCGTAAATCGGCGGCAAATGGGCGTTCACGAGCTGCCAGGCTTCACCGGCGTTGTCGCTCACCCACAGGCTGCCGGTGGTCGACCCCATGGCAAGCCGGGTGCCGGCTTCATCGACGTCGAGGCCGTGGCGATAGACCAGGTCAAAGGCGTCGCGCTGCGGCAGGCCGTCGCGGAAACTCTCGAAGGTCCGGCCGCCATTGCGCGTGCGCGTGACCGCCAAGGCGCCGTCGCGCGGCACGCGCAACTCGTCCTTGATGGCGGGCACGAACCAGGCCGTCAGCGGGTCCTTCGGATGCGCCGCCACCGCGAAGCCGAAGTCGTCCACCGGCAGTTGGAGCGGCGTCCAGGTCGCGCCGGCGTCGGTCGAGCGGAAGATGCCGCAATGGTGCTGCATCCACATCGTGTCGGGCGCGGCGGCGCAACGCGCCACCCGATGCGGGTCCTGCGTTTCCTTCTGTCCCGCCAGTTCCGGCGGCATATAAGTGGCGACCATGCCGTCGCCGCGCAGCCGCCAGCTTTGGCCGCCGTCGGCCGAATCCCACACGCCGCCGCAGGAGATGGCGACGAACACGCGCTTGGGGTCGCGCGGATCGGGCGAGATGGTGTGGATGCCGGCGTCGTCATAGCCGCCGCCGAACCATTTCTCGCGCTCCGGCACATTCCATAGCGCGCCGACATGTTGCCAATGTTCGCCGCGGTCGGAGGACATGAACAGCCCGGCCGGCAGCGCGCCGGCCCACAGCCGCCCCGGCTCGGCGGTGCCGCCGGCCTCTAACGTCCAAATCTGAAACAGCGTCGGCGAGCCGGCGGCATCGGCCGGGAAAGCCGGCGCCGCGAGTTCGGTCCAGCTGCGGCCCTCATCGTCGGAGCGATGCAGCTTGGCGCCGAAATGGCCGTGCTTAAGCATGGCGTAGAGCGTGCCGTCGCGGGCATCGTGCAGAGCGGCGGTGACCGGAATGCCGGCAAAACTGGTGCGCTCGACGCTCCAGCCGCCATTCTTGCGCGCAAGCTGCAGCAAGCCCTTGCGCGTGGCCACCAACATTTGCCCGTTCATGGATCAACTTCCTTTGCGCATGATCTTATCCGAGAACCGGTTCCCACTTTTCGGGATCATGCGCTAGCCTCCCGAAAGCGCCTGCATGACGTAGAGCGTGGAGTCCGGCCGGATGCTTTGGCTCAGCGCCGCCTCGCACGGCAGCCGCCTGCCGTCGGCGAAGATGCAGACGTGCTTGCGCAACTGCCCCCGGTCGTCGAGCAGGTAACCGCGCACATGCGGCAATTCGGTGAACACCTGGCTGAGCGCTTCGCCGACGGTGTCGCCGCCGGCGATCACAGGACCGTTGGGCACGATTTCACGCAGCCAGCTGGTGAAATGGAGTTGGGCCATGCGCGCCAACCTAACCCGAAATCGCCGCCTCGATCGCTTTGAGCGCGTCCTCAGCCTTGGAACCGTCCGGGCCGCCGGCCTGCGCCATGTCGGGACGGCCGCCGCCGCCCTTGCCGCCGAGCACCTCGGCGCCCTTTTTCACCAGGTCGACCGCGTTAAAGCGTTGGGTGAGGTCCTCGGTGACGCCGACCACCAGCCCGGCCTTGCCGTCGCTGGAGATGCCGACAATGGCGACCACGCCGGAGCCGAGCTGCTTCTTGCCCTCGTCGGCCAGACTGCGCAGGTCCTTCAATTCGATGCCGGTGACCGACCGCGCCATTAACTTCACCCCGTTAACCTGGCGCACGCCATCGTCCGCGCTTTGGGCCGCGCCGCCGCCGCCCATGGCGATTTTCTTCTTTGCATCCGACAGTTCGCGTTCGAGCCTCTTGCGCTCGTCGAGCAGTGCGGCAATGCGCGCCGGCACTTCCTCAAGTGACACTTTAAGTTCGGAAGCGGCAGCTTTAGCCACTTGAACTTTCTTGTCAGCGGCCTTGCGCGCGACCTTGCCCGTCAGCGCCTCCAGGCGGCGCACGCCGGCCGCGACGCCGGAATCGGCAAGACCGTTGATCAGGCCGATATCGCCGGTGCGCCGGACATGGGTGCCGCCGCACAGCTCGACCGACCAGCCGAGCGTGTTGCCGCTTCCCTCGCCCATCGCCACCACCCGGACCTCGTCGCCGTATTTCTCGCCGAACAGCGCGCGCGCGCCGGAAGCCCGCGCGTCGTCGAGCGCCATCAGCCGCGTCGTCACCGGCGCGTTCTGCAGCACGATGTCGTTGGCGATGTCTTCGACGCGCTCCAGTTCGTCCGCCGTCATCGGCTTGGGATGCGAGAAGTCGAAGCGCAGCCGGTCGGGCGCCACCAGCGAGCCCTTCTGCGCCACGTGATCGCCGAGCACCTGGCGCAGCGCCTCGTGCAGCAGGTGGGTGGCGGAATGGTTCCGCCGGATACCTGCCCTTCGGTCATGATCGACCGCCAGCAGCAGCGGGTCGCCGACCTTGACCGCGCCCTCCTCGACCTTGACCAAATGCGCGAATACGTCGCCGGCCATCTTCTGCGTGTCGGTCACCGTGAGCCGCACGCCCTCGCGCCGCATCTCGCCGGTGTCGCCGACCTGGCCGCCCAACTCGCCGTAAAACGGCGTCTGGTTCATCACCACCGCGCCGCTCTCGCCTTTCTTCAATTCGGCGACTTCCTTGCCGTCGCGCAGCAGCGCCGCCACCACGCCCTCGGCGCTCTCGGTCTCGTAGCCGAGGAACTCGGTGGCGCCGGTCTTTTCGCGCAGGCCGAACCACACGGTCTCCTGCGCGGCCTCGCCCGAGCCCGACCAGGAGGCGCGAGCCTTGGCGCGCTGGCGCTCCATGGCGTCGTTGAAGGAGGCGAGATCGACGCCGACGCCGCGCGCGCGCAGCGCGTCCTGCGTCAGATCGAGCGGAAAGCCGTAGGTGTCGTAGAGCGTGAAGGCGGTCTCGCCGTCGAGCATGGCGCCTTTTTTCAGCCCGGCGCTCTTCTCATCCAGAATGGCAAGGCCGCGCTCCAGCGTATTGCGGAAGCGGGTCTCTTCGAGCTTGAGCGTCTCCGAGATCAGCGCCTCGGCGCGGATCAGTTCGGGATAGGCCTGGCCCATCTCGTGGGTGAGCGCCGGCACCAGCCGCCACATCAGCGGCTGTTTGGCCCCTAACAGTTCGGCGTGGCGCATGGCGCGGCGCATGATGCGGCGCAGAACGTAGCCGCGGCCCTCATTCGAGGGCAGCACGCCGTCGGCGATCAGAAACGCCGCGGCGCGCAGGTGGTCGGCGATCACCCGGTGCGAGGCCTTGTGCGGCCCGTCGGAGCCGACGCCGGTCATATCGGCGATGGCGCGGATCAGCGTGGCGAACAGGTCGATGGCGTAATTGTCGTGGGTGCCCTGCAGCACCGCGGCGATGCGCTCGAGCCCCATGCCGGTGTCGATCGAGGGCCGCGGCAGGTCGATGCGCTTGCCGCCCTCGAGCTGCTCGTACTGCATGAAGACGAGGTTCCAGATCTCGATGAAGCGGTCGCCGTCGGCCTCGGCGGAGCCCGGCGGCCCGCCGGGAATCTGGTCGCCATGGTCGTAGAAGATCTCCGCGCACGGGCCGCACGGGCCGGTGTCGCCCATGGACCAGAAGTTATCGGCCCCGGCGATGCGGATGATCTTGCGGTCCGGCAGCCCGGCGATCTTCTTCCACAGCTTAAAGGCGTCGTCGTCGTCGATATAGACGGTGACCAACAGCCGGTCGGGCGAAATCGCGAATTCCTTGGTGATCAGCTCCCAGGCCAGCGCGATGGCGCGCTCCTTGAAGTAGTCGCCGAACGAGAAATTGCCCAGCATCTCGAAGAAAGTGTGATGGCGGGCGGTGTAGCCGACATTGTCGAGGTCGTTGTGCTTGCCGCCGGCGCGCACGCATTTCTGCGCGGTGACGGCGCGGCTATAGGGGCGCTTCTCGACGCCAGTGAAGACGTTCTTGAACTGCACCATGCCGGCATTGGTGAACATCAGCGTCGGGTCGTTGCGCGGCACCAGCGTCGATGACGCCACGACCTGATGGTCGTTGCGCGCGAAGAAATCCAGGAAGCCCTTGCGGATATCGTTGACGCCGCTCATTGGAAACGCAATGCGAGCCCCCATTTTTGTTGGCGCATGATCTTTTCCGAAAACCGGAACTCACTTTTCGGAATCATGCGCCCGGCGAGGCCTAAATCCCCGTCCGGCTTGATGTTTCGGGGCCTATTTAGCGATGGGGGTCGGGTAAGTCCAGGAAGGCGGCGCACTCTATCCCTCCCCGCTGCGCGGGAAGGGATTAAAACGCACATCGCCCCCATCCTCGGTGGCGGCCGCTTTACGCAGCCGGGTGCCGATGGGGGCGAGCGACGTTGTGCTTCACTTTGTACGCACTACCGAAATTCAGGCGGCTCTCGCCGCCGTCCTGCGGGCCTTACGCTCGGACTTTGCCGCCTTGGCTGCGGCCTTACCCGCAGCTTTGGCCTTCGCTTTGGCTTCCGCTCCGGACTTCGCCGTTGCCGTCATCGGCGTGGTCCCGTCCTTTGCGGTCTTATCCTTGGCGGTCTCATCCTTGGCGAACTTCGCCTTCGCCCGCTCCTTCGCGTTCTTGCGCTTTTCAGGCTTCGGCCGGGTCATCACCAGGCTGTTGGCCTCGCGCGTCACCGTCTCGGCCGTTTCCGCTTTCACGACGCGGGCCAGATTGATCACCTGGCTTTGCGCTTCATTGGAAATTGCCGTCTCCGTCCGGGCCGCCTTGGGCTGTCCAGGGTGCGGCTCATCGAGCCGTTCCTGCGCCGATCCTTGGCTTAAGGCGTCACCCTTGTCGCCGTGACCGGCACCGGGCGCTAGCGGCAGATCGCTAGCGGCCGGCGTGCCCGCATCCTTTCAAGCTTCGGCGGCCTCGTCGTCGTCCTTGTCGGCGGGCTCGCCGGCAGCGATCGCCTCGGCGATCGGGCCGGAATTCTGGCGCACCTGCGCCTCGATCTTGGCGGCGACGTCGGGGTTCTGCTTCAGGAAGGTCTTGGCGTTCTCGCGGCCCTGCCCGATGCGCTGGCTGTCGTAGGAGAACCAGGCGCCCGACTTCTCCACCACGCCCGCTTTCACGCCGAGATCGACCAGTTCGCCGACCTTGGAAACGCCCTCGCCGTACATGATGTCGAACTCGACCTGCTTGAACGGCGGCGCCAGCTTGTTCTTGACCACCTTGACGCGGGTCTGGTTGCCGACCACCTCGTCGCGTTCCTTGATGGCGCCGATGCGGCGGATATCGAGGCGCACGGAGGCGTAAAACTTCAGCGCATTGCCGCCCGAGGTCGTTTCCGGCGAGCCGTACATCACCCCGATTTTCATGCGGATCTGGTTGATGAAAATGACCATGGTGCGCGATTTGGAGATCGAGGCGGTCAGCTTGCGCAGCGCCTGGCTCATCAGCCGCGCCTGGGAGCCGGGCTGCACGTCGCCCATCTCGCCTTCGAGCTCCGAGCGCGGCACCAAAGCGGCGACCAAATCGACCACCAGCACGTCGACCGCGCCGGAGCGCACCAGCGTATCTGCGATTTCCAGCGCCTGCTCGCCGGCGTCCGGCTGCGAGATCAAGAGGTCGTCGACATTGACCCCGAGCTTGCGGGCATAGACCGGGTCGAGCGCGTGCTCGGCGTCGACGAAGGCGCAGATGCCGCCGAGCTTCTGGGCTTCGGCGATGGTGTGCAGCGCCAGCGTGGTCTTGCCGGAGGATTCCGGCCCGTAAATCTCCACCACCCGGCCGCGCGGCAGGCCGCCGACGCCGAGCGCGATGTCGAGGCCCAAGGAGCCCGTGGAAATCGTTTCCACGTCCATCGACCTGTCGTTCTTGCCGAGTCGCATGATCGAGCCCTTGCCGAACTGGCGCTCGATCTGGCTGAGCGCGGCGGTAAGGGCCTTCGACTTGTCCATGGATGATCCTTCGACGATACGCAAAGCAGGCTGAACTCATGTCGCGCTCCTTATGGCCTAGAATCGACCCCCCGACAAACATGGCCCCCGAGGCCACCCGCCGGAATCGACTGGTAGAGGCAATGTACACTATTTGTTCTACGTTCGCAATATGTTCTTTTCGCGAGGTGGGTACTGGCCTGTTTTGACCCTCAGTGGCCGGTTTTGAAATCGGTAGTCGCCTGATTTGCTAGTTGCTCAAAATTGAGGCAGTCTTTTACTGTGCCGGGCGCGTTGTTTTGGTTTGCCCCTTATCAGCGTGAACGCATGCGAAGCCCTGGCCGATAGGCCGGGGTTTCTGCCGTTCGCGGCCAATGTCCTAATTTGACGGGGTAGGTGTCCTAGTTTGTAATTGCTGCCATGGCGAATGATCCACCAACCAATTTGCGCATGGGCTTCGGATACCATCAGGCTCGCGCAGCAGGTTTGGGCGGTGTCAGACAAGATCGGTCGCCGAACCAAGTAAATCGCGAGCTCAGCGATAGAAAGATCGCCAAGGAAATACGCGAAGAAATCGAGAGCGACCCTGAATGGGGGCCATTTATTGAGCACTGGATCAAAGCAAAATTGAAGCCGCAGGACGTTCTACAAGCTCTATGCAACGCTAAGTTTGATGCGTGGCGGAGGCGTAGGGGCTTGAAGAAAAATAGGTATGCGCGCTTCTAGGCCGCCTCAGTTGGCGCCCTCTTTCATTTCAGGCTGCGGCGGAATGACAAACTCGCGGCCAAGATTCAGTGAGCTTGTGCCTCCCGCTCCCGTCAGTAGCCATCAGGCCAAACAGCCGGGCTCCGCTGATTTGCACGCGAAACGCGGCCAGTACCGCGAGGTGGGTGCTGTCCGTATTTAAGCCCTTGTGTCCTAATTTGCTGAAATGATTGTCCTAATTTCAATTACTGAAAAAGTCGCCTACCTGAGAAACGGTATTTTAGAACCTATGGAACATTATGTGCGCGGGCGCGACCTCTCTAGAAAGAGTTGAGTTATGACAAGAATTGCCACGTTTTTGAGGAATGAATCGGGTGCCACCGCTATCGAATACGGTCTGATTGCCGCTGGCATCTCGATTGCGATTATAGCCGTGGTCAATGGCCTGGGCACCCAGCTTAACAATACGTTCGGTAGCGTCTCGAGCCAGCTAAAGTAAGACCCCGTACATTTGAGTCAGGACACCGAGGCCGCCTCAGTTGGCGGCCTCTTTCATTACATCCCGACCTGCGGCTCACCTCGATAGAACGGTAATTCGTCGTAGCGCTGCTTCACGCGGTCAAGCTTTTGAATGAAATCAGAATAACTATCGCTAAGCTTCATCACCGCTAGTACCGCCTCCAAATGCTCGCGCAATTTCGGGTGTCCAAAGTCCTCGGTTAGACGGCGATGTAGTTGATGTTTATGCCGGCCACTGGCCGCAAGGGGCGTTTCCTTTTTAAGTTGATCGAGCACGTTTGGGGCAAGCCGCGCATAGATGATGTCGTTCGTTAGATGCCCGAAATACTGCGGCTTCTTCACGGTATCCTCTGGAAAATCCAATCCGCGAAGCCTGAACAATTCGGAATAAAACTGGTCAGAGAAAGTATGAATCCATGGCCGCGCGCGGCCCGTTTTTGATCTAGATCAAAACGCCCATTCTGCCGGCGATATTCTGCGACATCGTCGCGGAAGAAAGGGCGCTTTGTCATGCCAACGGAAACCATCGTCGTCGTTGCGGGGATTGTTCTGGCGTTTGCGGTATTCGCCGCGTCGCTGGCGTGGGCCGATTTCTACACGCGGGGTGTACGCACGCCGGGCGCGACGTATTTTCATGAGCCTTCAAAGCAATAGTATTTCGGCCGCCCCGGTCGGCGCCTCTTTTCCGCTTTGCCGGCGCCTGCAGTCTGCAGGAAAGCCCGCCGGTCACGCCGGCGGCGGCGCGGCTTCGTATTTGAATGAGGTCCCAGGTCAAGGCCGCTAAATACGACACATAATTGAAGTATATAGGCGGAATCAGCCGGTGGTTTGGTCACCCCTGCGGAAGCCAACGCCATCCAAAACGTCGCCGGGTTCCATCGGCGCCATGGCGGCTTTCCGCCGCTACATTAATAATTTTTTACTGGATTTTTTCCTGCCGCGCGGGCGGAATTGGCGCGTTTCGAGTCCCCTCGCAAAACGGACAACAGGGAGAGAATCGATGCGCAAACTTACGTTCATTGCGATGGCGGCGATTCTGCTGGCGGGTTCGCTCGCCTTCAAAGCCGACGCCCAGACTTCGCGCGGAGCCGCCGTTATCCCCGCGCAAGCGAAAAACTTTACGCCGATCGAGAAAGCCGCGTGCGGACCGTTCTGGGGCCGCTGGTGCGGACCGTTCCACCGCCGCGTATGCGGCCCGCGTGGCCGGTGCTGGTGCGCGCACTGCTGAAACGCGCGCGACCTGTGGCTTGGAGGCCGCCCCGCTTGGCGGCCTCTTTTTTGTCCGCAAAAGCGTGCGCTGGCGCGTTTGGCAGCTACCGGACGAAGGCGCGGGAAAATGTCAGCCCGAACCCTGCTTCGTTCCGGGCGGACCGGATCGGCCGGTCATAGCGGCTTGCCATTCGCGCCAATGGGTCGGCCGCACATCCAGCCGCTCCTTGGTTTCCACTTTCATCCATCCGTTGAGAATGCGGCGGCACGGGAATACGAGCGCGTGCGGCCCGTCGTCATCGATGACGGCCAGCTCAAGATCGCGGTCGAACGGCGCGGTGGAAACTTGCTGCCACATTATGAAAGCTTGGGCGCGGGACCAATCGGCGCATTGACCTAAATCATCTAATCATATTGCGCGTGGGCCCTGCCGCGCTGACCGCCGCCGCCCGCCGCCGCGGCGGCAGCAACGGCATTGATCCAGATCAATTCCAGCGTGCCGGTATTCGGGTACGTTCCGCCGCGAAGTCCCTGTTTTACGGATAGAAAATTGACGACAAGCCCGCGTCCCCGCGTCCGCCATTGCCCGGTCTGTGGCATCGCCATGCAGGCGAGCAAGTCACGGGAAGACCTTGCGGATTTCGATACCTTCGAGTGCCTGGTCTGCGAGACGGTGATCCGCAAAGCCACGCCGCAGCAGCCGCCGGACGGCACCTGAACGCCTGCCCGGCCGCCCGGCACGATCCATCGCGACATTTGATCTCGCTCAATACCTCCGCGGCCAGCTCGGTCATGGTGTGCTAGGAATTAAGTGACACGGCGGTTTCCGCCCGCCGCGAGAAAGTGGAGAGACCATGCATACCGCCAACATCAAGCGCTCGATCGTCCGCAACGGACAGAAGACCAGCGTTTCGCTCGAAGATGAGTTTTGGGAAGGGTTGCGCGAAATCGCCAACGCGCAAAAGGCCAAGCTGTCGACCCTGGTGCGCCAGATCGACCAAGGACGGCAAGGCAACAACTTGTCCTCCGCGATCCGCGTCTTCGTGTTCAATCAGCTGCGCGCGCAGGCTTCCGCGGGCGCCTACGCCCTCCCGCAACAGGCTGCCGAATCCGCCGAGATGCGCTGAACGCCCGCCCGGACCCCGCGTAACGCGGGACTTGGCGCGGGACTTGGCATAGCGTACGGCCGCCATTAGCGTCGCTTTCGTTATCGCAACGGGAGTGCCGCTTGGCCGACACCATCAGTACCGCGCCGCCCGCGCGCGTCGCTGCGCCGCTACGGCCCGCCTATATCGCCGCCGCGGCTATTGCCTTGGCGGCGATGACCTTTGCGATCCTCGGCAGCAGCCTGTGGCTCCTCGATTTCGTCCACGTCATGAGCGGCGCGCTGTGGACCGGCATCGACCTGTTCATGGGCTTCGTGATCGGGCCGGTGATGCGCCGCGGCTCGCTCGACACCCGCCGCGCCATGATCGCCGACATCATCCCGCGCACGCTCGTCCTGATGCCGACGCTGTCGGCCATCACCTCCACCTCCGGCTGGTTTCTGGCGCAGCGCCTGGGCTTTCTCGACCTCGGCTACCCGCAATTCTGGTGGGTGATCGCCGCGCTCGGCATCGTCAGCGTGCTCACGGTCCAGGGGCTCGGCTATCTGCTGCCGATGAATCTCAAGCTCTATTTCGAAATCCAGAAGCCGGCGCCCGACCCGGAGAAGCTCAAGCGCTGGATGCGCACTTACGTGCGCGTGGTGGCGGTGCAGGGCGTGATGCAGATCGCCATCATCGTGGTGATGGCGCGCTTCGCCACCGGCTTTTAGATCTTGCGGGACGCCTTGACCGGGCGCACGGGCGCCCGGCACAGTGGCCCTCGGAGCGACGCTAACCACGGCCGGGATCGAACATGGCGCGCCAACCCAACGCGGTCGATTTCTGGCGCGGCTTCGCGCTGATCACCATCTTCATCGACCACGTCCCGGGCTTGTTCTATTCGCGTTACACGTTGACCAATTTCTCGATCTCGGATGCCGCCGACCTATTCGTGTTCCTGGCCGGCTGGTCGCTGCGCCTGATGGCCGACGGCGGCGGCCGCTACATGCCGACGCGCGACGTGATGCTGCGCCTGTTCGGCCGCGCGCTCGAGCTCTATGCGGCGCAGGTACTGATCACCATGCTGGCGATCGCCATGCTGGCGCTGACCTCGATCGAGCTCGCCAATCCGCTGCTGCTGGAATGGCATAACGCCGCCGCCGTGTTCAACGATCCGGTGCCGACCCATATCGGGCTCGCCTTGCTCACGCACCAGTTGGGCTATTTCGACATCCTGCCGCTCTACGTCGTGCTGATGCTGATGGCGCCGTTCTTCGCGCTGATCGACCGCGTCGTGCCGGCGCTGCTGCTGCCGGCCTCGGCCGCGCTCTATATCTGCGCGCTCGCCTTCCGGCTGACGCTGCCGACCTGGCCGGTGTCGGGCACCTGGTTCTTCAATCCGCTGGCCTGGCAATTTGTGTTCGTACTCGGCTTCGTGATCGCGCGCGAGGACGCCGGCCTCGGCCGGTGGGTGCGCCGCCATATCTTTTGGGTGCGCGTCTTGGCGCTGCCGATCCTGATCTATTTCACCCTGGGAACCTTATTTGACATCCTGTGGGATCCGACCAACGTGCCGGAGCCGAAGCTGTTCTTCCTGCTCGACAAGACCTGGGCGACCCCGCCGCGGTTGATTCAGTTCCTGGCGCTGGTCGCGGTGTTCTCGGCGGCCTTCCGCTACATCCGCGGGTGCGCCGATCTGCCTTACCTGCGCTACCCCGTCGGCGTCCTGATCCGCGTGCTGGCGATGCTGGGACGCAATTCGCTCTACGTCTTTTGCGTCGGCTCGCTGCTCAGTCTTACCGCTCAATTCGTCCGTTTCGCCTATCGCGGCACTGTCGGCGTCGACACCGCCGTGGTAATTTCCGGCATCATCATCATGGCTCTCACCGCATGGCTCGCCGAATCGCGACAACGCGCAAAACCCGCCTCGCCTTCTGCGCTGCGCTCGTAAGCGCGGCGATCGCAGCCGGACCGGCCTTGGCGCAAAGCGCGCCGCCGGCGGCGACGCCGCTGTCGAAAGCCTGCCAGCCCGGCGCCGGCGCGGATGCCGATCAATCGCCGCTGCCCAACGTGGCGGCGGCGCTGGCGCAGCGCAAAGCCCTGCGCATTCTCGCCTTCGGCGCCGCGCCCGGCCGCATCAACGCGCGCGGCGGCTACACGGCGCTGATCGAGACCATGCTGGCGCATGCGCTCAAGGGCGTCGACGTTGTGATGATCAATCGCGGCGTCTCGGGCGAACTCGCCGCCGGCGCCGCCAACCGCATGAAGAACGAGGTCGCGCTCGAAGAGCCCGACCTGGTGCTCTGGCAGGTCGGCACCAACGACGCGCTCGCCGATGTGCCGGCCGGCGAATTCGCCGCGACCGTCAAGGCCCAGATCGGCTGGCTGAAGGCGCACAAGGTGGACGTGGTGCTGGTCGGCCTGCAGTTCGCCAAGGAGATGCTGCGCGACGCCCATTACGTCGAGATCCGCGAGACGCTGCGCATGCTGGCGGCGCAGGAGAACGTCATCGTCATCCGCTTCTTCGAGGCGATGCAGATCATCAACCAGGCCCAGCAGAGCGGGCCCGAGCCGGTGGGGCAAGAATTCTCGCGCGACGAAGCCGGCTACAATTGCCTGGCGCAATATGTCGCGCGCGCCATCACGCTCGGGCTGTTCGCCAAGAGCATGCCGAAACGGCCGATGCCGTGAGCGCGCCGGCTAGTCGCGCTCGATGAACAGCCAGATACCGCCGTCGTGCGCCGATTGCACGCGGATGCGCAATTCACGCGTCGAATCGGCGAAATGGTGCGGTCAGCCGAATTCGAGATCAACCGCCCCATCGTCCAGGGCGCGGGCCAGCCGGCTGCGGAAATCGGCGTCGCCGAAACAGCTGGAAATTTCGAACAGGTTCTGCCCAGTCGGAACGGCTCCATAGCCGGACAGCCGCGCCTCGGTCGCGCTGTAGAACAGCACGATGCCGGCGCGGTCGAGCAGGATGACTCCGAAGGGGAGATAGTCGAGGTCGGACCGGCTGAGCTGTTCGATGCGCGCGGCGAGATCGGGTACGTCGAAATCGATGCCGGCATTGGCCATAGGCACTCCCATCGAAAAGTTTATCACGCGATTTTTTTGTAATTATCGCCGCGTCGCGTAGCCGACGCTGCCATGCGATTCCACGAGTCGACAAGTGGCGGCAAGCGCGCTCCGGCGCAAAGCCACAGCTTGCCGGCGTGTGCGCGGAGCCGATTGAACGCAGTGGGCGTAATGGGCGGCGCGGGACGCTAGCCCAAATTCAATTCCTTGAAGAAATCGTTGCCCTTGTCGTCGATGACGATGAAGGCCGGGAAGTCCTCGACCTCGATGCGCCAGATCGCCTCCATGCCGAGCTCGGGATACTCCTGCACCTCGACTTTCTTGATGCAGTATTCGGCCAGGTTCGCCGCGCTGCCGCCGATCGAGGCCAGATAAAAGCCGCCGTATTTCTTGCAGGCGTCGCGCACCTGCGCCGAGCGATTGCCCTTGGCGAGCGAGATCATCGAGCCGCCGGCGGCCTGGAATTGATCGACGTAAGAGTCCATCCGCCCCGCCGTGGTCGGGCCGAAGGCGCCGGAGGCGTAGCCGGCCGGCGTCTTGGCCGGCCCGGCGTAATAGACCGGGTGGTTCTTGAAATAGTCGGGCAGCCCCTGCCCGCTTTCCAAACGCTCGCGCAGCTTGGCGTGCGCGAGGTCGCGGGCGACGATCATCGGGCCCGACAGCGACAGCCGCGTCTTGACCGGATATTTCGACAGCATCGCCAAAATTTTTTTCATCGGCTTGTTCAGATCGACCTTAACCACCGCGCCACCCAACTTTTCCTGATCCACGTCGGGCAGATACTGCGCCGGGTGATGCTCGAGCTCTTCGAGAAACACACCGTCTTTGGTGATCTTCCCCAATGCCTGGCGGTCGGCGGCGCAGGAAACGCCGAGCCCGATCGGCAATGACGCGCCGTGCCGCGGCAGCCGGATGACGCGCACGTCGTGGCAGAAATATTTGCCGCCGAACTGGGCGCCCACGCCGGTCGACTGCGTCATCGCCAGCACTTCCTGTTCCATCGCGAGATCGCGAAATGCATGGCCGTCCTCCGAGCCTTGGGTCGGCAGCTCGTCGTAATAATGCGTCGAGGCGAGCTTGACCGTCTTCATGGTCAGCTCGACCGAGGTGCCGCCGATCACGATCGCCAGATGGTACGGGGGACACGCCGCGGTGCCGAGCGTGAGCACCTTTTCCTTGAGGAACGCCAGCATGCGGTCGTGCGTCAAAATCGACGGCGTCGCCTGGAACAGAAACGACTTGTTGGCCGAGCCGCCGCCTTTGGCGATGAACAGGAACTTGTAGGCGTCCTCGCCCTCGGCATAGATCTCGACCTGCGCCGGCATGTTGTTCCTGGTGTTCTTCTCCTCGAACATCGAGATCGGCGCCAGCTGCGAGTAGCGCAAATTGCGCTTGAGATAGGCGTCGCGTGCGCCCTCCGACAGCGCGGCCTCGTCGGAGCCGTCGCTGAACACCAGGCGACCCTTCTTGCCCATGACGATGGCGGTGCCGGTGTCCTGGCACATCGGCAGCACGCCGCCGGCGGCGATGTTGGCGTTTTTCAGGAAATCATAGGCGACGAACTTGTCGTTGGCCGAGGCCTCCGCGTCGTCGAGGATTTTGCGCAGTTGCTTCAAGTGCGCGGGCCTGAGCAGATGATTGATGTCGGTGAACGCCGCTTCCGCCAGCGCGCGCAGCGCCTCGTGGCTGACCAACAGCATGTCCTTGCCCATCATCTTTTCGACGCGCACGCCCAAATTACCGGACTTGTCGTCGAGCTTGCGGTAGGAAGTCTTGTCGGGGCCGAGCGGGAAGAGCGGCGTATGGTGGTAAGGCGGGACGGCGGGGGGTGGGACGGGGGCGTTCATGGGGAATACCTATTTTCGTGGCGTTGGCGCAAGCGGTACGCCAGATTGGTCCAGGAGTAGCTTTGGCGGCTGACTGCCTTGTGGCAGCAAAATTTCCCATTTGACCGAAAACGCTGCAATGCCGCCGGGTGGAGAATCCCACTTAGCAATTTCAGTATCAACGTTTACCCAGCACGCCACGTAGCAACCAGGGTACGGATTCCCGTTACATCTAAGAAAAACAGAACCTTCGACCTGACCTGACGGATCTTTTGTACCAGCGCGGTTGAGAGACTATTGCATTTGCATGGCCTGATCTAGCGGTGTCAGGAACGGGTTCATTGTCTGTGGCGCAGGCGGTCGATAGTTGAGCGCCGAGTGCGGGCGGATCGTGTTGTAATGCTTTCGCCATTGCTCGATGACAATCTGTCCCTCTTTCAGGGTGTAGAAGATCTCTCCGTTGAGCAGCTCATCGCGTAGTTTGCTGCGATATCTCTGCAGTCCGACAGGCCTCTGGGGCAGATTTTCCCTGTGCCATCGATACTTCAATCTGGCGAAGCAGCGTCACAATCTGCTCCGCGCTGAACCTCTTCTTCGGCATGACCAGCTCCTTTCCAAGATATTCTCTCACAACGCTTGGTCCAAAAAAGCCAGGTCAGGTCAATATCCAACGCGATCCGTTCAAGGGGCTCGGGAAACCGGAGCCCCTTAAATATGCCCTGCAAGGGTTTGGGTCCCGGCGCATCACGCGCGATGACCGGCTGGTTTATCGCGTCAGCGGTAAAGGCAAAGAGCGGCAACTGGAAATTATTCAGTGCCGCTATCATTACTGATCGCAACGCTACCCTTACCCAAACCCCTTCCCCGCCTTTTTGTATTCCGGCCGCGGCGGGCTGAAGATGTCGAGCACGCGCGCGCCGTCGGGGCCGGCGCGCATGGTGTGCGGCACGTTGCCGGGCGTGCGCCAGAAATTGCCTTGGCGGACCGCGATCTCCTCGCCGCCCTGAAACCGCACCGCGGAGCCTTCCAGCAGCACGCCCCATTGCTCTTCCGGGTGATGATGCATGACGCCCTCGGCATTGGGCGCGATCGTCACCACTGACAACATCGCCTGCTCGCCGGCAAAGATGCGAGTCGTCACGCCGGCGGCGAGCTCGCGCAGCGGACCGTCGTCGGGTTTTGCCAGATTGTGGAATTCGGCCTTTTGGCTCATTCGTCCCTCCCGTTCTTGTCGGTGTCCTACAGTAGCCTCACTCTACCAAGTTCGCCGATTGCGCACTCCAACGCCTTGCGGTCCCACTTCGCCAGGTCGGCCGCCGCTTCATACGTGCTCTGCAAAAACTCCATCAGCGTGGCGTCGCCATCGCGCGTGGTCCGCACCGCGTCGTAGGGCAAAATGAATTCGCTTAAGTCCTTGGAGAAAAACGCCGCGCCGGGTTTCACCTTGGCCGCGGCAAAGCCCCCCGGCGCCGGATAGGCGTAGGAATAAAACGCCGGATAATCCACCGGCCCGGGCGAGCCCGGCCAGAAGCCCGCGCTCGACACTTCGTGCGAATAGGCTTCCCTGGCGACCGCGTTGGGCAGATGCGGCACGCCGCCGGGGTGGCTTGGCGCGCGTCGCCCGGAAAACCGCGTCACCGCCAGATCGAACGAGCCCCAGAAGAAATGCACCGGGCTCGATTTGCCGAGGAATCCCGTGCGGAAACGCGCCATCACGTCGTGCGCCGCGAGCAGCACGCGCCAGAAGCGATTGGCGGCATCGGCGTCGTAGGAGGCGTGCACGGTGTCCTGCTCGAACGCCATGCAATCGGCGATTTCGCACGGCATGGTGCTTATCGTGACGGCAACGCCCAATTCTTGGAGCGCGCTCATCACGCTGGCGTAGAATTCCGCCACGCTCATCGGTTTGAGCGCCAGATGGCGGAACTGGCCGTCGCTCAGGCGCAGCCATAATACATGATCGATGAAGTCGAAATCGATCTGCAGGCTGCGCACGCCATAGGGCATCGGCGACGTGGTCAGCCCGCACGTCGTGACGTAGAGCGCGACGTGCCAGGAGTGATTGAGCCAGGGTGTCAGCGTCAGCCGGATCTTGCCGACGATTTGAGTCCACAGTTGCAGCGTGGCGGCGGTGTCCGCCCACGCCGCGTAAGGCAATTCCGGCCAGCGTTCAGGGTCTGCTGCCATGCCGGCATCATGCCGCCCCCGGCGCGGCGCGGCAATCTCCCCTCGCCCTCGCCTCAGAACGCCCGGCACTCGCGCGTCGACTGCGAACTGCCGCCGGTCATCTTGACCTTAATCGTGTAGGACTTCTTCGCCGCCGCGCCCTGCGATTTCGGCGCCAGCACCAGCGTGCCGCGGCCCTGCGCCGCGCCCTTGGCGCTGGTGACATAGGCGAACACCCGGCACTTCATGCGCTGCTCGCACAGATTGGCGAGTTCGATGACGAACAGCGGCTGCTTGCCGCTGCGTCTGTAATGGTCGTTCTCGTCGATGCATTTGGTCTGCGCGGTCGTGCCGGCGTCGGCCTTGGGGGGCGGCTCCGCAGCGGGCGGGTTCTGCGTCTGGGCGGCGGCGGGCAAACAGCCGGACAGGAGCGCTACAACCGCCAGGCGGCAAACGGCATTCGTCATGGGAAATCCTTTCGAGGGAGGGCTTCGTCCGGATTGGTCGCCCGGCGGCGGCAAAAGGTTCAAGCGACGCGCATTGCGCCGCCAACCCCGTTGCGGACGCGCCCGCGCTGTGGTCAGATTCGCCGGCGCGCTTTCATAAAAAATTAGGGAGAAACAGCATGCGCAAAAAGTTCGCCTTGTTTGCCGCGATCGCGGCTTTGTTCGCGTTGACGACTTTCGGCGTCCAGGCCATGCCGGCCGCGCCGCTTACGGGCGCATCCAAGGCCCAGGTCATCCAGGTGCGTGACGGCTGCGGCCGGCACCGCTGGCGTGGCCCGCACGGCCGCTGCCATTGGGACCGCGGCTGGCGCCACTAAGCCTTCAATAACGGTTGCAAGCGACCTTGGCCCGGCTAGTCCGGGCCAAGTTTTTTGGTGCGTCCGCCGCCAACCAACGGTGCATTGACGCGCGCGCGTTCATCTGTCATTCGCAACGCACGCTCGCTGGAATCGAATTGCCGAAAATGCCCAGAAGATCGTTTCGCGTCGGCCGCTCACGCACCGGCCTCGGCCTGTTCGCCACCAGGCCGATCAGGAAGCGCGCCCGCATCGCCGAGTACAAAGGCCGGCTGCTGACCACCAAGGCAGCCGAGAAGGTCGAAGCCCGCGGCAACCGCTATCTGTACGAAATCAATAGCCGCTGGACGATCGACGGCACGCCGCGCAGCAATCTCGCCCGCTACGGCAACCATTCCTGCAATCCCAACGCCGAGACGACGATCGTAAAACGCCGCGTCTTCATCTACGCGCTGCGCGCCATCGAGCCGGGCGAGGAAATCACCTACGATTACGGCGTTGACTATCTGAAAAACGTGATCGGGCGCTCGAACTGCAAATGCGGCCGCTGCATGCGGCGGCGCGCCAAGCGGGCGCGCGAACGGCGCGCGCTTCAAAGGCGGCGGGCGGCGCGCTTGGCCGGCAAGCGGCGGCGGGCGCGAATGGCGGGCAAGCGCAAAACCAAACGGTAAGGTTTGGAAAGACGAACAGCCATTCGTTTTTGCCCCTGCCCGCTCGCCCATAGCCATGCTAGGGCGATCATCCCCGCCGCCAGAGGCCTTTTCCCCGGTGACCTCCGACCGTCTCGATCAGCGCCTGCCGACCGCGCGCGCCGACCGTGTCCCGCGCGGCATTCTCTATATGTTCGGCGCCACCGTGCTGTTCGCGCTGTCGATGGCGATCGCGAAGTGGCAAGTGGCCAGCTATTCGTTCGCCGAGGTGCTGTTCTACCGATCGGTCGGCTCGTTCGCCGTTTGCGCGGTGCTGATCCTGCCGCGCACCGGGCTGACGGTATTCCGAACGCGGCGCCTGAACGATCACCTCGGCCGCAGCGGAACGCAAGCGGTGGCGCAGAGCCTGATCATCATCGCCTTTTCGCTGATGCCGCTCGGCGGCGCCGTCGCCATCAATTTCTCCGCGCCGCTGTTCGCCACGCTGTTCGCCGCCCTCTGGCTCAAGGAAAAGGTCGGCCTGGCGCGCGCCTGCGCGCTGATCGCCGGCTTCCTCGGCGTGCTGCTGGTGGCGGCGCCCGGCGCCGACAGCTTCCGAGTCGGCGCGCTGTTCGCGCTCGGCAATGCGGTTCTGTTCGGCAGCGTCACCGCGGCGGTGCGCGGCATGACGCAGACCGAGTCGGCGGAAACCCTCACCATGTACCAGATGGTGTTTCTGATGGCGTTCTTCGCCGTTGCCATGCCGATCGTCGGCATGACGTCGTCGAGCGGCCTCGATCTCACCGCCATGCTGGTGAACGGTCTGCTCAACGGCCTCGGCCAGTATTGGTGGACGCGCTCGCTGTCGTTCGCGCCGCCCGCCGCGGTCGGGCCGTTCTATTATTTCTCGCTGGTGTGGGCGATCGGCCTCGGTTTCCTGTTCTGGGGCGACATCCCGACGCTGCCGCTGATCGCCGGCTCGGCGATCGTGGTTAGCTCGGGCCTGTTCCTGCTCTGGCACGAAAGCAGCCGCAAACTGGTGCCGGTGGAATAGGCCAATTGCATTTGCGCTTTTCCTGCGCCAAACATCGCCGCCACAATAATCGAGGGAGGATAAACCGATGAGCCTGAAGATCCGCCGCGTCGTCACCGGTCACGACGAACAGGGCCGCGCCAAGGTTCTGATCGACGAAAACGTGACCAACGTGATCTCGAGCCGGCCGGGCGCGCAGTCGACGGTAATCTGGTCGAGCGCAGGCTTCCCGGTGAACAATGACGGCGGCCAGGATCCCTCGCACCAGGACATCGCCACCACCATCGACAACGGCACGGTATTCCGCATCGTCAGCTACGGGCCCGGCGTCGCGCCGCGCAATCACCGCACCGATTCGCTCGATTATGCCGTGGTGATTTCCGGCGAGATCGACATGGATCTCGATATCGGCACCGTGCAACTGAAGGCCGGCGACGTGGTGGTGCAGCGCGGCACCATCCACAACTGGGTGAACAAAGGCAAAGAGCCTTGCGTGATCGCGTTCACGCTGATCGCGTCGAAGCCGGTGACGGCCGGCGGCAAGCCGCTGCCCGCGCACGGCTAAGGCTAGTCGTCCAATTCCGGGTAATGCCGGAAAATCCCCAACTCGTTGAACGGCAGGCGCCGCGGCGAGGCAAGGTAGGCCTTGATGCGCGGACGCTGCCGCACCCGGTCGTGCACCGCGACCACTTGCGGAATTTTACGCTCGATGTGCTTCATCGCGCTGGGAAAGGCGTAGCGCAGGCCCGCGATCAATTGAAATAAAGACAAATCGACGTAGCCGTGCTTGCGGCCGAGCACATTCGGGCCGCCGCTCTTCGCCAGCACGGTTTCGAAATAGCCGAGATATTTCGGTACGCGGCTTTGCAGGAAATTTTCGGTGAAGCGCTTCGCCTCGGGCTTGGCATCCTCGTAGTAAAGCTCGCCGCCAAGCGGGTGATGGGTGTCGTGGATTTCCTTCACGAAGTCCGTCACCGTGAGTTGCAGCTGATGCAGCCAGAGCCTGCCGGCCTCGTCGCGGAGGCTGAGCTTCAGCCGCGGTCCGAGATAGAACAGAATCTCCGCAGCCTGCGCGACGACGAGCTTGCCCGCCTTCAGGAACGGCGGCGCGAACGGCGGACGCTTGTCGCGCCCGCCGTCCATCATCGCCAGCATGCAGTCCATGCCGCCTTTCGCGCGCGCGACGTCGTCGTAGGCGGCGCCGGCATCCTCCAGCGCCAGCCGCACGAATTCGCCGCGGCCCTGGATTCCCGGCCAATAGAACAATTGATAGCGCATGCGGTGCCTCGTCGCGTCGTGCCCGCGCATAGCCGTCCGAAGGACGGCGTCGCTTCGCTCGCCTATGCCGCGGGCACCGACGTCTTTCTGCGAGGCATTCAAGCAAGACGTCGATGGCCGGCACAAGGCCGGTCAAGACGAATTCGCCCTAGTTCACCGCAAAGCAGTACAGCAGCCCGTCGCCGCCGGTCGAGCGCAGATCGGCTTGCGAACAGCCGCCTTCGGCCCCGCGCGAGGGATGCGACGAGTTCCAGGAATGCGACTCGGCGTCGTCGCGCAATCCGATGCGGTCGTTATGGCCGAGCATGACGGACCCTTGCGTGCTGCTCGTGTAATTCTTGCAAGTCATGTACTTGTCGGCTGGAAAGGCTTTCCCGTCCGGCGTCGAGCCGGTCAGGATGTCGTGCCGGTTCGGCTTGTCGCCGCGGCCGTTGATGATCTCGCCCTTCTCGGACAGGTCGTTTTGCTTGTTGAGCTTGTTGTTGTCGCTGTGCAGATCAGCGACGCTGGTGGTGACGACTACGCCCTTGGCATTCGTCCAAGGACCCTTACCGATACGGTCGCGCGCGTTGACCGCGCCGGCGCCTTGCGTCGACAGATAGGCGTGCCAGGTCTTGGCACCCGCCCCGGCCGCTTGCGCGAGCTGCTGGCAATGCTTGTCGGCGCCGGCAAGGCCGCCAAGGTCGGCGCCCTTGCCCGGACCCTCGCTGGTGACGAAGAAACTCATATTGGCCTGTTGCGCCTGCGCCGCACAGAGCATCGCGAGGCATGCCGATCTTTATCGTCGTCATTGAGAGTCCTCCCGACATAGGCGAAGGCCCGTCGCCCCGCCATGGCAGTAAAGAACCCCCGCACTGTGTCGCTATTCCGACGATCACGCACGCTTGATCGGCCGCTGTTGCGGCGCGTCATGAACGTCAGCCGGCAGGCTTGGCTTTGTATTGCTCGTCGCTCACCGCTTCGAGCCACTTCACGTGCTCGCCGTTTTTGGCTTCCTGCATGGCGAGGTGTTCCATGCCGTGCTCCGGCGCGGCGCCGTGCCAGTGCTTCTCATCCGGCGGAATCCAGACCGTGTCGCCGGCGCGGACCTGGCGGATCGGACCGCCCCAGGTTTGCACGTGACCGACGCCGGAGACGATGTGCAAACTCTGTCCGAGTGGATGGGAATGCCAGAACGTGCGCGCGCCGGGCTCGAAGCGCACCCAGCCGGCGCGTAGCAGCGCGGGATCCGGCGCCTGGATGATCGGATCCTGCCACACCGTTCCGGTGAAGGTCGTGGCGGGGCCCTGGCGCGTGGGCCGCGATCCGCAAGCGATGATGTCCATGACGATCTCCTCCCCAAATTGCATTCGGATCGAATGGCCTATTTTGAAGCGGACTTGTCTAGCACGGCCGCATGCAAAAAGCCCGGCGTCGCCGCCGGGCTTTCAATTCGCGAAGTTCTTTAAATGTTAGGCCGACTGCAGATTGCCCGCCGCCTGCTTGCCGCGCTCGGTGACGATCTCGTAGCTCACCTTCTGGCCTTCGACCAGCGAACGCATGCCGGCGCGCTCCACCGCGGAAATGTGCACGAACACATCCTTGGAGCCGTCTTCCGGCTGAATAAATCCGAAGCCTTTTTGGGTATTGAAGAACTTCACGGTTCCGACTGGCATCATAGTTCCTTTCACGCTTCTTGTTGAACGCCCCCGCGCCCATCGCGTTGGCGGCAACACTCCGAGTTTTTGGGAGATCACTTGAGTCGCAGCCCAAAGCCGGGAGCGTGTCAGCAAGATGAAGCCGAAAACCAGGTTGCGGGCGGCGGCATAGACGGATTTCGGCGCGAGGTCAACGTTTAGGCAGGTTTGGCAGCGCCGGCAGCGGCGGGCGATCACGCTTTATGAATTGGTAATGGCCGGCCGGTATAATCCGGCTGCTATCGCCGGGCGTTAACGGATTGTGAATCCAAAAACACGTCAGCCATCCCCGGCGGCACCGAGGCTCTATGGTCAGGGAAAATCGCGTCGCACGCCGGCAGCCCTTGCGGTACACCGCCTGGGTGGCGCTGACCGCCAATCAACGGCTCGGTTGTGTGGTTTCCGACGTTTCCAATACCGGCGCGCGAATCGACGTGCAGGACTCCAAGGCCATTCCCGATCATTTCGTGCTGATGCTTTCGAGCAACGGCGCGGCGCGGCGCTTCTGCCGCGTCATGTGGCGCAAGCCCACCCAAGTCGGCGTGAAATTCGAGCGCAGTCTTGCCGATGCCGCGGATGCATCGCGGGCGCCGAAAAGCGGCGCCGGCGTGCCGCCGCCGAATGCTGCGCCGGCGGAAGCCGAAGCCGTCAAGGCCGATTGATCGCCGCGCCCAGCCTCGCCGCCGCTTCCACCGACGCTGCCCCATCCGAGCCTACGCCCCCCGCTTTTTGCGCTGTGGAACTTTTCGCCGCGCGTCTTGTTATTGAATTCACGTACCGAACGCGGCGGGCTCTCATCCGAGCGCCGGGCCGCTTAGCAAAAAGATGGGGCGCACCATGCTTGGAACAATCCTGATCATCCTGCTCATTCTTGCGCTGGTCGGCGCGTTTCCGCGCTGGGGCTATAACCGCAGTTGGGGCTATGGGCCGTCCGGGCTCACCGGCGTGCTTCTGATCGTGGTACTGGTGCTGGCGCTCTCGGGCCGCATCAGCTCGCGGGAGCCGCCATGGTCTCTTTGACCTTGGAGACCAGCTGCTTGAGCGTGAAGGGCTTGGCAAGGAATTCGTACTGCTCCTGCTCCGGCAGGTTCTTCTGGAATGCTTCCTCGGCATAGCCCGACACGAAAATGACTTTCACATTCGGATCGCGCCGGCGCAGCTCCTTGAGCAGCGTCGGCCCGTCCATTTCCGGCATCACCACGTCCGACACCACCAGATCGACGTGGCCGTGCCGGCCCAGCACCTCGATTGCCTCGACGCCGTTGCCGGCCTCGAGCACGGTATAACCGCGCGAAATCAGCCCGCGCGCGTTGAGCGCGCGCAAGCCTTCCTCGTCCTCGACCAGCAGGATCGTGCCTTGTCCGGTCAGATCGGCCGCGGCCGCGCGCGCCGGGGTATCGGCGGCGGCGGTATCGCCGGCGAGCGCCGGCGCGTCGGCGCCGGGAATCTGCGGCGTTGCCTCCTCGGCGTCGGCGATGTGGCGCGGCAGGAAAATACGGAACGAGGTGCTGCCCGGCTTTGAAGTCGACGTAAATGAAGCCGCCGGTCTGCTTGACGATGCCGTAGACCGTGGACAGGCCGAGGCCAGTGCCCTTGCCGACTTCCTTGGTCGAGAAGAACGGCTCGAAGATTTTATCGATAATGTCGGGCGGAATGCCGGTGCCGGTGTCGGATACTTCCACCAGCACGTAGTCGGCGGTCGGCATCCCTTTATAGGAGCGCGCGGCGCTTCCGGTGCCCGGCACGTTGGTGGTGCGTATGGTGAGCTTGCCGCCGTCCGGCATGGCGTCGCGCGCATTGACCGCGAGATTGACGACCACCTGCTCCAACTGGGAGATGTCCGCCTTCACCGGCCAAAGATCGCGGCCAAACGCCGGGATCAAGGTGACCTTCTCGCCGATCAGCCGGCGCAACAGCATGGTCAGGTCGTTGAGCGTCTCGTTGAGGTCGAGCACCTGCGGCCGCAGCGTCTGCTTGCGCGAGAACGCCAGCAATTGCCGCACCAGCGCCGCGCCGCGATTGGCGTTCTGCTTGATCTGGATGATGTCCTGGAACGACGGATCGGTCGGCTTGTGCGCGTTGAGCAGGAAATCGGTCGCCATCATGATGACCGACAGCACATTGTTGAAATCGTGCGCGATGCCGCCGGCAAGCTGGCCGACCAACTCCATCTTTTGCTGCTGGTAGACCCGGTTTTCCAGCGTCCGCTGGGTGGTGGTCTCGAGCGCATAGACGATGGCCGCCTCGCCGTCGCGCTCCTCTTCCTCCACCGCCGACACGAAGAAAGTCGCCCAGCGCTCGCTGCTGCCGCCGAGCGCGGCCTCGACCGGCGCGATATCGCCCTGGCCGGCGCCCGCCCTGCGGATCGAAGCTTCCAGCGCCGGGCGGTCGCGCTCGGCCACCACCGACAGGATCGACCGCTCGTCGCGCTTGAGCATGCCCTCGAAGGCCGATGCGAAGCGGGCGTTGCTGCGCGCGATGCGGCCGTTCTTGTCGACCGTGGCGATCGCCATCGGCGTGTTCTGGAAGAATCGCATGAAGCGCACTTCCGCGGCGCGCTGCGGAATCGCTGCCGTCGTCCTTGGCGCGGTTGAGCACCAGCGTGCGCGAGGCGCCGGCCAGGCCGTCGGCGCCGAACGCGACTTTATGAAACAGCCGCGCCGGCACCGGCTTGCCGCCGCGCGTTTTGAGATCGAGGTCGAGCACCTCGGTTTTCACTTCGCCGGGCGCGGCGTTGAGCGTGGTGAGCAGCGCCGCGCCCTCGCCGGCGACGATGTCGGCGAGCTTGAGCGAGCCGGCGCCGACCTGCGCCAGATCGTGATCGAGCCAGGTCGCCAATGTCGCGTTGAGATAGACGATGTCGCCCGCGCTATCGGCCGAGAAGAAGCCGGCCGGGGCATGGTCGAGATAATCGATGGCGTGCTGGAGCTCCTGGAACACGTTTTCCTGGCGCTCGCGGTCGCGCGTCACGTCGGCGATCGACCACACCGTCATGCGCGCGTCGTTCTTGCTCTCGCCGAGCGGGCGCACGCGCAGGCGTAGCCAGCGCGCGGGCTGCGTGGTGGCGGCGGCAATGCGCACCTCTTCCTGCAGGCGGCGGCCCTCGCGCGCGGCCTTGAGCAGGCGGTAGATCGCTTCGGAGACGTCGGGGTCGCCGATGAAAACCCGCTCGATCGGCCGCACGTCGTTGACGCCGGTCGCCCCGATCAGGTCGAGATAGACGGTATTTGCGTAGAAAACGCGGCCCGAACTCGTCGGTAACCACAATGCCGTCGAAGGCATTGTCGACCACCGCCTTGAGCAGCGGATTGCCCTGGCCGCGGCCGGCAATCTGCACAATGCCGGAGGCTACGGCGAACAGCGCGACCACCCCCAGCGTGCCGAGCAAGCCGAGCAGCGCCAGAATGTAGGCCCCGGCGTAGATCGGCTCGATATAGAGCACGCCGACGGCGGCGGCGATCAGCGCCACGGCGACCAGCAGCACCAGCCGCACCGAGCCTGCCGCGCGGCGCGCTTTGGCTTTTATCGAAAGCCTGACGCCCAAGCCCAAGACCCTGCCCGCGGCGTTGCCGGTTGCTGCGGTCGGCGCTGGGTATCGGCGCTGCGGGTTTCTGGCCTGTCATGACTCCTGAGTGCCTTAAGCCGCCCTATCGGCGCAAGAGCCAGCCTGCGCCATTGCCATTTTTAGGGGACTTTTGGCCCTTTAACACTACCGCACGATAGCCCGGCGCAGCCGCATGACATAGCCGATCACCTCGGCCACCGCCTTGTAGTGCTCGAGCGGGATGACCTGGTCGACCTCGACGGTGGCATGCAGCGCGCGGGCGAGCGGCGGGTTCTCAACGATCGGGATCGAATGTTGGCCGGCGACCTCGCGGATCTTCAAGGCCAGCGCGTCGACGCCCTTGGCGACGCAGACCGGGGCCTCCATGCCCCGCTCATATTGCAGGGCGACCGCGTAGTGGGTCGGGTTCGTAATAATGACCGCCGCCTTGGGCACATTGGCGATCATACGCTTGCGCATGCGGCTGTTGCGCACCTGTTTCATCTTGCCCTTGATGACCGGGTCGCCCTCGCTCTCCTTGAATTCCTCCTTCAATTCCCGCAGCGACATCTTCTGGCGCTCGTACCACTGCCGGTACTGAAACAGGTAATCGGCCATCGCTACCACCGCCATCATGGCGACCACGGCGGTGAGCAGTTTCATCGCCAGCGACTGGGCGAGCGGCAACACCGTCACCGGATCGGCGCGCTCGAGCGCCATGATGCGCCCGCGCTCGGGCCACATCAGCACGGTGAGCACGGTGCCGATCAGCACCAGCTTGACGAGACCTTTGGCGAAGTTGGCGAGCGCCTGCGCCGAGAACAACCGCTTGAAGCCGGCGGCCGGCGAGATTTTCGACAGCTTCGGCGCCAAAGCCTCGATCGACCAAACCAGTCTGTGCTGGATCAGGTTGCCGCCGAGCGCCGCCAGCATCAGCAGCAGGAACGGAATGGCGATGGCGGCGATCATTTCGACGCCGATCTTCTGAAAAAGCCGCGGCAGCGCTGGTCCGTCCACGCTGATATTGTGCGCGTTGGCGATGAGCCCGCGCATGGTGGCGCTGAGTTCGGAACTCATGCTGCCGGAGAACGCGCTCATCACCAGCGTGGCGCCGGCGATGATGAACCAGGTGTTGACCTCCTGGCTCTTGACCACATCGCCGCGCTTGAGCACCTCGTCCAGGCGCTTTTGCGTCGGGTCTTCTGTCTTCTCGGTGGTGTCAGGTTCGTCGGCCATGTCCGGTCAGCCGTGCGGCGCCAGTTCGACGAGAACGCCTTGCAGGTAGCCGACAAAGGTGCCCATCATGGCGCCGATCACCAACAGCAGCAGCAACAAGCCGAGCAGGATCGACAGCGGCAGGCCGATGAAGAACACCTGCATCTGCGGCATCAGCCGCGACAGCACGCCGAGGCCGAGATTGAACAGCAGGCCGAACACCAGAAACGGCGCCGAAAGCTGAATGCCGATGCGGAACGCGGTCGCCACGATGCGGGTGACGTGCTGCGCGGCGTCGCCGACCAGCGGCATCTCGCCCGGCTGGAAGATCGTGTAGCTGTCGTTCATGCCCGCGATCACCAGGTGATGCAGGTCGGTGGCGAAAACCAGCGTGATACCGAGCAATGTCAGGAAATTGCCGACCAGCATGCCCTGCTGGTTCTGGGTCGGGTCGATGGCGGTGACGAAGCCCAAGCCTAACTGCTGGGCAATCACCGAACCCGCCACCTGCAGCGCCGAAATCGCCAAACGCGCGGTCAGGCCGAGCACCGCGCCGATCACGATTTCCTGCAACAGCATCGTGATCACCGGCCCGAGCGCGGTGAGATCCACGGTATAGGCCTTCTGATGCGCCGGCAGCAGGATGGCGGTGAGCAACAGCGCGATGGTCAGGCGCACGCGCGACGGCAGGTTCAATTCGCCGACGCCCGGCAGCAGCATGACCATGGTGCCGACGCGGGCGAATGTCAGCAGGAATGCCGCAGCCAGCGCAGGCAGGTATGAAACATCGACGCGCATTGTTTGTTTAGCCGCTGACGATACGGGCGGCGATCCGCAGCATCTCCGCGTGCAGCCTCTCGGCCATGAACGGCAGCGCGATCAGCAGCGATATGAAGATCGCCAGGATCTTGGGCACGAAGGCGATGGTCATTTCCTGGATTTGCGTGACCGCCTGCAGCAGCGAAATGACCACGCCGACCGCCAGGCCCACCAGCATGACCGGGCTGGCGACGACGATGAGCGTGTAAATCGCGTCGCGGGCGACGTCGAGAACTTCGGGTCCCGTCATTTTTTCTTCACTGGCCCTTAAATTGGCATCCGCATGATTTCTTCGTAGGCGGCGATGACCTTGTCGCGCACGGCGACCATGGCGTCGACGGCGACCTCGGTCTGCGCCACCGCGGTGACGACGTCGACCATGTTGGATTTGCCGTCGGCCACGGCGCGCGTCTGCGCATCGGATTTGCGGCCCGCCTCGACGACGGAACCGATGGCATCCTTGAGTATGGCGGCAAAGCCGGACGCGGCATCGCCGCCGGCGCCCTGCGCGCCGGTGAGCGTGCGCGTCGGATCGCTGGCGAGACGCGCGATGTTGGCATAGGCGCTGGCGGCGGCGAGCGGTGAAGCCATGATCTGTTCTTTCAGGTCTTGAGGATATCGATGGTGCGCTGGAGCATGCGGCGCGTGGCGCTGATGACGTTGATATTGGCCTCGTAGGAACGCTGGGCCTCGCGCATGTCGGTCATTTCAAGCAGCGGGTTGACGTTGGGATATTGAACGTTGCCGTTTTTGTCGGCGGCCGGATGGCCGGGCTCGTATTTCAGCCGGAATTCCGAGTTGTCGTTGCGCGTCTTGCCGAGCTCGACCAGTTTCACGTCGAGCGCGCGATCGACCTCGCTCTGAAAGGTCGGTATCTTGCGCCGGTACGGCTGACCGCCGGGGCTGGACGGCGTCGAATCCGCGTTGGCGATGTTCTCCGAGATGATGCGCATGCGGCCGGCTTGGGCGCGCAGGCCCGAGGCGGCGATGGCCATGGTCTTGAGGAAGTCCAAGGTCGGTCTCCTTCGATTAGACGCCGCGCCGTAGCCCACGCGGCTAAACGTCAGCCCTTGCCGAGCGCGGTTTTGAGAAGGCCGAGGCTGCGGCTGTAGAGCGCCGCCACCGCCTGGTAGTCCATCTGGTTGGCCGCGACTTTCATCATTTCCTGCTCGAGATTGACGGCATTGCCGGTCGGCCGCACTTCGTAGCCGGCGCTGCGTTCGGACCGGAACGGCGAGTCGCCCTGCCCGATCCCGGCGATGTGGCCGTCTTCGGTGCGCACCAGCGACACGGGGGTGAGCGGCGACGCGGTGCCCGCGGTTGCTGCGGTGGCTGTTGCTGGCGCTTCGAATGTCGGCGGCGCTAGGTCGCGGGCGCGGAAATTCGGCGTATCGGCATTGGCGACGTTTTCCGCCAGCACCCGCTGACGCGCTTGCGACCATTGCAGCCGGGTCCGCAGCATGGACAGGATCGGGATATCGGTAATCGCCATAGTTTACCCCTCGAAAGCCACAATCGTGGCTAAATCTGCTAGGCAGACTTTGCCGGGCGTATGGTTAATGGCGGGTAAAGGAATAGGGGCGTAAGGCTTTGTCCTAGATACCGTTTACCCTGCTCGGCATTAGGGAAACGGCGGTGGATGCCAAACGGGCTAACATTTGTTAAGTCTCTGTTAGTAATCCGGGCGGCAAATTGTGCTTCACGGAATTAACCATTTGGGCGATTCCCGCCCATGGGCCGCGGCACCTGATACGGAGCGAATTGATGTTCGAGACCCTTTTTGGCTCGGAAATTCCACTGGCTGCGCGATTTTTCATCGCGTTTCTGGTGGTTCTCGCGCTGATCGGGCTGACAGCGTGGCTGGTGCGCCGGTTCGGCTCTAACCGGCTGGGCGGCGCCCCGCGCGGACGTCAGCCGCGGTTGGCGGTGATCGACGCGGCAAGCGTCGACGGCCGCCGTCGCCTGGTGCTGATCCGCCGCGACAATGTCGAGCATCTCCTGATGATCGGCGGCCCCACCGACGTCGTGGTCGAGCAGAATATCGTGCGTGCGGCAGGCGGTCGCGAGGCGGTACGCGAACCGGCGCGGGTCGCCGTGCCGGCAGCGGCAGAGCCGGCCATCCGCCCAACTCCGAACGGGGAAAATTCCTGGCCGCTGCAGCCCTCGAACGAGCCGGCGCCGATCGCGCCGCCGCGTCCCTCTCGCTCCGCCGCCACCGAGGAGCCATGGCTGGCGCCCGAGCCGGGTGCGCGCCCGCGTCCGGCCGACAGCCTCACAGGGCTCGCCGCCGAATTGTCGGCGCGGCTCAGTCTACCGGAAGCCGCCGCACGCGGCGAGCCGGCGCCGCGTTCGAACGTTGCGCCGCTGGCGCCGTCGGAGTCGGAGTCCGCAAAGTCGTCGCACGGCGATCAAAACCTGGCGGACATGGCGCAGCAACTCGAAGCCGCGCTGCGCCGCACGCCCATGCCGGAAAGCCGCCCGCCGGTCACCGATCCACTCGTCGCGTCAGCAAAACCGGCGCCGGCGCGCGAGTTCCGGTCGCGCATGGAGCCGAAATTCGAACCGGTCCGCGAAAACAAATCCGAGACCAAGACCGAGAGCAAGACGGAGAGCAAGACCGAGGCCAAGAGCGAACCGAAGCTCGAGACCGCGGTCGAACTCAAGGTTGAGCTGGCGCCGTCCAAGGCGCCGTTCGACAATCTCGAAGAGGAGATGGCCAACTTGCTTGGCCGTCCACCAGGAAAGACGTGATAGGCATTTCCGGTCGCCGTGTCCGTCTTGTGACGGTGGCGATCGGAGTAGCCGGACTGCTCGCCGCGGCGGTGACGCCTGCTGGCGCGCAGGACATCAGCGTCAATTTCGCCCAAGGCAGCGGACTGACCGAGCGCGTGATCCAGATGGTCGCGCTGCTCACCGTGCTGTCGCTGGCGCCGTCCATCCTCGTCATGATGACGTCATTCACCCGCATCGTGGTGGTGCTGTCGCTGTTGCGCACCGCGCTCGGCACCGCCACCGCCCCGCCCAATGCCGTGATCGTCTCGCTGGCGCTTTTCCTCACCGCGTTCGTGATGGGACCGGCGCTGCAGAAGGCCTACGACACCGGCGTGCGGCCGCTGGTCGCCAACGAGATCACCGCCGAGCAGGCCTTCGAGCGCAGCGCCGTGCCGCTGCGCGCTTTCATGCAGAAGAACGTCAACGAAAAGGATCTCAAGCTTTTCGTTGACATGTCGAAGGAAGCCGAGCCTACCAAGCCCGAGGACATCTCGCTGCGCATTCTGGTGCCGGCCTTCATGATCTCCGAGCTCAAGCGTGCCTTCGAGATCGGCTTTCTGTTGTTCCTGCCGTTTTTGATCATCGACCTGGTGGTGGCCTCGGTGCTGATGTCGATGGGCATGATGATGCTGCCGCCGGTGGTGGTGTCGCTGCCGTTCAAGCTGATCTTCTTCGTGCTGGTGGACGGCTGGAGCTTGGTGGCCGGCTCGCTGATCCAGAGCTACGGCTCGTAGCGGACGAACTAGCGCCCCGAAATCGACCCGGTCGGCGTACGGTCGGCCTGGGCCGGCGCTTTCGGCGGCGGCGTGGCCGCAGCCGGCGCCGAACTGTCGGCGGCCTTCTGCGAGATTGCCGAGGAATCCGGATAGCGCTTGCGCATGTCGCGCAGGAAGGCCTCGAGCGAATCGGCGCCGGTGACCCGCTTGGCGATGTCCTGGAATTCCGCGCTGCCGCTGCCGACCGGCGCGCTTACCAAATCGAAGGCGCGGCGGTCCGGCGTATCCGCCATTTTGGCAAGATAGCGCTCGCGGAACCGCGCCAGGTCGAGCGCGTCGTCGGCCAGCGAGTAGCCGATCGCCGCGCGAAAGATGTCGGCGCGTTCGGTCTCGGAGAGCGGCGTGAATTCGCGCCAGCGGTCGCCGTAAAGCATTTCGATCTGCTCAGCGGCCGGGCGCCAGCGCTTGGCCGCCCACAGGATATCGGCGCGCAGCCGGACCGCTTCGTGGCTGTCGTTATTGGCGATCAACTCCAGCGCCAGGTCGTGGCGGCCGGTTTCGGACATCGCGCGCGCCTCGAGCAGCAGCCGCTGGTCGCGCAGTTCGTTCGACAATTCCGCGGTGCGCGTCGCCTGCAAAGTGGCGATCGCGAGTTCCGGCTTGTGGTTCAAGAGATAGATGACCGCCAGACGCGTCGCGACCTGCGCGCGCGCGCCGCCTTGCAGGCGGTGATCGACCTGATGCTGGAGCAATTCGGCGGCCTGGTCGAGCAGATCGACCGCCACCAGCCGGTCGGTGAGCCGGCGGATCATTTCGTCGCCGCGCCGCCCGATCGGGGTGAGATCGCGGTAGTCGTAGAACAGCCCGAGCGCCTCGATCGGCGGCAAGGCGTCGGCTTTGCCGCCGAGGAACAGGCTGTCGAAGGTCACCGTCGCCTCGTCCTGGATCGCCCGGGTGAAGTCGGAATTGGGATATACCAGCTGCGCCACCCGCATGCCGTGGAAGGCGGCGCGGTAGCGGTCGTCCTCGGTATAAAGATGCGCGAGCAGCTTCGAGCCCTTCGGCTTCCACCTCGTCGCCGCGCCAGATCGAGGTGAGCGTCTCGAGCGCGTCGATGACGACCGCGCGCGGCATGTCGCCGATCGGTGTAGCGCAGCAGGATCTCGCGCAAACGCCCCTGCGCGGCGGCGCGCCGGTCGGGCGAGGCCGCGGCCATGCGGTAGCTGACGAGCGCATCCGAGGTGCGGCCCAAAGCTTCCTTCAGGCGGCCGACCAGCACGGCGATCGACGGTTCGAGCGCCGGCGGCACGCCGACGGTTTTGAGCTCGCTGAGGATGCGGTCGGCGGCGTTGAAGTCGCGCACCTCGATGGCGGTTCGCAATGCGTTGCGCAGCGCGATGCGCTGCAGCTCGGCCGGCAGCGCGGCAATGGCTTTGTCGAGGCCTTTGAAAATGGCATAGGCCTCCGGCCATTTGCCGAGGCCGGCATAGGCGACCGCGCGCCAGATCGGCGCGCCGAGCTGGTCGCCGACCCGCGGATTGGACAATACCTTGAGCGCGTCGTCGGGCCGCTCGAGCATGATGTCGGCGACCGCCTTAAGCACATTGCCGGTGACGTCGTCGGCGTCCTTCTTGTCGGACAGCGCGACCGTGAGCACGGCCATGGCTTCCGCCGACCGGTCGCGGGCGAGATAGAAGCGCGCCATATTGAATCGCGCTTGCTTGCGCGTGGCGGCGGGCGCCATGGCGGCGATCCGGATCAGTTCGGCCTGCCGGGCGTTGAACTCGGCCTGACGGTCGTAGCTCCAGGCCTGGGCGCCGAACAGGGTACGAAGATTGTCCGCGAGCTGCTGCGGGCCGATCACCGTCGACGACAGCGACAGCCCGCCCGGACGGATGACGTTAATCTTGTCGGCCGCGAGCTCCGCCGTGACGTCGTCGGCGAGCGGCTGCAACACCACGCCCTGGCTGGACGGCAGCGCACGCACTTCGACAAAGTTCTGCCCTCTGGGGAATCCGCGCGCCGGGCCAAGCGCGGTGATCACCAGCAGGCGGTCGCCGATGTCTCGGTCGGTGATGACATGCAGCTTGCGCGGATTGTCGAACGGAATGGTGATGCTGGCGCGGTTCTTGCCGGCGTTGCTGCGGGCGATGAACAGCGGGTGGCTCGGCATCGCGACGCTGTCGCCGATGGTGACGACCCAGCCCTGGCCGTCCGGCTCGATCCCCACCAGGCGCGGCCGCTCCAGCCTGAGGCGCACGATCGCCTCGCCGTCGGCGCCGCGCTCCAGCGCGGCGGCGCGGATCGCGTGGCTGGGGTCGGCTTGCAGCGCGGCAAGATCGATCTTGGCGGCGCTGTCGAACACCAGCCACAGCATGTCGGCGCGCTGGAACACGGCGGCCGGCGTCTCGGCCACGAACGGGAATTCGGCGCGCAACGTATCGCCGGACTGCTGCAGGTCGACCGCCACCGGCGCGTCCGGATTGGGCGCCGGCAGCTTGGGTTCGGCCGCCGCGGATTTGGCCGGCGGTTGCGGCGATGCCGTCGGGGCCGGTTCCGCCTTCGCTGGCGGCGCTGCCGCGGCATCCTTGGCGGGCACGGTCTCCGGCGCCGCGATCGCCGGCACGGCGGCGGCCTGCTTGAGCTTGGCGTCCGCCGCATTCGGCTTGGCGCCGTCGTGGCCGACGTCGACCACGATGCTGCGATCCTCGCGGAACGTGCGCACCTCCGGCGCGCCGTTGAAATTGAAGGTCACGGCGACCGCGTTCTCGTCGAGGTCGGCATCGATCGATCGCAGCGTCTGCGGCAATGCCGCGCGGGCGTCCGTCAGATCCCATTTGAGCGGCTGGTCGAATTCGAGCGTCAGCTTGCCGTCGGCGCGCTCGGGAACGACGTTCGCCAGGTCCGGCATCGCGAACACATAACGCGTGAAGGTCGGCTGGGTCGCGACCTTGACGCGGATCGCCAGCGGCTTGGCCGGCCGTTTGCTGGACCGCTGCAGACGCAATTGGCGTTCGGCATCGAGCGCGCGCTTGGCGAGTTCCTCGACCACATCTTGCGGCAGGCCGGGCAGTGACGCCGGACCAGGTCTCCGGCAGCAGATCGATATAGAGGCGTTCGGCGGCGGGTATCGAGTTGAGCTTCACTTTGTGCACGAGCGCGATGCGGATCGCCATGCCGTCGGGATCGAGCCGCGCCGCGCTGATATAGTTCGGCGCGGCCGCCGTTGAACTGGTCGACCGCGATAGCGACCGGCTTCTTGAACTTCACGACCATGACCGGAAAGGTGATCTCGATGCTGGCCGGCACTTCCTTCTCGAAACGAAATGCCAGGCGCGCATAGCCGTCGCTCGGTGCTGACCTTGACCTCGCCCTTGACCGGCTCGTCGGCCAGCGCGCGGCCGCTGAACGGCGGCGCAAGCATCAGGAATTGCAGGACGGCAAAGATCGCCAGCGCGCCGCGGCGAAACGTCGTCCGCGCCCGCAAGCGCTCGCGCGCGCGGGTCTCCACCGGGCTGAGTGGGCGATGCCGTCATGGAAGCCGTTCCAGCCGGCGACAGTGCCGGCCCCGAAAGCCTAAAGTTCGGCGTTTAACGTCGCGTTAACCGTGGCGCTTTTGCCCGGCGCCGGACGCACCGCGAAAGATAGGCTCAGCCGCTGGGCTTGCTTTCGATCTTCGGCAGTTGGTCCGGACTTTGCGGACTTGCCGTCCGCGCGCCGGGCCAATTCGGCGGTCAGCCTTTCGGCCGCTTCCGGCGGCATCTGCGCGAGGATTTCCGACATCTTAGCGGGCTTAATCGCGGTCGAGACCTCGACCAGAATCTTCATGTCGAGGCGTTCCAGGATGCGCGCGGCGTCCTTCGACTTCATGTTCTCGTACATGGTGACGATGCTCTTGAAGCGCTGCGCCTCGGCCTTGTCGCGATTGCCCATGGCAGTGTTGACGCGCGTTTCCAGGTCCTTGAGCTCGGCGACCTTGGCGTCCAGCCGCTTCTCGGTGGCCTTGAGCAGGCTCTCGCGCATTTCCAGTTCGTGGCTGCGGTCGTCGAGCTCCTTGCGGCGGTCTTGCAGGCGTCCAAGGATGGCGCGCTCGCCGGCCGAGGCTATTTGGCCGGTTCGCCATCTGCACGGTCTGGTCGCCGACTTGAACTTTGGGCGGGTCCGGCGGCTTGGACGACATCTTGAGCGCCGAGCCGTCCGACTTCGGTTTCTCCGGCCCTCGACCGAGCCGGTGATGTCGCCGCTGTCGCCGCCGTAATTGAGCATGGCGCGCGCCCAGGGCTCCTGCGAGGCCGGCGCGGCGGACGCCGGCGGCTGGCCTTGCGCGTCGGCGATCGACGATCTTCGGATAATCGGGCACGCTCTCGCGCGTGGTGATCTGCATGTCGTTCTTGTTGAGCCCTTGCATCCGCTCGGCCAGCGTATAGCCGCCGTCGAACACCAGCCCCGACACCTTGAGCGCGAACAGGCAGATCGTCGCCAGCAGCACGACCGGGATCAGCCGGAAATCGCGCGCCCAACGGATCATGCGGCAAGGCCGCTCGATTGGCCGCTCAATTGGGCGCTTAGACGCGCGCGCGACCGTTCAGTGAAGGCTTGCGCGGCGGCGGCGACCGCCTTCGGCGTCGGGAACGGCGGATTCGTGTGCGGGCGGCAGCGTCACGCCGGTGATGCGGGCAAGCCGCGCCAGCAACTCGTCGCCGGCGGTGAGCTGGCGTTCGATGTCGGCGGTGACGGTCTCCGCCCGCTGCCAGCCGCGTCCCCAGGCTCTGCTCGCCTTCGCGCATGGTCGACTTCAAGCCGGCGATGGCGCGTTCGGCGATTTCGGTGGCGGTGATCAGTTCGGAAATGGTCGCGCGCAGCGTCTGCTCGTCGGCCTTGAGCAGGCGAAGCTGCTTGTTGAGCCGAACGCAATACAGGATCGTCAGCAGATAGCAGGATCGAGACCATGATCTCGACCCAGAAGCCATAATGGATAGTTCACGGTGTCTCCATCCGATTGGTGGGCTCGTCCGCCTTTTCGAACATGGCGAACGTGGTCCGCGGTTTGCGCAAGGCCTTGGCGACCCGCACCGCGACGCGGTCGCCGACTTTGCCCATGCGGCCTTCGGTGAGCGTGACGTCGCCGCAGCGCACGCTGACGAGCGCATCCGGCTTGAGTTCGAGCGGCAGCGTGTCGCCGACGTTCAGGTTCATCATCTTGCGCAGCGGCAGCCGCGCCTCATAGAGCACGGCGTCGACGGCGATCTGCGCCTGGCCGATTTCGGTCGCGAGATGGCCTTCCCAGATCGGGTCGCGGCCGAATTTCTCGCCCATGAACATCTGGAGCAGAACGGCGCGGATCGGCTCGATGGTCGCGTAAGGCAGCAGCAGCTCGATATTGCCGCCGCGGTCTTCCATGTCGATGCGCAGCCGCACCAAAATCGCCGCATTGGCCGGCCGCGAAATCGCGGCAAAGCGCGGATTGGTCTCCAGCCGGTCGATGTTGAATTTGACCGGCGACAGCGGCTTGAAGGCAAGCTCGGCGTCGGCCAGCACCACCTCGATCATGCGCTTGACCAAGTTGGTCTCGATGGTGGTGTAGGGCCGGCCTTCCACGCGCACCGTGCTCTGCCCGCGCCGGCCGCCGAGCAGCACGTCGATGATCGAATAGATCAGGCTGGAATTGACGGTGGCGAGGCCGAAATTGTCCCACTCCTCGGCCTTGAACACGGCCAGGATCGCCGGCAGCGGGATCGAATTGAGATAATCGCCGAAGCGCACCGAGGTGATGCGGTCGAGCGAGACTTCGACGTTGTCGGAGGTGAAATTGCGCAAGCTCGTCGTCATCAACCGCACCAGGCGGTCGAAGACGATCTCCAGCATCGGCAGGCGCTCGTAGGACACCATCGCCGAGTCGATGATGGCGCGGATGCCGGAATTGTCGTTCAGCGAGACGTCGGTCAGGCTGAAACCGAGCATGCTGTCGATTTCATCCTGATTGAGGATGCGCTCGGCGCCGCCGCCGCCCTTGCTCTGGAATGAGTTGTGGCCGTCGTCGGCCATCGCCGCCCATTGCGCGGTGGCTTCGTCGGTGCCGGGCGTCGCAATCGGCGCGGCCGAGCCCGCCGGCACGGCGGTCTCCTGCTCCAGCGCCACGCCCCATTCGGCGGCCAGCGCGTCTTGATTGACTTCGTCTTCGGGCGCCATGGCTTAGATCGTCACTGGACGACGATTTCCTTGAATAAAACGGCGGTGACACGGCTCGGCGCGACCGCATCATTGACCCGGCGGGTCAGTTCCTCCTTGAGGCGATAGAGGCCCGCGGAGCCATCGAGATCGGTCGGCCGCAATTCGCGCAAATAAGTTTGGAAGGCGTCCATCACCCGCGGCATCAGCGGCTGGATCGCGGTCATCACCTCGGGCGTGGGCAATTCGAGCACGATCTTCACTTTGAGATATTGCGTGCGATCGCTGCCCGTGTTCGACAGATTGACCAGCACATCGGGAAGATCGACGAAGACCGCCGGCTTGACGGCTTCCTTCACCGGCGCTTCGTGCGCGGAACCTTTGAAAAAGTAGAAGTAGCGCCCCGCCGCCGCCGATCACCAGCAGGCCGGCGGCCGCAATGATCATCATCTTGAGCGATGGCATTTTGAGCGACGGCACCGGCAGGAAGCCCAGCAGTTTTTTCTTCGGCTGCTGCTCCGTTGCCTGCTCGTCGTCCTCTTCCGGCTCGTCCTCGACCTCGGCTTCCGCTTGTTTCGCCTTGGCAGCCATGATGACCCCGATCGCAACCGACCGGCCCCGCATACGGGTGTCCCGAGCGAGACACCGCGGATGCGCGACCCCCGCGCTCCCCTTGCGATCGAAGGTAGGTTGCGTATGGTTAACAGATGCTTTCCCGGCGCTGCGCACCGGGAAACTTTTGCCGGGTAGCGCCGCCAAAACGGCTGTTTTTGCCCCGCTTCGCATACCGGCAATTTAATTTAAGTAGCTGATTTAACAATCTTTTATGGGTTGGCACGGCGGCTGCAAAGCTTGGCTCAGCCACCGGCTTGGGAGAGCGGGCGGCGGACTTTCGGCAAGGCCGGCCTCGGGAGGGCATGCCTGGCCGGACGCGAAGGGGAGAATGCCGATGCAAAACGCGGTTCTCGTCGCACTATCGCGCCAAGCCGGGCTCGCGCGCGAAATGGACGTGGTCTCCAACAATATCGCGAACCTCAACACCACCGGCTACAAAGCCGACGGTTCGCTGTTCGAGGAATATCTTTCCTCCGCCGCGCGCACCGGCCAGAGCGGCGGGCGCGTCAGTTATCGTGCGCGACAGCGGCGTCTGGCACGATATGAGCGCAGGCCCGATCGAGCGCACCGGCAATCCGCTCGACGTCGCCGTCGACGGCAACGCCTTCCTGGTGGTGCAGACGCCGAACGGCGAGCGCTACACCCGCAACGGCTCGATGCAGATCAGCGCCACCGGCCAACTGGTCACCAGCGACGGCTATCCCGTGCTCGGCGACGGCGGGCCGATCTCGCTGCAGCCGAACGACCGGCAAATCTCGATCAGCCACGACGGCACCATCAGCGTGCGCGAAGGCACCGCGAAGGTCGATTCGGCGCGCGGCAAACTTCGCATGGTGACCTTCGCCAATCCGCAGCAATTGCAGAAAGACGGCGGCGGCAGCTTCAAGCCGGCCGACGGCGTGACGCCGCAACCGGCGACCACCGGCGGCCTCGTCCAAGGCGCGCTCGAGAAATCGAACGTGCGCGGCGTGGTCGAGATGTCGCGCATGATCGAGATCACGCGCGCCTACACCCAGATCGACGCCATGTTGCAGCAGCAGGCCGATCTCGGCCAGACGGCGACTCGACAAGCTCGCTGAAGTTCCGAATTGACGTTGAAGGGGAGTTGAATCGATGCGCGCGCTCAGTACTGCATCCACCGGCATGATGGCGATGGAGCTCAACGTCCAAGTCATCGCCAACAACCTCGCCAACATGACCACCACCGGCTACAAACGCCAGCGCGCCCAGTTCCAGGATCTGCTTTACGACCACGTCAGCCGGATCGGCACGCAAACCTCGGCGCAGGGCAATATCCTCCCCGTCGGCATCGATCTCGGCTCCGGCGTCAAGCCGGTCGGCACGCCGCGGCTGATGACGCAAGGCACGCTGACGCAAACCGGCGGCTCGCTCGACGTCGCGATCCGCGGCGACGGCTTCTTCAAGGTTCAACTGCCCGACGGCACCTACTCCTATACGCGCGACGGCTCGTTCCAGATGGACGCCACCGGCCGCATCGTCACCGCGCAGGGCAATGTCGTGAATGCCCGCCATCACGATCCCGCAGAACTCCTCCGGCTTGACCATCAACGCGCAGGGCCAGGTCTCGGTGATCCCGCAAGGCACCACGACGCCGCAAATCCTGGGCCAGCTCACGCTCACCCGCTTCATCAACCAGGCCGGCCTCTTGTCCGATCGGCGACAACATGTACCAGGAGACGCCGGCCTCCGGCACGCCGCTCGACGGCCTGCCCTCGACCGACGGCGCCGGCGATTTGCAGCAGGGCAACCTCGAGCAGTCCAACGTCGATTCGGTCACCGAGATCACCAATCTGATCGCCGCGCAGCGCGCCTACGAGATGAACGGCAAGGTGATCACCGCCGCCGACCAGATGCTGCAAGCCGACGCCAACTTGATCCGCTAAAGGCACCGCCATGATCCGCAAACTCATCGTCGCAGCCGCTACGTTGCTCGCGCTCGGCGCTTCCGCGTCGGCCGATCAGGAACACCCCAAGCTCAAGGCCGAGGCCATCGTCACCGGCGGCATCGTGCGCATCGGCGATCTGGTCGAAAACGCCGGCATCGTCGCCAAGGTGCCGATTTTCCGCGCGCCCGATCTGGGTTCGACCGGCATGGTGTCGGCCGAGGCCGTGGTCGAGGCGGTGCGCCCCTACGCGCTGGTCGGGCTCGACACCGGCGACGTCAGCGAAGTGCTGGTGACGCGGGCGAGCCGCGCGATCCCGGCCAAGGACATCGAGGCGCGGGTCGCGCAAGCGCTGTCGGCGCAATACGCGCTCGGCCCGACGAAGGACATCGCGGTGAATTTCGACCGCGAGCTGCGCGCCGTCCAGGTCGAGCCGACCACCAAAGGCGAGCCGCGCGTCGCCTATCTCAATTACGACGGCCGCAGCGGCCGCTTCGAGGTCACGCTCGATATGCCGACCGGCGCCACCACGCGCGGCACGTTGCGGCTGTCCGGCCAGGCGGCCGCGACGGCGGAAGTCGTCACATTGGTCCGGCCGGTCGACCGCGGCGAGGTGATCAAGGTCGCCGACGTCGTGGTCGAGCGGCGTCCGCGCGCCGGGGTCGGCCGCGACATCCTCACCAATCCCGATCAGGCGGTCGGGTCGGCCGCCCGCAACGCCATGCAACCGGGCCGACCGCTGCGCATCGCCGACCTGATGAAGCCGGAGCTGGTTCAGCGCAACGAGACGGTGACGCTGGTCTACAAGGTGCCCGGCATCACGCTCACGGTGCGCGGCAAGGCGACCGAAGGCGGCGCCGAAGGCGACGTGATCTCGGTGCTCAACGAGCAATCCAAGCGCACGGTGCAAGGCGTGGTGGTCGGGGCCGGCCGCGTCGTCGTCAGCACCGGCTCGCCGCGGCTGGCGGCCAATCTGCCGCCGAGCCAATGAAGCAGTACTTTGAGGTGCGGTTGTAGCGTCGAGTTGCAGGTCAATGCGGAAACGTAACGGCGCGGTTTGCGCCTTTGTGAAAGTGATGTCGATGAATGTGATCACCGTGACGCGTCACGCGGTCCTGGCCGCGATCGCAACTTCTTTGCTCTCGAGCTGCGCGGCCATCGACCGGCTGAAGAATATCGGCGAGCAGCCCGCGCTCTCGGCGGTCGACAATCCGACCGCGCGGCCGGGCTACAAGCCGGTGCAGATGCCGATGCCGGCGGCGCAGCCGGCCTCCTACAATCCCAATTCGCTGTGGCGCAACGGCTCGCGCGCCTTCTTCAAGGACCAGCGCGCCCACCAGGTCGGCGATATCCTCACCGTGCAGGTCAACATCACCGACAAGGCCAACATCGCCAACGAGACCCAGCGCAGCCGCACCAACACCGAGGACTCCGGCGTCACCGATTTCCTCGGCAGCAAGACCATCAAGACGCCGGCCACCGCCTTGCTGCCCGGCCGCATTCTCACCGCCGACTCGACCTCGGCGAGCGACGGCAAGGGCTCGGTCAACCGCCAGGAGGCGTTGCAGACCAACGTCGCCGCGGTGGTGACCCAGGTGCTGCCGAACGGCAATCTGGTGGTCGAAGGCCGCCAGGAGATCCGCGTCAATTTCGAGGTGCGCGAACTGATCGTCGCCGGCATCGTGCGGCCGGAGGACATCCAGAGCGACAACACCATCGATTCCATCAAAGATCGCGCAGGCGCGCATCGCCTATGGCGGGCGCGGCCAGATCACCGATGTGCAACAGCCGCGTTACGGCCAGCAGGTGCTCGACGTGGTGCTGCCGTTCTGAATCTGACTTACCTCCCCCTGCAAGGGGGAGGTCGGCGAGCGAAGCTCGCCGGGTGGGGGTCGTTGCGTATGCCGCGGACGTTTGTAGGCGTGGCGTCTTTGTAGGTGCTGCCCGAAAGATTAGTTGAGTTTGGCTCCCGCGCCTTCTGCGTTTCGCGAGCGTAGACGGCGTCAACGTCGCGGCCTCCGGTGGCTCCCCTGCCGGAGGCCGCGTGCGTTGGAGCGATTGTCTTTAGCGCGTCAATTTTTTGCCGACGCCGGATGGATTTTATTGCGCTTGGGCGGTGTCTTTTTTTGAACGACCGGCGGCGGCAGCGGCGAATAGATCGCGGTTTCACAGCGGTCGATGCCGACGGCGCGGCGGAAATCGACGACTTTCTCGTTTTCGATAAAGACCGCGAATAATCCGGCATACGGCTTGGTGTCGGACTTCACACAGGCGATCCAATCGCCGGATTGTCCGCCGCCGATCGTCTTTCGCAACTCGGATACCTGCCCTCCGCTCGTCATCGGAGCCGGAACCCCGGCGCGGATAATCTTCCGGTAATCGGCAGGCGGCGCAGCAAGCGGTGCCGCAGGTGGCGGGGTAGACGCCGTCGTAAGCTGCGTACTGGGCAGGATGCCGGAACAAGCGGACGTCAGCGCGGCAAGCAAAACAACGAGTAGATGCCTTCGATTGCCGCATTGCCGCATGTCAACGCTTGGGCCTCTTGGCTATCGTTGAAATCGGAGTTTTAGTCAGGCGGCCCCTTTTGGCATGCGCCAAATCCGTGTCCGTAGGAGCGGAAGCAAGAGCCCTCAATCGTCTCTATAAATCCGCTCGCGCCGCTCGTGGCGCTCCTGCGCCTCCACCGACAGCGTCGCGATCGGACGGGCTTCCAGCCGGCGCAGCGCGATCGGCTCGCCGGTCTCCTCGCAGTAGCCGTAGGTGCCGTCGTCGATGCGGCCGAGCGCCTCGTCGATCTTGGCGATCAGCTTGCGCTGGCGGTCGCGCGCGCGCAGCTCGATGGCGCGGTCGGTTTCCGATGACGCCCGGTCGGCGATGTCCGGGTGGTTCTGGTTCTCCTCCTGCAAATGCAGGAGCGTCTCCTTGGCCTCCTTGAGGATATCTTCCCGCCACGCGAGCAGCTTCATGCGGAAATAGTCCCGCTGGCGCTCGCTCATGAACGGCTCCTTGTCGGACGGCCGATAGATTTTGGTCTTGGCCAACATCCCGCTGAACTCCCTGACTTTTTATTTTCTTGGCCGCGAAGTCCACCCTCTCGGTGCGGCAGGCTTATATACGGGTGCCAAGCTTCGGACAATATCCGAATACAGCCAGTGGCGCGGATCGTTTATTGTGACATTCCAGTGCCTTGAGCCGATTTGCGGCAAACCCGACGCCCTGCCCCAAGGCCGCCAGGTGACCAATTTTGGACATTGTGAAAGTCGCGGGCCAGCCGAACTAGCGGATGCCGGCCTTGGCCAGTTCTACCGCCACGCGCAGGTCGATCTCGCCCAGCACCTCGTCCAGGCCGGGATCGCCGGTCGCTTCGGTCAGGCCCTCGGCCGCGACCTTGAGGCGCGCCAGCGTCGAGCGGTCGATGCTGCCGTCCAACAAAGACAGCTTAAGCGTGTCGAGCACGTCGAGCGCGCTGCGGCCTTTGGCGAGCGCGCGCCTCTTGCGCTCGCGCGGATCTTCGACGCCCTGCAAGGCGATCAGCGCGTCGACGGTGGAGATCGCGCGCAAGCTGCCGGCCGCGGCAGCGTTGCGCGGCGTCTCCTGCTCGCCGACGGTGAAGGCGCCGCCGGCGCTGCGGCGCGCGGCGGCCGGCGCCGAGGCCAGTGCCGTTCCGTTCGATCCGTAAACGCGCATCGCTGAAAAACCCCAACCGAGCGTCGTCGGTCCCCGAATACCTTTAAGCTGAGCCGTTATGGTTAATCCCCGGTAAATGCCCCGGCAAAAAATGCCGCCCGGTACCTTTCCTGCCGGTCCACGCGCGGCGCGCGCGGCGAGCGCCGATTCAAAAACCGCAACGCTGTCAGGTCGTTAAGCCGCAGGCGCGGCTTGGCACAGCGTTCGCATAACAAGTGCCGAGCCATACGTCACATTGGGGAGCAGTGATGACGACGACGTTGCGAGCCGCACTTCTGGCCGTGCTTATGACCGCGTTCGCGACAGCGACCGCGGGCGCGACGTCGCGCATCAAGGACCTCGCCAATATCGAGGGCGTGCGGCAAAACCAGCTCATCGGTTATGGCCTGGTGGTCGGCCTCAACGGCACCGGCGATACCCTCAACAACATTCCCTTCACTAAGCAATCGCTCACCGCGATGCTGGAACGGCTCGGCGTCAACATCCGCGGCCAGACGCTGCGCACCGGCAACGTCGCCGCCGTGATGGTGACCGCCAATCTGCCGCCGTTCGGCACGCAAGGCACCCGCATCGACATCACCGTGTCCTCGCTCGGCGACGCCAAGAGCCTGCAGGGCGGCATGCTGCTGGTCACCCCCCTGCTCGGCGCCGACGGCAACGTCTACGCGGTCGGCCAGGGTTCGGTGGCGATCGGCGGCTTCCAGGCCGAAGGCGAGGCCGCCAAGATCGTCCGCGGCGTGCCGACCGTCGGCCGCATCGCCAACGGCGCGCTGATCGAGCGCGAGATCGATTTCAACCTCAACCGCCAGAGCCAGTTGCGCATGGCGCTGCGCAATCCCGATTTCACCACGGCCAAGCGTGTCGCCGCGGCCATCAACGACTACATGGGCACCGCGACGGCCGAGCCGCTCGATCCGGCCACGATCGGCGTCACCGTGCCGCAGCAATACCGCGGCAACGTGGTCTCGCTGCTCACCGAGATCGAGCAGCTTCAGGTCGAGCCGGACCAGGCGGCCAAGATCGTGATCGACGAGCGCTCCGGCATCATCGTCATGGGACGCGACGTGCGGGTCTCGATGGTGGCGGTCGCGCAAGGCAATCTCACGGTGACCATCACCGAGTCGCCGCAAGTCAGCCAGCCGACGCCGTTCTCGCGCGGCGGCCAAACCCGCGTCGTGCCGCGCACCAGCATCGGCGTCCAGGAGGACGGCAAGAAGCTCGCGCTGGTCAAGGAAGGCGTGTCGCTGCAGCAGCTGGTGGACGGGCTCAATTCGCTCGGCATCGGTCCGCGCGATCTGATCGCCATCCTGCAGGCGATCAAGGCGGCGGGCGCCATCCAGGCCGACATCGAGGTGATGTGATGGCGACCGCCCTGCCCATCGCCGCGCCGGGATTCAACGCGCTCGACCTCATCAAGATGAACACGCCGGCCGCCGCCAAGCCCACCGCTGCCGGCCAGGCCAAGGCGCACCGCGCGGCGCAGGATTTCGAAGCGGTATTCCTCAATTCCATGTTCCAACACATGTTCACCGGCATCGACGGCGAAGGCCCGTTCGGCGGCCAGGGCGCCACCGGCGTCTGGCGTTCGGTGCTTACCGACCAATACGCCAATTCGGTCGCCAAGGCCGGCGGCATCGGCATCGCCGCCCAGGTGTACCGCAGCATGATGGCCCACCAGGAAATCAAGCAATGAACGCGCAAACAGCCGGCATTGCGATCGCGACCGCCGGCGAGGCCGAGCGCGTGATCGCGAATTTGAACACCATCATGGATCGGCTGGTGGAAACGATCGAGGAAGAGACCGTGCGCGTGCGCGCCGGGCTATTGAGCGACGCCGCCGCCTTGGCGGAGGCCAAAGCCGAACTTGGCCGACGCTACGCCGTCGAAAGCGGACGCGTCATAGAAATCCGCGGATTGATCGCGAAGTCCTTGCCCGAAGCATTCGAGGCGTTGCGCAAACGGCACGCCGCGTTTCAGGTGTTGCTGCAGAACAATCTGACGGTGCTGGCGACCGCCCACGCGGTCTCCGAGGGCATAATCCGCGGCGTTTCCGGCGAACTCGCGCGCAAGCGCTCGCCTTCGACTTACGGCGCTTCCGGGCGCACCAATGCGCCAAGCGCCAAGGCAAGCCAGCCGCTCGCGGTCAGCCGCACGCTGTAAGCTGCGCGTCAATCGCCCGGCCGGACGAAAATTGGGTGGCGAAGTCGCCATAAAAAGTAGCCGGGCCGACATGATTAAGCCGACTTTCCAGGTCGGCCCATATTTCGCCGCCCATATCCGTCCAACGTTTGCAGAAGCTAAAGTCTTCGCTGAGATAGGTGCCGGTAGCCGGATCGATGATGCATTCGAATAACGCAAATCGATTTGAGCTGTTGGCAAGAGCCCCCGCGATCGAGTGTTCGTGACAAAACTGCAGCGACGGGTAACGCTGGCACATCTTCTCGATCACACGACGCCGGATCATCAGAAATCCCGTTCCCACGTAGCGAACGCGGGCAAAGCCGCTTGCCGTCACAATGTTATTTTGATCTTCCGTTTCAAACACATAGTCCAAAGCCGCCGATTGGGCATTGGGTCTTTTTGCCTCGATGACAGTCCTCACCTTGTCCCAGTTTATGCGTTTGATGGGATACGTGCCGGCGACGACGTCCGCGCCGCTGGTGAGCAACCTCAAGACCCCCTCCGGCTCAAAACCGATATCGGCATCGACAAAAAGCAAATGCGTGGCGCTCGGATCGTCAAGGAACGCGGCGACCAGATTGGCGCGGGCGCGCGTGATTAGCGCGTCGCCGTCGCGAAGTTGAACCGTCAGCTCAACGTTCGGATAAGCTCGCAGCGCGCGCTGAAGCTTGAACATTGAAGCGAAATAAAGCGTCGAGAGATTCCCGCCGAAGCACGGCGTAGCAACTGTCAGTTTGATGGATTCGGCCATCGACAAGCTCCGCTGTCGAAGAAATGCCGCAGTAAAATGCGGCCGCTGTCCCCTAAATTGAGACCTACGATCCTTATGGTGAAGTTTTGGTTAATGCGAGCACTTGGATAGCGCGGGCCGCGTCGATCAGCCGCCCGGCGGTGTTTGAATTCGGACACTCCATAGCGATCAATCGCCCACGAAGAATCACGTCAAATTCAACAGACTCAGGAACTATCTGGATCGGGTCTTAATGACCCAGTAACTATAATAGCTGACCTTCTTGGCTGGACTTCGCGGGGTGATGGAGGATGTGCGGTATTTCGGTTGCGATCGACTGGGAAGGTGCCGAAAGTGCCGTAAGGCAGTTGGTCGCCGGCATTCTCCATCGTGGCGACGTTACCGATCCCGTGATCTCACCTCGGCGCAACACAGCAATGTGCACGCGACGCCTGCGGATCGTCGATGGCGAACATGCCATACAACCACAAGCCTCTCCTGACGGCCGGCTCCTGGTTTCATTCAACGGCGAGATTTACAACCACGCCGAATTGCGCGCCGAACTCGTTCAGCTCGGCGTAGCCTTCAAGACCGAATCCGACACGGAGGTGCTGGCGGCGGCGCTGCAATTCTGGGGCGTCGAAGCCCTGCGACGTCTGGTCGGCATGTACGCCTTCGTCGCGGTTGACGCCACGACCGGTGATTTCCTCGCCGCCCGCGATCCGTTCGGGGTTAAACCGCTTTATCTGATCAATACCGGGACGGGCTTCCTCTTTTGCTCGGAAATTCGGCCGCTTCTGTCGACCGCAGAAACCGGCGACGTGATGCTGCTGCCGCCGGGCTATCTGCTGACACGGACGCAGTGCATACCTTACGTCTCGGCGATTACCGCATCGGCCGTGCCGTTGGTACCTGAACAGCCGCGAAGACCTCGACCGGCTTCTCAGCGAAGCCGTCTATACAAGGCTGCCTCCCGGCCTTCCCGCCGCGATAATGTTCAGTGGGGGCATCGACAGCACTCTGATTATGCATTACGCAAGGCAATTCCGTCCGGAAACGCCGGGCTATTTTCTCGGTGGCCGAGGTGCCCCAGATTACGACTATGCTGTGCGCTATGCGGATCAGACCGGATTAGATTTTCGGCTCGTCCCTTTCTCGCCTCAGGGGGCTGAAACGAGCTGCGCTTATTGATGATGTTGTTGCGACCACCGAAGCTTTCGAGCCCTCGGTCATCCGCGGCGGTCTTTGCTCCTTTCTCGTCGCACGCGCGATCCATGCGGACGGTTTTCGCGTCGCGTTGTGCGGCGAAGGAGCCGATGAGCTTTTTTGCGGTTATCGGCCCCTCGAGGTGGCTTTTGCGGAAGGGCGAGAGTTCGGCGACCCTATCCGGCAACCAGTGCCTGTCGCTGATGCACCGGACTTGTTTGCAACGGGTCGACCGCGGCTCGATGCGCTTTCAGCTCGAGACGCGCGAACCCTTCCTCGACCCGTCGATCGTCCGTTATGCCTATGGCGCTCGATGCCGCGGCATTGGTCAAGGACGTGCACGGCGAGCCGATGGGCAAAATGCCTTTGCGCCAACTCTACGATCTCTATCCCGATCAATTGCCACGTTCGATCCGCGACCGCCAAAAATCCCATTCAACGAGGGCGCGGGCTTCGATGCAAGCCAGAACGAGTCACCATGGCTGACGCTGGCCGAAACCGCGATCTCGGATAGCGAACTCATCGACGGTAAGCGCGAATTTGCGCCCTTCAGCGTAACCACCAAGGAAGAACTGCTTTATATTCGCAAGCTGATGCAGCATATGGATATCTCACGGGTGCCGCACCTGTGCGGTCGGGCCACAATAAAATTCCCGAGAATTAGCCGTATTATGGATAAGCTGAAAGCTTACGCCGCCTGACGCTTGCGAGCCCTGTAATGCACATGTCCGGTCACCGTCAGACAAATTCCGCGCTTAGCTAGAATAGCGCGCGTCGCGCGGCCAGTCCTTTATGTGGTCGCCGAAACCTTCAAGCCTGTCACCGTATCGATCTGGGTGCCGTCCGCCATCGTGAGGATATTGGTCTGAGTATTGAGATACGCGCCGTTGGTCAACTGCATAATGGACGCAGGATCTACATATTTTGCACCTGTCGTCGTGTCATATTGCGTGCCGTCCGGCATCGTCAGAATATTGCTGTTGGTGTCGAGCGTGGAACCGTTTGCAAAATAGATGGTTGGATCGAGGATATTTTTCGGCAGCACGGCCTGCTGCGTTTGCGACAACTGATCCAGCGAATCTTTTAGTTTTTGCGCATTTATCTTCTGCTGATTTGTCGCCGCGATCTGCGCGACCAGGCTCCCCGCATTGGTGACGCTGGTTTGCGAGATCGTCGCCAGGTCACTCGCGAAGCTCGAGCTTTGATTTAGGAAAGAAGTGAGGCTTCCGTTGCCGCCGGAATTTTGCAACATCCCCAAGAGGCCGCTTGGGTTTTGTTCGCTTTGGATTGCGGCGTAGGTATTGCCGAGCCAGTTGGCACTCGCGCTCGCTGTCGCACTCGTACTCGCGCTCAAACTCGGGCTCGAGCTCGATCCACTGCTAAATAACGAGGAGCTACTGGCACCCGTGGTGCTGATAATCGACGTCATACGCTGTCATTCCCACTCAACAGCAGCTTAGGGCAAAGCGGTTAAGAATTCCTGACCGTTATTGAATTGTTAATACGGCCAATTTGACTGGCGGGATTGCCCATTTTTGGGGTCGATACGAACGAATTTCAAGCAATGTATTGCGGAGTACTGTTTCAAATTCGGAGTGAACTGAGCCGATCACCCTAAATAATCGATGACTTGTTAACTATAACTTTTTACGGCCCGTTCGTGACCGTGTGCGATGACAATTCCCGATCCACTGGATCGACACGTGTAACTGCCAGTAAGGCAAAAAGACCAGAAAGGTACCTAAGATGTCCGACATTACTCTTTCGGCAGGCGTTCGCTCAAACCTGCTTCAACTGCAACAGACTTCGAATTTGATCAACACGACGCAGACGGATCTGGCCACCGGCAAGAAGGTTAACTCCGCTCTCGACAACGCAATCAGCTACTTTACCGCGCAGGGTCTCAATACGCGCGCCAACGACCTGAGCAGCCTGCTGGACACGATGTCCAACGGCATCAATACGATTCAGGCGGCCAACAACGGCATCACGGCGATCACCAAACTGGTGCAGTCGGCTCAGTCACTCGTCAGCCAGGCGCAGCAAGCCAACAACACTACGACGCAGGCGAGCCTTGCCACTCAATTCGACAGCCTGCTGACCCAGATCGGCCAACTCGCTGGCGACTCCGGCTACAACGGCGTCAATCTGCTCGCCGGAAACACCCTCTCGGTCAATCTCAACGAAACGGGCAGTTCGACCACTAGCGTGACCGGCGTCAACTATACCAACGCCCTCTCGGGCCTCAGCATCCACAATGCAACCAACAACTGGGCGAGCGCTTCGGACATCACCGCGGCGGCGTCCGACCTGACTGCCGCGCTTACTTCGATGCAGTCGGAGTCCCAGACTCTGAGCGCCAACCTGTCGATCGTGCAAATCCGTCAGGATTTCACCACGGCGACAATCAATACCTTGCAGACCGGCGCTAACAACCTCACCCTGGCCGATTCGAACCAGGAAGGCGCTAACTTGCTCGCATTACAGACCCGCCAGCAACTAGAGACGACCGCCCTTTCTCTCGCTTCGCAGTCCGACCAGAACGTGTTGAAGCTGTTCCAAGGCTAAGCTTTGTTAAAGCTTATGGCGGAAACGGCGGCCTTCGGGCCGCCGTTTTTTTACGCCGCCTAAATTATGGTTAGCCACTTATTACGCCCCGCGAATTTAACCATTCGTCAACCCTAACAACTCATTATCGCCGATAAGCGACTTGGCCCGAGCGATGGAGGAAATTGCCATGAGTGACATTGTGCTGTCGGCCGGCGTGCGGTCGAATCTTTTGCAATTGCAGCAAACTTCAAACCTGATCAACACGACGCAGACGGATCTGGCCACCGGCAAGAAGGTTAACTCCGCTCTCGACAATGCAATCAACTTTTTCACCGCGCAGGGTCTCAATACGCGCGCCAACGACCTGAACAGCCTGTTGGACACGATGTCCAACGGCATCAATACGATTCAGGCGGCCAACAACGGCATCACGGCGATCACCAAACTGGTGCAGTCAGCTCAGTCACTCGTCAGCCAGGCGCAGCAAGCCAACAACACTACGACGCAGGCGAGCCTTGCCACTCAATTCGACAGCCTGCTGACTCAGATCGGCCAACTCGCCGGCGATTCCGGCTACAACGGCGTCAATCTGCTCGCCGGAAACACCCTCTCGATCAATCTCAACGAAACGGCCACATCGAGCATCAGCGTGACCGGTGTCGACTACACCAATGCCAGCGGCTCAGCACTCAATATCGCCGCTGCAACCAACAACTGGGCGAGCGCTTCGGACATCACCGCGGCGGCGTCCGACCTGACTGCCGCGCTTACTTCGATGCAGTCGGAGTCCCAGACCCTGAGCTCCAGTTTGTCGACCGTCCAGATTCGTCAAGATTTCACCTCGGCCATGGTCAACACCTTGCAGACCGGCGCTGACAACCTCACACTGGCCGACAGCAACCAGGAAGGCGCAAACCTGCTCGCCTTGCAGACCCGTCAACAATTGTCGACCACCGCGCTGTCGTTGGCGGCGCAGTCCGACCAGAACGTGTTGAAGCTGTTCCAAGGCTAAGCTTCGTTAAAGCTTATGGCGGAAAACGGCGGCTTTCGGGCCGCATCCTCTACCACCGGGCCGCAAGGAGCGGCATCGAATGGGCCTCAAGGTCGAACTAAAACCCGGCGAGCGATTCATCCTCGGCGAATGCCTGGTCACCAATGGCGATCAGCGCACGCGGTTGCTCATCGAGGGGCAGGCGCCGATCCTGCGCGAAAAAGACATCATGACGCCGGAACAGGCCGACACCTCGGCCAAACGCATCTACCTCTGCGTCCAGCTTATGTACACTTCACGCAGCCCAAGTCTCCAGCACGGCACCTTTTTCTCGCTAATGCACGACTTGGTGAAGGCCGCCCCCAGTTCATGGCCACAAATGCAGATCATCTGCAATCACATCATGGCTGGCCAAATGTACAAGGCGCTCAAGAGCGCCAAGACTTCTGATCGCCTACGAAAGGGAGTTGCTCGACAATGCGACACGCAACACGCGCTTACGGCGCGATCGCGAATCAGACCGCCAGTCCGCGTGAGCTGGAAGCCGACCTGCTGTTGAACGCGGCGGCGCGCCTACAAGCGATCCACGACGGCTGGAGCGACAAAAATTCCGAGCTCGACGCCGCGCTGTTGTTTAACCGCAAGCTGTGGTCGATCTTCGTCACTTCGGCGACCGGGCCGGAAAGTGCGCTGCCGACAGGCATGCGTCAGAACGTCGCCAATCTAGGAATCTTCGTATTCAAACAGACGCTGGCGGTGCTGGCCGACCCAAAGCCGGAAAACCTCGGCTCGCTCATCAACATCAATCGCGAACTGGCAACGGGCTTGCTCGCGCGCGCCTGATAGCACCTCATAAGACCAAAAAAGACCGCGGCAGAGCCCGCGGTCTTTCTTATGGAGCAGGCAGCAGCATGGCGAATTATCCCGTGACCGGCGCGAGATAGGTCAGAAGATTGATCTGTGCCATTCTCGCTGTTGTTGACAGGGACGCCGACAGGCTCGTCTGCAGCGACAGGATTTGCGCCCCGACCGTCGTGGTATCGATGCCCTCGATCGATTGCTGCAGGTTGGTCAGCGTGTTGGCCGTCTGCTGATGCTGGCCCTGCGTCGTTTGCATCGCCGACTGCGCATTGGCAAGGCTGGTCTCGATATCGCTGATATTCTGCACGCCCGCCGGAACGCCAAGCGCGGCATAGACCCGCTGGTTAAGCGCGGCATAGCTGTTGGCTGCATTGGGATCGCTCGACGAATAGCTCGTCGCCGCCAGCGCGGCGATATTTTGCACGATCCAGCGGATGCCCTGTTCGTTGGCCCGCGTTCCATACGAGACCGTCGTAGTAGGATCGATGCGCGCGGTCGCCGTCGATCGCGCCGATCCGGATCCATCCTCGCCGGTGTACCAAATGACGGTGTTGGCGGCGGTGCCGTCGACCAGGGCCGTCGAGGTGGCGGGCGAGCCGCTGACCCGCTGCGGCGGATCGTCGAAAAAGTCGTTGGATGCGGCCATGGCGGAGGCAGCCGACAGCGACGTGCTCCCGATCTGGCTCACGCCAGCGGTGAGCGCGGCCTGCAGGTTGGCCGCGGTATCGGCCGGCGTGGCGCCGATAGCGAACTGGTTGGGACCCGGAGGCGACGACGTGGTCGCTTGCAGGTTCAACGTCTGGCTGGTGCCGTCGGGCAGCGTGAACGTGTAGGTGATGGAATCGCCGTTGCCGGGGTTGGTGGCGCCGAGGTCGACGGAAATTGCCGCCGGCGAGCCGGTCGGCCCTGTGACCGTCGCGCCGGTGAGCGTCGAATTGACGGCGGCGAGTTTAAGTCCGTACGGCGAGCCGGCGGCATCCTCGCTGACCGAAACGGTCGTGCCCACAGCGGCCGGGATGACCAGTCGGCCCAGCCCGTCGGCGCCGAGGTCGGCCTGGTTGCGCTCGGCGATCACCTGCTTGAGGCCCGCCTGCGCGCCATTGCCGTTGAGAATATGATCGCTGGTATCGACCGACTGCTGGTTTAGCCCGCTGCCGGAGAACAGGTAGCCATTGCCGCCTTGCGTATTCAGCAGACTGAGAACCTGATCGAGTTGGCTCGCGGCCGTTTTCTGCGCCGTGGTCTGGCCGGTGCTGTCGATCGCATAACTAGGCTGGCCGGCAGACGATTGGACGGTGTTGCCGATGCTGGCTATCTGCTGCAGCACTGTCTGTTGCAGGCTGATTGTCGTGCCGACGTTCGTCATTGTATTGTCGAAACTGCTGATCGCGGCCAACTGCGCGCTCAAGGCGACGGCGATGCCGCTCTGCGAGCCGAGGCCGGCATAGGTCGTCGACTTCTGTCCCGACCCGAGCTGCGTCTGCAGATCGTCTAGCTTTTTATTGATGTCCAACGCCGACTGGATGAGTGGGGCAAGATTTGCCGAAACGCCTGAAATCGTCATGACATCCTCACGTTACATCTGCATCAAGGCATCCAGCATCGCCTTGACCGTCGACATCACCCGCGCATTCGCGCCGTAGGTATTTTGCAAGGTCAGCAAATTCGCCATTTCGGTATCGATATTGACCGCCGAGGTCGAATTGAACCGCGACTGGAGCGCGTTGACGACGATGTCCTGGCCCGACTGCAGGTTTGTCGCCGCGTTCGCCGCGGTGCTTTGCGTGCTGATCATCTGGCTGATGTAGGCCGGCAGCGTGCCTTGGAACGGCGAGCCGGAGCTGCCGATGCCGGCAGCGGGCGAATATTGGGGCGACGCGTTGACCAGTTGATTGTAGATGAAGTTCGGCCGCGTAGCGTCACCCGACGGCGTCGACGCCTGATAAGAAACGAGGTTCGACGGATCGGCGACCAAGGCGCTGTTGACCGTGATCCGGCCGGCATAACCCGTGCTCTGCGATCCGGCCGCGGTAATCGCGCCGGTGTAGGCCGACGTGCCGTCGAGAAAGAGCGGCAGCGCGGCCGACCCTCCGGTCAGCGACGTCGCAGTCGCCGTCGTCGAGACCGCGTTCACGGTGATTGCGGGCGATCCGCTGTCGACGACTTCCAAGGTCGAGCCGGACGGATTGGAAAACTGCAGCCCAGTCGCGCCGAGCGCGGTATTGAGCTGCGCCGCCACCGATGCGGGGCCGCCGGAAAAATCGACCCCGATAACCGTGTCGTTCGGGTCGGTTGTCGCCGTGTTCGACAATGGCAGCGCCGACGGGTCGTCGACCCGCACGATCGTGATGTTGTGCTGGACGCTCGAGCCATCGGTGTAGGAAACCTGGATGGTGTTTCCGCTCGACAGGCTGCCGATGTCGGCGTCGAAGCCACCCGCCACGGCGGTTCCGGCGGTCGTGGTATCGGACAACGCTTTCGACATTTGCGCGGCGATCTCGTCGAGCTGGCCTTGGGCCTGGACCAGAACGGTGTCGCGCATGTTGAGGTAGCCAGCAATCTCCCCAGACCTAATCCCGCCGGTGGCGACAAGGTCGGTGGTTGCTCCCGCCGCTGACGTGAGGGTTATTGTTCCTAGCCCGCTTTTAGTCGGGTCAGCGTTCCATTGCTGCGTCGCCGTAATGGTGCCGGTTTGATTGAAGCTGAGTTGTGAAGCCATGGTTCCCACGAGCTGGGCGCCCGAACTGGTATATATGGCGACTTGATTGCCACTTCCTTGGACAACGCGGACATCCATAAGCTTCGAGAGTTGACCAATATACTGATCGCGCTGGTCCTCGAGCGTCGCGGTCGCGCTGTCGTCTTGTCCGCCGCCGGCCAGCTGCTGATTAATATTCGCGATCTGCTGCATGGCGTTATTGGCCTGCTGCACATCGTTGGCAATTCCCTGGTCGGCCTGAGTGCGAAGCGTCTGGATGCTGGCCGTCGCGCTGTTGAGTTGCTGCGCCAATGCCTGAGCCGCGCTAATCGTCTGGCTCTGTGCCGCGTAGGAGCTTGGGCTGGTGGATAAAGCCTGAACAGCGGTCGTGAAATTGTTGAAAACCGAGTCAAGCGTGGTGCTAGAACCAGGCTGACCGTAAACTTGTTGCAGTTGCTGATAGAAATTGGCATTGAGATCGGCAAAGGCGCCGCCAGCGCTTTCTGTCCACAACTGCTGTTGAACGAAGGTGTCGAGGAGGCGGTTGATAGAAGAAACCTGGACGCTGCTGCCGCCGCCACTGGACGAAGTTGCTACCTGGGTTACAGATTGGGCGATATAGCCCGGCGTCTGCGCATTGGCGACGTTGCCGGCGACAACCGACAGGCTTGTCTGCGTTGCTTGCAACCCGGACAAGGAGGTGGCGAGCGCTTGCGTCAAACTCATGGACTAGCCCCGATCAGGCGCCAGGCCGGTTCGTAGCGGAAGCTCACGGCCGGCTATCGCAAGATGTTCATTAGGTCTTGCGACATTTGATTTGCGGTCGTGATCACCTTGGTGTTCGCCGAATAGGCCTGCTGGGTCACGATCAGCTTGGTAAACTCGGTGGCAATGTCAGTATTTGAACCTTCCAGCGATGATCCAACAATCGTGCCGGCTGCGCCGGCAAGCGCTGGTCCGGAATCTGCCGTCGCTTGGTAGGCGCCACCGTTCACGCTTTGCAGATTGTCCGGACTGTTGAATGACACCAACGGGACTTCGGCGAGCTTGATAGTTTGCCCATTTGAAAAGGTGCCGGAAATTATGCCATTGCCACCAACCGACAATGACTGCAACTGGCCGGGCGCATAGCCGTTCTGCTGCAGTGTATTAACTGTCGCGGTCCCGGTATTATTTGCGAATTGTGTAATGCTGCTACCCGGCATATTCAGCGTGATATTGCCGACCGACGCGCCATTTACGCTGACGTTGTTGAGGCTAAGATTGGTAATGGGAGGAGTTAATTGGCCGCTTGAGTTAAATGTGAACGCGGTACCAACATTTTGCCACGCCACCTGTGTGCCGGTTGCAGCTGAATTTGTTTGGTAAAACAATTGCCATGTATCTGTGCCGCCACTAGCTACGCTGGCTGTTTTAGCCCATTGTAGTTGGATATTAACTGGCGTTCCGTTTGCAGTATATGCGGTTACCGAACCCCCATTGACAGATTCGTTTGCAAAGGTAGCTGCGTCACTTCCAATAACTTGCCCGCTACCGGCGACAGTGGGGTCTTGGGTGAAATTTGCAGGATTGAGAAGTTCGGAGTTAGGCACTGAAGAACTGTACGCAGCTGTTGATGGCGTAACTGGAAGACTTATACCGTACGTAACTGTGGTTGTGGCATTTGCCGGCAAAAAATTATTCTGAAATTGCAACGGAGCGGTAGTCGCGCTGATTGGATTGCCGCTCGCCGGATCAAGCTGAATGCCCTCGAGATAATAGCCCCCCCCGTTGACCAGGTAGCCATTGGCATTCTCCGTAAAATCGCCGGCCCTTGTATAACTAGTAGCACCTCCGAAGACTGGTGTATTCCCGTTAAAGCCGGTTGGAGATTGCACGGTGAAATAGCCTTCGCCATTGATGGCCATATCGGTTGGCGATGCAGCACCGCTGATTGCGCCTTGAACGGTATTTGTTGAAACAGAATATGATGTAACGCTGCCGGCGTTCTGCTGCTGTATTGGCCCGTTATAACCTTGAACAAGATCCGCAAAATTCGTATCAACCCCTTTGTAGGCGACCGTCTGAGAATTAGCGATGTTGCCGGATATATTCTGCATAGCGAAAGCTTGCGACTGCAAACCACTCACCGCAGTATTAAGTGCGTCGAACAAACCCATGACTTCATCTCCAACAATCGGGGCACATAGCGCCCCACCCGGGGCCTCACGGACTATCCCGCGGTCCGATTGTCGCAATCCCCATGCCATCTAAAATATGTAATTATTTCAATGCTTTAAAAGAATACGGCGGCCGTTAAAGGGCCGCCGTGGAGGCTGCTATCTGCCGCATGGCGGCAAATTTTGCCGGTTCATCAGGAGGCCTGCGGCATCTCAATGCTGGACCGGCGCGCAATCGGCCGCGCCGCCTGATCGAGAAAATCCTCGAGCGCGGTCACGCAGGCGCGGTCGCGATAGATCCTGTGCTGGTTTGCCTTCATCCGTGCGCCGAGCGCCCGGCGCGAGACGGGATCGTTCGCCAACCGCACCGCGATCGACACGTAGTCCTCGAGGCTCGCCGCAATCGTTTCCGGCACTCCCATCATGCTCAGAATCGCCGCGCTGTGAAGCCCGCGCATGAGCCTGCCGGGGATCGTCACGATCGGAAGATTGTGCGGCAGGCTTTCCAGCGCCGAATTGCAGCCCGACCAACCGATGCTGTCGAGAAACACGTCGCATTGTCCGATTGCCGCGACGAATTTGCTCTGGTTCATTCCATTGAGAAATACGCAATGGTCCGACGCCTTGAGTCCCAAGGCGGCGAATTCGCGGTTGAGCCGCGCTTCGAACAGCTCATTGACCGGCGGGCCCCCGCTATGGCGTAGGAACACGAACTGGCAATTGCTGGCCTGCTTTGCGATGCACGCGAAAACATAGTCGTATTGCGGGAGATATTTGTACACCGATTGCCCGCACCAGAACGCGGTCGCGCCGCGCCGCAAGCCGAGATCGTCCCGCGTCAGCGATACCGGCGCGACCTCCACCGGCTCGTAGTAGATCGACAGATTCGGTAGCCGGACCAGCCGCTCGGTGTAATGCTCCTCGGCGCCCGGCGGCTCCATGAAGGAGCTGCTGAGGAAATAATCCAGCGTCGGCATGCCGCTGGTTTCCGGGTGGCCCCATGAATTGCACTGCACCGCAGCGAGCCGCTGCGCCGCCAGTTGCAAGGACACCGTGTCCATCAACAGGCCGGGATAGATCAGGACATGCGGCGCATCGGCCAGGATCTCGCGCCGCCAGCCATCGACCGTCAGCGGGCGATGCACGAAGCGGTCGCACATGGCGGCAGCGGCATCGGTCTCCGCATCGCGCTGGCTACCGAGGTGATAGCCGAAAACCTTGAACCGGCTCCGGTCCATCTGGCCGATCCAGCCCTTGATCGGAATCTTCCAGTTGGAATGCAGACGGAAGAAGCTGCTGACCACCCCTACCCGCACCGGCTCGCCTGGCGCCGGCGGCGGCGGGAGCGCGGCGGCATCCGGGAATTGCCGCGTCATGATGCGGCATACCATCGCGCCGTAGATCTGCTGCAGCTCGCGGTCGTTGTAGCCTTGATAGGCCAGCAGGAACGGCTGCTTGACGGCGAGCGCCTTGACCAGGTCGCCCGGCACCGCCCCGGCGTCGACGTCTGCGCTCAGTGTCCGCAGGCTTTGCTCATAGGCCGCGCGGCGCTGGCCGATCTCGAATTCTTCGGCATACAGGATCGGCAACTCGGCAAAACAGGCGGCGAAGCGTGCCTCGGCATGATCCGGCTGGAGCGCCAGCGCCTCGCGGAAATCCGCCAGCGCCTCGGCATTGCGGTTGAGGTCGACGAAGATGCGGCCGCGATTGTAGTAGGCATCGGCGTCGCCGGGATTTTTCGCCAGCGCGCGGGTGAACAGGTGAAGCGCGTCGTCGAAGCGGGCGAGCAGGCACAGCACGCGGCCGCAATTGTTGCGCGCCTCGATAAAGCCCGGACTCGTCGCGAGCGCGCGCTCGTAGGCGGCGAGCGCTTCCGGCAGGCGGTTCCGCGCCTCCAGGACCGCGCCGCGGTTGTTGTGCGCCTTGAAATAATAGGGCCGCAGCCCCAGCGCGCGGTCGAAGGCCTCGATCGCCTCGTCGTAACGGCCGAGCGTGCGCAGCGCGGTGCCGGCATTGTAATAGGCCTCGGCGTAATTCGGCTTGATGGCGGTCGCTCTGCGGCAACTCTCGAGCCCCTCCGCGTCGCGGCCGAGCGTGATCAGCGTCGCGCCTCGGTTATTATGCGCCTCGGCGTATTTGGATCTCAGCTTGATCGCCTGGTCGAAGCTCTCCACCGCTTCCTGATGGCGTTTGAGGGCATCGAGGATGATCCCGTGGTTGAGCAGAACCTGCGGCGACTTGCGCGCCGCCATAGCCCCCGACACCAGCCGCAACGCCTCGGCCGCCTGTCCGCTGGCAAGCTTGACCAGCCCCATCATCTGCAAGGCGTCGTTGTGCTCCGGCCTCTCCGCGAGTACGGCGGCGTAAAGCGATTCGGCTTCCGCCAGTCGCCCTTGGCCATGCAGCGTGAGTGCCTGTGTAAAGGCTTGCGGGACGTTCAGCGGTTGCGGCTTGAGCTGTGGCAGCGGCATCTCGACAGTTTCTCCCCTGCCGAGAGGTAGAAAAGCCGCGCTGAGTTGTCCAGCGCAATTTCCGGCGAAGGCCGAATTGATTCGCCGAAGAAAATGCGCTCGGAGAAAAAACCGCCTTACGTCTGGCCGGGGGCCTGCGGCTCGAATTTCAGCGCCGCGCCGTTCATGCAGTAGCGCAGGCCGGTAGGCTGCGGGCCGTCGTCGAACACATGGCCGAGATGGCCGAGACAGCGGCTGCAATGCACTTCGGTGCGGGTCATGAAGAAGCTGCGGTCACTGGTGGTGCCGACCGCGTTTGGCAGCGGCTGATAGAAGCTCGGCCAGCCGGTACCGCTCTCGAACTTGGTATCGGACGCAAACAGCGGCAGGTCGCAAGCCGCGCAGGCGAAGGTGCCCTTGCGCTTCTCGTGATTAAGCGGGCTGGTGCCGGCGCGCTCGGTGCCGTGCTTGCGCAGCACGTCGTATTGCTCCGCCGTCAGGCGTTTGCGCCAATCGGCATCGGTGAGCTTGCTCCAGTCGATGGTATCGGTCGTCATTGCGGTCATGGTTTCTGCCTCGCCAAATTTGCCTGTGGCCATCAGCGCGCCCAGCGCTACCGTCGCCGTCAACAGGGCTCGTCGGTCGATCATATCAGCTGCCTTCCTTCACTTTGCCCCATAGTTGCTCCAGCCGCTGGTCGCGGCCGCAATTCCACCGGTAAAACTTATATTTCGTCGGATTCTTCAGATAGAAATCCTGGTGATATTCCTCGGCCGGATAGAACGGGCCGGCGTCGACGATCTGCGTATAGATCGGCTTCTTGAGCTCGGCCTCGGTTTGTTTCTTGGAAGCCTCCGCCAGCTTCCGCTCCTCGTCGGAGTGCACGAAAATCGCGGTGCGGTACTGATTGCCGTGATCGCAGAACTGCTGATCCTTCACCGTCGGATCGACGTGGCGCCAGTAATAGGTGAGCAGCTTCTGGTAGGACACCTTGCTCGGATCATAAATCACCTGCACCGACTCGGCGTGCCCGGTGCCGCCGGAAGAAACCTGCTCGTATGTCGGGTTGGCGACTTGCCCGCCGGTATATCCGGACGTCGTCGAGATCACGCCCGGCACATGATCGAAATCCGATTCCGTGCACCAGAAGCAGCCGCCGGCGAAGGTCGCGACCGCCTGCCCGGGTCCGGGTTTCGGCAGCGGCGCCATTTGCGCGCTCGCGAGCCCGGCGGCCGCAAGCAGAAAAGCAAAGCCGAGTAGCAGACGCCGCATCCGATCCTCCCGAAATCGATATTTCACGCGCCAGACATATATGTTCTGCACATAATAGCCATTCAACTTGCCATCACTCTGCCATCACGCTTGTGCGAGGCACAAATCGGCTTGCCGATGGTGCCTGCACTGCCTAGTGTCGCGTTGAAAAAGTGAGGATTTGCATGCGTTTTGAAGGCACCAAAGCCTACGTCGCGACCGACGATCTCAAGGTCGCGGTCAATGCCGCGATCACACTGGAGCGGCCTTTGCTGGTCAAGGGCGAGCCCGGCACCGGCAAGACCGTCCTGGCGCTAGAAATCGCCAAGTCGATCGGCGCGCCGCTGATCGAATGGCACGTCAAGTCCACCACCAAGGCGCTGCAAGGCCTCTACGAATACGACGCGGTGTCGCGCCTGCGCGACAGCCAGCTCGGCGACGCCCGCGTCCAGGACATCCGCAACTACATTAAGCGCGGCAAATTGTGGGACGCCTTCGTCGCCGACGAGCGCCCGGTGTTGCTGATCGACGAAATCGACAAGGCCGACATCGAGTTTCCCAACGATCTGCTGCAGGAACTCGATCGCATGGAATTCTTCGTCTACGAGACCGGCGAAACCGTGAAGGCGCGCCGCCGGCCGGTCGTGGTGATCACTTCGAATAACGAGAAAGAACTGCCGGACGCGTTCCTGCGCCGCTGTTTCTTCCACTACATCCGCTTTCCCGATCCCGACACCATGACCGCGATCATCGAGGTGCATTTCCCGGGCATCAAACAACGGCTGGTCAGCGAGGCGCTCAAATTGTTCTACGAGATCCGCGACGTGCCGGGCATGAAAAAGAAGCCCTCGACCTCGGAATTATTGGACTGGCTGAAATTGCTGATGGTCGAGGACTTCGGCCCGGAAATCCTGCGCGAGCGCGATCCCAAGAAGCTGATCCCGCCGTTGCACGGCGCGCTCTTGAAGAACGAGCAGGACGTGCATTTGTTCGAGCGTCTCGCCTTCATGGCGCGGCGCGAGGGGCGTTGAGAATTACGTCGCCGGTTTTGCTTCGGGCCGCGGCGGCGGCATCCTGACGGGCTTCTCGGCCGGCTCCGCCGCGGCAGCCTCCGGCGCCGCGATCCAGCCCTGGGCTTTGGCATAGGCCACGACTTTCTCGCCCGCGGCGCGGCCGAGCCGGCGCGCCTGCGCCTCCACATCGGGGGACAGCCTCTCCGGCGCGGCCTTTTCGGCCGCGAGCGCCGCCGCGATCTCCGCGTTGAACGCCGCCGCCGGCTTTCCGGTAGGCAGCTTGCCGGCGTCCTTGGCCTCCGCGCTGAAGGCAAGCAGCGGCTTCCTTGCGCCGCTGGAGACGTACGACACCGTCATGTCGGCGACCACGTCGCCATGACCGGGACCGAAGCCGATCTGTTGGTTCTTTGCGGTGGTAGGCTCGGCGCCGCGCAGCCTTCCGCGCACCACCGCGGCAGCATCGGCGAGCGTGAGCGCTTCCTCGCTGCCGGGTTGGGCATCGAGCCCGGCCTCGCGCAAAGTGGCGACGATGGTCGCTGCGAGTTCGTCATTCACGCGGGCGAGCGTGCGCCGCTTGCGCTCCAGGATCGGGAAATTGCTGCCCTTGCGATCCATCCGCACGCTGAAGCCGCGGTCGATCGCGCCCACTTCGGGGGCCGCCGCGAAATCGGCCACCAGTACGGTCTTCGGCTTCGGCGGCGCGCCGCCGAAAACGTTCGAACTGCCGATATCGGCGCAACCGGCAAGCGCCAGCGCGGCGGCACCGAAGGCAAGGGCGATGAGACGTGGAATCATGCGCACCCAAGTAACACAGCGGCGCGGGCCGCAAGAACCGAAGCCGTGGATGGCCGCCTAAATTCGCCCGCTCACGCTGGCGGAGCGGCCGACGGTTCTTGTGCCGGCAATTCGGGCGACTCTTGGGGCAACTCTTGGGGCAACTCTTGGGGCGGCCCTTGGGGCGGCCCTTGGGGCGGCGGTACAACGTTGGACACCGGCGCAAACGACAACTTCCGGCCGTTGTGGCGGGCACGGCGCATCTGCTTGCGCGCGCGCGTCCGTTCGCGATAGCGCGCCAGCCCCTGCCCGATCCGCTCGATCGGGTGGCTTCCCCAATAGATGCCTTGCGCCAGCGCCCGGCCGAGCAGCCCACCGGCCCATACCAGCTCGTAGGACGAAAACAGCTGCCAGGTCGGATCCGCCTCGACAATGCCGCGCGCGATCAACTCGCCGGCCATCGCCGTGGAGTTGAGCCCGTGATCGCCGAAGCCGCTCGCCACCCACAGGCCGCTCTCGATCTCGCCGATCTGCGGCATGCGATGAACCGCGCGCCCGAGCGTGCCGCGCCACAGATGCCCGATCTCGACTTTGCCGAGGTCGGGGAAGTTGCGCCGGATATCGGCGGCCAGCCCGCGGCGGACCCAGCGCGGGTCGGCCTGCCACGCCCGCATGCGACCGGCCCATTGCAGCCGGTCGCCGCCGACGATGCGGTAATGATTGTCGGCGCGATTGGTGTCGCTGACCGCGCCGCGATAGCGCACCGCCTCGTGCAATATCGGCCCGAGCGGTTCGGTCACCAGCACGAAGGTTGTGATCGGCAGCAACGTCGCGCTCAGCCGCGGCATCAGACCGCCGAGTTGCACGTTGCCGGCAACCACCACGTGGGTCGCGCGCAGGCGCGCGCCGGGCACGTTTATGCGCTTGCGCACGCCCACCACATCGACCGCGGTCGCCGGCGTGTCCTCGAAGATGCGGGCGCCGAATTTTTCCGCGTCGGCGGCCAGACCGAGCGCGTAATTGAGCGGATGGATGTGGAACGCGCCGGGAAAATGCAGCGCGTTGAAATAACGCTTGTTCCGCAGCGTCTCGCGCACCCGTTCGGTCGGCCAGGCTTCGACATTGGCGCCGATCCAGCGCAGCCGCTCGACCTCGGTGTTGATTTCGTCGCCGTTGTCGGTCTTCGAGACGTGCAGCCAGCCGGGAACCGGGTCCACGCCGGGCATCCTAGTTTCCGCGATCGTTTGCTGCACGTAATGGACGCCTTGTTCCGATAGCGCCCAGAGTTGCTTGGTGTGATCGAGCCCGACGCGCTCGACCATGTTCGCGGTATTTTCCTGATAGCCCGGCAGCACGAAGCCGGTGTTGCGCCCGGAGGCCGCCAAGGCCACGCGGTTGGCCTCCAATACCGCCACCGACCAGCCGCGCCGCGCCACTTCGCGCGCCACCGTCAAGCCGGCGAGCCCGCCGCCGATCACGCAGACGTCGACGTCGAGATCGAAATTCAGGCGCGGGCGCTGCGGGGTTGCCACCCGCGTCGCCTCGTACCAGCCGCCTGCCGTCGAATCGCCTTCGTTCATCGGTTCACTGGTTCACTGGTTCGCATGGATGCAGCGCTGATGCGCCCGCGGCGCGCATGCTAAACTGCCGCAGATTCGAAATCGACGCTTCGGCGTCCCCCTGCCCCCCTATTCCGATACACCAATGCGCCGCCTTTTGCTGCTACGCCACGCCAAGGCCGAACGTTCCGAGCCCGGAACCAAGGACATTTCGCGCGTCCTGATCGATCGCGGGCGCAAGGATGCCGCCAGGATCGGCACCTATATGGCGGCCCATGCCCTGGCCCCCGACCGGGTGATCCTGTCGCCCGCCGCCCGTACCCAGGAAACCTGGAAATACGCCGCCGCCGCGTTCCATCCCGCGCCGGCGGCGATGTCGGCGGAACGGGTCTACGACGCGACGCCGCACGATATTCTGGCGCTCATCAAGGACACCCCGGCGTCCGTCCATACGCTTTTGGTCATCGGCCACAATCCCGGCCTGCACGAGTTCGCGCTGATGCTGATTGCTTCCGGCGATATCGATGCGCGCGAGCGGCTGCGCGAGAAGCTGCCGACCTCGGGGCTGATCATCATCGATTTCGCCTTCGATAACTGGAGCAAGCTGCACCCCCAGTGCGGCCGGCTGGAGCGTTTTGTGAGCCCAAAGTCGCTGGAAGCAACCGCCAATTAGGCGCGGCGCCCACGGTTTCGCCCTCAACGCCGTTGCAAAAACATGCCATGATCTCACCCCTACGGCGAAACGAGGGGCGCTGTCATGTACAAGCAAATCCTGGTGCCGATCGACCTTGCCGATACCGATTTGGCCAAGCCGGCCATCGAGGCCGCGGTCGCGATGGCCCGCTCGTCCGGCGGGTCGGTGCGGCTGGTCAACGTGCTGCCGATGACGCCGGTGATGCTGGCGGAATACGTGCCGCCGGATTTCGACGTGCAACAGCGCAATTCGGCGGAAGAAGCCATGGCCATCATCGCGCGCGAATCCGGGCTCGATAGCGCGTATATTTCCGGCACCGTCCGGCAAGGCGGCATCTATCATGAGGTGCTGGAAGAAGCGAAGGCGATCAGCGCCGACCTGATCGTCATGAGCTCGCACCGGCCCGCCATGCGCACCTATTTCCTCGGCTCCAATGCCGGCCATGTGGTGCGTTACGCGAAATGCTCGGTGCTGGTGGTGCGCAACGCCAAGAATTGAACGCACTGCGCCAAGTTAGGCGCGATCGTTGCAGGAGGCCTCCGTCAGCCTTTCGGCAGGAGGTCGGCCGGCAGCGCCTCGGGGCTGTAACGGCCCGGCCGGTTGCGCCGGAAAAAATTGCCGCCCTGCCAGAGAAACAGCGCGAGAAATCCGCCGATGAATGCGGCGCCGCCTTTGGCGTTGACTTGAAGGGCGCGCACCACCAGCAAGGCCAGCCCGAGCGACACGCCAATAAATACAATCAGGCCCGGCCAATAGAGCAGCGGATTGCTCCCCTTCTCGAAGCGCGCCGGCGCCGCGGCCAGCGCGACGCGACGATGCAACTCGGCGACGAAGGCCGTGTACCGGCCATCCAGCCGCTCCTGCTCGACCATGCTTTTCCACGAACTCGACAGGATCTCGAGCTTGGGCGCTCCGTCCGCCCATAGTTCGGTCATGAAGCGGTGCGACTGCATGCTCGCAGGCCGAAACGACATGCGCAGGCGCCGCACCGCGCGAAACGGAATGTGGCCGCCCTTCCGGCCGGCGGCCCAGTCGATGCCATCGCCGGCCAGCCTGAACTCCCAGGCCGCGCCCAAAAGCGAGGGCCGGTAGGCATAGGCGAAAGGATCGCCCGCGCTCGTGGCCACGGCGTTCATGCGCGGGCCACGCCGGACACAATTGCGCGTGCGGCTGTTTCATTCATGATTTCAGTCATTAACCATCAATGAGAGAAACACCGCTTTTTGCCTGAATTTGGCGTCCGCAAGCCTCAAATATTTCGAGCATTTGTTTCAATTGGTAAAAGTCTATAATATATTGTTAACGGATGTGTCCTGTTGAGTAGGGGCTTGGTGATGGCGAAGTTGTCGGAATTGTTCGGCCGGAAGGGCGGCGAAGTCGGCGCCGACAGTCGGGTAGCGCACCTGGACCCGCCGCCGCCGCCTACCGTTGCCCCCCCCGAAAGTGTAGCCGACGCCAACGCGCGCATGGGCGGGGAAAACGAGGGCCTGCGCAACCTTATGGCCGATACCCGCCGCAAGATTGGCGAACTCGACCAGATCAAGGACACCTTCGACAAAATCTCTGCGCCGTTCAACAACGCGCTGCGCGCGCTTGAGCAGGAAAAATCGCAGAGAATGGCGTTAACCCACGCGCTGAAAGAGTTCGCGCGCGTCCTACGAGACGCTGCGCACCGAATTCTACCAGGTTGAGAGAAAAGCGACCACGCTCGAAGCCGAAGCCGAGAAGCTGCGCGTCGACCTCGAAGTAGCGCGGGAATCGAACCTGGCGTTCGAAAGCGCGCATCTCGAACTCTCCAATGAGATCTCAGTCTATCGCCGGCAGATCACCGAATTCGATCACCAGCTGGCCTACGAAACCTCGCAGCACGGTGCGCTGAGCGAGAGCCGGCGCAAGCTCCAGGAGCAACTCGACGTCGTCGAAAAGAGAGATATGGAGCTCGAGAGCGAGATCGCGAGCAGCCAAGAGAAGCTAGCGCTGCTGGAAGACGAAAAGCGCTCCCTGCAGATCGCGCTCGATCAGGCGTTCAGCGAAACCGCCAGCCTCACGCGCCGGCTCGCCGAGAGCGAGAACGCGTTGAATGCCACCCGCGAACAGCTCGGCAAGGTCGAAGCCAGCTTCGCCGAAGCTTTTGCGGAACGCGACAAATTCGCCGCCGCGCTCGATGAGACCCGCGAGCAGCGCCAGGCCGAACAAAACAGCCTGAACATTCGGCTCGACGCCTTGCAGTCGCGCGCCTCTACGGCGGAGCGCTTGCTCGCCGAGGTGCGGCAGAATCTGATCGTGCGCACCGAGGAATTGCGCGGCGCCGACCGCAAGGCGGTGGAGGCGACCATCGCCTTTAACAATGTCGAGAAACGCCTCGCCCAGGTCGAGGCCATGCACGAAGCGCGCGAGCGCTACGTCAAGGACATCGAGCAGGCGCGCGCCGCGCTTTCCGAGCGCAATAATGCGATTACCAGAACTCTGAAGATGCGCGAGGATGCGTTGAATCGCGCCGAAGAGAAGATCGCTTCCCTCATCGAGCGCAACGGCCATCTGGAAGCCGAGGCCCAGGTCAACCGCACTAACATCGAAAAGCGCGTCGAAGAACTCAAATCGGCGCTGCATCGCGAGCGCATGGAACGCGCGATGGTCGATGGCGCGCTGGAAGCCGCGCGCAAGGACAATGCCCGGCTGCAAGACGAGGGCGCAGGGCTGCGTTCCAACGTGCGGCGCGTCAAGCAGAACGATGAGCCCCTGGTGGCGCCGGACGAGCCCGCCAACGACCAGGCCCGGGGCACCGGCACGAAGAGCACGAACGTAGGCGCCGCGTAAATTTCGCGCGAGCGGCGCCGCGCCTAAACATTCCTCCATGTTCGGGAACGCCGGGCCAAGCTCGGCGTTTAGCCTCCAGGTGGCGCGTAAAGAGCGCGCCGCTCTGTCTCGCGTATTTCCGCAAACAGAACCAGGAGGAACTAACATGATGAAACGCGTATTGACCGCCACCGCGCTGGCCGCGGTTTTGGCGGTTCCTGCGTTCGCGCAGCAACCCATGAGCAAGTCGGATACGGTGAACCAGAATTCGGCGACAATGTCCGCCAGTGCCGGCTTCGTGCAGCAACAGACCCCGACCGAATGGCGCGGTTCCAAGCTGATCGGCGCCAACGTCTACGGTCCGGATAACAAATCGATCGGCGAAATCAACGACGTCATCGTCGCCAGCGACGGCCAGGTCAAGGCGGCGGTCATCGGCGTCGGTGGCTTCCTCGGCGTCGGCGAGAAGAACGTCGCCGTCCCGTTCAATTCGCTGCATGTTCAGCGCAAGGCCGATTCGAGCGCGATCGAGAAGATCACCGTGAGCTACACCAAGGATGAGCTCAAGAACGCGCCGAAGTTCGCCTATTATGCGGCGTCCGGCTCGCAGACCACCGGCTCCGGCATGGGCACCGCTCCGCGCACGACGCCGATGAGCAACGGCACGACCAAATAAGAACGCCTGCTGAGTTCGCTTGGGCGCCCGGCCTCATCGCCGGGCGCCTTTGTTTCGGCCCGGCGCGGGCGTGACAAAGCGGCAGGCGCTCCCTATATCGGCGCCATGCGCACGCTGATCATCCTTGCGTTGTTCGGCCTGCTGGCGGCGGCAATCTGGTTCGCCGTTGCCGCTTGGGAACGGCTCGGCGGCGGCGAGATTCCTTTTTACGGCTATCTCGCGATCGTCGGCGGCGTGCTGGTTTCGCTGCTGGTCGGCGGCGGGCTGATGGGGCTGGTGTTCTACTCGAGCCGCCACGGCTACGACGACGGAGCACATCGCGCTGACGAATAGCGTCGGATATCGACGGCTTCCCTAGCCAGATACCGATCTGTCCAGAGTCTTTATCTGGATATTATAGCGTCGCGGCTTTCAACTCCTGCCCCACGGTTGTACCGTCGCCAATTCGCGAAACGTCGGGTTTCGCGGTTTCGGGGGCGAAACAATCATGTGGAATCAAATTTACGACCCGCTCCACAGCGGGTTCCTATCGACATGCGCGGCCGCGCTTCCGGTCCTCACGCTTCTCGTTCTCATCGCATCCAACAAGGTCAAGGCGCACATCGCGGCGGTCATCGCGCTGATCGTCGCCAACCTCGTCACCATTTTCATCTTCACGATGCCGGCCGAGATGTCGCTGCGGGCGACCGTGCTCGGCGCCGTCACCGGCTTCTTCCCGATCGGCTGGATCGTGCTCAACGTCATTTTCCTCTATCGGCTGACGGTGGAAAAAGGCGTGTTCCAGACCTTGCAGACCACCATCGGCGGCGTCACCGAGGATCGCCGCCTGCAACTTCTGCTGATCGCCTTCTGCTTCGGCGCCTTCTTCGAGGGCGCCTCCGGCTTCGGCACGCCGGTCGCGGTGACCGCCGCCATATTGATGGGACTGGGCTTCTCGCCGCTCGCGGCCGCCGGCCTGTCGCTGATCGCCAACACCGCGCCGGTCGCCTACGGCGCGCTCGGCACCCCGATTGCCGGATTGTCGAGCGTAACCGGCATCGATCCGTTCCTGTTGGGCGCCATGGTCGGCAGGCAATTGCCGTTCTTCTCGCTGATCGTGCCGTTCTGGCTGATCTGGGCCTTTGCCGGTTGGAAAGGCATGAAGGATATTTGGCCCGCGATCCTGGTAACGGGCGTCTCGTTCGCGATTCCGCAGTTCCTGATCTCCAATTACGTCAACCCCTGGATCGTCGACATCGGCGCTTCGCTGGTCTCGATGGCCTGCTTGATCCTGTTCCTGAAGATTTGGAAACCGAAGGTGGTCTGGACCTCGCCGGCGCTGCGCAGCAAAGACAACTCCGCGGCCACGATGGCTGCGAAGCCGGTCAACACCAACCCCAAGCCGACGACCGCGCAGGTCTGGTTCTCGCTGATGCCCTGGATCATCGTGTGCATTATCCTGCTGCTGTGGGGCACCAACTACATCAAGGCGATCCTGAACGCCTACGCGACGTGGAACTACCCGGTCCCCGGCCTGCACAACTTGATCAACAAGGTCGCCCCGGTGGTGCCGGTACCGACCAAGGAAGCCGCGGTATTCTCCTTCACCTGGCTGTCCTATACCGGCTCCGGCATGCTGATCTCGGCGATCATCTCCGGCCTGCTGATGGGCTTCTCGCCGGTCAAGCTGGTGGTTGAATACGGCAAGACCATCAAGGTCTGCGCCTATTCGCTGCTAACCATCTCGGCGATGCTGGCGATCGGCACGCTCACGCGCCTGTCCGGGGTCGACGCCACGCTCGGTCTCGCCTTCGCCGGCACCGGGATGCTCTACCCGTTCTTCGGCACCTTGCTCGGATGGCTGGGCGTCGCGCTTACCGGGTCCGATACGTCGTCCAACATCCTGTTCGGTAATCTGCAAAAGATCACCGCCACCCAGCTCGGCATTTCGCCGATCCTGATGGCCGCCGCCAACTCCTCCGGCGGCGTCATGGGCAAGATGATCGACGCACAATCGATCGTCGTCGCATCGACGGCGACCAACTGGTTCGGCCACGAAGGCACGATTTTGCGCTTCGTGTTCAAACACTCGATCGCGCTCGCCTGCCTGGTCGGCGTCCTGGTCATGCTGCAGGCCTATGTCTTCACCTGGATGATCGTGAAGTAGGCGCCCACTCCAGGGTCGTCAAAACAGCAAAGCCCTGCATCGAAAGATGCAGGGCTTTTTCTTATTCTTGGGTCTATAGTCCGGCCGTCAAAACTCCCCGGATAAACCCATGAACAAGACCCTGGTCCAGGAACAATTCGGCAAGACCGCCGCCAGCTATCTCACCTCGACGCCGCACGCGCTGGGCAAAAGCCTGGAGCGGCTGGTCGCCCTCACCTCGCCGCAGAAAAACTGGCGCGCGCTCGATGTCGCCACCGGCGGCGGCCACGTCGCCTACACCTTCGCGCCGCATGTCGAGCGCATGTGGGCGACCGACATCACCCAGGAAATGCTCGACATGGTGAGGGGCGAAGCGCAAAAGCGCGGCCTCGCCAATCTGCGCACGGCCTATGCCAAGGCCGAGGCGCTGCCGTTCGAGGACGCGAGCTTCGATCTGGTCACCTGCCGCATCGCGCCGCATCACTTCGACTCGATCGCCGATTTCCTCGACGAGGTGCACCGTGTGCTCAAGCCGAACGGCGTTTTTGCGGTGGTGGACAATGTGGTGCCGGAAGGCAGCGTCGGCGATTACGTCAACGCCTTCGAGCGCTTCCGCGACCCCAGCCACTTGCGCGCCTGGACCATGGAGGAATGGCGCGCCGCGCTCAAAGCGCACGGCTTTGCCGTCGGTCACGAAGAGCAGCTTTATAAGCAAATGGAGTTCAAGAGCTGGGCCGCCCGCCACGACGCCAACATGCAGGCCTTCCTGCGCGCGATGCTGGCGCAGCTCACTCCCGAGGTGAAAGCCACGCTGGAGCCGAAGGGCGCCGGCCCCGAGCTCACCTTCCGGCTGAGCGAAGGCCTGTTCATCGCCAAGCGCGCCTAGTCCGTTTCGCGCTTCCCCGGGTGGAACTCGGAGCGCCACCGGTTGATCTAGCGCAAGGCGGGCGGCCGCCATTTCGCGCTAGCTTGCGGTTGCATCATCCCGGCGGGGGCCGAGACCTCGTTTTCGCCATGCCGTACCGCGTCAACAGCGACCTGCCGCCTTCCGTACGCAATCATCTGCCCCGACCACGCGCAGGACATCTATCGCGAGGCGTTCAATCATGCCTTCGCTTCCCATGCCGGCGAAATAGATCGCGAACAACGCGCGCACAAGATCGCCTGGGCGACGGTCAAGCGCGGTTACGTCAAGATTGGCGATAGGTGGCAGGCGCGCTAGCGCGCGAAGGCTCGCCCGTTCGGGCGAAACGCCGGCGCTGGCACGATGGAATTGGACGCGCGCGCCAGCAGCCAATCCGCGTCGTTTGTGCCGTGGCGCTGACAGGCATTGACGGTTTGCGCCAATTGCGAAATCCCGGCCGGCCAAGCGGCCGCAACGCTCGTTTGCCGGCGCACGGTATCGGGCTGCCCATCGGACGCGGCCTGCAATGGCTGAAGTTTGCTAAATCGATCCATGGCGTCTGTATGAACCGATTGCGCTCGCCCGGCATTGATCCAGCGCAACGGGAAATGCGCGAACGCTTACGCAAAAATACCTAACGCGTGCGCCGGCCGAATTCACCTAGACGCGAATGGCGGCGTTTATTTCGGACAGGCATTCGAGTTCCGACACGCCAACAGTCCGTCGTTGGCGATCGTAACGCATTGACTGTAAGCATCCGCCCGGGCCTTGGCCGCTTTGCGCTCCGCATTGGTCGACTTATCGGAATTTTTCGGGGTTACGGCGGGAGGCAGTTGATGGTTGCAGGTTGCCACGCTGAGCTGCACCGCCCGCATGCATGTGGTGCAGGCGCTCTGGCCCAATGCGCCGCCGCCCCAGCCGAAGCAAAGGAACACAAAAAAGACTGAACGGGTAATACGTCGCATCGGACTCCCCTCCACTCGCCAACTGACCGTTGGGCGCAAACGGTTTGCGCATTTAGCGCGGCCGCCTAAAACATAGAAGGGCCGCCCTGCTCGGACAGCCCTTCCATTGTCAGGCCGTGGCCCGGTTGCGCGAGGCGTTTCGCCCGGCGCGCGTGAGCCGGTGACGATCACGTCACCTGGCAAGTCACGTGATCTGGACCTCGGCAGAGGCGAGGATCCAGTTCATGAATGCCGGCGACCGCGGCGATAGACAATGAGACACTGGATCACCTCCTTTCGGTTGTTGATGGTGGGAATAGTATAGGGGAGCGCCGCCGTTTTAAAAGCCCATTTCGGCGGCAGCGGTTGCGCTCTATCTGACCAGTTCCCGCATCGCCCGATCGAGCCCGTCCAAAGTCAGCGGATACATCCGGCCGCCCATCAGTTGCCGCACCATTTGGGTCGAATGGGTGAAGACTCCATTCGGATTCCGGCACCGGGTTGAGCCACACCGCGGCTGGATAGGTACGCGTCACGCGTTCGAGCCAGGCGGCGCCCGGCTCGTCGTTGAAATGCTCGACCGAGCCGCCCGGCGCGCTGATCTCGTAAGGCGACATCGAGGCGTCGCCGACGAACACCACTTTATAGTCGTGCGGGTACGTGTGCAGTACGTCCCAGGTATCGGTGTGCGCCTGGAATCGACGGCGATTCTCCTTCCACACTTTCTCGTACAGGCAGTTGTGGAAGTAGAAATGCTCCATGTGCTTGAACTCGGTGCGCGCGGCCGAGAACAATTCTTCCGTGGCCTTGATGTGCCAGTCCATCGAGCCGCCGATATCGAAGAACAGCAGCACCTTCACGGCATTGTGCCGCTCCGGGCGCATTTGGATGTCGAGATAGCCCTTGTGCGCGGTGCCCTTGATGGTGCCGTCGAGATCGAGTTCGTCGGGCGCCCCGGTGCGGGCGAATTTTCGCAAGCGGCGCAGCGCGATCTTGATGTTGCGGGTGCCGAGTTCGACCTCGTCGTCGAGGTCCTTGAACTCGCGCTTATCCCAGACTTTCACGGCGCGGAAATTGCGGTTGGCGTCCTGGCCGATGCGCACGCCTTCCGGATTGTAGCCGTAGGCGCCATAGGGCGATGTGCCCGCGGTGCCGATCCACTTCGAGCCGCCCTGGTGGCGGCCCTTCTGCTCGGCGAGACGTTTTTTCAGCGTCTCGAGCAGTTTCTCGAGTCCGCCCATAGCCTCGATCTGCTTTTTTTCATCCTCGGTGAGATATTTCTCGGCCAGCTTCTTCAGCCACTCGGCCGGAATCTCGGCCTCCGCCGCCTCGCTCAACAATTCCAGACCCTTGAAGACGTGGCCGAACACGCGGTCGAACTTGTCGAGATTGCGCTCGTCCTTCACCAGCGCGGCGCGCGACAAATAATAGAAATCCTCCACGCGGCGGCCGGCGAGATCGGCCTGCATCGCCTGCATCAAGGTCAAATACTCGCGCAGCGTGACCGGCACGCCTGCGGATTTGAGTTCCTGGAAAAAATTGACGAACATGGCGCGAGAATTCGCCCTCCGCGCGCCGTCGTCAAGCGCCAGCCGGCGCTGGTGGAAGCGGTTATTGCGCCAATGCGCCGCGCCGCGACTTGGCCCCTAGGCGCGCGGCCGCCAAGCCGCTAACAAGGCGGCAACAACACGAAGAAGCGCCCTAGCCGGGGGATTCATATTGCCTAGCCGCGACCGCGCCTTGTGGGCGATTGCCGTGATATTGTCGATTGCATTGCTGCTCGCCCCGGCGCTGTGGAACGGCTTTGCGCTGCTGCAATACGACACCGGCGGCTACCTGGCGCGCTGGTACGAGGGCACGCTGGTGCCGAGCCGCGCCGTGGTCTACGGCCTCATCCTCAATGCCGGCTCGCCGCTCGCCTTCTGGCCGGTGCTGCTCGTGCAGTCCGCGCTCACGGTCTGGATCCTCGCCCTCGTGTTGCGAGCGCATGGGTTCGGGCGGCGGCCGCTGCTCCTGCTCGGCGTCATTGCCGCGCTATCGCTGCTCACCACCTTGCCCTGGCTGACCGCAATTCTACTCACCGACATCTTTTGCGGGCTCGGCGTGCTGGCGCTTTATCTCGTCGTCATGCGCGGCGCCCACTTGCAAGGCTGGGAGCGCATCGCGCTCATTATCCTGATTGCGGTCTCCGCCGCGACCCATAGCGCAACGATCGCCGTGCTGCTGGGGCTCGTCGCCGCCGCCGGCTTGTTTTGGCTAGTCGACCGCACGCGCATGCCGCTCGCGCGCCTCGGCCATGGCATTCTGGCGCTCGCGCTCGGCGCCGCGATGGTTTTCGCCGCCGACGCCGTTGTGGCCAATCGATTGGCCTGGACGCCCGGCGGCTTCGCGCTTTCGTTCGGACGCATGTTGCAGGACGGCATCGTCAAAAAATATCTCGGCCAGCATTGCCCCGACCCGACATTGCGGCTGTGCGCCCACAAGGACCAATTGCCCGACGATGCCGACGTGTGGTTCTGGGGCAGCGACCTGTTCGACCGGCTCGGCCGCTTCGCCGGCCTCGGCAAGGAGATGGAAAAGATCGTGGTCGAGAGCCTGGTCGACTACCCCGTTGTGCAATTAAAAGCCGCCGCGGTCGCCACCACCAGACAACTGATCGACGTGCATACCGGCGAAGGCGTGCTCACGACCATCTGGCACACTTACGCGATCATCGAAAAATTCACGCCGCAGCTCGTCCCCGCCATGCACGCGGCGCGTCAGCAGCACGGCGAGTTGTCGTTCACGGCCATCAACGACCTGCACTATCCGCTCGCTTTGATCGCGATGGCGCTGCTGCCGGTCATCCTAGGGCTCGCCTGGCGCAAGACGATTCCCGCCCCGCTCGACGAACTCGCCGCCACCGTCGCGCTCGCATTGCTTGGCAATGCCGTCGTGTGCGGGGCGCTGTCCAATCCGCACGACCGCTACGGCGCGCGCATGGTTTGGCTCGCCATGTTCGTGGCCATCCTAGCTTTGCTGCGGATGACCGAGCGGCGCCAGCGGCAACAGTCGAGCTAATTCAAGCTGGCCGTGCTATCGTCGTGAGACGGAGTGGGGCCGGCGATGGCGGACGTTACAGCATCCAGGCTTGCCGCGCGTGACGGGCGCGCTTCAAGCTTGGTTGCCACTCGATCGGGCGCCTTGGCGTGGATGCTGTCGAGCCCGCTTATGGTGCTCGCGCTGACAATCCCGGCGCTGTGGAACGGCTTTCCCATTATCTTCCCCGACACCGGCGGCTACCTGACGCGGCCTATCGAAGGCACGCTTGAGCTCGGGCGCTCGGCGCTCTATGGCCTGTTTCTCTATGCCGGCATTCCATTCGCGTTCTGGCCCAATGTGGTCGCGCAGGCGGCCATTGTTGTTTGGCTGGTCGTCATAAGCTTGCGCGCGCTTGGATGGGGGCATCGGCCTTGGTTGGCCCTCGGCATCACGGCAGCGCTGACGGTTGGCACCAGCCTGCCGTGGCTTACCGGCTTGTTGCTGCCCGACGTCCTGTTTCCCGTCGCCGTTCTCGCGCTTTATCTGCTGGCGTTCCGCGCGGATCAACTTGCTACGTGGGAACGTGCCGGTCTCGCTTGCATGATCGCGTTTGCCATCGCCAGCCACATGGCGGCAGCCGGCCTGTGCGCGGCCATGATTGCCGCGCTTTACCTGCTCACGCGCATTGAGCGCCTGGCGCTGCCGAAGCCGCGTTTGACCTTCGCAGCCTGCTCGGTCGCGGCCGGCATCGCGCTTTGCCCGATCTCGAATTGGGCCATTACCGGCAGCTTCGCATTGACGCCCGGCGGCAGCAGCTTTCTGTTCGGCCGCTTGGTCGAGGACGGCATTGTCGCCCGCTATCTCGACGAGCGTTGTCCGGATGCCGCATTGCGCCTCTGTGCCTATAAAGCCAGCCTGCCGGACGAGGCCGACGACTGGCTCTGGGATCCCAACTCGCCGTTCCGCAAACTCGGCGGCTGGCAAGGCCTCGAAGGCGAGCAACGCGAAATAATCCTGGCAACGCTTGCGCGCTATCCGCTCATGCACGCTACCGCGGCGGCCGCCGACACGATGGAGCAGTTCATTTCCTTCCAAACCGAGGTCAGCCTTGCCAACAATGAACCGACCCTCGAGACATTCGCCGACCGCGTGCCGCAACTGTTCCCGAAACTGATGGGCGCGCGGCAGCAGAACGGAAGGATCAACGTTAGTGCGCTCAATCTCGTGCACGTGCCGCTGGCCGCGCTGGCGATCGCCGGATTGGCCTGCGCGCTCATCTTTCGACGTCGGCTGCATGTCGCGCCGGAACTCAATGCGTTTTTTCTCACCGTGATGCTATCGCTTTGCATCAACGCGGCCGTCTGCGCCCTCCTCTCCCATTCCGTCGACCGCTATCAGAGCCGGCTGGTGCCTTTGGCGGTTTTCGCCGTGGCGTTGCTCGTAGCCGATCGCTGGCACGCAAGCGTCAAGCAGCCCCGGGCCTCGCCGGACGCCGGGGAATTGCCGGGGACCTGACGCTGCGCCAATATCCGGTTGCCAACGTTCCTCCCTTCGCGAATTGCCTTCGCAATCAGACATCTAGGGCCGCCCCATCATGAACCAACTCGCTCCCACCGGAAAACTCCGCGTCGCCATTGCCGTCGCGCCTGCGCCTTCCGCGCAATTTGCCATCAAGGACGAGGCCGGAAACTATCGCGGTGTCGCCGTCATCCTCGGCACGGCGCTCGGAAAAAAGCTCGGCGTCCCGATCGAACTGATCGCGCACAACGGCTCCGGCGAAATCCAGAATTCGGCCGCCGACGACAAATGGGACGTGGCGTTCCTGCCGGTCGACGAGGAGCGCAAGAAATTTGTCGACTTCGGCAACGCCTATCACCTGCTGCAGAGCACTTATCTGGTAGGCCCGGGCGGCAAGATCGCCTCGGTCGAAGCGGCCAACGCCGCGGGCGTGCGCATCGGCGGCGTCGCCAACACCGCGACCTTCCGCACCTCCAACAAGACCGCGCCCAGCGCCACCCATGTCAGTTTCGACAAGACCGACGCCGCGGTCGCCGCGTTGAAGGCGGGCGAGGTCGACGCGCTGGCGTTTTCGCGCGAGTCGCTCACCGGCCTGCAGCCGAAAGTGCCCGGTTCGCGCATCCTCGACGGCGGTTTTCTGAATTCCACCACCTCGGTGGCGGTGCCGAAAGGCAAACCGGCGGCGCTCGCTTATGTCACCGAATTCATCGAAGAGGCCAAAGCCTCCGGCCTGGTGCGCAAGGCGTTCGACGAAATGGGACTCACGTCGTCGCAGGTCGCACCGGCGGGGATGATGTCTTAAGCCTTCGCTTCCGGCGTGCGCACATGTTCCGGCCGCACGCCGAGGCCGATGATGCGCGCCGGCAGCCGCTGCATCGGCGGGAACCAGTTCAACAACTTGGCTGCGAACGGCGGCTTCGGCCGTGCGCTGCCCTTGAGCACTGGATTGAGCACGTTGTTCTGCACCTGCACCTGTAGCCACTGGATCACGCGCGTAGGCATGGTGCGCCGGCGCTGTACCGCTTCCAGCAGCGCCTCGGTAACGCGGCCCTGCTTCAATGGCGCGGCGAGGATATTCGCCACGGCCACCGCGTCCTGAATGGCGAGATTGATACCGACGCCGCCGATCGGCGACATCGCGTGCGCGGCGTCGCCGATGCACAGCAGCCCTGGCCGGTGCCAACGCGACAGCCGATCGACCGCCACTGTCAGCAGCTTCACATCGCCCCAGCTTTTGATCTCGCTCAGGCGATCGCGCAGAAACGGCGACATCAACGCGACGCTGTCGCAAAACGCCTCTAGCCCCGCCGTCTTCACTTTGTCGATGCCGCCCTTCGGAATGACGTAGGCGCATTGCCAATAGTCGGTGCGGTTGAGCATCACCAGCATGCGGCCGGCTTCCATATGGCCGAAGGTCTCCGCCGTATCGCTGTCGCGCCGCGACACGCGGAACCAGAGAATGTCCATGGGCGCGCCAATGTCCTCGACTGGGAAGCCGGCGCGCTCGCGCAGCGTCGAATGGCGGCCGTCGCAGCCGACCGTGAGATCGGCGCGGATTTCGATCTCGCCGTCCGGCGATTTCGCCCGCACGCCCGCGACGCGCCCGTCCTCTTCAATTAAGTCGGCGGCCTCCGTCCTCATGCGCAGATTAAAGGCCCGATATTTCCTACCGTGCGCCGCCAGAAAATCGAGGAAGTCCCACTGCGGCATCAGCGCGATGAATTTGCAGTGCGTCGGCAGGTGGGAAAAGTCGGCAAGCGCGATGGTGGTGTCGCCGACCTGCCCGCTCAGCCGCGACACGCGCGAATGCGGCAGCTTGAGGAACTCATCCAGCAGACCAAGCTCGTGCATCAACTCCAGCGTCGAGGGATGAATGGTGTCGCCGCGAAAATCGCGCAGAAAGTCGGGGTGCTTTTCCAGCACCGTCACCGGCACGCCGGCGCGCGCCAGCAAAAAGCCAAGCATCATCCCGGCCGGTCCTCCGCCGGCTATGCAGCATGCGGTGTTGATCTTACCCATCGGATGACAAACGGCTACGGCGAGGCTTGGGTTCCCGCCTCCGCTTACGCCTGCTTCTCCGGTGTGCGCACCACCAGCCCGTCGAGTTCGTCGCTGACCTTGATCTGGCACGACAGGCGCGAGTTCGGCCGCACGTCGTAGCCGAAATCGAGCATGTCCTCTTCCATCGGCGAGGGCTCGCCGGTCTTTTCGCGCCAGGCCTCGTCGACATAGACGTGGCAGGTGGCGCAGGCGCAGGCGCCGCCGCATTCCGCCTCGATGCCGGGAATGTTGTTGCGGATCGCCGCTTCCATCACGGTGGAGCCGACTTCGGCCTCGACCGTGCGGGTGGTTCCGCTGGAATCGATGTAATTGATCTTCGGCATGATGAACGGGTGCGGAAAGTCCGCGCCGGAATTGGCGCGGGCGGCGCCCCGTATATAGTCATTCGGCCGGAGATGCTATCCCTTCGGCGCGCTCAACAGTCCGGCGATCGCCGCGCAGGCATCGTCGATGGCCGTAGCGAGCCGGCCGATGGCTAGCACGCGCTCGGGTCCGCCTGCGGCCTGCTCGACCGCCGCGGCGGCCAGCACCACGCCGGCCGCGCCAATGCTCGCCGCCGAGCCCTTCAGCGTATGCGCGAGCGTGCCTACCGCCGCCGGCTCTCCGTTGTGCATGCGCGCGAGCAGCAGCGTGGCCTGCCGGTCGAACAATTGCAGCACTTCGCGCTCGAGGCTGCGGTCGCCGAACGTCATGCGCTGAAGCTGGCTGTAGTCGATGGCCGCGCCCGGCGCGGCTGGCCCCTGGTCGATGATTTTGGTCGCGAACTGCGCCATGCGGACTTGCCCCCCGGGGCTCTGCGGCCCCTCATACCGGCGCGGAGTTTGACCCGCGCGGGACCAAGATTCGGTAAATGCGCGGACGTCCAAAGGCGAGTTTTGCACAGCTCCGTATGGCGTAGTTAACGGGCACTATCGTCTGCGCCCCATGGCGCTGGAAAGATTATGGTTAATAGGAAGTTAACGATGATGGAAAAGTCCCGACCGGCGCAGTTTCTTTCGCAATGCCAAGCCGATAGGATGTCCAGCCAGCAATATAAGCGTGCTTGCGGCAGTAACGGCTTCTAAGGTTACCGCGATGTGGCGCAACTCGCACAAAGTGCCTGTTCGGCCGCAACTGTCCGGCTTAATGACGAGGCGACTACCGAATGGCGAATATCCCGTGGAAATCTCCGGATCCGACCGAAGAGGCGCTCCATGCCGTGCAGGAAGCGCTGAACCCTAACCAGGTCGAGAGCCATACCGCGCAATCGGCCACGCCCGCCGGTTCGGGCGAGCACGCTCCGCAGCAGGAAACCATCGACCTGTTCAAAGCGCCGGCGGAGCCGGAAACGTGGGACGCCGAATCGCCGCCGCAGCGCGCGGCCAATGACGACCGCGCCAACATCGGCCAGATGCTTAAGGCCGTGCACGGCCGGCCGGCGCGCCTGCCCTATATCATCGCCAGCGTGGCCGCCTTGGCCTGGGCCGGCGGCGGCCTCGCCACCGCCTACCTCTACGGCGGCGAATTGCAAGCTTTGTTCGCGTCGCCGCGCGTCGGCCTTGCCGCGCTGATCGGGTGCGCCAGCGCCATCGTCGCTCCAGTGATCTTCTTCTTCGTGCTCGCCCACATGTTCCGCCGCGCGCAGGAGATGCGCCTGGTTTCACAGACCATGGCCGAGGTGGCGATGCGGCTGACGCAGCCGGAGGACTCCGCTCGCGAGCACGTCATGACCATCGGTCAGGTAATCCGCCGCGAAGTCGCCGCCATGGGCGACGGCGTCGAACGCGCGCTGGCGCGCGCGGCCGAGCTGGAATCGCTGGTGCACAACGAAGTCTCCGCCCTCGAGCGCGCCTATAACGACAACGAAGTTCGCATCCGCGACATGCTGAGCGAGCTGACCAATCAGCGCGAAATGCTGGTCAATCAGGCCGAGATCGTGCGCAACGCCATCGCCGGCGTCCATCTCGATCTGTCGAACGACATCACCTCGGTCGGCGACCTGGTCGCCGACAAGGTCGCCGACGTCGCGCAGCGCGTCACCCGCTCGCTCACCGAGAAAGGCGAGCACATCACGCTTGCGCTCGGCCATGTCGGCAATTCGATGATCGATACCTTGACGGAGCGCGGCTCGACGCTGCTCGACCGGCTGGAAACCACCGGCGACCGCGCCAGCACCGCCATTGCGTCCGCCAGCGAGCGCCTCACGGCCAGCCTCAGTTTCAAGACCGAGACCGTGCACGACGAATTCGCCGATCTGGCCGCCCGCCTGCAGCAGATGATGACCAGCGGGCTCGACCAGGCCGCTCAGGGTTTCGCGCAAAAGGCCAACGCCACGATCAACAGCATGTCGACCCGATCGCAGCAGTTCACCGACGCGCTCACCGAGACCGGCGGCCTCATGGCGCAAGCCATCTCTGCCCGCGCCGAGGAATTGAGCAACTCGCTGCGCTCGACCGGCGATACGCTGACTCAGGAATTCAGCCTGCGCGGCGACGACGTGGTCGCCAAGATGGAGCAGACCGGCGCGCGAATTACCAATACTTTGATCAGCCGCGGCGCCGCGGTGTCCAACGACTTCCACGAAAACGCCGATGCGCTGTCGCAGGTGCTCAGCAGCCGCAGCGACGGCATCAAGGAAATGCTGACCGCGCGCCTGCACGCCTTCGAGGAAGTGTTCAACCAGGGCGGCACCGCGCTCACCGAGAAGGTTTCGCGCGACACCAATACGCTCGGCAGCCTGATCACCCGCCACATGGCCGAGTTCGACCGCACCGTGAAGACCTATGGCGGCGAGCTGGTGGAGCGCCTGGGCCAGCGCACGCACGACGTATCGGAGGTGTTGCGCGAGTACGTCGACACGTTCGACCAACGCCTGACCGGCCGCGCTACCGAACTCACCACCTCGATCGATGGACGGCTCTCGCTGTTCGAGGAGAGCCTTGCCAACCGCCTGACCGCCTTGACCGCCCATGTGACCGACGGCGGCAAGCACGTCATCGACACGCTCGAAGGCCGCATCAATGAGGTGACGGCCACCATCACGACGCGCGGCACCGCTGCCGCCGACGCGATCAACGCCACGGTCGCCCAAATCGATCAGACGATGGGCGCGCGCGCGCTCGAGGTCGCCAACACGCTCGACAGCCGCGTCGACCGCTTCGAAGACCTGCTGGTCGGGCGCACCGAAAGCGCCGCCAACCTGCTCGAGTCCCGCACCCGGACCGCCGGCGACGCGCTCCAGGCCCGGCTGGAGCAACTCGGCCAGTCGATCAAGAACAATTCGGCGGACGCCGAACGCGCGCTCGGCAAGATCGCGGCCTCCACCACCGAGACGCTGCGCGCCAGCGCCGACGAAGTCGAGCGCACGCTGCTGGGCGTGAGCGCCGAAGTCACCGGCAACTTCGTCAGCAAGGTCGACGAGATCGCGAACATGGTCGGTCAGCGCACCAACGCGATGGCGACCGTTTTGTCCGACAGCAGCGGCAGCGTTCTCGCCACTCTGTCCGAAAAGAGCCAGGAATTCGCCGTCGAAGTCACCAAGGCCACCGACGAGGCGATGAAATCGATCGAGGAAAAGGGCTACGGCTTTACCCGCGCGATGCTGGACAACAGCGCCGAAATCGCCCGCATGATCAACAGCGCGGGCGAAGCCGCCTCCAGTTCGGTCGCCAAAACGCTCGCCGAACTCAACGAAACCGCGCAGAAGGCGGTCGAGCTGTCGAAATCGACCGCGACCGCCGCCGTCAACGAGATGATCGAGACGCATAACTTGGTGCGCACCGACACCACCGCCTTGTTCGAGCGGCTGCGCGAAGCCAACATCATGCTGCAGGAGGTGGTGACCGGCTCGCAGGTCAACATGAGCGCGCTCGAGAACACGCTGGTGACGCGCGTATCGGAATTCGTCGCCGCCATGAACGAGGTGGGCGCCTCGACCAACAACGCCTCGACGCGGGTGGAAAACAACATCGCCGACTTCCGCGAGATCACCGCGCGCGTCGTCGCCGACCTCTCCCAGATCGGGGATAAGTTCACCGACCATGGCCGCAACCTCGCCAGCGTCGCCGACCTGCTCGACAACAGCAACCAGCGCACCGAAGACGGCATCAACGAACGCCGGCTCACGCTCGAATTCGCTGATCTCTACGCTCGACATCCGGACCGAGGAACTCGACCAGCGGCTGCGGCGCTTCTCCGGCCTGCTTGACGAATCGCTCGACGCAGCTTCGGCGCGCACGCGCGACATCGCCCGCGTGGTGTCGGAGTCGAGCGCCGAGAGCAGCCGCGCCATCAGCGAGCAGTACGAACGCACCCGCGACATCGCCCTTGTGGTGGCCGAGTCGGCCGCCGAGGGCAGCCGCGCGATCGCCGAGCAGTACGAGCGCGTGCGCGAGAGCGGCGACGAGGAACGCCGCCGTACCGCCGAGACGATGCGCGCGATCTACGAGCAGACTACCGACGAAACCCATGCCCTGTTGACCGACGCCAGCACGCGCTTCGCCGAGACGATACAGAGCATGAAGCAAATGGCGATCGAAATGCAGCGCGAGCTCGAAACCACGCGGCTCGATATGCATCGCGAACTCGAAGCCACGCGCGACGAACTGCGCCGCGGCATGTTTGAGTTGCCGCAGGAGACCGCCGACGGCGCCGCGCAAATGCGCCGCGTCATCGTCGACCAAATCGAGGCGCTGGCCGAGCTCAACCGTATTGTCGCCCGTCACGGCCGCCATCTCGACGCGGTCGAGCCGCAGCGGCGGTCGGGGCGCGAGGAATCCACGATGACGGCCACCGCCTCCCGCAATGAGACGCACTCGGCGTCGCGCAGTTCCGCGACGCGTAGCGAGGTCGAGGGCTTCGCGCCGGCAGCGCGGCGCGCCGAGCCGGCGTCGCTCAACGAAACGCCATCGGCCGCGACCCGCGGCTGGCTCACCGAATTGCTCAATCGCGCTTCCGAGGGCGAAGCGACGCGCGATCTGCCGCGCGAGCCGCAGCCCGAAGCGGCGCGCGAGCAAGGCCACGGATCGGCGGAACGCACGGCCCGTCATTCCATCGAATCGCTCAATTCACTGTCGGTCGACATCGCCCGCATGATCGACCACGACGCGGCGGCCGATCTGTGGGACCGCTACAAGCGCGGCGAGCGCAACGTGTTTACCCGCCGGCTCTATACCTTGCAGGGGCAGCAGGCCTTCGACGAGATCCGCAAGAAATATCGCGCCGAGCGCGAATTCAAACAGACCGTGGATCGCTATGTCGACGAATTCGAGCGGCTGCTCGACGAGGTTTCGCGCGACGACCGCGGCCAGGTGGTGGCGCGCACCTACCTCACCTCGGAAACCGGCAAGGTCTACACCATGCTGGCGCACGCGGCCGGGCGCTTCGACTAGCGCCCGCGGCACGCGGCTGACCGATCTTTAGGCGGGCTCGGACCACCGGGCCCGCCTTCGCATTAAGCCGTCCCAAAACTCAAATTTCAGTTTTTCAACGCGCTGGAGCCGGTAGTCGTCGGCAGCGGCGCGCTCGGCCCCATGCAATAAGCCAAGCGCCGCGGCGGTCACCCCTCAACGCCTATCGGGCCGCCGGCGCGCCGCCGAACAGCAGGCGGCTCGGATTGCGGTCGAGATTTTTGAACGTCACCTCGACCTGGCCCAAGGTGCGGTGAGCGTCGGCGCCGATGGCGTTGAGCTGCTTGGTGCCGGTCGTGGTGAGCCCGGTGATGCCTTTGGTGATCTCGTCGGTGCGCCGGTCCAGATTCTCGGACAGCTTGAGCATCGAACGCACCAGCTCGCTCAGTTCGCCGCCTTTGCCGTCCGGCCCGCTGGCGAGCATCTGCAAGCCCTCGGTGATCTTGTCGATGCGTTCGGAATTGCGCGCCAGCGTCTGGCTGAACTTGTCGAGATTGGCGAGCGAGCTGTGGAAGGCTTCCTGGTTCTGCTCGATTAGATCGTCGATTCGGCGCAGCGTGTCGCGCGCGCCTTGCGTGACGTCTTGCGCAGAGCCCTGCGCGGCCGCGATCTCCGGCGGATTGTCCTTGGAGCCCTCCAGCACCGGCGCCGCCGGCGTGCCGCCCTTGAGCGACACCGAGGCGATGCCGGTGAGGCCCTGGAATTCCAGCCCGACTTCGGTGTCGCGGCGCACCGCCACCGTCTTCTCGATCGCGATCACCGCCACCACCTGCTTGGGATGTTTCGGATTGAGCTTGAGACTTCGTGACTTCGCCGACGCGGATGCCGTTGAACAGGACCGTGGCGCCGGTGCGCAGGCCGGACACCGATCCGTCAAACACCACGCTGTAATAAGCGCGCTCGCCGGTGCCGCCGATGTTCTGGAACCAGTAGACGAATCCGAACACGCTGAGCACGACGCCCAGCGTGAACAGCCCGATAATCACATAGTTAGCTCTGGTTTCCATCGATCAACTCCAACTAAACCTTTACCGCTTCGACATAGCCCGCCCGCGACCGCTTGCCGTGGAAATAGGCCCTCAGCCAGGGGTGGGTGGACGCCAGCATGGTATCCATCGTTCCGGCGGCAATGACTTTGCCGTCGGCCAAAACCGCGATGCGGTCGCAGACCGTATGCAGACTGTCCAGATCGTGGGTGACCATGAACACGGTCAGCCCCAAAGTGCGCTGCAAGGTCGCGATCAACGTATCGAAATCGCCCGCCCCGATCGGATCGAGGCCCGAGGTCGGTTCGTCCAGGAAGACGATTTCCGGATCGAGCGCGAGCGCGCGCGCCAAGGCCACGCGCTTGGTCATGCCGCCCGATAGCTCGGAGGGAAATTTCTCCAGCACGCTGGCGTCGAGCCCGACCATCTCGAGCTTGGCGATGGCCAGTTCGTCGAGCAGATGCTGCGACACCTTGAGATATTCGCGGATCGGGAATTGCAGGTTTTCCCGCACCGTCAACGAGGAAAACAGCGCGCCCTGCTGGAACAGCACGCCCCAGCGCCGCTCGACCGCCTGACGCTCGGCATCGGTGGCCGCCGCCATATCGACGCCGAATACCTTGATGGTGCCGCCGCGCTTCGGCAGCAGGCCGATAATGGTGCGCATGAGCACCGACTTGCCGGCGCCGGAGCCGCCGACGAAGCCGAGGACTTCGCCGCGGTAGACGTCGAGATCGACGTGGTCGAGCACGATGTGATCGCCGAAGCCGACCACCACGTCGCGCACCTCAATCACCACGTCCCGGCTGCCGTTACCCTTCGCCATCGCTCACATCCCGATCGAGGCAAAGAAGATGGCGAACATGCCGTCGAGCACGATCACCAGGAAGATCGCCTCCACGACCGAGGCGGTGGTCTGCAGCCCAAGGGATTCCGAAGACCCCTTGACCGCCATGCCTTCGACACAGGCCACCACGCCGATCACCATCGCCATGAACGGCGCCTTGATCATGCCGACCTCGAAGGTCTGCAGCGTGATCGCTTCCTTCAAGCGCGACAGGAAAATATCGGGGCTGATGCCGCCATAGAGCCAGCACACCAGCCCGCCGCCATAAAGCGCCGCCATCGATCCGAGGAAAGTGAGGATCGGCACGCCGATCATCAGCGCGACGATGCGCGGCAGGATCAAAACCTCGATCGGGTCGAAGCCCATGGTTTGCAGCGCGTCGACTTCCTCGCGCATCTTCATGGCGCCGAGCTCGGCGGTGTAGGCGCTGCCCGAGCGGCCCGCCACCATGATGGCGACAATCAGCACGCCGATTTCGCGCAGCACCAGAATGCCGACCATGTCGACCACGTAGATGTCGGCGCCGAATTTGCGGAAATGGAAGATGCCCTGTTGCGCGATGATGGCGCCGATCAGGAAAGTGATGAGCAGGATGATCGGCACCGCGCGCCAGCCGACATTGTCGAGCTGGTGCACCATCGAGGTGAAGCGGAACCGGCGCGGATGGGTCACGACCCGCAGCAGCGCGACGATCACCGCGCCCAGCATGTTGATAAAGGATTGGATCGACTGACCGACCGCGGCGATGTTCACGCCAATCGCGGCGATGCCGTCAACCAACGAACTGCGGCGCGGCGGCGGCGCCTGTTCCGGCTTGACGCCATGCACCTCGTCCATCAGAGGACGAAAGTCGGCCTTGAGCCCGGTCACGGCGGTGGCGCAGCCGCGCGCGGTAAAGCTGCGCGTCAGCCGCTCCAACAGCCAGGCCCCGAAAGTGTCGAGCTGGGCGACCCGGCCCATGTCGATATCGACGCGCTTGATGGTGCCGCCGCTGCGGATCGCGGCATCGACCTGCGCCTCCAAGCGTCGGGCGTTCTCGGCCACCCAAGCGCCGGCGCCGGCGAGCTTGAGCCGCTCGCCCTCGGCCGTACTTTCAAGCAATAGGTCACTCACAACACTAAGCCTTTGATTCCGCTTCATTTCCCCGGCAAAAGGGGTGGGTCGAGCGCGGAAGCGGACTTGACCCAAGGCGCTGAAACTGTCGAGGTTTTGGCGGCGGCCGCCGTCCCCATCATGAGTTCAGACACTAGAATTTAACCCTGAAAATGCCCTTAACCATCACCCTCGCCGCCGAAACCTGGCCGATCGCCGGTTCCTTCGCCATCAGCCGCGGCGCCAAGACCGAGGCCGTGGTCGTGGTCGCTGAATTGGGCGACGGCAAGGCGCGCGGACGCGGCGAATGCGTGCCCTACCCCCGCTATGGCGAAAGCGTCGACAGCGTCATAGCGCAGATTGAGGCCCTGCGGCCGCAAATCGCCGCCGGACTAGACCGCCAGGCGCTGCAAAAGGCCATGCCGGCGGGCGCCGCCCGCAATGCGCTCGACTGCGCGTTCTGGGACCTCGAAGCCAAGCGCGGCGGGCGCCCGGTTCATGAACTGGCTGGATTACCCGCCCCGCGCGCGCTTACCACCGCCTTTACGATTTCGCTCGGGGCCCCCGCCGTCATGGCCGAGGCCGCCGCCAAGGCGGCCCAGCGCGCGCTGCTCAAAGTCAAGCTCGGCGGCAACGGCGATCATGGCGGCGATAGCGCGCGCATCGCGGCGGTCCGCGCCGCGGCGCCGCAAGCGACGCTGATTGTCGATGCCAATGAAGGCTGGGATGAACGCAGTCTCGGCCCCAATCTGGCCGCCTGCGCGCAAGCCGGCGTCGTGTTGGTGGAACAACCGCTGCCCGATGGCGCCGATGGCGCGCTGGCAAGCATCCAGCGGCCGATCCCGGTCTGCGCCGATGAAAGCGTTCATGACCGGACGTCATTACCGGCGCTGGCCGGCAAATACGACGCGGTCAACATCAAGCTCGACAAGGCCGGCGGACTGACCGAGGCGCTGGCGATGGCGGCGGAGGCCGAGCGGCTCGGCTTCGCCATCATGGTGGGCTGCATGGTAGCGACGTCGCTGGCCATGGCCCCGGCCCTGCTGCTGGCGCAACGGGCGCGCTATGTCGACCTCGACGGACCGCTATTGCTGGCCAAAGACCGGCCGGATGGCCTGCGTTACGCCGGCAGCCTGGTTTATCCGCCGGCCACTACGCTCTGGGGCTGAACCGGAACCGGGCGCCCCGGTATTCCGCTCAGATTGATATTCCTCAATGCGGCGCGGGCCGGTTGCAGGCAGTTTACCAGCATGTCGCAACCCTCGATCATCGCCCAGCGCCTGCTCGCACATGCCCGATCTGCCGGGAGGTCGCGGCTGCGACCGCCAGCGAGGAAACCGCCGGGGAACTCGAGCGTATGGCCTTGGACTGCGTGGCGGCCGCCCGCGACGCCGATTCCGAGCCGCAATGCCAGATGTTCCACAGCGCGGCCGCGATCCGCCGGCCAGCCGTCTGACACTATTTTATTTTTGAGCTGTCCCCGGTTTCTTGGTTAAGCAAGTCTTTCCAATTCCCGTGCCCCTGGCTTAGACTTGCGGTTAAATCGAACAACCGCCGGAACAGGTGGGAATAGTGGGGACGGTCATGTGTATTCGGGGCCTGCTGCTCTGCGCCGCCTTGTTGGCGTCCGGCGTTTCGTCGGCGTCGGCCACCATGCGCATCGCCGAAGACCGCGGCGGCCAGATCGGCCAATACCTGCAAAACTTCACCGCGCTGCGTTCGAGCGGCGAGCAGGTGGTGATCGACGGCAATTGCCTGTCGGCCTGCACGCTGGTGCTCGGACTGATCGCGCGCGACCATATCTGCGCGACGCCACGCGCGCGCTTCGGCTTCCACGCCGCCTGGATGCCGGACGCCGACGGCCGCCCCGTCACCAGCCCGATGGGAACGCAGGCTCTGTGGAATATCTATCCGGTCGCCGTGCGTCACTGGATCAGCCGGCACGGCGGCTTGTCGCGCAGAATGATTTACCTGCAAGGCCACTCGCTCAACGGAATCGTGGCGGGCTGCGGCCGCCCGACGCTGCGCGCGCGCCTGCCCTCAGAGCGCCGCTTCTCGGTACGTCCGGTACGCGACATACCCGCAAACGCCGCCAGCGACCGCCGCTAGCGCCATGGCCGCGTAGGCGCGGCTGCCGAAGGCGCCGTACAGCCATCCCGACAGACCGGTCGCCGCCGCCATCGCCAGGCCGAGCGCGATGGCGAGATGGCCTTGCGCGGTCGCGCCCTGCCCGGCCGGCGCGTGGCGCGCGACGAAGCCGAGCGCGCCGAGATGGGTGGCGCCGAAGGACAGCGCGTGCAGCAGTTGCAGCCACGGCAACACCGGCGCCGGCGGATCGAACGCCATGGCCGCCCAGCGCAGCGCCGCCCCGGCCGCGCCGATCATCAGCAGCACGGTCGGCCGCATGAACGGCGGCAGCCGCCCCGAAACCGCGAACAGCACGATCTCGGCGATCACGCCGAGCGCCCACAGCGCCGCGATCGCCGTCCCGTCGAGCCCGGCGGCGCGCCATTGCAGCGCCGAGAAGCCGTAATAGACCGCGTGGCTGGCCTGGATCAGGCTCGCCGCCGCCAGCACGGCGATGAAGGCGGGATCGCGCAGTAAAGGCTTGCGTGGCGGAGCGGCTTGGCTGGCCGGCGGCACGGCGACCGACAGCGGCGCCAGTGCCAGCGTCGTCAACGCGCTGATGACGCTCGCCGCTACGATCAACCAGATCAAATAGCGCGCCGGGATCGTATCGGTGGCAAACCCGGCGACGAAGGTGCCGAGGATAAACGCCGCCGAACCCCACAGCCGCACCGGCCCATAGGCGCGGCCGCGCTGGCCGAGGCCCTTGAGCGCATAGGTCTCGGCCAGCGGCATCACCGGCGTGAGCGCCAGTGCGGAAAACGCGTAGGCGATCAGGATCGCGACCGCGCCCTCGACCAGACCTACCAGTACAAAACCGGCAACGCCCAGCCAGCTCGCCACGATGATGGCCGCGCGCAATGCGTCGCGACGGTCGGCTGCACGCGCCACCAGCGGGACCGCGATGAGGCGCGCCACGATCGGCGCCGCCAGCACCAGGCCGATCATCTGCGGGTCGAGACCCTTGGCCTTCAGCCAGACCGGAAAGAACGGCAACTGGATGCCGCCCAAGATGAATATGCCCGCATAGAGCGCCGCCAGGCGCGGCGCGAAGCTAAATTGAGGCTGATATGAACGGTTCATTTCCGGACTTTGCTGGCCGAATCAGGCCGGCTGATTCATAAACGGCCCGTCACGGATTGCACATGGCGAATGAGCTTTTAGCCCGGGCGTTTAGTCCGCCGGACGCGCTCGACGAAGACGGGTTTCTCACGCTCCGCGCCGCGCTTTCGGCAAGTGCGCGCGGTCGCGCGTTCCTCGCCGAATATCTCCGGCGCAACCGCTATGCCGACACCGAGACGGTGCTGGAGGCGATTGCGCACATCGAGGCGCGGCTACAGGCCGACGCGTCCGCCGTCGAGCGAATGCGTGGAGATCTGCGCCTGCTGCTGAAGGCCGTTCGGCTCGCCCGCCCGAAGATCGATGCCGCCGGCCCGGCCGCACGGGCGGCGAAGCTGTCACAACTGCTCGACCTGTTCGAGCGCCGCATCGAAGCCATGGCGCCAACGCCGGGCGAGGCAACAGCGGACGAGTCCGCCGTTACCGGACGCCTGCATCTTGCCGTGGTGCCGCGGCCCGACGAGCCGGAATTGCCGATCCCCTCGCCGGCAAGCGCCCCGGCGCCGGCCATGGTTCTCGTTGCCAATGTCGCGGCGGCGGCGGCGCCCGCCGTCGCCGAAAGGGCGCCGCCCACGGCCGTTGAAACGGTCGTCGCACCGCCGCGCGATCCGCTGGCCGCGCTGATGGCGCTGAGCGTGGACGAGCGGCTGGCGCTGTTTACGTGAGCAACTGACCTGTCATTGCCGGGCTTGACCTGGCAATCCATGAAGCGGCTCTGCAAAAACAAACTTACGTAAGGCTCTCGCGAGGCGCGATGCATCTTGGATGCGCGGGTCAAGCCCGCGCATGACGGCGGTGCGGCCTACCCCGCAATCAACTTCGCAAATAAATCCGCATCGACATTGCCGCCCGACAAGACGCCGACCACGACCTTGCCTTTGACTTCGAGCTTGCCGGCGAGCAGCGCGGCGAGCCCGATGGCGCCGCCCGGCTCCACCACCAGCTTGAGTTCGTGGAAGGCGTAGCGCACGGCAAATGCCACTTCCGCATCGCTCGCCGTCATGCCGGCGCCGATCAGTTCGCGATTGATCGGAAAGGTCAGCTCGCCCGGCGTATTGCTCATCAGCGCGTCGCAGATGGTGCCGCTCATGCGCGCATTGGCCTCGCGCCGCCCGCTCTGGAACGAGCGCAGCGTGTCGTCGAAGCCTTCCGGCTCGACGGTGTAGAACTTGGCCGAAGGCACGCGGGCCTTGACGCCGAGCGAAATACCGGCGGCCAACCCGCCGCCCGAGGCGCCGACCACTACGACCTCTGGCGCCAGCAGAAGCTGGCCGAGATCCTCGACGATCTCCAGCCCGATGGTGCCCTGCCCGGCGATGATCAGCGGATCGTCATAAGGCGGCACCAGCGTGGCACCGCGCTCGGCGACGATCTTTCTGGCGATCGCCGCGCGGTCTTCGGTGTCGCGGTCGTAAAGGACAATCTCGGCGCCGAGCGCCGTCGTGCGCTCGCGCTTAAGCCGCGGCGCGTCACTCGGCATCACGATGGTGGCGCGCATGCCGAGCAGACCGGCGGCTGCCGCCACGCCCTGCGCGTGGTTGCCCGACGAATAGGCCACCACGCCGGCAGCGCGGCGCTCCGGAGCGATCGACGATATTTTGTTGTAGGCGCCGCGGAATTTGAACGAGCCGGTGCGTTGCAGCGTTTCGGCCTTCAGGAACACGCGCGCGCCGAGCCGGTCGTCGAGCACCGGCGCATTGATCAGCGGCGTGCGCACCGCCAGGCCATAGAGCCGCTTGGCCGCAGCTTCGATATCGGCGGCGGTCGGCAGCAACGCGATGTCGATGGCGCCCATGGGGTAAAGCTAGCGCCGCCATGGGTGGCTGTCATCATCCGCGCAGGCTGATGAACCGGTAATTGCTGGCTCACATTATAAATTGCTGCTGCGGGGTACCGGTTTCCCCACATTGGCGGGGAATAACCGGCTTTGCTTCACGCCGCCAGCTTGCGCCTGACTTTTGCCGCCTCGGTCACGTGGCCCAGGAAGATGCGCGCGCTTGCTTCCCAGGTCATGCCGAGCGCGAAATCGCGGCAGTCGTCGCGGGAAAGTTCTAGCGCCTCCAGGCAGGCGCGCCGCAAATCCTCGTCCAGCCGGCCTACCGGCGCCGCGCCGATAACATCGCGCGGCGCAGCCGCCGGAAAGCCCGCGACCGGTACCCCGCTCGCCAGCGCCTCCAGCAGCACCAACCCGAACGTATCGGTGCGGCTCGGGAACACGAAAACGTCGGCGGCGGCATAGATTTCCGCCAGCGCCTCGCCGGCGCGGGCGCCCAGAAACACCGCACCGGGAAACTGCCGGGCGAGCGAGGCCCGCGCCGGCCCGTCGCCGACCACGAGCTTGGTGCCGGGCAAATCGAGCGTGAGAAAGGCCTCGAGATTTTTCTCGACCGCCAGCCGCCCGACGGTCAGGAAGATCGGCCGCGGCAGATCGAGCACAACGCCTTGGCGGGGACGAAAAAGACTCGCGTCGACGCCGCGCGGCCACAGCTTCACGTTCTTGAAACCGCGCGCCGTGAGTTCGCCGCCGAGCGTCGGCGTCGCCGCCAGCACCGCGGCGCCGGCGCTATGAAACCGCCGCAAAAAACCCCAGGTCACCTCGCAAGTCCACCGCTCCGGCACCGGCAGCCGCTCGGCGAGATAATCGGGGAACCGGGTGTGCAGGCTGGTGGTGAACGGCAAGCCGCGCCGCAGGCAGACGCGGCGCACCGCATGGCCGAGCGGCCCCTCCGTCGCTATGTGAATGGCGTCCGGCAGTAGCCGGTCGAGCCGCCGCTCGATGGCGCCCGGCCCCAACAACGCTAGCCGCACTTCAGGATAGCTGGGCATCGGCAGCGTCCAGAACTCGTTCGGCGTCAGGAATTCCAGTTCCGCGCCGAGCGCGCGCGCTTCATGCGCGACGTGACCCAAGGTCCGAACCACGCCGTTGACCTGCGGATGCCAGGCGTCGGTGGCGACCAGGATTTTCATTTTGTTTCCTTGCGCATGATCTTTTCCGAAAGCCGGTTGCCACTTTTCGGGGTCATGCGCTATGCGGCTTGCGCCTGCGCGGCTTCGTCGGCCGGCCACGGCTCGGCGTCTTCGCCGCAATGCGTCCAGGTGATGATCTCGAATTTCCCGTCATGGCGCTCGGCCACCGCCGTGCAGCTTTCCACCCAGTCGCCGCAGTTAATGTAGCGCAGGCCGAAATCGTCGTGCATGGCGGCGGTATGGATGTGGCCGCAGATGACGCCGTCGGCCTGATGATGTTTGGCCTCGGTGGCCAGCGCCTTCTCGAAGGCGCCGATATAATTCACCGCGTTCTTCACCTTCAGCTTGGCCCATTTCGATAGCGACCAATAAGGCGCGCCCAGCACCCGGCGCAGCCCGTTGAAGACGCGGTTGGCGGTGAGCGCGAAGTCGTAGGCTTTGTCGCCGAGTAGCGCCAGCCAGCGTGCCTGGGTCACCACCAGGTCGAAAATGTCGCCATGCACGACCAGGAAGCGGCGGCCGTCGGCGGCCTCGTGGATGGCGTTCTCCACCACCTCGATGCCGCCGAAATGCGTGCCGTAATAGCCGCGCAGGAATTCGTCGTGATTGCCGGGAATGTAGATGACGCGCGAGCCCTTGCGGCCCTTGCGCAACAGTTTCTGTACCACGTCGTTATGCGCCTGCGGCCAATACCACGACGAGCGTAGCGCCCAGCCGTCGACGATGTCGCCGACCAGGTAAATGGTGTCGGCTTCGTGGTGGCGGAGAAAGTCGAGCAGTTTGTCGGCCTGGCAGCCGCGCGTGCCGAGATGCACGTCGGAAATGAAGAGCGCGCGAAACCGTCGCGGGTCCGTCACGATGCGGCGAGCTTTCTGCCGTTGATCATGGCCAAGCGCATAGCAAACTCGCGTCTCGGTTTTATGGCAGCGGCTTTAACCGTTTAGCCATTTTCAGGCGGCGGCGCTTTGCGGCTCGCAGCGGCGGAACCGCACCAGCGTAAAGGCGCCGAACGGCGGAACCTTGCGCCGTTCGACCAGCTCGGCGCCGCCGTGCGTCTGCGCCCACGCCACCAGCCGCGCGAACGGGAATTCGGGCCGCAAGCCGAGCCCGCGTTCCGAGTAGAGATGATTGACCAGGATGATCTGGCCGCCCGGTCGCACCACGCGCGCGCATTCGGACAGCACGCGTTCGGGATTCGCGACCAAAGTTATGACGAACTGCCCGACCACGCAGTCGAAACAGGCGTCGTCGTAACGCAATTGGTGCGCATCCATCACCGCCAGGCCCTTGACGAAGGGATAGCGCCCGCTCGCCGCCCGCAACCGCGCCCGCGCGATCATCGGCTCGGAAATGTCGATGCCGTTGATCTCGGTGGCGGCGTCGTAGTCGTCGAACGACAGCCCGGTGCCGACGCCGATCTCGAGAATGCGTCCGCCCACGTCGCGCGCGGCGCGCGCGGCGGCGCGCCGGCCGTTGACGAACACCGGCCCACACAGCACGTCGTAGACCGGTGCCCAGCGGGCATAGGCTTTTTCCATCACCTGCTTGTCGGGATCGCGCTGCATGTTTTCCCTCGCGAATCGAGTGGCTTTGCGCCCTGATACCGGCCGATTGCTACAGTTCGGCGACAGGCTTGACGCTTGCACGGCCGCCCCCGACACTCGGCTTCACGAAACTACCGCCAAAGAGGAAATCCCATGGATCTCGGAATTGCCGGCCGCAAGGCCATCGTTTGCGCGTCCAGTCGCGGGCTGGGCAAGGCCTGCGCCCGCGCGCTGGCCGAAGCCGGCTGCGAGGTGGTGATTAACGGCCGCGACGTCAAGCGGCTCGAGGCCACCGCCGCCGAAATCGCCAAGGCGACCGGCGCCAAGGTCACCGCGGTCGCCGCCGACGTCGCCACGGCCGACGGGCAGAAGGCGCTGCTCGCCGCCTGTCCGCAGCCGGACATCCTGATCAACAACAACGCCGGGCCGCCGCTGCGCGACTTCCGCGAACTCACGCGTCAACAGATGATCGACGGCGTCATCGCCAACATGATCGTCGCGGTCGAACTGATCCAGAAGGTGATCGACCCGATGAGCCAGCGCAAATTCGGCCGCATCGTCAACATCACCTCCGGCTCGGTGAAGATGCCGCTCGCCGGTCTCGACCTGTCGTCGGGCGCGCGCGCCGGACTGACCGCGTTCCTCGCCGGCGTGGCGCGCACCGTGGCCGGCAACAACGTGACCATCAACAACATCCTGCCTGGCGCCTTCGACACCGACCGCCTGCGCGGCACGCTCACCAAGACGGCCGAGCAGAAGGGCGTGAGCGTGGAGGAAGCCGCCAAGGCGCGCGCCGCCACCATCCCGGCCAAGCGCTTCGGCGAGCCGGCCGAGTTCGGCGCGGCGGCCGCGTTCCTGTGCTCGGCGCAGGCCGGCTACATCACCGGGCAGAACCTGTTGATCGACGGCGGCACCTTCAACGGGGCGTTCTGAGCGACGCAACGAAAAAGGCCTGCATCGCTGCCGGCCTTTTCCCATCGCGTCGAGCGAAACGCTATTTGTGGTAGAGCGTCGACTTTGGCGCCGCGGCCGGGCTGTCCCAGCGATAGTGGAACCCCACCGAGATGATGTCGACATGAGAGGAGACATCGCCGACGTAGTTTCCTAATAGTGGGTTAAACCAAGGATTGCCCGACGCCGCTGTAATGTTGATCGATGTGCTCTTCAGGAACACGTGCGAATATGCCAAGTCGAGCGATATCTTGTTCGAGTATTGATAGGTCGCACCGGCCGACAGCCAAATACGATCATTGTCCGGCACCAGCGGCATGCGCACCTGATCGGTGACTGGCGACCGTTCGAAGCCAATGCCGCTGCGCAAAGCCAGTTGGGGATTCCACTGATATTCGGCGCCGCCCGAGAAGAACCAGCCGTCCTGATACTGGAACGGCAAAGTCACAAGGCTGCCACCAGCGATCGCGGGTGCACCATTGGGCTGCAACACACTGACCGTCCCAATCCGGCTCCAATTCGACCACTCGATCGTACCCAATGCTGTCCACTGCGGGGCAAACCGGTAACGAACGCCGGCCGTAACGACATCAGGCAGATTGACGGTCGCATTGATCGATCCAGGGGTGCCGCCGGCGGCAGCTGGGAGCATCAATGCGCCATTGAGTTTCTGGTTGATGCCGGACCGATAGCCAAGCCCAACGGTGAGATTCTGGGTCGGTGTTAACGTGACGCCCGCAGTGAAGCCATAGCCCCAGCCCCCGCCGTTCAGACCGGCCTGCGTGCCCGCACCCAAAGCATTATAAGCAAATCCAAAAGTGGTTTCAGCGTATTGGACTTGGACGCCGGCACCGATACTGATCCAGTCGTTGATACGGTAGGCGACGGACGGCGTCGCATTGTAGGTCTTTAGGTTGGTCCAGTATGCGCCATAACCGCCACCGGCCCATGCGCCTGGTTCTTTCACCGACAAACCGAACGGCGAATTCACCGACATGCCGATCCATAGGTCCGGCCTGATTTGCCAAGTATAATAAGCGGCCGGTACCAATGCGTCTTGACCGCTATTGCCGGTGCCGCCGAGCACGCCGAACGTGCTGGCCGCGACGTTGGGTGAGTTCGACGCATAAGGCATGATGCCGCTCAAAACGGAATTGCTCTGGAGCCCCGGGATCTGCGTCATGGTCGCCGGATTCCAGAACATCGCCGACGACGATCCGCCCGCGGCGACGCCGGCGAAGGACGCGCCCTGCCCCCACGCGCTCTGCTCGCGAACCGCGAAACCGCCGGCATTCGCATCGGCCGTGGCAACGAGCAGCGCGCCGATGCCGCCGCACGCCAACAGAACGGCCTTCATTCCACGAAACGACATTTGCCAGCCCCCATGCCTGATGCGCCCAAGCCCCGGACACATTGTTGGTCCATCGTGCCCCCGGAGTCGGCTGCCGACAATGGCCGCCCGCCGAATAGCGGCCTCAAAGGGGCAAATTGCACAAATTTTAGCTGTATGTGGCAGTCATGCCACAGCGGCCGAAACCGGCCTCTACATTGCCAGGGGAACCTAAACGAAGGCTAAATCAAATGATTAGGAGCATTTTCGCGCGCCGCCGCATTGACGGGCGGCGCTAGGGCAGCGCCGGCGCCGGCGCCGGCGCATTTTGAGGCGGCGGCGCATCCTATTTCTGTCATTGAGCCGAGTGCGCATCCGCTTGGGCGGACTCAGGCTGCAGCTTGGTGTCGAACTCCACGCCCAGCCGCATAGCGGTTCGCCAGACCACGTGACACGGCGCCTTCACGTGATCGACCTCGACCACCAACACGAAATCGTCCGGAATACCGATCTGGCTCGCGACTTCCAGGCATGCGCCGACCGGCGACAGGTTTCGTACGCGGCAGTCGAAGCCGCCGGCGCGGTTGAACATGATGGTCCCCGCTTTCAAGGTGCGGTGGCGCTGAACCTTTCGTCTCTCTTGCATGACACCCTCCGTCGGTATCGGCATTCGTGCGCTCTTGCACAGCCCTGCCGATGTGACGTCAGACGGTTTGACTAGCGAAGCCATTATAGGCCCGTGCGGTTTAGCCGGCGGTGAAACTGTTCGTCGAAATACGAATGTTTCCGTTAGCAATTGCTAACCACGATACCGCCGCTAGACACGGCTTTTCCGCGCAGACCGACACATTTTATTCCCAATTTACGGAATTTACCGCCGGGCCCGGCGTAGGGTACCTCATCTGGACCGCCACGCATGCGAGCCATGCTGAATTGGCTGACCGAGAGTAGCGAATGGTTCGGCCTGCCCGGCCAGAACTGGATGCTGGTCGTCGCCGGTGGGCTGTTGCTCTATATGGCCGTGCTGGCGATCGGCAGCTTCCGGCAAACCGGCGTGCGCTAGCAAACATCGGCACCCAATCGCGGCACAACCGCTCGCGCGATCCACGGCGTATTCGAATTCAATCGTAAATCGGGCCGCGGCGCAGCCACCCGTGCCGCTTGTGGCGATGCACCATTGCGCCTATAGCTCACCGTAGCCGGCGCTTTTTGTCAGCGCGGCACATCCGAGCGGATCGAGGTCCGCGGAAAGACGTTCCATGCAAATCTACATTTTCAAGTCCGAGGCCAGCCGGGACTTACGCGCATTTTGCGACGACCGCGGCGGCCAGAGGTTGCCGGCCCAATTCCGTCCCTGGCACGCGGTCGGCGTGGTGCGCGAGGATGCGCCGCCGCCGAACAATCTCAGCCGCGACGTAATCGAGGCCTCGATCGCCAGCGACGGCTATCAGCTCTGGAAATTGAAGGCCGACAAGAAGCAGTGAGCGATGGCCAACCGCCCCTGCAAACCCGACGCCGATGTGAAACGAATCTGGCAACTGCTCATGCCGGACACGGCGTTCCCGGCGTGCGGGACGCAAGAAGATGCCGCAACGCGCGACAATGCCAAGCCGGCGGACGAACCGCGCGAAGACGCCGAAGCACGGCGAGACCATCCGCGCCAGCGGCGAGGCTGACGGATTTTCAGACTTAAGCTCCGCGACGATTTGGCGGCGCGTGCGCGCACGCCCTTGCCCCGGCCCTTTCGCCATCGCATGATCCGGCTGCGACCCGCCGTTTCACGCTATCCAAAAAAATAATCGCTCCAGGGAGAGACCCGACATGAAGCTCGTCCGATATGGCGCGCCCGGCCGCGAGAAGCCGGGCATCATTGACGCCGACGGCAAAATCCGCGACCTGTCGCGCGTGGTGAAGGATATCGACGGCGCCATGCTGGCCGCCGGCGGCCTCGCCAAAATCCGGAAGGCCAATCTCAAGCGGCTCAAGCCCGTCGCCGGCAAGCCGCGGCTCGGCCCTTGCATCGGACGGGTGCGCAACTTCATCGCGATCGGCCTCAACTACGCCGACCACGCGGCCGAATCCGGCGTGCCGGTGCCGAGCGAGCCGGTGGTATTCAACAAGGCGCCGTCCTGCATCTGCGGGCCGAACGACAACACCATGATCCCGAAGGGCTCGACCAAGCTCGATTACGAATGCGAACTCGCCGTCGTGATCGGCAAGCGCGCGCGCTATCTGTCGAAGGACAAGGCGATGGACGCGGTCGCCGGCTATTGCTTGGCCAACGACGTGTCAGAGCGCGCGTTCCAGATGGAACACGGGCAGACCATCTGCAAAGGCAAAGGCGCCGAGACCTTCGGCCCGCTCGGGCCCTGGTTCGTCAGCAAGGACGAAATCAAGAACCCGCAGAATCTCACAATGTGGACAAACGTCAACGGCGGGAAACGCCAGCACGGCAGCACCAAGACCATGGTGTTCGATGTGGCGCACCTGGTCTGGTACTGCTCGCAAATCTTCGTGCTCGAGCCGGGCGACGTGATCGCCACCGGCACGCCGCCCGGCGTCGCCTTCGGCATGAAGCCCGTGCCGGTCTATCTAAAGGCCGGCGACGTCGTCGAACTCGGCATCGACGGGCTCGGCACCCAGAAGCAGAAGATCGTGCCGTTCAAGGCGTGAAAATTTCTGCGTGCTGCATCGCACGCGAGGGCCGCGCACATGACTGTGCGGCATTTTCCGCATGACATGCGACCTTGATTTTGCTCGGCGTGGCTGCTGCTGTGCCGCGGGCATAAGACGCGGTAAGATGGCACGTGGGGCATCGCGGGTATGGCGCAACGCAGAGTTTTATCGGCCGTTCCGCGGGGCATCATTCATGTTCCGGTGACACCCTTCACCCCGGACAATAAAGTCGATCTCGGCACCTTTGCCCGCGTGATCGAATTTCTTCTCGCGCAAAACGCGGCATCGCTGTGCATCAACTTGCACCTCGCCGAATCGCTGAATTTGACGCTTGACGAGCGCAAGCTTCTGGCCAATGCCGCGGTCGAGGTGACCGCCGGCCGCGTGCCGGTCATCGTCCATGTCAGCATGCCGGGCACCGATCAGGCGGTGGAGCTTGCCCGCCACGCCGAAGCGGCCGGCGCCGACTGCGTGATCGCCATCGCGCCCTATTATTGGAAGCCGTCGCAGGAAGCCCTCTACGAGCATTTTTCCGCGATCATGGCGGCAACCGGGCTGCCGTTCATCGCCTATAGCTCGCCCACCATCATGGACGGCATCGGCATCGCGCCGGCGACGCTGGTCAAATTGATCGAGCGATTCCCCAGGTTCATCGGGCTCAAAGAGGCCAGCCACAATTGGGAAAAGTATATCGAACTCGGGCGCGCCGCCAGGAAAGCCCGCCCGGACTTCGGTCTGTTCGTCGGCACCGAGTGGATGATTCCGTGCCTGACATTGGGCGGCACCGCGTGCATGTCGATCTTCGGCGGCATCGCGCCGCGCTTTGTGCACGCCCTCTATACCGCGACAACCGGCGGTGCGCTAAAGGACGCGCTCGAACTGCAATACAAGTTTTCCGAGCTCTATCAGATCGCCAAGGTCGAATATCCGGCGCCGACCAAGGCGATGTGGGAGATCATGGGGCGGCCGGTGGGTGCGCCGCGGCTGCCAAACCGTCCGCTGTCGCCGGAGGCAAAAAAGGAAATCAGACGCACGCTCGAAACGCTCGGGCTATTCGACAGCGAACCGCATGGCTGGTAGCGGCCCGGATGCTTTGCTCACGACCAGAAATTGCGAAACCTCAAACCACCTGAAAAAATAGGGAGATGAAATGAGAAAATTAGTATCCGTCCTCGTCGCCGCGGCCGGCCTCTTGGCCCTCACCGCGGCGCCGACGCTGGCGCAGGAATGGCCGACCCGCGGCACCATCCGCATGATCGTGCCTTATCCGGCCGGCGGCGGCACCGACGTGGTGGCGCGCATCGTCTCGAAATATCTGTCGGAACGGCTGCACCAGACCATCATCGTCGAGAACCGCGGCGGCGCCAACGGCCAGGTCGGCCTGCAGGCGCTCAAGCAATCGCCGCCCGACGGCTACACCATGGCGATGACGTCCGATAGTCCGATGACGGTCAACAAGTGGGTCTACAAGAATTTGCCCTACGACCCGATGAAGGACTTCATACACGTCACCTCGGTGATCCGCCTGCCGTCGCTGCTCGCGGTGCATCCGTCGCTTCCGGTCAAGAACGTCGCCGAGCTGATCGCGCTCGCCAAGTCGAAGCCCGGCGCGCTCAATTACGCCTCCGCCGGCGTCGGCAATTTCAGCCACCTTGAAGCGGAACTGTTCGCGCAAGCCGCCGGCATCAAGCTGGTGCACGTTCCCTACAAGGGCACTGGCCCCTCGTCGCTCGGCTTGATCGCCGGCGAGGTGCAGATGTCGTTCAACAACGTCTCGACGCTGTGGCCTTACGTGAAGGAGAAGAAGATCGTGGCGCTCGCGGTCATGGAGCCCAAGCGCATGCCGGATCTGCCCGACGTGCCGGCGATCAGCGAGACCATCCCCGGCTTCGACATGGCGCCCTGGGTCGGCATCATCCTGCCCGCCGGCGTGCCCAAGCCGATTGTCGAGCGCCTGACCAAGGAAATCCTCGCGGTGATGAAAGACCCGGCCGCGGTCAAGATTTTCACCGACCAGCAACTGGTGGTGATGACGCTGCCCGGCGAGCAGTTCACGGCGCTGATCCAGAAGGATTCCGACAAGTGGGAAAAGGTGGTGAAGTCGGCCGGCATCAAGATGGATTGAGGGGGGCGCGTATAGGCGCGCTTGAAATTCGGCGCATAAAAAAAGCCCCGGGCGATGAGCCCGGGGCTTCGTGTTTAGCCGTTAGCGCTGAAAGCCTACTCCGCCGCCTGCTGCGTGCGGCCGAGCGTGGCCCGCGCCACGTCGCGAAACTCGGCGTGGGTGAGCATCTTCTTGTTCTTGAGCGAATGCAGCTTGACGGCTTGCAGCACCTTCATGGCGTCCTCTTCCGACACCTGCATGCCGACGTCGTGCAGCCAGGCGTTGACCGAGTCGATGCCGGAGCCCTTGCCCATCACGATCTCCGCCGGCGGCTGGCCGACCGCCGACCAGCGGATCGGGAACAGCTCGGTGGCGTTCTTCTCGCCGCAGTTCTTGAACCACGACGCGATGATGCCGGACTCGATCTGGTAGAGGCCGGAACCGACGATCGCCTTGTTCGACGGCACCACCACGCCGGTCAGGCGCTGCACCAAATTGGCCAGCGGGGTGAGCTTGGTGGTGTCGATGCCGCAATCGACGCCGTACATGGTTTTCAGCGCCATCACCACGTCTTCCATCGGCGCGTTGCCGCTTCGCTCGCCGATGCCGAGCACGGTGGTGTGCATGACCTCGACGCCGAGCGACAGCGCCATGATGGTGTTGGCGACGCCCATGCCGAAGTCCTGGTGGAAGTGCGCTTCCAGCCGCTTGTTGATGCGGGCCTGCACCTGCTGCACGAAGTACTTCATGGCGTGCGGCGAGACGACGCCGAAGGTGTCGACCAAGGCCAGCGCGTCCATGTGGCCTTCCTTGCCGACCTTCTCGATCAGGTCGAGCGCCCACTTGATTTCGGCGCGCGAGAAGTCGATCGGGAAGAACACCACTTCGAGGCCATTGTCGTGCGCGAATTTGGTCGCTTCGACCGAGGTCTCGATCGCCTTTTCCAGCGGCCAGCGATAGGCCAGCTCGAGCATGTGCTTGCTCGACGGAATCTCCATGACGATGCCGTTAACGCCGGTGTCGACCGCGCGCTTGACGTCTTCCTTCATGCAGCGGGCGAAGGAGAAGATCTGGGGCCCGAGGTTGCGCTTGACGATTTCCTTGATCGCGTCGTTGTCGGACGGCGACACGATCGGCATGCCGGCTTCGATGCGGTGCACGCCGGCCTCGGCCAGCGCCTCGGCGATGCGGATTTTTTCGTCCTTGGAAAGAATAATGCCGGTCTGCTGTTCGCCGTCGCGCAGCGTGACGTCGTGAATTTTGATGTTCTTGGCGAACTTGAAGTCCTTCGTCACCTCCGGCGCGTAATTCCATTCGCTCACAAACCAATCGTTGGTTTTCCAGGGGGTCGGGTTTGCCATCCGTTACTCCTCTTGCAGTGCCATGGTGGGATGAAGGGGGACGTTTTTCCCGGTCCGCCGGTCCAGGCGATCGGGCCTGAGAAGACCGCTTTCACCGCCGACAACATTGATATTTCGCAAGACCGGGCCAAAATTCCTTGTTTGCCAGCGCCTTTATAAGGGGTACCGGCGCCTCAAACTACCAGGTTCGTAAGCTCGCCGAGACCTGAAATCGCGATGCGGACCACGTCCCCGGGTTGCAGGTACCGCGGCGGGCTAAAGCCGATGCCGACGCCGGCCGGCGTGCCGGTGGCCAACAGGTCGCCCGGCTCGAGCGGCACGTAGGCCGTGACCGTCTCGATGAAGCTCCGCACGTCGAAAATCATGTCCTTCAGTCTGGCCGACTGCCGCCGCTCGTCGTTGACGTAAGTGGTGAGCTCCTGCTCGGCCGGCACGCCGAATTCGTCGCGCGTCACCACAAAGGGCCCGACCGGGCAGAAGCCGTCCAGGCTCTTGCCGAGAAACCATTGCTTGTGGCGCTGCTGCACGGCGCGCGCGGTGAGGTCGTTGACGATGGTATAGCCGAACACGTAATCGAGCGCGTCCTCGCGCTTGACGTTTTTGGCGTGCTTGCCGATCACCACGCCGAATTCGCCCTCGTAGTCGACCGAGTGGGTCGGGTCGAGCGAAGCGACGATCTTCTGTCCCGGATCGGCCAGCGACGACGGCGACTTGGTGAAGATCACCGGATCGGCCGGCACGTCCTGCTTGTCGCCGGACTGGTCGACGCCGCTCTGGGCGAATTCGCGGGCGTGGTCGTAGTAATTCTTGCCGACGCAGATGACGTTCTTGGTGAGCGGGCCGACCGGCGCGGCGAGCTTGGCGCGGGAGAGTGCGACCAACTCACCGTAGTCCGGGGCGGAGCCTGCCGCGAGCAACTTGATGACGTGGCGCAGGTCGCGCAGCGCGCCGCCGCCGACCGCAAACGGGCGAATGCTGTCGCCCTCGACGGCGCCGAAAACCTTGCCCTTCGGGGTGTGGATGGCTGCGATACGCATGGGGGACGTTGGACCTATGGGGAAGCGCCGGTGACAGGCGGGATGGCGGACAAGGCGCTAGCAAAGACGGCGGTGCGGTTCAAGGCGTGCGGCAGTCTCCGCTTCACCTCTCCCGTGGGGAGAGGTCGGACCGCGAAGCGCGTCGAGTTCGCGGCAGAAAACCTCACGCTCCCCTCGCTCTCAGCACCGCCTCGATCGACACCCGCGACCAGGGCGCGGTGCGTTCGCGGAAGTCGTCGTAGGAGCCGGAGATCTTGCCGGTGATGTCGCTGCGGATGGCAAAGCCAAGCATCACGTCGTGCGCTTGCTTGCGCGCCGCCGCGACCACATCGTCGGGAAAGGCCGCAAGCTTGACGCCGTGATCCTTGACCAGCGCTGCAAGCGCCTGCGCGTTGAGCCGCTCCATCTCGGCCAGCGCGTAATTCGCCTCCGCGGCGCAGGCGTGCGCGACGATCGCCTTGAGCTCGTCGGAGAGCGCATTCCACACCTTGAGCGCGACGATGCACTCGCCGGTGCCGTTCGGCTTGTTGAAATCCGGGATAGTAGTAGAACGGCGCCACGCGATAGAGCCCGAGCGCGATGTCGGTGCCGGGCCCGACGAATTCGGCGCCGTCGAGCACGCCCGATTGCAATGAAGTGAGGATTTCCGAAGGCGGCGTGGTCTGCGGCGTGGCGCCCAGCCGGCGATAGACCTCGCCGCCAAGGCCGAGCGAACGCAGCTTCAGCCCGCGCAAATCGGCGAGGCTCTTGAGCTCGTGGCGGAACCAGCCGCCCATGCAAACGCCGGTATTGCCGGCCATGAACGGCTTGACCCCAAAGGGCGCGTAGAGTTCGTCCCACAGCGCCTGGCCGCCGCCGGCTTCGATCCAGGCGACATGCTCGGACGGCGTGAGGCCGAACGGCACCGTGGTGAAGAAGGCCGCGGCCGGCATCTTGCCCTGCCAGTAGAACGCCGCGCTGTGGCCGATTTCGGCGACGCCGTTGCCGACCGCGCCCAGCACCTCGAATGCCGGCACCACTTCACCCGCCGCCGAAACCATAATGTCGATGCGCCCGCCCGACAGCGTGCGGATGCGCTCCGCGATGCGCTCGGCCGACATGCCGGGGCCGGGCAGACGTTTCGGCCAGGAGGTGACCATGCGCCATTTGAGCGTCTGCGCGCGCGCGACGGCCGGCGCTGCCAGCAGGCCGGCGGCGGCGCCCAAGGTGAAATTGCGTCGCGTCGTCATTCCCCTCTCCATTGCGCGTAAAAATGATGCAGCGGCCCGTGGCCAAGCTCGGGATTTCGGCCGATTTTGAGTTCGTCGGCGTGGGCGATGGCCGCGGTGACGTAAGTCTTGGCCTCCTGGCATGCCGTCACGACATCGCGCCCCTTCGCCAGTCCCGCGGCAATCGCCGACGATAGCGTGCAGCCGGTGCCGTGGTTGTTTTTGGTGACGATGCGCTTGGCGAAAAGGCGGACGACCTCGCCCTCTCCGATCAGCAGATCGACGCTGTCATCGCCTTGGCCGTGGCCGCCCTTGATCAGCACATGGCGCGCGCCGAGCGACAAAATCTCGCGCGCCTGTATTTCCATTTCCGCTTCATTGCGCGCCGGCGAGGCGCCGGTGAGCGCGGCGGCCTCGGGAAGATTGGGCGTGACGATCAGCGCACGCGGAATGAGCTGCGTGCGCAGCGCATCGACGGCCCCGCGCGCCAGCAGGCGGTCGCCGGAACTGGCGACCATCACCGGATCGAGCACGATATTTTTGGCGCGGTGGCGCGCCAGGCCCCGCGCCACCGCCTCGATGGCGGCGGCTTGCGACAGCATGCCGATTTTTACCGCGCCGATGTCGAGGTCGGAAAACACCGCGTCAATCTGCGCCGCGATGAAATCGGCCGGCACGTCGTGGATTGCGGCCACGCCTTGCGTATTTTGCGCGGTCAATGCGGTGATGACACTCGCTCCATACACCCCGAGCGCGGCGAAAGTCTTCAGGTCGGCCTGGATGCCGGCGCCACCGCTCGAATCCGAACCGGCAATGGTGACGGCAATGGGGGTCATGGCTCGTTTCTCAAGATATTCCCCGTCGCGCCAGCGCGCCGCCGGCAACAACGGGATCGACAAGCGCATAAAGTCGACGATCGACGTCCATCAGCTCACCTGTGCGCGCGCGATCAGCGCCGGGCCGTCGAGATTGTGGAGCGTATCGAGGATGGCGACCGCGAAACTGCCGGGGCCTTCCGCCTTGGCCGCCGCCAATTCGCCGACAACGCCGATGATCGTCAGCGCGGCGGCGGTGGCGCGCCAGGCGTCCGGTTCGACGCCGAGACAAGCCGCGACCAGCGCCGAGGCGGCGCAGCCCATGGCGGTGACTTTGGCCATCAGCGCATGGCCGTTGGCGATCGCCGCAAAGCGCTCGCCGTCGCTGACCCAATCGGTTTCACCCGACAGCCCGATCGCCGTTTTGGTGGCACGCGCGTAGGCCGCGAGCGCGCCGCGCGTCGGCTCGCTTCCCGACAGCGCGGCAAACTCCGCGGCGTTAAGTCGCACCGCTTTCGGCGCGCGCTCAATCAGCGCGCGGGCAAAGGCCGCGCGCGGCGGCGTCCGGTCGATGAAAACCGGGTCGAGAATCCAGGGTACGTTTTCCTGCACCGCGGTTTTTACCGCGATCGCGGTCGCTTCGCGCCGCTCGCGATCGAAGGTGCCGAGATTGACCAGCAGCGCGTCCGCGCCGGCAACGAAGGCGCCGATCTCCTCGACCGACAGGGTCATCGACGGTACCGCACCGCTCGCGAGCATCACATTGGCGGTGAAATTCTGCGCCACCGCGTTGGTGATGCAGTGGACGCGCGGCGAACGCGCGCGCAGGCGATCGAGCAACGCGGCGGCGATTTGCGGCACGTCGTTGCGCGCTCGGCTGTCGCGCGTGCCTGCTTCGGAATGGCGCATCTCATCTCCCTCCGCCGGCATGACCCGGATCAGGTTCGTTGGGTTGGCAAGCCGCCTCTCAGTCCGGCAACCGCCGGACACCCCACGAGATTGCTGCGCAATACCTAGTCCGCGCGGTTCCTCAACGCAAGCCTTCAAGCCCTGGCCGCCTTGCCACGGATGCCGGTTTTTGCTGGATTGCACTTAACCACTCGCCGGAGACGCGCGATGACCCCCTTCTTCGTCCAGATCAAATGCGAACTCGGCAAATCCTATCAGGTGGCCAACGAGCTGGCCGAAGCCGAGATCGCTTCCGAAATCTACTCGACCGCCGGCGACTACGACCTGCTGGTGAAATTCTACGTCGATGCCGGCACCGATATCGGCCACTTCGTCAACGAGAAGGTGCAGTGCATGGCTGGCATCAAGGACACCCACACCATCATCACCTTCAAGGCGTTCAAGGGCTAAATCTCCGGACGCCGCGGCCCTTCCGCCTCGCGGGCGCGCTTGAGGCCGAGTTGACGCTCGCGCCAGATCACGAACAGCCCGGCGCCGGCGACGATGGTCGCGCCGACATAGACCAGCGCGCTCGGCAATTCGCCAAACACCCAATAGCCGAGTAACAGCGCCCACAGCATCGAGGAATAGTCGAACGGCGCCACTACCGAGGCGATGGCATGGCGGTAGCTTTCGGTCAGAAAAATATGCGCGACGCCGCCAAAAATGCCCATCGAGACCAGCATCAGAAGCTCGGAGCCGGTCGGCGTGTACCAGGCAAACGGCAGCGTCACCGCGCCGGCCAGTGCGGTGACCAGCGAAAAATAAAATACGATCGACGAAGTGGTCTCGCTCTGCGTAAGTCGCCGCGTCTGGATCACCGTGCCGGCGTTGCAGAAAGCGGAAACCAACGCCAACACCGAGCCGAATGTCGCCGCACTGGCCGCGCCGGCGGCGGCGTAGTGATTGACGTCGAAATGCGGGATCAGCATCACGATCACGCCGCCAAAGCCGACCAACACCGCGGTCCAGCGGTAGAACCTCACTTGCTCTTTCAGAATGGCCGCCGCCAAAGCCACCGTGATCAGCGGCGAGGCGAAGGCAATCGCGGTGGCGTCCGCCAGCGGCAGCCGCGCCAGCGCGGAGAAATTGGTGAACATGCCGCCGACGCTGAGCGCTCCGCGCCCGAGTTGGCCGAACGGCCGACCGGTGCGCAGCGCGCTCGCCAACTCGCCACGATAGGCATAGATCAACAATACCGGCGGGATTGCACAGGCGCTACGGAAGAACACGAGCTGGCCGACCGGCACCACGTCACCCAACTGGCGCACGAATGCCGACAGCGCGGCGAATAAAAGCGCGGAGATCAGTTTGAAGCCGATGGCTTTGAACAGATTCATTGCGCCGGCTTATAGCAGCCTGCGCAAAAGCCGGCTCGCCCGGACCGGATTAGGACGCGAGTTTTCCTACGTCTTCGGCGGCGGCTTGCGCCCCTCGACCGCCGGCAGCGACTTGATATAGGCCGCGATCGCCCTGCGGTCGGCTTCGGTCAGTTGCGAGGTGTTGCGCACGACTTCGACCATGTTGCCGCCGACGCGGTCGGCATCCGCTGTCATGCCGGACTCAAGCGTCTCCACGATATTGGCCTCGGTCCATTCCTTGAGCTTGAACTGGGTGATGTTGGGAACGCCACCCTGGCCATCGGGGCTCGGCCCGCCGGTGAAGCGCAGGCTCTCGATCACGCCGCCGAGCGCGTTGCGCGGGGAGTGACATTCCGCGCAGTGGCCGGGACCGTTGACCAGATAGGCGCCGCGGTTCCATTGCGCCGATTTCGACGGCTCGGGCTCGAACGGCTTGCCGTTGAGAAACAGGAGCTTCCAGAGGCCGAGCGTGCGCCGGATGTTGAACGGAAACGGCAGATCGTGGTCGCGCACCTTCCCGGACACCGGCGGCAGCGTCTTGAGATAGGCGAACAGATCGCGCAGGTCGTCGATGCGCATGTGCTGATACGAGGTATAGGGAAAGGCCGGGTAGAGATGTTCGCCCGCGGGCGAGGTCCCCTTGGTCATGGCGGTGACGAATTGCGCGTCGGTCCAGGCGCCGATGCCGTCTTTGGGGTCGGACGAAATATTGGGGACGTAGAAAGTCCCAAACGAGGAATTCAACGCCAGACCGCCGCCGAGCCTCGTCTTGTCCGGCTGTTTCGGCACCGCGTGGCAGGACGCGCAGCCGCCGGCGAAGTACATCTCCCTGCCATTGATGAGATCGGGCGTATGGGCGCCGAGCGCGCTTGCCGGCACCGTGGCGGGAATGGTCAAAAACCAGAACGCCGCGAGCCCGAGCACGACGGCAACAGCCGCCAGCAATATCAGCCTACAAATCATTGCCGTCCCCCAACCCCGCTGGGGCCTGTCATACAGGAATCAAAACGCCGCCGCGACTAGATCGCAGCGGCGCCGTGCAATAACCGGGCAACGCCTATTGCTTCGACAGGCGATAATCCTCGTGGCAATTGTCGCAGGTCTTGCCGACCACGGGGATCGCCGCCCGCAGGCCCTCGATCGACGACTTTACCTTGTCGTGGGTTTCCGCCACTGCCTTGGCGAAGGCCGCGGCCTTGGCGTCGAAATCCTTTTTGTTCAGCCAAATCTTCGGTGACGCGCGGTTGTCGCCCCCAGTCTTGGAATTCTCCGGAAACAAGTCCGGCAGTTTCTGCGCAGTATCGGCCCGTTGCTTGAACGCAGTATCGACCGCGGCGGCATCGAATGGCGCCTGCCCGCGCATCATCAACACCACGGCTTTTGCGTGATCGTTGTTTTGTTTCATCAGATTTTCGCGCGTCGTCACGGGGTCGGGCTGGGCCATGGCGGCGCCGGCGCTGAGAGCGACCGCCAGGACGGCCAGGATTGTGCGGACGAACATTCAGTCCAGCTTTCTGTTGTGCAAATGATTGCCTCCTGGAGAACCCTTGTACGACGGGGTTATTCCTTCCAGCGGCCGAAAGCCGAACGAGGCCAACCTGGCGACGGCGATCACGAAATCGTGATCGGCTAAAGCTTTGAGCCCTATGGGTTCTTGGCCGCCGCGATCGCGGCCCAGACGCGCTGCGGCGTCGCGGGCATGTCAATGGCACGGATGCGATAGTTGTGCCAGAGCGCGTCGAGGATGGCGTTCATGACCGAAGGGCATGAACCGATCGCGCCGGCCTCGCCCGCGCCTTTGACGCCAAGCGGATTGTTCTTGCACGGCACGTTGCGCGTCTCGAACACGAAGTCCGGCGCGTCGCTTGCATGCGGCATTGCGTAGTCCATGAAACTCGCGCTCAGCAATTGCCCGGACGCCGGATCGTAGACGGTATCTTCCATCAGCGCCTGTCCGATGCCCTGCACGGCGCCGCCATGCACTTGGCCGGCCAGCAGCAGCGGATTGAGCGTGGCGCCGAAATCGTCGACCACGACATAGTTCACGATCGCGGTCGCGCCGGTATTGGGATCGATCTCGACTTCCACGATGTGGGCGCCATTCGGGAACGTCGGATGCTCGGTGCCGAACTCGCTCGACGCGCGCAATTGCTCGGGCTTGGCCTGTGGATGCGCGGCCAGGTCGGCAAACGACACCACGCGGTCGGTGCCGGCGACGCGCACCGCTCCGTCGGCGATTTCCATATCGCTCGGCGCGGCCTCGAGCGCGTCGGCGGCAAGCTGTTTGAGCTGCTCGCCCAGCGTCTTGGCCGCGCGATCGACGGAGACGCCGCCGACCGGAATCGAGCTCGAGCCGCCGGTTCCGGCACCCGTCGCGATCCGATCGGTATCGCCCTGCACCACGCGCACGCGGTCGGGCGGCAGATCGAGCCGTTCGGCGACCAGTTGCGCGTAGGACGTGGCGTGGCCCTGCCCGGTCGACTGCGAGCCGATCAGCACGGTGACGCCGCCGTCGCGATCGAGCTGCAGCTTCGCCGTTTCCGGCCCGTTATTGCCGCAGGCCTCGACGTAGGTCGCGATGCCGATGCCGCGCAGCTTGCCGGCGCGCTTCGACGCGGCCGCGCGCTTGTTAAAGCCGTTCCAATCAGCGATCTCCTGCGCCCGCGCCATGGCGCCCGCGAAATCGCCCGAGTCGTAGATTTTCCCGGTCGGCGTCGTGTAGGGCATCGCCTTCGGCTTGATCAGGTTCTTGCGGCGCAGCGCGTCGGGCGCGATGTCGAGATCGCGCGCCGCCGTATCGACCAGCCGCTCGATCAGATAGGAAGCTTCCGGCCGGCCGGCGCCGCGATAGGCATCGACCGGGACGGTGTTGGTGTAGGCCGCGCGTAAGCGCACATGCGCGGCCGGAATGTCATAGGCGCCGGTCGCCATGCCGGCGCCGAGCCAGGGAATATAAGGCGCGTAGCACGACAGATAGGCGCCCATGTCGGCGACGATATCGAGCGCGAGCGCGAGGAAGCGCCCCTTGTCGTCGAGCGCCAGCCGCGCACTCGAGATGTTGTCGCGGCCGTGGCTGTCGCCGAGAAAATGTTCCGTGCGTTCGCTTACCCATTTCACCGGCTTGGCGAGACGCTCGGCGGCGACCGCGGCCAGCGCGTATTCGCGATAGGGAAACAGCTTGGTGCCGAAGCCGCCGCCGACGTCGGGCGTGATGACGCGCATGCGGTCGGGCGGAATGCGCAAGACATCGTTGCAGATGATATCGCGGATGATGTGGCTGCCCTGGCTGCCGAGCGTGAGCGTGAAGCGCCGTCCGTCGTATTCCGCGATCACGCCGCGGGTGTCGAGATAATTGGTCACCAGCCGCTGATTGACGATGGTCAGTTCCACGGTCCGCGCGGCCTGCGCGAAGGCCGTCTTGGTGGCTGCCGCGTCGCCCAGTTCGGTCTCGAAGGCGAGATTGCCCGGCCGGTCGCGCCAGACCTGCGGCGCTCCGGGCGCGAGCGCCGCGATAGCGCCGATCACGTGCGGCAGCGGCTGCCAGTCGACCGATATTGCCTCGGCGGCGTCCTTCGCCGCCGCCACACTGTCGGCCACCACGAAGGCGACGGCATCGCCGACGTGCCGCACCACATCCTTGGCTAGGATCGGGTAGACCGGAACTTGGATGTCCACGCCCGGCAGCACGCCGGGCGTCGGCAACGGCCCGAGGCCGGCCACTTCCGCGGCCGTGAGCACCAGCCGCACGCCCGGCATCGCCCGCACGCGGTCGAGATCGTGGATGACGAAGCGGGCATGCGCGTGCGGCGAGCGCAGCATGACCGCGTGCAGCGTGGCGGCGGGCGCGACATCGGCCACGTAGCGCCCGGCCCCGCGCAGCAGCGCCGCGTCCTCCTTGCGCGTGAGCGCCTGCCCGAATCCGAATTTCATGGTCATTGCTTTACCGGCTGTTCGTGGCGGCGCGCAAAACGCAACGCAATCCAGCGCGAAACCACATAGAACACCGGCGTGAAGATCAGGCCGAAGGCGGTAACTCCGATCATGCCGGAGAATACCGCGGTGCCGAGCGTCTGCCGCAGTTCGGCGCCGGCGCCGACCGCGAAGGCGAGCGGCGTGACGCCGAAGATGAAGGCGAGCGAGGTCATCAGGATCGGCCGCAGCCGCAGGTGCGCGGCCTCCACCGCCGCGGCGAAGCGGTCGCGTCCGCTATCCTCGATCTGCTTGGCGAACTCGACGATCAGGATGGCGTTTTTGGCGGCAAGCCCGATCAGCACGATGAAGCCGACTTGCGTGAGAATATTGTTGTCCTGCCCGCGCAGCACCACGCCGACAATGGATGCGATCAGGCACATCGGCACGATCATGATCACCGCCAGCGGCAGCGTCAGGCTTTCGAACTGCGCCGCCAGCACCAGGAACACGAACACCACCGCCAGCACGAACGCGAAGACCGCGGTGTTGCCGGCGCGCAATTGCTGGAAGGCGAGCGTCGTCCACTCGTAGGAGAAACCTTCCGGCAGCGTCTCGGCCGCCAGTTTCTCCATGATCTTGATCGCCTGGCCCTGGCTGTAGCCGGGCGCCGCCGAGCCATCGAGCTCGGCCGCCGGATAAAGATTATAGCGCGGCACCCGGTACGGCGCGGTGATCGTTCGCACCGTCGTGAAGGCGCCGAGCGGGACGGTATCGCCGCCGCTGTTGCGCACCCGGATCCGCAAAATATCCTCGGTATTGCTGCGATAGTCGCTCTGCGCCTGCGCGACCACGCGGTAGGTGCGGCCGAACAGGTTGAAGTCGTTCACATAAGCCGAGCCGAGATAGATCTGCAGCGCGGCAAACACGTCCGGAATATTGATGCCGAGCAACTGCGCCTTGACGCGATCGATGTCGAGATAGAGCTGCGGCGTGGTGTTTTCGAACAGCGAATAGACCTGCGTGAGCCCCGGCGTTTGCGCCGCCCGTCCCATCATCGCGTAAACCGCGCTCTGCAAGGCCTGCGAGCCGCGCCCGGCGCGATCCTCGACCATCATGCGGAAGCCGCCGGCATTGCCGATGCCGGCGACCGGCGGCGGCGCGGCGACGAAGATCAAGCCGTCCTTGATCGCCTGCAGGCGGACGAACAGTTGGCCCTGGATCGCGGCGGCGGACTGATGTGGATCTGCGGCGCGCTTTTCGAACGGGTCGAGCGTCACGAAAATCGCGCCTGCATTCGGCGCATTGGTGAAGGTCGCGCCGGAAAAGCCCACGATATTCACCGCGTGGGCGATACCCGGCACTTTCAGCGCGATTTCCACGGCCCGCCGGTTGACGTCGTCGGTGCGCGCCAGCGATGCCGCGGGCGGCAATTGCGTCACGATGATGAGATAGCCGCGGTCGAGTTGCGGGATGAAGCCGATCGGCGTCTTGCGGAATTCATTGAGACCAAAGGCGATGACGCCGGCATAGACCAGCAGCATCAAGGCGGCGAACCGCACCGTGCGCGCCGACAGCCAGCCGTAGCCGCGCGTCAGGGCGTCGAAATAACGGTTGAACCCGCGGAAGAATCCGTGGATCGGCTTGCTCCACCAGCGATCCTCCTCAGGGTTGCCATGCGGCTTGAGCAGCAAGGTGCAGAGCGCCGGCGACAGCGTCAGCGACACGGTAAGCGAGATAATCGTCGCGCCGGCGATGGTGAGCGCGAATTGCCGGTAGAATTGCCCGGAAATTCCGGTGATGAAGGCCGACGGCAGAAACACCGAGATCAGCACCAGCGCAATCGCGACCAGCGCCGCGCCGACTTCGTCCATGCTCTTGATCGCCGCCTCGCGCGGCTTCAGGCCCGCTTCGATGTTGCGCTGGACGTTCTCGACCACGACGATGGCGTCGTCGACGACGATGCCGATGGCGAGCACGAGGCCGAACAGCGACAGGTTGTTGAGCGTGAACCCGAACATCGACATGAAGAAGAACGTGCCGATCAGCGACACCGGGATGGCGACGATCGGGATGATCGCCGCCCGCCAGGTCTGCAGGAACAGGATGACCACCAGCACGACCAGGATGATCGCCTCGCCGATGGTCGTTTCGACGGCATCGACCGACTGCTGGATGAACTGCGTCGGGTTGTAGACGATGGTGTATTTCAGCCCGGGCGGAAACCGCTTGGCGAGGTCTTCCATGGTGCGCTCGATCGCCTTGGCGGTCGAAAGCGCGTTCGAGCCGGGCCGCTGGAAGACGCCAATGGCGATCGCCGGATCGCGGTCGAGATAGGAATTGGTCGAATAGTCCTGCGCCGCGAGTTCGACGGTCGCGATATCCTTCACCCGCACGATCGCGTTGGCCGTCTGCTTGACCACGATCTTGCCGAACTCGTCCGGATCGGCCAGGCGACCTTGCGTCTGCACCGAGATCTGGAATGCGCCCGGCTTGTCCATCGGCGGCTGGTCGAGCACGCCGGACGCCACCTGCACGTTCTGCCCCTGCAGCGCCGTCACCACGTCGCTTGCGGTCAGGCCGACCGATTGCAGGCGGTCGGGGTCGAGCCAGATCCGCATGGCGTAATCGCGGGCTCCGAACACGATGATCGAGCCGACGCCGTCGACGCGGGTCACCGCGTCGGTGATTTCGAGCGTCGCATAGTTGGAAATGAACAGCGTGTCGCGCGATTTGTCCGGCGAATAAAGATGCACGACCATCATCAGGTCGGGCGAGCTTTGGCGACGACAACGCCGATATTGCGCACGTCGGCCGGCAGGCGCGGCTGCGCGATGGCGACGCGGTTCTGCACCTGCACCTGCGCGATGTCGAGATTGGTGCCGATGTCGAAGGTGACCGAAATCGTGAATCGTCCGTCCGCGGTCGAGTTCGACGACAGGTAGATCATGTTCTCGACGCCGTTGATCTGCTGCTCGATCGGCGTCACCACCGTCGACGCGACCACGTCCGCGCTGGCGCCGGGATACTGGCCGGTCACGGTGATGGTCGGCGGCGCGATCTCGGGATATTGCGCGACCGGCAGCCGCACGAAAGCGACGGCGCCCAGGATCACGAAAATGATCGAGACCACGGAAGCGAAGATCGGCCGGTCGATGAAGAAGTGCGAGATACGCATCGGTTTGGCCGGGGTTATTTCGGCTTTTGCGGCGGGCTCGCGCCTTGCGCCGGAGCGGCGCCCGGCTTGCCCTCATCCTGCGGCGTGACCTTCTGGCCCGGCCGCGCGCGCATCAGCCCATCCACGATCACGCTGTCGTCGGCGGCAACACCGTCTTGATGACCCGCAAGTTGTCGCCGGTGGTCTGCCCGAGCGTCACGTATTTCGGGACGACCGTATTATCGGCATTGACCGTGAGGACGAATTTTCGCGTTTGCTCGGTGCCGACGGCCGCATCCGGCACCAGCAAGGCTTCATAAGGCGGCGAACCCGGCACGCGCACGCGGGCGAACATGCCGGGCGTGAATATATTGTTGGGATTGGCGTAGACCGCGCGGCCGCGAATGGTGCCGGTCGACCGGTCGATCGCGTTGTCGACGAAATCCATATGACCTTCGTGCACGAAATCGTGCTCGTCGATCAGCTTGAGGCCTACCTGCACGCCGGCGCCGCGGCTGGCAATGTCGTTTCCGGTCTTCGCCATCCGTTCGTAGCGCAGGAATGATGCTTCGTCGAAGGTGAACTCGAAATAGATCGGATCGGTCGACACGATGGTGGCGAGCAGCGTGGTGTTGCCGGCGGTGCCGCCGGTCACCAAGTTGCCGGGCGATACCCGCCGGTCGCCGATGCGGCCGTTGATCGGCGCCCGCAATTCGGTGAAGGCGATATCGAGCTCGGCCTGGCGCACCGCCGCCTCATTGTTGCTGACGGCGGCCTGCGCGTTGCGGAAGGCCTGCGCGCGTTGCTCGAAGATCTGGTCGGTGATCGTCTTGTCGCGCACCAGTTGCTGGCCGCGGGTGTAGTCGGCCTGGGTAAAGTTGAGATTGGATTGGGCCTGCGCCAGATTGGCGCGCGCCTGATCGAGCGTGTTCTGGAACGGCCGCTTGTCGATAGTGAACAGCAGATCGCCCTGCTTGACGATCTGCCCGTCCTTGAAATGCACGCCGTCGAGATAGCCGGACACCCGCGCACGCACTTCCACCGAATTGATGGCGGTGAAGCGGCCGACATATTCGTCGAAATCGGTGACCGTGCGTTTGATTGGCTTGGCAACCGTCACCGCCGGCGGCGGCGGCGCGCCAGCCTGCTTCTGGCTTTCACCACAACTGGTGATCAAAACTGCAAGCGCACACAGCAAAACGACGCGGCTGCCGCCGCGCATCAACGAAAATGATGGAATTGCCCGCGCAAAATTCATGAATACCTGCGATATCGGCCGACCACGAATAGCCCGGACTTTCCAAATAGCGTCGGGCCGCGGTTATGTCCACCGGCGCGTCAGCCGCGCCGGCGGGCGCGAAAGGCAGCAAGCCAGCGCGACCCAAATAGCGCCAATACGATGCCGCCATAGACGGCGCCGCCGATCACAGCCAGCAGCGCCAGCGCCGCGACATCGCGCAGCCGATGCCAGTCCGCAAACAGATGCGCGACCGGTCCCTCGCAGAGCCACAACGCGGCCGCCAGCGCGATACCGGCCCCCGCCAACTTCATCGTCGACTGCCGCAACCGCTCGTCGATATGGACGTGACCGGCGCGCGCCGCGAACCAGATCACCAGACCGAGATTGATCCAGGCGCCGATCGAGGTCGCGAGCGCAAGTCCGACCTGCGCCAGCGGGCCCATCAACAGGAACTTGAAGGCGATGTTGACGGCAGCGGCAAGCAGCGCCGCCTTCACCGGCGTCGCGGTGTCGCCGCGGGCAAAGAATGTCGCCACCGTGCTGCGGATCAGCACGAATGGCAGCAGACCGAAGGCGTAAGCCGACAGCGTGCGGCCGGCGGCGACGGCATCGGCCGCGGTGAAGGCGCCGCGCATGAACAGTGCCCGCATGATCAATTCGGGGATGACGAAGAAGGCCGCCAGACACGGTATCGACAACAGCAGCGTGAATTCGATGGCACGGTTCTGCGCGGCGGCGGCGCCGGCCTCGTCGCCGGCGGCGATGCGCCGCGCCATCTCGGGCAATATGACGGTGCCGGCGGCGATACCGATGACGCCGATCGGAAGTTGATCGATGCGGTCGGCGTAATAAAGCGCCGACAGTGCGCCGGCCGGCAGGAAGCTGGCGATGATGGTATCGGCGAACAGCGCGAGCTGCACGCCGGCAGAGCCGACCGTCGCCGGCCCAAGCGCGCGAAAGAACCGGCGAACGTCGGCGTCGAGCTCGGGCCAACGCAGCGTCGGCAACGCGCCCACGCGCCAGGTGTCGCCGCCGACCAGCAGCGCCTGCAGCACGCCCGAGATCAGCACGCCCCAGGCCGCGGCGTGGCCCGCGGTCGGGAAGAAGACGGCCAGCAACAGCGCCACGGTCATCGATATATTGAGCAATATCGGCGCCGCTGCCGCCGCGGCGAAACGTTGCAACGCATTGAGGATGCCGCCGTAAAGCGTGACCAGCGTAATCAGCAGTAGATAAGGAAACGTGATGCGGGTGAGGTCGACCGCAAGCGCATAGCGCTCTGGATCGTGCGCGAAGCCCGGCGCCAGCACATCGAGCACCGCCGGCGTGAAAAACAGGGCGCCCACCAGCAGCACGACCTGGCTTGCCAGCAGCAGGACGAAAATATGGTCGGCGAACAGCCCGGCACGCTCGGCTCCGCCCTGCTCGCGAATACGGGCATAGGCCGGCACGAAAGCAGCATTGAAAGCGCCTTCGGCGAAGATGGCGCGGAAATGGTTTGGTAGGCGAAAGGCGACGAAGAAGGCGTCGGCCGCGGGTCCCGCGCCGAGGATCGCAGCCAGCACGATGTCGCGCACAAAGCCGGTGATGCGCGAAAGCAGCGTCCACCCGCCGACCGTGAGGATGCGATCTATCATTCCGTGAACCTGCCTAGCGTCGGCGCAAAAAAAATCCGACGTTGAATGGGCTTGGACTATGGGCAACGATAGCGATAGTCAGTGATTCTGGACTGCCTTAAGGCGATTCCCGTCCCTAACATAGAGCCCGGACCGGTCCGACCATAGCCATGCCCTCGCCCATCATCCCCATTCTTCTCGCTGGCGGCGCCGGGACGCGGCTTTGGCCGGTTTCGCGCGACGCCCTGCCCAAGCAGTTCCTGCCCTTGGTCGGCGACCGGTCGACCTACCAGGAAACCCTGCTGCGCGTGCGGGACCCGATGTTCGGGCCCCCCATCGTCATCACCGGGCCGAATTTCCATTTCTTCGCCCAACGCCAGGCCGAAGATGTCGGCGTCGAGGCGACGGTTGTAATCGAGCCGCTGCGGCGGGACTCCGCCCCTGCCGTCGCCGCCGCCACCGCTGTGGCGCGCCAGCGCGACCCCAACGCCGTGGTGCTGGCGCTCGCCGCCGATCACGTCATCCTCGACGTGCCGCAGTTCCGCGCCACTTGCTTGGCCGGCCGCGAGGCCGCCGATGCCGGCCGCATCGTCACCTTCGGCATCAAGCCGACCGAACCGAAGACCAGTTTCGGCTACATCCTGCCGGGCGAGGCCATCGGCAAGGCCGGCGTGAACGCCGTCAAGAGCTTCGTCGAGAAGCCGGACGCGGCCACCGCCGCGCGCTATGTGCGCGACGGCTATCTGTGGAATTCCGGCAACTTCCTGTTCCGCGCCGATGTGCTGCTGTCCGAACTCAAGCGTCTCGAGCCGGCGATGTCGGATGCGATCGAGGCCGCGGTCGCCAAGGCCACGACCGACCTCGGCTTCCTGCGCCTGCAGCCGGAGGCTTTCGCACGCGCGCCGCTGAAGTCGATCGATTACGCGGTAATGGAAAAGACCGACCGCGCCGCGGTGGTGGCGGGCGATTTCCGCTGGTCCGACATCGGCAGTTGGGACGCGCTGTTCGACATCACGCCGCCCGATGCGGCCGGCAATGTCGTGCACGGGCCGGCGGTGACGCTCGATGCCACCGGTTGCGTGCTGCATTCCGACGGACAACTCGTCACCGCGATCGGCATCAAGGATCTGGTGGTGGTGAGCACGTCCGACGCGGTGATGGTGGTGCCGCGCTCCCGCGCCCAGGAGGTCAAGGAACTGGTCGCCAAGCTCAAGGCGGACAAGCGGCCGGAGGCCACCGACCACAAGCGCGTCCATCGTCCGTGGGGCTATTACGAGTCGATCGACATGGGCGAGCGCTTCCAGGTCAAGCGCATCGTCGTGATTCCCGGCGGCATGCTGTCGCTGCAGAAGCACCGCCACCGCGCCGAACACTGGGTGGTGGTGCACGGCACCGCCGAGGTCACCATCGGCGACACGGTCCGCGCGGTGCACGAAAATGAATCGGTCTATATCCCGATCGGCAGCGTGCACCGCCTCGCCAACCAGGGAAAAATCCCGCTCGAATTGATCGAGGTGCAGACCGGCAGCTATCTCGGCGAAGACGACATCGAGCGCATCGAGGATATATACAAGCGTCGATGAAGCCGGCGTCTCGACCTCATTCATCGTTCAGATCTATGACGTGTGATCGATCTCCAGCTTGACTGGAGCAAGCCCGGAAAAGCCCAAGGCACGCGCTCCCGCCGGGGTAAGATCGATTACCCGGCCGCGCACGAAGGGACCGCGGTCATTGATCCGTACCGTGACACTGCGTCCGTTGCGCTGATTGATTACGCGCACACGCGTGCCGAATGGCAGCGTGCGGTGTGCGGCGGTAAGTTTTCCCGGATTTGCGCGTTCGCCGCTCGCGGTTTTTTCACCGGAATATGCATAGACGGAAGCAATTCCGGATTGAGCTATGGCAGCAGTTGAGCAGGCAAGCATAATTAGGGTGCCGCAAATTGCGGCGCCCAGGCGAGCAACCATTTAGAAACTCCCCAATTGGCCCCCGCCAAAGACCGCGCTGTAGATGTCGGGTCGGACCCTTTGAAGGCGAGAGTTAGGCCATTTCTGGAAGCAAATTGTTCCCGCGTGGGCCCACGCCTCGCTCAGGCGGCCGTGGTAACCGGATGGGCCGTCGCCGCCTTGAATTGCTCGAATGCATCGAGGGCGTGGCTTGCGTACATGACCGACGGGCCTGCACCCATGTAAACGGCCATGCCGAGCGTCTCCAGGACCTCATCGCGCGATGCGCCCTGCTCCAGAGCGGCCTTGACGTGAAAGCCGATGCAGTCGTCGCATCGTAGCGCCACTGCGATACCGAGCGCGATCAGTTCCTTGGTCTTGCAGTCGAGCGCCTTGGGAGCCAGCGCCGCTTGCGCGAGGCCGGAAAACGCCTTCATGACCTCGGGCGCGCCGCTACGCAAAATTCGCAAACGGGCGCTCAAATCTTTCGTCTGCTCCGGCCAATTCGTCATGCGCAAATCTCCACTGCAGTACGCCGCGCCCGACAGGCCGCGCAGCTTCATATTCGTCTGTATAGATACGACAAGCACGCCACGGGGTGATTGATTTCGATCAAACTCGTTCACGGTGGCCGCTTCACAAACGCCGCCCGAGCGGCGTTACAGAACCTTCCGCCGGACCAACGCGTCGACAACCTCGCCAGCGAGCCGCTCGGCATCGGTGCTTCCCGCCATGAGGTGAAGCTCCGGATTCTCCGAAGCCTCGTAAGGCTGATCCACGCCGGTGAAATTCTTGATCTCGCCGGCGAGCGCGCGGGCGTACAGCCCCTTGGGATCGCGCGCGATGAATTGCTCGATCGGCGTGTCGACGAAGACCTCGATGAATTCCTCGCCGTCGAGCAGTTCCCGCACCATGCGGCGCTCGGCGCGGAACGGCGAGATGAACGAGCACAGGACGATCAGGCCGGCGTCGGTCATCAGCCTGGCCACCTCGCCGACGCGCCGGATGTTTTCCACCCGGTCCGTCTCGGTGAAACCGAGGTCCCTATTCAAGCCGTGCCGCACATTGTCGCCGTCGAGCATGATGGTGTGAGCGCCGCGCGCGTGCAGCGCGGCTTCGACCAAATTGGCGATAGTCGATTTGCCGGCGCCCGGCAGCCCGGTAAACCACAGCACGGCCGGTCGCTGATGCATGAGGTTCGAGCGCTCGGCGTTGCTCACCGTCTGCTTCTGGTGGTGGATATTGGTGGCCCGGCGCAACGCAAAATCGATCATTCCGGCGGCGACGGTTTCGTTGGAATAACGGTCGATCAGGATAAACGCGCCGGTGTCGCGGTTGTCGGCGTAAGCATCGAACACGACCGCCCTGGCAACCGACAAATTGCAGACGCCGACTTCGTTCAACGCCAGCGTCTTGGCGGCAAGTTTCGCCAGAGTGTTGACGTCGACTTGATGCTTGATCTCGGTGACGGTGGCCGCCACCGTGCAATTGTTGACCTTCATGAAGTAAGAGCGGCCCGGGAACAGATGTTCGCTCGACATCCACACCAGATGCGCGACGAACTGATCGGCGACCTGCGGGCGATCGCGCAGCGCGACCAGCATATCGCCGCGCGCGACGTCGATCTCGTCGGCGAGCGTGATCGTGACCGAATCCAGCGCCTGCGCGACTTCGAGATCGCCGCCGGCGCCGACGATCCGCTTGATCCTGGCGGTTTGCCCGGATGGCAGAACCGCGATTTCGTCGCCCGGCTTGGCGCCGCCGCTCACGATCGTGCCGGCGAAGCCGCGGAAGTCCGAATTGGGCCGGCTGACCCATTGCACGGGCATGCGAAGCGGCTTGCCGGCACGCTCGTCCTCGACGTCGACCGTTTCGAGATAGTCGAGCAGATGCGGCCCGGAATACCAGGGCGTGCGCCCACTGCGCGATGACACGTTGTCGCCGTCGCGCGCCGACACCGGGATCGCCTTGATGTCCTTGAAACCAAGCGGGCCGGCGAAGCCGCGAAAGCTCGACGAGATCCGCTCGAACGCGGCTTGATCGAAGCCGACGAGATCGATCTTGTTCACGGCCAGAACGAAGTGGCGTATGCCCATGAGGCTCGCAATGATTGCGTGGCGGTGGGTCTGGCTCAGCAGGCCCTTGCGCGCGTCCACCAGCAGGACTGCGAGGTCGGCATTGGACGCGCCGGTCGCCATGTTGCGGGTGTATTGCTCGTGGCCCGGCGTGTCGGCCACGACGAAAGCGCGCCGCGCCGAGGCGAAATAGCGATAGGCGACGTCGATGGTGATGCCCTGCTCGCGCTCCGCCTCCAGGCCGTCGAGCAGCAGGGCGAAATCGATATCCTCGCCATTCGTGCCGTTCTTCTTCGAATCGCGCTCGAGTGCGGCCAGGTGATCGTCGAAGACCAGGTGTTGCTCGTAGAGCAAACGGCCGATCAACGTCGACTTGCCGTCGTCGACCGAGCCGCAGGTCAAAAAGCGTAGGGCCGGACGCGCGTCGACGCCATCGCTGCGTCCGCGTTCATCGGCGGCCATGGGCGCGGGACTTCGCATCAGAAGTATCCCTCGCGCTTTTTCTTTTCCATCGATCCGGCCTGGTCGTGGTCGATGACGCGGCGTTGCCGCTCCGAGCTGGTGGAACCACGCATTTCCGCAATGATGGCGTCGAGCGTGGCGGCGCTCGATCGGATCGCGCCGGTCAAGGGGTAGCAGCCAAGGGTGCGGAAGCGAACCTCCATCATGCGCGACGTTTCGCCGGGCGCGAGCGGCAGGCGATCGTCATCGATCATGATCAGCGCGCCGTCGCGTTCGACAACCGGGCGCCGCTTGGCGAAGTACAACGGCACGACCGGAATATTCTCGGCCCTGATGTATTCCCACACGTCGAGCTCGGTCCAATTGGAGAGCGGAAACACCCGCATGGATTCGCCGGCCTTGATGCGCGTATTGAACAGCCGCCACAGCTCGGGCCGCTGATTGCGCGGATTCCAGCCGTGACTGGCGGAACGGTGCGAAAATATGCGCTCCTTGGCGCGGCTCTTTTCCTCGTCGCGCCGCGCTCCGCCGAACGCGGCGTCGAAGCGCCATTTGTCCAGCGCCTGCCGCAGGCCTTCCGTCTTCATGACTTGCGTGTGGATCGTCGGGCCCGAGGATACCGGCGATATGCCCCGGGCAACGCCCTCTTGGTTGACGTATACGAGCATGTCCATGCCGAGCCGCGCCGCGGTCGCGTCCCGAAAGGCAATCATTTCGCGAAACTTCCAGGCCGTGTCCACGTGCAACAATGGAAACGGCGGCTTGCCCGGGTGGAAAGCCTTTTGCGCGACGTGCAGCAGCGCGCTCGAATCCTTGCCCATCGAATAGAGCATCGCGGGATTACGGAATTCGCTGACGACTTCGTCGCATAATGTAGATCGCCTCGGCCTCGAGCCGCCGCAGACGAACGTTCTGGTGACGCCAATTCATTCGATCAATCCGAGCCCTTTGCCCGGCAGTGCTACTTCATTTCAAGCGTTTACGGGAGCAGCGGGTATTTCAATTTTGCATGTAATATCGGAAAAATAGCCTCTAAATCCTCACGGCACTAGTGCGCGGCGCGTGGCATCGATAATGCGGCCTTGCGTCGCCTCATCGAGATAGGCGTGCATGGGCAGGCTGATGACTTCGCCGGCGAGCCGGTCGCTCACCGCCACGCCGCCCTCGCCCACCGGGTAATGGCGGTAGGCCTGCTGCCGGTGCAGCGGGATCGGGTAGTAAATCGCGGTCGGAATGCCTTCAGCCTTGAGCGCAGCCGCCAACCCGTCACGGCGGCCGCCGGCGACGCGAATGGTGTATTGCGCCCAGACCGAGGTCGAACCGGGCGGCACTTTGGGGACGATCGCCACATCGCCCAGCGCCTCGGAATAACGGCGCGCAATACGGTCGCGCGCCTCGATTTCTTCCGGGAAATATTTTCAGCTTTTCGATCAGGATCGCGGCCTGAATCGTGTCGAGGCGGGAGGCGAGACCGATGCGGATGTTGTCGTATCGATCGCCGCCTTGGCCGTGCATGCGCAAGCTGCGCAGCATATCGGCCATCGCATCGTCGTCGGTCAGCACCGCGCCGCCGTCGCCGTAGCAGCCAAGCGGTTTTGCCGGAAAGAAACTGGTCGCGGTGGCATGTGCCCGAACGTGCCGAGCCGGCGGTTATTGAACGTCGCGCCGAACGCCTGCGCCGCGTCGTCGAGGATGAACAGGTCTTCGGCCTCGGCGGCAGCCGCAACGGCGCCGTGGTCGGCCGGCAAGCCGAACAGATCGACCGGAATGATCGCCTTCGGCGTCAGCCCGTTGCGTTTTGCGGCCGCGATGGCGCCGGCGATCCCGTTGGCGTCGATATTGAACGTGGCGGCGTCGACATCGACGAAGACCGGCGTCGCGCCGACCAACGCCGCGACTTCCGCGGTCGCGCAGAAGGTGAACGACGGACAGATCACCGCGTCGCCCGGGCCGATACCCCGGGCCCGCAGCGCCAGCACCAGCGCGTCGGTGCCGCTGGCGCAGGTGACCGCGTGGCGCGCGCCGCAGAAATTCGCAAGCTCGGCCTCGAACGCCCGCACTTCCGGACCGAGGATGAACTGGCAATGGCCGAGCACGCGCGCAATCGCGGCGTCGACGGCGCCGCCGAGCCGGCGGCGCTGCGCGGCCACGTCGATGAATGGAATTATGGGCGGGTTGGGTCGCAGATTCATCAGTCGGTCCAAGCAGCGCCGGGCGTCAGCCGGCAACGACGCGCGGCGCTTGCCGCTGTGCGGCACCGCGGGCGTCGGACGGGAAGCAAGGCAGCGGATGGCGATCTCCAGGCTGGCGACGCCCTCCTCGCCGGTCACCGCCGCCGCCGATCCCGTGCGCACGGCGCGCAGGAAGGCCAGCAGCTCGGAGCGCAGCGGCTCGGCATGGCCGACCGAAAGATGCCGCATGGAATAGCTGCCGTCCGGCTGGAAGCCGAAGCATTCGGTCACCTGGCGGGTGAGCAGGTCGCCCATGATGTATTTGCCGCGCGTGGCGACGGTAACGTTGCGCGCCTTGAACGGCGTCAGCCAGTTGGTGTTGATGTGGGCGAGCACGCCGGAGGCGGTGCGGAATTGCAGCAGCGCGATGTCCTCGCGCTCGGCCACCGCGCTGGATAGCTGCGGCTGCACCTCGACGATGTCGGAATCGGTGAACCAGCGGATCAGGTCGATGTCGTGCACGGCGAGATCGATGACCACGCCGACATTCGACATGCGCGGCGGGAACGGTCCGACCCGGGTGATGGCGATCGAGAGAATATCCTCGTTGCGGATCGCGTCCTTGATCGCCTCGACCGCCGGATTGAAACGCTCGACGTGGCCGACCATCAGCGTGACGCCGGCGCGGCGCGCCGCGGCGATGATCTCGCGGCCTTCCTCGACCGTGGAGGCGATCGGCTTTTCCACCATGACGTGGACGCCGCGCGCGATGCAGGCGAGCGCGATATCGCGATGCAGATGGGTCGGCGCCGCGATGGTGACGGCATCGACCTTGAGGTCGAGCAACGCCTCGACATCGGCGACAGCCGTGCAGCCGAGGGTGCGGGCGACGAATTCGGCCTGCTTGCGGTCGGGATCGGCGACGCCGACAAGTATCGCCCCCGGCAGCCCGGCGAGCACGCGGGCATGATTGCTGCCCATGACGCCGACGCCGACCACGCCAATGCGCAAGGCAGACTCCGCAGCCGGTTTTTCCGCTTGCGTCATGTTCGAGACGGATATCCCCTGGCCCTGACCCCCGGCCAAGCCATCCCCTAGCACGCTCAATGGCGGCTGGCGACCACCTCGGGAAAACCCGCCGAACACGTTTTGATTCAAAGCGTTACAGCGGTGCAACGGTCCAAAATCCGGCCGCCGTCGGCACCGTCACGGGAAAATCATTCGGCGGCGCGCGAGGGCGGGAACGGCGAGATGCAAGTCCGTCGCAAGCGCATCTTCGCGGAATGATTTGACCGCCCCGAGCGAAAGCTCCGCTGCCGATTTTGTGCCGAGCATCGGAAGCTTCCTGAGCACGTCGGCCGGCGCGGTGATGATGTGGCAGCCTATATCGTCGGCTTCCACCACGTTGAAAACCTCGCGCGTCGATGCCCAGATGATTTCGATATTACGCGTCTTGCGGGCGCGGCCAACCGCATCCTGCATGATCGGCCGATAGTCAATGCCGAAGTCGGCCAGCCGGCCGGCGAATACCGACACGCAAGCCGGCGCGCCGCCGTCGAGCGCCTCGACCGCGCGGGCAACCTGTTCGGACGTAAAGATCGCGGTCATGTTGATCTTGACGCCATCGTGCGACAACGACCGCACCACGTCGAACAACGGTTCGTTACGCGTGGTCGTCACCGGCAGCTTGACGTAGACGTTCTTGCCCCAGGCCGTGATCACCCGGGCCTGCGCGACCATTTCGGGCAGGTCGTCGGAGAACACCTCGAACGAGATGTGGCGGTCGGGCACGGCGGCGACGAGATCGCGGGCATAGCGTTCATAGTCGCTCACGCCGGCTTTCTTGAGCAGCGACGGGTTGGTGGTAAAGCCGGCAATCCAGGCCTGCTTGGCCATTTCGACAATTTGCGCCTTGTCGGCGCCGTCGGTAAACAGCTTGATCTTGAGATCGGACAGTTTCGGCATGCCGGCGGCCTTGTTCGAATTGCTGTTTATCCCATTCTCAGCGCAGCGCAATCAAGCTATGAGCTATGAAATTCCTCAATTTTCCCCACGTCCGTTTCATGGGTCGTCGATTTACGCCGGCACGATGAGCCCCACCGATATGCGTTGGTTTGCCTGCAGGATCCTGGATTAATGCGAAACTTGCTCACTTTTGCGCTGAAAGTAGCGATCTCGGGCATTTTGCTGTATTTCGCCTTCGCGCACGTGAACTTTGGACTGATCGGGCGGCAACTCCATCACCTGCAATATTTTTGGCTGACGACGGCGATTTTGATCTTGGTCGTCCAGGTCGGGTTGGTCGGTTTGCGCTGGCAGAAAATTGTTGAAGCCTGCAACGAGCCGAGTGCCGCGCCCTTCACGATCCAGAAGTCGCTCCGGTACATGTTCGTCGCGGCGTTCTTCAATCAAACGCTGCCATCGAGTGTCGGCGGCGACGCGGTTCGGATCTGGATGCTGGCGCGCGACAATGGCGGCTGGAAAAGCGCCACCTATTCCGTCCTGATCGATCGGATGGTCGGCGTCCTGGTCTTGGCGCTGCTGGTGATCGTTTGCCTGCCGTGGTCGTTCGCGCTCATCGGCAATGTTACCGGCCGCATTGCCTTGTTGGTCGTCGGGTTCGGCGGCATCGGAGCGTGCTTTACATTTCTGGCCTTGGGTTATGTGCGCTGGCAATGGCTGGACCGCTGGTGGCTGACGCGCCAGTTGGCCGCGGCCGCCTCAACCGCGCGCCGCGTGTTCGGCGCCGGATCAAACCGGATAAGGATTGTTGCGTATTCGGTGATCATCCATCTCACGACGGTGACCGCGGCGTGGTGGCTGGCGAAAGCGGTGGCGGTGCCGCTTGAATGGAGCCAGGCCCTGTTTCTCGTACTTCCGGTTTTGCTGATCGCAACGATCCCGCTGTCGATCGCCGGCTGGGGCACGCGCGAAACGGCGATGGTTCTGGCGTTCGGCTATGCCGGATTGGCCGCGACCGATGGTCTGGTGGTGTCGGTGCTGCTCGGAATCTCGACGTTCGCCGCCGGCCTGCCCGGCGGCGTTATCTGGATCCTCGATCACGGCAAACGCCGGTTGGCGGCGGAACGAAGCCAGCCAAAAAGCGCGCTCTAAGCCGGCGCGTATCTGCGGTGTCTTGCCGCTTTCAGCCGGCCTGATGGTACTGATTGTACCAGGCAACGAAACGCGCGATGCCGTCGGCGATCGGCGTCGACGGCTTGAAGCCGACATCGCGCATGAGATCGTCGACGTCGGCGAAAGTAGCCGGGACATCGCCGGGCTGCATCGGCAGCAGTTCGCGAATCGCTTTTTTACCGATCGCCGCTTCCAGGATTTTCACGACCTCAGGAACATCGACCGGGCTGTTGTTGCCTATGTTGTAGACACGCCACGGCGCCGAACTGCGCGACGGATCGGGTGTCGCACCCGACCATTCGGGATCGCCTTCGGCCGGCCGGTCGATCAGCCGCACTATCGCCTGCACGACGTCATCGATGTAGGTGAAGTCGCGCCGCATGTTGCCCTGGTTGAACAGCTTGATCGGCTTGCCGGCGCGGATCGCGGCGGTGAACAACCACATCGCCATATCGGGCCGGCCCCAGGGACCATAGACCGTGAAAAAGCGCAGGCCTGTCGCCGGTAGCTTGAACAGATGTGCGTAGGAATGCGCCATCAGTTCGTTCGCCTTTTTCGAGGCGCCGTAGAGACTGAGCGGATGATCGACGTTATCGGAGGTGCGGAACGGCAAGCGGGTGTTGGCGCCATAGACCGACGACGACGAAGCATAGACAAGATGCCGGCAGCCGCTGTGGCGGCAGCCTTCGAGGATGTTGAGGAACCCCTGGAGATTCGCGTCCACATAGGCGTAAGGGTCGACCAGCGAATGGCGGACGCCGGCTTGGGCGGCAAGGTGGACAACGAAGGGAAAGCGGTGCTCGGCGAACAGCGCCGCGGTGGCCTTACGGTCCGCCAAGTCCAGCCGCACGAACTTGAAATTCTTGGCGCCCGCGAGCTGCTGAAGCCGCGCCTCTTTCAGCTTCGGATCGTAATAGGGCGAAAGATTATCGACGCCAATCACGTCGCGGCCGGCTGCCGCCAGAGCGCGCGAAACGTGATAACCAATGAAGCCAGCGGCGCCGGTGACCAGAATGGGATTTACAGCTGCCACCGATCGATGCCTTCTTGCTTACTGCTGGGCCCGGATTTCACGCCGATAACAGCAAGATTGTTGCAAATCGCTTGAGCGGGTAATGAACATCCGCAATGACGGGTCGGGATCAAATAGGAACCTCCCATGTGCGGCATCGCCGGCTTCACTGACGGATCGGCAGGCCGCGGCAGCGATATGGACGCGATCGCCGGCGCGATGACCGCCAGCGTGCGACATCGCGGACCCGACGACGCCGGCGTCTGGATCGATTACGAGGCGGGTGTCGCATTCGGTCATCGCCGGCTTTCCATTGTCGATCTTTCCGCCGCCGGACATCAGCCCATGGTGTCGCACGACGGCCGCTACGTGATCACTTACAATGGCGAGGTCTACGGCTATGCCGCGCTTCGCGCCGAGTTGCAAGGGCGCGGCATTAGCTTCATCGGGCATTCCGATACCGAAGTGCTGGTCGAATCGATCGCCGCCAGTGGGCTCGAAGCGACGGTGCCGCGCCTGATCGGGATGTTCGCCTTCGCCGTTTGGGACCGCAAGGAGCGGACCCTCAAGCTCGTGCGCGACCGGCTCGGCATCAAGCCACTATATTGGGGGAAATTCGGCGGTCTGTTCCTGTTCGGCTCCGAGCTCAAGGCGCTGCGCGCGCATCCCGGCTGGACGCCGCGCATCGACCGCGGTGCGGTCGCGCAATATTTGCGCCATTCCCACATTCCGGCGCCGCGCACGGTCTATGAGGGAGTGCACAAGCTCGAGCCCGGCACAATCCTGACCTTGCCTTGGCACGGCGAGCCAAGCATCACCACCTATTGGAGCGCGCGCGACGTTGCGCTCAAGGGCGTCGCCAATCCGATTCAAGCCAGCGACGACGAGCTTACCGATCGAACTCGAAGCATTGTCGATTGACGCGGTGCGGTTGCGCATGATCGCCGACGTACCGCTCGGTGCGCTTTTGTCGGGCGGGGTCAATTCTTCGACCGTCGTGGCGTTAATGAAGGCCGCCAATGCAGGGCCGGTGAAAACCTTCACCGTGGCCTTCGATCTGCCGGGATACGATGAGTCTTTGCATGCCGAGAAAATCGCTATGCATCTTGGCACCGAACACCACACGCTGACCGTCTCGTCCAAGCATGCCCTGGATGCAATCCCCTACCTGCCCGACTGGTATGACGAACCGTTCGCGGATTCCTCGCAGATCCCGACCTATCTGATTTCCGCGATGACTCGCCAGCACGTGACGGTCGCGCTGTCGGGTGATGGCGGCGATGAACTTTTTGCCGGCTATAGCCGCTACCAAGCCGCCGAACGCTTCGCGAATGGCATAGGTGGCTGGCCGCGGCCGGCGCGAAAAGCGATGGCCGCCGCCATTACGGCGCTGTCGCCGCAACATTGGGACAGGCTGGCGCCGCATTTGCCGTCCCGGCTGCGCGTGCCTCAGCTCGGTGACAAACTCTACAAACTTGCAAGTTTAATGCGCGCGCAGGGCGCCGACGACAGCTATCGCAGCATCATTACCCATTGGGAGCCAGCGGAGATCATGCCGGGTACGCTAGAGCCCGGCGCGGCCTGGTCCGACAACTCGGTCAATGCCGACTTTCCGAACCTGGTAGAACGGATGCAGTTCATCGATCTCGTTAGCTATTTACCTGACGATATTTTGACCAAGCTGGATCGCGCCAGCATGGCCATCGCGCTGGAGGCGCGTGTGCCCCTGCTCGACCACCGCCTGGTCGAATTCGCATGGGCGCTTCCGCGCCGCGCCAAGTTGCGCGACGGAACGAGCAAGTGGCTGCTGCGTCAGCTTCTCTACCGGTACGTTCCCGCCGCGCTGGTCGAACGGCCGAAGATGGGGTTTGCCATTCCGCTGGCCGAGTGGCTGCGCGGCCCGCTGCGGGACTGGGCGGAGGCGCTCCTTGACGAGCGGCAGCTGCGGGAATCGGGCTTGATCAAGAGCGGCCGCGTCCGCGCCCTGTGGAAGGAGCATCTCGACGGTCGCCGCAATCACCAGCATCTGCTGTGGGATATATTAATGCTCGAGGCTTGGCGCGCGCGTTGGGAAACGCCGGCCAGCACGGCGGCATAGGCTGTCCATCTGATGACGAAAAAGATTCTCTATCTCGTTTCGGAAGACTGGTTTTTCCTCTCCCATCGCCTGCCGATGGCGCGGGCCGCGAAAAACGTAGGCTACGACGTCCACGTCGCGGCGCGTGTCGGCGATTGCGCTGACACGATCCGGCGTGAGGGGTTCAATCTGCATCCGATAGAATGGCGGCGCGGCAGCATGAACCCGTTCCGGCTCATGATAACTGTCGCGGAAACCAGACGGCTGTACCGGCGCGTTCAGCCCGATTTGGTTCATCACGTCGCATTCCTGCCGGTCGTGACCGGCTCGATCGCCGCGCTTGGCCTTTCTCTGAGCGTACTCAATGCTTTCACGGGATTGGGTTTTGCATTCGCTTCCAAGACGGCCAAGGCGCGGCTGCTGCGTTTTCTTGCCGGCGGGTTCCTTGGCTGGCTGCTGAGGCGGCCCAATGGCACGGTGCTCGTGCAAAATCCCGACGACCGGGCTGTCATCGCAATGCTCGGCGTGCGGCGAGACCGGATTGCGATGATCGCCGGCTCAGGCGTCGACGTCGATGCGTTCACGCCGCTGCCCGAGCCTGCCGATTCCGTTTGCACGGCCGCGTTTGTCAGCCGATTACTCGACGGCAAAGGCGTTCGCACTTTGGTGCGCGCGCACGAAATTTTAGCCGAGCGTGGCTTATCCGTTCGTCTACTTCTCGCCGGCGCGCCCGACCCCCTCAATCCGACGTCGATCCCGGAGCCTCTGCTCGAGCAGTGGCGAAAAATTCCGAATTTGGTCATGCTCGGCCATGTCGGCGACGTTCGTAGCGTGTGGAAACAAGCGCACATCGCCGTGCTGCCTTCGCGCGGCGGCGAGGGTATCCCGATGAGCCTGATGGAAGCCGCCGCTTGCGGCCGGCCGCTGGTGGCGACGGACGTACCTGGTTGCCGGGAAATCGCGCGGCCAGGCGTGAACGGGCTGCTGGTGCCGCCGGATGATCCGGTGGCGCTGGCAAATGCGATCGAGACGCTCATGAAAGATCCCGACATGCGGCTGCGCTTCGGCCGCGCGGGCCGCCAGCTGGTCGTCGATGAGTTTTCGAGCAAACGGGTCGCGCAAGAGATCGTTGCGCTTTACGCGCGGCTGCTAGACGGCGGCACCCAACCACGGCCGGGGAGCGCCTGACGTCATGAGCAGCCGAGCCTTGGATTGGTTTAGCTCCTTCGGCTGGGTTATTTTCATTGCGGCCGCGGTGATCAGCTTCGGCCTGCTGGTGTTGCTGCGTCCCCTGCTGCGGCGGCACGCGCTGGCGCATCCCAACGCCCGCTCCTCGCACAAGACGCCGACCCCGCAGGGCGGCGGAATTGCGGTGATCGCGGCGACCACAGGCGTCGTCGCCGTAACCCTTCTGTTTGGCGTACCTGGCCTCGACGCACATTCCGTGTGGCTCGTCCTGGCCGCCACGGTTTTCATCGCCCTCGTGGGCGCGATCGACGACCTTCGTTCAATCGCGGTGATGCCGCGGCTGGTTTTGCAAATGGCCGGGGTTGCGATCGTGCTCGCCGCGCTGCCGGGCGATCTGCGCGTCGTGCCGGTTCTTCCCCTTTGGTTCGAACGCGCGCTGATGGGTCTTGCCATCCTCTGGTTCGTCAACCTGACGAATTTCATGGACGGCATCGACTGGATGACGGTCGCCGAAGCGGTGCCGCTCAGCGCCGGACTGGTTATATTCGGCGTCATGGGCGCGCTGCCGCACGACGCCACCATCGTCGCGCTGGCGCTATGCGGCGCCATGATCGGCTTCGCGCCGGTCAACCGCCCGATCGCGCGTCTGTTTCTCGGCGACGTCGGGAGTTTGCCGATTGGCCTGCTGCTCGGCTGGCTGCTTGTCGTGCTCTCCGGCAACGGCCACGTCGCGGCGGCACTGCTGCTGCCGCTCTATTATGTTGCCGATGCGACGATCACGCTGTTGCGCCGGCTCATGAACGGCGAGCCGGTCTGGCAGGCGCATCGCAGCCATTTCTATCAGCGCGCGACAGATGGCGGGTTCAGCGTCTATCAGATCGTCAGCCGCGTGTTCGTGGCGAATATAGGCTTGGTCGCGCTCGCGGCCGCGACGCTACAGACGGAATCCGTCGTTTGGCGCGTTGGCGCGCTGATCGCAGGCTGCGGTCTTGTTGCCTTGCTGCTTTACCGTTTCGCCGCCGCCAAGGCCTGATCGGCGGCGGCGACCACCTGCGCCGCCGGTAGTTCATCGAGGCATTGGCTGTAGCTGTCGAGCCGCCGTTCGCAGCCCTCGAGTTGGCACGGCGCGCACGGCAGCGCGTTCTGCACCAGCCAGACATTGCCGCGGCGTTGAATGACGCCGGCCGCCGCCCAGTTTTCGTCCATGCCGCCGACCGGCCACGGGCCCCAAAGCCGCGGGTCGGTCGGTCCATAGATCGCGACGGTCGGGCAGCCCGCCGCGGCGGCAAGATGGGTCACCGAGGTGTCGGGGCCGATATAGACGCGCGCGTTCGACAGAAGGCCGGCGAGTTGCGGCCACGCGAGTTGGCCGTCACGCCGCGCGACGGACGTACCGTTCCACACCGCATCAAGATAATGCCGCTCGGACTCAAGCGGGCCGCCGGTCGCGATCACCGTAAGCCCGCGCGCGGCGAGCGCGCCCGCAAGCTCGCGCCAGCCGCTTTCCGTCCAGCGCTTGTAATGGAACATCGGCGCGGCATGGATCACCGCGTAGGCGCCGGCCGGCGGCACGTCCGGCCCGGCAGCGCGCGGGCAGATCACCTCCGGCACGCGCGCTATGCCGAGGCCGTCGGCGAGCCGCAACATTTCCTCGACCCGGTGCAAGCCGCGCGCGGTGGCGAAGCTGCGATCGAACAGCGTCTGTTTCACCCGGCCGTTGAAATTCGCCGGCACCGGCGACACCCGCATGCGCCCGGCGGCAATGGCAAAGCCGGTTGGCCGGTCGCCGCTTTGGGTGGAGACCGCAAGATCGTAACGGCGGAACAAACGCGCTCCCAAGGCAACGGTCTGCGCCGTCGATGGCTGCGGCTGAAGGGTAACAATGCCGTTGAGATCGGGATTGCCTTCGAGAATGCCAGCGGTATCGGCGAATACCAGCGCGTCGATGGTGGCGTCCGGCCACGCGCGCCGCAGGCTGCGGATCAGCGGCGTGGCGAGCAGCACGTCACCAAGGCGGCGCAACGCAATGACTAGGATTCGCGGCTTGGCGGGTAGCTCAACCCGCGTCATGGTGATGGTGTTGAAGTCGAGGCGACTGAGCCCTTATGGCCTTGCGCCGCCGGGGCTTGCCGCTGAAACATGCCCGCCGTCACGCCGAAACCAACCACGTAGAGCCAGCCTTCGGTGAAGTCAAAAATAAACGAATTGAACAGCGAGCCGACGATGTTCGACGTCACTACCACCAAGCCAATCCAAGCGAGCGATCCGGTCCCCCGGAACAACATCACTTGCGATATCCACATTGCCCACAACACCGCTATCCCCAAGAGGCCGAGCTGAACTCCGACTGCAAAGGTCTGGTTGTGTGGATTGGCCGAAGGATTGCCGCGCGCGCCCGTTTGCCCAATCGCGGCGCGATTGAACTGATCAACGATCGAGCCGGTCCCGTGCCCAAGCAGTGGCGCGTTTTCGATCATGCGAAGCGATTTCGCCCAAAAGTCAACCCGCACGCCCGCCGAGGTGCCTTCGTTTAGCTTTTCGTAAATCTCAGTTTCCGAATAAATTCCCGTCACGCGCTCGCGTACATAAGGCGATGTTGTCCACACCACACTAGCAACAACCAATCCGGCCGCGCCAGCACCCAAAACTCCCTTCCAACCGAAATGCTGGAATCCGTAAATCAGGACGAGCGCGGGAATGACAACAAGCGTCGTACGGCCGGTGGTGACAAAAAAAATGTCACCGAGAAACGCCAAGCCTAAAATTACAAAAACGGAAGTAACATTCCAGCTGCGCGTGCGTGCATAATCGGCGGCAAGATCAAACAGCACCGCGGCGCAAATGGTGAACTCGAGGCTTTGAACAATGTAGCTTTTTACCGCAACGCCCTCATTGCCTGGAGGCCGAGGATGAATGTTCGGCCACATTTTCACTACGTAGGACGCGATCAGCAGGCCGATGCAGGAAATCAGGAATCCGACAAGCACCCGATAGCCCGCGTCGGAGCGCCGGAATTGCGTTATCAGCAGCGGGATCACCAGCAACCTCACAAAGCCATCGAGGCCGCCCCAGCGCTCGTGCCACGTCACGTCAGCCCATGTCATTCCAACCGCACCAAGGAGAAATAACAGGACCGGTATGCCGCCGACGGCTGTCGTGAGTTGACTACGTAGATCTCTCCATTCGAGCGTGGGGATGAGCGCAATCAGCCACCCCACCAGCAGTATGCTGGTCGCCGAGGTCGACCAAGGGATCGACACGGCGACAGCGACGGCAAAGCCGTCGGCGATTTTGCCAAGCCGTGTCCGATTAAGAAGAGAAGCGGTCGAAAACGTAGACATCGGTTATCCTGCCAAAGCAGCGGAAGCCGCGGGCCTTATTGCAGACAGACCGCGCCGCGCGCGGATGTTATCGCCAGCGATGATATCGGAAAGCTTGCGTTCGTTCTCGGCCAACCGGCCGCGGTCGGCCTCCGGATGCCAAAGATGCAGCACGCCGGTGGCAAACACGCCGTCCTTGCGGCGCACGCCGCCGTGCAGCAGGCGCACGATGACGTCGGAATCCTCCTTGCCCCAGCCGCTGTAATCAGCATCGAAGCCATCGACTCGGTCGAGATCGGTGCGCCAGACCGCGAGATTGCAAGACCGCCCGCCATGCCACGAACGGCTGCGCAGACGGCGCAACGGCCCAAGCGGCAGGTGAAGTAGCGCAGCCAGCCGGTTTATGCCGCCGCATGCGCGTTGCGCCAGCCACCGGCCGAAGCTCCAGCGCTCGGGCTCGAGTTTCTCACGCAGCACCCGCGCGGTCAGCCTGGCCGACAGCAGAATGCGGTTGCCCGTGACGAAAGAGCCCGGCTCGGCGAGACGGCGGTGAGTGGCGATAAAATCCGGCCGCACGATGCAATCGCCATCGAGAAAAATGCAGTACACGCCGCGCGCCGCGAGGATCGCGCGATTGCGGATTTCCGCCGCGCGGAAGCCGCAGTCCGCGTGCCAGACGTGGTCGAGGCGATGCCCTACTTTGGCTTTCCAGCGCTGCAGCAGTTCGGCGGTCGCCGGGCCGGATCCATCGTCTGCAACGATCACTTCAAAATCCTGATCGGTTTGGCCGGCCAGCGACCGCAGTACCGCATCGAGCGCGTTCTCGCGCTGATAGGTCGTCACGACGATGGAGATTAGGTCTCTCATAGACGCGCCTTGCAAACGAACCAAGTTAGTTTCACAAGTGGCAGAAGCCCGTTCATCTTGATTTTCACAAAAAACATGGATTTTGAGAGACCGCAAGCCTGCCGGAAAAAGCGCGAGGAAGTAGCGTTTTGCCGTTTACACTGTGCACCGGGCAGCCGGTATGTTAATTTTGCCGTCGGCCATTCGGCACCATGATCGCCATGCGTTTGAGCTTTGAGTCTCCAATTGCGCTGCTCCGTCGTCATCCCAGCCTACAACCGCTTAAATGTGCTGCCCCGCGCCGTCGCGAGCGTGCTGGCGCAGGACGAGCCCAATTTTGAATTGATTATCATCGACGGCTCGACAGACGGGACGCGGGAATGGCTTTCAACCCTGACTGATCCTCGCATCAAATTCATGTTATTGGACCGTCGGATCGGAGTTAGTGCGGCGCGTAATCTCGGGCTCGCCGCGGCCAGCGCACCAATCGTTGCCTTCCGCGATTCCGACAACTCCTATCTGCCGCAACGTCTAAGCCGGGCTCTCGACGCGATGGATCGCGAGCCGGACCTCATTTGCACGCTTTCATCTGCCAATAAAGAGGTGCGAAACAGGCTATACCCGAGCCCACTCCCGGATATCAAATTGCAACCGCAAGCGTTCGAGTGGGCTCTCTACTGCGACCTGATTGGCGTAGTCGGCAGCAGCATCACGGTCCGCACCGAGGCGGCCCGCGCGATTGGGGGTCTGCGAACAAATGCAGCGGACCGAGGACCGCGAATTCCTCATTCGATTGGCGCCACGTGGCGCGGTGCGCCTGCTGCCGGACATACAATGGGAAAAGGGTTGGACGACCAATAGTTTGTCTAACGAATGGAAAGACGCCGGCCGCGATCTGGTGACCTATGCTAAGCAGCGGCCGCAATTCACCACGCGGTTTCAGAAACTCGGCAGCTACCTTGCGAGCAAGATCCTGGTGTTTGATCTCCGGCGCGGCGACTTCGCGACTTTGGCCGCCGATTGGCGAGCCGTCCGCGACGTCGGCCTGTTGCAAGGCGGCCTCGTGCGCATCTGGCGCGAGCACCGCAAGGTGAGCAATTATCGCCGCGCCAATTCGAATCGCGAGGCGCTCGCGCGGCTTGCGGGCGCGCCGACCGAGTGGGCGTAGCCTATTGCGCCGACAAGACTACTTTTTGGTAATTCTGGGGAAAAAACCTTATAACAAAAACGTTCAAGGCAATGGCGTACGAAGACTTATGGCCAAACCGGTATTCGCTTGGGACGTTCGATGAAATTCAATCGCATTGCTGCCTATTTGTCGCATGCGGATATTGCACGGCAGCTAATTCATTGCAATCTAATGGCAGCCCTCGGTCGCGAGCGCGAGGCCGAGCGCGCGCTGATCGATCTTTTCGAACGCCTCAAGCCAGACAACGCATTCAAATCTGAGGTGTCCACACGGCGACGAGACCGAATACTTGGCGACGCAGCCGAGTGGCTGGGCGATTACTACACCGCAGAATCGCAGGTCAGATTCCGGCGTTACATTTTTTAGGCGGATGTTAAAAAGAAATTTCGGCGGTGACGCATTATACCGGGGGTTATGCCGATTAATCTTGCCGGGAGATGATTACATCGAAATATTAAAGGCGCTTCATGAGCAAATTCGGCCAAAATTTTACCTGGAAATCGGTGTCGCAGAAGGGGATACCCTCTCATGCGTGATGCAATCGACCGATGCAGTCGGGATTGATCCGAATCCCCGAATTAAACGTCGAATTAGCCCCAATATTGATATTTTTACCGAAACGAGTGATGCCTTTTTTGCGGCCTACGAAAAACGGCCGCAATTTGCCGCTCGAAAAATTGATTTGGCTTTTATCGACGGCTTACACCATTTCGAGCAAGCACTCCGTGATTTTATCAATGTCGAGAAGCGAGCCACCAATGATGGCTTGATCGTACTTCACGATTGCATCCCCTTTGATGAGGTAAATTCAGGGCGCGACGATACCGTTACACATTGGGTTGGTGATGTTTGGAAGACTCTTGCCGTTTTGCTAGATCATCGGCCTGAACTCGACATTAAGATTATAGGAGCGCCGCCTTCAGGACTCGTATTGGTTAGCCATCTATCTCCGGATTTGCGAATCCTAGAACAAAAGTTCGTATCACTAGTTGATAGCTATTTACCGCTGCAGTTTGAAGATTGGGAACGCAAGTACGCGCCGAGGATTCATATTATCCAAAGTCATGTTGCGGATATCGCTCGGATTCTTGCCGGTGCAAACTAGACGCCGCCGCGCACATGGCATGGTTACGGCCCGCGCGTGACGATGGCATTACTGCGGTGACTTGGAAGTCTGTTATAGTTATGTCACTTAACGAATATGGTTGCACGAGCTTCGCCTGTCGAGATTGTCGATGACCCCGCCTAAAATTTCAGTCCTCCTACCCACTTACAGCCGCCGGCGCATCTTGCCGCGAACTATAGCCAGCGTTTTCGCGCAGAACGAAAAGAATTTCGAATTGATTATCGTTGACGACTGTTCGGTTGACGACACCAGCACTTACCTAGCGTCACTCAACGATCCGCGTATCCGTGTGCTAAGGCCGCCAAATAATCTGGGAACCGCCGGTGCTCGTAATCTGGGCCTGGAAGCGGCGCGAGCGGACATTGTCGCGCTCCTCGATGACGATGACGTCTTTCTCGAACGCCGCTTGTCGGCGCCGTTGGCTGTTTTTGCGCACAAGCCTGAAGTGGTCGCCACCCTGTCAACTTCCGTCAAACTTAATCTTAAGCGCGCCCAGATAGCGCGCATGCCCGAGCTAACGCTCGCTCCAGCGGCATTCGAATGGGCACTCATATGCGATTTGATCGGTGTTGAAGGCACGAGTATCACGGTTCGACGGCAAACCGCTCTCGACGTTGGCGGCTTCTGCCACGGGATGAAATGGATCGATGACCGCGAATTCCTGATCCGGGCTTCTCGGCGAGGTAGCGGTCATCTCATCGCCGAGCCATTGTGGCAGAAGTATTGGTCCGAAGACGGCCAGTCCAATCAATGGGAGCAGGCCGGGTTGAGTTTGCTCAGTTATGTCGCCGCACAACCGGATTTCGTGGGCCGATTCCGAAAAGTAGGTTCCTATCTCGCTACCAAGATCCTGGTATCCGACCTGCGCCACGGGCTTTTCACAGCGCTCGCGCGCGATCTTCGCGATTTCAAGCGCGTCGGCCTCATCGACGGCAATGTTCGACACATGTGGCGCAACCACCGCGAGGTCCGAAAGTACCGGCGGGCGATGTCGAACCGCGATGCGCTCGCACAACTTGCCGGCGCGCCGGCGGACTGGACCTGATGGCGCAAAAGCTCTCAGCCTACATTCTGACCTACAACGAGGCGGTCAAAATCGAGGCCGCGATCGCCAGCGTGCTGTGGGCCGACGAGGTGGTGGTGTTGGACTCCTTTAGCACCGACCACACCGCCGCGATCGCGACGTCGCTCGGCGCGCGCGTGGTGGAAGTGCCGTTCGAAGGCTTCGGCGCGCTGCGCAACCGCGCCCTCGAGGCCTGCAAACACGATTGGATTTTCAGTCTCGACTCGGACGAGCGATGCACCGAGCAAGTGCGCGACGAAATTCTCGAACTGTTGGCGAAGGGTCCTGCGCTCGACGTCTACCGCGTGCCGCGCCGCAGCTACATGATGGGCCGTTGGATTCGCGGCTCCGGCTGGTATCCAAATTTTCGCCAGCCGCAGCTCTTTCGCAAAGGCAGCATGCGCTACACGCTCGAACCGGTGCATGAAGGGTTCGAAAATCTGAGCGGCAAGCCGCTCGGCACATTGCAAAATGCGGTATGGCAATTCCCCTTCTGTAACCTGGAAGAGCTCATCAAGAAGATGAACCGCTATTCCACGCTGGGCGCGCCGAAGCTCGCGGGCAAGCGCGTGTCGATGGCGGGCGCGCTCGGCCACGGCCTCTGGTCGTTCATCAAGCACTACATCTTCAAGCTCGGCTTCATCGACGGCTGGGCGGGCTTTGTCATCGCGATGGGAAATTTCGAGGGCACGTTCTACCGTTACGCCAAGCGCTATGAAGAAGCGCAAGGCTGGCAGCCCCCCGAAAGCAAGCCGCTCCGGAAGCCCGGCCCCTAACGGCCGTTGCGCGAGCGCTCGACCACGCTTGTGGTCGAATGGCCGGGCACGATGTCGATCAGGACCACCTCGCCGCCCAGCGCCTCGACGATCTCGCGGCCGACCACCTGCTCGCGCGTGTAGTCGCCGCCTTTGACCAGCACCGTCGGCTTTACGCGCGCGATCAGCTTTTCCGGAGTGTCCTCGTCGAACACGACGACGAGATCGACGGCTTCGAGCGCGGCCAGCACCTCGGCGCGCGCCGTGACCGGCTGCACCGGACGGCCCTCGCCTTTGAGCCGCGTCACCGAGGCGTCGCCGTTCAATCCCACCACCAGGCGGTCGCAGGACCCGCGCGCGCCGGCCAGCAGTTTGACGTGCCCGGGATGCAGCAGATCGAAGCAGCCATTGGTGAAGCCGACCCGCAGGCCTTGGCCGCGCCATTCGGCGAGATGCTCCTCGAGCAGCGCCCAGTCGAATACGATCTTCTCCTCGGGCGCGAGCGTCGCCGCTGGCAGGATGCGCGAACGCAATTCGGCGACCGACAGCGTCGCGGTGCCGCGTTTTCCCACCACCACCGCGGCCGCGGCATTGGCAGCACGCATGGCGGATTCGAAATCCGCCTGCATCGCGAGCATGGCGGCGACCACGGCCACCACGGTGTCGCCGGCGCCGGAGACGTCGCGCACACGCACCGGATAGGCCGGAACGTGGATCGGCGCGCCCTCGCCCACCAGCGTCATGCCGGCCTCGCTGCGCGTCACCAGAACCGCTTGCGTTCCCAGCGCCCGGCCGAGTTCGGCCGCTGCCGTCGCGACCTGATCGTCGGTTTGCGCCGTGCTGTGGGTCGCATCGGCAAGTTCCTGCCGGTTCGGCGTGATCACGGTGGCGCCGCGATAGTTGCCGTAGTCGCGGCCCTTCGGATCGACCACCACCGGTTTCCCGAGCTTATTGGCGGCATCGATGACGGCGCGGATGACGCGCGGAGTCAGCGCGCCCTTGGCGTAATCCGACAGCACCACCGCGCCTACCCGCGGCATCGCCTCGATGACGTGGCCGATCAGCGCGTTCTCGCTCGCCGCGTCGACCGACGAGGCCATTTCCCAATCGGCGCGCAACATATGGGTGGAGTGGTGCTCCGAGACGAAGCGGACCTTGCGGGTGGTCTGCCGCGCGGGATCGACCACCAGGTGGAATTCGATCAGCGGATGCGTCGTGAGCGCTTCGCGCAGCGTACGGCCGGCATCGTCGTCGCCGACGACGCCGACGAAAACGCAGCGCGTACCGAGCGCGACCAGGTTGCGCGCCACATTACCGGCGCCGCCGATCATCATTTCGGTGCGCTTCACCGCGATCACCGGCGTCGGCGCTTCCGGCGAGATGCGCGTGACCTCGCCGTAGACGAACTCGTCCAGCATCAGATCGCCGACGCAGAGCACGGTCTGCCCGGTCAGGTCGGCGAGATGTTTGTCGAAATCGAACATCTAACGTCCGGTCCATTTGTTCTGAAGCGACTGCTTCGGGCACAGCGCGCTCCCTCTCCCCTGTGGGGAGAGGGTTGGGGTGAGGGGGTAAGTGAGTCTCGATAAATCGTAACCCCTCACCCGGCGCACTTCGTGCGCCGGCCTCTCCCTATGGGAGAGGTGAAACAGAGTTCGCGGCGAAACTCGATGCATACTCTGACACTCTGACTTAACGATATCTGTCTTCGCGGTCGAGGTAGCCGGTGACGTATTGGCCGACGGCCGCTTCGAGTGGGGTGAAGCCGGCGTTATAGCCGGCGCGGCGCAAGTTCTCGACATTGCCTTGCGTGAAATACTGGTACTGGCCGCGGATCGCGTCCGGCATGTCGATATATTCAATATTGGCCGGCCGCCCGAGCGCCTTGAACATCGCGCCGATCATGTCGCGGAAGCTTTCGGCCTTGCCGGTGCCGACATTGAAAATGCCACTCACCGCCGGCGCGTCGAGCAGCCAGCGCAGCACCGCAATGGCATCGTCCACATAAATGAAGTCGCGGCGCTGGTCGCCGTCCTCGATGCCGTCGCGGTGCGATTTGAACAGCCGCACCGGCTTTCCCGCTTTGGCCTGGTCGAACACTTTGGCCAGCACGCTCGCCATGTGACCTTTGTGATATTCGTTCGGGCCGTAGACGTTGAAGAATTTCAAGCCGACCCAGTGTGGCGGCAGCTTTTCTTTCTTGACGTAGCGATCGATCACGGCGAGATCGAACAGGTGCTTGCTCCAGCCATAGAGATTCATCGGGCGCAGTTTGCGCAGCGCCTCGAGCGACCCGTCATCGTCGAAGCCTTGGCCGCCGTCGCCGTAGGTCGCCGCCGACGAGGCATAGATGAATGGCGTGCGGGTCGCCGTGCACCAGTCGAGCAAGCGCAGCGACAGCCGGAAATTGTTCTCCATCACCAGGTCGCCGTCGGTGGCGGTGGTGTCGGAAATGGCGCCCATGTGGATGACGGCGTCGAGTTTGCGGCCGTCGAGCCAGGCCATCAATTCGGCCGGCGGCACCAGATCGGCGACCTGGCGCTTGGCCAGATTGCGCCACTTGGCGTCGTCCTGGCCGAGCAGGTCATTGACCACGATATCGCTGGCGCCCGCCTCGTTGAGGCTGGCCACCACGTTCGATCCGATAAATCCGGCCCCGCCGGTGACCAAAAACATACCCAAACCTGGTCCGCCTTGAATTGCGGCCATCCTTTGCCCCAGTCCGGGGACGGGCGCAATGTTAGGCCGCATTCGGCCGCAAATGGCTCAGGAAACGGTAAAAATCGCGGCTGGACAGGCTTAGGCCGAGCAGGCTAACGCCTTGTCCGGGCCGGCCGAAACGGACGCACGGGGGCTGCGGCGGCAGACGAATGAGCCAAGAACCAACCCGGCCGCCAGGCCCGATCCTGATCGTCCCCTACGTCTGGATCGGGGACTTCGTGCGCTGCCATTCGGTGGTGAAGCTGCTGCGCGCCCAGGCGCCGGAGCGGCCCGTCGATATCGTCTCCAGCACGCTCTGCGCACCGCTGGCCAATTATATGCCGGGCACCCGGCAGGCGATCGTGATCGACCTGCCGCGGCGACGGCTTGGCGTTGCGCTGCAACGGCAATTGAGCAGCCGGCTGCGGGAAAAACATTACGCGCAGGCGCTGGTGATGTCGCGCAAGTGGAAAGCGGCGCTGGCGCCGTTCCTCGCCGGCATCCCGCGGCGCACCGGCTTTGCCGGCGAAGCCCGCTTCGGCCTGATCAACGACGTGCGCTTCGGCGAACGCAAGCTGCCGCGCATGATCGATCAGATGGGCGCGCTGGCGTTGCCGAAGGGCGCGCGCTTGCCGGCCGAATGGCCGCTGCCCGAGTTGAAAGTGCCGGCGGACGAAGTCGCGCGATGGCGCGCGCAGCGCGGGCTTACGGCCGAAGGGCGTCCCATCGTCACGCTGTCACCCGGCGCGGTTGGTGCCGGCAAGGCTTGGCCGCCCGGGCACTATGCGGCGCTGGCGCGCGCATTGACCGATGATGGCGCATCGGTCTGGGTGCTGGGCGGTCCGGACGAAACGGCGATCGCAAAACAAATCGCCGGCGCCGCCGGAAACCATGGGCACGACCTGACGAGTGCCGACCTGCGCAATGCCGTTCTCGCGCTGGCAGCCGCCGACATTTCCGTCACCAACAATTCCGGACTGATGCATGTCTCCGCCGCCATCGGCACGCCCACGATCGCCATCTTCGGCCCGACCAGCCCGTGGCACTGGAAGCCACTCAACCCCATCGCCGCCATCCTCGAGCCGCCCGGCGACGAGGCGGCGCGAGAGCGCGCGCGCAGCGAGGGCAACGACGCGGTGCGCCACCGCCGCACCGCCGATGTCGCGGTCGAGACCGCGTTGGCGGCGGTGCGCGAAATACTTCGGAAAGGCCGATAATGCGCGCCCGGCGCGGCGTTAAGGTTTGAGACGCTCCAAGCCTGACGCGCCGCTTATTCCGTGCTATCAAACCGCGACCGATAAGGACCTTGAACTCCGCATGGCCAAACTAAAAGCCGCCGATATGAGCAGCGAGCGCGCCCGGGCGGCGATCAATTCCGCGCTGCGCACGCTCGATGCGGAAGGCGGCGGCATCGACGCCCTCGCCGACGCGCTGCGCAATGGGCTGGGCGCGACCTTCGCCGCCGCCGTCGAGCTGATCCGCGCCGCGCAAGGGCGCGTGATCGTGACCGGCATGGGCAAATCCGGCCATGTCGGGCGCAAGATCGCCTCCACGCTCGCCTCCACCGGAACGCCGGCGCTGTTCGTGCATCCGGGCGAAGCCAGCCATGGCGACCTCGGCATGATCGCCAGCAACGACGTCATCGTTGCGCTGTCGTGGTCGGGCGAGACGGCGGAGATGAAAAATCTCACCGATTACTCGCGCCGCTTCCGCATCGGCTTGATCGCGATGACCGCCAGTGCCAACTCGACGCTCGCCAAGACCGCGGACGTGGTGCTCGCTTTGCCGCAGGCGCGCGAGGCCTGCCCGCATAATCTCGCGCCCACCACCTCTTCGCTGATGCAGCTTGCGCTCGGCGACGCGCTGGCGATCGCGCTGCTGGAAAGCCGCGGCTTCACCGCGGTGGATTTCGGCCTGCTGCACCCGGGCGGCAAGCTCGGCACGTTGCTCAAAGGGGTGCGCGAGTTCATGCACACCGGCGAGGCAGTGCCGCTGGCGCCGCTCGGCACGCGCATGGCCGACGCGATCCTGGTGATGTCCGCCAAGGGCCTCGGCTGCGTCGGCATCACCGACGCGAGCGGTCTGTTGGTCGGCATCATCACCGACGGCGACCTGCGCCGTCATATGCGCAACAATCTGCTCGACGCGCGCGTCGACGAGGTGATGACGCGGGGACCCAAGACGGTGCGGCCCGATCAGCTCATCAGCGAGACGCTGGAAATTCTCAATTCGACCAAGGTGACCGCGTTGTTCGCGGTCGAAGCCGGCAAGCCGGTCGGCGTCATCCACATCCACGATCTGTTGCGCGCCGGCGCGGCGTAATACGGCGCACGCGAGCCTAAGGCGACGGCGGCAGGATTCTCTCAATTCGTCTGTCGGGCACCAGCCACACCAGCGCGACAAGAATATATATCGCCTGGGCGGCCCATTGATTGAAAACGAAGCAAAGCACGATTGCTACGGCGTAGGCGACGGACGATAGATTGCCCTTGAAATCCCTGCCGACCGCCTTCGCAAGAAGCGAGTCCGGGCCCTCTTGCCTGATGATCGTGATGACGAGAATCTGGTAGGCGACCGCCGCCATCAGCAGCACGGCGCCGTAAAGCGCCGTCGGCAGCTGCGCAAAATGGTTCTCGCCCATCCAGCCGGTGACGAATGGGAACAACGACAGCCAAAACAACAAATGCAGATTGGCCCACAGCACGCCGCCGCTGATGCGTTTCACGGCGTGCAACATGTGGTGATGGCTGTTCCAGTAGATGCCGATATAGACAAAGCTCAGGACGTAGCTGAAGAAAACCGGCAGCAGCGGCCGCAGCGCTCAGGTCTTCGCCCTGCGGCACCTTCAGCTCGAGCACCCTGATGGTGATGATGATGGCCAGCACACCGTCGCTGAACGCTTCGAGTCGCGTCTTTTGCATCGGTCCCCGCCCCTTTTTCGCGCGCACGACAACACAGACGTCAGTGGCCCGGATAATCTGGCCCAAGCGAGAATAGGCTAGAGCCCGAGCCCTTCCACGCCTTTTGTTACTTCGTCCACCGATGGCGGCTCGCCACTTGCGCCAAGCACGACCAGCGGTCCGTTGCCAACCGGGCCGGTCAAGTGCGGCTGGCTGCCGGCAAAGATCGCCACCAGCGGCACGCCGACCGCGGCCGCCAGATGCAGCAACCCGGTATCGACGCCCACCACGAATTGCGCTCCGGCTATCAGACGCGCTACCGCATCGAGCGACGCGCGTTGTGGAACGCGCGCGCCTGTCAGCCCCGCGGCGATGCGCTCGGCCCGCAAGCGTTCCGGTTCGGTGCCCCAGGGCAGCACCAGTTCGATGCCGTCGCACCCGAGCGTACGACCGAGCGCGATCCAGCTTTGTTCCGGCCATTGCTTTTCCATGCGCGCGGTGGCGTGCAACAACACCGCGTAGCGCTTGCCGGCGCCCGCCAAGGCCGCGCGGTCGAGCCCGAAATCGGGCGTGCCCTGCGGCGCATAACCAAGCGCCATGCCGCTGAGGATTCTATTGCGTTCCACCGCATGCAGATCGCGGCTGACGCTATGGCGGACGTCGTAGAACATCGCGGCGAGCGGTTCGCGGATGCTGGCCGCGTCGTAGCCGTGGCGCCGGCCATGCGCGAGGCGCGCAATCACGGCCGAGCGCAGCAGGCCCTGGCTGTCCACGATCAGGTCGTAGCGCGGCGCGCGGATGGCGCGCAGGCTACCGGCAATTTCGCCGAACGTTCCGGGCGCGTAGAGCGAATTCCGCCACCTTCGCCAGGCCACGGGCACGACGTGAGCCGCCGCCGGGTGCAGGCGCACCAGCGGCGCGAAGGCCTCCTCCACCAGCCAGGTGAAGGTCGCGTCGGGCCGCGCCTTGCGCGCCTCGGTCAGCGCCGGCATTTGATGGATCACATCCCCGAGCGACGACGTCTTGATGAAGAGAATATCGGCCATTGTGCCTCTGCCGGCGTCATATACCGAGCATTAAGGATGACCGCCATAACCATGACCGCTTGCCGCCCGGCCTAAGCGCTTTTACACCGTCGTCCGGTAAGACGCGGGCAAATCATCGAGGGCGAGCGCATGATCTCGAAATTCAGAAACCGGCTCTCGGAAAAGATCGTGCGCAAGCATAATGTTAGCTTGCCACTGATTCAGCCGAGGTAGGTCAGACTTTCATGACGATCCTGGTCACGGGCGGGGCCGGCTATATCGGTAGCCACATGGTGCACGAACTCGTCGACGCCGGCGAACCGGTGGTCGTGCTCGATAACCTGTCGACCGGATTTCGCTTCCTAGTCCCAGGCAAGGTGCCGTTCGTCGCCGGCTCAACCGGCGACCGCGAACTGGTGGAGCAGACCATCGCCCGCCACGGCGTCACCGCCATCATCCATTTCGCCGCCTCGATCGTGGTGCCGAACTCGGTGCGCGATCCGCTCGGCTATTACCGCAACAACACCATGAATACCTGCGCCCTGCTCGACGTCGCCATCAAGGCCGGCGTGCAGCAATTCATCTTTTCATCGACCGCCGCGGTCTACGGCAATGCCGAGCACGTGCCGGTGCGCGAGGACGCAGCCACGGCGCCGATCTCGCCTTACGGCAGTTCGAAGCTGATGTCGGAGATCATGCTGCACGATGCCGGCGCGGCGCATGGCTTGCGTTTCGTGATCCTGCGCTACTTCAACGTCGCCGGCGCCGATCCGAAGCTGCGTACCGGGCAATCGACGCCGGCCGCCACCCATCTGATCAAGGTCGCCTGCGAAGCGGTGCTCGGCAAGCGGGCAAAGATCGACGTGTTCGGCACCGACTATCCGACGCCGGACGGCACCTGCATCCGCGACTACATCCATGTCAGCGATCTCGCGCACGCGCATTCGGCGGCGCTCGCCTATTTGCGCCGCGGCGGCGCCAGCGAAACGTTTAACTGCGGCTACGGTCACGGCTCTTCGGTGTTCCAGGTGATCGAGGCGGTGCGGCGCGCGGCCGGCCGCGATTTTCCGGTCGAGATCGCCGGGCGGCGCGCCGGCGACCCGGCCGCGCTGGTGGCCGATGTCGGCCGCATCCGTTCCACGCTCGACTGGCGCCCGCAGTTCGAGGACCTCGACACCATCGTCGCGCATGCCCTCGCCTGGGAGCGGCGGCTGCCCGGAAAGCGTGAAATCGCCTCGGCCTGACCGCGCGGTGAGTTTAGGCGCCGAATAGCGCGTTTATCCCAGTTTTGGCTTGAAAAACCCGCTGCCAGCAGGCAAGGAGACGCCTGCTCCAGCCAGCATGTACCTGTGCCATAATCAGAGCCCACAGAGGGCGGATGAACGACCACACTTTGCCATCGGACGACGAGCGTTACGGCACCTTTGCCCTGATCCGGCGCCTGCTGACCGAGCAGGGCATCATGCATTGGCGTAGCTACGCCTTCGCCTTCACGCTGATGGCGATCTCCGCCGGCTGCACGGCGTTTTCCGCCTACCTGATCGGCGACGTCGTCAACGAGGGCTACTCCGGCAAGAATCTGACCACCATCTTCATCCTCGGCGGCGTCACCGTCGCCCTGTTCGCCACTAAGGGTCTCGCGACTTACGGCCACAGCGTGTTGCTGTCGCAGATCGGCAACCGCATCGTCGCCGACAACCAACGCGCCGTCTTCGCCAAGCTGCTCAGCGAAGGCGTCGGATTCTTCTCCAACCGGCACTCGACCGAATTCATCGCGCGGCTGTCGACAGGCGCGGCCGCTTGCACACAAGTGATCAACCTTTTGATCACCTCGGTCGGTCGCGACTTTTTGACGCTGATCGGGCTAGTTGCCGTCATGGTCATGAAAGACCCGCTGATGTCGTTCTTCAGCTTCGTGGTCGCGCCGCCGGCGTTCTTCGTGCTGCGCAAGCTGATCCGCCGCGTCTACGCCATCGGGCGCAGCCAGTTCCAAGGCGGCACCCGGATCATGGAGACGCTGCAGGAGACGCTGCAGGGCATCCGCATCGTCAAGGCCTTCACGCTGGAAGACGTCATGCGCGAACGCTTCGACCACAACGTCGCCGCGGTCGAGCACGAAGCCAACAAGATGGCGCGCGTCTCCAACCGCTCCTCACCGCTAATGGAAACGCTCGGCGGCATCGCCATCGCCATCGCCATCACCTATAGCGGCTATCGCGTCATCGAGACCGGGGCGACGCCCGGGCAGTTCTTTTCCTTTATCGCCGCATTCCTGCTGGCCTACGAGCCGGCCAAGCGCCTGGCCCGCCTCAACATCGAGCTCAACAGCGGCCTGGTCGGCGTGCGCATCCTGTTCGAGGTGCTCGATTCGCCGCCGAGCGAGGCGGCCGATAGCGGCAAGCCGGCGTTGCAAATCCGGACGCCGCGGCTGGAATTCGAGGACGTGCATTTCGCCTATCGCAGCGACGAAGCGGTACTGCGCGGCATTTCGTTTGTGGCGGAACCGGGCAAGCTGACCGCGTTGGTCGGCCCCTCCGGCGGCGGCAAGACGACGATCATCAATCTGATCCTGCGCTTCTACGACATCGAGCGCGGCAGAATCGTCATCGACGGGCAGGACATCCGCGAAGTCACGCGCCGCTCGTTGCGCCGGCACCTCGCCTATGTCGGACAGGACGTGTTCCTGTTCCGCGGCACGGTGCGCGAAAACATCGCATTCGGAAAACCGGGCGCCAGCGAGGACGAGATCGTGGCGGCCGCCAAGGCCGCCTATGCGCACGATTTCATCCTGTCCTTCCCGCGCGGCTACGATACGCCGGTCGGCGAGCACGGCCTGCAGCTGTCCGGCGGCCAGCGCCAGCGCGTCGCCATCGCCCGCGCGCTTATCAAGAACGCGCCGATCATCCTGCTCGACGAAGCCACCGCCGCGCTCAATTCGGAATCCGAACTGCAGGTACGCGAGGCCATGGAGCATCTTTGCCAGGGCCGCACCACGGTCGCGATCGCGCACCGGCTGCATACCGTGTCGCACGCCGACCGCATCTACGTGATCGAGGACGGCCAGGTTTCCGAATCCGGCCGGCACGACGAATTGCTGCGCCAAGAGGGCCGCTACGCCTCGTTCTACCGGCTCCAGCTCAAGCAGCAGGAAACCCGCACGCCGGTCGCAGAGGCGGCGCAATAGACCGCGAAAACGACGGCTTTTTCCGTCTTGTTCAAGCCGGGATAATGCGATACCGGATGGGCCCGCCGGCTAACATTTCCACTATTTCCTAGAAGGCAACTTTCCATGAGCGCGGATTACGTCATTTCGCCGCCGCCGCAGGCGACCATCGCGGTCGCCGGTTCGAGCAAAGTCTTTCCGGTCCGCCGCATCTGGTGCGTCGGGCGCAATTACATCGAACATATCCGCGAGATGGGGCAGGACGAGCGGCTGCCGCCGTTCTATTTCGCCAAGCCGGCCGATGCCATCGTGGCGGACGGCGGCACCGTGCCCTACCCGTCGCTGACCAAGGACATGCACCACGAGGTCGAGCTGGTGGTGGCGCTCAAGTCGGGCGGCCGCAACATCCCGGTCGCCAAGGCCAATGATTGCATCTGGGGCTACGGCGTCGGCATCGACCTCACCCGCCGCGACCTGCAGATCGCCTCGCGCGACCTGAAGCGGCCTTGGGAAATCGGCAAGGCCTTCGATCACTCGGCGCCGTGCGGGCCACTCAAGCCGGTAAGCGAGGTCGGACATCCTACGAAGGGCAAGATCACACTCAAGTGCAACGGCAAGATTCGCCAGGACGGCGATCTCAACCAGTTGATCTGGAACGTGCCGGAAATCATCTCCAACCTGTCGGAAATGGTGGAGCTGGTGGCCGGCGACATCATCATGACCGGCACGCCGTCGGGCGTCGCCGCCACGGTGGCCGGCGACAAGCTTGAATGCGAGGTCGAAGGCGTCGGCAAGCTGACCGTCACCATCGGCCCGCCGCTGAAATAAGCCGTCCGACCGGTGAATTTCGCGGCCGGCGATGGAACCGCCCCGGCCGCCATGGCTTATTTAACGAATTGCTAACAACCGGATTGCAGACTGAGATTGCCGGGCTCGCAAGGACCGATTTCATGGGCCAAGCCTTTAAACGCGAAGTATTTTCCACCGTTTTTGACCCGGCCGACATGGCCGCGCAGGTCATGACCTTCGCTCCGGCGACCGATGCCGAGGCCCTCAAGCTGCTGCGGGCCCGCTTCCCCGATCAGTCGCTCCGCATGCGGGTCGCCGCGCTCGATTTTTTGATGCGCCGCCACCCGCGCAAGCCCGCCAAAGCCTATAGCCCAAGATAAGCTTGGCGGACGCGGTCGTCGGTCAAAAGCGCCGCGCCGGTGCCCGACAGCGTGATGCGGCCGTTCTCCAGCACATAGGCGCTGCTCGCAAGCTTGAGCGACACCGCCACGTTCTGCTCCACCAGCATGCAGGTGAGGCCTTCGCGATTGAGGTCGCGCACGCATCGCAGCACGGTTTGCACGACCGTGGGCGCTAGGCCCAGCGACGGCTCATCGAACATCACCAGATCCGGCGCGCCCATCAGGCAGCGCCCGATGGCGAGCATCTGCTGCTCGCCGCCCGACAGCGTACCGGCAAGCTGATGGCTGCGCTCGGCCAAGGCCGGAAACAGCGCGTAAACGCGTTCGAGATTGCGCTCGCGCGCGTCGCGCGCGCGCGGCAACATGGCGCCCATCGCCAGATTTTCCGCGATCGACAGCGTTGGAAAAACCTGCCGGCCTTCGGCGACCTGGCCGATGCCGAGATTGCAGACCTTGTGAGTCGGCCAGCCGGCGATATCGGTGCCGCGATAAAGAATACGGCCGCGCGACGACCGATGCATGCCGGCGACGGTGCGGATCAGCGAGGTCTTGCCGGCGCCGTTGGCGCCGACGATGGCGACGATCGCGCCCTCTTCGATCTCGAGCGAAACGCCATCGAGCGCCCGGGCGTCGCCGTAATATACGTCGAGATTTTCTATCTTGAGCATCATGCTTTTTTCTTTCGCATGACCTTATTCGAAAAGCGGTCGCCACTTTTCGGAATCATGCGATCGCCTCCACACCCAGATAGGAGTCGATCACCGCGCGCTCGCGCATGACCTGTTCCGGCAGCCCTTCCGCGATCGCCGCGCCGTGGTGCAGCACGAGGATATGCGAGGCAAGCGCCATCACCGCCCGCATCACGTGCTCGATCAGCAAAATGGTCAGCCCGGTTTCGCGGTTAAGTCCCTTCAGGATCGCCACAATCCGGTCCGTCTCGGTCGGCCGCAAGCCCGCCATCACCTCGTCGAGCAGCAGCAGCTTCGGATCGGTGGCGAGCGCGCGCGCCACTTCCAGCCGCTTGCGGTCGGGCAACGTCAACGACGAGGCGCGCTGATCGCGCTTGTCGTAAAGATCGAGCCGGCGCAGCACCTCGTGCGCGTGGCCGCGCGCGTCGCTCACATGGTGGCGATGCAAGAGCGCGCCGACGATGACATTGTCTTCGACGCTCAGCGCCGGAAACGGCCGCACGATCTGAAAGGTCCGGCCGACGCCGCGCCGGCAGATGCGGTCGGGCGGCAGGCCGTCGACGCGTTCGCCGGCGAAGGCGATGGTCCCGGCGTCGGGCGGAAATACGCCGGCGACCATGTTGAACAGCGTGGTCTTGCCGGCGCCGTTCGGGCCGATGACCGCGAAGATGCCGCCCTCGGGCACTCCGAAGCTGACCCGGTCGACCGCGACCAGGCCGCGGAACCGCTTGCTCACGCCATTGACCGACAAAAGCGCGCTCATTGCTTGCGGCTCCCCAGCCCGATCCGCTTTGCGACCCAAGGCCACACGCCGTCCGGCAAGGTCGTAATCACCAGCAGCAGGCAGATGCCGTAGAACACCTGCTTGGCGCCCGGCAGATCGATGCCGAGCGCGGCGAGCGCGGCGGTGAGCGTTTCGGCCAGGCCGGTCAGCAAGGCGGCGCCGAGAATGGGCCCGAACAGCGTGCCGATGCCGCCAACGATCGGACCGAGGATGATCTCGATCGAGCGCGAAATATGAAACACCTGTTCGGGAAACAGGTTGTTGTAATAAAACGCATAGATCACGCCGGCAAAGGACGTCATGGCCGCGGAGATCACCACCGCGATCATCTTGTAGTGGAAGACGTCGATGCCGGCCGAGCGCGCGGCCTCTTCGTCCTCGCGGATCGCCAGCCAGAAATAGCCGACGCGGCTTTTCAGCAAGGCGCGGCAGAAAACCATGGCGAGCACGGTTGCGGCCAGCAGGATGTAATAGAACATCGCCGGATGGCCGCGCAGGAGCCAGAGATCGTTGTGAGCGTATTGCCTGACCGGCAAGAACAGGCCCGACGCTCCGCTGGTCCAGCTCAGATGATCGAAACCGACGCGCGCGAATTCGGCGACCGCGATGGTCAAAATGGCGAAATAGACGCCGGCGACCCGGAAGCGAAACGCCAGAAAGCCGATGAAAGCGCCGGCCAAAGCCGCCACCGGCACCGCGACCAGGAGGCCCAGCCACGGGCCGATGCCGAAATGCACGTAGAGCGAGGCCGCGGTATAGGCGCCCAGCCCCACATAAAGCGCGTGGCCGAGCGACAACTGCCCGGCAAACCCCATCATGATGTTCCAGGCCTGGCCGATATAGGCGAAGTACAAGATCAGGATCAGCACGGTGAGCAGATAGTCGCCGGCGAACACCGGAGCGAGGATCAGAGCCGCCAGCAGAGCAACCAGCAGGAGCGCCGCGCGGCGCGATATGCCTTCGGTCAGCGCCGCGATCATGCCGCCCTCATGATGCGGTTCTCTTGCCCATGATGCCCTGCGGGCGAAACAGCAGCACCAGCACGAGGATGCCGAACGCAAACATGCTCTTCGCCGACGGCGAGAACAGCAATCCGGCCATCGCCTCGGTCAGCCCGATGAGGACGCCGCCGATGAGCGCGCCCGGCATCGAGCCGAGGCCGCCAGTGATGACGATGACGAAGGCGAGCAGCGTATAGGCCGGCCCGACCGCGGGCGTGACGTCGAATATCAGCAGCAGCATGCAGCCAGCGGCGCCAACGCAGGCCGCGCCCAAGCCGAAGGTCAGGGCATAAAGGTGCTTGACGTCGAGCCCGACCACCAGCGCGCCGGTGTAGTTGTCGGCGCAGGCGCGGATCGCGGTGCCGGGCTGCGTGTATTGGAAGAATCCAAATAGCGCGGCCGCCACTACGATTGCGGCGATGCCGGCGTAAAGCTTGGTCGCGTCGACGATCAGCGGGCCGATCTGAAAACTGTCATAGCCGTATGAGGTCTGAACATTTTGCGCGTCCGGGCCAAACGCGATCAGCAGCACATTGACGATGATGATCGCCACCGCCACCAGCAGCAGGAACTGAGTGTGCTCGGGCCGGGTGATGAAGGGGTTGATCAGGCGCTTCTGCAGCACGTAGCCGAAGGCGAACATCACCGCGGCGATCGGCACCAGCATGATCAGCGGGTCGAGATGGAAGGCGGTAAACAGCGTCACCGCGATATACATGGCGATGGTCATCATCTCGCCGTGGGCGAAATTGACCACGCGCACCACGCCGAAAATGACCGACAGGCCGAGCGCCATCAGCCCGTAGACGAGGCCGGTCAGGACCCCGCCGACCGCCACATTGAGATAGACATCTGCGGACACAGGGCGATCCTAACAACGCAATGCTCCCGCCGCGAGTGCGGCGGGAGCAAAGGCGTACAGAACACGCGTCAGGCGCGCTTGTCGTAGGGCTTCAACGGCCATTCTGGCTTACCATTAGCCGCTTCCTTCGGCGCGACGGTGATCAGCTTGCCGCCGCGGTTCTGGATGCCGCCGCCCAGGATCTTGTCGTTCTGGCCTTTGGCGTCGAACTGGATGCCGGGGCCGATGCTGACATTGTCCTTGATATTGGTGGTGCGCACGGCGTCGGCGAGCGCCTTCGGATCGGCCGAGCCGGCGCGTTTATAGGCGTCGGCGGCGATCAACAGCGCCTCGAAGGTGTAGACGTGGTTGGTGTTGAGGTTGACGCCCGCATGCGCCTTGGCAAGCGCGGCTTCGAGCTGCTTCGACATCTTCTTGTTCGGGTCGTACCAAGGCGCGAAGCTCAGCGGCCCGTCGGAGAGCTTGTTCAGGGTCTTGAGGTACTGGTCCTCGTACCAGCCCGGCCCCATGCTCATGATCGCCATCGGCGTCCAGCGCTGCTTGACCATTTCGCGGGTGAGCAGGATGGCGTCGTTGAGGCGGCTGACGCACAGCAACGCGTCGGCGCCGGTCGCCTTCGCCTTGGAGATTTCCACCGACAGGTCGCGCGCCGCCGGATCGTAGGCGATCGTCTCGACGATTTTGTACGGCATGTCGAATTTCGGCATCACCGCGCCGATACCGCCCTTCATCGCCATACCGAACGTGTCGTTGACGTGCATGAACACCGCCGTCTTCGGCGCCGCGCCGACTGCCGCGAAAATTTCCTTCTGATCGACGAATGCGTCGCGCAGGATCATGCCGGCGGTCGGGAAGTTGCGGAACACAAACTTGTAGCCCTGCTCGGTGATCGGCGGGGCCGCGGCGATGTTGATGACGTAAGGAATGCCCTTCTGCTCGGCGACTTGCGCGATGGCCGAGCTCTGCCCGGAATCGAAGGCGCCGACCAGAAGCTGCGCGCCCTCGCCGATCAGTTTCTCGGCGCGCGCCCGCGCGACATCGACGTTGGTCTCGGTGTCGGCGTTCATGATCTGCAGCGACGGCAGGCCGAGGTCCTTCAGGATCCCTGCCGTGATGTCGACACCGCGCTGGCAGTCCTGGCCGATGCCGGCCTGGTAGCCGGAGCGCGGCAGCAGCACGCCGACCTTCAGGGCGGCACCTTGCGCGCGAACGATGTTGAACGGCGCGGTCCCGGCCATGAATCCGGCGGAGCTTAAGCCGGCGGTGAACGTTCGGCGGCTGACGCGCGCCGTCTTCGATTGCAATTTGCGTTTCATTGGCAGTCCTCCCGAGGCCCAGCAGACGGCCGTTGGTTGCGATGATGCCGGATTATTAGCGACTTTAACAGGCTCGGAAAGCGGCGCGGTAGGTTACCGCCCTTTTACGCCGCCAACAGCCGCTCGACCGCTGCCGCAATGCGAAACAAGCAGCGATCGTGGCCGTTGCGCACGACCAGCATCAAACCGGTCGGTAGGCCGCCCTCGCGCGGCAGCGGCAGCGAAATGGCGCAGAGATTGAAGAAGTTGACGATCACCGTGTTGCGCAGGGCCATCGCGTTCTTGCGCGCGAAGTCGTCCGGCGTGGCCATCTCGGCCATCGTCGGCGCGACGATGGGCGTGGTCGGCCAGCACATCACGTCAACGTCGGCGAGCCGCGCATCCATAGCGCGGATCAACTCCGAGCGCTCCCGTACCATGGCAATGAAGTCCGCGGCGCTTATATTGCGCGCGCGCTCGAGCCGGGCGCGCACGTTCGGGTCGATGCCGTCGGCGCGGCGGCCGAGCAGATCGCGGTGGATGGCGAAGGCTTCCGCCGGCTGCACGCCCCCTTTTGAATTCACCCGCGCCATGTCGTCGAGCAGCGGCAGATTCTCGTTGGACAGCCGGCAGCCGGCTTTTTCCAGCCTGTCGATCGCGCGCGGGAAGCTTTTGCCGACGGCCGCATCTAGACTTTCCAGCACCGGGCCCTGCGCGATACCGACGCGCAGATTGGCAAGCGGCGCGGGCTCGAGCTGCCCGTACGCCTCGCCGGCCATTACCGCGTCGGCCTTGGCGCAGGCCTCGACCGACGTCGCCAAGGGACCGATGGAGTCGATGCTGTAGGACAGCGGGAACGCGCCGTCGGTCGGGATGCGCTCGCGGCTCGGCTTGAAGCCGACGATGCCGCAGAACGCCGCCGGGATTCGAGTCGAGCCGCCAGTATCGGTGCCGATGGCCACCTCGCACATGCCGTCGGCGGCGGCAACCGCCGCGCCCGAGGACGATCCGCCGGGCACCCGCTTGCGGTCGGCCGGATTGCCCGGCGTGCCGTAGTGCGGATTGGCGCCGATGCCGGAATAGGCGAACTCGGACATGTTGGTCTTGGCGATGATCACCGCCCCACCGGCGCGCAGGCGCCGCACCGGCGGCGCGTCGGCCGCAGCCGGTTTGCCCTCCTCGGCCAGCACCTTCGAGCCGGCACGGGTGACTTCGCCGGCGACGTCGAACAGGTCCTTGATGCTGACGATGGAGCCGTCGAGCGGGCCGAGAGATATGCCGACTTTGGCGCGCGCATCGGCGGCATCGGCGGCATCGCGCGCGGCCAGTGTGTAGACGGTCAAGCAAGCGCGCGCGCCCTCACCTGCCGGATCGGCGATGCGAGCAAGTGCTGCTTCGAGACGGTCGCGGCTGCCGGTCATTTTCCCAACCCACCCTTGTCGACAATAAAGCGCGCGATCTCGTCGACGCCCTTGCCCTCGCGCAAGTTTGTCATGACGAAGGGGCGTTGACCACGCATCTTCTTGGCGTCGCGCTCCATCACGTCGAGCGAAGCGCCGACGTAAGGCGCCAGATCGATCTTGTTGATGACCAAGAGATCGGAGCGCGTGATGCCGGGGCCGCCTTTCGACGGGATCTTGTCGCCGGCGGCGACGTCGATCACGTAGATGGTGAGATCGGCGAGTTCCGGCGAAAACGTCGCGGCCAAATTGTCGCCGCCGGATTCGATCAGCACCAGATCGAGATCGGGAAATTTGGCGCGCATGTCGGCGACAGCGGCGAGATTGATCGAAGCGTCCTCGCGGATCGCGGTGTGCGGGCAGCCGCCGGTTTCCACGCCGGCGATGCGGTCGGCCGACAATGCACCGGAGCGCACCAGATATTCGGCGTCCCACTTGGTGTAGATGTCGTTGGTGATGGCGGCGATTTCGTAAGCGCCGCGCAGTTTCTTGCACAGCAGATCCATCAGCGCAGTCTTGCCGGAGCCGACCGGGCCGCCGATACCGACGCGCAAGGGACCGTGGGGGTTTTTCATTCTCAGCTCCTGAATAATCTCGTGTACTGGGTCTCGTGCCGCGCGCTGGCTAGATCGGCGCGGAAGGCGGAGGAGCCGAGGTCGTCGAGTTTGGCGGTCAGCGCGCGTTGCGCGGTGGCGGCAACGGCCGGCTCCAAAGCGGCCAGCACGCGCTGGCCGTCGCTCTGGCCGAGCGGGATCAGCCGCACGCCGGCGGAAACCCAATTGGCGGCGACGGCTTGCAGGAAGGCCAGGAGCGCGGGCTCGGCGGCGATCCCATGGCCGCTGGCTGCGACCGCCACCGCGACCGGATAGGCGACCGGGCCGTCCCACGCGGCCTTGAGCCGGTCGAGCGCGGCGCACGGCCACGCCGCGCGCGTCGCTTCCACGAATGCATTGCCTTGCGCGGTGGTCTCCAGATGGCGCTCCTTGGACGGCGCGAAGGCGGCGGCGAGCTCGGCCACCGCTCGCAGCGCTTTGTCGTCGCCGCAGAGCGTCGCGCGATGCGCGTGCGCGAACAACACGGCGTCGCAGTAGCCGCCGCCCTCGGCCAGCATGACGCCGAGCCAGGCCTTTAGCGTGTCGGCGTCCTTGATGTCGCCGGCCTCCACCGCCCACTCGATGCCGCTGGAATAGGAGAACGCGCCGACCGGAAAGGCCGGCGAAAGCCACGCCATGAGGCGGTAGAGGGCCGCTGGTTGCATGTCTTCACTCATGCGGCGCCGCCGCTTCCGGATCGAAGGCCGCTTCGAGCGGGGTGAGCGCCGCGCCAAGCCCGCGCAGCATGTCCTCCAGCACATGATCGCGACGGATGCGCAACTTGTCGCCGATGACTTGCATATCGGTATGGCGGTTGCCGAGATGCCAGGCCAGCCGCACGGTATCGAGCGCGCTGCCGGCCGAAATCTCTATGAGCTTCTCGGACTCGCCGGCCACCAGCACGATGGAGCCGTCGTCGAGCACCAGGCCATCACCATCGCGCAGCGATACCGGCTTGGCATCGTCGAGCAGGAATTGCGTGCCCTTCTCGCCGGTGAGGACGATGCGCCGCCGGTTGCGGTCGCCGGCGTCGAGAGTCACGCAGTCGACCGCCGACGCTGTGGCCCAGTCACCGGCCGCCTTGATCGCGGATACACGTTTCATCGCCCCAGTCTAGAAGAGGAAGTACCGCTGCGCCATCGGCAGCACCTCGGCCGGCGCGCAGGTCAGAAGCTCGCCGTCGGCGCGCACCTCGTAGGTTTCCGGATCGACCTCGATGACGGGCGTGGCGTCGTTGTGGATCATGCTCTTCTTGTTGACGGTGCGGGTCTTCTCGACCGCGACAAACTGCTTCTCGACGCCAAGGCGCGAACGCAGATTGCTCCGCGCCGCCGCTTTCGACACGAACACCAGCGACGAGGCGGTGAGCGCCTTGCCGAAGGCGCCGAACATCGGCCGGTAATGCACTGGCTGCGGCGTCGGGATCGAGGCGTTGGGGTCGCCCATCGCCGCTGCGACGATGCTGCCGCCCTTGATCACCATATCCGGCTTCACCCCGAAGAAGGCCGGCGTCCAAATCACCATATCCGCGAGCTTGCCTTTCTCGACCGAGCCGATGTGCTTGGCAACGCCGTGCGCGATCGCCGGGTTGATGGTGTATTTGGCGACGTAGCGCTTTACCCGCTTGTTGTCGTTATCGCCTTTCTCGCCCGGCAGCGAACCGCGCTGCTTCTTCATCTTATCGGCGGTCTGCCAGGTGCGAATGATGACTTCGCCGAGCCGGCCCATGGCTTGCGAGTCCGACGACATCATCGACAGCGCGCCGAGGTCGTGCAGGATATCTTCCGCCGCGATGGTCTCCTTGCGGATGCGGCTTTCGGCAAAGGCCAGGTCCTCGGCGATCGACGGATCGAGATGGTGGCACACCATCAGCATGTCGAGATGCTCGTCGATGGTATTCTTGGTGAACGGCCGCGTCGGATTGGTCGACGACGGCAGCACGTTCTTCAACCCCGCAACCTTGATGATGTCGGGCGCATGCCCGCCGCCGGCGCCTTCGGTGTGAAACGTATGGATGGTGCGGCCCTTGAACGCCTTGATGGTGTCCTCGACGAAGCCGCTCTCGTTCAAAGTGTCGGTGTGGATCATCACTTGGATGTCGTATTTTCCCGCCACCGACAGGCAGCAGTCGATCGCCGCCGGCGTGGTGCCCCAGTCCTCGTGCAGCTTGAGCGCACAGGCGCCGGCCTTGACCATCTCTTCCAGCGCCGCCGGCCGCGAGGCGTTGCCTTTGCCGGCAAAACCGAGATTGACCGGAAACGCATCCGCCGCCTGGATCATGCGGCCGAGATGCCACGGACCCGGCGTGCAGGTCGTCGCGTTCGTTCCGGCCGCAGGTCCGGTGCCGCCGCCGAGCATGGTGGTGACGCCGGACATCAGCGCCTCGTCGACCTGCTGCGGGCAGATGAAATGGATGTGGCTGTCGAAGCCGCCGGCGGTGAGGATTTTTCCTTCGCCGGCGATGATCTCGGTGCCGGGGCCGATGACGATGGTGACGCCCGGCTGGATGTCGGGATTGCCGGCTTTGCCGATGGCCGCGATGCGGCCTTCTTTGATGCCGACATCGGCCTTGACGATGCCCCAGTGATCGAGGATCAGCGCGTTGGTGATGACGGTGTCGACGGCGCCTTGGCGGTTGGTGATCTGCGATTGCCCCATGCCGTCGCGGATCACCTTGCCGCCGCCAAATTTCACCTCCTCGCCGTAGACGGTGAAATCTTTTTCCACTTCGATAATCAGATCGGTGTCGGCCAGCCGCACGCGGTCGCCGGTGGTGGGCCCGAACATGTCGGCATAGGCCGCGCGTTTTATTGTGGTAGCCATAATTTATCCCCGAAGTTCACACGCGCGATTATTTCGATCTTGCCACCCGCCGCGATAGGCATAGGCTTGCCGGCAGGTCAGCCATCTTCGGCTCGCGCCGGACACGGATGGCCGCCATGACCGGAGCGGGCATGGGACGTGGGTGCTGCTTGCAGTATTCGTGGTCCATGTTTGCCGGCCCTGGCTCTCAGTTACTGGGTACCGTGTTTGCGCGCTCACCCGCGCGGCCCGGAAATGGATCCGAGAGCTTGTGACGGGCAGACGACGGTCTGCCCGTTATGGCGTTCTGGGATAGCCTTCATAACTTCCCCATCACGTTACCGCGGAAACCGTAGACCGTGCGCTTGCCGGCGAGCGCGACCAGCGTGATCTCGCGCGTCTGCCCCGGCTCGAAGCGCACCGCGGTGCCGGCGGCGATATCGAGCCGCATGCCGCGCGCCTTCTTGCGCTCGAACTTGAGCGCCGGGTTGGTCTCGAAGAAATGATAGTGCGAGCCGACCTGGATCGGCCGGTCGCCGGAATTGGCGACGCTGAGCGTCACCGTCTTGCGGCCGGCGTTGAGCGTGATGTCGCCGTCCTGGATGAACATTTCGCCGGGGATCATGGCAGCGCCTTTCTCTCGTCATTCCGGGACGACGCGAATGCGTCGGGCCCGGAATCCAGGGGCTCTGGATTCCGGGTTCGCGGGCTGCGCCCGCGCCCCGGAATGACAGAAATGGGATTCATGAGAGCACCCCGCTCCACAGGCCCGCGCCGATCATGACGCAAACCGCGCCGGCAATGCGGACCAGCGGGCGCAAATGTGCCCGCGTCATGAGTTGCGCAAAGCCGATGCCGACGCCATGCAGCGTCGCGGTGGCGAGCGCAAAGCCTGCCATGTATTCGATGCCGCCGAAGTTCTCCGCGACTTCCGCGCCGTGCGCGTGGCCGTGCAGCAGCGCGAACGCGGCGACGATGGCCGCGCCGGTCCACACCGGCAGATCGACGGCGAGCGCCACCAAAAGCCCTAGCGCGACCACCGAGGCGAGAATGCCGGGCTCAACGAACGGCACCGCGACGTGCATCATGCCAAGCGCCGCGCCGGCCAGCATCACGCCGACGAAAGCCGCAGGCCACAGCCACAACGCGCGGCCGCCCTTGAGCGCGGCCCACAAGCCGACCGCCACCATGACCGCGATGTGATCGAGGCCGCCGAACGGATGGGCGATGCCGGCCGCGAACGATGCGGTCGAGCCGTGCCCGGGATGGGCAAGCGCGGGACCTGCTCCGAGCAGAAGAAGCGTGACGATCGAAAGCATTTTTTTCATGGGTCTCAAGTCCTTTCAGCGGATCGGATTGTGCACGGTGACGAGCTTGGTGCCGTCGGGAAACGTCGCCTCGACCTGGATGTCGTGGATCATCTCGGAAATGCCGTCCATCACCTGGGCGCGCGTGAGCACGTGGGCGCCGTCGCGCATCAGGTCGGCGACGCTTTTGCCGTCGCGCGCGCCTTCCAGGATGAAGTCGCTGATCAGCGCCACCGCTTCCGGATGGTTGAGCTTGACGCCGCGCTCGAGCCGGCGGCGCGCCACCATCGCGGCCATGGCGATCAGCAGCTTGTCCTTTTCGCGCGGCGTTAAATTCATTAGTTCTTCCCTTTGCGCATGATCTTATCCGAAAACCGGTTCCCACTTTTCGGGATCATGCGCGCGCCTCAATTCAACCAGAGCCGCGGCACGGGCGCGCCGAGCGCGGCCAGCACCGCGATCAGATCGTGACGGAGCGCGGCGCCGTCCTTGGCGCAGAGCCGCGCCACCGCGATGCCGGTCCAAGAAGAAATGCCGACTTCGCCGGTAAACTGCTCGGCGAGCGCACGCACGGCGGATGTCGTTGCGTCATCGCCCGGCGCCACCAGCACGGTGGCGATGGCGATGCCGCCGGCGGCCGACGCCGGCTGGCCGAGCTTTGCCGCAATGGCCCCATCGAGCCGCGCGGCTTCGGCGAAAACGAGCTTGCCCGCGCGGCGCACGTGCCAACGGTCGATGAAAAGGCCCTCGCGCATCGCCTCCCCCATGGCGGAACGTCCGAACACCACCGCCTCGGCCATCACCAGCGAGGCGTTCGCGGCGAATTCGACATCGATGCGCCGCGCCAGACGGGCACGGTCGAACAGGATGGTCTCCTGCGGCAGCCACGCGAGCCGCGCACCGTCGCCGACCTCAAGTCTGACGTCCATCGCCGCGTCGGGTCCGCTGGAGCGATAAATCTTTTCCGCCGCCGCGGTGCCGGCGGCCAGATTCGCCCCCTTGCCCAATGCGATCTCCACCGCGAAGCGGTCGCCGCCGGTCATGCCGCCGCCGGTGTTGACGATCACCGCTTCCAACGCGTCGCCGGCGGCGTTGGGAAAGCGCACGCGCAGCGAACCGTCTTCGTGCACGCGCGTGCGCCGGGTGCGGCCGGCGCTCGCCGCCACGCGCAACGCAACATGGCCGGTCGCGCGGTTGGCGGCGAAGATTTCGGCGTTGCTGTGCAAAGCTGCGGCTGTCCTCACGCCCGTTCCCCGGCCACTTTCGCACTTGCGTGCGTTATTCTCAAATCGCCAGCGCCCGCTTTAGCGCGCCCTCGTCCATGGTCGCCCGGTCGCAGGAATAGACGATGGCGCCGCGGTCCATGACCACCAGATGGTCGCCGAGCTCCTGCGCGAAGTCGAGATACTGCTCGACCAGAACGATGGCCATTTCCTTCAGGCCGCGCAGGTAGGAAATGGCGCGGCCGATGTCCTTGATGATCGAGGGCTGGATGCCTTCGGTCGGCTCGTCGAGCAGCAACAGGCGCGGCCGCATCACCAGCGCGCGGCCGATCGCCAGTTGCTGCTGCTGGCCGCCGGACAGATCGCCGCCGCGCCGGCCGAGCATGCTGTTGAGCACCGGGAACAGCGAGAACACGTCGTCGGGCACCGAGCGCTGGTCGCGCATGAGCGGGGCAAAGCCGGTCTCGAGGTTTTCCTCCACCGTGAGCAGCGGGAAAATCTCGCGGCCTTGCGGCACATAGGCGATGCCGCGGCGCGCCCGCTCGACGGTGGACAGTTTGGTGATATCGTTGCCGTCGAACATCACCGTGCCCGCGCTTACCGGACGCTGGCCGACCAGCGCGCGCAGCAGGCTGCTCTTGCCGACGCCGTTGCGGCCGAGCACGCAGGTCACCTTGCCGACCTCGGCCTTGAGCGAAATGCCGCGCAACGCCTGCGCCGCGCCGTAGTAGAGATCGATGTTGCTGGCCTCGAGCATCGTTACCGTCCCAAATAGACCTCGACCACGCGGTCGTTGGTCGAGACCTGATCGATGGTGCCTTCCGCCAGCACCGAGCCTTCATGCAGGCACGTCACCTTGACGCCAAGCTCGCGCACGAAGGCCATGTCGTGCTCGACCACGACCACGGTCTTGGTCGCATTGATTTCCTTGAGCAGCTCGGCGGTCTGCATGGTCTCCACATCGGTCATGCCGGCGACCGGCTCGTCGACCAGAAGGAGCTTCGGCTCCTGCGCCAGCAGCATGCCGATCTCGAGCCACTGCTTCTGGCCGTGCGACAGGCTGCCGGCCACGCGCGAGCGCACCGCCTTCAGGCGGATGGTGTCGAGCACCTCGTCGATGCGTTTTTCCTGGGCGGCCGACGACTGCCACAGCAGCGTGGCGCGCACGCCGCGGTCGTTCCTCAGCGCCAGATTGAGATTGTCCTCGACCGTGTGCATATCGAACACGGTCGGTTTCTGGAACTTGCGGCCGATACCGAGCATGGCAATCTCGGTTTCGTCGAGCTTGGAAAGGTCGTAGGCGCCTTCCTGGAAAAACACGTCGCCTGAGTCGGGCCGCGTCTTGCCGGTGATCACGTCCATCATGGTGGTCTTGCCGGCGCCGTTCGGTCCGATAATGGCGCGCATCTCGCCCGGCTCGACGACGAGCGACAATTCGTTGAGCGCCTTGAAGCCGTCGAACGACACGCTGATGCCGTCGAGGTAAAGCAGCGCGGAGGTGGTTTGTTTGTCGATCATCAGGCGCTACTCCGCCGCGTGCGGCGTTGCGGCCGGCGGCGCGGCGCCGGTCTCGACGCCGTCTTCGGCAGCCGCCGACTTGGCGGCTCGCTGGTCGAAGCCGTATTTCAACGTGCCGATGATGCCGCGCGGCATCAGCAAGGTGGTGCCGATGAACAACCCGCCCAGCATGAACAGCCAGTAGGGCGCCAGCACGCCGGAGGTGAAATAAGTCTTGGCGTAGTTGACCACGAAGGCGCCGAGTACCGCGCCGGTCAGCGTGCCACGGCCGCCGACCGCGACCCAGATGACGGCTTCGATCGAATTGGCCGGCGCGAATTCGCCCGGGTTGATGATGCCGACCTGCGGCACGTAGAGCGCGCCGGCAACGCCGGCCATGCACGCGGACAGCGTGAACACGAACAGCTTGTAGGCTTCCACCCGGTAGCCAAGAAAGCGCGTGCGCGATTCCGCATCGCGGATGGCGACCAGCACCTTGCCGAACTTGGAGGTGACGATGGCGCGGCAGATCAGGAAGCCGAGCGCCAGCGCCACGCAGGAGGTGACCAGAAGCGCGTTGCGCGTCGCCTCCACCTGCACATTGAAGCCGAGGATGTCCTTGAAATCGGTCAGGCCGTTATTGCCGCCGAAGCCGAAATTGTTACGGAAGAAGCCGAGCAGCAGCGCGTAGGTCATCGCCTGGGTGATGATCGACAGATACACGCCGGTGACGCGGCTGCGGAAGGCGAACCAGCCGAACACGAACGCGAGCAGGCCCGGCACCAGAAGGATCATCAGCGCGGCATAGATGAAATGATTGAAGCCGTACCAGAAGAACGGCAGCTCGTGCCAATTGAGGAACACCATGAAGTCGGGCAGCACCGGATTGCCATAGACGCCGCGGGTGCCGATCTGCCGCATCAGATACATGCCCATGGCATAGCCGCCGAGCGCGAAAAACGCCCCGTGACCGAGCGAGAGAATGCCGGCATAGCCCCAGATCAGATCGATGGAGAGCGCCAGGAGGCCGTAGCAGACGTACTTGCCGAACAGCGCCACCAGATAGGTCGAGACATGCAGGCTCGAGCTTGCCGGTACCAGCAGGTTCAACACCGGTATGGCGACGGCGAAGGCGCCGAGCAGCACCAGAAACAAGACGGCGCCCCGGTCGAGGATATGGATGAGCGATAACGCCTTCATGCTTCAATCGCCCGGCCCTTGAGCGCGAACATGCCGCGCGGGCGTTTCTGGATGAACAGGATGATGAACACCAGGATGGCGATCTTGCCGAGCACGGCGCCGGCGAACGGCTCGAGGAACTTGTTGGCGATGCCCAGCGTCAGCGCGCCGACCAGCGTGCCCCACAGATTCCCCACGCCGCCGAACACCACCACCATGAAGCTATCGATGATGTAGCCCTGCCCCAAGTTCGGGCTCACGTTGTCGATCTGCGACAGCGCGACGCCGGCAATGCCGGCGATGCCGGAGCCGAGACCGAAAGTGAGCGCGTCGATGCGCGCGGTGCGGATACCCATCGCCGCCGCCATGGCGCGGTTCTGCGTCACCGCGCGCATTTCCAGCCCGAGCCGGGTGAAGCGCAGCATGGCGAGCAGCGCCACGAACACCAAGCCGGTAAAGACGATGATCCACATGCGGTTATAGGTGATCAGAATGCCGCCGAGATCGAAGGCGCCGCTCATCCATGACGGATTGCCGACTTCCTTGTTGGTCGGGCCGAACGCCGCGCGCACCGCCTGCTGCAAAACCAGCGATATGCCCCAGGTGGCGAGCAAGGTCTCCAGTGGCCGGCCATAGAGAAAACGGATCACGGTCCGCTCGATGAAAATACCGACCGCGCCGGAAATGACGAAGGCGAGCGGCAGCGCGATAGCGAGCGAATAGTCGAACAGCGCCGGATTTCTCGTGCGGATGAATTCCTGCACGACGAATGTCACATAGGCGCCGAGCATCACCATCTCGCCGTGCGCCATGTTGATGACGCCCATGACGCCGAAAGTGATGGCGAGGCCGATGGCGGCGAGCAGCAGCACCGAGCCGAGCGACAGCCCGTACCAGGCGTTCTGCACGGCGTTCCAAATCGCCAGATTGCCCTGGATCTTGGCGCTGGCCGCCTGTGCCGCCTTGTGCACGTCGGCCGGCTGGCCCGCCGCCGTGCCGTCGATCAGGCCGAGCGCATCCTGGTCGCCGCGATCGCGGATGACCGCGATGGCGGCGATCTTGTCGGCGTCGCTCGATTCCTTGTCTGTGAGGACGATGGCGGCGCGCGCCTCGTTCATCGCCTTTTTGACTCGCGGGTCTTTTTCCGCGGCCAGCGCCTTGTTCAAAGCCGGCAGCGCACTGACCTCGCGCGACTTGAACACCGCCTGCGCCGCGTCGAAACGCTGATTGGTATTGGGCGACATCAGCGTCAGGCTGCCGATCACCGCATCGATGATGCCGCGCAGCCGGTTGTTGACAATGACGGTATCGATATCGTCCGGCGGCGTGCCGGTGAATTCCTTGCCGGTGGCGGCGTCGAGCAGCTTGTCGTTCTTGGTCTTGATGAAGACCTTCTTTTGCGCGGCGCTGAACATCAGCCGCGCGTCCTCCGCCGCTTGCAATAGTTGCGCGGCAAGCGGATTGCCGCTGGCGGCGACCTTGTTGATGGCGGCGCCGGTATCGCTCAGGGAGCCTTCGGTGAAGCCGACCAGCGCGTCCTCGTAAGGCCCGGCAAGGGCGACCCCGGCGCCAGCGACAAGCCAACCGAGGGCGAATACGAGCGCTGTGATGCGGCCGCAGAAGCTACGCATTGCAATCAAACCCCGGCATCTGAGTTTTGGTTGGAGGCGGTGGCTTGGCCCGCCGCCTCCGTTTGAGATTTGCGTCAACGATCACGACGCATGAACGGCGCGCTTTACGAACCGCTGCCGCACTTCTTTGTGACGGTGTTGTAGTTGCCGCACTTGAGCTTGACCCAATCGGCGATCAGGTCCTTCGAGCCGGGCAGATAGGGCGACCAGGCGTCGCCTTTCACCAGGCCCTTGGTCTTCCACACCACGTCGAACTGGCCGTCGGCGCGGATTTCGCCGATGAAGACCGGCTTGGTGATGTAGTGGTTCGGCAGCATCTCCGACACGCCGCCGGTGAGGTTGGCTTGCTTGATACCGGGCAGCGCTGCGATCACCTTGTCCGGATCGGTCGACTTCGCCTTCTCCACCGCCTTCACCCACATGTTGAAGCCGATGTAGTGCGCTTCCATCGGATCGTTGGTGGTGCGCTTCGGATTCTTGGTGAAGGCATGCCATTCCTTGATGAAGGTGGCATTCGCCGGAGTCTTGATCGATTTCGAAGTAGTTCCAGGCGGCGAGATGGCCGACCAGCGGCTTGGTGTCGAGACCGGCGAGTTCTTCCTCGCCGACCGAGAACGCCATCACCGGAATGTCGGTGGCTTTGATGCCCTGGTTGCCGAGTTCTTTGTAGAACGGCACGTTGGCGTCGCCGTTGACGGTAGACACCACCGCCGTCTTCTTGCCGGCCGAACCGAACGCCTTGATCTTGGTGACCTCGGTCTGCCAGTCGGAGAAGCCGAACGGGGTGTAGTTGATCATGATGTCCTCGTCCTTCACCCCTTTCGATTTGAGGTAGGCCTCGAGGACTTTGTTGGTGGTGCGCGGATAGACGTAGTCGGTGCCTTCCAGCACCCAGCGCTTCACCGAGCCGCCATCCTTGCTCATCAGATAGTCGACGGCGGGAATCGCCTGCTGGTTCGGCGCGGCGCCGGTGTAGAACACGTTGCGCTCACCCTCTTCGCCCTCGAACTGGACAGGATAGAAGAGGATCGAATTGAGCTCCTTGAACACCGGCAGCACCGATTTGCGGGACACCGAGGTCCAGCAGCCGAACACGACCGATACTTTGTCCTTGGAGATCAATTCGCGCGCCTTTTCGGCGAACAGCGGCCAGTTGGAGGCCGGATCGACCACCACGGCTTCGAGCTTCTTGCCGAGCAGGCCGCCTTTCTTGTTCTGCTCGTCGATCAGCATCAGCATCACGTCTTTCAGCGTCGTTTCGCTGATCGCCATGGTGCCGGACAGCGAGTGAAGGATGCCGACTTTGATGGTGTCTTCGGCTTTCGCGGGCGAGAGCGCGGCAGTTGCCGCAAAAGCAAGACCCGCCGCGGCGTAAAGCCAGCGACGGGCATTCGGTTTAACTGAGTTGAGCATGAGCGAAGTCCCCTGCGTTTGACGCGCGCGATATTGCCCGGCGACATTTCCGCGCCTCTCGGAGTTCGCAAGGCCTGTGCCAAGGCCGCGAAGGCTTCATAAGTTTCTGAAAATTCAGCGTATTTTTATGAGGGCCTGTGGATTGCCTAAATTGGAGGCTTTGGCCACTGAGTAAATATTGGGCAGATTGCTGCAGATTCTCAACCGTACACAATACGCTGGACAGTCCGGCGACCGGCTTACGCGCTTCCAGGAGGCGGTAGAGTTCAGCAACCGCCCGCTGGCTCGGTCGCGCTAGGCCGCCTTGACCGCCCTAGGCCCCGCCTAGTTTATAGACGTCCCGCGCAACAAGGAGTTCGCAAGACCATGCCGGAACAGAAGACCGGGCTCGTCATTACCGCCCACCCGGGCGATTTCGTTTGGCGCTCGGGCGGCGCCATCGCGCTGCACTCCAAGCGCGGCTACAAGGTGAAAATCGTCTGCATGTCCTTCGGCGAGCGCGGCGAGAGCCAGTTCGCCTGGAAGGAGCCGGGCGCCACGCTCGAAACGGTGAAAGCCGGCCGCAAGGACGAGGCCGAGCGCGCAGCCAACCTGCTCGGCGCCGAGATCGAGTTTTTCGACTGCGGCGACTATCCGCTCAAACTCAACGAGCGGCATTTCGACCGCATGGTCGATATCTACCGCGAGCTCAATCCGTCCTTCGTGCTCACGCACGCGCTCGAGGACCCATACAATTTCGATCATCCGAACGCCGCGCATTTCGCGCAGGAGACGCGCGTGGTGGCGCAGGCCATGGGCCACAAGCCGGGCGCCAAATACAAATACGCCGCGCCGCCGGTGTTCCTGTTCGAGCCGCACCAGCCCGAGATCTGCAACTACAAGCCCAACCTCATTCTCAAGATCGACGAGGTGTGGGAGCAAAAATACAAGACGTTCCAGATTCTGGCCGCACAAAAACACCTGTGGGCTTATTACGAGCGCGTCGCACTCAACCGTGGCATCCAGGGCTCGCGAAACACCGGCGTGCCGATGACCTATGGCGAGGCCTACCAGCGGCTGTTCCCGACCGTCGAGGAGATCCTGAAATGAAACCCGTCGTCGTCCGCAACATCAAACGCGCCGATCCCAACGCCATCGGCACGCTCGCCGCCGCCGGCGTCTCCACCGCGCACGAGGCGCTCGGGCGCTCCGGGCTGATGAAGCCCTACATGCGCCCGATCTGGGCCGGCGCCGCCATCGGCGGGCCGGCGGTGACCGTGCTGGCGCAGCCGGGCGACAACTGGATGCTCCATGTGGCGGTCGAGCAGTGCCAGAAGGGCGACGTGCTGGTGGTCGGCTGCAGCGCCGACAATACCGACGGCATGTTCGGCGAATTGCTGGCGACCGCGCTGGTGGCGCGCGGCGTCATCGGCCTCGTCCTCGACGCCGGCTGCCGCGACATCAAGGCGCTCACCGAGAAGGGCTTTCCGGTGTGGTCGCGGGCGATCTCGGCCAAAGGCACAGTCAAGGCCGCGCTCGGCGCGGTCAACATTCCGGTGGTGTGCGCGGGCGTCAATGTCGAGCCGGGCGACGTGGTGGTCTGCGACGACGACGGCGTGGTGGTGGTGCCCAAGAAATTGGCAGTCGACACGGCCGCCAAGGCGCAGAAACGCCACGACGACGAGGACGGCAAGCGCGAGCGCCTGGCCAGGGGCGAACTCAGCCTCGACATGTACAAGATGCGCGAAGGCCTGGCGAAGGCCGGGCTCATCTATGTCGACAACCCGGAAGATGTTTAGGCGGCGCCGGCAACAATTTCATAACGCCAACAAAACGAAACGCCCATTGCGCGGGCAAAGAGGCCGTTGCAGCCGTGGCTAAATTCGTCGTCGAATTCGGAAAGTCCGGGAAAGAAGCCGCGCCCGACGGCCGGCTGCAGGGCCCCGCGTTCGAGCGCAATCACGATGCCATCTGGTCGACGATGGCCACTTTTTTGAGCGCGCAGACCGGCGACGTGCTGGAGCTTGGCAGCGGCACCGGGCAGCACGCGACCACGTTTGCGGGCCGTTCGCCGCAGCTCACCTGGTGGCCGAGCGATATTTACCCATCCCATCTCGCCAGCATCGAAGCCTGGCGGCGGCATGCCGGGCTCGCCAACCTGCGCACGCCGCAGCACATCGACCTGACCGATCCCGCCTGGTCGTGGACCGCGGATAAGCAGCCCGGCGGCGGCCTCGCCGCCATGCTCTGTATCAACGTGCTGCACATATCGCCTTGGCGCGTGGCGCAAAACCTCATCGCCGGCGCCGGCCGGTATCTGGCCGCCGATGGCCGGCTGTTCGCCTATGGACCGTTTAAGCGCTCCGGGCGGTACACCGCGCCGAGCAACGCCGAATTCGACGCCAGCCTACGGGCGGAAAATCCCGCATGGGGTGTGCGCGACCTGGACGATCTGAACGCGCTCGCGCAAGCGGCCGGCCTGACGCCGGCCGAGATCGTGCCCATGCCGGCGAACAACCTGGTGCTGGCCTTCGCCCGCGCCGGGCGCCGGAATTGATCAAATGGCGGCGGCACACTAGAACCCTCTTATGCAGCCGGAACCCGTTCGCGACATCGCCCATCTCGGCCATGTCGAAGTCCTGACGCCGAAATTCGAGGAAAGCCGCAAGTTCTTCATCGACGTCATGGGCATGACCCAGAGCGGCGAGAGGGGATCGAGCGTCTATCTGCGCGGCTGGGACGACTACGAGCGTTATTCGCTCAAGCTCACCGACTCGAAAACCTCCGGCATGGGCCATGCCGCCTTCCGCACCCGTAGCCCACAGGCGCTGGAGCGGCGCGCGGCGGCGCTGAAAGGCTCCGGCTTCGACGTCGGCTGGACCGATGGCGACTTCGGCCACGGCAAGACTTTCGTGTGCAAGGATCCGGACGGCCATGTGATCGAACTTTATTACGACACCGAATGGTACGATCCGCCGCCCGACCAGAAGCCCGCGCTGAAAAACCAGGCGCAGCGCTATCCGGCGCGCGGCTGCAACGTGCGGCGCATCGATCACTTCAACGGGCTGGCCGCCGATATCAAGGCCAACCGCGAATTCTTCGAGAATTATCTCGGCTTCATGCTGACCGAGCAGATCGTGCTCGACGACGGCACCGAAGCCGGCATGTGGCTGACCGCGACCAACAAGTCCTACGACTTCGCTTATACGCGCGACCACACCGGCACCAAAGGCCGCTTCCATCACGTCACTTACGCGCTCGACTCGCGCGAGGACGTGCTGCGCGCCGCCGACATATTTCTGGAACACGGCGTGTTCATCGAGACCGGGCCGCACAAGCACGCGATCCAGCAGACGTTCTTCCTCTATGTCTACGAGCCGGGCGGCAACCGCGTCGAAGTCGCCTGCCCCGGCGCGCGGCTGGTCCTGGCGCCGGACTGGAAACCGATCCGCTGGAGCGAGGCCGAGCGCAAGAAGGGCCAGGCCTGGGGTCTGCAGACCATCAAGTCATTCCACACCCACGGCACGCCGCCGGTGCCGGGCGTGCCGGAGTCGTAACCGCGGCCATGAACGAAGCCGTATTGCATAGCGACCGCGCTCTGGTGGCTGCGCTGGCGAACGGCGACGCCGGCGCCGCCGCGGCCTTGTTCGACGACGATTTCATTTGGGTGGATTGCAACGGGCGCATTCTCGACAAAGCGAAAGCCGTCGGCGCGCTGCCCAAGCGGCTGCTCGATGACGAGCCCGGCCTTGCGCAGGCGACCCAGGATTACGGCGAGGTGGTCACCATTGCATCATGAGCCCAAAATCTGGGCGCAGCACGTCGCCGACGAATTCCTGGTGGTGGGCGCGGCGCGGCGGCACTCGAAGGCCGACCGCAAGGTGGTGCTGGCAGAGCAGTTGCGCAGCGGCGCCAATTCCGCCCCGGCGCCGCTGGTATCGGCACGGCTGTTCGGCTTTAACGACGCCATCGTGATGACTTGCGAGCACCAGCCGTTCCACGGCAAGGCGGCGCGCGTCAGCCGCGTCTTCGTCAAGCGCGGCGGAAACTGGCTGATGGCGGTCAGTTTCCAGACGACGCGGCAAGACGCGGAAGTGAAAACGATTTAGGATGGCAACATGATGACCCGCCGCAACACACCGCGCGTTTCCTTCATCGGTTTCGGCGAGGCCGGACAGGCGATCGCCTCAGGGCTGCGCGAGGGCGGCATCGAGCGCATCGCCGCCTGGGACATCCTGTTTCCGGCGGCGCGATGGCGCGCGGCTGAAGGCGGCCGGCGAAAGCATGGGCGTGCGGCTGGCGCGTTCGGCGGCCGACGCCGTCGCCGAGACCGACATGATCATTTCCGCGGTGACGGCGGCATCGAGTCTGGAGGCCGCCCGTTCGGTCGAGCCGCATCTCACCGGCGCGCCGTACTATCTCGACATCAATTCGGTCTCGCCCGGCCGCAAGCGCGAGACCGCGAAGCTCCTGGGCGAGCGCGCCCGCTATGTGGACGTGGCGGTGATCGCGCCGATCCATCCGGCGCGCCACAAGACGCCGCTGTTGATCGCCGGCCCGCATGCCGAAGCGATTTCGCCACTGCTCCACGAGTTGGAGATGAAACTGAGCGTCGTCGGCGGCGATACCGGGCACGCCGCCGCCATCAAGATGATCCGCAGCGTGATGATCAAGGGCATCGAGGCGCTGACGCTGGAATGCTTCCTCGCCGCCAGCCGCGCCGGCGTGCTGGAGGAAGTCACCGCGTCGATGAAGAACAATTATCCGTCGCTCGATTGGACCAAGATCGCCGAGTACAATCTGGAGCGCATGGCTAGCCACGGCGAGCGCCGCGCCGCCGAGATGGAAGAGTCGGCCGCGACCTTACGCGAACTCGGGCTCGACCCGCTGATGGTGGACTCCACCGTCAAGCGCCAGCGCGAGATGGGCGCGATCGGCAAAGACGAAAAGGTGCGCGCCTCGCTCACCTCCGGCCGGGCCGCCCTGCTCGATGCCATCAGCGGCGCAAAAGCGCGGCCCTGAGCGACCGCCGACATGAACGCTCATTCAGGTTTGGGTGCAGCGCAGCGGCGTAAATTTCTTGTAATCGCGCCGAGTTCCTTCCTACAATGGCGCGTCAAAAAAATCGGGAGGACAAAGATGAAACTCAAGAATATCGGATATGCAGCTTTTATTGCCGCCGCGGCCGCCGCTTTCGTGATCGGCTCGGGCGGACCGAGCGAGGCGAAAGCCAAAAAGGCGGCGGCAGCGCCGATCTATCCTGGCCCCTGCCTCACGGCGGAGAAGCCGGTCTGTGCGGCGAAGGGCGGCACGAAGTTCACCTACGCCAGCGCCTGCATCGCGGTTAAGGACGGCGCCAAGGTGGTGTCGGGAAAAGCCTGCCCGGCGCAGAAGGCCGCGAAGCACAAGAAGCATAAGAAGAAGGCCAAGGCGTCGAAGAAAAAGGAAATGAAGAAGTAATAGTCGCCGCAACGATTGGACGGCGATAAAAGACGGGCCGCTGCCTGGCAGCGGCCCGTTCTATTTTTTAAAAAACCCGACGCGGTGCGTCTATTACTTGCGCGGCGGAATCTGCATCAATTCCGCGATCTGCTCCTTGGTCAGCGGTTTCTCCAGGAATTTCAGCTTGACCGCGTCGCGGATGGCGCCGTCGAGGTCGGCAAACTTATCGGTCTGCAGGGCCTCCTTCGGCTGGAACTTGGCCATCAACTCCTTGAGCAGCTCGATCGGCCGCTTGATCTTGACCGAATACATTTCGACCGCCTTCGGATCGGCATACATCCAGTCCACCGCCTCGCGATAGGCCGCCATGAAACGCATGATGGCGTCATGCTTGGTCTTGAGCGCGTTGGCATTGACGATCAGCACGCGCACGGTCTGCCCGCGCAGCGACGGCACGTCGCTGCCGTGCGCGACGATGCGGATCTTGCCGTCCTTGATTTCCTGCAGGCCGAACGGCGGCGCCGCCCAGCCGATATCGACTTGGCCGGACATCACCGCGGTCAGCGTTCCCGGCGGGCCGCCGGTGGCGGTCGGCTTGGCCTTGGCGCCGAGCTCGCTGATGAAGGCAACGACGATGTTGTTCGAGCTCGAGCCGTTGGTCGAATAGGCGATGGTGGTCTCGGGCGTGGCGTCCTTCAGGCTTTTGATCTTGGAATCGGATTTCACGTACCAGTACAGATCGCCGGTGCCGGTGAACATGGGCGCAAGGATGCGCACCGGCGCGCCTTTCGAGAAGGCGCGCATGGCGCCGGCCGCGCCGACGCCCGCGCCGATATCGGCCGAGCCTGAGATCACCGCCTGCAGAGTCTCGCCGGCGCCTTGCGTGCCGGTGTTCTCCAGAACCAGTCCGTGTTTCTTGAAGATGCCGGCGTCCTGGCCGAGCGTCGGCGCCTGGTTTTCCCAATTGTTGATCTGGCCGATCACGAGCTTGAGCGTGTCCTCGGCGGATGCCGGGGTTGCCCGCAAGCGCCAGCGGCACGACCAGCCCGAGCGCGGCGGCGACGGTCTTGAAGGTCTTCATTCGATATCCTCCCTGTCATTATTTTCTATCGTTGCAAGCCGTAGGTGGGCGGCATTCAAGCCGAGTGCCGCCCGCGGGGAAAGCTCAAAATTCTCAGCGCCGCCGCATTTTTCGCGGCCGGCGCGGCTTTGCCGCAGCCTTTGCGGGCTTCTTGGACGCCGGCGGCACCCGGCCCGCTTTGGCCACCCGCATCGACCAGTATTCCCACGAGCGCATGAGGCCCGTGGTCTTGCGGCTGATCTGTCCGGCCAATTCGGCTTCGCCGGGCGTCAGCGAGGCGATGCTGCCGCCGACGGTCAGGGCGCGCACCTGGTATTCGGCGTTGCGGGCCGAATAGATCGAGCGGAATACGCAATCTTTCACGCTGGTGCCGGCGACGGTGACGCCGTGGCGCTTCATCAGCACCATCCAGTGGCTGCCGAGGGCGCGCGCGAGCGAGGCGCCCTCCTCCGGCTTGACCACCAGCATGTTGGTGTCGCCGAACTCGTCGTGCTGGTCCCAGTAAGGCGGCTTGATGCCGCCGACCGCGCCAAGATGGAAGATCGGAACATAATCGGTGCCGGTGGCGAGCAGCGGCATGAAGGCCGGGCAATGGTGATGGCACACCGACATGACCTCCGGCCGCGCCTTGTAGATCTCGCCGTGGATCACCCGTTCGGAATATTGACCGACGCCGGGGTCGCGCGTCGGCTGCGAATCGAGGTCGTATTCGATGAAGTCGTCCGGCGTCACCAGTTCGGGCGCGCGCGAGCGCGACAGCAGGTAGCGGCCCGGATTGTCGGGATGGCGCATGCTGACATGCCCGAAGGCGTCGATGATGCCTTCGTTGGCGACCATGCGGTTGGCAAGCGCGAGTTCGGCGCGCGCGTCTTTAAGCGTATTGGGCACTGTGGCTTCCTCTCGTGTGGGGATGGTTGGGTGTCCTACATTATAGGACATCGCCGCGATTGAAATAGAGCCGCCGGCGCTTGACAGACGGCGGCCGTTAGGGACGCTTCATGCCGTCATGGCCGCACCTGCGCAAATCGTCGTCGATGGCGTCAGCCACCTCTACCGCCCGCCGCGCGGCCGCGCGGTGCTGGCGCTCGACCAGGTGTCGCTCGAGGTGCAAAATCGCGAATTCATCGCCCTGCTGGGGCCGTCCGGCTGCGGCAAGTCGACGCTGCTCTATTTGATCGGCGGCTTTCTCCCGGTCGAGACCGGCGCGATCCGGGTCGACGGCAATCCGGTCGCCGGCCCCGGCCCCGACCGCGGCATCGTGTTCCAGCACTTCGCGCTTTTCCCTTGGAAAACCGTGCGCGGCAACATCCTCTACGGCCTTGAACGCCAGGGCATGCCGAAGGAGCAACGCGAAAAGCGCGCGCACGATTTCATCGAACTGGTCGGCCTTTCCGGCTTCGAAGACAGCTTCCCCTCGCAACTCTCCGGCGGCATGCGGCAGCGCTGCGCCATCGCGCGCACGCTCGCCTTCGATCCGAAAATCCTGCTGATGGACGAGCCGTTCGGCGCGCTCGACGCGCAGACCCGCGGCCTGATGCAGAGCGAGCTGTTGCGCATCTGGCAGCGCACGCCGAAGACCGTGATCTTCGTCACCCACGACGTGCAGGAAGCGGTCTATCTGGCCGACCGGGTGGCGGTGATGTCGGCGCGGCCGGGCCGCATCAAGACCATCGTCGATACCAAGTTCGACAAGACCGATCCCCACGTCCACAAGGCCAAGGTCTTCGTCGAGAAGGTGGACGAGCTCTGGGACCTGGTGAAGGACGAAGCCATCAAGGCGCAGGGGGTGCGGGCGCCGTGAAGCAGCTCGTGCGCTATCTCCCGCTGCTGCTGCTGGCCGTCGCCTGGGAGCTGGCGGCGCGTTTCGAACTGGTGTCGACCACCGCGCTGCCGCCTTTGTCCGACGTGATCCGCGCCTGGATCGACCTGCTGAAAGACGGCGATCTCGTCAGCAACGGATTGTCCTCGCTCTACCGCGCCTTCGCTGGCTTGGGGCTGGCGATTTTGGTCGGCGCCACACTCGGCATCGTCATGGCGTGGTGGAAGCCGGCCAACGTGCTGCTCAGCCCGCTGGTCGAGATGTTCTATCCGCTGCCGAAATCGGCGCTGATCCCGGTCACCGTGATCTGGCTCGGTTACGGCGACGGCTCCAAGATCCTGCTGATTTTCCTCGGCTGCATGCTGCCGGTCACCATCGGCGCCTTCAACGGCGCACGGTCCAGCGAACAAGCGCTGGTCTGGTCGGCGCGCAGCATGGGCGCCAATAGGCTGCGCATGCTGTGGGACGTGGTGGTGCCGAGCGCGATGCCGGAAATGCTCAACGGCGTGCGCACCGCGCTGGCGCTCTCCTTCATCCTGCTGGTGTCGTCCGAACTGATCGTGGCGCAGAAGGGCTTCGGCTATCTGATCGGTTCGCTCGGCGCCAACGGCTCGTACGACGCGATGTACGCGGTGGTGCTGACGGTGGCGTTCCTCGGCTTTGCCGCCGACCGGATTTATCTCGTGATCACCAAACGGACGCTGGCATGGCGCGAGTGACGCAGATCATGCCGGCCGAGGCGCCGGGCGGCATGCCGGAGAAAGCCGCCCGCCTGGTCTATTGGCTGTTCGGGGCGTTCACGCGCGTGTTTTCGATCGTGCTGCTGCTGGCGGCCTGGGAAATTCTGGCGCGCAGCGGCACCTTCACGCATTTTCAGCTTCCGGCCTTCAGCGAGGTCGTTGTCCGCATCTGGAATGACGCGTGGTCGGGCGATCTCTGGATCAACACCGCGCTGACGCTCTATCGCGCCCTCACCGCGTTCGCGATCTGCGCGGTGTTCGGCGTCATCATCGGCATGGCGATGTCGCGCAGCGCCATCGCCAATTGGTTTTTCGATCCGATCGTCTCGGTCGGCTTTCCGATGCCGAAGATCGCCTTCCTGCCGGTGGTGATCCTGTGGCTCGGCGTCTACGACGTCTCGAAAATCACCATCATCGTCATCGACGCCATTTTTCCGGTGATCGCCGCCACCGTCATCGCCATCCAGGGCGTCGAGCGCGAGCTGATCTGGTCGGCGCGCAACATGGGGGCGAACGACTGCGAACTGCTGACTGCAGATCGTGCTGCCGGCGGCGAGCCCGCAAATCATGACCGGGCTTCAGGTGGCGCTGCCGCTGTCGCTGATCGTGGCGGTGGTGGCGGAAATGCTGATGGGCGGCTACGGCCTCGGCGGCGCCATGATGACGGCCTCGCGGTTCGCCAATTCCACCGGCGTGTTCGCCGGCATCGTCGAGATCGCTGTGGTCGGCTATGGCCTGGTCAAGACGATGGCTTTGATCCGCCGGCGGCTGTTGGTCTGGCACCAGGAAACCAGCGAACCGACGACGGCGTAGGCTTCATTCTTTTGCGCATGGCCTTTTCCGAAAACCGGTACCCGTCCCCGATCGAGTCGAGGACAGGCTTTTCGGGGCCATGCGCTGTACCGCATGGCGGGTAAAACGCCGCAGCCGGCAGGCTTGCCAAAATCGGTTGGACGCCCGACAATCTTTGCATTCGCGGCGGGAAGCTTGCCAAAGCTCAAGCGCAAGCACGGCGAACCTGGGAGGAAATGATGCGCTTCATGAAACTCGCGCTGGCCGGCGTGTGCGCGCTCGGCCTTTTCGCCACCGGCAGCGCCCGCAGCGCGGAGCCGGTGAAGATCCGCATGTCGTGGGTGGCCCCGATCGCCAACTGGGGCTCGATCATTTTGGAGAAGAAGGATCTCGCCCAGCACATGGGCAAGTCCTACACGCTCGAGTCGATCCACTACCAGGGCACGCCGCAGACGATCGCGGCCATCGCCAACAACGAGTTGGAAGTCGCCAGCCTCGCCTATTCTTCGCTCGCCATCGCCATCGAAAACGCCGGGCTCGACGACATCCGCGTCATCGCCGACGAATTCCAGGACGGCGTGCCCGGCTACTACAGCGGGCAGTATTACGTGCGCAAGGACTCAGGAATCAACAAAGTCGAGGACCTCAAGGGCAAGGTGATCGGCACCAATGGCGGCGGCAGCGCCATCGATGTCGCCATCCGCGCCATGCTGCACAAGCACGGCCTCGAGGAGAAGCGCGACTACACCATGCTGGAAGGCCCGCTGCCGGCGATGCCGGCCATGCTGCTGGAAAAGAAAGTAGATCTCATTCCGGCGGTGCTGCCGTTCTCGTTCAATCCGAAGCTGCGGGAAGACGGCAAGGTCCTGTTCGAACAGCGGGACATCCTGGGCGTCACCCAGATGATCATGCTGACTGCGCGCAAGTCGTTCATCGATAAGCACCGCGCCGCCATGGTCGATTTCATGGAGGACATGCTGCGCATCGTGCACTGGTACCTCGACCCGAAGAACCATGACGAGGTCGCCAAGATCGCCTCCAAGATCACCAAGGTGCCGCCGGAGCGGTTCGGATGGCTGTTCACCAAGGCCGATACCTATAAGGATCCGAATCTCATTCCGAATCTCGAGGCATTGCAGCGCAATGTCGAGGTGACGCGCGAGTTGGGCTTCGTGAAGAAGAAGCTCGACATCGCGAAATATGCCGATTTGAGTCTGGTGAAAGACGCCGCCAAGCGGCTCAAGTAACGATCCCGCACGATGAAGCCGCCGCGCCGGAAAACCGGCGGGCGGCTTTTTTCGTCGCCTGCGGCGCGGACCGGTTAGGTCCGCTGGATCGGAATGTTGCCCAAAAAGTCTCGCTTGCCGACCTCCACGCCGCAATGCCGCGCGATGGCGTAGGCCGCGGTGAGATGGAAATAGAAGTTCGGCAGCACGAAGTGATTGAGATAGTCGCCGCCTTGCATGTGGCCCGTTTTCGGCCCGAGCGGGAATGTGATCTCGCGGTCGGCCGAGGCATCGATCGCCTTGGCATCGAGCGTCTTGAGAAAAGCCACGGTCTTGGCGATGCGCTCCTTGAGCTGGTCGAGGGTGGTTTCGTTGTCCTCGAATTTCGGCGGTTCGACGCCGGCGAGCCGCGCGGCGCCGTTCTTGGCCTGGTCGCAGGCGACCTGAACCTGGCGGGCGAGCGCGAACATGTCGGGCGCGAGCCGCCAGCCGAGTAGCACCGCGGGGTCGACTTTCTTGGCCGCGATGAAGGCCGCGGCCTTGTCGAGCACGCCCGACAGCGCGTTGAGGCCGATCTCGAACGTCGGCAGAGCAGTCTGAGACATCGAATAAGGCATGGGAACCGGGGTCCTTGCAGGATATTGACGCGCCGACTTTATGCCGGCGCGGCGGACGATGGCACGTAACGGGCCTGCCGTTCAATCGGCCGCCCACCGGAACGGTCTTGTCTTCGCCCTGATGCGCCCGCTATCTAGAGGCGGCCCTCGGCCGCAAACCGAAAACCGGTCGCAATGGAAGCCACACGCGAAATAGTCACAGCGCCGCGCCGCCCGGAAACCGGGCGTTGGGCGATCTGTATTGCGCTCGCGCTCGGCATTCACGCGGCCGCAGCGGCCGCCTTGGTGGCGCGCTGGAACGCCCAGCCCGATCAGGTGGCAAACGCGCCGGTGATCATGATCGAGCTGGAAACGCTGCCGGTCGCCCCGGAAACCAAGCCGGCCGAACAGCCGCCCGGCCCGCAGCAGCAACAATCCGCCGCCGAGCCGGAGCGCCCGAAGCCGCTGGAAAAAACCGCCGCGGCGCGGCCCCTGCCCCAGCACACCGACGCCCCGCTACTGCCGACGCCGCAAAAGCCGGTCGAGCAGACGGTTGCCATGCCGCTCGAGCCCAAGGCCGAGCTGCAATTCGCGGCCGCGCCGCCGCCGAAACCGCTCGAAACGCCCGCCGAAAGACCGGTTGAAAAAAGAGTTGAAAAGCCGGTTGAAAAGAAACACCGGCAGAAACTTGCCAGCCTAGCCAGCGCGCCCAGTACGGCCGAAAGAAAAGCCGAGCGCGCAGCGGCGCCGACGCCGGGCGCCTCCTCCCGCAATCCCGACGCGGTGCCGAACTGGAAATCGCAACTGGTCGCCCGGCTCGAACGCGCCAAGCGCTATCCGTCCGAGGCGCAGTCGCGCGGCGAGCAAGGCGTGGCGCAACTCGCCTTCAGTGTCGACCGCAGCGGCGGCGTGCACCATGCCCGCATCGTGCGCAGCTCGGGCTCGAGCCTGCTCGACGAAGCGACGCTGGCGCTGGTCGAGCGTGCCGCGCCGCTGCCGGCGCCGCCGCCGGAGATCTCCGGCGCGCAGATCGCGATATCGGTGCCGATCCGCTACAACATGCGCTGAGCCAGGCTTGTCAGCCGGCTTTCTGATCCGCGCGCGGCGAACTTGATTTCGCGCCGGCGTATTCGCCGAACACGCGTCCCAGCATAACCAGTACCGGCCCCCGCAATGCGGCCTGCGTAAGCCGCGCGGGCAATTCGCGGATCGGGGCTGAAACCACGGCCTGGTTTGCCCGCGTGGCGTTGGCGATTGCCAATGCCGGCGTCTGCGGGTCGAGCCCTTCGGCGGTGGCCTTCTCGACCAGCGCGGCCAAGGTGCGGACCGGCATGTAGATCGCGGTGGTGGTGGCCGGGTCGGCAAGGGTCTGCCAATCGAGGTCCACCGGCAGCGCGCCATCGTGTGCATGACCAGTGACGTATTGCAGCCGGCGGGCATGATTGCGGTCGGTCAAAGGAATGCCGAGCCGGCTGGCGGCGCCTTGCGCCGCGGTGATGCCGGGCACCACGTCGACCGCGATATTGGCCGCCCGGCAAGCCGCGATCTCCTCGGCGGCGCGGCCGAAAATCAGCGGATCGCCGCCCTTAAGCCGCACCACGCGCTTTCCCTGCTTGGCGAGGCTCACCATCAGCGCATTGATATCGTCCTGCTTGCACGACGGCCCGAAGCCGGCCTTGCCGACCAGCATCTTGCGTGCCTCGCGGCGCGCGAAGTCGAGCACGTCGCGCGACACCAGATCGTCGAACAGGATCACGTCGGCCGACTGCAGCGCGCGCACCGCGCGCAGCGTCAGCAATTCGGGATCGCCGGGGCCGGCGCCGACCAAAGCGACCGAACCGTTCTCGACGGAGCTTCCTAAGCCTTGTACTTCGGCGACAAAGCGATCGAAGTCGATCTGCGCCGGTTCGCTGTCGGGATTTCCGACGGCATTCGCGGTGAACAACTGCCAGAACTTACGGCGCCCGGTGAACGTTAGGCTCGACGCCTTCAGCGCAACGCGCCAGCGCGCGGCAGCAGCAGCCCAATCGGCAAAGCCTTTCGGCAGCAGCGCTTCGAGCTTCGCCCGGATCGCTTGCGCGAATACCGGCGCGGCGCCGTCGGTGGAAATGCCGATGACCAAGGGAGAGCGGTTGACGATGGCGCCGAAGGCGAAGTCGCAGAATGCCGGCTTGTCGATGACATTGACCGGAACGCCGAGATCGCGCGCGGATGCGGCGAAAGCGGCCGCGGCGTCATCGTCCTCGAAGGCGCCGATGGCTACCGCCGCACCCGTCAGGTCATCCGCCGTCCAGCGGCGCCGCTGCACCGCGATCGCGCCGCGCGGCGGGTCGCCGGCAACCTGCAACAGCTCGTCGGATGGCGTCTCGGCGTAAACCTCCACACGTGCGCCCGCCGCCGACAGCAATTCTACTTTCCAGGCCGCGGCGGCGCTGCCGCCGGCGATCACCGCGCGTTTGCCCTCGAGCGCCAGGAACACCGGAAGCCGCGCCAGCGGCGCCATTTTGCCGGAGCGGGTTTCGGAAGGGGTGCGAATGATGTCCACGACCATAGTCCTTTAGTAGACGTCCGCCTGATAGCGGTCGTTCTTTTTCAACTCGGCGACGAAACGTGCGGCGTCTTCCGGTGAGCGCTTGCCGTGCTCGGCCACCACGTCGGTCAGCGCGCGTTCGACATCTTTCGCCATGCGCAGGGCATCGCCGCAAACGTAGATATATGCGCCGCGTTCGAGCCATGCCCAGAGGTCGCGGCCGTCGTCGCGCATGCGATGCTGCACGTAAATCTTCTCCTTGCCGTCGCGCGACCAGGCGAGCGTGAGCCGGGTGAGCAGGCCGGACGAACGCATCGCCTTCAACTCGTCTTCGTAGAAGAAATCGTAGTCGCTGCGCTGGTGGCCGAAATAGAGCCAGTTGAGTCCCGGCGCCTTGCTCGCCATGCGCTCCTGCAGGAACGCACGGAACGGGGCGATGCCGGTGCCGGGCCCGATCATGATGATCGGCTTGTTGGGATCGGCCGGCAGCGCGAAGTGCTGCGCCTTCTGCACATAGACCCTGATCTTGTCGCCGGGCGAAACGCGGCTCGCCAGGAATGTCGAGGCGACGCCGAGCCGGGTGCGGGTTTCGACCTCGTAGCGCACCGCGTCGACCGTGAGCGAGACGCGGCCGGGATTGCATTTGAGCGACGACGAAATCGAATAGACGCGCGGCTGCAAGGCATCGAGCGACTCGATGAAGGCTTCCGGGTCGGGCCTTATGCCGGGAAATTTCTGCAACGCCGCCAGCACGTCGAGCGTGCCGGCGTCGCCGTCGGGATCCTGCCCGTCGGCCAGCGCCTTGGCCTTCTTCTTCCGCTCGCCGCCGGTGAGGTAAGAAATGAGCTGGAACAGCATGTCCGGCGCCGGCGACAGCGATACGCCGTCGGTCAGCGCCTCGCGCAGGGTGCGTCCGCCGATCGGAAAATCCGGCGGCGCGTCGAGCGCGGCGAGCACCGCATCGACCAGCGTGGAATCGTTTGCCGGATAGACGCCGAAGCTGTTGCCGACCTCGTAGTCGAGTCCGCAATCGGCGAGATCGAACTCGATATGCCAAGTCTCCTTTTCGGAGCCCTCTTTGTTAAGGCGGCGGCGCGACAGGAATGTTGCGTAAACCGGATTGTCGCGCGACCGGCCGGGCGCCGAAACCGGCGCGGCCGGCGCAGGCGCGGCGTCAGCCTTCGCCGCAGGCGCCGCCTGCCCAAGTTCGGCATATAGATTCTTGAGCATGCGGGCGGTGTCCTTGCCGCCCGGCACGCACAAATTCAGCCGATCTTCTTTCTTGGCGAACAACGCCTCGGCGTAGTCCTTGCAGTTATAACCGCATTGGCTGCAGTCCTGCTGCGCCATCGCCGCCATCAACCGGCGCGGCAACGGCTTGCCGTCGGCGAGCTTCATGCGGTCGGGCAGCGGCATGGCCGGATCGTGCCAGGGCGCGCCGTCGTCTTCTTCGGCGGGCGCGCCGCGCTCGAGCAGGCCCGGCATCAGTTTGGCCGCCTGTTCGTCGGACAGCGGCGTCACGCTCTCATCCAGCGAGATCATGCCGGCGAACAGGCCGTTCAGCCAGGTGCGCTGCTCGGGCGTAAACGGCGCGGATTCCGGAATCAGCGACGGGATGCGCGGGGTAATGCTCATTCCACCGCCTCCAGTTCGACCATCGATTTGAGGGCGTCGATTTCGTGCCGGCGCGCGAACGCGATGAAGCTTTCGTCGCGCGATTGGCGATGCGCCAGATAGGTCTTGAGGACCCGCTCGACCGTCTTCGGCGTGTCCGCCGCCTTGACGTCGCGATAGAGCTCGCGGCCGAGCGCCGCGTAAGGGCCGAAGCCGCCGCCGATCAGCAAATGATAGCCCTCGACCGGATCGGCGTCCTCGCCGACCTCGACCTTGCAGGCCAGCAGGCCGATCTCGCTGACGAAATGCTGCGCGCAGGAATGATGACAGCCGGTGAGATGGATGTTGACTGGCGTGTCGAGAGACACGCGCGTTTCGCACCAGCGCGCGATCTCCTCGGCATGCCGTTTGGTGTCGGAGGCGGCGAACTTGCAGCCGGTATTGCCGGTGCAGGCGACGAGGCCGGCGCGGATCGCGTTGGTCTCGATGGCGAGGCCGAGACTTTCGATCTTCGCTTTTGCCTCACCCAGCTTGGCCGTGGGGACGCCGGAGATCAACAGGTTCTGCCAGACCGTGAGCCGGATATCGCCGTCGCCCAGGTCGCGCGCGATGTCGGCCAAGCCCTTCATCTGCGCAACGGTCAAGCGGCCGACCGGCACGACCACGCCGATCCAGTGGAGGCCGTCCTGCTTCTGCGGGTGAATGCCGAGATGCGCGGTGCGGCTGAAAGCCGGACGCGGCGCCAGCGCGCCGGGCACGGCGCGGTCGAGCTTGCGGCCGAGTTTTTCCTCCATAAGGCCGAGGAATTTCTCGACGCCCATCTTGTCGAGCACATATTTGAGCCGCGCCTTGGTGCGGTCGGTGCGGTCGCCGGTATCGATAAACACGCGCACCACGGCGTCGGCGACCTTGGTGGCGTCGGCCGGCTTGACCAGGACGCCGGTGTCGCCGGCAAAGCTGTGATGCCCGGTGACCCCGCCCAGGCACAGGCGGAACCAGACGCCGGGCTCGGGCCCGAAGCCGTCGTTCACCTGTACGGCTTGGAAGCCGATGTCGTTGGTGTCCTCCAGCACCGGAATTATGCCGGCGCCGTCGAAGCCGACGTTGAATTTGCGCGGCAGGCCGTAGAGCGAGCGGTCGTTGAGAATGTGGAAGTGCCATTCACGCGTATAGCGACGCGTGTCGATCAGTTCCTGCCGGTCTATGCCGGCGGTAGGCCCGCCGGTGACGTTGCGGATATTGTCGGCGCCGGAGCCGCGCGAGCACAGGCCGAGGTCCTGCACTCCCTCGATCATGGCGACCGCGTTCTTGGCCTCGATCTCACGGATCTGCAGATTAGCGCGGGTGGTGACGTGGGCGTAGCCGCCGCCGTAGCGTTCGGCCAGATCGGCGACGCCGCCGAACTGCGCGGCTTTGAGAATGCCGTTCGGCATGCGCAGCCGGCACATGTAGGAGTTCTGATTCGGCGCCACGTAGAACAACCCGAAAAACCGCCAGCGGAAATTGTCCGGCGGCTTGGGATATTCGTTTTTGCCAGCGAGATCCTTCAGCCGCTCGTAGCTATCGAACGGATGCTGCTCGCGCTTGAACTTCTCCGGGTCCGACAGCTTGCCACCGGCCTTAAGCACGCGGTCCTGCGCCTTGAACGCAGCGGCGTCGGGGCCGATAGGCTCCGGCGCGGGGGCGGCAACCGCCCCCGCCCCCGCCAGCGCGCCGGCGCTGCCGGCGAGCCCCTTTGCCGTCTTGGCGATCTGCAAACCGGCGGCAAAGCCCTCCAGATAGCGCTTCTGTTCGGGCTCGAAGTCGCCGGTTGCTGTTGCGCCCGCCAGCTTGAGATCGCTGCCGGCTTCCATCGTCATTCCGCCGGCACCTGCGTCGGCATGGTCAGCGGCGCGGGGGCGGATTTGCCCGGCTTGTGCGTGATGTAAATCGCCAAGCCGGTGAAAATGAAACCGCCAACCAGATTGCCGAGCGTGACCGGAATCTGGTTCCACAGCCACCACTGCGCGACCGTGATCTTGGCGCCCATCATCATGCCGGTCGGGATAATGAACATGTTCACCACCGTGTGCTCGAAGCCCTGCGCGAAGAAGATGAATACTGGCATATAGGCGCAGGCGATCTTGCCGATGGTCGAATTGGTGGTCATGGCCGCGACGATGGCGAGGCAGACCATCCAGTTGCACAGGATCGCCTTGACGAAGACCGTGACCATGCCGGCAAAGCCGATCGCTTCGTAGCCGGTGGTCTTGGCCTGCGCGATGGCGATGATCCTGGCGGCAACGCCGGCCGGCGCCAATGTGCCGAAATTGGTCAGCGCGATCGCCAGCAGGCCACCATAGGCAACGCTGCCGATAAGATTGCCGAGGAATATCCAGCCGAAATTCGCGAGCATGCTCGGCGCGGTGACGTCGCGTTCCATCCATGGCAGCGGCACCAGGCCGAATGCCCCAGTGACCAAATCGAGACCGAGCAACACGACCAGAATCAAGCCGACGGGAAAGATCAGCGCGCCAACCAACAGTTGGTTGGTCTGTACCGCGCCGGTGATGGCGAGACTGGTTGCCGCCGCCAGTATCGAGCCGGCGAGTGCACCACGAATTACGAGGTCGACCGGCGACAGCTTGAGTTTGTTGCGGCCGGTTTCGATCATGGCGCTGGCGACGTCGACGGGCTTCACATAATCCATATCTCAACTCCCTGTTATGGCGGTCGCCGAGATCGCATGTGAAAGTCCGGCCGGCCGCCGTTAAATTTATGCTGCATGGCAGCAAGGAGCGTGCCAGCCCGGAAGGTGCTGATATATTTATGGTATTTTTACGCGACGGAACTTCATTTGGGCGCTTGCCTTGCAAAGCAGCAACCCCGGTCGAAAACTTAAGCAAAGCTGCGCCGTGCCTCCGCACCGGCCTCACCGCGCCACGCGTCCGGCTTGCTTAGCCACATTGGCGTGGAAGTCGCGGCCGTTGCCGGTGGCGGCGACAAATCCAGCGCGGATGGTGAAATCGCCGAAGCGTTCGCCCTTCTGCCGGTCGCCGGCGTAAGCCGCGAACACAGGCTCGAGCGCCGCGACGATCGCGCCGTGATCGAGATCCTCGGCATAGAGCTTCGACAGCCGCGAGCCGTCGAAAGCGGCGCCGAGATAAAGATTGTAGCGGCCCGGCCCTTTGCCGACCAAACCGATCTCCGCCAGATAAGGCCGCGCACAGCCGTTCGGGCAGCCGGTCATGCGGATGACGATATCGTCGGAAGAAAGCCCGTGCGCCGCGAGTCTCTCATCGAGCGCCGTCATCAGGTCGGGCAGATAGCGTTCGCTTTCGGCCAGCGCCAATCCGCAAGTCGGCAACGCGACGCAGGCCATGGAATTGCGCCGCAGGCCGGACCAGGGCGCCAGCAGCCCCGCCGCTTTGGCGATCCAGTGGATCTCGGTCTGCCGCTCGATCGGAATATTGGCGACGATCAGGTTCTGATTGGGCGTGATGCGGAAATTTCTATCGTGGCTTTGTGCGATCTGCCGCAGCGCCGATAATTGCTTCGCACCGGCTTGATCGAGCAGCCGGCCATTCTGCACAAACAGCGTCAGATGACTGCGGCCGTCGCCACCGTTGCTCCAGCCGTAGCGGTCGCCGATCGAGGTGAACTTGAACGGCCTTGCCGGTTCAAGGACAACCTTCGCGCGGCGCACGACTTCGGCGCGGAAAAAATCGAGCCCGCGGTCCTCGATGGTATATTTCAGCCGCGCGTGCTTGCGGTTTAAGCGGTCGCCCCAGTCGCGCTGCACGGTGACCACTGCTTCCGCGATCTTCACCGCATCTTCGGTGGCGCAGAAGCCCAACACGTCCGCGGTGCGCGGATAGGTGTCTTCCTCGCCATGCGTCATGCCCATGCCGCCGCCGACCGTCACGTTCCAGCCGGCGATGTCGCCTTTGCCGTCGAGGATGGCGATGTAGCCGAGATCGTGCGCGAAGATGTCGACGTCGTTCGACGGCGGCACCGCCACGACGACCTTGAATTTGCGCGGCAGGTAGGTCTTGCCGTAGATCGGCTCGACGACGACGCCCTCGCCGCCGACGATCTTTTCGCCGTCGAGCCAGATTTCGCGGTAGGCCGATGTCTGCGGCGTCAGGTGATCCGAAACCCTGCGCGCCAGTTCCAGCGCGGCTTCATGGGCCGGGCCCTGCTCCGGGTTGGCGCCGCACATCACGTTGCGGTTGACGTCGCCGCAGGCTGCGATCGAATTGAGCAGCGCCGCATCGATTTCCTTCAGCGTCACCTTCAGGTTCGATTTGATGATGCCGTGCAGCTGTACCGTCTGCCGCGTGGTCAGCCGCATGGTGTGGTTGCCGTAATCGCGCGCCACCTGATCGAGCGCGAGCCATTGCGCCGGCGACAGCACGCCGCCGGGAACGCGCACGCGGATCATGAAGGCGAAGGCCTTCTCCATCTTCTTGCGGGTGCGCTCGGGCCGCAGGTCGCGGTCGTCCTGCAGATACATGCCGTGGAACTTGACCAGCTGCTGGTCGTCCTCGACGATGGCGCCGGTGATTTCCTCGGCTAAGCCTTCAGCGAGCGTACCGCGCAGGTAATCGCTCGCTTCCTTGATGCGCTCGTTGCGCGAAACGTCGTCGGTCATCGGCTTTCCAACTAAAGGCAGGATCAGTACGTGTCCTGCAAGTAGCGCTTGTCGCGCTCCAGGCCCGCCACCGCGGCTTCGGCTGCTTCCAGCGACAGCGCCTTCATCTCGGCGTAAGCGCGCACCAAAGTGGCGCGCACGTCTTTCGCCATGTTCTTGGCATCGCCGCAGACGTAGAAACTGGCGCCGCCGTCGAGCCATTCGATCAGATCGTGGCGTCGGTCCCAGAGCTTGTGCTGGACATAGACCTTGCCGGGCGTGTCGCGCGAGAAGGCAACGTCCAAGCGGGTGAGCGCGCCGTCCTTGAGTGCCTCCTGCCAGTCGAGCTGGTAGAGGAAATCGTGGGTGAACTGGCGGTCGCCGAAGAACAGCCAACTGCGGCCTTTGGCCGCCGTGGCGCGGCGTTCCTGCACGAAGGCGCGGAACGGCGCGACCCCGGTGCCGGGGCCGACCATGATGATATCTTTGTCCGGCGCGGGAAGCCCGAAATGCTTGTTGGGCTTAAGCTTCACCCGCACGCGGGCGCCACGCTTGAGCCGCCCGGCGACATAATTCGAAGCCACGCCTTTGCGCGCGCGGCCGTGGCTGTCATAGCGCACGGCCGAAATCAGCAGATGCGCTTCGTCGCCCACTTCGCGGCGCGACGACGCAATCGAATAGGCGCGCGGCGCCAGCGGCCGCGTCACCGCGCGCAAGTTGTCGGCGGTGAGCGCGACCGGAAATGCCGCGATCAGGTCGATAAGCTGGCGGCCGGCGATCCATTCCTTGGCCTGCCCGTCAGCGATCAGCGCCTTGACGTATTGGTGGCCGGTCTTTTCGGCGTAGGTGTCAACGGTCTTGAGCGACAGCGTGGTCACGTCGCGCGACGCGATGAGTTCGACCCGCAGCGTGTCGTCGCCGGAGAGTCCGGCGAGCTTGAGCAGTTCATCGACATATTCCGGGTCGTTCTCGGCATAAAGATCGAGCGAGTCGCCCGGCTCATAGGCCGGCATGGCGCCGTCGAAGGTGAGCGCGAGATGGATGGTTTCCTTGTTCGAGCGCGAGGAATTCAAGTTTATGTGCTCGCTGACCTCGGCCTCGACAATGTCGGTGTTTGGCACGGCCTGGTGTTTGCCGAAATCGACCTCGATCACCCGCCCACGGTCGGCGTTGGGCGGCGTGAGGACTTTCAGCGCGTCGCCGATCCAGCGCGACGCCGGCGCGGCGAAATCGAGATCGCAATCGACGCGCTCGACCACGCGCTTTGCCCCCAGCGCGGCGAGGCGGTCATCGATCTTTTTGCCGATGGCGCAGAATTCCGCGTAGGCCGTGTCGCCGAGCGCCAGCACGCCGAATTCGACGCCGTCGAGGCGCGGCGCGCCCTCGCCCATCAATTCGCCATAGGCCCGCACCGCGCGCGCCGGCGGCTCGCCCTCGCCCCAGGTGGCGGCGACGAACACCAGACGCTTGGCCTTCGTAAGATCGGCCAATTCGAGATCGGCCATGTCGATAAGGGTCGGCTTCAGGCCGTTTTTGCGCGCGGCCTTGGCGAGATCGTTGGCGAGCTTCTCGCAATTGCCGGACTCGCTGGCGTAGACAATCGTAAGCGGCTCGGCCGGACGCGCGGCCGCGGCCGGCTGCGCGTGCCCGGTGACGGATTCGACGCCGGCGAGGAAGCCCGCCAGCCAGGCGCGCTGCAGTGCATTGGCCGGCCCGACCACACGGTTGAGCAGGTCGATCTCCTCCTCGGCGAATGGCGCGGTTTTCGGGATGGTGGCGAAACTGGATGACATGGGCTTGGCGCCTTACCAGAACATGCGCGGCAGAATGCCGAGAAGAACAAATGCCAGCAGGGCGGTCGCGATCGCCACGACCCAATCGTCTGGCGAGATGTCCGCCAGAAGGCGCCGCTGTTCTTGGGGAAAATCGCTCACCGCTTTTAGGCTCCCGCAGGGTCGACAGAAGCCCGCAAATAGAAGCTTATTCTCTGCAATCGCAATAACCCCTGGAAAATAAGAAGATATTTCCTGATTCCAGGCGCCGATGGCGTAACAATTTCCTTTCACGGCTGGCTTCGGGAGAACGCCGGTGCTGCCAATTTTCGTGGGCGGACGGCGAAAAAACTTAACTGTGGAGCCATTGGCGCTGGCATCCCCGCCGCCGGCAGCGCCCGGATAGAGTTGCCGCCTTCATGACCGCCGCCGCCTACCGAAAACGCCTCCGCGCGCTGCTGACGCCCGCCGAACACCGGGTGCTGGCCCGCCTCGACACGCCGCAAAAAATTCAGACCTACATCGAAAAGCTGCCGCCCAATTTCGAGCTCAAGGGCGACACCTGCATGTCGCCGCGCCGCGTGCTCGAGACGCGCACCGCGCATTGCGCGGAAGCGGCGGTTCTCGCCGTCGCCGCCTTTGTCTATCACGGCAAGCCGGCGTGGCTCGTGGATATCCAGTCGCTGCCCAGCGACCACGACCACATCGTCACGCTGTTCCGGGAGCGCGGCTTGTGGGGCGCGATCAGCAAGACCAACCATGCCGTCCTACGCTGGCGCGATCCGATCTACCGCAGCCCGCGCGAGCTGATGATGACCTACGCCCACGAATATAATCTGGATGGCGGCAAGAAATCGATGCTGGCTTATTCAAAGCCGTTCTCGCTCGCCCGCTATGCGCCTGCGCGGTGGTTTATCGCACCCGACGATCTCGATTGGCTGATGGTGGCACTCGATGATTCGCCGCATCAACCGCTTGCGCCAAAGGACGCCTTGCGGCGGCGCCGGCGCACCACCCGGGTCGAACTGAAATCGCAGGATGTCACGGAATGGCCGGTGCCGCCCGAGCGCCGGGTCAAGCTCACGAAGTGATGCTATAATCTGCAGCCCAAAGGCCGGAGGCAAATCGCGTGGCGTCTTTTACATTCCGCAGGCAGTTGACCGTCGAATGGGGTCAGTGCGATCCGGCCGGCATCGTATTCAACAGCCGCTTTTTCGAGATGTTCGACGTCAGCACCTGGATGCTGTTCGAAGCAGCGCTCGGCGTCACCGCGCATGAGCTGGCAGAACGCTTCGACATTATCGGCATTCCACTGGTGGATGCGCGCGCCAATTTTCTGAAACCCATAAAATTCGGCGACGTGGTTGAAATCGCCTCGCGGGTGACCGAGTTTCGCCGCTCCAGCTTCGACGTCGAACACCAGCTAACCGTCGGCGGGAAATTGGGGGTCGACGGGGCCGAGACGCGGGTATGGACGGCGCGCGACAAGGATAATCCCGACAAGATCGGCGGCGTCGCCATTCCGAGCGATGTCGTTGCCCGATTTGGGTAATCGCCGGAAGACCGCGGCCAATCGTCCTAGCCATTCCCGGTAATTGGTCTGGAGGGGCTGGGCCGGCTGGTGTGTCGTAACGAAATAATCAGACGAAGCGCGAATCGCTCAAAACGCGCCGTACAGGGAAGAAACGTTTTTGGCCCGGCTTCTTGAGTTCACGCTCAATGGGCGTGACCGCACCGACGCGGTCGCCGACAATATCCTGCTGCTCGATTTCCTGCGCGAAAAAGTCGGGCTTACCGGCACCAAGACCGGCTGCGACGGCGGCGAATGCGGCGCCTGCACGGTGCTGATCGACGATAAGCCGGCGCTGTCCTGCCTGACGATTGCGGCCACCGTGCAAGGGCGGCGTGTCGACACCATTGAGGCGCTTGGGACCGACGGGCAGCTTTCCGCCGTGCAGCGCGGCTTTCACGAGAAGCTCGGCTCGCAATGCGGCTATTGCACCCCGGGCTTCATCATGGCTTCGGCGGGACTGTTGCGGAAAAATCCCAACCCGAGCGAGGCCGAAATTATCGAAGCGCTCGGCAGCAATATTTGCCGTTGCACCGGCTACGTGAAGATCATCGAGGCGGTGAAATTCGCCGCCGCCCTCAACGCGCAAGGCGTGACGCCATGAACAAAATCGTTCCGGCGCACAATATCGGCGGCTACGTGCCGATGATCGACGGTCCGGAGAAAGTTTCCGGCCGCGCCAAATACACCGCCGATATTCTTGGCGCCGGCCAGCTTGCCGGCCGCATCTACCGCAGCCCCTATTCGCACGGCGAGATCGTCGCGGTCGATGTGTCGGAGGCGCTCAAGGTTCCCGGCGTGCGCGCGATCGTCACCGGCTCCGATTGCGACAAGGCCTTCGGCGTGCTGCCAATCGCACGCACCGAATATCCGTTGGCGCGCGACCGCGTGCGTTACCGCGGCGAGCCGGTGGCCGCGGTCGCTGCCGTCGACGACGCCAGCGCACGCGAAGCGCTCCGCCGCATCAAGCTCACGGTGCGCGAATTGCCGGCCTATTACACATCCAAGGCAGCGCTCGCCTCTGGCGCCGTACAACTGCATGACAAAAAGCCCGGCAATATCGAGCGCGACGTGCTGTTCGAACTCGGCAACGCGGAACAAGGCTTTGCCCAAGCCGACCTGGTGCGCGAAGGCACCTATAACTGCGCGGAAGTCTGCCAGAATCAGATGGAGATGCACGCGGCCGTCGCCGAATACGATGCCGTGCGCGAGCGCATGACCGTACACGCCTCAACGCAAGTGCCCTACTACGTGCACCTGATGCTGTCGAAAATTCTCGGCATGGAAATGTCGCGCATCCGCGTGATCAAGCCGCATGTCGGCGGCGGCTTCGGCTGCCGCACCGAGACGCTGGCGATCGAACTGATCGCGGCGCTGCTGGCGCGCAAATGCAACGGCACCGTGCGGCTGGTGACGACGCGCGAGGAAACTTTCATCACCCACCGCGGCCGGCCGGAAACCGACATCAAGCTCAAGATCGGCATGCGCAAGGACGGCCGCATCACGGCGGTCGAATGCGAATGCGACCAACGCGGCGGCGCGCATTCCGGTTACGGCGTGGTGACCATCCTCTATGCCGGCTCGATGCTGTACGCGATCTACGACCTGCATAACGTCAAATATACCGGCCGGCGCGTGCTCACCAACACGCCCCCTTGCGGGGCCTTTCGCGGCCACGGCACCGTTGACATCCGCTTCGCCTTCGAAAGCCTGGTCGACGAGATGGCGGGCGAATTGGGGATCGACCCGTTCGCGGTGCGGCGCGGCAATCTACTGCAGGCGCCGACCTTCACCGACAACGACATGATGGTGAATTCCTACGGGCTACCGGAATGCATGGACTGGGTCGAGAAGGAAAGCAGCTGGGCCCGGCGCAAGGGCAAGATGCCCAAGGGCCACGGCATCAGCAAAGGCCTCGGAATGGCCTGCTCGCATTACATCTCCGGCGCCTCCAAGCCGGTGAACTGGACCGGCGAGCCGCATGCCACCGTCAAAATCAAGCTCGACTTTGACGGCTCGATCGTGGTGCTGTCGGGCGCCGCCGATATCGGGCAAGGCTCCACCACCATTCTGGCGCAAACCGTCGCCGAGGTACTCGGCCTCGATCTCGCGCGCGTGCGCGTGGTCACTGGCGACAGCGAGGTAGTGCCGAAGGACAACGGCTCCTATTCCTCGCGCGTCACTTTCATGGTCGGCAACGCGGCGCTCGATGCCGCGCGCAACTTGAAGAGCGCGCTGGTCAATGCCGCCGCGCGCAAGCTGGAAGCGCGGCCGGTAGACATCGAATGCCTCGGCGAGGTCTATCGCGCCGGCGCGCAGGACAAGGGCGCAACCTTCGACGAGGTGGTAACCGAGGCCTTGAAGAACTCCGGCACCATCACCGTCACCGGCAACTACTCGACCATTCCGGAATCGCACGGCGGCAAGAAATATCGCGGCGCGGCCATTGGCGGCACCATGGGCTATTCCTACTCGGCGCAAGTGGTGGAAGTCAGCGTCGATGACGAGACCGGCGTCGTCACCGTCGACAAGGTCTGGGTCGCGCACGATTGCGGCAAGGCGCTCAACCGGCTGACCGTCGAAGGCCAGGTGCAAGGCTCGGTCTGGATGGGCATGGGCCAAGCCATGAGCGAGGAAGCCGGCTATCACGACGGCCTGATGCTCACCGCCAATATGCTCGATTACCGCGTGCCGACCATCCAGGATTCGCCGCCGATCGAGGTTGGCATTGTCGAAAGCAACGATCCGCACGGGCCGTTCGGCGCCAAGGAAGCGGGCGAAGGCTCGCTCGCGGCGTTCCTGCCGGCGCTGACCAACGCCATCGCCGACGCCATCGGCATCCGCTTCAACGATCTCCCGGTGACGCCCGACCGCGTGTTCGAAGCAATCGAGAAGCGCAAGCGCGCGCTCGAAAAGAAGGGGGGCGCCTGATGGACGCCCTGCCCGACTTCCGCGTGCTCAATCCAGCGACGCTCGACGAGGCACTGGCCGCGCGCGCCGCCCATCCGGGGAGCATGGCGCTCGGCGGCGGTACCGATCTCGTCGTCAATATCCGCCGCGGCATCGTGGCGCCGCCAGTGCTTATCGACATGAACCACGTGGCGGAGCTGTCCGTCATCAAGGCCGACGCCAGTTCCTTAAAGATCGGCGCCTCGGTCAAACTGGCGGCGCTCGCGGAACATCCGGCGATCGTGCAGCATTATCCGGTGCTGGCGCAGGCGGCCTCCCGCGTCGCCGGCCCCACCCAGCGCAACATGGCCACGGTCGGCGGCAATCTCTGCCTCGACACCCGCTGCATTTTCTACAATCAGAGCGAATGGTGGCGCGACGCCAACAGTCACTGTCTGAAGACCATCGGCACGGTCTGCCACGTGGCGCCGAAAAGCCGCGGCGTCTGCTTCGCAACTTTTTCCGGCGATTTGGCGCCGGCACTGCTCGTGCTCGGCGCCGAAGTGGACATCGCCGGCCCGGCCGGCAAGCGTACGATCCCGCTCGCAAGCCTCTATATCGGCTTCGCTCGCCAGGATGTGCCGGTCACCGAAACCCAGGGCGACGGAAAATATTTTCTCTCGCTGCGCCCGGGCGAAATCGTCATCGCGGTGCGCGTCAGGAATAGCCCCGGCCTGCGCTCGGCCTACGACAAGATCCGCATTCGCAAGTCGATCGAATATCCGGTGGCCGGCGTGGCGGTGGCGCTGCGGCGCGCCGGCGATACGCTCGCCGATCTGCGGGTGGCGTTCACCGGCACCAATCCGCGCCCGGTTCTGCTCGAGGGCGCCGCCGAATTGTGCGGGGAGAAATTCAGCGAGCGCGTCTTCAAGCGGCTCGATGCCCTGGTGCGCGACCAGATTATGCCGATGAAGACCACGTTCACGCCCGGCCATTACCGCCGGCGCGTGGCCGGCGTGCTGGCGCGGCGATTGCTGACGCGATTGTTCGAAACCTGACGGGCGAAGGGAGTGCGCTTGTCCGACAATTTAACCGCGCGCCGACCCTACAATGCCGTCACCGATTTCGTGGACGCCAATGTGGCGCGCGGTCTTGCCAAGAAGATCGCCTTCATCGATTCCGATCGCAAACTCAGCTACGGCGATTTGCAGGCGCGCTCGGTCCGCTTCGCCAACGCATTGCGCGCGCTCGGCATCCGGCAGGAGGAACGCGTCGCGCTGCTGCTGAACGACACGGTCGATTATCCAGTGGCGTTCTGGGGCACCGTGCGCGCCGGCCGTATCGCGATCCCGCTCAACACCTACCTCGCGGTTCCGCAATACGCCTATATCCTTGGCGATTGCCGCGCCACCGCGCTGGTCGCCGCCGCACCGCTGGCGCAGGCGGTCTGGCCGCTGCTCGACCGCCTGCCGCATTTACGCACGGTGATCCTGGTCGGCGCCACGGCCGGCGATTTGCCTGCTTTTCGCGGCCGCGAGGTGCGTCTATTCGAGGACATCCTTGCCGCCGCCGACGCAACGCCAGTCACCGCCGACACGGTGTCGGACGAAGTAGCGTTCTGGCTCTACACCTCGGGCTCGACCGGCGATCCCAAGGGCGTCAGGCACGTTCATTCCAGCCTTGCCGCGACCGCGAAACTGTTCGGACAGGGCGTTCTTGGCATCACCGAGAATGACGTCATCCACTCGGCGGCGAAATTATTCTTTGCCTACGGCCTCGGCAACGCCATGACCTTTCCGTTGTCGGTCGGCGCCACCACCGCGTTATGGCCCGAGCGGCCATCGCCGGAATCGGTGTTCGAAATGATGCGCAAGCATCGCCCTACGATCTTCTACGGCGTGCCGTCGCTCTACACCGCCCTGCTGTCGCATCCCAACATTGGCAAAGGCGCCGGCTCCGATCGGCTGCGTCTATGCGTGTCAGCGGGCGAGGCGTTGCCCGCCCATATCGGCGAGCGCTGGCGCAAAGTCGTCGGCGTCGACATCCTCGACGGCATCGGTTCGACCGAGTTGTTGCAAACCTTCCTGAGCAACCGGCCCGGCGAGATTCGTTACGGTTCGACCGGCAAGCCGGTGCCGGGCTACGAAGCGCGCATCGTCGACGAGACAGGCCGCGCGCTCGGAGCGGACGAGATCGGTGAGTTGATCGTGCGTGGGCCGTCGGCCGCCGAAGGCTATTGGAACCAGCGTACCAAGAGCCAGTGCACTTTTGTCGGCGACTGGACCCATACCGGCGACAAATTCCGTCGCGACGCCGACGGCTACTATTACTACTGCGGACGCACCGACGACATGTTCAAAGTTTCCGGCATGTGGGTGTCGCCATTCGACGTCGAGGCGGCGCTCACTTCGCACGAGGCGGTACTGGAAGCCGCGGTCATCGGCAAGCAGGATGCCGACGGGCTGGTCAAGCCGAAAGCCTTCATTGTGCTCAAGAACGGCTATGTCGCCGACGACGGCTTGCTCGAAAGGCTGAAAGCCCACGTCAAGCAGCACGCAGGTCCCTGGAAATATCCGCGCTGGATCGACGTGCGTACCGACTTGCCGCACACCGCCACCGGCAAGATCCAGCGTTTCAAGTTGCGCGACGAAGATTTGCCGGCTCAACGCGCCGATTAAGCATCGGCGATCTTCACATACTCGAAATCGCCCGGCTTGTTGTCGATGCCGACCCGCGGCGGCGCGATCCAGCTGGCGAACTTGCCCGGCTCCATTTGCGGCTGCATCAGGCTTTCGATGAAATCCTTGTCGCTGTCGGAGGGCAGGAATTCGCCGCGCCGCTTTGACCATTCAGCGTCACTGAGCACATTGCCGCTCACGTCGGCCTTGATATTGGTGAACTCGCCGATATGGCGGTGGAAGGCGACGTGCGGCAGCTTGATCTCGAACGGAATGCCGTGCTCGGCGATCACCTTGTTCCAGCGGCCGACCCCGACATTGCAATCGACCACATAGTCGTCGCGCAGCCGCATGTTGAGCGCCGAAAGCGCCGGCGAATCCTCGTTCTGGATTTTGCCGTCGATTAAGCGCAGCACCGGGTAGGTGACGCCCTCGAGCTGGTGGTCGTCCTTAAGCCGATCTTCGCGGAAACGGCCCTTGAGGCCGGAGTGAAAGGCATTGGCGGCATTGGTCGAGATTTCGTTGCCGAACAGATCGAGCGTCAACGAGAAATGCATGTTGGCTTTTTTCTGGATGGTCGGCAGGTCGATCGTGCCGAGCTTGCGCACCTTATCGATTTCATTCGGATCGCTAATGCCGGCCGCCTTCATGGCCTCGCAGGTGCGTTGGATGATGCGGGTAACGCCGGTCTCGCCGACGAACATGTGGTGCGCTTCCTCGGTCAACATGAAACGGCAGGTGCGCGACAGCGGATCGAACCCGGACTGCGCCAGGGCCTCGAGCTGCATCTTGCCGTCGCGGTCGGTGAAATAGGTGAACATGAAAAACGACAGCCAGTCCGGCGTCTTCTCGTTGAAGGCGCCCAGCATGCGCGGCGTGTCGGGATCGCCGGAGCGCCGCTGCAGCAGGGCTTCGGCCTCCTCGCGGCCATCGGCGCCAAAATATTTCTGCAGTAGATAGACCATCGCCCAAAGGTGGCGCCCCTCCTCCACATTGACCTGGAACAGGTTGCGCATGTCGTAGAGCGAGGGTGCGGTCTTGCCGAGATAGCGCTGTTGCTCGACCGAGGCCGGCTCGGTGTCGCCCTGGATCACTACCAGGCGGCGCAGCATGGCGCGGTATTCGCCCGGCACTTCCTGCCAGGCAGCCTCGCCCTTGTGCACGCCAAACGGAATCTTGCGGCCCTCATGCTGCGGCGCCAGCAGCACGCCCCAGCGGTATTCCGGCATGCGCACGTAATCGAACTTGGCCCAGCCCTTGGGATCGACGCTGATCGCGGTGCGCAGATATACGAGCGATTCCTGAAAACCTTCCGGCCCCATGTCGTTCCACCAGTTGATGTAGCCAGGGTGCCACTTCTCCAGCGCGTGCTTGACGCGGACATCTTCCCCGAGCCCGACATTGTTCGGGATCAAGCCGTCGTAGTCGACCTGAACGATGTTCATGATCATACCCTTTCCTTATTGAAGGTCGGCGACACGCCGCTGCCGTAGAGTTTCAGCGCGCCCTGTTCGCCGATCGCGTTCGGCCGCTGGAAAATCCAGTTCTGCCACGCCGTCAGCCGTCCGAAGATCTTGGTTTCCATGGTTTCTGGGCCAGCGAAGCGCAAGTTCGCTTCCATGCCGGTCATGGCGTCGGGCGAGAAGCTCGCGCGCTCCTCCAGCATGACGCGCAATTCGTCGTTCCAATCGAAATCCTCGTAAGCCAGCGTGACCAGGCCAAGTGCCGCGGCGGCTTCGCCTTCGATGGCTTGCCCCGATTTCTCTTTAACGCGCCCGACCTGCTCCGGTTCGCCGAGGAAGCGGGACTGCAAACGCGTGAGCCCATTGCCCATCGGATACCAGCCGAAATTGGCTTGGCCGAGCGTGATCGTTGCTGGCGGCCGGTTGTCGCCGGCGCGGGTGCCGACCAGCATCAGCGAACGGTCGGCGGCAAAGGCCAGTTCCGCCAGCGTGCCGGCAAAGCAGGAGCCCGGCTCGATCAACGCGATGATGCTGCGCGGCGTCACGTCCACGCGCTTGAGCACGCGCTTGAGGTAATGGCGGATCTCGCGGATCAGCCAGTCGCCGTTCGTCTTGGCAAGGAAATCGTCGTGGTCGAGCACGCCTTTCGTATCGCCTTCGGTGCGCAGCAGCAGGACACCGATGGATTGTTCGTTGGCGCGCAGATGCAAGATGGCGTCTTCCAACTCGCGCGCCACGGTAAGTGGCCAGAACTTGGCGCCAAGCGCGTGCGCGGCTTCGATGGACGCCGGCGCCGGTTGCGAGGGCCCGCGCACGGTGACGGACGCCAGCCCGCGCGCCCGGTCGATCTCCACGTCCACGTGCGAATAAGCGATGCGGTCGCCTTCGATCTTGCGGTCGAGCGGGGTGAGCGCGATGCCGATAGCGTTTTTAGGCCGGTCCGAGCGCGCGGCGATTTCGTGCGCACGCGCGGCGACCGTATCTTTCCACTTCGAATTGGGCACTACCTCGTCCACCAGCCGCCATTCGACCGCCTTGGTGCCGCGGATGCCCTCCTCGATCGAGCAGAACACGTCGGCGCGGTCGCGCCGCACTTTGCGCTTGTCGGTGACACGGGTGAGCCCGCCGGTGCCGGGCAGCACGGCGAGCAGCGGCGTTTCCGGCAGCGCAACCGCCGAACGGCGATCGTCCACCAGCATGATGTGGTCGGCGGCAAGCGCGAGTTCATAGCCGCCGCCGGCGGCGTTGCCGTTGATGGCGCACAGATAAGTCTGCTTGGAGTTTTCCGAGGCGTCCTCGATGGCGAACCGCGTCTCATTGGTGAACTTGCAGAAATTCACCTTCTCGGCATGCGTCGACTTGCCGAGCATGCGGATATTGGCGCCCGCGCAAAACACATTGTCTTTGCCTGACTTGATGACGACCGCCCGCACCTCCGGATGCTCGAAGCGCAGCCGCTGCACCGCGTCGTTGAGCTCGATATCGACCCCGAGGTCATAGGAGTTGAGCTTGAGCTCATAGCCGTCGAATAATCCGCCGGCCTGATCGACGTCCATGATCAGGTAGGCAACGTCGCCTTCGGGCTCGATCCGCCAGTGGCGGTAGCGCGACGGCTCGGTCTGAAAGTCGATTGTGTGCATGCTCCAATCGGCGCCGGCTTGAAACCGTCCGGCAGCCTTCTCCCTGTATGCATTATTTTTCCAATTATTAGCATTCCTACGGAGCCAATACAACAGAGCCCATAAATCCTTTTGGATTCTGGCCTATTGCCTCGCATTATAATGCATGTTAGCCGATAGACCATGACAGAAGCCCGCGCCAGGCCCGCCCGAGGCCGCAGCCCCGATGCCTATCTGCACCGGCTCGGCGAGCGCGTGCGCACCCTGCGCCATCAGCGCGGCATCACCCGCAAGGTTTTGGCGCAACATGCAAAAATCTCCGAAAGATATCTGGCGCAACTGGAGGCGGGGCTGGGCAATTGCTCGATCATGCTGCTGCGGCGGATCGCGCGGGCCATCGGTTTGCCGGTCACCCAGCTTGTGCAGGAAGGCGCCGAGCCGCCACTAGATCTGGTGCTGCTGTCGCAATTCCTCGAGCGCCTGCCGCCGGACATGCTCGTAGAAGCCCGCAAGCTCGTGACTGACCATTTCTCCTCGGCCACCGAGGATCGCCGCCGCGTCGCGCTCATCGGCCTGCGCGGCGGCGGCAAGTCCACCCTCGGCCGCCTGCTGGCCGAGCGTCTCGACGTGCCGTTCATCGAGCTCGACCGCGAGATCGAGCGGCGCAGCGGCGCCACCTTGAGCGAAATCTTCGACATGTTCGGCCAGGAAACCTTCCGCCGCGCCGAGCGCGAGGCGCTCGACGAGGTGCTGCGCCGGCATCCACATTTCGTGATCGCCACCAGCGGCAGCATCGTCACAGAACCGGGCACGCTTGAATTGCTGTTGGCCTCGTGCTTCACGGTCTGGGTACGCGCCGAGCCGGAAGAGCATATGAAGCGGGTAATGGCGCAAGGCGACATGCGGCCGATGGCCAACAACGCCCGCGCGATGGAGGATCTGGTATCGATTCTGAAAAGCCGCGAGCCGCTTTACGCCAAGGCGGAAGCCGTGCTCGCCACCACCGGCAAGACGCCGGAGCAGAACCTGGCGGAACTGTTGCGCGTCATCGCAGTTCCCACAACTCGTGTCGCGCGCAAGTCGGCGTGACCACCGTAAAATCGAAGTAAGGAGCCGGCCGACGCCGGGACGAAGAGAATGAGCGATACGATCGAAACCGACGTTCTGATTATCGGTGCCGGCCCGGTCGGCCTGTTCGCGGTATTCGAGCTAGGCCTGCTCGACATCAAGACCCACCTGGTCGACATCCTCGACAAGGTCGGCGGGCAATGCGCCGAGCTTTATCCGGAAAAGCCGATCTACGACATTCCCGGCATTCCATTGATCACCGGCCATGGGCTGACCGAAGCTTTGATGCAGCAGATCAAGCCGTTCGGGCCCACCTTTCATCTCGGCGAGATGGTGACGGCCATCGAGAATATCGGCGACCCCCTGTTTCGCGTTACCACCGACGCCGGCAAGACCTTCGAATGCAAGGCGGTGGTGATCGCCGCCGGCGGCGGCTCGTTCCAGCCGAAGCGCCCGCCGATCCCCGGCATCGAGCCCTATGAAGAAAAGTCGGTTTTCTACGCCGTACGTAAGATGGAAAACTTCCGCGGCAAGAGATTGCTGGTGGTCGGCGGCGGCGACAGCGCGCTGGACTGGACCCTCAACCTGCAGCCGATCGCCAAGCGGCTCACGCTGGTGCATAGGCGCGATGATTTCCGCGGCGCTCCCGACAGCGTCAACAAGATGCGCGCGCTGGTCGCGGCCGGCGCCATGGACTTGAAGATCGGCCAGGTGTCGGGGCTGGAGGGCGCCGACGGCGTGCTGACCGCCGCCGCGATCAAGGGCAAGGACGCCGTCGAACAGGTCGCGTGCGACGCCATGTTGCCGTTCTTCGGCCTCACGATGAAGCTCGGTCCGGTCGCGGATTGGGGGCTGGAGATGAACGACGAATTGATCAAGGTCGACACCGGCACCTTTGAAACCAACAAAGTCGGCCTCTTCGCCATCGGCGACATCAACACCTATCCGGGCAAGCTCAAGCTCATTCTGTCCGGGTTCCACGAGGCAGCGCTGATGGCGCAAAAGGCGCATCATTACGTGCATCCCGACAAGCGCCTGGTGTTCCAGTACACCACCTCCTCCACCAGCCTGCAGAAAAAGCTCGGCGTGGCGTAGCCATCGATGCCGAAAATCACCTACATCGAACATGACGGCGCCGTGCACACAGTCGAAGCCGAACTCGGCTCGACCGTGATGGAGACGGCCTTGCGCAACGACGTCGCCAGCATCGTCGCCGAATGCGGCGGTTCGTGCACCTGCGCGACCTGCCTGGTGCATGTCGACGAGACGTGGTTTGCGGTAGTCGGTCCGCCTTCGGCGGAAGAGGAAGAGATGCTCGACACCGCCTTCGAGGTAAAGCCGACCTCGCGGCTGTCGTGCCAGATCAATGTGACGGAAGCGCTCGACGGCCTGATCGTGCGTACCCCGGCCTATCAGGGCCGCTAAGCGCCGATCGCAGCGCCTTGGAATATGCGATCGGACTAGCCATTATAATAATTTGCGGCGCGCATTGCTAATGCCGAGGAAAATTTTGGCCCCATGGTGTTGAACTTCGTAGCCGCAGCCGCGCTTGCGATATGGCTGTATCTGATTGTCGGGCGCGGCGGCTTCTGGCTCGCATCCGAACGCGATAACGGCGGCCCGGCGCCGACCGCATGGCCGGCCGTCACTGCCGTCATCCCTGCCCGCGACGAGGCCGAAGGCGTCGGCGACACGATCGCCTCGCTGCTGAAGCAGGATTATCCCGGCGCGTTCTCCGTCATTCTTGTCGACGATCAAAGCACCGACGGCACGGCGGACGTGGCGCGGCGTGCCGCAAGCGCCGCCGCAGACCGGCTGATCGTCGTACCCGGCGCCGCGCTGCCGGCGGGCTGGACCGGCAAACTGTGGGCGATGACGCAAGGCGTCGCGCGCGCGCTCCCCGGCGAGCCCGTCTACCTGCTGTTCACCGACGCCGACATTGTCTACGACTTCGACGCGCTCGCGCGCCTCGTTTGCGAGGCGCAGGCGAAAGGGCTCGTGCTCAATTCGCGGATGGCTAAGCTGCGTTGCGAAAGCTTCGCCGAGCGCGCCTTCGTTCCGGCCTTCATCTTCTTTTTCCAGATGCTTTATCCCTTCGCCTGGGTGAACCGCTACGACCGCGGCATGGCGGCGGCGGCCGGCGGCTGCATGCTGGTGCGGCGCGATGCGCTTGACGCGGCCGGCGGCATCGAGGCCATCCGCGGCGCCTTGATCGACGATTGCGCGCTGGCGTGCAGCCTCAAGCCGCAGGGGCCGATCCGGCTGAGCTTAACCGGCGGCGTCCGCAGCATCCGCGGCTATGCGACGGCGCAGGACATCCGCCGCATGGTGGCGCGTTCGGCCTATGCGCAGCTTGGCTATTCACCGCTGCTGCTCGCGGCAACCGTCGCCGGCCTGGCATTGGTCTATCTCGCTCCCGTACTTTTGGCTTTGTGCGGGCACGGCCTTGCGCAGGGGCTCGGCCTGGTCGCATGGGCGGTCATGGCAATCGCATTCCAGCCGATACTGCGGTTCTATCGGCTATCTCCCCTGTGGGGGCCCTTCCTGCCGGCGATTGCGCTGGCCTACATGGCCTTTACCCTCGACTCCGCCTATCAATACGCCCGCAAGCGCGGCGGCCTTTGGAAAGGCCGCGTCCAGTCGAACGTGAACGGCGTGCGATGACGGGTGCCAATGAATTCCGGTCGGGCAAGACCCACCGCGACGAAAATTTTCCGGTGGCCTCGTGGCTTATCCGGCCGCGCCACCGCGCGCTGATTCTCGCCTTCTATGAATTCGTGCGCAGCGCGGACGACATCGCCGACCACGCCTCGCTGACGGCGCAGCAGAAAGTCGCAATGCTCGATCGCATGGAGGCCGATCTTCTCGGCGCCGGCGACGACAATCCGGAAGCGGCAACGCTGCGCCGCGCGCTTGCCGAGCGCAACATGTCGCCCCAGCACGCGCAGGACCTGCTCAAGGCATTTCGGCTCGACGCCACCAAGCTGCGCTACCGCGACTGGGACGACCTCATGGGTTACTGCGCCTATTCCGCCATGCCGGTCGGGCGTTTCGTGCTCGACGTGCACGGCGAGAGCCGCGCCACCTGGCCGGCGTCCGACGCCACCTGCGCGGCACTGCAGATCATCAATCACCTGCAGGACTGCGCGGCGGACTACCGCAATCTGGACCGCGTCTATGTCCCGCTCGATGCCCTCGCCGCTTGCGGCCTTGGCGTGGAGGCGCTCGCCGCGCCGAAGGCGTCGCCGGAGCTGCGGCGCTGCCTCGCAGGACTGGCGAAGCGGACCGCTGTTCTCCTGCATCAGGGCGACGCGCTGCCGAGCCTAATCGAGGACGGCCGACTGGCGCTGGAGATCTCGGTTATCCAGACGCTGGCTCAGCAACTCACCGGCATCCTCCTGCGGCGCGATCCTTTGAGCGAACGCGTGCATCTCGGCAAGCCCGGCGTCGCAGGTGTCAGCCTCCTCGCCATCGTCAAAGGGCTCACGCGCCGCGCCGGTCTCTCAACGCCCGACCCCGGCGGCCCAACCGTGAGCACCGTGACCGACGAACCCGCGGCCGAAGCCGAACAGCGCGCCAGCGGCAGCTCGTTCTATCTGGCCATGCGCATCATGCCGAAAGAGCAGCGCGAGGCGATGTTCGAGATCTATTCGTTCTGCCGCAAGGTCGATGACATCGCCGACGAAGCCGGCCCGCGCGATGTGCGGCTCGATCAATTGCAGCGCTGGCGTAACGACATCGATGCGCTCTATGGCGGAACGCCGCCGCCGCCCTTACGCGGGCTGGCCAGCGTCGTGCGCGACTTCGACCTGCAGCGCGAGGATTTCCTCGCCATCATCGACGGTATGGAGATGGACGTCGTGGCCGACATTCGCGCGCCCACGCTCGCGACCTTCGACGTTTATTGCGACCGCGTCGCCAGTGCGGTCGGCCGGCTGAGCGTTCGCGTCTTTGGAATGGAGACGCAGGCCGGGCTTGCGCTCGCGCATCATTTGGGCCGTGCGCTGCAGATCACGAATATCCTGCGCGACCTCGATGAGGACGCCGCCATCGGCCGGCTCTATCTGCCGCGCGAAGTGCTGGCCGACGCCGGCATAACGACGACCGATAATCCCGGAGCAGCGCTGGCCAGTCCAACGATCGACCAGGCTTGCGCACCCGTCGCCGCGCGCGCCGAGCGCCACTTTGCGGAAGCCACCGCCATCATGGCGAAATGCCCACGCCGCACGGTGCGCACGCCGCGCGTGATGGCGGTCGCCTATCGCATGATCCTTAACCGGCTGATGGCGCGCGGCTGGCAGCCGCCGCGCCAGCCGGTGCGGCTGCGGCGCTCGCAATTTCTCTGGATCTTCCTGCGCCACGCGATTCTGTGATGCCGCGCTCAGTCCACATCATCGGCGCCGGTCTCGCCGGCCTTGCCACCGCGGTGCGGTTGGCCGCGCAGGGCGTGCACGCCACGGTCTACGAGGCGACCAACCAGGCAGGCGGACGCTGCCGCTCCTATCACGACCCGGCGCTCGGGATCACGATCGATAACGGCAACCACCTCCTGCTGTCCGGAAACCGGGCGGCGCTCGGCTACCTCGCCACGATCGGCGCGAGTGACCGTCTGGCCGGGCCCTCGAGCGCAAGTTTTCCCTTCATCGATCTTGCCAGCCATGCGCGCTGGACGCTGCGCGCTAATGACGGCCGCATCCCGTGGTGGATCTTCGACCGCCACCGACGCGTGCCGGGGACGCGCGCGCGGGATTATTTGTCGGTGCTGCGCCTGCTGCGCGCGGCGCCGGGCGCGACCATCGGCGAGGTGTTCGATTGCAAGGGTCCGCTTTATGACCGGCTGCTCGGGCCGCTTTTGTTGGCAGCACTCAACACCGAGCCGCCGGCAAGTTCGGCGGGCCTCGCCGCCGCGGTGATCCGCGAGACACTGGCCGCGGGCGGGCGCAGCTACCGTCCGCTGTTCGCCCGCGACGGGCTGTCGGCGGCCTTCGTCGAGCCGGCGCTGCGGTTCGTCGAAGCGAACGGCGGCACCGTCGTCTTCGGCCAACGCTTGCGGGCATTCGCCTTCGAGGCGGAGCGGGTGACGGCCCTCGATTTCGGCGATGTCTCTACACCGCTGCAGCCGGGCGACGCCGTCGTGCTGGCGGTGCCGTCGGTGGTGGCGGCATCGCTCGTCCCGGACCTGACAGTGCCGACCGAATTTCGCGCCATCGTCAACGCCCATTTCCGTCTTAAACCTCCCGCCGGGCTCGCGCCCATGACCGGCATTATCAACGGCACGGCGGAGTGGCTGTTCGCTTTTCCCGACCGTCTTTCGGTCACAATCAGCGGCGCAGATCGCCTGCTCGATACGCCGCGCGAGGAACTCGCGGCCCTGATCTGGCGGGAGGTCGCCGAGGTTGCGGGCATTGCAGGACCCCTGCCCCCGTGGCAAATCGTGCGGGAGCGGCGGGCGACCTTCGCGGCCCTGCCGCGTGAGGACGCCAAACGCCCCGAGCCGCGGACGCGTTGGAACAATCTTCTGCTCGCCGGCGATTGGACGGCGACGGGCCTGCCGGCGACGATCGAGGGCGCGATCCGCTCCGGCAACCGGGCGGCCGATTTGATCGGAACAAAGACTTGAACGATAGGCGCGATGTCTGACACTTTGAACGATCTGACCGACAGCCAATCGACCGCGGCGGCTGCCACGCTCAAGCGCGCGATCGCCGCGGCGACCGATGCGCTGCTGGCACGTCAGCGTCCCGACGGTCATTGGGTGTTCGAGCTCGAGGCCGACGCCACCATTCCGGCCGAGTACGTGCTGCTGCGGCACTATCTCGGCGAACCGGTGAACGCGAGCCTGGAAGCGAAAATCGCGGCCTATCTGCGCCGCATCCAGGGCGCGCATGGCGGTTGGCCGCTGTTCCGCAACGGCGATCTCGACGTCAGCGCGACCGTGAAGGCCTATTTCGCGCTCAAGATGACCGGCGACGACATCGACGCCCCGCATATGCGCCGTGCGCGTGAGGCGGTGCGTGCGCGCGGCGGCGCCGAACGCGCGAATGTGTTCACACGCATCATGCTCGCTCTGTTCGGATTTATTCCCTGGCGCGCGGTCCCGATGATGCCGATCGAGATCATGCTGCTGCCTAAATGGTTTCCGTTCCATCTCGACAAGATTTCGTATTGGAGCCGTACCGTCATCGTGCCGCTGCTGGTGCTGATGGCGAAGCGGCCGGTTGCGCGCAACGCGAAAAGCGTGCGCATCGACGAGCTTTTTCTTGGATCACCGGAGAACCTCGGCCCGACGCCGAAGGCGCCGCAACAGAAAGCGTCCTGGTTCTGGATCTTCCGCGGCGTCGATATTGTGTTGCGTGTGATCGAGCCGCTGCTGTTGCGGCGGCTACCCTCGCGTCAACGCGCGATCGATCGTGCCGTTGCGTGGGTCGGCGAGCGTCTCAATGGCGAGGACGGGCTCGGCGGGATTTTTCCGGCGATGGCGAACAGCGTGATGATGTTCGACGTGCTTGGGCTTCCGGAAAGCCACCCGCAGCGCGCTATCGCGCGCGCGTCGGTGGAGAAGCTCCTGGTCATGCACGAGCACGAAGCCTATTGCCAGCCTTGCGTCTCGCCGATCTGGGACACCGGGCTTGCCTGCCACGCTTTGCTGGAGGCCGGCGGCAAGCGCGCCGTCGCGCAGGTCAAGAAGGGCCTCGACTGGCTGACGCCGACGCAGGTTCTCAATGTGCGCGGCGACTGGATCGCGCGGCGGCCGAACTTACGTCCCGGCGGCTGGGCGTTCCAATACGCTAACCCGCATTATCCAGATGTCGACGACACCGCGGTCGTCGCCATGGCGATGGATCGCGTTCAGAAAGAATCCGGCCGTGAGGATTTTCGTGTCCCGCTCGCGCGCGCGCGCGAGTGGATCGTCGGCATGCAGAGCGATAACGGCGCCTGGGGCGCATTCGATGCCGACAACGAGTTCTACTACTTGAACAACATCCCGTTCGCCGACCACGGCGCGCTGCTCGACCCGCCGACGGAGGATGTCACTGCACGCTGCGTCTCGATGCTGGCGCAGTTCGGCGAACGGAGCCCGGCGCTGCAGCGCGGACTAGACTATCTTGCCCGTACCCAGCTTGCGGACGGCAGTTGGTATGGCCGCTGGGGCATGAATTACATCTACGGCACCTGGTCGGTGCTGTGCTGTCTAAACGCCGCCGGACTCGATCCTGCTGCCCCGGTCATGGGCAAAGCGGCCGACTGGCTCGTGTCCATCCAGAATGCCGACGGCGGCTGGGGCGAGGACGGCGCCAGCTACAAGCTCGACTACCACGGCTACGAGCGCGCTCCGAGCACCGCCTCGCAGACCGCCTGGGCGCTGATCGGGCTGATGGCGGCGGGCGCGGCCGGGTCCCCTGCGGTCAAGCGCGGCATCGACTATCTTCAGCGCACACAAGGCTCCGACGGGCTATGGGCGGAGGAGCGCTACACCGCGACCGGGTTCCCGCGCGTGTTCTATCTGCGCTATCACGGCTATGCGAAGTTCTTTCCGCTTTGGGCGCTGGCGCGCTACCGGAACCTCATGCACGGTCAGGCCACAACATTCGGCATGTGACACGCTGCCGAAGGCCCCGGTTCGGTCACCGGGCCGGCTGGGATGCCCTTACGCTTCCGGTTCGCGGCGGTCCCATGCCTTTGGTCGTCATGCCGTCGGACGAACTCCGCTGCGCGAGCCAATACGGCACCAGATTTTGCGGCATCTGGTCCGGCGGCATCACGTCATCGGGCAGCCGCTGCCATATCTGGTTCTGGCCGAACAATTCGATGCCGAGATAACCGCGCAAAGTAAGCTGCTGGCCATCCGAGCTCAGCGTCATTTTGGCGTGGTAGACCGAGCCATCCCGGGGATCGAGGATGCTGCCGTTCTGGTAAACCAATCCGGTGCGCTGCATGCCTTTGATGATGGTGAGACCGAGCGACGGCGCATTCTTCTGGTCGCCGGTGCAATGGGTGCAGATCGGGTTGGGGTCTTCGCCGGGCTTTAGGAACATCTTAGCGATGGCGCCTTCGTAAACGCCATTGTTCTCGAAGATCAGAAACCAGCCGCCGACCCTGCCGTTCCCGTCCACCTGCGCCCACATACCGGCGGCGGTGGGCTCGCTCCCGCTCAACGGGACGCCATAGGCCAGCCCGGCCATCAGACTGGCAACGATCAGCGTGAGGATCTTCAGCTTCATAGCGCAGCACCCAAATTGCCGCAGGGAAAACACGCCCTGTACATGTTTCGGCAATGTGTTCTTTTCACGGAATCAAACGAACGCATTTCTCGTTCGTTAGCATAAATTGCGGACGTTTGATTGCTCAACAATTTTGCATCGTTTGAACATCTCGCAGGCATTCGCGAGGTTCCATTACTGCCCGTGACTCTCCAGGACCTGGCGGCAGACGCGGCGGAGTTTTTCGCGGTGTTGCTGCAGGCAGGCGAGAACGACACTATCGCCCGACCCAGCCACGGTATGGCAAAACCGGCGCACATCTGGGCGGCACGCAGCCTGCTCCTGAGGAGTGCCGCCGGACGCGAATGACGCCGACGAGGCGACAGCCAAGATGGTCATCAGCACAAGTTTACGGATCATCGTCTGTTCTCCTTGAGTTCATTGGCCGTCCGTGCGGGCGCACGGCGGCGAGCTTCCCTCTGTCACGAATTTGGCGCGACTTTGCGTGACTTGCCTTTGCGTCGCTTATTGTGTTGCTTCCGATCGGTCGATTTAGCGTCGATTAGCACACCGTCACTTGCCACATCGTCACTTGGTAGGCCGTCACTTGGCACAAGTTCATTCGGCTCATTTTTCGCCAACTCGTCATCGCGCGGCTTGCCCATCAGGACCGGCTGGAACAAGACCGCGGCCGCCAGCGTGCTCATCAACGACAGGGCCAACAACTTACCCATGCTGGCGGTTCCCGGATGACTGGAGAACCACAAGCTGCCGAACGCGGTGGCGGTAGTGAGTGCGCTGAAAAATACGGCGCGAGTGAGGCTCGTCTGCAAGAGGTTCGTCTGTCCCTCGCGCCATGCCATGATGTAATAAATCTTGAACGCCACACCGACGCCGAGCAGCAGCGGCAGCGCGATGATATTGGCGAAATTGAGCGGAAGGTCGATCAAAACGCAGATTTCCAGCGTCACGACGCCGGCCAGCATCAGCGGTATGAGTGTCAGCAGAACGTCGCCGATCCGCCGCAATACCAGCCACAGCAGAATACCGATCGACAGCAGCGCCCACAGTCCGGCCTGGATAAAGGCGCGCACGATCGTTTCGCCTGCATCCAGGATCGAGATCGGCCCTTCGACCGCGTTCGGCTCGACCGCCAGCACCGCACGCGCAAACTGGCGCATTGCCACGTTGTCGCCAGGATCGCCCTTGGGCGCTATCTCCACCCGCGCGCGGCCGTCGTCTGTCATCCAGTCGTGAACGAGAGCGGGCGGCAAGGATTTTTGCGTCACCGTCTCCGCATGAAGCGACGCCTGCAGACCGCCCAAGGCCGCCTTCAGCGGCTGGACGAACGCGGTCTCGGCCTTCGCACGCAACGCCTGGCTCCCGTCGGCGATCGACGTCAGCGCCGCGGCCAGCCGCTTGGCCGCGCTCGCGCCGGAGCCGCTTTGATCGCCGGCCGCTTCGATAAGCCGGGCGGCGCCCTCCTTCAGCGCGTCGACGTTTTCCGCATCGGTCGGCGGCGCCATCGCGTTCTTCGGGTCGAAGGCCTCGCCAAGCGTCTTGGCCGCGTCGCGAATGAGCGGCAATTTCTCCTGCTGGCCGTCGGGGATAAAGCTCGCGAGCGTCATCGCGCGCGAGACCTCCGGCAGCTTCGACAGGCGGTCGGCAATGGTGCGGCCATCGCTGAGCGAGGGCGTCAATACCTCGACGGCATTCGTATTGGTGTTGGGGTCGCGGCTGAGATCGAGATAGGTCGCGATCGATTCTGATTTTGGATCGCGCAAATTGATCGGGTTGAAGTCGAAACTGAGCCAATAAAGCAGCGGCAGGCCGGAGATCACCGCGATGGCGGTGCCGGCGATGATCGGAATACGGTTGCGCTCAAGAAAACTATCGACCGGCGCCAGCGCGGAAAATCCGAGTTCTTCCGGCTCGCCCGGCGGCTTGAGCAAGCGGATCAACGCCGGCAGGATCGTGACGCTGGTTGCGAAAGCGATCAGCATGCCGAACCCGGCGATCAGGCCCAATTCGGATACGCCGCGATAATCGGTCGGCAGAAACGAGAGAAAACCGGCGGCGGTCGCGCCCGCGGCCAGCGTCAGCGGCGCGCCGACATGCCGGCCGGCCGCCAGCACGGCGCTGCGGAGATCGTCATGTTCATGGCGCTCCGCGCGGTAGCGCACGCTGTATTGAATCCCGAAATCGACGCCAATGCCGACGAACAGCACGGCAAAATAGACCGAGATCAGGTTCAATGTGCCGACCATCAGGAGGCCGAGCGCGGCCGTCATAGCGAGGCCGATGAATAAGTTGACGAATACCGCAAGGATCAGCCGCGCCGAGCGCAGCGCCAGCCACAGAATGACGAGCACGATGACGACGGTGATGAGACCGTTGCGCACGGCGCCTTCCTTGATGGTGGCGAATTCCTCGTCCGCCATCGCCACCGGCCCGGTGAGCCGGACGGTCGCCTGGAATCTCGGAGCAATCTCAGCCGCAACCCGGCGGATGGCGTCGGTGGCGGCATGGCCAGGCTCCAGGGCGCTGTAGTCGAGCGCCGGGCGCACCACGATGAAGCCGCGCAACTCGCTTGGTTGCGCCGGACGGCCCCCGACCAGAACGCGCCAGGAGAAGCTCGCCGGTTGGCCCTTGATCACCGCTTCCAAGGTGCCGGAGGCCATGTTGAAGACGCGCGTGAAGTCGTCGAGCTTGACGCGTTTGGACTGGATCCCGATCAGGCCGTCCTCGAGCGCGCTGACGAGCCCGCGCAAGCTCGGATCGATCGCGAGATCGTTAATGAGCGGCTCCGCCTGAACGAGGGGCGCAAGGCTGCGCTTGAGTTCCTCCGGCGGCTGGAACAGGAGCCCATTGCGGGCAAAAAACTCGCCGCCGCCGGGCTGGGTCACCGCGCGGATGTGGTCCTTGTTGTTCGCCAGCGCCTGCGTCAGTGCGGCGGTCGCCTCGCCAGTCAACTCCGGTGTCGGCGCCTCGACGACGACGAAAATCTGCTGGAATCGGCGGAACGCCTGCTCGAAGGTGAGCTCTCGCTTGCGCCAACCCAAATCGGACGAGAGCAGCGTGCTGATGTCCGAGTTGATGGCAAAATGGCGCGCGACATAGACGCCGGACGCCGACGCCAGCACCAAGCCGGCTACGACGACGGCCCAAGCATAGCGTGTGCAGAAGTCGATGACGCGAACAATGACAGATGTGAGCATGCAGCGTGGCTCATCCAATCGCCCGAACGCACATTAAGGAATCAGTCGCGGCCGTGCGCCGTTCGACCGAACGCGATTTGACCGGAATCTATCCTGCCGCGGCCGTGACCTTCGACTGGGCGGCCTTGGCGCCTGAGGGCTCGACCGCGGCCTCGGGCTTGGCCGTTTGAATGTCGTGCAGCATCTTGTCGACGTGGCGGGAAAAGACGAACTGCGCCGGCCGCTGCTGCGCGAGCGAGATTTCCGGCGCCATCGGTCCGCTCGTGCGGATGCCACGCAAGGCGGTCCAAAGCGCGCTCAGCGGATTGCTGATGGAGGCATGCGCCGCGGTCGGCTCATAGCCGCAATGGGCCATGCAGTTCGCGCATTTCTCGTACTTTCCGGTCCCGTAGGAATCCCAGTCGGTGGTCTCCATCAATTCCTTGAAGGTCTTGGCGTAGCCCTCGCCGAGCAGGTAGCAGGGCTTCTGCCAACCGAACAGATTGCGCGTCGGCATCCCCCACGGCGTGCAGTGGAATTCGCGATTGCCGGCGAGGAAGTCCAGGAACAGGCCTGAATGCATCAGGTCCCACTTCTTGCCCTTGCCCAAGGCGAACACGCGGCGGAATAATTCTTTGGTCTTGCGGCGGTTGAGGAAGTGATCCTGATCGGGCGCACGCTCATAGGCGTAGCCGGGCGAGATCGATACGCCGACGCCGAGCTCTTTCGCCTTATCGAGAAATGCCGCGATGTCCTCGGCGGCGTGGCCGTCGAAGATCGTCGCGTTGACGTTGACCGCGAAGCCTTTGTCCTTCGCGGCCTTGACGGCGCGCACCGCGATGTCGAACACGCCCTTCTGCGACACCGACTTGTCGTGATGCTCTTTCAGGCCGTCGAGATGGACGGAAAAGAACAAATAGGGCGACGGCTCGAACAGGTGAAGTTTCTTCTCGAGCAACAGCGCGTTGGTGCAAAGCGAAACGAACTTCTTACGCGCGACGATGCCCTTGACGATCTCGCCGATCTCGCGGTGGATGAGCGGTTCGCCGCCGGGTATTGCTACCATCGGCGCGCCGCATTCGTCGACCGCGTCCAGGCAGTCCTTGACCGACAAACGCTGATTGAGAATCGGATCCGGGTAATCGATCTTGCCGCAGCCGACGCAGGCCAGATTGCAGCGGAACAACGGCTCCAGCATCAGAACGAGCGGATAGCGCTTGCGGCCCATGATCCTCTGCTTGAGGAGGTAGGAGCCGATGCGAATTTCCTTGAAAAATGGAACTTTCATAATGCGGTCGTTCTCGTTCGAAATGCGCGCCCCGCGCAATGATGTGATTAGACGGATGCCAGCTCCGCCGGCAGCCGGAACTCAATCGTTTCTTTGCGGCCATCCAAGACCGAAACTTCGACCGGACCAAGGCGGGCCAGGGCGTCGATGACGCCTTCGACCAAGACCTCCGGCGCCGAGGCTCCGGCAGTCAGGCCCACGCTGCGCGCGTCCTGCACCCATTCCGGCTGCAGTTCGCTGCTGTCGGCGATCAGATAGCTCGGGATGCCGGTCTCCAGTCCGATCTCGCGCAGACGATTGGAGTTCGAGCTGTTTTTCGCGCCGACCACCAGAATAACGTCGACCTGCCGGCTCAGCTCGCGCACGGCCGCCTGACGATTCTGTGTCGCGTAACAGATATCCCGCATTTCCGGCCCGACGATATCGCTGAAGCGCTGCTCGAGCTTTTCGATGATTCCACGCGTGTCGTCCACGCTCAGCGTGGTCTGCGTGATGTAGGCGACCGGGGCATCGATCGGGATGTCGAGCTTTTCGACATCTTCCTCGGTCTGCACCAGCACCACCGGCCCGGAGATTTGCCCAACCGTGCCCTCGACTTCCGGATGGCCGGAATGACCGATCAGAATGAGGGTGCGGCCTTGCGCGACGTAGCGCTTGCCTTGGTTGTGGACCTTGGTGACCAGCGGACAGGTGGCGTTGAGCACGGGAAGCCCGCGCCCCGACGCTTCCTCCTCGACGCTTTTGGCGACGCCGTGCGCGCTGAAGATGGTCACCGCGTTTTCCGGAATTTCGGACACCGTCTCGACGAAACGGGCGCCCTTGGCCTTGAGGCTGTCGACCACGTGTTTGTTGTGCACTATTTCATGGCGCACATAGACCGGCGCGCCGTATTTCTGCAGCGCGCGCTCGACAATCTCGATCGCGCGCACCACGCCGGCGCAAAAGCCGCGGGGCTGCGCCAGAATAATCCGCAAGGGCAATTTCTCGCTCATCGATGTCTCCGGCAAATCCGATCGGTCATGCGAGGCCGAGCCTGAGCGATTCGGCGCTGACGTCCTTGCCGAGCGCCTCGAACGCCTTGGCGACGATGCCGCGGGCATCGAGGCCTGCCTTGGCGTACATGGCGGCGGGCGCGTCCTGGTCGAGGAACGCGTCCGGCAATACCATGGTGCGGACCTTGCAGCCGGCATCGAGTGCGCCGTTGTCGGACAGCGCTTGCAGCACGTAGGAGCCAAAACCCCCGACCGAGCCCTCCTCGATGGTCACCAGCACCTCGTGATCGCGCGCCAGCCGCAGCAGCAGGTCGACGTCTAGCGGCTTGGCAAAGCGGGCATCGGCAACGGTCGTGGAGAGGCCCAGCGCGGCCAGTTCGTCGGCCGCCTTGAGACACTCGCCGAGCCGCGCGCCATAAGAGAACAGCGCCACTTTATGGCCCTCGCGCAGGATACGGCCCTTGCCGATCTCCAGCGCATGGCCTTCCTCCGGCATCGGCACGCCGCGGCCCTCGCCGCGCGGATAGCGCAGCGCCGAGGGCCGGTCGTCAATCGCGACTTGCGTCGCCACCATGTGCGCCAGCTCGGCCTCGTCGGCCGCCGCCATCAGCACGAAGCCCGGCAGGCAGCCCAGATAAGCGACGTCGAACGAGCCGGCGTGCGTCGGCCCGTCGGCGCCGACCAGCCCGGCGCGGTCGATGGCAAAGCGCACCGGCAGCCGCTGGATGGCGATGTCGTGCACCACCTGATCGTAGGCGCGCTGCAGGAAGGTCGAATAGATGGTGACGAAAGGCTTGAAGCCCTCGGTGGCGAGCCCGCCGGCAAACGTCACCGCGTGCTGCTCGGCAATGCCGACGTCGAAGCAGCGCTTGGGGAACTCCTTCTCGAACAGATCGAGCCCGGTACCGGACGGCATCGCCGCGGTGATCGCCACGATCTTGTCGTCCTTGCGCGCCTCCTTGATCAGGCTCTCGCCGAACACCTTGGTGTATTGCGGCGCGCCGCCCTTCGACTTGGCCTGGGCGCCGGTCGCCACGTCGAACTTGACCACGCCGTGATACTTGTCGGCCGAGGTCTCCGCCGGTGCGTAGCCCTTACCCTTCTGCGTCACCACGTGCACCAAGACCGGTCCGATCTCGGCGTCGCGCACGTTGCGCAGCACCGGCAGCAGATGATCGAGATTGTGCCCGTCGATCGGCCCGACATAATAAAAGCCGAGCTCCTCGAACAACGTGCCGCCGGTGACGTAGTTGCGCGCGTGCTCGACCGCGCGCGTGATGGCGCGATCGAGCGCCTTGGGCAGATGCCGGGTCAATTGCTTGCCGACGTCGCGCAGCTTGAGATAGGTGCGCCCCGAACCAAGCCGCGCCAGATAGGCCGACATGGCGCCGACCGGCGGCGCAATCGACATGTCGTTGTCGTTGAGAATCACAATCAGCCGCTCGTTGCGCGCGCCGGCATTGTTCATCGCCTCATAGGCCATGCCCGCCGACATGGCGCCGTCGCCGATCACGGCGATGACGTTGTTGCTGTTGCCGGCCAGATCCCGCGCCACCGCCATGCCGAGGCCTGCCGAGATCGAGGTCGAGGAATGCGCGGCGCCGAACGGATCGTATTCGCTCTCGGCGCGCTTGGTGAAGCCGGACAGTCCGCCGCCTTGCCTCAAGGTCCGGATGCGGTCGCGCCGCCCGGTCAGAATCTTGTGCGGATAGGCTTGGTGCCCGACATCCCAGATCAGCCGGTCGGCCGGCGTGTCGAACACGGCATGCAGCGCCACTGTCAGTTCCACCACGCCCAGCCCCGCGCCCAAATGCCCGCCGGTCGAGGCCACCGCGTGGATCGTCTCCGAACGCAACTCGTCCGCGACCTCGCGAAGCTGTTCCGCCGAAAGGTTCTTCAAGTCGCGCGGCTCCTTAATCGAATCCAACATTTCGCTTCCAATCCGCGTGGTGAGTGACAATTAGCTCATGAATTCCGAGAGCTAGCCAATAATGTGACCAAAAGTATAAGGCAAGAATTATACCACAGCCATATTTCGATCTCCCGACGATTCCGCGTAAAAACGCTGTAAATGGCCATTTTACGGGGATTTAAGAGCTGACCCGCCGACCCTTTATCCTACGGCGCACTAGGAATTTAGGTATCCAGCGTCGCGAAACCAGCGCACGGCATCATGAATTCCATCAATATAAGTCCTCGGACGATACCCTAGTTCCTGCTCGGCCTTAGCCGATGCGAAGAACATCCGGTATTTCGCCATATGAACGCCGTCCCGGGTCGCAAATGGTTCGCGGCCCGTGAAGTGCGCCACCGCCTCCGCGGCAAATGCAAACGGCATAACCGCGCGCCATGGCAGCCGCAGCCGCGGCGCGCGGCGGCCGACGAGGCCGGCGATATCGCGCAGCATCTGCGAGAACAAGACATCCTGGCCACCGAGGATATAGCGCTCGCCGATCTTCCCATGACGCAATGCCGCGAGATGGCCGCTCGCCACATCGTCGACATGCACAAGGTTAAGCCCGGTGTCGATGAATGCCGGAATGCGCCCCTTGGCGGCTTCGACGATGATCCTGCCGGTCGGCGTCGGCCGCACATCGCACGGGCCGATCGGCGTCGACGGATTAACGATGACTACGGCTAGACCGCGTTCCGCCACCATGGCCTCGACCAGCCGCTCGGCCGCGATCTTGCTGCGTTTATAAGTGCCGATACCCTGATCTTCCCGCAGCGGTGTGGTTTCATCTGCGGCCATCCCGTCAGGGCGCAAGGCGATGGTCGCAACGCTGCTAGTATATATGACGCGCTCGACGCCCGCGCTTATCGCCTCCTCCATGAAGTTGCGCGTGCCTTCGACATTGGAGGCAAATATCTCGCTCGGATCGCGAGCCCATAGGCGATAATCCGCCGCGACGTGAAAGGCGTAGCGCATGCCGGCCATCGCGCGTCCGACCGATTTCCGGTCGCGCAGGTCGCCTTCGAAAAACTCCAGGTCCAACCCGTCGAGGTGTCCGCGCGGACTTTTGCCGCGGACCAGCGCCCGCACCGAAAAGCCGGCTTCGACCAGTTTGCGTGCCACGGCCGAACCGACGAATCCGCTTGCGCCGGTGACGAGAATCTTTTCCTTATTGCTCATGCGCACCGTTGCGGTCGCCCCTGCTTTTGGTCGTCTATTCGAGTTGCGGCCAAAGGGGAAGCTAATCCAAGCCCGGCATCACTGGGCTGCGCAATTCAAGTAAGCGCGTATCGATCGCGGCACAGAATTTGCTTTCTTAAGGTGGGGGATTAGGGGCACCGATGGGGCAAATCAGCACGAACGATTCTTGGGCCTCCCGCTTGGCGGAGGCCCGGCCTGTGCCTTGCCCCGTTGCCCCAGCCATCTCTGACATCGCAGGCATGGCCTCGCCGGCCTGTTTGTCGGTCGAACGCGCACCGGCCGACCGCTTTGTCATCGCGCTCGTCGGCTTGGCGTTCGAAGCGCGTATTGCATCCGGACCGGGCGTGGTCGTCATCTGCCGCAATACGGAAAGCGCGGTTGCCTCTTCGCTCGACGTCGCCCTCAAAAGAGGGTGCCGCAGCATCATCAGCTTTGGTGTGGCCGGTGGGCTCGCGCCGCATTTGCGGCCGGGAAACTGGGTCGTCGCATCGTCGATCATCGACGCACAGCAGAGTTGTTCGACCGACCGCGTTTGGTCGGAGAAAATCCTGGCAATGATCCCGGACGCCGAACATATGCCGATCGCGGGCGTCGACTACGCGGTCGCCGACCCCGCAGCCAAACGACGAATGCACGTCGAGACCGGTGCGGTGACAGTCGACATGGAATCGCATCTCGTCGCCCGGCTCGCGTCGACCCATGGACTGAGCTTCGCAGCGGTCAGGGTCGTCATCGATCCTGCGCATCGCGCCGTGCCCGGCGCGGCACTTGCCGGCATGCGTCCGGACGGCGGCATGAATATCATGGCGGTGATGCGGGAGTTGATCGCCGGCCCGTCTCAATTATCCGGCCTGTTGCGGATCGCTTATGATGCCTTTGCGGCCCGGCGCGCCCTGCTCCGCGCCCGCCGCCTGTTGGGGCCAGATTTTGCCATGTTCGGCCTTAGCGAAGCCTGATCCAACAAGATTAACCCGTCGCGGAACGGTTACCGGTCCTTCATGCCGGCGGCGTTGACGTGCCGGTGAAGGAAGGCGATATAGTCCACAGCGGGCCGGGAAACGGCTCGCATGGACCCCTTTTTAAGAACATTTCATGAGCACCGCGACACAAGAACGTCATAAATCGATTGCCGTGAACGTCGGCGACGTCATCGTCGGCGGCGGGGCGCCCATTGTCGTGCAGTCGATGACCAATACCGATACCGCCGACGTCGACGGCACCGTGCGCCAGGTGGCAGCGCTCGCCAGGGCCGGATCGGAGCTCGTGCGCATCACGGTCGACCGCGACGAAGCGGCGGCGGCAGTTCCCCGCATCAAGGAGCGGCTGCTCAAGTCGGGCTTCACCGTGCCCATCGTCGGCGACTTCCATTACATCGGCCACAAGCTGCTTGCCGATCATCCGGGCTGCGCCGAGGCGCTCGACAAGTACCGGATCAATCCCGGCAATGTCGGCTTCAAGGACAAGAAGGATCGTCAGTTTTCGGCCATCGTCGAGATGGCGATCAAGCACAACAAGCCGGTGCGCATCGGCGCCAATTGGGGCTCGCTCGACCAAGAGCTGTTGACGCGGCTGATGGACGAGAACTCGAAGCACCCCGAACCGCTCGGTGCGCGCGAAGTCACGCACGAGGCCATGGTGCAATCGGCGTTGCTGTCGGCCGCGCGCGCGGAAGAAATCGGCCTGCCGAAGAACCGCATCATCTTGTCGGCGAAAGTCTCGGCGGTGCAGGACCTGATCGCGGTCTACACCATGCTGGCAAGCCGCTCCGACTATGCCCTGCATCTCGGATTGACAGAAGCCGGCATGGGCTCGAAAGGCATCGTCGCTTCCAGCGCTGCCATGGGCGTGCTGCTGCAACAAGGCATCGGCGATACCATCCGTATCTCGCTCACGCCGGAGCCGAACGGCGATCGCACGCTCGAAGTGCAAGTCGCGCAGGAATTGCTGCAGACCATGGGCCTGCGGACGTTCGTTCCGCTGGTCGCCGCCTGCCCCGGCTGCGGCCGCACCACCTCGACCACCTTCCAAGAACTCGCTCAGGATATTCAAAGCTTCATCCGCGATTCCATGCCGGCCTGGAAAAAGCGCTATCCCGGCGTGGAGACTTTGAACGTCGCGGTCATGGGCTGCATCGTCAACGGCCCGGGCGAGAGCAAGCACGCCGACATCGGCATCTCGCTTCCCGGCACCGGCGAGCAGCCGACCGCGCCGGTGTTCATCGACGGCAAGAAAGCCGCCACGCTGCGTGGCCCTTCGCTCAGCGCCGATTTCCAAAAAATGGTTATCGACTACATCGAGCGCCGGTTCGGCGCGGCTGGAAGCGCGCAAGGCAGCAAGCCGGTCCACGTGGATGACGTCGAACCGGTGCAATAATCTCTCTGTTCCTGATATAGAAATTCGCCAGGTCACCACCGAGGGGGCTTAAAAGCCCGGAGTTTATGGGTCTGCCTTCGCAAAATTCGGTGCGGTCTCGTTCGGTCAAAAGCAAGTCTTCGCGATCGGCGGATTCCTCCGTCCGCTTCAAGGAATGCCTGGATCAGGTCGCGGCCGACACCGAGGCCCTGCTCGACCGGCTTCTGGCACCCAAGCCGATGTCCGGCGAACTCGCGCGGCCCGCCCGCCTGCTGGACGCCATGCGTTATGCAAGCCTCGGGGGCGGCAAGCGCATCCGCCCTTTTCTGGTCGTTGAAACCGCGAAGCTATTCAAGGTGCCGCGAGGCCGCGCCCTGATGGTGGCCGCCGCGCTCGAATGCGTGCACTGCTATTCGCTCGTTCACGATGACCTTCCCGCGATGGATGACGATGCGTTGCGGCGAGGACGGCCGACCGCTCATAAGGCTTTCGACGAAGCAACCGCGATCCTGGCAGGCGATGGTCTTTTGACCTTCGCGTTCGACATTCTCTCTCGGCCGCAGACACACACAAAGCCGGCCATCCGGATTGAGCTCACGTCCGCGCTGGCACGCGCAGCCGGCGTCGGCGGAATGGCCGGCGGGCAAATGCTTGATCTTGCGGCCGAAGGCCGGTTTGCCCGGCCCCGCCAGCTCGATTTCGCCGGCGTCAAAACATTGCAGGCGATGAAGACCGGAGCGCTGCTGAAATATGGCTGCGTAAGCGGAGCCATGCTCGGCGAAGCGCCGCGCAAGGCGCGCGCGGCCCTCGAACGTTACGGTTCGGCGGTCGGCGAAGCGTTTCAAGTCGCCGATGACCTGCTCGATATCGAAGGCGATGCGGCCACGGTCGGCAAGGCGACGGGAAAAGACGCGGCCGCTCACAAGGCGACCTTCCTGAGCCTCCTCGGCGTCGATGGCGCGCGGCGAAGGCTCAAGACACTTATCGTCGAGGCGGAAAAGGCGATCGCGCCGTTCGGCAAAGACGGCGCAATATTGAGGGCGGCAGCGCATTTCATCGCCGACCGCCGCAGCTAGAGATTAGGTGCGGCGGGCCGCGAAACCACGTCGGCCTTCGCGGATCGACCGGCTAGGAATGGGATGGGCCCTATACTTAAACATAGGGTCATGCGATTGTCTCACGGTGCATTTAAGCACGGGGACCGTGCATGCCCGCTTCGCGCTTCATTCCGTTACGACTTCAATTGCAATTCCTGTAGAGCGCCCCGGTGACAAGCTCTTCCCCGCCGGACCCCGATTTGGCGCCCTCGCCGCGCGCGGTCGTGCCTCGAAATCTGGCGCTCGGAATTGAGCGCGTTGGGTTCGTCTCGCTTTCTCACCGGCTCATAGTCGCGCTCGTTTTTATCGCGCTTGGCGCCGCGGCCGCCGTCGGATTTTCGCGCCTGAAGGTCGACGATTCGCTTAGCCAGCTGTTCCGATCCGACACCGCGGAATACAAAACTTACGAAGACGTCGCGCACCGCTTTCCATCAACAGAATTTGACGTTCTGGTCGTCGTCGAGGGCGCCACGCTGCTCGATCGGCCGTCGCTGGAAAAGCTGCGTGACCTCGTTATCGATCTGCAGCTCATCGACGGCACCCGCGGCGTCATCTCGTTGTTTTCGGCGCGGCAGCCACCCGAGGCCGGGCAGATTCCAGCCCCGCTCTTTCCCAGCCCCTTGCCGACGGGCGCCGAATACCAAGACCTCATCAAACGGGTGACCGCGAACGAGATCATTCGCGGCAAGTTGCTGTCGGACGACGGCAAGCTCGCCCTGATTGTGCTGGCGCTCGATTCCACCGCCGCAACGGAAAGGCTTTCCAAGGTCATCGGAGAGGTCCGTGAGGCGGTCAACGAGCATTTGGCGGGCACCGGACTGACCGGAGAGTTGTCCGGCGTACCGGTGATGCAACTCGAGACCCGCAATGCGATCGAGCGCGACCGGCTGGTCTATAACGCGCTCGGATTTATCGCCGGTTGCCTGATTGCCGTCCTGTTCTTCCGCCGCGTGTCCTTCATGATCATCGCCGCCGCGCCGCCGCTTGCCGCCATCCTGCTGGCGCTCGGCGCGCTCGGCTGGCTCGATTTCCGCCTGAACATTTTCCTGAACGTCATGACGCCGCTCATCATGGTGATCAGCTTTTCGGACAGCATGCAGCTCACCTTTGCGGCGCGCGACCGTCTGATCGCCGGCGACGACAAATTTAGCGCCTTCCGCAATGCCCTGCTCATCGCCGGTCCGGCTTGCGTGCTGACCCACGCCACCGCCGGTATTTCGTTCATCGCCTTGCAGTTTTCGACATCCGACCTGATCCGGACTTTCGGCGAGGCCGGGCTCATCGCCACGCTCATCGCCATGGTGGCGGTATTAACGATGGTGCCGCTGCTCGGGGTTCTGCTCATTCGCAACGAGGCGGGGTTCGCATCGAGCGTGCGCGGCATGGACAAGGCGCTCGACGTGCTGCGCCGGTTTTGCGGATGGATCGCCGTCCGCATGGTCACCCATCCGGGCCTGTATACGTTGGCCGGCCTGCTCGTGGTCTTCTTACTTTCTGTCGGCTATTTGCAGCTGCAGCCGCGCTACCGGCTCGCCGATCAGGTCCCCGACCGCGAGCAGGCCGTTGCGGCCAGTCAGCGTCTCGACGTGAAATTGACCGGCGCCAACCCGATTGACGTGCTGATCGAGTTTCCGAAGGGAAAGTCGCTTTACGATCCCGAGTCGCTTGGCGTTATCGCCGACGTGCATTCGATTCTCGAGCAACAGGCGGGAGTCGGCAACGTCTGGTCGCTGGAGACGTTGCGCCGGTGGCTCGCGGAAAAAGCGGGCAAGTCGGGCGCCGGCACCCTCAAGCAATATGTCGACTTGCTTCCGCCCTATCTCACGCGGCGGTTTATTTCCGCCAATCAGGACGCCGTCATCGTCAATGGCCGCGTCCCGGATGCCGACGCCAGCAAGCTCTTGCCGATCGTCGATGCGCTCGACCAGAAGCTCAATGCACTGCGTGCCAAATATCCCGGCTATACGATCGCGCCCACCGGTCTGTCGGTGATCGCCGCGCGCAACAGCGCGAACATGATCGACAAGCTGAGCCGCGGCCTGACGGTGGAGATCATCTTCGTCGCCGCCTTTATCGGCCTGGCGTTCCGGTCCTTCATCGTCATGCTGACCAGCATCCTGCCGGGACTATTCCCGATCGTCTTGGCCGGCACCTTGCTGTGGCTGACAGGCCTCGGATTGCAGTTTGCCAGCGTCATCGCCCTGACGGTTTCGTTCGGCCTCGGCCTGAGCGCGACGATTCACTTCCTCAACCGGCTCCAGATCGAGGATACCCAGCCGGATCCCGCGGTCGGAGTCGAACGCGCGACCATTCTGGTCGGCCCGCCGCTGATACTGACCTCCGCCGTGCTGGCGTGCGGGCTGGCAATGACGGTCTTTTCCAGCCTGCCCTCGCTCCGACTGTTCGGATGGCTGAGCGCGTTTGCGATGATCTCGGCGCTGGTCGCCGATTTGCTGATCTTGCGGCCGACCGCCACCTTCCTCACCAAGATCGCACGCCGTATCGCGATGCGGCCGTCGCGCCGCTCGCCGGCCGAATAGATCCGGCGGCCGCGCGCTAGCGGCGGCGGCGCAGGCTGACTGTCGCGCCCTTGATGCCGGCGTTCGGGTCCGCGGTTCTGATCACAACCGACTGCCGGTCACCCTGCGTAGTCAGGCCTAACGTGGCGGTGAAGCCCGGGCTTTCGGCGCGGACCTGGATATGACCGCCTTCGGCCGTCCCGGAGATTGTGCCGCCTACGCCATGCGTAGATTCGGTCCATGTCCCGCCGACGGTGTGGCCGGCCAAAACCGCGGTGCTGTAGAGATCGAAATTGTAACTGTCGCTGGCGCAGCGAATGTTAAGCTGGAGATTGTGCCGTTCCGCCAGCAAATCGTAGGACGCGCGGCATCTCAGCGGCTCGTGCGTGCCGTTCGACAGATCGATGGTGCCGGACCCGGCCCATTGGCCCGACAATCGCTCGAAGGGGCTCGCGGAGCGCTGCGCGTGACTGGTGCCATAGCTAAAAATCAGTGCCGCTAGCGTGAAAATCATGGCGCGAGTCAAATAAGCCGCGCATTGCCGATTTAACCAATTCATATTTGCCCCCTGTGTATACCGAAAACCTTATCCGCATTGATTAACCGAAGGAATCGCCTAACGTCAGAGGATAATGTGCGCCCTGCTCTGTTTCATCCTGGCCGTCTTGGCGTTGCCATTCAAGTCGAAGAGCCGTCTTGAAGCCGAGAACGCGGCGCTCCGACATCAGTTGATAGTTCTGCGGCGCAAGGTGCACGGTCGCGTTCGGCTCACGAACAACGACCGCTGGTTCTTTATACAGCTATATCGCTGGTTCCCGTATATCGCTGGTTCCCGTCGATCCTGACGGTACTCACAATTATCCGGCCCGAGACCCTCGTGCGCTGGCATCGGGCTGGCTTTCGCCGCTATTGGCGGTGGAAATCGCGTCCACTGGGCGGGCGACCGCAAATCGAAAATGACCTACGCGCGCTAATCAGGCGCATAAGCACCGACAACCCGCTTTGGGGAGCGCCCCGTATCCATGGCGAGTTGCTCAAGCTCGGGTTTGATGTCGCGCAGTCGAGCGTCGCCAAATACATGGTGAGGCGGCGTGGACCGCCAAGTCAGGGATGGCGCACCTTCTTGCGTAACCACGCGCCAGACATCGCCGCGATGGACCTGTTCGTTGTCCCTACCATCGGCTTCGATCTGCTCTATGCCTTAATCATCATTCGGCTAGACCGAAGAGACCTAGTCTGGATCAACGTCACAAGACATCCGACGGCGGAATGGATTGCGCGTCAGATAACCGAGGCATTCCCATGGAATGAGGCTCCGCGCTACCTCATCCGTGATCGGAATCGCATCTATGGAGCCGTCGTCACGCGCCGATTGCGCGCCATGGGTATCCGGGACAAGCCTACAGCACCAGCCTCGCCTTGGCAGAATGGGTTTGCCGAACGGCTAATCGGATCGATCCGGCGCGAGTGTGTGGACCACATCGTCGTCTTGGGCGAGACACATCTGCGCCGGATTCTGCGAACTTACGCCCGTTATTACAATGACATCAGAACGCATTGGTCATTGAACAAAGATGCGCCCGTCTCTTGTCCGGTTCAGCGAACCGGAGATATCAAATCACACGCCCTGCTCGGCGGACTTCACCACCATTACGTCCGCGTTTAGGTTTTCGGTACACACAGCTTCCCGACACGGCCCTGGCCAGTACGTCTCCCTCACGAGGCGACGGCGGATTTCAAGGTGCGGCGGGCTTGCCCGGCGCGGGCGGTAAGCCAGGATTATAAAAGCAGCGCGATCAGCCCGCATAGTGCCACGCCGATAAGCAGAAGTGACCATTCTGAAGGTTTCAGCGCAAACAATCTGCCGTCGCTAACCAAATATGCCATCATCGCCGATACTCGCTGTGGCCCCCTACCAACCCGCACACTAGCGAATACGGGCAGCATAGGCTGTAGCGCGCAGGTCACATACCGGCTAAAACGCGCGGACCAAAATAGTTGCGCTCATTCGCCTCGCCGCGGTGATGGCCAGAGCAAGCTAGTGGCTGCGCTTAGAAGCGGTGCGCTTGCCGCGTGCTCCCCACAAGCACGCCATGCTACGCGGCGGCGTCAGCGAGACCCAGATTACTAGCCGCAATTAATGCGGCGTCGATCAAGCGGTCAGGATTACGTTCGCCTTCTGCTGCCAGCGCGACGATGCCTTCTGCCAGTTGGGTCCGGCTTATCGTTGCGCGTTCCTGCGGTCGAAGGCAGGCCCACGCATCGTCTAGCGTTTCCCGCAAAAGGGCGACGGTTTCGAGATCAAAATATGCTGGCTTCTTCGAGTCCATGCATTCCTCCCTATTTTTTGCGATTTCTGATGCGCTTACGACAGCGCATGCATTCCACAAGATTGAGTCAACCTGGTGACAGCGATTTTTACGCCGACGTTGGCGAGTGGCGGCTTGTCAATCCCTCTAAGGTCCTGAATAAGCGGCTTCTTCGGTCTGCTCCTTTGAAGCAGGTCTGCCGAAATAGGACATCAATAGGACCGCACCGACGATAACAAAGAGCAGCAGCAGTTTCATCGATGGTTCCAGCAATTGGAAAAATAACAAGCAGCCTGTTCGCGCTGATTCTTGATGTTTGATAGCTTGCACACCGTTAATTAAGAATGTGACGGCAGAGCGATAAGACGACGGCGGCGATGATCTTCGTGCCGTGCAATGACGGCATCAGCCACAACGAAGCGGAATACTCGTCCAAGGAGCAACGCGCGGCCGGCGCCCAGGTACTGTTGCAGGCCGTGCTCGACTATGACCGGCGGTTCGCGGAGCGTCTAGGCAGCAAGTAAACCTTGTGCTTCGCTCCTTGCATGCAGCGCCATCGCGATCAGCGCAACGCCGCCGAACACCATATTGACGCCAACCAGAAGCCCGAGCGCCCAGATTGCCGTGCTCGGCAGCCCGGTGGCAATCATTACGCACAGCACCAGATCGACCAGGCCGCTCAACAGCATGAACTCCCATTGGCCCGACAGCTCGCGCCTGTGGTCGATGGCGAACATGACGGAGGAAATGCCCTCGATCAGAAAGAATAGGATAAGGACGGCGGTCAGCGTCAGTGGGCCGGCGATCGGCCGGGCCAAGAGCCAGATGGCGGCCAGAATGGCGAGGACCGCCGAGGCCAATGACCACCTGAAGCCGGGAACACCACGCATCCAGAATGTCGTGAACAGCCCGATGGCGCCACTGACCACGAACAGCCAGCCGAACAAAATCGTCTCGGCCAGCGTCGTCAGCGGCGGCACGGCAACGGCGATCAGCCCGAGGATCAGCAAGCAGGCGCCTTCACCCAGATAAAGACGCCAGTGCTCGTGCATCGCCTTGACGATCCTGCTCTCAACCTCCTCGATACCAGCATTGTCGATATCGGCTTGATCGGCCGGGATATCCGTCGGCATATCTCGCTCCAATTTCCGGCCCCGGCCGGACCGGCGCGGGTTCATTCAGCCTCATTCATATGGTAAGCTATCATCCCCGCAATCGCCAAATCCCGATCGTCACCGCACAAACAGGGACCCCAGGCGGTAATTTTCTGATGCTCTCTAAGAACTGGATTCCCGCTTGCGCGAGAACGAATGGGATCCGGCGCGAAGACTAGCATTACAGTTGCGTATTTTGTTGATCTCTGAATCTATGGGCAACCATGATTGGGGAGGTCATGGATGTCTGGTGCATCGATTGAGACGACGCTGGAGGTGTGGGCGTCGTCATTGCGCGATGTGAAAGCGCGCATTCGATTGTTATTCACGCAGGAACGGGTAGCAGCGTCGGCAAGCTTGTTCCTGGACGGTCTGCTCGGGGATGAACGGCGCAAGACCGGATGGATGCGCGCCGAGGCGGCTGGGGATCCTGGCCCGTGGCGCCAGCAGGCGATCCTGGGCCGCGGCCGGTGGGACGCGGAAGCGTTGCGCGACATCGTACGCGATTACGCACTGGAAACGCTCGCTGATAAAGATGCCGTTCTTGTCATTGACGAGACCGGCTTTCTTAAACAGGGCAAGGCGTCATGCGGCGTTGCGCGCCAGTATACGGGCTCGGCGGGCAAGATCACCAATTGCCAAACAGGCGTGTTCGCGTCCTATGTGTCGCGTCACGGCCATGCCTTCATCGACCGGGCGCTTTATCTGCCGCAGGGATGGACGGACGATCCCAAACGCATGACGGCGGCGCATGTGCCGGGTGATGTGAGCTTTGCGACGAAACCGCAAATCGCGCGCGCGATCGCCGCAAAGGTGCCCTTCTCTTTTGTTGCGGCGGACAGCGTGTATGGCACGGGAGAACTCGAAACCGCGCTGCGCAAAGCGGGCAAGGGTTATGTTCTCGGCGTTGCCGCCAATCATCGGTTCCATTCCTGGGGCAAGAAGCTGATGGTTCGAGGGAGCGCCGCCACGATCACGCAAAATCTTCCCAAAAACGCATGGCGGCGCTTGTCGGCGGGCGATGGAACCAAAGGCGCGCGTCTGCATGACTGGGCCTATCTCGAACTGGCCGATCTCGATGTCGGCGAATACAACAGCACGCTCACCGGAAAGTGGACGCGGGGTCTACTGATCCGCCGGAACATTGCCGACGGCGATCTCGCCTTCTTCTCCACATGGTGTCCCAAGGACACGCCCATGAAAAAACTGGTATCAGTCGAAGGCCATCGTTGGGCCATCGAGGACAGTTTCTAAACCGCCAAAAACGAACTCGGCCTCGATCACAACGAGACACGCTCCTGGCATGGCTGGCACCGTCATGTCTCGCTGGTGATGCTTGCCTTCGCCATGATGGCCGTCATCCGGCATCGCGCCAATGTCGCGCCGCCGCTCAAAAAAACCATGCACCCTCATCGGACAAAACATCGCTCCTGATCCGCTGGTCGGTTCAGGAAACCCGCCGCATCGTCGTCAAGCTTGCACAACGGCGCATCCAACCCGCGCACATCATCGCATGGTCACTCTGGCGAAGAGCTCACAAAGCCGAAGCACGCCGCGCCCATCTCAAAAAGAGAGTGCAACTGTAATGCTAGGCCGCGTTACGCGCGTGCAATGCCATGGCGATCAGCGCGGTGCCGCCGAACACCATGTTGATGCCGACCAGCAGCCCGATCGCAGCAGACATTCCGGTGCACGAAAAGCGCCTCCTGCGCCTAGCTGACGAGCGCGACGCCGCTGCCTAGAAATGAGAGTCTCAAATAGTCAAGCCGAGCCGCTTATCGCCAAGCTGCCCACCGTCGAGCCTGACGTAGCCTTCTTGGGCAGATATTGTTGCAAAAGTCTTTTTGCACCGGGGTTCAAAAAATCTGCGGGCTACAGGCGCGGCTTTCGTGTAAAGATGTGAGGGACCTCGTCGCCTCACGTTAAACTCACAGGCGACTTCGGTAATGCGATTGAGATCATACGGATCGGCGAGTGCTTCCCGTTTCGGGTTTTCGCGAAAAATTCGTCGCCCTGCGACTTTCGACTTTTGCTACACAATCTGCCAATCGCGACCGATGCACCGCAGCAAAAAAGTACTTATACCACCCCCACAAAGCTGGGCGCATTGTGGCCAAGTAGACGCTCTGCGTCTCCCACAATTTTTTGTAGCAATTCACCCGCAGGCCGCACATCTTGAATTAGGCCAGTCGCTTCGCCGTTGCGGAGGCGCAAGCAATGCTCCACGATCACCTCGAAGGCGGACGCTTCACTGCCGACGAGATAGTGCGGAAGTTGGCCGCACTGATGAAAGAGGAAGGCTTGCTGCGGGCGATGTGGGAGGTTGGCTATTTTCCGCCCGACACTCCACCACCGATTATAATCGCGGGGAATTAGCCGATGTCAGAGTTCGGGCCGCGGATGGTCTGCACCGCTTGCGGCGCGATCATCTTCGGCGCCCTGATTGGCAGGCTCGACGCGCTGCAGTAGATCAAATGCCGCAGCGCAGGGATCCCATGCGAGAGTTGTGCGTTGGAACGAATAACTGAGAAGAAGGGAGATTCCGTCATGCGCTTTGTGCTGTGCGTTCTGCTGGTAGCGTTGCCGCCGAGTTTTGCTTTTGCTGCGAACGGAACCATGAGCCTGTCGCAAGCCCAGGCTGCCGCCAAGAAAGGCGACGCTAAGGCCGCGGCCGCCATCGCGACGACGATCGATCGCCAGACCTGTTTGAACGGATGCGCCAACCGGGGCTTCAACAAGCGGACATGCTCTAATGCCTGCCGGCGGGGGAACTGTCATCCGGGGGCCGAGCAGCCTTATTGCGTAGCGAAGTAGGTGCGCGGGTCGAAGCGGGCTTGTGCATCGGCGGCCTTCGCGCGCCTATCCACTAAGCGTCAAGTCGCCTCAAAGCGCGCAGGACTGGGGCTATGCCGCGAGCCGTGAGCAAGCGATGACGGCAATCAAGGCGGCGTGGAGCGCGAGCCGTGAGGGGCTAAAGTTTATAGCTTATAATTATCATTGTAATCCAGCAGGCAACAGCAAGCGCCGCATACATCCACTTCTCTCCAGGCGATCGCCTCTCAACCCAGACCGGCTTAAAGGCAAGAGTTCCTGCGACGAATGCAACAATCAGAAGGACTGTCTTCACGAGATGATCCTTAAATCCGAGACTTACAATTTCCACCGTCTTGACCTCACTCGGCAAGCCGGCTTCGTCTTGACGATATACGACGAAGGCGGGCTAAAGTTGGCCGCAACGATGCCGTGCCCAACGCCAGCCGAGGCCTTTGAGAAAGCGCGCATGATCTTCGATAACAAGGTCGAGGGTCCGAGAAAATAAGCCGCCTGCGGCTCGCACAAACGAATAACTCCGCACCAAGAGAATGATGCGGCGTTGCAAGCAGTATATGATAGACTGGCAGCATGGCGATCGACCTCGATAAGATCGACGACACCGTCCTGGGACTTTTATGGCTAACGCTGCATGACGAGAGGCGTGCCTGGAAGCGCTTCGATTGGGGCGCCTTGGATCGGCTGCATAAAAAGGGGTTGATCGCGGACCCGGCAAACAAGGCAAAGTCTGTCGTCCTGAGCAATAAAGGACTTCGGCGGGCGGAGGAGTTATTTCGAGCGATGTTCACACGACCAGCGCCATAAGCGCCTGCCCGCTATTCCAGTGCCAAGGCAAGCTCGTCCGCCTCTGTAACCGAGGAGTACGACCATGCAAAACAATGCCAATTCCGGGGGGCGTCCTAATTTGATGTTTTTTCTGTTGCCCGAAAGCCATCGAACGCCCATCGCAGAGCTATTCCAAATCCCAATACTGCGGTTGAGACACTCAGGGCTATTGTTACGATTTTAAGTACAAGGGTCCACGGGGCAACAGGTATATCCGCGTTAAATGATAGATCTTGATCTAAGATAGCGGCTAGTTCAAATTCACTCTTAATTTCACGAAAAAACATTACGGCGACCGAGATCATAAAAAGACACGCAAATAGAATCCACAAGCGAAATAGTCCCCTCCAAATATTCATTTTGTAGGTTGCTCCGCCACGATAGCCGCCATTACAGCATCCGCCGGGGACGTGACCGGCGGCACATGCAGCACGGCACAGAACCGCCGCCTATCGCTGCCCTCTATTGGGGATGACCAGGCATTGGCTTGGCTGGCCTGAGGATGGCCGTAGATTTTGAATATGTGGACGATGCCTTCCCAGACCGGCTTGCCATCAAACGTCTCTTTGACCAGTGCTGATTGGGCAAGTGTAGCCGTGCAGCCGTGTTGAGATTCAACGGCCTTTTTCAGTTCTTGTGCACCAACGTCAATCATGGCTAGCGATCATACACGATTTAGCCATGCGGTCTTTCTGCATTGAGCACCCCCTTTCAAAAATATTCCACCTGGACCACTTAATGCAGGCCGGTCAATCGACATCGCCGTCGGGATCAATCCGCGACAAGCCCGGGCCTCGATGGCTCACGCTCGCGACGGATGCCGTCACCTTGATCTTGAACCATTCAAGGGCCGGCTTGCGACTTTTCGCTTTTCTACGCGTGGGGCGTGAATGCGTTTCTGCCGTCATCGTCCTTTCGGCGCAGGAAACCCGCTAAGCGGGCATCCTCTAAGGGTGCCCCTCTTCAGCCGAAGCGCGCGTGGCTGATCAAGGCCGTTCGCTTCCGCACCTGCGATTTGTGCAGCTCCACGCCCTATCGGGTTGGCCTGACGGCAGCTTGTGACAGCCCCGCTTACCCGCCTCGGCCAGTGCACGGGCATCGAGGCCGCCATCCTGGCGGGCCCAGTACCGAAAGAACTGATCATGACGACCGAAACCAACAGCAACCGCCCGACCCATCGCGTTTACGCGGTCATCAAGAAGGAAGGCCGCGAGAAAGGCACCTGGCTCGAAATCGGTGCCGCGTGGCCCCACCGAGACGGCAAGAGCTATGGCGTGACGCTCAATTTCATCCCGCGTTCGCCCGATGCCGAGCTGGTTATTCGCGCGATCGAGCCGAAGCCCGCCGCACAGGCCGGCGCTTAGGCTTCGACCACGAAGGCGGTGCTCGACTGAGCACCGCCCGCTTTGCAGTTGCATTGGGCGGTGTTCCCAAAAGCTTCCCAAAAATGCCGTACGACGCCGTAGGTTCCCAGCGAAACTTTGGATTATTGATATTTTGCAGGATGTTAGTGGTGGGCGCACCAGGGCTCGAACCTGGGACCCGCTGATTAAGAGTCAGCTGCTCTACCAACTGAGCTATGCGCCCGGATTGCCGTCGGCGGGGAGCCCCGCCGGGCGGGGTTCGCTTAGCAAAGGTGAGACGGGGTGTCCAGCCGCGCTTCCCCTGTCCCATCAAACGCAAAAGGCCGCCGAGCGCGCCCGGCGGCCTCTGGAGGCAATGGCGTCATGCGTTAGGGAGATCGCATCCTCCGTTGCCTCGACTTCGCGTTGTGGGCCTCACTGCGGCCGCGGACCGCCTTCCGGACCCATCGGACCGCGTTCGAAGCCGCCCGGGCCGCGATGTTTCCAGCCGTGCTGCCCCTGCATGCGGCGCTCGCCGCCGAACCGCGCCAGCATGACGAAGCGATGCTTCTGGGCCTCGTCCAGGCTCTTGTAGAGCGGACCGGCCGCTTCGGCGAGCTTCTTGAGCGCGGCGCCGCGTTGCGTCATCACGTCGGCGCGGAGCGCCAGCCGTTCGACCGGATCCTTCGGACGATCGGCGCTGGCGCGTGCGGCAAACCGCTCGGAGCGCTGCTTGGAAAGATCGCGCAGCGCGCTTTCCACCGCCGGCCAATTCTTCTCTTGATCGGCAGTGAGCTTGAGCCCGGCGTGCAAAGCGGCGATGCGCGCATCGCCTAACGCGGTGATGTCCGCCGCGCTCGGACGCCAGCGCGGAGCAAAGTCGCTACCGGCCGGTCCCTGTTGCGCGTAGGCAAGCGTAGCGCCGGCGATCGCAAGCGCGGTCGAGCCGGCCAAAACCGTCTTCCACATGGCATTCCTCCAATGGCATTTCCGATGGCGCCAATACTGGGATGCCGCGGCCCGGTTTCAAGTTAATGTTTGGACAGAGATTACGCCGGCGCAATGTATATGTACGCGCGTTCATAAAGACAGAGCGGCTGTCCTATGGGAGGACGAAATTCAGCTCACATCATTCCGAGCAGACGCGGTAGCCACAACGACAAACCTTCCCAATAAGTCACGACGACCAGGAAGCCCAGCATGGCGACCAGCCACGGCCAAACCGCGACGGTCAATTCGGTGATGCCCATCTTGGCGATGCCTGACGCGACATAAAGGTTGAGGCCGACCGGCGGATGGCAGAGGCCGACTTCCAAGTTGACGGTCATCAGAATGCCGAAGTGGATCGGGTCGATGCCGAGCTTGATTGCAACCGGAAATAGAATCGGCGCCATGATCAGAATGATCGACGACGCCTCCATGACGTTGCCGGCGAGCAGCAGCAGGACGTTGACCACAAGCAGGAACGAGATCCAGCCAAGGCCCTGGTCGGTCATCCACTGTGCCAGATGCTGTGGAATATTCTCGTAGGTGAGCAGGAACGAGAACAGCACCGCGTTGGTGATGATGTAGAGCAGCATCGCGCTCAAATTGGCGGCCGACAGCAACACGCGCGGCACGTCGCGCAATTTGAGGTCCTTGTAGACGAACACGGCGACGATGAAGGCGTAGACCGCGCTCATGGCCGCTGCTTCGGTCGGCGTAAATACGCCGGAATAGATGCCGCCGATGACGATAAAGATAAGGAGAAGACCCCAGACCGAATCGCGGAACGTGCGCAGGCGCTCGGCGAAGGACGCCCGCGGCATGCGCGGATAATCATTACGCCAGGCGCGGTAGAACGTGACTGCGCCAAGCACGGTTGCCAAAGCAATGCCGGGGACGATGCCGGCGATGAACAGCTTTCCGACCGAAGTATTCGTGGCAACGGCGTAGAGCACCATCGGTATGGAAGGCGGAATCAAAATTCCCAGCGAACCGGAGGTGGTGATGACGCCGGCGCCGAAACGCTTGGGGAAGCCCTGCGCTACCATCGCCGGCAGAATGACGGATCCAATAGCGACGACCGTCGCCGGCGATGAGCCCGACACCGCCGCAAACAGCGCGCAGGCGAGAACCCCGGCGAGCGCCAGACCGCCGTACCAATGCCCGACCATGGCGGAGGCGAAACTGATCATGCGGCGCGCGACCCCGCCATGGGTGAGGAACCCGCCGGCGAGGATGAAGAAGGGAATCGCCATGATCTCGAAGCTTTCCAGACCGGTGAAAAGCTTGAGAGCGACCGATTCGGTGCGCACGTCGGTCAGCGTGAACATGAAAGTGAGCACGGTGAGACCGAGCGAGATCGACACCGGCATGCCGGTCAGCATCAACGCGAGCAGCAGGACAAACATGATGACCGCGCGCATGCCTTGCGGCAGCACGATGAAACCGGTCGCATGCGCAACGCAGACCGCGACGATCAATAGCGGCGCCAGTATGAGGACGAGCCCGAGCGGGCTGCTTTCACGCTCGCGCTTCTCGCGCGCCGCGATCTCGGCGGGATGAAGGGCATCGACTTCGATGCCGTCGACATGGGCGACGTCGTGGTGCGGTAGCTGTCCGGTCCAATAAAACCACCACGCCACTTGCAAGAAGCGGAAACACATCAGCCCAGAGCCGAGCGGCAGTGTCAGGTATATCATCCACATCGGCCATTCGAGATCGTTCGACTGCTGGCCGGTCTGGAACATTTCCTCCACGAATGCGCCGCCAAACACGGCGACGATGCCTGTGAACAACGCGCCGCACAGCAGGCTGAATACGATCACCCGTTTGCGCGAAGCCGGCGGCAGCAGGTTGACGAACACGTCCACGCCGACATGGATGCCGGTCCGCACGCCATAGGCGGCGCCGAACTTCGCCATCCAGATGAACATGTAAATGCAAAGTTCCTGGGCCCAGGACAGGTCCAGCGAGGCAAGCCAAAGATAAATGTCTTTAAGAACCCAGGGAACGATGGGCACGCCGTGCGCGTCCGCCCATTTCGACAGATCGATCGAGATGCCGGTGCTATAGCGGTGCAGCACGGCGACGAAGATCAACAGCGTCGCCGCCGCGATCAGAGTGGCGATGAGCCACTCTTCCAAATGGTCGAGCGCTCGATTGAGCCGCTTGAGCACGCGATTCCCCCCAGTCTGGAACCAATGCGGCCGGGAGCTCTGAGCACCCGGCCGTTCTTGTTATTTTTTTCTAACGAAGCCGACCGTCAGTTCATCTTGATGTCAAGCTCTTTGGCCACCAGATCGAGGATTTCCTGGCCGACGCGGCCTTTGGCCCATTTGTAGGTCGGCGCCATCGCCTTCTGCCAAGCCGCGCGCTGCTCGGGCGTGAGATAGTGCAGCGTGGTCTTGCCCGAGGCTTTGATCGCTTCCAGCGCGTCGGCGTTTTCCTTCATGGCGATCGAGTTGGTGTAGTCGGTTGCCTCGGCCATCGCCTTGTCGAGTTCCTTGCGGATATCCGGCGGCAGTCCGTTCCAGAACTTGCTGTTCACGATCACCGCATATTGTAGGTGCGCGTGATAGGAGACGGTGATGTGCTTCTGCACCTCGTGGAATTTCTGCGTCAGATAATTCGACGGCGTGTTTTCGCAGCCGTCCACCACGCCGGTTTGCAGCGCCTGATAGACTTCCGAAAAGGCCATGATCTGGGGGATCGATCCGAGATTGCGGAAATACTGGTCGGCGATCTTGGAGCCGGAGATCCGGATTTTAAGGCCCTGAAAATCAGCTGGATTGAGCAGCGGCCGGTTGGCCGAAACCATGTGGAAGCCGTTGTCCCAATAGGCGAGGCCGCTGATGCCCTTGCTCTCAAGCTTTTGGAAAAGCCATTTTCCGACCGGACCCTTCATCGCCTTGTCGTAGGTCGCGTCGTCCTTGAACAGCCATGGCAGATCGAGCGCTTCGAATTCCTTGGCGCCGAGCGGCGCGAACTTGGCCGTCGAGGGCGCCAGCATCTGCACCGAGCCGAGTTGCAGAGCTTCGATTTCTTCCTTGTCCTTGAACAAAGAAGAGTTCGGATACACTTCGACCTTAACCTTGCCGTTGGTGTACTTTTCGGCGAGCTCCTTGAACTTGAGCGCGCCCTTGCCCTTCGGCGTGTCGTTCGCGACAACGTGGCTGAATTTGATGATGATCGGGCTTTGCGCCATCACGGCGCCCGGCGCTGCGACAACGACGGCCATAGCCGCCGCGAGTAGCCATTTACGCATTTAGATTTCCTCCGCTAAGGTTTGTTAGAACAAGGTTTTTTGTTGATTTCCGAGCGGTTACCCTCGCATTTAACCGTCAAAACGGCAAGTAGGAGCCTGTTCGGGCCCCCAGCGTCAGCGCCGACGTGCGTATTTAAAGCCCCAAATAGGCCTGCCGGATTTCGGGCTTGGCAGCGACCTCGGCGCTCGGTCCCTCAAGAAACGGGCGGCCCTCGGCGATGACATAGGCATAGTCGCTGAGCGCCAGCGCCAGGTGCAAATTCTGCTCGACCAGCAGCACGGTGACGCCCGACGCCTTCAGCCCCTTCAACGTTTCCGCCAGCTGCTGCACCACGACCGGCGCCAGGCCGAGCGACAATTCGTCAATGATCAGGATCTCCGGCATCGCCATCAACCCCCGCGCAATCGCCAGCATCTGTTGCTCGCCGCCGGAGAAGGTCCCGGCCTTCTGGTCCCGGCGCTCTTTCAAGCGCGGGAACATGGTGTAGACGTGGTCGAGCTGCTGGCGGAAGTGCTGGCGCGCGCGACGGGAGTAAGCGCCCATCTCGAGATTTTCCTCCACGCTCATGTTGCTGAATAGCTGTCGCCCCTCGGGCACCAGCACCAGGCCGCGCGCCGCCTTGGCGTGGGCGGGCAGCCAGGTCACGTCCTCGCCGGCGAACACGACCTTGCCGCCGCGCGGACGCATGGCGCCGGTGATCGCACGCAGGCTGGTGGTTTTGCCGGCGCCATTGGCGCCGAGCAGCGTGGTCATGGTGCCGCGCGCGACCTTGAGTGAGATGCCCCAAAGCACCTGCACATCGCCGTAGCCAGCCTCAAGGCCTTCGACCTGCAATAGGATATCGCTCACGCCGGTTTCTCCGCTACGCTGAGCAGCTTGGAATCACCGAGATAGGCGGTAATGACGTCGGGATTGTCGGCAACCTGTTGCGGCGAGCCCTCCGCGAGTTTGCTGCCGAGATTGAGCACGACGATGCGGTCCGACAGACTCATGACTGCACGCATGATGTGCTCGATCATCAGGATGGCGACGCCACTGTCGCGAATCTTGTGCACGGTCGCGATCATTCCCTCGGTTTCGGTTGGATTGAGTCCAGCAAGCACCTCGTCCAACAGCAACAGGCGCGGGCGCGCCGACAAGGCACGCGCCAGCTCCAGTCGTTTCTTGCCGGCGGTGGTAAGCGAGGCCGCCAGCATATCGGGACGGTCGCCGAGCCCGATCATGTCCACCACCTCGCGCGCAACCTTGCGCGCCCGCAACAGCCCCAACCCTTCCCGGCCGAAGCAGGCGCCGACCGTGCAATTGTCGAGCACGCTGAGACCGCCGAGCGGCTGCACGATCTGGTGAGCCCGGGCAATGCCCTGGCGGGCGACACGATAAGGCGGGCCGCCGGTGATGTCCTGACCGGCAAAAACAATGCTGCCGCTGTCCGGCGGATAAACCCCGTTGATCAGGTTGAACACGGTCGATTTGCCGGCGCCGTTTGGCCCGATCAGCCCGAGGATCTCGCCTTCGTTGACGGTCAGGCTCAGCCGGTCGACCGCCTGCAGGCCGCCGAAACGCTTGCTGATATTGTTGACCTCGAGGAGCGCGCTCATTCCAGCCGCCTCCTCGTGCGCGGCCAGCGCTGGTGCACCCAACCCAACAGCCCGCCGGGAACGAATTGCACGATCAGCAGCAGCAGCGCGCCCGCGATCACCAGTTGGAATTGCGAGAAGCTTTGCGCGGTCAACAGAAAGCCGCGCAATTCCTCGTACAGGAACGCGCCCAGCGCCGGCCCCAAAATCGTGCCTGAGCCGCCGAGCATGACCATCACGATGGCTTCGATCGAGGTCTGCAAGTTGAACGCGCTGCTCGGCTCGATGATGCCGCTCTTGAAAAAATACAGTCCGCCCGCGATCGCCGGCAGGAAGGCGGACGCGCTATAGACCATCGCCTTGTATCGCGGCGTCGGCACGCCGAGCACGGACGCGGCGTCCTCATTTTGGCCGATGGCAAGCAGGCCGAGACCGAATTTCGAATGCCGGATCGCATAGCTCGCCAGCAGCGAGGCCGCGGTCACGGCGACGATCATCAGATAAGTCGTCCACAGCGCCTGCATGGGGCCGCCGAGCGGGCCATAAGCGTCGAGCGACAGATAAATGCCGGTAGCCCCGCCCCAAGGCTCGAAATTGACCACCAGTTGCTGGATCGCCTGGTTCACGCCGATGGTGGCGAGCGCGAAAAATGCGCCGCGCAGGCGCAGGATACCGAGACCGAACAGCAGCGCCAGCGCGCTCACCCCCACGCCGCCGGTAAGCGCCGCCGGGATCACGTGCCAATGCAGCGCGGTGACCAAATAAAGACAGGTATAACCGCCGAGCCCGAAGAAGACGATGTTGCCGAAATTGACGTAGCCGGCATAGCCGATCATCAAATTGAGATTGCTCGCCAGAATAATGTAAACGGCGGCCAGCAGCAGACTTTCGCGCATCCCGACATCGTCGGTGAAATAGGGATAGAGCGCATAGACCAGGGCGGCGGCGACGATGAACCAGGGAAATGGGCGTCGCCACACGGAGGTCAGGCCTTGGTGAACGAGAAAATGCCGCGCGGGAATGCGATCAGGCAGAACACGAACAGGCCGAACTCCACGATCGGAATCCAGCTCACCGGCATGAACGGCGTTGCCAAGCCCTCGATCAACCCGAGCGCGATGCCGCCCATGAGGGCACCAGCCGGATTGCCGAGGCCGCCGAGCACGGTGACCACGAAGCTTTTGAGCTGATAGGCCTCGCCCGACAGCACGGTGAAGGGGAACATGGTCGCGATCAGCGTGCCGGAGACCCCGGCGAGCGCCACCCCAAGCCCGAACGCCATGGCGAGGACCTGTGTCGTCGGGATGCCGCACAGTTCGGCAGCCTCACGATTGGTGGCGACCGCACGCACCGCCTTGCCAATGCGCGTGTGATACAACAGCAGATACAAGAGCCCCGCGATCACCACCGCCAGCGCCGCTGCCGTGATGTGCGTGCCGGTGAAGGTGTAGCCGCGCCAGCTCACGCTCGGCATGTTGACTTGCACGTTGTAAGGGCTGGTGGTCCACCAGGCGGTGCCGAGCCCTATCAACACCATGTTGAGGGCGAAGGTGGAGAGCAGGCTCATCAGTTCCGGGCGCCCGATAATCTGGTGCACGCCGATCCAGTACAGCCCAATTCCGACGACAAAACCGACGACGATCATCACCGGCACGGCGCCGTAGGCCGGCAGCCCGAGCGCGCTCACCAGCGTGTACAGCACGAACATGCCGATGACGACGATCGCGCCATGGGCAAGATTGATCACGTTCATGACGCCCCAAATGAGCGTCAGCCCCATGGCGGCAAGGCCATAGACCGCGCCGATGAGGATGCCGTCAATGACGGAGGCGAGGATGCCGATCATGGGAGGTGCCGCGCGGCGGCGGCCTTAGCCGCCGCCGAGGTTGGTTCAATCAATAGAGGGCGTCGGCGGTCTTTGCCGCTTTCGGCCAGATCACTTCCTTGACCAGCTTGCCATCCTTCTTCTGCCACTGGGCGAGCACCATGTCGTGGCCGACCTGCAGGCCATGCGACTTCGGGTCGTTCGAGAACTTGGTGCGGCCGAAGAAGGTAGTAACATCCATGGCGTTGAGTTGCATCGCCACCTTGGCCTGATCGATCGAGTCGGCATTCTCGATTGCGTGCTGCAGGATCAAGCCGGCCGCATAGCCGCCGGCCGCGTGATAGGCTGGCGCGATTTTATATTTGTCGGTGAACGCCTGGGTGAAGGCCGGAACGGTCGGGCCGAAGTCGGGCTTGAACGCCGCCTGCGGCTCCCATTGCGAGGGCACCGAGATGCCGACCGCGGCGTCACCGAGCTCGGCGAATTTCGGGCTGTCGGGCGCCACCAGCAGCGTGACCCACTTCACCCCGGCCTTCTGCTCATGCAGCTGGCGGGCGAGCGTCGCGCCGTCGGCATAGTGGCCGCCGCCGAGCAACGCGTCCGCCTTGGCCGAGATCGCCTTGTTGATGACGGGCGAAAAATCCGTGGTGCTGCCGGCATAGGATTCGTCGACCGCGATCACGTCACCCTGCTTCTTGGCGGTGTCGCGCACCGCTGCCACCACGGACTTGCTGAAGGGATCGTCTTCATAGACGAAAGCTACGTGCGGCTTCGGATTCTTCTCTTTCAACGCCAGCAGCGCGCCGGCGAGATATTGGCTCGATCCGGTGTAGAGCTGGAACAGGTTTTTATTGCCGAGCTGATAGGTTTTCTCCAGCGCGCCGCCGGTGGTGATCATCACCTTGCCGTACTGCTCGGAGATGATGGCCGCGGTGGCGACCAGGCCCGACGAATAGGGGCTGATCAGGAACTGCGCCTTATCCTGGGTGATCAAACGCGTGTAGAGCTGCTGCACGCGGGTGTTCTGCGACTCGTCGTCGTAGGTCACGAGCTTGATGTTGTAGCTCTTGCCGCCGACCTTGATGCCGCCTTTGGCATTGACGTCGTCGCGCCACAGTTCGATGCCGCGCATCTGCGCGGTCGAGTCGTTGTTCAATGCACCGGTCTGGGAGGCGGTAAAGCCGATCGTGATGGTGTCTTGAGCGAACGCCGGACTCGCGGCAAAAAGCATCGAGGCGGCAAGCAAATAAAATGCTTTTCTCATGGGCTCCTCCAAAAATCGCCCCCCCGGCCGGGCATTTCGACCGCTGAATTGCGCCGACACTCTTCCAATGTCAAACGACCAATTGGGGCATAATCGCTTTAAAAAAATACTAGGAATACGGCAATGCTGGGTTGACGCAGGTCAACTTGCCGCGCCCTCACAGGCATAGCTACGTGCATCGCAATACAATTGAAAGTGGTAGCTCGGTATGCCGGCCTACGAGCGCGCCGATGGCGGCGGCAAGCGCCGCCATCCGGCTCAGTTCAATGCCGCCATCACCACCGGGCCTAGGCCCATTTCCTGGGCCAACTGGCCGGCCGCCTGCTTCTGCCCATCGTCGAGCCTGGCGATCAACGGACGCGCGGCAACGGCCAGCCGTTCGACGGCCGCGCTGTTGAGCACGACCGAGACCACTCGCCGGGTGACCCGGTGCACGAAACCGTCCGATTCATTACGCTCCTGGTGGCGCGCGAGGTTACGCAGGGCGGCCTCTACCGGCCGCCAGTAACGCTCCTGCTCCTGGGTCAGCCGCAGCACGCTACGAATGCGCGCAATATCGATGGAGGCCGATGCCTGCGCCACGTAGCCGTTCGTCATTTCACCGGCAGTGGCGGCCGAGATATTCGACAACAAGCCTACCGCCGCGAGCGCGAAAACGCCCGCGCAAATTGTCTTCCTCATTCGGTCTGTATCCCCGACGTTGTGTTGGATGCGCGGCGATACCCGCCAATTCCGTCTCAAAAGCGAACGAAATGCGGACGAAATGTGATTTCTCGGGTTCCACCCGGAACCTTTGTCAACATAGTAAAATGCCGCCCGTTACAGGCGGCATTTTGCGTTCAGCGGGGACAATTCAGCCCACGTCGGTGGAATGGATGCGATTCTCGACGCCCGGCGTCCGATTGAGCTTGCTGGTCAGCTTGTTGAGCGCGGCGAGATAGGCCTTGGCCGAGGCCACCAGCGTGTCGGGGTCGGCGCCCTTGGCGGTATAGGCGCGGCCGCCTTCCGACAGCCGCACCGAGACCTCGGCCTGCGCGTCGGTGCCCTCGGTTACCGCATGCACCTGATAGAGCTCGAGCTTGGCTTCGTGCGGCACCAGCGCATGGATCGCGTTGAAGATCGCGTCGACCGGACCGTTGCCGGTCGATTGCGTGGTGACGTGCTTGCCCTCGATGTCGAGCGAGAGCGTCGCCGATTGCGGGCCCATGGTGCCGGCGATCACGGTCAACGATATGATCTTGATGCGGTCATAGGCGGTGGCGATTTCCTCATCCACAAGCGCTTCGATGTCCTCGTCGTAGATCTGCTTCTTCTTGTCGGCCAGCGCCTTGAAGCGCACGAAGGCATCCTCGAGCTGATTGGCGGCCAATTGATAGCCGAGTTCATCCAGCTTGTGCACGAAGGCGTGGCGTCCGGAGTGCTTGCCCATGACCAGCGAAGTCTGTTTCACGCCGACCAACTCCGGCGTCATGATCTCGTAGGTCTGCGCGTTCTTGAGCATGCCGTCCTGGTGGATGCCGCTTTCATGCGCGAAGGCGTTACGGCCGACGATCGCCTTGTTGTACTGCACCGGGAACGAGGTCGCCGCCGCTACCAATTTGGAAGCGCGCATGAGCATGGAGGCGTCTATGCCGGTATGGAACGGCAACACGTCGCCGCGCGTCTTGATCGCCATCACGATTTCTTCCAGCGCGGCGTTGCCGGCGCGCTCGCCGATGCCATTGACGGTGCATTCGATCTGGCGCGCGCCCGCCTTCACGCCGGCGAGCGAATTGGCCACCGCCATGCCGAGATCGTTGTGGCAATGCGTGGAGAAGCTCGCTCTGTCGGAATTCGGCACGCGGTTACGCACCATTTCGAACAGTGCGAAATATTCCTCCGGCACCGTGTAGCCGACGGTATCGGGAATATTGATGGTGGTGGCGCCGGCATTGATGGCGGCTTCCACGCAACGGCAGAGGAAATCGTGCTCGGTGCGGGTGCCGTCCTCGGCCGACCACTCGACGTCGTCGGTATGGCTACGGGCGCGGGTCACCTGCCCGATCACCATCTCGTAGACCTCGTGCGGCTCCTTCTGGAGCTTGTATTTCATGTGCACCGGCGAGGTAGAGAGAAACGTGTGGATGCGCTTGCGCTTGGCCGGTTTGATCGCCTCGGCGCAGCGGTCGATATCCTTGAAGGCGGCGCGCGAGAGCCCGCAGATCACGGCGTTCTTCGAACGCTTGGCAATCTCGTGCACGGCGGCAAAGTCGCCTTCCGAGGCGATCGGAAAGCCGGCCTCGATGATGTCGACGCTCATGGTGTCGAGCAGTTCTGCGACTTCGAGCTTTTCTTCATGAGTCATGGTCGCGCCGGGACACTGCTCGCCGTCGCGCAACGTCGTGTCGAAGATAACGACACGGTCCTTGTCGGACTGGGTCTTGGAAGTCATTGGGTTAGTCCTTCTCGTCGAATGCGCCGCTCTTAGGCGCTTTATGGGGTGCTCGTTCCGTCGATCCCCCGAGTGCCCAGGCGTGAAATGCCCAGCCGGCCCTCAGGGGCGGATAAGGAGAAGGAGCGCGCCCAGAATGAGGGAGGCCGCGGGTTCGGCTTGCGCCGCCCACTCGATCGCGCAGATATTTTGGCGCGTCGACATTTGCCTTCGTACCCTCATCTTCGACGGTTAAGGTCGCGGAACTAGGTAAAGTCCACGTTAACCGCACGCCGAAGGCCTGCTTTTAGCCGACTGCTGCTGACGAAATCAAGCGTGCAGCGCGGCAATAGGTCAGCAATATTGCCTGATCGAAAAAGGGGAAGCATGACCGCGGACACCGGCGACCTCACCCGCCACGCGCTGCTCCGATCTGTTGTGTCGGTGCTGTTCATAGCCGTTTTGCTGTTGGCGCCGGCCGACACGCTGAATTACTGGCAGGCTTGGCTCTATGGCTTCGTCTTTGTCGCCGGGATGGCGACGCTCTCCGTCTACTTCCTTAAACACGATCCAGAACTGGTCAGACGCCGCATGAACGTCGGACCCAAAGCCGAAAAGGAGCCTGCGCAAAAAATCATCATGCTCCTGGTTGTCAGCGGCTTCCTGCTGCTGATGGCCGTCCCCGGCTTCGACCACCGCTGGCACTGGTCCGACGTACCGGCGTGGCTCGTCCTTGTCGCCAACGGATTTGTCGCTCTGAGCTTCGCCGCCTTTTTCATCGTCATGAAGCAGAACAGCTACGCGGCGTCGACTATCACGGTTGAGCCGAACCAACCGGTCGTCTCGACCGGGCTTTATGGAATTGTCCGCCATCCGATGTATTCGGGCGGCCTGCTACTGGTGGTTTTCGCGCCGCTAGCGCTCGGCTCATACTGGGGTTTGCTCGTCGCGGCTGCGATCATGCCGGCGTTGATCTGGCGGCTGCTCGACGAAGAGCGCTTTTTGAAGCTCAACTTGCCGGGTTACACAAACTATTGCCGGACGACGCGCTACCGTCTTATCCCGTTTCTTTGGTGACGCGCGCTACTTCTCCGCCTTCAGCGCCTTTGCCGCCTTTTTCAACTCCTTGAGCGCGTTGCCCTCGACCTTGGGATACGCGAGGTCGAGCCATTGCAATTCCTGCACCAGGGTCCCCGCCACGACCATGCGGGCGAACCATTTGTGGTCGGCCGGCACCACGAACCAGGGCGCTTCCGGCGTACTGGTTTTGCGGATCATTTCCTCGTAGGCGGCCATATATTGATCCCAGCGTTTGCGCTCGATGACGTCGCCCATGGAAAACTTCCAGCGCTTGCCCGGCTCGTCGATGCGGTCGAGGAAACGCTTGCGCTGCTCGTCCTTCGATACATTCAGGAAGAACTTCAGGATCAGCGTGCCGTTGCGAGCGAGATGACGCTCGAAGGCGCGGATGTCATCGAAACGCTGCTGCCAGATATCCTTGTCGACGAGCTGCTTCGGAAGCTTCTGCCGCTCCAGCAATTCCTTGTGCACGCGCACCGTCAGCACTTCTTCGTAGTGCGAACGGTTGAAAATACCGATGCGCCCATTGGTCGGCAGCCGCTGTGCTATCCGCCAGAGAAAATCGTGCTGCAATTCCTCCGCGCTCGGCTGCTTGAAGGAATGCACCTCGCAGCCTTGCGGATTGATGCCGCTCATCACGTGCTTGATGATGCTGTCCTTGCCGGCGGCGTCCATCGCCTGCAGCACGATCAGCACCGACCAGCGGCCGTCGGCGTAGAGGCGCTGCTGCAATTCGGCGAGCTGCTCGATGCCGCCGGCCAGCATCGCCTGGGCTTCTTTCTTGTCGACCGTAAGTCCGCAGCACTCGGCGGGATCGTGCTTGGACAAACGGAATTTGTCGGGCTTATCGATGCGAAAGCGTTTGGCGATGCCGTAAAGTTTCATGGCCGCAAAGCCTATCGCAAGGCGAACCGCTGCGCCAGGAACGCGGTGACGAAACACCGCATCGCCGGGTCGAAATCGGCGGGGCTGCGCACAATAAGGATATCCGAAAGCTCCGGCTGCCGCTCGTGCGCGATATGATGGAGCATGCGCGCGCGCAGAGCCTCGGCGCCCTCGCGGCTGTGCAACACCTTGATATGGGCGATCAGCGGCAGCTCGAACACCGTGGTCCATCCCGGCTCGGCGGCGAATTCGTTTATGTCGAGCCCGGTTTCCTCCTTGAGCTCCCGCCTTATGCTGAGGTCGAGATCGACCCGCCCGCCGGCAACGTCGTTGAGATCGGGCGTGCCGCAGGGAAAATAAATGTGGCCGGCATTGGCGGTGTGCGGCGCCATGACGCCAAGCAGAAACGCACCGTCGGCGGCAAGAATCGCCGCCGCGCCGAAGCAATCATAGACCGCCGCCTCCGGGCCTCCCCAATGGCGCCAGGCGGCGAAGCTCGCATAGTCTGCTTCAAGATAGCGCCCGCGAAAAACGCCGTCCGCCACGGCGTATTCGTGCATCAGCAGCACGCGGCCGTTCCACAAAGCCGGCTTCTCGCGCCGCTGCGCGGCAAACCAGGCATCGATTTCGGCGCGCCGCGCGGCCGCAAAGGCCCAGGGCTTGCGCGCGAAAGCAAGCTGCAACCGATCCACGTGGACGACGGACACCGCTTCGCTCATGGCCACACCGTCATAGTTCTTGCGCCTCGAATACCCGGCTCGGCTCGACAATCTCCTGCTGCGCCGCGACGATCTGGATCTCCGCGGCGCCCAATTCCGCTGTTTTCGTCAGCACCCTGAAGATCGCCGAAGCCGCCTTCGATAGCGCCTCGTTTATCTTTCCGACCAGCAGGTAGTGAGCAAAGAACAGCGCGGCAATGGCGTCGCCTGCCCCGTTCACCACCAAATTCAGCTTCGGCGTCCGCAACCGGAAGCGACCGGTCGCGTCGGAAGCGAGCAGGTCGATGGCGCCGTCCGGCGTGTCATCGACATGTAACGAAGTGCCCAGCACGGCGCGCGCCCCCAGTCCATGGACGGCTTTGACCGCCGCTAGCGCATCGGCAAGCGTCCGGCTTTCGCGGCCGGCGAGATAATCCAACTCGAATTGGTTGGGCGTGACGATATCGGCGGCCGGGACCGCCTTTTCCTTCATGAATTGCGGTATGCCCTCGCGCACGAAGATGCCGCGGCCGACATCGCCGATCACCGGGTCGCAGCAATAACGCGCCGCCGGATTAGCGCGCCGGACGGTCGCCACCGCGTCGAGGATGGCGGCGCCGATATCGGCCCCGCCCATATAGCCCGACAGCACACCATCGCATTTGCCGAGCACGCCGCGCTGCTCGATGCCGCCGACCATGTCGCGGATCAGGCCGGCGTCGAACACCCGGCCCTGCCATTTGCCGTAACCGGTATGGTTGGAGAACTGCACGGTGTCGATCGGCCACACCTCCACGCCCAGGCGCTGAAGCGGAAACACCGCGGCGGAATTGCCGACATGCCCATAGGCGACGTGCGACTGGATTGAGAGGATATTCATGAAGCCGACCATAACAGACACGGCGGGGAAATGCCCCGCCGTGTCGCCGCTTTAGAATTTTGTGCGCCGTCGGGAACTTACTTCATTCCCATCTTCTTATTGGCCGCGTCGACATACTCGTTGGTGTAGGTCTTCGACAGGTCAATATGGGCCTTGGCCACCTCGGGCGAAGACTGGCTGAACACGGCGAGCACCGCGGCGGCGCCCTTCGGGTCCATGCGGCCGGTTTCCGAATACATCGGAATCGTGTTCTTCAGCGCTGCGATGTAGAGCGCCTTGTCTTTGCCGACAAGTTCGGGCGGCATTTTGTCGGCGATCTCCTCGGCCGAATGGCTGTGAATCCATTTCAGCGTGGTGACGATCGCCGTGGCCATGCCCTGCACTTCCTTCTCGTGCGCCTTGACCCAATCGGTCTTGGCATAAAGCGCGCCGCCGGGATATTCGCCGCCGAACACGGCGAGCGTGTCCTTCTGCGTGCGGGTGTCGCTGAGGATCTTGAGATCCGGGTTGTTGCCTTTGAGCAGCGTCACCGCCGGGTCGAGCATGACGGCGGCGTCGATCTGGCCCTGTTCCATGGCCGCGATGGCGGAAGCGCCGAGCCCGACGCCGATGACACCGACCGAGTTCGGATCGACGCCATTCTTGCTCAGTAAATATTTGAGGAAGAAATCGGTCGAGGAGCCGGGCGCGCTGACGCCGACTTTCTTGTTGACGAGATCCTTGACGGATTTGATCTCGGCCGCGTGCTTGGGCGAGACGACCAGCGCTAGGCCGGGGTAGCGGTCATAGACCACGAAAGCCTGCAAGTGCTGGCCCTTGGCGGCGAGATTGACGCAGTGATCGAAATAGCCGGACGCGACGTCGGCGCTGCCGCCCATCACCGCCTTGAGCGACTCCGAGCCGCCCTTGAACTGCACCACGTCGACTTCAACGCCCGCCTTTTTGAACTCGCCGAGCAACTCCGCGAGCATCGTCGGCAGATAACACAGGCACGAAGCGCCGCCGATGGCGATCGTCACCTTGGATTGCGCGAGCGCAAAGCCAGACGACAGCAGAAGCGCGGCGAGCGTAGTCGTGAACCGCCGGAAAAATGCAGGCATGACGTCCTCCCTGTTTTCGGTGGCCTTTGAACAGGCCATTTCGAAACAAAAGATAGGCCAGCGCTGCAGCGATGACTAGGGCCCGACCTGAAAACAGGGCTCGGGGCTGGATTGGAAACTGTTCAGCCCCGCTCCGCCGCGCGCACGTTCGTTTGCAGTGACTCACGCTGGCCCGCCACCGTTTCGGGACCAAGCTTGCGGCGAATTCGTTTTAAAGCATCAAGTTGCGCTTCCGGATCGAAGACCACGCCGGTCTCGCCCCGCCAGCACGGCAAATCGACGTGAAAAACCGTGCCGCCGCCGGGTACATCGGCAAAGTTCACCTCGCCATCGAGCCGCTCGACGATCTGCTTCACGATGCTAAGACCGAGGCCGGTGCCACCCTGCGGACGCGCATTTGTGGCATCGGCTTGCGCGAACCGCTCGAACACGCGCGGTTTGAAGTCGACCGGAATGCCGGGCCCGTGGTCCAGTACCGAGACCCGCACGGTATGAGGCGCTTGCTTCTCAATCGCCACCTCCACGACGGCATTCGGCACCGAAAATTTGATGGCGTTCGACAACAGATTGGTAAAGACCTGCACCAGCCGGCCCGGATCGGCCCGCACGTCATCGACGGCAACAGCGCCTTTGGGCAATAGAATCCGCACGCCACTGGTCTCGGCAAATCCCAGATTGGCCTCGATCGCCTGCTCGACCAATTGCCGAGCCTCGACCCGCTTGAAACTGAAAACGACTTGATTGGCGTCCATCTTTTCGATGTCGAGGATGTCGTTGACGAGTTCGCACGAGTCTTTGACTGTTCGTATGCGCGATCGAAATCAGACGCGCCACTGCGTCAGGCACCTCGCCGGGGGGTTTAGCGACGAGCAGGCCGAGCGAGGCGCAAATCGACGTCAAGGGTGTCCGCAGCTCATGACTGACTGACGAGACAAATTCATCTTTCAGCCTATCGAGGCGGTTGCGCTCGTTGGCATACCGCATTGCGCGCAGCAGCCCGCGGGCCTCGATCTGTCCCTTGATAAGATAATCTTGCGCGCCTTCTTGCAACGCTTGTGCCGCTAGCGATTCGTCGTCCAAGCCGGTCAGCACCACCAAAGGGGTTAGTGGCGCGGCGGCGCGTATCCGCCGTATCGCATCAAGCCCGTTGACATCGGGCAACCCGAGATCGAGCAATATAAGGTCAACGATATGCGCCGACAGATATTTTTCGGCCTCACCCATGGACGCCACGTGCGACAATTCGCTGTCGTGAACGTTATGCTCGTTGAACATCTCGCGGACCAAACGAGCGTCGCCGGGATTATCCTCGACTAGGAGAACGGCCTTGAGCAACTTCATTCTTGACCGCTCAGCGCTTGCTGCGGCAGCTTGACCCTGGTCAGCCAGAAGTCATTGATGATTTTCACCAGACTTGCGAATTCATCAAACTGCACAGGCTTGGTGAGGTAGCAGTTTGCCTGGAGCTGATAGCTTTTCACGATATCCGTTTCTGCCTCCGACGTGGTCAGGATAACGGTCGGGATCGTTTTCAAGACGCTGTCCGCCTTGATGTGAGCCAGGACCTCGCGACCATCCATTTTGGGAAGGTTGAGATCCAGTAAAATCATGTCCGGGCGAGGTGCATAAGCGTGCGCGCCCTCCCTCTTCAGAAAAGCCATGGCCTCGACGCCGTCGGCTGCCACGTGCAAGCGGATGGACTTATTGGCGTCGCGAAACGCTTCCTGCGTCAGCCGCACATCGCCGGGGCTGTCTTCGACCAAGAGAACTTCTTTTTGCATGTCTTCCTACTCAGGTTATTAGTGACTTATTTCTGTTTCGCGTTGCTCGTGCAGAGGTAACTGGGCCTTTGTCAGCCAGAAATCATTGATACTCTTCACGAGGTTCTCGAAGGCGGCCAACTCCACGGGCTTACTGAGATAACAGTTTGCCCGCGGCTGATAGCTTTGCAGAACATCCGCTTCCGAACCCGAAGTGGTCAGGACGACGGTCGGGATCGCTTTCAGCTCCCCATCCGCCTTGATGTGAGCCAGAACCTCGCAGCCATCCATTTTTGGAAGGTTGAGATCCAGTAAAATAATGTCCGGGCGCGGCGCATGATGGTGGACCCCCATACGCTTCAAAAAAGCCATGGCCTCCACGCCGTCGACAGCCACATGCAACTTGATTGATCCGTTGACTTCGCGGAATGCTTCCTGTGTCAACCAGATATCGCCAGGACTATCCTCGACCAAAAGGACGTCTATTCCCTTGGAATCACTTCCATTGGATTTCATGATTTCCTCTCAATTCCCGCCAAGGTGAAGTGGAAAGTAGAACCATGCTCTGGTTGCGACTCGACCGAGATTTTGCCGCCATGGCGTTCGACGATTTTCTTGCAGATCGCCAGGCCTATACCGGTGCCGGCGAATTCTTCCCGCTTGTGCAGCCGCTGGAACATGCCGAAAATCTTTTCAAAATATTGCGGGTCTATCCCAAGCCCGTTGTCCTTCACTGAAAAATTCCACTTATCCTCGCCGTTCATGACAGCCGAGATATACACCTTGGGAATTTCGGATCTTTGGTACTTAATGGCATTGCCGACAAGATTCTGAAACAATTGGGTGAGCAGCATCTCGTCAGCCTTCACCAGGGGCAGCGGATCGTGCGTAACCACCGCGCCGTTTTCCTCGACGGCGCCACGCAGATTGAGGAGCGCTTGTTGCAATGCGTTCTCACTGGACGTATTCAGCAGCTCTTTGCCTTTAGTTCCGACCCGCGAATAGGCCAACAGGTCGTGGATTAACCGCTGCATGCGGCTAGCCCCGTCCACCGCGAATGCAATGAACTCGTCGGCATCGGTGTCCAGCTTTCCCTTGTAGCGCCTGGACAAAAGCTGCGTGTAACTGGCCACCATCCGCAGCGGCTCCTGCAGATCGTGCGAGGCGATGTTGGCAAATTGCTGCAGTTCCTCATTCGAGCGGTTTAGTTCCTCCACCTTTTGCAGCAGATGGGATTCCGCGCGTTTGCGCGTGGTGATGTCACGGATCGCCGCCGTAACCAGCGTTCCTTCCGCGCTTTTCAGCGGGCTCAACATCAGCTCGATCGGAAATTCGCTGCCATTTTTCCGCCTGCCATGGAGCTCGATCCCGGTTCCGATCTGCTGCGCCAAGGCTTCTTCCGCGGACCGCAGACCGTCCGCGAGCAGACGTTCCGCGAAGCCTTGCGGAATGATGTTCTTGACCTTCTGCCCGATGAGCTCGTCGCGGCTGTATTCGAATTGTTTCTCCGCCTGAACATTGAGCAGCACGATCTCGCCGGCCTGATTGACCACCACCATCGCGTCGGGCGCCGCCTCCAGCAGCCCGCGATAGCGGCCTTCCATCTGCGCTAGATGTTCATCCGCCTTCCGGCGCACGCTGATGTTGCGGATTGCCGCCGTCACCAAAGTTCCTTCGGCGCTTTCCAAGGGGCTGAGCATCAGCTCGATCGGAAACTCGCTGCCATCCTTCCGCAGCGCGGTCAGTTCGATGCCGGTGCCGATCTGCTGCGCCAGCGCGTCTTCCGCGGTTCGTAGATCGTCGGCGATCAGTCGCTCGGCGAAGCCGTCAGGTATAATGTTCGTCACCTTCTGTCCGAGCAGTTCGTCGCGGCGGTAGCCGAACTGCTTTTCCGCCTGAACATTCAGCAGGACGATCTCGCCGCCCTGGTTCACCACCACCATGGCGTCCGGCGCCGCCTCCAACAGCCCGCGATACCGGCCTTCCATGGCCGCCATTTGCTTCTCTGCGGTCTTGCGGACGCTGATGTTGCGAATCGCCGCCGTCACCAAAGTTCCTTCGGCGCTTTCCAGCGGGCTCAGCATGATTTCGATCGGAAACTCGCTGCGGTCCTTGCGCAGCGCGGTCAGTTCGATGCCGGCGCCGATCTGCTGCGTAAGCGCGTCTTCCGCGGATCGCAGGTCGTCGGCGATCAATCGCTCCGCAAAGCCAACCGGAATGATGTTCGTGACCTTTTGCCCGAGCAGTTCGTCGCGGCGATAGCCGAACTGTTTCTCGGCCTGAACATTCAGCAACACGATTTCGCCGCCCTGGTTCACCACCACCATGGCGTCCGGCGCCGCCTCCAGCAGGCCGCGGTATCTGCCTTCCATCTGCGCCAGGTGCTTGTCGGCAGCCTTGCGGACGCTGATGTTGCGGATTGCCGCCGTCACCAGGGTTCCTTCGGCACTTTCCAAAGGACTCAACATGATCTCGATCGGGAACTCGCTGCCATCTTTGCGCAGCGCCGTAAGCTCGATGCCGGCGCCGATCTGCTGCGTAAGCGCGTCTTCCTCAGATCGCAGATCGTCGGCGATTAGCCGCTCCGCGAAGCCATCCGGAATGATGTTCGTAACCTTCTGCCCGAGCAGTTCGTCGCGGCGGTATCCGAACTGCTTCTCGGCCTGAAGATTGAGGAGAACAATCTCTCCATCCTCGTTCACCACCACCATCACGTCGGGGGCCGCCTCCAGTAATCCGCGATACTTGCCTTCCATCTGCGCCAGATGCTTTTTTGCATCCTCGCGCACGCTGAGATCGTGGATCGCTTCCGTCGCCAGGGGCGGAGCGTGGACCGGAGTCAACGTGTTATTTTCGGGCAGCATGATTGCCTTACCTACGTCTTCGACAAACCGACAACGCGCATCTGATGTTGATCGCCGACGTTTAAAAACAATTCCGCTGCGATATCGTTCGACACTGGCAGAAAATTCTTAACGCGATACGCGGCATCTGTCGACAATTCGGAATTTTTTAAATCATGGCGCTGCCAAATCACTGTCAGGTGGTACGCGAGTGTGTGAACTCGAAAAAATTGATGCGGACGCGCCAGCGGCGGATCTGCTCTGCCGAGCGGGCGTTGTGGTATTTAGTGCGGGCTTATGATTCTTATCGCGGCCTGGTCACGTCCGCGTTTCCGCCAGCGGCCGCCAGACCAGCAGGCGCTTTTCGATCAGCGTGACGACGAAATCGATCACGATCACGAAAGCCGCCAGCACGAACATGCCGGCAAATACTCCGGCGACGTCGAACACCCCTTCCGCCTGCTGGATCAGATAGCCGAGGCCGGCGGCGGAACCGAGATATTCGCCCACCACCGCGCCCACAACGGCGAAGCCGACCGAAGTGTGCAGCGACGAGAACATCCACGACAGCGCCGACGGCCAATAGACGTGGCGCATCAACTGGCGCTCGCTCATGCCCAGCATGCGCGCGTTCGCCAGCACCGTGGGGCTGACTTCCTTGACGCCCTGGTAGACGTTGAAGAACACGATGAAAAACACCAGCGTCACGCCGAGCGCGACTTTCGACCATATGCCGAGGCCAAGCCAAAGCGTGAAGATCGGCGCCAGCACCACGCGCGGCAGCGCGTTGGCCATCTTCACGTAGGGATCGAACACCGCGGCGGTGCGCGGCTGGCGCGCGAACCAGAAGCCGACCAGCACGCCGCCGAACGAGCCGAGCACGAAGGCCAGCGTCGACTCAACCAGCGTGACCCACAGGTGCTTCCAGATCACGCCGGTGGCGAACCAGACGACAATCTGGTCGGCGACGTCCACCGGATTGGAAAAGAAGAACGGCGGCAGCAAAATTTTCCCGAACACCGGATAGATGGTGAGCGCGTACCAAAGCGCGATCCCAACCACGGCGACCATGATTTGTAGAGCGGTGAGCTGCGGCCGCGACATCACCCGCCCTCCGCCTGCACGTAGCCCTTGGTCACCTCGGCCTTGAGCGTGTGCCAAATATCGCGGTGCAAGTCATGGAAGGCATGGTCGAGTTTGATTTCGCCGATGTCGCGCGGACGCGCCAACGGCACTTTCCAGTCGCCGATGATGCGCGCCGCCGGTCCTGCCGACATGATGACCACGCGATCCGAGAGCGCGATCGCCTCCTCCAGATCGTGGGTGACGAACAGCACCGCCTTGCGGTCGGCGCTCCACAGGTCGAGCAGCAGGTTACCCATGATCTGCCGCGTCTGCGCATCGAGCGGGCCGAACGGCTCGTCCATCAGCAGGATTTTCGGATCGCGGATCAGCACCTGGGCCAGGCCCACGCGCTTGCGCTGGCCGCCCGAGAGCATGTGCGGATAGCGATCGCCGAATGAGCCGAGGCCGACGCGCGTAAGCCAGCTTTGGGCCCGCGCGCGCGCCTCGCCCGAAGGCGTGCCCGCGGTCTCCAGCCCGATCGCGACATTTTCAAGCGCGGTTTTCCAGGGAAACAGCGCATCGGCCTGGAACAGATAGCCGGCCTGGCGGTTGAGCGCGCCAAAGGTAGACCCGAAGATATCGACGCGGCCGGACGACGGCGCCATCAGCCCGGCGGCGATATTGAGCAACGTGGACTTCCCGCAGCCGGTCGGTCCGACGATGGCGACGAATTCGCCGTCGGCGACCGTGAGATCAGTGCGCTCGACCGCCGTATACGTTCCGCCGCCGGCAAGACGAAAGGCGATCGACACATCGCTGAGCGCGACGGCGGATGCCGATGCCGGTTTCCCTATAGCGCTGTCGGTCATTGCGGCCAGTCCCCTGTTTCGCCGCGCAAGCTAACGGCTTGCTAGCGCCTTGCAAACCCGGCCATCATCGCCGCGATGACCACCGACTCCCGTCTTGCCGAAGCTTTCGCCCGGCTGCCCGATTACCTCGGCAGTCATGTGCTGGTGAGCCTCACCGCGCTCGCCATCGGGCTGGGCGTCAGCCTGCCGCTGGCAATCGCCTCGCGGCGGCGGCCAGTGCTGCGCGCCGGCCTGATGACGGTCGCCAGTGTAGCGCAAACCATTCCTGGCCTCGCGCTGCTGGCGCTATTTTACCCTATGTTGCTGGCGCTCTCCGGAGTGTCCGACCGGCTGTTCGGCAAGAGTTTCTCGGCGCTCGGATTTCTCCCCTCGGTGCTGGCGCTGGCGCTCTATTCGATGCTGCCGGTGTTGCGCAACACGGTGGTCGGGCTCAGCGGCATCGGCGACGGCATGCGCGACGCGGCGCGCGCGCTGGCGCTAAAACCGCGACAAACCTTGTGGCTCGTCGAACTACCGCTGGCCATGCCGGTGATCATGGCCGGCATCCGCACCTCCGCGGTCTGGGTGATCGGCACCGCGACGTTGTCGACGCCGATCGGCCAGACCAGCCTCGGCAATTACATCTTCGCCGGATTGCAGACGCAGAATTGGGTATTCGTCCTGTTCGGCTGCGTCGCGGCGGCGGCACTGGCGCTCGTCGTCGATCAATTGCTGGCGCTGATGGAGCGCGGCGTGCGCGACCACAGCCGCGGTATGGTGGCGGCCGGCGGCGCCGGTTTGGTGCTGGTCGTGCTGGCCGCTTTGCTGCCGGGCTTAAGCCGCGCGCAAGGCACTTACGTGATTGGCGCCAAGCCGTTCACCGAACAATACGTGCTGGCCGGCCTGATCCAGCAGCGGCTGGCGGCCCATGGTCTCTCGGCGCAGCGCCGCGACGGCCTCGGCTCCGGCGTCATCTTCAACGCGCTCGCCGCGGGCGATATCGACGCCTACGTGGACTATTCCGGCACGATTTGGGCAAACGAAATGCACCGCAGCGACGTCAAACCCCGCACGGACGTGCTGGCTGAAGTGTCGCGCTGGCTGGAAACCGCCCACGGCATCCGCCTGCTTGGCTCGCTTGGCTTCGAAAACGCCTACGCGCTGGCGATGCCGCGCGCCCGCGCCGAAAAGCTCGGCATTCATTCGATCGCGGATTTGGCGGCGCACGCGGGCGAGCTTTCCATCGCCGGCGATTACGAATTCTTCGAGCGCCCGGAGTGGAAGGCGATCCGCGACGCCTATGGCTTGCGTTTGCGGCAGCAGCGAACCATGCAATCGGACTTCATGTATCCGGCGGCAGCCGCGGGCGACGTCGATGTGGTGTCGGCCTACACCAGCGACGGCCGCATCGCGCAATTCGATCTCACGGTGCTGGACGACCCAAAGCACGTCATCCCGCCCTATGACGCAATCCTGTTGCTGGCGCCCAAACGCGCCCATGACGAGGCCCTGATCGCCGCGCTCAAGCCGCTGGTCGGCGCCGTTCCGGTCGATTTGATGCGCGCGGCCAACCTGCGCGCCTCGAGCGGCGATGCTTCGGCCGGCGAGGTCGCGCGCTGGCTGTCGGATGAGATTGCGAAACGCCGCTAAACGCTAGTTCCGGTCTTCTTTGCCTTCGAGCTCGAGCGCGCGCGCCTGCGTCATGCTGCGCATGCGTTCGCCGGTCTCGATGCGGGCGATGGTGCCTTCGCCGAGGTCGTATTAGAGGCAATTGGCGTCTCGATATTGGATCCATAGCTGCTGCGCCACGCGCAGTTGCTTGCGCTGTTTCGGCTCGCCAGCGTGAAGCGCGCGCTGATAGGCGATGGTCATGTGCTTGTCCCACTGCGCGGTCTTGGCCTTGAGGCACTCCACCATTTCGTAGGTGCTGCCGTCGCATGGCTGATCGGGCTCGCCCTGGTCGCCGGCATATGCAAACGCGGCCGCCCCGACGAGGGCGGCCGCTGCAAGGATGGCGACGTGGGCGCGCAAGATCAATTCTTGCTCTTGTCGACCAGCGCCCTCTGCTTGATCCACGGCATCATCTCGCGCAGCTTGGCGCCGACCTGCTCGACCGAATGTTCGGCGAGCTTGGCGCGGGTGGCCTTGAACGACGTCTGATTGACCTTGTTCTCCAGCATCCAGTCGCGGGTGAAGTGGCCGGACGTGATGTCGGCCAGCACGCGCTTCATCTCGGCCTTGGTCTCCGGCGTGATGATGCGCGGGCCGGAAACATATTCGCCGTATTCCGCGGTGTTAGAGATCGAGTAGTTCATGTTGGCGATGCCGCCTTCGTAGATCAGGTCGACGATCAGCTTCATCTCGTGCACGCATTCGAAATAGGCCATCTCTGGCGCGTAGCCGGCTTCGACCAGCGTCTCGTAACCGGCCTTCATCAGTTCGACGACGCCGCCGCAAAGCACGGTCTGCTCGCCGAACAAGTCGGTCTCGCATTCTTCCTTGAACGTCGTCTCGATAATACCGGCGCGGCCGCCACCGATCGCCGAGGCGTAAGACAGGCCGAGGTCATGCGCGTTGCCGGAGGCGTCCTTGTGGATCGCCACCAGGCACGGCACACCGGCGCCACGCTGGTATTCCGAGCGCACGGTGTGGCCGGGGCCTTTGGGCGCGATCATCAGCACGTCGAGGTCGGCGCGCGGCTCGATCAGGTTGAAGTGAACATTGAGGCCGTGCGCGAACATCAGCGCCGCACCCTGCTTCATGTTGGCGGCGAGGTGGTCGCGATAGATGTCGCCCTGCAATTCGTCGGGCGTGAGCATCATCATCACGTCGGCCCATTTGGCGGCTTCCGCCACCTCCATAACCTTGAATTTCTCGCCCTCGGCCTTTTTCACGCCGCCGGAAGACTTGCGCAGGCCGACCGCGACCTCCTTCACGCCGCTGTCGCGCAGATTGAGCGCGTGGGCGTGGCCCTGGCTGCCATAGCCGATAATGGCGACCTTTTTGCCCTTGATCAGGTTCAGGTCGGCGTCGCGATCGTAATAAACACGCATGGTACGTAACCCCTCTTTGGGCCGCTCAGTCGGGCCGTATGTTCTTTGCAGCGCTGCTTCTAGATTTAATGGGCCGCCGGGACAAGCCCGGTTCAGCGGGCCGACATCCCCTCCGGCCCTCTTGCGATTGCGGCAATGCCGGTGCGCGAGACCTCGACCAGCCCGAGCGGCAGCATCAACTCGACGAACTGGTCGATCTTGTCGCTCTTGCCGGTAATCTCGAACACGAAGCTTTCGGTGGTGGCGTCGATCACGCGCGCCCGAAACGCATCGGCCAGCCTCAGCGCCTCGACCCGGTGCTCGCCCTTGCCCTTGATTTTGACCATCGCCAGTTCGCGCTCGATCGAGCCGCCCAGCAGTGTCATGTCGACGACGCGGTGCACCGGCACCAGCCGGTCGAGCTGGTTCTTGATCTGCTCGATCACCATCGGCGTTCCGGTGGTGACCACGGTGATCAGCGAGAGATGCTTGGCGTGCTCGGTCTCCGACACCGTCAGCGACTCGATATTGTAGCCGCGACCGGAGAACAGGCCGATGACGCGCGCGAGCACGCCCGGTTCGTTGTCGACCAGCACGGAGAGCGTGTGGGTCTCCACCTTTTGCGCCGTCGGCGCGGCCGGATAATGGCTTGTCGAGGGAGCGTTCATGATATTTGTCCTTAACGTCTCACTATAGCGAATGCAAAATCGCGGCCTTGACCGCGGGCGAGCGCGAGATCGATCCACAGCATGGCGTGCGCCTCGATCAAGCGGGCATTGCGCAAAGGCCCGGCGTCAACCACGTCGAAGCCGAGTTGGCCGACCAGATCGATCGCCTTCGGCTTGTTCGTAGCGTCGTCGCCCGCGACAAACATCACGGACTTCACGCCGTTGTAGACCGGGTTTGCCATATTGCCGAAGCCGGTGGTGTTGAGCGCCTTGAACACCGAGGCGCCCACGGCCCAGCCCTGCACTTTCTCGCCGCCGGAAATGCTGTGGCCGATCTCCAGGCCGATGCCGTCCGGCCCGCGCGTCAGCGGGTTGGTCGCATCGAGAATGATCTTGCCCTTGACGGTCCCCATGGCGCGGATGGCCGCTTCCGCCGCCGGCCACGGCGTCGACAATACGATGACGTCGGCAAAGGCCGCCGCCTCCGCCACGGTGCCGGCGCGCGCCTTGCCGCCGATCGCACGCAGCAGCGTTTGCGTCTTTTCCGCCTTCGGGTCGCGCACGCCGAAGAAAATCTCGTGGCCGGCTTTCTGCGCCCAGGCTAGGCCGAGTGCGCCGCCGACATTGCCGGCGCCGACGATGGCGAGTTTCATGACTACACCAACATCTTGCCTTCCTCGGTGATCGCGCTGTCGAGGCTTTCAGCCGCGTCGCCGAGGATCATTTCATTGTGCGCGCGCCCCGACGGGATCATCGGGAAGCAGTTCTCCTTCGGATCGACCACGCAGTCGAACAGCACCGGCTTGTCGACGTCGATCATCTCGCGGATGGCGTGGTCGAGATCGCCCGGTTTCTCGCAGCGGATGCCGTAGGCATGATAGGCCTCGGCCAGCTTGACGAAATCCGGCAACGCCTCGGAGTAACTTTCCGAATAGCGGCCGCCGTGCAGCAGTTCCTGCCACTGCCGCACCATCCCCATGTAACGGTTGTTGAGGATGAATATCTTGATCGGCAGCCGATACTGCACCGCGGTCGAGAGCTCCTGCATGGTCATCAGCACCGAGGCCTCGCCGGCGATGTCGACGACCAGCGATTTCGGATGCGCGAGCTGCACGCCGACCGACGACGGCAGGCCATAGCCCATGGTGCCGAGCCCGCCGGAGGTCATCCAGCGGTTCGGCTCCTGAAAGCCGTAGAATTGCGCCGCCCACATCTGGTGCTGGCCGACTTCCGTGGTGATGTAGGTGTCGCGATCCTTGGTCAGTTCGTACAGCCGCTGAATGGCGTATTGCGGCTTTATCACCTCGTTGGACGGCCGGTAGGCGAGCGACTTGCGTCCGCGCCATTTGTCGATCTGTTTCCACCAGTCGCCCAACGCCTTCTTGTCGGGATGGATCGCGCCGATGCGCCACAGCCGCACCATGTCTTCCAGCACATGCGCGCAGTCGCCGACGATCGGCACGTCGACGTGGATGTTCTTGTTGATCGAGGACGGATCGATATCGACGTGAATTTTCTTCGAGCCCGGCGAGAAAGCATCGAGCCGCCCGGTGATGCGGTCGTCGAAGCGGGCGCCAATGCAGATCATCACATCGCAATCGTGCATCGCCATGTTGGCTTCCAGCGTGCCGTGCATGCCGAGCATGCCCATCCATTGCGGATCGGCGGCCGGAAAGGCCCCTAGCCCCATCAGAGTCGAGGTGATCGGATAGGCGGTGAGCTTGACCAGCTCGCGCAATAGATCGCTCGCCGCCTTGCCGGAATTGATCACGCCGCCGCCGGTGTAGAACAGCGGCCGCTTGGCGTGCGCCATCAGGTCGATCGCCTGCTTGATCTTCTCGATGTCGCCCTTGATCCGCGGCTTGTAGCCGGTGTGCGGAAACGTCTTCGGCTTGGAATAGATGCCCTTGGCGAACTGGATGTCCTTCGGGATATCGACCACGACCGGTCCCGGCCGGCCGCTGGCGGCGATATGGAACGCCTCGTGCAGAACGCCCGGCAAATCCTCGATGCGCTTGACCAGATAATTATGCTTGGTGCATGGCCGCGTGATGCCGACCGTGTCGGCCTCCTGGAACGCGTCATTGCCGATCAAGTGAGTGGGAACTTGCCCGGTGATGCAGACGATCGGGATTGAATCCATCAGCGCGTCGGTCAGTCCGGTCACCGCATTGGTGGCGCCGGGTCCCGACGTGACCAGCACGCAGCCGACCTTGCTGGTCGAGCGCGCATAGCCTTCCGCCGCGTGCACCGCGCCCTGCTCGTGCCGCACCAGGATGTGCTGCACCTTTTTCTGCGCGAAGATGGCGTCGTAGATCGGCAGCACCGCGCCGCCCGGGTAACCGAACAGATGCTGCACGCCTTGATCGGCGAGCGCCCGGATCACCATTTCGGCGCCACTCATTTCTTCGCTCATGGTCGTCTTCCTTGCCTGTGTATTTTCACGCCCAATAAAAAAGGCCCGTAAGGGCCATGTCCGGACGTCACCTTTCGGGAGCCCTGTGGGCTACCGAGGCGGCGTCCGAACCTGTACCAGTACGGTAATAATATTGCGTGTCATTGCGTCCGCCCGAACTTTCATTGCGCGGTTTTATAATAGTGCCCTAAGGCCCGGTCAAGCCCATTTTGCCGGCAATTTTGCAGGTTAGACCCCCGCCAACTGGCTTTCGAGCGCCTTTTGCGCCTCATCCGGTCCGGCCGAGGGCCAATCCTTCATCTGATTGCGGAACCAGGTGACCTGGCGCTTGGCGTAGCGGCGCGTGTCCATGAGGCGCCTTCCGCCGCCTCGTCGAGCGAGATCTCGCCGTTGAGATGCCGGATCAGCCAGGGCACGCCGTGCGCCTTCATGGCCGGCAGCATGGGATCGAGCCGGCGCGCCGCCAGCGCCCTCACCTCGTCGAGCGCGCCCGCTTTGAGCATCGCGGCAAAGCGCGTCTCGATGCGCGCCACCAGTTGCTTGCGCTCGGACGTGATGAACACCTTGGCCGCGCGCGCCGGATCGATCAGCGCAGGCTGGCCATCGCGGTGCCAATCCGACAGCGAGCGCCCGGTCGCCAGCACCACTTCCAGCGCGCGCGAAATGCGCGAGCGGTCGTTCGGCATCAGCCGCTGCGCGGTCACGGGATCGCGCTTGGCGAGCTCGCCATAGAGCGGCACGACGCCCTCGCTCTGCAAGCGCCCGCGCACCTGCGCGCGAATTTCTGCCGGGATAGCCGGCACCGCGGCAAGTCCGCGGGTCAGCACTTTGAAATAAAGCCCGGTGCCGCCGACCAAGATTGGCACGCGGCCTTGCGCCGCGGTCTCCGCCAGCGCCTCGGCGACATCGCGGCACCAGCGGCCAACCGAATAATTTTCACCTGCATCCACATGACCGTAAAGCCGGTGCGGCACGCGCGCCTCTTCCGCGAGTGAAGGCCGCGCCGTGATGATCCGCAGGTCACGATAGACCTGCATAGAATCGGTATTGACGATCGTGCCGCCGAGCATCTCGGCAAGCCGCAATGCCAGCGCCGACTTGCCGCTCGCGGTCGGCCCGGCAATCAGGATGGCGGCGGGTTGGCGCATGAGGTCGCCCCCGCTGCGCTAATTCAACCGCCGCGACGATGGCTGCGAAACAGCCTCCTCGACCAGCGCGGCGATCGGACTGGCCTGATGATGGGTCATCCGCCAGGCGCCGTCGATGCGTTTGAACAAGTTGGTCGCGGCCAGCGCCGCGCCGCCGACGAACTCCACGCAGATCACACGGGCCTCGTCGCCCGCGACCATCACGGTCTCGTTGCGAGGGTCGATCCGGTCCTGATCCGGGTTGCGCAGAATTTCACGATAGGATTCCAGGATCGCTTCCCGGCCGATCAGGACCGGCCATCCCGGGTGAATGCAGGATACGTTGTCGTCCGCCCAAATGCGGCTCATCGTCGCAAAATCGGCGGTCGTAAACGCCCGGTAATAGGCCGCGTTCGCCGCCAGAATTGCATCCTCGTCGCTCATGCCTTGTGAGGTGCAGGAATTGCCGGCCGAAATCAATGGGCAAACGGCCGGTGCCGCGCGCGCTTGCCGCTCGCGGCCCGGCCTGCAATAAGCACCGCCTCGATTGGCCATGTGCATTGCATGACTCATGTCGCGACCCTGATTGCGGCTTCCGGCGTTCTCGACCCTGCAGCGGTCGAGCGCGCGCGCGCGGCTTTGGCCAATTCCGATATCGCCGAGCGGCTTGGACCCGATGCCGCCGACATTCCCTTCAGCGCGGAATTGCAGGCCGACCACGGCAGGACCGCCGAACGCCTCCGCGATTTGCTGAACGGCATCGACGTGGTGGTGCAGCGAGCCGCGAACCGGCGCAAGAAACTGTTTCTCGCCGACATGGATTCCACCATGATCATGCAGGAGTGCATCGACGAGTTGGCCGACTATGCCGGCTTGAAAGCGCATGTGGCGGCGATCACCGAACGCGCCATGCGCGGCGAGATTGCCTTCGAGCCGGCACTGCGCGAACGCGTCGCACTGCTGGAAGGACTGCCGGTCGCGGTGATCGAGGAGGTTCTGCGCGACCGCATCCGCCTCACCGCCGGGGCGCGCACGCTGGTCGCAACCATGCGGGCGAACGGCGCTTACACCTGCCTGGTGTCCGGAGGCTTCACGCTGTTCACCGACCGCATCGCGGCGATGATCGGCTTCAATGAGACGCGCGCCAATCGGCTGACCGTTATCGACGGCCACAAGCTCGCCGGCTCGGTAGCCGAACCGATTTTCGGGCGCGACGGCAAGCGCGCCGCGCTCATCGAACTGCGGCAGGAACTCGGCCTCGCCGAGGATGCGACCGTGGCGATCGGCGACGGCGCCAACGACATGGACATGATCGCGGAGGCGGGGCTGGGCGTCGCCTATCACGCCAAGCCGAAAGTGGCCGCCGCCGCCGCCGCGCGCATCGACCACGCCGATCTCACGGCGCTGCTTTACGTGCAGGGTTATCGGCGGGACGAGTTTCTCGCCACTTAAGTCGGCATGTCAGCTCGGGTTACTGCAGACCCAGTGCCACGAAGCTCGGATCGCCGTCGGGGCTCACCACCAGCAGCACCACCGCCTTCTTGCCGTCCTTCTTGAGCTTCTCGATGCGCTGCTGCAATTCGGCGGCCGTGCTGACCGGCTGCTGCTGCACTTCGGCAATCACCATGCCGGGCATCAGCCGCTTTTCCGCCGCCGCCGAATTCGGCTCGACCGCGGTGATCAGCACGCCTTTCACCTTGTCCTTGATGTTGTGCTTCTTCCGCAGATCGGCGGTCAGGTTGGCGAGATCGAGACCGAGCGCCTGCTTCACCACCGGCTTTTCATCGGGACTATCTTTCTTGGGCGTCAGCGCCGCCTGCTTTTCGTCCTCGAGCCGGCCAAGCTTGACGGTCTTCGTTTCTTCCTTGCCCTTGCGGATGATCGTGACCTCGACGTCCTTGCCGACCGGCGTCTCGGCGACGATTTTCGGCAGGTCGCGCATCTCCTTGACGTCCTGGCCGTCGAATTTGACGATGACGTCGCCGGGCTCGATGCCGGCGGGTTTGGCCGGACCCTTGTCGTCGATGCCGGCAATCAGCGCGCCGTGCGGCGGCTTGATGCTGAGGCTATCGGCGATCTCATCGGTCACCTGCTGAATGCGCACGCCAAGCCAGCCACGCCGTACTTCCTTGAACCGGCGCAATTGGTCGATCACCGCCACCACGGTCTTCGACGGCACCGCGAAGCCGATGCCGATCGAGCCGCCTGACGGCGAGATGATCGCGGTGTTGACGCCGATCACCTCGCCATTGAGGTTGAACAGCGGTCCGCCCGAATTGCCGCGATTGATGGCGGCATCGGTCTGGATGTAATTGTCGTATGGCCCGGAATTGATGTCGCGGTTGCGCGCCGAGACGATGCCGGCGGTCACGGTGCCGCCCAGGCTGAACGGATTGCCGATCGCGATCACCCATTCGCCCAGCCGCAACTTGTCCGAGTCTCCGAACTTCACCGCCTTGAGCGGCTTGTCCGGCTTGACCTGCAGCAACGCGAGATCGGTCTTGGTATCGCGGCCGACGATATCGGCTTTCAACGTGGTGCCGTCGTTGAGGATGACGTTGATCTCGTCGGCATCGGCGATCACGTGGTTGTTGGTCACGACCAGCCCCGATGCGTCGATGATGAAGCCGGACCCGAGCGAGTTGACCCGGCGCGGCGTCTGGCCGCCCGGCCCGCCCTGGCCTTTGCGGTTCTTGAAGAACTCGTCGAAGAACTCCTCGAACGGCGAGCCGGGCGGCAGCTGCGGCATGGCGTTGTTGCTCATGTCCACGGTCTGCTTGGTCGAGATATTGACCACCGCATCGATCACGGCTTCCGCGACGTCGGAGATGGCGTCCGGGCCCCGCGGGGCAGCCTGGGCGGCCAGCAGCGGCCAAGCGATTGCGGCGGCGGCAAAAAACGCCAAACCGAAGCGGCCAGTCCGACGTGTCATAGGGTCAAGGATAGCGCCCATGGGCGTCAATTCTCCCGGAAAAGTCGTTGAACTGCGACAGTGCCGCCGTATTCACGGCGATTCAAGGGCATCGGCCTATCAAGTATACGTCATGGCCGGACCAGCCCGGCCACGGCTAATTCCGCACCAACCACACCACGATCAGGCCGATGACCGCCGAGCCGATACCGATCACGCGTAACGACGTCTCCGGCGTTTCCATGACGCTCGCCATCGCCCGTTTGGCCGGGCCCGGAAAGGCCGCAAACACCAGGCCCTCGATCACGAAGACCAGCCCGAGAGCAGCCAGGAAATCCGGCATCGACCGCGCTCTCTATCTCTATTTGGCGGCGGGCGCGGCGTCCGCCGGCGCGGGACTTACCGGCTTGCCGGACGGGTCGTTGAAGTAGCGGAAGAAGTTGCTGTCCGGATTGAGCACCATGCGGGTATCGTTCGGCTTCAAGCCGTTCTCATAGGCCTGCATCGAGCGGTAGAAAGAGAAGAAGTCCGGGTCCTTGTTGAAGGCGTCGGCGAAGATCTTGTTGCGCGTGGCGTCGCCTTCGCCGCGGATCTGCTCCGACTTGGAGGTCGCGTCGGCCACCAGCACGGTCACTTCACGGTCGGCCTTGGAGCGGATTTCTTGCGCCTGCTGTAGCCCCTGGGCGCGATACTCGGCTGCCTCGCGCTGGCGTGCGGTCTGCATGCGCTGATAGACCGCCTGACTGTTCTGCTCGGGCAGGTCGGCACGGCGGATGCGCGCATCCACCACTTCGATGCCGTAGCTGGCGGCCTCGTGATTGATCAGATCGCGGATTCGCGCCATGAGGTCGGCGCGTTCGTCGCGCACCACCTGGATGAAGGTGGACCCGCCGAGCACGCGGCGCAGCGCCGAATTGAGCAGAATATTGAGCTGTGAATCGGCGGCCGGTTTAGAGCCGAGCGTCTGGAAGAAGCGAAGCGGATCCTTGATGCGGTAGCGCGCGAAAGCGTCGACCACCAGCCGTTTCTGGTCGGAAGCGATCACTTCCTGCGCCGACGCCTCCAGATCGAGGATGCGCTTGTCGATGTCGATCACATTGTCGATGAACGGCAGTTTGACGTTCAGCCCCGGCTCGTCGACCACGCGCACCACCTTCCCAAGGCGGACCACCAGCGCCTGCTGGGTCTGGTAAACCGTAAACAGCGACGAGTAGCCGACGATCAAAGCCGCGATCAGCAGAATGGCGGCAACGCCGCCGATGAAATTAAGCTTCATGGCTTGCCTCCCGTCGCGGGCGGGCGCGGCGGCGCGGGACGAGTGAGTTCATTGAGCGGCAGATAGGGCACTACGCCGGTGTCGTTCTTTCCGGTATTGATGATCACCTTGTCGGAGTCGCCGAGCACCTTTTCCATCGTCTCCAGATACATGCGCTCGCGGGTGACGTCTGGCGCCTTCTTGTACTGCTCATAGATGCTCGAGAAGCGCGAGGTCTGGCCGGTGGCCTGCGCAACCGTCTGCGACTTATAGGCTTCCGCCGCTTGCGTGATCTGCGCCACCTTGCCTCGCGCCTGCGGCACGACGCTGTTGGCGTAGGTCTGCGCCTCGTTGACCGAGCGATCGAGGTCGATGCGCGCGGCCTGCACGTCGCGGAAAGCGTCGATCACCTGCTTGGGCGGGTCGACTTTCTGCAGCTGTACTTGTGTGATGTCGATACCGGCGCCGTAGTGATCGAGCGTTTTCTGCATCAAGTCCTGCACGGCGGTTTCGGTGACCTGTCGCGCGCCGGTGAGGATCGGCTGAATGTCCGCGCGACCGATCACCTCACGCATGGCGCTTTCCGCCACCGCCTTGACCGTACCTTCCGGGTTCTGGATGTTGAACAGGTAATCGCCGACGCCGGCCGGCTTCACTTTCCACAGCACCGCGAAATCGACGTCGACGATGTTCTCGTCGCCGGTCAGCATCAGGCTTTCCTCGGGCACTTCGCGGGTGGCGGAACGCCGGCCGTCCTCGACCGAGCGCATACCGATGTCGATCTTGTTGATGCGCAGCGCTTTCGGCGTGAGCGCGGTCTCAATCGGATACGGCAGGTGGTAATTCAATCCGGGCTGCACCTCGCGCACGTCCTTGCCGAAGCGCAGCACCACGCCGAGTTCGTCCGGCTCGACCCGGAAGAAGCCGGAGAAGCCCCATAACGCGACGGCCGCAAGGCCGAGCAGCGCGAAACCCTTGCCGCCGAGATTGCCGCCCGGCAGAACGCGCCGCAGTTTGTCCTGGCCGCGGCGGAGGATTTCCTCCAAATCCGGCGGCGTCGATCCCGACGGCTGCTGGCCGGAGCCCCAAGGGCCCTTGCCGCCCGAGCCCCAGGGACCACTACCGCCCCCGCCGCCCTGATTACTCCATGGCATTGAATGTTCTCCCGGCGCCGCGGCTTGGATTGCCCGGCAGCCCTATGTGGGAGGGGTTATAGGGGACGCAAGGCGGCGTTACAACGCGTCGGGCACGCGACAAAAAGGCTGCAAAACTGGCAAGCTCCCAAGGCTCAAATAATGCATTCTTAGGCTCGAGATGATAACGATTCGCCTGTTTAGTTTTGGATGGGCCTAGTGCATCTCAAATTACCGTCAATTTCCTATGTGGTCGCCCGTAGCTCTCCGGGCGACATCATTGGGTACCAAAACCGGCTTCCTTGGCACTTGAGAACCGATCTCAAGCGTTTCAAGGAAATTACGTTCGGCCATTCCATTATAATGGGCCGAAAGACGTTCCTATCTATCGGCCGTCCGCTGCCCGGCAGAATAAATATTGTTCTTTCAAGAACGGTTGACCGCCAACTTGAAAATGACTTTTTTTGGCCGAAAGCAGAAACGGCCGTTGTGTGGGCCGGCAATCTAGAGAGCGCTCTTTTCTTCGCAGACGTCGTTTCAATTGCGAGAGATCAAAAAGATTTTTTCGTAATTGGCGGCGCTGAAATGTATTCGATGTTTCTCAAGCTCTTCAACAAGATATATTTGACCGAGGTATTGACTGGAAAAAAAATTATCGGAGATGCAACATTTCCATTTCGTGTTGATAAGCGAAAGTGGAGCACAATCTTGGATCAGCACATTGATATTGGTCCGCATGATGAATACCCATCGCGATTTCGAATTCTCGAACGGCGAAGAAAATGGGTTAGGTACGTCGAAGTGAATGAATACTTTACTGACAAAGCGGTACGAGCTGGCTGGCTGGATCGCCAATTGGATTTGTTCAAGGACTTCAAACGGCAAAGCCCACGTATGCCCTACGTAATTCCTTACCAATATTCTCTATTCAAAGAGCAGACGGCAGCTTAGCACACGATCGCGACGAAAAGCACTATTCCATCAGCGCACCCGCGCATTGGCGAAGCGAGCCAGAGCCTCCCCGCTCAGGCGGCAGATGCGCCACTCATCCATTACCTGCGTCCCGATCGAGCGATAGAAATCGATCGACGGCGCATTCCAGTCGAGCACCGCCCACTCGAAACGCGCGAGGCCGTCGTCGACGCATCGCTTCGCCAGCTGCGCCATCAGCGCCTTGCCGATGCCCTTGCCGCGGAACGCCGGCCGCACGAACAGATCCTCGACATAGATGCCGTGCCGGCCGCGGAAGGTCGAGAAGTTGAGGAACCAGACCGCAAAGCCTGCCGGCTCGCCGTCCCATTCCGCGAGGTCGCAAAACAGGCGCGGCTCGCTCGCAAACAGCGCAGCGGCGATCGCCTCGGAAGTTGCGTCGACTTCGCCGGCGAGTTTCTCGTAGTCCGCCAGTTCGCGCACCAAGTCAAAGATCAGCGTGCTATCCGCTGGCGCCGCCGCGCGGATGGCGAGGCTCATACCGCCACCGCGGCCTTGATGTGCGGATGCGCGTCATAGCCTTCGACGGTGAAATCCTCGTAACGGAAGCCGAAAATGTCCTTCACCGCCGGATTGATGCGCATCACCGGCAGAGCGCGGGGCGGCCGCGACAATTGCAGCCGCGCCTGGTCCAGGTGGTTTACGTAAAGATGCGCGTCGCCGAAGGTGTGGATGAATTCGCCCGGCTTGAAGCCGGTGACCTGCGCTACCATCAGCGTGAGCAGCGCGTAGGACGCGATGTTGAACGGCACGCCGAGGAATACATCGGCCGAGCGCTGGTAGAGTTGGCACGACAGCCTGCCGTTGGCGACATAGAACTGGAACAGGCAGTGGCACGGCGGCAGCGCCATCTTGTCCACGTCGGCCGGGTTCCAGGCAGTGACGATCAAGCGCCGCGAATCCGGATTGCATTTGATCATTGCGATCACATTGGCGATTTGGTCGATGGTCTTGCCGTCCTTGGCCGGCCACGAGCGCCACTGGTGCCCGTACACCGGCCCGAGGTCGCCGCGCTCGTCGGCCCACTCGTCCCAGATGCGCACGCCGTGTTCGTTCAAATATTTGATGTTGGTGTCGCCGGCCAGGAACCAGAGCAATTCGTGCACGATCGATTTCAGGTGCAGCTTCTTGGTGGTGAGCAGCGGAAATCCGTCGGCGAGGTCAAAACGCATCTGATGGCCGAACACCGACAGCGTACCGGTGCCCGTGCGGTCGTGCTTTTCCGCGCCGCGGCTCAGAATAAGTTCCATCAGGTCGAGGTATTGGCGCATCGGGCCCCTGCTCTCCGCTGAGTCGGAAGATGGGCAAGCTTACCCTGCCCGGCAACCGCAGGGCAGACGATTATCAACGGCAGAAATATCCGCCGCCTTGGCTCGCCGGGGCTTGCCAGGGCGCGGCCTGACAAACGAAACTTTGCTGGACAGACACTCGTAGAGGGGAAAACACCATGAGCATCGTATTCGACTACAATCTTCTCGCCCGCACTCTCCTCACGCTGGTGACCTTGGGCTATGGCCTCGCCACCGTGTTCGCGGATTTCAACAAGACGCATGCCACCAATCCGCAATGGACGCCGCATGCTCGCTTCCACGTGGTCTGGCAGATTTGCAGCTATGTCGGCTTCGGCCTGTTGGCGCTGGCGCTAATCTGGGTGCCCGGCGCCTATGCCAGTGAGCGGCTCACCCTCGTCACCATCATGGCGGCCATTATCTACGCGGCCTTCTTCGTCGCGGTGTTCGCCATGCCGGTTTATGGCGGCGCGGCCTACGATACCAACGGCTATCAGCCGTTCGCCGCGCCGGTGCCGCTGATCGCTAAGCGCTGGGACGTCAACATCACGGCGTTTTGCATTCAGGTGCTGCTGCCGGCCGCTAGCGCGCTGGCGCTGGTCGGCGCCGCCTCCAGTTAAGCCGTTTTACTCGCAATTTATACCGGCGGGCCTGAACTTTACGTACGCGCTGCACGCGCAAAGCTACCTTCGTTCCGCAATCCGTGGAGCGAAGGATTTTCGCATGATCGTCTTCATGTCTGCCGTCATCGCAGCCAGCCCGGTCGGCCGCACATATGCCAAAGTGCGTAACGGGCCGGTCCGCCGCTTGGCCGATTCTCCCGTTTTCGACTGGGTGATCCCGTCCGCGCTTGTCGTCACGATCGTCATCAGCATGACGTGGGTAATCTTCTTCGCCAAATGATCGGCCCCGCGGCACTTGCGGCTGCCGCACCGGAATCGGTCGATCGTTACAGCCAGCCGCTAAGTCCCAGCAGGCCGGCCGCCAAGAACACCCAGAGCGGATTGATCCGTGTGAAGAAGGCCACAGCCGCGGTCGCGGCGGTGATCAGGGCGGCATAGACATTACGATCGGCGGCGCGCGCCAGCACGAAAGCGCTCGCCGCGATCAGCCCAATCGAGAGCGGCACCATGCCGGCCTGAATCGCCATCCGCCAGCGCGCGCCTTTGAAGCGGTCCCAGGTGCGCGCCACGAAGAACGCCAGCGTGCAGGTCGGTCCGCACATCGCCGTGATGGCGACACCGGCGCCGGCAAAACCCGCCACGTGATATCCGATCAACGCGACGATGATCACATTCGGCCCGGGCGACACCTGCGCCATCGCATACATGTCGGCGAATTGCCGGTCGTTCATCCAATGCATCACATCGACCGCGACGCGGTGCATTTCCGGGATCGCCGCATTAGCGCCGCCCACTGCGAACAGCGACAACAGCGCGAAATAGCCCAATAGCGATGTGAGCGGTGAATCGTTCATCGCTTGAACCAAGCGAAGGCGATGCTGAACGGCGCGAGCCCCAAGAATACGTAAGGCAGCGGCCAATGCATCAGGGCGACGCCGATGAAGGCGAGGATTGCGAAGACCGGCGCCGAATTCCATCGCTTCAGGAACATTGGCGCCGCCATCTTGGCGACCACCGCGATCAGGAGGCCGATGGCGGCGGCGGTAATACCGGTGAGAATGCGGCTCAGCGTCTCAACGCCGCCGTAGCTCTCGTACAGGACCGCCAGCACGCTAACGATGATCAACGGCGGGCCGAGCAGGCCTGCAAGCGCCACCGCGGCGCCCGGGGCACCGCCGAAGCGCGAGCCGAACACCACCGAGAAGTTGATCACATTCGGACCGGGCAGGAACTGCGAGAGCGCGAAGGTCTCGTTGAATTCCTCCGTGGTCATCCAGTGCTTTTTCTCGACGATGGTCCGCCGCGCCCACGGCAACGCACCGCCAAAGCCGGAGATCGAGACCAGCACGAAAGCCTGAAAAAGTTCGGTGAGCGAAGGTGGTACGGCGGAGGATGGCGGCGCGACAGATTCGGACATTTGCGGATAGGAGTACATCGCCCCGTTCCGTTCGACCAGTCGTTCCGTTGTGGCCGCAGAATGCGCTGGGGGCATGCCTCATATGCGAGTGGCAAGATCGAGCGCCACGACAAGCCTGTCTTCACGATCCGGCAAGCGGTCGACGTTCCGTTGCTTCGATGGCAGGTTTGACCGTCAGGCCTCGTTCATGGAAGGCGCGATCAAGCATCTGACAACGATTGAGCATTGATGCCGGTGTGCTTTGGAGCCGGGCACCAATGGCCCAGCGAACACGGCACCTTCCGTAACGCATTGAAATTATTGGCGCTCCCTAGGGGTTGGCGAAAAGATCGGGCGCGCAACGGGTTAGCCAATTCTACAGCGTCAGAAACTCGCACTGGATATCAATAGGAATTAGCCAGATTGGCAACCCGCAAGCGCCATGAAAGCTCTCACCGCAAGACGGGGGCCAATGACCGCTATGCATCCGTTAGCGACCATGTTGGCTGCATCGTGGCGAACGACGCTATGTGCCAGTAACAGACATTTGCGCATGCGCCATGCGCGTCAAAACATCTGCATGACACCGACGCGGGCCTGATAGGTTGTCGGATAATTCGCTGGGATGGATGCGGTCAGCGAGGCGGTCAGCGCGCCGTCTTTCCACGCCGGCCAGCGAATGCCGGCAGTAGCCTCGACCCAGTCGTTTGCGACGGTTCCAGCCGGCGCGGTCATACCGAACATGCCGATCAGCGTGCCTGTGATGTCCTCGCTCTCCGAGTTGTTGATCTTGTGCGCGGAGGCGAGCGTACCCCATGCCCATTTGCCGGGCGCGAAAGTGTAGCGCGCATCTGCGCCGACGCGCACGGTCTGCGCGGTGTCGTCGAAGCCATTGAACTGCGCCGGAAATACGCCAGTCGTTTCCGTGTAACCGTTGAAGTGGATTGTCGAATATGTGTAGGACGCAAATGGCGTGACCTGCGTCGCGGGCAACACATTATTGAACGACCAGCCAATACGCGCGGTCGCGCCATAGCCGTTGGCGGTGGTGCTGCCGGACGAGGACGCCAACCCGCTGCCGTTGAGATAGCCGCGATTAATGTCGCCGCTAAGCGTGATGCCATTTATGCCGAGCAGCCATTGCAAGCCCGCATCGGGCACGCGGGCGATGAATGCGCCGAGCGAACCGCCCTTCATCTTTGCGGAGCCGTCATAGACCATATCGGTATTGATGTAGTTCGCACTCACCATTGCGCCGGCGACCATCGCGTCTGGTAGATCGACCGTCATGCCGAAGGTGCCGGAGGCTGACGGATCACTGTCGTAGTTCGCATAAGCAAACACCGAATAGGGCGTAGTGCGCATTCCCTGCGTGGTGTGCGCCTGCGTCGCGTACTCGCTCATGGTGGCGAGTGAGCCGCCAATTACGGCGTTGCCGGTCTGGGCCACTGCCGCCTGTCCGGCGAACGACTGCGCCGCGACGCCGGGCGTGATAAGGCCGTTGCCGAACTGCGAGGAGAAGCGTGCAAGCCAGGCTTCCTGTTGGCCCGAAGGGTCGAGGTCGGTGCCAACGATTACCGAGCCATCGGCGGAAACACCCGTCGGGTTGGTCAGTATCCAGCCGGTCATATTGACACCCCCGGCGACCAGCAGGCTCTGGATCGATTGCATGCCGGTGCTCTGGGTCCAGCGGAACGCCCGGATACCGATACCGTTATCGAGGGCTGAGGGGCTGCTCTGGCCGACCACCACTGAGCCATTAGCACTCACGGCATTCGCTGTGCTGGAATTGTCGCCCGGCAGCGTACCAAGCCCGACCATGCCGCCGCTTGGCGTCCAGCGGAATGCGTAAGTGGGGCTGAGGTGAATATCCGACCCAGCCCTCGCCCCGCCGACCACGACCAAGCCGTCAGCGCTCACGGCAGCGGCTGAGCTGATGTTGCCACCCGGCAGAAAGCCGAGCCCAACCATGCCGCCAGTCGTGGTCCAGCGGAACGCCTCTTGGGAGCCATTGAAGTAACTGGTTCCGACCACGACCAAGCCGTCAGCGCTCACGCCAGCGGCCAAGCTGCCGTTGCCGCCCGGCAGAAAGCCGAGGCCAACCATGCCGGCACTTTGGGTCCAGCGGTACGCTGAGGCGCCGTTGCCAGAAAATGAAAGGGTATTCCCGACCACCACGGAGCCGTCAGCGCTCACGGCGGTGGCATAGCTGAACAGGAAGCCCGGCACGATGCCGAGACCCACCATGCCGCCGTTCGAAGTCCAGCGGAATGAGCCAGTGCCGCTGGTTCCGACCACGACCAAGCCGTCAGCGCTCACGGCAGCGGCACCGCTGTAAGTGTCGCCAGGCACGAAGCCAAGCCCGACCATGCCGCCGCTTGGCGTCCAGCGGAACGCCTCTGAGTTGCTTGTCCCGACCACGACTATGCCGTCTGCGCTCACGCCGCTGGCGAAGCTGTTTATACCGCCCGGCAAGAAGCCGAGGCCTTGGAAACTTTGGGCACGCGCCGGTGTCGTCGCAGCGGCGACGACCAATGCGGTCAAGGCTGTGGTGGCGAACAGAGCCGAGCGCAAACGCTGCACCACACGCCCATGCACTTGACGCCGAACCTCCACGCTCCGAACTCCCGTACTTTGACGTTCTATTTTGCTGCCGCACCTTAGCAGAGCGGGTAGCAAGCGGCCCGGTGAGGCTTGGTTCTGGTCCTCAGTCTATTGGGATGTAGCCATCAGGCCAATGGTGCATATGAAGCCACGCTCGCCATTGGAATGGCCGCTTTGGGTCAAACGCTGCGGACCAATTTGGCCTCCGGGCAGCCCGTTGTCCGTTGTAGGCCGATAGCGACCAGAAATGTTGCGTCGCGGCGAACTGACCAGCTTCATGCGAGGGCGCGTCCTACCGCCTAGATCATTGCCAATACCCGGCCAACCTGCACAGCAGACCACTTGCCGCGCCCGCGAGCCGTAGGAATCCCGCGCTCATTGAGTGCCGCCGCGATGGCTCGATAGGTTGTTGCACCGGCTGCCTTTATTTCGCGGAACAATGGCGCAAGATCATTCGCCCGTGCCTTAGCTCGATCAGCCACCGCCGCCGGTCCAGCCGCTCTCGCCTCCGGCGCAAAGCCATGCCCGCGATTGCCACCCAGCTTGACGCCGCGCGCCTTGGCCGACGCAAGGGCTGCCTTAGTGCGGGACGAAATCATTCCAGCCTCTAGCTCCGCGACCGCCGCCATCTGTTGCAACATGAAGCGCCCCGTTGGCCCCTCGATAGACGGCAAATCGGCGAAGCGAACATCCACGCCGGCCTCTAACAGCCGCGAGAGGAACGCCACCGAACGGGTTAGCCGGTCAACCTTAGCGACTACCACCGGCACCCTATGGAGCCGAGCCGCCGCTAGCGCCTTGTCCAATTCGGGCCGATCTGCCCGCTTGCCGCTCTCGACTTCGGTAAACTCGGCAATGATCCGCCAATCCCCACCGTTCAAGTAAGCCGCCACCGCTGCCCGCTGTGCTTCCAGCCCTAGGCCACTCTTGCCTTGGCGCGCGGTTGAAACCCGGTAGTAGCAGACAAAGCCGCCCGTTGACGGCTTAGGCAAGTCACCTAAGGCCTTGGCGGGGCGCTTTGGGGTGGGGGCCTTGCCGGCAGCGCGGCTCTTGCTAGCGCGAGCCCGGGGAGATTTTCGACGCGGGCGCTTTGCCATGTTCCATAATCCAGCTTGTAACATTATGGTCTACGTGCGTTGTCCATTATGTAACATAGCATGAAATAGGTTGCAAGCGGACAATCTGGATGCCGAAATGCTCCGCAATCACGCAGCGCCTATGGCTCTCAGCCGACTGAATTGGCGACAGGGTTGAGGTTGCGCTTCTCACGAAGGAGGCGAAGCAATGACGCTCGGCAAACGGATGGCGGGGCAATGAATTGGCACCGCGGCCTATTGCGAACGTGGGGCGCTGGCTCGTTGCTATGGTTGTGCGGCTGGCTCTTCTACGTCTGGCAAAGCTGTCGCCTCGTTGCAGTGCCGGGCGGGGAAGAACACCGTGAGATGTGTTTTACCTCGCTATTTGATGACTGGATGTCCCAGTGGGGGTACTTCGACAGGCAGGACTATCTCCGCATTGCCATCAGCGGGCTTATTGTACCGCTGACCTTGCTCGCCCTCGGATATGTGGTCGCATGGGTCAAAAATGGATTTAGGAAAACATGAAAACCGTTGCCGTTGCCATGGGACATCGCGGTTCAACGGAAAAGTTTTCCGCCTCATGCACCAAGCTGCTCGATCATTCGGATGGTCGCTGAACGGGGACCGATCAAATGAACATTAGACAAGGAATGTTCCGCTTATGGGTTGCCCTATCCATCGTCTGGATTAGCGGCGTGGCAATCGCGACATGGCGGACATTCCCGGTTGATATGCCTCCATTTGATCCGGATGCGTTTTTGGAGGGAAAACCCCAGCGCGCGACCAAGCCGAAGATACTGACCGACGAAGAGTTTAAGGTGTTTGGTGCGCCCAAAGCGGAAATCGTTAAAAATGCTGCTGCGCTGGCTCTAATCCCGCCTGCGCTCTCGCTGGTGTTTGGGGTCGCTGTGGGATGGGTGGTGAGAGGATTCAGGAAATCAAAATAACGCCTCTTGATGAAGACCGGATCAACCTCAACCATCTGATTGATGCTTGCTCTTAAAACCAGATAAAGCCCACGCCAAGGCTGCTCCAAGTATCAGCACGATGAGCGGAATACCGAACGCGATGCCGATCCATTTCAGCAGGGTCGTCCAAGGGTGAGGCGAATTGAGCGGTATGCCGACTTCCTTGAAATGCTTTGAAGTCAGTTCCTCATCCGACAGGTTACTAAATTCCGGATAGAGCGGTCGAAATTTCGACAATTCATACCAGCAGGTTGTACCTGGTCTTAAGCCGCTTGGTAGTAGGTCATCAAACTTAGCAGTGTAGTCTGTTCCGAAAACACCACGGGCTTTGTCGCAAGGCACTGGAAGAAGTGCCTCCCAATGTTCGTCTTCGAACTGTACGTTGTAGAACTGCGTTTTAATTTCGCTATAACTGATAGCCGCGATGGCAATTACGAACAGTGCCGAGCCAACAACCCAGAACCGGAAGAAACCCTGCCGCCAATTGAGTTGCCCGATCTTGGATGTCATGGAGCGTGCGTTTTAGTTTGCCACGAAATGATTGCAGATGCGGCAATCGCAATCGTCATTGGCGAAAACCCCTGAAGGCCCAAATCAACGCCGATCCAAATGCCAATACGAAAATTGATGGCGTGAGCGCCAGAAGGACGGCAGTCTGAATCGTCGCGTGTCGCTCTAGATTATCGATCACGAATCCGGGCGGGTGCGGATTATCCGGGATAAAATCATCGGGCAATGTCCGCCGCGTCACGATAGCCACGCCGCCAACCCAAAGCACAGCCAAACAAGCCATAACCGGAAAAAGCCGCGTGCAACTCTCAACGCCACTTTTATACCCCTCTGTGAGCTTCTCCACCGGGCGCGGACAAGCGCGAGGGAGCTTACCAAGCGCCTAATTCATTTGGAAATCGAGGGCGGCAAATAATAAATCAGGTTTGGGTAGTCCGCTGGCTTGCTCTTGAACCGCGACGATAGCCCGGATTCAAGCTTTTCTGCTCGCCACCGCAGCCGGCCATAGGTTTGCCTATGCATCCCAGCCGGCCTCTCAGGAAATGGTGCACCAATTGATGCAATGCCGCCTAGGCGCAGGCGCAGCTTGCACGCCTCAAAATGCCGCCGACCTTGGGTGCTCTTGCTCTGGCTGGCGTAAATAGGGTTGCCAACGCACGGACGACAGAAATAGCCGCCCATTCCCCGAAAAAGCCTACCCACCCGCCGGTTGCAATAGGAACAATGAAGCCAAGGCCTAGCACCGCCGAAATTGCATCGCGTCCATGAAACCCTGATATTTTGTGGAGAACGCAGTTCCAGTTGGATCAAATATCGCGCTGCTCGTATTTTCGTGATGCCGGGCCACCGGAGTAATGGTCGCAGCGTTACCCAGTCGTCTTTCAAAACACCGGCACGATGAAATTCACCCACGTCGAGTACGTCGTCGCCCAATTTTTCAACGGTTAGTCGGGATCGACTGTTTCGCGTCACGGTATTGCGCCCAATGTACGATCAAGATGGACATAAAGGGCGTCGATAATGGCGGTGCGGTTGTTACGTGTTTCTGCTTTCAGCATTCCTTTGCGGATAAGCGCATCAATTTCCGTTTCGCGTAACTCAATGCCCAGGCAGCGCATCCCATCGCGCCGCCGCTGACGGTGGCGGCGCATCCGTTCAGCAGCAGAAGAGATCGGCATGGTGGTGTCAGCCATCGATTAAACATCGCGGTAGCTGTCGGACGTGACGATTCGCAAATGGTTTGCCGCGCTGTTTTCTAACTGTATTTTCAGTTGGCACGGTCCAGCCATCCGTTCAGGATCTGGACGCCAAGACGCTAGTCAGGCTGTGATTGATATCGGGATCGATGCCGTCCGCACGCAACCGCGCAAGTACAGCGGCGCGGACGTATGCCGACTTCGTGGTGTGGGATTGCCGCGCCGCACGATCTATGGCGGCAGGGAAAAAGGCTGGTACGCGCAGCCTAAATTCAGCATTAAAGTGATAATCCCGAAGATCATCAGTAGTGCTACGGTGCTGATCCTGCACTTTGGCCATGTCACTTATCCCCATCTATCCCCATCTTCTCCGTCTCCTAGTGGGCACGCGTCCGTGGAAACAACGCCTGATTTATGCTAAATAGTGATTTGCGCCGTCAATTGTGCCGGTCCAGTGCCAAGCGTTTTTCGGCATAGTCTCGGCCTTACTCGATTTGCCCCGTGATGCGCGGCAATTGCTCGGTACGTCATTTCGATTGGCAGATGAACGATGGACGGAATTACCTCGACGACTGACCTTGATCCCGAACGAGAGCTACGTAGACAACGAATAGAGCGGAAAAACCGCCAGCGCCAACGCGCTGTAGAAGCGCGCCACGCCGCGCAGCTATGGAACGATGCGGAAATAGCGCAACGTTTGGCCGCCATGAAACCAAAGTTACTCCGCCTCGATCGCCTTCCCCACAGAGGCCAACAAATGTTGCTGAGGCGCTGGGCTCGTCGATGGCGACGCACCCGCCGCGAGGCGAACTACGTTAGGTTGAGAACCGATGCTGTTGAGGCGTTTCAGCAAAAACAGATGCGGTCCCGAGATTGGATAGCGTTGGCTGAGATCGACCAGCGTTTGCGAGAGCATGTAGGAGATTTCGACCACTGTCCGACATCGGCGCCTGTGAGACAGATTTAACGGCTTGAGGAACGGAGGATTTCTGGCTCATCGTAACCATCAAGGAGTGGAGATGAGACAGAAATCCGTGCACCCTGAATCGACGTCTGAGCGGATCGTGAAGAACATCCGTCGGGCAACCCGCAAGCGCCATTCGTCCGAAGAGAAGATCCGTATCGTTCTGGACGGCCTGCGCGGCGAGTCCAGCATCGCCGAGCTTTGTCGTCGTGAAGGCATTGCCGAGAGCCTTTATTACGCATGGTCCAAGGAGTTCTTGGAGGCCGGCAAGAAGCGGCTCGCCGGCGACACGGCACGGGCGGCAACCAATGGCGAGGTCAAGGACCTTCGGCATGAGGCGCAGGAACTCAAGGCGGTCGTAGCTGAGCAGGCGCTCGAATTGCGCCTACTTAAAAAAAGCATGATCGGGGATGGGGGAGACGAGGAATGAGATACCCAGCCTCCGAGAAGCTGGAGATCATCCGCCTGGTCGAGCAATCCCACCTGCCAGTACGCCGGACGCTGGATAAGCTGGGGATCCGGCCGGCAAGGTTCTACCGCTGGTACGATCGCCTGCAGACCGGCGGTCCCGAAGCCCTGGAAGATAAATCACCAAGGCCGAGGCGCGTCTGGAACCGCATCCCTGACGCAATTCGCAAGCGGATCGTTCAGTTGGCGTTGGATGAGCCTGAGCTGTCGCCACGGGAACTGGCGACGCGCTGACAGTAAGGCCGCCCCAAAGATTGTTCCGCCTCGTCCTCGAATCCCATAATGGAAGGGCCCTGGTGCCGATTCCGAAGAGAAGCGCGAGCCCGTGAGCGACATCAAAACTGCAGTGGAGGATAGTCTGAAAGTGCTTAACCTCAAATGGCCGATTAGAGAAGCGAACATTGGGGGTGCACCGCGGCAACGATTTTGATGCCGATTTCAGCCCCTATCAATGTACTCGTTTACTTGCCTGTCTTTTTGCGTTCAATAAGCGAAACGAAAATCCAATACAAAATCGCAATCGCAACGCCTGCGGCGATAATCTCCGCCCAATAGATGTCGCTCTGAGACATGTATCTTTTTTAGGTATCGCGCCCGGCGATGTCGCATAATTATTGCGTACAAAAAGAAGCCTCGGCGCGCGAAGCTGCGCCTGAACCTAACTGACTGTACGTTTACGAGAAAGTTATTTGTAAGTGCGCTGCTAGTAGCGTTGATTGCTCCAGTGCGCGCTGCTGTTTTCTCCCAGAGGAGATGGCAGCATGAATCCTCCACGACCACTGCACAAACCCGCGCCCTAACCGGCGCGGTTTTTTTATGTAATAGGAATGCAAAGATAGTCGCGGCTACTCTCACCAGTTCCCTTAAAAATCCGCTATTGGACAACAACGCGCAATCCAACCGTTGCCGCGTTTGTCCGCTACTGACTAAAGCGGACAAAGGACCACCCGGGCGCCGAATAGCTCCGCAGCGAATGACCCATTAGCTGATATTTGACTGGAAAAGATTGAACTGTGCCCGTGAGCGATGGCCATTCGACATTGGAGATGCATGTCGATTTGTTGACGTCTAGCAACCGTTCTAAAAGAAAATGGCGACCAATTTACAGCATTTCGAGGAAAAGGAGTGAATTACCAAAGCCGTAGCACTACCGCTTTTATGATTGAAAATACTGTTTCGGTGCGCGCCCAAAAGATTTAGTCGTTGTTTCTGGGTCAATTGAAGTAAGGCGGTCAAGTTTGTTCTTCGCCATTTCATCTCCTTGGTCCGCAGCCTTGCGATACCAAATAAGAGCTTCACCGTAGTCTTCGCTGACACCCTTACCGTATTCATACATAACGCCAAGATTATACTGCGCCAACGCATGTCCCTGTTCGGCAGCCTTTCTGAGTTGAGCAACTGCAGCTTGGAAATTTTGAGCTTCATAATAAGCTCGACTAAGTTGAAAGCGAAAGTGAGCGTCATTTGGGTATCGCCGCACGGCGGCTTCACACGCGGGGACAGCCCTATTTACATCAATTTGATCCAGCGAAATACCAGAGATTCGGCGATGTGAATCGATGGGAGCAGCAGCCAAAATATCACAGTCGGTGACGGGCGCACCATTTGACCAATAGATAGTGCTGAAAAGAACCCCAAAAGTGCAAAGGAAGGGTAGCTTTCGCATCATCGTCGCCTTTGTTGGCCAAATTAATTTGCGTAACTATCCTCGGTCCTCGTCATGCTGCCGCAACGGAGGATAGCGCGGACGGAGACGACGCGCGGGCGCTGGCGGCCCATGATTCGGCACCGTCAATATTCGTGGGATCGGCAAGATAATCCATGCTTCCGAAGGGCGTCTCCACCAACGACCAATCGCACCGACACCCTCCGCGGCACAGTGGAACGAATGGGCAGTTGCGACAGACGGGCGGCAACCGTTCGAAATCTTGAAGGCTCAATTGGAGGTTAGTCTTACGTAGGCCCTCGCTCATATCGACGCCATCTCTGCGCGAGTAGCAGCGAACCAACTCTCCCTGGCTGGTCACCGTCAGGCTCTCAACCGGGCCGCAGCTGCGGCCACCACTAAACAGTTCAACTGCATCAGCGGGGTTCTCCAACGCGCAGAACGGCGTGGCCAGCCCTAACGACAAATACTTCCATCGTTCGCGACTGCGCGCTTCGGACAGCTTTGCCGCCAGGCTCCGAATTTCTTCCCTGCTGACCGGATGTCGGTCGCCGTCTTGCGTTTCGGCACGTAGCGGCCTCCAGCATATCGACGGGTGCGGTTCCAGTAAGCGAATGAAATTGTCAAATTGCCGAATGTTCTCGGACGTCATCACCGTTAGAATATCGGTACGAATACCGAGCTTCTCTAGGTGCTCGAGTGCGTCCCATTTTCTTCGCCATGTCGTTTTATTGCCGGTCAAGCGAGTCATTGTTTCCTCGTCCGGCGCGGGAAATGAGATTTTAATATAGTCCACTAGGCCTTTCAGTGCATGAAGCCGCTTTTCGGGCAATGCCGTGCCGTTCGTGTTGACGATGACGAAAAATCCCAGATCCTTCGCCCGGCGCAGAAAGACGTCGATTGATTTTAGCACCGTTGGTTCTCCGCCAGTTAGACGGATGATTTTTATGCGCTCGTTCTTCGCCGCCGTCAGAACACGTTCAAAAACTTCCATGTCCAAAGTCGTCGTGCCGCCCTTCGCCCCGAAGTCTTGATGGCAGAACGTGCAAGCCAAGTTGCATCGGTCGGTCACCTCGAACTTGATCTCGGTCAAGATGCTTGTGGACCCACAGGCGATGCGGTTGAGATAAGGATAGGGCACGCCCAGCCGGTTCAATGCTTTCGCGGTCGGCAGCCACCAGCTCATCGGCTATGCTCCCAATAATGGAATATCCTTAGTGGGGAATTGCGAACCCAACACGTACCTACTGCCATGCTGCCTAATGATCCGCCCCAGATAAGCGGGGGATTGAAGAAAGACCAAAGGCCCTAGCTACCCAACTAGGACCTTTGTTGCCACGTGGAGGAGGCATTTAGTGAAGCTGAGATGAGATGCTTCCGAACTTAGCATTGAGCTGAGTTCCAAGGCCATTGACTACCGCGATAATTGCGACCGAAATTCCGGCCGCGATCAAGCCATATTCAATAGCAGTGGCACCCGAGATGTCTTTCAGGAAACGCGGAACAAGCTTAGCCATTACATGACCTCCGTTATTGAGATCACCCGAATGGGGGTGTACGAAATTGTATACGTCTATTCGCCTGCTTGGCCTGATACGGAAGTTTACGTAGATCGATAAACATCGTAAGCGCCGAGTTAACAGAATGGATCGGCCGTTCTCAGATATGCTGCGACGACCGATAAACGGTGACCCAGCGGCATAGCAGCGGCTGTTATCACTTGAAAAATACGTGATTAGAATTTGGAAGGACTGCCGCAGTCGGCGGTCTTTCTTTTTGTACCAATCATGCTACGGTGGGTTGGTCGCGAATGGCACTTAGCGACGTTTCGCTGCCGTGCAATCGCATGTCGGTTATTGGGGCCACAACGGACATCGGGCTGCGCGAGGGCCAAATTGGTTCGCAGCGATTGACCCACAACGGTCAAACGGGCGATATCGAGCCGGGGGCTTACTCGCTGCCAAACAATTCGAAGCTTTAGGGGTTCGTAAGATCAGTTTGTGGCGCAAGGCATTGGTCCCAGCAACGATAGGGGCCAGTCCTATTTGGCTGCCTTCCCATCTTCCGCACGCAGCATTGCGACTATGCCTTGATAAGTATCAACAGGGGCACGCCACCCGAACGACTCGAGCTTCGTCGTGGCAACGACTGAGCTGTTGCCAATCCGCTCCCAAAGATGTCTATAACCCGACAGGATCAATGCATGTCGAATAAAGAATTGGGGAGCATATACCAACCACTGCGGGCGTCCCTGTGCTTTACGCAACATCGTAATAATTTCAGGCAATGTGTACGGCACCGGATCTGCTACCAACAAAGTCTGGCCCAAAGTGCGTTGGGTATTCATCACAAAAATAATCGCAGAAATAAGATTGTCGATTTCAAGCAATGAGCGCCGAGCGGTTAAACCATTCATCGGAAGCGGCAAAGGCAATGATGCGAGTCGAACTAACTGCCTGATGTTTCCTTTCGGATGCGGACCATAGACAACGACAGGCCTCAAGATGGTAAAAGGCAAGTGCACCGACTTTATCGCCCATTCAGCAGCAAGCTTTGAGCGCCCATAATGGTCAGTCGGTATCGGCTTGTCGCGTTCGCTCACTATCTGCGCCGTATAAGCACCCGTTTGGGCCCGCACCGATGAAATATAGATAAAGCGCTTGACCCGCACTTTTTTGGCAGCACTAGCCAACTGGGCCGTTACAATCCAGTTGATCTGATCGTACACGCCAAACGGAACGTCATGTGCATCGGCGTGAGCGAAACCCGCCAGGTGAATTACGATCTCTACGTCCCGGAGAATTGGTTTCCAGTCAACGACGTCTCTAAAATCCGGTACGATTACCTCTTCGACCGAACCCGGAAATGACATCGGACGGCGCGTCGCTGCCCGGACGGTATAACCCTCGCGGAGAAAAGCGGCCACTAATGGTCGCCCTATGAACCCCGACGCCCCCGTAACTAATACGCGCTTTGTTTCCACGTTTGCCCGTTATGAAATGTATTACGCGGCAGATTGTCGAGGCTGGTCAGTTTAACGCTAATCTGTGCCCGCTGTGTGTACCGAACACCTAAACCCGAACATAGTGGTGATGAAGGCCGCCAAGGATTGAGTGCGATTTGATGCTTCCGATCGGCTGAATCGGGCGAGAGACTGGCGCATCTTTGTCCAATGACCAGTGCGTTCTGATGTCGTTGTAATAGCCAGCATAGGCTCGCAGGATCCTGCGCAGATGCGCCTCACCCAAGACGATGAAATGGTCCACACACTCGCGCCGGATCGATCCGATAAGCCGTTCGGCAAAGCCATTCTGCCAAGGCGAGGCCGGCGCGGTGGGCTTGTCCCGGATGCTGTGTATACCGAAAACCTTATCCGCATTGATTAACCGAAGGAATTGCCTAACGTCAGAGGATAATGTGCGCCCTGCTCTGTTTCATCCTGGCCGTCTTGGCGTTGCCATTCAAGTCGAAGAGCCGTCTTGAAGCCGAGAACGCGGCGCTCCGACATCAGTTGATAGTTCTGCGGCGCAAGGTGCACGGTCGCGTTCGGCTCACGAACAACGACCGCTGGTTCTTTATACAGCTATATCGCTGGTTCCCGTATATCGCTGGTTCCCGTCGATCCTGACGGTACTCACAATTATCCGGCCCGAGACCCTCGTGCGCTGGCATCGGGCTGGCTTTCGCCGCTATTGGCGGTGGAAATCGCGTCCACTGGGCGGGCGACCGCAAATCGAAAATGACCTACGCGCGCTAATCAGGCGCATAAGCACCGACAACCCGCTTTGGGGAGCGCCCCGTATCCATGGCGAGTTGCTCAAGCTCGGGTTTGATGTCGCGCAGTCGAGCGTCGCCAAATACATGGTGAGGCGGCGTGGACCGCCAAGTCAGGGATGGCGCACCTTCTTGCGTAACCACGCGCCAGACATCGCCGCGATGGACCTGTTCGTTGTCCCTACCATCGGCTTCGATCTGCTCTATGCCTTAATCATCGTTCGGCTGGACCGAAGAGACCTAGTCTGGATCAACGTCACAAGACATCCGACGGCGGAATGGATTGCGCGTCAGATAACCGAGGCATTCCCATGGAATGAGGCTCCGCGCTACCTCATCCGTGATCGGGATCGCATCTATGGAGCCGTCGTCACGCGCCGATTGCGCGCCATGGGTATCCGGGACAAGCCTACAGCACCAGCCTCGCCTTGGCAGAATGGGTTTGCCGAACGGCTAATCGGATCGATCCGGCGCGAGTGTGTGGACCACATCGTCGTCTTGGGCGAGACACATCTGCGCCGGATTCTGCGAACTTACGCCCGTTATTACAATGACATCAGAACGCATTGGTCATTGAACAAAGATGCGCCCGTCTCTCGTCCGGTTCAGCGAACCGGAGATATCAAATCACACGCCCTGCTCGGCGGACTTCACCACCATTACGTCCGCGTTTAGGTTTTCGGTACACACAATATACCGCTCAGGTCGAGGGTACAAGGTTTACTGTACAGCAAGGTGCAATCGCGGTTTCCGAGGAAGGATGCAACCGCGCGCGGAACGTGCCGTCGCGGAGTTGGTTGGAAATGAGGGTGGCGTAGTCTCCGGGGTGTTCAACCTCGAATCATCCGACGTTGAAGCGTCGGACTGGAGACCACGCCATGACAAGCATTACCACGAAGCTTGATTCTTTGCAGCCTGCGACCGAGATGGCTGTTGATCTTTTCGACAACTGGTTTGATCCGATTGAGACCGAAGTGCGGGCTCGAGCGCGTGAGTTCATCGAAGAGCTGATCCGCGGCGAGCTCGACGCTGTGCTGGCACGCCCGCGTTATGGGCGAAATCAGATAGCCGGCAATGAAGGAAGAGCGGGCGTTGCGGGCCATCGCCACGGCAGCCGGACACGGTCGCTGACAGGCACGTTCGGCCCGATCGAGATCGCGGTGCCGCGCGCCCGGCTGAACATCTCCGAGGGTAAAACGGCGGAATGGAAGAGCCAGGCGCTGCGGGCGTATCAGCGCCGCACGCTGGCCGCCGACGCGTTGATCGCGAACACCTATCTGGCCGGTACCAACACGCGCCGGGTGCGCCGCGCGCTAGCGGCCTTGTTCGGCGGGGCGGTCGGCAAGGACACGGTGAGCCGGACCTGGCGCAAGGTGAAAAGCGACTGGGATGCCTGGAACTCCCGCTCGCTGGCCGAGGAGCCGATCGTGCGGCTCATTCTCGACGGCACGGTGGTGCGCGTGCGGCTCGACCGCAAAGCGACCTCCATCTCACTCCTCGTCGTTCTCGGCGTGCGCGCGGACGGCCAAAAGGTAGTGCTCGCGATCAAGAGTATGGGCGGCGAGAGCGCCGAGGCATGGCGCACTGTTCTCGACGATCTCATCAAGCGCGGGCTGCGGCGACCCGAGTTCCTTATCGTCGACGGCGCGCCGGGGCTCGACAAGGCTATCGCCGCCGTCTGGGACGGAGTGCCGGTGCAGCGCTGCACGGTTCACAAACACAGGAACCTTTTCGCGCACGCGCCCGAGCGCCTGCACGAGGAGATCACCGCGGATTACAACGACATGATTTACGCGGCGACGCGGGAGGAGATCGAAGCGCGCCGCAAGGCCTTCATCCGCAAGTGGCGTCTCAAACACCGTGCCGTCGCCGACAGCCTGGAGGAAGCTGGCGACCGGCTCTTCACCTTCACCCGTCTACCGCCGAGCCAGTGGCGTAGCGCCCGCACCACGAATGCGATCGAACGACTGCACGAGGAGTTCAAGCGAAGGATCAAAACGCAGACCGTGCTGCCGTCCGCGGACACCGCTGCCATGCTGTTCTGGGCGTTGCTCGCCTCTGGCCAGATCAACATGCGCAAGGTGGATGGCTGGCAAACGCTCGCCACAAAGCTCATCGATCAGCCAATTGACCTTGCAGCCTGAAACGATACCTTCATGTTACCGGAGATCACGCCACACCGAATTCCAACCGCTTTCCGGACGCCACGCGATCGTGCCGCCGACAACGCCGGTATCAATTTCTGGAGCGCGCAGCTGGGCGTCACCGCGGCGCAAGCGGCAACGACGGCGATTACGACGGCGCAGGCCACTCTGCTCGGCCAGCAGTTTGTGACCACCCAGTCGACTTATTTCACTGCGACCTATGCTGGTCTCAACGATATCCAGTTTGTTGAAGCGCTTTATGGCAACATCGGCGGAAATGCCGGCGACCCAGCGGGGATCCAATACTGGTACGGCCTGCTGCAGGCAGCGGAGGGTGGGAGCACATCACCGGCAGTGATCCAGGCCGCGCGCGCCGGGATCGTGGGTGCGTTCGTTGATCAGATGCTCAGCGTCGACCTGACCGTCGGCGCGGCGGTGTTGGGGCTGAGCCCGACGGATTATGCTGCAGCGGTAGCGCGGCAGACGGAATTGCAGAACAAGATTTCGGTCTCCCAGTTCTATGCCAATGAATCGGCCCTGCCGGGCGGCGCTGTCCTGGCAACACCATTGACGACCTCTCCGGCGTTCCAGGCGTCGATTGACGTCATTGCTGGAGTGACGAACAACCCGCAGACGGTTACTGCCGCGGAAAATGCGATTGTCGCCGCGGTCGCCGCGGGCAATCTCGCTCCGATTCTGGCGCTGTTGACTGCGCCGACGCAGCCGAACCAAACCTTCACGCTCACTACCGGTCAGGACACCATTGTCAGCACGGGGTACACTGTCATCAACGCGCCGCTGGTCGGGAACGCATTCGGGGCCGGCGTCCCTACGCTGTCGAGCTTCGATAGCATCGTGGTCACCCCCCTCGCGTTCCCCGCCGGCTCCACGCCGCCTATTCTTTCTTCGCTTAGCACGCTGACTGCCAGCTTCAGCGGCACCCCCAGCCCGCAACAGCCTGGTAGCTTGAACATCCAGGGCATCCCGGTCTGGAACATCAGCCAGGACCTGGGTTCGACGTCAGGTACTGCATTGCAATTAGTTAATGGTGTAATCGTACCAGTAACAACAACAACTCCATCCAACATCGTCCTCACGGGCGATGCGACTGGTGGCCCGAGCATCATCAGCGGTCTGATGACGTTGAACTTTAGCGACGACGAGACCAACGGCAGCCTGTACATCGGCGATAATTCATCGCCGGTCTATGAGCCTATCATCAACGGTGTACAACAGACCGCCAACGGCTTTGCGATCAATGTCTTCAGTGCGGTTGGGACGGGCCACAACGGTGTCGACGTCGACATCGCGGCTGCTGCCTTCACCGGCAAAGAGACTATCAATGTGACCGCCAATGTCGTCGGCGGCTTCTCACAGACCAACGGCAGCTACAACGTGCCGCCGGAAATCCTGGTGGCGCCAAACGACGGCGACGATTACAATCCCAACTGGCTCGGCTACTTGGCTAATGAGTTTTCCATTGGCGCCGGGGCGTCCGCCGGACCCAACGGGCCGATCGGCTTCCAGACCTGGAATGTCAACTCGATCGGGGCTAAGGCTGTAGGAACACTCAACATCATCGGTTTGGGCGGGGAAGGTTCCACGACCGCCACCACGATCAATTTGACCGACGATGGCTCGAACACGATGCTGTTCGCGAACGCGATCAGCGATGGCCTGTCGACCGATTGGAAGAACGTAACGACCGTCAACTTGGCCAAATCAACCGGCTTCGTGACGATCACGGGTCTTGAGACCAACGTCCAGGAGGTCAGCGGCAACGGCTTCCTCAACAATAGCAGCCCAGCCCTATCCGCCGGCAACTTCGCGACCGCCTTCAATTCATTCGGCGGCGGCGGATTGCTCGCATCTGACACGACGGCCCTGGTGTCGATCCTCGGCGGCGCCGGCAACAGCTTCTACGACCTGTCGAGCCTGACGCCTGCGGCTGCCCATGCTGCGACCATCGATGGTGGTCATGGCACCGCCGGCAACAGCGAGGTTGCGTTTAACAACCTTGTGGTGACCACGGCGGGGACGGTCACTATCACGAACATCCAGGTCCTGGATGACGTGTCCTCCATCGGCGCCATCACCGTGCCGATTAATAACCTCGGTGGCACCGCGGTGTTGGAGAATGGTGGCGAATCCCAGGGCGGCATCATCAACATGGTGAACTTCGCCGGTCTGGCGGGGCTCAACACGCCCTACGCTCTGCTGGCGGAAAATCTTACTGCCAATGGCGGCCTCGGCGTAACCGTCCCATACGGGTTGCCATATACTTTAGCTGGCTCGTCGTTTGTTCCGCCGGCATCTCAAGCGGCGTTGCTACCGGCAGGGCTTGCGGACGCAGCCTTGAATCTCACGGCCGTGGCGCACGCGGCGGACCTGCAAAACGGCGTTGTCCCGGCGGGGTTCGCGCTTCTCCAGCTGCTCAATGCCGACGGCAGCACGCAGACTGTGCTGGGCGCCCCCCTGACGATCTACGACGACACTATCTACTCCGCCATCAACATGCAGGACACGGCCGACGGGTGGTTCAAACCTACCGTCAACGGCGGGCAGACCGTTGGGACCGGCGACATACGCACGACGACAGTGACTGGGTGGGCTGGCTTCAATATCACGATCTGGGATTTTGCCACGGCCCCGAATGTCAATACCCTTGACACCCTGGACCTGTTTGTCTCGGACGACGGCGTGCCACTGAAACTGGCTGGCACCCTTAATGGCGTCAACGTCTTTCAGACTGCTCTGTACGTCCCGCAGTTCACCGTCGACAACTACACGACGGTGGATATCGTCATGCCCTGGGAGAGCGTCACAGAAACGCTTGTCACCAACCCCGTCGGGCCCGTGACAGCCTCTGTGGCCGTGCAGGACTACGTCATTCTCGGCGGGGCCTTGCTTGCTGGTGCGCCTTCCTTCCTGGACCAGCCGGTCGTCACGGTGACCAACGCTACCTTGAACTTCTTCGACAATCACGCCGACAATGGTGGGTCGCCCCCGGGCGGTCCATCTGATCTGGTGCTCGGTGACACGAACTTCACCGACACCCTGGTCCCGATAGCGACTGCATTGCTTCCGGCTGGCATCGGCGTCACGAGCGTGGCCATCGATGCGACCACCTCGTCGAATCCGGCCGTGGCCTCCACGACCATCAACGACTTCGGATTGGGAAGCTTCGAGATCGGGGCGACGAACGCGACCAACCTGAACGCGCAGTCGACCTCGCACTTGGTCATGGATCTTCCCGCCACGTTGGCCTATGTCGCGACCGCTCCGTTTGGTGGCCCGGCAACTGGCATCACCGTCAACGGCTCGCTCATCGGGCAGAACCTGCTCCAGGGTACGTCTGGGACGGTCGTGCTTGATTTCAACGGCCACAACCCCACGACACTCTTCATCGCCGTCGGCGTCGGCGTTGCCTTCGACAACGCCACCGTATACGAAGATGCTAACCAGGCGTTGGGGCAGGGTTGGGGTAATGACACCCTTACCGGCGGCGACGGCTTCGGCACCCTCGTCAGTGGCACCCTCGGCGGCGCCCCCGGGCTCGTCCAGACCTTCACCCCTGGCGTGCCGAACGCTGTATTCAATCAGGGCTTTGACACAATCACCGGCGGCTTCCCCGTCGGCGTATTCAGCGGGACGTTTATCGGCGGGGCAATTGGGCCCGGCAACACCGGCGACAACTTCTTCCCGCTGGGCGGCAATGACGTCGTCAACATCGCCGCCGGTGAGATCGGTACGTTGAACGCCTATACAGACATCGTCAACTCGTCCGGTACTGTACTCTTCGCGGCCAACAGCCCATACGCCTTCTTTAGCACCGTGTGGGTGGGGGCTTACGACGTGTGCAACTCCGCAGGAGCCAACTCCGGAGTAAACAACTTGGCGGGCGCAATCTCGGGCGTCGGTACGGTCTATGACCAAGCCATCACGGACGTTGTCGGCGGTGTCGAGAAGTTCGTCGACGGCTACGGCAACAGCCCGACCGGCACCAGCGCCTTGCTAAACGTGGGCACCCCAGCCGCACAACCAGCCGACGTGGTGACCATCAACGGGTTCCACTTCGGCGGCCCGCTCGGTGGTGGGAACCAGGGAGATACCATCGTCTTCGGTGTGGCGAGTTGGGCGACAGGCACTGCGACTAGCCCCGCCGGCATCCTTGCCGTCCATGGCTTGGTGATGGACGATGGCGCCACCTCCATGGTCTTGAGTGTCAGCACCCCTACCATCTATGATACGGTCGGGTCGGCGGCTCCGCCGAGCGGCCCGCTGACCCTGGCGAATGTCGTCTTGGACGCTATTGGGCCCGTCTATGCCAACGCGGCGGCTCTTCAGCAGGCCTTGGGGACGACTGCCGTCGGCAACATCATCCTGGCCGGCGGCTTCGGCGTGGCTGCTCACACCGAGGTGGATATCCTGGTTGCCTACAATACGGGGACCAGTGTCAACATCGCGGACGTCACGCTGGCCAACACGAGTGGTGCGGCTCTAACTGACACCGCCGCGATTGCCGCGCTCGGCACGGCCGCGGGTACGACCACGCTCGCTGTGCACGACCTGGTCCACATCACGTCAACGCTTGGACTGGCCAACTTTAGCGCGCACAACATCTTCTTCATCGCGTAACACAGCAACATGGAGCCCCCGGAGCGATCCGGGGGTTCCCACTTACAGACCGGCGGCGGGGGGCTTTGGTTCCCCGCCGTTTTCTTGACGCAGCCTGCTTCTTTGGGCAGTTGGCAGTAATCTCCGCGAGAAAATCTGTCACCCCGGCTTCGGGTCCGCGCTGCTCGATCAAGCGCGTCGTGTGCCACCGAACTCGGCGGCAAAGGACACAGCCGTCCGCGCATCGGCGAAGTACCAGCGCAGATGGTCTTTGCCGTCTTCGTGGCGACCTCGTCCAAGACATGCCAAGATGCCACGCTCGGCGTGGAAGGCGTGCATGGCGTCGAGCCGCTTGCCGAGGCCGCGAGGCGGCACGGCAATCTCCACGACATAAGGAAATTCCCGCTCGGTAGCTTTTTGGCTTGTGCGGCCTTTGTAGCGAGTCATGTCAGAAAGTAGCGCCCAAGACGATTCGGGGTAAGTCCAACCAGCCCTCGAACACACCGTAATCGTCGTCCGACCATTCGCCGCCGGGACGGTGCTTGGACGTGCGTTTGAGGGTCAGCATCGGTTTCGGCAGTCGCGGTCAATTCTCACTGCTGGCGGCGGCGTTCTCGGGCACACATCAGTGCGATCTAATCGCGATCAAGAAACGTATTGCACCTAGTCAACAAAGCTTACTTGTCCGACGTATTCGGGTAGGTCCGTGCGGAATCGTCGCGCGTAGCCTGCTGGCAAGAAAATGCGTGAAACGTCATCAAGCTTGAAGTTCACGTGGTTTCCGATTCGCCATTCCCTGTGTGTACCGAACACCTAAACCCGGACATAGTGGTGGTGATGAAGGCCGCCAAGGATTGAGTGCGATTTGATGCTTCCGATCGGCTGAATCGGGCGAGAGACTGGCGCATCTTTGTCCAATGACCAGTGCGTTCTGATGTCGTTGTAATAGCCAGCATAGGCTCGCAGGATCCTGCGCAGATGCGCCTCACCCAAGACGATGAAATGGTCCACACACTCGCGCCGGATCGATCCGATAAGCCGTTCGGCAAAGCCATTCTGCCAAGGCGAGGCCGGCGCGGTAGGCTTGTCCCGGATGCCCATGGCGCGCATTCGGCGCATGACGACGGCGCCATAGATTCGATCCCGATCCCGGATGAGGTAGCGCGGCGCCTCATTCCAAGGGAAGGCCTCGGTTAACTGGCGTGCGATCCATTCAGCCGTTGGGTTTGTTGTGACGTTAATCCAGACCAAGTCTCTGCGGTACAGACGGACGATGACGAAGGCATAGAGCAGGTCGAAGCTAATGGTCGGGACAACGAACAGATCCATGGCAGCAATGTCCGGCGCGTGGTTACGCAGAAAGGTGCGCCATCCCTGACTTGGAGGTCCGCGTCGCTTGACCATGTATTTGGCGACGCTCGATTGCGCGACTTCAAATCCGAGCTTGAGCAGTTCGCCGTGGATACGCGGCGCGCCCCAAAGTGGATTCTCCATGCTCATCTGCCGGATCAATGCGCGGAGGTCCGTCTCGACCTGCGGCCGCCCTCCCCGTGGGCACGATTTCCAACGCCAATAGTAGCGAAAGCCGGCCCGATGCCACCGCACGAGCGTCTCAGGTTGGACGATCGTGAGGACCTGCAAAATCGACGGAAACCAGCGATACAGTTGGATAAAGAACCAGCGATCGTTGTTTGTCAGCCGGACCCGGCCCTGCACCTTACGCCGCAGAACGATCAACTGATATCGGAGAACCGCATTCTCTGCCTCAAGTCGGCTCTTCGACTTGAGTGGCGAGGCCAAGACGGCCAGGACAAAGCAGAACAGTCCGAACATGATCCACTGACGTTAGGTGATTCCTTCGGCTAATCAATGCGGATAAGGTTTTAGGTACACACAGCCGGACGGGCGCCCGATCGATCGCTTCGGGGATATCGTCGCACATGCAATGGTAGGCGGATTGCATCACCGGTACGCACGTATCTAGTTTTTGGAAGCGACAGCAGCCAATTGCAGGCATCGCCGGTATACCCTCAATCGTAGAACTCCGGCGCAAGCTTCAAGGTCTTGCGCTGCGCGGCGTCGTGATTGATCCAGAGCTTAGCGTGCTCCTTCGCCATAACGTCCGCAATGCGCTGCATTGAAGCCGCGGACTTGTCCTTGTCAGTATTGATCGAAGGCACGCGGCGATTGTTCCAGTTGCTCTGAAAGTGCACAACGTCGCCGGAAAGCACGATCGCGCCAGTCTTCGGCAATTTCACCAAGAGCGATTGATGGCCGGGTGTGTGCCCGGGTGTCGCAATGAGCGTCACGCTGCCATCACCGAACACATCGTGGTCACCCTCCAGTTTAATGACCGGCGATGCTATGGCTCGAAGTTTCTGCCCGAAGGGCGCGGGCCAGTCGTACTCGGCCTTCTGCACCAGCACGGTGGATTGCGGGAACATAGTAATGTTACCGATATGGTCAGGATGGCTATGTGAGATGGCGACATATTTGATGTCGGCGGGCTTCACGTCGAGCATCTCAAGTTGCGACGCGAGCGTCTTGGTTACGTGCCAATGGATCGCCCGGGGATCAGGCGGGGCGAGCCCATTCGGCATGGCGGCAATCGAGTTGGCGATGCCGGTGTCCCACAGCAGCCAGCCCTGCGTGTGATGGATCAGATAGCAGTTTTCCGACATCTCCATCGACTTGCCGACATCAACCCCCGACCAACGAGAAATGTCCCCGGCGACGCCTTCGCCGCAATTTAGGATGTAGAGTTTATCGACGCCAGATTTGGTTTGCGCCGAGGCTGTCGAAGTTGAAATTGACAGCGCCGCCAACGCGGCAATCCAGATACCCGATCTTCTCATTATCTCCCCCACAGATCTTGGCGGCGGAATACTGCATGATCCATGCCACAGTAGGATAGCTGGCACTTCCTCGGCAACCATAGGCCAGCTGCGAAGCCAAGGAATGTCGCTTGTGGGTCAAACGCTGCATATCTATTAAGCTTCCGACCCGCCCTTTGTCCGTTGTTGTCCAGTCGCGTCCTAAATGGTGCGTCGCGGCGAACGCAGTCATGTTCCATTAGCGACCGATGCACCGCAGCAAAAATGTTATTCGATGAGCGGTAACAGCACCTGCTTTCATGCCAATCACGTGCCGGTGGAGGAGCCGTTCACCGCATCATGAGCAGACATATAGATCGTCACGACACGACCGGCTATTGTTACCATGCTGAGCATGAAGGGACAGGTGCCAACATGCGTTCATTAATTTGGATCGTGACTGTGATGGCTGCCGTCGCGATAACTGGCGATGCGCTCGCGCAAAGCGCGGGCCCCTTCGACGGAAAGTGGACGACCGTGGTGTCATGCCCGGCGGCGGAGGGAGCCGGAAGTTTTACCCTTCTGGTTGATGCTGATGTTAAAGGTGGAGTTTTCAGCGGCGAGAAAGGCGACAAGGGTAAGCCGGGGTGGTATTCGCTGAATGGGAAAGTCCAGTCGGACGGCGCGGTGGAGATTTTCGCCAGAGGTATCGTCAATTCGTCGCGATTGGCAGCGGGCAATGTTCCCGTGGGCACAGCATACGGCTATCCCATCACGGGCCGCTTGGAGGGCACGAAGGGAACCGGCGTTCGAAAGGGAGGCCGTCCCTGCAGCGTGACTTTCACCAAACAGTAACGTCGCGGTAGAGCGAGAACCCTCGTGATCGTCACAGCCAAAAGGGCTCGCTCATGTCGGCTTGGGGTCAGGCGCGTCGGTTTTCCCTTGGGGGGCTATAGCCGACGACCGTCGATTTTGGCCCGTGATGGCTCGGTCGATAATGCCACAAAGCGGCATTAAACTATGAGGCTGGTTGTGTATTTTTTCTAGTCGCCATTTGATAGCAGAGGGCTAACCTTCGGTTGATGAATGATCCACGCCGAAAGACAGCGCGGTCCGGAGCCGTTGCCGATCTTGTAGTCTGTCCGGTCTGCCGAGCCCCACTCGAGCTTGCTAGTGAGCGTATTCTTTGCAGCAATGCGGCTTGCCATCGATCCGATGCAGGCTTTCCATGGGTCGATAACGTTCCGTGTCTGATCGATTTCGACCGTAGTGTTGTCGGTGAGGACACGCTGTTGGCGACCGAAGGACGTTCAGCAGTTGCACGCGGCGGTCGTCTCTGGCGACGCCTGTCATACGCGATGAACAATCTCTCGGGCGTGCAGCCGGCACTCGATCGCCGGGCCGGTATATTCCTCGACCTTGTTAAGAAATCATCGGACGGCATCGCGGCGGTACTCATCATCGGCGGCGCGGAACTAAGCCCCGGGAGTCCATTTCGCGAGGCGAGTGATATGCGCCTTGTTGCCAGCGATATTTACTGGTCGCCATACACGGATGTGCTTGCCGACGGGCATTTCCTCCCGTTTCGTGACGCGACCTTCGATGCCATCGCGGCCCAAGCCGTGCTTGAGCATGTGCTCGACCCCGCCATTGTCGTATCTGAAATGCATCGGGTGCTTAAGCCGGGCGGTATCGTCTATGCGGAGACCGCATTTGTAGCTCAAGTTCATGAAGCCGCGTTTGACTTCGTACGTTTCACCCATAGTGGTCACCGCTGGCTGTTCCGTGATTTCGATGAAATCCAGTCGGGGGCCTCCGATGGGCCCGCCATAGCGCTGCTATGGTCTATCCGCTACGTGGTGCGCGGCCTCGTACGCACAAAACTTGCGGGCATCTTGGCTATGGTGGCCATGCTTTGGATACGACTGCTCGACAAACTAACCCCCGAGTCCTTTGCCATCGACAGCTCGACCACGGTTTTCTTCATCGGGCGAAAGGCAGACAGAACATTAAAACCGAAAGATATGATCGCGTATTATCGCGGTGCGGGCCGATCTTGACTTGCGTTCGCGAAGCGTCAACGAAGGCTGCTAATGGCAATTCACTGCGTTCGCAGCGCTGTAACATTCTGGTCGCTATCGGAGCAATAGCAGACATTACGTGGGACAGGCCCTGAATGGCTCGGTCGGTAACGACCCTGGCTGTGTGAAAACGCGTTGTTGGATTTGATTCTCGCGATAAGGTTCTCGCGCGGCTTCCGGGAGGATCGGATGAGGCGCTTCGTTGAGGGGGGGCGGATCGCGTTCAGAGCACGCTGTTTCCTGAACGCCTTGAAGACAGGATCGGCGAGGACAATCCGGTTCGCGTCATTGACGTTTTTGTTGACGAACTCGATCTGGCTGAGCTTGGGTTTGGCGGGGTCGATCCCGAGGCGACCGGCCGGCCTTCGTACCATCCGTCGATGCCCGGCTCTGAACGCTGAGGCAAACTTAGTGCAGAGTCCCGATAATGTCAGGGGTTTCTGTAAGCTCGTTCTGTAGTTTGGTTAACTAGCTCCGATAAATCCCAATATCGGAACGGAACTGGAATTTGGCTTTGCCTTCTTTTCTTTTTCTTGTCCTCGTTCGGCTTGGCCCCGACCATCATTCGATCTTGGCGATATCGGCCTTGGATATTATTTCTCGATATTTGACTATTTCACTGGCATGGAACGTCTTTGCCTGATCGAGCGAAAGACCGACTGGTACCGCACCGATTTTTTCATAGCCAGCTCGCACGGCCGGATCCTTTAATGCCTCGTTCAGGGCGCCGTTAAGTTTCTGAAGGATAGATGGCGGAACGCCCGCCGGAGCACCAAGCCCGAACCAGCCGTCAACTTTGTATTGCGGGAGACCGGCCTCTACCGTGGTCGGTGTATCCGGTAGGATCGGAAGCCGGTTGTCCCCAGCAACAGCCAGCGCGATTGCACCATGAGAGGTAATCGGTCCGGCCACGTTCGGGTACCACGCAAACCCAAGCTGCACCGTGCCAGCCATAATGTCAGTCCCGAACTGCGCGATATTGCGATAGGGCACATGAGTAAGTTTGACGCCCGCGACCTGCGCAAAATATTCACCGGCGAGATGCTGGGACGAACCAATGCCAACCGAACCATAATTGAGCGCGCCGGGTTCTTTTTTTGCGAGCGCAATCAAATCTTTGATCGATTTTACGCCGAGCTTCTCACTCGCTGTCACAACGACCGTGAAGCTGGCAAATGGCGAAATCAAGATCAGGTCTTTTTGTGGGTCGTAACCCAGTTTCTCATAGAGGGTGAGATTTGCAGCCATCGGGCCAGACGCTGCGCCCAGAAGTGTGTATCCATCGGGCGCCGAACTTGCGGCCAAAGCCGTGCCGATATTGCCGCCTGCGCCAGGCTTGTTGTTGACAATGACTGGCTGCACCAAAATACTCGACATCTTTGCGAAAACTATTCGGCTCACGACATCGCTGGCGCTTCCGCCGGCGAATGGCATGATCACAGTTATGACCCGATCCGGATAGTTTTGTACACTTGCGCCGCCTGCAAGGATCAAAGTGCAAAACCCAAGTCCAGCGGCAATCAGCAACTTTCTATATAAAAGCATCAACATCACCCCAGTTCGGTATCTGCATTATAGCCGTAAAGTCGCTCTTGCTCCGGCGGAAAGGTCGCCGTTTCTGGTGTTCGATTTGCCCGCATTCTCTCGTTCCGCTCCTTGATGGTCGCGGCATCATTCGTCTGGTAAAGTTCTTCTTCGCGGCGCGCCAGGCCTTGCATCCATGCGGTCCGCGGCTGACGCATTTTTACAAAACGGGCAAGCGCCGCGAGTGGCTCATCCTGCCCTTCGGCAATGCAGCCCGCGAGCACATACGCGTCCTCGATGCTCTGTGCGCCGCCTTGCGCATAAAACGGCATCATCGGATGCGTCGCCAAATAGGACAATACGGCCAACCTGCCAATCCGGCAGGGGCTCGCGATCATAAAGCGCCTGTCGAAGCACTTTTGGTGTGGCTGCGATAATCGTTCGAATGGTTGAATGCCAGCCGTCGTATTCAGCAAGTGCTTCCGCAATCTTACCTTCCGCAAGCCAGGATTTGCGTGCGGGTTCGGACGAGCGACTGATACCAATCCAGTTGAAAGTTCGGCCTGCAGAAATGTAATACTGAACAATGCTGCGATTTGGCCCCATCCAGACACCTACCACGCTGCCTAAATCGAGGTGCGCAACACGCTCCGCAGGAACCAGACCGCGCCACGCGACATTGCCGGTGTAGCGAGGCAATTCTTTGCCAAAAAGCTGCGCCCGGATGGTTGAATGGATACCGTCGGCGCCGACCAAAATATCACCGCGCGCCGTCGCGCCGTCGGCTAGCGTCAGGGTTACACCTCCGCCGTCCTGATCGACGCGCTCGACGCGCGAACCAAGCCTGACCGCGTCCTCGTCCAACTCACTCAGCAGAACATCGAGTAACTCTGCACGGTGCGCTGCATAGTAGGGCGAACCGAAATGTGCTTCTGCCTTCTGACCTAGCGGCGTGTAATAAAGGCGTTCGCCGGTGTCCCAGCCACGATAGTCGCGAGCCTCGGGATAAGTTGCCACTTTCTTCAACGCAGCGCCAAGACCGAGCTTCAGCAGGATGCGCGCGGCGTTCGACGAAACTTGAAGCCCTGCGCCCACTTGACCAAACGCGGGAGCCTGTTCGAACAGCTGCGCATCGACTCCGCGTTTGCGCAAGGCAAGCATACAAGTAATGCCGCCTATGCCGCCGCCAACGACAAGAACTTTCATACCGGCCATAAACGACCCGCGCCTATCTGGTTGTAACTTGATTGATTTTTAGCTGGTGCAGCAATGAGACTATTTCATTGGTGTCACCCGATCCAGCATAAGATGCCGATTGATTGTTTCCTGAAGCGCCTAGAACGGGTCACTAGCTGACAAATCATTGCGGGCTAAAAGGCACACTTGTCTACTGTTACCCCAACAGCGGGCATTCAGATTTTGGTATAACGGCGAAGTTGTGTATACCGAAAACCTTATCCGCATTGATTAACCGAAGGAATCGCCTAACGTCAGAGGATAATGTGCGCCCTGCTCTGTTTCATCCTGGCCGTCTTGGCGTTGCCATTCAAGTCGAAGAGCCGTCTTGAAGCCGAGAACGCGGCGCTCCGACATCAGTTGATAGTTCTGCGGCGCAAGGTGCACGGTCGCGTTCGGCTCACGAACAACGACCGCTGGTTCTTTATACAGCTATATCGCTGGTTCCCGTATATCGCTGGTTCCCGTCGATCCTGACGGTACTCACAATTATCCGGCCCGAGACCCTCGTGCGCTGGCATCGGGCTGGCTTTCGCCGCTATTGGCGGTGGAAATCGCGTCCACTGGGCGGGCGACCGCAAATCGAAAATGACCTACGCGCGCTAATCAGGCGCATAAGCACCGACAACCCGCTTTGGGGAGCGCCCCGTATCCATGGCGAGTTGCTCAAGCTCGGGTTTGATGTCGCGCAGTCGAGCGTCGCCAAATACATGGTGAGGCGGCGTGGACCGCCAAGTCAGGGATGGCGCACCTTCTTGCGTAACCACGCGCCAGACATCGCCGCGATGGACCTGTTCGTTGTCCCTACCATCGGCTTCGATCTGCTCTATGCCTTAATCATCATTCGGCTGGACCGAAGAGACCTAGTCTGGATCAACGTCACAAGACATCCGACGGCGGAATGGATTGCGCGTCAGATAACCGAGGCATTCCCATGGAATGAGGCTCCGCGCTACCTCATCCGTGATCGGGATCGCATCTATGGAGCCGTCGTCACGCGCCGATTGCGCGCCATGGGTACCCGGGACAAGCCTACAGCACCGGCCTCGCCTTGGCAGAATGGGTTTGCCGAGCGGCTGATCGGTTCGATCCGCCGCGAGTGTGTGGACCACATCGTCGTCTTGGGCGAGACACATCTGCGCCGGATTCTGCGAACTTACGCCCGTTATTACAATGACATCAGAACGCATTGGTCATTGAACAAAGATGCGCCCGTCTCTTGTCCGGTTCAGCGAACCGGAGATATCAAATCACACGCCCTGCTCGGCGGACTTCACCACCATTACGTCCGCGTTTAGGTTTTCGGTACAAACATCGCGACGGAGTTTAGTCAGGTCCTTGGAACGCTGGAGCCGTGGGTCCACGAATATGGCGCTGCGGCGATTTTCCTGATCTTGACCCTCGAGTCGTTTGGAGCGCCACTTCCAGGCGAATCATTGCTCATTGTTGCTGCAATTTTAGCGGGTCGCGGTGAACTCTCATCTCCCGCTTTGCTTTTCTCAGCTTGGGCTGGCGCTGTCACTGGCGACAATATCGGGTATTTGATCGGCAGGAGGCTTGGCCATAAGCTTTTATGGCGTTTCGGCGGAATGGTCGGGCTGAAGTCAAATCGTCTGCGGAAGGTGAGGCGATCTTTGCGCGATACGGCCCCCTGACTGTCGGCTTCGCACGCTTCTTCAGCGTGCTGCGCCAGTTGAACGGCGTCGTCGCCGGTTCATTAGAAATGGATTGGCGGCGATTCCTTGTCTTTAATGCGCTTGGCGGTGCTCTTTGGGTTATCGTCTGGACTATGGCCGGATTCTATCTCGGCAAACATGGGTCCGAATTTGCCGCGGTCATCCACAAGCTGGGGTTATTCGGAGCGATCTTTGTTTTGATCACCCTAACCGCCTTCCTAATCTGGCTATTTGTCTATCGAATAATTTGGAAATCGCGCGGTGAGGCAGCTGGCAAGTCCAAAAACCAGTAACTCCAGTGTCTGTCTATGATTTAATACACCTGACACGACATTGTCTCCAGGTGAACGATTTTGGGCAGAATTGAGCTCACCGTCTACTATCTGTCTAGCCGTTCCAAAGTTCACCTGGGCTATGTCGTTTAACGGCGCACGGAGACTTGGATCGATGCCGGCCGACGTCAAACACGAAGACGATCCTGTGCTGGCGCGCGTCGCTCGCAAGACCACACCAGCGGCGGCACTCGCCGCGCTCGGGATCGTCTATGGTGATCTCGGAACCAGCCCGCTCTATACGCTGCAGGCGATCATCAGCGCGAGCGGCGGACACTTTTCCCCGGAAGCAGCGCTCGGCAGCCTCTCGCTGATCTTCTGGGCTCTGATCATCACCATTTCCGTAAAATATTGCCTGTTCGTCATGCGCGCCGACAATCACGGCGAAGGCGGCATCCTGGCACTGATGTCGATGACCGGCGCGAACTGGTCCGAAGGCCGGCGCCTCCTCATCGTCATGGGGCTGTTCGGGGCGGCGTTGATCTACGGCGACGGCATCATCACCCCGGCGATCTCGGTGTTGAGCGCCCTCGAAGGGCTCAACGTCGCAACCGATGTGTTCAAGCCACATGTCGTCTTGATGGCGGTCGCGATCCTGCTGGGTCTGTTCGCCGTCCAAAGCCGCGGCACGGCGCAAATCGCCAAGGCGTTCGGGCCGGTGATGCTGCTTTGGTTTTTGGTTATCGCCGCGCTGGGCGTTGCCGGCATTTCCTACTATCCCGCGGTGATCGCCGCTATCGATCCGCGCTACGGGATTGCGCTGCTGACGGGTCACGGCTGGAGAGGGATCGCCGTACTTGGCGGGGTCTTTCTGGCGATGACCGGCGGCGAAGCGATGTATGCCGACATGGGCCATATTGGCCGCAATCCGATCCGAACCTCCTGGTACGGGATCGTGCTGCCGGCGTTGCTGCTCAATTATGCTGGGCAGGTCGCGCTCTACCTCGGTGATCCGGCGATGGGCGGCAATCCGTTCTTCCGGCTGGCGCCATCTTGGTCGGTCTATCCGCTGGTGGGACTTGCCACGATTGCCACGATCATCGCCAGCCAGGCGATCATCACGGGATCGTTCTCGCTGACACGGCAGGCTATGCAGCTCGGCTGGTTCCCGGGCATGCGGATCCGCCAGACCTCCTCGGACGAATACGGGCAAATCTACGTACCATTTGTGAACTGGACGATGATGGTGATGACGGTTTTGCTCACCGTCAGCTTCGGCAGTTCGGATCGCCTGGCGGGTGCCTACGGCACCGCGGTTTCGACCACGATGCTGCTGACGACCGCCCTGCTTTACAATGTCATGCGCACGCGCTGGCGCTGGCCGGCGGGACTGGCGTTGATAACGAGCGGGCTATTTCTCGCTGTCGATTTTGCGTTCTTCGCGGCCAATCTGTTCAAGATCAAGGAAGGCGGCTGGATCCCACTTGCGTTCGGCACGCTGGTGTTCATCGTCATGGTCTCATGGCACTTCGGCTTCGAGGCCATGCGTCGCCGCCACACAGTGTTGACGGAGACGCCGGATGAATTCTTCCGCCGACTCAAGCGTGACCATGTCCCGCGCGTGCCCGGCACGGCCGTTTTTCTGACGCGGGTCGCTGCCACGACGCCGTTCCTGATTGTCGAGCACGTCGCGCAGATGAGAGCGATGTACGAGACCGCGATTGCGCTGACAGTAAATTTCGAGAGTATCCCGCGCGTCGCATCGCGCGACCGCATCGAGCTGGCGAAGCTTGCCGAAGGGTTTTGGCACATCACCGTTCACTTCGGCTTCGTCCAGGTGCCTGACATTCCCGCCGCCTTGCGGCAGGCGAAGGCTCGCGGCTGTCCAGCCGACCTCGAAGATGCGATCTATTTCGGCGCGCGGGATGCCGTGGTCTGCTCCAAACAGCGCAGTTGGCTGGTGCGCGCCAGTCTGCGCCTGTTCACGCTGATGTTCCGAAATTCAGTGCGGGCGGTGGACCTGTTCAACATTCCTGCGGAGAAATTCGTGGAAGTCGGACGGCAGATCGAGATTTAAAGCACATATCAGCGACCTGATAGATATCACCCAAGCCAAATAATCCATGCGCTAGCCGTCGGACACGGAGGGATTCTCTCCCATTTTCCGCGCATCCCATTGAATAACCTCACATCCCACCACACAAACAAAAAATTTGTGTGACGGCCTGTGTGTACCGAATATTCGATTCGGCATGGACGCAGAGAACAGCCGCGTCAACGATTGCGTATCAGAAAAACGCTTGTATTCCGGTCTGGGCGCGGCCGAGGATGAGGGCGTGGATGTCGTGCGTGCCTTCGTAGGTGTTGACCGTCTCGAGGTTCGAAAGCACGCGCATCACGTGATATTCCTCCGAGATCCCGTTGCCGCCGTGCATGTCGCGCGCCAGGCGGGCGATGTCGAGCGCCTTGCCGCAGTTGTTGCGCTTCATCAGCGAGATCGACGGCGGCGCGGCCTTGCCGGCCTCCAGCATGCGCCCCAAGCGCAGCGCGCCTTGCAGGCCGAGCGCGATCTCGGTCTGCATGTCGGCGAGCTTCTTCTGGATTAGCTGATTGGCGGCGAGCGGGCGGTTGAACTGCTTGCGGTCGAGCACGTATTGGCGCGCCGCGTGCCAGCAAAACTCGGCCGCGCCCATGGCGCCCCAGGCGATGCCGTAGCGCGCGTTGTTGAGACAGCCGAACGGGCCCGCCAGCCCCTTCACGTTCGGCAGCAGATTGTCTTCCGGGATCAGGCAGTCTTCCAGCACAACCTCGCCGGTGATCGAGGCGCGCAGCGAAAGCTTGCCTTCGATCTTGGGCGTCGAGAAACCCTTGGCGCCGCGCTCGACGATGAAACCGCGGATGACGCCGTCGAGCTTGGCCCAGATCACCGCGACATCGGCGACCGGGGCGTTGGAGATCCAGGTCTTGGCGCCGTTGAGCTTGAAGCCGCCGGCGGTCTTTTCGGCGCGCGTCACCATCGAGCCCGGATCGGAGCCGTGATCGGGCTCGGTCAGGCCGAAGCAGCCCACCATTTCGGCGCTGGCGAGCTTGGGCAGATATTTGCGCCGCTGCGCTTCGCTGCCATAGGCGTAGATCGGATACATCACCAGCGAGGACTGCACCGACATCGCCGAGCGGTAACCCGAATCGACGCGCTCCAGTTCGCGCGCGATCAGACCATAGGCCACGTAGCCGAGGCCGGCGCCGCCGTATTCTTCCGGCGTTGTCGGTCCGAGCAGGCCGAGCTTGCCCATTTCGGGCAGCATGCGCGCGTCGTAAGTCTCGTCGCGATAGGCGGCGACCACGCGCGGCATCAGGTAGTCCTGCGCGAAGCCCTTGGCGGTGTCGCGCACCATGCGCTCTTCTTCCGACAACTCGCCTTCGAGGCCGAGCGGGTCTTCCCACACGAAGTCCTTGTCCTTCAGCATCGCGGGCTTGCCCGACCGGCTCTCGGCCGCTTGCGACATGGCTATCCCTCCTCAACGACGTGCGGCATGGGGCACTTTGCGAATGCCCCAAATCCGGATCGCCCCTGTTGACCAAAGTCAATGAAGAAACTGATTCACATCTGGTATGCAATGACCGCGATCCATTGAATTTAAACAGAAAAGCAGGTCGAGAGCGATGCCGAGTACCGCCGGAATTGACGCCGCACAGCGTCCGTCGCGCCTGCGCTTTGCGCCCGACTACAATGTCGCCGTCGAGTTCATCGACCGGCACATTTCCGAAGGACGCGGGGCCAAAGCCGCGATCCGCACCGCCGACAGCGCGGTCACCTACGCCGAACTCGCCGCCAACGTTAACCGCTGCGCGCACGCTCTGCTGGACCTCGGGCTTCGCCACGGCGAACGCGTGTTGATGGTGGTGAAGGATTGTCCGGCGTTTTTCTATCTGTTCTGGGGCGCGATAAAGGCCGGCATCGTGCCGGTTCCGCTTAACACGCTGCTGCGATCGGACAGTTACGAATTCATCATCGACAATTCCGGCGCGGCGGCGCTGGTCTATTCGCCTGAATTCGCCAGCGAAGTCGAACCTGCGGTCGCTGCCGCCAAGCAGCAGCCGCGCTACGTTCTCCGCACCGAAGGCAACGGCCAAACGCTGGCCGCGCTGATTGCGCAAAGCCAGCCGCAGTTCGACGCCATGCGGGCAACGGCCGACGACGATTGCTTCTGGCTCTATTCCTCCGGCTCCACCGGCGCACCGAAAGGCGCCCTGCACCGTCATCGCGATATGGCGGTCACCAGCCAGCGGTTCGGCGTCGAGACCTTGGGCATTCGCGAGGACGACGTCTTCTACTCCGAAGCCAAACTGTTCTTCGCCTACGGACTTGGCAACAATCTCACCTTTCCGCTGTGGGTCGGCGCCACCGCGGTGCTGAACGACCAGCGCCCGGGCCCGGCGTCGAGCTTCCCCCTGATCGAACATTACCGGCCGACGCTCTATTTCGGCGTGCCGACGCTTTACGCCGCTTATCTACAGCATTTTGCCAAGGAGAAGCCGGACCTGTCCTCAATCCGCTCCTGCGTATCCGCGGGCGAGGCGCTGCCCGGCGAGATTCTCCGACGCTGGCACGAGGAAACCGGTCTTTGGATTCTGGACGGCATCGGCTCGACCGAAGCGCTGCACATTTTCATCTCGAACACGCCCGGCGACGTGAAACCCGGATCGAGCGGCCGCGTCGTACCCGGCTATCGCGCCCGCATCGTCGACGAGCACGGCGGCGAAGTCGCCGACAACGACAGCGGCCAACTGTTCATTTCCGGCGACTCCACGGCGCGCTGCTATTGGAACAATGCCGAGCGTACCGCGACGACGATGGTCGATGGCTGGCTCAATACCGGCGACACCTATCGCCGCGATGCAGACGGCTATTTCTATTACAGCGGCCGCAGCGACGACATGTTGAAGGTCGGCGGCATCTGGTGCTCGCCGTTCGAGATCGAATCCAAGCTGATCGAGCACCCTAACGTCGTCGAGGCCGCCGTCGTCGGCCGTCTCGATCAGGAAGGCCTGATCAAGCCGGAGGCCTTCGTCATCCTGAAAGAAGGGGTAACAGGAAGCCCCGCCCTCGCCGCCGAGCTCAGCGAGCTCTGCAAGAACGGCCTTGCCCCTTATAAATATCCGCGCTGGATCAACTTCGTCACCGAATTGCCGAAAACCGCGACCGGCAAAATCCAACGCTTCATGCTGCGCCAAAAGGATGGGACTGCGCCGGCCAAATTCTAATGCGCCGGCAGCGCCAATCCTGGCCTAGACGTCAAATTATTGAACCAGGCTACAGCTGCGCACGCTTACGCCGCGGCGTTCTCCCTTGCCTTGATCGCACCCTTCGGCGCATCCCTTGTCCTTGTCGGAAACTAAATCCGCACATATTGATGGTGCAATCCGCCGTCGGTTCCGAAAACCCCATCCATTGGATTCGCGAACACCGGCGAACGGCGGCAGTTGTTGTGGTTTGCGGTTACCCGGCATCCGACGGCGGAGTGGTTGGCACGCCAAATTACCGAGGCATTTCCCTGGGACACGGCGCCAGCATACATCGTCCGCGACAACGATCGGGCCTTCGGCAGCGTATTCAGACGCCGCGTCCAGGCGATGGGCATTCGGGATCGGCCCACGTCATTCCGCTCGCCCTGGCAGAACGGCCATGTTGAGCGCCTGATCGGGTCGATCCGGCGCGAGTGTACCGATCATCTGATCGTGCTCAACGAAGAGCACCTGAGGCGGATCCTTGCGAAATTCTCCGCCTATTATAATGGGTGGCGTCCTCATGTTTCGCTCGGAAAGGATGCGCCGGACGGGCGCCCGATCGATCGCTTCGGGGACATCGTCGCACATGCAACCTTGGGCGGATTGCATCACCGGTACGCACGTATCTAGTTTTTGGAAGCGACAGCTACCTCTTCTCAATTCCGTTTGTTTATTCAGCGTCTACTTAGTATTTACGACAGCGCCAGAGTGCTGAAAGACTGAAAATAGATGCGTTCAGTTGCGGTTTAACACAGATTACTTCCGATAAGTCCTCTTATCGGAGGTAATTAGCGGATCATCGTGGTTCGCCAGAGAATGCCTGCCGCAGTGCTGACAGCCGGTCGAGCGCAGCTCGCGGTAGTGGGCCTTTTTCGACCGCGGCGAGTGCGTCCTCGAACTGTTTCGACGTCGCCATTCCGACCAAGATAGTGCCCATCGCCGGGTGAGACAGCGCAAACCGCGTGGCGGCTTCGGTCAGGCTGGTGGCAAACCCCTCCTTTACCAGCGGGATTAGACGGCGTGCGCGATCGACATCGGCATCGTAGCTCATAGCCGAACCAATCGGCTCGGGCGCCGGGCTCGCAATCGGGTGACGCTCGGCTGAGCCCGATAGTGCACCGCCGGCTAGCACGCGGATGCCCACTACTCCAACGCCGGCTGCGTTGGTGTGATCGAATAATCGTCCATAATCCTGTGCCGGATAGCTCGTCGGCAATTCTTCGGCGGCAGATGGATTGAGCATGTTGTAGACGACCTGAGCGCTGTCGAAGGCGCGTGCGTCGATCACTTGATCCAGTGCCGCCGTGTCGCCTACTGCCGTAATTCCGAGGAAACGAGTCTTCCCCTGCTGACGCAAGCGCTCGAACGCTGGTACCACGTCGCCGAGCACCTGTCGCACGCTCAGCGCTGATCCGCCTCCTGTCTCGGTAATTGGGTTGTGCAGGTGAAAGATGTCGACCCGGTCAAGACGTAGTCGCGCCAGACTGCCTTCGAGCGACATCGTTACGGCGTCGGCAATGCGGGCGAACTCGCTGGGCGGCAATCGGACCTTGGTTCCAACGGCCACGTTGGCTGGTTTCAGCTTTTGCAAAACGCGGCCAAGGTTCTTTTCCGATTCGCCATTCCCGTACTGCACCGCGGTGTCGAATTAGTTCACGCCAGCGGCGATCGCCCGCGCGATGGTACGCTCCTGGTCGGCAGGATCGCCGCGTACCATAAACCCACCCACTGCGCCGCAGCCGAAGCCCAGCACCGAGAGCTGCATTCCTGTGCGCCCAAAGACCCGCAAATGCATCGCTGTTCCTCCGACTGCATGTCCGGGCCGCCAATTGATGCATTGCGAGAGATGCGCCGGACTTGCGGCACGCTGATGTCGTGGCGTGCCGGATTCGCCGATCGGGCATTATAGAATATTTCATGCCAGTTGTGTTGGTTCCGATAAGGCTCTTTATGGGAGTCAACGCCTAACTTCCGATAAACGTTGTTCTCGATAGCGATTGAGCAGCTGGCTTCACAATGCACCATTTTCGCTCTTAATTTATGATGATCATTGGCCATTCTTATAAATCCGCAAGTAGATGGGTCGCAAGGAATTCCACTTTGACATCGTTTTCCAGGTCGAAGGGATGGAATTGGCTTGCTGCAAAAAACATGTCATCGTTCTATGATCTGTCACGCACCACCTGAGCTGCGAATGAATTGTGCGAGTGAACGCAGTGTCCCAAATCACGGTCCAGAACATCAGCAAGCTATGGGGCGACGTAGCTGCCGTCGACGGCGTTAGTTTTGACGCTGACGCGGGATCGTTCCTCGTGCTGCTCGGACCGTCGGGCTGTGGCAAATCGACGACGCTGCGCCTCATCGCCGGCCTTGAGGAGATTTCGAACGGCCGCATCCTGATCGGCGGCGAGGACGTAACTGACCTCGCGCCGGCGAAACGCCGGGTCGCCATGGTGTTCCAGTCCTACGCGCTGTTCCCTCACCTGACGGTCGCCGAAAACATTCTCTTTGGTTTGCGCGTGCGCAAGACGCCCGCCGCCGAACGCGCGCGCCAACTCGATCGCGTCGCTTCGCTGCTGGGCCTCGGCACACTGCTCGCACGCAAACCGTCTCAGCTTTCTGGCGGCCAGCAGCAGCGCGTTGCGCTCGGTCGCGCTATCATCGCGGAGGCACCGGTTTGCCTGATGGACGAGCCACTCTCCAACCTCGACGCGCAGTTGCGCGCCGAGATGCGGCGCGAGATTCGCACACTGCAGCAGAAGCTCGGCATCACCATGGTCTACGTTACTCACGATCAGAGCGAGGCCATGAGCATGGGAGACAAGGTCATCCTCATGCGCGAGGGTGTGGTCGAACAGGCCGCGGCACCCGACATCCTCTATGCGCGGCCAGACACGGTGTTCGCCGCGCGCTTCATCGGCACGCCGCCCATGAACATCCTCACGCTCGAAGCGGCAGCTGGCGGCACCATCATCGCGGGCAGCGAGGTGCGTGTTCTCCGCGATCCGGTCGACGCGCTGCTGCTCGGCGTCCGGCCGGAGGATGTAACGATCGGAGGCGATGGAATTCCCGTGCGCGTGACAAATATCGAGTTCATGGGCGCCGATACAGTGGTTGCTTGCGCAGTTGGCAGCCAATCCGTCACCGCATCCGTACCGGGTAAGGCCGCGCTGAAGCTCGGCGAGACAGTTCATCTCGCGTGGCGCTCCAATACGACGCATTTCTTCGACGCCGTGAGCGGAAGGCGTCGCGACGACGTGGTGGCAGACACCACGCGCGACACGAACAACTCCGTTCAGAATGTTCTCGCTTAGGGAGGAAGAAAATATGCGTTATCCGAAGATGAAATGGCTCGCTCCGATCGTCGGAGCAACCATGCTAGCACTGGCGTCCACCGCCATGGCCTCAGACGTCGAGCTCTCGTTCTATTATCCGGTCGCCGTCGGCGGTCCGATCACAAAAATTATTGATGGTTATGCTGCCGATTTCGAGAAGGAAAATCCCGGGATTAAGATCAAGGCAATCTATGCCGGCACCTATCAGGACACGCTGGTGAAGGCGCTGACAGCGTTCAAGAGCGGCGAGCCGCCGGATATCGCGGTGTTGCTGTCGACCGATATGTTCACACTGATCGACGAAGACGCGGTCATGCCCTTCGACGGGCTGCTGAAAAGCAACGCCGACAAGGCTTGGGCCAAGTCGTTCTATCCAGCCTTCATGGAAAACAGCCAGACCGGAGGCAAGACCTGGGGCATTCCGTTCCAGCGTTCGACCATCGTGATGTACTGGAACAAGGATGCGTTTAAGGCCGCGGGCCTCAATCCCGATAAGGCGCCAGACACGTGGGACGAACTGGTTGCCGACGGGCGCAAGCTGACGAAGCGTGACGGCAACAACGTCTCACAATGGGGCGTGCAAATCCCCTCGACCGGTTTTCCCTATTGGCTGTTCCAGGGCATCACTACCGCCAACAATGTACGGCTGATGAATCAAACCGGCACCGAGACCTATTTCGACAAACCGGCAGTGGTCCAGGCGCTGCAATACTGGGTCGACCTCAGTCGCAAGGAGAAAATCCATCCTCCCGGCGTGATCGAGTGGGGCACCACGCCGAAGGACTTCTTCGAGCGCAAGACCGCGGTTATTTGGACCACCACTGGTAACCTCACCAACATAAAAGCTAATGCGCCCTTCCCTTTCGGTGTCGCGATGCTACCCGCGCATAACGGCCGCGGCTCGCCGACCGGTGGCGGCAACTTCTACTTTTTCAAGAAGATGTCCGCCGAGAAGTCTGCCGCCGCGCTCAAGTTCGTCAAATGGATGACGACGCCGGAGCGCGCGGCCGATTGGGGCATCAAGACCGGCTACGTTGCCGTGCGCCCGGACGCCTGGGAAACGCCGGTGATGAAGAAATATGTTGCCGATTTCCCGTCGGCGGCAGTCGCGCGCGACCAGCTCAAATATTCGGTTGCCGAATTATCGACACACGAGAATCAGCGCGTCACCAAGGCGCTTAATGACGGGCTGCAAGCCGCGCTCAACGGCACCAAGACACCCGAGCAGGCCATGAAGGACGCGCAGCAGGAAGCCGCGCGCATTTTGCGTCCCTACAAGAAATGAGCGTCGCACGCAACATCCTGCGAAGATCGGATGGGGGAGCGGGACAAGCGCTCCCCCCTTCTCCCGAGGCCCGTGTCGTGGCCGCGGCTTCACGTCGCCGCAGAATCCCGCGGCGATGGGCGACCCATATCAACGGCTGGCTGTTACTGCTACCGGCAGCGATTATGCTCGGTGTTTTCACGCATTATCCGGCAGTCGCCACCATCATCGACAGTTTCTTCTCGACCCCGAAGGGGGCGCGACCTGCGGTATTCGTCGGACTCGATAATTATCAGGCCATGATCGAGGATCCGATCTTCTGGCGCGCACTCGAAAACAACATCATCTATGCGCTGAGCACCATTCCACTCACCATCGCGCTGGCGCTGGCGATGGCGGTCGCGGTTAACGGCAATATTGGCGGCCGCGCGTTCATGCGGCTGTCGTTCTTCACACCGACCGTACTGCCCATGATCGCAGTCGCCAATATCTGGCTGTTCTTCTATTCGCCGGGTTATGGGCTGGTCGACCAAATACTCAGCTTATTCGGCGTGCCGGCGCACAACTGGCTCGGTAATGAGCATACCGCGCTAGCCTGCCTGATAGTGGTCGCGATATGGAAAGACGCCGGTTTCTTCATGATCTTCTATTTGGCCGCGTTGCAGCAGATGCCGCCCGCCCTCGGCGAAGCCGCGGCGTTGGAAGGCGCGAGCCGCTGGTATTTCTTCCGTCGCGTCACGTTCCCGCTGCTGATGCCAACGACGCTATTCGTCCTCATCAATGCCGTCATCAATTCGTTTCGGCTGGTTGATCACATCGTGGTCATGACACAAGGCGGGCCGAACAACACAACCGCCCTGCTGCTATTCTACATTTACGAAATCGGATTCAAATTCTGGGATACAGCCTTCGCCGCGACTTTGACCGTTGTGCTGCTGGCGCTGTTAGCGATTCTGGCGCTCGGCCAATTCGTCTTCCTGGACCGCCGGATCCACTATCAATGACGCCACTCTACCAGCCCAGCCGAGTTGGCAAGGTCTTGGAAACGGCCGGTGCGTGGTTTCTCGCGCTGCTGTGGATCCTGCCACTTGCCTATGCGCTATGGGCCTCAATCCACCCGAGCGCGTATTCAGCGCATTTCGTGCTGGATGCCCCGCTAACAACCGAGAATTTTGTGAAAGCGTGGAACGCAGCACCGTTCTCGCGCTATTTCCTCAATACCTTTCTGCTGGTGACAATGATATTGGCGGCGCAGCTCGTGCTATGCACGCTCGCCGCCTATGCCTTTGCGCGTTTCAAATTCTATGGGCGCGAGCTCGCCTTCATTCTTGTACTACTTCAGCTAATGATCATGCCCGACGTTCTCATCGTCGAGAATTATCGGACGATGACCGCGATGGGGATCGCCGACACCATTCCGGCCATCGGCTTGCCCTACATGGCCTCGGCATTCGGCATCTTCCTGCTACGGCAGACCTTCAAGACCGTGCCACGCGAACTCGACGAGGCGGCGCGCGTCGAGGGCGCCAATTTGATGCAAGTGTTGCTAAAGGTTTACGTACCGCTCGCCAAGCCCGTTTATATCGCCTACGGCCTAGTGTCGGTGAGTTACCACTGGAACAACTTCCTGTGGCCACTCATCATCACCAATTCAGTGAATACGCGGCCGCTGACGGTCGGCCTGCAAATCTTTGCGTCGTCCGATCAGGGCATCGACTGGTCGGTGATAACCGCGGCAACACTGATGACGTCGACACCTTTGTTGATCGCCTTCCTTTTGTTTCAGCGGCAATTCGTGCAGAGCTTCATGCGTGCTGGCATCCGTTAAATGCAATAGTCTCTCAATCGCGCTGGTACAAAAGAACCGTCAGGTCAATATTGGGCGGCTTGTCCACGAACGGCCAATCGCCGTCAAACTGTTCGGGGCCCAAAATCGTGCCGTTCTTATCCTTGTACGTGTGCCAAACGGGTTTGCGTACGCTCTTGGCGCTTTCCGGTCGGGGAATGTGAGGCATGAACTAAATGTGGTCGCGATTATGCCAGATTGCAAGGCCGCCGGACCACCACCTGCATCTGGGGTTAAGCAAATCCATACTTGTCCACCCACGTATATTGGACACCTATTGGACATAGCCTAGACGGCAAAAAGAGCCGTGATATAACTCGTTGAATTAATTTGACAAAAATGGCGCTCCCTAGGGGACTCGAACCCCTGTTTTCGCCGTGAGAGAGCGTCCGTAGACGTTCGCCAGTGTCCAGATACGTCCGTTGGCGTCCCATCGCCAACCAAAATTGACCTTTGGTCCGCTCTGTCATTAGCGGACAACCCCCTCCCCCGGCCAAACTTGACCGGTGTCCGTTGTTAGTCCAATAGCGGCCAAATTTTGCGGCGCAGCGAACGTAACCATCCGACGTAGGCCGTCACAGTAGCTTTTCTGTATGATAGACTGGCTGCATGGAGATCGACCTCGATAAAATCGACGACACTGTGCTGGGGCTCTTATGGCTAACGCTGCATGACGAGAGGCGTGCCTGGAAGGGCTTCGATTGGGGCGCCATGGATCGGCTACATAAAAAGGGGTTGATCGCGGACCCGGCAAACAAGACAAAGTCTGTGGTTCTGAGCGATGAAGGACTTCGGCGGGCGGAAGCGTTATTTCACGCGCTGTTCACGCGAACAGCGTCATAAGCACCTGCTCGTTAGTCCCGTTCCAGGGGAAGCGGAGACCGAACCATTCAGCGTCAGTTCTTGCCAATCTCCGCTATTGCTTCGATCGCGACCGTTCACGGTATCAGCCCCGAATGACGCGCTGAACGCACATTGTAGCGGTACTCCGCGAATCTTCGCTCAATTATCATTTTTATAATCAGCTAGAATAATATTCATTTCATCGCCAAGCCCATAACCAAGATTGTGACTAATGCGGCGGACGTCATCGAGGCGGTCAAGCAATGCATCGCGCAGATCGCTCTGTAGGGTGATCGAAATCTTGAGTGCCGCCTCAAACATTTTCAACAAGGCTTTGAAGTAGGTCTCATCTGCGAAGCCCAATGCATTGCTGAAATCGGAAGCGCGCTCACAATAGAATACCATCAGTTCGGCAAGATCTTCGGGTCGCCCGATAGCCTTTTGATAATCTGCAATTACAATTTTGGCCTTGGAAGCGGACACATTCTGGTTTTTGAGCAGGTCAGGCGACAGCCACCGATCAATCCTAATTTTGTAGGGTCTGAGTACGTCGGTACCTAAGTCAAAGCGGGCATGCAGGAAGGCTTGGTTGTCCTTACTTGCGCCATACAGGTCTTTCACCAGCCCGAGCAGACTGGTGCGATCAAAGTCAGCTAGCCTGGCTTTGACTTCACTCCAGGTAGGAGATTTCTTCTCGACCATCACGTTACATTAGATCCCCTCGCGGTGATGCACGTCATTCCATATTACCCGTTGCACCAAATTTGTCCGAGGGCGCCAACATCGAGGGCGAATGATCCTTTCGCAGCGCGCCAATTGACGGTGGCAAACGGGCGCTCCGGGTCCAGGCTGTGTGAAAACTCATACATCCGGGAAATGTAGAAAATATAATTCTCCAACATGGCATTAAACCGCATGTCTGCAGAATCATCAGTTCTCATGATGCGCGATTTCTAAAAAATCTTTCTACGCGCCGGGCGGGCGTTGGAGTTTTCACACAGCCTGGGTCATTAGCGAACTAACCGGTCTCGGCCAAAGTCGACCTTTGTCCGCTTACCCCACTACCGCCGAACCGGCGTATTGCAGGGTCGACTCACGCGGCAGCGCGCCGTGGCCGTGGCCCGGGATATCGATCAGCGCGTGGCCACAAGGCAGACTTCAGGCCATCTGCGCGGGTTGAATGCCAACTATCGAGCGGCGCGCGCTGACGCAAAAAAGCGCGGTGCTCGCGGATAGTATCTCGTCGGGATACGAAAGCCTTGCAATACGTATCTCGATGAGATACGTTGCGCTCATGATCAGGGACTTCAAGGGGAAATTTGCCGAGCCGATCCTTCAGGGCCGCATGGTCCCGAAGGGTTTCCCGGCAAATCTCGCCAAGGTAGCTCGCCGAAAACTGATTATGGTGGACGCCGCCGCCGTTCTTGAGGCCTTGAACTCGCCTCCCGGCAACCGCCTTGAAGCTCTTAAGGGCGATTTGGCGGGTAAGCACTCGATCCGCATCAATGATCAATGGCGGGTCGTGTTCAGGTGGACCGATGCGGGTCCCGAAGACGTGGAGATAATCGACTATCACTAGTCAGACCGGCCGAATGTGGCCACCGAATAGGAGTTCGCACATGGCAAAGAAACTTCCGCCGGTTCATCCCGGCGAAATCCTGCGGGAAGAATTTCTCGTTCCGCTTAAGCTGACATCTTACGCGGTCGCGGCCGCGCTGGACGTGCCGCGCACCCGGATCGAACGCATCGCGCGCGAAGAAAAGCCCGTTACGGCCGACACCGCGCTGCGGCTCGGCAAGTTCTTCAAGACGGGCGCTGCGTTCTGGATGAACATTCAGGCGCGCTTCGATCTCGAAACGGCCGAAGACGCGCTCGCACCGCAGATCAAGAAGATCGCGTCTTACGAGGCGGCGTGAGAGCGATGCTCTCAGCCGACAGCACAGATGACGGTGGCCGGAGCTTGGGATTGAAAGCTCGGTTATGCGCAATCTCAATCTCAATCTAAAATTGCTCTAGATGTGCCTGTCGCGACCAACTAACCGGAAAACAAATCGCGCGTACCGAGTATCTTGTAACCGATAGCTTGATACCCGATGCGACGTTTCGCAGCCATGCGGGTGAGAACCGGCACGCGCATATCAACATAATCGTAGATGATCACCTCGCGCTTGGCACCGTGGAGACGGTGCAACCGGCCCGCATACTGGGCAAGCGTGCCTTTCCATGCGATCGGCATGGTAAGGAACAGGGTATCAAGACGGGAATCGTCGAAACCCTCACCAAGATAGCGTCCGGTCGCGACAATGACGCGTTCTTCGGTTTGGGGAATCGCGGCAAGCCGCGCTGCGATGTCGCGGCGTTGCTTCTCGCTTTGCCCTCCGCGCAGAACAACCACGTGCCTCGCGAAGCGTTCGAGACGCCCGACCAGGGCTTCCAGATGAGCGGTGCGCTCGGTTATCACGACAGGTGACCTTCCTGCTTCAAGCGCATGCAAGACATCATCAAATATCAGAGCATTACGCGCTTCATCGACGACCATCTCCTTGAAGACGTCCTGGATGGAAGGGGGCGAGGCATTCGAGGTGGCTTGGAGTTGGAAGCTGGTTTCCCTAATCCGCACCACATGATCGAACGGGCGTTTGGCAGCCTCGGCTCGTGCATCAACGCGGTAGCGAACAGGGCCGCATTGCATCGCGATGATGGGGTGATGTCCGTCTTTTCTGGTTACCGTCGCCGACAGGCCGAGGACGTACCGGGCCTTCGCACGGCGCGCGACCAATTCGAAGCTCACGGCCGACAGATGGTGGCATTCGTCGACCACAAGATGCCCGTAATTGCCGACGATGTCGTCGACCTCCCCTTTGCGGACAAGGCTCTGGATCAGGGCGACGTCAACCTGACCTTTCGGTTTACGCCGGCCGCCGCCGATCACGCCAATCGCCTCGCGCGGCAGGTTTGAAAACGCCGTGAGGCGCTCGATCCATTGGTCCATCAACTGAAGACGGTGAACGAGGATCAGCGTATTCAGCCCGCGTTCGGCCATCATCCGGATGGCTACAATCGTCTTACCGAATGCCGTCGTTGCCGCGAGCACGCCGGTGTCGTGCGGCAACAGGTTTGCGATCGCAGACTCCTGGTCCGGACGCAAAGTGCCGGTAAATGCGAACGGGATCGGCGCACCGCTAACGCGGTGATCTTCGATCGTGGCTACGATGCCGAGCGACGCGAGAAGATCGCAGACGGTGTCGAAGCACCCACGAGGCAGACCGATGTGATGGCTCGTCAGCTCGGCGCAGGAGATAATCCGGGGCTTGTCGTGGATCGGCGCATCGCTTGCGCGGCGTAGAATTCGGGATTTTGGAACGCGGCGAGGCGAATGAGGCTGGTGATCAATGGCGGTGGTAGCTCATGACACGGAATGTAGATCTGATCCGCCTGTACGACAGTGATGTCACTTGGCAGTGACCCGCCGATCACTGGCTGCGGCCTCCGGCGCGACGGCGGGGCGAGCCATGGTTCCTCGTCTTCGTCGATGAGGGGAATGCGTACTGCGAGGATTTTTCCCGACGCGCTCGCCTTCTGGATCAATTGATCGACTTTCGCACGCGCCATCGGAACGATTGCGGACAGGGAGGCCCACTGATCTGGATACGGCGAGCATGATTCGTCGATGAACACGCTGTTCCCAGAGCCTCGTGAAAGCCCCTGAAGTGGCAAGGCGATCAAATTGCCGAAGCCGCCCGCCGGCATCGTGTCCTGGCTCGGAAAAAACCGATCGTAGGATCGAAACCCGATGTCGGGGACGCGTTCCATCGTTTCGGTGATCAGGAAGGCTCCAAGACGGCGCGCCAACGCCGCCGGTAGCGGCTCCTCGAAAAAGATCCATGCGTGGGCGCCGTTTCCGGACCGGGACCGTTCTACAGCAACGGGAATGCTGTGACTGCGACAGGTCTCCCCGAAAGCAGAGACATCCCGTCGCCAGTCTCCCTCGTCGAAATCCGCGGCCAGAAGCCAACAGGTATCATCGGCGAGCATCGGATAGACGCCCATGACGAACGGGGCTCCGTTCGGAGCAGTACCGCGGAGATGACGTTCGATCGACATTTCATCGACGGCGACGAATGCCTGGTTCGGGCACGCTGAGCATTTGACTTTCGGCTTTTCACAGATCCCGCGCTTCCATTCGTTCGAGCAGGCGGGTGCGTAGCCGCTGCGCCCAGTCTTGGTATTCTCCCAACGGATGGGGAATACATCTGCGCGGCCGCGGAAAAGACTACGAAACAGCGCAATCTTCGTTTCAGTCGTCGAATGTCGATCGATAAGATGGGCGGCTTGTCCGGACGTGGTGGTAATTGGAGGCGATGGCTCTGCGGCCGGCGCTGGTCGCAAGGCCTCAATCTCGGCCACGATCGCCGCGCGCTCGCCATCCAGCGCAGTGAGTTGCGCTGTGAGTTCGGCGAGTCTGGTATCCGGATGCGTCATTGACATGTTCGGCGATTGCCCATGTTCTCCTACATTAGCGGGACGAAATTACGCTTCACTCTGTCCTGTCCGAGCAGTTTATACGTTTCGGCGCAGGATTCCGATGCCAATCTGCCCGCAAGTATCTGATTTAATTGATACCGATAGGGTCACGAACTCGCGCCCATTCACACTTGCCGATGGCGATGCGCGGGTATCGACGTTGTGTTCGCAGTTTTATTCAGACTGGTGGAGTTTTGGCGCGCCCGGAGAGATTCGAACTCCCGACCCCCAGATTCGTGGTCTGGTGGCCCCTGCCGTTCTCGCTCTTCGTTTAATCGTGCCGAACGTCGGACCAGCCGCAGCTTCGATCGTCGATGAAATCTTCGAGATGATTGTTGCGGCACTTGTGTTGTGAAGTCGCATGAAGGTGCTTGCCAGCCGGCGAACGAATGTGGACGCCAGTGAACGCCGTTGCATACTTCCCAAAACCTTCCCAAAATGAGGTTCGGAAGCGCGCAATATTCTCTAAGTTGTTGATTTATATGGCGCTCCCTAGGGGACTCGAACCCCTGTTTTCGCCGTGAGAGGGCGACGTCCTGGGCCGCTAGACGAAGGGAGCTTAGGCCGATAGGGACATATCGCCGTTGACGGGCCCGCACAAGCGCCGCGCTCGCCCTCCGGTCGAAGCCGCCATGCTTCTGCCGGAACAACTTTCACCGGATAGGGATGCCCATGTCCGCAACAGACCAGTTTCGACAAATCTTAAGCCGCGATGAATTCATCATTGCGCCGGGCGCCTACGACGCCTTGACGGCGCGGCTCGTCGCTGACGCCGGCTTCCCGGTGGTTTACGCAACCGGCGCCGGCATCTCCAACTCGCAGCTCGGGCTTGCCGACGTGGGATTGCTCACCATGACGGAAATGCTCGAGCAGACGCGCAGGATGGTCGGCGCCGTCGACGTCCCCGTCATCACGGACATCGATACCGGTTACGGCAACGCCGTGAATCTTTACCGGACCGTCACGGAATTCAAGCGCGCCGGTGTCGCCGCGGTGCAGATCGAAGACCAGATCATTCCGAAGAAATGCGGCCACTTCACCGGCAAACAACTCATTCCGTTCGAAGAAGCGGTCCTCAAGATCAAGGCGGCGGTGGAGGCGCGCGGCGACAGCAACATGGTGATCATCGCCCGCACCGATGCCATCGCCATCGAAGGCTTCGACGAGGCGATGCGCCGCGCCAAAGCCTATTACGAGGCGGGCGCGGAAGCGCTGTTCGTCGAAGCGCCGCGCTCGCGCGAGCAGATGGCGGCCATCGGCAGCCAGCTTCCCGGTATCAAGATCGCCAATATCGTCGAAGGCGGCCATACCCCGATCGTCCCGGCCAAGGAGCTCAAGGCCATGGGCTTCCGCCTCGCGATCTATGCCAACATGGTACTGCGGTCGAGCATCAAGGCCATCCAGAAAAGTCTCGCGCACCTTCATGAAGCAGGTGATTCCGAAGCCATCCTCGACCAGATGATCACCATGGACGAGCGCGCCCGCATCACGCAGAAAGAGCGGCTCGACGCGCTAGAGAAACGCTACGTCAACGCGGCGTAAACAGAAGCGCAACGGTGCTGGTTCGCGATCGACGCAGGATTTTGCGGCTTTCGGCGCTGGCGCGGTTCGGACGGCGATGGGCGCCATTGCGTCCGCTGCTCGATCGGCTCGGTACGCCTACGGCTTCGCCTCCAGCCGCAAACGCCCGAGCGGTTTGAGCGTGTCAGGGTCGAATGTGCGCAATTCGACAACGCCGCCGACGTCGATCGTCACGACAATGTGGTCGCCGCTGACGGCGGTCGAGAGCACCTTGGCGCCCGCCGGCAGCCCCTGCGTGACCTCCGCGAAGGACGGGGCGCTTTCCTTCACCTGCGAAACGCGATAGCCGATAACCCCGAGCACGACCGCGACCGCAATAAAAGTAGTAGCGATCGCAATCATCATCAGCCGGCGCACTTTGGCGACGACGCGCGCCGTTTCGGGATCGAGCGGTTTTTCGTCGTCGGACATCGGTTGCACCATGACGGGCATCGAAACGGTCAAGATCGCCGCCGAAGAGGACGGCCAGCGGCTCGACCGCGTGCTGGCCGCCCGCATCCCGGCGCTGTCGCGCTCGCGCCTCAAGGCGCTGATCCTCGACGGCCAAGTAACCATACAAGTGACGACCAAGGCGGCTGTCGCGGCGCGCACGATCCTTGATCCGAACGCGCCCGTCAAATCCGGTGACATCGTCACGGTCCATCTGCCGCCGGCGGAAGCCGCCATCCCCCAGGGCGAGGAAATCCCGCTCACCATCGTCTACGAGGACGATTCGATCATCGTGATCGACAAGCCGAAAGGCCTGGTGGTGCACCCCGCCGCCGGCCACGCCAAGGGCACGCTCGTCAACGCGCTGATCGCGCATTGCGGCGATAGCCTGTCCGGCATCGGCGGCGTCAAGCGGCCCGGCATCGTGCACCGGCTCGACAAGGACACCACCGGACTGATGGTCGTTGCGAAAAACGATGCGGCTCATCGCGCGCTTTCGGCCCAATTCGCCAACAAGGCCGATTGCGGCATCGAGCGCGGCTATCTCGCCTTCGTCTGGGGCGCGCCCGGCCGGGCCAAGGGCACCATCGACGTCCCGCTCGACCGTCACCCCAGGTCCAGAGACAAACGGGCGGTGCGCGAAGGCGGCCGCCCGGCGGTGACCCATTGGCAGGTGCTGGAGCGATTCGGCGGGCCGGATGGCAAGCCGGTCGCGAGCCTGCTCGCTTGTACCCTCGACACCGGCCGCACCCACCAGATCCGGGTGCATCTGGCCCATATCGGCCATCCGATCCTGGGCGATGCCGCCTACGGCACCGGTTTCAAAACCAAGGCCAGCCGTCTCGGCCCGCAGGCTCGCGCCGCTTTGGAGGGTCTTGGCAGACAGGCTTTGCATGCTTATTTACTGGCCATCGAACACCCCCTAAACGCAAAAAGCCTGCGGTTCCAAGCGGAACTGCCGGGCGATTTGCGTCGTTTACGTGGTGCCCTGGCTGCGGAGAGTGGCAACCAGGAGCCGCAGCGGCAGAAATAGACCAATCTAGACAATGGCTTGGTCGGTAGCGCCGGGGTCACGGCGACGTGACGGGCGGATACTGGTTTTCGCTGCCCAGTTCCGCTATGCTGCACCTGCGATCAAGCTTTCGCGGTCGCACAATCGGATGCGTGCCGTCGGCTCGGGGAGCGGCGGCGACAACCGCCCGCCGATTCATCGGGGGCAATATAAGGAGGGCGCTATCATGGCCCGTTCAGCCGCTTTGCCGGCACTCAAGGCCGAATCCGGCCTTTCTCACTACCTGGAAGAAATCCGCCGGTTTCCCATGCTGGAACCGCAGGAAGAATACATGCTGGCGCGCAGCTGGCGTGAGCACGGCGATCGTGAAGCCGCGCATAAGCTCGTCACCAGCCATCTCCGCCTGGTCGCCAAGATCGCCATGGGCTATCGCGGCTACGGCCTGCCGATCTCGGAAGTCGTGTCCGAGGGCAATGTCGGCCTGATGCAGGCGGTCAAGCGGTTTGAGCCCGAGAAGGGCTTCCGGCTCGCTACTTACGCCATGTGGTGGATCAAGGCCGCGATCCAGGAATACATCCTGCGCTCGTGGTCGCTAGTGAAGATGGGCACCACCGCCAATCAGAAGAAGCTGTTCTTCAACCTGCGCAAGGCCAAGAGCAAGATTTCCGCGCTCGACGAAGGCGATCTGCGGCCCGATCAGGTCAAAGTCATCGCCAAGCGGCTAGGCGTCAACGAGCAGGACGTGGTCGACATGAACCGCCGGCTCGGCGGCGACGCCTCGCTCAACGCGCCGATCCGCGACGACGGCGAAAGCGGCGAATGGATGGACTGGCTGGTCAGCGATGCGCCGAGCCAGGAACGCGTGCTGGCCGAGCACGAAGAAAGTGATAACCGCCATCAGGCGCTGATTGGCGCGCTTGGCGTGCTCAACGACCGCGAGCGGCGCATCTTCGAGGCGCGCCGCCTGGCCGACGACCCGATCACGCTCGAGGATCTGGCCACCGAATTCGGCGTCTCGCGCGAGCGCGTGCGCCAGATCGAGGTGCGCGCCTTCGAGAAGGTGCAGAAGGCGGTAAAGAACCAGATCGCCGCCATGGAGCAGCCGACGGCAACATCGGCGGTTTCGGCGACGATGCATTAAGTCGGTCGCCGCGCCACTGTAATTAAGGAATGGCCGGGCATGTCCCGGCCATTTTCGTTTGCGCTGCGCTGCATCGAAGTCGGAGCTCCGCGACGCGCGGATGCTTCTAGATACGCGCGAGGTGCACATCCGCGACTATGCTTTTCCACTTCTCGATATCGGCAACAATGCGCGCCTTGAATTCTTCGGAACTCCATGGATTTGCAACGTTACCGATATTTTTCAGCTTCTCGACAATATCAGGTTCGGACAATACCGCCGTGATGGCGCGATTGATTTTCTCCGTTACGGCGCCAGGCAATCCAGCCGGCGCGACGATGCCCTGATACCCGGTCACAACGTAGCCTGGAAAGCCGGCTTCGATTATGGTCGGTACATTTGGAAGAGCAAAGAAACGACTTGCTCCAGTCACCGCCAACGCGCGCAGCTTGTCATTTCTTATGAATTGCACGGGTACGGTCGGCGGATCGAGGACGAGATCCAGCCGCTTGCCGAGGAGATCGGTGACGGCGGGCATGCCGCCTTTGTAAGGTACGTGCTGGAGGCGGATATCTGCCTTTTTGGCAAAAAGCTCCATCGACAGGTGCATCAACGAGCCGTTCCCGGCAGTGCCGTAAAGCAGGGGTGCATTGCGCGATCGCGCGGCGCTGACGATGTCGGCGACCGTTCGAATTTCACTGTCCGGATACGTCACCAGCACAAGCGGGTATTCGGCCGTGGTGCTGATGAAAGTGAAATCTTCGGTCGGATTATAAGGCAGAGCATTGAACATGGCGGCGGTGGCCGGATAGGTCGCCGGCAGCGCCATCAGCGTATAGCCATCGGGCGTTGCACGTGCGACCAGCCCGGCAGCGGTCGTGCCGGTCGCGCTCGGTTTGGAATCGACAATCACCGGCTGGCCGACTTGCCGGGATAGTCCCTCGCTGAGAATTCTTGACGGCGTGTCGACCGGACCGCCAGGCGGAAAGCCATGCATCAATGTGACCGGCCGATTTGGCCAGGTGCCTTCAGCGCGAGCCGGCACGGCGCAAATGCCCCTAAACCAGCGACAACAGCACGGCGAGTAAGTTTGATCATGGCGCTACCCCTCAGTCCCACCCGGGTGATCGCACTCAATTCTCGAAGATTATCGCTTGAAATTTGAAGGACATAGATCGAATATTGAAAATATATTTTTCGATGGAATGGGATGACTTCAAGCATTTTCTCGCGGTCGCGCGCACCGGCAGCCTGAGCGAGGCGGCACGCGGGCTCAAGACCAGTGGAGCCACGGTCGGACGCCGACTTACCGCTTTGGAAAATAGGTTAGGCGCGCGCTTGTTCGATCGCGCGCAGACTGGATACACGCTAACGGAGAGTGGCGAGGCGATCTGGCTCAAGGCGGAAGACGTCGAAGAAGCGGTGCTGTCGGTCGAGCGCGAGGCGTTTGGGCGCGACCTGCGCGCGACCTGCAAATTTCGCGTGGCGACGGCAGAAGATATTGGGTCCTTCGTGATCGCCCCGAGGCTTGCCGAATTCCACCGATCCTATCCCGGCATCGTACTGGAATTGGTGTCGAGTTGGGACGTCGTCAACCTGACGCGGCGCGAAGTGGATATTGCCGTTCGTACGGTGCGCCCGAGCCACGGAGATTTCATCGTCCGACAAGCCGGCGTTTGGAACTGCGCGGTGTATGTCTCGAGGGATTACGCCGCCAAACGCAATCTCAAGCCCGGCTTGAATGACTTCCGCGATATCGACGTCATTACCTGGGCGGAGGAGAATACTTTTCGCGGCGGTGATTGGTTCGACGAGCACGCGCGCGGCGCGCCGGTCGTATTGCGGCCAACTCGCGGCACATCCAATACGCCGCCTGCAAAACCAGCCTTGGCGCCGCGATCCTGCCGTGCCTGGCCGCGGATCACGATCCTGACCTGGTGCAGCTGCTGCCACCGGAACGCGTCCGGTCGATCGATTTATGGCTGGTCGCACACCAGGATTTGAGTCGGACTGCGTGCGTTCGCGCCGTGCTCGACTTTCTTTCCGATATCGTGCCCCGGCGGACGCAAAGCGGCCGGTGACGAATAAGCCGGGCTACTCACCCCAGGCGCGGAACGCTTCCTCGAAAGCGCGCACGCCGGGTGTGCCCTTCTCCATCGCGAGAATAGCGCGTTTACCGTCGGTGTAGACGATCGGGATGTCGAACCAGTCGCGCTGTTTCAGGAGTTCGATATTGCGCTGCACGTCGACATCGACCGCGGACAGGCCGATGAGGAAATATCCGTTGGTCACTTTCACCGCGAGGCCGGCAAGCGGCACGCCGCGCGCCTGCTCGTCCTGCTTCATCAGCACGCCGGGCACATTACCGATGCCGCCGTCGGAGAAATCCGTCGGCAAGGTGAACATGATCTCGATGGTGTGGCTCGCCGGCAGCGCCTTGTCGGTGTTGCGGCGCAGCGACCAGGTCATGCGCATGTGGCGCTCGGGGATTTCGACGTCGGCGCGGATCGCCAGTTCGGGGGCGAGCCCCGGCCCGGGCGACACCGTCTCGGTGCGCCAGAGCGCCGAGCCGACATAGCGCTTGCCCTTCGGATCGTTCGGATCCTCGTCGTACAGCACGACTTTCTGCGCGACCGCGGCGGCCGGCGCATTGGCGGCGGCCGGGGCGCCGCTGTCCGATCCGACGCGGTCGGCGATTTTCGGTCGGCCGGCCGGCGTGGCCGCTTCGCGCGGCTTCGGCGCCGGCGCGCTGCGGAAGCTCGCCACTATCGACGTGATCGCCTGGCGCTGCCAGTAGGCGCCGCCGGCGAGCCCGGCCAGCACCAGCAGCAGCACAATGAATTTGACCGCCCGCCGATAGGAACGCGCCGGCCGCGTGTAGCGCTCGTCTGCATCCGCATAACGCGCCTGCTGCTGCGGCGGCGGCAGCGGCTCGAACGCCATCGGCGGTTCGTGTAGCGGATACGCCTCCGGCGGGGGCGGCGCGAAAAAATTAACGGGTGGCGGCTGCGGCGGAGGTGGAGGTGGAGAAGGTGGCGCGCTGGCGACGACCGGCAGCGGCTGCGGCTGCGGCTTCGATGGCGGTGGTGGCGGCGGCACGCTGGCGACGACAGGCGGCGGCTGCTTGGCGGGCATTGCCTCGTAGACTTCGTGCGCCGACCGGTTGGCCGCGGCCGCGGCATTGCCGAGACCTTCGGCATCCACCACCGTCTCCCGGAAGCCGCGCAGGCCATGGTCCACAACGACCTTCTCCGGTTCCGGCTTTTCGGCGGCATCCTGGTTTAAGCGCTTGACCGCCTCGGCCTCGACCTTGCGAATCGCCTCCTCCAGCGCCAGGCGTTCACGCGTGATGTCGGATTCGTCGAGCGCCGGTTCGACGCTTCGCAACTGATTGACCAGCGCGTTGCGCGCGCGCTCGTACAAGGCACGGCGGTTTTCGCCCGTGTTCTTGTCGAGCCCGCTAACGGCGCGTGAGATCAGTGGATGATAGTCAGCCATTGCGCCTCAAAGTACCGCACTTCTTGTCTTTTTTCGGTTCGGTTATGCCGTGATTCCCGCGACTCACGCATTATACCTCGAACGGATTCTTCATCAGGATGGTGTCTTCGCGCTCCGGACTGGTCGAGAGCAGCGCAACCGGGCAGCCGACCAGTTCCTCAATTCGCCGCACATATTTTATCGCCTGCGCCGGCAATTGCGCCCACGAGCGCGCGCGCGCCGTCGGCTCCTGCCAGCCCGCGATGGTCTCGTAGACCGGCTCCACTTGAGCCTGCGCGCGTTCGCCGGCGGGAAGATAGTCGATTTCGCGGCCATCGAGGCGGTAGCCGACGCAGACCTTGATCTCGTCGAAGCCGTCGAGAATATCGAGCTTGGTGAGCGCAAGTCCGTCGATGCCGGAGGTTCGCACGGTCTGGCGCACCAGCACGGCGTCGAACCAGCCGCAGCGGCGTGCGCGGCCGGTGACAGTGCCGAACTCGTGGCCGCGCTCGCCGAGCGTCTTGCCGATCGCGTTTTGCATTTGATCGGTCGGGAACGGCCCCTCGCCCACCCGCGTGGTGTAGGCCTTGCAGATGCCGAGCACGTAGTCGATGGCGTTCGGCCCGAGCCCGCAACCGGTCGCCGCCTGCGCCGCCACCGTGTTGGACGACGTCACGTAAGGATAAGTGCCGTGATCGATGTCGAGCAGCGCGCCCTGCGCGCCTTCGAACAAAATGCGCTTGCCCTCGCGCCGCTTGGCGTCGAGCAGCGACCACACCGAATCCATGTACGGCAGCACCTTCGGCGCGATGGCCGCGAGATATTCGTAGATTGCCGCGCCGTCGAGCTCGTCGAGACCGAGGCCGCGGCGCAGCGCGTTGTGATGTGCCAGCAGCCGCTCGATCTTGGGCGCCAGCGCCGGCAGGTCGGCCAGATCCATGAAGCGGATGGCGCGGCGGCCGACTTTGTCTTCGTAGGCCGGCCCGATGCCGCGCTTGGTAGTGCCGATGCGGGTCGCCGAATTGTCGGCCTCGCGCACCGCCTCCAGTTCGCGGTGCAGCGGCAAGATCAAGGGCGCATTCTCCGCGATGCGAAGGCTGTCCGGGGTCACCGCGACGCCTTGCTTCTTGAGCTGGGCGATTTCATCGACCAAAGCCTGCGGATCGACCACCACGCCGTTGCCGATGATGGAGAGCTTGCCGCCGCGCACCACGCCAGAGGGCAGCAGCGACAGCTTGTAGGTGACGCCGTCGATCACCAAAGTGTGGCCGGCATTATGGCCACCCTGGAAGCGGACAACGATATCGGCCTGCTCGGACAGCCAGTCGACGATCTTGCCCTTGCCTTCGTCGCCCCACTGGGACCCGACTACCACAACATTCGCCATTAGACGTGCATCCCTGCGCCAGCGTTCCGGACACTGGCGCCGGTCGCCCCCGGCCAGGTCCACCTCCGGATAAAGGAACCGAACGCCTGAGGCAAGGCGAAGAACGCCTTCCGGACGATTCCAGGCGGCATCCCCCAAATAATTGATCGAGCAACGGTATTTCTAGAAATGCAGCGGCTTGGCTTGCTGCACCTGCGGCAAGGCGCGCACCTTGGCGAGTACGTCGTCAGGAAGTACGCCGTCGATCTCGATCAGCGCGATGGCGTTGCCGCCGGGCGCTTCGCGGCCGACATGAAAGGTGGCGATGTTGATGCCGGCTTCGCCCAACGTGGAGGAGAAGCGGCCGATGAAGCCCGGCTTGTCGAGATTGGTGATGTAGATCATCGAGGGACCGAATTCGGCATCCATGCGGATGCCCTTGATGTCGACGATGCGCGGGCGGCCGTCGGCGAACACGGTGCCGGACACCCAGCGTTTCTGCTTGTCGGTCATCACAGTCACGGTGATCAGGCTGTCGTAGTCGCCAGCCGCATCGCGGGTGGTTTCCTCCACCGCCATGCCGCGCTCGCGCGCCACCAGCGGCGCCGACACCACGTTGACGTCGTTGCCGAGCATCGGCCGCAGCAGGCCCGAGAGCACCGCCGACGTGAGCGCCTTGATATTCATCTGCGCCACCGCGCCTTCGTAGGTGATTTGGACTTCCTTGATCGCGTTTTCCGTCAACTGCCCGGCGAAGGAGCCGAGCTTGTCGGCGAGCGCGACGAACGGCTTGAGCTTCGGCGCCTCCTCGGCGCTGATCGAGGGGAAATTGACCGCGTTGGAAATCGCGCCGCGCAACAGATAGTCGGACATCTGCTCGGCCACCTGTAGCGCGACGTTCTCCTGCGCCTCGCTGGTGGCGGCGCCGAGATGCGGCGTGCACACCACGTTGGGCAGACTGAACAGCGGATTGCTGGTCGCCGGTTCCTCGACGAACACGTCGAAGGCCGCGCCCGCCACCTGCCCCGCATTGAGCGCCTCGGCCAGCGCCGCCTCGTCCACCAGGCCGCCGCGCGCGCAATTGACGATGCGCACGCCCTTTTTCATTTTCTTGATGGCGGCGGCGCCGATGATGTTCTTGGTCTTCTCGGTGAGCGGGGTATGCAGCGTGATGAAATCGGCCCGCTTGAACAGCTCGTCGAGCTCGACCTTTTCGACGCCGAGATCCATGGCCCGCTCGGGCGACAGGAACGGATCATAGGCGATCACCTTCATGCGCAGGCCGATGGCGCGGTCGGCGACGATCGAGCCGATATTGCCGCAGCCGATGACGCCGAGCGTCTTGGAGAAGATCTCCACGCCCATGAATTTGTTCTTTTCCCATTTGCCGGCGCGCGTCGAAGTATCGGCTTCCGGAATTTGCCGGGCCAAGGCGAGCATCAGCGAGATGGCGTGTTCGGCGGTGGTGATGGAATTGCCGAACGGCGTGTTCATCACGATGATGCCGCGCGCGGTCGCCGTCGGAATGTCGACATTGTCGACGCCGATGCCGGCGCGCCCGATGACTTTCAGATTCTTGGCATTTTCGAGAATCTTGGCCGACACTTTTGTGGCCGAGCGAATGGCGAGGCCATCGTAATCCCCGATCAGCGCGGCGAGTTTCTCTTTATCCTTGCCGAGCGCGGGCAGGAAATCGACTTCGATGCCGCGGTCCTTGAAGATCTGCACGGCGGCGGGCGACAGAGCGTCGGAGATAAGTACACGGGGTGCCATGATTTTCAGTCCTGTTAGCGCATCCAGCGCAGCATATGGGGAAACGGGGTGACGCCGCGCGCGGCGGCGAATTTCGGTTCGACGGTCATGCCGAAATATTGCAGCAGCGGCACGCCCGGACTGGCGGCCGAGGTGAAGGCCGTGATCAGCGCATTCGAGCCGCTCTTGTAGCCGCCGGGGTGAAACACGACGGCCGGATCGAGAGCGAGATGGCACGACGCGGCGTACGACCAGGCGAGCGTTGCGATTTCCTCGCCGTCGGTCGGCGCTAGCCTGGCGCCGTGGCGCGTTGCCGGGGCGCTCACCGCGATATGGCCGGCCTCGTGCAAAAGATCGCCGGGATAGGCGAGCTTTCCTTCATCCACGACGATCGCGCCGAATTGAATATCGAGCCCCGGCAAAAAGGTCTTGTCCGGCAGCGCGCCGGCGCGCACCTCGATGCCGAGGCCGCGGATGAAATCCGCCAGTCGTTCGGTAAGAGGATCGGCAAACATGGCTACGCTGCCTTCGGCAACGCGGCCTTTGCTTCAGCGAACGCCCAGTCGAGCCAGGGCGCGAGCGCCTGCACGTCGCTGGTCTCGACCGTCGCCCCGCACCAGATGCGCAGGCCCGGCGGCGCGTCGCGGTAATAGGCGATGTCGTAGGCGACGCCTTCTTTCTCCAGCAGGCCGGCGAGCGTCTTGGCGAACCCCGCCTGGTCGTCGGCGGCAAGCCGCGTCACCGCCGGATCGACCACCTTCAGGCAAACGGAAGTGTTCGAGCGTTCGCCCGGCTTATTGGCGAGATGCGCAACCCAGGGCGTGACCGCCACCCAGTCGGCCAGCGCCTTGGCGTTGGCGTCCGAGCGCGCCACGGTGGCGGAAAGCCCGCCGACCGACTTCGCCCATTGCAGGGTGTCGATATAATCCTCGACGCAAAGCATCGACGGCGTGTTGATGGTCTCGCCGGTGAAAATGCCCTCGTTGATCTTGCCGCCTTTGGTCAGGCGGAAAATCTTCGGCAGCGGCCAGGCCGGCTTGTAGCTCTCGAGGCGCGCAACGGCGCGCGGCGAGAGGATCAACATGCCGTGCGCACCCTCCCCGCCCAGCGCCTTCTGCCAGGAGAAGGTGACGACATCGAGCTTGGGCCAATCGAGCCGTTGCGCGAAAGCCGCCGAGGTGGCGTCGCAAATGGTCAGGCCTTCGCGCTTGGCGGCGATCCAGTCGCCGTTCGGCACGCGCACGCCGGAGGTGGTGCCGTTCCAGGTGAACACGACGTCGGTGGCAAAATCGATTTTGCCGAGGTCGGGCAAGTCGCCATAGGGCGCCTTCAGGACGGTGACGTCCTTGAGCTTAAGTTCCTTGGTGACGTCGCTGACCCAGCCTTCACCGAATGATTCCCAAGCCACCATGGTGACCGGCCGGGCGCCGAGCAGCGACCACAGCGCCATCTCGACCGCGCCGGTATCGGAGGCCGGCACGATGCCGATGCGGTAATCGGCGGGAACTTCCAGCACTTCGCGGATGAGATCGATGGCGCGTTTGAGCTTCGCCTTGCCGATCTTGGATCGGTGCGAGCGTCCTAAAACGGCGTCGGTAAGGGCGGTGAGGTTCCAGCCGGGGCGCTTGGCACAGGGGCCGGACGAAAAGTGCGGGATCGCCGGCCGCACGCCGGGCTTGCTCGCTGTCATGGTCTATCCTTCCAGATAGGTGCCTCTCGTTGGGGAGAGGTGTCCCACTGGCGGGAATAGGCGAGTTCGGCCGGGCGGTCAATGTCCCGCAATGCCGATTAACGTCGCAGACGGTATTGCGTTCGGGAACGCCGGAAAAAGCCGGCCGGTCGGGCTAGAACTTCAGACCGACGGCGACGCGCGCCGAGTTCGCCTGCACGCGGATATCGCTGATGTTCGGGAACTCGATGAATTCCCATTCGGCGCGGGCGAACAGATTTTGCATGAGCGCGACTTCGACGCCGAGCCCGGCGGCAAACCCGTAGGCAATTACGCCGGTCTGCACCTGCGATTGGGGATCGCGCGGCAATATCAATGGGCCCGTTACGGGGACTCCCGGCACTTGAAATCCCGTTATCGGATCGATCGAAGGCGGCGACGTCGTCGTCTTGGTGCTGCCGGCCAATGTGGTCGAGCGCGAGACATCGGCCCGGCCGACCGCGAGGCCGATAAAGCCGTAGGGCATGAAATTGTCGAAGGTCCAGCCTCCGCGCAGGCGCGCCGTTATGATGTCGTTGATGGCCACGGAAGCGGCCGAGGCCACCTGGACGGTGTAATACACCGTGGAGCCGTCCGGGAGATTGGCGCCCGGAACCAGAAGCGGTCCGATCGTATCGGCCGCGCCGATCTTGAGCGACGTGTGGTTGTAGTTCGCCTCGACGCCCATGACGACGTCGTTCCACTGGTAATTGTAACCGATGAAGCCGCCGTAGCTTGCCGCGCCGGTCGAGCCTTTCGGCAGCGTGGTCCAGCCTGAAACTTTGTCCTGCAACTCGGTGTTGCTGAGGATGTAGTTGAGCATCGATTGGGTGGAGTTGGCGAAATCGGCCGAACCGAAGGTCTCGCCGGCCTGCCCGCCGACGTAAAAGCCTTCCCAGCGAGTGTAGGTCGGCGTGTAGGAGCCGCGCAGAAAGTCGGGCATGTCGGCGGCGACGGCGCCGGCCGGCGCCATCAGGATCAAAGTGAGCGCCGCAAGTCCGGCGCGCAGACCGCGGCCGCGGCGAAGCGGCCCGTCGGAAATCGCCGATGTCTTACCGCAAGCGCCTGATGTCCTCGGCCAACCCATGACCACTATTCCTTCGCTACCACTCGCCCGGCCCGCCGAAAGTTAGCGGGGCCTTAACCACGATTTTTCACCGTGTTCAGCGCGCCGTTAACCAAAACGGCGCGCTGAGCTTTTTCGATCAGCCTTTGCTGTGCAACGGAACGTCGACGAAGCGCGGCGTCGGCACCACTTCGCAGCAGGTCCAGCGCAGACCAAGCATGAAGTCGTGCGAGTAGAGCTTGCCGAACTTGTAGGAATCAGGGTTACAGCCGCCGATGCAATCGACGGTGTCGGTGATCGATCCGTAATTGAGATAGCGGTACGAGAGATCGACCTTGAGATTCTTGCTCACGGCGTAGCCGACCCCGGCATAGACCGCGTAGGCCAAATGCCACTCGGCGGTGTTTCGTCCGAAGCCGGCTCCGGTTTGGCCGATTCCCATATCGACGAAATCAGCCAATTGATTGTAGGCACCGCCGACGCCGACGCCGACGAACGGCGTGAAGCAATTCCAGGTGCCGAGATCGACGAACGCGTTGGTCAGGAATACCCATGATTTAATGTAGCCCTGATAGGCGTCGCCGAGGCCCAGGATCGGATCGTAAACACCGCGGGCATTGACCTGGGTCCTGCCGCGATATTCGCCGCTGACATCGAAACGCAACCAGTTGTTCAATTCGTAGCCGACGCCCATACCGACGAAGCTGGTGTCGGCCATCGAATGCTGGTCGAAGACAAAGCCGTTGCCGACATTCGCCGGGTTCGGCAGATAGTCGAGCGTCGGCGTAGCGTTCATGCCAACGCCGACGTAGCCGCGCAGATACCAGTTGTCGGTTACTGCCGGAGCCGGGGCCGGCAGCGGCATGTCTGCGGCGTGCACCACCGGGCTCGCCGTGAGGACGGCAAGCGCCGCCAGTGTCGGAATTGCAAAACGCAAAGACATGTTCATCCCTCGTCGAATCCGGCGCTCACCCCGAGCGCTATGTTGAGGGACCTTGCCAGCAAATCGTTAATTGGGACTTAACCGTGTTTTTTAACGGTGAATTTTAATCATACCGAGCGGGCGCACGCGGAACGGCGCGAGCAAAATACACATTTTAAGAAATCGTTTACCTTTGAGAGACGCCGCACGGCCCTCGCCGCTTCGCGCGCCGGCGATTATTGGCGGGTGACGGAATGTCCACTCAGCGCTGTTGCACCCGGCGCACCCAGTCGTGGCTGACCAGGCTCTCGGACATCGCGATCAACGCCGCCCGCGCCGACGCGTCCTCGATTGCCAAGAACGCCTCGATCAGCCGCAGCGCTTCCTGCATGCGCGGATCGTCCGGACTGCCGGCAACGGCCAGCGCGCCGGGGGCGGCCGCATCGGCGGGAAAATCCAGCGCCGGACGGCAGTTAAGCGGCTTGGTCGGGAACTCCAGGACGTCGTGGCCGGGTTTACGCGGGGGCTTGTTCATGATGGTTCGTTTTGTATGGCCAAGTTCTTTTGAGAAAAGAAATGGCTATGCGCGTATCGATAGCAAGCCTCGCGACAATCCTGCATTGAGAATCCCCCCGGGACGCCGCATTGTCATTAACGGCGTTGCCGCGTTTTATGAGTTTGTATCTCATAATGCCGGGATGGCGCTTCGGCATCTCAGATGCTTCGCGGCCGTCGCATGCAATACTTGCCGGACCGCCGTGGCGATTTTTCTGGTTAGAGCGAGAACGGCCCGGACGGGTTTGCGGTCTAGGCGGCCACTTCGGTCAGCGCGTCGACCACGTCGTCCACGACCGCCTCGACCAGCGATTTGTCGTCGCCTTCGCCCATCACCCGGATCACCGGCTCGGTGCCGGACGGGCGCACGATGAGACGACCGCCGCGGCCGAGCTTCTTCTCGGCGCTGGCGATGGCCGAGCGTACGCCGGCGTTTTCCAGCGGCTTGCCGTTCTTGTAGCGGACGTTCTTGAGCACCTGCGGCAGCGGCTCGAAGCGGTGGCAGACCTCGGACACCGGCTTGCCGCGCCGCTTGATCACGGCAAGCACCTGCAAGGCGGCGACGAAGCCGTCGCCGGTTGTGGTGTAGTCGGAGAGGATAATGTGGCCGGACGGTTCGCCACCGACATTGTAGCCGTGCGTGCGCATATGCTCGAGCACATAACGGTCGCCGACCGGCGTGCGGATGAGTTCGAGGCCAAGGCCGCCGAGATGGCGTTCGAGCCCGAGGTTGGACATCACGGTGGCGACCACGCCGGGCTTGGTCAGGCGGCCGTCTTCCTTCCAGCTCTCGGCGATGACGGCGAGCAGCTGGTCGCCGTCCACCACATGGCCGCGCTCGTCCACGATCATGACGCGGTCGGCGTCGCCGTCGAGCGCGATGCCGATATCGGCGCGCATCTCGCGCACCTTGTGGCAGATCGCCCCCATTTCGGTGGAGCCGCAGTCCTTGTTGATGTTCATGCCGTCGGGTTCGACGCCGATCGGGATCACGTCGGCGCCCAGCTCCCACAGCGCGCCCGGCGCCACCTTGTAGGCGGCGCCATTGGCGCAATCGATCACCACGCGCAGGCCCGACAAGTCGATCGCGCGCGGCAGCGTGAGCTTGGCGAATTCGATGTAGCGGTCCTGCACGCCGTCGATGCGCTTGGCGCGGCCGAGATCGTCGCTCTTGGCCAGCCGCTTGCTCAAATCGGAATCGATCAGCGCTTCGATCTCGCTTTCGACCTGGTCGCTGAGCTTGTAGCCGTCGGGTCCGAACAGCTTGATGCCGTTGTCGGCATAGGGGTTGTGCGACGCCGAGATCATGACGCCGAGATCGGCGCGCATCGAGCGTGCCAGCACGCCGACCGCCGGCGTCGGAATCGGACCGGTCAGCAGCACGTCCATGCCGACGGACGTGAAGCCGGCGACCAGCGCGGTCTCGATCATGTAGCCGGAGAGGCGGGTGTCCTTGCCGATCAAAACACGATGGCGGTGTTCGCCGTTCTTGAAGATTAGCCCGGCGGCCTGGCCGACCTTGAGCGCCAGTTCGGGAGTGATGACCCGGTTGGCCCGGCCGCGAATGCCGTCGGTGCCGAAATAGCGACGAACCATGAATCCCCCTCGGCGCCTGCTTGACGGCCTTGAGCCCCGAACAACTGTTGTATTGGCGGGCGGCGCCGGCCTGCCCCGCGCAAGTCCCATAATACGGCCAACGCCGTGAATTTACTTCAAAAATTATGAGTAATCGTTACCGCGGGCGGTTAACATTTGCCTGCGCGGCCTGCGTTTCCAGGCGAAATGCCGCCGGAACCGCCCGGTTTCGCGGCCCGCGCCCCTGTGCTACCCGGTTGTTCCAGTGGCGAACGCTCCGGGCCCCTCCATGAAGGACATTACCTGCATCGACGACCTGCGGCAGCTTGCCCGCCGCAAGGTTCCGCGCGCCTTTTTCGAGTACGCCGACAGCGGCTCCTACAACGAGGAAACGCTGCGCGCCAACCGCGCCGACCTCGAGGCCATCAAGTTGCGCCAGCGCGTGCTGGTGGATGTCTCCTCGCGCAGCCTCGCCACCACCGTCATCGGTCAGAAGGCGTCGTCGCCGTTCGTGCTGGCGCCGATCGGGCTGTGCGGCATGCAGCACGGCGACGGCGAGATCCTGTCGGCGCGCGCCGCCAATGCGGCCGGCATCCCGTTCACGCTCTCCACCATGTCGATCTGCTCGATCGAGGACGTGGCGGAGGCGACGCGCCAGCCGTTCTGGTTCCAGCTCTACGTCATCCGGGACCGCAGCTTCTCCAAGGACATCCTCGGCCGCGCGGCGGCGGCGAAATGCAATGCGCTGGTGGTTACCGTGGATTTGCAGGTGCTCGGCCAGCGCCACCGCGACATCAAGAACGGCATGACGGTGCCGCCGGAAATCCGCGTCAAGAACATCATCGACATCGCCACCAAGCCGGCCTGGGCCTGGAGCGTTCTCAACGGCAAGCGCAAGACCTTCGGCAATCTCACCGGCCACGTCAAAGGCATGGAGAACGTCAATTCGCTCGGCACCTGGATCCAGAGTCAATTTGATCCGGCGCTGTCCTGGAAGGACGTCGAATGGATCAAGAGCATCTGGCCCGGCAAGCTGATCCTCAAGGGCATCCTCGACGTCGATGACGCCAAGACCGCGATCAAGCTCGGCGCCGACGCCATCGTGGTGTCAAACCACGGCGGCCGCCAGCTCGACGGCGCGCCGTCCTCGATCTCGGCGCTGCCGGCGATCGCCGACGCGGTCGGCGGCGATACCGAGGTGCTGTTCGACGGCGGCATCCGCACCGGCGCCGACGCGCTGCGCGCGCTGGCGCTGGGCGCGCGCGCCTGCCTGATCGGCCGCGCCTATATCTACGGCCTCGGCGCGGGCGGGCAGGCCGGCGTCGCCAAGGCGATCGATATCCTCGAGAAGGAACTCAGCGTCGCCATGGCGCTGACCGGCACCAACCGCATCGCCGATATCGGGCGGCACGTGCTGGTGGACGGCGGAACAAAGAAGACCGCAGCCAGAAAGAAAGACTGAGCGGCGCGCGCGAACGTCACGACCAGCGCACGCGGGCCGGCCGCCGCCGGCGATAAACAAAGAACCAGACCCCGATCACCATGGCGCTAGCGGTCGCCGCTGCGACGATCATGCCGCTCACGGCCGCCGCGTCGCGCGGCGCCCGGGGCAGCGCCGGCCAGCAGCAGTGATCGAGCAAATAATCCGGGCTTCCCGGCGCCGCATCGGGCGCGCCGATGACGACATCTTCTGCCGCCGCAGGCTGCGCGTCCTCGGGCAACGCATCGTCCAAGGACGCGCGCCCCGTCATCTTGTCGTCCGGCCAGAACAGCGAGACGGTCGGGTCGCCGGCAATGAACGGCACCGGCGGGACAATAACCGTTGCGGCCGGCGCATTGGCTTGCGCCGCCGCCGCGGGCGAATCGGCTTCGGCCGCTGCCGCCGCCGGAGCGCCGCCCGGCGCATCGATTGTCGCCGCCGGCATCGAACGGCGCTCGCCGCTATTGTCCCAGCAATGCCGCGGACTGTGCCAATAGAGATGCTCGCCCGGATAGGCCTTGCGCGCTTCGTCGAGGGTCATGCAGGCGGGCGAACCGGCGGCGGGCGCCGTCAGCGCGGCGGCGATCCCGATCATGCCGAGGATCGAGAGCGTCACGGCGGCAAGGCCACGGATGAATGTCGACATGGTTCCTCCTTGCGCCGAACGCCACGAGTTCCTTGGCGCCTAGCGAAGCCAAAAAATTTGGCCGCGTTAGGGCGCGGTTGCGTTTCGCAATGCGGAGGATTTCCGGTACCAACAATGTCCGACTACCGCTTCGCCGCTTTGGGATCAGAGCCTTAGTGTATCGGTAGGCTGCATACTTCTCCAAGAAGTCACGCTCTTTAGTTTCCACGCCAAGATATGCGTAAAAATCTGCTGCAGACTTGAGATTGTCGGGAACGTCGGACATGAAATGGGGCGCCCCCTCCTTCTGGCCCGAGCCCATATAAATTCGGGCGGCGTACCATTTCCAGTAGCCATTCGGTCAAACGTCGCAGTTACGACAACGCGGCATGCGAGGGGGCGCTTGCTGATCATTAGTCTCGAAGTTTGGAGAGCGGTCAACTCGAATTTTAATCCGTTTTATTCGCAACCGGGGCCGTTTCAAGAAATCAATGATGATGGGCCACGGTCCCATAACGAAAACACCCTCCGGTGCTCAGCCGGAGGGTGTTTAATTAGGGTTGATCTTAGTGGGCTATCGCTTGGACGATAATGGCAATCGCAAGAGCGATCTCTCCCACGTCGACCGTTACAACGGCCTTCATTATTCCTTCTCCTTCCACCTACGGGACGCGCGGTCGCACGTCTCTGGTTGATCGGAAGGTGACTTCACCTCATCGTGCACGCAGGTGCCCAGCCTGCACTTTTGGGCATGGCCGATAACGGCGCCGCCGGAGCTATGTCAGCTCAGCCCAGTACTATCGCGACTGGCGGCGGCACTTTAGCGCCTGTGCTCATGGGCGGCTCCGACGAAGTCGAAGCGGCAATCCTGTAGCACGAGCGCCAGCAGTTTGGAACGCCTTTTCGGTCTAGCGCAGGGGAACAAAACGCCCCCCTACTCCTCCTTCAACCCATATGCCAACTGATTGCCGGTGGCGCCGTAATATTTGAACGGCAGGAATTTGCCCGACATGGTGATATTGACGCGGTCGCCCTTGGGGTCCGCCTTGCGCTCGATCTCCATGTCGAAGTCGATGGCCGACATGATACCGTCGCCGAATTCCTCCTCGATCAGCGCCTTCCAGGCCGGGCCGTTGACCAGCACCAGCTCGAAGAAGCGGTAGATCAGCGGATCGGTCGGCGGCATCGGAGTGCCGGTGCCGCGCATCGGCACCTCGTTGAGCATCGCCTGCTCGGCTTTCGAGAGACCGAACAGCTTGGCGGCGTTGGCGGCCTGCGGCTTGGTCAGCTTCATCTGGCCGAGGATCGCCCCCGTCACCAGGATCGGCGACATGCCGCCGATCTCGCCGCAGATATATTTCCATGTCCAGCCCTTCTCGCGCTTGATGTTGAGCAGCTTCTCGGTGAGACCGTCCCGTGTCATGGCTAACTCCTTGTCGTGCGCCTGAAATGAGTGACGCCGCAGATCAAGCAATTTTTACGCCAGTCCTTCGCGCGCTTTGCTAGGTTTCCGTTGCGTGCGGCCGCGCTCGATGGCGCGATGGAACCGGATGACACGCGGGGGGCAGCGATGAGCATCCTATACCACGACGGCAACCGGCAACTGCAGGACCGCTTCGACAGCCGGCGCATCTCCGACCGACTGGAAGAAAAGCTGACGCGCACAGCCTTCACCGCCGACGACAAGGCCTTCATCGAAGGCGCGGCCTATTTCTTCCTCGCCACCGCCGACGCGCAAGGCCGGCCGGACTGCTCGTTCAAGGGCGGCATGCCCGGCTTCGTGCGGGTGACCGGCGATTGCGAACTGGCCTTCCCCGACTACGACGGCAACGGCATGTTCAAGAGCCTCGGCAATTTGATCATCAACCCGAACATCGGCCTGCTGTTCATCGCCCTGCACGACAAGCCCAAGCGCCTGCGCGTCAACGGCAGCGCGACCGTGAGCGACGTCGATCCGCTGCTCGGCGAGACCGTCGGCGCGCAACTGATCGTGCGGGTGCAGGCGCGCGCCATTTTTCCCAATTGCCCGCGCTATATCCCGAACCTGCAGATGACCGGGCCGTCGATCTACACGCCGCAGCCGCAATGCGAGCCGCCGGAGCCGGCCTGGAAGACCTTCGACAGCTTCAAGGACGCGGTGCACCCGCGCGCGCCGACCTTTAAGGGCTGATCACGCCGAACGCGCCGTGCCTTGCTGCGCCAGCACGCTGTGGATCTGCGCCACCACGGCAGCGCCCTCGCCGATCGCCGCGCCGACGCGCTTGGTCGAACTGGCGCGCACGTCGCCGATGGCAAATACGCCGGGCATGCTGGTCTCGAGCGGCAGCGGCGCGCGGCCGGCGTCGCCGCCGGCGAAGCCGTCGCCGGTCACGACAAATCCCTTGGCATCGACCGCGACGCAGTTCGCCAGCCACTCGGCGTTCGGATCGGCGCCGATGAACAGGAACAGATGGCGCAGCGGATAGGAATGGGTGGCGCCGGTCGCCCGCTCGCGGAACGTGACCGCGTTAAGGCCGCCGGCGCGGTCGCCGTCGAGCGCGACGACCTCGACGCCTACGTGCAACTCGACATTCGGCAGAGCCTCGATGCGGTCGATCAGATAGCGCGACATGTTCGCTTCCAGCCCCTTGCCGCGCACCACCAGATGCAGGCGCTTGACCTTGGGCGCCAGAAACACCACCGCCTGCCCGGCCGAATTGCCGCCGCCGATCAGCGCGACTTCTTCGCCCTCGCACAGCTTCGCCTCGATGGGCGACGCCCAGTAGGAGACGCCGGCGCCGTCGAATTCCGACAGATTGGAAATCGCCGGGCGGCGATAGCGCGCGCCGGAAGCGACCACGACGCTGCGCGCCTGCACCGCTTTGCCGCCGGCAATGTCGAGGCGGAACGGTTTTGACGGCGCGCCGCCGCAATCGAGGTTGACCACCTCCAGCGGGATGGCGATCTCGGCGCCGAATTTCTGCGCCTGCGTGAAGGCGCGACCGGCCAGCGCCTGGCCGGAAATGCCGGTCGGAAAGCCGAGATAATTCTCGATGCGCGCCGACGCGCCGGCCTGCCCCCCGAAAGCTCGGCTGTCGAGCACGACCACCGACAGGCCTTCCGAGGCGCCATAGACCGCGGCGGCGAGACCGGCGGGTCCCGCGCCCACCACGGCGACGTCGTAGACGATTTTCGGGTCGAGCTCCGGCGTGATGCCGAGGCACATGGCCGCCTCGGCGTCGGTCGGGCGCTTGAGGAATGCGCCGTTGGGGCAGATCATCAGCGGCAACTCGTCCGGCTGCACGCCGAAGCGCTCGACCGCCGCGCGGCCCGCTTCATCGGACGCCGCATCGAGCACCGTATAGGGATAGGCGTTGCGGCTGAGAAAGCCTTCGAGCCGCAACAGATCGGGCGTGCCGGGCCGGCCGATGAGCAGCGAGCCGACGCCGCCCTCCTGCAGCAGCCCGACGCGCCGCAAAATAAAGGCGCGCATTACGATCTCGCCGACCTCGGCCGAGCCGACCACCAGCGCGCGGATATGCGCAGCGTCGAACGGCAACGCCGTGCAGCCCTGCGGTCCGGCAATGCCCGAGGCGAGCGTGCCCTGCCCGGCCAGTTGACTGACCTCGCCGCTGAACTGGCCGGCGGCGAGCGAGACCACCGACGACTGCCGGTGCAGGCCGTCGCGCCGCACGATCTCCAAATCGCCGTCGACCACCAGCCAGGCCGGCGCATGGCGCACGCCGACGTCATAGACCATCTCGCCGGGCGCGAAATTCCGCGGCGCGGCGCTGGCGAAACGCTTGGCGGTCGCCAGTTGCAGGGCGTCGAGCACCGGAAACATCTGCTCAAATCGCGTGTCGGCAAGGCTCATTGCAAACTCCCGGGCGGTCGTCGCGATCGTTTGATGGGACGCATCCGAGGATACAAGATATCATAGAGAATAGCGGATGCTCCGCATTGCGGAGCATGACGGGCTTGCGAATAGCAACGGGTGTCGGAGCAGCCATGCGCAGCGAACGCTTCAATTTTCCGAACGCGACCGGCGAGCAGCTCGCCGCCACGCTCGACCTGCCGCTCGGCAAGCCGACGGCCTACGCGCTGTTCGCCCACTGTTTCACCTGCGGCAAGGATAATCTCGCCGCCAAACGCATCGCCGAGCGGCTGACCATCCACGGCATCGCGGTGCTGCGCTTCGATTTTACCGGCTTGGGCGGCAGCGAAGGCGAATTCGCCAACACGCATTTTTCCTCGAACGTCGACGACCTGGTCGCCGCCGCCGACCACCTGCGCAAGACCCATGACGCGCCCGCAATCCTGATCGGCCACAGCCTCGGCGGCGCGGCGGTGCTGGCCGCCTCGCACCGGATTCCCGAGGCGCGCGCGGTGGTGACCATCGCCGCGCCCTACGATCCCGGCCACGTCGCCGGCCTGTTCAAGGAGCAGGTCGAGACCATCCGTACGCAGGGCGAGGTCGAGGTCGAACTGGCCGGGCGGCCGTTCCATATCCGGCGCGAATTCCTCGACGACGTGGCCGAGCGCAAGCTCGACGCCTGTCTCGCCACGTTGCGCAAGGCGCTGCTGGTGTTCCATTCGCCGACCGACGAGCTGGTCGGCATCTACAATGCCTCGCATATTTTTGGCGCGGCCAAGCATCCGAAAAGCTTCGTCTCGCTGGCCGGCGCCGACCATTTGCTCAGCAGCAAGGGCGACGCGGTCTACGTCGCCAATGTGATCGCCGCCTGGGCCGACCGCTATCTCGATCGGCCCGAGGTCATGACCGAGGCAGAGGTCGAGGAAGGCCTCGTCCTGGTGAGAGAGACCCATGGCGGCAAATTCCAGCAGGAGATATTGACTGGCCCGCACCGCCTGCTGGCCGACGAACCGGTCAAGCTCGGCGGTCTCGATAGCGGTCCTGGGCCTTACGACTATTTGCTGGCGGGCTTGGGCGCCTGCACCTCGATGACCATCCGGCTTTACGCCGACTTCAAGAAGATCCCGCTGAATAACGTCTCGGTGCGGCTCAACCACGAGAAAAAGATCCACGCCAAGGACTGCGAGGACTGCGAGAACAAGGTCACCAAAGTCGACCACATCGACCGCGCCATCACGCTGGAAGGCCCGCTCGACGCCGAGCAGCGGGCGAAGCTGATGGAAATCGCCGACAAGTGCCCGGTGCACCAGACGCTGGAGTTGAAGATCGAGATCAGCACGATCGAGCGGCCGGCCTGACTTTTCATGACCGACGGACAGGTGTAAGGACACCCGCCATGCAAACCGCCGCGCACGCACTGACGCAGCAGTTCCTCGCCTGGGTGGAGGAAGCGCCGCGCAGCTATGCCGACGCGGAAGCCTGGCGCCGCAGCTGCCCGCATTTGTCGATCTGGGAAGACGCGATTTCGGATGGCCTGGTGCGCTTCCAGAACGGCAGCAGCATGCAAGCGTCGCGACTCGTTCTGACGCCCCGTGGGCGCGCGGTGCTCGAACAAGACTGACAACGCCACGGGCTGCGCCGCGGCCCAGTTTTGCCCCCACCCCTTGCGACTTGACGGCTCCAGGGCCCTTCGGCACACTAGAACAAATAGAGAACAAAACAGAGGCGCAGCATGCCCGATGGGGCCGGATTTCTTCATGTCTCCAGAGGCTTAACGCCATGATCGAGCAGCTACGCCAGCGCCTGCAGGCCTTGCAGAAAACCGCCGTCCTCGACGGCGCGCCCGGCTGCCTGCCGCTGGGCATTGCGGCCATCGATGTGGCGCTCGGCGGCGGTTTGGCGCGCGGCGCGCTACACGAGGTCGCCGCGGTGAGCGAGACCCATTTGGCCGCCGCGACCGGGTTTGCGCTCGGGTTGATTTCCTCTCGCCGCCTGCTCTGGATCGCCGAGGACATGGCGCTCGCCGAAAGCGGCGTGCCGCACGGCCCCGCCCTCGACGCCTTCGGCCTCCTCCCCGAGCAACTGCTGACGGTCGCGGCGGCGCGACCGCACGACCTGTTGTGGGCGATGGAGGAAGCGCTGCGCTGCCGCGCCATCGGCGCCGTGATCGGCGAACTGCGTCAAAGCGAGATCGACATGGTGATGCTGCGGCGGCTTTCGCTGGCGGCGGCCGACAGCGGCGCGCTCGCGCTGCTCTTGCGCGCCGCACCGCCGACCGACGCCTCCACTGCCGCCACCCGCTGGATCGTCGGGGCTTCGCCATCGGCGACCGCGTCCCCGCGATTCGCCGCGCAACTGACGCGCAACCGCCGCGGCCCGCTCGGCGCATGGATTCTCGAATGGAGTGACAGCGATGAGCGCTTCCTGCTCGCAACGCCTGCTCAGCCTGTGGCTGCGCCGGCTCTCGACCGACCGCATCGTCAGGTCGCGTGAGGTTTCTTCTCCGCTTGTCATCTACGGCAGGCGCGGTAATGCCGAGTTGATCGTCGCCGTCGACGAGGCGGCGGAACGGCTGGGCCTGCACGCTGGCTTGGCGTTGGCGCAAGCGCGCGCCATGCATCCCGCGCTTGAGGCGATCGCCGAAGACGCCGAGGCCGACGCCGGTCTGCTGGAAAAAATCGCCGATTGGTGCCTGCGCTACACGCCGTTGGTGGCGCTCGATGCGCCCGACGGCCTCACACTCGACATCGGCGGCTGCGCGCATCTTTACGGCGGCGAACAGCAACTGGTCGCCGATCTGGGCGCGCGCATCGCGCAAGCCGGTTTCACCTACGATATCGCCATCGCCGGCACCATCGGCGCCGCCTGGGCCGCCGCCCATTTCGGCGCGCCGGGAAGCCACGCCGGCGGCGAGGAACGCGGCCTGTTCGCGCCGCTGCCGCTTTCCGCACTGCGGCTTCCGGCCGACACCGTCGCGGCGCTGGCGCGCGTCGGCCTCAAGCGCATCGGCGACATCATCGATCTGCCGCGCAGCCCCCTCACCGCCCGCTTCGGCGGCGGGCTCCTACGCCAGCTCGACCGCGCGCTTGGGTTGGAGCACGAGCCGCTCAATCCGCGGCTGCCGGTGGCGCCTTACGTCGCCGAGCAGAGTTTTGCCGAGCCGATCGCGCGCGAGGAGGACGTGCTGGCGATCCTCACGCGGCTGGCGGGGCGGCTGCAGTTCGCGCTGGAGCGGCGCGGCGACGGCGCCCGCCACCTCGAGCTCACATTATTCCGCACCGACGGCGAGGTGCGCCGCATCGCCGCAGGCTGCTCGCGTCCGTTGCGCGATCCGGCGCAGATCCGCGCACTATTCGTCGAGCGGCTGGCGGCGCTCGCCGACGCATTCGATCCCGGCTTCGGCTTCGACATGGCGCGGCTGTCGGTGCTGGTGGCAGAACCTTCGCCGCCCGAGCAGATCGGCATCGGCGGCGGCGAAAACGCGGCGGAGGCCGACCGCCAAGTGGACCAACTTGCCGACCGCCTGAGCGCGCGGCTGGGCAGCCGCCGCGTGCGCCGACTGATCGCGCAGGACAGCCATATTCCTGAGATCGCCGCGGCCAGCATGCCGGCGCAGGCAGCGTTGGCCGCGGCCGATGCGGGCTGGCCGGCGTTCCGCCAGTTCCGCGCCGAGGCGGGTTTGGCGCCGCGTCCGCTGCGGCTGCTGCAAAGGCCGGAGCCGATCGAGGCGGTGGCGGAAGTACCGGACGGCCCGCCTTTGCGATTCAGATGGCGGCGCGCGCTGCACGAGGTGATCGCCGCCGAAGGCCCCGAGCGTATCGAGGGCGCCTGGTGGAGCGAGCATGGCGGGCATCCTTCAGGAAACCTCGCGCGGGATTATTTCCGGGTGGAAGACAAAAGCGGCCTGCGCTTCTGGCTATTCCGCTCCGGTCTCTACCGCGACTTGATGCGGGAAGATTTGGCGCAAGGCGCCGCCGCGCCCACCTGGTTCCTGCACGGGACCTTCGCGTGAGTTCTTGAGTGAGTAAAATGCGTTACCTCGAATTCGCCACCGCCTCGAATTTCTCCTTCCTGCGCGGGGCCTCGCATCCGGAGGAGCTAATGGCGCAGGCGGCCCGGCTCGAGTTCGCCGGCATCGGCTTGTGCGACCGCAACTCGGTCGCCGGCGTGGTGCGCGCGCATCTCGCCAAGCGCGAGCAGAACTTGCCGCTGAAATATCACCCGGGCGCGCGATTGGTCTTTGCCGACGGCACGCCCGACATCCTCGCCTACCCACGCGACCGCGCCGGCTGGGGAAGGCTGACCCGCCTGCTCACCGTCGGCAACCTGCGCGGAAAGAAGGGCGAGTGCCTTCTGAAGCTCGACGACCTGCTGGCGCATGTTTTCGGACTTGAACTGATCGCAATGTCTGGAAATGCAGCGCTACTGTCACGCCTGCGCGCCGCCGCACCGGACCGCGTTCGTCTCGCCGCCTCCATGCTCTATCGCGGACGTGACCGGGCGCGGCTCGCGCGGCTCAAACAGACCGTCCGCGAAGCGCAAGTGCCGTTGATCGCCGTCAATGACGTGCACTTCCATCATCCCGACCGGCGGCCGCTCGCCGACGTACTCACCTGCATCCGCGAGAAAACCACCATCGACCGCGCCGGCCGCAAGCTTAGCGCCAATGCCGAGCGCCACCTTAAATCCCCGGACGAAATGGCGCGGCTGTTCCGCGACGCACCGGAGGCGATCGAGGAAACGTTGCGCTTGAGTGACGAACTCACCTTCTCGCTCGACGAACTGCGCTACGAATATCCCGACGAGACCATTGACGGCTTCGCCAACGCGCAGGATGCGCTCGCGCATCTCGTCTACCAGGGCGCCGCCCGGCGCTATCCGAACGGCCTGCCGCCGAAGGTGCGCGCCACCGTCGAGCACGAGCTGGCGCTGATCGCGCAGCTACAATACGCGCCCTATTTCCTCACCGTGCACGACATCGTGCGCTTCGCGCGCTCGCAAAAAATCCTCTGCCAGGGCCGCGGCTCGGCCGCCAATTCCGCGGTGTGCTTCTGCCTCGGCATCACCGAGGTCGATCCCGACCGCGCCGATCTTTTGTTCGAGCGCTTCATCTCGCCCGAACGGCGCGAGCCGCCCGACATCGACGTCGACTTCGAGCACGAGCGACGCGAGGAGGTCATTCAATACATCTACGACAAATATGGCCGCGAACGCGCCGGCATCGCCGCCACCGTGATCTGCTATCGCGGCCGCTCGTCCATCCGCGAAGTCGGCAAGGCCTTCGGCTTGAGCGAAGACACCATCGGCGCGCTGTCGTCCTCGATCTGGGGCGGCGGCGGCGACGGCAAGGCCGATCTGGCGCGCGCCGGGCTCGACCCGGACAGCCGGCGCGTCCGGCAGATCGCAGCGCTGGCGCGCGAGATCGCCGGCTTCCCGCGCCATCTCTCGCAGCACGTCGGCGGCTTCGTCATCACGCGCAGCCTGCTCGACGAGGTGATGCCGATCGGCAACGGCGCCATGCCGGACCGCACCTTCGTCGAATGGGACAAGGACGATCTCGACGCGCTTGGTATTCTCAAGATCGACGTGCTCGGCCTCGGCATGCTGACCTGCATCCGCAAGGCGCTCGATCTGGTGGACCAGCACTACGGTGAACGGCTAACGCTCGCCACGATTCCCGCCGAAGACCCCGCCGTCTACCGCATGCTGCAACGCGCGGATTCGCTCGGCGTGTTCCAGGTCGAGAGCCGCGCGCAGATGACCATGCTGCCGCGCCTGAAACCGGCGAATTTCTACGACCTGGTGATCGAAGTGGCGATCGTGCGCCCCGGCCCGATCCAGGGCGACATGGTGCATCCCTATTTGCGCCGCCGCCGCGGTCAGGAGCAGGTCACCTACCCGTCGAAAGAACTCGAAGCCGTACTGTCGAAAACGCTGGGCGTGCCGCTGTTCCAGGAACAGGCGATGAAGATCGCCATCGTCGCCGCCGGCTTCACGCCGGCGGAGGCCGACAAATTGCGCCGCGCCATGGCCACCTTCAAGCGCGTCGGCACCATCGGCAGTTTCCAGCGCAAGATGATCGACGGCATGCTGGCCAACGGCTACGAGCGCGACTTCGCCGAGCGCTGCTTCCACCAGATCGAGGGCTTCGGCGAATACGGCTTCCCGGAAAGCCACGCCGCCAGCTTCGCGCTGCTGGTTTACGCCTCCGCCTGGCTGAAGTGCCGTTATCCGGACGCCTTTGCCGCCGCGCTCTTGAACGCGCAGCCGATGGGCTTCTACGCGCCGGCGCAGATCGTGCGCGACGCGCGCGAGCACGGCGTCGAGGTGCGGCCGCCCGACGTCAATCATTCGCAGTGGGATTCGACGCTGGAGCCCGGTCCGAACGCCGCCGGGCAACTGCACGATATGCATCGCGCCATGCGCGGCGATGTGTGCGGCAGCCCACGCGATGCGCCTCGGCCTGCGCGAGATCAAGGGGCTGAGCGAGGAGGATGCCAAGTCGATCGTGGCGCGGCGCGATGTTTCCTACGACTCCGTGCGCGATGTCTGGCTGCGCACCGGCCTGTCGCCGCGCGTGCTGGAGCGCCTCGCCGATGCCGATGCTTTCGCCTCGCTCGGCTTGACGCGGCGCGAGGCGCTGTGGGCGGCCAAGGCGCTCGGCCGCGTCGGCGATAGCGATGACGATCTGCCGTTGTTTGGCAGCAATGCCGGCGCAGCAGCAGCGCGCACTGTGTCGCGCGAACCAGACGTCGCTTTGCCGCCGATGCCGCTGGGCGAGGAAGTCGTGAACGACTACCGCTTCCTGCGATTGTCCTTGCGCGCGCATCCGGCGCAATTCCTGCGCGCCGATCTTGGCCAACGCGGAACCTTGCGCAACGCGGCGCTACGCGGTCTCGCCAACAATACGCGCGTGAAGATTTCCGGGCTGGTCACCTGCCGGCAGCGGCCGGGCTCGGCCAAGGGCGTGGTGTTCATGACCATCGAAGACGAAAGCGCGGTCGCAAACGTCATCATATGGCCGAAAGTGTTCGAGCGCGTGCGCCCGGTGGTGCTGGGCGCGCGTTACGTAGCGGTCGCCGGCCACGTGCAGGAGGAGAGCGGCGTCATCCACGTGATCGCCGACGAACTCGAGGATCTGACCTTGCTGCTGGGGCGCTTAGTCGAACAGGGCGCCGACATCGACAGCCTGGCGCGCGCCGACGAAGTGCGCCGGCCGATCGAGGACCAGCGCGAGGCGCATGCGCTGGGCGGCCGCAACCGGCTGCTGCGCCTGATGCGCGAAATGCCGGAACTGATCGGCGATCTTGACGTCACCGCACCCGGCTCGGCGCACGCGCCGACGCGACGAGCGGGTACCGCGTGAAACAAAGCATAATTAATTCGAGGGAAAGCACTGTCAGTGATCCGTAATCCTGAGGTGCGAGCGCAAAGCGCGAGCCTCGAAGGATGAACGGCCCGGGCCTCACCCTTCGAGGCTCGCGTGCTGCGCACGCTCGCACCTCAGGGTGACGGATTTACTGCGGCACCACCTCGCCGCGCCCGACATTGACGCGGTTGGCTTCCAGCGTGCCGTCTGGCTTCTTCTGCGCGCGGAGCACGGCGACATGGGCGCCCGGTTTGAGCTCGCTTTTGTCGCCGACCGCATAAGCGAGGATCTTGGCGTCGGGCGGCACCACGACCTTCTGCTCGCCGCCCTTGTATTTGACGATCAACACCTGGCCATCGACGCTTGCCACCGTCTTATCGACGGCGCCGTTGGTCATGGTGCTGTTCGGCCGCGCATCCCACGGCCGGTGACCTTCGCCCAGCCCGCGCTGCACCTCGGCGAACACCGTCACCTGGATGGCGCGCTGGCTGCCGTCCGGCTGCGGCATGGCGCCGACGCCGATGAAGGCGCCCGGCTTGATGTCGTCGATCGCCGCCTTGCTGACGCCGAACACCGCGGCATTGTCGGTGAGATTGACCTTCACCTCGCCGAGCTTGGCCGACTGGATCGCCAGCACATGGCCGTCGAAGCTTTCGACCGTGCCGAATACGCGCAGCGACGGCGGTTGCTGGGCGTATGCGCCGCCGGCGGCGAGCGCGAGCGCCGCCGCGGCGAACGTAAGTCTTGTTAACATGCTTTTTTCCTCACATCGCCGGCGTCAGTCCGCGGCCGACATACATGCTCTTAATCAGAATCGTGCCGTCCGGCAGCATCTCCTGACCGAAGATGATAATCTGTGCGCCGGGCTTGAGCTCGGCTTTATCCGCCGGCGCCGCCGCGGCAATCGCCGTCGCGCTGGTGACGATCACTTTCTTCTCGCCGTCCTTGTTCTTCACCGTCAGCACGTCGCCGTCGGAAGACGCGACCGCCGATTTAAAATAAGCGTTGGTCATGCTGCTACCCGGCCGGGCATCCCAGGGCCGCGCGCCCTCGCCCTGTCCGCGGACCGCCGGGGGTGGAATATGGATGGAGAATGCTTCGATGCTGCCGTCCGGCCGCGGAATGCCGGCGATGCCGATAAAGGTGTCCGGCTTAATGTCGGCGAGCGTGACCTTAACCAGCGCAGTCACGCGCGATTTGTCGTCGACTTTCACGTTGAGCATGGCGCCCTCGCGGGTCTTGAGCACCATCACGCCGCTGTCGGCCTTCTCGATCTGGCCCCGGATGCGGCCCGGTTGCTGCGCGATGGCGGCGTTGGCCGCGAGCGTCAAGATCGCAGCGGCGCCGAGCGCGCGCCGCGCCATTGTCATGATCGCCATAATGTCCTCCCAACTAGCCGGGCGTCGTTGCGCGTTGCCCTCAGGAGGAGAACCCTTCGCCGCGCTTCTTATTCCGTCGCGCGCGTTTGGCCTGCGGTTTGGGGCTTTCCTGCGCCGGCGCGGCGGCAGCGGGCGGCCTCACGCCCAGATCGGCCTCCACCAGCGCGCGTAGTTCGGGCGTCACTTCGGGCTTGACGCCGAACCAGCGTTCGAAGCCGCGCACCGCTTGATGCAGCAGCATGCCGAGCCCGTCGGCGGTGCGTAAGCCCCGCTCGCGCGCCATCGCCAATAACGGCGTGACCAGCGGCGCATAGACCAGGTCCGCCACCACCAGCGAGGCCGGACAGCGCAGATTGATCTCCAGCGGCGGCTGCCCAACCATGCCCAAGGTCGTGGTGTTGACCAGCAGACCGGCGCCGCCCAACAGCCCGGTGGTTTCGTCCCAGCCGGCGGCGTGTACGCGCGCGCCGAATTTCTTTTGCAGGGCTTGCGCGCGCTCGAGCGTGCGGTTGATGACGTAAATGCGCCCGACATTGCGCTGGATCAGCGCGAAAATAACGGCGCGCGCGCCGCCGCCGGCGCCCAGCACCACGGCGGTCTCCAGACCGCGGTCCCAGCCCGGGGTGGTCGTGTCCAGATTGGCGAGGAAGCCTTCCACGTCGGTATTGGTCGAGCGCAGCTTGTCGCCCTCGTACCACAAGCAATTGGCCGCCCCGACCGCCTTGGCGCGCTCGTCCGGTTCCGAAAGCGCCAGCACGGTCTCCTTGTGCGGCACGGTGACATTGCCGCCAATATAGCCGTGCTCGCGCAGATGCGTAACGAATTCCTTGATTTGATCCGGCGGCACCGCCTCGCGCCGGTACTCCGCGTTGAGCTTGTGCTGCTTGATCCAGTAATTGTGGATCAGCGGCGAGCGGGAATGCGACGCCGGCCAGGCGATGATGCAGACCGCTTTGCGTTCTTCGCTCATGCTTCCGCCACCACGCTGTTTCGCAACACGCCAATCTGCGGCGACTTGACTTCCACCACATCGCCCGGCTTGAGCCACACCGGCTGCTGGCGGAGCGAACCGAGCTTCACCGGCGTGCCAGTGACCATGATGTCGCCGGGCTTGAGCGTCATGAAAGTGCTGACATAGGCGATCAACTCGGCAAAGGATTTCATCATATTGCCGGTGGTATCGTCCTGCGCGATCTCGCCATTGACCGTCGTCGTGATGTGCAGCGGCCTGGAAAAATCGATCTCGTCGGCGGTCACCAGCCAGGGCCCGATGCTGCCGCTGGCGTCCCAATTCTTGCCTTGCGTCACATTGAACTTGCCGTGCCGCATCCAGTCGCGAATGGTGCCCTCGTTGCACAGCGTCACGCCGGCGACGTGCTCCATGGCGTGCTCGGCCGCGATGCGGCGGCCGGCGCGTCCGATCACCAGCGCGATCTCGCCTTCGTAATCGAGCTGCTCGGATTCCTTCGGCAGCACGATGTCGGCCAAATGCCCGGCCAGCGAGCCGCGAGCGCGGTAAAACAGGCTCGGATATTTCGGCGCTTCGGTCTCGCCATAGTCGGCATTGCGGTCGGCGTAGTTGATGCCGACGCAGAGAATTTTCTCGGGCGCCAGCACCGGCGGCAGGAATTCGATGTCGCGGAGCGGGAAATCGGGGCGCACCCCGTGCACGACCTCGCGCGCGAAATCGAGTCCGCCCTCGCGCAGCAGGTCAAGCACGCTGGTAAATTGCGGGGCGAGCCGCGTCTTGAGGTCGACCACGCCCTCGCCCGCACCCTCGCCCACGACCGCGCCGAAGCTATCCCGTCCCCTTGCTTTGTAGCTTGCAAGTTTCATCGAACATTCCAGTCGGCTGCGCCCCTTTTTCGGGCGGCATTGGAACCGTCGCGGGTTCATTGTTATGCTGCGGGATGACCGGCGCCCGCAGCATGTATTCGCTGCGCACGTGGCCGTCAACGCCGGGGCCTCATGAAATCCATCTTTCTCGACTGCAACGACCAGCTGGCGCCGGCGTGGGCGCGCGTGATTCGCCCGGATGATCCGAAGATCGACGTCAACCGGGAGGTATTCGCGCGCGACGAGTTGCCGAGCGTGATCCGCGGTTATGCCATCGCCATCGACGACCATTCTTACATGCCGACACCGCTGGTGGCGCAGTGTCCAGAGCTCAGGCACATCGTGTTCCTCGGCACCGGACCAGCGAGCTACATGAACGTCGGCGAACTGGAAACGCGCGGTATCAAGGTGCACATCATCAAGGGCTACGGCGACACCGCTGTGGCCGAACATTCCATCGCGTTGATGGTCGCCGCCGCGCGCGACATCGCGCGCATGGACCGCGAGGTGCGCGCCGGCACCTGGACGCCGCACGAAGGCGTGCAGTTGCTCGGCAAGACGCTGGGCGTGATCGGGCTCGGCGGCATCGGCCGCGAAGTGGCGCGTATCGGCAAAGGCATGGGCATGGAAGTGATCGGTTGGAATCGCACGCATCACGCCGACTTGAGCGTGCCGCTGGTCGACATCGACACGCTGCTTGAGCGCAGCGACGTGGTGTCGATGAATCTCACGCTCGGCGACGAGACCCGCGGCTTTCTGGACGCGGCGCGCATCGTGCGCATGAAGCCGGGCGCCATCCTGGTCAACACGGCGCGCGGCGCGCTGGTGGAGGAAGCGGCGCTGATCGCCGCGCTGACGAGCGGCCGCATCCGCCATGCCGGACTCGACGTGTACCACGCCGAGCCGCTGAAGCCCGATCATCCGTTGGCGAAACTGCCGAACGTGACGCTGAGCGCGCACGCCGCCTTCCGGACCCTGGAGGCTTCGATGACGCTGCTGCGGCGCGCGATCGATATCGTGCGCACAATCGTCGCCTAATAATATCCAGGCGTGCCGCCGCCATCGATGGCAATGGCGGTGCCCTGGATGTGGCGCGCCGTGGCGCTCGCCAGAAACACCGTCAGCGCGGCGACGTCCTCGGGCTGCCCGACGCGGCGCAAGCCGCTCTTCGCCAGCGCCTCGGCGCGCACCTCATCGACCGTTTTGCCCTGCGCCTTGGCGAATTGCTGCGTCAGTTGCTCGTAACGCTCGGTCTGCGTCACACCGGGATGAACGACGTTGATATTGACGTCGTCGCGGTTGCCGAGCGCGGTGAGGCCTTTGGCGAAATTGGCGAAGGCCGCGTTCACCGCCCCGCCGATTAGGAATTCCGGGCCCGGCGTGCGCGCGGCGCCGCCGACCACGTTGACGATATTGCCGTGGGCTGCTTTGAGCAGCGTCCAGAACAGCCGCGTCAGCCGTACCGCGGCGTGGAATTTCAGCGCGAAGCCGTCGCTCCACAGCTCGTCCGGCTGCTCGAAGAACTTGCCGCCTTTGGTGGCGCCGGCATTGTTGACCAGCACGTCGCAGCGCTGGAAACGCTCGCTGACCCGGGCGAAGAGCTGCTCGCAGCCGGCGAGCGTGCGCAGATCGCCGGCAACCGTCATCGGCGCCGGCCCGGCGGCGGCAACCGCTTTGGCGGCGGCTTCGAGATTGGCGGCATTGGAAGCCGCCAGGACGGTTTGCGCGCCCTCGCGCGTGAAGGCCACGGCTATGGCCCGGCCGATGCCGCGGCTGCCCCCGCTGACCACTACGACTTTGCCCTCGAATTCTTTTGCCATTGGCGCCTCCCCTGTTTTGTGCAGGCTTTATACATTGACCTGCCCGCGTTCCCAGTCACAATGAGAAAAAATAATCGGGAGGACGACAGCTTGAAGCCGGCGCCATTCGCCTATAGACGCGCACGCACGACCGAAGAGGCCGTCGCGCTGCTCGGCGAGAAAGACGCCCGCCTGCTCGCCGGCGGCCAGAGCCTGATTGCGACCCTCAACATGCGCCTGTCGTCGCCGGCGCTGCTGATCGACATCAACGGCGTCAGCGGGCTCGGCGGCACGGTCCATAAAAACGGCAAGATCGAGATCGGCGCCCTGGTCCGCGATGCGCAAGCCGAGCGCTCCGAGCTGATCGTCAAATACGCGCCGCTGATCGCGCGCGCTTTGCCGCATATCGGCCACGCCGCCATCCGCAATCGCGGCACGCTCGGCGGCTCCATCGCCTTCGCCGATCCGGCCGCCGAATTGCCGGCCTGCCTGCTGGCGCTCGAAGGCGAAGTGGAAGCGACCGGCCCAAGCGGCAAGCGCACCATCCGGGCGCAGGATTTCTTCCAGGGCCTGTTCGAGACCGCGCTCGGATCGCAGGATGTGCTCACCGCCATCCGATTCCCGGCCGCCACCAAAGACACCCGCGTCGGCTTCGCCGAGCTGGCGCGCCGGCACGGCGACTACGCCATCGTCGGCCTCGCGGCCTGTGCGCGCGCCGACGGCAAAAGGCTGAGCGACGTGCGGTTGGCGTATTTCGGCGTCGGCGCCACGCCGGTGCGGGCGCGCCGGGCCGAAGCCGCGCTGGCCGGCGGCGACGTGGACGCCGCCGTCGCCGCGCTCGATCTGGTGCCGCAGGACGACGTGCAGGCCACGGCCAAGGTGAAAACGCATCTCGCCGGCGTGCTGCTGCGGCGCGTCGCCAATCAATTGATGGAGGAGCGGGCATGAGCGAGCACGCCCTCGACATTTCGCTGACCGTCAACGGCGAGCGCGTCCACGAGCGGGTCGAAGCCCGCAAGACCTTGGTCGATTTCCTGCGGGAGGATCTGGCGCTGACCGGCAGCCATGTCGGCTGCGAGCACGGCGTCTGCGGCGCCTGCACCGTGCGGGTGAACGGCGAGATCGTGCGCGGCTGCCTGATGTTGGCGGTGCAATGCGACGGCGCTAAGGTCGAGACCATCGAGGGGCTATCGGACTCGGGCGAGATCGCCGATCTGCAAGCCGCTTTCGAGCAGCGCAACGCGCTGCAATGCGGCTATTGCACGCCCGGCATGATCGCGGCGGCGCAGGATCTGCTCAAAGGCGGCGGCGTGCCGAGCCGCGACGAAATCCGCGAGCACCTCTCCGGCAATTACTGCCGCTGCACCGGCTATCACGCCATCGTCGACGCGGTGGAAGCGGTGGCGCAAGCGCGCGCCGGAGCCAAGCCATGAAAATCACCGACGACTCCCCGCCCATCCTCACCGCGCTCGACCGGCCGAACTCCTATATCGGCCGCTCGGTGCCGCGGCCCAATCTGGCGCGGCTGACGCAAGGGCGCGGGCTCTATGTCAGCGACGTTACGTTGCCGCGAATGGCCCACGTCGCCTTCGTGCGCTCGCCGCACGCCCACGCGCGCATCGCCGGCATCGCCGCCGACGCCGCGAAAAAGTCGCCCGGCGTGATCGCCGTCGTCACCGGCGCCGAACTCGCCGAGGTGATGACGCCCTGGATCGGCGTGCTCACGCATCTCAAGGGCTTGAAATCGGCGGCGCAATCGCCCATCGCGGTCGACGTCGCCTGCTGGCAGGGCGAGGCGGTCGCCGCCGTGGTGGCGCGCACCCGCGCCGAGGCCGAGGACGCCTGCGAGCTGGTCGAGGTGAGCTACGACCCGCTGCCCGCCGTCACCGATCCGGAAACCGCGCTCAACGCCAAGACGCCGGTGATCCACGCATCGCTCGGCGACAATCTCTGCTTCGAGCGCAAGCTCGATGTCGGAACGGTCGACAAGGCTTTCGCCGAAGCCGACGCGGTGGTCGAGACCACGTTCCTGTTCGGCCGCCAAACCGGCGTGACCACGGAACCGCGCGCGGTGGTGGCCGACTGGAACGCCGGCGAACAGCGCATGATCGTCTATCACGGCACGCAGGCGCCGCACATGATGCAGAACCTGTTCGCCAAGCATCTTGGCCTCGCCGAGCAACAGGTGCGCGTGCTGACCAAGGACGTCGGTGGCTCGTTCGGCATCAAGGTGCATACTTATGCCGATGAGATGGCGACCGTCGCGCTGTCGAAGCTGCTCAAGCGTCCGGTGAAATTCGTCGCCGACCGCATCGAGAGTTTCGTCACCGACATTCACGCCCGCGACCACCGCGTCAAGGCCAAGATCGGCGTCAAGAGCGACGGCACCATCACCGCCTTCGAGATCGACGACTTGACCGGCATCGGCCCCTACTCGGTCTATCCGCGCACCAGCGGCATCGAGGCCAACCAGGTGGTCAATCTGGTCGGCGGGCCCTACACCTGCCCGAACTACCGCGCGCAGGCGCGCGTGGTGTTCACCAATAAGAACGTCATGTGCCAGTACCGCGCGGTCGGCCATCCGCTGGCGGTGGCGGTGACCGAAGGGCTGGTCGAGCAGGCCGCGGCGAAGATCGGCATGGACCCGTTGGAAATCCGCCGGCGCAACCTGTTTCCAGACGACGGCTATCCGTGCGCGTCGGCGGCCGGCCTTAAATTCGAGAAACTGTCGCACCACGAGTCGCTCGCACATCTCGACGCGCTGATGAATTACGCCGGCTTGCGCGCCGAGCAATCGAGGCTGCGCTCGCAAGGCATCTACCGCGGCATCGGCTTTGCGTCGTTCATCGAGGTGACCAATCCGTCCGCCGCCTTCTACGGCGTCGGCGGCGCGCGCATCAGTTCGCAAGACGGCGCCACCGTGAAGCTAGACGCGCAAGGCAATATCAGCGTGGCGACCGGCGTCACTGAGCAGGGCCAGGGCGCCGAGTCGGTGATCGCGCAATGCGTCGCCACCGCGTTCGGCGTCTCAATCGACAAGGTGCGCGTGGTCACCGGCGACACCGACAACACGCCCTATGGCGGCGGCACCTGGGCCTCGCGCGCGGCCGGCATCGGCGGCGAAGCGGCCTGGCAGGCCGGCAAGGCCTTGCGCGGCAACGTGCTGGCGGTGGCGGGGGCGATGCTGCAGGCCAAGCCGGAAGAACTCGACATCCGCAACGGCGTCGTCGTCGACAAGGCGAACGGCACCGAGCGCCTGCCGCTCGACGAACTGGCGCGCGTCGCCTATTTCCGCCCCGACACGCTGCCGCCCGGCTTCCAGGCCGAACTGATGGCGACGCGCCATTACGTGCCGCGCGCCTGGCCGTTCGCCTTCACCAACGGCATCCAGGCCAGTTATCTCGAGGTCGATACCGACACCGGCTTCGTCAAGCTGCTGAAGCATTGGTGCGTGGAGGACTGCGGCACCATCATCAACCCGCAGCTGGTGGACGAGCAGATCCGCGGCGGCGTGGTGCAGGGCATCGGCGCCGCGCTGTTCGAGCAGTGCCTCTATGACGAGCGCGGGCAGATGCTCAACGGCAACATGGCCGACTATCTGGTGCCGATGGCGGCGGAAATGCCCGACATCGACTGCGGCCACGTGGTCTCGCCCACCGCCGACAGCGAGCTCGGCGCCAAAGGCGCCGGCGAAGCCGGCACCGCGGGCGCGCCGGCCTGCGTGATGAATGCCATCAACGACGCACTGCGCCCGCTCCACGCGGCGCCGCTCACCGACATGCCGTTCACGCCCGGCAAGATATTGCGGGCGCTGGGCAAGGTGTGAACGCGTTCAGAATTTAATCATATCGCTTTTGGTTATCGTCACTAGCTGGCCGAACCCCGGCCCATGAGCCAACTGCCACACGGTGAGCTGCTCTTCGTAGAGGTCGTTAGCCGACAGGCCGTTAACTGGAACGATCACCTTAAGACCCCGCAGCGCCGCGCCAGTGGCGGTGTAAAGTACGGCGCCGTTGGCCGAGTTGCCGGTGACGATGACCGTTTGAATGCCCTTGTCCTTGAGAATTTTTTCCAAGTCGGTGTTGAGAAATTTGTCCGACCTGCCCTTGACCCTCGGATCGTTGGCGGCCGGAGCCAAGTCCTTAATGATATCGGACGGTTCATATTTTCTGACGACGCTATAGACGACGGTGGCGCCTTTCGAACGCACTTCGGCTAAAAGCTGCTTCATCGCCAGCACCGTGGCCGGACATCGTGGCTTGCCGCCGCCGCAATACGGATCGTACGGCACGAAATCCAGCATCAGCAGCGCCGTGGTCTTCGGATCGAGCGTCACCGCCTTGAGTTCCGGCGCAGCCGGCGCCTTCACGTTTCCCCATTCCTCGATGATGTTGCCGGCGCGCGCAGACGAGCCAACGGCACTCGACAGAACTGTCGCCGTCGCAATGATGGTGGCAACGGTTGCTAACCCGCGTTTCATGTTTTCCTTCCTTAGTATTGACTGAGGTATTCTTCTTCGAGGCGATGGCTCAGAATTTTATCATGTCAGTCTTCGTCAGCGTCACTTTGGCGGATAGGCCGGGCCCGTTAGCTAGATGCCACGCCGTGTATTGCTCCGAATAAAGCGTATTGGCGTTTTGAGAAGACATGCCGTCCACTGGGACGACGACCTTAAATCCTCGCAGCGCGGCCTGGCTGGCGGTATGCAGCACTCCGCCATTCGCCCACGTTCCCACCACGATCACGCTTGTGATGCCCTTATCCTTCAGCATCTTCTCAAGTTCCGTGTTGACGAACTTGTCGGCCCCGGATTTCACGATTGGCTCGCCGTTTTTCGGCGCAAGCGCCTCCACGAAATCGTTTCCGGTGGGCCCGAGCGAATAGATCACCGTCATGCCCTTCGCCCGCGCATCGTTGAGAAGTTTCTGAATCGCGGGGATGGTCTCGACGCAGCGCGGCCGCGCCTGCGCATTGCAGGTTTGCTTCGCCATGTCGATGACAAGCAGGGCGTCCGTCTTGGTATCGACCGTCACCGGTTTGAGGGTGGGAGCCGGTGGAACTTTTACGCTCGCCCACTCGTCGATGATGTTGGCGGCGTGGGTGGGCAGCACGAGCGCCGTCACAAATGCAGCGGCCACGGCCGCGATCAGTTTTCGCTTCATGAAAATCCTCCCTCGTTTGTCGACCGGCACTAACGACCGGTTTGTTGGCCGGATCATGCGCAAGCGGCGCGGGCCCTGTCAAAGCCGGCCTCCCGTTTCCTGCTTGATGAAACACCGCAACCCGGCGCATTATTGCAAACATAATGGCCGGCCTTTCATCACAGTTGCGGCCTGTAAAAACGACAAAAATGGGATGAACTCCATGAACATCAAGGTCGGTAAAGAGGCGATCGCCGAGGCCTCCAAGAAGCTCAGCAATTGGGGCCGCTGGGGCAAAGACGACATGATTGGCACACTCAACCACGTCACGCCCGAGGACATCACCAAGGCCGCGAGCCTGATCCGCACCGGCAAGGTGTTCGCGCTCGGCATCCCGCTCGATCGCACCGGGCCGCAGACCGGCCTGTTCGGTGGCCGCTTCAATCCGATCCACCAGATGCTCGCCACCGGCACCGACGCCATCGCCGGCCAGCAGGACTGGAACAATATCCGCTACGCCGACGACACGCTCATGCTGTGCGTGCAGGGCGCCACCCATTGGGACGCGCTCGGCCACATCTTCTACGAGAACAAGGCCTACAACGGTCACGACGCCAAGCTGATCGACTCGCGCGGTCTGTCCGTGCTCGGCATCGAGAATTCCAAGAGCAAGATGGTCGGGCGCGGCGTGCTGCTCGACATCGCGCGTTTCCGCGGCGTCGATTGGCTCAAGGACGGCGAGAGCATCGGCAACGACGAGCTCGACAAGTGCGCCAAGGATCAGAACGTCTCGATCGGGCGCGGCGATTTCGTCATCGTGCGCACCGGGCAGATGGAGCGCTGCCTGAAGGAAGGCGAATGGGGCGGCTATGCCGGCGGCGACGCCCCCGGCGTCAAGTTCGAGAACTGCTACTGGTGCCAGGACAAGCAGCTCGCCGCCATCTGCACCGACACCTGGGGCGTCGAAGTGCGGCCGAACGAGACCACCGAGGCCAATCAGCCCTGGCACTGGGTGGTGATCCCGGCCATGGGCCTGTGCATGGGCGAGATTTTCTATCTCAAGGAGCTGGCCGAGGACTGCGCCGAGGACGGCGTCTACGAATTCTTCTTCTGCGGACCGCCGCTGATCATCACCGGCGGCACCGGTTCGCCGATCAATCCGCAGGCGATTAAATGATTTTTCTTCACCTCCCCCTGGAGGGGGGAGGTCGCCACGCGTAGCGTGGCGGGTGGGGGTGAGGATGGGCGCACGACGCTCACCCCACTCCGGCGGCTGCGCCGCCGACCCTCCCCCTCCAGGGGAGGGTAAAAAAGAAAAGGAGACCTCCCATGCCCCGTTGGCTCAAGCGCGGAATGGACGCGGGCGCGATTGAAGCCGCCGATGCCAAAGTGCGCCAGACCGTCGAAAGCATCCTCGACGACGTGAAGAAGCGCGGCAATACGGCGATCCGAGAGCTGTCAAAGAAATTCGACAACTGGGAACCGGCGGATTTCAAGCTAGCGCCGGCCGAAGTCGAACGCGCCATATCGCAGGTGCGCAAGCGCGACCTCGAAGACATCAAGTTCGCCCAGGCGCAGGTGCGCAACTTCGCGCAGAAGCAGCGCGACAGCATGCACGATCTCGAAGTTGAGACGCTGCCCGGCGTCGTGCTCGGCCATCGCCACATCGCGGTGAACTCGATCGGCTGCTACGTGCCGGGCGGGCGCTATCCGATGGTCGCTTCCGCGCATATGTCGATCGTCACCGCCAAGGTCGCCGGCGTGAAGCGCATCATCGCCTGCGCGCCGCCGTTCAAAGGCGGCCCACACCCGGCGATCGTCGCCGCCATGCATTTCGGTGGCGCCGACGACATTTATGTGCTGGGCGGCGTGCAGGCGGTCGCCGCCATGGCGCTCGGCACCGAGTCCATCCAAGCCGTGGACATGATTGTCGGCCCCGGCAATGCCTATGTAGCGGAGGCCAAGCGCCAGTTGTTCGGCCGCGTCGGCATCGATTTGCTGGCCGGGCCGACCGAGACGCTAGTTATCGCCGACGACAGCGTCGACGGCGAAATCTGCGCCACGGATTTATTGGGCCAGGCCGAGCACGGCCCCACCTCCCCCGCCGTGCTGATCACCAATTCCGAGAAGCTTGCGCGCGACACCATGGCCGAGATCGAGCGGCTGCTGAAAATCCTGCCGAGCGCCGATCTCGCGGGCCAAGCCTGGAAAGATTACGGCGAGGTAATCGTCTGCGACAGCGTCGACGAGATGGTCGCCGAGGCCGACCGCGTCGCCTCCGAGCACGTGCAGGTAATGACGCGCGACCCCGACTACTTCCTCAACAACATGAGAAACTACGGCGCGCTGTTTTTAGGTCCCCGCACCAATGTCGCCTATGGCGACAAGGTGATCGGCACCAACCACACGCTGCCGACCAAGAAGAACGCGCGCTTCACCGGCGGGCTGTGGGTCGGCAAGTTCCTCAAGACCTGCACCTATCAGAAGGTGCTGACCGACGAAGCCAGCGCCAAGATCGGCGAAATCTGCTCGCGGCTGTGCATCCTGGAAGGCTTCACCGCCCACGCCGAGCAGGCCAATATCCGCGTACGCCGCTATGGCGGCCGCAACGTGCCCTACGCGCAGGCGGCGGAGTAATCTCTCTTCACCTCCCCCTGGAGGGGGGAGGTCGCCGCGCGAAGCGTGGCGGGTGGGGGGTGAACTTATACCCTCGCCAATTCACCCCACCCCGGCGGCTTCGCCGCCGACCCTCCCCCTCCAGGGGAGGGTAAGAAGAGTAAGTTCGCGTAAAGCCAAGATGGTCGACCTCACCCCCACACCCTCCTTCCGCCTCGACGGCAAGCGCGCGCTGGTGACCGGCGCCGGCCGTGGGCTGGGCTTGGCCGCTGCCTCCGCGCTGGCCGATGCCGGCGCCGATGTGACGCTCGCGGCACGCACCGCGAACGAGATCGAGGAAGCGGCGCAAGCCATCCGCGCCCGCGGCCAGCAAGCTTCGCCGCTCACCCTCGACGTGCGCGACGTGGCGGCGATGAAGACCGCGATCGCCGCGCAGCCGCCGTTCGACATCCTCGTGAACAACGCCGGCACCAACAGACCGGCGCCTTTCGTCGACGTGACGGCCGAGGATTTCGACTTCGTGTTCGAGCTCAACGTGCGCGCCGCCTATTTCGTCGCGCAGGCGGTGGCACGCGCACTGGTCGCGGCCAAGAAGCCCGGCTCGATCATCAACATGTCGTCGCAGATGGGTCATGTCGGCGGCCCGACGCGCACGGTCTATTGCGCCACCAAACACGCGATGGAGGGCTTCACCAAGGCGATGGCGATCGAACTCGCGCCGCACAAGGTCCGCGTCAACACGCTGGCGCCGACCTTCATCGAGACGCCGATGACGCGGCCGTTCTTCCAGAACGAAGCCTTCCGCAAGGACACGCTTGCCCGCATCAAGCTCGGCCGCCTCGGCCAGCTCGAAGACCTGACCGGCGCCATCGTGTTCCTGGCCAGTGACGCCTCGGCGCTGATGACCGGCACCTCGCTGGTGATCGACGGCGGCTGGACCGCGGAATAGAGTTTATTCGCTGAAACCTTCCGGGAGGGATCGATGCGCGCCTTCGTGTTCGCCGCCTTGCTGTTCGTGGGCCTGCCGGCGCAGGCCGCCGAAAAAGACCGCATCGCCGGTACCTGGAAGCTGGTTTCGGTGGTCTACGAAGACGCCCAGACGAAAGAGCGCACGCCGGTGCTGGGCGAGCATCCGCGGGGCTACCAGATCGCGACGCCGGAAGGACGCTGGCTTGCGCTGGTCACCGCGGACGGCAGGCCGGTGCCGAAAACCGATGAGGACCGCGCCAAGGCGTTGCGCAGCATGATCGCCTATAGCGGGCGCTATCGTATCGAAGGCGACAAAGTCATCACCAAAGTGGAAGTCGCGTGGAACGAGGCTTGGGTCGGCGGCGAACAGGTGCGCTTCCTGCGCTTCGACGGCGACGACATCCTGCACATCGAAAGCCCGCCGATGCCGCACCCCAACGTCAACGACAAGGTGGTGCGGGTCATCGTGACCTGGGCGCGGGATAAATAACTTGTCATCACCGGGCCGGCGCGAAGTGCCGTGACCCGGTGATCCCGCTTAGGAAGACAGAGCTTTGCACTCCTAAGCGAGATGGCCGGGACAAGCCCGGCCATGACAAATTTTTTACGTCAGCTTCGGCAGATCCGCGAAATATTCCGGGTGCTCTTGCTCGACCTGCTGCATGAACTCCGGCCGGAACAGTTTCGGCACGTCGAGCTGCGGCGCGCCGGGCAGCGTGTTGATCAGCACCTCGTCCTCGGCATTCTCGAAGGCCTGCAGCACCTTCGGCGACATGCGCGGATCGAAATGGATGTGCTTGATTGCCTTCTTGCCGATCGCGACGTCGGTGCCGGGCACCCATTTGGCGAAGATCTCGACCGCCTCGTCGGGATTCTTGCGCGAGAAATACGACGACTGCGCGAGGCCTGCGGCGATGCTCTTGATCACGCCCGGTTTCGCCTCGACCGTTGGTCCGTGCGCCACCGCGACCATCACGTAGGACATGTGCTGGCCGCCGCGGATCACTTCGAACGAATCCGGCACTTGGGTGAGCGCCTGCGTCACGTAGGGCTCCCAGGTCACGATGGCGTCGACCTTGCCTTCCTTCAGCGCCGGCGCCAGGCCGAACTGCGACCAGATGTTCTCGATGGTGACGTCCGCATACTTCACGCCGGCGCGGCGCACCACCATCTTGAAAAATTCATCCGAAGTCTGCCCCTTCGCGAGGCCTACTTTCTTGCCGACCAGGTCGCTTATTTTGCCGACATTGACGCCCCTGCCCTTCTTGGTGACGATCGCGAGCGGCGTATCGCAGCGATCGTTGGTGGCGTCGTTCATGATCAGGCCGATGACCTGGAACGGATTGCCGGCGTGCACCGCCTTCAAGTAGGTGGTCGTGCTCATGTCGCCGACCTGCGCTTCGCCATTGTGCAGCGCGTTGACCATGTCGGTGCCGGTATCCACCACCCGGAAGCTGGCGTCGACGCCGTGCTCCTTGAAGAAGCCCTTCTCGGCCCCGATGAACATCGGCAGATGGCCGAAATTGTTAGCGATCACCACGTCGAGCTTGGGCAATTCCGCCATCGCACTTCTCCCGGTTTTACTGTCGCTCACCGTCAGGCCGGTTTCGGCGCCTGCGGCAAAACTTGCGGATTGACGATATTGGGCGGCATGCGGCCGTCGATCAATGCCTGAATATTGTCGACCACGGTATTCGCCATGATGTCGCGCACTTCCATCACCGCGCTGCCGAGATGCGGCGTGAGCACCACGTTCTTCATCTTCAGCAGAGCCGGCGGAACTTTGGGTTCGTTCTCGAACACATCGAGGCCGGCGCCGGCGATCTGCTTCTTCTTCAGCGCACGCACCAGCGCCGCTTCATCGATGACGGCGCCGCGCGCGGTGTTGATGATGAAGGCGCTCGGCTTCATCAAGGCGAATTCCCGATCCGAGATCATGTGCCGCGTTTCGGCGTTGAGCGGCTGATGCAGCGAGACGAAGTCGGCCTCCGCCAGCAATTGATCGAGCGGCAGGTATTCCATTTGCAATTCGCGTTCGATTTCCGGTTTGCGGCGCGGCCCCCAATAGACGATCCGCATGCCGAATCCGCGGGCGCGGCGCGCGGTCGCCTGGCCGATGCGGCCGACCGCGACCAGGCCGAGGGTCTTGCCGTGCACGAAGCCGCCGGCGAAATGGTTCGACTGCGAGCCGGGGAAACGGCTGGCGCGCACCGAGCGGTCGCCTTCGATCATCCGCCGCGCCACCGCGATCATCAGCCCGATATGCAGGTCGGCGACCGATTCCGCCACGATCGGCGGCACCACGGTGACCGCAATGCCGCGCTTGGTCGCTTCCGCCAGGTCGATATTGTCGGGCGTGATCGACATCGAGGTGACGGCGCGCAATTTCGGATTGGCGCGCAGCACGGCGCGGTCGACTTTGTCGTGCAGCAGCGAAAACAGGATGTCGCACTTCTTCACCACCGCCAGCAGCTTCGGCTTGGCGATGATCTTGGCCGAGTCGGGGTTGATCTTGACGTCGGCGATGGTGCGCAGCCGGTCGAGCGCGCTCTGGGCGATCGGCTGGGTGACGAAGACGCGCGGCAGATTTTTCACCTTGGCGCTCACCGCAGCCACCGCACGATGCCGGAAACGCCGTCGACGGCGCATTGTGCGCCGTCGGGAATCTTGCGGGTGGCGTCGAGCACGCCGAGCACCATAGGAATGCCGCGTTCGCGCGCCAGCGACGCCATGTGCGAGGTGGAACCGCCGAGCTCGGCCACCACGCCGGCGACCCGCGGCAGGATGTGGCTGAGCGCGGGTCCCGCCACGCGCGTCACCAGGATGTCGCCGGGCGCCACGCGCTCGAGTTCGCACTCGCAGTTCACCACCACCGCACGTCCGGACCCCCAGCCGATGCCGGCGGGATGGCCGTTGAGGCCGGGATGCGTCAGCCAGATCTCGTCGGGCACGATGGCCGGCTCGACATGCAGCGGCCGCGATTGCAGCAGCTTGAAACCTGTCTCGTCCATCGCCCATTCGATCTCGACCGGCTGGCCGGCGAGTTGCTCGCACTTGCGCAGCAGGCGCCCGAGCGTAACGGCTTCGCCGGGCGTCAGGCACGGCTCGTTGACCAGATCGGCGGGCACCAGTTGCGGCGCTGACTCGCCGTGCTCGCAGGTGTCGCGGTGGCTTTTGCGGCCGGCTTCCACCGTGCGCAGGAAGCCGTTCTTGGCAAGCACGATGCGGTCGGGCACCACCTCGCCTTGCGCGATCGCCGAGCCGAGACCCCAGGTGGCGGAAATCAGCATGTGGCCCTCGGCGGTTTCGCTCAAACCGCCGCCGGATGCCTTGGCGGAGATCAGCGGCTGGATCAACACGCCCATGGCGGTGTCGGCCGGCGACAGGCCGTGATTTTCCATGTAGCGGCGCGCGTGCGACGTCCACAGCGCCGCCCAGCAGGCGCGCACAGCGGTGAGGAATTCGGTTTCGTCGGTGAGGCCGAGGAAGCTTTCGAACTGGCCGGCGAAATTGGCGCCCTCGCGGTCCTCGATCAGCGCCGACGATCGCACCACGCCGCGCGAGCCGTCCGCCCGCTGCGCCCGCCAGGCCTTAAGCAGCGGTTCGAGGATTTCCGGCGCGATCGGCTTTTGATAGAGCGCGAGCCGGATCGCGATCGACAGCTTGCGCGAGGCCGGCAGATCGGCGGCGTTGTATTGCGCCAGCATGTCGGCGAGGCCGATCGCGCGCAGCTGATGATAATAGGCCGCCGCCGTAAGCGCGAAGCCGCCGGGCGTCGGCAGGCCGGCTTGCGTCAGCGCCGCCAGATTGGCCGCCTTCGGCCCGGCCTGTTCAGGGTCGGTGGCGGCGGGGTCGGAGAGCGGGAGGATGAACTGTGCGGCCATTGTGTTACTCGTGTCTCGGATGCGGTGCAGCGCGTTAGCGGTGCACCGCTGATCCGGGACCCAGCTTTCTTCCAAGAGAACCGGGGTCCCGGGTCTGCAGCGCAACACTTCGTGCTGCGCTGCGCCCGGGACACGAAGCCTATTTCACGTGATCGCCGTAGCCCGGCAGCGGATCGACGACGGTGATCTGCTTGACCGGGAAGTTCGACACGATCTCGATCTCGTTCTTCTTCACGATCAGCATTTCCTCGATGCGCACGCCGTAGCGGAATTTCTTGCCGTGCTGCGTTTCGAGCGCGAAGGTCATGCCCTCCTGAATATCGATCGGGTGGTCGAGCGACCAGATGCGCGAGATCACCGGCGGGTCGTACTGCGCGAGGCCGAGACCGTGGCCCCACAGATTGGCGGCGGCCTGGTCTTCGTCCTCGTAGCCCCAGGTCTCCTGCGCCGATGGCCACTTCATCGCGATGTCGCGCGTGGTGGCGCCGACCTTCACCGCGCCGATCGAGTCGTAGAGCCACTTGAGCGCGGTATCGTAAGTGTCCTTCTGCTCCTGCGAGGGCTCCTTGCCGACGCAGTAGGTGCGGTAATAGCAGGACTTGTAGCCGTTCCAGGTCAGCGCCGCCAAATCCATGAACACGATGTCGCCGGGCTGGATGATGCGGTCGGAGAAGTTGCGCCAGTTCGGCCAGGTGTTCGGACCGGACGACACGATCACGTCCTCGACGTCTTCCATGCCGGGGATGTTGTAGAGGTATTCCATCAGATGCGCGGTGACCTGGTTCTCGGTCACGCCGGGGCGCAGGAACTTCATGCACTCCCAATGCGTGGCGTCGCCGATCGCGCCGACGATGCGGAAGCATTCCTGCTCGTCCGGGCTCTTGACGGCGCGCGCTTCCATCATCGGCGTCATGCCGTCGACCCAGTTGATGTTCTTTTCCTTGAACACCTGGATCATGTTGATGTCGATGAAGTCGCAGCCGAGCTTTTGCCCGGCGACGCCGTTGTCCTTCATCGCCTGGATGACGGCATTGGCGAACTTGTTCACCTGCTGGGTCGAGGCCGGGCCGGCGGCGCCTTTGATCCAGGCGAATGAGTGGCGCACGTTTTCCTTCGGAATCCACGGCGCATGGCGCTCGATCTGGAAGCCGATGTCGCCTTGCTCGAAAATGATTGGCCGCCCGTCGCCGCAGAGCATGGCGTAGCGCAGGCCCGGCTTGAGCCGGCACCAGCCCGGGGTCAGCGTGGCGGTGATGTAGCGGACGTTCTCGTCGTACATGCAGAGCATGGCGCCGAGCCCGTGCTTTTTCATCATCGTGCGGGCGCGCTCGATGCGATATTCGCGCAGCCGGTCCCAGTTGACCCGCTGCTGCCAATCCATACCCGCAATGCCGAAATTCGCACCCATGGTAATCCTCCCGACCGGCGCGCGGACGGCGCCGTTACGTTGCTGACTTGCGAAATCCTAAGCTACTTGGCAGCTCAAGCCGAAATAATATCTTTTGCGTTCGGCCATTAAATTTTCTAATAGAGACCGGTCATGCGCAATATCCCCCTGCGACAGGTCCGCGCCGTCATCGCGGTCTGCGAAGAAGGCTCCTTCACCCGGGCGGCGGAGCGTGAAAACGCCACGCAATCGGGCATTTCCCAGCATGTGGCGGCGGTCGAGCGCAAGCTCGGGGTCAAGCTGTTCGAGCGCGCGGCCGGCCGCGTGACGCCGACGCCGGCGGGCCTGCGCTACTACAAGAGCTGCGTGCAGGCGGTCGGCGTGCTGGAAAACGCCGCCGAGGAAGCGCACGCGCTGGCCGGAAAGGTCACCGGCGAATTGCGCATCGGCCTGATGCCAACTTTCACGCGCGCCGTGCTGGCGCCGGTGCTCGACGACTTCGTGCCGCGCTGCCCGGAGGTTCGCCTGCACATCGTCGAGGGCTATAGCGGGCTGCTCACCGAAATGGCGCTCGACGAAGAACTCGACTTCGCGGTGGTGCCGGCCTTCGAGGGCACCATCGGGCTGAAATCGCGTCTGCTGGTGCGTGACCGGGAGATGCTGATCTCCGGTCCCAAGCGCGGCTTCGCGCCGCTCGCGCCGCTGCGGCTGGCCGAATGCAAGCCGCTGAAATTCGTGGTGCCGGGGCCGGACAATATCCGAAGGCGCAACCTGGAAACCTATTTCCAGAGCCACGGCGTCGAAGTCGAGGCCTTGCTGGAGATGGACGCCATGATCGCCACGCTCGAATTCGTCGCCCGCTCCGACTGGGTGACGATCCTGCCGAGCGTGATCTCGATCAACGACATCGGCCGCGGCGAGCTGATCGTCAATCCGATCGCAGCGCCGGAGCTGCACGCCGAGTTTGTGGTGATCCAGCCGACCCGGCGAACGCTGTCGACGCAGGCGCGGCTGTTTCTCGAGCGCTTCGAGCAGGAAGTCGCGCATATTCATGCGGTGTGGGATGAAACGATGGCGGGGCCGAAGCAGCGGAAAATTTCCGCTTAATGCGTGTCATGCCTGTGCCTGGGTAAGGGAAACGTCCGATGGTTGCGCCGCCCCTCGTCTCCACCGCCTGGCTCGAGAAACATCTCGCCGACCCCGATCTTCGCATCGTCGAGGTCTGCAATATCCGTGACGATAAGGCCTATCGCGAAGGCCACATCCCCGGCGCGATGTGGTTTTATTGGAAGACCGCGTGCTGGCACGAAACGAACCGCGATTTCATTTCGCCGGCGGCGATGGCCAAGCTGTTCGGCGGCTTGGGCATCGGCCCGCAATCGACCGTCGTGCTGTACGGCGATCCCGTGCAATTCGGCAGTTACGCGTTCTGGGCCTTCACCATGGCCGGACACGCCAACCTGCGGCTGCTCGACGGCGGGCGCCGGAAATGGATCCTGGAGGGACGACCACTGTCGCGTGACGTGCCGCGCTTTCCCGCCGTTGCCTATCCGACGCCGGCGGGGGCCGCGTCGATGCGGATCGGCCGCGACAACGTGCGCGACCATCTGGGAGAGCCGCGCCGGCTGTTGCTCGACCAGCGTTCGCCGGAGGAATATTCGGGCGAGCGCGTATCCGACTATTCCTTCGCCGTCGATCACGGCGCCGAGCGAAGCGGACGCATTCCGGGCGCGGTCCATCTCTATTTCAAGGAACTGCTCAACGAAGACGATTCGTTCAAATCACCCGAGCAAATTCGTGCCGTGTTGGCTACGGCCGGCATTGCGCCGGAAAAATTCGACGACATCGTCTGCTATTGCCGGCTCAGCCACCGCGCCACCATCGCCTGGCTCGCGCTCAGCCAAATTCTCGGCCTGCCCAACGTCAAAATCTACGACGGCTCGTGGACCGAATGGGGCAGCATCGTCGGCTTTCCGATCGAGAAGTAGCGCGGCGCGCGTTCGTCAGGCGACGCCCGACGTCTTGCGCTGATAGGCTTCGATCTTGTCGCGCAACGCCTGCGGCAATGGCACGGGCTTGCGCGTCTCGAGCGACATCATGGCGGTGACCATGCTGGCACGCAGCCGCTCGAACCCGTCGAGATGACAAATGATGGCGATGCGCAACGAGGAGCGGCCGATGCGCTCGACCAGCAAGGTCAGGTCGATGACATCGCCCATCCGGCTCGGGATCTTGAAGTCGCAGTCGATGTGCACGAAGGGAAAGCCGAACTGGCTGCCCATGATCAGCTCGGCATAATTATAGCCGAGCTCGTCGCCGTACCAATCCTCGATCAACCCGTTGAAGATGTCGAAGTAATGCGGGAAGTAGACGATGCCGGCGGGATCGCAATGGGAAAACCGCACCGGCACGCTGCGCGTGAAGGCGCCGGGAGGCGGCACGAATTTATCCTGGAGCATAAAATACCGTCCCGATGCACGTGTTCTTACGCGGACAAAATCCGCTGTAGCAAGGATTTACGCCGCCATCCACACTCGCGTCTACACGGACCGACTTGTAATCGCGCCCCGCGCCGTCAATAGTCCGCCGCGGTCGAACAAAAACACGACAACGTATCGAGGAGGTCCTTCATGAAGAAATGGCTACTCGGCCTGGCTCTCGCCGCGGCCTGCATCGCCCCCGCCTCGGCCGACGACTATCCGTCGCGGCCGATCACTTTGGTGGTCCCGCTCAGCGTCGGCGGTTCCACCGACGTCATCGGGCGACTGATGGCGGAAGGGATGCGTAAGCAGCTCAACCAGACCGTCGTCGTGGAAAACACTTCCGGCGCCGGTGGCACGATCGGCGTCAACCGCGTCGTTCGTGCGGCGCCCGACGGCTACACCATGCTGATCGGCCAATGGGGCACCAATGTCGCCACCGGCGCGATCTACGATCTCAAATTCGATCTGCTGAAGGACCTCGACCCGATCGGGCTGATCGCGACGCAGCCGTTCCTGATTGTGTCGCGCGCCACCATGCCTGCCAACAACCTCAAGGAACTGATCGCCTGGATCAAGGCCAATCCGGACAAGGCGACCCAAGGCAATTCCGGCATCGGCTCGCCCAGCCATGTCAGCGGCATTCTGTTCCAGAAGGCTATCAACTCGCCGATCCAAATGATCCCCTATCGTGGTGCCGGCGATTCGACGCAGGCGATCGTATCCGGACAGATCGACGTGCTGCTCAATACGCCGGCGGTCTCGATGGCACAGCTCAAGGCAGGAAAGGTCAAGGTCTTCGCCGTCACCGACAAGCGGCGGCTGGCAACCGCGCCCGAGATTCCGACCACCGACGAGGCTGGCCTGCCAGGGTTCTATTTCACGTTCTGGCACGCTTTCTGGGTGCCGAAGGGCACGCCCAAAGATGTCATCGCCAAGCTCAACGGCGCGCTGCGGGCGACGCTGGCCGACCCCGACATCCGCAAAAAGCTCACCGCGCTCTCCCAGGACATCTTCCCGCCCGAGGAGCAGAGCCCCGAAGCGTTGGCCAAGTTCCAGCGCGCGGAAATCGACAAGTGGTGGCCGATCATCAAGGCGGCCGGCATCAAGGCGCAATGAGCTAAACCCGCCTGGCGCCCGCCGGCGCCATACCGAAGCCTAGGACGGGACGCGGCCTTTGACCGCGTTGGCGCGCGCGCGGAAGTTAATGCGCCCTGCCGTATCCGCCGGCAGCTTGTCGCGCATGCGCGCGCTGAGCTGCGCGATCTCGTCCTGCGACATCCCCGATAACGCGACGCGCAGGGTCGGCGACGCCAAGCTCGTCGTCCAGAACTCGTCGAAGTCGCGATAGGTCCGCTCGACGACGATCTCGCGCGTTTCGACCGAGACAAGCCCGGCGCCGGTCCACAGGTCGTGTAGCGCGGCCATGCGCGAGGCTTCTGCGCTCGGCGGCTGCGGCACCTTGTGCCCCATGGCGCGGATTTCGGCGAGCAACGGCTCCAAGGGAAAGCCGCCGCCGGGAAGATCCCAGGCATAGGCGGCGACGGTGCCGCCGGAGCGCACCACGCGTTTCATCTCGGCGACGCCTTTCGCCGGATCGGGCACGAAAAAAATCACCAGCGCCATGGTGGCGAGATCGAAGGCCTTGTCCGCTAAAGGCAGCGCCATGGCGTCGCCCTCGCGGAATTCGGCGACTTTGGCGGTGTGGCGTTGCCGCGCGAAGGCGAGTTGGCCGGGCGACGGATCGACGCCTTGCACGCCGCTGGGCGCAAGACGCTCGACCAAAAGCTCGGTAAAGGCGCCGTTGCCGCAGCCAACGTCGATGCAGCGCAATCCCTTCGACAAATGAAGCCAATCGAGGAAGACGTCGCCGGCGAAGCGGCTCCAGACGCCCATCATGCTCTCGTAGCCGGCGCCGTCTTCGAATTTGATTTGCGGTTCGGCCATGCTCACATCTCCATCCACGCGCCATCGGCGTCCACCGATTTGAACACCGCTTCGAGCGCGGCCGCGGTCTGCAATATGCCGGCGGGCGAAATCGGAAACGCGCCCTGCCCCAGCGCCGCCTTGGCGAAATAATCCAGATTGCGGCCGAGATGATTGTCTGCTGGCCGCTCGATCACTTCGGGGTCGTCCTTGCCGGCGCGGCGCACGATCGCTCGCGTCTCGCTCACGCTCTCGGCCCAGCAGTTCTCGCCGAAGATCGCGATGCGCCAGCGGAACGGCGTCTTGATGGTGGTGCCGAGCGTGCCGGTGGAGCCGTTCTCGAATTCGATCAGCGCCGCGGTGGTGTCGCCGGTCGGTACTTTCAGCGCGCGCGCCTTCGACAGCGCGCTGATGCGCTTCATCGGGCCGTTGAGGTCGCGGAAACAGTCGAGCACGTGGATGCCCATGCCGGTCATGCCGCCGGCGCGGCTTTCCGCGGCCGCCATGCGCCAGGTGTCAGCCGGCAGATTGGCCAGCCAGTCGTGGCTGTAATTGCCTTCGACATGCATGACGGTGCCGAAGGCGCCCGACTTCATCAGTTCGTCGAGGATGCGGATCGACGGCATCAGCCGGAAATGATGACCGACACCGATCACGACGCCGGCGCGCTTGACCGCGTCGAGCATGGCGGCGGCTTCTGCTTTGCTCAGCGCGAACGGCTTTTCGCAGTAGATGTGTTTTTTCGCCGCGGCCAGCGCTTTCACCTGTTCCGGGTGCTTGGTGTGCGGCGTCGCTAGCACAACGGCCTGCACGGCAGGGTCGGCGAGCACCTCCTCGAACGAGGTGCCGATGGCGATTTTATGCTCGGCGGCGAAATCGCCGACGGTGTCGGGCTCGAGCGTGACGCCGCGCACGAAGCGGATCGGCGCGCCGAAATCGCGCGCCGCTTTCACCAGAGTCTTGCCCCACCAGCCGAGGCCGACGATCGCGGTATTGAGCATGCCGGGTCAGGCCGCCGGTGCGCCGGGTTGCTTCATCGGATGGGCGCGCGCGAAAGCGTCGTTCTGCATGCACAAATCGGCGATGCGCTTGACCGTCGGGAACGGCGCTATGTCCACCTTGAAGTAGGTCGAGCCCGCCGCCTGCCCGGCGAGGCAGATGTCGGCGATTGTGATGGCGTCGCCCTGACAATAGCGCCCGGTCTGCGGCGAGCCGGCGAGATTGGCTTCCAGCGCCTTGAGCGCCTCCAGGTGCCAATGCTGGCCCCATTTCATGACGCCCGGTTCGTCGATCTTATACTCGTGCGCCAGGTATTCGCGCACGCGCGGCACGATCAGCGGATGGGTGTCGCAGGCGATGATCTGTGCCAGGCCGCGCACGCGGGCGCGCTCCTTCGGCTCCTTCGGCAGCAGCGGCGGATTGGGATGCGTCTCGTCGAGATATTCCAGGATGGCGAGCGACTCAAACAGCACCGTGCCGTCGTCCAGGATCAGCGCCGGCAGCGCCTTCATCGGATTGACCTTGGCGAAAGCCTCGTCGCGCTGCTTGCCCTGCATCAAGTTGATATCGATTACCTCGTCGGGCGCGATGCCTTTGAGGTTGAGCGCGATGCGCACGCGGAACGTCGCTAGCGAGCGCCAGAAGGAAAAGAGTTTCATTGCATACCCCTACGTGATTATTTCTTCCGCTCGGTCCAATAGACCGTCATGCGCGAGCCGTCGCCGCCGCCGAAGCCGTGCTTGGTGGCGTCCTCGAAGCCGGCGAGCGCGGCCTTGGTGGCGAACATGTCGGCGCCGTTGGCCTCGCCGGTCGCCACCATGGTGCGCAGGTCCTTCACGCCGTTGGCGATCGAGAAGGTGGTCGGCCCGGGGTCCTTACCCTCGAGCATTTTGACGATCATGTCGGAACGCATGCCGAGCGCCTTGTTGGCGCCGTTGCTCTCGACGAACAAATCGACCAGGCGCTTGGGCTCCCAGCCGACCTTGCGCGCGATGGCGAAGGCTTCGCCATAGGCCTGCCAGGCGACCATCAGCGGCAGATTGATCGCGAGCTTCATGGCGGCACCGGCGCCGACCGGCCCGCAATGCTCGACCTTGCGGCAGAGTTGGTCGAGGATCGGCTTGGCCCGCGCGGCATCCGCCGGTTCCGCTCCCATCAGCCCGAGCAACTGCCCCTTACGCGCCGGCGCGGTCGAGCCGCCGACCGGGCACTCCACCAGCGCTGCGCCCTTGGCCCGCACCTTGGGGGCGAGGTCGGTTTCGACCTTCGGCGCCACCGTGCTCATCTCGATGAACAGCTTGCCCTTGACGTCGCCGGACAACAGTCCGTCGGGACCGTTGTAGACCGCGTCGATCGCCGCGCCGTCGGTCAGCATGGTGATGACTGCCTCGCAGGCTGCGGCGACGGCGGCCGGCGTGGCGGCGACCTTGGCACCGGCCTCCGCCAGCGGCTTGGTCTTGTCCGGCGACCGATTCCAGACCGTCACCTGGTGGCCGACTTCCATCAGCCGCGCGGCGACGTTGCCGCCCATCGCTCCAAGACCGGCTACACCGATATACATCCAACGCCTCCCTACACTGTTACCGGTGACGATAGGCGATCGCGGCGCGGCTTGAAAGCCGCAATACAACCCTAGCCCACTCGACAGCCCCGTGCTCGACCCACTAAGAGAGTGCCCGGCAAACGCGCAAAGGCAGTGCGCTGCATTTTTCCGAGGGAGAAATTTTACATGGCGGCCAAGACGGCAAGTACGAAGAGCAAGAATACCGTCGGCGTCATCGGCCTCGGCATCATGGGCGGCGCGTTCGCCCGCAATCTCGCCGCCGCCGGCTGGCGCGTGGTCGGCTACGACATCAGCCCGGCCGCGCGGCGCTCGGCCGCGCGCGCCGGCGTTGAGATCGCGCGCAGCGCCGCCGACGTCGCGGCCGCGGTGCCGACCATCCTCACCAGCCTGCCCAAGCCGGCCGCGCTCATGGACACCGTGCGGGAAATCGCCGCCGCCAAGCTGGCGCGCAAAATCCTGGTGGAAATGAGCACCTTCGCAATTTCAGATAAGGAAAAAGCCGAGCGCGTGCTCGCCAAGGCCGGCCACGTCATGCTCGACACGCCGGTCAGCGGCACCGGCTCGCAGGCCGTTAATCGCGACCTGGTTTTCTACGCCAGCGGCGATTCCAAGGCGATCGCCAAACTCAGTCCGATGTTCGGCACCTTCGGCCGCCACGCCTACGACGTCGGCGCTTTCGGCAACGGCAGCAAGATGAAATACGTCGCCAATCTGCTGGTCGCCATCAATAACGTCGCCAGCGCCGAAGCCATGGTGCTGGGCATGAAGGCCGGCCTCGACCCGCAACTGATCTATGATCTGATCACGCCCGGCGCCGGCAATTCGCGCGTGTTCGAATTGCGCGCGCCGATGATGGTGAAGGGCAACTACAAAGACGCCACCATGAAGATCGACATCTGGGACAAGGACATGCGTGTGATCGGCGACTACGCGCGCAAGATCAAAGTGCCGACGCCGATGTTCAATGCCTCGAAACCGGTGTACATCCAGGCGATGAAGAGCGGGTTCGGCGCACAGGACACCGCCGCGGTCTGCGCCGTGCTGGAGAAGCGGGCAAAGCTGAAGCGCAAGAAGCGCTAACCCGCCCTTGCGCCCCGCCTCTGCATCTCTGTAGCCTCCCGCCCAACAAAACAATCTTGCGGGAGGATGCGATGGCGGCGTTGCAGCAGTTGTCGGAAATCCGCGATAACATGCGGATCGATTGGAACGTCCCGATCACCATGGACGACGGCGTGGTTCTGCGCGCCGACGTATTTCGCCCGGTGAAAGAAGGACAATATCCAGTCCTGCTGACCTACGGCCCCTACGCCAAAAACCTGGCCTTCCAGGACGGCTATCCGAGCGCCTGGAATATCATGGCGGAAAAACATCCCGATGTGACCGCGGGATCGAGCAACCTCTACCAGAACTGGGAAGTCGTCGATCCGGAGAAATGGGTGCCGCACGATTATGTCTGCGTGCGGGTCGACTCGCGCGGCGCCGGTTGCTCGCCCGGCGTCATCGATCATTTCTCGCCGCGCGAAACGAAAGATTTCTACGCCTGCATCGAATGGGCAGGCGTGCAGCCCTGGTCGACCGGCAAGGTGGGCTTAAACGGCATTTCCTATTACGGCATGAACCAGTGGCACGTGGCGTCGATGCAGCCGCCCCATCTCGCCGCCATGTGCGTGTGGGAAGGCTCGGCCGATTGGTACCGCGACATGACGCATCACGGCGGCATCCTCTCGACGTTCTGGGAGAACTGGTACGACATGCAGGTCAAGGTCGTGCAGTACGGCCTCGGCGAAAAAGGCGGCCGCAGCCGCGTGCACGGCGAATTGGTGTGCGGTCCCGAGACGCTGTCGGAAGCGGAGCTTGCCAAGAACCGTTCCGATTTCGGCGGCAATATCCTGCGCCATCCGATGGACGACAAATATCACCGCGACCGCTCGCCGGTCTGGGAAAAGGTGACCGCGCCGTTGTTCTCGGCCGCCAATTGGGGCGGCCAGGGCCTGCATCCGCGCGGCAATTTCGAAGGCTTCGCGCGCGCCGGCTCCAAGCAGAAATGGCTGGAGGCGCACGGCATCGAGCACTGGACGCATTTCTACACCGACTACGGCCGCGAGCAGCAGTTGCGTTTCTTCGACTATTTCCTGCACGGCAAGAAGGACGGCTGGGCAAAGCAGCCGAAAGTGCTGCTGCAGGTCCGCCACCCCGGCGAGAAATTCGTCGCCCGCGCCGAAAACGAATGGCCGATCGCGCGCACGCAATGGACCAAATTCTACCTCGATCCCAAATCCATGGCGCTCGCGCTCAAGAAGCCTTCCAGCAGCGCCAAGCTTGCCTTCGGAGCGATGGGCGAAGGCCTCACCTTCCTTACTCCGGCGCTCGAGCACGAAACCGAAATCACCGGACCTTCGGCGCTCAAACTGTTCGCCTCCTCTTCCACCAAGGACGCCGACTTCTTCGTCGTGCTGCGGGTGTTCACCGGCGACCTCAAGGAAGTCGTGTTCCAGGGCGCCATCGATCCGCACACGCCGATCGCACAAGGCTGGCTGCGCGCCTCGCATCGCAAGCTCGACAAGAAATTGTCGCTGCCCTACCGGCCCTATCACGCCCACGACAAGAAGCAGCCGCTGACCAAGGGCAAGCCGGTCGAACTCGACATCGAGATCTGGCCGACCTCGATCGCGGTGCCGGCCGGCCACCGCATCGGCCTGTCGATCCGCGGCAAGGACTACGAATACGGCGGCGCCAGCGGCGGCAAGCTGTCGAACTTCAAGAACGAGCTCACCGGTTGCGGACCGTTCCTGCACAACCATCCGAACGACCGGCCGCCCTCGCTCTTCAACGGCACCACAACCCTGCACTTCAGCGGCGGCAACGCGCCCTATCTGCTGCTGCCCATCATCCCGCCGAAAAAACAGGCAGCCGAGAAAAAGCGCGGGCGGAAATAATTTGATCTGGAGAAAATTGGTCAGCGAGGACCGCCGCACGTTCGGCAAATGCTGCGTGACTTCCTCTTCCCTGTGGGGAGAAGGTTAGGGTTAGGGGGCAAGTGACTGTCGATCTGCTGTAACCCCTCACCCGCCCGCCTTCGCTGGCGCTTCGACGGGCGACCTCTCCCTATGGGAGAGGTGAAGCGGAATTTGCCACTCACCTTCCAAATCCAATCCGCGACGAATTAGGGTGTTCTTTCCCGTCGAACCTCATGTAAGCTTCCGGCAACCTTCGACTTAACAGGAGGGTCCAGAGGGAGACGAATGAATACGCAGTTCTGGGTCATCCAGACCTTCAACGGAATATCCTATGGCGCGCTGCTGTTTCTCGTGGGCAGCGGCCTGTCGCTGATTTTCGGCGTCATGCGCATCGTCAATCTGTCCCACGGCGCTTATTTTCTGTGGGGCGGCTACATCGCGCTGTCGGTCATCGCCGCGACCGGGTCCTGGGCGCTGTCGCTGCCGGTAGCCGCGCTCGCCGTCGCCGCGATCGGCCTCGTCATGGAGCGCTTGTTCCTGCGCTCTGAAGGCTTCGGCCACCTGCGAAACGCGGTAATCGCCTTCGGCATCGCCATCCTCGTCGCCCTGGCTGTGGCGCGGGCGTTGCCCGCCGTCGCCGCAAGCTGGCCGCAGTTCGTCGTCGTCGTCGCGATCGCCAGTATCGTCTTGTTCTTGGTGCTGAGTCGCATCTCGATCCTGCCGATCGATAACGACGTGCTGCGCCAGGTGCTGCTCACCGTCGGCTTCGCCTTTCTGTTCCAGCAGGGCGCGCTCGATATCTGGGGCGGCAACAACATGGACATCAACCCGCCGAAGGAACTGACCACAAGCATCGTGATCGGCGGCATGTATTTCCCGGCCTATCGCCTGTTCATGATCGTCACGGCGCTGGCGATCGGTATCGTGCTGTGGCTGGCGATGGAAAAGACCCGCATGGGCGCCGCGGTGCGTGCCACCGTCGATGACGCGCAGATGGCGCGCGGCGTTGGCATCGACACCAACCGTGTTTCCATGTTCATCTTCGCGCTCGGCGCCTTCCTCGCCGCGCTCGGCGGCGTGACCGGCGGCGCCTTCCTCGGCATCTATCCCGGCCTGGATTTCGAGATGCTGCCGCTCGCCTTCGCCGTCGTCATTATCGGCGGCATGGGCTCGCTCGGCGGCGCCGCGATCGGTGCGCTGCTGGTCGGCCTCGCCGACAATTTCGGCAAAGCGCTGTTCCCGGAAGTCTCCTACTTCACGCTTTACGCTCCGATGGTTCTCATCCTGGCGATCAAGCCCACCGGCTTGTTTGGACGCGACTGAGCGGCGACCGATGACACAGAACATGAAAATCCTGATCGTCGCGCTGGCGCTGGCGGCGGTTGCCTTGATCGTGCCGCACACCAGCTCGTTCCTGGTGTTGCTGACCACGCGCGCGTTGTGCTTCGCCATTCTGGCCATGAGCGTCGACCTCTTGCTCGGCTTCACCGGCCTGTCGTCGATGGGACAGGCCGCCTATTTCGGCGTTGGCGCCTACCTCACGGCGATCCTCGCCGCGAAATATCACGTCGGGCTTGGCTGGGATTTCTGGCTGGTGGTGCTTTTGGGAATGTTGTTCGGCGCGGCATTGGCGGCGCTGTTCGGGCTGTTCGCGATGCGCGCCAGCGGCGTCTATTTCTTGATGATCACGCTGGCGCTCGGCCAGTGTGTCTGGGGCCTCGCCTATCGCTGGAACTCGCTCACCGGCGGCGACAACGGCATCAATGTCACCAGCCGTCCCGATTTCGGACTCGACTTGAACAACGAGCGGACGTTCTTCTTTCTGGTCTTCGCCTTCTTCGTCGCCAGTTTGATTCTTCTCTATGTGCTGGTGCGATCCCCCTTCGGGCGCAGCTTGGAGGGCATCCGCGAACGCGAACTGCGCATGCAGATCCTCGGCTACAATACCTGGCTACACAAATACATCGCCTTCATCATCGCCGGCGCCTTCGGCGGCCTCGCCGGGGTCTTGTGGGCGCACACCAACGGGCTGATCAGCCCGGAGACCGTGGTGTTGACCACGTCGGTCGATTCGCTGCTGATGGTCGTGCTCGGCGGCGCCGGCACGCTGATCGGCGGCGCCATCGGCTCGGCGATCGTCTTTGCACTGCGCGAATATCTGTCGACTTTGGTGCCGTGGTGGCAATATGTGCTGGGCGGCGTCTACGTGCTCACCATCCTCTATCTGCCAATGGGACTGATGGGCCTTCCGGCGCGCATTCAGCAGGGGCGCAAGGCTTCCAACAAGACACCGAGCAAATCGGGAGAGACAAAGACACTGGCATCGGCACCGTCCTGATCGGGCGGTGAAAACATAAATTCAGGGAGGACGACCATGACAAGGAAACTGTCGCTGAAGGTAATGCCGCTATTGCTAGGGAGCGTGTTCGCCGCCGGATTTGGCATCGCTTCGAACGCGAAAGCGGACGAACTGCGCATCGGGTTCATCGCGCCGGTGACCGGCATCTTTGCGCAAATCGGCAAGGACATGACGGACGGCTTCCAGCTCTATCTGGACCAGCACGGCGGTAAACTCGGCGGCGCCGACGTGAAGTTCATCGTCGAGGACGATCAGGGCAAGCCGGATACCGGCGTCACCAAGGCCAAAAAGCTGATCCTGCAGGATAAGGTGAATATGTTCATCGGCGGCTTGCTCGCCTCGACCGGCTACGCCCTGGCGCCGGTCAGCACCGCCGAGAAGACGCTCTATATCTCCTCGATCTCGTCGGCCGACGACCTCACGCAACGCCAACTCGACAAATATCCTTATTTTGCCCGCACCAGCTGGACCTCGTCGCAGCCGGAGCAGCCGCTCGGGCAATGGGCCTGCGATCAGGGCTACAAAAAGGTCGTCACGATCGCGGCCGATTATGCCTTCGGATACGAAATCCGTCGGCGGCTTCCAGAAAGTGTTCGAGGATTGCGGCGGCAAGGTCATCCAGAAAATCTGGCCGCCGCTCGGCACCAAGGATTTCGGGCCTTACATCCCGAACATCAAGGCCGACGCCGACGCCATCTTCTCGCTGATGGTCGGACCGATGGCGCTGCAGTTCCCCAAGCAGTTGCGCGCGGCCGGCATCAAGAAGCCGATCGTCGCCGGCGGCACCAGCTATGACGAATTCGTGCTGCCGTTCATGGGCGACGAAGTGATCGGCGACGTCTCCGCACTGCACTACAGCGCGGCGATCGAAACGCCGGCGAACGAAGCCTTCGTCAAGGCCTACCGCACCAAATACGGCAAGGTGCCGTCCTACTACTCGGAAAACAACTACACCACCGCCATGTGGCTCGACGAAGCGATGAAGCAAGCCGGCGGTAAATACCCCGGCCCCGAGAAGTTCATCAAGATCATGGAGGGCATCAAGCTCGACGCGCCGCGCGGTCCGGTCAGGATGGACGAAATGCGCAACCCGATCGAGAACGTCTACATCAAGAAGGTCGAGAAGAAGAAGATGTTCGGCTACGACAAGGCCGAGCTCTGGAACACGGTCATCAAGACCTACCCGAACGTCAGCCAGTTCTGGACCTACGGCAAGGAGAAATTCTTGGCGCAGCCGGTCTATAGCCGCGACTTCCCGCCCTGCAAGTATTGCGAATAGCAACGGCAAAACCGGGACTCCTTCACCGGAGTCCCGGAATCTCCTGGTTCGGTCAGAGGGTTGAATGTCTAGCGCAAGCGCGAACGGCGACGTGCCCGTTCTCGAACTGAAAGGGCTGTGCAAGAGTTTCGGCGGCTTGCAGGCCACGCGCAACGTCACGCTTCGCATCATGCCCGGCGACCGACAGGCCATCATCGGCCCGAACGGCGCCGGCAAGACCACGCTGTTCAATCTCATCACCGGGATTTTCCCGGTGACCTCTGGCCGGGTTCTTTTGTTCGGCCAGGACGTGACCACGTGGCCGAGCCACCAGCGCACCGCGCTCGGCATGGCGCGCACGTTCCAAGTCACCAGTCTGTTTCCGAAATTGACCGTGCTCGACAATGTTCTGCTGGCGATCAAGGGCTTGCGGCGGTCGAAGTTCGTGATGTGGCGTTTCTTGTCTTCCTACAAGGACGTTTACGACAAGGCCTATCAACTGCTCGAAAACGCCGCCTTCCTCGACCGCAAGGACACTGAAGTCCGCAATCTGTCGCACGGCGAGCAACGCCAGCTCGAGATCGTGCTGGGGCTCGCCAGCGATCCGAAGATTCTTCTGCTCGACGAGCCGGCCGCCGGCCTCTCGTCGGGTGAATCGACGGAAATGACGAAGTTCTTGATGAAACTCGACCCAAAGCTCGCTATCCTCTTGATCGAACATGACATGGACGTCGTGTTCGACGTCGCCTCGCGGATTTCCGTTCTGCACTTCGGCGAAGTTCTGGAGACCGGCACGCCGCAGCAAATTCATTCGAGCGCCAAAGTTCAAGAAATCTACCTGGGCACGGATTGAGTCATGGCAATTCTCGAAGTCCAGGACATCCACACCTATTACGGGGACGCCTACGTCCTCCAGGGCTTGTCTTTGCAATTGGAGCAAGGCCAAATTCTGGGTCTGCTCGGCCGCAACGGCGTCGGCAAGTCGACGCTGGTGAACTCGATCGTCGGCTTCAATCCGCCACGCCGCGGCAAGATCGTGTTCAAAGGCGACGACATCACCGGAAAATCGTCGTTCGAAACCGTCCGCAGCGGCATGGGCTTGGTGCCGCAGGGCCGCCGCGTGTTTCCAACGTTGGGCGTGGAAGAAAACCTGTTGGTGGCCGAGCGCAATCCCGACCGGCACGGCTGGAATCTCGACCGCGTCTACAAGTTGTTCCCGCGCCTGCACGAGCGCCGCCTCCAGCGCGCCAAGACGCTGTCCGGTGGCGAGCAGCAGATGCTGGCGATCGGCCGCGCGCTGATGACCAACCCCGACTGCCTGATCATGGACGAGCCGTCGGAAGGGCTGGCGCCGATCATCATCCAGGGCCTCTGGGAAGCCATCGGCAAGCTGAAGGAAGAAGGCATGTCGATCCTCTTGGTCGAGCAGAGCGCGCACCTCGCCCTCAAGCTGGTCGATTACGTGCATGTGATGAGCAAAGGCCAGGTGGTCTATTCGGCCAAGCCGGAAGCGCTCAAGGCCAACGATGAGATCAAATCCAGTTATCTCGGCATCTGACCGAAATCGCGTGCCGCGACGCTAAGCCGCAACCGGGCTTTACATACTGGAATACATTGGCGGATGATGGCTTTGGTTCGGTCCGCCGTCCTTGCAACGACGGTTCGAAAGTAGCCTTATGAATAGGTGTTGAATTCGCCCGTGCCGGGTGGTCAAGACCGGCCGCACGAAGCCGCTCAAAATGTTCAGCCCCGCCAGGGGCGATCGAGGGAGGACTGCAATGTCTCGTAAAGTTACCCGCCGCAAATTTATGGCCGCAACGGCCGCCGGTGCTGCGCTGGCGACGTTCAAATTCCCGTCGCCGGCCATCGCCCAGGCCGCGCCGTTCAAGCTCGGCTTGCTCACCATTAAGACCGGACCGCTGGCGCAAGGCGGTATCCAGATGGAACAGGGCGTCGTTACGTTCCTGAAGGAGAAGAACTACACCTTCGCCGGTCGCAAGGTCGATTTCATCTCCGCCGACACCGGCGGCAATCCGGCCGGCACCAAGACCAAGGCTCAAGAGCTGATCGAGCGCGACAAGGTCGATGCCATCCTCGGGCCGCTCGCCGCTTTCGAGCTGCTCGCCATCAGCGATTATGTCGCGCAGCACAAGACGCCGATGCTCAGCCTCGCCGGCGCCGACGATATAACGCAACGCAAGCCTAATCCTTACTTCCTGCGCCCATCCGCTATGTTCATCGCAAGCGATGCACCCAATGGCGGACTTCGCCGCCAAGGAGCTCAAGCTCAAGAAGGTGGTCACCATCTCGGAAGATTTCGCCTTCGGCTATGAGCAAATGGGCGGCTTCCAACAGACCTTCGAGGACAACGGCGGCAAGATCGTCAACAAGATCTGGCCGCCGCTGGTCACGCCCGACTACACGCCCTTCGTCGCACAGATCGCGGATTGCGACGGCGTGTGCCAGGGCTTTGCCGGCTCGAACCCGCTGCGCTTCATGAAGACCTACGCCGCGGCCGGGCTCAAATATCCGGTGGTCACCGGCGAAACCGGCGGCGACGACGCGCTGCTGCGCGCCATGGGCGACGAGTTCCTCGGCATGTACAGCTGCTGCCCCTACACGCTCGATTTGCCGACCGACAGCAACAAGCGCTTCGTCGCGGCGATGGAAAAGGACTTCGGCGTCGACCCCGGCTTCTACGCCGCCGGCCTCTATGTCGCCGCCGCGGTGGTTGCCGCCGGCCTGGAAAAGGCCAACGGCAAATCCGACGACAAGGAAGCCTTCGTCAAGGCGCTGCGCTCGGTCGATCTGAAAGATACGCCGCGGGGTCCGATCAAGTTCGATCATCTCGGCAACGTCATCGGCGACTTCTATATTCGCCGCGTCGAGAAGGCGAACGGCAAGTACATCAATAAGACGATCAAGACCTACCACAACGTCAGTCAGTTTTGGACCTACGACGAGACGAAGTTCCTGGCGCAGCCGGTCTATTCGCGCAACTATCCGCCGCTCAAATCGTGACGTGACCGTGCCGCGGGCGCCGCAGCGGGGCCCGCGGTTCGTCGGCGGATGATCCGGACGTGTGGGCATCCGGATTTTTGGGTCTCTTATGCAAATAAGAAAAACAACGAGCGCGGGAACACTGCGGCTATGAATTTTTGGCTGGTGCTGACGGTCAACAGCGTCACGTTTGGCGGATTGCTGTTTCTGCTGTCGGCGGGCTTCTCCCTGATCTTCGGGCTGATGCGGATTCCGAATTTGACGCACGGCTCGCTGTTCATGCTGGGCGCTTATGTCGGCGCCACTTTCGTCGTGGGCCTGCTCGGCTTCCAATTGAATTTTTGGCTGGCCGCGATCCTGGCAACGCTGGCGGTGGCCGCGGTCGGCGCATTGGCCGAACGGCTGCTGCTGAGCCGGCTGCCCGGCGATCAGCTGGCGCAGGTATTGGTGACGCTCGGCTTGTCCTTCATGGCCGCCGATTTCTGCCTGATGGTGTGGGGCGGTGACCCGCTCAACATCGCCACGCCCGGCGGACTTGGCGGATTCGTCCGCTTCGGCGTGATGGTGTTTCCGGCCTACCGGCTGGCGATCATTGTCATCGCCATCGTGGTCGCCGTCGGGCTCTGGCTGCTGCTTGACCGCACGCGGCTCGGCGCCATGATCCGCGCCGGCGTCGACGATCCCGACATGGCGCGCGTCGTCGGCATCCGCGTGTCGCAGCTTTTCACCGTCGTGTTCGCGCTCGGCGCCGGCCTGGCGGCTTTCGCCGGCATCATCGGCGGGCCGATCCTGTCGGTTTATCCCGGGCTCGACCAGGACATGCTGCCGCTCGCGCTGGTGGTCGTCATTCTCGGCGGCAGCGGCAGCCTGCTCGGCTCGTTCGTCGGCAGCATCATCGTCGGCTTTATCTATAATTTCGGCCAGGCCCTGCTGCCGGAGCTGGCCTATTTCGTCTTGTTCATGCCGATGCTGTTGGTGCTCCTGTTGCGCCCGCAGGGCCTATTCGGCAGGCACGTGCCATGAGCGCACGCCTCATCGCCCTCGGCATCGCGTTCGCAGCGCTTGTCACCGTGCCCTATTGGGTGCCCGGCGATTACTATATCAACGTCGCCAGCCAGATCCTGTTCTACGCCATCTTCGCGCTCGGCCTGAACGTGCTGGTCGGCTATGCCGGGCTGGTGTCGCTCGGCCATGCCGGGCTGTTCGGCATCGCCGCCTACGCCACCGCCTACATGCTGCAGATCGGATACGGTCACACCGCGGCGATCGTCGTCGCGCTGATCGTCGGAATAGGCTCGATGGCGGTTTACGCCGTGCTGTCGCTGCGCTCGACCGGCATCGGCTTCATCATGATCACGCTGGCGCTGGGCGAAATCCTGTGGGGCCTGGCCTATCGCTGGATCAGCCTGACCGGCGGCGACAACGGCATCAGCGTGCGCACCCGCCCAGAGCCGTTCGGATTTTCGCTCGCCTCGCCGAATACGTTCTATTACACGACGCTGATCATTTTCTTGTTGTCGGTGGCGGCGATGGCGGTGCTGGTGCGCTCGCCGTTCGGCGCCTCGCTGATGGGCACGCGCGATCAGCCGCGCCGCATGAACGCGCTCGGCTATCACGTCTGGATGATCCGGTTTTATGCCTGCCTGGTGTCCGGCTTATTGACCGCCGTATCCGGCATTCTGTTCGTCTACTACACGCAGTTCATCAGCCCGCAGACACTGGCGCTCACCTCCTCGGCCGAGGTGCTGCTGATGGTGATCTCCGGCGGCGCCGGCACGCTGCTCGGCCCGATCGTCGGCGCCACGCTGGTGGTGGTGGTCAAGACCGTGGTCTCCGGTTTCATCGAGCGCTGGAATTTCCTGCTCGGCGCCGTCTTCGTCGCCATCGTCATCCTGATGCCGGAAGGCCTGGTGCCGGGCAGCGCGCGGCTGTGGCGGCTGGCGTGGCGCAAGCTGAACGCGCCCGCTAAAACCGCCGCGACGGAGGGCGAGCCATGAGCGCGCTTACCGTCACCGGGCTGTGCAAATCGTTCGGCGGCCTGCACGTCACCACCAACGTCGATCTCGATGTCGAACCGGGCGAGCGCCGGCTGATCATCGGCCCCAACGGCGCCGGCAAGACCACGCTGTTCAACCTGATCACCGGCGAGATCAGCCCCGACAAAGGTTCGATCCATCTGTTCGGGCAAGACGTCACCAAGGTGCCGAGCCGCCGCCGGCCGCACCTCGGCATGGCGCGCACCTACCAGATCATCACCCTCTTCCCGCGCGACAGCATCGTGCACAACGTGTCGCTGGCGCTTTTGGGACTGTCGCCGCTGCGCTGGAATCCGATCATCGACATGAAGCGGCAGGGCCATATTGTCGAGCACGCCCGCACGGCGCTGGAACGGGTTGGGCTGGCGCATATTGCCGAGCGGCCTTTGGCACAAACTTCCTACGGCGAGCGCCGCCGCGTCGAGATTGCCATGGCGTTGGCGCAGAACCCGAAGCTGTTGCTGCTCGACGAGCCCTTTGCCGGGCTTTCCATCGACGAGCGTCGCGATGTGCAGCAGTGCCTGATGGCGATCCCGCGCGACGTCACCATGGTGATGATCGAGCACAACATGGACGTGGCGCTGGAATTTGCCGAGCGCATCACGCTTCTGCACTTCGGCGAGGTGATCGTCGAAGGCAACCGCGCCGAAGTGGTGGCCGACCCGCGGACCCGGGAGGTCTATCTTGGCCACTAGCGCGCTCAGCCTCAGCCATATCGACGCCTACTACGGCGACAGCCACGTGCTGACCGACGTATCGTTCGAACTCGGCGAGGCGCGCATGCTCGGCCTGCTCGGCCGCAACGGCGCCGGCAAGTCGACCTGCATGAACGTCACCATGGGCCTGCTGGCGCCGCGCCGCGGCGAGGTGGCGGTGTTCGGCGACAAGGTCACGGGGCTGTCGCCCGAGATGGTCGCCGCGCAGGGCGTGGCGCTGGTGCCGCAGGGCCGCCGCATCTTCAAAAGCCTGACGGTGCGCGAAAATCTCATGGTCGCCGCGCGCAAGCCGGATGCCGGCAGCAAGCACGCGCCGTGGACGGCGGAAACGGTGTTCGCGATGTTTCCCCGCCTCGCCGAGCGGCACAAGCAGATCGCCGCGCATCTATCCGGCGGCGAGCAGCAGATGCTGGCGATCGGCCGCGCGCTGATGGGCAATCCGCGCGTGCTGCTGATGGATGAGCCATCGGAAGGGCTGGCGCCGCAAATCGTCGCCGAGGTGATGGCCACCATCCGCAAGCTGAAGGAAAGCGGATTGTCGATCGTGCTGGTCGAACAGAATCCCCGGCTCGTTTTCGACGTCGCCGACGACATCGTCATCCTCAACACCGGCCGCGTCGCGGTGGTCTCCACCCCCGCGCAATTGGACAAGGGCGGCGTCGATCTGCAACAGCATCTCGGCGTTTTCTAAAACAAAAACACGGAAGGACCTTCGCAATGGCGATCTGGAACAAATACGCGAACACCGCGGCGCGCCAGCACGGCAAGCCGGGCCGCGAAATTCGACCGAAAGGCTTGACCCTCGACATGCACGCCCATGTCGCGGTGCCGCGCGTCGCCGAAATCGTGGTGCCGCATCTCAAGCAATCCACCGATCCTCTGGTTGCGACGTCGACGCCCGAAACGCAGGCGCTGATGGCCAAGCAGGCCGCCGACATCCGCACGCGTATGAGCACGACCGACGAGCGCTTTGACGTAATGGACGAGATGGGCGTCGATATGCAGCTCATCTGCCCGGCGCCGCCGCAAATCTATTACTACCTGCCGGTCGATGTCGGCGTGCAGGCCGCCCGTGCGCTCAACGACGGCATCGCCGAATATGTCGGTAAACACCGCGACCGGCTGGTCGCGCTCGGCGGCGTGCCGATGCAGGACGGCAACGAGGCGGCCAAGGAGCTCGAGCGCTGCATGAAGCAGTTCGGCTTCAAGGGCGTCGAGATCTTGACCAACGTCAACGGCAAGGAGCTGTCCGATCCGGCTTTCGCGCCGTTCTGGAAGAAAGCCGAGGAGCTCGACGCGCTGGTGCTGATCCACCCGACCGGCTTTACCCAGCCGCAGCGTTTCGCGCGCTTCTACTTCAACAACGTGATCGGCAATCCGCTCGACACCACGATGGCGCTGCACTACCTGATCTTCGACGGCGTCTTTGAACGCCATCCCAAGCTTCGCGTGCTGGCCGTGCATGGCGGCGGCTTCCTCGGCGCCTATTCCGGCCGCATCGATCACGCCTGGGGCGCACGGTCCGACGCTCACGGCGATCTGCCGAAGCCGCCGACAACTTATCTGCGGCGGAACGTCTATTTCGACACCGTGGTCTTTACACCGCATCAACTGGAAGCGCTGGTGAAGACCTACGGCGCCGACCGCATCGTCCTTGGCACCGACTATCCGTTTGACATGCTGGAGTACGATCCGATCGGCCATGTCGCCTCGGTCGAAAGTTTCGACGACACGGCGCGCGCCGCGATCTGCGGCGGCAACGCAAAGAAATTATTGGGACTCTAGGCGCGCAAAAAATCCAGCACCGCGGTTTCGGCGATCACCGCGCCGTCGGTTGAGTGCAGCCCGGCACGGGTGCGTTCTTCCTGCGTTTGGGTCGCCTGCAGATAGGCGCCGAGATGGCGCGCGCGCTCGATGATGCGATAGTTCTCGGGCAGGCGCGCCGCCTCGTAGCGCTTGAGCGCCGCCGGCACGTCGGGCTCGTCTTGCAGCGCCTGTACCAGCGCGGCGGCGTCGTCCGCCGCCTTCGACACGCCGGCCGCCACGTGCGGGCGCGCCACGAAAGCCGCGTCGCCGAGGATCGCCACGCGGCCGAACGCCATGCGCGGCGATTCCAAATCGTAGATCGGCTGCAGGATCGGCTCGTCGATCAACCGCACGATCTGGCGGAACTGCGGGCCCGCCAGCCGCTCGGCAGCCGCCCGCATTTCGGCGACCGCCTCGCGCCGGATCAGCGGCGGCGGGATCGAGACCGCGTGGGTGGTGCCGCGCTCGTCGGTCAGCAGCCATGGCAGTTTGGTCTTCTCGTCGGCCGGCCGGTACCACACCACGTTGAAGCGGCGGTGACCGGGGCGCAGATCGTTGTCCGGCCCCGCCACCGGATAGCCGAGCAACTGCTCGCCCGGCGGCAAAGTGAATGCCATGTATTCGAACAGGTCGCGGTGGGTGTCCGGCGGGATGGCGTCTTCCGCGATCAAGGCGCGCCAGGCGCAATAGCCGGCATAGAGCGGCACGGCCTCGGGCAGCGCCTGGTGGCGCACGGTCGAGCGCGTGCCGTCGGCGCCCACCAGCAGATCGGCCTCGATCGCCTCACCGTCGGAAAACCGCGCCAGCACCAAATCGGCGCCCGCCTCGAAACCAGCGAAGGCGCGCCCGCGGTGATAGCGCTCGGGCGGGAACGCGTCGCGCAGCAGCCGGTAGACGCGCTCCCAGGCGGTCAGCACCTGCGGGCAGCGGATTTCCTCGGTGACGCGGCCTTGCCGGTCGAGAATCTTGCGGGTGGCGATCTGCACGCCGAGGGCGTCGGTTGCGAGCCCCAAGCCGCGCAATCGCTCGATCAACTCCTGCTGGGCGACGATGCCGGCGCCGCGGCCTGACAGTTCGCTCTCGACGCGCTCGTAAATATCGACGGTCCAGCCGGACCGGCGCAGCATCAGCGCGCTCAGCAACCCGCTCATCGAGCCGCCGATGATAACCGCTTTAGGCCCCGGCAATGGACGCGTCCTCAATCTTTCCGTTTACCGAAATATGCTATATATGACGGCAAATAGCACCGGAGAAATCCCATGGCATTGAGCATGCTCGACAAGGCCGCCGAGAAAAAGGACAAATCGCAATGGCCGGCGGAGCTCGCCGCCGAATTCGAGCGCGAGGCCAAGAACCCGAACCCTTGCGTCGGCTCCACGCTGCTGTCGGAAACCGAACGCACGCGGGTATGGATCATCCGTCTCGCCCCCGGCGAGCGCATCGGGTTCCACCGCCATGTGCTGGATTATTTTTGGACTTCGGTTAACGGCGGCCGCGGCCGGCAACATGTGCGTGACGGCACCACGGTCGAATACACCTATGCGCCGGGCGAGACGCGGCACGAGACCTACGGCAAGGGTGAGTTCAAGGTGCACGATCTGGAAAATCTCGGCGACCGCGAGATGGTGTTCATGACCGTCGAATTCAAAGACAGCGCCAACAAGCCGATGGCGTTGCCCGCCGGCGTCCGCCCGCAAGCCGCCGCCTGAGCCAGCGATTTCGCTTTAGCGCCCGTCCCCGGCCAATGATCCGGCGGCGGGCGTTTCATATTGTCGCAGTGCGCATGATCCCGAAAAGTGGGAACCGGTTTTCGGATCAGATCATGCGCAAGTGGCAGAATCTCCGGTTCGGTTGATCGATCAACGGGCTAGCCAAGCCGCCGGGCATCCTGCAAACTGCCGCGCAACGCTTGGGGGTCAAGCCGGGCCAAGAAAAAACTGCCTTTAGAGGGGAAAGAAGGCCGTCCAGTTCGACACGCAGATCGCGACCACCCGCATCGTGCCGCGCGATGCTGCGCCGGTGGCCGTCCCTACCACGCGATCCGCCTAATCGAATGCGCCGGTTGAAAGCGGCATGGATATTACCTGGGATCTGCTGGCCAACGCCATTATCGCCGGGCTGCTGCTCGGCGGCTTCTATGCCGCCGTCACCGCCGGCGTATCGATCTCGTTCGGCATGCTCGATATCGTCAACATCGCGCATCCGGCCTTCATCATTCTCGGCTCCTACATCGCCTATTTCATCAATATCGATTTCGGCATCGACCCGATCGTGGTGAGCATCCTCGCGCTGCCGGCATTCTATGCGCTCGGCGCGCTGGTCTATCAGGTTTACTATTTGTCGTTTGAAAAGCGCGGCCAGGAATCGCTGCGCGGACTTGCCTTCTTCTTCGGTCTTTTGTTCGTCACCGAGGTGTCGCTCATCCTGGTGTTCGGCGTCGACTATCGCTACGTCGAAGCCGCCTATATCGGCCCCAGCATCCATATCGGCCTGATCGAGCTGCCGCTGCGCATGCTAGTGCCGTGCGGTGTAGCACTCGTGCTGTTCGGCGCGCTCGAGCTGTTCGTGACCCGCACCTTCATCGGCCGCGCGATCAAGGCGGTGTCGCAGGATCAACTGGCGCTGCAACTGATGGCGGCCGATCCGATCCGCATCAAGCGCATCGCGTTCGGCATCTCGATTGCGACCGCCTCCATCGCCGGCGCCCTGCTCGTCATCATTCAACCGGTCGAGCCCTCTGTTGGACGTGATTATATCGGCCGGGTTTTTGCGATCTGCGTGCTGGGCGGGCTCGGCAGTCTGCCGGGAACCTTGATCGCCGCCCTGCTGCTCGGCGTGGTCGAGAGTTCTGACGGCAACCTTTTACGGCCCCTCCTGGGCGCCGGCAGTGGCGTTCGGCCTGCTGCTTCTGACGCTGGCCTTCCGGCCGGCCGGACTCATGGGACGGTAGCCTCGTGAACACACAGTCATTCTCCGCAATCGCCACGGCAGTCGGACTCGCGGTCCTGGTTTTTGCGCAATGGCTGGGGCTCGATTACTTTTATTTCGCCGGCTACACGATCCTGCAGTTCATCGTGCTGGCGACGGCCTGGAATATTCTCGGCGGCTATTGCGGTTACGTGAATTTCGGAACCGCGGCGTTCTTCGGGCTCGGCGCCTACACGACGGTTTTCATGTACAAACTCTATCCGCTCCCGGTTCCGCTGCTGATGCTGATGAGCGCGGTGGTGTGCGGCGTTGTCGGTTTCGGCATGGGCTATTTGACGCTGCGGCTGCGCGGCGCCTTCTTCTCCATTGCCACGCTGGCGATGGCGGTGGTGGTGCAGACGCTGGTGATCAACTGGGACTTTGTCGGCGGCTCGCGCGGCGCCTACATCCTCCACCCGGAAAATCTGGAGTTTGCCGGGCTGAAGGTCAACTACATCGTATATCTGTTCGTGCTGATGCTCATCCTGGCGGTTGCCGCTTTGGCGGCGGCGCGCGCCATCGAGCGTTCGCAACTTGGCTTCGGTTTCGCCACGATCCGCGACGATGAACTGGCGGCGGAAGCCTGCGGCGTGCCGACGCTGCGGCTGAAATTGATCGCCACCACGCTCTCCGGCGCCTTCATGGGCATGGCCGGCGCGCCGTTTCCCTATTACATCGGTTATCTACAACCGCAGTCTGCCTTCGCTTTGGACTATGCGGTCAATTCCATCGCCATGCCGATGATCGGCGGCACTACCAGTTGGGTCGGCCCGCTGGTCGGCGCCGTTCTGCTCGGCTCCGCCCAGCAATATGCCACGGTGACGATCTCCTCGGCGGTCAACTTGCTGATCGTCGGCCTGATGCTGGTTGCCTTTGTCATCATCGCTCCGAACGGCCTGATCGGGCTGGTGCAGAAGCGCTTGCGCCGGGGCCCGCCATGACCGCGCTGCTGCACGTCGACAATATCAGCAAGCGGTTCGGCGGCTTCGTCGCACTCGACGGCATCGATCTCGAAGTGCAGCCGGGCGAGCGGCTCGGCCTGATCGGGCCGAACGGCTCGGGCAAGAGCACGCTGGTGAACTGCATCTGCGGCACATTGCGCAACGAATCCGGTTCGGTGCGCTTCGACGGCCAGGTGATAGACGGGCTGGCCGCCCATCAGCGGACCCATCGCGGCGTCGCCCGCAGTTTCCAGCTGCCGCGCCCGTTCCACAGCATGTCGCTGGCCGACAACCTGCGCATCCCCCTGCTCTACACCGTGCGCGCACGAGAGGGGATGCTGCACGCCCACAGCGACCTCGGCGCACGCTGCGATGAACTGCTCGACATGGTCGGGCTGGCGGCGAAGGCCAAGCAAATTCCGCGCGATCTGACGCAGGTCGAAATGCGCAAGCTCGAGCTGGCGCGCGCCATGGCGGCGGAGCCGAAGCTGCTGATTGCCGACAAATCGATGGCCGGGCTGTCGCATTCCGAGATCGACGATATCCTGGCGCTGCTGCTGCGGCTGAACGAGCGCGGCATTACCGTCATCCTGATTGAGCACATCATGAGCGCCGTGATGAGTTTCTCGCAGCGGCTCGCCGTGCTGGTCTCGGGCAAGAAGATCGCCGACGGCAAGCCGGAAGACGTCGTGCGCGACGAACATGTGGTGAGGGCATACATTGGCCAGTAGCATCACCATCGAAAACGTGCACGCCGCCTACGGCGCGGTGCGGGTGATCCATGACGTCTCGCTCAGGGCCGATGCCGGCGAGACGGTAGTCCTCCTCGGCACCAACGGCAACGGCAAGAGCACGCTCATGAAGTGCATCATGGGAATCGTGCCGCCTGCCTCCGGCAGCATCGTCGCCGAGATCGACGGCGAAAAGCACAATCTGGTCGGCCTGCAGACGGAGCAGATCGTCGATCTCGGCATCGCCCTGGTGCCGGAGGGACGCCGGCTGTTTCCCAAATTGACGGTGGAAGAAAACCTGCTGCTGGGAGCCTTCCGCAAGAAGGCCCGCGCGCAGATCAAGGGCAACCTCGACTTCTGCTTTGAGGCCTTTCCGCGCCTGGCCGAGCGGCGCCGCCAGCTCGCCGGCTCGATGAGCGGCGGCGAGCAGCAGATGCTGGCGCTCGCCCGCGCATTGATGCTGGCGCCGCGCATCCTGCTGGTGGACGAGCCGTCGGTCGGGCTGGCGCCGCAACTGGTGAGCCGCACCATCGACGCCATCAAGCAACTGAGGGATCACTATCAACTCACCGTTTTGATGGCCGAGCAGAACTTCACGCAAGCCATTCGCATCGCCGACCGCGGCTACGTCATCGTTCACGGCAAGATTGCCTTCGAAGGCCGCTCGGCCGACGAACTCAACAACAACGACCTGATCCGCAAGTTTTATCTGGGGATGTAGATTCCGCATGCCGGGCCGCGCGAAGCGCGCACCCCGAATAACGAACGAAAAAAGCGGCGCGGAATTTCTCCCGCGCCGCTTTTATTCGCCGCAAGGCCTGGCGTTACTTCGCCGCCTTCTCGTAAGGATAGATCGCCTTGCCGGTCGCCAGTTCGGGCGGCGAGAGCACGGTCTGGTAGCTCATGCCCTTCCATGTCTCGAGCCCGGCGCCTTGCTTGATGTCGTGATACTGCACTTGCATCCAGCGCGCCTTCGCCCACTCGCCATCCTTGCCGAACTTGATGTCGCCCATCACCGTCTTGAAGGTGTGGCTGCGGATGTAGTCGGCGATTTTGGCGTCGTCGAGACTCTTTGCCCCCTCGACCGCCTGGCCGAGGATGTCGATATAGGCATTACCCCAGCCGCCCAGGTAATAGCCGAGCGGATCGATTTTCAGCGCCGGAGCGCGCGACTGATACTTCTCGAAGAACGCCTTCGTCTGCGGGAACATCAGCTTGTCTTCCGGCACCCAGGTCTCGTAGTTGATGATGCCGTTGAGCGCCGGCCCGAGCTTGGTCTTGAACACGGTAGCCTGCAGTCCGACCATGGCGCCGCCGAATATCTTCGGCTTCAGCCCGATCTCGTGGGCCGCGAGCACCATGCCGACCGAATCGAGCGGATAGGAGCAAACCACCACGATCTCCGCCTTGCTGGCCTGAATTCCGCGGACGACGGGCGAGAAGTCGGTGGTGGATGGCGGATAGGTCTTGTCGTAAACCACCTTGAAGCCGAATTTCTTCGCGTTCTCGCGCGCGCCGTCACAAGAGTTCTTGGAGAATTCGGCATCGGCCGCGGCGAGCGCGACCGTCTGCGGCTTCGGGTTCTGTGCCGCCGCGACCTGAAACAGGCCCTCGGTGAAGGTCGTCTTCGGCGTCTGCCCGCTCGGCAGCGAGGAGAAGTAGTTCGGATAGTGGAATTCGCTGTTCACCGCGAGTCCGAACAGGCTGATGAAGACCTTCTTCTTCTGAATGACGATGGGCATCGCCGGCGCGATCATATTGGTGGCGTAGGGGCCAAGCACGAGGTCGACTTTGTCGACGTCGAGCAGCTTGGTGTAGATTCCAGGCACCGTCGAAGGATTGCTCTGGTCGTCGTAAAAGACGAGCTTGACCGGACGCCCGAGCAGTCCGCCCTTGGCATTGGTCTCTTCTTCCCAAATGTGCATGCCAAGCAGCGCCTGGTTGCCGTTCGGTCCGAGCGGACCGGTCAGCGCCATGCTGAAGCCTATCTTGATCGGCTCCTTGGTCTGGGCGTGGGCCGAGATCACGACCATCGCGCAGACCGCCATGGCGACACTCGCCGCGGCGATCCAGGCCGACAGTCGGGATTTGAAACGATGCATCATGTTGTCCTCCCTGAAAGACTTTGTTTTTTTAGGTAGCTTGATTGTTCGCTATCTTAATAATGACAGGGCGGCGCGCAATGGTCCATTGGCCAAATGGGCCGAAACCGCCCGATCAAGCAGGCGATTTTAGGCCGCCGGAGCCAATGGGGGTGCCCACACCGATGGGCCGCGCCTCACCGGTGGGACGTCACACCCCCTCCACCATGATGGTCTCGACCTCGCCGGCGCCGCTGCGCCGGAATGCCGCAGCTTCGTCGTATTCCGGCGACGTGAAGCAGGCCGCACCCTGCTCCAGGGTCGGAAACTCGATCACGATGAAGCGGCTGAATTTGGCGGGACCCTCCATGATCTGGAAACGTCCGCCGCGCGCCAGCACCTTGCCGCCGAACTTGGCGATAATGGCGGGCACCAGGTCGGTGTATTTCTTGTACTCGACCGGGTCGTTGATTTTCGAACGCGCAACCCAATAAGCGGGCATGTGTATCCTCCTGGACAGTGTCGTTGCGTTGACTGAAACTGACGTCGCCGTCTTTCTCCAACATCGGTCATAGTGCCATGCCGCGCAAGATCGTCGACATCTCGGTGCCGCTCGAAAACGATGTCGCCGCCGACCCGCCGGGTTACGGCCCCAAGATTGAGTACCTCGATCACCAGGCGACCGCCGCCGACGTACTTCGATTTTTTCCCGGGTTGAAAAAAGAAGACCTGCCGGACGGCGAGGGTTGGGGCTTCGAGTGGGTACGGCTGTCGACCCATTGCACCACGCATCTGGACGCGCCCTATCACTTCGCCTCCACCATGGATGGCGGCAAGCGCGCCATCACTATCGACGAAGTGCCGCTGGAATGGTGCCTGCAGCCCGGCGTGAAGCTCGACTTCCGCAAGTTTCCGGACGGTTACGTGGCGAGCGCGGCGGACGTCGAGGCCGAGCTCAAGCGCATCGGCCACACGCTTTCACCGCTTGAAATCGTCGTGATGAACACGTCCGCGGGCGAAGCCTATGGCCGCCCCGATTATGTCGCCAAAGGTTGCGGCATGGGCCGCGAAGCCACGATGTATCTGCTCGAGCGCGGCGTGCGCGTGACCGGCACCGACGGCTGGAGCTGGGATGCGCCGTTCATCTACACCATGCAGAAATACGCCGAGACGCACGATCCCAAGCTGATTTGGGAAGGCCATCGCGCGGGGCGCGAAATCGGCTACTGCCATATCGAGAAGCTGCACAATCTCGAAGCCTTGCCGGCCAAAGGCTTCATGGTGAGTTGCTTTCCGGTGAAGGTGTGCGGCGGCTCGGCCGGCTGGACGCGGGCGGTGGCGATCATTGACGCTTGATTGACGACAGCTGTGAGCGATAGCATCCCCGCCACCGCGCAGACCGCGCGGCTTGCCGCTTTTCAGGATCAGGCGTTGCGCGCGTGCAGCGCCATGGCGATCAGCGCCGATCCGCCGAACACCATATTGATGCCGACCAGAAGCCCGATCGCCCACGCCGCCGTGCTCGGCAGACCGGTGAACACCAGCGCGGCCAGCGCCAAGTCGATGATGCCGCTCATCAGCATCCAGCCCCAGCGGCCGGACAATTCGCGCTTGTGTTCAAGCGCGAACATGATCGATGCGACGCCCTCGATGACGAAAAATACGACGACTACGATGGTGAGCGACAACGCCCCGCTGACCGGCCGCGTCAGCAGCAAGCCGCCGACCACGACGGCCAGCACGGCCGAGATCAGCGACCACCAGAAGCCCGGCGCCTGGCGCATCCAGAATGTCGTGAACAGGCCGATGACGCCGCTGACCAGAAACAGCCAGCCCAGCACGATCGTCACCGCCAAAGTGGCTATCGGCGGCACCAAGATCGCGATGACGCCCAGCACGACCAGCGCGATGCCTTCGGCGAGATAAAGCTTCCAATGCTCGTGCAGCGCGTTCGCGACCGCGCTCTGGATTTTAGCGATATCGGGTTGATCGGTGGACATGGCAATCTCCTCTTGCCCCCGCGCCATCATAGCCGTTTTGAAGCCCGCTGGAATGGCGCCGGGCGAAATCTATTTTTCCACCCAATCCGCGCATTTTTGCACGGCGGCTTCAGCGCCCCAAGGCATGATCGGCACGGTGGAGGTCGAATTCTTCGGCGAACCCTCAATGATGCGGTCGCTATAGACCATATAGACCAGCACGTTGCGCTTGGTATCGCAGCCGCGCACGATCTGCATTTTCTTGAAGAATAGTGAGCGGCGCTTGCGGAACACATCCTCGCCTTGCGAGAATTTCTCCTTGATCGTGATCGGGCCGATCTGCCGGCATGCCAGCGAAATATCGGAGACTTCCTCCGCCACGCCGATCCAGCCCTTGATGCCGCCGCGTTCCGGGACGGTGAAATGACAGGCCACGCCCTCGACCCCGGGATCATCAAGGCCATAGGTGGCAAGCTTGTCGTTCGGCGTCAGCCACTTGAACACCGTCGAGCGTTTGAAGATGAGGTCAGGCTCGTCGGCGGCGCGCGACGGCATTGCGCTCAGGGAGACGAAGCCGGCGAGAAGCAGAGCAAAAAATGCGCGCAAGAAACCCTCCACCGTGGTTGGCGTTTCCTGCGAGATAGGAACTGCGGGGAACCGGCGGAAGGGGCACCGCAAGCGCCCCTTCCCTTGCCGCTAGTGGGTCCAGGGGAAAAGATTGGCCGGGAAATCGGCGGCCGAGCGCCGCGGCCGCTCCTTGCGCAAATCCGGCCGCGGGCTGGTGTCCGGCTCGACCACCTTGCGGTAGAGGTGCCAGGTCGCGTGCCCGAGCACCGGCAGCACCACCGTCAGCCCGAGGAAAAACGGCAGCGAGCCGAGCGCGAGCAGTACCGCGACGATCAGGCCCCAGGCCGCCATGACCAGCGGATTTTCCGCAACCGCGCGGATCGAGGTAAGCAGCGCGACCGCCGCACCGACGTCGCGGTCGAGCAGCATCGGGAACGACACCACGCTGATCGTCAGCACGATCACCGCGAAGCAGAAGCCGACGGCATTGCCGACGACGATCAGGTTCCAGCCGGCCGGCGTGGTCAGCACCTCATGGATGAAGCTCGAGAACGATGCCGGCGGCGCGTAGCCGAAATCCGCCACGTAAATCGCGTTGGCGATGGCGAGCCAGACGCCGACGATCAGCAGCAGCAGAAGGCCGAGCACGACGATGGCGCCGATCGACGACGAGCGCAGCACGTCGAAGGCATGCGTCGCCTCACTCGGCAATCCGGCCTCGCGGCGGCGGCTTAGCTCGTAGAGCCCCAGCGCCGCCAGCGGTCCAACCAGTACGAAGCCGCTCACCAGCGGGTAGAGCAACGGCAGGATCGAATAGCCGAAAGCGAGCCGCGCCAGCACCAGACCGATGATCGGATAGATCATGCAGAGGAACATGGCATGCGTCGGCATCGCCATAAAATCGTCGACACCCTTGGCGAGCGCGTCCTTGAGATCGGGAAAGCCGATACGCCGAATGGACGGATGCGCCGGACTGACGCCGGCGCCGAGCAGGATATGCGAATGTGCCATAATGGCCTCCTGAAACCCGGTGTTCAGGTGGACGCGGCACGCGCCGAGATGACAAAGAAGCCGTTCGCCGGCTCCGGTCGTCCCAACGAGCCACGAATGAGCTAGCTTAGCTCAGACTGGCGATTTCCGTTCCTCAAAATCGCGTGTGCGGACCGCTCACGCCCACAGACGCTCGTTTTCCAGGCCCTTGTAGAGGCCGGCGACATAGTCGCCATAACCGTTGAAAATCAGCGTCGGCCGGCGCTCGCCGGCGCCGATCACTTCCTCGCTCGCCTGGCTCCAGCGCGGATGCGGCATCGCCGGATTGACGTTGGCCCAGAAGCCGTATTCGGACGATTGCAGCGCCTCCCAATAACCCTTCGGCCGCTGCTCGACGAAGCTGAAACGCACGATCGACTTGATCGACTTGAAGCCGTATTTCCACGGCACCGCCAGCCGCAATGGCGCGCCGTGCTGCTTGCTCATCGCATGGCCGTAAGCGCCGGTTGCCATGAAGGCGAGATCGTTGGTCGCCTCCGCCATGGTGAGGCCTTCGACGTAAGGCCAAGGGAACCAGGTCATCCGCTCGCCCGGCGCGACCTTCGGATTGGTGAAGGTTTCCATGCGCACGAATTTGGCGGAGCCTAGCGGCTTGGCGAAATCGACCAGTCTGGCGAGCGGAAAGCCGGTCCAGGCGATCGCCATGCTCCAGCCTTCGACGCAGCGGTGGCGGTAGGTGCGCTCCTCCAGCGTCATCTTGCGGATCAGCTCATCGATGCCGATCTCGAACGGCTTTTCCACCAGGCCGTCGATCTTCACCGTCCACGGCCAGATCGGCAGCAGCTGCGCCTGCTCGGAGACCTCCTTCGAGGAATTGAATTCGTAGAAATTATTGTAGTGGTCGTTGATCTTCTCGTCGGTGATCGGACGATCGAGAACGTATTTTTCGTTGCGCTTGGCCGGATAGAGATCGGCCGTCGGGTCCGCCAGCTTGGCGAGGTCTTCGACGCGCTGGGCGGCGGCGGCGCGCGGCAGCAAAGCCACCGCGCTCGCGCCGCCCACGAGAAATGCCCGCCGGTTGAAGACAAAATGCGCGGGCGTGGCGAGGCGTTCGGGAATTTCCCAACCGCGGCGGCGGATGACGTTCATGGCTAGAGTGACCTCTAAGGAATCGCGGCTAAGAGGTACGGCGGCCCGCCTTCACGAGCAAGTCACGGATGCGGGAGCAGGTCTATTCCGCCGCCCGCCGCGCCGCGACGATCTGGTCGGCGGTGCGGCCGGTGAGTTCGGCCATGTGGTCGAACTTGAAGGTGAAGCTGCCCACGCCGGCGGTGGCCGAGCGCACCTCGATGATGAGGTCGCCGATCTCGGCTTCCGCCATCTGCGCGCGCACCGTGTCCCAGCCCGGCCAGCCCTCGCGGGTGTCGAAGCCGAGAATATGCCCGCGCCGGCCCGACAGAATGGCGTTCATCTTGGCGGTGGCGTCGCTCGGGCAGACGATCTCGACCAGATAGATCGGCTCCAGCAGCACCGGCTGGCATTGCGGCAGACCTTCGACAATGCCGATGCGGCCGGCGATGCGGAACGCCATGTCGGAGGAATCCACCGTGTGATAGGAGCCGTCGATCAGCGCCACCGACAGATCGACCACCGGGAAGCCGAGCGGCCCGTGCTTGAGGCCGTCGATAACGCCCTCTTCCACCGCCGGGATGTAATTGCGCGGCACCACGCCGCCGGTGATCTTGTCTTCGAACTTGAAGCCCGAGCCGCGCGGCAGCGGCTTGATCTCCAGCATAGTGTCGCCGAACTGGCCATGGCCGCCGGACTGCTTCTTGTGCCGGCCGCGAATTGTGATCGGCTTGCGAATGGTCTCGCGATAACCGACCGCCGGCGGGCGCGTCGAGACCGGCACCGCGTAACGGTCGCCGAGCCGCTCGGACGCCACGCGCAAGTGCATCTCGCCCTGACCCCAGATCACGACCTCGTGGCTCTCGGCGTTGTGCACGACGCTGATCGAAGGATCCTCCTCGGTGAGCTTGGTGAAGGCGGCGCCGAGCTTGACGTCGTCCTTGCGCTCCTTGGCCTGCACCGCCAGCGCCAACACCGGCGCATAGGGCTTCACCTCGGTGAGCGCCTTATGGGCCTGCTTGCCGGCCGACAGCGTATCGCCGGTCTTGGCATGATCGAGCTTGCCGAAGGCGACGGTCTCGCCGGCCAATGCCTGCCCGCGTTTGTCGAAGTGCTGACCCATAACCTTGAAAACGCCGGAGACCCGGCCGGCCTCGGCTTCCGGCGTGTTAAAGGCGGTGCCGTCGCCGGCCTGGCCGGCGAGCAGCCTCGCCACCGACATCTTGCCGCCGTGCGTGGTGTGGAAGGTCTTGAGCACCAGCGCCAGCGGATCGTTGCCGGCCAAGTTCCCGATTTTGGCGCCGAGCCGCGCGACCGTCTCGGCCACGCCGGGCGCTTCATGACGCAGCGCCTTGAGCAGGCGCAGCACGCCGTTCGAACGGGTGGCGACGCCGAGCAGCACCGGCACCACCAGGCGATCGCCCAATTCCTTGGCGAGATCGTCGAACACTTTGTCGCGTGGCGGCTGGATGTCCTCGAGCAACTGCTCCATCAACTCGTCGTCGTGATCGGCCAGCGTCTCCAGCATGGTGAAGCGCGCTTCCTTCTCGCGATCGAGATCCTCGCCCTTGAGCTCGATGACTTCGGACGCCGCCTGTTCCTTGTAGACATGGGCGCGCTCGAGCGCGAGATCGACAAAACCGGCGATAAGATCGCCGTTCCAAATCGGAATCTGGCGCAGCAGCAGCGGCACGCGCGAGGCCGGCTGCAGCAGCTTGAGCGTCTCGCGCACGCGCTTGTCGGCCTTGTCGATCTTGTTGAGGAAAAGGAAGTGCGGGATGTTGTGGTCTTCCAATTCGCGCAGGATCAATTGCAACTGCGGCACCTTTTTCTCGTCGGCCTCGCAGACCACGACCGCGGCGTCGACCGCCGGCAGCGCCGCGCGCATGTCATGGATGAATTCGATCGAACCCGGGCAATCGATGAAAGTGTAGCTGTCGCCCATGAAAGTCATGGTGGCAACCGAAGCCTCGACGCTCATCTTGTGCTGGCGGGCTTCCTTGCTGGCGTCGCCGACGGTGGTACCCGCGTCCACCGTGCCTTGCCGCTGCACCGCGCCAGTGCGCGCGAGAATTGCTTCCAACAGTGTGGTTTTGCCGCTTTGAAACGGGCCCACCAGCGCGATGCACCGTGGACCCTTATTTTTTATGACGTTGGGACCCGTGCCGTCTTGTCCCATAAATACCTCCCTTTACCGGCCGGGAGGTCGGACCAAAATCCCGGCCCTGTCACGGCATCGTCTCAGGTGGGGCCGGGACTGGCAAGGGTCGAATTTGCCGCAACCTCTCCCCGCTTGCGGGGAGAGGGAAGAAGCGTCACTTCAAATTCCCGCAAAAGCACTGGATGCGGCGGCAGGCTTCTTCCAAATCCTCGGTCTTGGTGGCGTAGGAAATGCGGAACGCCGGTCCCAACCCGAAGGCCGCGCCCTGCACCACCGCGACGCCTTCGGCTTCCAGCAATTCGGTGACGAAGTCCTCGTCGCTCGCCAATTTCTTGCCGGTCGACGCGGTCTTGCCCATGGTGCCGGCGCAGGACGGATAGACATAGAACGCGCCCTCCGGCGTCGGGCACTTGATGCCGTTGGCCTGGTTGAGCATCGACACCACCAGGTCGCGCCGTTCCTTGAAGATCTTGTTGTGCTTGGCGATGAAATCCTGCGGTCCGGTGAGCGCTTCCACCGCCGCCCATTGCGACACCGCCGCCGGGTTCGACGTCGATTGCGACTGCACCATCGCCATCGCCTTGATCAACGGCTCCGGCCCGCCGGCGTAGCCGATGCGCCAGCCGGTCATGCAGTAAGCCTTCGAGCAGCCGTTGATGGTGAGCGTGCGCGGATAGAGCGACGGCTCGACCTGCGCCGGCGTGGTGAACTTGAAGTCGTCGTAGACCAAGTGCTCGTACATGTCGTCGGTCATGACGTGCACGTCCGGATGCTTCACCAGCACGTCGGTCAGCGCATTCAATTCGGCGCGCGTATAGGCCGCGCCCGACGGGTTCGACGGCGAGTTGAGCAGCACCCATTTGGTCTTCGGCGTGATCGCCCGCTCGAGTTGCGCGGCGGTCATCTTGAAGCCACTCGCCATCGAGGTCTCGACCGCCACCGGCTCGCCGCCGGCCAGCAGCACCATGTCGAAATAGCTCACCCAATAGGGCGCGGCGAAGATCACCTCGTCGCCCGGATTGAGCGTGCAGATGAACGCATTGTACAGCACCTGCTTGCCGCCGGTGCCGACCGTGATCTGAGAAGCCTTGTAGTCGAGGCCGTTCTCGCGCTTGAACTTCTTGACGATGGCGTCCTTGAGCTCGGCGATGCCGTCCACGTTGGTGTACTTGGACGCCCGGCCGTCGCGGATCGCCTTGATCGCCGCCTCTTTGATGTTGTCGGGCGTGTCGAAATCCGGCTCGCCGGCGCCCAGCCCGATGACGTTGCGACCGGCCGCCTTGAGCGCACGCGCCTTGTCGGTGACGGCAATGGTCGCCGACGGTTTGACGCGCTTGAGCTGGTCCGCAAGGAAGGCCATTGAAAGCTCCGAATCTGGGGTCTGCCGTACTCTTTATAGTGTCGTAATCGGCCAAAACGGTGACAGCAAGACGCAAAAATCGATGCATTCATCAAGGCTGTTGATGATCTAACCCTCCCTTAATCCTGCCCTGCTAAACCCGGCCCCGATGGCCGGATTCATTGACATTCTGCGCTCCGGAAGCTGGCTGACCCGCGAGCGGGTGCGGCTGGTCGGGCTGGCTTTGCTCGCCGCTTTCGTGCTCGGCGCCGGCTTCCTGATCGCCACGTCGAACGGGCTCAACGACCGTTTCGGCCGGCCCCTCGGCACAGATTTCTCCAACGTCTATGCCGCCGGCAGCTATGTGCTCGACGGCGAGGCCAGCGCGCCGTTTAGCCCGCCCCGCCAATATGCCCGCGAGCAGGCCATCTTCGGCCAGGCCACACAATTTTACGGCTGGCATTACCCGCCGTTCTTCCTCGGCCTGGCGGCGCTGCTGGCGGCGATGCCCTATTGGCTGGCGCTGATCGTGTGGCAGGGCGTGACGCTGCTGCTTTATCTCTGGGCGATGCGCGCAATCGTATCGGCTTCACCCTCCCCAGCAGGGGGAGGGATAGAAAAGATTTGGCTGCTGTTCGCGCTGGCGTTTCCCGCCGTGTTCATCAACCTCGGCCAAGCGCACAACGGTTTTCTCACCGCCGCGCTGTTTGGCGCCGCGCTTGTCATGCTCGTAGAAAGGCCGGTCCTCGGCGGCGTACTGATCGGTTGTCTGGCGTACAAGCCGCAGTTCGGCCTGTTGATCCCGCTGGTCCTGATCGCAACCGGACGCTGGCGCGCCTTCGCTTCCGCCGCCGTCACGGTGGCGGTGATGACGCTCGCGGTCACGTTCGCATTTGGCATCGATGTCTGGAGCGCGTTCTTCGCCACCGAGAAGTTCACCCGCACCGTCGTGCTCGAGCAAGGCGGCACCGGCTGGTACAAGATCCAGAGCGTGTTTTCCTGGGTGCGCGTGTGGGGCGGCGGCATCGCGCTGGCCTATGCGGCGCAAGCCGCGATCGCGCTGGCCGTTGCCACGGCGCTTTGCTGGCTGTGGCGCAGCCGCGCTTCCTACCCGCTCAAGGCCGCCGGTCTGCTGATCGGGACACTGCTGGCCACGCCTTACAGTCTCGACTACGACCTGATGCTGCTGGCGCCGGCAATCGCATACCTCTCGATCGACGGATTCGCGCGCGGCTTCGGTCCGTACGAGAAAACCATTGTGGCCGCCCTGTGGATTGTTCCACTGATCGCCCGCTCGGTTCCGCAGGCCACGCTGATTCCGCTAGCAGTTCCAACGATGTTGCTGGCGTTGGTATTTTTGTTGCGCCGCGCCATGAATGAATGCGGCGCGCCCGGCCTTTGGCATTTTGCCGCGCGTCCCCTAAAATAACCCTTCAAGAGCCGAAGCAACGGCCGCCACCGCAACAGGGAGCGCGCTATGCAGCTTTCGGCCGAGCAGCTTCGAGCCTTCGACGAACAGGGCTACGTCTTCTTCCCCGATTGTTTTTCCGAGGAAGAGATCGCGCTGTTACGCGTGGAAGCCGAGAACATCCTCAAGCTCGACCGCCAGGAAGTCTGGCGCGAGAAGACCGGCGCGCCGCGCACCGCCTTCGCCGCGCACACTTTCAGCGAGGTGTTCGGCCTGCTGGCGCGGCACCCCCGATTGGTCGAACCGCTGCGGCAATTGTTCGGCGAGGGGGTCTACGTCCATCAGTTCAAGCTCAACGCCAAGGCCGCTTTCGAAGGCGACGTTTGGCAGTGGCACCAGGACTACGGCACCTGGCAGCGCGACGACGGCATGCCGGACGCGCGCGCCATGAACATCGCGGTATTCCTCGACGAAGTGATGCCGATCAACGGCCCTCTGCTGCTGATTCCGAAAAGCCACAAGCAGGGCGTGTTCGCCGCCGGCCACGACACGCTCACCACGTCGTATCCGCTGTGGACGCTCGACAAGGAGACGGTGACGCGGCTCGCCGCCGAGGCGGAAGACGCCGGCGGCGTCGGCATCGTGGCGCCCACCGGCAAGTCCGGCTCGGTGCTGATGTTCCACGGTAATCTGGTGCACGCCTCGCCGCCCAACATTACGCCCTACCCGCGCAAGATCGTTTACCTGACGCTGTGCGCCTGCTCGAACCACATCACCAAGTTCACGCGGCCGGAATTCATCGCGCACCGCGACTTCACGCCGATTGAGCCCGCCGACGACGACGCGTTGTTGGAATACGCGCGGGCGCATCGGGTGGCGGCGGAATAAATTTTTTGTATCGAAGCGTTTCACGCGGAACGTTTGCTGCGCCGCGCCATGAATTTGGCAAGGCGTTCCGCATCGCGGCCTTGTTATTGCCGGACTTTGCCTGCCCTATCGGCGCGACGGCAGCTTCGGGGTTTCAATGTACACGCTCTATTCGGATCAACGTTCCGGCAATAGTTACAAGGTCCGCCTGGCGCTGGCCCGGCTCGGCATTCCGTTCGAGCTGGTGGAAGTCGACATCCTGCAAGGCGCCAGCCGCACGCCCGAATTCCTCGCCAAGAATCCGAACGGCCATGTTCCGCTGCTCGAGGTCGCGCCCAATCGCTATCTCGCCGAGTTCGAACGCCATTCTCTGGTACGTCGCCGGCGGCACGACGCTGGCGCCGGAGGACCGCATCGAGCGCGCGGAAGCGCTGCAATGGATGTTCTTCGAGCAGCACAGCCTGGAACCGAATATCGGCGCCGCCTATTTCTGGCTGGCGCTGGTCAAAGGCGGGCGCGACCTGCAGCAGCACGCGCTCGAGGACTGGATGGAAAACGGCTATCGCGCGCTCGGCGTCATGGAGATGCACCTCGCCAGCACCCGCCGCTTTTTCGTCGCCAACCACTTCACCATCGCCGACATCGCGCTCTACGCCTACACCCAGGTGGCGGACCAGGCCGACTTCGACCTCGCGCGCTACCCGGCGGTCCGCGACTGGCTCGCGCGCATCGAGGCGGAAGCCGGCCATGTGACGATGGACTGGCAGCCGCAAGCACTTGCTGCGGCGCAATAGGGAAACACGCCCGTAACGGCGCTGCGGCACGGCGCGTAATGCGCCGTTTACGTTCGATTAACCAACGTCACGAAAACGCCGCGGTTCGCTACCGGCTTTGCCGCAATGGGGTCGAACCGGCGCCCGTATCGCGTCCCAAAGTGGAACGATTCAGCAGACGAGTCGTTAGAGGATTGTCATGCGCAAGCCCATTGACACCACCGGCTTCACGCCCCCCTCAGGCCACGCGCTCGGCCGCGTGCGGCGCACGGTTGCGCTCGCCCAGTTGCTCGCGACCGTCGGGCTGGCGCTCTCCACCATCGTGGCTGTCACCGCGGTGTCGATCGGCGTCGCGCGCGCCAGCGTTGTCGGCAATGTCATCGACAACGAAGGCAGCCTGTTCACGGTGGCGCTGGTGCTCGGCGTCGTGCTGTTCATCGCTATGGGCGGCCTGACCGCCTTCACGCTGCCGGGCCACCGGCCGAAAAAGCACTAGTCGCCAGTCCATCGATCGAGACCGGTCCGGGGCGAATTGCCGCAAGCCGGGCCGGAAAGCGACGCTTTTACGCCGATGCATTTTTCTTGCCGTTGGCGTATCGTCCACCCAAGGGCGGCGGCAAAGTGAGGTGCCGCTATGAACCAAAAGTGGAAATTTCTTAAAAGGACGCCTGTCGAGTTCAGCCTTCGCACCTTTTTATTGGGCGCTCTTTTCATAGCCACGCTCGGCGTCGCCTCATATGTCGACCTGACCGGACTGCTGGAGTACTTCAAAATCGTCAAAGGCGCGGCGGAAATGACCCTCGAAACGGGCGCCACCATTTCGGCAGGATGCGCCGTGCCGTTCCTTGCGATGGGCATGTCCATTGCGGCGGACGGGTACCGAAGCAAAATTAAACCCGAGCAACGCGGATAACGCCGGCAATCCGATACGGACTGTCGGAACCCTCCGCGATCCCGCATAGTTGACGCGGGGTCGATGGAGACCGGCATGCGATTCATTTTGTTGCTGGCGGCCTTGCTGCTGCCGATGCGCGCCGCCTGGGCGGCACCGCAGGTTTTCCCCTCCTCCGCCGGCGCGCTCGCGGTCGAAACGATCGCCGGCGGCCTGGTGCATCCCTGGTCGCTCGCCTTCCTGCCCGACGGCCGCATGCTGGTGACCGAGCGGCCCGGCCGCCTGCGCATCGTCACGCACGCCGGCCAGTTGTCGCCGCCGTTTGCCGGCGTGCCGGAGGTTTACGCGCAAAGCCAAGCCGGCCTGATGGACGTGATCCTCGGCCGCGATTTCGCAACCAGTCACACCGTCTATTTCTGCTATGCCGAGCACGCCGACGGCGGCGGCGGCCGTATCGCGGTCGCCAGCGCGCGGCTGGAGGACAACGGCCGGGCGCCGCGTCTGGTCGCAGTCAAGATAATTTTCCGCCAGCAGGGCCCCGCCTCGCGCGGCCTCAACATCGGCTGCCGTATGGTGCAGGCGGAGGACGGCAACTTGTTCGTCACCCTCGGCGATCATTTTTCCGCGGCCGAGTTGGCGCAGACGCTCGACAATCACATCGGCAAAATTATTCGCATTCGCCCGGACGGCAGCGCGCCGCGCGACAATCCGTTCGTCGGCAAGCCGGGCGCCCTGCCGGAAATCTGGGCCTACGGCCTGCGCAATGCCGAGGGCCTCGCATTCAATCCGGCCGACGGCGCCTTGTGGGAGCAGGAGCACGGCCCCAAAGGCGGCGACGAAATCAACATCATCGAAAAGGGCAAGAACTACGGCTGGCCCAAGGTCAGCTACGGCGTCAACTACGACGGCACGCCGGTCGGCGCCGGCAAGGCACAGATGCCGGGCGTGCAGGATCCGGTCTGGCACTGGACGCCGTCGATCGCGCCGTCGGGCATGGCGTTCTATACCGCCGATCTTTTTCCCGGCTGGAAGGGCAGTCTGATCAACGGCGCGCTCAAATTCGAATTGCTGTCGCGGCTCACGCTCAAGGGCAATACGGCGGTGAAGGAAGAGCGCCTGCTGCAAGGCCTGCGCGAGCGCATCCGCGACGTACGGCAGGGCCCGGACGGCGCGCTCTATCTGCTCACCGACAATTCCGCCGGCCGCATCCTGCGCGTGGCGCCGCAGAAGTAGCGCATGATCCCGAAAAGTGGGAACCGGTTTTCGGATAAGATCATGCGCAGATGCTAAAAGTCACCATTTGTGAAACACGAAAAACGCGCCGGCCGCGATCAGCCCGAAGCCGAAGCCCTGGCTCAAGGTCAGCGGGTCCTTGAGATAGACGGTCGAGAACACCGCGAAGACCGTGAGTGTGATGACTTCCTGAATGGTCTTGAGCTGGGCCGGATTGTAGACCGCGCTGCCGTAGCGATTGGCCGGCACCGCCAGGCAATATTCGACGAAGGCCAGCCCCCAACTGATGAGGATCACGCTGAACAGCGGCACCTCCTTGAAACGCAGGTGCCAGTACCAGGCGGTGGTCATGAAAACATTGGAGCCGACCAGCATCGCGATCGGCAGCAAATAGGGCGAAATGGCGGGCATGGATTCCTCTCGGACCGAAGGATTGCGCAGCAAAGCCCACAATATTCAGCCGCCATGCCAATGTCATGGCGGCGTCACAGGCTTGGGCTACCCAGACAATGCTTCTGTCGCCGTTGAGTTCGAGCGATCCCCTTTTTTGCGGTCCCGCCGGGTTGACCCCTAGTCTCCGGGACCGCATTTTTTTGCCCGATTGGCCGCGATTTTCTGGGCAAAGCCGCCGTCCTGGGCGCGCAGAGGATCAGCCGTAGCGCAGCTTCAGGACGAGGATCGGCGCCATCAGCGCAAGCGTGACCGCGTTGGAGCCGATCAGCGGCCAATCATGAATGGCCAGCCCGTAGATCAGCCAGAGCACCACCCCGAGCGTGAACGCCGCCGTCGCCACGAGCGACAGCGCGCGCGTCTCCTTCTCGCGGATGACCTTGAGCGCCTGCGGCAGCCAGCACAGCGTGGTCAGCGCGGCGCCGCTGGCGCCGACGATATCGATGAGCGGAAGCGTCGCCATGATGGCGTCATAAGGCTGATTCGGTTATCCAGTGTGACAACCCGCGAGCGGACCGAAGCCATGACCGCAGAAACGCCGATCCCGCCCCGCCGCCTCGCCTGCGCGCGCTGCGGCGCCGCGTTCGACTGCGGCCTCGGCGGCGACTGCTGGTGCGCGGCCGAGCCCACCCGGTTGCCGTTGCCGGACGGCGCAGCCGAGGATTGCCTCTGCCCGGCCTGCCTGCGCAAGGCAGCCGAGACCACAACCTCGCCGACATCCTAAGCCGGCCTGTCATCCTCCTGTCACGAGCGGCGGACCCACTCGCGTGCCCGATCGGGCAAGCGGAGGATGTGAGCCATGACCTTGAGCCATGCCGCCGCCGGCGGCGATACCGCGGACGCTACGCCGCAATCCGGCATCGTCTGGATCTATCATTTCCAGCCCGACGGTAGCGCCGAGCTCGTGCCCAACGAGCGCGTCGAAGAGGCCCTCGCCGACCACGTCGGCTGGACCTGGGTGCACCTGTCGCTCGCCGACACGCGTTGCCGCTCCTGGATCGCGCAGCACGCGGCGCTGTCGGAGCTCGCGCGCGAGACCTTGCTTGGGACGGACGAGCACCTGCGGCTCGACGTGCTCGGCCACGAGATCGTTGGCGTGGTGCCCGATTTGCAGCAGGAATTCGCGCAGACCGGCGACACGCTGGTACGCCTGCGCTTCGCCATGACCGAGTGCACGCTGATCAGCGCGCGCCGCACGCCGGTGCATTCGGTGGAGATCAACCGCCGCGCTATCGAATCGGGCAAGCGTTTCCCCAGCGCGGTGTCGCTGCTCGACGCGGTGGTCGATCATTTCGCCGACGCCATCGGCCGCATGGCCGAGCAACTCGCCATCGAACTCGACGGCGTCGAGGACCGTGTGATGAAAGACGAACCGGACAACGAGCAGCGCCGCATCGCCCACGTGCGCCTGCAGGCGGTGCGCGTGCACCGGCAATTGGCGCAGTTGCGCGGCATGTTCAACCGGCTGGAACCGCGCATGGCGGCCGATCACGCGCCGATGGCGGCCGCGATCCGAGCGCTGGCGCAGAAACTCGACGCCATCGACCACGAGGTCGCCTCGCCGCACGAGCGTGCGCGGCTGTTGTTTGACGAGGTCGCGCTGAAAATGACCGAGATCACCAACCGCCGGCTGTTCGCACTGTCGGTGCTCACCGCCTGCCTGCTGCCGCCGACTTTGGTCATCGGTTTCTTCGGCATGAACACCAAGGACCTGCCCTGGCAGAACACCGAGGGCGGCACCTGGTTCGCCTTCGCGGTGGCGCTCGCCGCCAGTGCCGCGTGCTATTGGGCGCTGCGGCGTATGCAGGTGTTCTAGCGCGGCGTGGAGTGGGCCACGGCCCGCCCTTGCGGCGCGCGGCCGAACACTCATAATGCCGCTCCCCGCCAACCGGACACCGCCACCATGATCACCGAAATTGCGCAGATCGACGTCAAGCCCGGCATGGAAAACGATTTCGAGGCCGGCGTGAAATCAGCCGTGCCGCTGTTCAAGCGCGCCAAGGGCTGCAAGGGCGCAAGCCTGCAACGGTCGCATGAGACACCGACGCGCTACCGGCTGTTTCTGCAATGGGAGACGCTGGAGAACCACACCGTCGATTTCCGCGGCTCGGCCGATTTCCAGGAATGGCGCAAGCTGGTCGGCCATTGCTTCGCGTCGCCGCCGAATGTCGAGCACGTCACCGAGGTCATGCGGGGATTCTAATCCATGAAACGCTCGACCTCCCGCATCCTCATCACCCATACCGGCAGCCTGCCGCGCAGCCAGAAGGTGGTCGAGCTGATGCTCGCCGAGGACAAGAACCCCGGCGCGCGCCGCGCCGAATTCCAGGCCGCGGTGCGGGACGCGGTCGCCGGCGTGGTGCGCAAGCAGGTCGAATGCGGCATCGATATCATCAATGACGGCGAACAGGGCCGTCCCGACTACACCGCGCATGTGCTACGCCGGCTCAGCGGCTTTCACGGTAAGAGCACGACGACGCTCGGCACCGGCGACAACGAATTCCCCGAGCTCGCCGAACTGCTCAAGCCCTTTGCTTCGCCGTTCCAGTACCGGCCGGCCTGCACCGGCCCGGTCGACTGGACCGATTGGCCGGCGGCGCAAGCCGACATCGAGCTGGCGAAGGAGGCGGCGAAAGGCGCCAAGGCGGAAGAATTTTTCATGACCTCGCCTTCGCCCGGCCAAATCGCGCGCTATCTGAAGAACGACTACTTTCCGACCGAGGAAGCCTACATCTTCCGCCTCGCCGACGTGATGCAGCGGGAATACAAGGCCATCGTCGACGCCGGCTTCATTCTGCAGCTCGACTGCCCCGACCTCGCGATGCTCCGCCACATGGTCTATCTCAATCTGCCGCTCGCCGAGTATCGCAAGATCATCGCCGTCAACGTCGCCGCGCTCAACCACGCGGTGCGCGATCTGCCGGCCGAGCGCATGCGCATGCACGTGTGCTGGGGCTCGACCATGGCGCCGCGTCACACCGACGTGGAACTGAAGGACATCGTCGACATCATTCTCGCCGCCAAGCCGCAGGCGGTGTCGTTCCCCGCCGCCAACGGCCGCCACGAGCACGAGTGGAAAATCTGGCGCGACGTCAAGCTGCCGGACGGCAAGATCATCATCCCGGGAGTGATCGATTCCACCGTCAACACGGTGGAGCACCCCGAAGTGGTGGCCGATCGTATCCTGAATTTCACCGGTGCGGTCGGACGCGAGAATGTCATCGCCGGCGTCGACTGCGGCTTCGGCACCTTTGCCGGCCGCGTGCAGGTCGATACCAAGATCGTCTGGATGAAATTGCAGTCACTGGCCGAAGGCGCCCGGCGGGCGTCGAAGCAACTATGGGCGAAGGCGGCGTAAGGCTTAGTTTCCAAATAGCCGCGTTGGCGTATCGACCAGGATTTTTCGCCGCACCGCCTCGTCCGGCGTCCAATCCATAAACAAATCCAGCAAATGCCCGTCGTCCGGCATCACGTTGGCGGCGATCGAAGGATGCGGCCAGTCGGTTCCCCACATCAGCCGCTCCGGATTGGCGGCCACCAGCGCCTCGTGCAGCGCGCGGGCGTCGGCGTAATCGGGGAATTGCGTCGAGATGCGGTAGGGCGCCGAAACCTTGACGTGCGCGGCGCCCTCGCCGACCAGCCGCAGCAACGCCTGGAAATTCGACTCATCGACGCCGCGCGCCGCCTCGACCATGCCGTAGTGGTCGACGATCACCGGCATGTCGCGCGCGATCGCGCGCAAGGGCGGCGCGGCGTCCTGCAGCATCCGCCAGTCGCAGAACACCTGCATGACCCAGCCGAGCTCGGCCATGGTCTTGCGGAACACCTCGAACACGTCGAGCCCGACGCCGCGCACGTAGCCCGGCTTTTTCTCCATCAGGTGAAAGCGCAGGCCACGCATGCCGAGCTTGTGCCAGTCGCGCAGCGTTTCCGGCGCAATGCGCGTGTCGGTGATGGCGACGCCGCGCAGCCGCTGCGGATAACGCGACATCGCGTCGAGCACCACGCGGTTATCGTAGCCGTGCGCATTGCCCTGCACCACCAGGCCGTGCGCGCAGCCGTTGTGATCGAGCAGCGCGACGAAATTCTCGACCGGCGCGTCGGGCGGCGTGTAGCCGCGCCCCGGCGTGTAGGGGAATTTTCCGGCCGGCCCGAACACATGCGCGTGCGCGTCCCAGGCGCCGGGCGGCGGCATGATGCGCGGCTTTTTCGGCCGCGCCACCGGGCCGGCGATGCGCGGGGGTTCGGACGCCAAGATGCTACCCAAGATGGATATTGGCTTCCTTGACCACGCCGCCCCACAGTTTCATCTGGCCTTCGACGAAGCTGTGGAATTCCTCCGGCGTGTTCGGCCGCGACACGATGTTGAGCTGATTGAAGCGCGCGCTCACTTCCGGCGACACCAGCGCCTCGTTGAGCTTGGCGTTGAGCTTCGCCACGATCGGCTTGGGCGTGCCGTGCGGCGCGAACACGCCGTTCCATTCATTGGCCTCGAAGCCCGGCAGCGTGTCGGACACCGGCGGAATGTCGGGCAGGCTTTCGAGCCGCCCCGAGCCGGTATGCGCGATGGCTTTCAGCTTGCCGCCCTTGAGCAGGCCGACCACCGACGAGCCGTTGGCGAAGAAGAATTTCACCTGCCCCGACATCACGTCGGTGAGCGCCAGCCCGCCGCCGCGATAGGGCACGTGGTTGATCTTGAGGCCGGTGACATGGCGGAACATTTCGAGGCAGAGATGCTGCAGCGTGCCGTTGCCGGACGACGCCATGTTGATGCCGTCCGGCTGCGCCTTGGCGTAGGCGATGACGTCGGCGAGGGTCGTCACCGGCAGCGACGGTGTGACCACCAGGATGTTGGGCACCAGCGACACCAGAAACACCGGCTCGAAATCCTTGCGGTAGTCGAACGACAGGTTCGGATAGAGCGAACCGTTCACCGAGAATCCGGTGCCGTCGTGCAACAGCATGTAGCCGTCGGGATCGGCCTTGGCGACGATGGCTTCGCCGATAGTGCCGCCGGCGCCGCCGCGATTCTCGACGATGAATTGCTGATGCATAATATCACCCGCCTTGGCGTAGAGGATGCGCGCCGTGGTGTCGGCGCCGCCGGCCGGCGGATAGGGCACCAGAACGCGCACCGGCCGGTTCGGCCAGTCGGCCTGCGCGTTGGCCCGCCCGATGAGCGGCGCGGCCGCGAGTCCCGCCAACAGCGTGCGGCGTGTGAGTTTGGTTGCGGTCATCGCGTCCTCCCCTTGCGTTTATGTCTTTTGCCGGCAGTCTAGCACCGGGCCGTCGCGGCGAAAGGCTACCCTTTCCCCGCCGCCGGACTCGCCCCATATTCGGGCGAATGGCGAAGCCTCCTAAAAAACCGCAAAAAACGAAAAGAGACCCCGCGCGACCGACGCGGGCCAAAGCCGCGCGCCCGCAATCGCCGGCGACGCTGGACGCGCTCGCCGATCTGCTCAATCCGGCGATCAACAAGGGCACCGCGGGGCTGGGTTCCGGCACCGGCGACACCGCGAACCTGCAGCCGCCGCCGGACAATTCGTTCGACCGCCGCGCCGATTTCTCCGCCGCCCACAAGGCGCGCAAATCGACGGCGAAAGGCTTCGGCGAAGCGCCGCAACGCGATTACGCAGCCTCGCCGATTACCGGGCTCGATCCGGCTCTGGCGAGCGAATTGGGGCTCGGCGACGACCCGGCCGCGCCCGATCCCCATGAGAAATCCGCGCGCGAGGCCGAGCGCATCGCGCGCGGCGGCGACCCGAAGTACCGCTTGCCGAAGGCCGACCTGCCGCAGCCGGGCCACGGCCTGTCGTCGATGGGCGTCGCCGCCACCGCGCAGGCGCTCGACACCTTGCTGCGCGAGGGCCGCAAGGAATTCGCCGACGCGGCCGGCGGCGGCAAGGTGTGGACGCCGCACCGGCCGCCGCGCCCGGAGAAATCCGAAGGCGGCAAGCGTTTCGTGGTCAAATCCGAGTTCGAGCCGAAGGGCGACCAGCCCGCGGCGATCCGCGAGCTGGTGGAAGGCGTCCAGCGCCACGACCGCACGCAGGTGCTGCTCGGCGTAACTGGCTCCGGCAAGACCTTCACCATGGCCAAGGTGATCGAGGCGACGCAGCGCCCCGCGCTCATTTTGGCGCCCAACAAGACGCTGGCGGCGCAGCTCTACGGCGAGTTCAAGTCGTTCTTCCCCGACAACGCGGTGGAATATTTCGTCTCCTATTACGACTACTACCAGCCGGAAGCCTACGTGCCGCGCACCGACACCTACATCGAGAAGGAATCCTCGATCAACGAGCAGATCGACCGCATGCGCCACTCGGCGACGCGCGCGCTGCTCGAGCGCGACGACGTCGTCATCGTCGCCTCGGTGTCCTGCATCTACGGCATCGGCTCGGTCGAAACTTATTCGGCCATGACCTTCACGCTCAAGCAGGGCGGCAAGATCGAGCAGCGCCAGTTGATGGCCGACCTGGTGGCGCTGCAATACAAGCGCACCCAGGCCGATTTTTTCCGCGGCTCGTTCCGGGTGCGCGGCGACGTCATCGAAATCTTTCCGGCGCATTACGAGGACCGCGCCTGGCGCGTCTCGCTGTTCGGCGACGAGATCGAGTCGATCCACGAATTCGATCCGCTCACCGGGCAGAAAACCGACGAGCTGGAATTCGTCAAGGTCTACGCCAATTCGCATTACGTCACGCCGCGCCCGACGCTGATCCAGGCCATCGCCGGCATCAAGCACGAGCTCAAGGGCCGCCTCGACCAGCTCAACGCCGCCGGCCGCCTGCTGGAGGCGCAGCGGCTGGAACAGCGCACCGTCTACGACCTGGAAATGATGGAAGCCACCGGCTCCTGCGCCGGCATCGAGAACTATTCGCGCTATCTCACCGGCCGCCGCCCCGGCGAGCCGCCGCCGACTTTGTTCGAATACGTGCCGGACAACGCGCTGGTGTTCGCCGACGAGAGCCACGTCACCATTCCGCAGCTCGGCGGTATGTTCCGCGGCGACTTCCGCCGCAAGGCGACGCTGGCCGAATACGGCTTCCGCCTGCCCTCCTGCATGGACAACCGGCCGTTGCGCTTCGAGGAATGGGACGCCATGCGGCCGCAGACGCTGGCGGTGTCGGCGACGCCGAGCCATTGGGAAATGAACGAGGCGCGCGGCGTGTTCGTCGAGCAGGTGATCCGCCCGACCGGGCTGATCGACCCGCCGGTCGAGGTGCGCCCGGCGCGCACGCAGGTCGACGACCTGGTCGGCGAAGTGCGGCAGGTGGCGCAGAAGGGCTACCGCGCGCTGATCACCGTGCTGACCAAGCGCATGGCCGAGGACCTCACCGAATATCTGCACGAGCAAGGCATTCGCGTGCGCTACATGCATTCCGACATCGACACGCTGGAGCGCATCGAGATCATCCGCGACTTAAGGCTCGGCGCCTTCGACGCCCTGGTCGGCATCAATCTGCTGCGCGAGGGCCTCGACATTCCGGAATGCGCGCTGGTCGCCATTCTCGACGCCGACAAAGAAGGCTTCCTGCGGAGTGAAACGTCGCTCATTCAAACCATCGGCCGCGCCGCGCGCAACGTCAACTCCAACGTCATCCTCTATGCCGACCAGGTCACCGGCTCGATGCAGCGCGCCATCGAGGAGACCAATAGGCGGCGCGAGAAGCAGGTCGAGTACAACACGGCGAACGGCATCACGCCGGAGAGCATCAAGCGCTCGATCCACGACATCATGGACTCGGTGTATGAGCGCGACCACGTGCTGATTTCGACCGGCCAAGGGGGACTTGGCGGCGAAGGCGAGTTCGCCGACGCCGCCACCATCGGGCACAATTTCGAGGCCGTGCTGGCGAGCCTGGAAACGCGCATGCGCGAGGCCGCCGCCGATCTCGACTTCGAGGAAGCCGCGCGCTTGCGCGACGAGATCAAGCGGTTGCGGCAGACCGAGCTGGCGGTGGTCGACGACCCCACCACGCGCAACGTCATGGTGACGCAGGACCCGAAGCTGCGAAGGGCGGTAAAGACCGACAGGCCTCACAAACCGTTGCTTGACGAAATGGGCATCGGCACTTGGCACGAAGCACAGCCGGCGCGGCCGGATAGCCCAAGGTCGAAGATGGGAAGGCCGGGAATGCGGGGTGGGTTTAAGAAAAGGGGGCGGTGAGCGAAAACGCGACTCGATCTCGCCACACGAATCGCGTCTCATGACCGCAACGCGTGAGGTGTCCGATTGCCCTGGTTCCGCCACCACTATTCCTGCGAAAGCTGCGACGGCTCCTGGCTGGCCGAGGCGGAGCTGGTGATCGACGGCGATTGCCCGTTCTGCGGCGCGCGCGACACGGCGCCCTACAAGAGCGACGATTGGTCTCTCGTCATCGAGCCGGAGCGCGACAAATTCGTCGTGCTGCAATTGTCCAAATCGGCGCGGCAGCAACCCGACTATCGCCGGCGCCGGGCGTTTGCGACCCGCGCCCAGGCGGAGGCGTTCGCAGCCATCCTGCGCGCCGGATAGCGGCGGGCGCTACATCGCCTTCGGCGCCACCGGCGCCTTCTGCCCGCTGCGCTTGAGCGCATCGGCGACGAAGCCGTTGGCCTTCATGTCCTCGACGAAGGCGCGCACGTAAGCCGCGCCGGCGGTGTGGCCCTTCACCGTGCCCATGGCCTGGCCGATCTGCTCGAAGGCGCCCTTCATCACGCGCATCTCCGGATGCTCCTTGGCGTAAGCGTCGAGCGGCTCGCGCACGCCGGCCGCGGCGTCGAGCTTCTGGTCGATGAACAGCGGAATGCCGGCGGCCGCGCCGCCGACCTTGGCGCGCACCAGCTCGGCGTGCTTGAGCGTACGCGTCAGATAAAGATCGTAGACCGAGGCCAGCCCGACACCGATCTTGATGCCGGGCTTGTCGACTTCGTCGACGTCCTTCAGCGGCGAATCCTGGCGCACCATGTAGGTGCCTTGGATGATGACGTAAGGCGCGCTGAAATCGACCTCGGCGGCGCGCACCGGCTCGATCGCAAAAAATCCGACATCGATGGTGCCGGCGGCGAGCGCGGCGAACGACTTGCCGGCGGCCTCGAACGGCACGTATTCCAGCGGCACGCCGAGGCGCTTGGCGAGCGCGGCCGCCAACTCCGCCGAAACGCCGCGCGGCTCGCCGTCCGGCCCCTTCTGCGCCAATACCGGATTGCCGAAATTGATGCCGGCGCGCAGCTTGCCGGTCGGCGCCAGATCCTTCAGCACCGCGGCCGACGGCGCGTCCTGCGCGGCGGCGGGCAAAGCGGCGGCGGCCAGCATGACGGCGGCGGCGAAAAGTTGTCGCATGGTCGTTCTCCCCGATGCGGCGCCGGTGGCGCAAGACGCCCCTGCCCGCTTTGCCGCCAAGGGAACGGGATCCGGCGACACGGCGCAAGCGAAATGCTCGCCGCGCCAGACGCCGGGCGTTGCGCGGACCCGCTGCCGTCACCGATAATCGTTGGGCGACGAAACAACCGGCAAAGGAGCAGCGGCCATGCCAGTGATTCAATGCGACATCCGGGAAGGCTGGAGCGACGACCAGAAGCGGGCGCTCGCCAAGGGCCTCACCCAGGTGTTTGCCGAAGTGGGAAAGGTGCCGGTAAAAAGTATCCACATTGTGATAGGGGAAGGCCGCGGCCTGCATTATATATTCGGCGGCGAGCACGTGCCCGAATACCAGCCCGCCGGGGGCGGCTGAACCGGCTTTGAAAGCACCGTTATGATATTGCCGCTAACGCGCTTCACCCTGCCCGTTCTGCTCGTGTTCGCCGCGGCGGCGCTCGCCGGATGCGAGACCACTGGCGCGGGTGCCAAACCGGAAGCCCCCAAGCCGGCCGAGCCGCCGATGACCCGCACGCGCGCCGCCGAGCAGTGCTGGATGGCGACCGAAAAAGGCAATGCCGGCCTGGCGCTCGACAAGCGCGCCGACGTGGTCGACAAATGCATCGAGCAGAAGATGAAGGCGGCGGCCGCGCCGCCGGCCAGCTAGCGGTTGATGCCGCCCGCCGCCCTCTTGCGGGCCGCCCCGCGCCGTATCAGCATCCACCATCCAACCGCCCGAGGAGGCCGTCATGGCTAAAGGTCAGATGCGTGTTCCCAAGGAAAAGAAGAAGCCGAAAGCCGACAAGGACAAGCCCAAGCAGATGTCGGCCTACAAGCTGTCGCAGATGCAGGGCACGTCCGGCAGCCCCTACAGCACCCCGCCCGGCAAGAAGTAGCGCCGGCCAAAGTCTACTTGGGTACGCCGCCAGTCAGTTTGTCGGCGGGCGGCAGCTTCGCCGCCGCGGCCGCCATTTCCAGGCAGGTCAGCAGCTCGACATAGCTCGGAAAGCCGCCGAGCTTCGACAACGACACGCAGCGCTCCTGTTGCGCGGCCGTGAACTGCCCCCATTCCTGCTCCAGTTTGCCGCGCGCATCGCGTTCGTCGCGCTTGCAGACGTCTTCGTTGCTGTTGACCGCGGCGGCGGCCGCGGCGGCGGCGTGGCAGGTCTGGTCGGTGTCGAGCTGCGGAATCCGCTCGGCCGCCAGCATTAGATACGACCCGGTCAGGATGATCGGCAGTAACGCCGGCATGATGGTCTCCTCGGTCCTTGCCCCCATCCAACGCGCAGCCAAAGGCCGCGTTGCATACTAGCCCTTTCGCGGCACCGATCCATTACCCCCCGGTCATGAACCTTTCGCCCGCCTTGGCCGACCAATGGCGGAGAGCGCAAAGGGGGTTGCCGTGGCCAAACGTTTTATCGTTGCCTTTTTCACTTTCATCGGGCTGATCTTTCCGTCCGCCTTCGCGCTGGCTTTGCTGGCGGCGCCGGCGCGGCCGACGCCGCTGGAGCGTCCGGGCCGCGACCGCACCTTGGCCGACTCCGCCGCCCGTGCCGCCAGCCTGCAGGCGCGCATCAAACACCTCGGCACGGCGTCGAAGTCTGCGCCGCCACCAGGCTCTATTTCCTCGAGGTCGTGAAGACGCGCGCCGTCACCGCTCTGTGCCGGAACGGGCCGGAGCGCGACCGGGAGCTCGGCCGGCTCGCCGATATCGAAACGATCAACAACGCCATCGCCGCGAGTTGCAGCTGAATTGGGCAATCGTGTCACAAAATTCGGGCAGCGCGCTTCACACCTTCGCCAAAGTTCCATGCGACACGCGCAACCAATGCTTAACCGGTTGGCGCCGAGCATCGTGCGGCGGAAATACCGGCTTGGCAGCGGGGGAGTTTTCGGAATGCGATCAGGCGCGATTGTCTGCGCTGTATGGATCACGGCGTTATCGGCTTGCGCATTTCCCGCCGCGGCGCAGGACGCCGGCGCGCCGGCCGATAGCGCCGCTGCGGCCGCCGACGCCGAAGGGAATCCGCAGGCGGATGTGCCGCTGACGCCGGAAGAATCCGCGGCGCTCGGCAACGCGCTCACGGTCAATGCCGCCGATCTTGCCGGCAGCCCGCCGGTCAAGCCGTTGCGCCTGCCCAGCCTGAACGATGCCAACCAATTTGACGTCAGCCACAGCGACAGACCGGATGGCTCCAGCATACTGTCGGTCAAGCAGCCGCTGGCGAGCGAATGGGACGCCAAGGTCGGCGCCGATCTCAGCCTCGCCGCGTCGCCAGCCGACGGCGCCACGCCGAGCAAGCCGTTTCCGTTGAAACCGGCCGGCCGGGACTCCGGCGCCGCCTGGGCATCGGTCGGCGTGACCGATCTCGCCACGGTCGATGCGCGCGTCGATCCCGGCAGCGATCAAAGCAAGCTCGGCACCACGTTCAAGCGATCAATTCCGGTCGGCGGCAAATTCTCCGTCACGCTGCAGGATTCCTATTCGATGACCGAGACTTTCGGCGCCCCCACCCCGGCGCCTTCCGACGTGCCGCTGATGGCCGAACCGGTCGCCACCCCGGCGCCGGCGACTCAGCCGATCTGGGGCAGCCAGAAGGCCGTCAAACTCGACGTCCTGACCACCGGCCCCAGCCTGGGCGCGGGCGTCGCCACGGCCAGCAACGACCCGGTCGCGCACAGCACGTTCAGCGCCGACCAGAAGGTGTACGGCCCCTTGCACCTCACCACCGCCGTTAACGATGTTGGGCAACCGACCGTCAGCAAGCGCATTTCCGCCGCCTTTAGGCTGACCTGGTAGCCGGCCACCCGGCTTCCCCCCACCTGTGGAGCACTGCCGGGCGGCCCTTGGCCGCCCTAGGCCCGTTAGCGAATCCGTTGTACGGTGGCGTCGAAGCGTCGGTTTTGCGTCTATAATTCCGCGCAATGATTTTGCGCTGCCAAGAGGTGAAGCATGTCGGCGATCAGACCCGAACGGCTTGGTTCTGAGCAGAACGGTCCCGAAAAGACCGGCCCGGAGAAATACGCTCCGGACCGCGGCACTACGGAAAAGCTCGGCGAGGTGGACCAGGCTGCCGCGAGTGCGTTCGAAGGTGAAATCCGCGAATTTGTCCGGCGCGACGTTGCGTTCGTGCGCCGGCAGCGCGGCGAGGCGGACACGGGGGTCGACCCGGCCTCCGATAGCCTGAATACACTGGTTCGGCGCATCGCTGGCGCGTCGATGGAGGAGATCGAGCGCGTCATTCTCGAGTTGCAGGGCGTGCGCGACACGCTGCGCAGCGAGGGCGAACGCGTCAGCCGGGAGATTTCCGGCTATGCCAACCTCAGCCATGCATCGATTACCGCGATGAAGGTCATCGGCGATAATCTGAAGCAATGGAAAGACCGCCCCGGCGCCCCGAGGCGCCCGGTGAGCTGACGATTACGGCCATCGCCGAATAATTCCGGCGATGGCGTTTCTGCGTTACGAGCCGATCTCATCGACCACGATGCGGGTCGCGGGCTCGACCAGAAAAACCTTTTCCTTGGTTTTCACATAATCCAGCCCCTGCACGCCGGCGATACCGCGCACACTCGCCGGCAACGGGTGCGTTTCGTTGAGCGCCTGTTGGCTCGTCAGTTCGCCCGCCGGCGCGAGTTGCGCGGCGTCGGTTGCGGCGGGCGTCTTGTCCGCCATTGCCGCCTGATAAATCTGCTGACGGTCCTGATCGCTCAGCGAATTCGGCATCGCCATGATCGGCACGCGGTCGAGAACGTCATTTCGCTCGGAGATTTTCGACGGCATGGTTTGTCCGGTCGCGCCGAGCGGCCCATGCGATTCGGCGCCTTGTGCGGCCGGGGCCGGCGTCGCGGCGGCATCAGGCGGAGCAGCGCCCATAGTCGCCGTTTCGGCGGCTTGCTGTTCACCCACCGACGGCTGTTTCGCATACGGCATCATCTTCGCGGCGCGGGCTTGCGCCGGCGTGGGGATCGGGCGGGATTTCGAACTTGTGGGAACCTTCTCGTCGAAACCGCGATTGATCTCGCCGGTATTCGGCACGAAGCCCGGGTCGGTGGTGGCGGCGACATTATCGCCGGCAAAGGCGGCAGCAGGCGTCGTCGGCAGGGCGAAGACAACGCCGGTCGCTAGCGCAGCAACGAGCAATGGGTGATGTTGGGTAAATTTCATGGCGGAGCTTCCTTCGGCTACCGCTGACAACGACCGAAAGCCCGGCGGGTTTCATGAATTCGGGGGGAAAGACTCACAAATACGTGCGCAGGCTGTGGATTGGCGGGGCAGCGGAACGGACCACCTCCGCGGTTTCGTTGCAGCGCCTACAGTAAGAGTGTTCGAAAACGGCCAATGTCGCATGCGGCCGCTGCAAATCGATGCCGTTGCGACAAGCAACAGAAACGGCCTCGTCTTCGAGCATTCCTCCCACAAACTAGACCCCGCCGCGGCGGGGTTCTTTTTTAGGATATAAAGACGGCTCTAGGTCAGTTGGCGGGGGCTTTGCGCGGCAGCGGATAGTCTTCGCTCTCGTACAGCCGGCGGATGCCGTTACCGTCGAAACGCTTTTCCTCAACCTCGAGATAGGCGCCGAGCAACAATTCCGGCGGCAATTCCTCGATAGCAAAACGGATGGCCTCCGCCGCGGTCGGAAAACGCTTGTAGCCGATGGGACGGCGCGATTTGCGGCTGCGGCTGGGAAATAGCTCCGACGGGGCCCGATAATTGATCATCGACATCAGTACTCACTCCTTACGGCGTAATATGGCCCCGAAAGCGTCAAAAATCCAGCGTCTGCGGGCACGCGTGCCGCTGGCGGCCCGCCAAGGTAAACACGGTAAACGCACGCAACCCGGCGTACGCAACGAAGCGGCCCGGCGTCGAAACGCCGGACCGCTATTCAATTTTGCACTCTCGACGAATTCGTCGGCTAATTCCACAACAACCTGGCTGGTGGCCGGGTCGACCGGCACAATGCAACCGTCGTCTTCCACGCCAGGTTGCCAATTCACAAAGTGTGCGGCGGCGTGTCGAGCAGCTTTAGCTTGGCGGTGAGCATGGCGATGCGCCGTTCCGCTTCGGCCTGCGACAGCATCTCCTTGAACGCATCGGGCTCGTAGGCGTCGAAGGCGAGCTGCTTGAGGCGCGCTGCCTGATCGGCGGTCATCGGCGTTTCGCCGATAGTGGGTTTTGTCGGCATGGTATCGTCACAATGAAAATGGACCGCTACCGGTTCCATCGCTTTAACGTGTATGGCGCGGCCGAGGCGTTTCGGCGGGCGCGGATCAGGATGCCTTCAAAGTCGCCAAGGCCGGCCGCAATGCCAGCGTGATCGGCAGCGTTAGCAGCACGACCGCGGCCACCACCGTCAGCGCCGACGGCACGCCGACCGCATCGCCGAGCAAACCATAAAGCGCCGGCGACACCGCGCCCGCGCCGATCGTGCCAGTGTAAAAAATCCCGAAGGCGCGTTGCCGGCGCGCCGGCGCGACCAAATCCGGCACCGAGCCGTAGAGCACCGACGAGGTGCCGTTGAGCGCGACGCCGACCAGCGGCAACAGCACCAATGCGGCTTCGAGCGACAGCGGCAGCAGCGCGACGATACCGATCGCGGTCACTGCCTCGGTCAGCCAGACCGTCGCCACCGCGCCGATGCGCGCGCCGATGAAGGCGCACACCAGCTTGCCGGCCGCGCCGCCGGCGAACACAAGAGTGAGCGCCAAGCCGATCGTCGGCAGGCTCGCCCCTTTCGCCGTAAGCACGAACGGCAGGAATGTCAGAAAAGCCATGCGGGTGGCGCTGTCGATCACACCGACCGACAGCAGCAGCGGAAAGCCGAATTGGCTCAGCCGCGAACTCGCCGCCGAGCCGCCTTCGCTCTTGCGCGGCGCCGCCGCCTCGGCGGCAAAACGCGGCATCAGCACGAAGACGACAACCGCCGCCAGCGCGCCGATGCCGCCCAGCAGCACCAGCGCCTCGCGCCAAGGCAGCACCACGAACAGCAAGGACGCCGCCGCCGGCAGCGTCATCTTGCCGATGTCGCCGGCAAAATTATAGGTGCCGAGCGCCTTGAGCGAGCGCGTCCCGGCGAAAGCATGCGCGATCAGCGACGATGCCAGCGGATGCTGCGTGCTGGCGCCGAGCCCGGCCACGAACAGCGCGGCCACCAGCGGTGCGACCCCGCTGCTGAAGCCGGCGAGACAATAGCCGAAGCCGGCCAAAGCGGTCCCGAGCGCGAGCACGATCGGCGCGCCGAACCGCTCCGCCAGCAAGCCCGACGGAATCTGGAAGCCCGCAAGCGTGCCCGAGAACACCGTCTTCATCAGCCCGAGCGCGGCAAAGCCGAGGCCGAATTCGTGCTGCCAGATCGGCAGCATGACATAGATCAGGTCGGTATAGCCGTCGTGCAGCGCATGCGCGCCGCAGGCAACACCGAGCGCGCGGCGCTCGTCGCCTTTGCTGGGCGCGCTGCCTGCCGCGGCCGTCACGGCGTCGCCCCGCGGCGTTCGACAAAGGTGGTGCTCACCAGCGAGATCACCGGTTCGCCGTTCTGGTTGACGCCGGTCGAACGGAACATCATCAGCCCGGCATGCGGCCGGCTGTTGGACAGGCGCTTCTCGATCACTTCGCTTTTGTACTCGACGGTATCGCCGACATAGACCGGTTTGAGCCACTTGAGCTCGCGGAAGCCGAGCGCGGGACCGATGCCGGCGATCGGCTCGCCGCGCGCGCGCATGGCCTCGTCCATGCGGCGGCGGTAATCGACCATCAGCCGCATCCAGGCCAAGGCGGTATGCCAGCCGGAGGCGCACAGCGCGCCGAAATGCGAACGCTCCGCCGCCGCCTCGTCGACATGGAACGGTTGCGGATCGAAGCGCACGGCGAACGTCTTGATATTGTCGGCAGTGAAGGTGTAGCGGCCGTATTCGAACACGTCGCCGACGCGGATGTCCTCGAAGAACTTCATCGCGCCGCCCCCGCTTCGCGGCGGACCAACATCGTCGAACACACCATGATGGTGAGGACGGCGTCCTGGTCGTCGAGCACTTCGTAATGGAATTTGACGAAGCCCATCTCCGGCCGGCTGTTGGAGGCGCGCATATCGAGCACCGTCGCCCGCACGCGGATCTGGGTGCCCGGCCGCAGCGGCTTGAGCCAGCGCACCTCGTCGATACCGGGCGCGCCCATTGAGGTGGAATCGAGCAGGAAGCCGTCGGCAATCATGCGCATCAACAGGCAGCAGATCTGCCAACCCGAGGCGCCGAGGCCGCCCAGCAGTGTGGCGCTAGCCGCCGCCTCGTCGAGATGCATCGGCTGCGGATCGAACTCGGCGGCGAAGGCGACTATCTCCTCGCGCGTCACCAGCCGCGGGCCGTAAACGGCGACCGCGCCGGGCTTGAAATCTTCCCAATAGAGCTTCGGCATGGCGGTTTTCTAGCCCGACCGGGGCGGGCTTGTCACACCACATTCGCCATTTTAATTCGCAAACCTGAAATGCAGGACGTCGCCGTCGGCCACCACGTAGTCCTTGCCTTCCAGCCGCAACTTGCCGGCATCGCGCGCGCCGGCCTCGCCGCCGCAGGCGATATAATCGTCATAGCCGATGGTTTCGGACCGAATGAAGCCGCGCTCGAAATCCGAATGGATGACGCCGGCCGCCTGCGGCGCCTTGGTGCCTTGCGTGATGGTCCAGGCCCGCGTTTCCTTCGGCCCGACGGTGAAATAGGTCACCAGATGCAAGAGCGCGTAGCCGGCGTTAACCAGTCGGTCGAGCCCGGTCTCCTTCAAGCCCACCGCTTCGAGAAATTCGGCGCGCTCGGCCGGCGGCAGCGTGGCGATCTCGGATTCGATCTTGGCCGAAATCACCACCGCGACCGCGCCCTCTAGCTTGGCGCGGGCTTCGACCTTGCGGGAGAAGTCGTTGCCGGTGGCGGCGGAGGCCTCCTCGACGTTGCAGCCATAGAGCACCGGCGCCGAAGTGAGCAGGCCGAGCGAGTGGAAGAGTTTTTCCTCCTCGGGCTTGCGCGCCACCATGCGCGCCGGCGTGCCCTCGCGCAGCAGCACCAGCGATCGGTTGATCAGATCGAGCATTTCCTTGGCCGATTTGGCGTCCTCGCCGGTGCCCTTGGCCTTTTTCTCCAGCGCGTCGACGCGCTTCTCCAGGGAGTCGAGATCGGCCAGCATCAACTCGGTTTCGATGGTCTCGATGTCGGCCACCGGATCGATCTTGCCTTCGACGTGGGTGACGTCCGAATCCTCGAAGCAGCGCACCACATGCACGATGGCGTCGACTTCGCGGATGGTGGCGAGAAACTGGTTGCCGAGCCCCTCGCCTTTCGAGGCGCCGCGCACCAGGCCGGCGATGTCGACGAAGGTGATGCGGGTCGGGATGATCTGCTCGGATTTGCCCAGCACCGCGAGTTTGTCGAGGCGCGGATCCGGCACCGCGATCTCGCCGACATTGGGCTCGATGGTGCAGAACGGATAATTGGCCGCCTGCGCCGCAGCGGTCTGCGTGAGCGCGTTAAAGAGCGTCGACTTGCCGACATTCGGCAGGCCGACGATGCCGCATTTGAATCCCATGAAATTTTCCGCTTTACGTCGTCATTCGATATCGGTCTCGTCGGCGTCGCCGAAACCCTTGGCGCTCATGGCGAGGTGCACCTTGTTCTGGAACGTCGAATCCTTGCCTTCGATGAGCAGCGCGGCGTTGTCCGCGACGATCTCGCACAACGCCTCGACCCAGGGCCGCTCGCTTTTGGCGAAATCCTGCAACACGTAGTGCTCCATCAGCTTCTTGTCGCCCGGATGGCCGACGCCCATGCGCACGCGGCGATAGTCGTTGCCGATGTGCTCGGAGATCGAGCGCAAGCCGTTGTGGCCGGCATTGCCGCCGCCCGTTTTCAAGCGCACTTTGCCGGGCGACAGTTCGGCTTCGTCGTGAAACACCACGACGCTGCCCGCCTCCAGTCTGTAGAAATGCGCCGCTTCCGCCACGGCGCGTCCCGACTCGTTCATATAAGTGCCGGGCAGCAGCAATAGAACTTTCTCGCCGCCGATCGCGCCTTCCACCGCCACGCCCTGGAATTTCCGCCGCCAGGGGGCGATGTCGTGGCGCTTGGCGATGGCCTGCACCGCCATGAAACCGATATTGTGGCGATTGCCGGCGTATTGTTCGCCAGGATTGCCGAGGCCGACGAAAAGCAGCATGGCGTCGCCGCCTCAGTGAGGAGAGCGAACGAGGGGGCTTATTCGCCCCCTCACTTCTTGTCGGACTTGGCCGGCGCGGCGGCGGCGCCGCCCGCGGCCGGAGCGCCGCCCGGAGCAGCACCGGGCGCGCCACCAGGCGCTGCTGCACCGGGAGCCGCACCTTCGGCACCGGGCGCCACGCCCGCGGCAGCCGCGGCGGCGGCAGCGGCGGCGGCGGCAGCGGCCGCTTCGGCGGCGGCCTTCAATTCTTCCGCATAACCGGACGGCGGCACCACCGTAACCAGCGTGATGTCGCCATGCGCGATGACGCGCACGTTCGGCGGCAGCTTGACGTCGCTGATGTGCTTGGAATGGTTGATGTCGAGCTCGGAAATATCGACGTCGATCGATTCAGGAATCGTCTCGACCGGGCACATCACCTCGATGGTGTGGGTGACGATGTTGACCGCGCCGCCGCGCTTGACGCCGGGCGACTGGTCGGCATTGAGCACCTTGACCGCGACGTTGACGCGGATGACGGCGCCTTCCGCCACGCGGAGGAAATCCACGTGCATCGGCAGGTCTTTCACCGGATCGAGCTGGAAGTCGCGCGGGATCACGCGGTGCTTGGTGCCTTCCACGTCGATGTGAAACAGCGTGGTGAGGAAGCGCCCGGCATAGATGCGCTTGCGCAACTCGGCATGGTCCATCAGGACCATCTGCGGGGGCTTGTTCTCGCCGTAAATCACGCCCGGCACACTGCCGGAGCGACGTGCAGCCCGGGCGGCCCCCTTGCCGCCTTTCGGACGCACCGTCGCCTTCAATTCCAGGACGGTCGCCATGTTGAAATCCTCATCTAACCCAATGGAAAAGGCGGCATTTTCGGCCGCCTGCGAACGCAGCAAGCCTCCAGGGGTGCCGGGGGCTGCGTGTCGCGCGGGTTTATAGACGCGTGGGTCGCAAAGGGCAAGAAAAGGCGCGGGGTTAACTAATCGGTAGCCCGAGGCGCGCTTTTCTTGGCGGCCTTATCGCCGGATTTGCCCTCCAGCGCCGCGATGCGCGTTTTCAGCGCCTCGTTTTCCTCGCGCGCCAGGCGGGCCATTTCCTTGACCGCCTCAAATTCCTCGCGCAGGACCACGTCGAGATCGCGCAGGATGCGCTCGGCCTGGCTGTGGAACAGGGTGTCGAATTCCTTGCGGACCCCTTGCGCAACCCCGGCGGCGTCGTTCATCAGACGCGCCATCTCGTCGAAAATACGGTTGTTGGTCTGGGTCATGCCTCGCCTCCGGATTCATCTTACGCAGGGTATCGTCCGAAAACCGGCCCTTTTTTATTCGGATCGTGCAGGTAACAATGGCGATCCCATCGTCCCACGGCAAGAGGCGGCGTGCTACCACTCTCGGCGGGCGCGCGCCTGAAACCGGGTTCTGAAATGCCTTTGTTCGTCATTCCCTTTCCCGCCTTCGATCCTGTGCTGGTGCATCTCGGCCCGTTCGCCGTCCGCTGGTATGCGCTGGCCTATATCGTCGGCATCCTGCTCGGCTGGGTCTATGCCCGCGTCCTGATCCGCAACGAGCGTTTGTGGGGCGGCAATTCTTCAAAGAATTTGGCGCCGATGACCCTCGTCGACTTCGACGATTTCGTGGTCTGGGTGACGCTCGGCATCATCCTCGGCGGCCGCATCGGCTACGTGCTGTTCTATAACTTTCCGCTCTTTGCCGCCCACCCGATCGAGATCGTGCAACTGTGGAAGGGCGGCATGTCGTTCCACGGCGGCTTCACCGGCTGCGTCGTCGCGGTGGTGCTGTTTGCGCGCAAGCGTGGCATTCCGATCCTCTCGCTCGGCGACATTACCTGCGCGGTCGGACCGATCGGCCTGTTTCTCGGCCGCATCGCCAATTTCATCAACGGCGAATTGTGGGGGCGCCCGGCCGACGTGCCGTGGGCCATGGTGTTTCCCGGCGGCGGTTCCTTGCCAAGGCATCCGAGCCAACTCTACGAGGCGACGCTCGAGGGGCTGGTGCTGCTGGCGGTGCTGGCGCTGTTGATCCGAATGGGCGCTCTGAAGCGGCCGGGCCTGATCGTCGGCAGCTTCGCCTGCTTCTATGCGATCGCGCGCAGCACCTGCGAATTCTTCCGCGAGCCAGATGCCCAGCTCGGCTTCCTGTGGGGCGGAGCGACCATGGGGCAATTGCTGTCGATACCGTTGTTCATCGCCGGCCTCGGCTTCATCATCTACGCGCTGAAGCATCCGGCGCTGCGGAGCCAATGATGTCCGATACGCTGCAATTGGAAATGCTGCCATTGGAAGCCGATATTCGCCGGCGCATCGCGGCCGCCGGGCCGATGCCGGTCGACGAGTACATGTCGTTGTGCGTCGCCGATTCCGAACACGGCTATTACATCACGCACGATCCGTTCGGCGCCGGCGGCGACTTCATCACCGCGCCGGAAGTCAGCCAGATGTTCGGCGAGATGATCGGACTTTGGATGGCCGCGGTCTGGAAGCAGATGGGCGCGCCGGAAAACCTGCGCGTCATCGAGCTGGGGCCCGGCCGCGGCACCATGCTCAACGACGCGCTGCGCGCGGCCAAGGTGATGCCGAAATTCAGCGAAGCCGCGGTGGTCCATTTGGTCGAAATTAGCCCGGCGCTCGAAGCGCAGCAGCAGCGCACGCTGGAGCATTTGGAGACGCCGGTGTACTGGCACCCCGCGCTGGTCGACGTGCCCAAAGGCCCCGCCATCATCCTCGCCAACGAATTTTTCGATGCGCTGCCGATCAATCAGGCGGTCAAGACCGAGCGCGGTTGGCACGAGCGCCAAGTCGAAATCGGCGGCGACGGCAAGCTCGCCTTCACCATCGCGTCCGATCCGATCCCGCAGTTCGAACGCCTGTTGCCGCCGCAGCTCAACAGCGCGCCGGAGGGCGCGATCTTCGAATGGCGCACCAACAACGTCGCGATGGAGCTCGGCCGCCGCCTCGCCAACGACGGCGGCGCCGCGCTGGTAATCGACTATGGCCACGCCGAAAGCGCCGCCGGCGACACCTTCCAGGCGGTCGGCAAGCATGCCTATGCCGACCCGCTCAGCGCGCCCGGCACCATCGATCTCACCGCCCACGTCGATTTTCAGGCGCTGGCGAACGCGGTGGAAGCCATGGGTGTCGAGGGCTATGGGCCGGTCACGCAGTCGCAATTCCTGCGCCGTCTCGGCATTTTGACGCGCGCCGCCTCGCTCAAGACCAAGTCGCGGGCAACCGACGCCGCCACCATCGATGCCGCGCTGAAACGGCTGATCAGCGAGGGCGAAGCCGGCATGGGGACGCTGTTCAAGGCCGCCGCCTTCGCCCACCCTTCGGTCGGCGCGTTGCCCGGTTTCGAGAACTAGGATGCTGCAGGCTCCGTCGCTCGGCAAACTTGGCCGCATCCGCCACGGCTTCTTCACCCGCAGCGGCGGCGTCTCGCGCGGCGTCTACGCCACGCTCAATGGCGGCGTCGGCTCGAGCGACGCGCCCGATCATGTCGCGGAAAATCGCGCGCGCATGTCGGCGGCGCTGGGCGTGCAGCCGGAGCGGCTGCTCACGCCCTATCAGATCCATTCGCCCGACGTCGTGGTCGCCGACGAGCCATGGACGCCGCAGGCCCGCCCGCGCGCCGACGCCATCGTCACCCGCGTGGCCCGGCTCGCCATCGGCGTGTCCACCGCCGACTGCGGACCGTTGCTGCTGGCCGACGCGGAAGCGGGCGTGATCGGCGCCGCCCATGCCGGCTGGCGCGGCGCGCTCACCGGCGTGATCGAGGCGGCCGTCACCGCCATGGAGAAACTCGGCGCCGAGCGCGGGCGCATCGTGGCGGCGCTCGGCCCCGCCATCCGCCAGCCGAATTACGAGGTCGGGCCGGAATTCGTCGCGCGCTTCGTCGCGGCCGACGCCGACAATACGCGCTTCTTCGTGACCTCGGAGCGCGCCGGCCACGCCATGTTCGACCTCGCCGGCTATATCGCCGACCGCATACAACGCGCCGGCATTGTACAATTCGAGGACCTGGCGCTTTGCACTTTTGCCGAGCCCGAGCGCTTCTTCAGCTACCGCCGCACTACCAAGCAGGGTGAGCCCGATTATGGCCGGCACATCAACGCCATCGCGCTGGCCGAATAAGGCCGCCGCGGCAATCCACCGCTCGTTCTGGACTCGCCGCCGTTTTAGCCGTTACGATCTATCCGGCCGAAAGCGTCAAAGACAAAAACAAGGCCCGCGGCAGAGGTGTCCATGCAGTGGCGTTTGTGCGGGCGCGCGCGGTGCGCGCCGCGGCGTATGTTCCGGCCTGGCCTGCTGATGGCTGCCGCCTGCGCGGTGGCGCTCGCCGCCTGCAATCCCGACGATCATACCGCGGCTGTGGGGCAGCCGCGCGGCGCCACGGTCGCCTTTGAATCCATCGACGGCCCGCCGCCCGGCCAATTCCATGAGCTGGTGCAAGCGCTCAACACCGAGGCCCAGACGCGCCGGCTGGCGGTGCTTTCGCGCGAAAGCCCGTCGGCCTATCGCGTGCGGGGGTACCTGTCCGCCAAGGTCGTCAAACGCGAGACGACGATTTCGTGGGTTTGGGACGTATTCGACGGCGACGACCGGCGCGCTTTGCGCATTACCGGCGAGGAAACCGCCAAGAACCGCCCCCGCGACGCCTGGTCGGTCGCCGACGACGCCATGCTGCAGCGGATCGCCCACAGCAGCATGGACCAGCTCTCGGCCTTTTTGACATCGTCCGATGTCGCGCCCGGCACGCCCGACAGCGGCCCGCGCTTGGCGCTGGCGGGAGCCCCGGATTCCTCGCCCGAAGCGGCCGGCATCTTCCGCATTTTCCAGGCCAAGGCCGATCCGGCCCCGGCCGATTCCGCCGAAGTCCCGGTAGCGGCCGGCCCGGTCCCGCTGCCGCCGCCGCGGCCGACGGTGGCCGCCGCGATCTCGGGCCCGGACAGGCTGGCGTTGGCGTCGGCGAGCCGCTGAGCCCGATCACTTCATTCACCCTGTCCAAAAGCTCCGGGACAACGGTTTGGACTCGTATTGCGAGCCCCTCCCCGCCTTGTTATGACCTGCGCGCCTGCACGCATGATCCCGAAACGTGGGCACCGGTTTTCGGAAACGATCATGCGTAGACGAAGTGTCGGGTAGAAGAGGATTTCGAGATGTCGGGCAAGAACGGGGCGATCAAGCTCGTCGCCGGCAACTCGAACCCGGCCTTGGCGCAGGCCATCGCCGAATATCTCAAGACCCCGCTGACCAAGGCCGTGGTGCGGCGCTTCGCCGACATGGAGATATTCGTCGAAATCCAGGAAAACGTGCGCGGCGCGGACTGCTTCGTGATCCAGTCGACCTCGTTTCCGGCCAACGACCATCTGATGGAATTGCTGATCATCATGGATGCGCTGCGCCGTTCCTCGGCGCGCCGCATCACCGCGGTGATCCCCTATTTCGGCTACGCCCGGCAGGACCGCAAACCGGGCCCGCGCACGCCGATTTCGGCCAAGCTGGTGGCCAATCTGATCACGCGGGCCGGCGCCGATCGTGTCATGACGCTCGACCTGCACGCCGGGCAAATCCAGGGCTTCTTCGACATCCCGACCGACAACCTCTATGCCTCGCCGGTGATGGTGCGAGACATCCGCGAGAACTTCCAGCTCGACAACGTCATGGTCGTGTCGCCCGACGTCGGCGGCGTGGTGCGCGCGCGCGGGCTGGCCAAGCGCATCAACGCGCCGCTCGCCATCATCGACAAGCGGCGCGAACGCGCCGGCGAATCCGAAGTGATGAACGTGATCGGCGACGTCGCCGGCTACACCTGCGTGCTGGTCGACGACATCGTCGATTCAGGCGGCACTTTGGTGAACGCGGCCGATGCCTTGCTCGAACAGAAGGCCAAGGCGGTCTATGCCTATATCAGCCACGGCGTGCTGTCGGGCGGCGCGGTAGCGCGCGTTGCCAAATCGCGGCTGAAAGAGCTTGTCATCACCGACTCGATACAGCCGACCAAGGAGCTGCTCGCCTCCGGCAATATCCGCGTGCTGCCGATCGCGAGCCTGATCGGCGAGGCGATCGGGCGCACCGCGACCGAGGAGTCGGTGTCGAGTCTGTTCGACTGACGGCGATTCACCCGGCCGAGTTTTCCACAAAAAGATTCAACATGCCGCCCGATTGCCTGTGGAGATTCCATTCCACGCGGTTGCCTATGGCGGGCAAATCACGGCCCATTGGCCATCGATGATGCCTTTGGCGGGCTGAATCGCGTCGGATATAGTGAGTGGGCCAAGTGATTCGCTTCCGCCGTCAAGGCGTCCCCGTATCCCCTGCGTCAAATCCAGTCGGCTGTACCGTGCGCGTGGCGTGCGTTCCCTTCTCGATTCGGCAAAGCGGAGACGTCATGCCCCAAATCGCCCTCGCGGAAGAATCCTGGATCAACCCCCTCGACGTAGTCGAGCGCCTGGCAGCGGGACACGACTGGTCGTTCGAGCGCGCCAGCGACGACGAAATCACCATTCTGGTCACCGGCAAATGGACCGACTACCAGGTTTCCTACACCTGGATGGGCGACATCGAGGCGCTGCATCTCGCCTGCGCCTTCGACCTCCGGGTGCCCGAGCGCCGGCGCGGCGAAGTGCAGGCGCTGATCTCGCTCATCAACGAGCGGCTATGGGTCGGCCATTTCGATCTGTGGACCAAAGAAGGCATCCTGATGTTCCGCCACGCGCTGGTGCTGGCGGGCGGCACGGAAGCCTCCGGCAAGCAGTGCGAGGCGGTGCTCGGCAGCGCACTCGACGCCTGCGAGCGCCATTTCACCGCCTTCCAATTCGTGGTCTGGGCCGGCAAGAGCGCGCGCGAGGCGCTCGATGCCGCCATGTTCGACACCTCGGGCGAGGCTTAGCCCCCGTCATGGCCGGGCTTATGCCGGGCATGACTTAGGATTTGTCGATATCATCGCAAGATGAAAAAGCCCTCGGCCGCAAAAGCGCTCGCCAAAATCTCCGGCTGTCTCGTACTTGTCGGCGCCGGCAAGATGGGCTCGGCCATGCTGGAAGGCTGGCTGGCGCGCGGGCTTCATCCAAAAAAGCTGGTGGTGATCGAGCCGCAGCCGGGCAAGGCCGTGAAGGCGTTGGCGCGGCGCGGCGTCACGCTCAACCCGAAGGGCAAAGCCGCCGTGGCGTCGGCCATCGTCATCGCCGTCAAGCCGCAGACCGCGCCCGACGCGGTGCCGCCGCTCGGCCCTTACGCCGGCAAGAACACGCTGGTGCTCTCGATCATGGCCGGGCGAACCATCGGCTTTCTTGAGGCATCGCTGCCGCCGGGCGCGGCGATCGTGCGCGCCATGCCGAACACGCCAGCCGCCATCGGCCGCGGCATCGCCGTCGCCTGCCCGAACGCCTACGTCTCCGCCCGCCAGCACAAGCTCGCCGGCGATTTGCTCGCCGCCATCGGCAAAGTCGAATGGGTCGCCGACGAGACGCTGATGGACGCGGTCACCGCGCTCTCCGGCTCCGGCCCGGCCTATGTCTTCCTGTTGGCGGAGGCGATGACCCAAGCCGGCATCGCCGCCGGGCTGCCTGCCGCGCTCGCCGGCCGCCTCGCGCGCGAAACCGTCGCCGGCTCCGGCGAGTTATTGCATCGCTCCGGCCTCGATGCCGCCACGTTGCGCCAGAACGTCACCTCGCCCGGCGGCACCACCGCCGCCGCGCTCGAGGTGCTGATGGGGCCGGGCGGTTTCGACGCCTTGCTGACCAGGGCCATCGCCGCCGCCACAAGGCGCTCGCGCCAGCTTGCGGGCTAGGTCCCTGCCCTAGAACCGGCGCCTTTGCGCGCCTAGATTAAGGGCAACGGAACAATCCGCAGGAGGCCGCCATGGCCAGCAAGCCGAAAAAGCAACGCCGTGCGCAAGCCCAGGCCGCAACCGCCCGCGGCTCATCCGACCGTGACAAGGCGATCGACGCTTTGATGGCGCTGCTCGGCGAGCATTCCTTCGAGCAGGTCGGGCTGGCCGAGGTTGCCGGCCGCGCCGGGCTGAAGCTGTCGCAACTGCGCGCCGAATTCGGCTCCACGCTGGCGATCGTCGCCGCCCACATCAAGGACATCGACCGCGCGGTGCTCGCCGGCGGCGCGGCCGACATGATCGACGAGCCGGCGCGCGAAGCTTTGTTCGACGTGCTGATGCGCCGTCTGGAGGCGTTGGCACCCTACAAGGAAGCGGTGCGCTCGCTGCTGCGTTCGGCGCGGCGCAATCCGGGTCTCGCGCTGGCGCTCAACGCCATGGCGGTGCGCTCGCAAGCGTGGATGCTGGAGGCTGCCGGCATCGGCGCGTCCGGCCCGAAAGGCGCGCTGCGCGCGCAAGGCGCCGCACTGATGTTTGCCCGCGTGCTGCGGGTCTGGCTCGACGACGACGAACCCGGCCTCAACCGCACCATGGCCGCGCTCGGGCGCGGGCTTGCCAGCGCCGAGCGCTGGGCCGGCTTCCTCGACGACCTGTGCTCGCTGCCGAAATGCATCGGGCGCGGCGCACGCCGCCGCCGCGGCCGTGACCAGGAATAAGAAGCCGAAGCGGCGTAAGTCCTGTCATTTCGGGGCGCGAACGAAGCTCGCGAACCCGGAATCCAGAGGCCGCAGACTCCGCACTTTGTCGCTCTGGATTCCGGGCCCGGCGCTTCGCGCCGTCCCGGAATGACGGCAATGACTACACCGGCACCCGCACCGTCGCTCTTAGACCGCCCAGCGGGCTATCGCCGAGCGTGATGTCGCCGCCGTGCGAGCGCGCGATGTCGCGCGCGATCGCCAGGCCCAGGCCCGTGCCGCCCTGATCCTGATTGCGCGCGTCGTCGAGCCGCAGGAACGGCTTGAACACGTCCTCGCGCATGTCCGGCGGAATGCCCGGCCCGTTGTCGTCGACGGTGACGGTGAGATAGCGGTGATCGCGGTGGCCGGTGATGGAAATCGACGGCGCGAAACGGGCGGCGTTCGACACCAGATTGCCGAGGCAACGCTTGAACGCGGCCGCCCGCACCGTGACGATCGGCGGCCCGTGGAACACCACACTTGCTTGGTGGCCGTTGCGCTCGGCGTCGTCCTTGAGCTCCTCGAGGAAAGCCGCCATGTCGGTGGGCTCGGCGCTTTCGCCGAGATCGCCGCGCGCGAAGGCGAGATAGGCCTCGAGCATGCGCGCCATCTCGTCGACGTCTTTCTGCATCGCCTCTACTTCCGGCGTCTTTTTCCGGATCAGCGCCAGCTCGAGCTTGAAGCGCGTGAGCACAGTGCGCAGATCGTGCGAGACCCCGGCCAGCATCGCGGTGCGCTGCTCGATCGCGCGCTCGATGCGCGTCTTCATCTCGATGAAAGCCTGCGCTGCGCGCCGCACCTCGCGCGCACCGCGCGGCCGGTAGTTCGGCACTTCGCGGCCTTTGCCGAAGCTCTCGGCGGCGTCCGCCAGCTTGAGGATCGGCTTGATCTGGTTGCGCAGGAAAATGATGGCGACGCCGATCAGCACCGCCGCAGTGCCAACCATCCAGAACAGGAAGATCCATGCATTCGTCGCATAGGCGGCATTGCGCCGCGCGAACACCCGCATCACCGTCTTGTCGAGCTGCACCCTGATCTCGACCAGCGCCGACTTGCCGACGGTGTCGATCCAGAACGGCCGCCCGATCTGCTTGCGCAGCTCGTCGGACAGCGTCGAATCGAGCAGTGAGAAAAACGGCTTCGGCCCCGGCGGCGGCATGTCGCTGAGCGGCAGGAAATCGACCACCAGGCCGAGCCGGTCCTGCGCGATACGGCGAATCTGCGCGACGTCGGCGTCCTGCGGATAGCCTTGGTAGACATCGATCAGCGCGGCAATGTCGTGCACCACGCCGGCCGACAGGCGCTCGGTGACCTCGCTCAGTTGCCGCTCGACGAACACAAAGGCGATAACCGATTGCAGGATCACCATCGGCAGAATGATGATGAGCAGCGCGCGCGCGTAGAGGCCCTTCGGCATCACGCTGTTGAGCCCGCGGCTGAGCCGCCGCCAGGCGTCCGGGATGCGGCCGAGCACGGCGTGGATGCGGCGGATCGGCGGAATCGCGTCGTACCAGCGCCAGGCATCCGCGACACGGCCGAACGCCGTGCGGATGCTGCGGATGCCGGTATCGATGCTGGTCATGTGCTGGTCACCAGCCGGTAGCCGACGCCGCGCACGGTCTGGACGAACAGCGGATTGGCCGGGTTGCGCTCGATCTTGCGGCGCAGCCGGTTGACCTGCACATCGACCGCGCGCTCGGACACCGAGCCGCCATTGCCGGCGAGCGCCAGCCGCGACACGGTTTCGCCCGGCGTCGCGGTCAGGATGCGCAGCATCTCGCGCTCGCGGTCGGTCAGCCAGATCACTTCCTCGCCTTTGCGCAGTTCGCCGCGCGTCAAATGATAGACGAACGGCCCGAAGCGCACCGATTCCACCGGCGGCGCGGCTGCCGGCTGCGTGCGTTTGAGGATATTGGCGATGCGCAGCGACAATTCGCGCGGCTCAAACGGCTTCGACAGATAATCGTCGGCGCCCATCTCGAGACCCTTGATGCGGCTTTCGGCGGCGTCGCGCGCGGTCAACATCAAAATCGGCACGCTCGACGAACCGCGCAGCGACTTGGCGAAATCGAAGCCGTTTTCGCCCGGCATCATCACGTCGAGAACGAGCAGATCGAAGCTCAGGCCGTTGAGCTTGGCGCGCGCGTCGGCGGCGGTCTCGGCCGTGGTCACGCGGTAACCCTCGCCCGCCAGAAAGCGCGACAGCAGGTCGCGGATGCGGCGGTCGTCGTCCACCACCAGCAGATGCGGCGCATCGTCGGAAACCGCGTCGGGCAGTATCATCACGGCGCTCCTCCCGCTAGCCCGGCCGGGCGGCGCGCTCGGCGCGCGCGATCAGCCGCAGCACGTCGTCGCGATTGTCGGCGTCGGTCATGGCGGTCAGGAAACGCCGCGCCGCCTCGTGCGCGCCGGGACCGAGTTCGGCGAAGGCGCGAGTGATGCGCTGCGTCTGCAGGCCGGCGAGCTTGAGGGCCAGCGCCTCGCCCTTCGGCGTCACGTACAGGAGACGCTGACGGCGGTCCTGCGTGCCTTCCTTCTGCAGCACGAAGTCCTGATCGACCAGCTGCTTGAGTACGCGGCCGAGCGACTGCTTGGTGATGTTGAGGATCTCCAACAGGTCAGCGACCTTCATGCCGGGATTGCGTTTGACGAAGTGCAGCACCCGGTGATGGGCGCGGCCGAAGCCGAGTTTCGACAACACCTCGTCCGGATCGCCGACGAAATCGCGATACGCGAAGAACAACAATTCGATGATGTCCCAGACCGGCTCCGACGCGGCCGCGGCCGCGCCGGATGCACCCGGGCGCTCGGCCAAGCCGCTGGCGATTTTGGGACTCATATTTATGTCAGCCATGTTGACATATTTTGGTTTTTATCTTACAAAAACGGTACCTGGAACGAAATGATCGTACCAAAACGGCCCTTTTTCCTGGCAATGTGCCGATAGGACCGGTCCGGCCCCATTCATACCGGGTGTTGTCCCTCGACGCAAAGTATTGGATAGACGCGAAAAATGCGCCATGACGGCGGCAAAAGAGGCCGACAGGTCCGGCGAATTGGAGGAGGAAGCGATGGCTGCGCAGTCCTACGACCGGCTCGAAGGGGTCATCTGGTACGACGGCAAACTGGTGCCTTGGGCTGACGCCAATCTGCATGTGCTCAGCCACGGCCTGCACTATGCGAGCGCGGTGTTCGAAGGCGAGCGCGCCTATGGCGGCCAGATCTTTAAGAGCACCGAGCATTCCGAGCGGCTGAAGCGCTCCGCCCAGATCCTCGATTTCGAAATCCCCTACTCGGTCGCCGAGATCGACTCCGCCAAGAAGCTGGTGCTGGAGAAGAACGGCAAGCGGGAAGCCTATGTGCGCCCGATCGCCTGGCGCGGCTCCGAGATGATGGGCGTCTCGGCGCAGAACAATAAAATCCACCTCGCCATCGCCAGCTGGGAGTGGCCGAGCTATTTCGATCCCGAGCAGCGGCTCAAGGGCATCCGCCTCGATCTCGCCGACTATCGCCGGCCCGATCCAAAGACCGCGCCCTGCCGCGCCAAGGCCGCCGGCCTCTACATGATCTGCACTATCTCCAAGCACGCGGCCGAGCGCAAAGGCTATGCCGACGCCATGATGCTGGATTGGGAAGGCCGCGTCGCCGAATGCACCGGCGCCAATATCTTCTTCGTCAAGGACGGCAAGATCCACACCCCGCTCGCCGACTGCTTCCTCGACGGCCTCACCCGGCAGACCGTGATCGGGCTGGCGCGCAAGCGCGGCTTCGAGGTGATCGAGCGCCGCATTTTGCCCGACGAACTTACCCAAATGTCGGAATGCTTCATCACCGGATCGGCGGCGGAAGTCACCGCAGTGTCGGAGATCGCCCACTGGAATTTCAATCCCGGCGGCATCACCAAGCAGTTGATGGACGACTACACCGCCGAGGTGAAGCCGAAGGGCAAAGCCGCCGCGGCGTAATCCGCCTCATCCTGAGGAGCCAAGCGAAGCTTGGCGTCTCGAAGGATGGGGCGGCCGCATGGTTCGAGACACGCTGCTTCGCAGCGTTCCTTACCATGAGGCCGAGATAGGCTCTCACACCACCGCCAACTCCTGCGGCCGCAACAGCGTGACGTAGCGCACGCGATTATGCGCGACAAAGCGGTCCATGCGCTCGTCCAGCACACGGGACCGGCTCTCGGAAGCGTGCCGCAACAACAGCGTGCGGTCGGCAGCGAAGGCGACCAAGCCGGTGTGGAAATAATCGAGGTTCGGCCGCCGGCTGACGAAGCCGACAATATCGCCGGTTTCCAGTTGCGCCTTATGGCCGAGAAAAGCGGCGCTCGGCATGACGCGCATCGCATATCGCCGCCTGGAGAGTCCCTTCTGCGAATCGACCGTCTTTTCGATGTCGACGGCGCCGTCCATGCCGATCCAGCGGCAGGTTTTGTTCTCGACGTTGCGCCGGCACCACTCGAAGAAATAATGATTGCGCTCGAACCAGTTCACGAAGCCGTGGCGATAGCGGATTTCGCGCAAGGCCGTCTCGAACTCCGGCAGATCGCGCGCGCGCGCGGCGGCGAGCACGGTTTCGCAGAACGTGACGCAATCGAAGGCGTCGTCGCGCAGCACGAATTGTTCAGGCCGCCGCGGCCCGCCGATCAGCGTATAGGCGCGGTAGCGCGTGCCGCGCAGCGCGGCTGAGATGAAGTCGATGCGCTGGGAAATCGTCTCGAACTTGCGCGCTTCCGCGATAAGCCGCTCGATGCGGGCTTCGCCGGCGGCAATAGGGGTGACGCCCGCGGCCAAAACCGCGCCGCCCGCGAGAATTCGCAGCACATCGCGCCGGCTTAAGCCCCCCGCGAGCATGAGATCATCCAGTCCCGCCTCGACGGCGCATCAATCCTTCACCACCACCAGCCGGTCCGTGCCGGATTCCGCGCCCCAGACTTCGTTGGCACGGCCGAGCAGCTGGCGCACCGAGGCGCCGCGCCGGCTGCTCGGGAAACTCTCGAAGGTCTCGCTGGCCGGGTCGAAGCGCACGATGGCGTTGGCGACCCAGTCGCTGAGCCAGACCTTGTCCTTGTCGTCGACATAGACCGCGTAGCAGCCGTTGCCGCTGTTCGGCAGGCTCCAGACTTTCCAGGTCTTGGCCGCCGGATCGAAGCGGCCGACCTCGCCGGTATTCCAGAAGCTCACCCACAGCAGCCCCTTGGAATCCGACCAGATGCGGCGCGGGCCGACGCCGGGCTTGGGCGGCGGCACTATCAGCGCGTCGCCGCTCACGGTATCGATCTTCACGATGTGATCGCCGGCAAGCGAGGCGTACCAGACGTCGCCATTGGGCGTGGTGGTGATGCCATAGGGGCCGACGCCCTTGGGCGCCTTCCAGGCCTCGACCTTGCCGGTGGCCGGATCGACGCGGCCGTAGACGCCGTTCTGGCCGGTGAACCAGAGGATGCCCTTGCGGTCGAAGGTCGCGGTGTTGAGGTTGGCGTCCGGGAAATTCTCCGGCAGCGGAAACAGCTTCACCACCCGGGTCGCGGGGTCGACGCGCGCGATGGCGTTCTGCCCGCCCTCGGTGATCCAGGCGGCGCGGTCGGGGCCGACGATCACGCCGTGGGGCGCCGCGCCGGCGCCAAGGGAAATCTGCGTCGTTTTGCCGGTTTTCGGATCGAGAATGCCGATCGCGCCCTGGCTTTGCGCGGTGTACCAGACCGTGCCGTCCGGCGCCGGCGCCACATCGTGCGGATGCGCGCCGCGCGGCACGTCGTAATATTTGACGTCCGCCGCCGGCGCCGGCGTAAACCCGAGCGCAAGCAGCGCCGCCGCCGCGACAAGGATCGGAACCATGTTTTCTCCCCAGCGCAGCCTATCGCGTTGGCGCATGATCTTGTCCGAAATCCGCTTATCGAGACTGCGCTCCGTCATTCGGCGGCCTGCCGGCCGCCTTTTGTCCAGCGCCCGGCCGCCGCGTCATCGGTTGCCTTGGATTCCACCCAGGTTTTCTCGTTCGCCTTCTCGACCAGTTTCCAGAACGGCGCCTGCGTCTTCAAGTAGTCCATCAGGAATTCGGCGGCCGCGAACGCCGCCTCGCGATGCGAGGACACGGTCGCCACCAGCACGATGTCCTCGCCGGGCTCGATGCGGCCGTAGCGATGAATGACGGTGACGCCCATCAGCGGCCAGCGGGTTTTCGCCTCTTCGACGTGGCGGCCAATTTCGGCCTCCGCCATGCCGGGATAATGCTCGAGTGTCAGCGCGGCGATCGGCGCGCCCGCTTCGTCGCCGCGGCAAATGCCAGTGAAGGTTACCAGCGCGCCGATGTCGGTGCGCCCGCCAGTGAGCTTTTTTGCCTCAGCGGCGGCATCGAACGGCTCGCGCTGCAAGCGCACGGTGGATGAGGCGGTCATGGCGCCAATGTAGCGCGCCCCCGCCGTCGAGGCTATCCGCCGGTCATCGGCGGGAAAAAGGCGATCTCGGAGGCCCCTTGGATCGGCGCCTGCGCCTTGACGTGGGTGCGGTCGATGGCGGCGCGGATCACCTTGGGGTTTTCGAAGGCGTGGGCGTATTCCTCGCCGCGCGAACAAAGCCACGTCATCAATTCGCCGACCGTGACCACAGCGGCAGGAATCTCGACGTCTTCCTCAGGCTTGCCGACGCGCTCGCGCACCCAGGCAAAATAACGCAATTTAATAGACATTAGTCCATCATATATCGCAGCCCGGCACGCATATAGTCCCAGCCGGTGTAGAGCGTCACGATCGCCGACAGCCACAGCAGCGCGATGCCGATCTGGGTGGTCGCCGGCAGAATGATATCGCCGGCGTCGCCCGCGATCAGGAAGCCGATCGCCACCATTTGCGCGATGGTCTTCCATTTGGCGAGCCGCGTCACCGGCACGCCGACGCGAAGCTCGGCGAGATATTCGCGCAGGCCCGACACCAGAATTTCACGGCACAGGATGATCACCGCCGCAAACAGCGACCAGCCGCGGATGGTGCCCTCGGCCGCCAGCATCAGCAGGCAGGACGCCACCAGCAATTTGTCCGCGATCGGGTCGAGCATGCGGCCGAGCGAGGACTGCTGGCCCCACATGCGGGCGAAATAGCCGTCGAGAATGTCGGTAATGCCGGCGGCTATGAAAACGGCCAGCGCCAGCCAGCGCAGCCACAGCACGCCGCCCAGGATGCTCTGCCAATACATCAGCCCCACCACCACCGGCACGGCAGCGATGCGCCCATAGGTCAACAAGTTCGGCAGCGCGAGCGGACGCGCCGGCAACGGTCGGGAACTGAAGGCATTCATCGGGCACAAGGAACACCCGCGCCGCCGCGAGGTCAACGGCCGCGTCCGGCGATCCCCCGCTGATTCTCTCGGGTCGGCGGCTTATTGGATCGGGGGCTTGGGCAGGCGGCTTTTGCCCGGCTCCATCACGAAAGTCTGATCGAGCGAATACCACTCGCCGGTCACGTCGGCTGCGGGCGCCGGCCCGTCGTGCCGCACATAGTTCCCGACCAGCGCGCGCGTGACGCCGAACTGCACGTCGGTTTCCAGCCGCTCGTCGTCGTTGACGTAAATCTGCGAGATCAGCGTCTTGAAGCCGGGCTTGAAGATCAGGAAGTGCAGATGGGCGGGGCGGTAGTGATGCCGCCCGGTGGCGCGCACCAGGTCGCCGACTGGGCCGTCGATCGGGATCGGATAGCCGGCCGACTTCACGCTGCGGAAACCGAAATGGCCCTGCGCGTCGGTGATGAATTTTCCGCGGAGGTTCATGTCGGCCTGCTTCTCGTCCTGCTGCTCGTAGAAACCTTCCGGCGAGGAATGCCAGACATCGACCTCGGCGCCTTCGATCGGCTTGCCGTGACGGTCGCGCAGCGTGCACTGGACGAACAGCGCCGGCCCCGGCGTCGGCGACCGCACGATCGAGCCGCCGTTCTCCGTCCGCGGCGAGTTCAGGCGCCAGAACGGCCCGAGCAGATTGGCCGTGGTCTCGGTCTGCCCGTTGTTGCCGTTGTTGAGCAGGCAGATCAGCGTGGAGAAGCCGAGCGAGCCCGACATCAGCACCGTTTCATTGTGGGTGTCGGTGGTTTTCTTGCCGAGCGCGGTGACAAAGCCCACCGCCTTCTCGAATTCCTCCTCGGTCAGATGCACGTCGCGCGCAAAAGCGTGCAGGTGTTTCACCAGCGCGGTGAGAATTTCGCGCACGCGCGGGTCCGCCGTGTTCTTGAACGCGTCCACCACCACGTCGGTGACGTCTTCCTGCCGCTTGATGAGCATGTCTTTAGTCCCGCCTATTGCGCCGAATTTCAATTGCGCGTGATCTTATCCGAAAACCGCTTCACACTTTTCGGGGTCACGCGCGTTCGTGAAAGAACTCATATATCTTTCGCGCCGTTTCCGCATTAATTCCCGGCACCAAAGCGAGATCGGGCAGGCTGGCGCGCTCGATCGCCTTCAGCGTGCCGAAATGGCGCAGCAGCGCGCGCTTGCGCGTCGGCCCGATGCCGGGGATTTCCTGCAAGCCCGCTTCGCGGATGTCCTTCTTGCGCCGCGTGCGGTGCGAACCGATGGCGAAGCGGTGGGCCTCGTCGCGCAGCCGCTCGATGAAATAGAGTAATGGGTCGCGCGGCGGCAGCTTGAACGGCGCGCGGCCGGGCATGAAGAAGGTCTCGCGCCCGGCGTCGCGGTCCGGCCCCTTGGCGATGGCGACCAGCGGCACGCCGGTCACGCCCATGGCCGCGAGCGTTTCGGCCGCCGCGTTGAGCTGGCCCTGGCCGCCGTCGATCAGCACCAGATCGGGCCAGGGCTGATCGTCGCCCTCGTCCGGTTCGCCGGAGAGCACGGCGGCGAGCGCGGCATCGGCGGTTAACCGTGGGTTCTCTTCCAGCAATCTCTTAAATCTTCGCTGCAAAACTTCGCGCAGCATGCCGTAGTCGTCGCCGGCCTTGAGCTCCTGCGAGCGGATGTTGAACTTGCGGTACTGGTTCTTGCGGAAGCCTTCGGGCCCCGCCACCACCATGGCGCCGACCGGGTTGCTGCCGGCGATGTGGCTGTTGTCATAGACCTCGATGCGGCGCGGCTCGCGCGGCAGCGCGAAAGTCTCGGTCAGCGCCTTCAGAAGCTTCTGCTGCGACGACGTGTCGGCGAGCTTGCGCGCCAGCGCCTCGCGCGCATTGGCGAGCGCGTGCAGCACCAGTTCCTTGCGCTCGCCCCGCTGCGGCACGCCGACCTCGACCTTGCGGCCGCTCTTGATCGTGAGCGCCGCGGCGAGCAACGCACGCTCGTCGAAGTCATGCGACACCAGCACCAGCCGCGGCGGCGGCTTGTCGTCGTAGAACTGCGCCAGGAACGCACTCAGCACCTCGGCCGCGCCGAGCGCGCGGTCGGCCTTCGGAAAATAGGCGCGGTTGCCCCAGTTCTGACCGGTGCGGAAAAAGAACACCTCGACACAGGTGTAGCCGCCGGCCTGATGCACGGCGAACACGTCGGCCTCCTCCAGCGTGCGCGGGTTGATGCCCTGATGCGAGGTGATCGCCGACAGCGCCGCCAGCCGGTCGCGGTAGATCGCCGCGCGCTCGAAATCGAGCGCCGCCGACGCCGTGTCCATTTCCACCGCCATCTCCTTCTGCACCAGACGGCTGCGGCCGGAGAGGAATTCGTTGGCCTCGCGCACCAGTTCGGCATAGCCGGCGAAGTCGATCTCCTGCGTGCAAGGCGCCGAGCAACGCTTGATCTGATAGAGCAGGCACGGCCGCGTGCGCGCCTCGAAAAACGAATCCGAGCAAGAGCGCAGCAGGAACGCGCGCTGCAGCGCGTTGATGGTGCGGTTGACCGCGCCGGCATTGGCGAACGGCCCGTAATAATGCCCTGCCCGATTGCGCGCGCCGCGATGCTTGAGGATCTGCGGCGCCCAATGGTCCGACGTGATCAGGATGAACGGAAACGACTTGTCGTCTCGCAACAGCACGTTGAAGCGCGGGCGCAGCCGCTTGATCAGATTGGCTTCCAGCAGCAGCGCCTCGGTCTCGGTCTTGGTGGTGACGAACTCCATCGTCACCGTGCCCGAGATCATGCGCACGATGCGGCTGTCATGGCCGGTCGGCCGCGCATAGGCGGTGACCCGCTTCTTGATGTTCTTCGCCTTGCCGACATAGAGCACCTCGCCTTGCGCGTCGATCATGCGATAGACGCCGGGCCGCGATGGCGCGTGCTTGACCGCGCGCGCGATCGCCGCGCGGCCGGCGGCCAGCGTGCCGGGAGGCTGCTCGGCCGGCTCCAGGTCGGGCAGCGCCTGCTCGTCGTCCTCTTCGCGCAGGTCGATTGCCGGGTCGATGTCTTTGGGCGTGTCGTTCATGGGAATTGGGGTGTCTGCTCTTCAATAGATATTGGCGGCTGGCGGTTGGTCAATGTCGGCTACGCGCGAATTCCAGACGCTTGTATCACGTCACGTGAGGTGTTCGCTGAATCGCGGAGACAGACAGCCGCACGGACCGTTGAACAGCGCAATCATTGCCGATATCGTGTCCATCAAACGAAATCATAAGAACCGGCGGCAAACGCCGGTATATCAGGGAGAGAAATCGTGACAGACACGTCGAGCCCGTCAGCGCTCTCGCGCCGCAGCCTGCTCGCCGGTTTGGCGGCGGCCCCGATACATCACGGCTTCGGCCGAACAAAGTGTCGCGCAGACAGCCGGGCCGAGCTGGACGCCGCAGCAGACGAAAGACGCGCTGAAGGACGCCAAGGGCACCAAGCTGGTGCTGCTCGGCACCGCCGCCGGTCCGGTGCCGGGGCGCTCGCGGATGATGACCTCGCACGTCATGCTGAGCAACGGCTCAGCCTATGTGCTCGATTGCGGCATGGGCGTCACCGATCAATACGCGCGAACCGGCATTCCGTTCAGCGCACTCAAGTCGATCTTCATCACCCATCACCACGCCGACCACAACATCGAATACGGCCCCCAGCTAATCGTCGGTTGGATTCAAGGATTGCCGCTCGACATCCGCGCCTTCGGCCCGCCGCCGCTCAAGCAGATGACCGACGACTTCATGCGCGCCTACAAGCAGACGGTCGATTTCTGGACCGAGGACTTCCACATGAAGCCGCTCACCAAGGTCGAGGTGAAGGAAATTTCCGGCGCCGGCCCGGTCATGCAGGACGACAAGGTCAAAGTGTCCTCGATCCTCGTCGAGCATCCGCCGGCGAAGCCGGCGCTCGCCTACAGCTTCGACTTCAAGGATCGCTCGATCGCCTTTTCCGGCGACACCGCGCCGCTCGAAGCGGTCGCCAAGATGGCCAAGGGCGCCGACGTGCTGGTGCACGAGACGATGTACGTGCCGGCGGTGGAGAAATACATCAAGGGCCAGATCGCGCAGGGCCGGCCGGTCAAGTTCGAGGCCTTCATGGCGCACATGAACGCCGACCACACGCCGGTCGAAGACGTTGGCCGCATCGCCGCGGAACCGGGCGTGAAGACGCTGGTGCTCTCGCACCTCACGCCGGCGATCGACAGCATCACCGACGACACCTGGCGCGCGCCGGCGGCGAAGTATTTCAAGGGCGAAATTATTGTTGGAAAGGACCTAATGGTGGTCTAAGGCCCCCGGAGCGCACGTCCGCTAATTGGTTTTTCTTCGTGGGAGGGCGCGTTGAGAATCTCTGCATTGTTCGCGGCATTCATGCTCTTCGCTCTAGGAGTTGCGGCAGAAGCCGCCGAGATCCGCGTCGTGTCCAGCCCCGGACTAACGGCGGTTTTCAAAGTGATCGGTCCACAGTTTGAACGCGCAACCGGGCACAAGCTGACGTTCCAATACGGACTGGAAGCCGCGCAAAAACAATATATCCAGGCGGGCGATTTCGATCTGGCGATCGTTCCCTCGCGTGTGTTGGATGATGCGATCAAAGGCGGCAAGATCGCCGCCGATACACGGACACCCGTGGCCCGCGCCGGGTTGAGCGTCGGAGTAAGGGCTGGCGCCGCGAAGCCCGATGTCGCGTCGGTCGACGCGTTCAAGCGCGTCATGGTCGCCGCGAAGTCGGTGGTGGCCTATGCTGCAAACGAGTTCAACGGGCAGGCAAATCGCCAAAGACTTTGAAAGTCTCGGCATTGCCGAGATCATGAAAGCGAAGACCAAGCCGCAGAAGACCGTCACGCTTGTGTGGCAGGCGGCCGCCAGCGGCGATGCGGAGCTTGGATTCAGCTTCACGAGCAATCTTCTGTCCGCGCCGGGCGTAGAGCTTGCCGGTCCCTTTCCCGCCGAACTGCAATATTCCGTTGTCTTGGCAGCCGGCATCGGTAGCGCCGCGCGGCAGGCTGATGCAGCCAAGTCCTTCATAAAATACTTGCTGACGCCGGAGGCCGCTTCGGTATTGAAGGCCAAGGGCCTGGAGCCTCCCGCGCCATAACAGCATGGCTGCCCTGACGCGCCGGCAGCGACCTCAGTGCGGCTCGATCAGCTCTAGCCTGTTGCCGAACGGATCCTCGACGTGGCGCCGGTCGCAGCCCTCGATCGGCTCGTCTTCGGTCACCTTGTAGCCGGCCTGTTTCAGTTTTGTTTCGAGACCGGCCAGGCCATCGACGATGAAGGCGGGATGCGCCTTGCGCGCCGCAATGAAATTCTTGTCGACGCCAAGATGGACCGTCACCGGACCGCTTTCGAACCAGCAGCCGCCGCGCTCCGCAAGCTGCGGCGGCTTCGCTTTTTCCGCAAAACCCAGCATACCGCTGTAAAACGCGCGGGCCTCTTGCTCCCGGCCCGCCGGCATTGCAATCAATATATGGTCGATCCGGCGAACTGGCATGACACGCCCCGTCGTTCGACGCCCTTATCCCACGATCGAATATCCACCGTCGATAGGGATTGCCGGGCCGGTCACAGGCCCGATAAGGTCCGGCCACCATGTCGATCACGACCCACGACGCGCCCAAGAAAACGCCAAAGCAAACGCCCCAGGAAGCGCGCCAGCCGCAAGGCTTTACCGGCGGCATCGCATCGATGGCGGACGACCGGCTCTACGCGCTGCAAAATCCCTTCGCGCTGGACGGCCGGGTCAGTTCCTATCCGGCGAGCGCCCGCGGCTTTTCGGTGGCGAACAGCTACCTGCTGACGCAGCCCGACGCCGCGATGCTGATCGACACCGGCTTCGGCAAGGATGAGCCGGCGATCCGGGCGCAGATCGAGCGGCTGATCGCGCCCCGGCTGCCGCTGTCGATGTTTCCGCTGCGGCTCAACGAATTCATGTCGATCAACAACGTTGAGAGCTTCGCGGCGCATTTCAACATCGACCAATGCTACACCAGCAACTCCGACGCGGCGCTGTGGTTCGATTTCGGCACCACGGCGAACGGCCGCAGCATCCTGGACGCGATGAAGGTCACCGCCGTGACCCGGGCCGACACGATCGAGCTCGGCAAAGTCGGCCGCGCCATCGACGTCATGCAGGCGCCGATCCGGCTGATCGCCACCCGCTGGCTGTACGACGGCATGACCCGTACTTTGTTCTCGTCCGATATGTTCACCCATACCTGGCGCGGCACCGAGACTGGACCGTGGATCGTTACCGAGGCCGATGACGATGCGACGTCGTTGCGCGATGTCCGATCGTTCATGCTCAACACGCGCTATTGGTGGCTGGAAGGCGTGTCGACCAATTCGATGCGGCGCGGCATCGGCGACATCTTCGACAAATACGACATCGAGACCATCGCGCCCGGCTACGGCTGCATCCTGCGCGGCCGCAAGGTCGTGGCGCGGCACTACCGGATGCTCGATGAGTTTCTTAAAAGTTGCGACAAGAGCGTGGCGGTGTCGCGCTATGTCACCCGCGACGAGGAGCGTTGAGCCATGCTCGACCAAGCGGCCGCGCTCGCTATGAAGCCCGCCGACCGGATGCCGCGCGAGATCGCGCCCGGCGTGTTCTGGATCGGCGATTGCCTGGTGCAGCGACACAAGGGCAAGGTCTATCACGGCTACAACGCCGCCTTCCTGGTCGCCGGAACGACCGCATCGTGTCTGGTCGAGACCGGCCACCCGAAGGACTTTCCGGTCATCGAACGGCATTTGAATGAGCTATTCGCCCGCGGCGTGCCGCCGATCAAATATCTGTTCGTCACCCACCAGGAGACGCCGCACTGCGGCGGCCTTGGCCGGGTCCTCAAAACCTATCCGGAAGCCATTCTGTGCGGCGACGTCAGCGACTATCACCTGGCGTTCCCGCAATACGAACATCGCATGCAGTGGATGAAGGAAGGCGACGAGATCGACCTCGGCGGCAGGACGCTGATGGCGGTCGAGCCGGTGATCCGCGACCTGCGCACCACCTGGTGGGGCTTCGACACCAAGGAGCGCGTGCTGTTCCCCGGCGACGGCTTTGCCTACAGCCACTATCACGAGGACGGCCACTGCGGCCTCCTCGCCGAAGAAGCGGTCTCGCTCGACCTGCCGGACGTGTCGTCGACCTTCGCGGACCTGGCGCTGTTCTGGACCAAGTTCGCGGACATGAACGTTTATTGCGATCGGCTCGACCGGCTCATCGAGCGGCTCGACGTCAAGACCATCGCGCCGACGCATGGGCTGCCGATCACCGATATGAAGATCACGGTGCCGAAGGTGCAGCAGGGCCTCAAAGCCGCCGCGCTCACGCCGGAATCCGGCACCAACGAAAAAGTAGCGCCGGCGGCCTGAGCCGCCGGGCTGATTCTTCTCCAAAGACGCCCGCCGGGGATTGCTACTTAGCCGCCGCGATTTTGTTGGCGCGGATCACCTCGCCCCATAGCGCGATCTCGCTCTTGAGCAAGTGCGCCGCGGCTTCCGGCGTTTCCTCTCCCGGCCCGAACTCATCCATGCCGCCTTCGGCAAAGCTCTTCTTCACCTTGGGATCAGCGAGCGCGGTGCGTAGCGCCGCGTTCAGCTTGTCGATGATCGGGCGAGGCGTGCCGGCGGGCGCCAGCAACATGTGCCAGAAGTCGATATTGAGCTTCTTGTAGCCGAGTTCTCCCAACGTCGGCAGGTCCGGCAGGCCAGCGAACCGCTTGCGGCCGATGATTGCATAGGCCTTGAGCTTGCCGGCCTTGATCAATGGCCCCGAAACGATGGCCGATTGCGACTCCAGATCGACCTGGCCCGACAACAGATCGACCAGCGCCGGGCCGGCGCCGCGATAGGGAACCTGTGTGGCCTTGACGCCGAGCTCCTGGGCGACCAGCACACCGGCCAAATGACCGTAGGAGCCGACGCCGGGATGCCCGATCTTGACGGTATGGCCGGAGGTTTTCATCCAGGTCAGCAGTTCCTTGAAATCCTTCGGCGGCAGGTTGGCGGGCGCCGCAAGGGTCGAAGCGGCGGTGTTGATTAGGCCGATGGGGGCGAAATCCTTTTCGGCATCGAACTTGAGATCCGGGTAAAGCGATACGCCCGCCGCCAGCGCCACCTGGTGGATCATGAACGTGTAGCCGTCGGGCGCGGCGCGGGCGCCACGCGCGGCGCAGATCATGCCGCCGGCGCCGCCGACGTTTTCGATCACGATTGTCTGCCCGAGTGCTTCCTGCATCGGATTTTGCAGAATGCGCGCGATCGTGTCGGTCGCGCCACCGGGCGGGAACGGCACCAGCAAGGTGATCGGGCGATTGGGATAAGTCTGCGCCGAAGCGGCGCCGACTGCCAAAAGACATGCGGCAAAAAACGCTGCCGCGAGCGCGCGTACGAAATTCATGATTCCTCCCTGATGCCGCCCAGCGTTTTTATTTACGGCGGTCCTGGCCGTATTCTGCCCTTTTCCAGCCCGTCCGCAAGATGGATGCGGCCTATCCGCCGCGCCACCGGCAAAGACCGCCGATGCGCTCCCAGCGCGGCTGCGGACCGATGTCCTCGTTATTCGAATCGTGCATTTACACTTGCGACATTTGCGGTTTCCATCGCTCGCGCCGCGGCTATACTGGCGTCGACCGGGGCGGTTGGGGGAAATCATGAGCGATGTCGCGACGACGGCGCCGCCGATTGCGGCGCGTTCCAATGGCAAGGTTTACTGGATCGCAGCAGGCTTGACGTTTCTCTTCGTCATCGTCGGCTCTCTCGTTATTTCAAAAGACACCGGGCTGGCGGTTTTCCTGTTTGACCATTCCAGCAAGTCGTTCTTTTCCCCGATCTATCCCGTCACCATCCAGAATGGCCTGTATCTCATGTTCGGCCTCGGGGTCGCCGACCTATGGGTGCGCTATCAGGCGGCCAGCCGCGAGCAGACCTATATCGACATGAGATTGTTGCCCGAGGCGGACGAGGCGGTACTTCAAATCGATCAACTGGGGCCGATCCGGCGAAAAATCGTCGCGCTGAATGCGCCGGAAGACAGCTTTCTGCCGCAACTCATCGACCAATCCATCCTGCAGCTTGTGACCAGCAAGTCGGTCGAGCAGACCGTCACGATTTACACCAGCATGCTTGAACTGATCACCCATAGGCTCGACCTTGCCTACCAGACGCTGCGCTACCTGGTGTGGATCATCCCGACCACCGGCTTCATCGGAACGGTCATCGGCATTGCCATCGCGCTTGAGGGGCTGGTCGATCCGAAGAAGATCGACGTCGAGAAAGTGACTTCGGGTCTGGCGGTGGCCTTCTACACCACGATCCTGGCGCTGGCGCTGAGCGCGGTGCTCGTCCTGTTGCAGAATATCGTGCAGCGAAAAGAAGAGAGCGCGCTCAACCGGGCGGCGCAATATTGCCTGAAGAATTCTCATCAACCGCGTCTACACCGGCGGCTAACGCGTCATGCGCCGTCCGCACCGGTCCATCGAAGTCTTCGACATTTCGCTGATGGCGGTCGTGACCAAGGCGATGGGCGCCTTTCTCGTGCTCATGCTGATCTTCATGCAGTACTACTCATCGGGGCCGATCGGACAAAAGACGACCTCCGATATCCGCCAGACCATCGAGGCGACCGAGAAACAGATCGCCGAGGCGGCAAAGAAGCTGTCGCAGAACGCCAATCCGGCCGATATCGCCAAATTGCTGGCGGAGGCACAGCGATTGCTGGAGCAGGCGCGCCAGCAAATCACCCAGCTCCAACACGAGAACGATGCGCTCAATGCCCAGGTGGCCCGGCTTGAAAACGAAAAAGCCCAGCTCGAAAAGCAGATCGAGGACCTGCAGCGCAAGATCGACGCCGGGAAAACGATTGTCAGCGGCGACCTGATCAACTCCGACTGCCTCGATGTCAGGCTGGAGCTGGCGCTGATAACGACGGACATGTACATCAACCGTGAGGACGGCAAGATCAAGGACAAGTACGTCTTGAACTTCCGCGGACTGGGCTCTTCCGACGCTACCGACGACACCGATGTCGTGAAAGCGATGCCCGCGGCCGCCAACGACCGCCCCGGCGAGAACTATCGGTTCAATAACGCGGCATTCCGCTACGCCGCCGAGCCGGGCAACTATGCCCTCATCGTGACGAAGAAGCGTCTCCAGATCCAGAAAATCAGGGGCTTTGACGCGCGCGCGCTGACGCGATCGAAGCAGGACTGCACTCTCACGCTTTCGCTTCAGACCGCGTCGCCGGCCAAGGAAACGATGCTGAGCGACTTCACCCGCAAGCTGACGGTGCCGAAAGACGATTACGCGACGGCGATCTACAATTTCAAATTGGAAGGCGGCACCCTCAAATCCGGAGCTGTTTCGCCCGACGTCAAGCAGTGGCTGGCGGACCAACTCGCCCACGCGGAAAAAGCGCCGTGAACAGCCGTTTGCATAGCTTGAACCGCAAAACCGGCGATGGCAAAGTAGCCTCCGCCGGGTTCATTTAGGTCGTGGCCGTCACATGAGCCGCATGATCCGCTGCATCGAAGGCCACGTCTTCGACGCCGAACAATCCGAAAAATGTCCGACCTGCGGCTGGATCGCGCCGCCGAAGGCCGCGGACCAGGATCAACAAGCTCAGGCCAAGCCGGCCGCCTCGCTCGGCCAATCCTTGCGTGCCGTCTTCAACTCGCTGATCGCATTGACGGACAGCCTGTTGCGCGCGGTCGGACTTCCGACAAACCGCGGCACTTCCACCGCCGTCGTGGGTGCCGTCGCAATCCTGCTTTGCGTCAGCCTCGGCTACGCGCTGCCGGGGTCGATTTTCTGGCCGTCCAGCCGCTCCGGGGCGCCCAGCCCGGAAAAGCTGCCCAAGCCTGACGAAAGGCCCGCGGTTAATCTCACGCCCGACACCCATTCGAATGTCCGGCCCGACACTCAACACAACGCCAGCCCCGTCATTCCATCGCCCGCTCCAGCTCCGGCGCCTGGCTCCAATCAGACCCAGCCGCCGCCCCAGTCGGCGCATCGCGACGATCAATTCGAGGTGGGCGGCGAAAACAAGAACGGGTTTGGCGCCATCGCCTACAGCAGTTCGACGCGGAACTGGGGCGAGTCCTTTGGCTACTCCAGCCGCAATGCGTCCGAACGGCGCGCCATGAAGGAGTGCGGACAGAGCGATTGCCAATTGGCCGCGTCTTTTTACCGCCAGTGCGGCGCCGTCGTGGACGACGAAAATGGCGTGTTTGGCGCGGGTCTAGGCCCGACGCCGCAGCTCGCGTTGCACGATGCGTTCGCGGCTTGCGCGGCCAGAAACGGCAAAAATTGCGAAATAGAACGCGTGACCTGCACGCGCTAGCGCGACCTTCAGCTCAAGGTCAGTGAAGCTTTGCGCGCTACTCTGCGGCTTCGCTGTCGGCGGTGCGCCAGGCGAGATGCTGGCCGCCGTCGACCGGAACCACCGTGCCGGTGACGCTGCGCGCCTGCGCGAGATAAAGCACCGCCGCGGCGATTTCCTCCGGCGTCGGACCGTGCTTGAGCGGCACCGCCGCGGACTGGAGCGCAAACTGCTCGATGGTCTGGCGCGGGCTCGGCAGCGTCGGGCCCGGCGCCACCGCATTGACTCGCAATTTTGGCGCCAGCGCCTGCGCCAGCGTGACGGTCGCGCTGGCGAGCGCGCTTTTGCTCAAGGTGTAGGAGAAAAACAGTGGCGTCGGCTTGAGCACGCGCTGATCGACGATGTTGACGATCGAGCAGTCGACGCTGTGCGGCGCCTGCGCCGCGAAGGCCTGCGACAGAAATATCGGCGCCGTCAGATTGGCCGAGAGCGTGTGTTCGAAGCGCGCGCGCTCAAGGGTGCCGATCTCGTCCTCGTCGAACTGGCTGGCGTTGTTGACCAGAAGCGTGAGCGGGCCGAACGCGGCCGCCGCCGGCATGAGATTGCGCACCGCCTCGGGGTCCGTGAGGTTGGCCAGCACCACCGCGGCGCGCCCGCCTTCCCGTCCGATTTGGCTTGCGAGATCTTCCGCCTCGGCGCGGGAGCGGTAGGCATGCAGTACGACCGCGTAGTCGGCATGCGCCAGCTCAAGCGCTATTGCGCGGCCGATGCGGCGCCCGGCCCCGGTGATCAGCGCCGCGCGCTGAATCGTATGTTTCGACATGGCGCCGCAACTTACGTGATTCGCCGGGCGCGAAAGGCGGCAGAGCGGCAGTGTATCGATTCGTACAGAAAATATTCGCCGGGCAAATAGGCTTCACCCGTCCGCCGAAGTCCAAATCTCTAACCCATTCTTAGGGTTAACGGCTGCTGATTACTTAGCGATTCATGACCGCTTAACTTAAAAGGCTCGATAAACCCTTCACGATAATTGTGGATCCGCCGGCGGCTCAAGACGCGGCGGATCGCCAGAGTGAGTGGAGGGTGTGATGAAGAAAATGGCTTTTGCAGCAGCGCTTGTGGCGGGTTCGCTCGCCGGCGCAGCGCTCGCCGCCGATCTCCCGCGCGGACCGGCCCCCTATTACAACCCGGCGCCGTCCGGCCTCTACAACTGGGGCGGCGTCTATGCCGGTCTCAACCTCGGCTATGGCTGGGGCAAGGTGACGAACACCGCCGGCGAGCCGAGCGGATTCCTGGGCGGCGGTCAGCTCGGCATAAATTGGCAGAACGGCCAGTTCGTGTACGGCGTCGAGGGCGATCTCCAGGCCAGCGGTGCCAGCGACACCTTCGCGGCCTACAAGTTCTCCAATCCCTGGTTCGGAACCGTGCGCGGCCGCTTCGGCTACGCCTTCAATAATATTCTGGTCTACGGCACGCTCGGCGTTGCCTTTGGCGACCTGAAGGGCGAGCTCGGCGGCGCGGTAGAGACGCACACGATGGCGGGATGGGCCGGCGGCCTCGGCACCGAAGTCGGCTTGACGCCGAACTGGTCGGCCAAAGTCGAGTACCTGTACATGGACCTGGCGGATCGCGGCTTCGCCATTACCGGCATGGACAACGGCTACCGCTCCAACATGCTGCGGTTCGGATTCAATTATCACTTCTGAGCGGCACGTCGCCGTTCGCGTGGCGGAAAACCCCGGGCCTGACGGCCTGGGGTTTTTCTTTGGCGAATTGGCAGAGCCGAAGTTCCAATATCTACTTAAGTCTTAAGTAATGCTTTACCAAGTTAATCGTCGTGGATAGTCCTAATCGAGGCAACAACGTGTCATTTATTCGGCATCATTACGACTATACCTTCAACAACTTAGATCTTCCGTGTGTCTTTTATACACTAGACGTTCTTTTCAATTTGAATACTTATGCGCGTCTATTGTGGGGGGTCCACAATAACGGAGGTTTTGAATGAAGCGTTTGATTTTGGCGGGCCTTGGTGCGCTCGCCGTCGTGACGACAATGGGCTCTGCCAATGCGGCGGACATGCCGCGCCGGCACACCGAAATGCCGGTCAAGGCGCCGCTCTATGAGCCGCCGTTCAGCTGGACCGGCTTCTATATCGGCATCAACGGCGGCGGCGCATTCGGCCGCTCGGATTGGAGCAACGCTCTCGGAACCGACACCATCGACACCTCCGGCGCGGTGGTTGGCGGCACCATCGGTTACAATTACCAGATGGGCCAGACCGTGTTCGGCCTCGAAGGCGACGGCGACTGGAGCAATCTCCGCGGCACCAGCACCGGCGGCGCCTGCACCGGCACCTCGTGCGAAACCCACAACTCTTGGCTGGCGACCGCGCGCGGCCGCCTCGGCTACGCCTTCGGCCGCTTCATGCCCTACGTCACCGGCGGCGCCGCCTTCGGCGACGTCAAGGCGACGGCAGACGGCCTCGGCAGCCAGACCACCACGCGAGTCGGCTGGACCGGCGGCGGCGGTGTCGAAGCGGCGATCGCCGGACCGTGGAGCGCGAAGATCGAATATCTCTATGTCGATCTCGGCAAAGGCAATTGCGACGCCGCGACCTGCGGCCTTGCGACCACCGCCAGCTTGACCAGCAGCTTGGTGCGCGGCGGTATCAACTATCGCTTCTAATTAATCGGAACTCAGAAACTTCCAATTAAGCGCAACACAACACCTGCAAAAGCCCCGGACAAAGTTCCGGGGCTTTTTCGTATTGGGCCGCGTCGCGGCAGCGCAATCGTGGCGTAATCGTGGCCGGCGTTGCATCGCCGCCACAGCAGGCCGCAATCGCGACGCGCACGAGAACCTTATCGCGGATGACGCGTTGTTTGGGCAATCGGGGGACGGCGCAACCGCGGCCGTCCACATTGGAACGAGGTGCGTCATGAAAAAACTCCTGCTTGCAAGCATCGGCATCCTGGCGATGGGCGTAGCCGCGGCGTCGGCGGCCGATCTTCCGCGGCAACGGATGATGCCGGCGAAGGCGCCGATCTATATACCGCCGGCCTGGAGCTGGACCGGCTTCTATATCGGCATCAACGGCGGCGGCGGCTTCGGCCGTTCGGATTTCTCGGCGCCCTTCCCCACCGGGTCGTTCAACACGTCCGGCGGACTGGTCGGCGGCACGCTCGGCTACAACTATCAGACCGGCAACATCGTGCTCGGCGCCGAAGGCGACATGGACTGGAGCGACATTCACGGCAGCGCCGCCTGCGCCGGCACCAGCTGCGAAACGCGCAACAACTGGCTCGGCACCGCGCGCGCCCGCCTCGGCTACACGTTCGGCAATTTCATGCCTTACGTGACCGGCGGTCTGGCCGTCGGCGATATCAAGACTTCGATCGCCGGCGTCGGCGATGCCGGCCAAACCAAGGCCGGCTGGACCGCCGGCGGCGGCATCGAGGCGCACATCAGCGGCCCGTGGTCGGCCAAGGTCGAATATCTCCACGTCGATCTCGGCCGCGGCGCTTCCGTGCTCGGCTCGGATGCCAAGTTCCAGACCGACCTCGTGCGCGCCGGCCTGAACTACAAGTTCTAAACGAAGCAACACGCGGGAAAATGCCAGGCCCCGGAGTTCGCTCCGGGGCCTTCGCTTGCGCGCGAGGCGTCAGGGCTTGACGGCGGTCGCTGCGAAGGCGGGCACCTGCGCCGCAAATTTTTCGAGCCACGCAAGCAGGCGCGGATGATTTTTGCGCCACTCGCCGCCGAACCGCAGATCGCGATAGCCGAGCACGCAGGCGAGCGCGATCTGTCCGACGTCGGGCATGGGCGTAAGCACCGGCGGTGCTGCTTCCAATGCCGTCAGCCCGCGCGCCGCCTTGCCGGCCTGGCGATCGACCCAGCTTTGGACCTTCATCTCGGCCGGCCGATAGCGGCCTTCGTAGACTATCATGAGGCTGGCATCGAGAATGCCGTCGCACAGTGCCTGCAGCCGCAACGCCTCGAAGCGCGCCTTCGGCTCGCGCGGAATAATGCGGCCGCCGCCGGCCAGATGATCGAGATATTCCAGGATCACCCGCGAGTCGTAATAGGCGGTGCCGTCGTCGAGGATCAGCGCCGGAATTTTTCCGACTGGATTCTGCGTCCGGATGCTGTCGGCCGGGTCGTTGAGATCGGTTTCGCGCACGTCGATCTTGTCGGCGAGGCCGAGCAGGCCGGCCGCGATGCGCACCTTGCGGCCAAACGGTGAAGCGGGAGAGGATTTGAGGATCATCTGGAAAAATATTCCGCCGCGGCAGGCGCGGGCAGGCCCGCGAACTGGGTGAAGAAACGAAAACAACTTGTCGGGCGGCGGTTGCCGACGCCGCCCGCCGGCGCGATCAGCCGGTGACGACTAGGTTCACCGCCTTGGGGCCTTTGCCCTTCTTGTCGGGTTCGACGTCGAAGCTGATCTTTTGTCCTTCGTTCAGGCCTTTGAGGCCAGCCTGTTCAACGGCCGTGATGTGCACGAACACATCGCGCCCGCCGTCATCGGGCTTCACGAAACCGTAGCCCCGTTCGCTATTGAAGAACTTCACAACACCGGTTTGCGCCATCGGGAAAACTCCTCTCCCCGCACTGCTCCGCCGCCGGCCCCACGCACGGCGGCTCGGCCGGACATTCATTTCGGGGAAAGCGTCGGCCGATAAGAACGGCCTCAGTCACTCCGCCGGCCCCCCACCAGGAGGCGGAACGTACCTGCCAATACCGGAACTACACACCAACTGGGCCGCTGTGGAAAGGGGCCACAACGTCAGCGCGCAGCCGGCGCCCCCTCGCGGGCGAGCCAATCGAGCCGGAAAGCGCCCTTGCCGGCGCGTCCCAGGAGGCCCGCCAGCGCCGGCAGCAGGACGGCAAGCTCGCTTTCCAGGGTCCAGGGCGGGTTGACCAGGATCAGGCCGCAGCCGTTGAGGCTGGCCGGGTCGGTGAGCGGCGCGACCGTCAGTTCGGCGCGCAACATTTTCCCGATGCCCAGCCGGCGCAAACGTTTGACCAGCGCGTCCGGTTCGCCGCGATCCTTGATCGGATACCAGAGTGCGTAGATGCCGGTCGCCCATTTGCGGTGGGCCTCCGCCATGCCATGCGACAGGCGATGGAAATCGGCGGCTTGCTCGAACGGCGGGTCGACCAGCACGAGACCGCGGCGCTCCGGCGGCGGGACGTAGGCCGACAGCGCGGTCCAGCCGTCGATTTCGAGCGTCTTGATGCGGACATCGCCGCGCAGGTTTTGCCGGAGCGCGGCGAAGGCCTGCGGCTCGATCTCGCAGGCGATCAGGCGGTCCTGCGGACGCAGCCAGGCGCGCGCCAGCGCCGGCGAGCCGGGATAGGTCTTGAGCTGGCCGCGCTCGTTGAGCGCGCCGACCACCTCGAGAAAAGGCGAAAGCAGCGCGGCCACCGGTGCCGCCAGCGTCGCGGCCGTGAGCCGCTCGATGCCGTCGTGCCATGCGGCGCCGCGGCTCGCTTCCGGACTAGCCAAGTCGTAGAGGCCGGCGCCGGCATGGCTATCGATCACGCGAAACGCCGCCGGCTTGGCGCGCAAATAATGCAGAATGCGGCAAAGCACCGCATGCTTGAACACATCCGCGAAACTGCCGGCATGGAAAGCGTGGCGATAGTTCACGTGGCGGCTCGAAGGCTCCCCGCATAGCCGGCGTTCATCGCCGGCAACGCCGAGCTTATGCCATAACCGCGCTTAACGCGGCATGCCACGCAGGCCAAACTGGCTGCGCGGTTTGACCTGACGAATCGGAAATGACGATATTCGCCGCGGCGGCCGCAGAACGGCGGTGGGTTTGCGCGCCGCAACGCCCGGCGCCGGACGCCGCCGGCCGACGGCGCGCACCAGCAAGCGCACGGGAACGAGCGCCGCCGCGGCGACGCCGACGGCGTGCAGGGCCGGCGGCACCATCAAATGAACGGGCGAGCCGCCCAGCCAGACAACGATGTAGCCGAGCCCGGCGAACCAGACCGCAAATACGATATAGTCCCACACACGATTCATCGCCGTATTCCCCCGCGCTGATCGCATGCAGACCATTGCGGAATTCCCTTACGAGAACCTTGCGCCAATGCTCGACGCTCCGGGGCTATTCACGGAGCCCCTGGGGCCATCGTTAGTGGCGGCTTAACGCGATCGTAAACTCTAGGGGTGCTGATTTCCGCCGCGCATCGCCGACATGGCGATGCTGTCGCGTTTGCAGGCGCGGCGCGCCAATTGGGCGCAATTGTGGAATGAAAAATCCTTGTTCAGGCACACGCGCACTTCGCTCAAGCGCTTGCTGTCGCAGGCCACCGCAATGTCGTCGCGCGACAATCCCGGATTGGCCTTGACGAAGGCCTCGGCGACGTCGCCGGGCTTGACCATGATCGGCTTGTCCAGGTCCATGAATTCCTCGGGAATTTTGACGACCGCGCGCGCCTTGCGCACGGCCTCGAAAAAGGCGTGCTGCGAAAGCCCCGAGCAGGTGCCGTGGCGATCCCATTCATGGAAGATCAGCCGCGGGCTCGGCATCAGGTCGAGCATGCTGCCGATAATTCTGTGGTCGAGGCGCGGCGCCGGCACCTGGCAGAACGCCGGGAAGCCGTGCTCGTATTGCGGCCACAGCCCATGCACCACGAAGGAAAACGGCCGCCCGCCGCATTGCTGGTCGGGCGCCCGGTCCGGCGCGCGCTCACGCGCTTCTTCGCAATAAGACGGCGACCAGGACAGCGCCAGCACATAGAAATCGAATTGGCCGGGGCTGTTCTGCCGGCGGTCTTGCCCGGGGCCGTCCTGCGCCAGGGCGACGACGGCGAACAGGAAGAGGAAGCTCAGGGCCACGGCAGCGGCGTGCGCCGCCCGGCCCACGCGACGACGAACCAACTCGTGAAACATCGGACGCCCCCACGACAGAACAAACCGGAAATTGATTTCAAACAACGGTTCCATGAAACCATAGCGCAGGAACAAGAACGTTTCAAGAACAAATATGAACGAAACGGGATTGCCTTCGGCAGGCCTCAGGGTCGCGCCATCTTGCAGCGCGGGTTATAGGCCCAATCGCGGTCGAGGCCGACCACGCACCATTCGACTCCCCAGCTCGCGCCGATCATGCCGGTATCCTCGCCGATCCAGTAGTTCACCTGGTGCTTGCGTCCATCGCTGACCAGCGCGACCGCGCTGCAGAAGCGGCGCGGAATGGTTCCCGCCGCCCAGGGCCGGTATGCGGTTTCGCGCACCCGCTCGAAGTCCAGGATCTGCAAGTCGGAGTTCCAGAACCGGCTCTCCTTCTCGCCAAAGCGCGCGGCGATTCTGCCGAGCGCGGCCTCGCAAGGCGGCAGAACGCCGTCGTAATTCTGCCCGCTCAGGTAAAAGTTCTTTTCCAGCCAACCCGCGGCCTGCGCCGGCGCCGAGAGGGCAAGCCCGACCGCTAGGGCTGCCGCCAGCGACCGAGTGCAACGAACCGCGTCAGCCATGAATCGAACTCCCGCTGGAATCGGGCTACTTTATTCCACTCTAACTGCCGCGCCAATCGCCAAGCGCCGCCTGCACCAGCGCCAGCGCCGCCACCGCGGCGGTATCGGCGCGCAGGATGCGCGGGCCGAGCGCGATCCGCACCACGTTCGGCCGCTCGAGCAGCGCCTTGCGCTCCTCCTCGGCGAAGCCGCCCTCCGGGCCGATCAGCACCGCGAGCGGCAGGCCTGCGCGCGCAGCCGCCGCCAGCGCCGCCACCGGGTCCTTCACCTCGGCGTCTTCGTCGCAAAACACCAGCAGACGATCGGTATCGGCCTGGCCGATCGCTTCCTTGAATATTGCTGGCTCGGCGACCTCCGGCAAACTCAAGATGCCGCACTGCTGCGCCGCCTCGATCACATTGGCGCGCATGCGCTCGACGTTAACCCGCGCCACTTGGGTGTGCCGGGTAATCACCGGCTGCAGGCGCGAGGCCCCCATCTCCACCGCCTTCTGCACCAGATAATCGAGCCGGGCATGCTTGAGCGGGGCAAACAGGAAATGCAGATCGGGCGGGCGCGGTTGCGGCCGCATGCGCGCGCCGACAACAGCGGTCAGCGCCTGCTTGCCCGCCACGGCGAGCCGGGCCTGCCATTCGCCGTCGCGGCCGTTGAACAGCAGCAGTTCGTCGCCGTGGCCTAGCCGCAGCACGTTCTGCAGGTAATTGGCCTGGCCGCGGTCGAACGAAACCGCAAGCCCTGCCGCTAGCGGGCAATCGATATAGACGCGCGGGGTGCGGAAATTATAGGACGGCATACGTTAAACATTGCGGCAATGGCGAGGCCGGACCGGCCAAGACGGCGGCACGTTAGCGCATGATCCCGAAAAGGCGGTACCGGTATCTGACCAAGCCCCGATTATGCCTGGAATGCCGTGATGCCGACGCATTCTGCCGCTTGGAATAAGCGTCAGTTAAGGGCCAATCTGCTATAATGTCCGTGGATCGGGAGAGGATCAGTTGATGAACTTGCGCCGCGCCTTGTTGATTGCCGCGTGCCTCGTGCCGGGCGCGGCTGCGGCGCAGTTCCAGCCGCCGGCGCCACCGCAGCAGGAACCGCTTTGCGTCCAGGATTTCCTGAAGCTACGCGACGACGCCAGCAAGAAGGCGGCGGCGATCCGCACCGCGAGCGCGCGGCACGTAACGGCGCAGGTGGCCTGCGGCTTGTTCAACGCGTTTTCGGCCGCCGAAGCCAAGATGATGAAATATGCCGAGACCAATTCGGTCTGGTGCGGCATTCCCCCGCAAGTCCTCACCGGCATCAAACAGCAGCACGTCAAGACGTTGGAAATCCGCGGCAAGGTCTGCCAAGCCGCCGCCGCCGGGCCGCCGCGGCCGGCCGGCCCGAGCCTGAGCGACGCGCTGAGCGCGCCCATTACCAACTCCAAGAACATCAAGTCCGGCGGCGGCACCTTCGACACCCTGACCGGCAGCCCGCTCGGCAACAAATGAGCGACAACGCCGGACGCGTCGCCGATGCGACCGGAAATTGGGTTGACGGTCTCGCGCCGCCATTCGCCCGCCCCTATTTGCGGCTCGCCCGCTTCGACCGGCCGATCGGATCCTGGCTGCTGCTGCTGCCGTGCTGGTGGTCGGTGGGACTTGCCAGCATGCGCGTCGAGCAATTCCCCAGTCTCTGGCACATCTTCCTGTTCTTCATCGGCGCCTTCGCCATGCGCGGCGCCGGCTGCACCTGGAACGACATGGTCGACCGCAATCTCGACGGCCTGGTCGAGCGCACCCGCTCGCGCCCGATCCCCTCCGGCCAGGTGACCGTCGCCGAAGCTACCGCTTTCATGCTGCTGCAGGCGCTGGCCGGCTTCCTGGTGCTGATCCAGTTCAACCGCTTCACGGTGATCACCGGCCTGTGCTCGCTGTTGGTGATTGCGATCTATCCGTTCATGAAGCGGATCACCTATTGGCCGCAGATCGTGCTGGGCCTGGCGTTTTCCTACGGCGCGCTATTGGGCTGGCCGGCCGCGTTCGGACGGCTCGATTGGCCGGCGATCGTGCTTTACGCCGGATCGATTTCCTGGGTGATCGGCTACGACACTATCTACGCGCACCAGGACCGCGAGGACGATCTCTTGATCGGCATCAAGTCGACCGCGCTGCTGTTCGGCGACAACACGCGGTCCATGCTGGCGAGTTTCTATGCCGGCGCGGTGTTGCTGATCGGCGCCGCCGGGCTGATGGCCGGCGGCGGGTTGATCTTCGTGCTCGGGCTGATCGCTTTCGCCGCGCATCTCACCTGGCAGGTGTTGCGCCTCGACATCAACAACTCCGCGCATTGCCTGAAGCTGTTCAAATCGAACCGCGACGCTGGGTTGATTTTGTTCGCGGCGATGCTGCTGGAAGCGGTGTTCTAAGACAGCGCGCCTTCCCGGCTAATAAGCCTTGGAGCGGATTTCTTCGAGACGAATGGCGGCATCGCCGGCGGCAGCCGCGGCTGGGTGGCCGCGCGAATGGCGAGCGGCGGCCGCAGCCTCGAATTCGCCGGCCGCGTCGATGTCGGCCGGTTGCGCTTTTTGTGCGACCCCACTGATCGAACCGGTCACCATGGCGTCGTCTTTTTCATCCGGGATGTAGCCGTCCGCGCCGGGCGTCGCGACCGGCTCGCGGCCGCGCGCCAGCGCCTTCGACGGCACGGAGCCGGTATAGGCCGGCGCGCCATGTTTGCTGACGTAGATCGCGCGCGCTCTCGCCGCAACCACTTCGCCCGGGATCGCGTCCGGCCGGCACGGACGATTGCCGGCGCGCCGGCGCATCAAATCCACGTGGATGTGGTCGTAGTGATAGACGTTGTAGCCGGGCGCCAGCACCGTGGTGAAAGTCTGACAGGCGTAAAGCTGCACGTCGTGCAGGAAGCCCTGCTCTTCCGGCGTGCCGTGCCAGCCGTCCTTGACGGTGATCTTGCGCCCGTCGGCGAGCGTGAAGCCGGCGATGTCGAGCGCATCGCCGAAAGCGTGCTCGGACATGCTGGACGTGCCCGAGCCGACCATCTCACGGCACGAATAAGAACCGATCTGCTTGATCTCGGTGACCTGGCTGCCGAACCAGTGCTGGGCCGCCGGTTGCACGCCATCGCTGACCCAGCGGTCGAGCGCGGAAACCAGCGGACAGGCGAGCGTCGCGGGCGGCGTCACCGCCGCCGGCAGGCTCGCGGCCATCGTGGCCGGCCCGCGCGCCGGTCCGAGCGCCGGCAAGGCGCGCTGCGGCGGCGCCAGATAGACCGGCGCGTTATAGGCCGGCTGCTGCCGCTGATACGCCGGCTCCTGACGTTGATAGACCGGCGCGGCGCGGCCGGACGGCACCACGGCGTCATCGGGAATATCGTCGGGCTGCGCCACGCCCGGCGCGTAGATCGACATCGGCCGGCCGGCCGGCGCAGCGGCTGCCGGCGAATAATAGCGCTGCTCGGATGGCGGCCAGTTCGGCTGCGCCGGCGATGCATTGGGGATCCCCGCCGGCGGGCGCAGATCGTCGGCGTAGCCCATGGCGGAGCTCTCGCCGAGCAACGCCACCTTGAGCGGGAAATCGGCGCCGCACATGCCGGGGCCTTCGATCGGCTTCATTTTCACGACGCCGACGCCGACCTTGACCGCGCCCGATTTGAGACACGCGACCTCGGCCTCATGCCGCCAGGCGGGACGCTCGCCGAATTGCAGGAAGCTGCGCCCGCAGCCGGCGAGCGCCAGCAGCACGACAGTGCCGGCGAGATAGAGACGGACCCTGCTCTTCATACTCCCGAAAATGCGAGCAGTTTCTTTAACGTCTCTTCAATGCCGAAGGTGCCGGAATTCGTTAAGGATAAGGAATCGTTGCCGGCGCGCGATCGAAGGGCTGCGCCCACAAGTTGACGCTGGTGAGCAGCCATCAGCCGATGTCGGCTTTGCCCCCGATAGCGGACATTTGGCGGTTTCTCTGTCGGCCATGCTGCGATGAAAACCTGACGCCGTCGGTTGTGCTAGGGTCTGCGTGCCTGTGCAAGCGAGAGCCTGGCGATGGCTGACGAAAAATCAAAGCTCTGGGGCGCCGCGGACGCCTACGAACAGTACATGGGGCGATGGAGCCGCAAGATTGCTCCCTTATTTGTCGATTGGCTCGCGCCGCCGCAAGGCAAGAACTGGATAGATATTGGATGCGGCACCGGTCAACTAAGCTCGCAGATTGCCAGCAAGTGCAATCCGAACCATCACATCGGTATTGACCAGACGGAGGGATTTCTCACGCTGGCAAAAAAGAACGTGCCGAGTGCCGAATTCAGAGCGGGTGATGCTCAACGCATCGACCTTCCCAATGACGCGGTGGACTACGCCGTCAGCGGGTTGCTGCTGAATTTCGTTCCGGACAAGGCGAAGGCATTAAGCGAAATGGTGCGCATCGTGCGGCCTGAAGGCGTTGCGGCTCTCTATGTTTGGGACTACGCCGGGCAGATGCAAATCATGCGGTATTTTTTCGATGCAGCGCGCCTTATCGATCCAAAATCATCCGCTTTCGATGACGGTATCAATGGGCCTATCTGCCGGCCGAAAGCCCTTGCAGCCGCATTTTCCGCAGCAGGTCTATTCGACGTGGAGACAACACCGATAGACATTACCGCCGGCTTTATCGATTTTCAGGACTATTGGAAGCCGTTTCTGGGCGGACCGGCTCCGCCCCTAAATACTGCATGTCTCTTGATGAAGACACTCGAAACAAAATTCGCGACGCGGTGCGAGCAAAATTGCCGACCGGCCCCGACGGCGAAATTCTATTGGCGGTCAGAGCCTGGGCGGTGAAAGGCGTTGTGTCCGCTTGAATGCTCCGCGCAGAATTATGTTTGCTTCGGGTCATTGGCGGACATCCCCCTATGCCCAACGCATGTCCGCTTTGCCCCCGATTGCGGACACGCGCCGGCATTTCCGCGCCGACATCCGGCGGCTCGATTAGGAGTCCGCGCCCTAGCACTACTTTGGCAGATTAATGAAGCGTTAAGGATTTGGGTTTGAGCTTCGATTCGACTGAATCGGAGCGATGATCATGGCGCGGATCGAGAATTGGAATGCGGAGTTGCGGACTTGGCTGTCGCCGTTTTTAGAAAAGCTCGGTCACAAAGCGCGGCGGCAGATGTGTCCGCTTTATGTATCGGGGCTGATCGGTCCCGGCGATCGCAAGAGCGTTCAGCCGATGGCGGAACGATTTGCACCCGGCGATTATGATCAATTGCACCATTTCGTTGCTGCTGGCGTCTGGGATGCGGCGCCGCTTGAAGCAGAACTGCTGATTCAAGCGGACAGGCTCGTCGGCGGCAGCGATGCCGTGCTGGTGATCGACGACACGGCGATGCCGAAGAAGGGCACGCACTCGGTCGGTGTCGCTCCGCAATATGCTTCGGCGCTTGGCAAGACTGCCAACTGCCAGACGCTGGTGTCACTGACGCTGGCGCGAGGCGAAGTGCCAGTGATGGTAGCGTTGCGCCTTTTCCTCCCGGAGACCTGGACGAGCGATCGGGTCCGATTGAAGCGGGCCGGTGTTCCGGCCGAATATCAAACGGCGCGGACGAAGCCGGAGATCGCGCTCGCTGAGATCGATCGCGTGATGGCGGCTGGTGTGCGCTTCGGCAGTGTGCTGGCGGATGCCGGCTATGGGCTGAGCGCACCGTTCCGCCAGGCGCTCACAGCTCGCAGCCTTGTCTGGGCCGTTGGCATCCCTCGTCACCTCAAGGTCTACCCTGTCGGGGTGAAGCTTATCTGGCCAAAAGCCGCGCGCGGCCGTCCCCGTAAGCGGCACATCTCGGATATTCTGTCAGTGGCGGCCGAAGACATGTTGGCCGATGCCAAGTGGCAAACTGTGAGCTGGCGAAACGGCACGAAAGGCCCGCTGAAAGCTCGCTTTGCCGCTGTCCGTGTGCGTACCGCCGACGGGCCTCCACAGCGGATCTGGGACATGGGTCAACAACACATGCCGGGCGACGAGGCTTGGCTGATCGGCGAACAGCGGATGTCGGGAGAGAAGAAATACTATCTCGCCAACCTACCCGCGCGGACGGACCTGCGTACTTTGGCCGCCACCATCAAATCACGATGGATCTGCGAGCAGGCCCATCAGCAACTGAAAGAAGAGCTCGGCCTCGACCACTTCGAGGGACGATCCTGGCAAGGCCTTCTTCGTCACGCGCTCATGACGATGATCGCTTACGCCTTCCTGCAGCATCGCCGCCTCGCAAAAGCGAAGCGGGAAAAAAAGAATCAACGGACCACCGCCTCAACCAAGCTTACCGACCGTGCGTCACGCCATCGTCGAGATCATCGGTCGATTGCCACCTCAGCGCTGCCCGCACTGCCGAAGATGGATCGGCACCGAGCCGCCGCGTGAATGAATCTGCCAATGTAGTGCTAGTTCGCCGCCTTGATTCCCAGGATCTTGCCGATGCCCGCCACGGTGGCGCGCTGATCCTCGAGCGCGGCGGCAAACTCGGCCGGCGTTCCCGGATTGACGACCTGTCCGGTGGCGCTGAGTTTGGCGACGACCTGCGGGTCCTCGATGGCGGTGCGAATGTCGGCCGCGATCCGCTCGCGCAACGCCAGCGGCATGTCGCGTGGGCCCAGCAGGCCGACCAAACCGTCGAACTCCAGCGATTTGTAGCCCGCCTCCCTGCCCGTCGGAATGTCCGGCAGCGCGGCGGCGTGCTGAAGGTTCGTCAGCGCGATCACTTTGACTTTGCCGGCCAGCACGCGCGGCCGCATGATGGCGTAGGCGCCGACAAAGGCGTGGATGCGCCCCTCGGACAGGTCGTTGATGGCCGCCACCGGATTCTTGTAGGGCACCTTCGCCATTTCGAGCTTTTCGGTCTTCAGGAAGGCCTCGAACATCAAATCGTTGGCGCCCGTCACCGAGGCATAGTTCAGCTTGCCCGGCGCCGCTTTGACTTTCGCGACCAATTCCTTGACGCTTGAGACCCCCAGCTCGGTCGGCACCGCGAGCGCGATCAAGGTGTTGGTCACGCGCGCGATCGGCGTCAGATCGTTGATGTCGTAGGGCAGCTTGTCGTGCAGCAGCGGATGCGCGGTGAAAGTCGAGGCCGGCGCGAACAGCAGAACATGATCGTCATGCGCGCCGGTGACCGCCATGATCGCGATGAAGGCATCGCCGCCCGGCTTGTTCTCAACCACCACCGGCTGCCCCCACTTGGCCGACAGCTTGTCGGCCAGGACGCGCGCGGTGATGTCGACGCCGGAGCCGGGCCCCAGCGGAATGATGAACCGTACCGGCCGCGTCGGCCAGGACTGCGTTGCCGCCGGCGTTTGTGCCGGCGACGGCGCCGCGCTCGATAGCAGCGCGGCCATGGTGCAGAAGATCAAGGCGAGGATCGAACGCCGCGGACCGAGCATGGATGTTTCCCCGTGGTGATTGTGACGATTATGCGAACGGCTGCCGCCCCCGTGTTTATCCAGCGCAGCCGCAATGTGCAACGCATGCATATTTGCACGACTGGTATTTCAGTGGGACGCAACGTGGGAAGTTTCCCGTCATCTGTCGCAGAGTTCTCGCAAAATCCCGGCAGTTGAAAATTATTGCACTGCCACATTCGTCTGCACGGCGTTCTTTTATGGCGCACGATCAACCGCTTGCCGCCGCCATTCCCGGCGCGCATGACGAGTCATGCACATTTTGCTTGGCGGACGCGCGAGGCGCTTCGAAGCCCGCGCGCTTTCTGCTAGGCTTCGCCCACACCAACAAGGGAGGCACTGCCGTGGACCTTACCTTGAGACTGAATGTGCTCGCCGTATGCGCCGTGTTTGCTTTCGTCGGCGCGATCTTGCTGGGGGCATTCTGAGTTCAAGAGGGAAACGACGAAGCCAAACCAAAATTTGTCGGTGTGAAACCGGCCAAGTGTTTCGACACCGGAGAGCACCCCCTCTCCGGTGTTTTTGTTTTTGAAATTCATTTGTCATGGCCGGGCTTGTCCCGGCCATCTCGTTTAGGAACGCACTGCCATCGTAAGCGGGATCACCGGGTCACGCCGCTTCGCGGCGGCCCGGCGATGACAACTACGCCGCCACGATGACCGGCGCGGTGCGCGGTTCGTAATTGAGGATCGGCGCCAGCCACCTCTCGGCTTCCGCCACGCTCCAGCCCTTGCGCTTGGCGTAATCCTCGACCTGGTCGCGCTCGATCTTGCCGACGCCGAAATAGTGACTCTGCGGATGGCTGAAATAGAGCCCGCACACCGCGGCGCCCGGCCACATGGCGTAGCTCTCGGTCAGCTTGACGCCGATGCGCTCGGCCTGCAGCAGGCGGAACAGCGTGCCCTTCTCGGTGTGGTCGGGCTGCGCCGGATAGCCGGGCGCCGGGCGGATGCCGCGATATTTCTCGGCGATCAGGTCGTCGGCGTCGAGCGCTTCGTCGGCGGCATAGCCCCAGAATTCGCGGCGCACGCGCTGATGCAATCTTTCGGCAAAGGCTTCGGCGAGCCGGTCGGCCAGCGCCTTGACCAAAATGGCGGAATAATCGTCGTTGGCGCGTTTGAAGCGCTCGGCCACCTCGTCCTCGCCGATGCCGGCGGTGACGGTGAAGGCGCCGATGTAATCGGCAAGCTTGCTGTCGCGCGGCGCGACGAAATCGCTGAGCGCCTCGTTGAAGCGGCCCTCGCGCTTGGACAATTGTTGCCGCAGCGAATGCAAAACCGCGATCGGCTTGTCGCGCGCCGCGTCGGCGAACACAGCAATGTCGTCGCCCTTCGCCTGCGCCGGCCAGAAGCCGAACGCCGCGCTCGCGGTGAACCAGCGTTCCTTGACGATCTTGTCCAGCATGGCGCGGGCGTCCTCGAACAGCGAACGCGCCACCTGCCCGAATTTGGCGTCGTCGAGAATGGCGGGGTATTTGCCGGAGAGTTCCCAGGTCTGGAAGAACGGCGTCCAGTCGATATAGTCGATCAGTTCGGCGATCGAATAATCGGTGAGCGTCTTGGTGCCGAGGAAGCTCGGCTTCGGCGGCACGTAGGCGCCCGACCAGTCGAACTTCGGCGCATTGCCGCGCGCTTGGCTAAGCGGCAGACGCACTTTGTCGGCCTGCGCGCGCGCATGCGCGGCGGCGAGCTTGGTGTATTCGCCGCGCAACTCGGCGACGTAAGGCGCCCGGCCCTGCGCCGACATCAACGCCTGCGCCACGCCGACCGCGCGGCTGGCGTCGTTGACATAGACCGCCTGGCCGCGTCTGTAGTTGGGATGAATCTTGACCGCAGTGTGCACGCGGCTGGTGGTGGCGCCGCCGATCAGCAGCGGCAATTCGAAACCCTGCCGCTCCATCTCGGCCGCCACGTGGCACATCTCGTCGAGCGAGGGCGTGATCAGCCCGGACAGACCGATGATGTCGGCCTTCTCGGCGCGCGCGGTCTCCAGGATCTTCGCCACCGGCACCATGACGCCGAGATCGATGACCTCGTAATTGTTGCACGCCAGCACGACGCCGACGATATTCTTGCCGATATCGTGGACGTCGCCCTTTACCGTCGCCATCACGATCTTGCCGTTGGACGAGCGCTCGGCCGCGCCGCCCGCCCGCCTGCGCTCTTCTTTTTCCTTCTCCATGAACGGCATCAGGTAGGCCACCGCCTGCTTCATAACGCGCGCCGATTTCACCACCTGCGGCAAAAACATCTTTCCGGAGCCGAACAGGTCGCCGACGATGTTCATGCCGTCCATCAACGGGCCTTCGATGACGTCGAGCGGGCGCGTGGCTTTCTGGCGCGCCTCCTCGACGTCGGTCTCGATGAAATCGGTGATGCCGCTGACCAGCGCGTGGCTGAGCCGCTTCTCCACCGGCCGCTCGCGCCAGGCCAGATCGACCTCCTTGGCCGCCTGCCCAGCGCCGCGGAATTTCTCCGCCAGCGCCAGCAGCCGCTCGGAGGCGTCGGGCCGGCGGTTGAGCACCACGTCCTCGCATGCCTCGCGCAATTCCGGATCGAGCGTGTCGTAGACCGCGATCTGGCCGGCATTGACGATGCCCATATCCATGCCGGCCTTGATGGCGTGGAACAGGAACACCGAATGCATGGCCTCGCGCACGCGCTCGTTGCCGCGGAACGAGAAGGATAGATTGGAGACGCCGCCCGAGACGTGGACGTGCGGCAAGTTCGCTTTGATCCAGCGCGCGGCTTCGATGAAATCGACGCCGTAATTGTTGTGCTCTTCCATGCCGGTGGCGATGGCGAAGATGTTGGGATCGAAGATGATGTCCTCGGGCGGGAAGCCGACCTGGTTCACCAGGATGTCGTAGGCGCGTTGGCAGATCGCGGTCTTGCGCTCGAACGTGTCGGCCTGGCCCTTTTCGTCGAACGCCATCACCACCACCGCGGCGCCGTAGCGGCGCACGATTTCTGGCGTGCTCGATGAAGGCGGCCTCGCCCTCCTTCATGGAAATTGAATTGACCACCGGCTTGCCTTGCAGGCATTTCAGGCCCGCCTCGATCACCGAGAATTTCGAACTATCGACCATGACCGGGACGCGCGCGATGTCGGGTTCGGCGGCAATCAGATTGAGGAAGGTCACCATCGCGGCTTCGGAGTCGAGCAGGCCCTCGTCCATGTTGACGTCGATCACCTGCGCGCCGTTCTCGACCTGCTCGCGCGCGATGCTCAACGCCGCCGCGTAGTCGCCGGCGGTGATCAGCTTCCTGAATTTCGCCGAGCCGGTGACGTTGGTGCGCTCGCCGATATTGACGAACGGGATTTCCGGCGTGAGCGTGAAGCTCTCCAGCCCGGACAGCCGCAACTGCCGCGGCAATTCCGGAATTTGGCGCGGCGCTTTGCCCGCCACGGCTTTGGCGATGGCCGCGATGTGTTCCGGCGTGGTGCCGCAGCAGCCGCCGACCACGTTGACCAGGCCGGCGTCGGCGAACTCGCCCAGCAGCTCGGCCATGAATTCGGGGCTCTCGTCGTAATAGCCGAATTCGTTGGGCAGCCCGGCGTTCGGGTAAGCGCACACGAAAGTATCGGCGAGGCGGCCGATTTCGGCGATATGGGCGCGCATTTCCTGAGCGCCGAGTGCGCAATTCAAGCCCACGGTGACCGGATTGGCGTGCTTGACCGAATTCCAGAACGCGGCCGGCGTTTGCCCCGACAGCAAGCGGCCCGAGCGGTCGGTGATGGTACCGGAGATCATCACCGGCAGGTCGATGCCGCGCTCCGCGCAGGCTTCCGCGATCGCGTAGATCGCGGCCTTGGCGTTGAGCGTGTCGAAGATGGTTTCGATCAACAGCAGATCGGCGCCGCCGTCGATCAGGCCCTTGATCTGCTCGCCATAGGCGGCGCGCAACTGGTCGAAGCTGATGGCGCGGAAGCCGGGATTGCTCACGTCGGGCGAGATCGACGCCGTGCGGTTGGTCGGGCCGAGCGCGCCGGCGACGAAACGGCGGCGGCCGTCTTCTTTTTCCGCCGCCGCGGCCGCCTCGCGCGCCAGCGTGGCGCCGGCATGGTTGAGCTCGTAAGCGATGCCCTCCATGCCGTAATCGGCTTGGGCGATCGCGGTCGAGGAAAACGTGTTGGTGGAAACGACGTCGGCGCCGGCGCGGAAATAAGCCAGGTGGATGTCGCGGACCGCGTCGGGCCGGCTCAGATTGAGCAGGTCGTTGTTGCCGCGCACTTCCCGGTTCCACGCATCGAACCGGGCGCCGCGATAGCCCTGCTCGTCGAGCTTGAGCTCCTGGATCATAGTGCCCATGGCGCCGTCGAGCACGAGGATGCGCTGGCGCATCAACTCGAGGAACGCGGCACGGGTGGTGGAAGACGCGGTCACTTCAACGCAACTCCAAATTCAAGCGACTTGCTCGACCGCCGGCCGCAAGCCCAGCAGGTGGCAGATCGCATAGACGAGATCGGCGCGGTTCATGGTGTAGAAATGGAAGGTGGTGACGCCGCGGTCGACCAGGTCGAGCACTTGCTCGGCGGCGACCGCCGCCGCGATCAGCTTGCGCGTCGCGGCGTCGTGATCGAGACCGTGGAAACGCTCGGCCAGCCAGGCCGGCACCGAGGCGCCGGCGCGGGCGGCGAAATTGGTCGCCGCCTTGAAATTCTGCACCGGCAGGATGCCCGGCACGATCGGGATATCGATGCCACGCGCGCGCACGCGGTCGAGATAGCGGAAATAGAGATCGTTCTCGAAGAAGAACTGCGTGATCGCGCGGCTGGCGCCCGCATCCACTTTGGCCTTGAGCATGTCGATGTCGGCGTCGACCGTCAGCGAGTTCGGGATGCTTCTCCGGATAGGCCGATACCGAGACTTCGAAATCGCCGTGGATGCGCTTGATGCCCGCCACCAGGTCGGCGGCGTTGCGATAGCCGCCCGGATGCGGCGCGTAACGCTCGCCGGCGCCGGCCATCGGATCGCCGCGCAACGCCACGATATGGCGCACGCCTACGTCGTGATAGTTGCGCACGATGGCGTCGATTTCTTCGCGCGTGGCGGCGACGCAGGTGAGATGCGCCGCCGGCGTCAGCGGCGTCTCCGCAAGGATACGTTTCACCGTCGCGTGGGTGCGCTCGCGCGTCGAGCCGCCGGCGCCATACGTCACGGAAACGAAATTCGGCGCCAGCGGGGCCAGCCGCTCGATCGACTCCCACAAAATCTTGTCCATCTCCTCACTGGCCGGCGGGAAGAATTCGAACGAGACGCCGATGCGGCGGCCTTCGCCGCGGGCAAAGCGGCTGGCGCGGACATCCATCACGCCACCTCACGCTGTGCCGGCGACGCCATCAGCGCGCGGGCGTCGCGCGCCAGCCAGAGCGACACCGCGATCTTGCCGTCGGAGCCGGGCTCCGGCGAAAGGCTCTTGTGCATCACCGGCTCCAGGCTGGACGCCGTCATCCATTGCGTCACGGCCTCCGGCGCGAAACCGAGGCGGCGATGCGCGAACTGCTCGCGCAGGAATTCCTGCGCGTGCGGCGCGAAATCCACCACCAAAAGCCGCCCGCCGGGGCGCAGCACCCTGGCCGCCTCCTTGATCGCGCGCGCGCCGTCGTCGAGGAAGTGCAGCACCTGGTGCAGGATGACGACGTCGAACGAGTCGTTGGCGAGCGGCAGGTCGTAGATGTCGCCTTGCCGCACGCTGCAATGTTTCAAGCCGGCGCGCTCCAGCCGGTCGCGCGCCAACAACAGCATGTCGAGCGACAGATCGAGGCCGAGGCCGCGCTCGATCTCATTGCCGAACAGCTCCAGCATACGTCCGGTGCCGGTGCCGAGATCCAAAAGCGAGCGGAACGGCTTGCCGGCGAGCGCCGAGCGGATCGCCTCCTCCACCGCGGCGTCGGCCACGTGCAGCTTGCGGATGCGATCCCATTCCACGGCGTGCGCCCGGAAGTAAGCTTGCGCCGCGGCGGCGCGGGCGGAGCGCACCGAGGCAAGCCGCGCGCGGTCGCGGGCTATGGTCGGGTCCGCCGGATCGAGCCGGTCGAGCAGCGCGCGCGCTACCTCGGCGCCGCCGCCGTGCTCGGCCAGCCGGAAGAAGGCCCAGGTGCCCTCGCGGAAGCGCTCGATCAAGCCGGCTTCGGCCAAGAGCTTGAGATGGCGCGAGATGCGCGGCTGCGACTGGCGCAGGATGTCGGTGAGGTCGGAGACGGTCAGCTCGAACTCGGCCAACAGCGCCAGCACGCGCAGGCGCGTCTCTTCGCCCGCCGCCTTGAGGGCCGCGTTGAGGGCGTCGAAACCGAGCCGGGCGCTGGTGTTCATGGCCTGTGACTTAAGCCCGCTATGGGCCGTTTCCCACTATATAAAGATATCTTTATACGTTGAAACGACCGCGGGCAAGGCCATTCCCTGTCATTCCGGGACGTCCGCCGAAGCCCGAAGGGCGAAGGTGGACGGACCCGGAATCCAGGGGCTAAACAACAATCGTTCAATGTGGCCCTGGATTCCGGGCTCGCCACTTCGTGGCGCCCCGGAATGACGGGCGGGAAGGCTACGGCCATGACCAGCAATGATTTCGGCGTTCGCGACGGCGAGGTGGCGGCCGAATTGCCCGAGAATTTCGACGCCGGCCTTTATTACATCGGCCGCATCCGCACGCCCTGGAAGCACCGCAAGGACTGCCCCAAAAACGCCCGTGAATCGGACGCGATCTGCACGGTCGAGATCGATCCGCGCTGGCGCGAGGGCCTGAAGGACACCGAGACTTGCAGCCATCTGGTGCTGCTTTATTGGATGGACAAAGCCCCGCGCAATTTGGTGCTCCAGGTTCCCCGCCACTACGGCAGCCAGCACGGCACCTTTGCGCTGCGCTCGCCCGCCCGCCCCAACCCGATCGCCATGAGCGTGGTGAGGCTCTTGGGCATCGAGGACGGCATCCTCTCGGTGGTCGGGCTCGACTGCCTGGACGGCACGCCTCTGCTCGACATCAAGCCCTATTACGCCTCCACCGACAGCGTTCCGGAGGCGGTGGTGGGCTGGCGCAAGGCCCAGCCTTAACGGGACATTACCAAACCGATCCGGCGTTTTGGTTCCATCCGCTGACGAGAATATGAGGCCACCGCGGGCCGGAACCATTGAACCTCACCGGCCGTTTTCTCGACGAATGCTGGCGAGGAATTGGTCGGAGGGTGTCATGTTCAAGAAATCCATCTCTTACGGTTCGCTGACCGCGCTGATCGCCGCCGCCGCTTTGTCGTGCGGCGCCGCGCAGGCCGAACCGCTGTTCGCCTTTTTGTCGCCGGCCACCCAGGGCCAGATGCAGGCGCCGCAATACGCACCGGCCGATCAGAATACGAACGATCAGAATGCGAGCGATGAAGACGCCCAGCTCAGTCCGCGCTTGCAGCGGCAGATCGTGGACTACGCCAGCCACGAGGCGCCCGGCACCGTTATCATCGATACCCCGCACACTTTCCTCTATTACGTGCTCAGCAACGGCAAGGCGATGCGCTACGGCATCGGCGTCGGCCGCCAGGGCTTCACCTGGGCCGGCGTGCAGCATGTCGCGCGCAAGGCCGAGTGGCCGGACTGGTATCCGCCGTCCGAGATGATCGTGCGCCAGCCTTATCTGCCGCGCATGGTGGCCGGTGGCCCCGGCAATCCGCTGGGCGCGCGCGCCATGTATCTCGGCAACTCCGAGTATCGCATCCACGGCACCAACGATCCGACCACCATCGGCAAGCACGTCTCGAGCGGCTGCATCCGCCTCACCAACGAGGACGTGGAAGATCTCTATAGCCGCGTGCAGATAGGCGCCAAGGTGATCGTGCTGCCGCAGGCGGCGCCCGCCCAGACCGCGCAGGCCCCGGCGCCACGCCGCGTTTCGGCCCACGTCGCCAACGAGCGCATGTCCTGGAACGTGCCGCGCTCGTCCGGCCTCTACTAGTTCTGTCTTGAACCTCCCCGACTTGGACCCGGCCATCGCGCCGGGTCTTTCTTTTTTGCGTCTGACCAATCGTTCGCCTTGCCGCAACGGCGCGGCAATCGGATAGACTTGGCCGCGAAACGGCAGGAGACCCGCTTTGTCCTTACGCATCTACGGCATCGCCCGCACCCGCGCCTTCCGCGCACTATGGATCGCGGAGGAGCTAGGCCTCGCCTACGAGCACCTGCCGATCGAGATCGGCGATGCCGGCGCGCGCGCTCCGGAATTTCTTAAGATCAATCCGAACGGCCGCCTGCCCTTCATCGAGGACGACGGCTTCGTGCTGTTCGAGTTGCTGGCGATCACGCTCTACCTCGCCAAGAAGCATTCCACCGGCAAACTTTATCCCGGCACGCTGCAAGGCGAAGGCAAGACCTGGCAATGGACCTCGTGGGCGCTCAACGAGGTCGACCGCGGCGTCAATATCTGGTCGCTGCACGCCGTCCGCTTGCCGCAGGCGGAGCGCGACGCCGCCAAACGCGACGAAGCGCTCAAAGTCGTGGCGGGGCCGTTCAAGGTGCTCGACGCGGCGCTGGCGAGGCAAGACTATCTGCTCGGCGGCGAGTTCACGGTGGCCGATCTCAACGTCGCCGCCGTCATCAGCCGCGCCGTCGACATGGATCTGTCGGCGGTGCCGAACCTCAAGGCCTGGCTGTCGCGCTGCCTGGAGAGGCCGGCCGCGCGCAAGACGCTGGCGCTCAAGACCAAGGCCGACAATGGAACGCCGCCCGAGGTGACGCGGCGCATCGCCAAGCTCAATCGCCTATGACGTCCGCGTTCGGCGCCGGTTGGCCGCCGGCCCATCGGCGGGCTATACATTGCGCCCCTCGGCAAGGAGCGAAGCGATGCGAATAGCGGTTATGGCAGCGGGCGCGGTCGGCGGTTATTTTGGCGCCCGGCTGGCGGCGGCGGGCCACGACGTGTTTTTCATCGCGCGCGGCGTCCATCTCGAGGCCATGCGCAAGGACGGCTTGCGCATCGAGAGCGGGCATGGCGACCTGCATTTGCCGAAACCGAACGTCACCGACGACCCCAAGAGCGTCGGCCCGGTGGATATCGTGCTGTTCGCGGTCAAGCTGTGGGACACCGAAAAGGGCGCCGAAGCGGCGCGTCCGTTGATCGGCCCCAACACCAAAATCATCACCTTGCAGAACGGCGTCGACAGCTATGAGCGCATCGCGCCGATTGTCGGCAAGGAGCACGCCATCCCCGGCGTCACTTATGTGGTGGCGACGGTCGTCCGGCCGGGCGTGATCAAGCAGACCGGCCCGTTCCACTCGATCATTTGCGGCGCCGCCGACGGCCGCCCCGACGCCGCCTTGCAAACCTTCGTCAACGCGGCCAAGGCGGACATCACCATCTCGTTGTCCGACAATATCGAGCGCGACCGCTGGCAAAAATTCGTTTTCCTGACGGGCACCTCCGGCGCCACTTCCGTCACGCGTTCGAGCATGGGGCCGATTTTGGCCGATCCGGACATGCGCGCACTGTTCCGCAACATCATGGCGGAGACGCTCGCGGTCGGCCGCGCCAAAGGCGTCGCGCTCGATCCGGGTTACGTCGACGAGCGCCTCGCCTTCGCCGACAAAAATTTACTGCCCGGCATGAAGGCTTCGATGGGCAACGATCTCGATCGCGGCAATCGGCTGGAACTGGACTGGCTGGCGGGACAAGTCTCGCGGCTCGGCAAGGAGCTTAAAGTTCCGACGCCGATCAATGATACCGTTTACGCCGCGCTCAAGCTTTTTCGCATGGGGACGCGGGCTTAGCGGCGCTACGGGTTTACCGGCGCCGCCGTCTCGCCGGCGTTTTCTTTGCTGCGTACAGACGACTTCCGCGGCAGCGTAAACACTCCGTCAGCCACGCCGCGCGATTTCAGCGACGCCGCCGGCGCGGCGACACACCATGTTACGGGCGCGAGCCCCGCGTGCCACACCCTGATACGCGATCGCCGCGCGCGACGCCGCCCAGCCAATGAGAAAATTAAACCTTGCCGTGCGAAAACAGCGCACGGCAAGCGTGCGGAAGATGGGGCCCGAAGTGGAATCGTTTCGTATACTTCATGTCGATGACGATCCCCTCATGCGGGATGTGGTCGAGCTCGCGCTTGGTCTCGATTCTCAATTCGTGGTGATGAGCTGCGAAAGCGGCCGAGCCGGACTCGCGGCGGTGCCGGGCTGGCAGCCCGATTTGATCATCCTAGACGTCATGATGCCCGGACTGGACGGGCCGGCCGTGCTTGCGCGCCTGCGCGAGAATCCCGAAACGTCGAAAGATTCCGGTGATCTTCATCACCAGCCGCGCGCCCGCCGCCGAACGCGAGCGCTTGATGAAGCTCGGCGCCGTCGCGGTCATCGCCAAGCCATTCTATCCGGCGAACTCTTGCGGAAACGGTGCGCAGCCACTTGCTGTCCATCAAGCTGGCATCCATCGGCTTCGATTTCACCAAGCGCTTGCGCACGGACGCGGCGAAACTTGCGGGCTTTCGCGACGAGCTGCGCGACGGCGCCGGTTCCAGCGTCGTGCCGGACGAATTCCAGTCGTTCGTGCACAAGCTCGCCGGCGCCGCCGGTGTCTTCGACTTCCGGGACGTGAGCACGACGGCGGCTTCGCTGGAAGACGCCATCATCGAGCGGCGCGCCGGGCGCGGCGCTCCCGGGACGATGGAAGCCAATCTCGATGCACTGCTGGCGTCCATCGAGGCCGCCTGGCCAAACGAAGCAAGCAGGAGAGGAACATGACGGACATTTTCGAGGCACGCGACAAGGTACCCAAGATGCTGATCGCCGACGACGATCCGGCCATCGTGCGATTGCTCGCCGACCGCTGCATGAAATTAGGCTTCAAGGTCGAAACCGCGACCAACGGGCTCCAACTGCTGCTCAAGGCGCGGCGCAACCAACCCGACATCATCATCGTCGACGTCAACATGCCCGAGTTGGATGGGCTCTCGGCCTGTTCGCGCCTGCTCGATCCCGCCAGCAAGCCGCTCGAAGTGGTTGTGGTCACCGGCAGCAACGACCCGGAGACGGCCGAGCGCTGCGAAAGCCTCGGCATGTTCTATGGTCGCAAGGGCCCCGATTTCTGGAACAGCGTCGAAGGCGCGCTCGTCGAAATCTATCCCGAAATGGCCAGCAAGATGGGTGCGCTTGGCCACGCGGCGATCGACACCGAAGTGCCGCAGCACTCGCGCGTGCTGGTGGTCGACGACGACCCCGACTACGAAACGTTTCTCGCCAGCCGGCTCATCAAATACGGCGTGGAAACCCTCTATGCGCCAGATGCCACCCATGGGTTCCGGATCGCTAGCAAGGAAAAGCCGACCGTCATCATTTGCGACAATTACATGCCCGATGGCGACGCCCAGCATCTGCTGCACCGGCTACGCAGCACGCCGGCGACCGAGAATATTCCGGTCATCGTGGTTAGCGGAAAGGCGGTCAACGATTTGACCGAACAAACTCTGCGGCGCGAGATTTGCAATCACCCCGGCGCATTGCGGGTGTTCGCGAAATCGTTCGACACCAAGGAGCTTTTCGACGTGCTGCAAAAATTCTGCGGCTTCGAGAGGCATCACTAGGATAGCCCGCTGGTTGAGGTCGCAACCTCTACGCCGGTAGCGCCGCGATCGAGTTGGCCGCCCGCGCCGGTCCAGCGCCAGGTTGGGCGCCATGACGCCGGCCGGCGCGCCTGCCATCGCTAATCGGCCTGCCATTTTTCCCGACACAAAATGTGCCGCAGACCGGCCGTTGCCCCCGTTCCGCGGCGCAATGCCGACCAGGCGTGCCCACGAATAAGGCATTGAATATGCCGGGCAACGTGTAAGGCCCGTCCCGGGTGCCGGGTTGCGTGCAGCCGGTCGGGAACCGATCAAGAACGGCGGTTGACGCGATCGTTACGGGACGCGAGATTTTGGAATTGGCAGGCGATAACCGTCCGTGCGACAAACAGGATGTAGGGGATCGGCCTGCTTTTATCCGCGACTAGCTGCCACAGGCATATGGAAATACGATCCGCACTAGACTAAAGATAAGGACTGCTGTCTGCTCGCTGTAACGAATGACAAAAAACGACGTTTGGAGGATACGCCTTTGTTCGGGACACTCGTGAAAAAGCGGGACTTCTACGCCGGGGGACTTATGACCCTGCTCGGCGCGGCGGTCACGCTCGACTCCACGACCTATACCCTTGGCTCCCTGACCCATATGGGGCCGGGCATGTTCCCGTTGATGCTCGGGATCACGCTCACCTTTGTCGGCGTGCTAATCCTGGGCACGGCGATGGCGACCCCGCTCGGCGACAATGAAGGCATCCTTCCGGAAAAACCGGAATGGTTCGCATGGGCCTGTATCCTGGCTGGGCCGATCGCGTTCATCATCCTCGGCGAATTTTTTGGCCTGGTGCTGGCGACTTTCGCCTGCGTGTTCATTCCCGCGCTCGGTGATCGCACCGCCACGCTCAAAGGCTCGGCGATCCTGGCGGCCGGTGTCACCTTCTTCGGCGTGTTGCTGTTTTCCTACGTGCTGAAGATTCCTTTCCCCCTGTTCCGGTTGGGCCACTAATGTTCTCCACCGCACTGACAGATCTCTGGTACGGCTTCGGCGTCGCGCTCGAGCCGCACAACGTGATGTGGTGCTTCATCGGCGTGTTCGTCGGCAACATGGTCGGCGTGCTGCCGGGCATGGGCCCGCTGGCAACCATATCGATCCTGTTGCCGCTGACCTTCGGCATCAAGCCGGTCGGCGCCATCCTGATGCTGGCGGGCGTGTTCTACGGCTCGCAGTACGGCGGCGCGATCTGTTCGATCCTGCTCAATCTGCCATGTCATCCACCGCACGCGGTCACGTGTCTCGACGGATTCCCGCTTACCAAGCGCGGCAGAGGCGGCGCCGCGCTCGGCATCACCGTCATCTCGTCCTTCGTCGGCGCCTCGTGGGGCATCACCGAGATGATCTTCCTGGCGCCGATCTTGGTTGTGGTCGCGCTTAAATTCGGCCCGGCGGAAATATGTTCGCTGATGCTGCTCGGCCTGCTGGCCGGTTCGACGCTGGCGCGCGGCTCACCGCTCAAGGGCGTCGCCATGACCGTGTGCGGGCTGCTGATTGGCATTGTCGGCAGCGACATCGAAACCGGCACGCCGCGATTTACCTTCGGCATCCCGAATTTATTCGACGGCGTCGAGATCGTCGCCCTGGCGCTCGGCCTGTTCGGCATCGCCGAGTTCATGAAGAGCGTCAATCAGCTCTCCGAGGTCGACACCAAATACACCAACGTAAAATTCAGCGATCTGCGGCCGACGCGCGAGGAATTCAGGCGCGCGATCCCGGCGATGTTCCGCGGCACCATCATCGGCAGCCTGTGCGCGCTCATCCCAGGCACCGGGCCGACCATTGCCTCGTTCATCTCCTATGCCACCGAAAAGAAGATTTCCAAGACCCCCGAGCTGTTCGGCACCGGCATGATCGAAGGCGTCGCTTGCCCGGAAGCCTCGACGCACTCCTCGGTGCAGGGCGACTTCATCCCGACCATGAGCCTCGGCATCCCCGGCGATGCGGTGATGGCGCTCATCCTCGGCGCCCTGATGATCCAGGGCATCGTGCCCGGCCCGCAGCTCATCAGCGAACATCCGGATATCTTCTGGGGCCTGATCGCGAGCTTCTGGATCGGCAACATCATCCTGGTGGTGCTGAACGTGCCGATGATCGGCCTGTGGGTGAAGCTGCTGACGATCCCCTACAAATATCTCTACCCTTCGGCGATGTTCTTCGTCGCCATCGGCGTCTACAGCACCAACAATGACATGTTCCAGGTCGGCGAAGTCGTGCTCATCGGCTTGCTCGGCTACGTGCTGTTGCTGCTCGATTTCCACCCCGCCCCGATCCTGCTCGGCTTCGTGCTGGGGCCGCGCTTCGAGGAGAATTTCCGCCGCGCCATGCTGATTTCGCGCGGCGATATCTTCGTATTCGTCAAGCACCCGATCAGCGCGGTCTTCATCGGACTGTGCGTTCTGCTGATCGTCATGCAGATTTACGTGCGGCTGCGCTCGCCGAAATCGCTGCCGACCGAGATGGCGCTGCCCGGCGACCACCATCACAAGGTCTCCGAAGCCGCCGAGTAAGACGGGTTCAGCCGTCGGCGCCGCCATGGCGGCGGCCCGCGAACTGCCGCGGGGTGTCACCCGGAGGCTTGCTGCAATGCACTCCTTCGCATTGACACCCCCTGCCTCGTGCCTACATTAGCGTTAGTTCCGAGGGGTGCCCGAAAGGGCTGAGAAAGACCCTTTGAACCTGATCCGGGTCATGCCGGCGAAGGGACGGAAAGATGAATCAACCGCAATTTCGCGCGCTAGCTCCCGCGTCCATCAGCATCATCGGCGCCGGCATTGCTGGCACCTGGCAGGCGCTGATGTTCGCCAAGGCGGGCTGCAAGGTGGCGCTGTACGAACGCGGCGACGCCGCGATGACGCAAGCCACCGGCCATTGGGCCGGCGGCATGCTGGCACCTTATTGCGAGAGCGAAGCGGCCGAACCCTTGATCACGCGGCTCGGCCTGCGCTCGCTCGATCTGTGGCGCGATGCGCTGCCGCAGACGCCGTTCAACGGCTCGCTGGTGGTCGCGCATGCGCGCGACCGCGCCGATTTCGAGCGCTTCGCCCGTCTCGCCGGCGGCCACCGCCGCGTCGGTGGCGCCGAAATCGCCGAGTTGGAACCCCATCTCGGCGGCCGATTCCACGATGGCCTGTTTTTCGCGCAAGAAGGCCATGTCGACCCGCGTCAGGTCCTGCCCGCGCTGCACGAGAAGCTGCGCGCGTCCGGCGTTCCGATCGAATTCAAGGCGTCGGCCGACCCAAGCGACATCGACGGCACGGTGATCGACTGCCGCGGCATCGCCGCGCGCGACGCCTGCCCCGAACTGCGCGCCGTCAAGGGCGAGATCGTCATGGTCGAGACGGCCGAGATCACGCTGTCGCGCCCGGTGCGCCTGATCCATCCGCGCTGGTCGCTTTATGTCGTGCCGCGCGACGGCAACCGGTTTCTTATCGGCGCCACCTCCATCGAATCCGACGATCGGGGCGTGAGCGTACGCTCCGCGCTGGAACTACTGACCGCGGCCTATAGCGTGCATCCGGCCTTCGGCGAGGCCCGCATTATCGACTTCGGCGCCGGCTTAAGGCCGGCGTTTCCCGACAATCTTCCGCGCGTCGTCGTCGACGGCAACAGCAAGATCACCGTCAACGGGCTTTACCGCCACGGCTTTCTGCTGGCGCCGGCGCTGGCGGAAGTCACCGTCGCGCACGTGTTGGGCGCGGGCACCGACAGCGAGGTGGTGCGATGCGCGTGATCGTCAACGGCGAACGCAAGGAAATCGCGGCCGGCAACTTGACCGGCCTGCTCGGCGAGATGGAGTTCGAGGGCCGGCACATGGCGATTGCGGTGAACTATCGCGTGGTGCCGCGCCTGCGCTGGGCGGAGACCGCGCTGAACGACGGCGACCAGGTCGAAATCCTCACGCCGCGGCAAGGTGGCTGACATGAGCCCGGTCGACTTCTACGGCAAGCAATTTTCCTCCCGGCTGCTGATCGGCACGGCGCTCTATCCCTCGCCCGCCATCATGCAGCAGGCGATCCGCGCTTCCGGCGCCGAGATCGTCACCGTATCGCTGCGCCGTGAATCCTCCAGCGGCCGCATCGGCAACGCCTTCTGGGACCTGATCCGCGAACTCGGCGTCGGCGTGTTGCCCAACACCGCCGGCTGCCGCAGCGTGCGCGAGGCGGTGACCACCGCCGAGCTGGCGCGCGAACTGTTCGAGACGCCCTGGATCAAGCTCGAAGTCATCGGCGACGACGAGACACTGCAGCCCGACCTGGTCGGCCTGGTCGAAGCGGCGGCGGTCCTGATCAAGGACGGCTTCCAGGTATTTCCCTATTGCACCGAGGACCTGACGGTGGCGCAGCGGCTGCGCGATCTCGGCTGCCGCGTCATCATGCCGTGGGCGGCGCCGATCGGCAGCGCGCGCGGCATCGTCAACCGCGACGCGCTCAAGCTGCTGCGCGCGCGGCTGCCCGAGGTGACGCTGGTTGTCGATGCCGGCTTGGGCGCGCCGTCGCACGCCGCCGACGCGCTCGAACTCGGCTACGACGCCGTGCTGCTCAATACCGCGATCGCCAAAGCCGGCGATCCGGTCGCCATGGCCAAAGCCTTCCGCCTGGCGGTCGAAGCCGGCCGCATCGCCCATGAAGCCGGGCTGATGGGCGCGCGCGATTTCGCCTCTCCCTCCACCCCCATTGTCGGGACACCGTTCTGGCATGCCGTATCCTGATCGCTTCTATCCCGTGATCGACAGCGTCGCCTGGGTGCAGCGCCTGGCGGCGCTCGGCGTCGGCACCATCCAGTTGCGCGCCAAGGACGTGGCGCACGCGCCGGCCGTCGCGCTGGTGCGCCAGGCGCTGGCTGCGGCGGTGAGCGCCAGGCTGGTGGTCAACGACCATTGGCGCGCCGCCATCGAGGCCGGCGCCCAGCATCTGCATCTCGGCCAGGAGGATCTGGCCGAGGCTGACGTTCCTGCCATCCGCCGCGCCGGATTGACGCTCGGCCTGTCCAGCCACGACGAGGCCGAACTCGACAACGCGCTGCGCCACGATCCCTATTATGTCGCGCTCGGACCGATCTATCCGACCACGCTGAAGGCCATGAGCGTTCCGCCGCAGGGTCTGGCGCCGATCACGCAGTGGAAGAAGCGCCTCGGCAAAATTCCGCTGGTCGCCATCGGCGGCATCACCTTGGAGCGGGCGCCGGCGGTCTATGCCGCGGGCGCCGACTCGATCGCCGTCGTCAGCGATATCACCCAGAACGAGGCCCCAGACGCGCGCGTGCGCGCCTGGCTTGGCCAAGCCGCGCAAGCGGCGTAAAACGCAAAGTCGCAGGAGAACGCCATGAACAAGCCGATCACGTCCGCCGATCTCGTGACCCCGAAAGTCACGACCGGATCGCTGCCCGCTTCGCGCAAGGTCTATGTCGCGCCGGATGCGGCGCCCGAGCTGCGCGTGCCGGTGCGCGAGATCGTGCTGGAGGCCTCGAGCGGCGAGCCGAACCTGCCGGTCTACGACACCACCGGCGTCTATTCCGATCCGGATGTGGCGATCGACGTCGAGAAGGGCCTGGCCCGCACCCGCATCGAATGGGTCAAAGAACGCGGCGGCGTCGAAGAATATCAGGGCCGGCCGATCCAGCCGGTCGACAACGGCAACGCCACCGGCAAATACCTGGCGCGCAATTTCCCCAACACGCCGAAGCCGTGGCGCGCTTTGGACGGCAAGCCGGTGACGCAATACGAATTCGCCAAGGCCGGCGTCATCACCAAGGAAATGATCTACGTCGCCACCCGCGAGAATCTCGGCCGCAAACAGCAACTGGAACGCGCGGAAGCCGCGCTGGCCGACGGCGAGCAGTTCGGCGGCGCCCTCCCCGCCTTTGTGACGCCGGAATTCGTGCGCTCGGAAATCGCGCGCGGCCGCGCCATCATCCCGTCCAACATCAACCACGCCGAACTCGAGCCGATGATCATCGGCCGCAACTTCCTCACCAAGATCAACGCCAATATCGGCAACTCGGCCGTCACCTCGTCGGTGGAAGAAGAAATCGAGAAGATGGTGTGGGCGATCCGCTGGGGCGCCGACACCGTGATGGACCTCTCGACGGGGCGCAACATCCACAACACCCGCGAATGGATCCTGCGCAATTCGCCGGTGCCGATCGGCACCGTGCCCATCTATCAGGCGCTGGAGAAGGTCGACGGCGATCCGGTCAAGCTCGACTGGGAGTGCTACAAGGACACGCTGATCGAGCAGTGCGAACAGGGCGTCGATTATTTCACCATCCACGCCGGCGTCCGCCTCGCTTACGTCCCCCTCACCGCCAATCGCGTCACCGGCATCGTCTCGCGCGGCGGCTCGATCATGGCCAAGTGGTGTCTGTCGCGGCACAAGGAATCGTTCCTATACGAGCGCTTCGACGAGATCTGCGACATCATGCGCCGCTACGACGTGTCGTTCTCGCTCGGCGACGGCCTTCGCCCCGGCTCGATCGCCGACGCCAACGACCGCGCGCAATTCGCCGAACTCGAAACGCTGGGCGAACTCACCAAGATCGCCTGGGACAAAGGCTGCCAGGTCATGATCGAAGGCCCCGGCCACGTGCCGATGCACAAGATCAAGATCAACATGGACAAGCAGCTCAAGGAATGCGGCGAGGCGCCGTTCTACACGCTCGGGCCGCTCACCACCGACATCGCTCCCGGCTACGACCACATCACGTCGGGCATCGGCGCCGCCATGATCGGCTGGTTCGGCTGCGCCATGCTCTGCTACGTGACGCCGAAGGAGCATCTCGGCCTGCCCGACCGCGACGACGTCAAGGACGGCGTCATCACCTACAAGATCGCGGCGCACGCCGCCGACCTGGCCAAGGGCCACCCGGCGGCGCAACTGCGCGACGACGCGCTCAGCCGCGCGCGCTTCGACTTCCGCTGGCAGGACCAGTTCAATCTGGGCTTGGATCCGGAAACGGCGCGCGAATACCACGACGAGACGCTGCCCAAGGAGGCGCACAAGGTGGCGCATTTCTGCTCGATGTGCGGGCCGAAGTTCTGCTCGATGAAGATCACCCAGGACGTGCGCAATTATGCGGCGGGGCTGAACGATCCCAATTCTTCGGGAGCGCTGTCGTCCGGCACGCTGACGCAAAAGGGCGTCATCGAGGACGGCATGGCGCAGATGTCGGAGAAGTTCAGGGCGATGGGCGAGCAGGTTTATGTCGATGCGGCGGCCGTCAAGGCCAGCAACAAGGCGTTCTAGCGCCGCGCCGCCGGCGCTTGCGCTGCTCGTGGCGCTCGCCGCGGCCGCTTCGGCCGCCGAGCCGAAAGAAACGGTGCCCTGCGAGCAGGTCGCCAACATCGGCGTCGCCACCATGATGGACGACGGCGCGATCACGCTACGCGTGCGCTCGCTGCCAAGGCGTACCCGGATCGGCGCTTTGCCTGCCCTCTTCATTTGCTATCCTCCCTGAAATTAACCCAGGGAGCCCAGCCGCCATGCCTTCCCTTCTCACTTCCCACATCGCCGCCGTCACCGGCGCGGGCTCCGGCATCGGCCGCGCCATTGCGCTCGGCTTTGCGCGCGAGGGCGCCAGCCTCGCCGTGCTCGACATCGACGCCGAGACGGCGACAAAGACCGCCGCCGAGATCGCCGGCGAAGGCTTCAAGGCGCAAGCCTTCACGCTCGACGTCACCGACGCCAAAGCCTGCCGCGCCGTCGCGAGCGAGGTCGCCGCCAAACTCGGGCCCATCTCGATCCTGGTCAACAATGCCGGCATCGCCCGCCGCAATGCCTTCACCGCCGATGCGGACGCCGTCGCCAAGGATTGGCAGGACATCATGGCGGTCAACCTCACCGGCGCGTTCAACGTGACGCAGGCGTTTCTCGGCCAGTTGCGCGCCAACAAGGGGCGCATCGTCAACCTCGGCTCGATCCAGTCCTTCGTGCACATCCGCACGCCGTCGTCGGCCGCCTACACCGCCAGCAAGCACGGCGTGCTCGGCTTCACCAAGGCGCTCGCCGCCGAGCTCGGCAAGGACGGCGTGCGCGTCAACGCCATCGGCCCCGGCTTCATCGCGACGCCGCTCAACGCCAACACCCGCGCCAACCATCCGGAATACGTCAAGGTGTTCATGGACCACACGCCGCTCGGCCGCGCCGGCACGCAGGAGGACATCGTCGGTCCGGCGATCTTCCTCGCCTCCGACATGTCGGCCTTCGTCACCGGCACCATCGTCATGGCGGACGGCGGCTACCGCACGGTGTGAGCGCGGCGGCGCGGGCCTCATGGTTCGAGACGCGGCCTTTCGGCCGCTCCTCACCATGAGGAGACAAGGCTTGCCATTAATTCAATTCCTATATAGGATTATATCCCTCTCGTCTCCTCCGCTAGAGGGCGCTCTCATGAGGGGTCGTGCGGGCGGGAGGAGATGCGGCGCCCGCGGGCGGGGGATGAACGCACCCCCAAGCTCTCGGGCGGCGCCGGGGCTCCGCCCGCAGGCACTACGACCTGCCGCGAGAAGCTCGCTGACGGCCGGGCCTGTCGGCCCGCGTGAGGTTTGAAGGCGTGGCTGCCCAAAAGGGGCCACGCCTAAGGGCCGAAGGCGGGGCGACTTGGTCGCCGGAAGCGCGGCCCGGCGCCCTAACGACGCCGCCATGGAGCGCCGAGAGGCGCCCGCGTTCCTGGCGACAGGGGCGCGGCAAGACGGAGGGATTGGTGCGCCGCTCGGTGCTCCATCCCCTCGTTTTTTGCGAGGGGGAAAAGAACGGCCCCGCCGAGGCGGGGCAGAAGACGGCGTACCCGGCGCCGCAAAGAACACGGGTGATGGCGCTTGCGCGCTTTCTTATCCCTCCCCTGCAAGGGGAGGGTCGGCGCGAAGCGCCGGGGTGGGGTTACCTTGCAAGCACCCCCACCCGCCGCTCGCAGGCGCTCGCGGCCGCCCTCCCCCGCAAGCGGGGGAGGGATAAGAAAGAAATGCTTGGCTGTTTGAAAATTGAATTGGGACGCGGACGAAAACCGCTCACTTCAACGACAACGCCAGCCCGCTCAGATCGGCGCTGACGATGAGGCCGGCCTGCTCGCCGGCCAGCGTGAGCACCGCGCCACTTTGGTTGGTGAGCACGACCGCCTGCGCGCCCCGCCCGGCGGCCACGCCGGCGCCGGCCTGGGCATAGACGCCCTCGACATCGGTCGGCCGGCGGATATTGCTGACCGTGCCATGGAAACGCGTCTCCGACGCGCCGAAGGTGAAGCCGTAGCTCAGGCCGCCGATCGACAGCGGATAGCGCCTGCCGTGAAACGTCAGCACGCCGCTGCCGGCCGAGCCGCCGATCACGAAACCAGCCTTAAAAATCCGGATGCTGATGCTGCCGCCGTCGGCGTAAACCGCGGACGAAAAGCTCGCGCCGGCGATAGCGATCAGCGCGAGAAGACCGGCACGAAATCGACGTGAAATCTGCATGGCGTTGCCCTCCTGGAGGAACCTGTTGGGTTGGTCGCTGCTCTCTTGTCACGATACCGGGCGACCATCGAATTGGTCGGTCGCCAAGCGGGGCACCCCTTTAAGCTTTCTCCTCACCTCTTGAACAGCCCCATGATCTCGGCTTTCGCCAAGGTGTTGAAATGCAAGTTGAAGCCGACCACCGCCGCCGAGGTGTCGGCTTTCACGGGCAGCTTCTCGGCGCCCACGGCGAACACCGTGAACAGATAGCGGTGCGGGTGGTCGCCCCCCGGCGGGCACGGCCCGCCATAGCCGGGCGCGCCAAAGTCAGTGCGCGTCTGCAGCGCGCCTTCCGGCATCTTGCCGCCGGCGCTGCCGGCGCCGGCCGCGAGCTCCCTGACATTGGCCGGGATGTTCACCACCAGCCAGTGCCAGAAGCCGGAGCCGGTCGGCGCGTCGGGATCGAAACAGGTGAGCGCGAAGCTCTTGGTGCCTTCCGGCGCGCCCGACCATTGGAGATGCGGCGATCGGTTGCCGCCGGCGCAGCCGAAGCCGAAATCGGCCGACAGGATATGGTCCTTGCCGAGATAATCGCCGTCCTTGAAGCTGTTGCTGCCGACCGTGAACGCCATGTACCGTCTCCCTTAGTTCAAATTCCTTGCGCATGACCCCGTTCGAAAACCGGCTGCCACGTTTCGGGATCCTTGCGCCAACGCACGAAGGGTAATCCGGTTGGGACAAATCGCAATGGCCTCCTGGTCGATCAGACCCGCAACCATCCGCGCCGTGATACGTTAAGCTCCACGCAGCATCGCAACCCCGCGAGGTCCCCCATGTCCGAAGTCACTTACGAGATCGTCCAGCACGACGGCGGCTGGGCCTACAAAGCCGAAGGCGTCTTTTCCGAGCCGTTCCCGAGCCACGCCGCCGCGCTCAAGGCCGCGCAGGCCGCCGCCGCCGAGCAGAAGGTCCCCGGCCGTACCGAGGAGATCCTTTACGAGGACGAGAAGGGCAAGTGGCACACGGAAACCGCGCGCGGCAGCGACCGCCCGGACACGCGCATCAAAGACAAGGATTGAGGCTTTCGCCGCCCGCGGGCTGCCCCTGAAAAATTCGGGCAGCCCTTCGGCAATCGCGGCGGCGCGGGCTACGTCAGGCTGATGTTCAACTCCTTCACCAGCTTGGCGTACTTAATGGAGTCCGCCTTCGCCAGCGTGCCGAGTTTTTCCGGCGTGCCGCCGACCGACTCCAGCGAACCCTTGACGAAGTTCTCCTGCAGATTCTTGTCGGTCAGAGATTTCGCCAGCGCGGCGTTGAGCGTCGCGACGATCTCCGGCAGCGTGCTGGTCGGCGCAAAGGCGGCATACCAGGCTTCCAGCACCAGGCCCTTGTAGCCGGCCTCTTCCAGCGTCGGGACTTCCTGCAACGTGGGCGCGCGTTTGGCGGAGGTCTGCGCCAGGAATTTGAGGTTGCCGGCCTTCCAGTGCGGGATCATCGAGGTCGGCCCAAGGAAGGCCGACTTCACGTGACCGGCCAGCAGGTCGGTCACCGCCTGCCCGGCGCCGCGATAGGGCACGTGCTCGAGCTTGATGCCGGCTTCCTTGGCAAACCAAAGCCCGACCACGTGCTGGTTCGAGCCGACGCCCGAACTGGCAAAGCCGAGCCCGGGATTCTTCTTCACGTACGCGACGAATTCGGCGACCGTGCTGACGCCGAGCGAAGGATGCACGGCGAAAATCTGCGGCTGCGTAGCGATCAACATCACCGGCGCCAGCACGTTGGTATAGTCGTAGCTGAGCTTGAGGATGTGCGGCGCGCTCGCCGCATTATCATTGGTGATGAGCACCGTATAGCCGTCCGGCGTGCTCTTCATCGCCACGTCCATGCCGATGGTGCCGCCGGCGCCGGTGCGGTTCTCGACGTAGAACTGCTGGTGGTAGGTCTGCGACATTACCTGCGCGCACTGCCGCGCCACGAAATCGATGGCACCGCCGGGCGCCAGCGGCACGATGAAGCGCACCGGCTTGTCCGGCCATTTCGCCTGCGCCATGGCCGGCGCCGCCAGCTTCGGCAGCACGCCGCCCAGCGCAAGTCCGCCCGCACCCTTGATAAAAACCCGCCGTCCGATGATCGTCACGAAAAACCTCCCTGCGCAGCCGGCTTTTGTTACAGGCGCCGCATTACTCGGCCGCTCGCCGGCTCACTCAACGCCGCCGGCGTGGCTGCAGCAATAAACGCAGCGTAAATACCGCTGACGCGGAAAACGCCGGCCTGCGCATGCGGCGTTAGTCGGCCGCGGGCTGTTTTTTCTTCACGGCCTTCTTCTTCACCGGCGGCGGCGCCAACGCGGCGGCCGCGGCTTCTTCCGCGTCCCTGGCGAGCCGCAACGCGCGCAGGCGCGCGGTCTTGGCGCGGTTGGCGGCGGCGTTGTTCTCGTAATCCAGCATCGCACGCTTGCCTTCCTCGGCCTGCCGCAGCTTTCTGAACTGGCTGTTGGCGGCGTTCTTGTTTGAATTATCTGCCACTTGCAAACTCCCTGGCTGGAATGTTTCGAATACAAATACGGGCCATGCGCGCCTTAGTGGCGCGGGCCTATTTACCGGCGGCTTTACGCAAGGCGGCGTTGATACGCTCTTGCCAGCCCGGACCGCCCTCTTGGAAGTGATCTAAGACGTCACGGTCGATGCGCAAGGACACAAGCTCCTTCACGCCGGGCAGCGACGGGCTTTTCGGCAAGGGTTCCGCGGGCTTGCTGGTGGCCGACTTGAAGGCCATTTCGGCCGCTTGCCGCGAATTGGGGGTGCGCCGGGTCATTGTGGCACTTCTAGCACGCCTGCACCCGGCCGGAGCGACAAATCCCAGTTGCACGCATAGCGTGCACAAGGCAGAATGCCGGTTGTGGGGGTGGCGGTGTGCCGGCGTTGCGTGCGGACAGGCAGGGACGTGTAGCCGGCGCGGCAGGCGCGGCGGCCGCGCTTTTGTTGCTCGCCGGCTGTGCCGGGCACGACCCCTTACGTCACCGGCGGCGATAACCGCGCCGTCGGGCATTGGCGTATCGAGCAGCAGGTCGATCGCGTCACCCGCGCGCCGATCTCCAATGCCCAGGTCGGCACGACGAACGTTTCGAACGGCAGGATCCCATTCCTGCCGCCGGCAAGAATGCAGCTGTTGTGCTTCAAGGAGCAGCCGTCGGTCCTGATCGTTTTCGGGTTCAAGTTCGGCTCTACCCGGAATGCCGAACTCGGCTACCGCTTCGACGACAAGCCCGGCCATCAACCGACGGTGCGGATCGTGGAAGGCTACAAATCCGTGGTGATCGAGGACCCCGCCGAGGTGGCGCGCTTCGCCAACGAGATGGCGACATCGAGCGTCCTCTATATGCACATCCGCGCGCTCAATGCCTTGCGAACCAGCGCCGAATTTCCGGTCGACGGCGCGCCGGCGGCGATTGCGGCCGCTTACGCCGGCTGTCCGCGGACCAACGACGCCAAGACTGGTGCCAGGACCGATGCCAAGACCGGCGCCAAGACTGGCGCTTTGCCGGCCGCGCGCCGCGCGGACAGGGACGATTGACCGCCGTCCTCAGTCCCACAGACCGTCGGCGGCCCAATTGGCTTCCGGTATCTCCGGCCCGATCGTGTAGCGAAACGCGACCACCTCCATGTGGTCGGGCGTCGCCGTGCAGGTGAACGAGAGTGCATACCATTTGCCGCGGCTGCGGAAGGCGCCGCCTTTGACTTCGATGGTGTCGGCGCGGATGCGCGGCTCGGCCGTGGCGCTGGCCAAAGCGCGGTCGGGCTTGAAGTCTTTGATTTCCTTGCGGATGCGCGCCATCGCGGTGTAGTCGCAGAGCTGCTCGAGCCGCTCTTCCGGCGCCAACATCTGCAACGACCGGTCGAACCGGTTGCCGGCGGCCGTGGCCTGCGCCGTGATCAGCATGAACGCGCCGATCGCCCAACCGAACGCTCGCATACAACTGCCTTCCCACGTTACGCGTGAGCCCGCAGCCTATTAAGGCAACTGCCGCGACGCAAGACAACACCCGACGCCAACTTGTCCAAAGCTAAATGCGAGCCGGCGGCGCCTATTTCGCCCGCGCGGCCGATATCCGGATGCCGTTCATTCCGCCCGCCTTCAGGTATATTTCGGATCGCGATCCAACAGCTCGATCGAAATGCCCTGCGGTCCGCGCAGGAAGCAGATCTTGATGCCCGGCCGCGGCGAATGCGGCTCCTTGGTGAACTCGACGCCCCGCTGCTTCAGGTCGGCAGCAATAGCATCGATGCCGCTGACCGCCAGCCCGAAATGGTCGAGTCCCCGATAGGGCGTCGTCGGCGCGGCATTGACTCCGTCGCCCGGCTTGACCTCAGCGAGAAATATATTGGCGCCGCCCAATTTCATGTCGATGCGCGGCTTTCCCAGCACCGTGCTGCGCGTCACCTGCGCGCCGAACATGCGCTCGAACCATTGCGCGGTCGCTTCCTGATCCGGCGTGCGCAGATGGATGTGGTCCCAGGTGTAGGTCGCCATGGCGTTTCTCCCCGTTGCGGTTTGTTGGCGCAATTTAGGCCATAGGCGTCGTTCGGGCGCAACGGGGCCATTGGGATGGCGGCCCGGCAGAAAACACATGCCAAACGCCGAATTTGAACTTGATTTACTATCAGCCGCAACCGTTAGCGTTGAGCGATCTGCATAAAGGGAGTTTTAATCACGCTGGCCCACAGTTCGGCTCGCGATTGGATTTGCACGGCCTATCAGCCGCTGCCAGCAAAATCGCAATTTTCGGGGCGCACGTTCGCTTTAGGGACATCTTGGCAATGACCTTCAGTCCGCTTGCGCTGAGCAACCGCTCCGCATTTATCCAATCCCGCATCAGTCCGATCTCGCGCCCTGCGTGTCTTATGACATTGGCGCTGGCGACAATCGCGCTGGTCGCCTCCATCGCAACAAAACTCTTGATCACGTCTATGCCGAATATCCTGCCGCTGGTCGCCGCAGTCGTGGTAGTGGACGTCGTCCTTTTGTTCGCGCCGCAAAGCCGGATTTTCGACGCCGTAAGAATCATCATGTTCGGCGTACTGTATTTGGTGATTACCATTCTATGCGGCGTCGTCGCGGCCTATTCGATGCAACGTTTCGCCTTTCCGCTTGAAGATCATTTTTTGACAAACGCGGACAGCGCGCTCGGCTTGAACTGGTTCGGATACGCTCATTGGGTCGATGGACATCTTGGCGTTCAGCGCGTTTTTCATTTCGCTTACGACACCATCAGCCTGCAGATCGCTCTCCCACTCGTCGTGCTGGCCTTCTCAAATCGGCTCAGCGACGTCCGCGGATATCTTCTCGCCTTCGCGATCGCTTTGACTTCCACGATTATCATTTCCGCTCTCATGCCGGCGGCCGGTCCAATCGTCGCGGTGGATCGGGCGGCCTTCCACATTCTGCATTTTACCGGCGCGACACCGCTCGATCATTTAATGCAACTGCGCGAGGCGGGGCCGTTGATTTTCACTAAAGTCCCGGGTGGCATCGCCACCTTTCCGTCATTCCACGCGACCGTCGCGGTCCTGACGCCGCTGACCTTGCGCCGCTATCCTCGCATCCTAGTCGTCTTGCTCGTCTTGAATGCCGCCATGCTCGCCGGCACGATCACCGAGGGAGCGCATTATTTTATCGACCTTGTCGCGGGAATAGGCATGGCGTTTTTCGCCTACGCGCTGGCGAAGCGCATCATCGGGATGGAAGATCGTTCGTTTAATCCGCTGGCCAACTTCGACTTGAACACCGCGAAAGCGCCCAGCATCGGCGTGCTGCCGCAGCTTGGCAGCGCCGGCGAGGCGATCGAATAATCTTTTAAGTCAGGCGTCGTGCAGCGCCGGCAGCGCCGGCCGGTCGAACTCGCGTCCGGCAAACGCCGCCTGCAGCGCTATGACGAAGGCCGGCAGAATGAACAGCGGGCCGAATGCCAGCCCGGTCATATGCGCCAGCGCCGCGGCCACCAGCGGCAGCGACAGAAGCAAGCCGCAGGCGATCTGCAGCGCGCGTTCGGACGCTAAAGTTTCGACCGGCTGCTGCCATAGCCATGCCACCACGATCGCGCCAAACACCAGGTCATAGTCCTGCAAATACGGCGTCGCCAGACACGTGCCGAGCAGCAGCACGGCGTTTTTGATATTGGCGCGCGTGTCGCGGAACCAGACCCACGCCACCGCGATGCAGGCGAGCCCGCCCACGATCGCCTGCACCAAATAGGCGGCCGCGACCGGCGCGCCCAGCCGCCGCGCCGCTACGAACACCGACACGAAACGATGCCAGACGCCGGTGCCGTCTTCCAAAATCATCTGCCGCAGCACGTTGAGATTACGCAGATACTCGGCCCACACATCGGTTCCGAACCAAAGCGCGCTCGCGGCAAGCAGCACGCCGGCGGTAACGCTCGCCGCCGCGAAAGCGCGCCACTGCCGCCCGGCGACCAGCGCGACCGGCAGCAGCAAAGCAAGCTGCGGCTTGTAGATCATCATCCCGAACAGGGAGCCCGCGAGATAAGGCCGCCGCTCCAGCAGGCTTAAGCCCCCGCCGAGCAAGACCGACGTCCAACAACCATTCTGCCCGCCGACCGCATTGATCAGCACTGCCGGCGCGGCCAGCGCGAGCAGCAGCACGCCGCGTCCCGGCATCGCCAGCTTCAGCGCGCGATAGAACGCGTACCAGCTCGCCGACAGCCAGACGAATAGCGCAGGCACGTATGGGATCAGCGCGAACGGCGCGGTGAGCAGCAGCATTACCGGCGGATAGCTGTAGTGGTAGGCATCGAGCGGCGAGCCGACGATGGTCTCCTGGAAAACATGGAAGACGTGCGGATCGTAGATCTCGGCGGCACGGCCGTGCAGCGCGAGATAAGCCGCCGACCAGTAATTGACCCAGTCGTCGCCGAACGGCCGGCCGGCCGCGTTGACCAGGTGGCTGTGGGTCTGACGCAGAAGATCGAAAAAATAACCGAACAAGGCGGCGGCGACGAAGCTGCGCGCCACGGTAATGACGGGGGTCGGGACGGCAGCCGTTCGCATGCGGCCCATGGAACGCCGGCGCGGTTACAATAGCGTTAAATCGCCCCCTCGCCCTGCCGAATCCCTGCCCAAGCCCCAATCTCCCGGCCCCAAACGACAACGCTACCCACAGGGAGACTCGGAATAAAAGTTGCCACCTTCGCGCTCGCGCTTGCCGCTATCGGCTTCGCCGGCAACGCCGCCTGGGCCGCCACCACCGACGACGTCAAATGGATCAATCAGTGCGTCGCCGACAACAAGGGCGACGCCGCGGCCGAAGTGGTTCTGAAATATTGCACCTGCATGAACAACAAGATGAGCGACAACGAGACCCAGTCGATCACCGCCTGGGAAAAGACCCATGTCGCCGAGCGCAAGGCCTGCGACAAGGAATCCGGCTGGCGATAACGCGCGCGGCAAGCTCTCGCTCCCTCTCCCGGCGCAACCCGGGAGAGGGAGCGAGCGCACCGGCAGCCGCAATGAAGGGCGGCGCAGGCTGCGCTTTTCCGTACGACCCAATTATGACAGCCGGCGCGGTTGCCGTGTTTTGCACAACTGGGCGCTCGGCCGACGCGCATTTTGCTTCATGCGCATGACATTTCCGCTTACATGAGATACGGCGGAATCTGGGCTGAACGGCGATGGCGCGCAAAACCATTCAAGCGGCGGGGGGCATCGTGCTGCGCGGCGGCGCGCACCCGCGCATCGCCGTGGTCCAGCGCAGCAAGGACGAGCGCTGGGTACTGCCGCGCGGCAAGCTCGAGCGCGACGAAAATCCGGCCAGAGGCGCGCGCCGCGAAGCGGTGGAAGAAACCGGCCATCGCGTGACAGTGCATGAGTTTGTCGGCGCCATTACCTACCGCGCGCGCGGCCGGCCGAAGGTCGTGCAGTTCTGGCGCATGAAGGCGGCCGCGCGGCCGAGCCGCGACGTCATGAAGGACATCGCGGCGGTCGAGTGGCTGCCGCTGGCCGCCGCCGTGCGGCGGTTGAGTTATCCACTGGAGAAACTGTTCCTTAAAAATATCGGCCGCCTTATCCTCAAGCGGCGACGGCGCAAAGCGGTCCGCCGGCGTACCGCGAAGACGCGTCGCCTGCGCGGTTCCAAACGCCGAAAAAACGCACGCCGTCTTTAGCGGCGCGCGCTCCAGCGTCGGCAGATATCCCGCGCCGCTCTTTCGTTGGCACAAGGGCGCGGCAATCCCGCCGCAACTCTTGCCGAAATTTAATGCGCGCGGCGGAATCAAAAATCATTTCCAAACGCGCCGTTCACGGCGCATTCACGCGCAAAGTGGAACTCTGCGTGCAAGATGAACGTTGTCACGTAGCAGCGTGGCAGGAAATTCCTGGATCGGTCGTTCAATGCAGACGACCAAACAAATCGAAGGAGTGCGCCATGACCAAGATGACCAAGACCCTGACAGCTCTGGCGGCCGTCGCGACCATCGGCATCGCGGCTGTGGCCGCCCCGCAGCCGGCGCAAGCGCGCGGCGGCACTCTGGCCGCCGGCATCATCGGCGGGCTGGCCGCCGGCGCCATCATCGGCTCGGCCGCCCATGGGCCCTATTACGGTTACGGCCCCGGCTATTACTACGGGTCTGGGCCGGTCTATTTCCGCGGCGGCCCTTGCTACTGGACCCACCGGCGATTCTGGGACGGCTGGGGCTGGCGTGTGCAGCGCGTGCGGGTTTGCGACTAAGCCGTGCTGAAGCAACGCAAAAATAATCGAAAAGCCCGGATTTGACGTAAATTCCGGGCTTTTCGAAGGGGTAGTGAACCTAATCCATCAAACTTCAGACATATTTTCAGCCTGCCTCTTTTACAGGAGCCGGGAGAGGCTTTAAATCTAGCTTATGGCGGTCGGCCCCGGCCGGCCCCGACCCTGGAGGGAAGAACGCTATGAAAAAGACCATCTTCGCGCTTGCGGCCGTCGCGACCATCGTCGTCGGCACCTTGAGCGCGCCTACGCCGGCTGACGCGCGCTGGCGCGGCGGCGGAATTGGCCTCGGCATTCTCGGCGGCGTCGTCGCCGGTGCCATCATCGGTACCGCAATCGCCAACCACGATGGCTACTATCGATACGACGACTACGCCGATGCGCCTCGGGGCTGTTATTGGGCCCGCAAGGCATGGCGCGACCCGGATGGCTACGTCCATTACGGCCGCCCGCGCCAATTCTGCGATTAATCGTCGGGTAACGGTCATGGTTGCATGATCGGCGCCGATCGTCATCGGCCCGAGAGGCACCCATGCAACGCAATATGATTTTCGCTATCGCCGCGGCCGCCCTGGTGGCCGCGGCGTTGCCGTCTTCCGCGCAAGCGCACTGCGATGGTTGCGGCGTCGCCGCCGGCGTGGTCGGCGGATTGGCCGCCGGCGCCATCATCGGTTCGGCCATCGCCAACAGCCAACCGCGTTACGTCGAGCCCGCCCCGGTCTACGCCGCGCCGCCCCCCGCCTATGACGAGCCGCCCGAATATGTCGAAGGTCCGGTCTGCCACATGGAACGCCGGCAGGTATGGGACGGCTACGGCTATCGCATTCAGCGCATGGAAGTTTGCGACTAGCGCCGCATGTGGTCGAGCACGGCGGCCGTCGGCCAGCAATCGACCTTTAGCCCGTTCTTTTTCTGATAGGCGCCGAGCGCCGCGCGCGTGAGCATGCCGGCCTTGCCGTCGAGCTTGTCTTTGTAGAGTCCAAGCGACGTCAGCCGCTGCTGCATGGTCTCGACTTCCCTGGTCTTGAGCTGGGCGTTCTTGCTCCACGGCGTCTGGAACGGCCGGCCGCCGGCGATCCGGTCGCTGAGGTGGCCGACGAACAGCACGTAAAGATCCGAGTAGTTGTAATCCTTGAGCACGTAATAATTCTTCGGCGTCAGGAAGGCCGGCCCATAAGTGCCTTCCGGCAAGAGCACAGACGCCTCGGCTGCCAGTTCCACGGCGGTGAGCTTGCGGTCATAGGCCGGAACAAAGCCCTGCTTGAGCCATTCGCCGACCGGCCTCACCACTCTCGGCTCGGCAATGGTGCAATCGACATTTGACGGCGGGCGCACCTCGATGGCCCAGGGCTTGCCCGCCTGCCAGCCCTTGCCGGCGAGTTGCTTGGCCGCCGAGGCCAGCGCGTCCGGCACCGAATGCCAGATATCGGCGCGGCCGTCGCCGTCGAAATCGACCGCGTATTTGTAGTACTCCGACGGCAAGAACTGCGTCAGGCCCATGGCGCCGCCCCACGACGAGCGCAAGTTCTCGCGCGGTACGCCGTCCTGCAGCATTTTCAACGCGTGCAGGAACTCGTTGCGGAAAAAATCCTTGCGCTTGCCGACATAGGCCTGCGTCGCCAGCACGCGCAGCGCATCGTGCGGCTGCCGTTCGGCGCCGTAATCGGTCTCACGCGCCCAGATCGCCAGCACCACATTGCCGGGCACGCCGAACACCTTCTCGATGCGGGCCAGCGTGTCGCGGTATTGCGCGGCGAGTTTCTTACCCTGCGCGGCGAGGCGCGCGAATGTCGGCTCGCGCAGGTATTGCGCCGGCGTCTGCACGAATTCCGGCTGCTGCGGCGCGGCTTCGGGGCGGCCGGGCAACGCGAGATCGGGCAGGCCGAAATCGGGTTCGAGCCCGCGGATGCCGGCATCGAAGGTAGTGCGCGCGACGCCGAGTTCACGCGCCTGCGGCCACGTCGTCTGCAGCCATTGCTGGAAGGCCGGGTCGGCGCGCGCCGAAACGATCAGAAGCAACAGCCCGATGGCGGCGATGGCGGCGCGTCGAATCATGCCGCGACGCTAGTCCGATTGAACGGACTGTTCCACCGGCAGCGGCCCGAAGGCCGGCGGCGGAATGCGGCGCTTCGACGCCGCTTCGTAAGCCGAGGCGATCCGCAACAGGATATCTTCTTTGCCCGGCTCGACGCGGAATACCAAAGAGAATGGCAATCCCGGCGCAGGAATCGTCGTCGGTCTGTCGGAGGCCTTGGAAACGTAGCGCATGCCGTCAGGCGCGAGCTGGTACACCGGATCGTAAACCGTCGTGACGTAACCTGCCGGGATCAGCACCTCGGTCAACCCGGCATTCGGGCCGGAGAGCGACTCCGGCCGCAGGTTGCTGGCGATGTTGTATTGATAGGCGTGGCCGATCAGCCCCGGCGGCCACGGCGTGTGCAGCCGCACCAGCGCGTCAAGCTTGTTCTCCAGGATCACCATCATGTCGGCGCGGCGCAGCAACTCGCGCAGCATGATGCGCTCGTTGACGCCTTGGCGAGAGCCATGTGGGTTGCGCGGATCGGCGACCTCTTCCCAGTTCTTGAAGGCCGCGCGCTGGTCGTCGCCCCAGAACTTCGAGCGCGCATTGAGCGCCGCCCAATCGGTCAAGGTCTCGCGCTGCCCGCGCGCCTGCCAGTCGGCGGCGCGCCGGCTCAGGTACTGCGAGATATGAAAGCGGAACGCCATCGCCATTTCCTGATTCTGGATGGTGGCGAGGTCGAGATTTTTCGGCGGCGCGATGCGTCCTTCCGCCATTTCGACGCAATAATCGATCGGCTGCATCTTGCCGGAGCCGAAAATTTTTCCCGGCATGAACTCGGTCGGCACGACGGCCGCGGCGAAATCGGGGAACACCGGCGTGTCGTCCGCCTTCAGGCGGAACAGCAGATCCGGCATGAAAACCGGCACCAGCCGCGCCAACGCCGCACGGAAGTCGGTCTTCATCGGCTCAAGGTCGCGATCCGGCGTCCACAGCGGATCGCCCGACTCCACCAACCTGACGCCGAGATGCTCGCCGAGCACGGTTTTGATTTCCTTGACCGCCGCGCCGACGATCGGCTCCTCGGTCTTCGAGCCCGGCGGGATCGTCATCGATTTGCGGATGACGCCGAGGCGCATTCCTTTCAGCGTTCCCGGCGCGCCGGCGGCTTTGGCGTGGCCCGCATAGGACGTGCTCAACACCGATACGCGTGGCACCGTGGTAAAAGGGTCGCGCGGGTCGTAATAGCCGTCGCCCGGGTCCTTGAGGGCGTCGAGAATCTTGGCGCAATCCTCGATTTTGCGCGCGTGAATGCCCGAGCGGTCGCAATAGATGTCGGCGCCGATCGCGCCGCCGTCGAATCCCAGCATCGACTTGTGCGGCAGGATCAGCGCCACCGCGTTGTGATTGGACGGTCCGCGGCAGGAGGCTCGCGTTTCCTCGCCGAGCGCCGCCATTACCAGGTTGGCGCCGACCGAAACGCCCGAGCCCGAGCTTGAGCCGAGCGATGCCGACCGCGCAGTGTCGTAAGGATTTGACGGATTGCCGGCCCAGGTGCTGCGCTGATAGCCGAGCGTGGACGGCAACACCTTGGCGGGCTTGTGGCGGCCGCCCGGATCGCCGGCCCGGCCGTTGTATTCCGTGTTCACCGCCTTGGCGAAAATGATCGCGCCTTTTTCGCGCAACTGCTCGACCAGAACATGGTCGCTCGCCGGAAAATCGATGTCGTAGCGCGCGTCGCCGCCGCCCGTGGAGCGTATGTCCTTGGTGTCGAACGGGTCCTTGAAGGCGAAGACCACGCCGTACATCGGCATTTTTTCGAGATCTGGATTGCGGCCGAATTCTCTGTCGAGCTCGGCCGCGCGCTCGAGCGCGTCCGGCTGCCGGCGGAAGAACTCGCAAACCGGCGGCGCGCCGGGCGGCAACGCTCCGAGCGACGGATGTCTGTCGAACTCGCCCCAGCAGGTGACCGAGCGCTCGCCGCGAATGTTGAGGGTGCCGATGGCATTGAGCTGACCGGCGTCGGGAACACCGACGATCATGCCGAACTGCTGTGCCACGTCGGGCTTGGAAGCGGTCGGCTCCATGCGGCCGTACTCGATGGGCGGGCCTTTGTACTTGTCGAGATCGGGCAGGATCGCCGAAGCCTTCACGGTCTGCATCGGAAATTTCAGCGCCGCGCCGGCGCGAACCACGCCTTCCGCCGCGGCCACCGTCGCGCCGTCGCTCGTTACCAGCATGCTCGACACGCCGTTATAGGCCCGCACGCGGGCGAGATATTGCCGGACGACCGAAACCACGGTCGTCGCGCCCGCCTGGATCGCCGCGTGCAAGTCCTCGATGGTCGATTCTTCGAGGCGGAACGATTTTTCTGGCGTGCGGAGCGGTTTATTCATCACGGCACTTTCCTGCTGGCGGCTCGATGTGCGGGGCGGGCTGGCGCAGACTAAAGGCTCGAACGGCCGTCAGCCAGCCTGTCGGCGATCACCCGCCGGGCGGATTGCGGCAGCGCGCCCGAGCGCGCCAGCACGACAAAGCGCGGCTCGGTGGCAGTGAGGCGAATACGCAACAGCGGCGCGTATGCGTCGGAAAAATAGAACGCCACGACGTCGTCGGCGCTGGGGAACTCCATCAGCACCAGCCGGTCCGGCGTGAACGCGCCGCAAAGCGGCGTGACCGCGCCGCCGCGCGCGATGTAGCGGCAGCCATAAGGCGCGATGACGTCGGGCACGCGCGCGATGTAGGGCTTGAAGGCCTCGGCGTCGCGCATGCGGTGCGCGCCGATGGCGAAAGCTTTGCCCTCGCCCGGCGGCAAAGTCCCCTCGACTGTGAACGCGGTGACGCCGGGTTTCGATTTGATCGCATTGAGATCGGCGCCGTCCTCGACCAGCGCGATCAGCGGCGCGCCGAAGCTCCACGGCTGCTCCAGCGATACCGCCTCGCCGTCGGCGATGACGCGGCAACCGGGCGGCAGATCGGCGACGCGCAGGCCGGAGGCGACGAGATAACGCATCGAGACCCTCACGCAATGACTACCAACGCGCGTCGTTAAACAAAGCCCCGGCTATTGTCACTATGAAAGCACAAGCGGGACGCAGATTGTGCTGCGTCCCGCTCAAGTTTTGCGACAGACCTACTATTTCGCCGCCACGCCCTCGACCAATATGACCGTGAACTTCGCGTATTTGTTGCCGGCTTCGCGCGCCTTCTGGTATTCGGGCGACGCATACCAGGCTTTCGCCACCTCCATGCTCGGCCACATGTTGATCACCACGCGCTTGGCCGGCGGCTTGCCGTCGAGCATCGTGGGCGCGCTGCCGGCGAGCACCTTGCCGCCGGCCTTGGCGATCGTCGCCCGCGCGGCCGGCACGAACTCCTTGAGGAGCGCGGCCGGATCGGAGACATCCTGCAACGTGACTTGAAAAACCGGCGGCTTGGTCTGCGCCTGCAGGCCGTGAATGGCGAACCCGCCGACCATCGCGCCGCCAAGCGCGGCAATCGTATATTTCAGTGTCGTACTCATTTCTCTCCCCCTGGCCGGCGTCTCCGGAAAATCCGGATTAATCCCAGCGCCGCGATTATACATCGCGCGCGCGCGCCGTTTTCCCGTAAATAAGACGTAAAAAGGGCGCGGCGGAGAATTAGCGGGAGAACTTCTTATACTTCAATCGATGCGGAATGATTGAGTCCTGCCCCAGCCTTCGCATCTTGTCGGCTTCGTAGTCCTGGAAATTGCCCTCGAACCATTCGACGTGGCTGTCGCCTTCGAACGCCAGAATATGCGTGGCGATGCGGTCGAGGAACCAGCGGTCATGGCTGATGATGACGGCGCAGCCGGCGAAATCCTCCAGCGCCTCTTCCAGCGCCCGCAGCGTGTCGACGTCGAGATCGTTGGTCGGCTCGTCGAGCAGCAAGAGGTTGGCGCCGGTGCGCAGCATCTTGGCGAGATGCACGCGGTTGCGCTCGCCGCCCGACAGCGTGCCGACTTTCTTCTGCTGGTCGGCGCCCTTGAAATTGAACAACGACACATAGGCGCGCGAGTTCACTTCCTTTTTGCCGACCAGAATGATGTCCTGGCCGTTGGAAATTTCCTCCCACACGTTCTTCTTGCCGTCGAGCGTGTCGCGCGACTGGTCGACATAGCCGAGATGCACCGACTCGCCGATCTTGATCGTGCCCGTGTCCGGCTTTTCCTGACCGGTGATCATGCGGAACAGCGTGGTCTTGCCGGCGCCGTTCGGTCCGATCACCCCGACAATGCCGCCGGGCGGCAATTTGAACGTGAGATCGTCGATCAGCAGGTTGTCGCCATAGCCTTTCGCGAGGTGTTCGAAGTCGACCACGTTCTGGCCAAGACGTTCGGCCACCGGGATGGTGATCTGCGCCACCGTGTTCTGCTTGGCGTTGGCGATCTTGAGCAGTTCGTCATAGCGCTCGTAGCGCGCCTTGGATTTCGATTGCCGCGCTTTCGGCGAGGATGCGATCCATTCGCTTTCGCGCTCCAGCGTGCGGCGGCGCGCCTCGTCCTCGCGGCCTTCCTGCTCCATGCGTTTTTGTTTCTGGTGCAGCCAGGAAGTGTAATTGCCCTCGTAGGGAATGCCGCGGCCGTGATCGAGTTCGAGAATCCAGCCGGTCACATTGTCCAGGAAGTAGCGGTCATGGGTGACGATCAGGATGGCGCCGGGATAATTGCGCAGATGGCCTTCCAGCCAGTTCACGCTCTCGGCGTCGAGATGGTTGGTCGGCTCGTCGAGCAGCAGCAGGTCGGGCTGGTCGAGCAGCAACCGGCACAGCGCGACGCGGCGTCTTTCGCCGCCGGATAGTTTGGCAATGTCGGCGTCGTCCGCCGGGCAGCGCAGCGCGTCCATCGCCAGGTCGACCTGGCTGTCGAGGTCCCACAGGTTCTTGCTGTCGATCTGGTCCTGAAGCTTGGCCATCTCGTCGGCGGTCTCGTCGGAATAATTCGAGGCGATTTCGTTATAGCGGTCGAGGATCGCCTTCTTGGCGGCGACGCCCAACATCACGTTCTCGCGCACGGTCTTTTTCGGATCGAGCTGGGGCTCCTGTTCCAGGTAGCCGACGCGGGCGCCCTCGGCGACCCAGCCTTCGCCGGTGAACTCGGTATCGAGGCCGGCCATGATGCGCAACAAAGTGGACTTGCCGGAGCCGTTGACGCCGAGCACGCCGATCTTGGCGTCCGGGTAAAACGACAGATGGATGTTATCCAGCACCTTCTTGGCGGGCGGATAGGTCTTGGTCAGACCCTGCATGTGATAGATGAATTGGCGACCGTTCATTGGCCCAAAAACCCCTGCTAATCCGGCCCGAATCCGCTCGGGCGCGCGAGCGCGCCGGCGGACGCAATGTCGGGAAATTCGACGCTGATGTAACGGCCGAGACGGCAAAGGGCAAGCAGGCCCCTCTCCCGGCCTCAGGGTGAGGAGGGCCGCAGGCCCGTCTCGAACCATGAGGCCGCCCCACCCTTCGAGACGCCACGCTACGCGCGGCTCCTCAGGATGAGGCGGAACTGGGTTCGCGCTGGTACTCGCCGGTAAATCTCTGGAAACTCTGATTTTGAAATTAATTGTCGCAATACCATCGGCATACAGGGTTTGTTGCAGATGTTCCCGCATGATCCTCATCACTGAACCTGGCCGCCGCAGCAGGCGACCAAGGGACAGCGGGCGACAGACGCCCAGGCCTTCAGGGATCGTGTCATGGGTCGAGCTTTATCGGTCATTTCGGGTTCGGCGGCAGCCCTGCTGCCCCGCCCCCTCGGCCTCATCGGCCAGGCCTTTGCCGCCTTCTGGCACGAAATGACCCGCGACATGGGCAGTCCCTACCGGCCCGAGCGGCATTACATGCGCGGCCCCGGCCCGAAATACCGGGCCAAGCACGGCCTGCCCCGGGCCTGATACCCCCTATCTTTTCAATCGACCGGCTCTAAATTGGCGCGCCTCGGAACAGTCCGGGTACGGTCAAGGAGCTTTTGTCTATGGTCAGGGCAGCTATTCTCGACGACTATCAGAACGTCGCGTTAAAGATGGCCGACTGGTCCTCGGTCGCCAAGGACGTCGAGGTCAAGGTCTTCAGCACCCCCCTGGGCGACGACGACGCCGTCATCAAGGCACTGCAAGGCTTCACCATCGTCAACATGATGCGTGAGCGGACCCCGTTTACCCGCAAGGTGATCGAAGGCCTGCCCGACATGAAGCTGCTCATTACGACCGGCGCCCGGAACAACTCCATCGACCTGAAGGCGGCCGCCGAGCGCGGCGTCACCGTCTGCGGCACCGGCGGGTTCGGCAATCCGACTGCCAGCATTGCCGTTGGCCTGATGCTGGAACTGACCCGCCACATCGGCTTCGAAAATGCCCGGCTGAAGGCCGGCGCGCCCTGGCAGACCACGATCGGTCAAGACGTCGAAGGCATGACGCTCGGCGTCCTCGGCCTGGGCAAGCTCGGCCAGCGTGTGGCTGCCACCGCCAAGACCTTGGGCATGAAGGTGATCGCCTGGAGCCCGAACCTGACGCCCGAAAAGGCCAAGGAAGCGGGCGCGGACTACGTGTCCAAGGAAGACCTGTTCAGCAAAGCCGACATCGTCAGCATCCATGTGGTGCTCAGCGACCGCTCGCGCGGCCTGGTCGGCGCCAAAGAGCTCGGCCTGATGAAGAAGACCGCCTATCTCGTCAACACGGCGCGCGGGCCGATCGTCGACGAGAAGGCGCTGATCGCGATATTGAATGCCAAATCGATCGCCGGCGCCGGGCTCGACGTGTTCGACGTCGAGCCGCTGCCGCTCGATCACCCGTTCCGCAAGATGGACAATGTCGTGCTGACGCCGCATCTCGGCTATGTCAGCGAACGGAATTACCGCGTGCTTTACAGCGGCGTGGTCGAGGACATTCGCGCCTGGCTGGACGGCAAGCCGGTGCGAATTCTTGAGGGTAAATACTAAAGGCCGAGCAGCTTCGCCGCGTTGTTGTAGGCGATATCCGTGCGCAAGCTTTCCTCGATGGGCACCGTGTCGAGAAATTCGCAGCCGGGCCAGTCGAACGGGTAGTCGGCGGAAAACATCACGCGGTCGCGCCCCAGCGCGTCGAGCGAGCAGCGCACCGGCGGCAGGTCGTACATGCCGGAGGTCGTCACCCAGACGTTTTCCTTCAGGTATTGCGACGGCGGCTTCGGCAAGTTCCAGCCGTAGGGCGCCGAGCGGCTGTCGAAGCGCCAGAGCTGGAACGGCAACGCCTCGCCGAGATGGCCGAGTACCAGTCTGGCCTTCGGATAGCGATGGAAAACTCCGCCGCAGATAATCCGCAGCGCGTGCGAACCGGTTTCCACGCCCCAGCCCCACATTGGCCGCGCCAGCACGTTGTAGCCGGCGATCGCCGCGAGCGGCGCCACCGGATCGGCCGGATGCAGGTAAATCACGGTGTCCAGCGCTGCGGCGCGTTCCCAGAACGGGTCGTAGGAGCGGTCGTCGAGATATTTGCCGTTGGTGTGGCCGTCGATCATGGCGCCCAGGAATTTGAGATCGCGCACGCAGCGTTCTAGCTCGTCGGCCGCGGCTTTCGGATCCTGCATGGCGAGATGGGCAAAGCCCGAGTAGCGGTCCGGCCGCTTCTGTACTTCCTTGGCGAGAAAACCGTTCGAAGCGCGTGCATTGCGCACCGCCGTCGCGGTATCCGGTTCCACCTGCACGCCCGGCCCCGCGATTGCCAGCACGGCACGGGCGATGCCAGTCTTGTCCATCATCGCCAGCCGTTGCTCGCCAAAATCGGTGAGCGCGCCATAAAGCTGCGCGGTTTTTTGCGGCGCCACGTCGACCATGGTCGGCCGCCAATAGGCTTCGGTGGCGGGATCGATGAAGTGCTCTTCGAGCGCGATCTTTTTCACCATGGCGTTTTCCTCAGCTCTATTTTTTAATTTTTACCTGTACCGCATATTGAGCTAACGTGTACCATCATGCAAGGCGGCTTGACCGCCCGCGTCCGTATCGAGTTGTGTCGATGAACCGTCACGTCACCAACGACAAGAGCCAGGTGCAGGTGATCGCGCGCGCGGCCACCATTCTGCGCGCGCTGGAAGCGGAAAACGCGGGGCTCAGCCTCGGACAAATTGCGCAGCGGGTAAATCTCGCGCGCTCGACCGTGCAGCGCATCGTCTCGGCGCTCGAAATCGAAAAGCTGGTGATCGCGGCGACCCCCAACGGCCGGGTACGGCTCGGGCCCACCATCCTGCGGCTGGCGGCTTCCGTGCGCAGCGATTTCATCGCGCTGGCGCGGCCGTTCCTGGAGCGGTTGAGCGAGGAATTGCACGAGACCGTCGATCTTTCGACGGTCGGCAAAGACCATCTGGTGTTCATCGACCAGGTGATCGGCTCGCAGCGCCTGCGCACGGTGTCGGCGGTCGGCGAAACCTTCCCGCTTTATTGCACCGCCAACGGCAAGGCCTATCTGGCGCAGCTTTCCGACCCGGCGATCGAGACGTTGATTGGACGTGTCTACGAGCCGCGCACGCCAAAGACGCTGACGCGTCTCGATGCGCTGCTGGCGGATATCAAATCCGCCCGCCGCCACGGCGTGGCGTTCGATCGTGAAGAACACACGCTCGGCATCTGCGCCGCCGGCGTCGCCATGCAGGATCCGCTCGGAAATTCAGTCGCCATTTCGGTGCCGGTGCCGAGCCAGCGTTTTGGCAACCGGCAGGCGCTGATCGCCGAACGGCTGCTCGCCACCAAACGCGCCATGGAGACGCATATGAATTCCGCCGCCGCCTGAGTTAGGCTGCAACGAACGTTCCGACGACAATAAACAAGGGAGGATGCCGTGGCCAAAAGAATTCGCGGCGTGATGTTTGAAGAAAACCTCAAGAACAGCATGGGGCTGGAGTTCTACAACCTGTCTCATCGCTTCGGCTATCAGTCGCCGAACTGGCCGTATTTCGAGGACGTCAAGATCGAGCGCATCCACTACATGGCGAAGTCGGGCGTGCTGTCGCAGCGCATCACCACCTCGATGCACAACACCACGCATATCGACGCGCCCGCGCATGTGATCCAGGGCACGCCGTTCATCGACGAGGTGCCGCTGCCGCATTTCTTCGGCTCCGGCATCGTGGTGTCGATCCCGAAGGACAAATGGGAGCCGATCACCGGCGACGATCTGGAAAAAGCCTGCGGCAAGATCGTGCGGCCGCGCGACGTGGTGATCGTCAACACCGGCTGGCACAAATTCTACGAAGACAGCGAGGACTATTTCTGCCGCGCGCCCGGCTTCGTGCCGTCGGCCGGCGAATGGTTCGTCAAGAAGAAGGTCAAGGTGGTCGGCCACGACACCCAAGCCAACGATCACCCGCTCGCCACCGCGATCGGCCCGCAGCGGAACGGACCGCTGCACCCGCATCTTGCCGAAGAATACAAGGAATGGTCGGGCGGCCGCGATTGGAAGGACGATTTCCCCGAATGGGAGCCGGTGCACCGCATCCTGTTCAAGAACGGCATCATGGGCATCGAGAATGTCGGCGGCGACATCGACAAGGTCACCGGCAAGCGCGTCACCTTCGCCTATTTCCCATGGAACTGGGACCGCGGCGACGGCTGCATCGTTCGCCTGGTGGCCATTCTCGATCCGAGCCAAAAATTCCGCATCGAAAGCGGCAAATCGTTCAAGCAGGGATAAACGCCATGCAGGTCAAACGTTTCGCAGACGCCAAGCCCTACGAGGCGCCCAATCACCGCAACTACACCTCGCTGCGCATGTTCGGCGCGGAAGCCGGCGGCACCAAGGGCCTCGTGTTCGGCTATTCGCACTTTCTGCCCGGCGGTGGCGCCGGTCCGGACGCTTCGCCGCCCGAAAAGGTCTACTTCGTTTTGCGCGGCGAACTCACCGTCATCGTCAACGGCAAGGAGACCGTGCTGAAGGCGAACGACAGCTGCGTGATCGAGCCGAACGAAACGCGCGAGATCATCAACCGCGGCAACGAGGTGTGTTCGATCGTGGTCGCGGTGGCGATGCCGCCGAAGTGACGGGCCTCTTGGCCCGTCATCACCTGGCTTGAACTGGTGACAAAGAAAAATACGTGTGAGGAAACGCCTATGTCGGAAGCCTTTCTGAAGAACCCGCTCGCTTTGTTCGAGGTCAAAGGCAAGACTGCCATTGTCACCGGCGCGTCGGGCGCCTTCGGCGCGCTGGCGGCGAAGACATTGGCCGGCGCCGGCGCCTATGTGGTGCTGGCCGGGAGCAAACAGGACGAACTGAAAAAAGTCGCCGCTGAGTGCGAGGCGCTCGGCGGCAAGACCGAGATTGTCGCACTGCGGCCGAGTTCGGAGGAGAACTGCGAGAAAATCGCCAAGGCCGCCGTCGACAAGTTCGGCCGCCTCGACATCCTGGTGGTCGCCTCCGGCCTGAACAAGGTCGCCAAGATCGGCGATCTGAAGCCGGCGGATTTCCTCGACGTGATGGACGCCAACGTCACCCAATCGTGGCTGATGGCGCGTGCGGCCGGCAAGCAGATGCTCAAGCAGGGTGGTGGCGGCAAGGTGATCCTCACCTCGTCGGCGCGCGGACTGCTCGGCCATCCCGCCGGTTACACCGCCTATTGCGCCTCCAAGTCGGCGGTCGATGGCATCACCAAGGCACTCGGCTGCGAATGGGGCGAAAGCGGTATCACGGTCAATGCGATCGGCCCGACCGTGTTTCGCTCGCCGCTCACCGCCTGGATGTATGAGGACACCGAGCGGGCGCAGACCGTGCGCAAGGGTTTTCTGGCGCGCGTGCCGAAGGGCCGCTTGGGTGAGCCGGAAGATCTAGCAGGTCCCTTGTTGTTCCTTGCCTCCAAGGCGTCGGATTTTTATACCGGCCACATCCTCTATGCCGACGGCGGCTACACGGCGGGGTAATCCAATGGCGAAAGCGCGCATCGCGGTGATCGGCGCCGGGCTGATGGGCCACGGCATCGCTCAGGTGTTCGCGCTCGCCGGCCACGACGTGACGATTTACGATTCCGTGATGGCGAGCCTCGACAGCGCCAGGGCGCGCATCGCCAATAATCTGAAAGACCTCGACGATGATCCGAAGGCCGTCGAGCGCGTCACGCCGGTCGCCAACCTGGCCACCGCGGTGCGCGAAGCCGATTACGTGGTCGAGGCGGTGCTGGAGGATTTACCGCTCAAACAAAAATTATTCGCCGAGATCGAGAAATACGTTCGCCCCGAAACAATTCTCGCCAGCAATACCTCGGTCATTCCGATCACCAAGATCATGAAGGGCCTCAAGCGGCGCGAGCGCGCGCTTGGCACCCATTGGTGGAACCCGCCGTTTTTGGTGCCGCTGGTCGAGGTGATCGAGACGCAATGGACTTCGCCCGAGGCGGTCGACTTCACCATGAAGCTGCATGCCGCCGCCGGGAAAAAGCCGGCGCACGTGAAGAAAGACGTGCCCGGCTTCATCGGCAACCGTCTGCAACATGCGTTATGGCGCGAGGCTATCGCGTTGGTCGAGCAAGGCATCTGCGACGCCGAGACCGTCGACAACGTCGTCAAGGCGGCGTTCGGCCGAAGGCTGGCGGTGCTTGGCCCCCTGGAGAATGCCGACATGGTCGGCACCGATCTGACGCTGGCCATCCACAAATTCGTGCTGCGCGACATCGACAGCCGGCCCGGACCCTCGCCCTATCTGAAAAAACTGGTGAAGTCCGGCAAGCTCGGCTTTAAGTCGGGCGAAGGCTTCCGCAAATGGAGCCCGGCGCAACAAGCGGCATTACGTCTGAAAGTCTTGCACCATCTTAAAAAAGCGCGCGCCCAAGACGTTTAACGGTCGCGCATAGGAGGAGACGATGACCGACAACAAGACGATCTCGCGACGTACATTGGTCAAGACCGGCATCGGCGCGCTGGCCGCTCCTGCCGTGCTGGGCGTGCTGCCGGCGCAAGCGCAGTCGCAGGTGATCAAGATCGGGCATGTCAGCCCCAAGACCGGTCCGCTCGCCGGCTTCGGCGAGGCCGACGGCTATATTCTCGATCAGGTGCGCGGCATTCTGAGCAAGGGTCTCGCCAATGGCGGCAAGACCTACAAGGTCGAGATCATCTCCAAGGACAGCCAGTCGAACGCCAGCCGCGCTTCCGAGGTGGCGTCCGAACTGATCCTCGGCGACAAGGTCAACCTGATCGTCGCCTCGGCCACGCCCGACACCACCAATCCGGTCGCCGACCAGGCCGAGGTTAACGAGGTGCCTTGCATCACCACGAACTGTCCTTGGCAGCCTTATTTCTTCGGCCGCAAGGGCGACCCAAAGAAGGGCTTCACCTGGACCTATCATTTCTTCTGGGGCCTGGAGGACGTGATCGGCGCCTTCCTGGCGCTGTGGGACGAGATGCCGACCAACAAGGTGGTCGGCGGCCTCTTCCCCAACGACGCCGACGGCAATGCCTGGGGCGATCCCAAGCTTGGCCTGCCGCCGGCGCTTTCGAAGGCCGGCTACAAGCTGCTCGATCCCGGCCGCTATCAGCTTATGAACAACGACTTCACCTCGCAGATTTCCGCATTCAAGGCGGCGGGCGCCGAGATCGTTACCGGCAACATGATCCCGCCCGACTTCACGACCTTCTGGTCGCAGGCGGCGCAGCAGGGCTTCAAGCCGAAGGTCGTCACCATCGGCAAGGCGCTGCTGTTTCCCTCCGTCATCGACTCGCTCGGCGAACGCGGCAACGGGCTCACCAGCGAAATCTGGTGGACGCCGCATCATCCGTTCAAGTCCGGTCTCACCGGCCAGAGCTGCCAGCAACTCACCGATGGCTACACCAAGGCGACCAATAGGCCGTGGACGCAGCCGATCGGCTTCCAACATGCATTGTTCGAGGTGGCAATCGACGTGCTCAAGCGCGCCAAGAACCTGCACGATCCGAAGTCGATCCTGGAGTTGGTCGTGGCGACCAACTATCAGTCGATCGTCGGACCGATCCACTGGACCGGGCAACCGGTGAAGAACGTCACCAAGACACCACTGGTTGCCGGGCAATGGCAGCGCAAGAACGGCAAGTTCGACCTGGTGATCGCCGAAAACAAGACCGCGCCGAATATTCCGGTCGGAGGCAAATTGCAGCCGATCGGATAACGTTCAACACCATGGCCCCGATCCTCGCGCTGGAAAATATCTCGAAGCGGTTCGGGGCCGTGGTGGCGGCCGACGGAATTGGGCTTGCGCTCGCCGAGGGCGAGGCGCTCGGCATCATCGGGCCGAACGGTGCCGGCAAGACCACGCTGTTCGGCATCGCCACCGGCACGGTCGCACCCGACGCCGGCCGCGTCATTTTTGCCGGCCAAGACATCACCCGCCTGCCGCCCGAACGGCGCTGCCGCTTGGGGCTGGCGCGCTCGTTCCAGGTACCGCAGCCGTTTTCCGGCATGACCGTGTTCGAGAACGTGGTCGTGGCGGCGGCCTTCGCGACCGGCGCCAGCGAAGCATCGGTCTACGAGCCGTGCGCCGACCTACTAGATCGCTGCGGACTAACGGCTAAGGCCAATCAGCGCGCCGGCGGCCTTACTCTGCTCGATCGCAAACGGCTGGAACTGGCGCGCGCGTTAGCGACCAAGCCGCGCGTCCTGCTGCTCGACGAAGTCGCCGGCGGTCTCACCGAACATGAATGCGCCGTGCTGGTGCGGCTCATCAAGGACGTGCGCGCCGGCGGCGTGTCGATCGTGTGGATCGAGCATGTCGTGCATGCGCTGCTCGCCGCGGTCGACCGCCTGCTTGTGCTGCACGGCGGCAAGTTCATCGCCGACGGCGATCCGCGCACCGTGATCCGCAGCCCGCAGGTGGCGGAGATCTATATGGGGATCGCGGCGGATGCGTAATATTTCGTCATTCCGGGGCGCGAACGAAGTGAGCGAACCCGGAATCCAGAGAGGCAACCGCAGGGTGGCCCTGGATTCCGGGTCCATCGCTTCGCGATGTCCCGGAATGACGAGAAAGGTTGCCGCCGATGCCTGATCCCCTGCTCGAGTTGCGCACCGTTGACGCTTTTTACGGCGACTTCCAGGCGTTGTTCGGCGTCTCGCTCAAGGTCAATGCCGGCGAGGTGGCTGCGGTGATCGGCGCCAATGGCGCCGGCAAAAGCACGCTGCTCAAGAGCATCGCCGGTATGATGCCGCCGCGCCGCGGCGACATCGTCTTCGACGGCCAGCCGGTCGGCGGCGCGCCGGCGTTCGACGTACTCAGGCGCGGTATCGCGCTGGTGCCGGAAGGCCGCCGGCTGTTTCCCTCGCTGACGGTCGAAGAAAACCTCTTGATCGGCGGCCAATCAGCCCGCCCCGGCCCATGGTCGCTTACGCGAGTCTACGACCTCTTTCCAGTGCTGGCCGAGCGGTGCCACCTGCCCGCGCCGTCGTTGTCCGGCGGCCAGCAGCAGATGTGCGCGATCGCGCGCGCGTTGATGTCGAACCCGCGCCTGCTGCTTTGCGACGAGATCAGCCTCGGCCTCGCGCCGATCGTCGTGCGCGACATCTATGCGCGGCTGCCGGCGATCGTAGCGGAGGGCCTATCGCTCGTCGTGGTCGAGCAGGACATCGCCCAGGCGCTCAAAGCCGCCGCCCAGGTTTACTGCCTGCAGGAAGGCCGCATCGCGCTGCAGGGCAAGGCCGCGGAGCTCACGCGCGAAAGCATCTCCGCCGCATATTTCGGGGTTTGACGATGACCGAATGGCTCAACGTCATCCTGCAAGGCGTGCTGATCGGCGGGCTCTACGCCATGTTCGCCGCCGGCCTGTCGCTGATCTTCGGCGTCATGCGGCTCGTCAATATCGCGCATGGCGACCTGATCGTACTGGCGGCCTATGTCGCGCTGATGGTGACGCGGGCGCTCGGCATCGATCCGCTAACGTCGCTCGTCCTCGTCGTTCCGGTCATGGCGATCATCGGCTACGCGCTGCAACGTGGCCTGCTCAATTACACGTTAGGCGACGATCTGTTGCCGCCGCTGCTGGTGACCTTCGGCCTTTCCATCATCATCCAGAACGGGCTGCTGGAATGGTTCACCGCCGACAGCCGCAAACTGCAGGCAGGCCCGATCGAAATCCAGACCTTTGAGGTCATGCACGGCGTCTGGATCGGCTTGCTGCCGCTCATCCAGTTCGCCGTCGCGGTAGCGGTGATCGCCGGCCTGCAGGCGCTGTTCTACCGCACCGCGCTTGGCCGCGCCTTCCGCGCCACCTCCGACGACCAAGCGGTGGCTCAATTGATGGGGCTCGATACCCGCCACGTCTTCGCCATGGCGATGGCGCTGTCGCTCGCCGTTATCGCGATTGCCGGCGTGTTCCTGGCGGTGCGCACCAATTTCGACCCGGCCATCGGCCCGGCGCGGCTGATCTTCGGCTTCGAGGCGGTCATCATCGGCGGGCTTGGCAATATGTGGGGCACGCTCATTGGCGGCGTCATCCTCGGCGTGTCGCAGGCGATCGGCGCGCAGATCGATCCCGGCTGGCAACTGCTTGCCGGCCATATCGTATTCCTCGCCATCCTGGCGGTACGCCCGCAAGGCTTGTTTCCGAAGGTGTCGGGATGAGCCGCGTCGAGCACGCGACGCGGTCCAGCCGCATCGGCGTCGCGCTGATTGGCGTGGCGCTTGTTGCCCTGGCGCTCGCGCCGTTCTGGGGCGACCGCCAGACGCTACGGCTGCTCGCCGAGATATTCACCTTCGTGGCGCTGGCGAGCCTGTGGAATCTGCTCGCCGGCTATGCCGGACTGGTGTCGGTCGGCCAGCAGGCCTTCGTCGGACTCGGCGGCTATTTGCTGTTTGCGCTCGTCATCCTTGCCGGAGTTCACCCGATCGTGGCCATTTTGATCGCCGGGCCGATCGGTGCCTTGATTGGCGTTCCGGTGGCGGCGCTGATCTTCCGCCTGCGCGGCGCGTACTTCGCCATCGGCACCTGGGTGGTGGCGGAAGTTTTCCGCCTGCTCGCTTCGCAGATCTCGGTGCTGGGTGGCGGTTCCGGCATCAGCCTGCCGGCATCGATCGTGATCGCCATGGCGCCGACCCGGCAAATGCGCGAATTCGAGATCTATTGGCTGGCACTGGCGCTCACCGCCGCCGTGCTGGCCGCCATCGTCGCGCTGCTGCGCTCGCGCCATGGCCTCGCGCTCACCGCTATTCGCGACAACGAACTGGCGGCGCAGAGCAACGGCATCGACGTCACCCGCATCAAATTCATCGTCTATGTGTTGACCGGTTTCGGTACCGCGATGATCGGCGCGCTGATCTTCCTGATGAAGCTGCGCATCTCGCCGGACACCGCCTTCAGCGTCAACGACTGGACCGCCTTCGTGATCTTCATCACGGTGATCGGCGGCATCGGCCGTATCGAAGGCCCAATTATCGGCACCATCGTGTTCTTCATCATGCGGCAGACGCTGGCCGATCTCGGCAGTCTGTACTTGCTGATCATGGGCGCGGTCGCCATCGTGGTGATGCTGTGGGCGCCGAAAGGCCTTTGGGGGCTGATCGCGGAGCGCTTCGGCTGGCAGGCTCTGCCGCTGCAACGACGTCTGGTGCTGGCGCCAAGAACGGAAGAACCGGGAGAAAGACCATGAGCACGATCGTCGACATCTATTGCCATATCTATCCGGACCGCTTCTTCCAGGAAATGACCAAGGTCGCACCGAATCTCAGCAATATCGGGCAGCGGCTGCGCGGCATCAAAAAATTGTTCGATCTCGACGCTCGCTTCAAGGAAATGGACGAGTTCGGCGATTACCGTCAGATCATCTCGCTGCCCAACCCGGCTATTGAGGACATCGCCAAGCCGGACGTCGGCCTGCAACTCGCGCGCATCGCCAACAACTCCATGGCCGAACTTTGCCGCAAGTATCCGGAACGCTTTCCGTCCTTTGCCGCCGCGCTGTGCATGACCGACGTCGCCGGCTCGGTGGCGGAAACGCGCCGCGCCGTCAAGGATCTCGGCGCGCGCGGCGTCTTGCTCTACACCAACGTCGCCGGGCGGCCGCTCGACGATCCGGAGTTCGAACCGATCTTTGCCACCATGGCCGAACTCGATCTGCCGATTTGGCTGCATCCGGTCGGCACCGCGGCGATGCCGGACTATCCGGCCGAGAAAAAATCGCGCTACGAGATGTGGTGGTGCTTTCACTGGCCCTATGAAACATCGGTCGCCATGATGCGCATGGTGTTCAACGGCCTGCTCGACCGTTATCCCAAGCTCAAGATCATCACCCACCATCTCGGCGGCATGATTCCTTACTTTGACGGCCGCGCCGGTAACGGGCTCAAAGTGCTCGGCCAGCGCACTTCCGACGAGGACTATTCGAATATCCTGTCGTCGCTGAAACGCCCGCACATGGATTACCTGCACGATTTCTACGCCGACACCGCCATGTTCGGCGGCGGCGTGCCGGCGACGCGCTGTGGCTTCGAATTCTTCGGCGCCGATCGGGTGGTGTTCGCGACCGATACGCCGTTGGGTCCGATCGCACCCACCATCGAGACCGTGAAAAAGCTTGAACTTGCGCCGGCGGACCAGCACAAGCTGTTTTGCGGTAACGCGGAAAAGCTATTGGGGATGACGTTCTAATGCCCGGGGACCCAGCTATTACAGTTCGCTCTCGCGTTTCTTCTTTTTCACGTCGGCGGCGCCGGTCACGCCCGGATTGAACGAGGGCGGATCGCTGGCTGGAAAGCTCTCGTCGGAACTGATCGTGACTTCATCCTCTTCCGACTCGATGCGCTGGCGCTCATTTTCAGCGTGCTGTTTCGGCTTTTCCATCGTCGGCACTCCTGATGACCCGCGCACCACCCTAACGGGGCAAGCCTATATCAACAGCTGAAGCAGGATGCGGTTCCCGCAGCCGAAAATCGGTGTATATGCTGCAGTTCCAACGGGCTCGCGACGCTTGCAGCGGCGTCGGAACCGAAGATTACTCGGCCGCCATCTTGTGGACGACGTCCAGTTTCGCCTTCACCACCACCTTGATGGCGTCGTCGACGCGATCTTTGGCGTAGCGGATCGCGGTCGGCAGATCGGCGAGCGGGAAAGTGTGGGTGTGAATCTTGGTGGCGTCGAAACGCTTCTGCCGCATGAAAGCTTCGGCGCGATGCACCGCGCTCTTGCCCTCGCCGCGAATGCCGTAGAGGTAGATGTTGTTGCTCACGATATGCGCGATGTCGACTGATACCTGATCGTGCGTGAAAGCGGCGAGGCAAACCTTGCCGCCACGATTGACCATGTGCACGGCGTCATTGACGGCCTTGCTCGCGGCCGAGCATTCCACCACGTAGTCGACGCCCTTGCCGCCGTTGAGCTTTTTCACCGCCGCGACGACGTCCAACTCCTTGCCGATGTCGACCACGGCGTCGGCACCGAGTTCGAGCGCGACCTTAAGCCGGTTGCCGCGCTTTTCGGTGAGGATCACCGGCTGGGCGCCGAGCGCCTTCGCCACTGCAACCACCATCAGGCCGATCGGGCCGGCGCCGCTGACCACGACACTCTCGCCGGCAACCAGACCGCCGAGTTCGGTGAGCGCATACATCGCTGTGCCGGCGGTGACGACGAGCGCGCCCTCCTCGTCCGACATGTCGTCGGAAATTGCGACTAGCGTATTGATATTGTTGACTTGATATTCGCAGAAGGCGCCGTCGGTGGTGAAACCGTTAGCGCGGTGGCCTTTATCGACGTCGCCGTAATTGAGGCCGTAGTTGTGGCAGGAGGTGTACATGCCCTCGCGGCAGCGCTTGCACTGGCCGCAGCCAGCGTGAATCTCGACCGCCACGCGCTGGCCGATTTTGTATTCATCGACGCCTGGTCCCAGCGCCGCCACCGTGCCCATATATTCGTGGCCCGGCGTGAAGTTCTTGTTGAACGGCAAGCCGCCTTGGATCATGCCCGGCGGGCCCTGGTAGATCACTTCCAGGTCGGTCGCGCAGATTGCCGCAGCATCGATCCGCACCAGTACCTCGGCCCGCTTGGGCACGGGCACCGGTTTATCCGTGAGCGTGAGCTCTCCCGGATTACCCAATACCCAGGCTTTCATGGAATCCGGAATTGGAAATTCCGCACTCGTCTTCACGCCGGCCGGTGCGTACATGGAATCCTCCAACGCGATTGCGCTGAAGGTCGCGCATTGTCTCTCCCCGACTATTGAGAAAGATCAATTCCGGCTTTGTTCCGAAGTCGCGCCGGCCGCTAGCAGGTTGTTGAAGAAGTCTCGCGTTTGGCTTTGAGGACGGCTTCGTCACCGTTGTGATAAGCAAACTCGATCTCGATGGAGCCGTCGTCGAGCAGTTCGGCAGAGCCGTCGCCCGAGACTTCGTCCATTTCGTCGAAGCGTTGCCAGGTGAATCCGATCGAAGACCGGCTGTATTCGATATCGAGGCCGGCCTGGAGCGCGCCGAGGGCGATTTCGCCGCGACCGTGGTCTGTGATCGTCATCATCGCCGGTCCGCAGAGGTCGAGATGATCGCGATCCAAAATGTCGGCCTCGATGGTCCGTCAGCGGCCAACGAGTTGGCAATTGGCCGGCGCGCTCATGTCGGCGCCGCCATCAGCTTGGGCAACCACACCAGATTGTAGGCGGCGGCCGCGAAGGCAAAGGCCCATCCGACGCGCTCGCGTCCTCGGAACTTGGTCTTTTCCAGTCCGGCGATCGTCTTGATCCAACCGAAGGCTTCTTCAATCCGCTTGCGGATGCGCTGGCTGACAGCGTAGCCAGCGTGTCGCGTCGTGCGGCCGTCGATCGCCGAAGAACGCCCGCTGACGTTCTGCGCCACGTGCGGCGTCGCGTTCATCGTCCGCAGTTCGTTGACGAAGTCTTCGGCGTCGTAAGCCTTGTCGGCGCCCAGCGTGATCGCGTCCGGCCGATCGGCGCGCGGTTCGATCATGTGCAGCGCCGCGATCCGCTCGGCGTGGCCGTCGGCCAGCGTCAGACAGGCGTCAACCACCAGGCCGTTGCGGTTCTCCATTAGCGCGTGCCCAATGAAGCAGAGCTTGGCCTCTTTGCCCGGCCCCTTGCGATAAAGCCTCGCCTCGGGATCGGTGGTCGAGGCGTGCGTCTCGTTCGATCGCTTTTCGCCGTGAAAATCCGTCTTCCGGTTCCGCCCGCCCCCGTCCGCGGGCGGCTCGTCCGAGCCGTCCTTCGGCTTGAAGCTCTTCATCGACGCCCACGCTTCGATCAGCGTCCCGTCGACCGAGAAATGGTCCGTGCTCAGAAGGCGCTTCACGCGCGGCTGCGCCAGAACCGCGCTCAACAGCTTCGCCGAGATGGCGCCCTCCAACAGGCGTTCGCGGTTCTTGGAAAACACCGAATGATCCCACGCCGCGGCATCCACGCCGATGCCGACGAACCAGCGGAACAGAAGGTCGAACTCCAGCCGCTCCATCAACTGCCGCTCCGAGCGGATCGAATAGAATGCCTACAGCAGCATCGCCCGCAATAGCTTTTCCGGCGCAATCGAGGGACTGCCCATCGGCGAGTACAACGAGGAAAACTCGCCCGCCAGCGCCGCCAAAGCCTCGTTCACGATTGTCCGGATCGCCCGCAGCGGGGTGGCTTTGTCCAACCCGAGCTTCGAGATCGACATAGCTGAAAAGCGATCCAGACCGTTCGTCTCCGCCTCGCATGATCCGCCCCTCGCAGTCCCGAGAAGAGACAGAATCACACACGACGATTCCCGTGGCCAGCACCTTTTTCAACAGCCTGCTAGCGGACGACGCTTTTAGGCAGCGCCGACACCCAATGAATCATTCAATTTGCGACCGCCTCGGGGCGGCCCGCTTGCGAGGCCGGCGCGCCGAACTCGGCTGACAATGCGCGCGTGGCGGCGTTGACCTCGTCGCGAATCAGCGCGACGTGCTTCTCGCTCGCCCGCATGGCTGGCGTCGACGCGCTGATCGCGCCGATCACGGTGCCGGCCTGATCGCGGATCGCGGAGCCGACGCAAATGACGCCGGGCAAGAATTCCTCGCGATCGATCGCGTAGCCGTTGCGGCGCACGATGCGCAGCGATTCGATCAAGGCCGGCAACTGGGTGATGGTCTTGTCGGTGAAGCGCTTCATGCCGCCGGTGAGGATACGGTGGATCTCGTCCTCCGGCAGCCAAGCCATGATGGCTTTGCCGACCGAGGTGGCGTGCGGCGCTTCTATGCGTCCGATCTTGCCGGTGTCGACCCGCACCGCATGGCGAGATTCGCGCACCGCCAGCGTGACCACCGCGTCGCCCTGCAGCGCCGCCAGATGCACGGTTTCGCCGGTGGCTTGATTGATCGCCTCCAGATAAGGCTGCGCGCGGCGCGGCAGATCGACCTGCAGGCAGGCGTGACCGAGATAAAGAATGCGGGCGCCCAGCGCATAGAGCCGGCGGCCCGGCACCTTGGCGGCGAAGCCGCGCTGGATCAGCGTCGCCAGCAAATGGTGGCAGGTGGAAATATTGAGGCCGGTGCGGTTGGCAAGCTCGGTGAGCGAGGCCTCGCCGCCGGCTTCGGCGATGGTTTCCAGCAGATAGAGCGCGCGGTCGACCGATTGAATGCTGTGGCGATCGCTGCCGGCGCGGGTGCGCGGCGGTAAGGTCTTGGATCGCGGCCCAGGCTGAATCGTTGCTTCCATGTTTGTTTCTCCCTGGACGCCAAGGAAAGCGTCCCCCGACTGTGAGTCAAGGGATTTTCAGGATGCGAACGATGTTTTCTATTAGCGAAAATATCAAATCGCTATACGTGCCGTTGGTTAACGACCGGGACGGCGTTTATTTGGCCAATCCCAGCTCAATCTCCAGCGCACCGCAGAGCATTTGGCCCAGGGTGATATGCATCTCCTGGATGCGCGCCGTGGTGTCGGACGGGACGACCAGCAGGTGATCGGCGAGCCCCACCAAATCGCCACCGCCTTTGCCACCAAGCGCGCCGGTCACCAGCTTCATGGCCTTGGCCTGCCGCAACGCCGCGATGACGTTCGGACTTTTGCCCGACGTCGAGATCGCAATGGCGACATCGCCAGCACGCCCCAACGCCTCGATCTGGCGCGCAAAGATCTTGTCAAAACCGAAGTCATTGCCGGCGGCAGTGAGCGCGGACGTATCGGTGGTCAAAGCGATCGCGGCAATGGCGGCGCGATCGGCCTTGTAACGGATGGTCAACTCGGTCGCGAGATGCTGGGCGTCGCCGGCGCTTCCGCCATTGCCGAAGAACAACAATTTGCCGCCGCCGCGGATCGATTGGACGCAGGCGCCGACCAGGCAGGCAAAGGCGCTCGCCAACGCCGCTTCGGTGCGCCGCGCCGTGTCGTGATGCTCGGCAAATTCCGCTTTGAAAAACGTCGTGAGGTCCATGGATCCCCTTATTGCTTTCGCACAATCTCTTCCGAAAACCGGTTGCGGCCTTTCGGGACCACGCTGCTCATGCTGCTTCGCCGCGGAATTCCGGCACCGCATCACGCAGCACATTGTAGATTACCGCACGCTCGCTGCGCGAAAGGCCCTGCTCCAGCGTCGTCGCCCAAGCTCGGATCGCCTCCAGCGACGGTTGCACTGGCCTGGTAGCGACGATGCCGGGAATACCGATGTCGGCGGTCTCCTCCTCGCGCGCGAACAGGATCTCGTGCAGCCGTTCGCCCGGGCGAATGCCGGTGAACGTGATCTGGATATCGCGTCCCGGCTCAAGCCCGCTCAGGCGAATGATGCGCTCGGCGAGATCGACGATCTTCACCGGCTGACCCATGTTGAGCAAATAGACCGAGACGTCGCCGCGGTCCGGTCCGAGCGCGTGGGTCGCGGCGGTGATGACCAGGTCGCAGGCTTCGCGGATCGTCATGAAATAGCGCACCATATCGGGATGCGTGACGGTGACCGGGCCGCCGGCCTCGATTTGCGCCTTGAATTTCGGGACCACGGAGCCATTCGACGCCAGGACATTGCCAAATCGCACCGATATCAGGCGCGTCGCGTCTTTACCCTCGGCATGACGGCCCAATTCCTTATCGAGCGCCTCGCAATACATTTCCGCCAGCCGCTTGGTGGCTCCCAGCACGGAGACCGGCTCGATCGCCTTGTCGGTGGAGATCATAACCATGGCAGCGGCGCCGGCCGCAGCCGCCGCGTCCGCGACGTTGATCGAGCCGAATACGTTGGTCTTGATGCCCTCGTCCCAGTCCATCTCGAGCATCGGCACGTGCTTGAGGGCTGCGGCGTGAAACACCATGTCCGGCTTGAATTGTGCGATCAGTCCCATGATCCGCGTGCGGTCGCGAATATCGGCGATGCGGCCGGATAGGACCGCCGACGACTGCTTGGCTTTGAGCGCCTCCATCACGGCGTGCAGCGCGGGCTCGGAATTCTCGATCACCAGCAAACGGGCGGCTCCGAAGGCGACCATGCGGTCGCAGATTTCCGAACCGATCGAACCGCCGCCGCCGGTGACGACAATCGCCTTGCCGCTCACGAAGGTTTCAAGCCGGCCGTAATCGATTTTGACGCTTGGCCGTAACAACAAGTCCTCGACCGCGACCGGCGCAAGCTGCACCGCCTGGCCGCCAGCATCGAGCGACGGCAACTGGCTCATGGTGAGGCCGAGCTTGCGCGCCCGCATCAGCAGCACCTCCGGCCGCGCTTCCGGCGAAAGCGCCGACGGCGTCAGCACGACGCGGGTCACCTGGATGCCGCGGCCGGAAAAATCGGCGACCACGCGTTCGAGGTCGTCGATGTCGCCGAGCACCGGAATGCCGCGGATCGATTGACCACGATCGGCCGTGGATGGCGACAGGACGCCGACCGGCCAGATTTTTTTTACCGCGCCGCTCTCGATCGAGCGCAAAAGAATTTCGGCGTCGGCGGCGCGTCCGAGCACCAGGGTCGGCGTCGCATCGGCGATTTTGACGCGCTGGAGCGCGCGGGCGTAATGGAAATAGCGATAGGCGACGCGCGTGCCGCCGAGGAAGAACATCTGCAGCAGCCAGTACAGCAGGATGGTGATCTTGCCGAAGAAGAATGTGCCGTAGACGTTGGGCGCGACCAGGACATAGTCTAGCGCTAACAGCGACACCGCGAGAACAGTGGCGGCGCGGAAGATGTCGTAGAGATCAGGGACCGAGGTGAACCGCCACTTGTTGCGGTGCAGGCCGAATATCAAATAGACCGCGGCGGCATAGGCGAGAAAGACCGGCAGATATTTGAGTTCGGCGAGGCGGACGTCGAGCGCATTGTCCTCGAAGCGCACATAGAACGTCAGCACGATCGCCGCGGCGGTCGCGACGAGATCGTGCAGCACGATCAGGACCTGGCGCGGGGTTAGTTTCGGCAGCCGTATCATGTCGCGGTTTTCCAAGCCAAATGCTGCTTTACGCTATTTGACCGATGCGGTGATCGATTTGATAGAGACGTCGTTAAATGGCGAGTTTTCCCTGACGGCAGGAAATTATACAAGAAATTTGCCGTTTACAGTGTTTTCCAGCGGCGCGGAAGCCTCCAGAGCGAGCCCTATCGGCGACCTTTTTCATTCGAGCAATGCGCGGCCGATCCGTTGCAAGCCGTGCATGGCGCCGCAGTCTATGTTATTCCGCCCGCGAAAAGATCAACCCTTCAGAACTTTCCAGCAATGCCCGTCCGCGCCATGGAAAACCTCGCCGAGCCCCAGCCGCAGGCTCGCTTTCTTACCACATTGCTGCTGCTGTGGCTCGCGGGCACCGGGCTGCGGTTCACGATCCTTGCGGTGCCGCCGGTCATTCCGCTGATCCACGACGGGCTCAAGCTCAACGCCACCCAGATCGGGATTCTCACCGGCTTGCCCTCGATGCTGTTCGCGTTCGCCGCCGTGCCCGGCTCGCTGCTGATTGCGCGGCTCGGCGTGCGCACCGCGCTGGTGGTCGGGCTCGGCGTCACCGCGATCGGCGGCGCGCTGCGTGGCGCTATTCCCGACGTGATGTGGCTTTACGCGATGACGGCCGCCATGGGCGCCGGCGTTGCTGTCATGCAGGTGACCATGCCGCCGGCGGTGCGCGCGTGGTTTCCGGATCGCATCGGCTTTGCCACCGCCGTTTACACTAATGGCCTGCTGATCGGTGAAATCCTACCCGTGGCGTTGATGCTTCCGCTGGTGCTGCCGCTGGTCAGCGGAAGCTGGCAGTGGGGCTTTGTAATTTGGAGCGTACCGGTCGCCGTTATTGCGGCGCTAATTTTGACGCTGGCGCCGGCCAGCGGTTCGACTTCGAATACAAGCCGCCGCTGGTGGCCGGACTGGAACAGTCACCTGATCTGGAGGCTCGGCATCATGCTTGGCACCACCAACGCCACCTATTTCGCGACCAACGCCTTTTTGCCCGACTATCTCAGGGGCAACGGACAAGGCGACTGGATCAGTGCCGCACTCACCGGGCTGAACATCGGCCAAGTGCCGGCGTCGCTGCTGCTGCTGGCCTTTGCCCACCGGCTTGAGCGCAAGGCCTGGCCCTATGTCGGTTGCGGGCTGCTCTGCGTGCTCTCGACCTGCGGCATCGTGTTCGGCTCCGGCGCCTGGGTGGTGGTCGCGGCGACTGTACAGGGCTTTGCCAATGCGGCGATCCTCATTCTCATTTTGGCGCTGCCGCCTTTGCTGAGTGCGTCGGACGACGTGCATCGCGTCACTGCCGCCATGTTTACCATCAGCTATAGCTGGGCGGTGATCGTGCCGGTCATCAGCGGCCTGGCCTGGGATCTCAGCGGCACTGCCAGCCTGGCATTTGCGCCGATCGCGATCTGCGGCATCATCCTGGTCATCCTGGCGCCGGCGATCAACCACGTCAGACCAGCACGGAGTTGACCCGATGCGTCCGATTCCGGTGGGAGCGAAGGGCAGCTACACGCTGCGGGTGAGGCCCGCGCATCTCGCCAATCAGTTCAAGGACATAAGCCTGCCGCAGGTATTCGCCACGCCGATGATGGTAACCGCCATGGAAAACGCCGCGCTCAACGCGGTGCGCGATTATCTCGACCCGGGCGAAAGCGTGGTCGGCACGCTGGTCAATATCCGCCACCTGGCGGCAACGCCGGTGGGCCATCAAGTCACCGCCACGGCCGAAGTGACCAAGGTCGACGGCCGGCGCATCGAATTCAAGGTCAGCGCACGCGACGAAATCGAAGAGATCGGCAACGGCACCCACGAGCGCATGGTGGTGGACATGGCGCGCATCGATAAGCGGCTCGCGGCGAAAAAGCGGCCTTGATCACAGCCCCTCGCAAGGGCCTTGAATCCTGATTTAAGGCGCAGTATGCATCAATAGATACATCAAATGTATCTATACTCATGTTTATAACATGATAACCGGCATGCAAATGCGGGCAGCCAGGGCGCTGCTCGGCCTCGACCAACGCGAGCTCGCGCAGCGCTCAGGCTTGTCGCTGCCGACCATTCAGCGCATGGAAGCCAGCGATGGCGTCGTGCGCGGCAATGTCGACTCGCTGATGAAACTGGTCGACGCGCTGGCAGCGAGCGGCATCGAATTGATCGGCGAAGGCGCAGCGAGCAGCGGCGGCGGCCGCGGGGTGCGGCTCAAATGATGGTCGTCTATGCGCTATACGGCGTGGCGGCGCTGGTGGTCTTGGCCCCCGTCGCGATCGCGCTCGGCGCCTCACCGCGCGGCATCGGCGTGGTCTACGGCGCCAGCCTGATGATCACGTTGACGTTGGGCATGATCGCGCTGCTCTGCCTGTTTGGAATTTCAGAACCGTCGACCGTCACCCTGCCGCTTGGCCTGCCCTGGCTGGGCGCGCATTTCCGCATCGACGCGCTGGCGGCATTTTTCCTTGTGGTGGTCAATCTCGGCGGCGCTTCGGCGAGCCTGTTCGCAATCGGCTATGGCCGCAACGAGGATTCCCCGCAACGCGTGCTGCCATTCTATCCCGCCTATCTCGCCGCCATGAACCTCGTGGTCATGACGGACGACGCCTTCAGTTTCCTGGTGTCTTGGGAATTCATGTCGCTCACGTCCTGGGCGCTGGTGATCGCGCACCATCGGACAGCTGAGAACGTTCGGGCCGGCTACATCTATCTGTTGATGGCGAGCTTCGGCACGCTGGCCTTGCTGCTAGCCTTCGGCCTGCTTGCCGGCCCCGACGGCAACTATGCGTTCGACGCCATGCGCGCGTCGCATCCGACCGCCGGGTTGGCGGCGCTGGTGCTGTTGCTCACGATCGTCGGCGCCGGCTCAAAGGCCGGCGTGGTGCCGCTGCATGCCTGGCTGCCACTGGCGCATCCCGCCGCGCCCAGTCATGTCTCCGCGCTGATGAGCGGCGTGATGACCAAGGTCGCGGTCTACGGCTTGGTGCGCATCGTGTTCGACCTGCTTGGGCCGCCAGATTGGTGGTGGAGCATGGTGGTGCTCGCCATCGGCGGCATCACTGCGGTGATGGGCGTGCTCTACGCGCTGATGCAGCACGATCTCAAGCGCCTGCTCGCCTATCACACCGTGGAGAATATCGGCATCATCTATATCGGGCTCGGTCTGGCGCTGGCGTTCAAGGCCTATGCCATGCCACTGGCCGCCGCGCTCGCACTCACCGCCGCGCTGTTCCACGTGTTCAACCACTCGGTCTTCAAGAGCCTGCTGTTCTTCGGCGCCGGCGCGGTGCTCAATGCCACCGGCGAACGCGACATGGAGCACCTCGGCGGGCTGATCCACCGCATGCCGCAGACCGCTTTCGTGTTCCTGGTTGGCTGCGTTGCAATCTCGGCACTGCCGCCGCTCAACGGCTTTGTTTCCGAATGGCTCACATTCCAGGCCATTCTGCTCAGCCCGCAATTGCCGGCATGGGGCCTGAAATTCCTGGTGCCAGCGGTCGGCGCGCTGCTGGCGCTGTCGGCGGCACTGGCGGCCGCCTGCTTCGTCAAAGCCTTCGGCGTGAGTTTCCTCGGCCGCGCCCGCACGGCGGCCGCGGCGAATGCGCAAGAGACCGACAGCAATTCTCTCGCCGCTATGTATTTTTTAGCGGCGCTTTGCCTTGTTGCCGGAATTCTCCCGGGCTTCTTCATCGATGCGCTCGCCCCAGTCACCAATAGTCTGGTCGGTGTCAGCATGCCACATCAGGCAGGCGTGCATTGGCTTTCGATCGTGCCGATCGCCGAAAGCCGCAGCTCCTATAACGGGCTGCTGGTATTCATCTTTGTCTTGCTATCCGGCTCGATCGCGGCCTTTGCCATTCACCGGCTAGCCTCTGCCAAGCTCAGGCGCGCGCCGGCCTGGGACTGCGGCTATCCCGACCCGAGCACGGCAACACAGTATACCGCGTCGAGCTTTGCCCAGCCGATCCGCCGCGTCTACGGCGCGACCGTGTTCCATGCGCGCGAGATCGGCGAGATGCCGCCGCCCGGCTCCATGGCGCCAGCACGCTTGACGGTCGAACTGCACGACCTGATCTGGGACGCCGCTTATGCGCCGATCGCCAGCTTCATCGGATACGCGGCCGACCGGCTCAATGTTCTGCAATTTCTCACAATCCGCAGTTACCTCACTCTGGTGTTCACCGCCTTGGTGCTCCTCCTGCTGGTGCTCGCGATATGGCCTTGATCCACGATTTCGCCATGCAAGGCGCGGAGATGCTGCTGGTGCTGCTGCTCAGCCCGCTGCTCACCGGCTTCGTACGCAAGGTGAAATCACGGCTTTTGCGGCGGCAGGGTCCGCCGCTGCTGCAACCCTATCGCGACCTGATCCGGCTGATGCGCAAGGACGTGGTGCTGGCGGAGAGCGCGTCATGGTTGTTCCGTGTTATTCCCTACATCATCTTCGCCGGCATTTGGGTGGCAGCTTCGCTGGTGCCGACCTTCCGCAGCGGCTTGCTATTTTCCTGGTCGGCGGATCTCATCGCCATCATCGCGCTGCTCGGCAGCGCGCGTTTCTTCCTGGCTTTGGCCGGCCTCGACGTCGGCACCAGTTTCGGCGGCATCGGCTCGAGCCGCGAGGTGATGATCGCCTCGCTCGCGGAACCGGCGATGTTGATGATCGTGTTCACGCTCGCGCTGATCGCGGGCTCCACGCAACTCTCGACCATAGCCGCCTATATGGTGACAGGCGAAGAGGGCTTGCGGGTGTCGCTTGGTCTGGGGCTGCTCGCGCTCATCATGGTGGCGATCGCCGAGAATGCGCGCATCCCGATCGACAATCCGGCCACGCATCTCGAACTCACCATGGTGCATGAGGCGATGGTTTTGGAATATTCCGGCCGTCATCTCGCGCTGATCGACCTGTCGTCCGAGCTTAAGTTGCTGCTTTATATCTCGGTGATCGGTTGCCTGTTCGCGCCCTGGGGCATTGCCGGACCCGATGCGAGCGCGCCGGGGATTGCAATTGGCCTTGCAGCCTATGTGGTGAAGCTCGCGATCGGCGGATTTCTGCTGGCGGTGTTCGAGACGGCCATCGCCAAAATGCGCGTGTTCCGGGTGCCGGCCTTCCTGGGCGCGGCGCTGATGCTAGGTCTCCTCGCCACCCTGCTGCTGTTCGTGTCGCGGAGCCTTTAGACATGCACAGCCTCAGCTTCGACATCGCCCATATGCTGGCCGGCTCGCTGGTGCTTGTTAGTTTCATGCAACTCTACCAGGACCGGCTCTATGCGCTGCTGAATACCTTTGCTTTGCATGCCTTCATCCTGGCGGCCTCGGTCGCTTGGCAGGCCTTTGTCCAGGATGCGCCGCACCTTTATCTGACCGCGATGATCGCGCTGGTCTTCAAGGCCATCGTAATTCCGGTAGCGCTGCACCGGATCATCGTGAAGCTCGGCATCCATCGCGAGATCGAGACAGTCGTCGGCGTCGGCCCGGCGATGCTGCTCGGCATGGGGTTGGTCGCGCTTTCCATGGTGGTGATGCTGCGGGTGACCGCGGAGGCCGATCCGCTGGCGCGCGAGGATCTGGCGTTCGCGTTGTCGGTGGTGCTGCTCGGCCTGCTGATGATGGTAACGCGCCGCAACGCGGTGAGCCAGGTGATCGGATTCATGTCGTTGGAAAACGGCCTGGTGCTGGCGGCGACCGGCGCCAAGGGCATGCCGCTGGTGGTCGAGATTTCCGTAGCCTTTTCGGTACTGATCGCCTTCATCGTGATCGGTATCTTCCTGTTCCGAATCCGTGAGCGCTTCGACACCGTCGACGTGCAAGCGCTCGATAAATTTCGCGGAGAGCGCCAATGATATTTGACGCGCTCACCGGCGTTCTGCTGATACCGGCCGTAGCTGCGGTCCTGCTCGCCGCGCTGCCCGGTTACCGTTTGACCGCGCGGCTCAATGTTGTGGCGACATTCCTTACGTTTGCGACGGCCGTGTCGCTGTTCATCGTCGAGCCGGTTTCCGGCCCTTATCTTTTGGTGGATGATCTCAACAAGGTCTTCATCGTGCTGACCACGTTCGTCAGCTTCACCACCAGCGTATTCAGCGCAAGCTACATCGAGCACGAGATCGAGATCGGCCGCCTGAAGCTAACCTATGTGCGCTTCTACCACTCGATGTACCAGGTGATGATGTTCGGCATGAACCTCGCGCTGGTGGCCAACAATATCGGCCTGATGTGGGTGGCGATCGAGATGGCGACCCTCACCACCGTGCTGATGGTCGGCATCTACCGCACGCACGAGGCGCTGGAGGCGGCCTGGAAATATTTCATCCTCGGCAGCGTCGGCATCGCGCTGGCGCTGTTCGGCACCATTCTCGTTTACATGGCGGCAAAGCCGGTGATCGGCGAAGGTCTCTACGCCATGGTGTGGACCGTCCTGGTCACCCACGCGGCAAAGTTCGATCCCGCTTTGCTCAATGTCGCCTTCGTGTTCCTGCTGCTCGGCTACGGCACCAAAGTCGGTCTCGCCCCGCTACACGCATGGCTGCCCGATGCGCACGCGGAAGGCCCGACGCCGATCTCGGCCGTGCTGTCCGGCCTGCTGCTCAACGTCGCGCTCTATGCGCTGCTGCGCTTCAAGATGCTGCTGGCGCTCAACCCGGCGGCGATCGCGCCCGGCCCGCTCATGGTGACCATGGGGCTGATCTCCTGCGTGTTCGCCGCCTTCATGCTGTATCGGCGGCGCGACATCAAACGCATGTTCGCCTATTCCTCGATCGAACACATGGGCATCATCGTGTTCGCCTTCGGCATGGGCGGCCCGCTCGCCAACTTCGCCGGGCTGTTGCACATGACCATGCATTCGCTGACCAAGTCGGCAATCTTCTATGCGGTCGGGCACATCTCCCAGGTTAAAGGCACGCAGAAGATCGCCGACATAAGCGGGCTGACGGTGAGCAACCCTGTGCTCGGCTGGGGGCTGGTGCTCGGCGTGGTCGCCATCGCCGGACTGCCGCCGCTCGGCATTTTCATGAGCGAATTTTTGGTGGTGAGTTCGACGTTCGCGCGCGAGCCGTGGCTGGTGATCATCCTGGTTTTCGGAATCCTGGTAGGCCTGGGCGGCTTGTTCCTCAGGCTCAACACGATTGCATTCGGCGAGCCGCGCGGCCCGACCGCGCCGGCGCAAGCGTCCTACGTGCCGATGTTTGCTCATCTCGCCATTGTATTCACGGCGGGCATCTACATGCCGCCGGCGCTGGTCAGTGGCTTCCAGAACGTTGCCCGGTTGCTGGGATAGTGCCAATGAACCCGACACGCACCGTGGTGAACGAGCAAGACTGGGGCGAGGCGATCGACCGCCTGGCCGGCGGTAGCGTGACATTGCTCGGCCTGTGGGGCGACGCGCCAAACGTGCACATGGCGCTGCTGGACGAAAGCGCCGGCAATATCGCGGTGCTGACTTACGCCTGCACGGATGGAAAATATCCCAGCGTCGGCGCCAAGCATGCGCCAGCGCTGCGGCTGGAACGCGCGATACGCGATTTGTTTAAGCTTGACGCCGTGGGTTCGCCCGACGCGCGACCCTGGCTCGATCACGGCGTGTGGGATGGCGGGCAACGAACTCCCTACACTTTCCTCCCCACCGAAGGCGAAGGCCTGCACCAGATTCCGGTTGGTCCCGTGCATGCCGGCATCATCGAACCGGGACACTTTCGCTTCACGGCCAACGGCGAACATGTGGTGCGCCTCGAGCAACGGCTCGGCTATGTGCACAAGGGCATCGAGTCGCTGATGACCGGCGCTACTCTCGACGATGCGGCGAAACTAGCGACCCGCACATCGGGTGACAGCACGGTCGCCTATGCCTTTGCGTTTGCGAGGGCCGCCGAGGCCGCGTTGCATCTGACCGCGCCACCGCGCGCGGCCTACCTACGCGCGCTGATGGCGGAAATCGAGCGGCTGGCCAATCACTTTGGCGATATTGGCGCTATCTGCAACGACGCTTCGTTCGCGATGATGCATGCGCAATGCGGCATCCTGCGCGAGCGTATATTGCGCGCAGCGGAAGCTTGCTTCGGTCATCGACTGATGATGGACGCAATCGTGCCGGGAGGTGTCGCCCGCGATATCGCGGCCGAAGGCGCCGCGCAGATGCAGGCTTTGCTTACCGAAATCCGCCGCGGTTTCCCGCGCTTGATTGAACTCTACGACAACACCGCCTCGCTGCAGGATCGCACGGTGAGCACCGGCGTGTTGCGGCCCGCGTACGCCCGCCAGTTTGGCGCCGGCGGCTATATCGGGCGCGCCTCGGGACGCGGCTTCGATGCGCGCCGCACGCCCGGCTACGCACCCTATGATGAACTCGCATTCGAAGTGCCGGTGCTTACCGCCGGCGACGTCAATGCGCGCGTATGGATCCGTATTCGCGAAGTCGAGCAGAGCCTGGCGCTGATTGACCAGATTCTCCAACGCCTGCCGGCCGGAACAATTCGGACGGACGTCGAACCCAAGGGAGAAGTCTGCGAAGGCCTCGGTCTCACGGAGGCTTTCCGCGGCGACGTGCTGGTCTGGCTGCGGCTCGACGGCAAGGGGCGGGTCGAGCGCTGCCATGTGCGCGATGCGTCCTGGTTCCAATGGCCGTTATTGGAAACCGCGATCGAAGGCAATATCGTCGCCGACTTCCCGATCTGCAACAAGTCGTTCAACTGCTCTTACTCGGGGCACGATCTCTAATGCGCAGGGCTCTGTTCGAAAGCTTTACCCAACGTCCGCTCACCGAGCCGGCGCCCAAGCCCGACGCGGCCGGCCTCGCCGAGCTGGCGCAAAGCGTCAATCGCGCCGCGCGCGCCAAGCTCGGGCGCTCGCTGTCGATCCGGCAGATCGATGCCGGTTCCTGCAACGGCTGCGAGTTGGAAATCCATGCGCTGAATAACGCGTTTTACGATCTCGAGCGTTTCGGCTTTCATTTCGTCGCCTCGCCGCGTCACGCCGACGTTCTGATGGTGACCGGCCCGGTCACGAAAAACATGCGTGAGGCCTTGCTGCGCACTTACAACGCCACGCCCGATCCGAAATGGGTGATCGCGGTAGGCGGCTGCGCCGCCGACGGCGGGCTGTTCGCCGCCAGCTATGCGGTCGCTGGCGGCGTTAAGGATGTGGTGCCGGTCGATCTCACCATTCCCGGCTGCCCGCCTAGCCCGACAGCGCTGCTCGCCGGACTGTTGGCGCTATTGCAGAAGGCGGCCTAGCCGCGGCTAGACCGCCACTTTGGTGAGGAAGCCTTCGACTTCGCTGCGCAAATTGGCCGCCGTTCTTTCCACCGATTCCGACGCGGCGAGCACGGTCTGCGCCAACTCTTGAGTTTCGGTTGTGGCGCCGGCCACTTCGCTCAAGACCGAGACGATCAACTTGGCGCCGCCGGCGGCGCTGGTCACGTTTTGCGAAATCTCGCTGGTGGCCGCGCTCTGCTGCTGCACCGACGCCGCGACGGCGGACGTAAACTCGTCGATTTCCCGCATGCGGTGAGCGATCCGTCCGATCGCCTCCACCGCTTTGTCGGTCGAGTTCTGCACTTCCAAGATCTGGCTAGAAATATCCTCGGTCGCCTTGGCCGTCTGCACGGCGAGCGACTTCACCTCGGACGCGACAACGGCGAAGCCGCGGCCCGCTTCGCCGGCGCGCGCCGCTTCGATGGTAGCGTTGAGCGCCAGCAAATTCGTTTGCCCGGCGATACTACGGATCAGCTTGGTGACATCGCCGATCTTGCGCGCACCCTGTGCCAGCGCGCCGATATCCTGATTGGTCACTTGCGCTTCATTGGCTGCGACCCGCACCACTTCGGTGGTCTGGTTGAGCCGGCGTCCGATCTCTGCGATCGAACTCGACAATTCGTCTGCGGCAACCGCCGCGGTTTCGACGTTGGTTGAGGCTTCGTTCGACGTCTGCACCGCGCTTTCGGCGCGTTTCGACGTGTGTCCGGACGCGTTAAATAGGCTCGCCGCTGTCACGCGCATTTCACCCGCGCTGTCGGCCACAGTTCGCAGGAGATTTTCAACCCGCTCGCGAAACGTCGAAATCGCGTTTTCGATCACGGCGCGACGCTCTTCCTGGTGCTGCATGGTCGCGCGTTGCTGCTCGGCCTGCCGCCGCTCGGTGATGTCCTCGTGCGTGCCGATCCAGCCGCCGCCCCTCATCGGATGATTCGTGACCAGCAAGAGATGCCCGCCTTTAGACTTGACCTCGTGCACTATGGTGCGACCGAGGCCGACCGCGGTCAAAAACTCCTTCCGGTATTCTTGCGGATCACGGGAGAACGTGCCCTTGGCGACACGCTTCGCCAACACCTCGGACAGCGTCGATCCCGGCTGAACGTCAGTCGGCGTCAACTCGTACATTTTGTAATATTGCGCGTTGCAGACGACCAACCGCTCCGCAGCGTCGAACATGCACAGCCCTTGCGCCATGCTGTCGATGGCCGTGCGCACTTGTTCTACTTCCGTGATTTGCCGCCGGGTGAGCATGACACCCATCAGGCTCACCGCAAACTGGGCGACCACCACGGCGGCAACGGCAGTAAGCGCCTTCGCGGACGCGTTGGAGATGACCGCGGCGGCCCAGTCAGGGGCAAAAGCAGTGAGCGCACCGAAAACGAGCGCGAAAGAGGCAAGCCCTACCACCATAACCAGCGAGGAAGCACGCTTGAAGCTGAGGGAGAAGAGCATTTTGAACATAAATCCGGTTACCCCTATCGGCCGGCGTGGATTATTCCCTGCCCGACTTTTTTTGCCGTTAATTGATGGTAAAGAAATGCTTAACGAGGCGGCCGAGCCGTGCCCATGAGCCGCCTTCACCGGGGAGGAATTCGTGAAGCTGGTGCTGTTCCAGACCACGCCAGGCGCCGAAATAACGCCTGGCGTGCTCACTCGACATGGAATTGTTGACATCTCGGCGGCGGTGAAGAAAAGCTACACGCCACAGCTAACCATGCAGGGCATTATCGACGAGTTCGAGCGCCTGCAACCGACACTGGAAAAGATCGCCCACGAAGACTCCGCCGCGCCGCTCGATACACTGCGGCTTCATCCGCCTCTGCCGCGGCCGGGCAAAATTCTCGCCTGCATCGCCAATTATTGGGAACATGCGCAGCGCGAGCCGCGCCCGCTCAATATGTTCATGAAAAATCCCGACGCCGTCGTCGGGCCGGGCGACACGATCGTGCTGCCGGAGTTCACCGTGCCGTGGATGTTCATGCACGAAGCCGAACTCGCGCTGGTGATCAAGGGGCCCGCTAAAATGGTCAAGGCGAAGGACTGGAAACGCGTGGTGTTCGGCTATACCGCGATGATCGACGTGTCGGCGCGCGAGCAAGGCCGCAAGACTTGGCCGGCGAGCCCGCTGACGAGCTGGTTGGGCAAATCTTTTGACACTTTCGCGCCGATCGGCCCTTGTATTACTACCGCGGACGAAATCGAAGATCCGAACGATCTGATCGTGAGATTTTGGAATAATGGGCAATTGCGCCACAACTACAATACCGACGACATGGAGCATCGCGTTCCGGAACTTATCGAATTTGCCACCACAGTGATGACCATGAACTCAGGCGATCTCATCGCCTGCGGCACCAACCACGAAGGCCTCGGCGCGTTGCAGGACGGCGAGACGGTGGAGATCGAAATCCAGAACATCGGAAAGATGACTCTGAAAGTCTCCGACCCTCTGAAAAGAAAATGGGAACGGGGCGTCTATATGGGCGCCGATTCCACCAATCCCGATGCGGTGAAGCGTCACCGGCCACAAGGCGGTCCGCTCCCGCCATGACTTCCGTTTTCGTCACTCCGCGCAAAATCCCCCTCTCTGAAATTGGTGCCTTATGACCGCAGCAAAAAGTGAGATCCGCGACAACATGCAGATTGATTGGGACGCACCCATTACCATGGACGACGGCGTCGTCTTGCGTGCGGACGTGTATCGCCCGATCGGCAACGGGAAATTTCCGGTCATCCTGAGTTACGGTCCCTATGCCAAAGGACTTTCGTTCCAGGAAGGTTACAAGAGCCAGTGGTCGCGCGTGACCAGATCGGCGCCCAATGTCCTGCAAGGCTCTAGCAACAAGTATCAGAATTGGGAGCTGGTCGACCCGGAGAAATGGGTGCCGGACGGCTATGCCTGCGTGCGCGTCGATTCGCGTGGTGCCGGCCGTTCACCGGGCGATCTCGACGTATGGTCGGCGCGCGAGGCTAAGGATATTTACGAATGCGTCGAATGGGCCGGCACGCAAGGCTGGAGCAACGGCAAGATCGGCATCAACGGTATCTCCTATTACGCCATGAACCAGTGGAACGCGGGCGCACTCAGACCGCCGCACCTCGCCGCGTTATGCATATGGGAAGGCTCGTCCGACTATTACCGTGAACTCGCCCGCCACGGCGGAATCCTGTGCGATTTTCTCAACAGTTGGCATCCGCGCCAGGTGGCGAGCGTGCAGCATGGCGTAGGCTCCCGCGGCGCCAAGAGCGTCGTCACGGGAGAACTCGTCGCGGGACCTGATACACTACCGAGCGAGGAGCTCGCCAAGGCTCGCGCCGACACTCCGGCCGAAGCAAAGCGCCGGCCGCTGCGCGATGACTACTACGCGGCACGCACCGCCGATTTCGCACAGATTGAGGCGCCCCTGCTGTCGGCCGGGAACTGGGGCGGCGTCGGCCTGCATACGCGCGGAAATTTTGAAGGCTGGCTTCGCGCCGGCTCTGCTCAGAAATGGCTGGAGGTGCACGGCGACACGCACTTCACGCATTTCTACAGTGAATACGGCGAAGCTTTGCAGAAGCGTTTCTTCGGCCACTTCCTCAAGGGCGAGGACACCGGCTGGAGCAAGCAGCCGCGCGTCGCACTCAATATCCGTCACCCGGGTGAAAAATTCGTGCTGCGGGCCGAGAACGAATGGCCGCTCGCACGCACGCAATGGACGAAATACTTCCTGCAGCCGGACGGCCAAAGCCTCGGCCCCGACGAACCCCGGGCCGGGACCACACTGAGCTATGAGACGACCGGCGACGGCATTACCTTCAGCACACCGCCGCTGACGAAAAGCCTGGAGATCACCGGCCCGGTCGCAGCCAAGTTGTGGTTGTCATCGGACACCACCGACGCGGACCTCTTCCTGGCGCTGCGGCTATTCGACCCGGCGGGCAAGGAGATCACCTTCATCGGCTCCAACGACCCGCGTACGCCGGTGGGGCTCGGCTGGCTGCGCGCCTCGCAACGCAAGCTCGACCCGAATATGTCGCGGCCCTATCGGCCCTGGCACACACACGACGAGGAATCGCCGCTCAAGCCGGGCGAGCCGGTCGAACTCGACGTCGAGATCTGGCCGACCAGCATCGCGGTGCCGCCCGGCTACCGGCTTGCGCTCACCGTGCGGGGCAAGGATTATGAAGTGGACGGCCGCGACGCGGCGCTCCCTAACGCGCCCTACCCGATGAAGGGCACCGGGCCGTTCCTGCATATCGACCCCGAGGACCGAAACTCCAAGATTTTCGGCGGGCGCAATACGCTGCACTTTGCCGTAGGCAAGCAGCCTTACCTCTTGTTGCCGGTCATTCCCGAGGGCTAGACTTCCTTTCAAAAGATCACAACAGGGAGGATTCCACATGAGACGCTTTGCTGCCGTTGTCTTAAGCGTGCTTGGCTTGTTGGTTTTTGCCGGCCCGGCCGCCGCGGCCTATCCGGACCGCAACGTCACCATCGTCGTGCCCTACCCGGCCGGCGGCCCCACCGACCAGCTCGCGCGCGTGGTCGCGGAAAAACTATCGAAGAAGTTCGGGCAGAATTTCATCGTCGAGAACGTCACCGGCGGCAGCACGATCGTCGCCTCCAACAAAGTCGCCAAAGCGGAGCCCGACGGCTACACGCTGCTGCTGCACAATCTGCAGATTTCCGCGAACCCGACGCTGTTCAAGAGCTTGCCGTTCGACACGCTCAAGGACTTCAAGACGGTAATCATGATCAACCGTAATCCGCTGGTTTGGGTCGGGCGCCCGGGTCTCGCGCCGAACTCGTTCAAGGATCTCATGGCACTGATGAAGAAGGAGCGCTTAAAAGAGGCGCTGCCGGGATTCGGCACCACCGGGCATCTCACGTCGCGGCTATTCGCGCAGGAGACCAAACTAAAGTTCGACGAGGTCCCCTATCGCGGCGGCGCGCCGGCGGTGACTGACGTCCTCGGCGACCACGTCGATTTCATGATCGGCACGCCGCAGCAGATGATGCCGCTGGTCAAGGCCGGCAAGCTCAAAGCCTACGCCGTCACGCAGAAGGGCAAGATGCCGGAATTCCCGACCGCCGACAGCATGGCCGATCTGCTCGGGCCGCAGTTCGCCATTTACTACTGGCAGGGACTGTTTGCCCCGTCCAAAACGCCGGAGGCGGTGATCAAGACATTGAATGCGGCGGTCAACGACGTCGCCGACGATCCGGACGTGGTCAAGATGTGGACCGACACCGGTGTCGAGGCGTTCCCGAAGGACATGCGCACCCCGGCCGCGGGCGAAAAATTCCTCAGGAGCGAGATCGCCCGCTGGGGCAAGGTGATCAAGGACAACGACATCCACGCCAATCAGTAACGCGCAGTCCTGCAGCCGGCGTTATTTCGCCGGCTGCAGCACCTGTTCGAGCCAATCCCACATATAGGCCGAGCAGATGCTCTGGTTGTCGATCTGGCAGTGGTGATAGCCGCCTTCTTCACGCGTGAATAGCTTGAAGGTCTTCTGCTTTGTGCCGACGGCGTCGAAGCACTTCTGCGCTTCCACCAGCGGGATTTGTTCGTCGCCCTCGCCGTGCAACATCAGAAACGGACAGGTTATTTTCTGCACGACGCCGTCGAGTTTGAACGGCTCGAGGCGCCTGAGCGCGTCGTCCTGCGAACTGGCGTTGAGCACCCAGGCGATGTGCTGCGAAGCGACCGAGAGCGACGGCGTATCCGCTTTCGCCAGCCGCTCGAAGCGATCGCGCCATATTTTCTGGTAGTCCCACTGCGCGCCCCAGGCGATACAGCACGCGTATCGCGGCTCGAATGCCGCCGCGCGCGGCGCATAATAACCCCCTAAGCTGATCGCCATGACGCCGATGCGCTTGGGATCGACTTCGGGCCGGGCGGCCAGATAGTCGAAAACCGGCGTTGCATAGTGTTCGGTGTCATGCCGCAGATAGAGATTGCGAAACCGGATACTTTCGCCGTTGCCCGGGCCGTCGACAATCAGGCAGGCGATGCCGCGCGAAACCAGATCGGCGACGCCCTTGAAATATTGAATCTCCTTTGTGACATCGAGGCCGTCGAAGAACACCATGGCCGGCACCTTGCCGCCGCGGTTGGCCGGCTCGGCATGCACATAGATTGCCGGCAGGCTGGTGTCGCCATAGGGAATTTCGACGTGCTCCAGGCGCGGCCGCTTGATGTATTTCGCCGCGTCGCGGAAACAATCGACGCCGCGCATATAGGCGTCGTTGCCTTCTCTGCTCTTGGGCTGAAGAAAGCGCTCGCCCACATGATAATAGGCGCTGGCGCGCCGGAGATATTGCGCGCCGCTCACCGCATGGCCTTCGGCGATGCGTTCGCGGCCGCGGTCCTCGACGGAGCGCGCCTCGCGCGCCCATTCGCGGAACCAGGCGTCGTCGTCGCCGACAACTTTTTTGAGCCGGAGCCCGACGCGGTTGACCTCGCCGATTTCGGCGCCGCCCCAGGGCGCCATGTTCAGCCCGATCAGCAGACCGTGCGACCAGCGGTAGTTTTCCGGAAAATACGTGAACGACAATTCTTCCTGTGCAGCCATACGCTTAACCTTTGCCGTTCGAGCCGTCTTGGTCCGGCCGGAATTTGGTTTCCGGCTTGAGACCCTTTCGCTTCCGTTTGGCGCTGATCAGGCCGTTTTCGAGATAGCGGCCGAGCGCGGCGCGCTTGGCGGCCTCGTCCCATTGCGGCAGCCAGTCGCCGAGCGAATAGCCGAACCAGGGCGGCTGCGGGCGCAGCGGTTCGAAGCCGAGTTCGTGCCAGATCGTCTTGGCGCGCTCCATGTATTCCTGCTTCGGCAGTGCCAGCGGCGGCATGTCGCCCTTCATGGTCGCGTCCATTAGTAGCGTCGAAATCCTCTTCCTGATCGTGCTCGCGCTTGGGTCCATGGCCCTGGCCGCGATGCGGCACGATCTGCACGTCCTCGACCGGGTTCATGCGGTAGGCCATCGCCCAAAGCAGCGCATCGGCATTGTCGGCGGAGATGTCGTCATTGACCGCGATGCAGATCTTTCCGCAATCGCCTTTGAAGAATGCGGCGCCGTGCAGCGCGCGCCAGATTTCCGTCCGCGACGTGCCCTTCTCCAGCGTAATGATGGTGACGCGCAGCAGGCCGGTCAGCGGCTCGTGCAGAGTAACGCGCTTAACGCCGCGGATGCCGAGCGTGTTGCGCAGATGCGAGAGGAACAGCGGCTCGTAGGCGACGCGCTTGATCACGCTCGATTCGCTCGGCGCCACCTGGCTGATGTAGGACGGAATGATCGGCTTCTTGCGATGGGTGATCGCGGTCACCTGCATCGGCATGTTGAATTCTTCCAGCGCGACGTGGCCGTGCAATTCGCCGAACGGCGCTTCCGGCTCCAGCCAGACGGTGTCGATCAGCCCTTCGATCACAATCTCGGATTCGGCCGGCACCAGCAGATCGACGGTGCGCGCGCGCACGACGTTGATCGGCTCGCCGGCAAGGCCGCCGGCAACGGTGAATTCATCGACGCCGATCGGCAGCTTCTGCGGACCCATGAACGCCACATAAGGCGGGCAGCCGAGCACGATGGCGCAGGGCATCGGTTCGCCGCGCTTTTGATACTTGAGGTAATGCTGGTAGCCGCCGGCGCCGCCGACGCGCGTCGCCATGCGCACCACCAGCCGGTCCGGCGCTTTCAGCGCCGCGCGGTAGGTGCCCATGTTCTGGATGCCGGTCTCGGGATCGCGGGTGATGACATTGGTCGCGGTTAGCGTCGGCGCGCTGTCGAAGCCCGGCGTCGACACCGGGATCGGCAGCCGGTCGAGACCGTGCCCTTCGCCTTGCAGCGCCTTCGCCCTCGATCACGACTTCGTGGCAAACCGCCTCGTTGACGAGCCGCGGCTCGATCGGATTGGCGATGGCGTGATCCCATTTGGCCTGGATGTCCGCGACCTTGGCGTCCATGCCGATACTGTAGATCTCCGGATTGGCGGCGATGGCGCCGACCACGACGGGCATGTCGTATTTGCGCCCGCGCCCGTCGGTGATGTTGGTGAACAGGAAGGCCTTGCGCTCCGCCTCGTCCATGCCGCCGACGAACTGCCAGCGCACCAGCGGGTGCAATTCGGAATCCTTGTCGATCGGCCGGTCGATGGTGCGGAGCAGGCCCCGTTGCTGCAAGACATGGAGATGTTGGTGAAGATCGCGGTAGCCGCGCGCCACTTGCGTCATGTCGTGTTTCCGGACGCCCGCAATTGGCGGGCCGCGGGCAGCATAGCGACTTCAACGCGGGCGACAACGCCTATTGATATGGGCGATCAGACCGTTTCCGGCACCATCTTGATGGCGCCGCAGGGACATTCGGTGGCGCACAGCGAGCAGCCTTTGCAGTAATCGTAATTGAACCGGAAGCGATTGCCGGGACCGAGCTTGATGACCGCGTTGTCCGGACAGACGCCGTAGCAGTTGTCGCACTCGAAGCAATTGCCGCACGATAGGCAACGTCTCCCCTCGTAGAGCGCATTGGTCTCGTCGAGCCCGCCCTGCACTTCCTCGAAGGTACTTTGCCGGCGCGCGCCCTCCAGCATCGGCCGCACCGTTTTCGGCGCGTCGGCGTAATACCAGGCGTTGAGCTTGTCGAAGCTTGCCAGTTCATGCTTTTCCGCCGGCGCGTAGGCGTCGCCACGCAGCCAAGCGTCAATATGGCGCGCCGCCTTTTTGCCGTGGCCGACCGCGACCGTGACCGTGCGTTCGGACGGAACCATGTCGCCGCCGGCGAAGATGCCTTCATGACCGGTCATCATGTTTTGGGCGACCTGCACCGTGCCGTCCCTGATCTCCAATCCGGGGACGCCGTCGAGCAGCGACAGATCGACGTCCTGGCCGAGCGCGAGCACCAGCGAGTCGGCTTCCAGCGTTTCGAATTCGCCGGTCGGCTGCGGGAAGCCCTTGTCGTCGAGCTGCATCTTCTCGACCGTGAGCACGCCCTCGTCCACGCGTTTAATGGTCGAGAGCCACTTCATCATGATGCCTTCTTCCAGCGCCTCCTCGACCTCGAAGTCGTGCGCGGGCATCTTCTCTCGGGTACGTCGGTAGACGATGATCGCTTCGGTCGCGCCCATGCGCTTGGCGGTGCGCGCGGCATCGATCGCGGTGTTGCCGCCGCCGTAGACCACGACGCGGCGGCCGAGCAGCGGCTTGTCCTCGCCTTCCATCGAGCGAAGCATCGTGACGGCGTCGAGGATCTTCGAGGCGGAACCGGCGGGAATGAACGAGCGCTTGCCGATATGGGCGCCGACGGCAAGGAATGCCGCGTCGAACCGGCCGGCCTTCATCGTTTCGAGAATATTATCGACCTTGGCATTGAGCTTGAGTTCGACGCCAAGATCGAGAATCCGCTTCACCTCCGCGTCGAGCACGTCGCGCGGCAAGCGATATTTGGGAATACCAAAACGCATCATCCCGCCGGCCGCCGGCCCGGCATCGTAGATCGCAACGGCATGGCCCATGCGGCGCAGATGATAGGCCGCCGAAAGACCGGACGGCCCGGCGCCGACCACCAGCACGCGCTTGCCGGTTTCCTTTTCCGGTGGGGTGAATTGCCAGCCGCGCTTGATCGCCTCGTCGCCGAGGAAGCGTTCGACCGAATTGATGCCGACGGCCTCGTCGACCTGCGCGCGATTGCAGGCGCTCTCGCAAGGGTGGTAGCAGACTCGCCCCATCACAGCGGGCAGCGGGTTGTCTTGTGTAAGCACGCGCCAGGCACTTTCGTAGTCGCCCGATTCGGCGTGGTAGAGCCAAGCCTGAATATTCTCGCCGGCCGGACAGGCGTGATTGCACGGCGGCAAGCGGTCGACATAGACCGGACGCATGGTGCGCCAAGAGCCGGTGAGATTAGCGAGGCTGCTGCCACTATCGAGCGTGATGGCGAACGGGTGTTTCATCACGCGTCCTCCACTTGCTCGAGCAGCTTGTATTCGACGATGTTATGGTCGGCGATGGCTTGCAGGTGCGCCACCCGCTGCGCACCGGCGGCATCCTTAAACAAATGTGCGAAACGCCGCTGCGGCTTGAGATACTCGCTGACCGGAACCGGACGGCGAATCTTTCGGCTGTTGGTGACGGCGCCATGCTCGGCTTCGAAAACCGGGAACAGTCCGCATTCGACGGCCAGCCGCGCCAGGCGGATGGTGTCGTGCGAGGCCGAGCCCCAGCCGAGCGGGCACGGCACATGAATGTGGATATAGCGCGCGCCGTGAATCCCCATCGCCTTCATCACCTTGCGCTCGAGGTCGTGCAGGTCGGCGACGGTCGCGGTCGCGACATAGGGAATGCCGTGGGCAACGGCGATCCGCGGTAAATTCTTGCCGGTGCCGAAGACGTTGCCGGGCTCCGGGCCCATGGCCGGCGTCGTCGCCGTGCGCGCCGTCGGCGGCGTCGCCGAGGAGCGCTGCACGCCGGTGTTCATATAGCCTTCGTTGTCATAGCAGATGTAGAGGACGTCATCGTTGCGCTCGAACATTCCGGACAGGCAGCCGAAACCGATGTCGGTGGTGCCGCCATCGCCGCCTTGCGCGATCGCGCGCACTTCCGGGCGGCCCTTTACTCGCATCGCCGCGGCCACGCCGGTGGCGACCGCTGCGGCATTGCCGAACAGCGAATGCAGCCACGGCATTTGCCACGAAGTTTCCGGATAAGGGGTGGTGAAAACTTCCAGGCAGCCGGTCGCGTTGACCGCGATCAGGTTGCCACCGGTGGCGCGCATGGCCACATCCATGGCGTAACGCGCGCCGAGCGCCTCGCCGCATCCCTGGCAAGCGCGATGCCCGCAGGTCAGAGCGTTCGAGCGATCGATCGACGCCTGTACCGATCGCTCGGCGTCCGGCACCAGCCGGTTGCCGACGGTGAAGGTGCCCTTCTGGTAGAAGCGGAGCTTTTGGGTAGCGGTTACTGTTTGATCGGTCATCCGTCGTGCCTTCACTCTGCGGCCGTAGCCTGCGCGGCTTGGTCGAGCCGGCGCAGCAGGTTTTCGGCCGTCGGCCCGGAGCGGCGCACTTTGCGTACGTGGTGCAACTCTTTGCCGATGATCTCTTCATTGAGGTCGAGGAAATGCGCGCCCTCCCAGGGCTGCGCCATGGCGCGGCGGAAGACGCGATGCAAGGACGCCCGCGTGATCGCGCGGCCGCCCAGCCCGGCAACCACCGAATGGACCTGGGGTGCTGCCGGTGTATTGCGCAAAGCCAAATCGACATTATTGGCGAGCTGGCCGCCCATGCCGACCGCAAAGCTCTTTTCGATAACGACGACGTGCTTTCTGCCGGCCAGCAACCTCCGCAATGCCTCGGTCGGGAACGGCCGGAATGACACGATGGTTACCAGACCGATGCTGAAGCCGTCGGCGCGCATTTCATCGATGGTATCCTTGATGGTGCCGTTGATCGAACCCATGGCCACCACCAGCATTTCCGCATCGTCGGCGCGATAGGTGCGCAATAGGCCGCCGGTATCGCGTCCGAATCGGGTCTGGAATTCGGCGGCGAACTCGGGAATCAGCCGCAATGCCAAAGTCTGTTTGTAGTGCTGCAGGAAACGAACTTCGGTGAAAGCGTCCGGACCTACCATGGCGCCGATGGAAATCGGATCCTTGGGGTCGAGCACCTGCACCGGTTCATATGGCGGCAGATAGGCATCGACGTCGGCCTGCATCGGCATGTCGACGCGCTCGACCGCGTGGGTGAGGATAAAGCCGTCGACGCAGACCATGACCGGCATCGACAGTTCCTCGGCCAGCCGGAAGGCCTGGATGTGCAGGTCGATCGAATCTTGATTGGATTCCGCGAACAGTTGCAGCCAGCCGGCGTCGCGCATCGACATCGCGTCGGAGTGATCGTTCCAGATATTGATCGGCGCGCCGATGGCGCGATTGCCGAGCGTCATCACGATCGGCAGGCCAAGGCCGGAGGCGTTGTAGACCGCCTCGGCCATGAACAAGAGGCCCTGGCTCGCGGTTGCGGTGTAGGCGCGCGCGCCGGCCGCCGACGCGCCGATGGCAACCGAGAGCGCCGCGAATTCCGATTCGACGTTGATGAATTCGCAATTTTTCAGGTCGCCTGTCTTCACCATCTCGCCGAGCCCTTCGACGATATGGGTCTGCGGCGTGATCGGATAGGCGCAGATGACCTCGGGGCGGCACAAGGCAATGGCCTCGGCGGTGGCGTGGGAACCTTCGACTTGCTTCAGCATGCGATCTTCCTCACGCCGCCGACTTGACGCGGGCGATGACGGCATCGTGGGCCTCAGTGGCAGCAGCAACATTGGCGTCGCCAATCTTGCCGGGAAATTCCTCACGGATGGCCTTGGCGACCGAATCGAGGCGAACTATCCCGGTCAGCGCCGCGAAGGCGCCGAGCAAAGCGGCGTTCGGCACCGGCCGGCCGATGTGTTTGAGCGCGAGTTCGGTCGCCGGGACCGTGACGGCGTGGCCCGCCGGGAGCTTGGCAACGATCGGGGCAAGATGGAGATCGGCGAAGCTTTGGTTGGTATTGACCAGAAGGTAGCCACTCTCCTTGAGGCCCTGGAATACGTCGATCGCCTTGAACAGCGTCACGTCCTGGACGATCAAGGCGTCGGGCGCGTTAATCGGCTCACGCAGCCGGATTTCCTTGGTATCGATGCGACAGAACGAGACCACGGGGGCGCCCATGCGCTCGGAGCCGAAACTTGGAAAAGCTTGCGCATGCCTGTCCTCGAGGAACGCCGCGACCGAGAGGACCGCCGCTGCCGTGACGACACCTTGGCCGCCACGTCCATGGATGCGGATTTGGAACATCGACGAAATCCCCGAGCTGCGGCATTTCTCGATATTTCATACGGCCGCGCGACCAGAGCTGTATTGATTTGCCGCAATTCGACGCCGGGCCGCGCCAGTTCATTGGCGGGGCCGCGAAATTAACTCCTTGAAGTTGCTTGAGTTTGGAGCGGGTTACGCGCAGCAGTGCAGATCGCGGCATTCGCGGTCAGGCTTGTTGCCCATCGTCGACGCCGCGATCGATCAAATCGCGCACGGACGCAAAAAGTTCCGCATTGGGGCAAAACGCCGGCGAATTATCGATAGACTCCGGCGCGCGCATCAACCACTCTTGGCAGACTTGATCCGCTTTGCAGGACTGACACGTGCTGACCGCGGAGCGAAGGTCGCTCGCTAGGCGTCCATGGGCGAGCGTTGCTGCGTCCAAGCCTAGCCGATCGAGCATCTCGCACATATTTCGCCAGCGGTAGTCTGCGTCATACGTGTTGGACATAACATCCCCCCACGCAAGAATCCTTTTTCGACTTATAGGTTAGCCGCCTCGCCGGGGACGGGCCTTGATCTAGCGCAAACCGACGGAGGAATTACTTTACCGCAGGCTCTGCACGCAGGTCGGGCCGCTGCATGACATTCAATTGATCTTGACACCGGCGCGCTCGACCAATTCCTTCCACATCGGCACCTCGCGCGCGATACGTGCGCCCAACTGGGCGGGATCTTCGTATTGCACCGCGAAGCTCGCCTTCAGCATGCGCTCGCGCACGTCGGGTTTGTTCAAGATCGCGCTGACTTCTTTGGCGAGGCGGTCGATGATCGGCTGCGGCGTGCCGGCGGGTGCCAGCAGCATTTGCGACGTTTCTACCACGGCGTTGGGGATGCCGGCCTCCTGCATTGTCGGCACATCCGGCAGATCGGGCCAACGCTTCTCGCCGGTCTGCACCAGCGCCTTGAGCTTGCCCGATTGGATAAATCCGATAAGCCCGGCGATGTTGACGGAGCCGACATCCGTCGTACCGGCCATCGCCGCCTGCGCGGCCGGTGCTGCGCCCTGAAATGGGACATGGATGAGTTTAGTGTCGGTACGCAGTTCCAGCAGTTCGACCGCGAGCTGTGAAACGCTGCCCACGCCTGGGCTGGAATAGGTGATTTTGCCGGGTTCGGCTTTCGCCTTGGCGATCAGCTCCTTGACCGTCGCGATACCGGATGCCGGCCGCGTAAGAATGACGTTGGGCGATGCGCCGAGATAAGCGACCGGCGCAAAGTCTTTCATCTCATAGCCCGACTTGCGGATGCTCGGATTGATCTCCACGACACCGGAGGCGACAACCAGCGTGTAGCCATCCGGAGCGGCATGTGCCGCATATGTCAGACCGATATTGCCGTTGGCGCCGGGACGATTTTCGACGATCACGTTCTGCTTGAGCACCGGCCCGAGTTCGCTCGCGATCAGGCGCGCGAGCAAGTCGTTCGAGCCGCCGGGCGCAAAGTGCGCGATGATCGTGATCGTGCGATCCGGCCATTCGGCGCGCGCGGGGCCGCTGCCAAGCGATAGCACCGTTACCGCGGCAACGGCGGCGCCCAACAACCACGCACACACTCGCTTCGACATGACTGATTTACCCCAACCAATTCTAAATTCTCCGGTTCACCGGAGTTCGACGGCACGTCGAGTGAAACACTTTGACTGGTGTGGAGCAAGGCGCATGCGCGAGCCGTGTTCACATTGCGGACACGTTGCGTGGGTGCGCCGCATGTCGATATAGTTACGACATCACTCGCAATTCGCGCGCGCAAGGAAACGCCAATGGCAAAGCCGCTCGCCGGCATCAAGGTTATCGAGCTAGCGAACTTCATCGCCGGTCCGCTGTGCGGAACGCTGCTCGCCGACATGGGAGCCGACGTCATCAAGGTCGAGCCGCCGAAAGGCGACATGAGCCGCGCGACGCCGCCGATCCGCAATGGCGAAAGTGTGAGTTTCGTCGCGCTCAACCGCAACAAACGCAGCCTCGTGCTCGATCTCAAGCGACCGGAAGCGACACAAATTCTGCTCAAGCTCGCGACGCAGTCGGACGCCTTTGTCGAGGCCTCGCGCCCCGGCGCGCTGGAAAAGCTCGGGCTCGGTGGCGCGCAGGTGAAGGCCGTCAATCCGCGCATCGTCTACACGTCCGTCTCAGGCTTCGGCCAGAGCGGGCCCTATCGCCGCCGCGCCGGCGTCAACTTGATCATCGAGGCGTTCTCCGGTGTGCTGTCGGTGAGTGGCGAACCCGGCAAAATGCCGGTGCGGCCGGGCGTACAGTCGGCCGACGTGTTCGGCGCCCTGTTTGCCGCCTATGCGACCTTGTCCGGCTTGATTGGCGCCGGCCGCACCGGCGAAGGCTATGTGGCCGACGTATCGCTGGTGGAAACCGCGATCGCAGCCGCGGCCTGGGAGGCGGCCGACTATCTCGAGACCGGCAAGGTCCCGCAGCCGCTCGGCAACCGCCATCGTCTCAACGCGCCCTATCAGCTGTTTGAATGCAAGGACGGCCGCTATCTCGCGATCGGCACGCCCAACGATCAGTTGTTCAAGAACCTCATGACGGTGCTCGGTCTGCAAGCGCACATCGAAGATCCGCGCTACGTCTCCTATGCCAGCCGAAAAGCCAACGAAGATGCCCTTCTAGCCGTGGTCGAGCCCGCTGTGTGCGCGTGGAATTCGAAGGAGATCGAAGCGGCCTTGATGTCGGCCGGCGTGCCCTGCGCGTGCGTCAACAATTTCAAAGAAGTTTTCGATGACCCGCATATGATCGAACGCGGCATTGTGAAAGATGTCGAACATCCCCGCCTCGGCCGGATGCGCGCGGTGCGCAACCCGATTTTACTCGACCACGATGGCCCGGCAATCGAACGTTGCGCACCCATGTTAGGCGAGCATTCCGAAGAAATTCTGCGTCAACTCGGTTATTCGCCCGACGCGATTGCGCAATTCATCGCCGCCGGCGTGACGCGCAATGCGCCGAGACCGACGCCGCAAGCGGCGGAATAACGAAATTTACGGCGCGGGCTTGGCGGCGCCGAATGGCGCCGTTCCTTCTTCGAACAGCGTGATCACCGTCCCCGGTCCTGAACTCGTCGCGCAGGCCGACGGTAATGCGCGGGCCGTTGACGGTGCGCACATTGGCCAGACGGCGCGGCTGCCAATCGGTCTGGCCAAGCACATGGCGGATGACGGTAATTTCCTCGATCACACCTTCGGTTACGCGGTCCGCCACGAAGTCGTGCGTATGGCAGCGCGAACAGAGCAGCCGCTCGGGAAAATAGCCAATACCGCAGGCCTTGCAGCGCCAGATGCCAACGCCGGTACTCATTCCATGCGCTCCAAGATGGCCGCCGCGGCCGTGCCGCCGTAGCGATACAGCGTCATGCCGTAGCCGGTGGTGACCGCGCGGCGGGCGCCTTTGACCTGACGCTCGCCGGCGCGATGCTGAAGTTGCAGCACCGCTTCGGAAATGCCGTTGAGCCCGCCCGCCGGACCGCCGGGCTGTCCAGCCGACATCATGCCGCCCCAGGTATTGATGGGAACGCGGCGCTCGCCGATCTCGCGGTGGGCAAAAGTCGCGAGATCATGATCCGGGATCATGCCGAGATCGTTGAGCTGCGCTAGCACCATGGCCGGATAATCGTCGTAGATACTGGCGACGTCGATATCGGCCGGGCGTGCACCGGCCGCTTGCCACAGCTCGTCGGCAAAGGTGCTGATGCCGGTCTGCAGCCCATCGCCCTCCTGGTTGTCGTAATTGAAACTGTTGCGGATGGCGCGCACTCGCACCGGGGCGCGGCCGCGCGGGCAGCGGTCGGGATGCGCGATAACAATTGCCTGCGCGCCAGCGACGACGGGAACGCAGTCGTAGCGGGTCAGCGGATCGGCCACCATCGGCGCTGCCAGGTATTCCTCCATGGTCAACGGGGTGCGGTAAACCGCGAACGGGTTCTTCGCCGCCCAAGCGCGTTGCGCGATCGCCATGTGGCCGTAGTCGGATTTCGTCAGGCCGTATTTGTTCATCTGACGCGTGGTCACCAGCGAATAGACCCCATTGGGACCGCCGTGGCCGAGAGGCGCGAGATGTTCGCGCGTCGCGATGTTGTAATTCGCGGCGATCTTGGCGTAACCGCCAAGGCCGGTGGCGTCACCGGCTACCACCAGAATCGGCGAAGCCGCACCGGTCTCGACCCCGCGCAAAGCATGTCCCAGCATATTCATCGCCGACGAACCGCCGTTGGTATCCTGCAGCAGCCAGCGCAACGACAGGCCGAGACGCCAGGCGAGGTCGACGGCGGTATCCGGCGCGATGGAGAACGAGGTCACCGCCATGCCCTGGATATCGCCTGCATCGACTTCCGCATCCTGCAACGCGGCGACGACTGCGTCACGAATGAAGGTGTGGGTTGATTGTCCGGATTGCGGACGCCGCACATAGGCCGACTGGCCAACGCCGATAATGGCGGCATTCATGGACATTGCATTTCCGGATAGTTGCAAAAAAGTTGTAGTGGGCGCTACATCACGTTAGCATTTCCATGCCGTGATGCCACCCCTGCAAAAAATGACGACATGATTCGCGCAGCCATCCTTGGATTGGGGCGTTGGGGACGCTCGCTGGTGAACTCGGTGCAGGACAACACCGACGACATTCGTTTTGTTGTCGGCCATACCCGTACGCGCGCCAAGGCGGAGGAATTCTGCCGCACCAAAGGCATCCGTTTGGTCGACGACTTCGAAGCGATCCTGTCCGATCCCGATATCGTTGCCGTCGTGCTTGCAACTCCGCACAGCCAGCATGCCGAGCAGATCAAGCAAGCCGCGGCGGCCGGGAAGCACGTTCTGGTGGAAAAGCCGATCACGCTCGATCACGCGAGCGCGCTTGCTGCGGTCGAAACGGCGCGCCAAGCCGGCATCGTGCTGGCCGTCGGATATTGCCGCCGTTTCCATCCGTCCTTCGGTGAACTGCGGCAACGGCTGCAGGACGGCCGGCTCGGAAAGATTGTTGGCCTGGTGGCGCAGCATACGACCAGCACGTCGACCTTTATTGCGCCGGATAACTGGCGGGCCGATCCGGACGAGGCGCCGGCGGGGGCGATGACCGCGGTCGGTTTGCACTCGCTCGACCTGATGATCGAATTCGGCGGGCACGTGCGTGACGTCCAATGCGTAACCGCGCGCCACGGCGACGGCCCGTCCGATGACACCACGACCGTTCTGATGCGGTTTGCCGGTGGCGTCACCGGCACCATTTTCTGCTCGGTCGCGACCGCCACGAATTTCAGCTTCAGCGCCTATGGCTCCATGGGCCTGGCGGAAGTTCACGGCGCCGCCCTGCAACATTTCCGCTTCGTGCCGATTTCGCAACAGGCGCCGACCGGCCCGGTGCTCGCGCCGCCGGACCAGATCGTCGACTACAGCGGATTCAACATGCTCAACGCCGAGCTGATCGAATTCGCCCGTTGCATACGTGATAAGCGCGCCTACCCGGTCGGCATCGATGACGTTCTGCACGGCATGGCGGTATTCGACGCCGCAGTGCAGTCGGCCAAGACCAGCCGCATCGTCGAAATAGCGGGGAGCTAGACCGCCCGCTTCAAGACAAGCGGGCGGCCGCAGGCCGAATTATTTATTTTTGATCTTCAACCCGGCCTTGTCGACGACCTCTTTGTACATCGGCACTTCGCGGGCGATCCGAGTCTTGAATGCCTCAGGACCTTCGGCCACCACCGGCAGGCCGAGCTTGACGTATTTGGCCTTTATCTCGGGGTCCGCCAGGATCTTGCCGACTTCCTTGGCGAGCCGGTCGATGACGGGCTTCGGCGTTCCCGCCGGGGCAAACAGGCCCTGAAAGGTGTCGGACTCCGCGTCCTTGATGCCGATCTCATCGAGCGTGGGCACGTTCGGCAGATCGGGCCAGCGCGTCTTCGACGTCACGGCGATCGGCCGCACTTTGCCGCTGTTCAACAGGCCTGTGAGGGATCCGTAATTGGCCGCATAAAAGTCAACCAGGCCGCCCAGCACGGCGGTATTGGCCGGGCCGGCGCCGGCATAAGGGATATGCTGGATGTCGAGCCCGGCCTTGATTTTCAGCAGTTCGCCGGCGAGTTGCGGAGTGGTGCCGACGCCGGGACTCGTCCAGTTCATTTTGCCGGGATTGGCTTTCGCCTGCGCGATCAGCTCTTTCATCGACTGAATCTTGGATTGCGCCGGCACGACAAACACGTTCGGTGAAGCGCCGATCACCATGATCGGCGTGAAATCCTTGAACGGATCGTAAGGGACCTTTTCATAAAGGCTCGGATTGACCACGAATGCGCTCGAACAGGCCAAGAGCGTATAGCCGTCGGGCTTCGCGCGAGCGACCACGCCGGTGCCGATCGAGCCGCCGGCGCCGCCGCGGTTTTCGATAATCACCGGCTGACCGAGCGCCTTGCCAAGCTCGACGTGGATCATGCGCGCAGCAAGATCGGTGCCGCCGCCGGCCGGGAAACAAGCGACGATCGTGACCGGGTGATCGGGATATTCGGCACGCGCGCAATTCGGTGAAGCGGTGGCGAGTGCCGCGATGGCGAGACATGCCGTTATGAGTCGGGTGCTTCGCAGCCCGCTCAGCGCCGCAGAGACGATTGACATAGATATTCCTCCTTCAATTGTTGCCTGCTTGATTTTGTTGTGACGCCTTGAACGACGACTTTTGGCCGACGTGGCCTGATTTTACTTTTACAGTTCCCCCTGTTTGGCCGTGAGGCGATTGACTTCCGCCATTTCGGCGGCATTGAGCCGCCAGCCGATCGCCGCCGCGTTCTGATGAACCTGCTCCGGTGCGCTCGCCCCCGCGATCACGCAGCCGACGAAGCGCTTTGACAATAGCCAGCCAAAGGCCAATTCGATGAGCGAACGGTTGCGCTCGGCGCAAAACGCACGCAGTTTCTCGACGATGCGAAAATTATCGTCGTTCAGGAAACGATCGGCGTAGCGCTTATGGGACATGCGCGAACCCGGCGAGATTGGCGCGTTACTTGCGTATTTTCCCGTCAACATGCCGCTAGCCAGCGGGAAATACGGGATCAGCGCCAACCGCTGTGCCTGCATCGCCGGAATGAGGTCGGCTTCGATCTGCCGTGACAGCAAGCTGTATTGATCCTGCGCCACGATGAATCGGTTCAAGCCGTTCTCCCGTGCGATGCGTTGTGACTCCGCGAGTTGCGCCGCGGACATATTGGAACAGCCGATGTAGCGTACCTTGCCCTGCGCGATCAGCGCATCGAGCGCGCGCAGCGTCTCCTCGATCGGCGTCGCAGGATCAGGCCGGTGGTAATAATAAAGATCGATCCAATCGGTCTTCAGCCGCTTGAGGCTCGCCTCGACCGCACTCGCGACATAGCGGGCCGAGCCGCCTTTGAGCCGGCCTTCGTCATCCATGGCGACGCCGAACTTGCTGACAAGAAAGACGTCTTTGCGCCGGGTGCCGAGTACCTCACCGAGTATCGTCTCGGAACCGCCGCGCAATCCGTAAACGTCGGCAGTATCGAAGAAGGTGATGCCGACATCGAGCGCTGCGGCAACGATGTTGCGCGCCGCCGGCAGATCGGTGCGCACGCCAAAATTATTGCAGCCGAGCCCGAGCGCCGACACGCGAACATCCGTCGTGCCGAGCGGACGATCAAGCATGCGAGTTCCTCGCAGGTTCGCCGAACAAGCTTTTCGCATAGCCGCCGAGGATCAGGTCACGCGAGGCGGGATCGATCGATGCAGCGCATACGCGGGCGACGCAATCCTGGTTTCCCATGTCGAACGGATAGTCGCTGCCCAGCAGCACACGATCGGCCCCGGCTTCGCTAACAAGGAACTCGAGCGCCGATTTCGAATGTAGGATCGTGTCGTAGTAGAGCCGGCCTAGCGAGGCGCCCGGGCCGTTCGGAAGATTTACTTTGGCTTCCGGGCGGACGTCGTAAGCGTGCTGAAACCGGCCGGCTTGGTAAGGCACGAAGCCGCCGCCATGCGACAGGCAGATTTTCAGTCGCGAGTGGCGTTCCAGCACGCCGCCGAACACCAGACAGGCGGCCGCGATCGTCGTATCGAACGGAAGCCCGACGAAATTCTTCATGTAATAAGAGCCAAGCCGCTCACCGAAGATGCCGCCATGCGGATGGATAAACAGAAAGGCGCCTAGCTCTTCCGCCGCCGTCCAGAAAGGATCGAGCGTAGGATCGTCGAGATTGCGGCCGTTGACGTTTGTGCCGATCATGGCGCCGCGCAGGCCAAGCTTTGTCATCGAACGGCGCAACTCGCCGGCCGCCTGCTCCGGCGCTTGTAGCGGCACGCTTCCCAAACCAATGAAGCGATCGGGCTTCCGCTTGACGACGGCGGCTATCTCTTCGTTCTGGATGGCGGCGCAGGCCAGCGCCAGCGCCGGTTCCTGACCGTAGAAAAATGTGAAAACGGTCGGCGATAACAGCTGTACGTCCACGTCATTGGCGTCCATATCGCGCAGGCGCAGATCGACGTCCCATATTTCGCTCGGCATGGGATCCTGCATCACCTTGCCGTCGATCTCGAGCGTGGCCTGCGCGGTGCCGCGGCCCTTCAGCAACGGCGCCACCTTGGGCGACTGCTTGCCGAGAAGCCGCATTGCTTCTTCGGTGAGAATATGGGTGTGGGAATCAATCGTTTGAGGCGCGGTCATCGCTACTCCGAACTACAAAGCCTTGTTCGCAACGCCGCTCGTACGCTCGCCGCACATGCCGGCGGCGATTTTTTCGGCGAGCATGATGGTGGGAATATTGGTGTTGCCGCGCGGTATCGCCGGCATGATCGACGCGTCGACCACCCGCAAGCCTCCGACGCCGCGAAGGCGGCCACTATTGTCGACGACGGCGTCCGGATCGCCCGCCCGCCCCATACGGCAGGTGCCGCACACGTGGAACGTGCCCGCTACATTGTTTCGGGTGTACTCCGCGAGTGCGGCCTTGTCGTTGACCAGTTCAGCCAAGTCGACGCGGCGATCCGTCAGCCGGCCAAAAACAAAATCGGCCAGCGCCGGAACGGCATCGAGCGTGCCGGCGATGATCGCCGCCTTTATCGCATTTGCGCGGGTGAGTTGATTGAGCTGCCGGATCCGGTCGGTGAACCGCACCGGGAACACGGTCGTGTAAAGCGCCCGCACCGGATCGCTGGACACCAGCGCGACGATGCGGCGGAAGCCGTCCATCAGGCGAAGCAGATCGATTTCCTCGCCGACGAAATTGAACTCGATACGCGGCCGCCGCGCCGAATCAGGCGAGGCTAGCGTGATTCGCCCGCGCGACGCCGGCTTGAAGATGGTGGCGTTGAACGTGGCGATTTGCTGGCCGAGCGCACTCCACGATGTCTTGCTGTGCGCCGCGATATACATGTCGCTCGGTGGCGTCGCCGGCATCCCGGACGAGTATCGCAAGCAAGTCATCGGATGCGGGCGCAGTGCCTTTTGCTGCCGCGCCCCGCGGCGCAAATGGGCGGCGAGGAAGAGCAGCGGATGGTTCTGCAGATTGCGGCCTACGCCGCGCGCATCGGCGACGACGTCCATCCCGAGCGCGCGCAGCTCCGCCGCGGGTCCGATCCCGGCGCGCAACAGAAAGGCCGGCGAATGGATGGCGCCGGCGCACAGCACAATTTCGACGCCATGGAATTCCCGGCTGGCACCATCGGCAACCGCCGAGACGCCGCTGACGCGCCGCCCGTCGAAGAGGAACCCAGTGACCGTTGCGCCGGTCATGATCGTCAGATTTTTGCGGGCGCGAACGCCGGCATCGAGGTAGCTCATTGCGGTCGAGCCGCGGCGTACCGGCGTGTTGCTCATTGGCAGCGAGCCAATGCCGTCACGGAAATCGCCGTTCATGTCGGCGATGTGAGGCGTCCGCCCCTCGCGCGCGTATTGCTCGACGGCCCGCGACAGTGGCGGCCATTGCTCGCGCGGGGTACGTCGGATCGGGATCGGACCGCTATCGCCGTGCAGGTCGCCTCGAAAATCGCCGTCCGTTTCCAATTTTCGGAAGTACGGTAAGACGTCGTTCCAACCCCAGCCGGCCGCGCCCAACTCCGCCCATTCGTCGTAATCGGCCGGCGTGCCGCGTAGCGCAATCTGCCCCATCACGGAGGAACCGCCGCCCATGATGCGGCCTTGGTCGAACGTCGTTTCCGGCGACGTCTCGCGCGTTCGCCAATGCGCTTTTAGGCCCGGCCACATGTAGGCTTTGTTGTAATAAGACGAAGCAAAGGTATCGAGCACGTCGGCGGGCTCCTGACCGGGCGCCGTATCACGCCCAGCCTCGATCAGCAGCACCGAATGCGTCGATTGCGCCGACAAACGATTGGCCAGAACGCAGCCAGCCGAGCCGGCGCCGATAATGATCGTGTCAAAACCGGTCACTCAAGATGCCTTGAGACCGAGTATCTGACGCGCTTCTTTCGGTGTCGCGATATCGCGGCCGAGACCTTGCGCGATCTTCACCATCCGCTCGACCAGAACGGCATTGTTCTTGGCGAGTTCGCCCGGCGCCATATACGGATTGTCTTCATAGCCGACGCGGACATGCCCCCCAAGCGACACAGCAAGCGAGAGCAGGTCCCATTGCTTCTGCGGACTCATGACGCTCACGTTCCAAACGCAGTTCTTGGGCAGGTGGTCGACCATGTAGATGAGGGCTTTTTCGGTCGGCGGCGTCCAAGTGCCGCCCGGCCAGCCCAGGAACAGAGTCGTGTAGGCGTTCTGCAGGTAGCCCTGCTTGCGGATGAATTCGAGGTTCCAGAACGCGCCGGTGTGGAAGCATTCGACTTCAAGCTTCACCTTGTGTTGTTCGGCGGCCTTCGCATAGGCGAGCAATTCCTCCACCGGGTGAATCGCCATCATGCGCTTGGGCGGGAACTGCGGATCGGGATTGAAATATTCGTCATGCGCGTTGAAAGCGACGGCCATCATGTCGGGGCCGAGCCCCATGAGTTTCACTTTTTCTTCGATCCGCGCGCTGGCAACGCCGAACTGCATAACCGGGCTGCTCTTCGACAGGATCGCGTCGTTCAGCCGCTTCCAGCCTTCTTGATTCATGCGCGACACCTGGCGGCCGTCGGCCTGCATCGACTCTTCGAGGGTACGAATGCCGTGAATGTGCGCAATGGCGGCGCCGGCGCTCAGACCGTCCAGGTATTGTTGTGCGACTCCTTCGATATCTTCCTGCGGAGGGCAATAGTGATTGATCGGATACGAGGTTCTGGAGTCGCAAGCGACGGTAATGATCAGCTTTTCCATGGCTTTTCCGGTCTGCGCTTTCTGTGGTGGAGTTTCGTTTACAGCAGGTGGTGGGAGATGACTTCGGCGGTATGGCGCACCAGTTCCTGGTGCTTGATCAGCGGATCGAGATCGCGGCCGCTGACGCCGATGGCGCCGATCGGCCGGCTGTTCGCGTCGAAGATCGGAGCGGCGACGCAGCATGACCCAAGCGCATGCTCGGCCCGGTCGACCGCGTAGCCGCGCGCGCGCGTATCTGCGAGCTCCTTCGTGAAGGCGTCCTGACCGGTGATGGTGGTCGACGTGAATGCGACCAGCGGTTTGCGGCTTAGAAGCGCGCGAACCTCCGCCTCCGGCTGGAACGCCAGAATGGCTTTGCCAAGCGACGAGCAATGCGCGGGCGCGCTCTTGCCGAAGCGTGAATAGATGGTGGGCAGCGCCGGCTTTTCGACGCCTGCGACATACATAACGCGATCGCGATAGAGGATCCCGAGATTGGCGCGCTCACCGGTTTGCTGCGCGAGCGACTGCAGATGAGGCAGCGCCGCGACCCGCATCCTGTTGCGATCAAGCAGGCTCGACGCTAGCGGCAGAACGGCAAATCCTACCGACAACCGTGCGTCAGCCGGATCTTGCGTGAGATATCCCGCCGCAACAAGCGTCTGCACAAAACGATATGCGGTCGGCCGCGCGATGCCGGCGTTGATCGCGACATTCGCCACCGTCAGCGGGTGGTCGGCGTTGGCAACGACATTGAGAACCGCAAGCGCCTTGCGCAAGCTTTTGACGGCGGGACGATCCGGATCGTCGGCTGCGCCGGAAACGTCGAGTTTAACAGGCTTTGGATGGGCCAATTTGCGATGTCCGCATTGTAGACAATATGTTCATTTAGCATTGGATATTTCTTTATCGCGGTCAAGTTGGCCAGCTTGCCGCGCATCGCAACCGGACGCCGTATGTCGGTCGAGAGACGGCGACGGATAGCGCTCAGCATTTTCAAAATGCGTCGGATCAACCTTCAACCAAAGTTACGAAGGGTTGCCGGTTTAGAGTCTAAAAAAATTTTCGATTCGCCTCGGTTCCGCGAAGCGCGGGTTCGTTCACTCGTGTTGATACGTACGCCGCTTCCGCCCCGGTGGACAAGATGATAGCGTTTTCGATCCTCAGTCGTTGCGGAATATTTGATTGGATACGCAGGTCCTTATCGTCGGCGCAGGCCCGGTCGGCTTGACGCTCGCAATCGACCTGGGCCGACGAGGCGTGCGCTGCATTCTGCTTGAGCAAAAGCCAGCGCCACAATTTCTCCCGAAGATGGAACGGTGCAACGCTCGCACCATGGAAATTTACCGGCGCATGGGCATCGCGAAAAATATTCGCGACGCGGGGTTCCCGCGCGACGCGCCCATGGACGTGTTCATCATCACCTCCCTGATCGAATCGCCGCTGCTGCATCTTCCCTACCCTTCGGTCGCGCAGGCGCAGGTCGAGATCGCGGCCTGCAATGATGGCACGCTGCCGCGCGAGCCTTATCAGCTCATTTCGCAATATACGCTCGAGCCGCTGCTCAAATCCGTCGCCGAGCGGATGCCCAATGTCGACGTGCGCTACGGCCATGAATTCATATCCTGCGATCAAGACGTCGGTTCTGTCCGGACGCGGGTCAAGACGAGCGACGGCTCGACCGTGGAACTGGCGGCGAATTACCTCGTCGGCTGCGATGGCGGCGCGAGCACGGTGCGCCAGCAGCTCGGCATCAAGCTGCAGGGCGAAGCCAACTTGATGCAGTTCCGCCAGGCGCTATACCGCTGCGACGACCTGTTCGAGCGCATTCCGATCGGCAAGGGCCGCCATTACCACGTCGCCGACGCGCACTCGACGTTCCTGATCGTTCAGGATTCGACCCGCCACTTCACGCTGCATACAGTCGTCGATACCGACGCCGACATGCAAACGATGTTCGAGCGGACGGTCGCCATGCCGGTCACATACGAGATGCTCTCCGTTGGGCGGTGGCGGCAGAACTTGCTGGTGGCGGACAACTATTCTCAAGGGCGGATTTTTCTCGCCGGCGATGCCGTGCATCTCGTGATCCCGACCGGCGGGCTCGGCATGAACAGCGGCGTCGGCGACGCCGTTGACCTTTCATGGAAGCTCGCCGCCACGCTGCAAGGCTGGGGCGGCCGCGGCCTGCTGGCATCGTACGAAATCGAACGCCGGCAGATCGGGATACGCAACGTGGAGGCGTCGCGGCAAGCCTCGCGCGGGCGGCGGGCCTGGCGCGCGGCCTACCGGCCGAATATCCGGGAAAACACGCCCGAAGGCGCCGAAACGCGGGCTAATCTGGCGCGTATCGCCGATGTGGAACAACGCAAAAGCAACGAGATGATCGGCGCCGAGCTTGGATATCGATATCGGGACTCGCCGATCGTCTGGCCGGAGCCAGGCGACGGCCCCGCGGACGACTTCATGAAATACGTGCCGACGACCTGGCCGGGCGCGCGTTTGCCTCACCTGTGGCTGGACGACGGCACGGCGCTGCACGACCGCATCGGCGGTGGCTATACGCTGCTGCGGCTTGCGCACGCCAAGGCCGATACAACCCCAATCGAAAAAGCCTTCGCCGCATGGGGCGCGCCGTTGATGGTGCTCGACGTCGAGGACGAGCGGCCGCGCGAGTTCTACGGCTACGATCTATTGCTGCTGCGGCCGGACCTGCATGTGGTCTGGCGCGGCAACCGCCTGCCCGATGACCCCGCCCGGCTGGCGGACGTTGCTACAGGGCACTAGAATTTCGTGGGACAATTTAGGACGCCGTCATGCCGAAGAAACTACCGCTTACTCTCGCCTGCGGCGATTACGAAATCGTCCGCCCGCTGATCGACGGCACGGTCGAGGTCGACGGCGTCGATCTTACGATCCTTACCGATATGGATTCGGCGACGCGTCATTGGCGGTTCTTGCGCGACGGCGAGTTCGACGCCGCCGAAGTGTCGGGTTCTTCCTATCTCGCCGCCCGCGACAACGACTGGCCGTTCAGGGCCATCCCGGTCTTTCTGCACCGCCGGTTTCGTCACGGCTTCATGTTCATCAACACGGCGAAGGGCATCGCCAAGCCGGCCGATCTGGTCGGCCGCAAGGTCGGCGTGAAGACCTTGATGACCACCGCGGTGCTCTGGATGCGCGGCATCCTGCAACACGAATACGGAGTGCCGCTGAAGTCGATCGAATGGTTCGCCGAGCTCGAAGACGACGTCGAAGTGTCGCTGCCCAAAGACCTCAAGCTCACGCGGCTGCCGAACGAAAAGTCGGTCGAGACCATGTTGGCCCAGGGCGAACTTGACGCGGTGCTGCATTCCGACCTGATCAAGCCGTTCATCGCCAAGGATGCGCACGTTGCGCGTCTTTTCTCTTCGTACAAGGACGAAGAAATCGCCTATTACAAAAAGACCGACATTTTCCCCATCATGCACGTCATGGGCCTGCGCCAGTCGCTGGTCGAGCAACATCCTTGGGTCGCCGTCAACCTGTACAAGACATTCAACGAAGCCAAAGCGATTGCGATGAAACGCATGCAGAACCCGCGCATCGTTCCGCTCGCTTGGTATCGAGAGGCCTGGGAGGAGCAGGAGGCCATCCTTGGACCGGATCCGTGGCAATACGGCCTGACCGAGAACAACCGCAATAACCTCGACACGCTGATCGGCTATTCCCACGAGCAAGGTCTGATCAAGAAAAAGCCCACGCTCGAGCAGCTCTTTCTCAAGGTCTCGCAAGGCGACAAACGCGGCACCGAATTTCGCATCTAGGAATGGTGCAAACTCGCATTACAATACGCGTCAATGGAGGAACGTTCATGTTCGCACGGTCAAAAACAACAATCGTCGCCGTCGCTCTGCTCGCTTGCAGCGTTTCGCTTGCGCACGCGCAGGACAAGGTTTGGAAGCACGGTATTCTCGAAGCCAAGAGCAATTCCGGCTTCATCGCCATGGTGGACAAAGGCGGCTTCGCCGCCAAGCACGGACTGAAGATCGAACTGCTTCAGATCAAGGCCGGCGCGACGCTGATGAAGGCGCTGATCGCCGGCGAGATCGACAGCGTCGACATGGGCGCGGCGGAATCGATCGTCGCCGGCGTACGCGGCACCGGCGTCAAGATCGTCGGCTGCACCTGGCCCGGCGTGCCGCAAGTCATTCTGGCGAAAGCCGAAATCAAGACGCTGGCCGATCTCAAGGGCAAGAATGTAGCCATTTCCTCGCCCGGTTCGCTGCCCGATCTGCTGTTTCGCGGCATGCTGGACGCCGCCAATGTTCCGTTTTCGGACGTGAAGCTGGCGACGCAGGGCGCCGATCTCGACCGCTACAAGTCGCTGGTTGCGGGCATCACCGATGCCGCCGTGGTGTCGGATGAGTTCGTGGCGATCATGCCGCCGACGATCCACGTGCTGGCGAAAGGAAGCACGGCGGTCCCGAAATTCATTCGCTTGTGCGTCGCCACCAACAGCAAAGTGTTGGCCTCACGCCGTGACGACCTGGTGAAATTCGTTGCCGCGGAAATGGATGCTTACAAATACGCCGCCAGCCATCGCGACGAGACGATCAAGCTTGCCCACGAAATGACCCATGCCAAGCCGGACGACAAACGCGCCGAATTGATCACCGACGAGGCGATTGCCGACAAGCTCATCGATCCGACCTTGGCCATCCCGCTCGACCGGATTGACTGGATGCAGAACCTGTTCCTCAAAGCGGGCGTGCTCCCGAAAACGGTACCGCCAGCGTCTCTGGCCGACACCAGCGTACGCGACGACGCGGCCAAGCTGTCGGGAAAATAATTCGATTGGCCGGGCATAGAATTATTCCGACGGCGCAGGGAATTCGGACACGAAAACAGGGAGCCACCACGGTCAAGACTTAAGTCTTCGCCGGATGAGATTTTTGATACACACAGGCTGCGCCGATGCAGTAGTCTCTGCCGGCGCTACAAAAAAAACGTCACACAAGGGAGGAGACCATTATGCGCCGCTTGTTGTCGATTTTGTTCGCCGGTTCCCTGCTCGGCATTCCGGTCAATTCAAATGCGCAGGTTGCGAGCGATTATCCAAATCGTTCGATCCGGCTCATCGTCGGCTTCGGGCCGGGCGGCGCCACCGATACATTTGCCCGCATCTTTTCCGGTCCGCTGAGCAAGGAACTCGGGCAGACGGTCTTCGTCGAAAACGTCGCCGGCGCCAGCGGTTATATCGGCTGGCGAACCGTCGCTACTTCCAGTCCGGACGGCTACACGCTGATGATGGCCGAAAACGCTCTCGTGATCCGCCCGGGTTTCAAGGATATCAAGCCGCAATTCGACCCGAGCACGGAGTTTGCGCCGGTGGCATTTGCCGCAACGTCGCCGCTGGCAATATGCGTAGCCAATACGGTACCGGCCAATAATATGAAGGAACTGATCGCGCTCTCCCATTCGTCTTCCAAAAAGCTGACCTTTGCATCGGCCGGCGTGACGTCGGTGTCGCAACTGGTCTGGGACGTGGTGCGCGACGGCGCCAAGATCGACGCCATCGACGTGCCCTACCGCGGCGGCGGACCGGCCATGGCCGACCTGATCGCCGGGCATGTCGACCTCACTTTGCCGTCCAGTCAGGTGGCGAAGCCTCTGGTGGACACCAAGCGGATCAAGTGTCTCGCGGTCACCGGCAAGACGCGCTCGCCGGCGCTGCCGGATGTGCCGACGCTGGAGGAATCGGGCATCAAGCATGCCGACGTCGATCTGCGGTTCTGGTTCGCGGTGTTCGGGCCGAAGAACCTGCCGGCTGACGTGACGGCGAAGCTGCAGAAGGGCATCCAAGCCGCGTTGCAAGAACCCCAGCTCAAGGAGCGGCTGAAGTCGCTCGACATCGCGCCGGAATACGCCGGCGGGCCCGAATTGGGCGCGCGCGTTGCCAGCGACATCAAGAACTGGGGCGCCTTCATTCAGGCCGCCGGACTGAAAGGGCAGTAGCTTGGAAGACCGCAGCCGGCGCGCGCAAAAATGGGTCAACGAGGAATTCTACAAGGTCCTCGACGTTTTCGGCTTCCGCTCCGTGATGTTCGTCGAATGGGGCTTCCGGCCCGCCGACGTACGCCGCACCACCGAGCGCATCAAACACCCGGCCGCCGTGGTCAAGCAGTGGGTGCGCACCGCCGAGCAGGAGCAGAAGCTCGCCGAAGAGGCCGAAGCGAAGGGCCATCGCGAGAGCGCGGCTGAGTTCTACTATCGCGCCGCGCTCTATTACGGGCCGCCCTGCGGCGTGCTGCACGCCAACACGCCGCGCAAGCTCGAACTCTATAAGCGCATGATCCATTGCTACACGCGCTTCACCGAACTGTTCGACGAAGCCGTCGTCCGCCGCGTCGAAATTCCCTTCGAGAACGGCAAGACCATTCCCGGCATCCTGCAGACCGTGCCCGGCGCCAAAGGGAAAACGCCCTGCGTGCTGGTCATTCCCGGCATGGACACGATCAAGGAATACATGCCGAGCCCCTATCACAACCACTTCCGCCGCCGCGGCATGGCGACGCTCACCATCGACGGTCCCGGCCAGGGCGAGAGCAATACGCGCGAGACCTGGGTCACGCTCGACAACTTCGAACGCGCCGGCAAGGCCGCGATCGACTTCATCGAAACGATTCCCGCACTCGACGCCGGCAAAGTCGGCATCTACGGCTGGAGCATGGGCAGCTACTGGGGTCCGCGCGTCGCGGCTTATGACCCGCGGGTCAAGGCGCTGGTCGGCGCCATGGGCGTGTTTTTGCAGAAGGACACGATCTTCAAGCACTCGAAGCCCGCCTATCGCGCCAACTACATGTACATGTCGAACATCCATGACGAGGATCAATTCGACGCCATGGCGGCGCAGATGACGCTCGAGCCGATCGCCGGCAAGGTCAAATGCCCGACGCTGCTGGCGATGGGCGAGTTCGACGAGTTGTGCCCGCTGGAGGACGGCGAGCGCATGTTCGAACTGCTCGGCGGCCCGAAGGAATTATGGGTCTACGAGGACGAGACCCACACCTTCGGCAGCCGGCTGCCGGATTTCTATCCGCAGGTGGCCGACTGGATGCGCGACGCGCTCGAGGGCAAGATCAAGCCCGGCCACAAAAAGCGCATCGACCAGCCGGCGCGGTGATACCGCCTACATATTGTCCGCGAGCCAATCGGCGGCAAAATCGATGCCGACCTGGCGATTGTCGACATGGGCGTGCTCGGCGCCGCCCTCCTCCGTGGTGAAGATCTTGATCGTCTTGTTCTTCGAGCCGACCGCGTCATAGAGCTTCTGCGCGTTCTCGACCGGCACCACGCGGTCGTTGCCGGCGTGCGTGACGAGGAAGGGGCATGTGATGTTCTTGGCCACGTCCTTGAGCGAGAACTTCCTGGCGATCTCGATGCCTTCGTCCTCGTCCTTGGCGCCGGCGACCCAGCGCCATTGGAAGTTCGACTGCGCCACCGAGCCGGGCGCGTTGCGGTTGGCGTCCTTGATCTTTTGCTGCCAGGCGGCGAGGTCCCAGTGCAGCGCCGATAGCGCGATGCAGGCGGCGTAGCGTTTCTCGAAAGCGGCGATGCGTGAGGAGTAATAGCCGCCGAAGCTGTAGCCCATGATGGCGACGCGCTTGCCGTCGACCTCCGGCCGCTTGAGCAGATAGTCGAGCGCAGCTGAGCCCGGAACCTCGTAGTCGTAGCGGCCCGGCATGTCGCGCATGCGCCGCATCTCGCCCATGCCGGGGCCGTCGATGCACAACGTGTTGTAGCCGCGCCGGGCGAATTCAAGCCCGCAGAAGAAGATGCTCATCTCCTTGGCGTTGTCCATGCCGTTGACCACGACCACGGTCGGCTTGGCGTCGTCGCCGGGCGCCTTCATGAACAGCGCCGGCAGCGTCGTGCCTTCATAGGGCACCTCGACAAACTCGACATTCGGCTGGCGCAGCCGGATGCCCTGGTGCCAGACTTTATAAGCAAGCGCGCACTGCGCTTTTTTCTCCGGACCGGGCACGATGAAGCGCTCGGCATTGTAGTGATAGATGCCGGCGCGCAGGTAGTAGTCGCCGGCGGTGATTTTGTGGCCCTTGGCGAGCGCGGCGTCGCCGCGCTTTTCGATTTCATCGCCCAGCGCGCGCCATTCCTCGAACCAGGCCTTGCCGCGGTCGGCTTCGTTCCAGCGCGGGCGCAGTTTCTCGCAGGCGCGGTCGATCTCCTCGAGCGAAACGACGCCATAGGGCGCCATGCCCTTGAGGATCAGGACCGCGTTCGACCAGAGAAAATTGTCGCCGAAGTGATTGATCCAAGGTCCACGACTCATCGATGGCTCCTTTGCGCGGGGCGCGCGTAGGGCGGTCTTAGCCGCCGGTTTTGAGCTATTGCGGCTTGATGCCGGCGTCCTGGATGACCTTGGTCCAGAGCGCCAGCTCGGACTTGATCAGTTTGCCGAATTCTTCCGGCTCGCTGCCGACCGGCGCCATGCCCTGCTTTTTAAATTCCGCGACAAGTTCGGGCACCGCCACGGCTTTGGCGACTTCGTCGCGCAGCTTCTTGGCGATAGCCGGCGGTGTGCCGGGCGCGGCGAGCAGGCCGAAGTAATTGTCCACCACGAAATCCTTGTAGCCGGACTCGGCCATGGTCGGCACGTCCGGCAGCGCCTCCGAGCGCTTGGCGCTGGTCACGGCGAGGCCGACGACGTTGCCGCCTTTCACCTGGCCGACCTCGACCGGCATGGCGTCGAACATCGCGTCGATGTGGCTGCCGAGCAGATCGGTAAGCGAGGCCGCCGCGCCCTTGTACGGCACGTTGACGATGGAGATGCCGGAGCGCAGCCGCAGCAGTTCGGCGGCGAGATAGAGCGAACTGCCGGCGCCGCCGCCGGAACCGAAAGTGAGCTTGCCCGGGTTCGCCTTGCCGTAAGCCACCAGATCGTTGACGGTCTTGAATGGCGCCGTCTTGCGCGACACCAGGATGAACGGCCCGCTCGACACTTCGGTCACCGGCGTCATCTTGGCGAGATCGAACGGATAATCCTTGTGGAACGGCTGGGTGACGACCACGCTCGCCGAGATCATGAACAGCGTATGGCCGTCCGGTGGCGAGCCGGTTAGCTCGCGCAACGCCGGCTCGAATGCGGCGCCCGGCTTGTTCTCGACATAGACATTGGTGTGTAGGCTGTCGGTCAGCTTCTGGGCAATCAGCCGCGCGGTCACATCGGTGGCGCCGCCAGCGACCAGGCCGACGATGATGCGGATCGGCTTGTTGGAGAAATCTTGCGCCTGCGCTGGCCGAACATGCGCCGCAATAAGCGCAACGCCCGCGAGCACGGCTGCAACTTTCGCCGCTTGAAATATATGCTTCACCCGTTCCTCCCCGCCATGCTTTTGATTTTTCAATCTCACTTGTGCTCTCCGGCAACGACCAATTCAAGCCGCTTTGCAGCAGTGCGCCGAGAGAGCGCTAGGCAATGCCGTATTTGTCGAACAGATCGGGCGCAAAACTCAGGCCTAATCCGGCGGCCGTTGGCACCTTCATCTCGCCTTTTTCCGGCATCGGCGGATTGTCGAACAGGCGCCAGGTCCACGGCATGTATTCGACGACAAGCCCGTTCGGCACGGCGGCGATGAGATGCACATGGATTTCCGGCAGCAGGTGACTAGCCACCGGTCTGTTGAACGCTTCCGCCATGCCGGCGATCTTCATCCATTGCGTCACGCCGCCGGCGCGCAGCAAATCGATCATGACGATGTCGACGGCGTGATGCATCATCGTCTGGCGATGCGGCTCGATGCCGTAGAGATATTCGCCGGCGCAGATGGGCGTCGCCAAGGCGCGGGCGATCTCGGCCAGGCCTTGATAGTCGTCGCATCGGGTGGGGTCCTCCAGCCAGCCCAGATGCAGGTCCTCGATCTGGTGGCCGATCGAAATCGCCTCGTGCACGCTCCAGCGCTGATTGATATCCACCATCAAGTTGGTGTTCGGGCCGACGGCACCGCGGACAAGGCGGATACGCTCGACCTCCTGCGCGGCGTTTAAGCCATCCACCGCCATCTGGGTTTTGATCTGGCTGTAGCCCTTCTCGACCAGCGCGGCCGCGGCGCGCTCCAGTTTGCCGGGCGGCGTGGTACGCGTGAGCGCGCCGCTGGCATAGGCCGGTACGCGGTCACGCAAGCCGCCAAGCAGCCGCGCCAACGGAACGCCGAACGCCTTGCCGCGGATGTCCCACAGCGCGATGTCGATCGCCGATATGGCCAAGGCCGCCACCCCGCCGGGGCCGCAAGGCGCCGACGCGGCGCGAAGCTTGGCCGTTACCTGCTCGGTCCGCAGCGGGTCTTCGCCCTTGATAAGCTCGCCGAACTCCTCCAGCGCCGATTTTAGCGTGCGCACGATCTTGCCGCCGAACGTGGTCACGCCGATGCCTTCGATGCCGTCATCGGTCTGGATCTGAACTGTGAGGAATTCGCGCAGCATGCCGGGCATCGGCGGCGCGCCGACCAAGGGCTCTTCCAGAGGAAGCCGGACGAGATTGATCCTGACCTGCTGAATTTTCATCGTGTCCTCGATTGTCAATCGACTCGCAATTTGTCCAATACGGCTCGATCGGGCTCGATGCCAAGACCAGGCCCTTGCGGCAGAGTGAGATATCCATCGACCGGCTCATACCAGTTCCCGAACGGACTCTCCGTAAGGTCGCAATACAAACGCTCTACCATCGGCGCTCGCGATAACGCCGCGCTGAGGTGCGCGGTCGCGATCAGGCCCGGACCAAAGTAAGCGGAATGGGGAGCGACCGCGACGCTCGCCGCATTGGCGGCGGCGAAAATGTCGCGCGCGATGGAAATACCGCCGATCTTGGCGACGCTCGGCTGCACGTAGTCGACGGCCCGGCTTTCGATCAGCCGGGCAAAGTCGGCCGGCGTCAGGACATTTTCGCCGATCGCAACCGGCACACCGCTGGCGCTGATCTGCCGCGCGGCGTCAAAATCCTCCGGCGGCCAAACCGGCTCCTCGATCCATTTGAGGCCGAGTTCGCGCAATGGCGCGACCGCCGACAGGGCTTCCTGCAGCGTCCACGGTGCGTTGACGTCCACCATCAACGAGCCGTCGTTATGCCGCCTTAGCAGTTTCGCGGCGGCGGTGATTTCTTCGCGCCCGGTCTCGTGGACTTTTAGGTCGCGATAGCCGCGGCCCAGCGCTTCTTCGCACGTGCGCACGACGACATCCGTGTCGCCGTATCGGAGAAGGCTGGCGTAGGCCGGCAGCTTTTCGCGCTCGGCGCCGCCGAGCAGTTTGTAAATCGGCTGATTCTTCGCCTTGCCGAGAATGTCCCAAAGCGCAATATCGAGTCCGGAAAGCGCATACATGACCGGCCCGGCGCGGCCGACGCCGTGCACGCGATAGATCAACATGCGCATCAGAGCGGGAATGTCGGCCGGATCGGTGCCGATACAGGCCGGAGCGATCAGGGTTTCCAGCAGCGACTTTACCGCCGGCCAAATCCGATGCGGAAACGCTTCGCCCCAGCCGGTGATGCCGCTATCGGTTTCGACCTTGACGAGCAATGTCTCGAATGAATTGCGCCCCTCGCCGGCAAATTTAGGCTTCGGACCACTAAGCTTGAGCTGCTGGCGGTAGACGACGCTCGATACGCGCGTGATTTTCATTGCAGTTCGGACCGGGCGCTAGGTGCAGTGCAACACGCTGCGCAGCTGGATCGATTGTTGGCGCATTCAACTCAGCCTATCATGACCTACAGTTGCCGCTACAGCTGCGCTCTAGGCCAAAAAAATACGCACAGATTGGGAGAGGAACAATGCCAGGGAAGAAAACCGTTCGGTCAGTGACCCGGCGCGCGGCCATCGCAACGATGGCCGGCGGCGTCGGCATGCTGGCCGCGCCCGCCGTCGTCAGCGCACAGGCTCCGCTCAAGGTCAGTTTCGTGCAGCAGCGCGGCCTGCTCTATCTGCCGGTCGACGAAATGGTCAGCGGCGGGATTCTGCAGCAAGAAGCCACCAAGCTCGGGCTCGGCAAGGTCGAAGCGACCGCCAAGACGTTGAGCGGCCCGGCGCCGGTTATCGACGCTCTGTTGTCGGGCTCGGCCGACTATGGCACCGCCGCGCTGCCGTCCCTGCTGACGCTCTGGGATAAGACCCACGGCACGCCGAACGAGGTCAAAGCCGTAGGCACGGTGTCGAATGGCGCCATGGTGCTTTACACGATCAATCCGAACGTCAAGACGATCGCCGACTTCACCGAGAAAGACCGCATCGCCGTGCCTTCGGTGCGCATTTCGTTTAACGCCATGATGCTGGAAATGGCGGCGGAGAAGATTTGGAACGACCCGCATCGCCTCGACCATCTGACCGTTGGCCTCGGGCATCCGGACGCGGTTGCCGCGCTTTCCGCCGGCTACGGGTCCGCAACAATAACGGCGCACATCGCCGTGCAGCCGTTCACCAGCCGCGGCCTCAAATTGCCGGGTGCGCATGTCGTCGCCGATAGCCGCGAGGTATTCGGCGGCCCGCTGACGCAAATCACGCTGCTTGCGACCAAGCAGACGAAAGACAAAAATCCGACGCTGTTCAAAGCCGTCGCCAACGCGCTCGATGAATCGATCAAGGTTGCCAATGCGGACAAACGCGCCGCCGCGATCCTTTGGAAGAAAGCTCAGAACGCGTCGGAAAGCGTCGATGACCTGGTAGCCCTCCTCGACGATCCAGGGTTCGAATTCACTTCACAACCCCATCGCATCGCTTACTTCGCCGCGTTTCTCAATCGCATCGGAAGCATGAAGACGAAGGTCGACGATTGGAAGCAGCTGTTCTGGGAAACAGCCTATAATCAGAAGGGCGATTGATCATGGCGCACCGCAGCGGTGCCACGCGCGGGCCTGTCGTTTTGGCTTCCGCGTCACCACGAAGAATGATAGCGTTCGGTATGGACCGGGGGCGACGATGTGGGGATTCCGGTCACTGAAAGACGCTCGACGAAGGTAGTAGGCGCGCTGTGCAGCGGGGGCCGCTCCGGCTTCGACCGCATAGCCAACAATTGCGCTTCGTCTTTAACATGATGAGCCCGGCCGCGGCCGGCGCCCGCAAGAGGGACCGAACCGCACCTGAATAAGGTGTGAATTGGAGTGTGAGAACGTCGGAGACTAAATCCGAAGGCAAAGATCTGGGAGGATCGAAAATGTCAAAACTCGACACGTCCGTTGGCCGTCGCACCATTCTCAAGGCGGGTGTTGCGCTCGGCGCGAGCCAGGTTATCGGCGCCCCATACGTTGTCCGGGCGCTCGGCGAAGAGCCGGTCAAGATCGGCATGGTCAATCCGCTGACCGGGGTGCTTTCCGCCCTCGCCCAAAGCGAAGTCGACGGCGCCAAATACGCCGAGGCCGAAATCAACAAAAAGGGCGGCATCCTCGGCCGGCAGGTTCAGCTCCTGGTCGAGGATTCGGCCAACGATGTCGGCACTGGCGTGCAGAAGACGCGCAAACTCATCGACCGCGACAAAGTCGATGTGATCCTCGGCGACGTGAACTCCGGCATCGCCTACGCGATGTCGCAGGTCACCAGCGAGAAGAAGGTCTTCCACATCGTGCCCGGCGGGCACACCGATCCGATCACCGGCGCCAATTGCAAATGGAACGTGTTCCGCGTCTGCAACACCACGACCATGGACGCCAACGCGGTCACGCCGGAATTGGTCAAACGCTTCGGCAAGAAATGGTTCTTCATCACGCCTGACTATGCCTACGGCCACACGCTGCAAGACGCCTTCGTCAAGGCGCTGAAGAAGGTTGGCGGCACCTTTGAAGGCGACATGCTGCCGATCAACAATACCGACTTCTCCGCCACGCTGATCAAGGCCAAGGCTTACAAGCCGAACGTGTTGCTCAACAATATGGGCGGACTGACGCAGATCAATTGCATGAAACAGTTCACCCAGTTCGGCATGCAGAAGGAAATGGCGCTCGGCGGCGCGCTGTTCGAGCTGGAAAGCATCAAGGGCTGTCCCCCGGACGCGCAAACCGGCTGGTGGACGATGGAGTGGTGGTGGAACCAGCCGAAGGTTCCGGAGGTCGTAAAATTCGTCGCCGATTACCGTGCCGCGACCAAGAAAACGCCGTCCGCACGCGACTGGTTCGGCTACGTCTCGATGCACACCGTACGGCTCGCCGCCGACAAGGCGAAGTCGCTCGAGGGTCCGAAGCTGGCCGCGGCGCTTGAGGGTATGGAATTGCCGCCGGATGTGGCGCTTCAGCCCGGCAAGGTGCGCTATCGCAAAGGCGATCATGAACTGATGCCGAATATCTTCGTCGGCGACGTGCACCCGGTGAAGGCACCTGACGACTTCTTCACTGTGGCCGAACTGGTGCCGGGCGACCAAGCGGCTGGAACAGTCGAAGAGACAGGATGCAAGATGACGCGTCCGACTTGATCCGCCGCAGCCTGCGGTAACACTCGAACTTAAGAGCGGCGGATGACGCAGGTCATACTGTTCAACGTCACCAACGGGCTGATCATCGGCGCGTTCTACGTGCTGATGGCGCTCGGCCTGTCGCTGATTTTGAACCTCAGCAACGTGATCAACTTCGCGCACGGCAATTTCCTGGCGCTCGGCGGCTATCTTGCATTTTCGCTGTCGCCGACGCTGGGATATTGGGGCGCGCTGCTCGTTTCGCCGCTGCTTACCGCATTGATTGGTCTGATAGTCGAACGGCTGATGATCCGCCGTGTCTATAATCGCGATCCGGTCTACAGCCTGCTGCTCACTTTCGGCTTTGCCTTCGTGATGCAGGATTTCGCGCGCTTCGTGTGGGGCCCGAACGGCCTGCCGCTCGGGCTCCCCGCCTTTCTGGCGCAGCCAATCAACGCGGAGCTGTTCTTTATTACCTGGTATCGCGTGTTCATGGTCGCGGTCGTCATCGTCACGGTGACCGGATTGTTTGCTTTCCTGCGCTATACGCGGGTGGGCCTGCGCATCCGCGCAGGCACGCTTGATCTCGAGACAGTGGCATCGCTGGGCGTCAATGTGCGCTTGCTGCGCACGTTCAATTTTTCCGTCGGTTGCATGCTGGCAGGCCTTAGCGGGGTGCTTGCCGCCGGACAAATCGGCCTTAATCCCAACATGGGCGACGACCTTTTAATGCCGAGCTTCATCGCCATTATCGTTGGCGGTGTCGGCAGCCTGATGGGCACGCTGTTCGGCGGCCTGCTGATCGGGATGGCGGCGGCGCTCACCACGGTTTTTTACCCATCAGCGAGTGAGGCGGTGATCTACGCCATCATGATGCTGGTGCTGCTGCTGCGTCCGCGCGGTCTCATGGGCGAGGAAGGAATGATGTCGTGACCACTGTTGTCACCACCGCGTCGGAATCCGCGCCGCAGTCGGCGGTTCCGCGCTGGGCCGTGCTCATCGTCATTTGGGCGGTCCTGATTGCGGTACCGCTCTGGCTTCCCCTCCTCGGCGGTTATACGGCGCTTGCCGGCCGCGTCCTGGTCTTTGGTCTGGCGGCCATGGGACTGAACATGTTGCTGGGGTTCACCGGCGTGTTGAGCTTCGGCCATGCCGCTTATTTCGGGCTGGGCGCTTACGGCGCCGGTCTGACGCTGCGCTATCTCGTGCACTCGACGCCGCTCGCGATGCTCGCCGGCACGCTGCTTGGCGGGTTGGCCGGCACGCTATTCGGCCTCCTGATCGTGCGCCGCCGCGGCGTCTATTTCGCGATGTGCACGATCGCATTCGGCCAGCTGTGGTACTACCTCGCCTATAGTTGGAACGATTTCACCGGCGGCTTTGACGGTTTGCGCGATTTTCACCGCGCGCCGATCGGTTTCGGGCCGCTGACGCTCGATATCACCAGCGGGGGCGACACATTTTATTTTTTTCTGCTCGCCATCTTTGCCGCCGCCATCGGCCTGATGGGCCTGCTCGTACGCTCCCCTTTCGGCCACACCTTGCGGGCGATCCGCGAGAATGAGCGCCGCGCGCGCTTTCTTGGCATTCCGGTTGAGCGGCAAATCTGGCTGTCGTTTTCTATCTCCTGCTTCTTCACGGCTCTCGCCGGCACGCTCTATGCGCTGCTCAATAACTTTGCCGACCCCTTGGCTCTGCACTACTCGCTGTCGGGTTATTTCGTGGTCATGTGCGTGATGGGCGGCATGCGCACCTTCTGGGGGCCGCTGGTGGGCGCGGCGGTATTCGTTTCCTTGCAGGATTACATATCGTCGATGACCGTGAACTGGATGTCGTTCGTGGGAGCAATCTTCGTGCTCGTGGTGCTCTTTTTCCCGCGCGGGCTGCTCGGCATGCGGCAGTTGCGTGGCCAGAGCTGACCATGCTCGAAATTCGCAACGTTACCAAGCGATTTGGCAGCCTGGTTGCCGTACGCAACATATCGATGTCGGTGAAAGCCGGCGAGCTGCGTGCGATCATCGGCCCGAACGGGGCGGGCAAGACGACGTTCTTCAATATGATCAGCGGCTATTTTGCGCCGACCGAGGGCACCATCGCGTTCGACGGGCAAGACGTGACGCAGGTCCCGGCGCATGTTCGGATTGGCCTCGGCATGGGGCGCACGTTCCAGATTACCGAGATCTTTCCCGAACTTACCGTGCATGAAAATGTGCTCACCGCGGCCGAGGTGTCCGCGGGCCAGACGCTCCACATGCTGCCGACGCGAGCCGATGCGAAACGCGCCGCCGATGTCGCCGCCGAAATGCTGGCGTTGGTGGGGCTCACGAACAAGGCGGATCGGCTCGTGGGAGAGCTCGCGCACGGCGACCAGCGCGTGACGGAGATCGCGATGTCGCTCGCCCAGCGGCCCCGTCTGCTATTGCTCGACGAACCCACGGCCGGCATGGGCGATCAGGAAACCTATGACATAACTGCTTTAATTCGTCGGCTCCATCGCGAAAGCAAATTCACCATCGTGCTGATCGAGCACGACATGCGCGTGGTCTTTCACCTCGCCGACCACATCACGGTGCTAGATCAGGGCAATTTGCTGGCGGAAGGGACGCCGCGAGATATCGCTGCCTCGGAAGCGGTACAGACTGCTTACCTCGGGGGCTCGAAGACCAAAAGGTCCATCTAAAGCCGCTCGCGCCTCAATCCCATCTGAGCCGCCGCAGCAAAAAGTCGATTTATTGCAAGGCGTAGCGTTTGTCATCCCGGGCTACAGAACTGGCAGCGTAGGCAGGCGTGCCTTCAAGACGAGGAACGACGACGAGACGGTCGATATCGCCTCTCAGGAACGCTTGCAGGAACTTGGGATAATCCTGCACGGACACGCATCCATTCGATTGGCCGTCGGGGCCGAGCATATAGGGATGTGCAAGCATGCCTTCGCGCCCGTACATTTTGGCTCCGTCGACAGGATTGAGCCGAACGGCTTGAACCCCGTGGAACAGTGATTCTCGCAAAGTGAGACGATAGACGTTGGGCGGGGTTGGCCCTCGATCTTTTTCTTTTACGTAGCGAACATCATCCAACAATTTTCCCATGCCCGAGTGGGCCTCCAACTTTTCCCCGTTAGGCAAATAGACGACGTGCCGCTCGATGTCATAGACTGCCGTATGAGCATCTGCTTCGGCCGGAAGCTTTATGTCATTTCGGCCTTGCCAAAAATGAAAGAGCTTCTCCAAAAACGCGAATGATGCGGATGGCGAGAGCGGCGTAGCGGGGACCGATTTTGGAGCGGCAACATCCGCAGAATCAGCCGCGCCTTTCCTTGGCTGCATATCATTATGAGTGAACGAACGTAGCCGCTGTAACGGAGCTGTCATATCGTGTTCGTCAGAGGGCGCCTTCGCGGGAAACAGCGCGCCGACCACCAAACCGGCGGGAAGTCGTTCGGCGGAGGAAAAACCGGATGCCTGGCCCTCCGGCAGCGGCTCCGAACCCACGGGCTCCGACAGGAAAAGCAGTCCGGCCCTGCTTGCGAAGGGGCTCTCAAGAGCGACCGCCGGCACCATGGCCGCAACCGCAGCGTGCTCCCCTTCGAAATCGGGAGTCAATGTAGAGCGAAGCTCAGTCGTCAGTTTGGTGTCATGCGGAAAATACGCCGCGTGCATGCACGAGATGGCGATAGTGACGCAAGCGGCCATGGCCGCTGCAATCAGCAGAATACCGAGGGCCAAGATCGCGGCCTCAAACGCCGTTGGGCGTTCGCTATCGAGGCCAAAAATGCGGCGCCCTATGGAATAGCCATCAGAGAGGATGGTTGCGCCGCCCATTGCAGGTGACATCCGAATGCTAAAAATGCCCATTTCTATGCTGACCCGGCCTTTCAGCCGTTGAGCTGATTTAGGAAGCAATCCGGAGGCGAATCCCCCACGCGAATCCTTTTAAGAGTCTATAACAATGGAGGAATTATGGTAGCGATTTTCGCTAAGGCTGTGGCTGCGCACGCAATATTTGAAAAACTGACTATATTCGGATGAGTGATTCGCATTTGCAGGTGATCCCGCCATCTCTCGCGATATTGCGTTGAGTCGCGGGGCAACCCGCAATAGGACGGCGCGAATCAATCGTCAGTTTTATCGTTTTATAGTGGCGGGGGAAAACCGCCTGATTGCGGCGTCGCCGACAAAATAGCCGACGGAAAACCGATTGCGCCGGCGGCGATACAATTATTTTCGATGAATCGGACTGAACTGAGAGAGTTTTCACTTAGTGATAGATTTATTTTGTGGAAATTCGATCGAGTCGGAAAATATCTCCGATACGAATTTTCACACTTTCGTCGCACTTCAGCCAAACTAAAGCCCGCCGCCCAATTCCAAAATCAAAACCTAGCTAGCCGGCCGTTTGTTCAGTAGCGGTGCGTTTGTTGACGGGGGTCGACGCAATGAAGGCTCAATGGCTGGGATGGTCCCGATATATATTTCACCTAATTGCTTCGATCCTGCGCCGTGCTGTTAACCGCAAATATGTCGTATCAAGTCCGCCGAGGCCGATTGGCGCTGGTGCTTTTTTTAAGCGCGAACGCTGTGCCAAAAATTCGGCTTCCGCATGGCATGCGGTGTGCGCCATTGCCGTTACCGCTGCCTTAATACTGCTTGCACCGCTGGAGATCGGCGTGCGGCCAGTGGCGGCCCAGGTCATTCCCAAATCGTTGCAGCAGAGCAATTCCGAGGATGAAATCAAGGAGGCGAAGAACGCCTGGACGGTCGGGGTTGTCGGCGGACTTGCGTCGGGAACGTACATGCGCTTCGCCGTCGACCTGGCAAGGGCGCTCAACGACGGCGATAATCTTCGTATTTTGCCGATCGTTTCGTTCGGCGCCGCCTCAAATCTGGATGATTTGCTTTACTTGCGCGGCATAGACGTCGCGGTCACGCAGTCGGACGTGTTCGAGTATTTTCGCAAGGTCCGCAAGACGGACAACCTCGAAGGGCGGGTCAATTACATCATTCGCCTGCCGGTATCGGAAGTGCATATCCTTGCGCGGGACGAGATCCACAGCATCGACGATCTCCGTGGCAAGAAGGTAAATCTGGGGCCCAATGGCAGCGCTTCGAGCCTGACCGGCGCGATTATTTTTCAACGTCTCGGAATCCAGATTGAGCAGACCAATCTCGATAACGCCACGGCGTTCGAAAAGCTCAAATCAGGCGAGTTATCCGCGCTTATCCGTGTTGTCGGCAAGCCGGTCGATGCGCTCGTGCAAATCCCGCCGAATTCCGGCTTGCATCTTCTAGCCATCCCCTTCTCGAAGAAGTTTGCCGACTACTACACGCTGGGCGAGCTCTCGAGTCAGGACTACCCGGCGCTGGTCCCGCCGGGGCAACAGATCGACACGATTGCGGTGCCTGCCGTGCTCGCCGTTTACAATTGGCACAAAAAAGATCGTCAGCGGCGAGTGCAGCGTTTAGTCGAGCGCCTATTCGAAAATTGGGACAAATTTCAACACCCGCCGTTCCACCCGAAATGGCGCGACGTCAATCTCGCGGCCACTGTCCCCGGCTGGACCCGCTCCAGCATGGCGGAGGAGATGCTGCAGCGCGTGATGAAGGCGGATGATAAATCGCGGAAGAGCGTGAAAAGCGACTTCCAATCGTTCCTAAGCCAGTCCGGCTCCGACCGAAAACCGCGCGATGATTCAGACCGCGAGGCTCTATTCCGCGATTTCATGTCGTGGCGTCAACAGCACGGGAGCAACTGACACTGAGTATATAGCCCTACGCCAATCGAGCACGGCGGCGCACGGCTCGCGCCCTCTTCAAGTGGCCGGTGACTAGCGTGGTTCGAGGCAAATAGTAGCGTTCGCTTGTGTAATCGAAGATCTGGGAGCGTGTAATGAGTAGTCCCATTGATCGATCGCCCGATACGGGCGAAGTCTCGCGCTATGCGCCGAAATGGGCGCGCGACGTCGAGAATGTCCTCAGACAACATACTGCGAGGCAGTCGCGTCGAATGGCGGACGGCTCCGATTTGGTCACCGTGGTATCGGCAGACAGCCCCGGTTCCGAATACTCCCCCTCGCTTGCGCCTGCCATTATGCCCGAGCCGCCAATACCGGAACCTTGGCCGGGCGACGGCGCTCGAATTGCGTTGCGCGGCGGTGGCGGCATGGCTGTATTTTTTCCTTTGCTTTTCGCGATGTTCCTCGCAGCCTTAATCGCACTCGTCATTGTCGTTGAATCGCCGAACATCTGGAGCTTCGTCGCAAAGCAGCGCGCGACCGCAGGTCTATTCTGGACGCGCGTCGACGTTGAGCCGGCAAAGGCCCCGGCTACACCGACGGCCACGGCGAGTCAGGCGGAACCCATCAGCGCGGCGCGTTCGGATAGCGCGTCGCCGGCCGCGGACCCCTGGGCCACCGCGGCAAATCCCGCCGCCATCGCGTCGTCCGCGCCTCTACCGCCGGCTGCGCCCACGCCGGCCGCCATTGCGACTACCGCGCCGGCTGACGCGGCGCCTGGGTTTTCGCCGCCCGCAAGTCCAAGACCCGCGGTGGTCGTGGCGTCAGCGGCTAACGTGGCGCCGAGCGCTGAATCGGTTCCCGTCAAGAGCGTGAAAACGGTGCCCATCGAGCGCGAGAAGCCGGCGCGTCCGCTCGGCACTGACGAAATCGAAACGCTGCTGAAGCAGGGAGAAGGGTTCGTCTCTGTCGGCGACTTCGTCAGTGCGCGGCTGGTCTACCGTCGGGTGGCCGAGGCGCGCGATGCGCGCGGGGCACTGGCCGTCGCCGCAACCTACGATCCGATCGTACTTGCGAAAATCGGGGCCAAGGGAGTGACCGGCGACGCCGCGAAGGCGCACGAGTGGTACGCCAAGGCAAGAGATCTCGGCTCGTCCGACGCGGCTTCTCGGTTGGAGGCATTGGCGAATAGCGCGCGTTAGACGTAACGGAAGCAAACGACGCCCATGTCCGCGGCGGGGGCCGCGACAAAATGGCGTCGTAGGTGAAGGGGGACGTGCCGCATGCAGGTCACGGGCGAGTTGTGCCGGCTCGATAGGATCGAGGGCGCCGAAACAAATATCGCGATTCTGTTGATGTATGACGGCGGTGCATTCGCGTTGGCCAAAACGTCCGGCGCGATCAGCCCGGCGGCATTTTGAATGAGTCCAATACCCGCGAAGAAATTAAAACCAACGAGGGGGTACCCAAAATGAAGACAAAGTCCTGCGCCATGATCACTTTGGCATCACTCCTGCTGCTCGGTACCATATCGGCGCACGCGGACACCTATCCGTCGCGGACCGTCAGCATGGTGGTTCCATTCCCTGCGGGCGGGCCAAGCGACGTCATTGCCCGCATCGTCGCCGCCCATATGTCGAAAACGCTGGGCCAGACGATCATTATCGAAAATGTCGGCGGCGCCGGTGGCACCATTGGCAGCGCTCGCGTCGCTGCGGCGACGCCGGACGGCTACACGCTGCTTGCCGGCAGCATGGGATCGCATGTCGCCGCACCGGCGCTTTTCCCCAATCTTCGCTATGATTCCATACGCGACTTCGTCCCAGTCGGGCTGACGGCGATCGCACCCGTCGCGATCGTCGCGCGCAAAGATTTTCCAGCGAAAGATATGCGTGGATTCATCGATTATCTGAAGTCGAACGGCGAGAAGGTGAGACAGGCGCACGGCGGCATCGGCTCTTCCTCGCACATGGCCTGCCTCCTGTTCACGTCGCAGTTCGGCATGAAACCGAAGCTCGTTCCCTATCGCGGCACCGGCCCGGCCGTGAACGATCTGGCCGGCGGGCATGTCGATTTCTTGTGCGAGCAGGTCGTCAGTGTCGCGCCCCCGGTCACGGGCGGGCTGATTAAGGCCTACGGCGTGACTGGCAATGCGCGCGCCGTGAGCATGCCCGACGTGCCGACCATGGCCGAATCCGGTTTCCCGCAATTCGAGATGAGCATCTGGAGCGGTCTGTGGGCGCCCAAAGGCACACCGACGACCGTCGTTGCCATGCTCTCCGGAGCTCTCGACAAGGCGCTCGACGATCCTGAGGTGCAAAAGAAGATGTCTGACCTCGGCGGCTCGGTCCCACCAAAGAGCGAACGCTCATCGGCCTTCTTCGCAAACTACTTAAAGAAGGAGATCGCGCGTTGGCATCCTATCCTGAGGGCTGCCGCGCAGGTCAGCAATTGACTTGTCGAAGGCTCTCGCGGCTCCAAGGACGTCAAGAACTGGAACGGTCGAGATTCATCTCTCTTTTAAATCTTAATTCCTGACGCCCGGTTATTCGCCCATGTGGAAATGTCGATGACCCAACGATCATTAGAACCCACGGAACTCGAAGCGCTGAAATTGTTTGCCAATGGAAAAACGGCCGATGAAATGGCCGCGGCGCTCGCCATGAGTAAGAGCATGGCCCAATATTACCTGCGAGTCGCGGCGAGAAAACTCGGCGCAAGAAACCGGGTGCACGCGGTGGCGCTCGCTGTAAAGATGGGGCTCGTCAACACAAATGCGGCGCATAACTAAATAGATCTGCGGCAATCGAACAAGCGGACTCGATCTACGTCACTTGCGAAACAGATAGATCGGACTAGACCAAGCGCGATGACCGTCCTCCTGCTGGACGCGGACGTAGAGGCGAGTGTCGCCTGTGCGCCGGACTTTAAATTCTCCTCGGAAAGCGACTTTCGTTTCCTTCATGACGTCAGGCAACCGTTGGAGCGTGACCGCCCGTTCTAGTCCACCGGCATCGAAGACCGTTTCTTCCAGACCGATATCAGCAATCGCCGCCTCGCCGGAGATTGGCTTGGTGGTGAAGGCAATGCGCCCGGATTTGTCTTGCAGCCAGAGGTCGATGGCCCCGTAATTGCCGGTGGTAACCGCCTTCCAGGCGATCGTCCCGGCGTCCTGGAGCTGAATGCCGCGATCGAGATTCCAATTATTGATGACACCGGCGTTCTTAATCACGTTATCGCTGATGCAGAGAGAGCCGCCCCAGTTCGTGGTGCGGGCTCGACCTCTATATTCGGCACCCCGGTATCCGAGGCGGACCCGTGTCCCGAGATCACTGGCCCCATACGGGCGTAAGGTTTCGAGCAGTTCGAGACCGTCAAAAATGTCGACGCGCTCGATCGGGGCCGATCCGAGCACATCGACAGCGACTTTGACCGTGTCGGAGGTTACGCGGGCGATATCGCCCATGATGAGCCTGCGGGTCCTTCCGGCGACGGCGGTATCAAAGGCCGGATCACGGTTGAATAGTTCCGCGTCGTCCGACAACTCGGCGGTGACATTCAAGATCATGCGGTTTCCCGTCGTCGCGTAATGGCGGCGCCGGCGCATCGCCTCAAAGATCGCGTCGCGATCCAGGCGGGGTGTGAGAAAACAGGTCAAGCCTCCCTGGCTTCCGAAAAACGATGCGCCCGGATAGCAGGCGCCCGGGCGCCCTTTGTGGCCGTCGGAATTGGCAACGATGCCCACGTGGAAGCCCTTCTCGAAGGCGTCGCGCAAAATCCATTCGAACGTGCCCCAGGCGGAATGCACTTCGACCGCGGTCTCCAGTTTAGGATCGTGTGCATAGAGAATATCGGCATAGCGTCCACCGACATGGGCCGCGACCACACAATTCTTGCCCTTAAGCTTTTCAAACAAGTCATGCGCGGTATGCGCGTCGGCGCCTTCGTCCCTCATGTTGGAAGCGTCGGCAATTTGCGCGTGGGACGATCGATGGATGGTCTCACCTTCGTGTCGATAGTGAACATTGCGATCGCCGCCGACGGCGGTGTTGGCCGACCACTCGTATCCGGGGATGCAGACAAAGTGTCCCGAACGATCGAACTCGGCCGACAGGCGGTTCAACTCGTTCCAGAACTCTGCGGTAATCTGAAAGTCGTTGCCCTGGTGACCCATGACGTCGAGAAACGCTTTGTCGCGCCCGAATTCAAAATATTCGCGGGCGGAATTCGTACCAAGCGTCTCGTTCGATTGGCCATGAGTATCTCCCCAGAAATGGACGAGCTCGGTATTTGCCGCAGCCACGCGCAGGGGGTTCGAGCGGCAGAGTTCGTTCCCGTTCCTATCAAGCACGTCGATTGTGAAATCGCCGGGCTCCATGATTTTCAAACCGGCAACCATTGCAGAAAATTTTCCGCGTTCGAACGCGACCGTCTCCGGTAAGCCTTCGATGCGCGCGGAACCCTTCAGTCGCAGCGTGGCGTCTACCAGATTAGACGGATTGCCCCACTTGTCGTCAGCCTTGATAGAAAATCGAAATGGCTCGCCAATGCGAACCAACGTCGGCAGGACGGCATGCCATCGCAACGGCGGCCCAGGGACAATCGCAATCGTCGGGCTCTGGGGCAGAGCTACGTAGTCATATGTCGCGATTGGATCCGCCAAGACGCGAAACTCGAATGCGCTCTCGCAATAGGTCTGCAACCGGATCCCAGGCGATCCAAAGCGACGATCACCGAACCGGATGCTGATCGTATCGCCGGGAGCGAGAAAATGTTTGACCACGCCGATATAGAGCGAGCGACTCCAAGGCCGAATATTGCGTTTGAATTCCCACTTACATTCAAGCGTCGCACCATTCGACGCTTCTACGGTCGTATAGCCGGCAGCTTTCGGATCGGTGAACTGCACCGGGCCAAAATCCGTCGCAAAGCGAAAACCGATCTTGATCGACCCGGTGTCGTCGATTCCGAATGCGCCCGCGGTATAGGTCAACGTGAAGGATTGATACGAACCCGCTTCGAATGCGCCCGATGGCGCAAGCACCGTGGATCCCATCAGATCCGGCCGATAGTCCGAATATGGCATTTGCGATGACCGACTTGATCAGAGAATTCGAATGAAGGGGCGTTCCGGTGCAGGTTCCACCTCGACCGTGGCACCATTGGGGATGGCTTTCGTAATGTCGAGATCGAACCCCGAAATAATGGTGAAGTCGGCGAGCGCCACACCTTGAACCATGATGGGATTGATCCTGTTCAAGACAAGCGCGGCCGGCATCACCCCGCGCGCCTTCATCTCGTGCAGCATCCACGCGGTGGCGACGCCGCCCTTAGCCGCATCAAGTACCAAAACACGGCCGCGATAGCTTTCACCGGCGAGCTTATGTTCGGGACGCGAAAACACGCCGCGAATGCGATCTAGATCATAACGCGCGGAAAACCCGTCGCTCGCGACAAGCGCCTGCGCTTGCACCTTTTGACCCATGCCCGCGGTCGCGTAGAAAATCTTTGCGTTCATTGGTCTATCTTTCCACCTGCACAAGCCGCCTCAACGCATGCCGCCATGGTAAGGAGCGCGGGTTTATATCCATAGCCGCCAATAATATTGGTCAATTTGGCCGAGTTGGTTGCCAACCGCTTCCAACCGTTCGCCTCGGCCATTTCCCGGGCGTAGCTCTGATAGAAGCACATGCCCGACAAGACCGTACCGCCTGCGGCCTCGATCCGAACCGTGATGCCCATGCGGTCGGCATCCGGCTTCACCTGCGGGCTGGTCACAGCGAGCAATGGAATCGTGGCGCGGCGGCCGTCAAGCATGTCCGCCAATTGCTGCATCTCGATCAGACTGAGTTGCGGCGCCGAGAACACGACGAGATCTACCGACCCGATGTTTTGCGCATATTGCGTTTGAAATGAACGTATATCGGCCTCACCGACATCATACGTCTGCAACGACTGCCCGGCGGGGACGACGTCCTCGATACGCATGGCTTCAGGTGTGATGCCGGCCATGTGAAAGAGAGCAACTGAACCGAAACTCGCGAGGGCTGCGCCGAAATGCTTCATTTCGTCGGAGCCGGGCACCCTGTCGATGCCGACGAGCACCGGCACTTGCCAGTAGTCGCCGGCCAGGCGGCCGACGATACCACCCAGAGCACCCCAATCGTTGAGGTCGCGCGGCGTCCAGGAAAGTTGAACGATCAGCGTCGCATGACGGCGCTCGGCCAGATGATAGCCGTAGCGTGGCGTTCGCCCGGTGAGACCGGCGCTGAGCGCCGATGGCCCGCCCTCGAAATTCGAGCGCGCGCCGCACACACTGTTCGAATAGATCACGACGCCGGTGTCGCCGTAAGCGACGTGCTCACCACGAACGGGGGGCATGATCGTTTGGTAATTAATGCACGTGTCGGTCATCAATATACCGAGCGCCTCGAACGCCGAGATTGCACGATGCTCGAGATCAAGCATCCACGGCTTTTGCTTAAGCCGCTTCGCCGCGGCGAAGTCGGTACCGCGCGGATCCGTGATCGTCGGAATGCGGACCAGTCGCTGGTCCGCCGGCAGGTCGGCCCAACGCTCAAGCCATTCGACGCCGGCGACCCCGAGCGACTCCGTATCAGCCATAATATGGGCCTGCACGACCGAAACAAAATCGACGGCACCGAGGTATTGTCCGACCTTGATCTGGTGTTCGATGGCCCACTTTCGCATCGGGCCGAATGCACCCGAGCGCATAGCTTCTTCCTCGTCACTCAACTTCACAGGTTCGACCTCATGTCAAAGCGGTCGCCGATAGCCGCACGTGCCAACCGGGGTTAGGCACACGCGGCGAATGCAATTGATGCATCGGCGGGTCGACCCTTAGTGGGCCGGCTCAGCGGCCTGGATCAGCGGCACCCACTTGTCGATTTCCGCGCTGACGAGATGTCCAAGCGCCTCGGGAGTCCGCTCGGCCGGCGTCGGAACGTCGGCGCCAATTGCCGCGAGCCGCTTAGCGACAGTCGGATCTTCCATGACCTTTTGAACGGTAGCGTTGATGCGATTAACGAAAGCCTTTGGCGTGCCTTTCGGCATAAACAGCGCCGTCCAGGCTATTGTTTGAAGTTTGGGTAAGCCGGCCTCATTCACCGACGGGACGTCCGGTATTGACGGCGCGCGAGTCGGGATCGTCACCGCGATGCCGTTCTCGCCACCCGAAAGAATATGCGGCGTTGCAGTGACGACTTGATCGAACATCGCATCAATCTGTCCACCGAGCAGATCATTCGTAGCCTGCGAAAGGCCGCGGTAAGGGACATGCCGGACATCGGCTCCGGTGAGGTGATTGAACAGCAACAACGTCAAATGCGAGATCGATCCGACGCCGGCGCTGCCCATCGTCATCTTACCCTGGTGTTCCTTGGCATAAGCGACGACGTCTTTGAGCGTGTGAACTGGTAGCGTCTTCGTTGTCACCAGCACCATCGGCGTGCTGGCCACAAGAATGACCGGTTCAAAATCTTTGCGCGGATCGTATGCCAGGTTTTTGTAAATCCCAACGCTGGCCGCGTGCGTACCGAGATTACCCATTACCATGGTGTAGCCATCGGGCGCAGCTCTGGCCACGCGTGCCGAGCCAATCGTGCCTCCGGCTCCTGTGGTGTTTTCAACGATGACTTGTTGACCGAGCATTGGGCTGATGTTCTGCGCGACGATGCGTGCAAGGACGTCCGTTGGTCCTCCCGCAGCAAATGGCACCACGATGGTGATCGCTCGCGCTGGATATTGCTCTTGAGCTTGCGCACCCGATACAGCGCAAGCTAGAGCCATCGCAATGGCGATATTACGGACGCTCTGAAGATTTATCATTGTCTTTGCCCTCCCCTTGCCGATTGACTACGGCAGCACACGATTACAATTTATTTCCGGTCACCTCTAAAAGAAACCTGACAGATCGCATCCCCACGATCCCGCTGTCGCTCATTCAACGCTCAGGCAGCAGCGGCATTTGGTTCCGTCCGGCACCAATGGCTTAGTATGACGCCATTAGTAACCAACACAATCCGCTTCAGCGTCGCCTTCTGTCGTTGTCAGCTTCGCCTATTCACGGCCGGATATAGCTCCAGCCCTGCTCTTGCAACTCGCTCAAGCGCACTACACCGGCTGGTACAACCGAGGCTTGCGGCACGATTGGGATTGGATGACCTTCGGCCTTCTCCATTCCCATCATGGTGTTGTGGCAGGCGGAAAAATTCACCGTCGACGGGAAGCTGCCCTTCTTGATGCGCTTTAATCGGTCCTTCACCGGCGATTTATCTTCGCGCAGCATGTTCAAGCCGGGCCCATAAGCGACGACCTCGATCTGCACCTGCTCGCCCTTACTGTGGTAATACTCCGTCAGATTCGAGACATTGTTGAGGACGAGGTTCATAAGCGCGGGATCGTTCTGATCGACTTGGATGGCGATCCGGTACGGCTTGGCGTTTTCTGCCGCATACGCCGGCATCGCGAAGATCGCGGCGACCGTAAGCGCGGCAACGGCAAGTACAAAGCGTCTCATATTGTTTTCTCCCGATGTTTATGGACGAACAAGCGTGTAGCCCTTCTCAGTCAGCTTCAGAATGCGGCCGACGCCGACTTGCACCGGCACCGCCTTCGGATTGAGATTCACATTCTTTCCGGTTTCGCGCTCTACCGTATCGACCGTGTTCATGCACACGTCGAATTCAACGCCCTGCGCGATCAGGCTGTCGACCAGCACGCGGTTGGGGCTTTCCGCGCGCAGCAGGTCGATGCCCGGGCCGAAGGCCACGACAACGACGGCGATCTTGTCCGGGTCGTAGGCTTTCAAAAGATTGTAGGCGACGCTGAGCACCAAGGCCTGCTTGTCGCCCGCGCGATCCGAAAGCTGCAGGACAATATGATGCTCGGCGAACGGCTTGTCCGGCAATGGTTGCGCGGCCGCACGCGGCATGACCAGCGCTGCGATCGCAAGGCCGGCAAGCAGCAATGCTCCGCCGCCGCGCCAGGGCCGTGCTAAGCGAGCAAGCGCCGCGGACATTTTCGTCCTCTAGCCGGAAATACCCGGATTATTTGACATCCCTTTGAGCGCCACTTGATTGAGTTTCTTCGGCTTAGCGGTTTTTTCACGGCGGAGATAGTCGGCGAAGACGTCCCACACCGGCTTGCCCTGTTGCGGGTTGACCGAGGCCCAGCCGGCGACCTTGTAAGTCTTGTCGGCTTCGAGCTTTTTGCCGCTATCGAGGGTCAAGTCGGAAATGCGCTTGCCCACCGGCTCGGTCGGCGCGCAGGCGTAATCCATGCCGCCGATGCGCACCATGTCGCCGCCCTGCTGGTAGTACGGATCGGGATTGAACAGGTTGTCGCAGATGTCCTCCATCACAGCCTTGATCTGCGCGCCGGTCATTTCCTGCACGTAGACTTCCGGATAGGTGATGGCGGTCTCCGACAGCACGTCCTCCATAGTGATCGCCTCGCCCGGCAACATGGTGTTGCCCCAGCGGAAGCCGGGCGATAACGCAAGCTCGGCGTCGAGCTCGTGGCGCAGCGCGTCGCAGATGAGCTGATCCATGGTGCCGTTGAAATTGCCGCGCCGGTAAAGAAGATCGCCGGTCACCGCGAGCTTCTCGCCGAACGCGGCCTTATGCGGCGCATTGAGCTTGTCGATGAGGCTCTGCATCGCGGCGTCCGGCTTCAGCAGCCCGGAATAGACCGGCAGCAGGTGATAGCGCACGTCCTTGACTGCACCCTTGCCGAGTTCGAGGTCGAGCACGCCGAGGAATTTGCCGCTCGAGCCGCCGTTGGTAACCAGTGTCTTGCCGCCAGCATTGGCGATCGGAATGAGCTGCGGCACCGCGTCATGGGTGTGGCCGCCGAGAACAACATCAATGCCGGTGACGCGGCTGGCAAGCTTCAAATCGAGATCCATGCCGTTGTGCGAGAGCAAGATGACGGCATCGACCTTGTCGTTACGCCGCAGACCATCGACCAGCTTCTGCAACTCCGACTCGCGAATGCCGAAGGTCCAGTCAGGGGTGAAGCGCTTGGGATGGGCGATCGGCACGTAAGGCAGCGCTTGGCCGATGACGCCGATGCGGAAGCCGCCGACCTCCTTGATCGTCGTCGGTTTGAATGCGCGGCCGCTGGCGCTGTCGAAAGCCGGCTTGTTGTCGAAGGCCGCCTCTTCCGTCAGGAAGACGTTTTGCGCCAGGAATTCACCCTTGAAGCTCTTGATGTTGGCACGCAGTTTCTCTTCGCCGTAGGTAAATTCCCAGTGCGCCGCCATCGCCTCGATGCCGAGCAGGTTGGCCGCATTGACCATGTCTTCGCCATGCATGATGTTGGCGAGACCGCTGCCCTGCCAAAGATCGCCGCCATCGATGAGCAGCGAGCGGCCCGCGCCGACATCGGCGCGCAGGCGGTCGATCAGCGTCTTTAGATGCGCGAAACCGCCCAGCCGGCCATAACGGTGCGCGGATTCGGCGAAATCGAGATAAGTAAATGCATGGGCGAGCCGCGCCTTAGGGGCGATGCCGAAATGCTTGAGAAACGCCTCGCCGACCAGGTGCGGCGGCTTGCCGGCCATTTCGCCGATGCCGAGATTGACGCTCGGCTCGCGGAAATACACCGGCGACAGCTGCGCGTGCGTATCGGTCATGTGCAGCACACGCGCGTTGCCGAACGTGCCGATATCGTAAAGCTCGTCGCCCTCGGCCGCCCTGCCGATACGCGGAACGACGCCTGCAATCGCCGCAGCCGTAAGAACCTTCAGCACGTCGCGGCGACGCATCGTAACAGCCTCCTTAGCGAAAGGCCCGGCTAGCGGATGACGGCGTCTGGCCAGAGCTTTTCCTGCTCCTTGGCCTGCGCGATTGAGCCCTTGGCCAAGGCCTCAGCCTGCTGCGCGTGGGCGACGGCCTCGTCGAACTTGCCGGCATCGGCGGCAGCTTTCGCCGCCTTGAGCGCCGCGCCCGTGGTCGTCCACTCGTTCTTGAGCGCGTGGGCCTGCTTGACGGCAGCATCCGCTTTGGCGAGCGCCGCCTTGTAGTCGTCGGCCGACGCGGCCAAGGCCACCGTCGTGAATCCGCCGATCATGAGGATGACAACGAGTTTAATCAGTTTGTGCATGACGATTTCTCCACGCATCACGGACGGGCGCCCGGCCCGGAGACCGGCAGGCCGTTGGCCATATAGGACAGGAAATATTCGACGTCGCGGTATTCTTCGGCCTCCGGCTTGAGCGGAACGCCGCGGATCTGGCTGTTGCAAGTGGTCAGGCGGCGGCTGGTCGATCCCATGCTGCCCCATTCCGAACGGTAGATCGGCAAGGCGTTCATGATGCCGAGCGCCGGCGCCAGCATCTCGGTGCGGATATGGTTGCCCGGGTTCTGAACGTGGCAACTCGCGCACGACATGTTGAACTGACCGCGGCGGGTGTAGAAATATTCCTCGCCCTTCTTGTAGGCGGCGAGCGCGCGCGGATCGTTCGGGATCTTGATGTCCATAGGCTTGCCGCGCGAAGTGAACGCCATGTAAGCGGTCAGCGATGCCATATCGTCTTTCAGATAGTCGAGCGGCGCTTCGCCATTGGCCTGGCGGCACCGGTTGATCGCAATGTCGAGCGTGATCACTTCGCCCGATTTGGCGTCGAACATCGGATACATCTGGCGGACGCCGATGCCCTTGTTGGGGAAGCAGTCGGCATAGATCTTGCCGTTCTTGAACGGCCTGGCGAACATTTCCTTCCCCTTATCGAGCGCGAAGTCGTAGGGCGGAAACTCCTCCTTCGCCTGCCATTGCTTGCGCAGGCCCTCATCCATCGAATAGGGGCCATTGACAAAATCGTTGAGCGGCAATTTCGGAAAGCGTTCCGTGAAATACTTGCGGAACGCCTTGAAGTCCGCCTGCGGGTTGACGGCATTGTCGGCGAGCAGCGGCTGCGCCGTGCCGGCGACAAGCGCGACCGCGAGAAGAACCTTGCGCAACATTCTAAAATCCTCCCGTTCCGGTTCTACCGACCGTTTATTGAATCTTGGCCGTCAATGAATCCGACGCGCCCTTGTTGTCGACCCAACTCACTTTCAGGTCGTCGCCTTTCTTGCCGCCCTTGAAGCTGAACTTGAGGTACGGGTCCTTGGACACCGCAGGGCCCCATAGCGCGGTGAAGACGGTTTTGCCGCCGTGCTCAAACTGCACGACTTCGATGTGGTGCGGAGGGATCACTTCGCCCTTGGCGTCCTTGACGAAGCCAGAATCCATCGGGTGCTGGATCAGCGATTGAACCTCGGTGGTATCGCCGCTGGCAATGGCGCGAACGCGGATTGTCGATGCCATTTGTTTTTCCTTTTCTCTGCTCAGCCGCCGCAGCCGCCGACGGTGACTTTGACTTCCTTGGTCGCGCTATAGAGCTTGCCGCCCGATTCAACGACCGCGACCACCTTCGTGGTCTTGGCCATCTTCAACCGGCTCGCAGCCGCAGCCTGCGTCCCTTCCGGGATCTTATAGGCGGCCGCGAGGGTGAACGGGTTTTCCAGCACCAGGATTGCGATGCCGGTGACGTTCGGCAGCATACTGGTGATCGCGATCGGAACCACGGCGCCGTTCTCGGCGATTTCCGGTGCGTCGAGGTTTACTTTGTCAGAGGCTTCGGCCGATTTGCCATAGAGCGCCTTGAGCGCGTCCGCTTCGCTCTTCTGCTTGAAAGCATCCGCCGGCCACTCCTTGGCGTCGGCATTGGCAAAAGCCGGGAACGGGAAGTTGCCGAAGCCAAGTCCAACGAGGCCGCCGGCAACGGCGCTCTTGATGATGATGCGCCGCCCGCGATCAGGTACGCCGCCAAATTCATTCATTGCATCCTCTCCTTTTTAACGCGCAGACGCTGCTATTGGGCATAGAGGTAGTCGACAATCGTCTCGATTTCCTGATTGGTAAGGATGAGATTTCGTCCGAAAGGCATCATCACGGTCTGCGGATTGCGTTTGGTTTCATCGAAGATGATCGCCGCGACCTCCTTGCGGTCGGGATATCGGTCCTTCAGGCCGAGCAACGACGGTCCGATGTTGCCGAAGTTCTGGAGCCCCTTGATCTGATGGCATTGCTCGCAATGCTGAGTGATCAGTTGCTGCACCGTTGCGGGCGCGGCGGATGCTGCAGATGCTCCAACGCCAAAGATGCCGCCGACCAAGGCCGCCAGTACGAAATGAAATTGTCGCAATTGCATCGATGTTCCTCCCAACAAAGCCGATCGCCTTCAGCGACCTTACTTCGGTTTCATTTCGTCAAGTGGCCCAGTCGTGCGCGGCGTCAGGTCCTTTCCTTCCGCCGTCGACTCGATCTTGATCTTCTTTGGGTCGGCGCAGTTTTTCATGCACTCCTTCGCCGACGTATCGGGCCGCGGGTCCTTCCAGATGAAGCTATCGCGGTTCGGCATCTTTACTTTAGGCAGACTGTTGAGATCTGCAACAAAATCATTGCCGGCGATATTGTTAATATTCAGCACGTAGGCCGTGATCGCGTAGACGTCATCGGCCGGTAACGCGTGCGGCGACGGGAACGGCATTGCCCGATTGATGTAATCGAACAGCGTGGTGGCGAACGGCCAATAACTGCCAACTGTCGGCTCGGGCCGTTCGGCTTTCAGCGTTCCTTCGCCGCCCGCTAGCTTAGGATAGCGCCCCTCGCCTTCGCCGAACGTGCCATGGCAGGCGGCACATTGGTCGGCGTAAATATCGGCGCCCTTGCTCACCGAGCCGCTGCCGGGCGGCAGACCTTGGCCGTCCGGCCGCACGCCAATGGCCCAGCCCACAACCTGTGCAGGCGTCGGCGCCGTGCCGTAGCCGTAATATCCCGGCTTTTGCGGCTCGCCCGCCCCCGCAGCCGCCGCAAACGACGCAACCGCCGCGAAAACCGCGAACCGCATTGCCGCTCGATCAAGAAAGCTGGACATCGAATACGCTCCCGTCCGCTTTTACCTGCCAGGTCTGGATCGAGTTGTTGTTGTAGATTCCGTTGACGCCGCGCGCCGCGCGCAGCTCGGCGATCGTTGGCTGCACGAATCCGGTCTCGTCGACGGCGCGCGACTGCAGCAGCGCCGGCTTGCCGTCCCAACGCCATTCATGTGTGAAACGTGTCATCGCCTTCGGCAAAACCGGCTCCTGGAGGCGTGCGCGCTCCCAGTTCACGCCGCCATCGGTCGACACGTCGACATGCGTGATGCGGCCCTTGCCCGACCAGGCAAAGCCGCGGATTTCATAGACACCGGGACCTTTGGCCGGCTTTTCCGGACATGGAAATGTGATCACCGACTTCGCGTAGATCAACCAGGTAAATCCTCGCGAACGGCCGTCGGCCATCAGTTCGGTATATTTCGACGTCTCTTCGCGGGTGAACCACGGCTGGTCGCCGATCTGGATACGGCGCAACCATTTGATGTTCACGTTGCCCTGCCAGCCGGGAACGATAAGCCGCAGCGGGAAGCCCTGCTCCGGCCGCAACGCCTCGCCGTTCTGGCCATAGACGACGAGACAGTCGTCGAGACATTTCTCGATCGGCAGGCTGCGATCCATGTGCGCGGCGTCGGCGCCTTCGACCAGCGCCCATTTGGCTTCTTTCTTGAGGCCGACCTCTTCCAACAAAGTCGACAATTTGACGCCGGTCCACTCGGCGCAACTCACCATGCCATGCGTGAATTGCAGCGAATTGAGCTGCGCCGCGCGCCATTCCATGCCGCCATTGGCCGGGCATTCGATGAAATGGATGCGCGAGACGGATGGAAAGCGCTTGATGTCCTCCATCGTCAGCAGCAGGGGCCGATCGACAAGCCCGTGGATCATCAGCCGGTGTTGCTCCGGATCTACCGACGCGCGGCCGCCGTGGTAACGCTCGAAGAACAGACCATTGGCGGTGATGATTCCGGTCTGATCCTGTAGCGGCGTAAAGCTGACCGAGGATTCTTTGCTCGCCGTGAGCCAGGGAACGTCGCGCCGGATCACTTCTTTGACGAATTGAGACGGTTGCCCGTAAGGCCGATCCACGATGCCGGGACCAAGGGTTTGCGACCACGGCGCATCCTGCGGCGGAAAGGCGTCCGGCGTACCGGCCTCTGCCGCACCGCGCCCGAACAGGGCGCCGCCCGCCATTGCGGCGCCGAGCTTCAAGAACGTGCGGCGGCCGCCTGCGTCGATAATGAGGCTATCACGCCCGAGGATGGATATCCCCCGGCGAAGGACCGGCAACATATTTCGGCTCCCTAGACCGTTTTCATATTCAATTTGTACTATTTGTCACCGACAGTCTAGTTCGCATTGTGTTTTTTCCGCGGTAAAATTGTTCCACGTCGCACCGACGCAATTTTATCAATACTGACGTAGTGACAGGCGATGTCTCAACTAACTATATCGTGCCATATAGGTTTGCCTTGCAGCACAATAAGCCCCCCATTGGGTCAATCATGAAACAAATTGCGGTAGCGATGATCCTCGCCGTTGTCGCTGCGATCTCGCTGCCCAATGCGAATGCGCAGCAATATGCGCCCCTGAAAAAACCGCTGAAGATCGAGCAGGTACCAGGGCACCCGATCTATTACTCTATCGGCAATCCCGGTATTCCCGGCAAAGGCAACGAAGGCAACACGTCAAACGCAGGTTTCGTGGTGACTTCCGAGGGCGTCGTGGTGTTCGACGCGCTTGGTACCCCAAGTCTGGGCTGGGCGCTGCTTCAGGAGGTCCGCAAAATCACCGACAAGCCGGTACGCTATAACGTACTCAGCCACTACCATGCCGATCATATTTACGGATTGCAGGTGTTTCGAGATCACACCGCGGCCGTGATCATCGCCGAGGACCGAGCGCGCGAATACAATGAGAACGAAGAAACCGCCGACGAGCGCGCCGATCAGCGGCTTGATCAGCGCCGCGAGGCGCTCGCACCATGGGTCAACAAGGACACCCGCGTGGTGCCCCCCGATATCACCTTCAATGACCGCCTGCTCCTAACGCTGGGCGGCAAACGCTTCCAGATGATCTATGCCGGCCCGGCACATTCGGCGAGCGATATGATGATGATGGTCGAGCCGGACGGCGTGCTGTTCGCCGGAGATATCGTGCAGAACAGCCGCATCCCCTTCATGAACAGCGACGACGTCAATACCAAGCAGTGGCTCGACGCGTTAGGTGTCGTGGAGAAGCTCGATCCGAAATTCATCATTCCAGGTCACGGAAGGCCGTCGACCGAGGCCAAGAAGGCCATCGCCTTCACCCGCGATTATATCGCTTACGTGCGCGCGGCAATGCGCAAGGCGGTCGAAGACTGGACCGATTTCGACGTCGCCTATCGGCAGACCGACTGGTCGAAATATGCCGGCATCCCGGCATTCGAAACCAACAACCGCGGCAACGCTTACCGTATCTATCTTGAGCTGGAGCAGAGCCAATTCGGCGGCGCAAAACCCTGAACCAGGTCATTCAACTCGGCAGTGTTTTGACGAAGTCCCGAAAGCTTTTGCTCTCGTAGGCTTTTTCGCGCACGTAGCGGAACATCGCGAGGAAATCGTCGGGCCGCATATAGCCCGGCAGACGGGCCACCTCGCGCTTTTGCGGCGGCAGTGCCTTGAGCGGGCCGGCGCGTTCCGGGAAGAACTGGAAGGTCGGTGTGAAGCGCACGCCGTATTTTGCCGCCAGCTCTTTTTCCGACAATTCGGCGCCGTCGAAATCGGTCACCTTCAGCGAGCCGATAATGTTGAGTTGCAGTACCTCGAAATTCGCCTTCACATAACCGGAAATGCGCGGTTGCGCGAAATTGACGAGATGCGTTTCCCTGCAATAGGGACAGCCCTTGAGCTCCCACATGATCGCAAAACGCTTGCCTGCCTTGTGGGCATCTTCAAGGTCGTCGGCAAGATTGAGAAAGCTTTCCAGAAACCAGGGTTCCTTGTAGAGGCCGTCGGCGGTCAGCACAGGCCCCTCGGCGCGCGCCGGAGAGATCGCAACTGCGCCCGATGCGGCCGCACCGAGCAGCAGCCCTCTTCGTGTCATCGGCATGATTCGCTCGCGTTCCATGAAAGGTCTCTAAGTTACCGGTTCCCTAACTACCACGGCGGACGGCCGTCCCGCCGGGCGCGCCGGCGATATTAATTTTCCGCGTTCGATATACCATCGCCTCATCGTCCGGTGAATAGCTGTGCTGGGCAGCGTTGCGATCGCGGCATTCGTCGGAGTTGCCCTCTTCCTCAGGGTCGCGCCCAGAATGGCCGCTACACATCTAGCGGGGCGCATCGCGCTGATTGTCCAAGAGCTGCTTGAGAATGCCGCCCGCCGTCTCGACGACATAATCGATCATTCGCTGCCCGAATTCCGCCGACGCCGCCTGGGCATCTCCAATCACCCCCATGTCCGCAAGGCTTCTGTCATCCGTCGTCCAGGGCCACGTTGCCCCGTCCTGAAGAATCGACTTGCGGACAACCTCGCCATCGGGCGGATTGATCAGCTGAGCGATCATATCCCGACGAACCAGTTGGGGGGCGATTGCCAACATCATCGACGTCTCATTTTTTCCCCCGTGTATATCTGGAATCGCCGAATTCGCGTTGGCCTCCGCTAATGCCGCCGGATGCAGAATGCAGACATTGAGACCAAAATCAGCGCGTAAATCTTGCGCCAGAGCCTCCAAAATTCCGCTGTTGCCACCGTGGCCGTTGACGATCGCAAGATTGCGCGCCGGTAGCGCGCGGGCAATCTCACGTCCGAGATCGCGCATGAAGACCGTCATTCCTTGGATCGACAACGACATGGTGCCGGGCGCCCATTCGTGCTCGCGCGCGAGGCTTATCGAAATCGTTGGAAGCTGCCAAAGGTCGAGGGTTTCACCCCACCGGGAAATGATGAGGCGCGTAAAACTCTCAGCCAATACGACATCGGTGTTGAGCGGCAGGTGCGGACCGTGCTGCTCGATCGAGCCAATCGGCAGGCAGAGTATTGAAGTCTCACTGAGAACTTTGGAAATTTCCGAAAAAGTAAGCTCGCCGATCAGTCGACCCTCGCTAGCGCGTGACATGACCGGCTACCGTTCCTTAACCGCGGGAGAAAACCGCCTGTCGCTTTTGCCACGAAAATATCAATGCCGTCGATATCAAGGCGCCAGCGGGGCCACGTCGTGGGTAACCTCCGATGGTTCCGCCAATGACGTGAGGATATGATTGAGATGATGTCCGGCGCGAGCGGCCTTGGCGGTTAAATAGCGGCGATTGTCGGAATTGATCGGCGTCTCAAGCGGCATCCGCCCGGTAACCTCAATTCCAGACTTGGCAAGACCTTTGAGCTTGGCTGGATTGTTCGTCAGCAATACTACGCGACGGCAGTCGAGCATCTGCAGCATGCGCGCGGCGACGCCATAGTCGCGTTCGTCGTCATCGAAACCGAGCGTCAGGTTGGCGTCGACGGTATCGAGGCCATCGTCCTGCATTTGATAGGTTCGCATCTTGTTGGCGAGTCCAAGTCCGCGTCCCTCCTGCGCCAAATAGAGAACGACGCCGCCGCCCATTCCCTCAAGGCGCTTAATCGCGAGCTTGAGCTGATCGCCGCAATCGCACCGCCGCGAGCCGAATACGTCACCGGTGAGACAGGCTGAATGCAGGCGGACCAATACCGGCTTTGAGAAGTCGGGCTTGCCGACAATGATGGCGGCCGAACTGCCGCCCATCACGTCACGAAATACGACGAAATCGGCGCGCGAGCCGGAATGAAGCGGCACCGAGGCTTTGCTGGCGATCGTTAGGGAGCGGACGATTTCTTCGCCGAAATCGCCAACCGCTTTAGCCTCGACGGTGACGAGGCGTTGTTCGGATAGTAGCGCATCTGGCGCCGCAATTTCGGCCACGAGCACCGCAGGCAGGCCTTGCGATAGTTTTACGAGATGGATAGCGGCAATGGCTGGCGGGCCGGCTTCCGTAGCATCCGCCGGGCGCCCGATCTTAGCATCGGCCACTAGCGCGAGGATCGTGTCCGCATCGAAACCCACGGCGAGCTGCAAGGCCACGGGCGTCGTCGCTTCGAGACCGAGCGCAAGCGCCCGGCGCGCGGTGATAACCAACCGAGGCACCACCGGCGCACAGAGGGCCATAAATTCAGCTAGCCGTTGCGCGTCGAGTCCCTCGACTGGCAAAGCGAGAAGCGTCTCGCCGTCGTCGGTAATCAGCACCGGCCTTCCGGCGTGAAATTCTGCGATCCCGCGGCCAACGTCGATCTGGAGCTTCGTGCCAAACAAACTGGAAACGAAATGCCTCTTTACCGCGCTCATCAGATGCAACTTCCCACCCATACCGCCGACCGCCTCTTGGCCGGCGGCCTAAATATAGAACACCGCAGCGCCTATGCCCATTCCGTTCGCAATGTCATTTGTTTTGTGTCAACCTTTTGCCGAAGATATTGTTCCAATGAGGGAATCGTGTGCCATTGAATAGCACGGGCAAATCGCCAGCCACGACCGGAATCCATTCGCCCGGTAAAGACGGCGCGTACGATGCCTGGGCCGAATTCGCGCAATCCTTTCGCACTCTGAGCCAACCCCTGGTGGCGCCATGGGGTGAAATTTTCGAGCCACTTCGAGCCGGAACGGTCGACGAAATGGTCGTCGTCGGCCAGATTGGGCAATCGCTCGACGGTCGTATCGCGACTGCGACCGGGCATTCGAAATACATCAATGGACCGGCCGGCCTCGACCATCTGCATAGGCTACGCTCCCTGGTCGATGCCGTCGTTATTGGCGTCGGCACGGCAGTCGCGGACGATCCGCAATTGACGGTGCGGCGGGTCGCGGGGCCGCATCCGGCGCGCGTCGTAATCAACCCAAACGGACGGCTCCCGGCCAGCGCCAAAGTGTTCACCAAAGACGGTGTCCGCCGCCTGCTGGTCACGGCTGAAGGGGCAACATGCTCGTTGGCATCCGAGGTGGAAGTCGTGGCTTTGCCCGCTGTCGGCGGCCGCATCACCCCTCCCGCAATCCTCGCCGCCCTGGCCGAACGCGGGCTACGCCGCATCCTCATCGAGGGCGGGGCGGACACAGTATCCGGCTTCCTCACTGCCGGTTGCCTCGACCGTCTTCATGTGGTGGTTGCACCGATCATCCTTGGCGCCGGGCGCCCGAGCTTCATCTTGCCCCCGATCGAGCGGGCCGATCAGGCATTGCGCATGCCGATACGCGCCCATCAACTCGACGACGAGGTATTGTTCGACTGCGACCTGTCGGCTCAGCGTGTGCCGGTCGGGCGCGCAAAAATATCGACATGACCGACGCGAATTGACGAGCGGCCGGCGGCGACGGCGTCGCGTCGCCAGGTCAGCCATCCGACCGTATCGGCGAGCGTCAGATCGCCGAGTTCGCGCGCGGCGCTCGCCCAGCCGGCCAAGATTTCCATCTGAAATTCCCGGTCTTGCGGGCCGATGACCCAATCGGCTTTGCCGTGAACAACGGCGCAACCCAAAAATTCAAAGCGCGCGATTGCGGTGTCCGCCACCGCCGGTCCAAGCGCCGGACCAAATCCTTTATCGCCGCGTTGATGCGCATTGACGGCGGCAATGATCGCCGCGTCGAATGGATTGGATGGGCCGATCTCGATCCGGCCGTCATAGGTCAGCGCGGCGTAGAGCGGGATCGAGCGCGCAAGGGTCTCGACGGCCAACCGATCCAGCCAAGCCTCCGATACCAGATCGAGCAGCGCCGACGTGGTGACCAGATCGACCGGCCCGTCGAGCGCGGCTTCGAGGTCGTGGTTGAGATCGATCGGGACTGTCGTCAGCGCGACGCCGACAGGCCGCGGCATAGCAGATGTGCACGCCAGCAGACTGAGATTGTTGTCGACGAGCCGCCAATTTTGCCCGGCGGGAAGTCTCGGCGCCAGCGCGCGCATTGTCGAGCCGGTTCCGCAGGCCAGATCTACGATCCGTATCGACGTATTGCCGGCCAATGAAGCCACCATTGCATCGAGCACCGTCGGATTGCGGGCGCGGGCATCGTGCGGCTCGCGTAATGCAAGCCAGTCAGCCGAAAAGCCAGTCATTCGGCGGCCTCGAGCGCGCGTGCGAACACCTTCGCAGAATCCTGCCAGCTCGGAAGCGCTTGCGACGCCGCGCGCGCCGCCGCCGCCATGCGGCGTCTTTCGGCCGGATTTTCGATTGCCCGGCGCAATACGACCGCGAGCGCGGCCGCGTCGTCGGGTGCAACGAGAATCCCCGCCCCCGGCACCACCGTTTGCGGGATCGCGCCCACAGTCGTGCCAATCACCGGCAGACCGTGGGCAAGTGCTTCGGAAAAGGCCATGCCGTAGCCCTCAAAGCGCGAGGCAAGCGTAAACAGATCGGCGCCGGCGTAGAGCTCTGCGAGGCGTTCAGGCGACACGGCGCCAAGCACCGCAATGCGGTCGCTGAGTTTATAGCGCGCAGTATCGGCATCCAATTGTGCGGCAGCTTCAGGGTCACGGCCTCGATCGCCGGCGATCGTGAGGCGCCACGACAGGTCGGGGAGCGTGGCAAGCGCGGCAACCAGGACGTCAAACCCCTTGCGCTGCACCACCGCGCCGACGGCAAGCAGCCGTACGATGCCATCGTTGCTGCCATGCGCTGCCGGGGCGGAATCGGTTCCCGGGCAAGCGACGATGATGTGATCAGCCGGCACGCCATAGTCGGCAACAAGCAGCCGCGCGGTCGTCGCACTCGTGACAACAACCCGTCTTGCTGCCGCTAGCGCGGCGCGTTCGCTGGCGCGGAATTCATCGGCCTGCGTCGCGGACAACCCCGACTCCAACGCGAGCGGATGATGCACCAGCGCGATCAACGGGTGACGCGGGCAAAGCTGCAAAGCCACTTCGGGGAGGACGCCAAAAGCGAGCCCGTCGATGACGATCGGACACTCCGCCGCAATAGCTAACAGCCGCTCCTGCGCCGCTTTGAATTGCTCTTGGCTTGGTCGCGGAAAGCCATCGCCGAGATTGATTATCTCAATACTCCAACCGAGACGCTCAAGCTCCGCGATCATGCGTCTGTCGTAAGCATAGCCGCCGGTCGGAGTCGCAAGCTCGCCCGGCACCGCAAACGCGATGCTTCTCACCACAATGCCGCCTCGTACCAGGCGCGCGCGACATGCAACTCCGAAAGCGTGACGCGGATCGCCTTGAGCTCGCGGCCGGGGCGACCGAGCTTGCCTTCGCGCGCGGCGTCCGCCAGCCGATCGTAAACGTGTTTGGTCAGGAATTCGGTCGTGGTGTTGGTGGCTTTGAAGTCTGGCAGATCGTCGAGATTACAATAATTGAGTGGTGCGAGCGCCGCCTTTAGCGCTTCGTGCGCCCGCCCGATGTCGATGACGATGCCGTTTGCGTCGAGCGTTTCGGCCATGAATGCCGTGTCGATGACAAAGGTTGCCCCATGCAAAGCTTGCGCTGGGCCGAATACGGCGCCTCGGAATGAGTGAGCGATCATGATGTGGTCGCGGACTTCGACGGCGAACAAGGGCAAGCCTCCGATTTAAGCGGCCGTTTCGGCTGCGGGATAAGTGACGACCTGACAAAGTACGCCGCTCCGGGCGCCAAGGATATCGAGGAGCCGGGCCGGAAGATCGTGAAATTCGATCGGCGGCGCGAGCAACGCATCGAGCCGCGCATCCGCCAGCAGATCTAGGGCGGCGGCGAGCCGGCGGCCCAACGTCCAGCGCGCCCGGTGCGACGGTGCGACCCGGCCGACCTGACTGGATACGAGCCTGAGACGGCGGCTATGGAATGCGCCGCCGAGCGGCACCGCGACCTTGTCCGCGCCGTACCAGCTCAGTTCCAGCACGGTCGCCTCGTCGCCGGCGAGATCGAGCGCGGTCGCGAGGCCGGCGGGAGTGCCGCTGGCATGGACGACGAGGTCGCAATCGCCGAGTGCCGTGCCCGGTGCGGCGAAGCCCACGCCGAGCGTGCGGGCAAGTTCGGCGCGGGACGGCTCAATGTCGACCAAAGTCACCTGGGCGCCAGGAAGCCGGCCGCACAGCCAGGCGACCAGCGAGCCGACGACACCCGCTCCCACCACGGCAATACGATCGGCGGCCGCAGGCCGCGCATCCCACATGGCATTGAGCGCGGTCTCCATGTTGGCGGCGAGCACCGCGCGGGCCGGCGGCACACGATCGGGTATCGGCACGACCGCCTCGGCGGGTACGTTGAAGATGCTTTGATGGGGATGCAGCGCAAACACGAGGCGGTCCGTCAGTTCGGCCGGTCCGGCCTCGACCCGGCCGACCGTTGCGTAGCCGTATTTGATCGGAAACGGGAAGCTGCCGGCCATGAACGGCGCGCGCATGCGCTCAAACTCGCTCGGCGGAACGCGCCCGGCCAGCACCAGGCTTTCCGTGCCGCGGCTAATGCCACTGTGCAGCGCGCGGACCCGAACCTCGCCCGGCCCGGGCTCGACAAGCGGTTCGCCGCGGATTTCGGCGCGTCCGACGTCCAGATACCATAACGCTTGGGTGGTTCGATCCGGCACTTTTCCGTTCCCGCCTTGGACTTTGTAGGCGCCTCCCGGGTATATCCTGAACGGAGCAAGAAAGCAGGGGGACCGCCGCAGCTATGCTCGACCGTGCGACCACGCTTTCCGCCACCGCGGCAAGCCCTGTAACGACAGCACTCGCGCGCCGCCGGGCCCTTTTCGCGGGCCTCGTAGGCACAACCATCGCCGCGATGCTGTGGCTCGCGCTCGTGGCAGTACCGCCGTACAGCGCCGGCGCCATCTCTTTTCTCGTGCTCTTCACGGTCACCCTTCCCTGGTCGGTGGTCGGGTTCTGGAATGCCGCAATCGGATTTTTGATCATGCGCTTCTGCCGCGACCTGGCCGCAGCCGTGAATCCGCTGGCGGTGAGCGTCCGCGGTGACGAGCCCGTGACCGCCTCGACCGCGATCCTGATGTGCATCCGCAACGAGAGCCCCGAACAGGTGACCCGCAACCTGCAGCCGCTGATGGAAGGCCTCGTGCAGGCAGACGTGGCTCATCTGTTTCACGTCTATCTGTTGAGCGATAGCAGCGACCCCGGCGTCATCGCAGCCGAGAACACCCGCTTCGATGCATTTATCGCAAAGTGGCAAGGCACGATCCCGGTCACATATCGGCGGCGCCAGGTAAACACCGCGTTCAAGTCCGGCAACATCCGGGATTTTTGCGACCGGTGGGGAAACAACCACGACTTCGCGATTACGCTCGATGCCGACAGCTTCATGCCGGCAGAGACCGTGCTGCGGCTCGTGCGGATCGCGCAAGCAAACCCTAGTCTTGGCATCCTCCAGACGCTGGTTGTCGGACTGCCTTCGGTGAGCGTTTTTGCGCGCGTGTTCCAGTTCGGAATGCGGCTCGGCATGCGCTCCTGCACTCTCGGAGCCACCTGGTGGCAAGGCGATTGCGGACCCTACTGGGGCCATAATGCCATCATCCGCCTCGCACCCTTCATCGCGCATTGCCGCATGCCGGTGCTGCCCGGCAACGGACCGCTCAGTGGCCACGTTCTCAGCCACGATCAGGTCGAAGCCGCGCTGATGCGCCGCGCTGGATACGAGGTCAGGGTGCTGCCTGTCGATGGTGTGAGCTGGGAAGAGAACCCGCCGACATTGATGGAATTCTGCCGTCGCGACCTGCGCTGGTGCCAGGGCAACATGCAATATTGGCAACTGCTGACTTTGCCCGGATTGAAACCGGTCAGCCGCTTCCAATTGGCCTTCGCAATTCAGATGTATCTCGGCTCGCCGGCCTGGATGGCCATGACCGCCATCGGCACCGTTCTGCTCGCGCTGTCGAATACGCCGGCGGCGCAATACGTCCCCGTCAAGGCCGGCGCGGGCACGCTGCTGTTTGCCATCATGATGCTGATGACGTTTGCGCCAAAAATCGCGACCACCATCGATGTGTTTCTGACGCCCGCGGCGCGGCGCTCCTTTGGCGGCACCGTGCCGTTTGTCGCCAATATCGCGATCGAGACGGCGTTCATGATTCTTCTGGCGCCTGTCATCGCGCTAACGCACACGATTTTCATGACGCGTCTATTTGTGTTTCGGCGCGGCGGCAACTGGACCAGCCAGATGCGCGAGAGCCATGCGGTGCCCTGGCGCCTCGCGCTGACAAAGCTGTGGCCGCAGACGATAGCCGGCTGCACCGTGCTGGGCGTCGTCGCCATGAAGGCTCCGAACGATATCGGCTTCGCCTTGATGGGCACGAGCGGGCTTATTTTGGCGGCGCCGTTCGCCGTTGCAACCGCCTCCCCTCTCATGGGGGCTTTGTTCGCGAGGATCGGCATCGGCCGCATCCCCGAGGAAAACGAGCGGCCGGCGGCACTCGTCCCGCTATCCCTGCCGGCAATGGAAGCTGGTTCGGGAATGGCACGGAAGAAACGCATCAAAGACCATGTTTGATAGCTTCAGAACCGCACGAGGAATCGTGCGGTCGCTGCGCATCTATTATTGCGACCGGCAACACGGTCCGGCCATGGACCGGCTGTACCGCGGCTTCGTGCAGCCGGGCGATCTCGTATTCGACATCGGCGCGCACGTGGGAGATCGTATTGCCGCCTTTCGCAGGCTGGGCGCGCGCGTGGTCGCAGTCGAACCGCAGCCGGCGCTGCTGAGGACCCTACGCTTGTTGTACGGCCGCGATCCGATGGTCACGATCGAGGCGGCGGCGGTCGGACGACAGCCGGGTATCGTCGAGTTAAATGTCAATCTCGACAATCCGACCGTCTCGACCGTATCGACGGATTTCATCGCGGCCGCCGCCAACGCGCCCGGCTGGCAAGGCCAAGCATGGTCCAAGCGCGTCCGCGTTCCGTTGACGAGCCTCGATGCGTTGATTGGGACACACGGCATGCCTGCCTTCATTAAGATTGACGTTGAAGGTTTCGAGGCCGAGGCATTGGCCGGCCTGACCCTGCCGCCCCAAGCTTTGTCTTTCGAGTTTACGCTGATCCAGCGGAAACTCGCGCTTGCGTGCATCGAACGTTGCGGCACGCTCGGGTACGCCGGCTTCAATGCCGTATTGGGGGAGAGCCAAAGCTTCGAACATAGCGATTGGATCGACGCGCTCGCCATCTCTCGCTGGCTTAGCGCGCTGCCACCCGAAGCTAACTCCGGAGATGTCTATGCGCGTTTGGCCTAGCCCAAGCCAGACGAATTTGATTATTGCCGGCATAACGGCAGCCGGTTTCGCATTGACCCTGTATGTCTTCTACCCCGGCGTCATAACGTTTGATGCGCTCTATATTTACAAAGACATGGCGAAGGGCACCTTCGGCGACTGGCAATCGCCAGCGATGCTTGCTTTATGGTCGTTCATCGACCCGATCGCGCCGGGCACCGGAAGCATCCTGCTCCTGACGGTGACGCTTTATTGGCTGAGCTTCGCGCTGGCGGCGCTGGCAATTTCGCGGCGTTCTCCGCGACTTGCGGTCCTGGTGCCGGTTCTTCCGCTTTTACCGCCCGCGTTCGTTCTGGTCGGCGTCATCTGGCGAGATATTTTGTTCGCAATCGTCTGGATGCTCGGTGCCGCTGCGGTCTTCGTCGCGGCCGAACGCGACTGTAAATTGCGCGTTCCGGTCCAGATGCTTGCGTTCGCTCTTTTCTCGTTTGGCGTCCTGTTGCGGCCGAATGCGCTCGCCGCCGCGCCACTTCTCGCAGCCTACCTCATCTGGCCCAAGCGCTTTTCCTGGAAGCGCACGGCGCTCCTTTATGTGCCCGCCGCGCTCGGGCTGTATGGATTGGTGCAAGTGGTTTACTACGACGTATTCAATGCGCAGCGACAGCACCCGCTGCATTCTATTATGGTGTTCGATCTTGGCGGCACTTCCCATTTCGCCAAGGAAAACGTTTTTCCCGGCACCTGGACCGCGAAGGAGAACAACCTCATCACCGACGGCTGTTATAATCCGATCGCATGGGACATTTATTGGACGCAACAGCCGTGTTTGTTTGTGATGCAACATCTCGAAGGCGAGAAATTATTCGGTACCCCGGCTCTCGCCGCCGCCTGGCGGCGGACCGTCATCAGACATCCAATCGCCTATCTGAAGCACCGCGTTACTTTTTTTTGGACGTTCCTCGCCCGCCCGAGCCTAGCCATGTGGACGCAAGACCTCGACGATCCCAATAAAATAATTTTTTCCGATAAGCCGCGTCTAATGGCGGTAAAGGCATTGAACGATACGCTTCGTGCGACGCCGCTGTTTCGGGCGGGAACTTGGCTACTGCTCAATGTGGCGGTGTGCCTGTTTGCCTGGCGACAGCGCAATACGCCGGCGGGCAGCTTCGCCCTCGGAACCTGCGGATCGGCCGTCGTGTATTTGTTGACCTTCTTTGCCGTCGGTGTATCCACGGATTTAAGATACAGCTACTGGGCGATACTCGCCGGCCTCATTGGCGCAGCGGCTGTTGCGCAGCGGCAGACCATAAATGCTGAGTATTCGACAAGTGGCAACAACCGATAGCGTTATGAAGGCCGGCATCGAAACTCAGCCGGCGTGGCGATCTTTGCGAGTGCTCGTGATCGCCGCGGGTATCGGCGCCTCGATTGCCTTTGTCATCGTCGGAGTCTTGTCCGAACTACAGATGTTCGGTGACGGTTCGATTTTCTCTTATGCGGTAGCCGCGGAGAGTGCCTGGACATTCCATTGGCACAATATCTCAGGGCGATTGTTCACTTACGTCTTTGCCTACATTCCGGCCGAAGCTTATGTCGCGCTGACCAAGAGCGCCAAAGGCGGCATCGTCGTTTACGGTTTACTGTTCTTCTCGGCCCCACTCCTTGGACTCCTTGCGACACTTAAGGCTGACGATACGGCCAACCGCACGATTTTTACGTACGCCTGTGTCTCTACCGCATGCCTTTGCCCGCTGGTGTTCGGTTTTCCGACAGAAATGTGGATGGCGCATGCCGTGTTTTGGCCGGCGCTTGCCGTCTGCCTTTGCGCCCCGATCAATCTACGTGGCGCGATTGCTGTGTTCGTTGGGCTGCTGGCGCTGGTGTTTACTCATGAAGGCGCGATCGTTTTAGCGTCTGCGATTTTGTTCGCTATTTTTCTGCGCGGCTGGCGCAACGTAATCTTCATCAGAGCCGCCGGCGTATTTTTAGTCGTCATGATGATCTGGTTCATCGTCAAGATGACAGTGCGGCCCGACGATTATATTGCCGGCGTGCTCGCTGCGGCCGCGTACAAATTTATCGACATTGGGAACCTTGGACAGCCCGCCTTTCTGTCGCTGCTCGCGGCGCTGATAGGCTACGCAATTTTGCTCGTCCCGCTTCGACGCATGAGCGTGCCAAGAGGGCCTGCCTACGCAGCGCTTGCCTGCGCTGCCGCTCTCGCCGTGTACTGGGTCTGGTTCGACCGATCGATTCTTGCGGAAGAAAGGTACAATTTGAGGACGGTGCTGCTGATCGCCACGCCTGCGCTCGGCGGTCTGGCCGCGGTGCAGACAATGGACGATGAGAGCCGGCGAAAGTCTGCGTTTCCGTTCTTGGCGCCGTTGGCGGACACAATCGGCAGGCGCGCGAATCCGCGGATGATCTTGGGGGCAATCCTGCTGACGCTGCTGGTTTATGCCGTCGAGACGACGAAATTCGTCGGGGCGTGGATAGACTACAAAGCGGCGGTGCGCGCGCTCGTGACAGGCACGGACTCCGATCCGGCTCTTGGCGACCCGCAATTCGTTTCGTCGCAACGGATTGGCGCCGGCCTCAACCGGCTCGCTTGGAATTCGACGACCCCCTACCTATCGGTGCTCGTGGCGCCGGGCCTCAAACCTACACGTCTCGTGGTCGACCCGGACGCGGGCTACTTTTGGCTTTCGTGCAAAACCGCAACGCGGAGCGAACACACCAGCACCGCCATTCCGGCGGCCGCCCGGCGCCTAATTCGGGTCCATGCCTGCCTGCATCGCTAGTGTCGTACCGGGCGCTACGGTTTTGGCGCCGGCGCAGGTGACGGTGCGGTCCAGGCCTTATAGTCAGCCTCGGAAACGTTCGGCAACTTCTGCAGAAAAGCCACGATGGCCCAGATGTCTTCATCCGTCGCACCGGCCGCTCCAAAACCCGGCATCCCAGTCATGTTGATGCCGTTCTTGATCACCCAGAACAGCTGCGATGGCGTGGCCTCTGCAACGACGTCCTTGAGGTCGGGCGGATCCGGGTGCAAGCCTTCCGAGAACTTGGCCCATTTCACGCCGGGTGCGCCGTGGCAATTGACGCAGCCGTGCTCGGCAAATTCGCGTGCGCCGGCCTGTACCTTGGCAGGATCGTCGAAGCCGGCCGGCGGCTGATCATTCGCATGGCGAACGATCGAATTGGTCCGAACCTTGACCAACGCCCAATGGAGGATCGCGGGGTCTTCTTGGCTGCCGGCAACGCTGTAGAAGCCGCCGAAGAAATAGACTGCAGCGACGACCGCGAGAACAATTGCAAGTGAACCAATTGCTGCCAAAATTTTCATTCGTCATCTCCTGTTGCGCCGGGTGCTGCGACTATCCCGGCCAATCCTAAGATATTCGGCGCGCAATACGCGGCGGATTTGCAGATTTATTATTCACATTCGCGTGCCGACAGCTTTCGGTTGGGAGGCGAATGGCACCAGACTGGTTTGCAAACCAGGATGTTGAGAAAGTCGCGGTTGAGAAAACAATCGATACATCAAGAGCTTGATGGCGCGCTCGAAGAGACTCTGAACTCCTGATCCCCAGATTTGTAGTCTGGTGCACTAGTCCCGTTAACTTGACGACACGTCATTTCATAATCTGTCAATTCTAGTCGAACCTTCCCCCCACCAAATTCCCTGCTAACAGGGAAAAGAACAGAGAATTTCGGCACAGAAACAGGGGATTCCCTCCGTCAAACCCGAAGTAACCACCGGATGAGCTTTTCCGTACACACGATTTGAATACATCATGGTGCTCGCAGATCGTTGGTTTGATCTCGATCGACTCGCATCAGCCGCTTTGGGGATGACGCCCGAGAACCTATCGCGCAACCTGGCACTGCTGGCGAAATATGGCGTGCGAAGTTCCGGGCGGGATATCGTCATCGACGATTCGTCGGCGTTGGAAAGCTTTGCCAAACCCAATGCACTGATCGACGGATAATGAAAAGCACCAAGCAGCGATCAATATTCAATAATTTATTCCGAAGGCTCACATCGTCGCGAGGCCATGCCTTTATCGTCCTGAGTGCTCTCGATGCCGACATCGTAAAATCCTATGCCGAACTTGGGCTAGGCGTGGTGGTTTTGCTCACCGTCGCCTTCGAATCGGATCGCGAGTTACGCGCCATCAATGTCGCGCATCAATTCCAGCCGACGACCTTCCATATCGTTCTGCGGCAGGGAAAATATCTTCTTGGCTACATGTACGACTTTATCGAGAGACTGACGCCAAAGTGGAATCGCCGCGCCATCGACGCCGCCATACGCCTCAACGCCGGCGAGCCTCACTCGACATAGAAACGATGGCTAGGCAGCAATCAATTCCTCGGCCATCAGCAGGTGCGAAAGCTCCGCCAAATTCTCACAATCCTCAATGTGAGATACGATTTGGGCAATCTGTTCAGACCGCCGACCATCAAGTCTCTTTGTAAGGGTCCTAAACTTGTCCGTGAGTTCTTCATTCGTCATGGGATCTTCGGGACTTCCCTTGCGGTAGAGTATGGTCGTTTCGTGCTCCGCCTCGTCTTTATCCCGGACGACAAGTCGGCAAGCGATGCGATAGCGTCCGTTGTCGCCGTCGAATTTCGGTTCGTGCTCGACCTGAATGCGAGCGATGAATTTCAAAATCTCTGCATCGCGGATTTTGCTTTCGTGAAATTGCTCGGCGCCGGACCGGCGCTCCAGCGCCATCACGGCAATGCCGTAGAGCAGATTCATCTGCGCCGACAGTACGCTTTGTATCCGGTCTGCTTCGTACGGCCAGCCGCAGTGGTGCAACGTATTGTTGCTGACGAATGCGGTGATTTTCTCGATGTCCGCCGCGGCCAGGCCATGCTCGCGCATGACTTTGTCGATCGCGGTCATAGCGGTGATGCTGCCATTGGAGGCCGGCGCCGGTTTAAATCCAACTCTGAGAGTTTCCCACCGCGTTCCAAGGCCTTCGGTTAGTGCCGGCTCCGACCATTCATCGAGAAACGAACTGAAAAAAGTTCCATAAGCGCCGTCCAGGACATCCGGGATGCCGGTGTAGCCAAGACGCGCGAGCTGCGCGGCGTAGACCCCGCTCTGCGCGGCGCGCCCGGAATGGAAGGACTTGGTCATGGCACCGTCCTGAACCGCCATCAAGCCGGCCGCTTGTGAAGCCGCGATGCCAAAAGCGTGCTGGGTTTGATGGGCGTCCAGACCAAGGATATGAGCGGCGGCGGCGGCGGCGATGAAAACTCCTGTCGTGCCCTGATTGTGAAATCCGCTCTTGAACATGCCCCCTTTCGCTGCCAGCCCCACGCGTATTCCGACTTCGTAGGCCGCCACGATTGCCGTGACGAGGGCACGCCCGCCAATCGTCGGGTCGGCCTCCGCCAGCGCAAAGGCAGCCGGGAGCGCGAGCGAGCCCGGATGCAGGGTTGATTCGAGATGGATTTCATCGAGCTGGAATGCATGCGCGCTGGTGCCGTTGAGCAGAGCCGCGAGCGAGGCGTTGGTCCGCAGCGGCGTGCCGAAGACGGTCGCGCTTTGCGTTCCACACTCCGCCGCAACCATGGCGGCAAGTTTCTGAACCGGCTGCAACGATGCGCCGAAAATACAACAGCCCAACGTGTCCAGAATGCAAAGCTTTGCTTTGTTCACGACCTCGCTCGGCAAGGCATCAAAGCGGAGCGACGAACAAAATTGCGCGAGGCGCTGGGTTGGCCCCACGGCACTGGCTTGGGAAGGGACGCGTTTTGCCTCGCTCACATCGGACTCCAATTCGACGGTTGGCTACCTGTCGATGTGCAAGTCTGCCAATGTGGGCCGCAATTCTTCGTAGTGCGTGTCGAGGAAACGCTTGGCTTCGCCGCCGGTCAAGAAATCGGCGTCCCAATGGTTGCGTTCCAGATTGTCCGTCCATTCCTCGGTTTTCACCGCCTCGGCGAATTTGCCGCTCCAGTAGGCAACCTCGGCATCGCCAAGATCCTTCGGTCCCACGACACCGCGCCAGTTCCCCTCGGTAAGGTCGACACCCTGCTCTTTCCAGGTCGGGATAGCCGACAATGCGCCGGTAAGACGCTTCGGTGCCGAGACGGCGAATGCGCGCAGCTTGCCGGAGGCGAGTTGCGGCGCGAGGACAGAAACAGTCCCGATTGCGACATCGGTGTGCCCACCGAGCACTGACAGCACGGACTCGTTCGCGCCCTTGAAGGGCACGATCGTCAGCTTCTTCTGACCGATGCCGGCGGCGCGCGCGAGCTTGAGGAGAGCGACATGGCTGGAGCCGCCGAAGCCGGGTGCGACCCCGACGGATGGCGGCTTGGACGCCTTCAACGCATTCACGAAGTCGGTGCCGGTCTTGATCGGGCTACCGGCATTGACCGCGAACACCTCATATTCCGTGAAAAGCTGCGCGATTGGCGTCACGTCATTGTATTTCAACTTGCCGACTCCGAGGACGTCATTGGCCAACAAAGTCGGCCCGCTGATGGCGATAAAGTGTCCGTCGCCGATTTCGCGGCTAACATAGGTCCAGGCCACAGAGCCGCCGCCGCCGGGCTTGGCTTGAACCGTCATCGTCGTATCCAACAGATGACGCTTCTGCCAGATATCCTGAATAACACGCGCAAGCAGATCCATGGTGCTGCCCGCCGACGTCGGCACGATGAATTCAACATTTTTCTGTGGCTTCCATGGCGCCGGTTGCGAAAGGACGGAGCGGGGCATGGCGCAGGTCAACAAACCTGCGGATCCGCCACCTAGGGCCGCGCGGACAAAGCTGCGCCGAGTAGGATGATTCATTTTTTAGCCTCCCCTTTCCGCAGTCCGGTGGCTTCAAGAAAAGCACGGTCTGAAGCGACTTCCGCTCGCACCCGCTTTTGCATGTCGTCAAGCGAGATGTTCACCGATGACTGCATGTTTAAGCGAGAGAAGTCTTGCCATTCCTTTGATTTCTGCATTTTCTCGATCGCCAACATCAAGGTGTCGACGATGTCTTTCGGCGTCCCGGCTTTGACCATGACGCTGCGCCAGATCGACGCGACAACGTCGTAGCCCTGCTCCTTGAAGGTCGGCACATTCGGAAAGTATTCGTTGCGCTCGGCCGAGCTTATTCCGAGCAACCGGATGTCGCCCTTCTTAATCTGCGCCAGCGCCGAGCTCGGCGTCATAATGGCGACATCGATGTGGCCGCCAAGAAGGCTGAGCGCGGCATCCTGACCGCCCTTAAACGGAATCCAGACCGATTTGAAATGGCCCTCCTGCTGCAGGCGGTAAAACACATATTGGTGAAAGCCGGCCGATGAAAAGCCGCCAACCGACACTTGGTCTGGGTGATCATGGATGAAGTCCATGAACTCTTTCATCGTCTTGAACCGACTGTCGGCCCGTACGGCAATGGCGGAGGGCTCGCTCTGCAAGGCCGGCAAGACCGTGAATTCGTCAGGCGTATGCTGATTATCTTTTGTGGCCATCGAGAACGACATGCTCGAGGTGGTCGACAGGATGGTATAGCCGTCAGCCGGTTTGTTGAGCAGCGTCGCCATTGCGATGGCGCCTTCGCCGCCCGGGCGGTTTTCGACCACAAAAGTCTCCCCGAAAATCTCGCCAAACTGTTTTCCCAGTTGACGCATCATGACGTCCAATGGCGAGCCCGCGCTGCTCCAGCAGAGCAGCCTGACCGTGCTCGATGGATAGGACGCCTCGGCAGCGGCTGTATTCGCAGTAAAAAGCGTGACTGCAAGGGCGATGATGATACGTTTCATGTCCATTACTCGTATTTTTCTTTTACGGTCGTTTCAATAGCGCTGGCGTCAGGGCCCTTCGTCTTTCGGAAATCGGAATGTGCGGGCCGGGAACTGCTGCCCGCGCGCGGCGCGCACCGCGTTCTCATCCACCTCCAGGCCCAGTCCCGGGCCTTCGGGAAGCGAGATATAACCGTCAACCGGCTTCAGAAGATTGGGGCAGAGGCGCGCGCCGATTTCCTCGAAGGGGAGGAAATATTCGGTGATAATGAAGTTCGGCATGCAGGCGGATGCGTGCACCGTCGCCGAGAGCGCCAGCGTGGTCGAATTGTAGTTATGCGGCGAAACGGCGATCGATTCTGTTTCCGCTGCCGCCGCGATATACATCAGCTCGAGAATGCCGCCACAGTTCGAAACGTCCGGATTGATGATGTCGGCGGCACGCGCGCGGAAGATCGGACGAAAATCGGCACGCGTATAGAGCGCCTCACCAGTGACGACCGGAATCTTGCTACGATGGCGGACATCCGCCAGCGCTTCCACGTTTTCCGACTGGCACGGCTCCTCCAGCCAGTAGGGTTCGAACTCGGCGAGCGCATCGGCAAGGTCGATGGCGTGCATTGGCGCCAGGCGGCGATGAATATCTAGCAGAAGGTCGATGTCGGGGCCGACCGCGTTGCGCACGGCCCGCAGTACCTTCACGGCGCGCCGGACGTGCTCCTTCGGCACGTACGTGCGCCAGGGGCCGGGCACCGGATCAAACTTGATGGCGGAGAAGCCGCTCTTGATCACCGCCTCGGCTTTGCGTGCATAGTCTTCCGGTTCTTGCAGCTTGTAGCTCCAGCCGTTGGCATAGACGCGGATTTTCGACCGGCAGGGGCCGCCGAGAAGATTGTAAACCGGCTGTTTGGTCGCTTTGCCGACGATGTCCCACAGCGCCTGTTCGATGCCTGAGGTTGCACAATAGAGCTCCAGTGAACCACGGCGCTGCGCATAGTCGTCGAAGGCGATCTGAAGGATATGCCGGATCTGGAACGGATCCCGGCCGATCAGGTAGCGGCCCAACTCTTCGACCTGCGCGGCGACAGCGCGGTCGCGATCGTATTGGCTGTAGGCTTCACCCCATCCGATAATGCCGGCATCGGTTTCGACGCGGACGAACACAAAGTTCTTACGCCAGCCGGAATGAACCGGAAGACATTCAATGCCGATGATTTTCATTGCTACTCTCGCTACGCACTGTGGTTACTGGAGCTTTCCGCGCTTTTTGACGAACGGCAACAGGAACACGCCGACCGCCAGCACGAGACAGGTGACCCCGAGCGGCGACGACAGGAAGACTTTGGGATCGCCTGCCGATGAAAGCAATGCGCGCCGATAGTTTGTCTCGGTCAAAAAGCCGAGAACCAGCGCAAGGACGATGGGTGCTGGCTGGATGTCGATCTTCTTTAGAATGTAGCCGACAATGCCGAAGAACACGGTCGTCCAAATGGCGAAAACGTCGTTCTGAGCGGCGTAGCTGCCAAGCAAACAGAGCGCCGCGACGAGCGCAGCCATGATTGGACGGGGGATTTGGGTAACCTTTACCCAGAGCCTTGCGCCGCCAAGGCCGAGTATAACCATGAACGGCATTGTCAGAAGCAACGATAGGAAAATTGAGTAAGGCACCTCTGGGCTGTTCACGAAGATGAGGGGCCCCGGTTGGACGCCATGCAAAGTTAGAGCACCAATCAGAACGGCGGTGCTGGCAGAGCCCGGGATGCCCAGAGCCAGCATTGGAGCAAGGGCGGCCGGCACGGATGCATTGGCGCCGGCTTCGGAGGCGACTACACCCTCAGGGTTCCCCTTTCCAAAGGTCTCCGGGGAACGCGACAAGCGTTTTTGCACGGCGTAGGAGACCACTGCCGAGATTGTCGCCCCGTGACCGGGAACGACGCTGACTAGGTATCCGACCAAGGTGCTTCGCAGCAGGGTCCAGAAGTGTGGCTTGATCAGACCGAATTGGCCGATCACGGTCGGCATGTCCTTAAGCGGATCAACTGCCTTATCGGCTTCTTCGATCATGACAAACACGCTCGAGAGAGCGAATAGGCCGATCAAGGCTGGAATGAACTCAACGCCGCTGAGGAGACTGTCGGTGAATACATAACGGTTCACCCCGTCGATCGGGTCGGTGCCGATCACTCCGATTGCAAACCCGAAGAACAGGCCTATCAGGCTGTTAAGCATCGATCTCCCTGATAGGGAAGAGACCAGGCTCAAGCCGAGAACCGCAATTGCGAAGTACTCAACGGGTCCGAAGCTCAGCGCAACCGCCGCCATCCAGGTTGCCGTAAAAATCAAAAGCATGGTGCTAATGGTCGATGCGAACGCGGCACTCAAGATCGACAGCGTCAGCGCCGCCGCCGCCTCGCCTCTCAGTCGCATAGGATAGCCATCGATGGCGGTGATGGCTGCGGCCGGAATGCCTGGTGTATTGACGAGAATGGCGGGTATAGCCCCCGCATATTCACTAGCCATGTACAGAGTTACGAGCAGCACAACCGACGCTACGGGAGACATGTTAAAGGTAAACGGCAATGCAAGAGCAATCCCGATGCTCGACGATTTGCCGGGCGTGGCACCGACGAAGTATCCAGCGAGGATACCGAACGCCATTGCCCGGGCCACTTCCCAAGAAGCCATCATCAAAATGGCGAGTGCAAAACCGTTCCACATCGAATGGCCCTTATGGCAGCGGGATGCCCATTGCCAACTGAAATCCGAATTTTACGGCGATCAGGAAGCCCACAGTTGTTATGATTCCCCAAACTGGATTGCGCTGGCCAATCACCCACAGCAACGCCAGCAGCCACAGCCCAGTCGTCGCATAAAACCCGAAATGCGTGAGTAGAAGCGGGTAGAGGGCGATCAAAACGGCGGCCGCCAGCACGGCACCTGGCCGTCGAAAAGAAACCGGCTCTGAAGTCCCCTGGCCGACAGCTATCTGGCGCGCGCCTCGGTACGCCATCAGCAGAGTGACGCTACCGAGCAGAAGGGCCACGCCGCGCGGAAAGGCGGCAGGTCCCATCAACCCCTTCCCGTTTTGCTCGAAGCTGTACGAGCCGACCCAGAGCCAAAGCGCGAGCAATAACAAAGAACCGGAAACGATCAATTCTAACAGGCCAGCGCGAACAACCAGGCGAGCCTGCCAAGATGCATCTGCGCCTTCGTTGGTAGCTTGCCTATCTGGTTGCACCGTCAGTTTCCGTCGGCTCGCTTATTTGCTAAAGCCGAGCTGTTTGAGCCAATCACGCGTGATCTCATCCTGCTCGCCCACGAAATTTGGTGAAATCGGCAGGCCCCATATAGTCGGCGACGAGCGAGTCATTGTGAACGAACTTCTTCATTTCGTCCGAGCTCATCACCTTCTGTATTGCGCCTAGCGAGCTTATTCTGGACATCGGCCGGCATACCCTTCGGTCCGATGACGCCGCGCCATTGCTGCCAGCCAGTCGGAACGTCGATGCCTTGCTCCTTCAGTGTTTTGGCCTCCGGCAATTGCTCGACGCGCTTGTCGGCCATCACTCCGATGACGCGCAGGTTGCCGGCCGCGACCTGGTCCTTGACGAGCCCGACATATGCGACTGTCGCCAGGCCGTGGCCGCCCAGAACGGCCACCACGCCGTCGCGCACGCTATTATAAGGCACCCAATTCACGCTGTTGCTCGGCAACTTCTCGGCATGCATCAGCATTTCCCATGCAACGTGGCTGCCCGATCCTCGCACGAAGCCGGCGATGACGACCTTGCCTGGATCTTTCTTGATGCGCCGATGAGAGTCCTTCATGTCGTTTATGTTGCTGTCTTTGCGCACCACGAACACGAATGGCTCGTAGACCAGTTTGGCGATCCAGGAGAGACTATTGACATTGTACTGCTTGAGTGACTGCTGGAAAACGGAGACGTGCGTGTTCGTCGCCGAGCCGATGGTGTAACCGTCCGGCGCCGAGTGCGTGAGTTCGGCCATCTGTGAGGCGCCGCGTCCGCCTGGCCGGTTCTCGATGACGAAGGGTTGGCCGAGCACTTTCTGAAGCTCCGAACCGAGCTTGCGCGCCATCACATCGGTCGCGCCGCCCGCCGAGACATGCAGGACGTAACGGATGGGGTGATCCGGATATTCGGCGCGCGCGGGAGCCGCCGCGATCAGCACGTTGCGGTGAGTGCGGCGATCGTCGTCGCTCGGACGTGCATTGCTTCCTCCCTCTGTCCTCTCTCTAATGGAAAGGATCATTCGTTGTTTGGCCGGTCCTCGCCGGTGCCACCCCCAATTCCGTTGCCTAGCCTAGGATGGCGTAGTAGTAATCGCAACAACTAAGCGGAAGGCTCCTCGGTTAGCGGCGACCAACCACCGCGTGTGGTGGGGCTCATGCATTGGGAAATTGCGCTATGTCGAAACTTACGTCGATGTCGTTGCGCCGCCTGTGCCTGCCGCTGATCCGGCCCTACCGGCTGTCCTATCGGACTTTCGACGAATTCGAGCCCTATCTGGTCGAGGTCGCCGACGACAGCGGACGCACCGGCTTCGCCGACGGCCACATCTCCCCCGGGTCGAGCGCGGAAACGCGCGAGGGCGGCTGGGCCTTCATGCGCGAGCACATCCCCGCAATGCTCGGGCCAGGAGCCGGCGGCGGCCAAGGCCGGCGTGCTCGCGCATTTCGAGGACAGCAAGGTTGCGACCACGGCACTCGCCTGCGCCGTCGAGGTGCTCGAGGGCCATCCGCTGCTCGACGTCGACAAGCGACACCACGCTGCCGCTGCTGACGCCGGTCAATGCTACTGGAGCCAGAGGCGGCATCGAGAAGGAAATCGAGTCCTGGCTGGCGCAGGGCTTCCGCACCTTCAAGGTGAAGGTCGGCAAGGACGTCGCGGCCGATCTCGCGCGCGTGGCGGTGATTCAGAAGGCAGTCGGGAACCGCGCCACGCTGCGGCTCGATGCCAACCGCGCCTTCAACCGCGAGCAGGGAATGAAATTCGCCTCCGCGCTCGATCCGGCGCGGATCGAACTGTTCGAGCAGCCTTGCGATTCCGACGACTGGGACGCCAACGCCGCGGTCGCCGCCGCCTCGACGGTGCCGCTGATGCTGGACGAGCCGATCTGCACGCTCGAGGACATCGAGCGCGCCGCCGGCATTCACGAATGTCCGCTTCTGCAAGCTCAAGCTCAAGCGCTTCGGCAGCCTCGAACGGCTGCACGAAGGCCTCGATGCGCGTGCGCGCCTGCGGCATGGAGCCGGTGCTCGGGGACGGGCTCGGCAGCGAGGTGCAAAGCTGGCTGGAGGCCTGCGTCGCGCGCGACACCATCCGCAATGCCGGCGAGTTCAACGGCTTCCTCAAGCCGAAGGATCGCCTGCTCGAGCCGCCGCTGACCTTCGCCGACGGCGCGATCCGCCTGCCGGCCGGCTACCGGCCAGCGCTCGACCGCGCCGCGGTCGAGCGCTTCACCACGGCGCAGGCTCGAATTTTCGTTTCGAGGGTGGACGCGTGAAGGAGATTTCGCATGCCGCATGACGCGCTGATGGCCGAGCTGGAAAAGCGCCGGCAGGCCGCCAAGCGCCATGGGCGGAGCCGGCCAAGCTCGCCAAGCGCAAGGAGCGCGGCCAGCTCAATGCGCAGGAGCGCCTCGACGCGCTGGTCGACAAAGGCAGCTTCATCGAGATCGGGCTTGCTCGGCGCGTCCAGCATCGATGCCGATGCCGCCGACACGCCGCGCGACGGCAAGATCACCGGCTTCGCCACGATCGACGGCCGCGACGTCGGCGTGGTGGTGAACGACTTCACCACCAAGGGCGCCTCCACCAGCGCCACCAATTCGAAGAAGATGGGCTACATCCGCAAGGTCTGCACCGAGCGCGGCATGCCCTTCGTCCACGTCGGCGAATCGACCGGCGCGCGCCTGCCCGACGCCATGGGCTCCAAGGGCATGGGCAATCTGCTCGGCAACGACATCACCCAGTTCCGCCGCATGCGCGACACGCCGTGGGTGGCGGCGGCGCTCGATACGTCGTTCGGCTCTTCCGCCTGGCTGTGCTGCTGCGCCGATTTCGCGGTGATGAAGAAGGGCTCGATCATGTCGGTGTCGAGCCCGCGTCTGGTCTCGATGGCGATCGGCGAGAAGGTCGATCTGGAGGAGCTCGGGCGGCTGGCGCCTGCACGCCGAGCAGACCGGCCTGATCGACCAGTTCGTCGACACCGACGAGGAGGCGATGGCGGTGATCCGCCGCTTCCTGTCCTACATGCCGAGCCACAACGGCGAACTGCCGCCGGTGGCGCCGGTCAGCGAAGGCTCGGGCGAGGACCAGGAGCAGATCCTCGACGATCCTGCCCGGAGAAGCGCACGCAGGTTTACAACATGAAGAAGATCGTCGAGGTGATCTTCGACCGCGACAGCTTCTTCGAATTCAAGCCGCGCTTCGGCCAGTCCGGCAATTGTCGGCCTCGCGCGCCTCGACGGAAAATCGGTCGGCATCATCGCCAACAATCCCGCAGTCGGCGGCGGCGCGCTGTCGGCCGATGCGTGCCGCAAATGCGTCGATTTCACCGTGCTGTGCGACAGCTTCAACATTCCGCTGGTGCGCATCATGGACACGCCCGGCTTCGTCGTCGGCCTCGAAGCCGAGCGGCGCGGCGCGCCCGGGCAGATCATGAACTTCATGAACGCGACCTGCCTCACCACCGTGCCGCAGATCACCCTGATCGCCCGCAAGGCCTATGGCCGCGCCTATGTCGCGATGGGCGGCGGCGCGCACAACGACACCATGGTGGCGTGGCCGACCGCAGAAGTCAGCTTCATGGACCCGGTGTTCGCCACCAATATCGTGCACAATCTTGTCGGCCGGCGACGAAGGCTTCGACGACGGCGCTGGCACACATCCAAAAGGATCTCGAAATCTGGGACATGGCGCGCATCTTTTCCGCCCACGACGTGATCAAGCCGCAGGAGACCCGCGCCTTCCTAATCCGCATGTTCGATGTGCATCGCCGCCGCCGCTCTGGCGGCCTCGGCCAGCATCTGATGCGGACCTGGCCGACGAGTTATTGAGCGTGCAGCATAGTTCGGCGACATCATTGCCCGCGCGCGCGTCGAACGGGCGCAGCGGCGCTCGATGAGGCGGCCGGCAAGGCGCTGCTCGGCGACGTTTGGCATCCGCGTGCCGAAATCGCTGGTCGTCGCCGGGCGCCGATGACGTGGCAAAACTGCGCGGCCTCACTCCACCTTTTGCGGTGAAAGTTGTTTCGCGCGAAATCCTGCACAAATCCGATGCCGGCGGCGTCACGCTGAACGTCGCGGATGCAAGCGGCGTTGCGCGCGCCATCGCCACGATGGCAAAGAAGCCCGATATTGCCGACAAACCGGTCGAAGGCTGGCTGGTCGAGGAGATGATCCCGCCCGGCCGCGAGATCGTCATCGGCGGGCTGCACGACCCGCAATTCGGCCCGCATGATCATGGTCGGGCCTGGGCGGCATTTTCGTCGAAGTTCTCAAGGATGTTGCGTTTCGCATCTGCCCGATCACGCGAGGCCGAGGCCGGCGACATGTTGGCCGAACTGAAGGGTGCTGCCTTGCTCGACGGCGTGCGCGGCGAGGCTCGCAGTCGACAAAGAGGCGCTGATCGACGTCATGCTGAAGATCGGCGGCGCCGACGGTCTGATGATGCAGACGGCGGGCCAAGTCGCCGAAATCGACCTCAATCCCGTCATCGTCTCGGCGAAGGGGGCCGTCGCCGCCGACGCGCGTTTCATTCTTGCCAAAGTCCAGGCCGACGCGACGCCAGCGGCAGCGAAACAATCGACTGTCGGCGCTGGAGCAGATTCGGCCGCTGTTCGAACCGAAGACGGTTGCCGTTCTCGGCGCCTCGACCAAGGACGTCGGCGATCGCCAATACCTTCATCCGCCGCATGAAGAGCTTTCGGCTATGCCGGCCACATCTATCCGATCCATCCCGAGCGCACCGGAAGTCGAGGGCTTGAAAGCCTATCCGAGCCTCGGCGCAAACGCCGGAGCTGGTCGACTATGCCTACGTCGCGATCGGCGCTGAGCGCATTCCTGATGCCATCGCCGCAGGCCAATGGCCGCTGCCGCATCGCGCAGGTGATATCCTCCGGATTTGCCGAAGTCGAAGAAGGAGTGACGCTTGAACTTGCTCTGATCGAGAAAGCACGCGCAGCCACGCGTGCGGGTGCTCGGCCCCAACACGCTTGGCACTTATTCGCCGCGCGGCGGTCTTACATTTCCGCAGAACGCACCGAAGGCAGTCGGCTCAGTCGGCATCGTGGCGCAGTCCGGCGGTCTGTCGACCGACATCATCAAGCGCGGCGAATGGCGCGGGCTGCGGTTCAGCGGACTGGTGACGATCGGCAACAGCGCCGACGTCGCGCCGCACGAGCTTGTCGACTACTATCTGGAAGACCCGCAGACGAAAGTGATCGGCCTTTATCTCGAGGACATCAAGAACGGCCGGGCGTTCTTCGATCTGCTGCGCTCGCCGAAAGCCACAAAGCCAGTGGTCATCCTCAAGGGTGGCCGCTCGCGGCAGGGGCAGGCTGGCCGCCGCATCACATACCGGCGCACTCGCCGGCGACGAGCGGGCCTGGGAGGCGTTGCCGCAGCCAGTTGCCGGTCGCCATGGTCTCGACCGTCGATAAGTTTCTCGATGCGCTGCTGGCGCTGCAATTCCTCACGCCGCGGCCCGCCAAGCCTACCAATCTGGTCACGCTTTTCGGCAACGGCGGCGGCTCAAGCGTGCTGGGAAGCGACGCTTTCGCGCGCGGTGGGGCTCAATGTATCTGCCGTTCGATGCTGCGACACGCGCTCTGCTGGAAGCGCTGAAGCTGCCGCCCGGCACCAGCGTTGCCAATCCGATCGATACGCCGGTGCGTACGCTGCAGGAGAAGGACGGTATGATTGCTGGCGAGATCCTCGACATTGTCTATCAGAATGCCAAGCCGGACGCGGTCGCTATGCACCTGAACCTCGCAGCTTTTGTCGGGCGCGGTGCGGTCGATCCACTCGACAATCTGCTCGCCGTCATCGAGCAGGCGCAGAAGAAATGGCAAGGTATTGCTCATTTCGTGCTGGCGCTGCGCAGCGACGGTTCGCCCGAGCTCGACGAGAAGAAGCGCCTCTACCGTGACAAGGCTTCCGCCGTAGGCGTGCCGGTGTTCGACGAGATTCCGCAAATGGCCGAGGCATTGTCGGTCGTCGGCCACATCGAGCGGCGGATCGCCGCCCGCACAAGCTGAGCTATTTCAACCCGGTCCGTTGCTTGAACGAGACGGCCTGCGTCGGCGTGAAGCAGGACATGCGGATGTCCCGCAAATAAGGCCCAAAGGCCTTGTCGATCTGCGGGCCGAACTTGGCGAAGATCTCGGCCATATAGAGGTCGTGGCGGATGAGCGACTGCGCCATGGTCACGATCGGCGGACAGCTAGTGTGTGCCGCCAGCACTTCGCCTTCCATGTTCGCGGTCAGCATCTTCTGGTGATCCACCGCGATGGTGAACAGATTATCCGCAGTGCCCATGCGCGTGCCGTCGCTTTCATGGATGTATATGCGGCACTGCTTGTTGAAGCGGAACTCATCAGCATCCTTGCCGAACAGCACCACCATCAGCGCGACGCCGCGCACGGCGGCTTTCTGTAGAGAGGACTTATGCCGTCGGATGACGTCGTCCGCCGCTTTGATCCAGATCGAATGGCGGCTTTCGGCGATCATCGCCTCGATCTTCTCCTGCACCGCCATGTCGCCATGCGACATCCAGACGTGATAGTCGGGATCGGCCGGCGCCAGCACCGACAGACGTTCGGACAGATCGCTGCAAAGTGCACGGGTCTGGCGCGAAATGCCTTCGAACAGCGTCTTCGGCGGCGCCGCCACGTAGCGCAGCGGCTCTTCGTTCACCGGCAGCACGGCGCCACGCTGCGCCAGCGCCTCCAGCGCGGCGTAGGTGTTGGCACGCGGCACGCCGGCGGCTTTGGCCACCTCGTAGGCGGTGGCCGGGCTGGCCTTGAGCAATTGCACGTAGATGCGCGCCTCGTAGTCGGTGAAACCAAGCTGACGCAGGCCGGACAGAGCTTCCCTGTTGGCGGCTTGGATATGACGGACCTTGGTAACAGCCATGCGATCCCCCGCGTTATCAAGCGGCGACTGACGCTAGCAGATTCTCGAGGCGCTGATCGATGAAGCTCGTTGAAACATCACCCGCGGCGAACGCCTCGTCGGCCAGACAGGCGATCAAGAATTCCTTGTTGTTCCTAATGCCTTGAAGCTCGAAGGCGCGCAAAGCCGCCATCAGTTTCTCGCGTGCCTCGTCGCGAGTTGGAGCGTGGACTATAACCTTGGCGACCATCGGATCGTAGAACGGCGTAATGGTATCGCCTTCGCGATAGCCGGCGTCGACCCTGATCCAGTCACCTTGCGGCGGCCGGAAACGCTCGATGCGACCGGGGGAAGGCATGAATTTTTTAGCCGGGTTCTCCGCATAGATACGCGCTTCGATCGAGTGGCCTGTGGCCTCTACCATCGACTGAACGATAGGCAACATCCTGCCGCGCGCCAGGTCGATCTGCATAGCGACTAGGTCACGGCCGGTGAGCATCTCCGTGACCGGATGCTCTACCTGGATGCGCGTATTCATTTCCAGGAAAAAAAATTCGAAGCTGGCGGCATCGACGATGAACTCTACCGTTCCGGCGCCGCGATAGTGCGTGGCGCGGCAGAGCGCGACCGCGGCGGCGGCCATGCGGTCGCGCACAGCGCCCGGCAATCGCGGCGCCGGGCTTTCCTCAATTATTTTTTGGTAACGCCGCTGTAGCGAGCAGTCGCGTTCGAACAGATGGATCGCCTCGCCGTCACCAAATCCGAAAACCTGGATCTCGATGTGGCGCGCCTTCGGGATGATGTGCTCGAGGAAGACAGCGCCATCGCCGAAGGCTTTGCCCGCCATGGATTGGGTAGCAGCCGCGACCTCTTTCAGTTGATCGGGCTTGTCGACACGGCGCATGCCAATGCCGCCGCCGCCGGCCGCGGCCTTGACCAGTAGCGGATAACCGACCGCGTAGCCGGCATCGTCCAAGCCGTCGAGCGTGCCTGCCTCGAAGCGGCGGCTGCCGGGCACGACCGCCACGCTGGCGGCGGTCGCAATGTCGCGCGCGCGCTGTTTGTCGCCCATATCGCGAATCGATTGCGGCGCGGGGCCGATCCAGGCGAGCCCGGCCGCGCCCACCGCCTCGGCGAACTCGGCATTCTCGGACAAAAAGCCGTAGCCCGGATGAACGGCGTTGGCACCACTCTTGGCCGCCACCTCAAGTAGCCGGTCCACCCGCAGGTAGCTGTCCTGCGCGCGTGGGCCGCCGATTGCATAGGCCTCGTCCGCCTCCGCTACATGCGCAAGCCCGGCATCGGCCTCGGAATAGACTGACACTGACTTCAGGTCGAGGCGGCGGCACGAGGCAATGACCCGGCGCGCGATCTCGCCGCGATTGGCGACCAGCACCTTCTCGATGTGAGACATCGCGTGATCTTTCACGCTTCCAGCCGCGCCACTACGGTACCTTCGGTGACGACCTGCTCTTCCTTGACCAGGATTTCCTTTACGGTGCCCGCTTCAGGCGCCGAAACCGGGATTTCCATTTTCATCAACTCAAGGATCAAGATCGGTTCGTCCTCCGCGACTTTGTCGTTGACCTTGGCCACGATTTTCCAGACGCTGCCGGTGATCTCGGTTTTCACATCAACTAGCGCCATTGCTGGGACCTTCGTTTAGACTGCGAAGCGCACAATACTGCCCGCCGCTAGTTGTTGCAATCGCTACTACTAATCTGCTAGCTGACCTTACGGGTCCGCGTTCGTAACCCAATCGCCAGCCCGTCGACGCCGCGGATAGAAAGCAATGCCAGGCCTCAGCGACCTTTTCACGCCGAGTGAACTGACGGTATACCGGCGTCTGCCTCGCTCCCTACGGGTACTGGTCGAAAACGCGCTACGCAACGGCTATAAAGAAGACGCCGCTGCTATCCTCGCACGAACCCCTGCCGTCATTCGCGTTACGCCGACACGGCTGGTGATGCAGGATCTGCTGGCCGTCCCGCTGCTCGCCGATCTGGCCTCGTTGCGGATGGAGCTGGCCGCGCGCGGCGCCAACCCCAACAGCATCAACCCGCGGCTGCCAACCGATCTCGTGATCGACCATTCCATGACGGTCGAGCACTATGGCACCGCGCAAGCGCGCCGGCTCAACGAGGAGCGCGAGATCGAAATCAACCGCGAGCGCTTCACCTTTCTGCGCTGGTGCGCGGGCGCGTTCGAGAACCTGCGCATCATTCCACCCGGCAACGGTATCGTGCATCAAATCCACCTGGAACAGCTTGCGACCTGCGTCGTCTCTGATTCCGCGGGCGGTCGTGAACGGCTCTATCCCGAGTTGGTAATCGGCAATGACAGCCACACGCCGATGATCAACGGGCTCGGAATTCTCGGCTGGGGCGTCGGCGGCCTGGAGGCGGAATCCGCGCTGATCGGCCGGCCGCTGGAAATCGTGACGCCCAAGGTGGTGGGCGTGCGCCTCACCGGCCGCTTGCAAGGCGCGGCCTCGGCGACCGATCTCGCGCTTTATTTAACCGAGCTGCTGCGCAAGACCAGCGTAGTCGATCAGTTCGTCGAGTTTTTTGGCCCGGCGCTCACCGGCCTGTCGGTGCCAGACCGCGCGACGGCTTCCAACATGGCGCCTGAATATGGCGCCACTTGCGCTTATTTCCCGATCGACCAGTGCGCGCTCGACTATCTCGAGATGAACGGCCGTGCGCCGGCGCTGATTGAAAAGGTTGAGCGCATGGCAAAGCAACTGGAACTTTGGAACGACGGCAACGAAAGTCTGTCGTTCGATCGCGTGCTCGAACTCGATCTCGACAGCCTACGGCCGTCCGTGGCCGGGCCGGCGCGGCCGCAGGACCGCGTGCCACTCGACAATGTGACGCAGGCGTTTGCGAAATTCTGTCCGCAGGACCGGCGCGTCGAAGTGCCGGAAGCCGGCCGCAGCTTCGGAAACGGGGATATCGTCGTGGCGTCCATCACGAGCTGCACCAACACGGCCAATCCACGCGCCGTAGTGCAGGCCGGCCTGCTGGCGCGCAATGCGGTAAAAAAAGGTTTGTCAGTTCCCAGCGGCATCAAGACCTCGCTGGCGCCCGGCTCGCTGACTGTCGCCAATTATCTTGCGCACTTTGGCCTGCAAGAAAGTCTCGACGCGCTCGGTTTCAATCTTGTGGGATTTGCCTGCACCACTTGCAACGGCATGTCTGGCCCAATCGAAGTCCCGATCGCTAACGCAATTGATCAGAACGAACTGCGCTGCGTGGCGGTGCTGTCTGGCAACCGCAATTTTCCCGGCCGAATTCATCCCCACGCGAAAGCCAATTTCATCATGTCCCCGGCGCTGGTGGTAGCCTACGCGCTGGCAGGAACGGTGCGCCGCGATCTCACGCGCGAACCGCTCGGCACCGATCGCGACGGTCGATCCGTACATCTCGCCGACATTTGGCCGGACGAAGCGGAGGTTAACGCGTTGACAGAGGCCACCTCCACTAAGTTCGGCGGTAAGGAAATCAAGGCGAGCGAAGCCAGCCGCAAGGCCTGGGAAGCCCTGAGCTACCGGCCCGGCGCGCTCTACGATTGGGACGAAGCGAGCACCTATCTAAAACCGTCGCCCTATTTCGCGGGCACCGGCGATGCCCCCACCATCACCGGCCTGCGCCCTATCGCCCTGCTCGGCGACGGCATCAACACCGACCACATTGCGCCGGTCGGCTTCATCAAAGCCGGCAGCGCGGCCGGCCAATTTCTATTGTCGCGCGGCGTTTTACCGAAAGACTTCAACTCTTATGGCACGCGGCGCGCGAGCCCCGAGATTGTTGCGCGCTCGTTCCTTGCCAATCACACTCTCGAAAATATGCTCGCCGGCGGGCAAGCCGGCAGCTTCACAAAGCTGCTACCGGACGGCGATATCGTGCCAATCTTCGACGCAGTCCAGCATTACGCAGAAGAGGGTACTGGCCTCGTTATCCTCGCCGGGCGCGATTACGGCAGCGGGTCTTCGCGCGACACTGCGGCGAAGGCATCGTATCTCGCCGGCGTCAAAGCTGTCATCGCGCAATCATTCGAACGCATCCACCGCTCGAACTTGGTCAATATGGGGATCTGGCCGTTGGCGTTCTACGGCACGGACAAGATCGACACGCTCGGGATCGCCGACGCAGTCAGCTTTTCCATCACGTCATTGCCAATGCTGTTCGCGCCGCAAATGATCGCCTGCGTCACCGCTACGCTGAAGGATGGCGGTACTAAGCTATTCGACGTCGAGGTCAAAATCGCAACCCCTGGCGAATTGAATACGTTGCTTTCCGGTGGGCTATTGGTCGAAACGCTGTCAGCAGCACTCGCCGACACGGACTCGTAGTAGGTTGTGACCGAAGAGGGAAATAATTCGGCAGATCAGGGAACTTTTCTTTGTTTGTAGTGGCGGGACAGCTCCGGTCCCTACCCTATACCTTTACGCCTCGGGCCTCGGCTCGCCCGTCAATTCATCAACGATGGGTGAATTTCCGTAGGCTTGCTGCGCACATCCAGCTTCTTGGCCGGGCCAACCCACCGGAATCAATCAATTTGAAATTAGCTGTTTAACCGCAAACGACAGCGAAGATTTCCCGTTCGAGGGAAAGCCGTGACGGCGAAAGATCCATTTTACGGGAGGTCTATTCGACCTTGACCCCGGTCTCCTTCACGACCTTTTCCCACCGCGCGATATCGGCCTTGACGTACTCGCCGAATTGCTCCGGTGTGCCGCCTTCGGGCGTGAAGCCGAGGGTGATCAGCCGCTGATGAATATCCGGCTCGTCACGTATCTTGCCAATTTCCGCATTAAGTTTGGCAATAATTGCTTTCGGCGTGCCGGCCGGCACATGCAGTCCGTTCCAAGATGTGAACGCGAGATCTGGAAAGCCGGCTTCTGCGACAGTCGGAACGTCGGGCAGCGCGGGAAGCCGCTTCGATCCCGTTACCGCCAGCGCCCGCAATTGTCCGCTTTTGACGTACCCAAGTGTAGTAGGCACCGAAAATGTGATTTGGACGCGTCCGCTGATTAAATCCACGATCGCCGGCGCGAGGCCCTTGTAAGGCACATGCACGGTCTTAACTTTGGCAACGCGGTTGAACAAAGCGCAACCGAGATGGGCGGTCGTTCCCACACCTGACGATGCGCAATTGATCTCGCCGGGCTTGCTGCTGGCCAGTTTGACCAGGTCAGCTAGCGTTTTCACCGGGAGCGAGGACGGAACCATCACGACAAACGGCAATGACGCGACTTCGACGACGGGATCAAAGTCGTGCATCAGCTTGAACGGCAACTGCGGGCGCAGCGCTTCATTGATAGAATATGATCCGGTCGTGAGTAGCATCGTGTAGCCATCCGGTGCTGCTTTCGCGACAGCATGGGCGGCTGCTACTCCTCCGCCTGCGGGTTGTGGATCGACCAGCACCTGCTGCTTCCAGTCTTCCGACATTTTTTGTGCGATCAAACGGGCAACCGTGTCCGGGCCCGGACCGACGACGATAAAAATAGTTTTGGTTGGGTAATCCTCCGCTCGCACCGTGCCGGCCATGGTCACGCAGCAGACGGCGAGTGCAGCGACGACCAAACTCACAGATGACCGCATGGCCTTCTCCATTGGTCTAGGACGCTTCCCTAGTCAGCATTTGTCCGACTGCTACTCCGCATCGTGCGAGGAGATCGCCACGGTACATGGACGATCCGAATGATTGCTCCAGGCATGATTGGTGCCGCGCTGCACCACCGTATCGCCTGCCTTCAAATGCACTTCTTCTTTGTCGAGGACGAGGGTGACCTCGCCGTCCAGCACGAGACACAGGTCGACGGTCTGCGTCCTCTGCATATACGGATGCAGCGCCTGCGCTGAGTAAGTCGAAGTCGCCCAATGCCTTGGCCAAAAGCGGACCCGTCCACCGAACATAGCCCGCAGGCGGCAGCTTATCCAGAAGCGCCAGAATGCGCTTGTTCGTGGCCTTGCCGTAGATCGGCTTCTTGCCCGCCCGGGGACGGTCCTTCAGGCCGTCAAGACCGTGGTCGGCAAAGCGCCGCCGCCAGTTGCTGACAATGCGCGGTTGAACGCCCACTTCCTCGGCGATCGAACGCGTGCTGCGACTCGCAGCCGCCAGCAACACTATGCGCGCCCGCTTCACGTCGCGCTGCGCCACGGTCGGTGCCCGGCAACGTGCCTCAAGCACCTTGCGCACCTTCGGCTTGAGCCGAACTTCTCTTGCTTTGGGAATCATCCCGATCTTGAATCATAACTCACCCAAGAAGGAAAGTGGGTACTAGGGGCGCATTCGTTAGGCCCCTATGTGCGTTCGGCTAACTCCGCACCTCGGCGAAACCGCCGACGTTAGCGCGTAAGCATGGCCGCCTGCCCGGTAAAGCCTGTCCCAAGATTAGGCCACCCCGCCGAGAAAAGCCGAGATGAACATTACTGCAGAAGCGGCAGCCATCACCGCGGTTGCAATCCAGCCTACGTATTTCAAATACCCATGTATCTCAAAGCGGCCCATAATGCTTTTGTTCGCGGTCATCAACATCATGATTGTCATCACCGGAGCGGCTACGACACCATTGATGACTGCACTCCAGAATAGCGCCTTGATCGGCGCAATTGACGAAAAGCTTATTCCAGTTCCAACAAGAGTCGCCACAATGATTGTTGTATAAAACGCTTTGGCCTCTTTTGGTTTGCGCGCAAGACCAATTTTCCAACGACGCGATTCTCCCAGGGCGTAAGCCGCGGACCCGGCAAGTACTGGGACCGCCAGCAGTCCAGTTCCCACAATTCCCAATGCAAATATTGCGAAAGCAAAATTGCCAGCGATAGGTTTCAAAGCTTCTGCGGCCTGGCTTGAGGTCTCAATATCGGTTTTGCCGGCCCCGTGGAGCGTTGCGGCGGTGGTGAACATGATTGCCAATGATACGAGGTTGGAAAATGCCATCCCAATGTAAGTATCGAGCCGGATTCGCTGGATCGCGTCTGGACCTTGTTCAGGTGATTTTGTCAGGGGTTTTCGAGCCTTGACCGCGCCGATCTCTTCTACCTCCTCTGAGGCCTGCCAGAAGAAGAGATAGGGGCTAATAGTTGTTCCAAAGATCGCGACGACCGTCGTCCAAAATTCAAGCCGATTATCGAACGTCGGAATGAAGAAGCCACGTGCAGCTTCAGCCCATGGAACGTTGACGACCAGCACCGTTCCAAAATAGGCGAACAGGGCGAGCGTGAGCCACTTTAACACTGAGACGTATTTTGAATAGACGATGAAAACTTGAAGGAGGGCACATAGAACGGCAAATAGTCCGATATACATAATCCGTGGGCCGCCAATGAGCAGGGTAGCTGCGTCCCCCATGGCCCCGAGATCTGCTCCAATATTGATGATATTCGCGATCAACACCAACGCGACAATGCCTTGCAGCAGCCAATTCGGATAATGTTGGCGTAGATTTGCCGCGATCCCCTGCCCGGTAATTCGTCCGATGCGGCCGCTGATCTCCTGGATGGCGGCCATAAGCGGATACGTAAATAGAAGCGTCCAGGTGATGCTGAAACCGAATTGCGCGCCGGCTTGAGAATATGTCGCGATGCCGCTTGGATCGTCATCGGACGCGCCGGTGATAAGGCCAGGCCCCAACACCCGTAGAACCTTATCTTTCAAAGTCAGTGGAGCATTGCGGGGCTTGGCGTCGCGGGCTGCCTTTGGGGATGGTGAAGATTTCATTGGGAAACCCGTAAAAGCGGCTAATAGCGAAATTAGCGCATCATTAAGGCGACGCTCTCGCAACGGTCGCTATCTCCGCTTCGACGCTCGGCTCCTTTGGCGTCAACAGTTTCGCGAGTATGTCGCTTAATTCCGACCGGTGAAACGGCTTCTGCAACACCGGAAAGACTCGGTAACCGTCTAGAATTCTGCCCTTGTCATAGCCGGTCACAAAGACGAAGGGCACGCCGCGCGCGGCGAGCGCGGCGGCGATGGGATAGCTCATTTCTCCGTTGAGATTGACATCAAGCACGCATCGAAGGTGGTCCAAGCTTCATATTAACAGAGATCAACCCCGTGCCCAGTCGGCCCTCTACTCCGTCGTTTTGCCTTCGAAGTGTTCGTTTTCATGCCTTCCTTTTCATCTAGGTTGCGGTAAATCCCGGTCCGTTGCATGAACAGCTCGCGATGCCCCTTTTAATTTCTCTGCGATTAGTCTGAACTTAGCCCACTGCGCTCCGTAATTGTGCAGGTCCTCCCATTGATACGAGCCAATAGCAATCGTCGATAGAACAAGAGGGACAACATCCCAATAAACAGCCCAATTCGGATTGAAATGAAGAGCATGTATTACAACTAGGACAAAAATTGCTATTGGTGTCAGCCAGCTTGAAAACAGTGTCACCAATCTTGTTTCCATATATCTTTTTTGATTAAGCGCCGCCTTACGTTCAAAATATTCGCATTGGTCTTTCCAGCGACCTTTTAGGTATTCTTCTGCAGAAGTGAAGTCCGCGGTGGCCCCGACATCCATCTCACTTTCCTGCGGCGTCGAATGTTTCGGCTGCGTCCCAGTCCAATTTAGTTAAATTTCGCTGCTAACACCACACGAATTGTGGCATAGGCCGAACAGCTAGATTAGCTCAATATGTAAATGTCAATATTGGCACAAAGCGGCGGTGCTAACCGCGTTGGGGAATGTCTGCGTTCGCGGGTAGGGCGTACAAGTCGAATGGGTTTAGCGAACCTAAAATGGTGAAAATCCGAGAAGGTTGTTCCGCTCGGATCGTGCGGCCCGGGGCGTCACGCCTAAAACGGTTACACGTCCTCGGCGCGGTGGCACCTTGCTCGATCACCTCCTCAGGGCAGTTCAGACGAGATCTTCAGATAATCAATGGAATGGTGCTTCAAAGCCTCGGCAATTTCTTTTTCAAGTTCATGATGTCGCTGTCGTTTTCTTGTCTGATTGCTCATCGGCTAGTATGTGCTCATTTACGCCGTGTACTTTGACCTGACTCTGCGGAAACTTTTGCCTGAGTTCAAAGCCCGCTTTCAAAGCCCCCGTGAAAGTCCCATATTCCGATTCGAATTTTCCATCGATTTCGACGAAATAGCCATCTTTTAGCTGATGAGATGATTTGTGCATGTAGATTTTCATTCGGTTAGATTGTGGGCACCGGCTGACCGCAGATGAGAGTCGAGAGCTAAACAGCCACATCACCCTAGGTCTGTTCGGTAAAATAAAAGGCGAAAGTTAAAGAAATGACCCCAGACGGGGGGCGCCGCTGGGGTCGGTCTTAGCTGGACGCAGGGGTTGGGGACTGAGGCGGGGCTCGCATCCAACTATGTATTGAACTAGAAACGATCTGCGGCATTATAATGACCCTGCGATGCGCTTTTTCGCCTACGTCGGTACCGAGCCGTGCAAAAATTTGTTCAGCAATGCTGTCTGATTCACATCAATGACTTTTCCGCAATTCTGAGGTCTTCTATTTGTGCATTGGAGAAGCAGGTTGCTTGAGGAGCTTCGGTTTCTTCGATGTGCAAGATGAGCGGACGTTTTCGGAACGGTGAGGGCTCAGTCCCCCGTTCCTGTAGCGCCCGCTCTTTCTTTGAATAATCTCATGTGCGAATTCTGATCGTGCCAAAACCAGATTATATTTTTGATCTTGAACGGCGGCAGCAAGTGCTCGAAGAGGAGATTGGTCGAGCCTTATCGTATTGCCCACCCGACGATCCGATGTGACCTGACGGTTCTTTTGTACCAGCGCGATTGAGAGACTATTGCCCGCAATGGTGAATCTTTCACTGCCAAAGCTCGCAGAACACGGCGCCGCCGTGGGAACCTACGCTGACTGTTGGGGCATCGGTTATTATGACGGACTAGACGTCCGCTTGTTCAAGGATGCGACTGCAGCCGCGGATATAGGTCTGCCTGAACGCCGGAGAAAATCGACACACATTGTAACAAAATAGCGTCCCGTTGAAAAACTTCTGTGACATGTTCGCACTAGATGTTGGTCAGTTCAGAATGCCCCAACGGGCAGGCATCATAAAGAACCTCCTCGCAAATCGACGACGTTCATCGCCCGAGCCGGCATCAATTCCGACGGCACCCGACGGCATTCCTGACATCACGTGCAACATCTAACCGGACCCAAGTTCGGCATCACTGGAGATAAGTAATGCAAGAAGTTCAAACGCAACCCGAATCCAAAGGCAAATGCTGCGGCAAAAGCGGCGGCAAGAACGGTGGCCAGCGCGGCCAGCATCGTGGCAAGTGCGGTTCCTCACACAAACACGAAGCCGACGCCGCAACAGCCAACCCGCTGGAGATCCTTCAGCAGCGTTTAGCTCGCGGCGAGATCGACACGCCGGAGTTCGAGGAAAAGCGACGCCTAATCACGAACGCCTGATCCTGCTCGCAACATCGCAACACGATATCGCGGATGATTAGGTCGCTGGCGGCGAAAGCGAACAGCCTTCGCCGCCAACCCCACTACAACAGCTTGTCGATCCTAGCGGCTATCGGTCTTCGTGCGTGTGCTGCGGATCGTTCATGGCGCCGCGCATGCCGTGCCCCATCATGCCACGCCCCATTCTGCCGCCGCCGTTCTCCATCATGGCCTCGTGCGCCGCAACCATCCCGCGCTGGACGAGATCGGTCACCTGTGCGGCGTGATCCTGGAGAGCCTTAACGGCGCTCGTGTCGGTCGAGGTCTGGACGACGATGACGCCCTTCTCGGTCGTCTCGTACGTGGTCTTGATCTTGTCCTTATCCCGGAAGATCGCGTGCAGCGCCGGCGTTTCGATCGGCAGACCCGGGTCACGTCCTTCTTCGACCCGCTTTCCCATTTCGGCGACGTGTTTCTTGATCGTGGCCGCAACCTGGGGGTCGTCCAATTCCGTGACCGTGCGGATGCCGTCTGGGAGGTTCGTCACGGTGCGCTTGATGCTTTCATGGTTGAAGAACAGGTCGCGAATGTCGCTGTGCTCCGCCGCGGTCGCGGAGCCGCCGTCCATTCCCATCATTCCGGGGCCCATACCCATCATGCCGCGGCCCATCTGGCCTCGCATGCCCATCATGCCGCCTGGGCCGAAGCCGCCAGGGCCATGATCGTGTGACTGCGCCAAAGCCCAACCGCCGACGAGAATGCTGGCGGCTGCGAGGCCGCCGATCACCAAAACCTTCTTCTTCATTTGAATCTCCAATGCCTGTGCAACAGAGGGCCCGTTGCTCGCGCGCATTAGAGCGGCCGGATTTCACCCAAGTTTTTCAGAAACAAGGTTTTTTGTGACAAAGCTTGCCAGGTGCCTGTCGCTCTTCGGGGAATCATGGATTTGTACGCCGGGCCTTGAGCAGGCGGTGTGGGCCGTCGGCGGCACAGCGCGGTGGTCGCTACCAAGCCTTTGCGCGCTGCTTCCGTCCGCAGCAGCGCCCTTGTCACCAGCCCTTCGCCACATGCCATGCATTTTTACTTAGCTGCCGCGCGGCGAAGCCCGCTTCCGAAGGCCAGCGTCATAAATATTTGGATTGTTTCGATCTCAGGGGCAGGGATCCGGCGAACCGATCCGGCATGTTCAGTCCGGCCTTGAGACAGCGCCGAGCAGAGTCATTGCTGCTGTCCGCAAGCGCCTCAATGAACCAACCTCAGCCACCGACCACGATCTCATCAACACAAATGTCGGTCGGGTCGAAGTTCACGCGGCTCAGATCGTGATCAAGCTGACAAGAAAGCGGAATCAAACGACGAATCGAAAGTTGAGTAATGCCATCCTTTATGTTCCCTGGAAAAAGACCAACCTGAAACGGCGACGCGAGTTCATTGCACCCGCAGCCTCTAACCAGGATGTTCGCCCCATTCGTTCTGAGACACGCGTCGCGCTTGTGACGTCGATCGCTTGCGGTCGACGTTGGCTCGACGAGATTGTTACCGGCGCCATTGCCGATGTCGAGCAGATTGCCGCCCGCGAAAAATGCAGCGTGCGGCAGGTCAACATGACGATCTCACTGGCCATCCTGTCACCCATGCTAGTGAAGGGTGCTATCGACGGCCGGTTGTCTCGGGGCATCGGCATTGCCCGCCTCCGCAACGCACCCGCTGAATGGTCGAAACAGCACGCGATGCTCGGGCTTTCTTCCTAGGAACGAGCGAAGTCGCTCCAAAAAAGCGGTATTATGGCGCAAGCGCCACAATACCGGGAATTTCGTCGCATCCGCACGTTGCTGGGATTTTGAAAGCCGACACGCGCGTAAATTCAAAGGCTTACAGAAAAATTCCTTGCTCAATTGAACAGGGAATTTTTGCGGGGGAACAGGGAATTTGTAGACGAAAACAGGGAATTCGAACCGCAGATCGTACAGAGTGATTACCGGACGACGTTTCCGGAGAGGATAGGCATGGGGGAACGATGAGTGAAGCAACACACAAGGTAGCACTGGTGACCGGAGCCGCGCGAGGGATCGGCCTAGCGACCGCCAAGCGATTCCTCGCCGACGGCTGGCGCGTCGCGTTGCTCGATATCGATGGCGAAAATCTCAACCGCACGTTCGCTACAATCCCCAAATCGGACGGAATCGTGGCCATTCGCTGCGACGTCGCCGATGCCGAGGGCGTCGCCCGCGCGCTGGCGACCATCGCGGAAAAATTTGGCCGAACTCGATGCCCTAATCAACAATGCCGGCATTGCTATCTTTAAGCCGATCCTCGACGTCACCTATGAAGACTGGTCGCGCGTGCTGGCGGTCAATCTCACCGGGCCATTCTTGTGCGCGCAGGCGGCCGCCCCACTGATGCGCGACAGCGGCGGTGGCGCTATCGTTAACATAACCTCGATATCGGGCCTGCGCGCCTCGACGCTGCGTACCGCCTACGGGACAAGCAAAGCCGGCCTTGCGCATCTGACCCAACAACAGGCGGTCGAACTCGCGTCGCTCGGCATCCGGGTCAATGCCGTCGCGCCTGGTCCGGTCGATACCGCGATGGCGAAGGCCGTCCATACGCCGGAGATCCGCGCCGCCTATCACGACGCCATTCCGCTCAATCGCTACGGCCTGGAGCAAGAGCTAGCCGAAGCGATCTTCTTCTTATGCAGCGATCGCGCCAGCTATATTACCGGGCAGACGATTGCCGTCGATGGCGGCTTCGAGGCCACGGGCATCGGCCTGCCGGCGCTGCGCGAGGAAAAACGCAACAGCTAGCCGCAGCCGGAGCGCGTGTGTAGCTCATGGCGAACTCGGCCGGCGCGAGCTGCATATTCGCCACTTACATCGCGCCGGAATCATCGCAGGAATCCGATCGAAATCCACGGAACCGCCGCAACGACAAGAAGTCCGATTAACAATGCGAGCAGATACGGCCAAATCGGACGCATGCCGTCATCCGGATTGACCCGGCCGATAGCGCAGGCCGCATAGTATCCGATGCCGAACGGCGGCGCGAATAGGCCGATGCCCATCGCCAGGATAACAACGATCGCATAGTGCACCTCGTGGATACCGATCTGGCGCGCGATCGGAAACAGCAGCGGACCGAAAAGCACAATCGCAGGAATCCCTTCGAGCACCGAACCGAGAATCACAAAAGCGATAATTGACACGATCATGAAAGTGACCGCGCCGCCGGGTAGTCCCGTCATGGCGGCGGCGAGATCACGCGAAAAGCCAGATTGCGTAAGCGCCCATGCCATCGCGGTCGCGGCGCCGATGATGAGCAGGATCGCACCGCACAGCGATGCCGTGTCGACCAGCATTGGCACTAGTCGCGCCGTCGGAAAGCTGCGAGTCATGACCAGGCAGACGATGATCGTATAGGCGATGCCGATGGTCGATACTTCAGTAGCGGTCGCGACGCCCTCAACCACTGCGGCGCGGATGAGAAACGGCAGCGCAAGTCCGGGCAGCGCGATCACGAAGGCACGCCCGGCCTCACCCCATGAGGCGCGCGTCACAGCGGTGAGGTCGTCGTCCCGATAGCGCCACCAGACGATGACGCATAGCGCAAGCGCCAACACCAGCGCGGGTAACAGGCCACCACTAAACAACGCCGCGATAGAAACGCCGGTAACCGAGCCGATAGTAATCAGAACGAGACTCGGCGGGATCGTTTCGGACATCGCGCCGGACGATGCGAGCAATGCGACCAGTTCGCCAGGTTTTGCGCCCCTCCGCTTCATCTCGGGAAACAGCACGGGGGCAACCGCCGCCATGTCGGCCGCCTTGGAGCCGGAAATTCCCGACACCAGATACATCGCACCCAGCAGCACATATGATAGCCCACCGCGCACATGGCCGAGCAACTTGGCGAGAAAATCCACCATTGCCCGCGCCATGCCGGTCGCTTCGATCAATAGACCAAGGAAGACAAATAAGGGGACGGAGAGCAGGATAATGTGGCTCATCCCCTCGTCCATGCGGTTCACCACCACGGTCAGCGGCGTCCGCGTCGTGATGGCGAGGAAGGAGAATGTCGCGATTGCAAACACGAAGGCGATCGGTGCGCCCGCAAGCACGCCGACCGCTACGAGAAAGACAAAGAACACAACAAGCTTGTAGTTGCCCATCGCGATGAAAAGGGGCTTGAGCATCCATAAGCCGGTACCGATAGCCGCAATGACCAACAATGCGAGAATGACTTGCCCAAGACCGCCCGCGCGCACGAGTCGCAACAGCGCGAAGATTAGCATTAGTGCGCAACCGATCGGGATAGCGGATGCGCGCCAGATATTTGGGATTTCCATGGCGGGTGTAACGACGGCCGCCTCATCGACAGCATATTCAATGCTCGAATGCAGGATCAGGGCAAGGAAGGCGATCGCTACCGCCACCGCAAAAGCTTCGAAGAAGGCGCGCCAGCGTGGCGGCGCGCTCGCAACCAGCGTCGACATTCGCATATGCTCGCCACGGCGGAATGCTACCACTGCACCGAGCATCGCGAGCCAGAGAAACAGAATCGAGGCAAGCTCGTCCGACCAGACGAGCGGATTGTGGAATAGGTAACGAGAGATCACGCCAGCTAGCAGAATGAGCACTTCCAGCGCAGTCAGCACCGCAACCGGCACCTCGACCATGCGGCCGAGCCAGCGTTCGAGGCACATCGCAGTTGAAGCTAAAAAGGAGGCCGGGACCATGGCCTCCTCTTTCTGAACCAAATCCATGACGGCCGCGGATCCTTGGGTGTTACGAAATCGGGCCGGTGTACTTTTCCAGCACCGACCACGCCTCGTCGCCGTACTTGCCCTTCCACTCCTTGTAGAAGCCGGCAGCCTGCAGCTTTTCGCGGAACGGCTTCTGATCGACCTTGATAAACTCCATACCCTTGCCCGTCAGATTGGCCTTGAATGTCTCGTTTTGCTTTAGGATGTCGGCGCGCTGATCGATTGCGGAATTGTTGAGATTTTTCGCGATGACATCGCGCACATCGGCCGGGAGCCCGTTCCATAGCTTGCCGTTGGCCAGGAACCAGAAGCCATCCCACATGTGGTTGGTCTCGGATAGATATTTCTGCACTTCATACAATTTGGCGAAGTAAATGATCGAGAGCGGGTTCTCCTGGCCTTCGGCGACCTTGGTTTGCAGCGCTGAGTAGACTTCGGAAAAATTGATCGACATCGGTGATGCGTCGAAAGCCTTGAACATCGACGTCCACAGCGGGCTCGGCGGGACACGGATCTTGAAGCCCTTGAGGTCGTCCGGCCCCTTGATCGGCCGTGTAGAGGACGTCATCTGCCGGTAGCCGTTGTCCCACTGCCGCTCCATCGCGTGCAGGCCTGACTTCGCGACCTGCGCGCGCACGTAGGCACCGAGGCCGCCGTCCATCGCTGGCCAGACCTTATCGTAGCTGTCCCAGATGAAGCCGAGGCCGTTAATAGACGCGACCGGTACTAGGGTAGAAAGGATTAGCCCGGACAGTGTGAAAAACTCGATCGCGCCGGATCGCAGCTGGCTCAACATATCCGTGTCGGAGCCGAGTTGGTTGTTCGGAAAGATCTGGATCTCCACCCGGCCGTTGGTTTCGTTTTTGATACGCTCCATCGCCTCCACGGCGCGGATATTAAGCGGATGCGCGACCGGGGAGTTGTTTGCGAATTTGAACTGAAATTCCGCCGCACCTCTGGCGATCCACGGCATTGCGGTCGTCGCGCTGGCGGCGGTGCCTGCCAGCAAAAATGTGCGACGAGTTGTTCTGATCGTCATTATCATTTCCTCCGTTGATTTTGTTCGACGCGAATGCTGGCGACTCTTGTTTGAGGCCTTTACGGTGCGACCATTCGCTTTCATCGTGGTAAGACTGATTGGTCGAAAAGGGACAGGCTTAGAAAGCTATCAAAGAGTGGGAGGACGGTCCATGCCGAATACGGGAAGCCACCCGCACGCCGTGATCGTCACCGGCGGCGCGTCCGGGATCGGGCTCGCAACGACAGAGCGGCTGCTCGCATCAGGATGGCGCGTTGCGGCGTTCGATCGTGATCAGACAGCGATCGCGAAGCTGCGCAACATGCACGGCGACAAAATCCGGCCTGATGTACTCGATGTTACCGACGAGCAGGCCGTGGAAGCCACCGTCAAGAGCGTTGCTACAGCGTTTGGCCGCCTTGACGGGGTCGTAAATTCTGCCGGCATCGGCATCGACACACACGTGCTTGACACGTCCGTTTCGCAATTCCGTAACATACTCGATATCAACGTGACTGGCACGTTCATCGTCGGGCGCGCTGCGGCACGTATCATGAAAGACCAGGGCGCAGGCGCCATAGTCAATATAGCATCGATCGCCGGTTTGCGCGGATTCAAGGGTCGCGCCGCCTATGGCGCCTCCAAGGGTGCAGTCGCGATACTGACCCAAGTGATGGCGGTGGATCTGGCGCGTTACGGTATCCGAGTGAACGCGGGCGCGCCCGGCCCGATCGACACACCACTGGTGCAGGCGATGCACCCGGCGGCGGTGCGGCGTGCAGTCCTGCATCACACGCCCATGCGACGCTACGCTGCACCGGATGAAGTCGCGACTGCGATCCTGTTTTTGCTCGATAGCACGCAGTCCAGCTTCATTACCGGCGCGATCCTGCCAGTCGACGGAGGTTTCATAGGCGCCGGATTGATGGAGCTCGAAACAGACTCGCCCGAAAAAGCTTGAGACGGTCGGCTTGGCACTTGGGAGCGCGGCTGTGGATCGTGGCATTACTACGCGATTAACCCCTTCACTGCTGTCATGACCTTCTCCGGCGACAGGCGAACTTCGGCTTCCAGGGGTGGCGAGAACGGAATCGGGATGCGCGGCGCGGCAAGGCGCTTGGCGCCTTTCAAAACGCCCGTGCCGACCTCATCGAGCACGCGCGCGATGATCTCGGCGCCAAACCCCGAGACCTCCACTGCCTCATGCACGACCAGCAGCAGGCCGGTCTTCTTCACCGACGCAATCACGGCGGCCTGATCCCAGGGCCAGATCGTGCGCAGGTCGAAGAGGTCGACCTTGACCCTTTCCGCGGCCAGCATCTCCACACCTTTTGCGGCGACCGGCATCGCGGCCGACCACGACACCACCGTCGCGGCGTCGCCCTCGGTTACTTGGCGAGCGATGCCAAACGGAATGGGTTCTATTTGTTCCGCAACGTTGCCCCGCACGCCGAAAAGATCCTTGGGATCGAAGAACAAGACAGGATCGTCCGAGCGGATTGCTTGCACAAGGAGCCCTGCGGTGTCTTCCGCGGTCGACGGCGTCACCACGATGACCCCCGGCAAATGTGCGAACCAAGCTTCAAGCATTTGTGAGTGCTGCGCAGCGGAATTACGCCACATACCATGCGGCATCCGCACGACCACGGCAGGCTTGGCCTGCCCGCCGAACATGTAGCGAATCTTGGCAATCTGGTTGACCAGTTCGTCCATCGCGCACATCACGAAATCGAAGATGCGCATCTCAATGATCGGCCGCGTACCGACTAGTGCCGCGCCGAGTCCGGCACCCATGATGGTTGATTCCGAAATCGGAGTAGAAACCGCGCGGTCGGCGCCGAACTCATCGAGGAAGCCCTTATACTGTCCCCACAGTCCGCCACGGGCAACGTCCTCGCCGAGCACCCACACGGTCGGGTCGCGCCGCATCTCCTGTTGCGCAGCGAGACGCCCGGCCTCGATCAATGTCACTTCGGCCACGCCACCGCTCCAACGTCCTGGACATCATTGAATGCCGCGGCGGGTTCGGGCCATGGCGCGACCAACGCGTCGGCGCGCGCACGTACCATTTCTGCTTGAGCCTCGGCGACGATTTCGGCAAGTACCTCGGCAGCGACGCCACGTTCGCACAATACCGCTGCAAACCGGATCAAGGGATCTCGCTTACGTGCTGCGGAAACCTCATCGGCATCACGCCACGCTGCGGCGTCGGTCGAGGTATGACCCATCAAGCGATAGGTCTTAGCATGGACGAAACGCGGTCCGTGACCACGCCGTACCTTCGCCACCGCGGAGCCGATAATCGCATCGACGGCAATTACATCGTTGCCATCGACGGCCTCAGCCGGCACCCCACACGCTATTGCGCGCGCCAAGGCGCCAGGACCAGCCGTCACGCTATCGGCACGGGTGAAAGCGGCAACTCCATTGTCCTCGCAGACGAACAATATGGGTAGGCGGTAAAGTGCGGCCCAGTTGAGCCCTTCGAGAAAGGGGCCGCGGTTGACCGCACCATCGCCGAACATACAGGTGACGATGGCGTCGGACTTCTGCAGCTTGAGACCTTGTGCTGCACCGCACGCAATCGGGATTCCGCCGGCAACAACCCCGTTCGCGCCGAGCATGCCTACCGAGAAGTCGGCGATATGCATTGACCCGCCTTTGCCACCGCAATAGCCGGTCGCCCGCCCGAACAGCTCAGCCATCATGCGTGCCGGCTCCGCCCCCTTGGCGATGGCATGACCATGCCCCCGATGATTCGAGGTGAGGCGGTCACCACGGCGTAAATTGACGCAGACGCCGGTCGCTACCGCTTCCTGACCGATCGATACGTGAAGCGGTCCGGGGATTTCGCCTGCATTATGGGCGGAAAGTGCAGTCTCTTCGAAGGCACGAATACGCGCCATCGTGCGGTAATAGTCGATGAGGCGCCGTAAATTATCGGCTACGTCGCTCATTGCACGGGAAGACAATTGGCTTGCGTGGGGGCGTGCAGCGTCATTCACCTTGGGCTCACAATGTACACCATACGAAATGCAATCTGCCCGCGAGCCATTCGCGTCCAATCGCCACGAAACGGGAACAACTAATGACGACTGAACTTAACGCGGCAACCCATATTCGAACGGAACCCGGGTAGGATGAGCAAACACCGTGTAGACTACATGATTCAAATCTGACGTCGAGCCATTCGTGCAGCTCGATCAACCTTACGGGAGAGGAATAATGAAATTGCGGGATCTGTATGACCGGGGACTGAAGCTGCGGCAAGCAATGTACGGCAAAGGCATGGTCGAAAAACGAATGAATGCATTCGGAAAATTCGGCGAACCCCTGCAAGACATCATCAATGCCCATGCATACGGAGATATTTGGAGTAGGCCGGCGCTGCCGATGACAATGAAAAGTCTCACAGTGGTCGCCATGCTTGCGGCCATGGGACGGCATCCCGAACTCCGCGTCCACATCAAGGGGGCAATTAAAAACGGGGTTACCGTCGAAGAGATACGCGAGGTTTTCCTATTGCTCACCTTGTATGCGGGTATTCCGGCCTCGATTGAGGCGCATCGAATCGCTATGGAGGTCATGCAGGAACTCGAGAGCTAATGACAATTCACCCTACGATGCGTTGAGATTTCTTATCGGTGGGTACAATCGTTCGTTACGCCCTGTGTGTATCGAGAACCTAAACTCGGACGTAATGGTGATGAAGTCCACCGAGTATGGCAGTGCGATTTGACCATTCCGGTCGACTGAACGGGGCGTCAGATTGGCGCATCTTTGTCCCCCATTTTTGGACTCATGCTCGCGGAGCTTGTTTGACGATCCCGATTAAGGCACATTTTAGCGGCGGGGTGCATAACGACAGCGGCCAGGAATATGCGGCCATGAAATTATTGCGAGGCATGTCGCTGGCGCTGATGGCGCTCGCTTTCGTGTTTGTGCAGACAGGGCGCAGCTTCGCTGAATATCCGGACAAACCGATTCGCTTGCTGCTGCCGTTCCCGGCTGGCGGCGCGGTCGATATCGTCGCGCGCGTGATGGCCGCGACGATGGCCGAGGACCTCGGCAAGCCGATCCTGATCGAGAACAAGTCCGGCGCCGGTGGCATTGTTGCGACCGATGCCGTCGCCAAGTCATTGCCCGACGGTTATACGCTGCTGCTGACCACGCCGAACCATACGATCAATGCCGCGCTGCAGAAGTCGCTGCCCTACGACACGGAAAAGGACCTCGTTCCGGTCTCCGTCATAGCGACGGTGCCGGAGGTCCTGGTCAGCAACCCGGAAGCGCCGTTCAAGACCTTTGCCGAGTTCGTCGTCTATGCGAAGCAGAACCCTGGCAAACTCAATTACGCGTCGGCCGGCGTTGGTACGTTGCCGCATTTGACTATGGAGCTGCTGCTCGAGCGGCTCGGCGTGAAAGCGACGCATGTTCCCTACCGCGGCGCCGCACCGGCCATGATCGACCTGCTCGCCAACGTCGTCCAGCTCAAGCTGGACACCTACGCCACGTCGCATCCGCAGGTCGCCGCCGGCCGTTTGCGTATGCTAGGCATCGCCAGCAGCCATCGCTCCAAGCTGATGCCGGACGTACCGACGATTGCGGAGCTGGGCGTGCCCGGCTACGAAGGCAATCTCTGGATCGGCATGATGGCGCCGGCCGGAACGCCTCGGGCGGTTATCGACAAGCTCGCGGCCGCCAGCGCCAAGGCGGCGCACGCGCCGCAGGTGGTCGCGCGGCTGCAGCACGACGGGGTCGATCCAGTCGGCGACACGCCAGCGGAATTCGGCGCTCTAATCGCGCGTGAAATACCGCAGTGGCACGACCTCGCGAAGGCTGCCCACATCAAGCTGCAATAGTTTTGCGCGGGAAGGACCGTCTAATGCCGGAGCTGACCCAAGGCCCCGATCCCCACCCCAAGAAGTCGAAGCTGACGGTGCCGCCGGCGAAGATTTGAAGTCGTGCACAATGGTAATCACTAAGCCCAATAAATTTGTCGCTGACGTGCACGACCGAATGCCGGTTATTCTCGAAGCAAAAGATTTCGAGCAATGGAAACGTGGCGACGTGAAAGACACATCGGCGCTGATGAGGCCTACGGGCGAAGACGTGTTGCAGAAATGGCAAGTGTCAAAACGCGTGAACAGCTCGCGGGCGAGTGACGAGCATGCGACGTTGATTGAGAAGATCTGATTCGCCGACCGCAACCATGAACGATCATCAAATGCTCAAACTCTTCAATCCGCTTTCCGATTTGGAGACAGATCATGAGTAGCAACACCGACATTTCGACACTTTATCGCGAGTTCAAGGATGCATTGACGGAAGTTCTTGCGGAAACTGCTGGTGGCCCGACCCGCCGTGGCCGCCTTGAAAATCCCTAACGAGTCACGCCTTCGGAGATTTGGTATTACACCATCAGTATGCTCGGATTTGATTTTCGACAGGGACGCCGCAGGTTCGAGGCCTTTGCACCTGGGTCAGAGACTTGGGGGACTATGCAAACTGCGTGGTGGAGACGAGAGGACTCAAACTACGTGCCAGGCACGCAGTCCTATCGAACCGGTCTCTGTGATGCCGGCATTCCTTCAACGCGGTTGCAGCACCGAGGAAAGATCCGCTTCGCTGAGAATGCGGTATTCTCCGGCCTTCAGATCGTCCGGTAATATCAAACGCCCGATCCGGTCGCGATGGAGGGCGGTGACGTGATTGCCGACGGCCGCGAACATACGGCGTACTTGATGATAGCGGCCCTCGGTTAGCGTCATGTATGCTCGCGTCGAGGAAAGAACCTCCATCTGTGCCGGTAACAGCGGTTTCAATTCGCCTTCCAACAGTAATCCACCGGATGCGAAGATTTTCTCCTCGTCGCCACGCAATGGGTGATCGAGCGTGACGTCATAGCGCTTGGAAACATGGCTGTGCGGAGAAATTATTTTGTGCAGCAGCGCTCCGTTATCCGTCAGCAGCAGCAGGCCGGAGGTATCCTTGTCGAGGCGCCCGACGGTCGAGATCGCGGGTTCGCGCCTGCGCCAACGCTCCGGCAACAGTTCGTAAACTAATGGTTCCTGCTCCTTGTGCGAGCACGTAACGCCGATAGGCTTATGCAGCATCAAAACCAGGCCTGGAGGCGGGTCGAGTGGCTCGTCATCGACGGACATTCGGGTAGGTAAGTTCGATGTGACAGCGATGCGTTGGTCGCTGTCGTGCAACGTCACACCATCCAGCGAGACGAGGCCCGCCCAGACGAGCCGCTGCACCTCGCGGCGCGACCCATAGCCGAGATTTGCCAGCAGGCGATCGAGCCGCAGCGTAAGGGTCCCCTTGCTCACTTATGCGCCTCGTAAATCTTGTACCCGCCAGTCTCTATTTTAAGATCGACCCGTTTAAAGAGTGGCTTCAATATCGCTTCGTACGGCAAATGGCGATTAGCGACGAGCCAGCAAACGCCGCCGTTGCGTAGGACTGCGGCGGCGCCCTTAACAAAGCTGTGCGCGAGCGCTCGGTCCTCAGTGCCGGCATCATGGAACGGCGCATTCATCACTACGAAATCAAGTTCAGCCAGTTCAGGATTGGGGTCCCGCACGTCAGCCCAACGAAAGCGCACGCGTGGATCATCGAGATTCCGTTGTGCGGCATTGATCGCCCGCCGGTCGATGTCGATCAACGTTATCTGCTCGACCCTTGCAGAGGCCAAAACCGCGCGCGCTAGAATGCCAATGCCGCAGCCGAAGTCCGCTCCGCGCCCGCTGAGCGCGGGCAGGTGTTGCATCAGAAGTGCCGTGCCAGGATCGATGCGGTCCCAGCTGAACACGCCGGGCTGCGAGCAAAGATCAAGACCGGCGGCCAGCTGTGGACCGCCATTCAACAGCGCTTCGTCCACGCCCGGCACGTTGGCAGGCCGTGCGCAAACCACGATGCGATGATGCCGGCGCGCGGTTTCCTCGACGTTGCACCCAAACGCTTGCAGCTCTTTGCGCAACCGCGTTCCGCCCCGATCCTTGGGAGCGAGCGCGATGAAGGAGCCGCCCGGCGCGACCGCACGCAACGCCAGCGCCATAGCGTAACGCCGTTCCAGCGTTCCCGGCGGCGCCAGCATCGTCATCGACGTGAGCGTGCCATCGCCTTGCAGCTCCAGCGCCGACGCGCCCGGTATGAGCGGCGAAAATTGAATCGCGTTGACTGGCAGGTCCAAGACTTCCGCCGGCGGCACGCCATACACGCCCGTGCGCTCGGCAACAGCGCCGACATTTTGCATAGTGTTGACATCGGCACCCAACGTAACGCTCCTACGAGGTCATCGTGTCGAGGAGCGCGGGCTTAATGCCAAGCTGATCGATGAGCCGCGCGAGCTCTCCACGCGCTTGCGCATTGCTGCGTTGATGGCGCTCGGCGATAATTAATTCGTTCTTCATCGAATGTTCGAGGCCCGTCAATTCAGTCACGCGCACCTTGTAGCCGTGCGCCTCCAATACGAGGCCGCGGATCACATTCGTGACATGCGCGCCGAATTCACGCCGTTGGATCGGGTGGCGCCAGAGTTGACGCAACGGACCGGCCTCACCTTCCAACAACCGCGCCACTTCGGCTTGACAGCAGGGCACCAGGGCAATCGTCTTCGCCTCGTGGCGCAGCGCGAAGCGGATGGCGTCGTCGGTCGCGGTGTCGCAGGCATGCAGGGCCGTCACCATGTCGGCGCGGCTGCCCGGAATCGTCGCCTCCGCGATCGGCGAGGCGATAAATTGCATCCGCTCGAAACCCGATGCCGCAGCCAATGCCCGCGATGATTCGACGAGCTTTTCCCGGGCCTCGACGCCGACCACGCGTCCGCGTCCGGCTGGACCGAACACCAGATCGTAGAGAATGAAACCAAGATAGGATTTTCCGGCGCCGACATCGGCGAGCACCGGCTCGTTTGGCTCTTTAAGCAAGGATTCCAAAGCGGGACGCAGGAGTTGCGTCAGGTGCAGCACTTGGGTGAGCTTTCGCCGCGAATTCGCGTTCAGCGCCCCCTCGCGCGTCAGAATGTGCAGCGCCTTCAAAAGCGGAATGGATTTCTCTGGGTATTGGCTCGGCCAGACCTGACCCCAAGTCTCCTTTTGCCCGGCAGCTTTGCGTTCACACTTCATTAGAACTCTCCCGCTATTTATCTAGCGGGGCGCATGCGCTGTTGCCAGGACCAACGGCATATCGCGGGGGTTTTATCTCTGTCGCCAGAGACTGCGTTTTTACAAAGTTGGTGATGGATTCCATTGAGGGGCCCGCAATGCCTCCAATATATTACCACTTTCAATCGTCTAAGGCGCCCGCGTGAGAGGCATGCAACGCTAAACGTTCGGGACTAAGCCGGGAACGGCTTCCCAGACGGCAGAGACAAAAGGCCCAAAACTGCCTCTACGCGACTGTACCGCTCGGCGGAGACCAAGCTTCGCCGATCTCAACCCCGCAAAACCGCGCAGGTTCGAGGCCTTTGTGGCTGCGTCAGAGACTTTGGGGACTAGGAGGACTGCGTGGTGGCGGACGCAGTCGCAGTCGAACCTGTCTCCATTCCCGAATTCCCTGCTAACACGGAAAAGAACAGGGAATTTTACAGAATTGCAGCTTCGGGAGTTCAAGAGGTCGTAAATAGCGCCGTCGGTGCGGGCTTCCCTCACGAATTCCCTAGTCGACCGAACAGGGAATTTCTTAGGTCGATCAGGGAACTTTTCTTTGTTTGTAGTGGCGGGACAGCTCCGGTCCCTACCCTATACCTTTACGCCTCGGGCCTCGGCTCGCCCGTCAATTCATCAACGATGGGTGAATTTCCGTAGGCTTGCTGCGCACATCCAGCTTCTTGGCCGGGCCAACCCACCGGAATCAATCAATTTGAAATTAGCTGTTTAACCGCAAACGACAGCGAAGATTTCCCGTTCGAGGGAAAGCCGTGACGGCGAAAGATCCATTTTACGGGAGGTCTATTCGACCTTGACCCCGGTCTCCTTCACGACCTTTTCCCACCGCGCGATATCGGCCTTGACGTACTCGCCGAATTGCTCCGGTGTGCCGCCTTCGGGCGTGAAGCCGAGGGTGATCAGCCGCTGATGAATATCCGGCTCGTCACGTATCTTGCCAATTTCCGCATTAAGTTTGGCAATAATTGCTTTCGGCGTGCCGGCCGGCACATGCAGTCCGTTCCAAGATGTGAACGCGAGATCTGGAAAGCCGGCTTCTGCGACAGTCGGAACGTCGGGCAGCGCGGGAAGCCGCTTCGATCCCGTTACCGCCAGCGCCCGCAATTGTCCGCTTTTGACGTACCCAAGTGTAGTAGGCACCGAAAATGTGATTTGGACGCGTCCGCTGATTAAATCCACGATCGCCGGCGCGAGGCCCTTGTAAGGCACATGCACGGTCTTAGAGCGGATTCCAGTCATGTAGAAGCATAGCCTGCATGCGCGAGGAAATTCGCGCATTCTCTTGCGCTAAAAGCGCCAAGCAGTTTGCCGATTTGCGGCAGAGACCGGGAATGGTTCGCTCGGCGGCTTTGCGCAGAAGCGCCTTTAGTTTGCTGAATGCCTGCTCGATCGGATTTAAATCGGGTGAATATTTTGGCAAGTAAAGCAGCCGCGCTCGCGCAGTTTTGATGACCTTCTGCACAGCATCACCTTTGTGGGCCGGTAGGTTGTCGATGATGACGATGTCGTCGCGCTTGAGCGTTGGTTTCAGGCAGTGTTCAAGATAAGTGAGGAAGGTCGCTCTGGTCATTGGGCCATCTATCACGAAGGGCGCAACCATCTTGTTATGGCGAAGCCCAGCCACGAAAGTGATCGTCTTCCAATGCCCCTGCGGCACGCGGCTGATCAGTCGCTCGCCGCGCCGACATCGGCCACGCAGCCGCACCATATTGGTTGAGGTTGATGTCTCATCGATGAATACCAGCCTGGCTGGGTCAAACATGCCTTGCTCTCGCATCCAGCGTCGGCGCGCGCAGGCCACGTCGGCTCGCTCTTGCTCGGCTGCGCGGAGGCTTTTTTTTTGAAGCTGATCCCGTGGCGGGCGAACAACCGCCATACCGCGCTGCGGCTGCCGGCGATCCGTCGCTTGCGCATCGCAGCAACGACTTCATCCAGCGTTAAATCCGGCTGCTCGGTAATCAGGGCCAACAGCCAGTTCGCGTGCTGTTCCAATGGCGAAATGCTTCCTCCGGTCGGCTTGGCGGCGATACTTCCAGTTTCCTCCCAGCGCTGCAGCCACTTCACCCCAGAACTGGCACTGACCTCAAAGCTTTCGGCCGCTTCCCGCCGCGATGCTCCCGCAATCACGGCCTCAAGCAAACGCATGCGCAAGTCCAGCGAACAGGGTTTCGGCATCATCGTGCTCCATAAATCGAATTGATGCCGCTAGACTTGCTCATCTCAAAAACCTAGGGAATCCCCCCAATTTAAATCAGCCGAAATGTGCTCTAACTTTGGCAACGCGGTTGAACAAAGCGCAACCGAGATGGGCGGTCGTTCCCACACCTGACGATGCGCAATTGATCTCGCCGGGCTTGCTGCTGGCCAGTTTGACCAGGTCAGCTAGCGTTTTCACCGGGAGCGAGGACGGAACCATCACGACAAACGGCAATGACGCGACTTCGACGACGGGATCAAAGTCGTGCATCAGCTTGAACGGCAACTGCGGGCGCAGCGCTTCATTGATAGAATATGATCCGGTCGTGAGTAGCATCGTGTAGCCATCCGGTGCTGCTTTCGCGACAGCATGGGCGGCTGCTACTCCTCCGCCTGCGGGTTGTGGATCGACCAGCACCTGCTGCTTCCAGTCTTCCGACATTTTTTGTGCGATCAAACGGGCAACCGTGTCCGGGCCCGGACCGACGACGATAAAAATAGTTTTGGTTGGGTAATCCTCCGCTCGCACCGTGCCGGCCATGGTCACGCAGCAGACGGCGAGTGCAGCGACGACCAAACTCACAGATGACCGCATGGCCTTCTCCATTGGTCTAGGACGCTTCCCTAGTCAGCATTTGTCCGACTGCTACTCCGCATCGTGCGAGGAGATCGCCACGGTACATGGACGATCCGAATGATTGCTCCAGGCATGATTGGTGCCGCGCTGCACCACCGTATCGCCTGCCTTCAAATGCACTTCTTCTTTGTCGAGGACGAGGGTGACCTCGCCGTCCAGCACGAGACACAGGTCGACGGTCTGCGTCCTCTGCATATACGGATGCAGCGCCTGCGCTGAGTAAGTCGAAGTCGCCGGCGATCCCATCGCGCTAAAATATGCTCGCACTTCCTTACCGCCGACTTTCGATAGATAGGTCGTATCGGGCGGAAACGTAACGATGCGGCAGACCGACCCGCCCGTTGGCGGCTCGATTGTGCGCGGCACCTGCAGCGATTCCCGGACGTTCATGAGCCGCGCCGGCGTGCGGTCAGTCACCCACATGCGCGCGGATGAGAACCCGGGACGTGCCGGATCTTTGTACACGTTAGGTGATGGGCCCTCGGAAATGACGCGTGAGCGCCCACCTTCGTCGACGACCACTAGGCGGCGTACGGATGTAGCGTCCATCTGCTCTACTCCCTAATCCTCGAAACTTGCGCCCATCATCACGAAAGCCATCTGGCTGCCCTGGTTCGGGTTCGACCAGGCGTGCCAGCTTCCGGTCTGGATTACGACGTCACCGGGCTTGAGCGCGCGTTGGCCGTCGTCGGTGTGAAGGATGCGCTCACCCGACAGCAGAATGCCGTAATCAAGCGTTTCGGATTTGTGCGTGCGCGTTGTGAAGCGGTTCTGACCGCCGCGCTCCCAGGTTCCGCCTTCGGTCTTGCGCGGCGGGTGCGGCGCCGTGATGAAGGTATCAGCTGCCGGATCGTAGTCCGCCGGCTTTCCGGCCGACTCCACGATGCGAAGATGCCCCCCCTTGCGCGGTGGCTCGAAGTGGAACGGCAGATTGCCGTCGTCGCGAGTGCCCCTGATCAAGGCCGGATACATTGATGCAAGACCGCTCACCGCCAGATCGGCAAAACCCACTTGCGACGCACGGCCGGACCATACATTCGGGTCATAAGCGGACATTAGGATTACGGCCAGAAGGCGATTTTTCAAGACCGCTGAATCCGCCAATTGACCGGCAATTGAGTTTCAAATTCGCACCACCGAAACTTGAGGTCGAATTAACGCCGTCATTGCGCCGGTTTGATAACGAGCGTCTTGCCAATTTCTACCACGGTTGCCCTCTGATCGGCGATCGCGGTGGCGAATTCTTCCGGCGTTCCCGGATTTACGACTTGGCCGGTGACGGTAAGCCGTGCCGCAATCGCAGGATCCGCGACGATCCCGCGAATATCGGCGGCGATACGTTCGCGCAACGAAAGCGGCATTCCGGGCGAGGCGAATAAGCCGGTCAAGCCGTCGATCGTCAGCGATTTGAAACCGGCTTCGGCGGCGGTGGGGATATCCGGCAAGCTCGCCGCGCGCTGCGGATTGGTCAGCGCCAATACCCTGACCTTGCCAGCCGTCACCATCGGCCGTTCGATCGCATAGGCCGCCACATAGGCCTGGATGCGGCCTTCCGCGAGATCGTTGACGGCCTGCACCGGGTTCTTATACGGCACCTTCGCCATCTGTAACTGTTCGGTTTTCAAAAAGGCAGCGAACAGCAAATCGTTGGCACCGGTTACCGAGGCGTAGTTCAGTTTGCCCGGCTCCGCGCGCACCTTGTCAGCGAATTCCTTCAGCGTCTTGAAGTTCATCGACGCCGGCACAGCAACTCCGATAATCGTGTTGGTAACCCGGGCAATCGGTATGAGGTCGCTCGGGTTGTAAGGCACTTTGTCATGAAGATAGGGATGCGCGGTGAATGCCGACGCCGGGGCAAACAGCAGAATATGATCGTCGTGCGCATCGAGGACCGCCGTGATTGCGACCATTGCGTCGCCGCCGGGCCGGTTCTCAACCACCACCGGCTGGCCCCATTTCGTCGACAGCTTGTCCGCCAAAAGGCGCGCGGTAATGTCGATGCCGGCGCCGGGTCCGAACGGAAGGATGAAGTGGACAGGCCGCTGCGGCCAGGCTGGGGTCTGTGCCGACGACGGCGCAGGCGCCGCCATAAGCGCAACAACAATGGCGCAAAGCGTTAAGACGAATTGCGAATAGCGCAGGTTGAACATGAATCCTCCCTATGTTGCGGGCGAGTGACAGCCAGGTGGGCTAAGCGACGTCCCTCCCCGTGTATCCTGACATTCGCCGCACTCGGAAAATATTGTCTCTGCGTTTTTTGTCCGACTGGTGAGCCTGGCCGGGCCCTGATCAATTTAACGGTGAATCGTCTTGCCCGCAAATTTGCGCGGCTGATATTGCGGTGCGGCTGGATTTGGCCGGGATTTTCTATGGGCCCATTGCCGCCGGACGCGGCGGGCGCCACAATAACATCGCCATAGGTTCGCTGCCGCGAAAGGCTACCGCTTTGCTCACTGCCGCCAGAAACGACATGCTCACCCGCGTTGGACCGGATACGCCGATGGGCAATTTACTGCGGCGCTACTGGATGCCGATCGCCGGCGCTAGCGAGTTCAACGAGAATCCGGTCAAACCGGTGCGGTTCTTTGGTGAGGACTTGACGCTCTACAAGGACCTCGGCGGCCGCTTCGGGCTCATCGCCCGCCATTGCCCGCACCGCGGCGCCGATTTGTCCTGCGGCACGGTCGAGGAGCTCGGTATCCGCTGCTTCTATCACGGCTGGAAGTTCGATGAGCACGGGCAGTGCCTGGAGCAGCCCTACGAGGATATCGTCAATCCCAATCCAAAAAGCCGCGAGGCCTGCGCCGCTACCGCGTATCCGGTGCGTGAGCTCGCCGGCCTGTTATGGGCCTATATGGGCCCGGAGCCGGCCCCCGAACTGCCGGTATGGGAAACCTTCACCTTCGCCAACGGCTTTCGTGAGATCGTGCTCGCCGAAGTTCCCTGCAACTGGTTTCAGTGTCAGGAGAATTCGATCGATCCGGTGCATTTCGAATGGATGCACGAGAACTGGAGCGCACGCCTGCGCGGCGAGGACAAAAAAGCCGCACGCCATCTCAAGATCGCTTATGACGAGTTTGAGCACGGCTTTATCTACCGTCGCATCCGTGAAGGCGGCGACGAAAAGGATGTGAACTGGTCGGTCGGGCGCGTGGCGCTATGGCCGAACGCCTTCTATCTCGGGATGCACTTCGAATGGCGGGTGCCGATCGACGACGAGAACACGTTGAGTGTGGCGTGGTTTTTCATGCGCGTGCCCAAAGGCAACGAGCCCTATGTACAGGACAGCGTGCCGACTTGGGTGAGCCCGACCCGCGATGAACGCGGACAATGGATCGTCAGCCACGTCATCAACCAGGACATCGTCGGTTGGGTTGGACAGGGCGCTATTGCCGACCGCAGCAAGGAAAACCTGCGCTCGAGCGATATCGGCATCACTATGATGCGCAAGCGCTTCTTCGACGACCTCGACAAAGTGGCAAAAGGCCAGGACCCGTCCGGCATCGTACGCGATGCCGCTGCGGCGCGCTGCATCGCGCTGCCCGACGTGATGCGCACATACAATGTCGAGGGTGTGCCGCTCGACGACTACGATAAGCACCCACTGCTGCGCGAGCGACTCGCCGGCTTTCGCCATCACTACGGCCAACCGCCGGAAGTGCGCCGCGCCTTCGAAATGGCTATGGGGATCGCCAAAGAACTCCGCGGCCCCGATGCCGCCCGAAGATAAAAAAGTGGAGCGATTATGGCTGATATCGTGCTCGCTATTGGAACCTCACATAGCCCATTGTTAAACAGCCCAGCCGAGGACTATCCCAAACACGCCGCCATCGATGCCTCCGGCCGCAAGCTCCTTGACAAGAACGGCCGTCCGTCCACATACGGAGAGCTGCTGGAAAAGGCCGACCCTTCCATCATGCAACAAATCGAACCGCAGGTGCTCGAGCAGCGATCGGCACGCTGCACCGAGAATATCGCGCGACTGTCACGCGAACTCAACCAGGCCAAACTCGATGCGCTGATCATCATCGGCGACGATCAGAACGAACAGTTCTTCGACGACAATATGCCGGCGATCCTGATCTACTGGGGCGAGACGATTGAGAACAACCCGCTTCACATGGATGAGGACGCGCCGCAATTTTGGCGTAAGGCGCGCTCGCAGTACCATGAAGCCGGCCAATCGCGCGATTATCCGGTTGCGTCCGCGCTCGGCCTGCATTTGATCGAGCAACTGATAGGGCGAGGCTTCGACATCAGCCAATCAAAGCGGCTCACGAAGCAGCATGGCGAGGGCCACGCCTTTGGTTTCGTGCACCAGCGGATGATGACCGATCACGTCATTCCGATCGTACCGATTGCACTGAACACTTATTTCCCGCCGAACCAGCCGCGGCCGCGCCGCTGCTATGAGTTAGGCAAAGCGATCCGCACCGCCGTGCAATCGGCCAAAGGCGGCGAGCGCATCGGCATTCTTGCCTCCGGTGGACTAAGCCATTTCACGGTCGATGAAGAGCTCGACCGCGGCGTCCTCGCTGCGTGCAAGCGCAATGACAGCGAAGCCCTGTCCTCGATTCCTATCGAGAAACTCAATTCCGGCTCGTCCGAAATCCGCAACTGGATTACGATGGCGGGCGCCGCCGCACATCTGAAGAGCGACTGGCAGGAGTATATACCGTGCTATCGCTCAGCGGCCGGGACCGGCTGTGGTATGGGATTCGCCGTATGGAGAAAGTGACCTGACCTGGATCCTTTAAACCAAGCGCTGTGAGAGAATACCTTCCAGCACTGTTCCGTAATTTCGTGCACGAAAATTAGGTTATAATTCTATTGTACGATCATCAACCACGAGCACAACGGAAACATTGCAGCCTACGGAGATGATTTTGTTAGCAAACCGCTGCTTAAGTTTAGGCAGCTGACCGGCGATTTATGGCGTCGAAATTAAACCCCTGCTAGTCGCGACTACCCAACGGTTGCCCCAGCGAACAATAGAATCAACTCTCCCCAGCCCCGGCACCAAGTCTCCGTTCGTCGCTCTCCGGATGCCATTTGGCCCTTCCAAGACCGCCGTGCCATTAATAACTTCACGAAGCGTCCAGCCCTCAACGGTTGTCGGTCTCGTCTCCGGCGTCGGAGCGAGTTTCGCCCGAGTCTGCAAATTCCCCGTCCTTGGTTCTATCGGGGTTTTATGCTGCTGCGCGACCGGCGAACCTTTGCTTGCGGATGGAGTTGGCGGAGCAGCGCCAGGGGATGGCTTCCCGCGGCTGCTTGCTGACGAAGAGGAGAGCTTCGGGCTGTCGGATGCTTCCGCAGCAGGCTCTCGATCCGTCTCATTTTTGGAATCGGGGATACGAGCCGAAGAATTGGGACTTTGCCCGGTTAGGTTCGAAGAAGCCGCGTTCGGATCGGGTAAACGATACCCGTTCGATCCGCCCACCCACGTCGAACCAAATGGCGATGGTAGACTGCTTATGACAATCCACGCCAAGCCAGATGATGCTACTAACGCACCTACGATAAGCCCCGCGCGGATTCCTTGGCCGTAGCGAGACGCGGTCGAGGCTAAGACCCGGTGCCGTTCATCGATCTTGATTTCGTGAGAGAGTGAGGACGCTGCCTTAGGCGTTGTAGTGGTCTGATCGATCCTCCCCAAGGATCCAAGCTTACCGTCCCAACCCGCCGTTTCCCAGGCGCTCTGCAACGCGGGTTCGCGGTTCACTTGTATATCGAAGCGAACTTGCCTCGCTTCCAACTCATCGTTTATTGGTTGTCCGGCCGACATCATTCAAATGCCTTGCGTGGCCCGTTCCAATGATAAAGTCCGGACCTAAATAGACGCTTAACGTGTGCGAGAGGACTTCGCCGCCGTGCGGGAGCCGCGGCCTTGTCTTGAAGACTCCAGAGCGGACCTACGAGGCAAGAGCGACTCTAATTTAAAAGAGGTACGACGAATTTCGGACGAATGTTGTGGTGACTGCGCCTGGGGCATTGCGGATTGCGCGACTGGTCTAGTCAACCTGAGAAGGTCGGACGCCTGCAGACTGGCTAAGAAATACACATTTGTTAGCCAGTTGCTTTGAGGAGGCAATTTGCGCCAGCGGATCTTCGAGTATAGCGAGCAGCGCAGTCAGTTGTGTGTACCGAACACCTAAACCCGAACATAGTGGTGATGAAGGCCGCCAAGGATTGAGTGCGATTTGATGCTTCCGATCGGCTGAATCGGGCGAGAGACTGGCGCATCTTTGTCCAATGACCAGTGCGTTCTGATGTCGTTGTAATAGCCAGCATAGGCTCGCAGGATCCTGCGCAGATGCGCCTCACCCAAGACGATGAAATGGTCCACACACTCGCGCCGGATCGATCCGATAAGCCGTTCGGCAAAGCCATTCTGCCAAGGCGAGGCCGGCGCGGTGGGCTTGTCCCGGATGCCCATGGCACGCATTCGGCGCATGACGACGGCGCCATAGATTCGATCCAGATCCCCGATGAGGTAGCGCGGCGCCTCCTTCCAAGGGAAGGCCTCGGTTAACTGGCGTGCGATCCATTCGGCCGTTGGGTTTGTTGTGACGTTGATCCAGACCAAGTCTCTGTGGTCCAGACGGACGATGACGAAGGCATAGAGCAGGTCGAAGCCAATGGTCGGGACGATGAACAGGTCCATGGCGGCAATGTCCGGCGCGTGGTTACGCAGAAAGGTGCGCCATCCCTGACTTGGAGGTCCGCGTCGCTTGACCATGTATTTGGCGACGCTCGATTGCGCGACTTCAAACCCGAGCTTGAGCAGTTCGCCGTGGATACGCGGCGCGCCCCAAAGTGGATTCTCCATGCTCATCTGCCGGATCAATGCGCGGAGGTCCGTCTCGACCTGCGGCCGCCCTCCCCGTGGGCGCGATTTCCAACGCCAATAGTAGCGAAAGCCGGCCCGATGCCACCGCACGAGCGTCTCAGGTTGGACGATCGTGAGGACCTGCAAAATCGACGGAAACCATCGATATAGCTGGATCAAGAACCGGCGGTCGTTGTTCGTCAGCCGGACCCGGCACTGCACTTTACGCCGCAGAACGATCAACTGATGTCGGAGAACCGCATTCTCTGCCTCAAATCGGCTCTTCGACTTGAATGGCGAGGCCAAGACGGCCAGGACAAAGCAGAACAGTCCGAACATGATCCACTGACGTTAGGTGATTCCTTCGGCTAATCAATGCGGATAAGGTTTTAGGTACACACAGGTGCGGTTTCTGGTGCGGTGACGAAATTTCGCTCCGTAAAAGACGACTAAGCATTTGATAAGTGTGGTGGCGGACGCAGTCTTAGTCGAACTAGTCTCCACTCTTCAATTCCCTGCTAACAGGTAAAAGAACAGGGAATTTAACAAAATTGGAGCTTCGGGAGCGGCAGAGATTGTAAATAATGCCGTCGTTACGGGGCTTCCGGTACTAATTCCCTACTCAACGAACAGGGAATTCTTGCGAAGGAACAGGGAATTTGTTTGCAAGAACAGGGTATTTTACCTACGAAATCCGAGACCGTCGCCGGACGAGGTTTTCGGTACCTACAAGCGATCCGGGCGCCTCATAGACATGACGAAACGTCGATGGCTGGAACACGTCCGGCCATCACGCGCAATTGATCTGGCTTAGGGAAGCATGAGTTCGCTGCGCGGCGGCATATAATCCGCATGATAAAGATCTGCCGCCTTCATGGTCGGCCGATTGTACGTCATTGTGATCAGATCGATTGTCTTTTGCATTCGATCCATTTCCACCGCGCCGAGACCCGCCTTTTTTATATGATCGGTCACTATGGCGTTGGCAATCACGAGATCGAGGCGACGTCGCTCCAAGCTCTCGTCGACCAGCGGATCGCGTTTTTTTAATGACGCGATTGCCAAAGAGGGGTTGGCGATCGATGCCCTCAGTGCTTCGGCAACACCATGGACAATCTTCTTGATAGTATCTGGGTGCTTCGCCGCGAATTCAGGCGTAGTTAAAATCGCGTGACCATATAAATTCACCCCGTAGTCGCTGAACTTCATGATCGAGATTTCATCTCCCGAGATGTTGAGATGCTTGAGACCAGCGACATCCGTGATCAGCGCCGTTGTTGCATCCGCCTGTCCCTGCTTAAGCATAGTCTCTCGCAATTGCGGCGTCACATCGAGCCACTTAATCTTAGATACGTCGATCTTGTTCACGGCCGCAAAGGTGGGGAACATGACTCGGCTAGACGCCCCCGGCGGCGAGGCGATTGTCTTGCCGGCCAGATCGGTCGGTTTAGTGATGTTTGACTTCTTCAGGGATAACATCACCATCGGCGCGACGTCATAGACCTGAAATACGTCGATCAACTTGGTCGCACCCTGTTTGCTGTTGAAGTTGATGAGGGCTCCGACATCTGCGAACGCGACGTCATAGGTACCGCTTGCGACCTTGGCGATAGAATCTCCAGATCCGTAGCCGCGATCCACGCGGACATTGACCCCCGCACGCTCGAAATAGCCGCCGTCGGCTGCGAGCACGAGCGGAGATTGCTGGCCTTGAATCGCGTAATCGAGAACGAGCCGGACAGGTGTTTGGGCCGAAGCCGTCATGCTGGCTCCAGTCAGTGCGTACAATCCTAGTGCGGCGCGGACGACAGACTTAAACATCAAATCCTCCTGTGGTGATCGTAAGAGTGATTAATCTAGACTTCAGACTAGACAAGATCATTCCGCCGCACCGCCCATTTTGTCGTGTGGCGCTCCAGCAAGGCAAAGGCTGCATACATTGCGATTCCCATCGCTGCTGTTACAACAAGGCCCGCGAATACGAGTGAGATGCGGAAGTCGCTTGCCGCGCGCACCATCAAGGTGCCGATACCTCGGCTCGACGCGATCGATTCGGATATCACCGATCCGACGAAGGCGAGAGTAACCGCAATTTTCAAAGATGCAAAAAAATAAGGAAGCGAACGCGGCAGCCCCACCTTCAAAATGAGATCGCGCTTTTTCGCCCCCAGCGAGAGCAGAACGTCTTGCAACTCCGGTTCGACTGTCGACAGCCCCGTGGCCACGTTCACTACAATTGGAAAAAAGCTCATGAGAAAAGCAGTTAGAACGGCAGGAACGGTACCGATGCCGAACCACACAACCAGAACCGGAACAACCGCGACCTTCGGAACAGAGTTAAAACCGATCAGCAGCGGATAGAATCCCGCATAGATAAGACGGACCGAACCCACTGCTATACCCATCACGAGACCAAACGCAACGGACAGAACAAATCCAATTGAAGTCGTCATCAATGTCTGGCTGGCATGAAACCAGATCGGACCCGCCGTCGAGACGAGAACACTTGCAATCCGGCTCGGACGCGGAAGGATAAAGTCCGGCAACGCGAATATCCTGCAAACGGCTTCCCATGTGACGAACGTCAGAATACAGACGATCCAGGGCGCTGCCGGCAGCAGAAAAGGCATAATACGTTCAAGGTTGGAAGAGCGTTTTTTCGTCGTCCGCCGCGTCGTAGTCATGGCGTGGCCTGCGGCGAGGTCGAATTGACGTTGGTGGTCAATTCAGTTTTGATCATTTCGCGCAGCGAATGTACGATCTCAACGAACGCCGGTTCGAATTCCGTTTCCGTTCTTCGAGGCCTGGCGATCGGCACATTGTAGCTTGCTACAATGTGTCCAGGCCGTCGCGACATGACGTGAACTTTGTCGGCTAAGTAAACGGCCTCACGCAGATCGTGCGTGACGAGGATGATAGTGAACTTTTGCGCCATCCAGAGATCCTGCAAGACATCCCACAGTTCTTCGCGTGTGAATGCATCCAGGGCGCCAAAGGGCTCGTCCAGTAGCAAAAGGGCGGGCTGGTGGACCAGCGCCCGGCACAGTGACACGCGCTGCTGCATGCCACCGGAAAGCTGCCACGGAAACCGATCTTCGAAGCCTTTGAGACCGACAGAGCTCAAGAGTGCACGCGCCCTGTCCTCGTAGATTCCACGCTGTACGCGTATTTTGTAGCGATGCTCATCTACCACCTCGAATGGCAGCATGACATTGCTAAGTACTTTCCGCCACGGCAGCAGGGTTGGGTTCTGGAACGCCATGCCAACAATTTTGAGCGGCCCGTCGACTTCAATGCCGTCGACTTCGATCAACCCCCCACTAGGCGCAAGCAGACCGGTGACGAGCTTCATCAACGATGACTTGCCGCACCCGGAAGGGCCGACTACAGCTGTAAACTCGCCGTATTCTACTTCGAGGTCCAGTCTATCGAGCGCGTCGATGCGGTCTTTCTTCCCGTATGCGAGATGAACGTCTTTGATCGATACAAAATTCGACATTCCCCGCGTCATCGTCTTGGCTCTCGTACTACTCTTTGGCTTGGTGCAAGAATTTCATATTCGAGACACCTCAAAATGAGCGGAACAATCCGAACGTGTCGTTTTACGACAAACGTCTAAAGCGAAATGCGTTTTCGGCTAGCAGGCCAACGCTAAGATGGGGGCGTTGTGACTGTCAAGCACTGTGATCACAGATTGACTTTGGCCTGAATGGGTCGCATTTTCGAGTCACAATGTATTTGTTCATCTGCTTTCATCAGTACCGCCGCCTCATTTCATAGAAGCCGATGCGCGTTGCAGTTCCCGATCTGATTTCGAATTCGTATTTTCCCGTCGTCGCGGCGGTAACGTTAGGTATCTGCGCGGAAGAAGGACTGAATGCTTCGATCGAGCTCATCTCGCCGCTTACAGAATGTGTGGCTGCGCTACGCGACGGTAGAGTCGATTTCATTGGCGCCTCGGCGCATGCCCCTCTCCTCGCCTTTCCAGAATGGAATGGAGCCAAGCTTCTCTGTGCGCAGTCGCAGGGGCTATATTGGCTGCTTATTATGCGTAAGGATTTAGCGATCGCACACGGCGATCTGGCCGCCCTCAAAGGACGTCGCATTGCGGCTGTGCCATTCGTCGGCGCGGCACTACAGCGTATTCTTCTGACAGCCAAAATCGATCCGAAACGCGAAGGCATCGAAATCATGATGCCAGAGGCCGCTCGCCAAGCTGGCGTAAATTTCGGCGTTGCTGCTGCTCAGGCATTAAAGGAAAAGACGATCGACGGCTTTTTTGCGAACGGAATGGGCGCGGAACTCGCCGTCGAAAGCAGGATCGGCACCTTAGTTCTGGATATTCGCCGCGGCGACGGACCGATGCCGGCGTTCGGATTTACGATGCCAGCCGTCGCCACGACGGAGCGTCTCATCAACGACAAGCCGCAGGCCGCCGCCGCCATGATCCGCGCTATCGTGAAGACGCAGAAGCTGCTTAAAGGCGACATACGACTTGCAACCGAAGTCGGCAATAAGCTCTTTCCTACAATTGAGGCTGAACTCATTGCCCGCGTGATCGAGCGCGATTTGCCGTTCTATGACGCCTGTGTTTCCGAATCGACAATAGCAGCGATAAGTCAATATGCACGCGATGTAGGCTTGCTCCAAGGATATCCCACCTACGAGAAAATCGTCGCGACCCAATTTCGTAAGCTTTGGACGTAATCCAATAGCACCCTTTGCAGTAATGACCGCGTCGATATTCTTGCGCCTGCGCTCACGCATGACCAAATCAACGGGCGGCTAGTTCGCGTATGAGTTCGAGAACGAGCTTGCGTTCATCTGCATTTCCCGTCACTTCAATGATTGGTTCTGTCAGCCCGACGGCTAAATAGGCCTCAAGCTGGTCGCGGCATTCGGACGGCGTACCGGCAACTCCAAAGGTCGTCGCAGCATTTTCTGGTAGGAGGCGTGCGGCCCCATCGAGATCACGCCGAGACAACGCATCGATGATGGCCTGGTGGTCGATGTCGAGATTTGACGATTTGATGTTTTCGCTATGGCCCCTGCTTCGGAATAAGAATGCGAGTTTTCGGAGCAACGCCTTCTTTGCTGCTTGGCCGTCCATTGAGACGTTCAGATTGATGAAGCCCGCTTTGCGTACTGCATTGGAGTCACGTCCCGATTCACGTGCGCCTGCATCGACGGCTTCTAGACATCGGCGTGTATAGGCGTGCGTTAGGCCCGCGGAGAGCAGGATACCATCACCGATCTGGCCCGCGAGTTTCATAACCTGCGGCCCCGTCGACGCAACATAGATCGAAATATTGATTCCCTTGCCGAACTCCATGTGCGCGCCACGGAGATTTTCGATCTCACCCTCGCTGTGCACCGGTTCGCCCGACACCAGCGCGCGAATGTTCTGCACGTACTCGCGGATGACCCGCACCGGCTTAACCGCTTCCAGGCCCGATTCACCGAGATTAAGCAAATTGCCAACGGATACCGCAATTTGGATCCGCCCCGGCGCAAGCTCGTTCAGAGTTGCAAGCGACATCGCAGTAGGAAACGACGGCCAGAGGTAGGGCGTAATCGCAGTCGGAACGAGCTTGCTGGTTTTTGTAGCGCTCGCCACAGCAGCCGTCATAACCATAGCCTCACGATAGCCCATATGTTGCGCGAACCAGAGACTATCGGCCCCGGCGATTTCGGCCTGACGCGACACGTCTATGATTTCAGACGCAGAAGAAAACCCGTCGAAGTAGATACCTAGTCGCATAATTATTCCTCGCAAGCGGGAACGCTTGGCTCCGACGTCTTTGGTCGGCATCAAGAGATTGGAACTCTGTAGCGAAGATACACGTCGGGCTGCAATCCATAATTGCTTAATGGACCGCAGGTTCGCAAATCACATCGAGCCCGACGCGCCAACCTTGCAATGTTTCAACCAATAGCCAGTTGGATTTACAAAGTCTGATTAAGCAGATTTCTGAAATATTTCGCACACGTTTCCTTCGTGATTTTTACCGCTAGTACATCCACGCTTAGCATTTCGATATAATTCGGCAGGCCGTCAGTAAATATCCAACTCATCAACTGTAAGGTTGCGTCAGCTTCCCGACGTCTGGGTCATGCCGGAAGCCACAGCACATACCGGGCATCCCGACGCTCGCTGCTTACGGCATAACCGACCGGTGTGGCAGAAGGAAGCTAATCGTCGAACGTCCGAGCGTCATGACGACGGCGGCCCAGCCGCCATCGCCAGCTCCCATTTGTGCTTGCTTGTCGCCATGATCACTTCAAAAACTGATTGGTGAAGACCTTGGAGACATCAATCGGACTTGCCATGATACCCATTTCGACCAGGGCCTTCTGCATTGCTGCCCAGTTTGCCTCGCTCGAATAGCCGATACCGTTTTTCTCTGTGTCCGCGGACTGTGTCAACTTCAAAACCTCGGGCAACTTGAGCGCAGAATATTTCGCGTCAACGGTGGGGTTGTCCTTGAGGAACGCATCGAGCGCCTCCTTCTCGTGCGTCATAGAATATTTCCAGCCCTCAACGAAAGCGTGGGTGAAGCGCTTAACGAGATCAGGATTCTTCTTAATCATGTCCTCGTTGACCAGCAGCGAGGTCGAGTAAATCGGCAGGCCGGCGTCGGACAGTAAAAACCAATCCGTCGGAATGCCATCGGACACGACCTTAAGGCCATCGTTGAAGAAGAATGCAAGACTGGCATCGACTTTTTTTGCCTCAATCATTGCGGCAATGTTGCGGTCAACTGCAACCTCGTGGATTTTGCTCTCATCGATCTTGTTGAATTTCGCAACGTATCGCCACTGCTTCTCACCCACGCTCTGGAATGGGATTCCAAGGGTCTTGCCATAGAGGTCGGTGAGCTTCTTTATGCCGGTCGATTTTGGGAAGATCACAGCAACTGGATTCTTCTGTAGGATGACGGCGGTTGAAACCACCGGCAGGCCCTTGGCGTAGGCCATGAGCGCTTGGTCCGCCGCTGCGTAACCAAAATCTGCTGTGCCGTTGCCTACCAGTTTGACCGTGACGGTCGAGCCTTGGCCAGGAAGTAGCGTGACTTCGATGCCGTCTTTGGCAAAGAAGCCTTTATCGCGGGCGAGGAAGATTGGCGCATGCTCGGAGCCGTACACCCAATCGAGACGGAGCGTGACCTTGTCGATGGCGAAAGCCGGACCGCTTACGCCAGCGAGCGCGATGGTCGCAATCAGAATTCGACGTAGCATCACATGACCCTCCACTTTGTTGAAGACACCGAAGAATATCAGCCGACGTATCATCACATCGTCTCCGGGGTCGCTTCGACGGCTGCCTGCCAGGAAAGGAAAATTCGTTCGACCAACACGACTGCGAGGAATAGGAGCATGCCGAGCACGCTCAAAACGATGATCCCAGCGAACATGACGTCGGTGTCGAGCGACACGTTGGCATAGCTGATCACGTAGCCGAGGCCGCTGTCCGATGAAACAAATTCACCGACCACGGCGCCCACCACTGCAAGTGTGATCGAAATGCGGAACGATGCAAAGATATACGGCAACGCCCACGGTAGACTAATCTTGAAAAAGATCTCGCGCCAGGTCGCACCTAACGAGTTCATGTACTGGATCAGCTCGGGCTCAACCGAGACCAGGCCACGGGCAGTATTGATGACAATTGGAAAGAACGCTATCAGCGCAGCGATCACTACTTTAGGCGCAAGCCCAAATCCAAACCAAATGATGAAAAGCGGTGCCAACGCCACCTTCGGTATGACTTGGGCTGCGATCAGGAACGGATAGGTGAGGTCGCTAATCCAGCGCGAATAGGCGATGCCAACGGCAATCGTGAAGCCCAGCACTGCGGCGATCGAAAATCCGCCGGTGACTGCGAGGAAAGTTGGCCATGAATTCTGGAGCAGATATAGCCAATGTTTAGCAATCGAATGAAAAATCAAGCTCGGCGGCGGCAGGATAACCGGCTTCACGTGCAATAGGTCAACAGCCAGCTCCCATAGTGCAAAAAAGGCGACGAAAACGCCGATCTGACCAACGGTGCGGGTGAACGAGCTCCTGATCATGTTGCGGCTTCCACGTGAGCTTTGCTCTTGTGGAGCTTGCGCCGAATTTGCTGGACGAGCTTTGTGAACTCGGGACGACCTCGCAGCTCCTCATCGCGTGGGCGCGCGAACGGTACATCGATGATTTCATCGACGCGGCCTGGGCGCGCAGTCATGACGATAACCCGCTCCGATAGTAGCACCGCTTCACTAATACTATGAGTGATAAAGATGACCGTGCTTTCGGTGACGCTCCAAAGGCGAAGGAGCTCTTCTTGCATCAATTCGCGCGTGATTTCGTCGAGCGCGGCGAATGGCTCGTCCATCATCAGGATCGACGGTCGGAACGCAAGCGCACGCGAGAGTGAGACGCGTTGCTGCATGCCGCCTGATAATTCGTGCGGCAACCGGTCCTCGAAGTCTGAAAGACCTGTGAGCGCAAGCCAATTGCGCGCCTCAGCCATGCGCGCCGCGAGCGGCATATCTTTACGGGCGATCTCGGTTGTGAGCAAAACATTTTCCAATGCAGTGCGCCATGGCAGCAACAAAGGACGCTGAAACACGTAGCCGACCTTGCCGGATAAATCGGTGCGTTCGATAGGCGTGTTGTCGATATACACCTTGCCGCTGGTCGCCTCGAGTACGCCCGAGAGCACTTTCAAAAGTGTCGTTTTACCGCAGCCAGACGGGCCAACGACACTTACGAATGAGCGCGGTGCAATATCTATTGACACTCCCTCAAGTGCCGACACAGTACCGCCTTTGGTTCGGTACTGGAGGCTTAGATCCTCGATCCGGATATGAGGAACCGATGCCATTCCGAGCCCTATCTGATCTCTATAGATTTATTTGCACGCGGTCTTCGACCACCGTCCAAGCCATATTTCATACCCACATGTCGGTATTCCGCCCGCTTACACGTAAAATTGATACAGTTGTCATTGAGCTCCCCGGTTCGCTCAAATTCGCACTAATTCAACTTGAACTGATGCGACTTCAATTCAGTTCTATTTACTTCCGGTTTGTTCCCGCAGGAATGCTAGTGCCAGATCTCGTTCCGGTTTCTCGCCCATCACCATCAGTACCGGCTCATCGATACCACTAGCGACGAACGCCTCCAGTCGGTCACGACATGCACGAGGCGTGCCACATATCGAGAACGCTTCGACTGCGTCGTCGGAAACGAGGCTTTTGGCTTCCGCAAGATCGCGGCGAGAGATCGCGGCGATGATACGGTCCTGATCGACCGGCACTCCGGTTACAGTGATGTTGTCTTTCATAGCCTTATTGCGCATGAGAAACGCAAGCTTTGGTCGCACTAGATCGATCGCCTTCTTGCCATCCTCAGAAACAGCGAAAAATAAGTAGGAGGCTCGGCGCAATGTGGCCGGATCTCGACCGGCCTCGCACGCGCTTGCATTTACCTTTTGCAGTGAGGCCTTGCAGAATTGCGCAGATAGGCCGGCCGACAACACGACGCCATCGGCGAGGCGCGCGGCAAGGGCCAACATCTGCTCGCCCATAGCGGCAACATAGACGATCAACGGCTGTGGCGGGCGAAATCCTAAGCGGGCACCGGCGAGCTGAAACATTTCTCCTTGATAATGGGCCGCCTCGCCTGTCCAGAGAGCGCGCAGACACTCAATGAACTCGCGAACGGCGCGAATCGGTTTGTCGATCGTCTTGCCCAACTCTCCGAGGAAAAGTGGATTGCCTACCCCAACTGCGATGCCAATCGGCGCAGTACCTACTTCGGCCAAAGTCGCAAGCGACATCGCGGTCGGGCTAGGATGCCAAAGATAAGGGCTCACGGCTGTTGGAACGACGACCGCTTCCGGGTCGTTCATACGAAAACCCATGCAGGTCACCAAGGCTTCGCGGTAACCCATATGTTCGGCCATCCACAGACTTTGTGCACCGGCGGCGACGACCTGACGTGCGGTGGCAAGAGCACCAGCGGTATCCTCGAACCCGTCGAAACTAACGCCGAACCCAATCGTCATTGCGCTGTCCCCGCTAGCCTCCGACCCTGTATTTTTCAAGTTTCTTGGGATCGACATCAACGCCGAGCCCGGGCTTGTCCGGAACGACCAGGTGGCCATCCCGATAAACGAACGGCTCGTCAATGATGTCGTCAAGATAGGTGCGGCCGGCGATGCGCGTGCGCGGTACTTCCTCTGTCTGCGTGATCGGGATGCTACCCGGAATTGTAACTGCAGGATTGGCGGCGGCCACGTGCAAGTTGGCGGCATTGCCGATACCCATTTCAGCAGACCCGTTCACGTCGCTCTGAATTCCCGCAGTGTAGGCGAGTGACAACAGCGATTTGCTTTTAAGGAACCCGCCGGCCTTGGTGTAGTAACAGGAGATCATCTCGCAGGCGTCGTGGCGGATAAGTCGAAGCAATTCATGAGTATTCCAGCATCCTTCGTCAGCCATGATCGGGACGTCTGTGCCCTGGGCGACGCGCGCCATCGCCTCCAAGCCCTCGACAGGCTGTTCCATGAACCAGATATCGTACTCGGCCATCCGCTTGGTGATCTGAAGCGCCTCTTTCCAACTTCGATAGCCTTGATTCGCGTCCACCCGGATCCGCATTTGTGGCACGGCCGCGCGAATGCGCTTCACGAGATCGACGTCACGCGTCGGATCGAGGCCGACCTTGATCTTGATGCAAGTCATACCTTCATCGAATACCTGTTGGGCTTCCTTGACCGCCGGCTCGATGTCCATCAGCCCAATCGAATGAGCGATGCCAATTTCGTGCCGGACGAGGCCTCCAAGTAATTGATAGACGGGGACGCCATAAAGCTTGCCGACCGCGTCATGCATGGCGACGTCAAGCGCGGCCTTGGCATAGGGGTAGCCTTTTACGAACTTATCCATCTTAAGATGGAGGTGCTCGAAGCGGCAAACGTCCTCATCCTTGAGTAGCGGAAAGAGGTACTCCTTTATGATGGTGAGCGTGGTGTCCGGCGTTTCGCCCGAGCGAATGCCGAATTCGCCACTCCAATCCTTGAGCACCTGCGCCTCGCCCCAACCGTAGGTGCCGTCCTCAAGGATCAGCTTGACCAGGACATAACGTTGTCCGACGGGACTGAAATTCCCGGCCCAGGTGTGACGCCGACGCACCGGCAAGCTGACTAGGTGGGTTTCGACTTCTGCAATTTTCATCGGGTTGGATGCTCCTCGGGTCACATACCGACTTCGATAAGCTGGTCATTTGGCAGCAGATGACCTGTGAGCTTCTCGAATCCACTAGCAGTGATCCGGTACATGTCTTCCACATGGAAGCCCATGCGTCCCGGAACCATATAGAGCGGCTCCATGGTATGAGTGACGCCGGGCACGAGCTCTATATCCCGTGTCTCAGTGAGATAAGGCTCTTCATGAATGGTGCGGCCTATCCCATGACCGAGAAATTTCAGGGAGGGCTCGATGCCCTTGCTCCGGCAGGCATTTAGATAAGCGTTCCACAGATCCGGAACGCGCGTTCCCGGCTTCAACATTGCCTCACAAGTATCGCGGGCTGCAATAAGTACCGACCAGATTTGTTTTTGCTCCTCGGTTGACTTACCCATCACTAGCGTCCGCGTCACGTTGGAGCGATAGCCATTCTTATCGCCCAGCACTTCAATACGAATCACATCATCGGTTTCAATGATCTTGTCTGTCGGTTTACAATTGATGATGCCGCTGCGCGCTCCAGACCCGACTTGATAGCTGACCGCATCGGCGCCCGCTTCCAGCATGCGACCCATAATTTCTGCGCCGACTTTCCGTTCCGAAACGCCTGGCCGCAACCCGGCGACGACATCGGCGATGACGCGTTCCGTCAGTTTGCCAACCTGCTTGAGAATTTCGATCTCCTCATCCGTCTTGACCATGCGGGTGCGGAAATACAAGTCGCGAGCGTGCACAAATGTGGCCTTAGGCAGACGTTCGCGCAACCGCACGAAATCCATGGCTGGTAGATAATCCAACTCGATGGCAATGCGGCCGGCGCCGACGCCGGCCTCAATTAGAGCATCAGCAAGCAGATCGGCCGGATTTTCGGTGAATTGATTGTAGCTGCGGATATCCTTGAAGCGTGACTTTTCGTGTGCCAGCGCTTCCTCGACGTTGACGACGATCTGGCAACCAAAATCCTTGCCAGCGAGGACCGTGATCGTGCGGCGGAACCGGTTCAGCGCGTGACTGGGTACCTGAAAGCTAGCGGTATACGTGGCATTGTCGAGCGAATGAGCGACAAGCGCGTCGAAGCCTTCCGCGTTCATCGCCGTACGCAGCTTCTGGATCACCGGGTCTTGCATTGCCGTTGCCTCTAACCTCGCTCGCCGGTTTCAACATAATGTTTGAGCTGCGCCACGTTCATGCCTTCGATCCCCATTTTTTTGAGTGTGAGACCCTCCACGCTGTAGTCAACTCCAGTTGCGATCGAGGTCAACAGCACCATGGCGTCAATGGCTGGCGTCGGCACACCGGCAAGTCGGCCGAATGCGGAATAGGGCACGAGTCCATAGCCGATATCTTCGTACACGTAGCGATGGTCGAGGGACGGCGGCGATTTGATCGTCTTGTTCGGCTCGCTCTCCTCGCAAGCGCGCGCGATCGACCCGCTGTCATATGCTGCTTTGCTGGTCAGCCCCGCACCGTAAAAATTGTCCAAGAAAGAATGTACTGGCACGTCGAGTGCCTTTGCCACTTTCAGTCGATCGTCGTCGATCGCTTGGCAGACGCGGCCGACAGCGTCGGTGACGCCCTCTTTGTAAAAAAGGAAGTTGCCGTTAGTGCGCTGGATCCAGCCTGCGTTTAGGATCATGCCGGGTGGATGGAAAACGGCATTCATATTTGCCAGCGCCGTTTCGATAACGCTTGAGGCCTTGATCGTCTCTGGATAGATCGTATGGACGAGGCCGAACATCTCGTCAGAATAGCGGCCAGGCAGCGCCGCGAAACGCTGTTTGCGCATGTAGGAGTAGATGCCAACGGTCGCCGCCCCTTCCATTCGGGTAACATAGGTAAGCGACACGGTCTCGCCGGTCTTAACCGGACCACGATAGCCTGCGTCCCGCAACTCTTTGAAAAAATGCAACCCGCCGCCGGTATGGCCGGGATTGAGAAAAATTGGCACGCTACCGTCGATCAATCTTGCGAGTGCGTCAGCATAAAAGGCGTGTGCGCTCGATGGGACGACGAGCATGATCAAGTCTGCACCATCGATCGCCTCTGCCACATCGGTAGTCATTTTGGCGATCGGGAACAGCCCTTGCTGCACCCCACGCGCATTGATGCCGCCAGCTTTGCGCAAGGGTTCCAAAGTTGCATCGCGGCGCGCGTGAAGCCGGATCGTGTAGCCGCGCGCGGTGAGATCGGCCGCCGCTGCACAGCCGCCGTGACCTGCGCCCAGAACCGCTATCGTATGAGGTTTTCCCACTGACATTTCCGTCACTCAATCTTCAGGAGGCGATCGGTTTCGGCATAATCAGACAACAATTCACTGCCGTTGTCCGTCACCACCACCATGTCTTTGTTCTGCATGCCGAAGCCGTACCCAGTCCGGTAGCAGAGTGGCTCGAAACCGAGCACCATTCCCGTTTCCAGCGCCGCGTCCTGCGTCGAACCGATTATTGGTGTGCGGCCGATATATGGATCTTCGTGCAGGGAGAGACCAATGCCGTGTCCTACAAATGAAATAGGTGGCAGCTTTTTAGTCGCCAGTTTGGCGATGAATTCGTCATAGATTGAGCGGCAGCTCGCGCCTGGCTTGATCTGATTTAGAATGAGGTGTTTACACTCCGTCAGAAGCTGCCAGATGTCTTCAGCGTGTGGCGGGGCTTGTTGCACAACTGCGGTTCGGCAGACGCCGGCATGATAACCATCGATGACCGAAAAAATCTCGACGCGACAAACGTCGCCATGGCTGAGTCGACGCGAAGTTGGCGCGACGTTGGGTAGCTGGCTGCGCTCGCCGGTCGCGACGATCATCAGCTTGAACTGCTGCGCACCGAGTTCATAGACGTTGCGCGTCAGGTGCGCGGCAAGATCCATTTCGGTATCGCCGGCAGCAACAGCGGAAATGGCGTCGGTAATGGCCTGATCCGCAATTCGTGACAGTTTGCGCAAGAGATCGATCTCCTGGGCAGTCTTAAGCTGACGCATCCGTGCAAAAATATCGTCGCAGGCAACGAAGGTTACCCCAGGCATAGCCTTTTGCAGCCGAGCAAAGTCGGCTGCCGGCAAGTAGCCGATTTCGATCCCGACCCGCGCTTGTTCTAGACCGAGCTCCCCGAGAAGGCTCGCCATCACAAGCATGGGGTCGTCGCTGAACTCAGCCCAGACCGCGAGAACCGCATCCGGTTCCCTTGCCCGGATGGTCGATTCTTCCATATCGACGCCGAATAGCGCGGCCCGGCCATCAGCGGTGACCACCGTCATCGCATGCCTATGGCGCAGCAGCGGCTGCGACGGAACCACAAAGCCGGTGACGTAGGCGAAGTTTTCTGGCGAACACGAGATCATCGCGTCAAGCTTGCTGACTGCGATCGCTTGCAGTTGCCGAGCAATGATCTCACGACGCATCGACGTTCCGTATGAGCTCGAAAACCTTGTCCAGTTGACACTTTTGTTCAGCCAACTGTGATCACAGACTGTGATCACACCTGTGGACGAGGTGCGAGTCAAGCGAATAAAGTGACCGCCTTAATCAGCATTTGTGCATGATTGAAACCAACAGTTCCCACGGAGCGAAGCAAAGGCCTTTCGGGCCGCTAGCCGTGGCCAGGCCGGTTTGGACAATGAAACATCAACCAAGTATGCGGGCCCTAAAGCTTTTCCAGACGGCCAACAATTATGCGCCGCAGCCGACAAAAGGTCCGGTGTCTCAGCGCGTCTATCAGATTTTGCGGGGGCAGCTCACGACCGGCGGCTTTCAGCCCGGCGAAAGCGTCAGCTTACGCAACCTGGCGAAAAGGCTCGGCACCAGCGCGATGCCGGTACGTGAAGCGGTAAATCGGTTGATCGCCGAACAGGCCCTGCAGATGATGCCGAATCGGCAGGTCATCGTTCCACGCATGACGCGGCGGAAATACTTCGAACTAGTCAGCGTGCGGCAATTCCTCGAAGGAATGGTCGCGGGCAACGCTTGTGACAACATGACCGACGCGCTGTTGAGCAAACTCGAAGCTGGGAACAAGAAGATTCTTGCCGCATTGACTGGCGGATCGATGGCGGAGATCCTAACGCACAACAAGGAGTTTCACTTTACGTTATATAAGGCTGCGCAATCCGAAGTACTTCTTCCCATTATTGAAGGACTATGGATGCAAACGGGGCCATTTCAGGCGCTATCACTCACGCGGCAGAAGCCGCTTTGGCAAGGTCACCGACACACGGAGTTGCTCAAGTCGTTGCGCCAACGTAAGCGGGAAAGCGTAATCGCTGCGATCCAAGGAGACATCGGAGATGTCGCCAACATGCTTATGCAGATTGGAGTTTTTACCGAGTAACAAAGTGCCCGTGCCCTATTACGGATCATGACGAAGCGGAAATCGGCGTGGAGATAGTTGCTTTCGGATTAAGTGTGGAATTGTTATTTTATGCCGAAAGCAGAATACCGGGATGCGACCGATTGTGCCCGAGGAGGAGCCGAGACATGAAACCTCCTCGGACATATTGATTGGCACCAATGTTGGCTCGACAGACCGCTATCTGAATGTGTTCTTGTCCAACTTCGCGGCCTTCACTGCCGCCTCCCAACGAACCCGCTCCTCCTTCAGGAACGCCACGACACTCTGCGGGCTGCCACCGACGACCTGTGACCCGAAAGAGCGGGCCTTCGCCATGACTTCCGGCGTGTGCAGAACTTTGTCACATGCCGCACTCAGCTTCGCGACCACGTCGTTTGGAGTCCCCGCTGGCACTGCCAGAACATTCCATGAGCTCAAGGAATAGCCGGACAGGACACTGGCGATCGGCGGCACACCCGGCAGCAGAGAAACAGGGGCTTCCGTCGAGACACCGAGCGCAATGAGTTGCTTAGACTGAATAAACGGCAAAATCGGCCCAAGATTATCGATCGTGTAGCCCACGCGACCGGTGATAAGGTCCTGCAGCGACTGTGACGTGCCCTTGTAAGGAACGTGTAGGACATTGATTTCAGCCATCGCGGCGAAGGCCATCCCCGCCAGGTGGCTGGTCGTGCCTATGCCCGACGATGCAAACGCGATTTTCCCGGGATTGGCCTTCGCCTTCTCGATCAGCCCTTTGATCGTGTGCACGCCCACCGACGGATGAACGACCAGGACGTTTGGAAACTGCGCAACCAGGGAAACCGGACTGAACGAGTGATCGGGGTCGTAAGGCAGCGACGGGTACAGGAATTGGTTTACGACGAACGAGGCGGGCGCACTGATCAGCATCGTATAGCCATCCGGATTGCTCCTCGCGACATAGCCAGCGCCGATATTCGTGCCGGCGCCAGGCTTATTCACTACAGCGACCGGCTGCTTCAACTCGCGCTGCAGCCCATCTGCGAGCAGGCGAGCGAGCAAATCGGTATTTCCCCCCGGCGGGAACGGAACGACGATTTCCATCGGGCGCGTTGGAAATTCGGTCGCCGACGCAGCACAACAAATCGCCGAGATGGCCAAAGTTAGAACTGCCATGAAGAATGAGCGCATCGCACGGTCCTCCAATCACTGTTGCTATATTTCCACTGCGGGTGTTTTCTTCAGAGTCTGAACACCACCAGCGATCAGAGCAAGCAAAATCCTTGCCATTTTTGCCAATGACTGTTCCCAATTCCGGCACGGCAGCGAATACTACGCGAATTACGACACTTCATTAAAATTAAACGTCGAAGATGCAAGTATCTCGGAAAATGACCGCATTTCGAATAAATCTTGCTGACAACGAGCGAGACGGTCGTTGCTGCTGACGGTCTCGCACCTATAAGTGTCGGAGATGCTAGCGTTTGCACGACAACACTGACAGGCGACGTTTGACGGCCAGCGCGGTTACCTGATCGCTCGCCGAACAGTAACGAGTGTTGCTCATAGAGGAACAGCCTCGTGCACACTCCTTCGCGGAACGACTTTGCCTGCAGTGACGTCACGCGCCACCAGATAAGCGTCACGATTCATGAATGAGACTCTCCGTAGTCTTTTGATGGCGATAGCGAAGCAGTTGGCGATCTCGTCAACCGCTCGACTCCGCTCGCACCAACACTTCAGAAGCCCTCGGGCGTCGCGGTCCGTTTCGGTTGACTTGGCTTGGGTACGACCATATTGACTGACCACCGCGCACCCCCGGCATCAGAGGCGCACTTATAGAATGCTTTTGTGCCGCACCGATGCGTCCCGCGGGGATCGGAATAGGCGCTGCCACCAGCGCGGAGCGTCTGATACCGAGGCCTCGGTCGCCGTGCCCGTTACACCCCTGCTCTCGAAACTGCGGAAGCTGAGCTCATGGTAGTCCCGGGGTCTCTTCGGGTGCTTGCACTGGCAGGAGGGGTTGGCGGTGCCAGGCTCGCGTCCGGACTAGCCGACCTCCTCGGCGATCGGCTTACCGTTCTCGTCAACACCGGCGACGACTTCGAGCACCTCGGGCTCCAGATCTCACCCGACCTCGACACGGTGATGTACACGCTTGCAGGCATCTCCAATCTGGAAACGGGCTGGGGCATTGCCGGCGAGACCTGGAATTTTATGGCGCAAATCGAGCGGCTTGGAGGTCCAAGCTGGTTTCGGCTCGGCGATCGCGATTTGGCGACCCATGCAATTCGTACCGAGCGCCTCGCGCGTGGCGACACCTTGACCGCAATCACCTCGGATCTCTGCCGCGCGCTTGGCGTCCGCGCGCGGGTGCTTCCGATGAGCGACGACAAAGTCAGAACAATCGTCCACACCGACGCGGGCAGCCTGCCGTTCCAGGATTACTTTGTGCGACTACAGTGCAATGTGGCCGTATCGGGTTTTTCCTTCGAGGGAGCTGCGGCGGCCCGCTATAATCAAGAGCTAACCTTGAACGCCACGGATGATTCTCTCGTGGTCGTGATTTGCCCATCCAATCCCTACGTCAGCATCGATCCCATCCTCGCTTTGCCCGGTTTACGCCAGGCGATCGCAAATACCGGCGCTCCGGTCATTGCCGTCTCTCCAATCATCGGTGGTGCGGCGGTCAAAGGACCAGCCGCCAAAATGATGCAAGAACTCGGAATAGTGCCGTCGGCGCTGAATGTCGCAGACCATTACCGGCATTTGATCGACGCATTTGTCATTGATCGGTCGGATTCGGTCAGCCTCGGCGACATCGAAGCAATGGGAATCGTCGCGCGGAGCACGAAAACGCTGATGCGCACGCAAGCCGATCGTGTCCGCCTTGCCCAGGATTGTCTGGAGTTTGCGCAGTCGCTCCGATCCGGTGCAAGCTAAGTCATGATCATTCTGGTTCCGTGTAAGCACCTCAACGCAGGAAAATCGCGACTTTCAGTCTGCTTGAATGACCGAGATCGCCGCGAACTGTGCAAACGCTTGCTGGACTGCACGTTGGAATTGGCCCGCACGCTCGTCGGACCCAACCAGATCCGCGTCGTAACGGCGGACCCAAAAGCGCACGGCGTCGCCGCGCGCCATCTCGTCTCAACGATTGCAGATACGACGGGGGAGCTGAATTCCGCCCTTCAAGGCGCGCGTTTTCAACTTGCGCAGGAAGGCCTCCGGATAAGCCCCATCATGGTGCTGCCCATCGATCTTCCGTTCGCGACGCACGCGTCTCTTTCGGATGCAATGGGCCAACCAACGGACATCGTCATTGCTGCCGATGAAGAGGGCACTGGCACAAATCTACTGCTGCTACGAAGCGCCGCGTGCGATTTCCCATTCCGCTTTGGTTCGAATAGCTATTCGCGACACGTGTCGCAGGCGCAAGCGGCTGGGCTGAGCGTTGCGACCCTAACGGACTGGCGGCTTGCGCGCGACATCGACAATCCGGACCAATATGCTGCTTGGACGACTTCAGCCGAGACCGGATCGTAAATCCGTGAGATCGGCAGCGAACTGCATCCGTCTAGCGTCTAAACGGAACGCGCTTCCGGGACGCAGCGGCCGCCCTGTGCTGCCTCGGCAAATCGCGGTGGATTCGCGCTTGTTTCGACCCACGCGTCATCTGCGGCGCCCCCAAGCGCATCGAAGCATTCCGGGCGGCTTGCAATACGCGGCGTACAATCCGGATTTTGTCCTGATTTTTTAGCCCGGCCGTCGGGACTGCGCCGCTGATGACGGCGACCGCAACTCCGAATGCGTCCCGTACCACGGCGCCGATCGAGAAGAATCCCAGTCGGTTCTCCTCCTCGCTTACCGAATACCCCTGGCGACGCACCGTCACGAGTTCGAGCATCAATTGCGAGACGGCCGTTTTCGTCTTCGGGGTTAAACGTGGCAACGGTGATCTCGTCAGCAAGGCGCGAACTTGATCTTCCGGCAGTTCCGCGAGCATCGCTTTGCCCATCGCAGTCGAATGCAGATGGGTTTGCGCCCCAGGCCGGTGATTGATCGCGACAGGACCGCTGCTCTGGACGGTGGCGAGATACACGATAGTCGCGTCCCACATGACCCCCAGAAAGCCATTGATCTGATCGTCGGCAAGCGCTTCGAGTTCAGGCATCACTGCCGTATGCAAGTTGCTCTGCGCGACAAACGAATTGCCGACCTGGAACGCCCGATAGCCGATCGCATAACGCAGTGTCGTTCCGGTCTGCTCGAGAAATCCCGAACGAGCGAGCGTCTTGACAAGCCGCTGCGCGATGCTTGGTGCTAGCTCGAGCTGGCGGGCAATCTCCCGGACGCCGACCGGTTCGGAGCGGCTCGCCAGAAGATTCAGAATGGACAGCGCGCGGGCGACCGATTGATTGCCGTTTGCCGATTCAGCTCTCTCAGTCATGCTCCAGCACCTCACCTAGGAGGGCCAAGTTTTGAGCCGCCATCGCACCGCCGAAAGTAAGCGCAAGTTCCGTAACTCCGGCTTCGGCGTACCGCTTGGCAGCCCTCAGGCAATCGTCCGGAGTCCCGATCAGCGCGAAGGCACTGGCGACGGCGTCATCAAGCACATCTTCCGCCTTTTCTCCCGCTGCCAACCGCGCGGCCATTGACGAGAAGTCGGCTTCGGAAATCCCTGCGCCTGCCAGTAGCCCGTCTTTCGCGGATCTAATCCTTTGACCCAGTGCCCAAAATCCGGGCAACATCGCTCCCACCGCCCTTTTTCCGGCCGCGAATGCAATGCCGCGATCACGATGGACCGAACACGGCATGTATTGAACGACGGCTCCCGTTCTCGGGCGTCCTGCCGCGCGGCGCTGGTCCTGCATGAGGGCGGCTATGCGCGCGGTGAATGCAATCGAGCACATGTTGGAAACGAGCAGACCGTCGGCGAGGTCGCCGGCCAGTTTGGCCGTTAGATCGCCCCGCCCCGCCAAATAGATCGGAATATCCGGACGGGGCAAGTAGTCGAGCTTCACCTTTCGCGCCGAAAATGCCGCGCTGGCATAATCGACCTCCTCGCCCCGCAGCAAAGCTCGAACAATTATCAGCGCGTCTCGCAACGCCGGCACGGGGCGGTTCGATGACATTCCGAGCTTTTCCGTCGCGGCGGCGATGCCTGCGCCGATACTAAGGCTTGCGCGCCCGTTCGAGAGTTCATCGAGACCGCCGATCTCCATGGCCATCATGGTCGGATGGCGGCTATACGGATTGAACACGCCGGCGTTGATGACAATACGTCGCGTCGCGATCGAACAGGCGGCGGCGGCGGGCAAAATTCCGCGGCCGAAAGCGTTTTCGGCGAACCAGATGCCGGCGAATCCGGCGACGTCGGCGGCCTTGGCAAGTTCGACGCATTCCGATGGCGGTATTCCACCATGCAAGCGAATACTCATTTTCGGCAGCGCCGTCATTGCCGATGTACCGGACGGGCCGGCCCAGCTTCAGATCTCGCGCTCTGAATCAGTTCCCATAACCTCGGCGCGGACAGTGGAAGATCGCGCGGCTCTACCTGCAAAGACCGAAGCGCCGCGGCGACGGCGTTCGCAATCACTCCGCCGACCGCAATCAGACCCCCCTCGCCTGCACCCTTCGTCCCGAGTGGATTGTTAGGGGATGGTCTCAATCCCAGCGAGAAGCCGCGTATCCGCGGAAAATCAGACGCGATCGGCAAACGATAATCCATCAGCGAACCGGTCAGGAGCTGGCCATTGGAGTCGTATTGCAGATGTTCGAGGAATACACTTCCGAGTCCCTGCACGACGGCTCCGAGGACCTGTCCGTGCAAGGTGGCGGGGTTGATGATCCGTCCGACGTCCTCCACGGTGACGTAATCCAGAACCTCCACAGTCCCGGTTTCGGGATCGACCGCGACCTCGGCGGCGTGGCTGCCATAGCTATAGGTATGCTTTTTGTTGTGATAGGTCCGCTCGACCGAAAGTCCTGAAAATTCGGACAGCGCGAGGCGGTTCGTCCCCTGCTCGACGAATCCTTCCGAGACCCGCACCTCTGTCGCCGCGCATCCGAAACGTGCAGCCGCCTGCTGCCGGATCTCCTGCATCAACGCCTCGCCGGCAACCAGGACCGCTGATCCTCCCATGACCGTCGAACGCGAATGAAATGACCCGAAGCCCTCGCTGACCAAAGTCGTCGAGCCGTGCTGGATTCGAATAACTTGCAGCGGTTGCCCTAATGCATCCGCTGCAATTTGACCCAGAATCGTCTCGAGACCCTGTCCGATGGCCGACGAGCCGACGGATACCAGGATGCATCCGTCCGGGGCGATCTCCATGCGCGCGTTCTCGCGCGGCCCGCCAGCTCCGCCCTCGATGAAACAGCCAATGGCACACCCGTGATACCGACCGCGGATCAATTTCCCCTGGGATTTTCGCTTTTCTGTCCAAGCGAACTTCTCGGCACAAAGGTCGAGCAACTCGCCATACGCGCCGCTGTCGCACTCTGTCTTGCCGCCGTCCTCCACGTCGAGAATCGCCGGCAGAGCATACGGAAGCTGCTCTTCCCTAAGGAGATTGCGCTTGCGGAACTCCAGCGGATCGATACCGAGGTCATGGGCCGCGATATCGAATAGCCGTTCGCCGAAGAAGCTTCCCTCGAAGCGGCCCGGGCCGCGATACGTCCCCGTCGGGGTCTTGCTGGTGGCGTATATGGTAGCATCCAGCGCGATATTAGGCACGTAGTAAGCGCCTGCCATGAACTGGATGACGTTCCGCGGTGGCGTAATGCCGTTCGTCCTGACATAGGCGCCCAGATCGACGTCGACATTGCCGCGCAACGCCAACACGGTCCCGTCCCGACGGCATGCGATCTCGACGTCCGCGTACATCTCACGCGCATGATTCATCGTCATGAGATGCTCGCGACGGGTCTCGACCCAGCGGACGCTGCCGCGCACGTATCGCGCCGCGAACGGAATGAGGAAATCCTCGGGATAGAACTCCCCCCGCGCGCCGAACCCTCCGCCAACGTCCACTTCGATGAGATCAACCGCCGACTCCGGCAGGCCCAGCATGCCGGCGAGCGTGCGGCGATTGAAAAACGGTACCTTTGCCGCTCCGTGCACGACAAGCCGTTCAGCCACAGAGCTCCACTCGGCGTACAGCGCACGCGGCTCCATCGGAAACGCCGTGTGGCGTTGCACGCTGAAACGCTCGCGCCGGCGGTATTCGGCTTCTGCGAATGCCGTTTCGGCGTCCCCCATCCGGGCGCAAAGAATGCGAACACGATTAGTGCCCGCGCCGTCGAACAACAAAACGTTGTCCCGCGCTGCCTGTTGCCAATCGGCAATGGCCGGCAGCTCGTCGATCCTCAGGTCGATCAATGCAAGCGCGTCCTCCGCGACAGCCGGCTCTTTCGCGACTACCAGCGCGATCGGCTCGCCGACATAACGGACCTTCTCGAACGCGATCACGGGCTGCCTGTACGCCTCACCTTCCGGCACGCCGTGCTGCCGAATCGGGATGTGCGGTATCGTCGCGCCGATTTCCACTGATGTGATCACCGCCACCACACCCGGCAACTGGCGGGCCGCCGAAGCATCGACGGCAGCTATACGTCCATGAGCAATCGGACTTCGCAGGATGCAAGCATGCAGCAAGCCTTCGCTGCTCAAATCGGCGGCAAAGGTGCCCAGCCCGCGCACAAGACGCTCATCCTCCACACGCTCGACCGCGCTGCCGATTAAGACATTAGCGGTCATTCAGCTTACTCCGTTCCGCGCCGCCTCGCTTGCGCAAACATGCGGCTGCATCGAACGAGCCCGTGCCTGCACGCGCGGCGAGACAGCATTTCTTTTGAGCAAGCACGCAATGGCGGCGCACTCGAAAGCCCGTGAACTTGCCGGTGCAAGATATCGCCACTCGTTTCATCATCGACAGAACGCTTCGCAATTCGCCTAACCGGCAAAAATATCGTTGCACCCACCTATCACCGAGTCAACGATTGGATGCGATTGACACCGAGGTCGCCGAGCAGCCACAGTAAATATCGACACAGCGTGCCGATTATCGGCACAGCGAATTGGGAGTGTTCATGCTCGCAAATATCCCGCGATTGCAAGAATTGATGGAACGCGACGGCCTCGATGCCGTAATTGCGACATGCCCCGAGAACGTCACTTACCTGAGCGGATTTTGGGCCATGTCGCAGTGGGTCCGCCGGGGACCACAGGCCTATGTACTATTCCCGAGACGCGGAGAGCAGCCATGCGTCATCGCCAATTCGGGCATTCTCGACTTGGTCGCCGACCAGGATATCTGGGTCACCGAAATAAGACGCTATGGCTTCTTCCAAATGGATGTCGACGCCTCCGTTGCGCTCGACGCGACCGACTCCATGCAGAAACGCCTCTTTGAGAGCAACGCTTATCAAGGGCCGGTCGAGGCGCTGGTCGCGGCGATGAAGGAAAAGGGGTTGACGCGCGGCAAAATCGGCCTTGATGAAATGGGCATTACGCCGCAATGCATGGACCAGTTGAGGTCTCTTCTGCCGGACGCCAATTTCGTGCGCAGTTTCGCGCTGTTCGAAAGTGCGAGGTCGGTGAAAACACCGGGCGAGATCGCGATCCTTCGAAGCGCCGCCCGAGCGACGGAGCATGCGATCGACGCCGCACTCTTAATCGCAAAAGCCGGCGTCACCGAGCGTGAGATGCTGCGGGAATTCAATGCCTGCCTGGCAAGACATGACGCCGCGCCGGTAGTCGGCTGCATTGGATTTGGGACGCGCAGCGCGATGATCAACGTTCAGCCGTCCGATCGCGCCCTGCAGCCAGGCAATCTAATTCGCTTCGATGTCGGCGCGCGGCATAAGCATTATCGTTCAGACATGTCACGTGGAGCTGCGCTCGGCGAGCCCGCAAATAAGATTGCCAAGTATTATAGCGCCGTCGAAAAGGGCGTGCTCGCTGCATACGATATTCTCAAGCCGGGGCTTAAGGTTTCGACGCTTTTCGATCATGTAGTCGAGACGGTCCGGCGGGAAGGCATTCCGCATTTTAAGCGCAGCCATGTCGGCCACGGGATCGGCGTGGATGGCTACGACCCGCCGAATATCGCCGCAAGTTCGAATGGCGTATTCGAGGAGAACATGGTCGTCTGCATAGAGACGCCATATTACGAGCTCGGCTTTGCCGGTCTTCAGGTCGAGGACATGGTTCACGTCACCAAAGACGGCGCTCAGTCCCTGATGACGCTCGACACGGCGCTCAGGATCGTCTGAGCGCCAAAGAACCCTAGTGCGGACATCCAGGAGCCCGGCATGAAATTCTCAGTCTGCTTGTCGACGGGTTATGAAGGTCTCGTCTATCCGATTCCGTTTTGTGAGCCGCAGGCGCTCATCAAACACGCCGTGCTCTGCGAACAGCTAGGATACGATGGAGTGTTCGGAAACGATCACATCACGACGCAGCATTACGTTCGCGACATCTTTCCGGAGCCGCCGAACTTCTATGACGTGCTCATCACTCTCGCCATGGTGGGCCAGGCCACCAGCAGGATACAGCTCGGCACATCATTGCTGGTTATGCCGATGCGCGAGCCGGTTTATCTTGCCAAGCAGGCGGCCACGATCGATCAAATGACCAACGGTCGGTTCATTCTTGCCGTCGGTCTAGGGGCTTATCGCGAGGAGTTCGAAGCCTGGGCCGGGAATCGCTATCCGAACGCCCATCGTGGGGATATGCTGGACGAAGGCCTGGCGGCCTTCCAATGCCTGATCAATGAAAAAGTGTCGACCTTCGCCGGGAAATATTATTCGTTTACGAATCTCGAAATGTTCCCGAAGCCGAAACAAAAGCCATTCGCGCTCTACATCGGCGGTCACAACCTGACGGCGATCGAACGGGCGGCCAAGTTCGGGCGAGGGTGGCTCCCCGGCTGGCGTCCATTCCCTGAAATTGCCGAGCGCATTCAGGAATTGCACCGGCTGGCGGAAGCGAACGGCCGCGATCCGAAAGAAATCGAGGTAGCTCCACAATTTTCGCTGCTGATCGGCAAGACCGATGCGCAGGCCGAAGAGACTTACATGCAGAGCGGACTGGTCGCGCACCGCAAGTCGCTTGCCTATACCGGCCGCGATCCGGCGCATCAGGTGACTGGAAACCTGGTCGGTTCGCCGCAACTCATCATCGACAAAATTCACGAGTTGAAGGCTATGGGTGTCGATCACTGCTCGGCAATGGCAATCGCCGTGAACAGCGAGCAGGCATACATCGAACAAATCAATTGGTTTGCGGAAGATATCATGCCGCACTGCCGGTGACCGTCGTGCCTGATCTCGATCCGAACGGGCGGCTATTCAACGAGCTGCGTACGCCTTGCCTCGTTCTCGACGGGGCAGCGCTGGATAGAAACATTGCACGCATGGCACGACTGGCGCGGGACGCCGCTATCCGACTTCGCCCCCACGCCAAGACGCACAAGTCGGTCGACATCGCGGCGCGCCAAATGGAGGCTGATGCCGCCGGCATCGGCTGCGCCACTCTCGACGAAGCCGAGATGCTGGCCGACACGAACGTTCGCGGATTGTTGCTGACATCGCCGGTGATGGGCGCAGATGCCGCGACCCGGCTAACCAAGCTCAATCGCGAGCACGGACTGCAAGCGGTCATCGACCACCCAATGCAAATCGAAATTCTGCTAAAGGCGATGCAGCCCGAGGATCCGCCGTTTCACTTGCTGGTCGATGTCGACGTCGGCCAAAGGCGGACGGGCGTTGCATCGGTCGAGGATGGCATACGGCTCGCTCTGATGATTGCCGCGCATCCGCGGTTACGGTTCGCGGGCATCCGGGGCTTCGCGGGTAACGCCCAGCACATACCGGATCCGAGCGATCGCAAGGCATCGGCCCAGAGGGCGGCAGAAACATTGTCCCGTTTGCGCGACGAGTTGATCAAAGAAGGACTGCCTGCCGCCGTCATCACGGGAAGCGGAACGGGCACGCACAAACTCGACGCCATGGGGCCCTATACCGAACTTCAGGTTGGCTCGTACGTGTTCATGGACGCCGACTATGCCGTCATCCGCGACGAAGAGAACCGGCCGCTGCCTTTTGAGCCCAGTTTGTTTGTCCTTGCGACCGTGATTTCAGCCAATCGTCCGGGCGAAGTGACAGTCGATGCCGGGACGAAAGCGCTCGCCGCGAACGGGCCGCCGCCGGCAATCCTTGTGGGAGTCGCCGCCGGCGCGCGCTATCGTTTTGCCGGCGATGAACATGGCATCGTTTCGATTTCCCGCGGCCACCCGGCCCCGGCTCTCGGCACGCGCATCCTGCTCGGCGCGACGCACTGCGACCCCACGGTCAATTTGCATTCCTGCTATCATGTCGTGTTCGACCATGCTCTTTTGCGCTGGCCGATCCGCGGACGCTACGCACATTGAATTGAGGGAGAATGGACAAGGTCGTCGGTCTCAAATGCCTCCGCTGCTCGGCTCTGTATTCGCGTGACCACTTCGCGGAGGACTGTCCTGCGTGTCGGAGCATTGCTCCGAGCAATCTGGTCGTGGCGTATCGTTCGCTGCCCAGACTGTCGCCCCCGAAAGCATCAGGCGATGGCGGGCTGTGGCGATACGACGAGTTGCTGCCGGTTGACCGTCGCCATGCGGTTTCGCTCGGCGAAGGTGGCTCTCCCCTGCTCGCTCTCGATCGTATCGGCAGCAAATTAGGAATCGGGCAGCTGCTTGCCAAAGACGAGACACGCAACCCGACCTGGTCCTTCAAAGATCGGCTTGCTTCGGTGGCGATCTCCGTTGCCAAATACATGGGGGCTCGGATCATCGTCTCGAGTTCCACCGGTAATGCCGGCGCAGCCGCCGCCGCATATGCCGCCAAGGCCGGTCTGCCATGCATCATTTTGACCACCGGTGGAGCGGCCGGCCCACTGTTGGTGCAAATGCGCGCCTACGGCGCAACCGTACTTGCTGTCGCGAGCAAAGCGGATCGTTGGACACTGATGCAGCATGCAGTCCGGCAATTTGGCTGGTTTCCGACCTCGCCCTTTTTCGGGCCCGTCGTCGGCAGCAATCCTTACGGCATCGAGGGCTACAAGACCCTCGCCTATGAGATCGCCGAAAGCATGGACTGGCAGGTGCCGGATTACTGCGTCGTTCCGGTTTGCTATGGAGATGCCTTGATCGGTATGTGTCGCGGATTCGAGGAGATGCGCGCTCTTGGCTGGACCAACAAAGTGCCACGGCTTGTTGCGGCGGAGATTTACGGCTCCCTTGGCGCCGCCATACGCGACGGCACTGATGTGCCGGGCGATATGCCGCTCACCCATGAAACCGTGGCCAAATCGACGAGCGCGACCCGTAGTACGTTCCAGGCCCTCGCCGCAATTCGCACTTCCGCTGGCACGGCGATCACCGTGAGCAACGACAGCATCATGCGGTGGCAAAAAATGCTCGGCGAGGATGAAGGGCTCTATGTCGAGCCGGCCTCGGCCGGAGCGCTGGCAGCCGTCGAGCAACTGCGGGCGAGGAACGAGATCGGATCGTCGGATACGGTGGTGGCGCTGCTGACCGCCAGCGGCCTGAAGGACACGGCGGCGAGCGCGGCCATGCAAGGCGATCTAGTTCCCGTTCCGCCTCACCTCGACAGTGCGCGCGCCATACTCGATCGCATCAACGAAATGCCCGATGCTTTCCGGGCCGAGTCGCGGACGGCCGAACGATCATGACCTTGATATCGGATTTGGGTGGTAGCGAAACGCCGCGCGACGAGACTCTCGCCGCACATCATTACGTACAGCAGGCTGACTCCTGGTTGCGTTCGGTGCAGGGCGGGTCGCTGGAGACGATGATGGCGCAAGCGCGCCGCCCGAATGCACGATGGTGCGGACGCGGTCATCAGTCATCGGCAAAATCGTCGGAGCAACGTTCAGCGCGCGGCAGATGTCAGCGGTGATCGCGGCGAGCGTGTCGCCGCGCGCAAGCCGAGACGTGCGCACCGTGTGGGTCGCAAGGTCGCGGTCGCCGAGGCGGAACCAGGTTTGGCCGCCGAGCCGCTCAAGTTGCTCCATGAAGGTCCAGCTTTCGCCGGCGATACCCCAGCCGGTTTCCGGATTGGCTATGCCGGCCAACGTGCACATGACGGTGTCGAGATCAGGCGAGACGTGCAGGCCGAGATGCTCGAAGTCGTCGCCGGTATTGACCAGCACGGTCAGCCGTTCGCCGAGAAGCTGCCCAAGGCCGGCGGCAAGCTTGGCGCCACCAACGCCGCCGGCAAGCGCCAGCACGCGGATGCTTTCGCTCATGGGTCTTGCGGCCGGCCCGGCGGGGCAAACCTTACGAATTCGGACTGCGGCCGCCGCAGCCTGAGCTTGCCAGGTCGTGCCGGGTAGCCGAGCGTGATCAGGCCTTGCGGCTGCCAGTCCGCCGGCAGGGCGAGCGACTGCCGCGCGTCGGCTGGGCAGAACAGCGGCGCGCACATCCAGCAGGCGCCGAGGCGTTCGGCATGCGCGGCGAGCAGCAGGTTTTGTGTCGCCATCGCGGTGCTTTGCACGGCCATCAGGTATTCGGCCTCGCCGCGCTTGGGATCGGGATAGCGGTCCATGTCGGCAACGGTCGCCGCCACCAGAATGACGATGGGCGCGGTCGTGATGCGTTGGAAGGAGCGGGCGACATCGGCCGCGATCGCGTCCTTGTCGTCGCCATCACGCGCACGGTCTTCGGCCAGACGCCCGCCCATGGCGCGCGCAAGCGTCGCCTTTTGCGCCTCGTCGTCGATCATCACGTAGCGCCATGGCTGGCGGTTGTGCGCCGACGGTGCCATGGCGGCGCTCGTCATGATGCGCTGAAGGACGTCGCGCGGCGGCGGCTCCGGCCGGTAATAGCGGATGCTGCGCCGGCCGCGCAGCAGCGCGTGCGCCGCATGCGCTGACACGGTCGGGATCACCGGGGTGACGTCGTTCATTGGAACAGGTCCATGTCTTTCGGGCGCAGCAGCTCGCGCGCCGAGCTGTCGCGCCGCGCATAAGGTACACCACGGGCGAGCACGATGGGCGTGCCTTCCGCGGCCTGGCCCATGACCAGCGACGCCGCCGCCGCCAGTTCGTCGGCAAGGCCGATTTCAGTGGTCATGAGCGGTCTGCCGTTGAGGTCCATGCGGCCGCGCAGGTCGAGCAATCCCGGAATGCCGCTGACGCCGATGGCGGTACCGACCGTGCCCATCCGCCAGGGGCGGCCGAGACTGTCGATGATCAGAACGGCGCAATCGATGCCGGTGCTGTCGCGGAGGGCGACGCGGATCCGTACGGCGGAAGCGTCGGGGTCGACCGGCAATAGCAGCACGTGGCCTTCACCTTCGACGTTGGAGGCATCGATGCCGGCATTGGCGAGCGTGAAGCCAAGACGATGCTGCACGATGAGCAAATCCCGGCGTTGGCGCACGACCTCGGTGGATTCGCTGATGATTAGCTCGACCAGCCGCGCGTCCTTGCCCGTCTCCTTGGCGAGCGCCAACGCGCGCGGTGAGGGCGTCACACTGTCGAGCGCAACGCTGCGCCCCTCTGCCTTGGATACGATCTTTTGCGCGAACACCAGCACGTCGCCTTCGCTCAAACGCACGCCCGGTTGCTCGAGCGCGGTGAGCGCAAGGCGCGCGAGATCGTCGCCCTCTTTGACGGCGGGAACGTCGCGCAGCGGCTTGAGTAGCAGCTCGCCGATGCCCATTAGTGCTCCGCCGGCGATCCGGTGTTGGCAAGCCCGGTGATCCGGATGCCGGCGTCCGGTATCTTATAGGTCCGGTTGATCCAGATCAGCGCCGAGGTGAGGCTCTCCGCCACCACCGAGTTGGCAAGCGGCCCAGCATTGATGCCGCGCAGGCCGGCGTCTTCCGCGAGACCGATGGCAATGGTGCGGGCGTCCTTGTCGTCGGCGGCGACCAGCACGTCGCAATCGACGGCTTGGCCGAGCTTCTTGAGCTTGTGCGCCGACACGTTCTGGAACGCCGACACCACGCGCACGCTGTCGCCGAGCAACTCCTGCACGGCGACGACGCAGGAGTCCGACGGCGGCAGTTGCACCCGCGACACTTTCGGCGGCACCAGCGGCACCGTGACGTCGATCAGAATCTTGCCGGCGAGCGCATCCTTGAGGCCGATTACAGTTGGGATTTGCGCGGCAAACGGCACGGTCAGGACGACGATCTCGGCCGCTGCGACGCTGGCGCGGCTCTCGGCGCCAGCAATCTTCTCGGCGCCTAGCAGCGCATTGAGCGCGTTGGCCGCTTCGAGCGCCTTGGCCTCGTCGCGCGAGCCGATGGTGACGCTGTGGCCGGCGTGGGCCCAGCGCAACGCAAGCCCGCTGCCTTCGGCGCCGGTGCCGCCGACCACGCAAATGGAATACAACTTCTTTTCACTCATCATCGACCTTTGTGTCGTGACCCGCGCTTAGCCCGCGAAAGTCGGCCGCGGTTTCGGTTCGAACGGCGTCTGAATCATCTCGGTCAACGGCGCGGCGCGGAAGCTTGCCTCGCGGCGCTCGACGGCGACAGGCGCGTAGAGCGTGGTGCGCTGCTCGGGCGAGCGCCCGAACGAGCGGATCAAGTCTTCCATCGCTTGAGGCCCGAGCTCCTGGCCGTGCTGGCTGCCGGCAGCGCGCGAGATGCTCTCGTTCATCAGCGTGCCGCCGAGATCGTTGACGCCACCATCGAGCAGGGCGCCGACGCCATCGGCACCGAGTTTCACCCATGAGCCCTGCACGTTGGTGATGAGCGGGTTGAGCGCGAGCCGCGCCACCGCATGCATCAGCCTGATCTCGCGCCAAGTCGGGCCCTTGCGCGTGCGCCCACGCGCGTATAGCGGCGCCTCCATGTGGACGAAGGGCAGCGGCACGAATTCGGTGAAGCCGCCGGTGCGTTCCTGCAGGTCACGCACGGCCAGCAGATGGCGGGCCCAGTGCACGGGGCGCTCGACATGGCCGAACATGATGGTCGCGGTGGTGTGCAAGCCGACCTCATGCGCTGCGGCGACAACGGTAAGCCAGCCGTGCGTGCTGAGCTTGTCGGGGCAGATGATCTTTCTGACCTCGTCGTCGAGGATCTCAGCTGCGGTGCCCGGTAGCGAGCCAAGTCCTGCATCGCACAGCCGCGTAAGGAACGCGCGCACCGAGATGCCGATCGTGGCCGCGCCTTGCGACACCTCGAGCGGCGAGAAAGCATGCACGTGCATGCCCGGCACTTCGTCCTTCACGGCGCGGAGCAAGGTCAGATAGGTCTCGCCGGTATAGTGCGGATTGATGCCGCCCTGCATGCAGACCTCGGTCGCGCCCCGCTCCCAGGCTTCGCGGGCGCGGCGTGCCACTTCGTCGAGTGCGAGATCGTAAGGCGTGCCGCGCAACTGCTTGCTCAGCTTGCCCTTAGAGAAGGCGCAAAAGCCGCATTTATAGGTGCAGACATTAGTGTAGTTGATGTTGCGATTGACCACGTAACGGACGATATCGCCGCAGTGCTGCAGGCGCAGGCGATCGGCGGCGGCGCAGATGGCATCGAAGTCGCCGCCGCGCGCATCGAACAGCGCGACAAGTTCATCTTCATCGAGGCGACTGCCGGTTTCGGCGCGCGCGATCAGCCGTTCAATAGTGCCCGATGCTTGGCCGTTGGAGCCGCGAAGCGGCAGCGGCGCCGGCAAGCCGGGGGCCCAGTCGTCGTCGCGCGCGAGTCCTGCGGCGTCTGCAAGCTGCAGCGCGTGGCGACGGATTTCGGGGGCGATCCAGGTCTCGTCGTGGACATATGATGGGTAGGCCGCCAGCCGCTCGACTAGGTCTAAGCCAGCCTCACTAGTTACCTGCCGCAGCTTTTCCAAGTGGGGCCACGGCGCTTCCGGATTGACATGGTCGGGCGTGATCGGCGACACGCCGCCCCAGTCGTTGATACCGGAGTTCAGCAGCTCTCCAAAGCGCTCATAGCTGAGATTGGGTGGCACCTGGATGTTCATGTGTGGCCCAAAAATGAGTCGCGCTGCGGCCGCGCTCCACATCAGGTCGGCGATGTCCGGCTCTTCAAATGCTGCCATTCGGGTATTAGGCTTGGCGCGAAAATTTTGGATAATGATTTCCTGCAAATGCCCGTGGCGTCCATGCAGGTCGCGCAACGCGAGCAGAGACTCTATGCGCTCGCGCCGGCTCTCGCCGATGCCGATCAGGATGCCGCTTGTAAAGGGTACGCGCAGTTCGCCGGCGGCGGCGATCATGGCAAGACGCACCTGCGGCTTCTTGTCGGGGCAACCAAAATGGGGGCCGCCGCGCTCGTACAGCCGCTCGGACGTGCTTTCCAGCATGATGCCTTGCGACACGCTGACCTCGCGCAACCGCGCGATCTCGTCTTTCGTCATGACGCCGGCATTGACGTGCGGTAACAAGCGCGTTTCGCGCAAGATCAGCGCGCACATCGCCACGAGGTAGTCGACGGTGCTGCCATAGCCTAGCGTAGCGAGCGCCTCTCGTGCGGTGGCATAACGCTGCTCCGGCTTATCGCCGAGCGTGAACAGCGCCTCGTGGCACCCGGCGCGCTCGCCGGCGCGGGCAATTGCTAGCACATCGTCGGGTGCAAGGAACGGCGCCGCCACCTTGCTCGGCGTCGTGGCGAAGGTGCAGTAGGCGCAGGTGTCGCGGCAGAGCCGCGTCAGCGGGATGAATACCTTGCGCGAATAGCTGATGATGCGGCCGTGTCCTTGCTCACGCAGACGAATCGCATTCGCAAAAAGGGCTTCCGTCGATGAATATTCAATCTCTCGAAATCATATCTTCAGACAAAGCACTGCTAAGTGTGTCCATGAAGTTTCCTGTGTAACGTTTGCTGATGAATTCATAATTAGTCGTTTCAACACCTCGTGACAGCTTTGAACTCAATGAATTCTCCAAATCACGGATCGATCGAAGACGGGCTCGCGCAAATTTGCCGATAAAAAACATATTTGGCCTGACGAGTTCGAAACATTGCAGTGTTTTCTCTCGTCTAGCTCGCGACGCATACAAACCGCGACGCGGGTGACTTCGAAACGGGGCTTGAAGGGCGTTTGTTATATTTCGAAAGGAGCGCTGGCGCACAACAGTCGCAAAGAGTGCTGCCTCGATTGATCTGTTGAAACCAAGCGTCAATTTCTGATTCCGCAAATGAAGCAAACACTGATTGAACCTGTTCCCTAGTCAGGCCACTAACCATGAAGGCCAGTAATGCTTCCGGAAGAAGGAGGTCTCCGAAATCTCGAGGTGTAATCCCCAGATCGGCACAACGACGCCGCGTATCTGCAATGAGGCGCATCGCTTCTCCAAGAATTGAATTACTGAGATCACGACCCTGGGCGATCATTGCAATTTATCCCGGCGCACAAGTTGGCCGAAACCAGGCTGTCCGATAACATCTCCATCACGCATCACGACCCGGCCTCGTACTACAGTCATGGTGGGCAGGCCATGGTACTGCATTCCGGCATAAGGCGACCAACCAACTTTGGTATAGACTTTTTTGTCCGAGATAGTTCCGCGTGCCCTTAGATCTAAAATTGCAAAATCGGCATCGGAGTCGACCTGCACACATCCTTTGCGCGGCCACACCCCTATCAATTTGGCTGGGTTTTCGGAACACAGGTGAATGAGCGTCTCAAGTTTCATTTTACCACTGCTGACAAAAGTTAGCAGCGCAGTGATGTAGTGTTCAATTTGCGGATTGCCGAAAGGGATGCTCCACGCGTCCTGCCAGCCTGGCTCCATCTCTTCACGGGTGTGGGGTGCGTGATCCGTTCCGTAGACGTCGACCCAACCCTTATTTGCGCAATCGAGAAGCATCTGCTGCGCCTCTGAACTCATTGCATAAGGAACACACAAAGGTCCTTTTGCATCGAGATCTGCAAAGCTTGTAAACATATATTTTGGATTGACTTCCAGAGAAACTGGGATGCCGTCTTCTTTGGCCGCTTGAATGATGCGGATTCCAGGCTCCGATCGGAGATGCAAGATATGGGTCCTAGCCCGCGATGACCGAGCCATTTCAACCAACGTAGCGACTGCGGTGTGATCGGAGACGTAGTTCTCCCCGAAATAGGCCGCCATAAATTCGCGGGGCGTTGTCGTGCCGGCCGCCCAGCGCTTGCGCGATTCGTGCTCGAAAATTTGTTGATTCGTCGGGTGTATCGCGCAGTAGGCGCCGTGCTCCGTCACTAGCTTGAGCGTGTCGTAGAGAACTCCATCGTCGCCCGTATAGAGTTCCGGATCATGCGGGTAATGGGACTTCGGATCAGTGACCATAAAGATCTTAATTCCAATCGCCCCAGAACGGAGAATACCGGGGATCTCCTTAAACTGTGTCGCGCCACCGTAAAGCGCATAATCGACGACCGCTTTACCCCGTATTTCTGCTAGCTTAGCTTTGAAGCGCTCTTCGGTCGTAAGCGCGGGCTTGTTGTTGGGCATGTCTACGACACAAGTCACGCCGCCGTTCGCCGCCGCACGAGTGCCCGTCAGGAAGTCCTCCTTATACGTAAGCCCAGGATCACGGAAGTGCACATGAGTATCAATAAAGCCTGGGACGAGGATTTTTCCCGTGATGTCGATTGTTTTTTTGGCAGGCGGCGTCCATTGTGCCGATGAAATGAACGCAACTTTCCCCTCCAAAACGCCCAACGACGCATTTACTACCTGGTTGCTTGTAAAGATCTGGCCACCGACGAAAAGAGTATCCACATTGTCCACCATCACTGCTCCTTTTAGATCTTGAAAGGTACACTCTCGATTGTGCGTCGGGAACAGACGTCGCGTTGATCGCGCAGTGGTAAATCGTTTTGTCTAGCTGATCAGTTTTTCATTCCCAAAGTTGGTGCCATTGTCTTGTACATTCGCACTTGACCTTCAGCGAAAGATCGCGCTTCAGGTCCGGTCATAATGGCCGGCAACGATAGGTGCGCCCTGACCCGTTCTTGCCACTTCGGATCATTTCGTAACTCCTCTAATACCGTAGCCCACTTGTTTACGACGTCTTTTGGAAGTCCGGGCGGACCATAAAGCGCGCTCCACCCGGTGACGTCCTCAAGGTCGCTCATTCCGAGCTCGCGACCGGTCGGAATATCGGGTGCCTGTGGAACCCGCTCGGGGGTCGAAACAACTAGCCCGCGAAGTTGGCCAGAGCTAAGTCCACCAGCGTAAAGTGAAAACCCATTGCAGGCGAAATCAACTTCGCCGCTGATAATCGCCGTGACTGTATCGACGCCATTTCGATATGGAACCTTCAACGCCACGTCAGGCCGAAGGCCTGCATGGGAAAAGATTTTCACCGGAAAGACAACAGTTGCATCAATTACTGCTGTTGACGCATAGCTTAGCTTCCCCGGTTCCCTTTTCAGTTGCTGAACGAGATCGGCGATGGTTCGAATCGATGATTTCCCACTGACGATGCAAACGAAAGGGTCCTGCTCGAGCATTCCCAAGAAAGTGAAATCGTTCCAATTGTAGGTTGTTGAAGGATCCAATGCGGGCGCGATAGCCTCCGGCCCGACACGCGCCAGCAACAGTGTGTACCCGTCGGGTGAAGCATTGACGACGTACTTTGATCCCAAAACTCCACCAACCCCAGATTTATTTTCTACGACCACGGTTTCATTAAGATATTTCTGAGCGCTGAAAGCCAATACGCGAGCAGCCAAATCGCCCGTGCCACCAGGACCAAATGGCACAACAATGGTGATGGGCCGCGAAGGGTACGTTTGAGAGAATGCCGGATTCGCTAACGTGCTAAAGGCCACCGCGGCAAGCATCATAATAGAGCATTTCATGGACTTAACCTTCCTTTCCTCGTTGCGAGGTCGACGGTCAACCCATCTTTCTGCTGGAGCCTTATTCGTCTGGAGCCGGTTTGTTTTTGGCAAGCCGGTTTGCTTCGTCTTCGGCCGCTTTTAGTGCGTGTTGTCCGGAAACCATATACGTCATCATTCCACCAAGCAGAATGCAGAGGCTGACGACATCAGCCACCTGACGTACCGTTGCTCCCGCTTCGATTGCCAGCCTAGCGTGTCGGTCGGGATTTGGCTTATGAGCAATGATTTCAATTGCGGTGGAGATGAGCTCAAGATCTCGAAGGGTTAATCCCTCATCGCCTTTTGTTTCAAAAATCGTGCGTCTCAAATTGATCCAGTCGACGAGAACTTCGGGTCGATACCGCGCGAGCCGCTCGTACGAGGGCAACAGCTCGCCGTAATAAGCCATACTGTATGCTCGCACCGCCTCCAGTTCTGCAACGATATTGCGATCGGCCATTGTTTTCCTCGTTACATAAATTTTGGGACCACATACGCGGCGATAGCGCGCATCATCTCAAGTTGATCTTCCAAACTGTTAGCGATAAACTTAAGCTCAAAGTGCCGGACACCAATTTCGATATAGGAATGTATTTGCTCTACTATGAACTCGGGGGTTCCAATAAAATTGCAGTTTAGACCCTTTTCCAGATCTTTATACCAATACATCAGCGTGGCACTCGAATCGGCGACCGCTTTTTCCTTGTTGGGCCGAGCGAGAATGAAAGTCTCTAATCCGCAAATAATCTCAGAGCGGCTACGCGATGCGAGCGCCATCTGCTCATCAAGCAAGGGCATCTTTTCGCGATAGTTGTCGAGCGTAAAACCTGCCGGAAGAAATCCGGAACCGTAACGTGCGGCCCGCCGCATTGCGGCTTTTCCTTTCCCGCAGATCCAAATCGGCAGATTATTGGGCTTTGGATAGAATTCACCATTCGCGAAACGCACCGTCGTCCCCTCGACGGTCGTGAACGGGGCCGTACCGAATATCTTACAAATTGCTTCAAGATATTCATCTGCGCGTGGTCCGCGTTCTTCAAAAGGCACCTGCATTATTTCAAATTCGTCGGCTGCAGCGCCGACCGTAACGCCCAGCCTAAATCGGCCGCCCGAAAGGTCATGCAATGTAGCCACTTGCTTTGCCAGTAGTCGCGGATCGCGCGTCCCGAGCGTAATCCCGGTGGGAAAAAGCCGTGCCCTCTGTGTCAGACCCGCCGCGAATGCGAGCGTTGTCATTGCCTCAAAGAGCACGGGGTCCTGGTTGTCTTTGACTTGTTCAACTGACCCTGCCGAGAAATGGCGATTTTGCCGACGACTACGCGGAATGTGATCGTGGACGGTGAGTGCTTCGAATCCGAGATCATCGGCGAGAACAGCGACAGCTGCTACCGATGAAGCCGTCGTGTACGGGCCAGAGTTTGGCAGTCTAATACTGAACGAAACGGGTATCTGGTTCATGCCCAACCGTCGACGCGGAGCGGAAGATTCACATATTGCATTATTAAGTGGCATACCGAGATGTCCAATATATAATTAAGCTCCAATCAGTACTTGAAAGGTATCAATTATGGAAACAAGGCAGTTGGTCCAATTCGTCGCCGTCGCCGAACTTTGTAGCTTTCGTCGCGCCGCCGAGCGATTGCGTATGGCTCAGCCGCCGTTAAGCCAAGCCATTCAGCGTTTGGAGCACCAGCTTGGCGTTCGCCTTTTCAACCGGACAAGCCGTACCGTCGAAATCACCGAGCCTGGAAAAGTCCTACTAGCAGAGTCTCTTAACATCCTTGCAAGCATTCAATCCGCGGTGATCAACACTAAAGAAACCGCGCAAGGCAGGGTGGGGAAGCTCCGTATTGGCTTCACTGTACCTTGGGGCTACGAATCTGTACCCACCGCACTAAAGCGATTTCATTCGCTTTATCCGGCAATAAAACTCGAATTACATGAGACAAGCTCATCGGAACAGGTGCGCATGCTCGTAAATCGCGAAATTGATGTGGGTATTCTCCGCTTGCCTGCTCGCTTCGAGAACAAGAGTATCGAAGCCGCTATTTTACGTAATGACGTTCTTTCAGCAATCGTGGGACCTGGACACCCGTTAGCAAAGACGCGATCAATATCGATCAATGATCTACGGTCAGAGCGGTTCATATTGCCGCCGCTTCGATTAGAACCTGGATTGGAGCAATTTAGTTACCGAATGCAGGTCGTGAACCTTTGCGGAGAAGCCGGTTTCTCGCCGAAAGTCGATTTTGAAGCCCTCCACATGCAAACGATTATATGCCTCGTGGAAAGAAGCATGGGAGTGTCGGTAGTTCCCAGATGGACCCGCAAACATTTTTCGTCTCGCGCTCATTACCTGGCTCTATCGACACGTTCAGATCTCGCACACTTAGATCTTGCTGTTGCGTGGGCCAAGGGAAACGAGTCGGCGGTCGTTAGCCGATTTCGCGAGTCGCTTATTCGCAATCTTCCTAAAGCAAAGCTATCTAATGAGTGCCGGCTGCGCGTCGCGCTTGGGGGCCCTCGATGACATCGTGTCCTTTCCAAATATCACGTCCGAACATATTTATGATGCAGCCCAGCCAAGATCGGAATGGCGACAATAGTGCCAGACCGCTGCTGTGTGTACCGAAAACCTAAACCCGGACATAGTGGTGATGAAGGCCGCCAAGGATTGAGTGCGATTTGATGCTTCCGATCGGCTGAATCGGGCGAGAGACTGGCGCATCTTTGTCCAATGACCAGTGCGTTCTGATGTCGTTGTAATAGCCAGCATAGGCTCGCAGGATCCTGCGCAGATGCGCCTCACCCAAGACGATGAAATGGTCCACACACTCGCGCCGGATCGATCCGAAGGGCGATATTAGAGCCGATCCAAGAAGTTTTAATTCAGCGGCAAAGATTTGATCTGGTCAAGCGCCGGAGCATAATGCGGATCATGGCGAGACGGATGAAGGCCGCGACGGTTCTCGCATAGCGCTCGAAATCTCTGGCGAGACGACGGAAGCGGCTGATCCAGGCGATCGTTCGTTCGACGATCCATCGTTTCGGCAGGACCTCGAAGCCGATTGCAGTGTCAGACCGTTTGACGATTTCGATTTTCCAGTTGCCTGTTCGAGCCGCGGCGGCAGTCGCTTTTGGGCCTTGGTAGCCGCCGTCGGCATAGATGCGTTCGATAACGAAAACAAGCGACGCGTGCGTCGGTCGAGGACCAGCGCAGCGCCGTCGCGATCCTGAATGTTGGCGGGATGAACAGCGACGCTCAGCAAGAGACCGAGCGTGTCGACCAGGATGTGCCGCTTGCGACCTGTAACCTTCCTTCTTGCCCGCATCGTAGCCCTGCGGATCGAGCGTAGACCCCCTTTTTGAGCTGCCTTGCCGCTCTGGCTGTCGATGATCGCCACACTCGGGCTCGCTTCGCGCCCGGCCTGCTCGCGCACCGCGACGTAGAGCGTGTGATGGATGCGATCGAGCGTGCATCCCAGTCCCACAACATGAAGTAATAATGCGCCGTGCTCTTCGGCGGCAGGTCCTTCGGCAGCGCTTTCCACTGACAGCCGGTGGAGAGCACGTAGAAGATTGCGTTCAAGACCTCACGCACGTTCACATCGCGCGGTCGTCCGCCGTGTCGGGCCGGCGGTATCATCGGTCCCACCAACGCCCACTCGGCGTCTGTCAGATCACTCGGATAGCGAAGGTCATGCCGCTCGGCCGCCTGGCGGTGTTCCGGCTTCCACATCGGGCGCTCCTGTGCAACTCAAGCGCCAATAAGGAATCACAACTGATTCACCCAACTCAACTTCTTCTTGGATCGGCTCTTAGAACGCCGGGTTCACGTCGTCATCCGGGCCCACATCCCGGTCAAAGTACACGCCTCAAAACGTTGGACAGCCTATGGCCTAACCTGCCGCGAAAAAGTCAAAATTGCCGGATTTATTGGTGGGCGCACCAGGGCTCGAACCTGGGACCCGCTGATTAAGAGTCAGCGGCTCTAGATGCTCAAGATCAGCCCAAACCAGCAATAAGATTATCCAAGAAAGGACTGGCATTCCTCTCCAAACAGAGCGGTACTTTGCTCAGTTCCGGGCTCGTAACGTGCTCTGGGATCCTGCCCCGCCGGCTGCATCGCCGAGGTGGGGCTTCGGTGGTGCGGCGCAACGCTGCCGTAAACCGAATGGAGGATCTCGATGTCACAGCCTACGAAGAAGCGACTTTCTGCGTCATCGGCGATGCCTGCAGCGCCTGCTGCAAAGCCGTCGGCAGCAAACTAGCGATCCCAAGACTAAAAAACCCCAATCCTGCTTCAAAACAATCTCGCGTTATTGCAATGCTGCAATCACCGATCGGGGCCACGATTGCCGCAATGATGAAAGCCACAGGCTGGCAGCAGCACTCGGTGCGCGGCTTCCTGGCCGGTGTGGTGGGCAAGCGACTCAAGCTAAAGCTCAGCTCGAAGAAGGTAGATGGCAATCGGGTCTACCAAATCACCAGCGGAGGCAGCGGTAAGGCCGGACCTGGCCAAGCCAAACGACAGTCGCTCTGAGCCCCATGGCGCGCGTAAAGATTGGTCCTGCGCCACCGGACCGGAAAACGCTAGACGTCGAGATTGCGCACTTGCGTAGTCTCGACGTCGGCGAGCTTCGCAATCATTGGCACACCGCTTTAGGGCGGCGGCTCTCCCCCTCACCTACCCCGCCATCTACTGTTCCGTGTTCTGGCGTATCGGCTTCAGGCCGATCAGTTGGGCGACCTGGATAGTGAAAGCCAACGCATCCTCGATCGCTCGGGATCGCCTGAGGATGCAGGTCAGCGTGCCGTGGACTTGAGCCGTCGCACCGTAAGCCTAAGGCCCGGCACCGTGTTTGGCCGCGAATGGAACGGGCGGATGCACCGGGTGACCGTGCTTGCCGATGGCTTTGCCTGGAACGGCAAGACCTATCCAAGCCTGTCGAAGATTGCATTCGAAATCACGGGCACTCGCTGGAATGGGCCAAAGTTCTTCGGCCTGCGCGACAAGTCATCGAACGGCTCATCGCCATGAAGACCGGATCGACGAAGCTGGTTCGCTGCGCGATCTATACCCGCGTCTCGACCGACCAAGGGCTCGATCAGGACTTCAATTCACTCGACGCTCAGTATGATGCGTCACAAGCCTATATCCGCAGCCAAGCACACGCTGGCTGGACCCTCCTGCGGGGCAAGTATGACGATGGCGGCTTCTCAGGCGGCAACACCGACCGGCCTGCCCTGCAGCGTCTCCTGGAGGACGTAGGGGCCGGCAAGATCGACGTGATCGTCGTTTACAAAGTCGATCGCCTGACTCGTTCGCTGGCTGACTTTGCAAAACTCGTCGAGCTATTCGACCAGCATAATGTCTCCTTCGTCTCTGTTACCCAGCAGTTCAATACGACTACCTCAATGGGTCGACTAACATTGAATGTGCTGCTGTCGTTTGCCCAATTTGAACGCGAGGTCACCTCCGAGCGCATCCGGGACAAGATCGCCGCCTCGAAGCGCAAGGGTCTCTGGGTCGGCGGCATGGCGCCGCTTGGCTACGACACCAAGGACCGCAAGATATCCGTCAATGAACGCGAGGCTGAGCGAGTCAGGGACATCTTCCGTAGCTATCTGAAACTTGGCAGCCTCAACCTGCTCATGGTCGACCTACGCAAACGCGGCATCGTCTCCAAGGTCCGCACACTAAAGACCGGAGAGACAGTCGGCAGCATCCCGTTCACGCGCGGGCCCCTCGTCCACCTGTTGCGCAACCGATTTTACGTTGGGGAGGTGGCGTTTAAGGGCGAGGTCTTGGCCGGGGAGCAGCCGGCCATCGTCAATCGGGAGCTTATTCGATGCTGTTCAGGCTAAGCTCAGCGAACAGAGGAACGGCCATACAACAACACGGCTGAAGTCGGAGGCCCTGTTGATGGGCCGCATTTTTGACGACCGCGGCAATCGCATGAGCCCAACCCACGCCCACAGGCGAGGCATCAAATATCGTTATTATCTATCTTCAGCCGTTCTTAATGGTCAGACTGAGCGGGCTGGTTCAATGCGCCGAGTACCCGCAGCCGAGATCGAGAAGCTGGTCGTCCGATCGGTTCGGGAGCACCTCAAACTAAATGATCCCGTTGAAGACCGGCAGCTTATCGACACTCATATCGTACGGGTCGAGGTCCAGTCGGAGCTGTTGGTCATCCATCTTGCCCAGACTGAACAACACAAACGGGCGGCCGACAAAAGCGTCCTGCGTGTCCCCTGGCAAAAACCTCCGTCGAAGCGGCGCCGAGAGATTCTCTTGACCGGCCCTGTCTCGCCCCAGAATGCCCGTCCCATACGTTCAGAAACCCGCGCGACATTGGTCGCATCGATCGCCCGTGGTCGGGGTTGGCTTGATGAACTCATCTCTGATCCGCCGGCAACGAAAGAAAGCATCGCTGAGCGAGAACGATGCAGCGTTCGGAAGGTCAATATGACGATCTCGCTGGCTTTCCTCGCGCCGGATCTCGTCAAAGCGGCTGTTGAAGGAAGGCTGCCTCACGGAATGGGGCTCGTCCGTCTTTGCGACCTGCCGGCCGAATGGTCCCGCCAGCACCAAGTGCTTGGCCTCGCCTCTCAATAGCTAAGTCTATCGAACCAGTCTCTGCCTGGCGCCGTCTCTGTTGCCGGGAAACCGGATTTCGAGGCCAGAGACAAAACGGCGAACCGGCCTCCCAATTCCAATTACCCATCTGCAGAGACAGACCGGTCGCGACATACGCCGCGAAATCGGGGCTATTCGACGAATCTCAGGAAATCTCGGTTCGAATGGGACTGCGTGGTGGCGGACGCAGTCGCAATCGAACCTGTCTCCACCACCAAATTCCCTGCTAACAGGGAAAAGAACAGGGAATTTTTCAATTTTGGGCCAGATAGCGGCTTAGAGCATTCCATGCGCCCAATGATTTCGAGGGCTTTTGAGCAAATTCCCTACGTAGCAGAACAGGGAATTATTTCGGCGGAACAGGGAATTCTGCTTCAGGAACAGGGAATTTTCTCCGTTAAATCCGAAATCACCCCCGAATGAGGTTTTCGGTAGCACAGTCCTTCTGAACATCCTGGAATTATCAATATCTTCGTCGCGCTAGCGAGTAAGGTTCGGCATCGGCCTCCCCGGCCGACCTGCTTTCGTCAGTCGATGCATGCCATCGGCGAAAAGCAAGAGGATAGCCGAATTTCTCGTCACTGAATTCCGAGGTAAGCCGCTTGCGCCTGCTTGTGTGCCAACTCTACGCTAGCGCCGCCTCCGGCGGCATGCTGCCGCGTGAAGCAGGCAATGGGGTAGATTTGATTTGGATCAAACGGCACCGGTGCCGTCGCGTTTTGATCGGGCCACACACCACGCACGCCGATCAGCACCGAAATGTTACGCCGCCCGCCGCTGCCGGCCATGCCGGAACGTCGCCAACGCTACGATCAATGGAATTAATGCAAACCGAAGGCCGAGGAGCCCATGGAATACCGTGAAAAAAGCGAAATCCGCGATGGCATGCGGATCGACTGGGATATGCCGATCAAAATGGAAGACGGCCTGGTGTTGCGCTGCGACATCTACCGGCCGATCACCGACGGCAAATATCCCGTGATCATGACCTATGGGCCCTACGGCAAGTGGTTGCTGTTCGAGGATCTTTACAAGGACCAATGGGTGCGAATGTGCGCCGACCAGCCGGACGTACCGACCGGCTCGACCAACAAATATCAGAACTGGGAGGTGGTCGATCCGGAGAAATGGGTGCCGGACGGCTACGTCGTTATCCGCGTCGACAGTCGCGGCGCCGGCCGCTCGCCGGGCGTCATCGACATCTGGTCGCTGCGCGAGGCGCAGGATCTGGCGCAATGCGTCGATTGGGCAGGCCAGCAGCCGTGGTCGAACGGCAAAGTCGGTCTCAATGGCATCTCTTACTATGCCGAGAACCAGTGGCAGGCGGCAGCTTTGCAGCCCAAGCACCTCGCCGCCATTTGTACCTGGGAGGGCGCCGCCGATTTCTATCGCGACATGGCGCACCATGGCGGCATCTTCTGCCGCGGGTTCGTGCAGGACTGGTCGAAGGCGCAGGTCTACACCGTGCAAAACGGGCGCGGCCGGCGCGGCTTCAAGAGCCGCATGAACGGCGACTGGGTGTCGGGGCCGGAGACGCTTTCTGAAGAGCAGCTCGGCAAAAATCGCCGCGACTTCTACGAAGACTGCATCTCGCGCAAGCTCGACACCGACGAATTCTGGCAGTTGCGCATGCCGGACTGGAACAAAGTCAAAGTGCCGCTGCTCTCGACCGCCAACTGGGGCGGGCAAGGCCTGCATCCGCGCGGCAATTTCGAAGGCTTCGTGCGCTCCGCGTCGGAACACAAGTGGCTCGAAGTGCACGGCATCGAGCACTGGACCCACTTCTATACGAATTACGGTCTCGACCTGCAGAAACGGTTCTTCGGCCGCTTCCTCAAGGGCGAGGAGTCCGGCTGGGCCAAGCAACCGAAGGTGCAATTGCAGGTGCGCCATCCCGGCGAGAAATTCGTCGAGCGGCACGAGAACGAGTGGCCGCTCAAGCGCACGCAATGGACCAAGTCTTACATCCATCCGGCCGACATGACGATGTCGGCTGCACCGCCGACCGCAGCAAGCTCCGTCACCTATGCCGGTTTGAGCGAAGGCGTCACATTCCTGACCGAGCCGCTCGATCAGGAGATCGAACTGACCGGGCCGATCGCGGCCAAGCTGTGGGTGTCGTCGGCGACGGAAGATGCCGATTTGTTCCTGGTGGTGCGCGCATTCACGCCGGACCTCAAGGAACTCACCTTCCAGGGCGCGCTCGATGCCCATACGCCGATCGCGCAAGGCTGGCTGCGCTGCTCGCACCGCAAGCTCGACTCCAAGTTGACCCTGCCCTACCGGCCCTATCACACCCATGACGAGGAGCAGAAGCTCAAGCCCGGCCAGGTCTACGAGGTCGACGTCGAAGTTTGGCCGACCTGCATCGTGCTGCCGAAGGGCTACCGGCTCGCGCTGTCCGTGCGCGGCACCGACTATGTGTTTCCGGGCGAACCCGGCACCGGGTTGGAGACGCTGGGCAAGGTATGGACCGGCTGCGCAGTCTTCACGCATGACGATCCGCGCGACCGGCCGCCGGCGGTGTTCGGCGGCAATGTCACGCTGCACGCCGGTCCGGACCGGCAGGCGCATGTCTTGCTGCCGGTCATCCCAAAGAAATAACCGCGCGAAAGCATTTTCGAGGAGTGGAATACCATGAGCTATCGTGAAGTCAGTGAAGTCCGCGACGGCATGCGGATCGATTGGGACATGCCGATCACGATGGACGACGGACTGGTGCTGCGCTGCGACGTGTTTCGGCCGGTCAGACAAGGCCGCTACCCGGTGCTGCTCAGCCACGGCCCCTACGGCAAGTGGCTGCACTTCGAAGACGGCTACAAGACCGCCTGGAAGCGCATGGAGCAGAAACAGCCGGACGTGATGGCCGGTTCGACCAACAAGTACCAGAGCTGGGAAATCTGCGACCCGGAAAAGTGGGTGCCGGATGGCTACGTCTGCGCGCGCGTCGATTCGCGCGGCTGCGGCCGTTCACCTGGTTACGTCGAGCACTGGTCGCCGCGCGAAACCAAGGATTTTCACGACTGCGTCGAGTGGGCGGGCGTGCAGCCGTGGTCGAACGGCAAAGTCGGATTGAGCGGCATCTCCTACTACGCCATCAACCAGTGGCAGGTCGCCAGCCTGCAGCCCAAGCATCTGGCCGCGATCTGCGTCTGGGAGGGCTTCGCCGATTTCTATCGCGAGCTCAGCCACAACGGCGGCATCTACAATACGTTCGCGCAGAACTGGTACGACATGCAGGTCAAGAGCGTGCAATACGGCCTGGGCACCAAGGGCCACCGCAGCCGTATGAACGGCGACTGGGTGTCGGGTCCGGAAACGCTCACCCCCGAAGAGATGGGCGCCAACCGCTACGATCTCGGCAAGACGTACTTCGCGCATCCGTTGGACGATGAATTCTACAAGGCGATGGCGCCGGATTGGTCGAAGGTCAAGGTGCCGCTGCTCTCGGCTGCCAATTGGGGCGGCCAGCCGCTGCACCCGCGCGGTAATTTCGAGGGCTTCTTCCGATCGGCGTCGAAACAGAAATGGCTCGAAGTGCACGGCATCGAGCACTGGACGCACTACTACACCGACTACGGTGTCGGGTTGCAGAGGAAGTTCTTCGGCTACTTCCTCAAGGGCGAGAAGAACGGCTGGGACAAGCAGCCGCGCGTGCAGCTCAACGTCCGTCATCCGGGCGAGAAATTCGTCATCCGCCACGAGGACGCCTGGCCGTTGCCGAGCACGCAATGGACCAAGTTCCATCTGGCGACCGACAGCCAAAAACTAGCGACGCAAACGCCGAAAGGTTCGGCGGCTGTGACGTTCGAAGCGCTTGGCGACGGCGTCACGTTTCTCACCGAGCCGATGAAGGAAGCGACCGAGATCACCGGACCCGTGGCGGCCAAGCTGCACGTCTCATCGTCGACCGCGGACGCCGACATCTTCCTGGTGCTGCGGGTGTTCTCGCCCGACATGAAAGAAGTCGTGTTCCAGGGCGCGCTCGACCCGCACACGGCAATAGGACAAGGCTGGCTGCGCGCTTCGCATCGCAAGCTCGACAAGAAACTTTCCTTACCGTTCCGGCCCTATCACAGCCACGACGAGAAGCAGCCGCTCAGGCCGGGCCAGATCTACGAACTCGATATCGAAATCATCCCGACCTGCATCGCGGTGCCGAAGGGATATCGCGTGGCCTTGAGCGTGCGCGGGCGCGACTATGTCTATCCCGGCGGCTCGGGCGGCAAGCTCTCCAACATGAAAAACGAATTCACCGGCAACGGCCCGTTCCTGCACGACGATCCGCGCGACCGTCCGCTGGAGATCTATGGCGGCAAGACCACGATCCATCTCGGCGTCGGCCGGGAAAACTACCTGCTTTTGCCGATCATTCCCAAGCAGCAGGACGCAAAATCCGCGAAGGCTACAGCGGGTAAGCCAGCGAAACGCGCAAAGACATCGACCAAGGTGAAAGTAAAATCAAAGCGGCGAAGATGAGCAATCCCGAACCGCATCGAATCCCTTCGGATGGCTGAGAACCGCGTAATTTTTTGCGACGAGGTTTGTACCGATAATGCCCATGCAGTTCTGGATCATTCAGAGCCTTAATAGCCTTGCCCTCGGCGGGTTGTTGTTTTTGCTGGCATCTGGATTCTCGCTGATCTTCGGTCTGATGCGGATCGCCAATCTGACACACGGCGCTTTCTTTATGCTCGGCGCGTATTTCGGCGCGACCGCCCTGCGCTCCTTCGATTGGGTCGATCTATGGATTGCGGCGATCGGCAGCGGGCTCGCGCTTGCGGTCATCGGCGGCGTTCTTGAGCGCTTCGTGTTGCGGAAACTCGGAAACAATCCTCAAGGTCAAGTGCTGGTTACGCTCGGGATGTCCTTCATCATCTCGGATGCTTGCCTCGTCATATGGGGCGGAGATCCGATACCGATCCCGACACCCCATGCCCTGCAGGCGCCAACATTCCTGTTCGGCTTCGCCTTTCCAACCTATCGTCTCGTGTTAGTCGGCTGCGCCATCGCGGTTGCCATCGCGCTCTATCTTCTTTTGGAACGGACACGGCTTGGCGCGATGATCCGCGCCGGCGTTGACGACATGCAGATGACACGCGCGATTGGCATTCCGATTTCGCGGCTGTTCACTGTGGTGTTCTGCCTTGGCGCCGGCGTCGCCGGAGTTGGCGGCGTGCTGGGCGGCCCCATTTTGTCAGCTTATCCAGGCCTGGATGCCGACATGCTGCCACTCGCGCTGATCGTCGTTATCCTTGGCGGCGTCGGCAGCCTCGTCGGCGCTTTCCTCGGAAGCTTCATCATCGGGTTCACGTACACGTTTGGATCCGCGCTGTTCCCTGATCTCGCTTACGTAATTCTGTTTCTTCCCATGATTATTATTATCGCATTCCGTCCTCAAGGATTGTTCGGGAGGGGAGCCGCTTGAATAAGATATGGTTTTTGGTGCCCATCGTCGCCGGTTTTTTTGCGTTGCTGCCTTTCGTTGCCGGTGACTTCTACGTCAATCTTGGCAGTCAGATGATGATCGCGGCGATCTTCGCGCTCAGTCTAAATCTGCTGGTGGGATACGGTGGACTCACGTCGCTCGGTCATGCCGCGTTCCTTGGCGTTGCCGCCTATTTATCGGCTTGGCTTACCACACGCGCCGGCTTCGCCCACGGCACCGCAGCCCTGTTGTCGATCATCGGCACGACGATGTGCGCAGCTTTGTTCGGTCTGATCGCGCTGCGAGCCTCCGGATTGGGTTTCCTGATGATTACGTTAGCGTTGTCGCAGGTCCTATGGGGACTGGCCTATCGCTGGGTTTCAGTCACCAACGGCGACAATGGCATGGCCGGGCTCACTCGTCCAATGCCGTTCGGCATTTCAATTGAAAGCGCCGCATCTTTCTATTGGTTCGCGCTGATCGTTGCCGTCGCGGCCTTTATCCTGATCACAATGTTTGTATCTTCGGCATTCGGCGTATCGCTGAAAGGAACCCGCGATCAGAGCCGTCGCATGGCGGCGTTGGGTTTCAATGTGTGGATGATTCGCTGGCTCACGTTCATTTACGCGGGATTCTGGGGTGGCATCGCCGGTTTGGTTTACGTTTATTACAACAAGTACATCCATCCCACGTCTCTTTCTATCACAAGCTCCGCTGAGGGCCTGCTGGGCGTCATCGCTGGCGGTTCCGGCACGCTGGTCGGGCCGATCGTCGGATCGGTGCTCGTGACCTTCCTTAAAAATTATGCCTCGTCCTACATCGATCGTTGGAACATGCTGCTCGGGTTCGTCTTTATGTTTATAGTGATAGTTATGCCCGATGGCATTGTGCCGGGGATTCGTCGGCTCGCGGGCCGCTTGAAGGAGCCCCGCAAGTGACAGCGCAAAACGACATATATGCCCTTGAGATCGTCCGGCTGAACAAGTCTTTCGTCGGCCTCCCGGTAACGCAAGACGTATCCATGACGGTCCGCCCCGGCGAACGGCGACTACTTCTCGGGCCCAACGGTGCCGGCAAGACCACGCTGTTCAACCAGATCACGGGCGAAACTCTACCAAATTCCGGCCAGATCAAATTGTTCGGGCAAGACGTCACAAAACTGAAGCCGCATCAGCGCGCCCATCTTGGGCTATCGCGTACCTACCAAATCATCACGCTGTTTCAAGGCGATACGCTTCAACACAATATCGCGCTCGGACTGCTCGGGCTTATGCCAGCGCGTTGGAACCTTTTCCGTCCAATGTCGCAGCACATCCTCGTCGAGGCCCGTCGCGTGCTAGGCCTCGTTGGCCTCGAGCATCTCGCCGACCGCCCAATTTCGGAAATAGCCTATGGTGAGAAGAGACGCGTTGAGATCGCGATGGCGCTTGCGCAAAAGCCGAAGGTCCTGCTGCTGGACGAACCCTTGGCAGGCCTATCCTCGGCGGAACGCAACACCATCAAAAAGCTTATTGCTGACATTCCGCGCGAAACGAGCCTCGTCATGATCGAACACGATATGGACACAGCGCTCGATCTCGCTGAGACCATTACGCTGCTGCATTACGGGAAAGTTATCATCGACGGCACGCGCGACGCGGTCATCGCCGACGAGAGAGCGCGCGAGGTGTATCTTGGCCACTGAAGCTTTGAAACTCACCGACGTCGACACCTACTATGGCGAAAGCCATGTGCTGCACCGTGTCGGTTTCGCGCTGGAAGAGAAACGCGTTCTTGCGCTGCTCGGCCGGAACGGCGCCGGCAAGACGACTTGTATTTCGAGCATCATGGGATTTCTTGAGCCGCGAAATGGTGAAATCACACTTTTCGGGACGCCGATCGGTGGACTGGCGCCGGAAGCGATCTCGCAGCTGGGTATCGGCCTCGTCCCGCAAGGCCGACGTATCTTCCCGTCCTTGTCCGTGCGGGAAAATCTCATCATCGCGCGTCAACGCGAAAAGGAGAGCGAAAAACCGTGGACGTACGATCGCATTCTAGATCTATTTCCGAGCCTGGCGGAGAGATCCCGGCAGCTTGCCGGCTTACTGTCGGGCGGCGAGCAGCAGATGCTCGCAATCGGCCGCGCGTTGATCGGAAACCCAAGGGTTCTTCTACTCGATGAACCCTCCGAAGGTCTCGCGCCGCTGATCGTCGCCGAAGTCGCACGCACCATCAAACAGCTCAAGGACGGTGGACAATCGATCGTGCTGGTAGAACAGAACAGCGGACTGGCGCTCGACGTCGCCGATCAGGTGGTCATTTTCAATACCGGCCGTTGCGTGTTCACGGGCCCGGTCGACGAAGTGCGCAACAACGATGATCTCATCGGACAACACCTCGGCGTGTTCCACGCTCACTAAGAAAAACGATCATCCGCGTCCGCAGCGGACAACCAGGCGCGCCCCCAACGTGTAAAATGTGCAAGCAAAAACATAATCTTAGTGGCACGGGGCCCCCTTCGATCCGCGTCTTGGCAGGCGCGGAAGGCTGCTGGTGCATCGTTGATTTGGATCAATGTTGCCAGGTTGGCGTGCGGGATGATTTTCGGAGCCGGTTCAAAGCAAGCACATCTGTTCTTGCGCGCGCGCGTGCCGGCATTCGTCATTAGCGGGAGAAGCACATGGGGAATTAGGCGTTCTTAACAGCAGTGCAGCAGATCGTGATAATCGGCAACCACACAGAGGAAATACCCATGAGTCTCTCACGTCGTCGTTTCGTACAAGGCGTCGCAACGGCGGGCGCCCTTACGCTAAGCGCTCCCTATGTCCGCGCGCAATCAAGCGGCACGATCCGCATCGGTCTTCTCGGTGATAAGACCGGCCCGGTGGCCTCGGGCGGCATCGACATGGAACGCGCTATGCTGATGTACCTCGAGGAGCGCAAATACATGATGGCTGGCCGCAAGGTCGAGCTTTTCTCCGTCGATTGCGCGTCAAACCCCACGACGACCCGCACCAAGGCGCAGGAACTCGTCGAGAAGAACAACGTCCATGTTTATATCGGCCCACTTGCCGCTTTCGAGGCGCTGGCGATTTAAGACTACATTGAAGCGAAGCAAGTCCCGACCTTATCCGTGGCCGCAGCCGAGGATATGACCCAGCGCAAGGCTATCCCGTGGTTCGTGCGCGCAACGTCGACCTCCGCGCAGTGCGCCTACCCATTGGCGGAATACTGCGCAAAGACGCTCGGCTACAAGCGCATGATCACAATCGGCAGCGATACCGCCTACGGTCAGGAAATGTGCGCCGGATTCCAACGGGTTTTCGAGGAAAACGGCGGCAAGATCATCCAGAAACTTTGGCCGACGCTGGTGGCGCCCGACTACGCCACCTACATCGCGCAACTCAAGACGAATGCCGACGGCATGTTCTCGGCCTTCGAAGGTTCGAACGGATTCCGCTTTACCCGCCAGTTTGTCGAATACGGCCTGAAGGACAAGTTGCCGATCGTCGGCGGGATGACCCATCTCGACGAAGCGGTGCTGCGCAACATGGGCGACGAGGCGCTCGGGACGATCACATCATGCTGGTACTCCGCCGAACTCGACAATCCAATCAACAAAGCGTTCGCGCCCGCATTCCGCAAGAAATACTCCTACGATCCGGGCTTCTACGCAGCGGCGACCTACACCAATGGCGCCGTGCTAGAGGCTGCGGTCACGGCGGTCGGCGGCAATGTGGACGACAAGAACGCCTTCATGAAGGCGCTGCGGAACGTCAAAGTGGACACCTGCCGCGGGCCGGTCTCGTTCGACAGCTATGGCAATGTCGTCGGTAATGTGTACATCCGGAAAGTGGTCCGTAAGGAAGGTCGTCTCGTTAACTCGATCATCAAGACCTATCCGAACGTGAGCCAGTTCTGGACATACGATCCGAAACAGTTCCTCGCCAATCCCGTCTACACGCGGGATTATCCGCCGGCGCGGTTCCTCGAGAAGTAAGCCAATGCGGGAAGCAGCGGCGTTCCGCTGCTTCCCGCGCAACTGGCCGGCTTTGGCCCGGTGTGTGTACCGAAAACCTAAATCCGCATGTAGTGGTGGTGAAGTCCGCCAAGTACCTAGTGGACTGGGCCGCCTCATACCCGAGTTTAAGCAGTTCGCCGCGGATACGGGCGCGCCCCAAAGCGAGTTCTCCATGCTCATCTGCCGGATCAAAGCGCGGAGATCCGTCTCGATCTGTGGTCGCCCTCCTCTCAGACCCGATTTCCAACGCCAATAAAGGCGAAAGCCGGCCCGATGCTACCGCACGAGTGTTTCAGACTGAACGACCGTAACGAGCTGCAGTGACCTGACGGATTTTTTGTACCAGCGTGGTTGAGGGACTATTGCATTCACACCCGATTCTGGGCGCCCTTCACCTGTCCTTATCGGAAACTAAATCCGCACATATTGGTGATGCAACCCGCCCAGGATTGACAGTTGCAGAATGCGGCCGACGGTCTCTACGGAGCGGGTTACCGGCGAATCCTTATTCAATGAGAGGTGCGTGCGAGTTTGATTGTAGTAGTGTTCGTAAGATCGAAGCAGATGCCGAAGATGCCGCTCGCCAAATACGACAACATGGTCAAGGCAGTCGCGCCGAATCGAGCCGATCAGCCTTTCACAATATCCATTCTGCCATGGCGATCGCGGCGCGGTTGGTCGATCCCGAATGCCCATCACCGGAAGGCGTCGAATGAAGACATCGCCGTAGATGCTGTCCCGATCGCGAACGAGATAGCGTGGCCCCTGCTCCCAGCCATAAGCCTCCGTCAATTGGCGACTTATCCATTCGGCGCTTGGATGCGTAGTTACCCCAAGCCACAGGATTTCACGGCGACCATGCTGAAGGATTAGCAACCCGTATAATAGCTGAAACGAGATCGTCGGAACCACGAACAGGTCCATCGACGCGATGCCGTCAGCGTGGTTGCGGAGAAACGTCTTCCATCCTTGGGACGGCGGTCTCCTGCTCCTCGCCATATACTTGGCAACCGTAGTCTGCCCGACATCGATGCCAAGCTTGAGGAGTTCGCCGTGGATCCGGGGTGCTCCCCAAAGCGGATTCGCGACACTCATCTCTCGAATGAGCTGCCTAACCTCCAGCTCTGTCCTTGGCCGGCCACCTTGAGGTCTCGATTTCCACCGCCAATACCGTCGAAACTCAGCGCGGTGCCAACGGATAACGGTTTCTGGTCTAACAATTTCCAAGGCGCTCAGCACACCAGGAGCTAAGCCATATAGCCCGGCAAAGAACAAGCGGTCGATGCTGCTGAGGGCCGGCCGCTTCGGTGACTTGCGCCGCAAGATATTGAGTTGGTGGCGAAGCGCCAGACTCTCGATTTCCAGCGAAGCTCGTGATCGGAACAATCCGATCAGCCCGCACCAGATCAGTCTGCACAGCTCGATCATTGAACAGAAGCTTCACCCGATTCGCTGCTGTTCGCCAGTCGTATTAGGTTTGCGACAGGGACAGGTCGGCTTCGCCTACCAGCTCATGTCTGCTTCACTCCGAAAGCGATCGAATTATTGCGTCGCCGCGAAATGATGCAACGTGCCAGAAACGGATACTCAAATAAGCACGGCTGAAACGAGCTATCGACAGCGTTTTCGGGCCACAAGCATTGAACACGCCTTCTCGGCTCGCCTTTTGTGTGTCTCGGAGTCCTTCGCAAAATCTACCCAACTAGCAAAGTCTCTGCGTTCAAGCGATGTGAGCTTGCTCCACTGAGCCTTTGCTTTTGGAGTGCCCATAAGAGCTTTGTGAAGAGTCATCGGCACGATCGCGAAGCAACAGGGGCGTCGTTTTCCCGAGGCAAGTCTACTAGGAATACTCTCGATCCGACGCTTCCGCGTTTCTGATTGTTTTGCCGAGTTTATCCACATAATGAAGTCGTTACGTGCGAGCGGCGTGAGATCGTTCCACTGGGCCTTCGCCGCCGGCGCAGCCGCAAACACTTTGCGAAGATCCGCTGGCACTCTGGGATCGGATTGCTCTCTTTTCATGTGCTCAATTTAAGCTGGATGGGGTTTTCATGCTAGCCGATAGTAATTGCCACTCATCCGAAACACATGGACGTCGGAACTACGGCAACGCGATGTCGCCTATGGGTCATTTTCGACCGACGCATCTACGCGCTAAGTCTGCCCGATGTCCGGTGTTGCCCCAATAGCCGACATGCCATCGCACGACTGGGAAACGTCGCTTAGTGCCAGCAGCGGTAGTCCAACAACTATCGATCGACATTCCGGGTTGCAAAATCAAGGACACGCTATTCGGGGCGTATCCAGCCTTGGCTTAGATTAAGGCATTGCTAACGGGCCGTTGGAATCACGGCCTTCCATGTTGAAACTTTTTACAAGTTCCTCATCTAGGTCGGCATAGACCCGGCGCTCGATCGTGCGGAATTCGTCCGAGGTGGGGTCGCGGGGGTGCTGAAGATCAACCGGGATCACAGTCTTGACGCGGCCGGGCCGAGCCGTCATTAGGACGATGCGGTCGGCGAGATAGATCGCCTCCACTACCGAATGGGTGATGAACACCACCGTCTTGCGATGCTGCTGCCAGATGCGCAGCAATTCATGCTGCAGATGACGACGCGTCAGCGCATCGAGCGCGCCAAACGGCTCATCCATAAAGATGATCGACGGCTCGGTCGCGAAGGTGCGGGCGATTGCCACCCGCTGTTTCATGCCGCCGGACAGTTCGCGCGGGCGCTTTCCGGCGAAATCGGCGAGCCCAACCATTTCGAGATAGCGCAGCACGATCTCGCGGCGCTCGCGGCGCGGCACGCCCTTGCGCTCCAGGCCGAATTCAACGTTGCCGGCAACGGTAAGCCACGGGAATAAGGCATAGTCCTGAAACACCATGCCGCGGTCGATATCGGGGCCCTGCACCAGCACTTCGCCGACCCTGGCTTCGCCCGCCGACGGCGGGGTCAAGCCGGCGAGAATGTTGAGCATCGTCGATTTGCCGCAGCCGGACGGACCGACCACCACCAGAAATTCACCGGGCGCAATATCGAGGTCGACTGGCAACAGTGCGTTGACGGTGCGGCCATCGGCGCTGTCGTAGTGCTTGGAGAGGCCGCGCAGCGACAATGGTTTGGCGGTACTGGGCGAGGCGGCGTTCATCAGCCCATCCAGTTGTAGCGCCGGTCCACCCAGCGGAAAAACGAGTTCGAACAGCACGCCAAGGAAGCCGATGGTGACCATGCCGACCAGCACATAATCCGAGCGCAGCACTTCCATGCCGTTGGAAATTAGATAGCCCAGGCCGGAGCGGGCGGCGACCAGTTCCGCGGCGATGATCGCCGCCCAGCCGGTGCCGAACGAAATGCGCAAGCCGACAATCACATCCGGCATCGAAGCCGGCAGGACAACCTTGCGGAACAGCGACGCATCGTCGGCACAGCCGAGAATGCGGCCGGCGTTGATCAGCACCGGATCGATGCTTTTTACGCCCGCGATGGTGTTGAGCAGGATCGGAAAGAAGGTGCCAATGAAAATCACGAAAATCTTGCCGCCCTCGTCGATCCCGAACCAGAGGATGGCGAGCGGAATCCAGGCCAGCGGCGAGATTGGCCGGAACAGTTCGACCACCGGATCGAGTATGCGCTCCATCTGCCGCCAGCGGCCCATCGCGAAACCAAGTGGCACTGCCACCAGCGCTGCCAGCGACCAGGCAGCCAGAACGCGAAACAGGCTGATGCCGGCATCGCGTATCAACACGCCACTCATCAACAGGCGGCCGAAAGTTTCCGCGGTTATCAGTGGCGAAGGCAGCAACGAGACATGCGGCTTGGCGATCAGCACCACCGCCCACCACACCGCGATCACGCCAGTCGCGGCATAGAGGTACGGCAGCAGCTTCGCGAACTGGCCGAGCAACTGCGCTGCTGGCCCGCGCGGCTTTAAACCGGCGGGCACGCGAGCGCTGGTCATCGCAAAAGCAGCCAACTCATTTGACATTCTTCATCGCCTGCTCGGCGAATTTTGTCTCGAATTTCGGATTGTCGGTCTCTTTCAACAACCCGGCCTTCTTGAGAAACGCGGTATATGCGTCGACGGTCGACTTGTCCGGCACGATATTGCGGTCGAACACCGATATCTTTTGCTTGATCGCATATTCGATCACTGGCCGCGGGAAATCGTTCTCCTTGGTCCAGATTTCGATCGCCCGGTCGGGATCCTTCACGATCAGATCGATCGCCTTGACCAGAGCTGCGGTCAGATCCTGCACGATATCCGGATGCTCTTTCATGAAGTCGTCGCGCACATAGGTGCCGTTGCCGACATAGTGCCCGTTCTTGATCGGCATGATTTGCGCGGAATTTGCCAGCACCGTGGCGACACCGTCGGCCAGCGCCCGCGAGACGTGCGGGTCCCAGGTAATTCCGGCATCGACGCTCTTAGTGGCGAGCAAGTTCGCGACCTGCGAGCCATCGGTCTTGACCAATTGCACGTCGTTGACTGTGAGATTGACGTCGGCCAGCGCCTTGATCAGCAGCGGATACTGCTGCGATCCCTCGCCGGGGAATGCGATTTTTGCGCCTTTCAGCTCGGCAACCTTGGTGATCTTGGAACCCTTCGGCACCAGGATCGCGGTCTGGTCGAGAATGTCGATCGCGATCAACGTTGCCGGCAAGCGCGCCGCCGCAAGCATCGCCGGACCCATGCCGGCGGATGCAATTTGCAGGTCCCCGGCAGCGAGCGCCTGGTTTTCCGGCGCGCCGTAGGAGAATGACCGGAGCACGATTTTAATATTATACTTCTCTTCGATTGGCTTGAGGTAGCCGGCTCCATGCGCAACCAGGATCGGTTGCGTGGAGGGCTGGACTCCGAAATTGACGACGTCAAGCGCCATCGCGGGAGTAGCGAGCCACAACGCAGCTGCGATTGCGCTGGCATATGAAGTGCGGATCATTACCATGCTCTATACCCCTCTGAACAAACTGCAGGCGTTGCGAACTACGCGTGTTTGTCGGCCCAGCATGCTCAGCTTTTTGGACCGAAGATTTCAGGATTGCGTGTACTTAGGAGGCTGTCAACAGCGGCAGGGGTGTAAAGATCGCGTCCGCTTCGGGTTCTCGGCATGTCAGAGAAGACGCTGCGGGATGTCTACGGACATCATCACCCCGACCATCTACAAACAGCAGCGAAAGCAATTGGGACCAAGAAGCCCGTATCGTTGGTCAAATTGTTGGTCAGGCAACATCAGCGCCGGCCACTATCCCCACAACATATTGAAAACGTTGGTGGCGGACGCAGTCATAGTCGAACCAGTCTCCACTCTTCAATTCCCTGCTAACAGGGAAAAGAACAGGGAATTTAACAAAATCGGGGCTTCGGGAGCGGCAGAAATCGTAAATAATGCCGTCGTTACGGGACTTCCGATACTAATTCCCTACTCAGCGGAACAGGGAATTATTTTGGCCGAGCAGGGAATCTTGGCGCGGGAACAGGGAATTTTCTCCGTTAAAACCGAAATCACCCCCGAATGAGGTTTTCGGTAAACACAGGGAATTATTTTGGGGAAACAGTGAATTTTGTCGCGTAACGGGAATTTGGCCTACGAAATCCAAAGTCGTCGCCGGACGAGGTTTTCGGTACCCAAAGGCGCGCGCGGGCACGCGGCGCTCGCTTTGTGCGACTGACGCGCTACACTCTCTCTCGATCTCAATCGAAATGGCCGGCGCGCGCGACATGCAACACAACAAAGACCGAATGTTGGTGACCCATGTCGGCAGCCTGCCACGGTCTGCCGAATTGATGACGTTTCTCACCGCGCGAGACACCAAGCAGGACTACGATGAGTCCGCGTTTCGCGCCTGCCTCAAGTACGCGGTCGGTGATGTCGTGCGTAAGCAGGTCGATTTCGGCATCGACATCGTCAACGACGGCGAGCTGGGCAAGATCGGTTACGGCGCCTATGCCAAGGAGCGCCTGTCCGGCTTTGATGGCGTCGATGCGCCCAAGCTGAGCGCTTCCGATCTCGACGAGTTTCCCGTCTATTACCGCCGCCTCTACGGGCCGGAAGGCTTCGACAAGATGGTGCGGCCGCAATGCACCGGACCAATTTCCTATGTCGGCCAAGCCGATCTCGCCTTCGACATCGACACGCTGCGCGAGGCCATGGCCGGGACCAAAGCCGCGAGCGGCTTCCTCAATGCCGCCTCGCCCGGCGCCATCGGCCTGTGGCTCGGCAATGCCTATTACAAGACGCACGAGCGGTTCGTCTGGGCGATCGCTGAGGCGATGCAGACCGAATACGAGGCGATCGCCTCCGCGGGGCTCATTCTGCAGATCGACGCGCCCGACATCGGCATGGGCCGGCACATGCAGTTCCGCGATCTGAGCGTCGCCGACTACCGCAAGGTAGTCGAAATGCACCTTGCCGCGCTCAACCACGCCACGCGTAATATCGCGCCCAACCGCATGCGCATGCATATCTGCTGGGGCAATTACGACGGGCCGCACCACCACGATATCGAATTCAAGGAGTTGATCGACCTGGTGCTGACGATGCGCCCGCTCGGCCTGTCGCTCGAGGGCGGCAATCCGCGCCACGAGCATGAGTGGAAGCTGTGGCGGGACCGCGACCTCGGCCGCGACATCGTGCTTATCCCCGGCGTGATCAATTCGGTGACGCACCGGATCGAGCATCCCGAACTGGTCGCCGACCGGCTTTGCCGCTATGCCGAATGCGTCGGGCGGGAGAACGTCATCGCCTCGACCGATTGCGGCATGTCATCGCAGGCCGGCCACAGCAAAGTCGATCCCGCTATCGGCTGGGAGAAGTACCGCGCCATGGCGGCGGGTGCCAAGCTCGCCAGCGCGCGACTGTGGAACTAGCGCTCGATCTCGAATTCGTTGTGGATGAGGTCGCGGATGTGTTTCTTGAGGGCGATCACCTTGAGATCGTCCTCGTCGCGCGGCCGCGGCAGATCAACGTAGATATCGGCCTTGATAGTTCCCGGCCGGCGCGTCATCACCAGAATGCGATCCGACAGCGTGATCGCCTCCTCGATGCTGTGCGTCACCAGGAGGCAAGTTTTGCGGTCCTGCTGCCAGATACGCACCATTTCCTGCTGCATGAGCCCGCGGTTTTGCGCGTCGAGCGCGGCGAAGGGCTCGTCCATCAGCAGGATGTGCGGCTCGACTGCGAGCGCACGGGCAATGGAGACTCGCTGGCGCATGCCGCCGGAGAGCTGATGCGGGTAGCGCTTCTCGAAGCCGGTGAGGCCGACGAGATTGATATAATTTTTGACGATGCTTTCCAGCTTGTGGCGCGGGACGTTCTTCATCTGCAGGCCGAAGGCGATGTTGTCCTCGACCGTGAGCCAGTGGAACAGCGCGTATTCCTGGAAAATCATACTGCGTTCCCAGCCCGGCTTGCCGATCGGCTTGCCGTCGAGCATCAGTTCACCTTCGGTCGGCTGCTCGAAGCCGGCCACTAGCGTCAGCAGCGTGGTCTTGCCGCAGCCGGAATGGCCGAGCACCGAGCAGAACTCGTTGTGATTGACGGTGAAATTCACCCCCCGCAGCGCCAGCACCGCGGGATCATCGGCGCTGTGGCCGGGGAATTCCTTGGCCAGGCCGGTTGCCGTGAGAGTCGCCATTACGGGATTAGTCCCTAGATCGCAAGCGAGCGCGACCAGGGCATCGTCCGCCGCCCCATCACACGGATCGTTCTGTCGATGATGAAGCCAACGACGCCAATCGTGATCATGCCGACGATGACCACATCGGTGCGCAGCAGCGTGCGGGCGTCATTGATCAGGAAGCCAAGGCCCGAATTGGCGCCGACCAATTCGGCGGCGACCAGCGCCATCCAGCCGACGCCGAGCCCGACGCGGATGCCGGTAATGATCTGCGGCAGCGCCGCGCGCAGCACGACGCGGCGCAGGATTCGGATCTCGCTGGCGCCGAGGCAGCGGGCAGCGCGTATAAGATTGGGCTCGATGTTCTTCACTCCGGCGATGGTGCTGAGCAGGATCGGAAAGAACATGCCGAGGAAAATGATGAACTGGTTCTGCACGTCGCCGATGCCGAACCAGAGGATCGACAGCGGGATCCAGGCGAGCGGCGGTACCGGCCGCAGCACCTCGATCAGCGGGTCGACCTGATCATTGATCGTCTTCGACCAGCCCATGGCGATGCCGAGCGGGATCGCGGAGATTGCCCAGATGAAGGCGGCGACTTCGCGGCTGAGACTGTCGCGCAGATGCATGAACAGCTCGCCCGACCGGATGAGCTCCCATGCGGCGCGGCCGATCGCCGACGGCGGCGGCAACAGGACCGCCGTCGTCTTGTCGAGCAGCATGGTGCTGGTCATCTGCCATAGCAGCAGTACGACCGCGAGCAGGCCGAGATTTTTCAGCCGTTTGACTCCCGCGAGCCAGCGCGGTTGCGCCTTGGCAGTTTTGGTTACGCCAACGGTTGCGATCGTGCTCATCACGTCCACGTCCCCGCCCCGTCAACACGTCAGGCCAAGCTTACCCATTTCCCCTCTACGGGTTGTAAGTCTTCCCCGCGAAGGTCCACGACTTGGTCAGGTCGCCCTTCTCCGGAAACGGCTGCGGCTCCTTGAGGTTGAGCGGCGTCACGTATTGTGGATAAGGCAATTTATCGAGCGAGCCCTTCCACCCGGCCGGGATGAAGGGAGGCTGCGCAGGCACTTTCCAGCCTAGCTTGGCGAAAGTCTTGTCCATGTAGCTAGCGTCGACCGACTTCTCGAAGTCGGCGGCCTTGAGCGGGCGCTGGATGCGCTTGAGCTTGTACAGCCAGTTGAAGATTGGTTCGTTCGCCTCGCCCCAGAATTTCGCGTGCGGATAAACAAAGGTCGGCTTGTACAGGTCGTTGTACGTGCGGGTCTGCTGGATCAGGATGTCCTTGCTGAAATTCTTCAGGCTCGGATCGGCCTGCAGCAGCTTCACCGTGCCGTCGAGATCGTTGCGCGTCCACAGGAGCGATTCGACATAGGCGTCGCTCAACGCCTGGACGACGTCAGGCACGTTGTCGATCAACTCCTGGCGGACAACGAAATTTCCCTCGTACATGTTGTAAGGATAAATCGAATCGACGATGCGGCCGTTCTTGCGGTCCTGTACGATCATGCTGGCACCGGCATCCCACGGCACCACCGCGTCGATGCCCTTCGGCAACGCCATCTGCTCGCCGATCGGCATGTTCTTCAGGATCACGTCCTTGCCTATCTTGAGGCCAGCAACCTCCATTGCCATCTGGAAATAAAACTCGGCCGAGGAGCCGGTCACAATGCCGATCGTCGCCGGCGGATTGGCGCCCTTGAAGTCGGCGAGGCTCTTAACCTTGCTGTCAAGCGGAACAATGGTCGCGTGCAGGATGTTGGGTGTGATCAGCGCGATTACCTTCACCGGGATCTGCTTGTCGAGCAGCGAGGTGTAAGGAAAATTGCCGGCGCTAGCGACCTGGACCTTGCCCGACACCAGCACCTCGTTGACGGCGGGCCCGGAGCCGAAGGCGGTGAGCTTCATCTGAATGCCCCGCTTGGCCAGCAGGCCTTCCTTGTCCATCACGATGGCGATGTTGTTCTGGCCCGACCACGGCGACTGGAACGCCACCTGCAGCGGCCACCAGCCCTTTTCCTTCAGCCACGCAACCGATTTGTCGGAGACTTTTTGGTAGGGCAGCGGCCAGCCCCAGGCAGTGAAGCTTTGCGCTTGCGCGAAACTCGACGCGCTCACCAATCCGGCAGCGCAGACAAGGCCGGCAAGAAATGTTCTGCGATAAATTTTGGCAGCCGACATGGCCTCGTCCTCCCACGGTCTAGGTCGATGGTGGAAAGCGCGGCCGAAACGACAAGGTGCGGCAACGACCTGGGCTTCCTCTCGACGCGTTTTTCTTGTTGTTGGCGAAATCATCGTCAGACTAAATCCACTGGTCAAGAGACTTAGTCTCAGAATATGAGAAAACCGGTCATATTGGCCCATTTTGCAACCTCGTGGTGCGCGTGCATAATCTACAATCGCTCGCGAGGCTCACGCCAGTAGCCCCACTACGGCCATCGAGAACATCAAAGCGAGCGCGAGCCGGCGCACGCCGAGATCGCTCATGCGCGAGAACAGCTTGCCGCCGAGCCAGGTGGCGACCAGATAGGGCACGCAGAGCAGTAAGGCCGAAACGGTGAGCGTCGCGGTAAAGGCGCCGGCGAAGACCAACATCACCAAGCCGATCACGGAAATCGCCGTAACGAAGACGGTGAGATTGGCCCGGGTCACAGTCTGCGGATCGGGGCCGGACAAGAGATAGAGGATCACCGGCGGCGCGCCGACACTAGTTGCGCCGAGCATCACGCCAACGACGCTGCCGAGCGTGAGTGCGGTGGACGGCCGGTGCGGCCCGGAGTAGCGCAGCCCGCCCAGCAGAATCAGGCTAAAAACTGCGACCACCCCGGAAATCACCTTGCGCGCGATCAGCGGATCGAGCGTGACCAGCAAATAGCCGCCGATCGGTACGGTGACGCAGGCTGGCAGCGTGAGGTAGAACAACACGCGCCTATTGATCTGCGGCAGCGCCTCGCGAAACATGACCAGCGCCGCCGCGGTCTCGAGCAACAGCGCGGTCACCACCGTTGGCACTGCGCCGATCAGCAGGCTGAGCGGCGGCGCCATCAACATCGAGCCGCCGAAGCCGGTGACGCCGCGGATGAACCCGGCAAGCGTGACCACGACGATGACGAGGACTTCCTTTCCGGTCATGGCCGGTCCCGGCCGCGCCGGCGTGCCTCATACCGGCAAGCTTGCTTTAGTTTGCACCGCTGACTATCGGTAACCGCAAGAGGCCCGCAGGCATGATCAAGTTCTTCGACCTCGCCGCGCGCGACACGCGGCTGCGCTTTAGCCCCTATTGCTGGCGCACCAAGATGGCGCTGAAGCACAAGGGCCTCGCCTTCGAGACGACGCCGTGGCGCTTCACCGACAAGGAGGCGATCGCTAATAGCGGCCAGGGCCGCGTGCCAGTGCTGACTTTCGACGACGGCAAATGGCTCAACGAGAGCTGGGACATCGCGCTCGATCTCGACCGCCGCTACCCCGACCGGCCGATGCTGATGGCGAGCAAGGCCGAACGCGCGGCCGCGCGTCTGGTCAACTCCTGGTGCGACCTCACGCTGCATCTGACGTTCCGCCCCCTGCTGCTGCTCGATGTCTACAAGAACGTGGCGGACAAGGACCAGCAATATTTCCGCGAGAGCCGCGAGAAGCTTGCAGGCATGACGCTCGAGGAGCTGAGCAGCGATCGCGCAAATGCGGTGCAGGCATTGGTGAATACCTTCGCGCCGTTCGAGCGCACGTTAAAGGATGAAAAATTTCTCGGAGGGACGGCGCCGAACTACGCCGATTACGCGCTGTTCGGCTCGCTGCAGTGGGCCAATTGCATCAGCGGCACGCATTTCCTTCCCCCCGATTTTGCCGGCGCTGTCTGGTTTGAGCGGCTGCTCGATCTACATGACGGCTATGCGCGCAAGGCGCCGACTGTGCGCGACCTCGCCGCGGCCTGATCAGGCCGGCGCGAGCCTGAGAATGGAGCGCGCCTCCTTCGGCGTCGCGGCGTGGCGGCCGAACTCGCCGCAGATATCGCGGATGCGCGCCACCAGTTCGGCATTGCTTTTGGCCAGGCGCTCCTTGTCGAATTTGATGTTGTCCTCGAGCCCGGTGCGCACGTGGCCGCCGAGCTCCAGCGTCCAGCGGTTGACCTCGAGCTGATGGCGGCCGATGCCGGCGGCGGCCCAGGTCGCTTCCGGCATGATGTCGGCGATTTCCGAGATCAGGAACTCGAGCACCTTCCGCCGCACTGGCAGCGAATTGGGCACGCCGAGCACGAACTGCACGTGCAGTGGTTTCTTGATCAGGCCTTTCTCAGCAAGGTCGCGCGCGTTGTAGAGCATAGCGAGATCGAACACCTCGATCTCCGGCTTGACGTCGTATTCGAGCATCGATTTTGCCAGATCTTCGATGAGTTGCGGCGGGTTCTCGTAGATCTGGTTGGGGAAATTGCACGAACCGGTGGTGAGCGAAGCCATGTCTGGACGCAGGTTGATCGCGCGGCCGCGTTCATTCTGGCTGCGGCCGCGCCCGCCGGTAGAGAACTGGATGATCATGCCCGGGCAATATTTTTTCACGCCCTCCTGCACCTGCGCGAACAGCTCGGGATCGGAGGACGGGCTTTCGTCCTTGTTGCGCACGTGTATGTGCACCAGCGAGCAGCCGGCTTCGTAGGTCTCATGGGTCAATTCGATCTGCTCGCTCGGGGTAACCGGAACCGCCGGCGTCTGTGCCTTTCGCGGCAGCGCGCCGGTGATCGCGGCGGTGATGATGCAGGGTTGCGTCATGGCGGGCCTCTTACGCGTTCTTGCGTTGGATGAAATGGAACGACTTGATGTCGGAGCGCAGCGCGATTTCCTTAACCAGCGTGAGCAAGGGAGTCGACGCCAGCGGATAATCGGTCTTGATCGGACCCGCAGCCTTTAGCGCCTTGTATTCGGAGTCAGAATAGAAGGCGGCGAGCAGCAGGTCGTCATCCGACTTGAATGGGCCGCGCTCGCGCTTGAGCCGAGCGATGGCCGGCTCGAGCAGATCACCGGGACGCGCCGTGACCGGCTCGGCGCCTTTGGTGATGCGGTCGAAGATGTTCTGCTCGATCGGGCCGGCGATCTCGCCGTAGTGGCCAAGCACGTATTTGCGCACCTCGTCGGGCACGGTGGCGTAGCGCTCCTTGCCCATTACGTTGAGCACCGCCTGCGTCATCACGAACTGCGCGAAGGGGCTGACGATGATCGGATAGCCGAGGTCGCAGCGCACGCGCGCCGCCTCCTCTAGGATTTCCGGCAGCTTGTCGCCGATGCCGATCGTCGCAAGTTGCGACTTCAGATTCGAGATCATGCCGCCGGGCATCTGATGCTCATAGTGGAACGCGTCGTGTTCGACGATGGCGCCGAGCGGCTTGCCTTCGCGCTTGGCGATGTAGCGCAGCCTTTCGGCGACCTCTTCGACCAGTTTGAGATCGACGCCGGTTTCGACGCCCTGGCGGCCGATATTGTGGATGAACTGCTCGGTAGAAGGATGTGAGGCGCCGTTGGCGAGGGTCGAGGTCGCGGTGTGCACGGTGTCGACGCCGAGTTCGACCGCGCGCAGCGCGACGTAAGGCGCGAGACCCGAGAGGCAGTGCGAATGCAGCTGCAGCGGCAGCTTGCCGCAGGCCTTCTTGGCCACCGGAATGAGGGTCGCGGCACGCTCCGGCGTCAACAGGCCGCTAGGATCCTTGAGGAAGATTGCGTCGGCGCGGAGCGCCACCAGCTCCTTGATCTTGCGCGCGTAGTATTCGTCGGTGTGCACCGGGCTCACGGTGTAGACAACGCCGGCGGCGACATAGAGTCCGACCTTCCTGGCAGCGCGCACCGGCACCTGCATGTTGCGGATGTCGTTGAGCGCGTCGTAAGGCGTGTGATAGCGGATGCCGTTGGCGAAGATGCGCTCGGCATTGAGCGCGACGATGTCGTCGGGATAGAACTCGAAGGTGTAGAGACTCTGCGCCCGCGTCATCACGATGAGCGGCGTCTTTTTCACCCAGGAACTCAAGATGCGCATGCGCTCCCACGGGTCCTCGCGTAGGTAGCGCACGCAGACGTCGAACACCGCGCCGCCGACGAGGTCGATCGCCTCAAAGCCAGCAATATCGAGCAGCGGCGCGGTCTCGGCCATCATCGCCGTGGTCATGCGCGTCGCCCACAGGCACTGATGCGCGTCGCGCAAGGTGACGTCGATCAGCGAAATCTTGCGCGTCATGCGAGCATCTCCTGCTCCACCCAGCGGGTATGGGCCGTGGCCTCGATGAAGGGCGCGCAGCAGATGAGCCGTGCGTGGAAGGGAAGTGTGGTGGAGACGCCGCCCACCTTGAAGCGCGAAAGCGCCGATTGCGCCGTCGCCAACATCTCCTTGCGATTGCTGCCGCTGATGATCAGCTTCCCGAGTAGCGAGTCGTAAAACGGCGGCACCACGTAGTTTTTGTATACGTGGCTGTCGAGCCGCACGCCGCGGCCGCTCGGCGGCTCCCATTCCGACACCATGCCGGGCGAGGGACGGAAATTATTCGTCGGGTCCTCGGCATTGATACGGAATTCGATTGCCGTGCGCCCGTTCGGCGGCGCCGGCTGGCGGAAGGAAATCGGCTCGCCGGCGGCGACCCGCAGCTGCTCGGCGACGAGATCGACGCCGAAGATTTCCTCAGTGACCGGGTGCTCGACTTGGATGCGCGTGTTCATCTCAATGAAGAACCAGCGCCCGCTGTCCATATCGTAGATGAATTCGACGGTGCCCGCGCCTTCGTATTTGATATTGCGGATGAGCGCGGTCGCCGCTTCGGCCATCTGCGCCCGGGCGTGCCAATCGAGCACCGGCGAAGGCGCCTCCTCGACCAGCTTCTGGTGGCGGCGTTGGATGCTGCAATCGCGCTCCCACAGATGGATGGCGTTGCCGTGGCGGTCGCCGAACACCTGAATCTCGATGTGGCGCACGCGGGCAAAGAAGCGCTCGAGATAGACCTCGGCATTGCCGAAAGCGGCCTGCGCCTCGGCCGAGGCTTGCGCGAACTGCGCTGCGAATTCTTCCGACCGCGTGACCGCGCGCATGCCGCGGCCGCCGCCGCCGCCGGAGGCCTTCAATAGCATCGGGTAGCCTATGCTGTCGGCGATTGCCGCCGCGGCCTGCGCGTCGGTGAAACCTTGCTGCGAGCCGGGCACCACCGGCACGCCATTGCGCTCAGCGGCAAGACGCGCCTCGACCTTGTCGCCCATCATGCCGATCGCTTCCGGGCTCGGGCCGATAAAGGTCAGCCCTTCCTCGCGGCAGGAAAAGGCAAAGGCGCTCTTCTCCGAAAGGAAACCATAGCCGGGATAAATCGCGTCGCAGCCGGTGCCGCGCGCCGCCTCGATCAGCGCCGCGCCGTTCAAATAGCTGAGACTCGCCGCCGCCGGCCCGATACAAACGCTTTGGTCTGCGGCCCAGACATGTGGCGAATTGCGGTCGGCCTCCGAGTAGGCGGCAACCGATTCCAGCCCGACCTTGCGCGCGGCGCGCACGGCGCGCAGGGCAATTTCTCCCCGGTTGGCGACGAGTACCCGCTTCATCCATACGCCTTATGGTTGCAGCCCTGTCCTGCTAACTTTGGCAGAACAAAAAATCATGTTGCAACACTCTTTTTTTCAGTTTCTGATAATAAACATGACTAGCACACAACATCTAGACCACCAGGCAAGAGCTACCGGCCGGCTCAAATCAGCCGCCGGCGAGGAACTGGCGCCCAAAGAGGGCACCGGCGGCGGCTCTGCGCTCAAGGTCTTCGCCGTGCTGGAAAGCATCGCCAATGCGCAGCGGCCGCTGGCGATCGCCGAGCTTGCCGCCTTGCTTAGCGTGCCCAAGCCGACCATGCACCGCATTGTGCGCCAGCTTGACGCCGAGGGCCTGCTGCAGCGCGAACCGGATCGCCGGGTCTACGGCCCTGGCCCGCGTCTGCTCAACTTCGCGCTTGGCGCGGTGCGCTCGTCCATGCGCTCGGCGCCGCGCCACGCGGTGCTCGAGGCGCTGTCGGCCAAGGTCGGCGAGACCTGCAACCTCGGCATGATCGCCGGCAACGCCGTGCTCTATCTCGACCGCGTTGAAGCCTCCTGGCCGTTAGGGCTGCACTTCGAGACAGGCTCGCGCGTGCCCGCGCATTGCACCTCGGTCGGCAAACTGATGTTGAGCGCCATGCCGCGCGCGCGCCGGGACGAGCTCGTCCGCGCCACCCCGCTCGCGCGCTATACCGAATTTACTATTACCGATCCCGAGAAGCTGCACGTAGAGTTCGAGGAAATCCGCAAGCGCGGCTTCTCCGTTGACAACCAAGAATTCCTCGCCGGCGTCGTCTGTCTCGCCGTGCCGGTGCGCGACAACAAGGGCGTGATCTGCGCCGGCGTCGCCATGTCGGCGCCGCACGCGCGCATGTCGGTCGAGGAAGCGCTCCGCCGTCTGCCGGCGCTGTACGAGGCGGCCAAGCAACTCGCAGCGCATCTGGGCCAAGACTAATAGCTGGGAATGTCGGGGTCGACACGATGACGGTGCGTTACGACGAAATCAGCGAAATCCTAAAAGTCATCGACAGCAGCTCCTGCGACGAGTTCGTGCTGGAGACTGGAGACGTCAAGCTGGTGGTGCGCCGGCGTGGCGCCGCCGGCCCAGCGCCCGCGATCGAGCCCGCGCGACCTTTGCCCGCCGCGCCGTCACCGGCACAGCCCGCGGTCGGGACCGCGGCGCCAGCCTTGCATGATGGCAGCACAGGCGTCGTGACGGCGCCAATGGTCGGCACCTTTTACCGCTCGCCCTCGCCCGGCGTGGCGGCCTTCGTCGAAATGGGCGGTAAAGTGAAAAAAGGCGATACGATCTGCATCATCGAGGTGATGAAACTGTTCACGACGATCCAGGCCGAGTGGAACGGGACCGTCACGGAAATCGGCGCCGAGAATGCCAAACTGGTCGAATACGGACAGATGCTTTTTGTCATCACGCCGGACTGATCCTAGGCCGGCGCAAACGTGGGAGCGGAAACATGAAGCCCAATCTGACGAACCCCGGCAAGGTGGTGATCACCATTGCCACGACCGGCGGCTTGCATGGCCGCGAATCGAACCCGGCGCTGCCCGAGCAGCCGAAAGACATCATCCAGAATTTTCGCGGCTGCTATAACGCTGGCGCCACCGTCGCCCACATGCACGTGCGCGACAAGCGCGGCGTCACCACCGCCAATATTGACGTCTACGGCGAGGTGATCGAAGGGGTGATGTCGCAATGCCCAGGCATGATCACCCAGGTCGGCAATGGCATCGGCGTGCGCTACGAGGACCCGAAGGCCGAAGGCATTCCGTTCCCGCTAGAAGAGCGCATGAATCTGCTCAACGTCCGTCCGCAGCCCGACCAGCTCACGCTCAACCTCGGTACCTTCCATTTCGAACACAAGAACACCGAATTCCTGTTCCCCAACTCGAAGCGCTGGAACGCGGAATTCGTTGGCGGCTGCAAGAAGCGCGGCATCCGCAACGAGCTCGAAGTATACGACCTCAGCCACATCCAGAATGCCGTCGACCTAATGGAGCGTGGCGCGCTCGAGCCGCCGCTGCATTTCAGCTTCGTGCTCGGCATCAAGGGCGGTATCCCGGCAACGCCTGCCAATCTGCTGGCGATGCTCGACGCTATTCCCGACGGCTCGTCCTGGCAGGTGGTGAGCATCGGCAAGTATCAGCTGGCGCTGAGCACCATGGTGCTCGCCATGGGCGGCAATATCCGCGTCGGCATGGAGGATAACGTCTATTTCGCCCCCGGCGTGCTGGCAGTGAGCAACGCGCAGCTGGTCGAGCGCGCCGCGCGCATCGTACGCGAACTCGGGCGCGAGATCGCGACGCCTGAGGAGGCGCGCGAACTGATGCATCTCGGGCCGCCGCCGCAGCAGCGGCCAGCGGCCGCACGCGCTTGACGTGACCGACCCACTGTTCGATATCGGGGGCCGGGTCATTCTTGTGGCGGGCGGCGCCGGCGGCCTCGGCGCCCCCATGGCCAAAGCTCTGGTGCAGCGCGGCGCCCGGCTGCTGATCGCTGACATCGATGAGCGCGCGGCCGCCGACACCGCTAAGGAGATCGGCGGCGAGGCGCGCGCATCCGCGATTGACGTGACCGACGCCGCCTCCTGCGAGGCGGCAGTCAAAGTCGCGATATCGACCTGGGGCCGGCTCGACGGGCTTATGAACGCGACCGGCATCTACCGGGTCGGCCGCGTGCTCGACGAACTCGACGACGAGGCCTGGGACCTGACCATCGATGTCAATGTCACCGGCGCGTTTCGCCTCGCCCGCGCCGCCGGCCGCGTCATGGTGGAGCGGCGCGCCGGCAGCATCGTCACGCTTGCCTCCGTCTCAAGTCTTGTCGCCAATCCTCGCTATGCCGCCTATGCGGCGAGCAAGGCCGCGGTTGCCAATCTGACCCGAGTGCTGGCGGTGGAATGGGCCAGTGCCGGCGTGCGGGTGAACGCGATCGGCCCCGCGGTCATCCCCACACCTTTAAGCAAGTCGATTATCGACGACCGCCAGAGCCGCGAGGCGGCGCTGGCGCGGATTCCGCTCGGCCGCTTCGGCACGCCCGAGGATTTGATCGGCGCCGCCGTGTTCTTGCTGTCGCCCGCGTCCACCTTTGTCACCGGGCAGATTTTGTACGTCGACGGCGGGCGCACCGTCAGTTGATTCATACAAAAATCAATCGCCGGGACGGTCCCGGCGATTGTCGTCGGCGCATCAAGTCGCGCTAAATCAACGTAGGAATTTCGTCCTTTGTCATGTCGCGCTTGTGCGATTCCTTCATCAGATAGACCGACAGCGCGCTGACCATGCTGACCGCCAGCACGTATAGACAGATCAGCCACGGCTTCCCGCCACCTGCCGGCAACAGCGCAGTGGCGATAATCGGCGTCAGTCCACTCGCGAAGATGCCCGAGAACTGGTAGACAAACGAGATTCCGGTATAGCGGACCCGGGTGTCGAACAGTTCGGAGAACAACGCGGCCTGCGGACCGTAAACCGCCGGATAGACGAAGGCGAACGGGATCGTGATGGCGATCCAGATTAGCAGCGGATCTTTCGTTCCCATCAACCAGAATGCGCCGAAGGTCAGCACGCCAATGAGCAGGCCGGCCGTGCCGAACAAGCGCCGCCGCCCGACCATGTCGGACAGGTTTCCGAAGATCGGCAGCATGATGATCATGATGGCCGAGGAGATCATCACGCCCGCGAGGGCCGTCTGCCGAGACACGTGGAGCGTACCGGTGAGATAGCCAACCAGGAACACGCCGTAGATATTGAAGGTGACGCCTTCGATATAGCGAGCACCCAGTCCGAGCAAGGTGTTCTTTCCGTGCGAGCGGAACAGTTCGACCACTGGCACCGACACGACCTTTTTCGTCTCCTGCAAGCGGCTAAAGGCCGGCGTCTCCAGGATCCTGAGCCGGATATAGAGGCCGATCACGACGAGTACCGAGCTCAGCAGGAACGCGACGCGCCAGCCCCAAGCGAGAAATTCAGCGTCGCCTAGGAACGACAGAAGATAAACAACACCGGCGCTTAGCAGCAGTCCTGCGGGGACGCCGATCTGCGGCCAGCTTCCGTAAAAGCCGCGGTTGCCGCTCGGCGAGTGTTCGACCGCGAGCAGCACTGCGCCACCCCACTCGCCGCCGATGCCGATGCCCTGGAAAATCCTCAGCACCAGCAGCAAGATCGGCGCCCAGATGCCAACCGAGGCATAGGTCGGCAGAAAGCCTATGAGAAAGGTTGCAACACCCATGATCAGCACTGTCATGATCAGCACCGCCTTGCGACCGACGCGATCGCCATAGTGGCCGAATATGACGCCGCCAATCGGGCGAGAGATGAAGCCCACGAAAAAGGTCGTGTAGGCGAGCAGCGTGCCCACCAGCGGGTCGAAGTTTGGAAAGAACAATTTGTTGAGGACAAGCGGCGTCACCACGCCGAACAAGAAAAAATCGTACCACTCGATTGTCGTACCGATGGCACTTGCGAACGCGATCGCCTGGATCGACATTCCGCCGTAGCCATTTCTCGCCCCTGCTTGAACCATGGTCGTCTCCCCTACGTTAATTTTAACCGGGTTCGCGCTTGCCGCCGGCTTGGTCTGCTTTCAATGAGCAGGCCTGTTCGAAGGTTAGGTCGAAAACCGCACTGAGGCTAGCGTCGCACCACAGAGAAATAAATCGGCTGCGAAGCAAAGTCTTGAAGCATGAGAAAGTGACCCTGGCGGCGTTCCGCCCGATCCGCCTTCAATAGCGGAAGCGCCAAATCCTCATCTTCAACCACACGGCTGGTGGAAGACCAAGCAGACGCGGCATTTCAAGTTCTCGATCCCGAGGTCGTCGCAATTCGTGCGATATCCTCGAGTAGCAGCAACATAGCCATGCAGTCCTGATTCTCTCGGTCGCACGAACGGGCGAGTGTCGAATACTCGCGCGGTCGAGCCGAGTGACAAAGGCGCGCCGACTTCAGCGCCGAGATCGAGGGCGAGGCTGATGTCATTCAGTCCCATGCGCAGCGGATAATCCGGCGTGATGTCGCCGAAATCGCACACACTACGATTACATAATCTTCAGTAGGTCATCTCAAGTTGTTGTATTGCCGCAGACCCGTTGCCATGGAAATATCGTTGAGCGCTTTGGCACAAGCCGCGTCATCAACGTAAAACCGGTTAAGATTAATAACGCCAAACGGCAGTACAGTGCCGTCCTTAAGTAAGATAACCGGCATTGGATCGCGTTCGTCAATGCCTGATCCCCTTACAACACCGACACCCAAGATCTCGGCAAATGCATAAGAGTCGGCACAATCAAGCGTGCTTAAAATATTCGTTCTTCGAACAACCCGTCGAGATTGGAGATCAAAAATTGTGTCAACCGACCGAGGAAATTGCATAGACACGATGAGAAAAAATAAACCGACAAGTATAATTAGCCAAATTAATTGGCCGAATTCGCTTCGGCCTCCAAATTCAATCAAGACAATCGCCCAGAATAAAAAAAAGCCACATAGCACTGCACCCGACAACCTCGTGAAAACTGTCATCGGCTTCGACTGAACAATTAGCTTATCATCTGTGCGTTTAATGCGCAGACCACTGTTTCCCATGGTTGTCCTCCGCGCATACTGACGATGCAGTCCAGACTTAATAGGCGCAGCGACGATGGTTCCGCAACGCTGGGCCGCTCGCGGTAGTGGTGCATCTTTGTCCAGCGACAAGTGCGTACGCTTTTCATTGTAACAGGAATCCTAGATAGTTAGAATTTATTTTAGGTGGGCTTCAGCGCTCGGTCTAGGCACTCTCGTCGCACGCTGCCTATCAGACATTCCGCAAAGGCATTCCGCCAAGGCGATCCAGACGAGACTGGTCATCACGGATGCCCATGGCGCGCGATGGTATAGACGAGCGCCTTCATTGTAGCCTCATTTCGCGAGATACCCGCCATCAACTGCAAGCGCCTGCCCAGTCACATAGGCGGCCGCGCGCGAGGCAAGAAAAATCGTGGCGCCGTCGAGGTCGGACATTTCGCCATTGCGGCCGATTGCGGTCATGGCCGCAAACCGCGACGCCAAATCTGGACTGTCGAATACCGGCGCGGTGAGACCGGTCGGGAACATGCCCGGCGCGATGGCATTCGTAACAACCCCAAAGCGCGACCAAGCTTCCGCCATTGCTCGGGTAAGCTGGACGATGCCGCCTTTCGAGGCGCCATAGGCAGCACTGTCGGGAAACGCACGATAGGACTGCAGCGATGCGATATTGATGATGTTGCCCTGCCCGCTTTGCCGCATCCCATCGATGAGTGCGCGGGCGAGGAAAAACGGCACCGTCAGATTGACTGCCAGCGTCGCGTCCCAACTCTCGCGCGTCAGTTCATTCCAATGTTGGCGAAAGTTTACGCCGGCAGCGTTGACTAAAATATCCGGCGCGCCAAATGGGTTCGCTACCCTTTCTGCTAGCGCGTCGAAATCCGCCACCGCGGCGAGATCCGCATCGATGCAATCGACGTCTTGCCCGCTCTCCTGCCGGATATCGCACGCGGCGCTGTCGAGCGCATTGCGGCGGCGCGCGAGCAGCACCACGCGCGCCCCAGCGGTGGCGAGCGTCAGCGCGATCCGCCGGCCGATTCCGGAAGAGGCGCCCGTCACCAAAGCCGTGCGTCCCTGCAACGAGAAAATGTCGGGCTTGGGCGCAGACATAGCCTTCAATCGGCCGCTGTGTTTAGATTCATGTCCGGAAAATATTTGCGCAGGCGCGCGTCGGCGGTACGCGCGTGCGCCTCCATGCCTTCCAGCCGCGAAATGCGCGCGGTGACCGCCGCTATCTCGCGGCAGCCCTGCTTGGTCATGCGCTGCGTGGTGACGACCTTGAGAAACTTATGCACCGAAAGGCCGCCGGTATAATGCGCGGCACCTTTGGTGGGCAGAATGTGATTTGTGCCGGAACACTTGTCGCCGAACGCCACTGTCGTCTGCTCTCCGATGAACAGCGACCCGTAGCTGCGCAGATTCTCAACATACCAGGCGTCTTCGGCGGTTTGCCTCATGTTTCGCTCGGAAAGGATGCGCCGGACGGGCGCCCGATCGAGCGCTTCGGGGACGTCGTCACACATGCAATCTTGGGAGGATTGCATCACCGGTACACACAAATCTAGTTTTTGGAAGCGACACTTGGCGATCCGGACCAAACTCACCATCGCACACCTTCTCATCTCGCAAGATTAGAAGGCGTTCGCCCATCGCAAGACAGTGTCAATCATAAAATAGAGCCGGTGAGCGAGACTCGCTCAGTCAATCAATTATAACTTTATGAAAATGGCTACATGGGAGGATCCATGAGCACCATCGCACAGCAAGGCGTCGCGTCGCCAGCTGCCAAGATCAATGTTCCCGGCCGGCTCGAGCGCCTGCCAATGACCTCCTACCAGAAGCGCCTGTTCGCAATCGTGGCGACCGCGTGGCTGGCCGATCAGGTCGACGTCGCGCTGCTGGTGTTTTTGATCGGCGCGCTCAAGGACTATTTCAACCTTACGCCAGTGCAGATCGGCTACCTAGCCTCAATGACCTTCCTCGGCCAACTCGTAGGCAATCTCCTGATCGGCTCGATCTCGGATCTCTTCGGCCGCCGCATCGCCTTCCAAAGCACGATGATCGTGTGGGGCCTGGCCAGCTTCGCCGCCGCAGGCGCCTGGAGCGTCGCCTCGCTCATGGTGTTCCGCTTTCTGATCGGCGTCGGCGTGGGCGGTGAAGCACCGGTCGCGCAGGCTGTGCTGTCCGAGATCATCCCAGCCAATGTGCGCGCAAAATATATCGCCTTCATGGAAGGCTTCTGGGCCGTCGGCTTCGTGATCTCCGGCATCATCGCCTATACCGTGCTGCCGGTCGCGGGCTGGCGCTGGGTATTCGTGGTCGTCGGCCTGCTTTCGCTCGTGGTGTTCTGGGTGCGCCGCAGCCTGCTCGAATCTCCGCGCTGGCTGGCAGATCAGGGCCGCTATGCCGAGGCGGACGCGACCATGGCAAAGATCGAGGCAGGAGTCGAGGCGGCAGCGGGCGCCAAACTTGCCGCGCCCAAGCCATTTCTTGCGGAGACGTCGCTGGAGACACGCAATCCGTTTGCCGTGCTGCTGTCGCGGTTCTATCTGCGCTCCAACATCATGGCCTTCTCGATGTGGTTTTTCGCGCTGCTCGGCTTTTATGGACTGACCTCATGGCTCGCCATCATCCTCGGTCAGCACGGGTTCTCCGTGGTGAAGTCGATCGGTTTCATTACACTGATTACGGTCGGGGGCATTCCGGGTTTCTATACGGCCGCGCTGCTGCTGGAACGCATCGGCCGCAAACCGACCACGGCGATATACCTGCTGCTGAGTGCGGTCATGGCCTACGTCTACGGCCATGCCGTGAACGACGTCTCGCTGTTCATCAGCGGCTTCGTCATGCAGTTCTTCATGTTCGGGATGTGGTCTTGCCTCTACGCCTATACGCCCGAGCTTTATCCCACACGCGCGCGCTCGACCGCTGCGGGTATGGCATCAGCCTTTGGGCGGGTCGGCGCCATCTCGGGCCCGATCGTGGTCGGCTACATTATCGGCTCGGTCGGCGATCCCGGCGTGTTTACCCTGGGCGCTGCTAGCTTCGTGGCCGCGGCATTGGTCGTGCTGACGATCGGCATCGAGACGCGCGGCCGCACGCTGGAGGAGATCGTACGCCAGGAAGAGAAGAGCCGCATCGCGTCGATCGCGCAGCCGGCCGGCCGTACCGGTTGATCATAGGATACAGCCACACAGCCAGCAGGCCCGGGTTCGGGTTCAATTGGTGCAAATCGCCGAGTGCGCTTTCGACTGTGAGGCCGTTCTAAGCGATCGCATCCCGATGCGCGCCGCGCGCAATAAAAGAATACGTCATGACCTGCGGCCGACCGGGCGCGCAGCAAAATAGCCACCGACCGCTCCCGCCGCGATACGCATACGCAGCTTCTCCTGCGGCCCGTGAGACTAGCTGTCGCGTTGACCGAGGCTGGGCTACCGGTGCTTTTGTGTTGGGAAACCGCAAGACCACCGGCTAGGAGTAGTTAGATGCTGCCCCCTTTTAATGGTGCTGGCGGTGGCAACCTCATCCGGGTCATACGGCGCGCCATACCAATCGAGCGCGGCTTTGCGCTTCCTGCTTTGTTTGCTGGTGATATTTTCGGTGCACACACGTCGGTGGTTAGTGGACATACGTAGGGCGTCTCACCATTGGACATGTGGCAGCACGCCGAGCAGGATGAAAGCCACCAGCGCGGTCGCAATCGCTATAGTCCAGCTTTCGAGCGACGATTGCGCGGGCGAGCTTTTGGGGTCTTGGCGGAAATCGATCATTGCGGGCTCCTTCGGCACAACCAAAGCTCCTTTCCAAGCTGTTCTCTCGCAACGCTTGGTTAAAAAATGCCGGGTAGATCAAGAATGTACCCCTTTGCGATGCTCCAGACGAAAACTATGCTTTGAAACTCGCGCGCTTTGTCCCCAGTCATGCGAAATAAGCACACACTACCGCGTGACCGACCACAAGCACTGACGGCACCAGTCAGGCTAGCGATAGAGTTCCAACTCAGGACGTGAGTCGGGAATGAAGCCGTCGCGATTCGGCATTACCACCTTTGGCAATGTCGATGCATTCATTGAGTCGGTTGCCTTGATGATTTTCGCTTCCGATAAGATGTAGGCCACGACCGCGTAGGTGTCGTTGTCGCTCAGTGAGCCGGGCGCGCTGAACGGCATCGCCCGCTTCACGTAGTCGAACAATGTGGTGGCGTAGGGCCAATAGCTCTCGACAGTCTTGATCGGCGTCGGGGTTGCAAGCGAGCCGCGGCCACCAATCAGGCGGTCACCGCCAATGCCCTTGGCGGGGTTGCCTTGCAGCTTGTCTCCATGACAGGCGGCGCAGGCATCGGCGTAGACTTTCGCTCCCACTATCGCGTTGCCGCTGCCCGGCGGTAATCCGCGGCCGTCGGGCTGGATAGTGACGTACTTCGCCAAGTCCTGCGGACCCACATTGGTTCCGAAGTCGTAGTGACCCTGCATGGTTTGCCCAAAGGCGGCGGAAGACAGCGAAGCCGCGATCAGCAACCCATACAGAATGCTGTTAGGCGTGAACATTGGAAACATCCCCGGCTTCGTTGATGGCCCAGCTTTGGATGGCGTTGAGGTGATAGATCGATCCGAACGGACCGTTCGAACCACGAATGGCGATCAATTGCTTCAAGGTCGGCTGCACGTAACCCGTTTCGTCGGTGCAGCGGCTTTGCAGGATGGCCGGCTTGCCGTCCCAAATCCAAGGGGAGCTGAAACGAGCCGTGCAAATCTGCTCCGGCAGCGAGTTAAGTTGCGCTGGATACCAGGTCTTACCGCCATCGACGGAGACATCGACCGATTGAACGCGCCCGCGGCCGCTCCAAGCCAGACCTGTGATGTTGTAAAAGCCGGCGCCCGGCAGCTTCATTTCGCCGGAGGGAAACGTAATGACTGACTTCGCCTCCATCTCCATGCTGAATTGGCGGGCCTTACCGTTGGCCATCAAGTCCGTGTATTTCGAAGTCTCCTCACGCGTCATGAACGGCTTGTCGCTGACATCTAGGCGGCGCAGCCATTTGATATGCGTGTTGCCCTCGAAGCCCGGCAGCAGAAGGCGTAGGGGATAGCCCTGCTCGGGCCGCACCGCCTCGCCGTTCTGTCCGTAAACGAGCAGCGCATCTTTCAGCATCTTTTCCAGCGGGATGCTACGCGTCATCACCGCCGCATCCGCGCCTTCCGCCAGAACCCATGAGGCGCCGTCCTTGAGCCCGACCTCACGCGCGATCGTGGCGAACTGGACACCCGTCCATTCGGTCGTGCTCAGCAGACCGTGCGTGCCCTGCACCGTCTTCAAAGTTGGTTTGTTCCACTCAGTCAATCCATTGCCCGAGCATTCGATGAAATGCTTGCGCGTAACCGACGGGAAGCGCTTGATGTCAGCCATCGAGAACTTTTTGGCCGTGTCCACCATGCCGTGAACGACAAGCGCGTGTTTGGCGGGGTCGATGGTCGGAATGCCGCCGTGATGACGTTCGAAGTGAAGTCCGGACGGGGTAAGATTGCCGAGCATCCTGTCGAGCGGCGTCATGCTCCAGGACGTATTCTCATTCGCGGTAGGAAAGCGCCAACGCACTTCCGTTTCGAATTGCGAGCGCGAGCCGTAACCGCCATCGGCAGCCACCGCGCGGCCCTGCTCTTTGGTCGGATCTTCGGCAACGCTGTAGTGGATCGCGCCGGGCGGGGCCTTATCGTCGGCCGCCTGCGCCAGCACAGAAGAACCTACAACTCCGGCGAGTGAGCCGGCGGCGAACAGGAAATTGCGACGGTCCGTTATGCCCGCGCGCGGAAACATCCCATCTTTACAATTACATTCCTGCTCTTCCGACTTGCGGCGGGCTATATTCCGCGCCTCGGAGGCGATCATCTCATCGACTAGGCGCTGGGTTTTCTCGTCATATGTAACGGAGTTCGTTTTTTCCACTATCGCCTCCCTGGCAACTATACGAGCGCGATCCAATCGAATACGTCTGCAGGATTTTTATGCTCCAACCTTACCTGAATACGGGAATAAATCTCTCTCGTTAGGCCTATGATGTAATTGACGCTGTCTAAATCGCATATATCGGTGGAACCGGTTCGCGGGTGCTGTACTGGGTGCTGCATTGCAGCAACGCCACCAGCAACAGCATGCTGACCAACGGCGCGACCCAATGATTGCTATCGTGGCACCAATGGCGAATGTGAATTCGTCGGTCGGCTGAAACTCCAAATTCCCGTGACGCTGTCGAAGGCCAGTGCGGGGTATCAGCGCGTGAAGGCCGATGGCCCTGCCCCGACAATTCGTGTTTCGGTGGCAAAGCCCCAAACCGGATCAAACCGGTGGATGTGATAGACCGGCCGCGTCTTCATGTGAGCCGGATAGTCGCCTTTGCGCAGCGTCGTCGCGATGCTCGGCATCACTGTTGCCGAGATACTCCCGAGTTGACCCGCAGTGCCACGGTGAACATGGCCGCTGAACACGGCGATGACCCGCCCGGAATGCTGCAAGGCTTGGCTTAGCGTCGCCATCATCTCCGGCGTTTCGAAATTGAGCGGGTCCGGCCCCACCGGAACCTCAAATGGCGGATGGTGCGCGAAAACCGCAACCGGCTTGGTGGTCTCGGCATCGATCATGTCGGTCAGACGTTTGGCTCGCTCGGAACAAAAGTCGCCCTTGTTGCTGCCTAAGCTCTTAGTATCGACCGCGATCAGTCTGACCGGATAGTCCTCGATAGCGTAGTCGATAAATTCGGAATCGGGCGCAAGATATCCGCGCGCCGAAAAAGCCGCGCGCAAATTCGCCCGGTCGTCCTTGTTGCCAACCAGGACATAGATCGGCGCACGCGCCTTCGCGAGAATGCGCACGGCTTGAGCGTATTCGTCCGGCCGTCCGTTGTGAACGACATCCCCGGTGTGAATGATCACATCGGGGGCCGAATCGAGTGCGTTAATGTCCGCAATTGTGCATTCGAAATCCCGTATTCTCTGATCGGCGTCGGGTGTATCCAGGGCAATATGCGTATCGGAGATTTGCACGATAATCATGATGCCGGACGCCGGCCTGCCGATCGCAGACCTGCGTAATACTCCTTGAGGATCGCCACCACTTCCGGCCGGCTGAATTCGGGTGGTATGTCCGCATCAGTCGAGAGCATTTCACGCTGCTGCGTGCCCGAGATCGAAATGTGATGCTTCGGATCGTGGGGACAGGTCTTCGCCGTCGCCATTCCGTAGCACTTACGGCAGTAGAACGTGACGTCGATCTTCAGCGGCTTGGTCAGAAGCGCGCCGGGCCACAGCTGGTCGAAAATGTGATGCGCATCGAAGGGGCCGTAGTAGCTGCCGACGCCGGCATGGTCCCGTCCGACTATGAGATGCGAGCAGCCGAAGTTCTGGCGAATGAGGGCATGAAGCAGCGCCTCGCGCGGGCCAGCGTAGCGCATTTCGATCGGATAGCCGGCCTGAATGACGGTTCCCGGTCGGAAATAATTGTCGATCATCGCCTGGATCGCTCGCGTGCGAACATCGGCTGGAATGTCGCCTTCCTTCAATTTGCCGAGCACCTGATGAATGAACACGCCGTCCATAACCTCAACGGCGATCTTCACCAGGTACTCGTGGCTCCGGTGCATGGGATTGCGGGTTTGGAAGGCGGCGACGCGCGACCAGCCCCTCTCAAGAAACATGGCGCGCGCCTCGGCAGGGCGAATATAGAGCTCCGGGTATTTGGTGGGATATTCGCCTTCGCTCAGCACCGTGACCGGCCCGGCCAGGTTGATATCCCCCTGCTCGAGCACCTTCGCGACACCAGGATGCTTCGGGTCTGTGGTGCGATAGACGTGTTGGGCTTCTAGTTGTTTATCGATCGAATATTTCTCGCGAATCTCCATCACCGCAAGGATGTCGCCGGTCTCCGCGTCGACGAACGCGACCTCCTCTTCGGCGTGGATGCTATTGCCAAGGTCTTTGCTGACGGGAAGCGTGATCGGGATCGGCCAGAACACGCCGCTGGTCATTTTCATGTCCACGCATGAACCGCTCCAGTCGTCATGCCCCATGAACCCGTCGAGCGGCGTGTAGGCCCCCATTGCCAGCATGAAGACGTCGGAGACCGCGCGTGAGTCGAGCGGAATTTTCCTGAGTTTCTCCGCCCGCTTGCGCTCCTCGGCCCGCTCCGTCTCCGGCAGTAGTAGCGGCTTGACCTGCTCCGAATTGTGCGGCGGTACGAGTTGCGGCATTGCATTTCCTTCGTGAAATCAATCGGTCTCCGACAGGATGACCTTTGCAGACTGCTCCGGCTGCCGGGTCAGGCACTCCTGCAAGAAAAGCCCCAAGCATGCAGGATCCCGGAAGACGCCCGCGCGATCCGGCTCACCTTCGCTGCGATATGACGCCTACGGCCGTTTTGGGGTTTTGTATTCGGCTTCCTTCTGGAACGGTTCCCAGACGGTTTCGTAACCGACGAAGCCCTTTTCGTTTGCCTCTTTCTGACGCGTTGTCAAAAAGCGCGCGTGTCCGTCAGGGACTTTGGTAGCAGTGGGTTTTGTCTCGCTCATAAGCCACCTTTTGCAGTGAAGCCGGGATTGCAAGCGCGTGTCACTGAAGCCGAAATTTGTCCGATGTCATTCAAACAGGTCTCATAAGTGACGGGTCGATATCCGCCTCCGCGACGATCGCCCCGCCTGCCCTGGTCTCTTCGTCGGTCGCGTCGCGCACAGTCACTATCCTAAGCGAAAAGACGACCTCTCTGCCGCAAAGCGGATTGTTGCCGTCGACAGTCAGTGTCTCGTCGCCGATCCGCGTCACGAGAAAGCTGCGGGTCTGGCCCCTGTCGTTTTCCATGAGGATGGAGGTGCCGAGTTGCCGATACTCCTCGGGAACGTTGTCAATGTGATCGGTAAAAACAAGCGACTCGTCTCGGGGCCCGAAGATCTGATTGCCATCGATCGGCACACCGATGACGTCGCCGGCGGACTTGCCCTCCAGTTCCCTGTGGACGGAAGGCGCCAGAATTTCATTGTGTCCGTGAACATAGCCCAACGGGAATTCGACCATGGTGAGGACACGGCCCGATTTCTTGTCGGTCACCTTGTAGGTCAGCCCGACAAACTTGCCGTCCTGGATGGTTTCACTCATGTCGAATCCAAACCAACTGGTCAGAAGATGGACGCACCGAAAATCCTGACCGTTCCGTCTTCATAGCCGAGGACAAGTCTGCCAAGCCATTCGCCCGGTTTCTTGGTGCTCCGTTGCCGGTAAAGAACCGTCACATGTTCACCCCTGCGAATAACGCCGAGAAAGTCCACGTGCCCGGACAGGCTTCTAGCCAGCTCGCTGTTTGCGAACTGGTGGCCGGCCTCGACTTGATTCATGGCGCGCGCCAGATCGCTGGAAAAATTCTTGACGAAATCCCCGTATTTGCCTTCGTTCGAATTTTTCACAAGGTCGCGCCACAATACATCGGCTGTGGCCTTTATTTCCTCATCCGTTTTTTCAACAATGTTCACGCGCGGCTTTCTGCGACTTTAAGAGCTACTCGCTGTCACCGATCAGGTGATAGCAAGGCGCCTTTTCCATGGTGTATTCACCGGTCTTCGGATCGCGGCGCGAGACAGTCAGCACGTGCCAGTTTGCGTCGTCCACCTTCATGGCATCGCCGCGGTAGTAGTAGCCCGGCCAGCGCGTTTCCTTGCGGAACAGGGTGTGCTGCGTAACGCACTCAGCGGCGCGATGCCGGTGCTTCAGCTCCCACGCGCGCAGCAACTCGTGAATATTCTTCGCGGCCAGACTCTCGAGGTCTTCCTCCATGACCTTGAGCTTCTTGAGCGCGATATTCAGGAGCTTATCGTTGGTCATGTAGCTGACCGTCACGCCGCCGCAATACTCGTCCATGAGCTTCTGCAGACGATCCAGGCCCTGCCTGGGATTGATGTAGTGCGGGTTGACATCCCCGGCCACGATCTCATTGCGGTAGATCTTGTAGTGCTCCAGCGGCTTGAAGATCTCCTTCTTGCGGCGGTTGATCTGCTCGTCGGATACGACGATGCCTTCGCCCTTGCCGTCGTCGATATATTTGCAGGCAGCCTTCGCGGCGAGACGGCCTTCGGTGAACGAGCCGGATGAGAAGGCGTGCGGCGTGCCGCCGACCGCGTCACCGGCGCCGAACAGACCTTCGATCGTCGTCATGCGGTTGTAGCCCCAGAAATACTCGGGCGGGGAAACGTCCTCGGGACCCGAGCACCAGGCGCCCGAGCAGGTCGCGTGCGAGCCCATGACGTAGGGCTCGGATGTGGTCAGCTCGGGGTTTTCGTTCTTGGGGTCCACGTCGGTCGAAGCCCAGAGGACCGCCTGGCCGATGGTCATGCCGAGGAAGTTCTCCCAGCCTACCTCTTCCAGATGAGGATCCTGGAAGGCCTTCATGGTGACCATGTGAATGGGTCCGCGGCCTGCATTCACTTCACTGATTATGCAATGGTTGCGTAGACAGGTCGGGATCGGCCTGTGGGTTAAGTGCGAAACTTCCGGATCCAGATATTCCTTTCCGACCATTTTCTGAAGCTCAGGGAACCACTTGGATTCGTACTCTTCGCCCAAGCAATTTTGCGTATAGGTCTTCAGGTGCAGGAAATAGGCGCCGACCGGGCCGTAACCGTCCTTGAACCGCGCCAGCACGATGCGGTTTTCCATCTGCGTCATCTTGGCGCCGGCGTCGATCATGAGGCCATAGGCAGACGCGGACGACCAGGGCGCATACCAGGTACGGCCAGAACCTTCGCCCACCGAACGCGGCTTGAAGATATTGGAAGCCCCGCCCGCGCCGCAGATCACGGTCTTGGACTTAAAGACGTGATAGTCGCCTGTGCGCACATTGAAGCCGACGGCACCGGCGACCCGGTTCTCCTTGCCGTCATCCATCAGCAGATGGGTGACGCAGATCCGATTGAACACCTTGTCTGCGGATTTCTTGGCGGCCTCGGCCACGATGGGCTTGTAGGACTCGCCATAAATCATGATCTGCCATCGCCCCTCGCGCAGATAGCGCCCAGTTTTCGGGTCCTTCATGATGGGCAGGCCCCACTCTTCGAACTGGTGCACCGTGGAGTCGACGTGACGGGCCATATCGAACAGCAGGTCTTCCCGCACCAGCCCCATCAGGTCGATACGAGCGTAGCGGACATGGTCCTCCGGTTTATTTTCACCCCACCGAGTGCCCATATAGCAGTTGATAGCGTACAGACCCTGGGCGACCGCACCGGAGCGATCGATATTTGCCTTCTCGGCAATGACGATCTTCTTGTCCTGACCCCAGAATCTGGCCTCCCAGGCGGCACCGCTGCCGCCGAGGCCCGCGCCGACGACCAGGATGTCGATGTTGTCTTCGACGATCGTTTTGTAAGCCATCAGTAATACACGCCTTTCTTCAGCTTGAGACCGGCTGCCTGAAGGGTATGCAAACCGCCTTCATCCATGCGGATCCACTTTGGCTCGTTGTAAAGCATCTGGCTGTCGCGCATTTCCTTGGTGGGCCCAGGAACATTTGCGAGCTTAGGGATCGCCTGCCCCCAAGGCTTGGTCGTGATCGGCGACAGGAAATTCTTTTCCGTGCCGTTCCGGTATTTGACCTTCCAGGCGATGGTGCCCTTCTCTTCGTCGCGTATGACGCGAACGCTATGACCAAGCGGTGCGAAGTCGGCATATCCGCGTACATCGATCGCGTTCTGCGGACATGCCTTGACACAGGCGTAGCACTCCCAGCACATGTTTGGCTCGATGTTGTAGGCGCGGCGATAGGTCGGATCGATGTGCATGATGTCCGAGGGACAGATGTCGACGCAATGTCCGCATCCGTCGCACCTTGTCATATAGACGAAGGTAGGCATTAGTCCGGCTCCTTATCTGATCCTATAGATCTTGCGGGCTGAGTTTTAATAGTGGCGGGGCGCTTCGCGCTTGATGCCAAGTCCCATTTGCATCGGCGCGCTCCGCAACAACTCCATGGAGTGTCTTTTCTGTTGCTCGGGATCATCGCGGGTCAGCGTCGGCAAATTCTGCGCCGAGCCATTGGCCTTGGATACTCTCTTCTCGAAAGCCGCGGCCGGCTTGAAGAACATGTGAGAGAACTTCGACCACGGGATCGATACGAACAGCACCGTGGTGTCGATGAGGTAGAGCGCGAGGAACACGGTCGCCCAAGCCGTGTTGCCCGCATGCTGCAGCCACGCCCAGATCAGACCGAAGGTCGTGCCCAGGACCAGCGTGACGATGAACAGGTCGGCGCGCATAAAGCGGAACGGCGACTGACCTTCCGCAGTGACGTCAACACGGATGAAGAACCAGAACCAGTAGCCGCCGAGGCAGACCATCAGCGCGCCGATGTACCAAAGCGTCGTCAGCGCATTAGGCGTCGGCATCGCGGGCGTCGGATAGGCGAAAACCATGATCGCTGTAGTAACGACGTAGATCACGAAGCCGTACATGCCGAGCAGATGCGCGAGCCGCCGCCGCATATTGCAGAATTCACCCGAAGCCATGACATCAACCACGGCGGCCTGCACCGCGATCAAAATCATCTCTCCGCCGCCGACATGCTGCTTCGCTTTTTTCTTGGAATCCCGCCAGTTGCTGAAGAAGTACTTGGCACTCCTTTTATGCACGATGTCGAACACCGTGGCACCCGCGACCAAGAGGGCCATCACAACGACGTATGTCTGCATAACGATAGGTGGGACGGACGCCGAAAGTTCGGCGAATGGATTACTGGTGAACATTGGCCGGCGTTTCCCCCCATGAGCCTTAATTTTGACCGTCACGATACCCGACAGGGTACCCGCTTGCAATCATTCGAATTGTTGCACCAGCAGGCGCAAAGCAAAACAAGTTCGCGCGCGAGACAGCGTTCATTCACGCAAGCGAACGTTTCGTTCGATTAGTTTTCTCAATGGCGCCGCACTCGACCACAATATTCAATCCGCGCAAGCCCCGTGGAGCTGGCGAAGAAAGGCGGCGCGTAATAAACTGAATTGTGCGGAAGCCCGGGCGATCGGGATCGCGAGCGCCTGCCAAAAGCAAAAACATTAAGAAATAAAACCAGGGGGATGAAATGAAGATTGGTGAATTCCTCAAGAGCGCGCAGCAGCGGTTGGTGACGTGCAAGCCGGACGATACTTTGGAGGTCGCCGCAAAGCTCTTGCACGCGAATAGAATTGGCGCGATGCCGGTCTGCAAGATGCCGACTGGCATGGTCGGCATTATCTCCGAACGCGATCTAGTGCGTAGCTTCGCAACGCAGCCGGGCAACCTGCGCAATATGCGGGTGCGCGACGTCATGACGACGCGGGTCATCAGTTGCGGACCGGATGACAGCATGCAGGCTGCCCAGGACCTGATGCGATTGAACGGGTTTCGCCATCTGCCCGTGGTGGAAGCCGGCCGCGTGCTCGGCATCTTGTCGATCCGCGACACGCTGGCGCTGCGCCTCCAGGAATCGGAGTTCGAGATCAATGTCCTCCGCGACGTCGTAGTTGCCGCACGGCACCGCTGAAAATGGTTGCGCGCGGCCGGTGATCGGCGCGGCGTTCAATCGATTATATCGATCAATAATACAACAATAATAAGTTATATTTGGGGATTGCAACGCAATATATTGGGCCCGAAAAGGAGCCCCAGTATGAGCGAAGTCACTCTCGTCACCAATGCGCCGGTTGCGCAATTCGCCGGGCGGGCCCGCGACGGCGCTCTCGCGGTCGTTCCCGGCCTCTTGCTGACGGCGGGGGTGGCGGGGCTCGCCTTCGCGCTTCGCAGCATCCCAGGCGTGGCGATTCTGAGCCCCATGATCCTCGCCACACTAATCGGCATGACGATTCATAACGTCTTTGGCACACCCGCTTGGGCCAAGCCCGGCGTCAGGTTCAGCCTGAAACGCGTGCTGCGGCTCGGCATTATCCTGCTCGGTCTGCAGTTGATGGCCTCGCAGGTCACGCAGGTCGGTCTCGCCGGCGTCGGTGTCATCGTGGCGACGTTGCTTGCGACTTTCGCCTTCACCATATGGCTCGGCCGCGTGATGGGCGTCGACGCCAAGTTGGCGGAGCTGATCGGCGCCGGCACCTCGATCTGCGGCGCCTCGGCCGTGATCGCGACCAATACGGTGACGCGCGGCAGCGATGAGGACGTCGCCTATGCCGTGGCCTGCGTAACGGTGTTTGGCTCGCTCTCGATGTTGCTCTATCCGCTGCTGCCGGGACTGCTGCATCTGAGCCCGGCCGCCTTCGGCCTGTGGAGTGGCGCTTCAATCCATGAGATCGCGCAGGTGGTTGCAGCCGCCTTCCAGGACGGCGCTCGTTCCGGCGAGATAGGGACCGTGGCCAAGCTCACCCGCGTCATGATGCTGGCGCCTGTCGTCATCATACTGGGCATCGTCGCCGTGCGGCGGGCCACTCACGCCACCGATCCATCCGCGTCCCGCGCCGCGCCGGCTATCCCGTGGTTCGTGCTCGGCTTCATTGCCATGGTGATCCTCAACAGCGTCGTCACCATCCCGGTCGCCCCGAAGGCCTTGATCGTCATTGGCACAACCTTCTTGCTCTCCATGGCGCTGGCCGCTATGGGCATCGCGACGGATTTCCGCAAGCTCAGGGCCGAGGGCCTGAAGCCGCTGCTGCTGGCCGCGGCGGCCTGGGCCTTTATCTCCATTTTCGCGCTCGTGTTGGTGAAGCTTACCACCTATTCTTGAGGCATGACGCTTGAGCAGCTTCGTATCTTTGCCGCAGTCGCCGAATGCGAACATGTCACCCGTGCCGCCGAGGCGCTGCGGCTGACCCAATCGGCCGTCAGCGCCGCCATTGCCGCGCTCGAAGCGCGCTATGACGTTGCGCTATTTGACCGGGTCGGCCGCCGCATCGAGTTGAACGAGGCGGGCCGGTTGTTCCTGGGCGAAGCTCGCGCGGTTCTTGCCCGCGCAGCGGCCGCCGAGCTCGCGCTGTCTGAACTGAGCGGTCTCGGACGCGGCACGCTCAGTGTCCATGCCAGCCAGACTATCGCCAGCTATTGGCTGTCGCCCCGGCTGGTTGCCTTCCGCAGCGCCTATCCGCAGATCGAGATCAAGCTCGCGGTCGGCAATACCGCGCAAACCGCCAAGGCCGTGATCGACGGCACCGCCGAGCTCGGCTTCGTCGAAGGCCGCGTCGAGGATCCCGCGCTCCAGCAGAGCATGATCGGTCAGGACCGGCTCACCATCGTCGTCGGCGCCGACCATCCCTGGGCGAATAAAAAGCGCCTGACCGAGCGAGACCTTGTCGAGGGCGATTGGGTGCTGCGCGAACCGGGCTCGGGTACGCGCTCGGAGTTCGAGGCGGCACTTGGCAGCGGCGGCGTGTCGCCAAGCGCGCTGAAGATGACACTCGAACTGCCGACGAACGAGGCGGTGCGCGCCGCAGTAGAGGCAGGCGCCGGCGTAACCGCAATCTCGGAACTCGTGGTAGAGGCTGCGCTCCGTGCCGGCACGCTTGTCGCAGTGGCATTCCAATTACCGACTCGCCCTTTCCTCGTCCTACGTCATCGCGATCGGTATCAGTCCAAAGCAGCGCAGGCATTCCTGAAGATTATCACCAAATTTTCTGAGCCGGCTCGAGACGGTTGAATGCGCTAGGATCAAGCCGGCGAATTCATTCCATGGCTCGCGGCATACTTGGACCTCGCATGCGCAGTATGACTTCATCGCCAACCCGGCCGCCGCGACTGTATTTTTTCCATTCCAATCTCAAAGCGAAAGCGTTTGAGACCCGACAAATCCCCCAATATATTCATTCACCGGAATAATTATGCCTATTTTCATTTCGAATTGCTCGTCGATCAATCTCTGCGGAATGCGATTGATGCGAGCCAGCCCGTCAACAGGGCCATGGCCGTCGTCGCCAATCCGTACAAGAAGCTATAATCGAGCGAGGCTTTGACCACGAAGGCCTCAACGCCGACTTTCAGGACGTTAAATGTCGACGATGTTTGTGCGACCACGACACCACTCGAAAAGAGCTTCAAATCGACATTGTAGTCGCCAACCAGCGCACTCTGCGGCAGCGGGATATCAACCCGGAATACTGTCGAACCGAGGAACGTCACCGCCCGCGCTTGCTCCATATAGAGCTTTTCATCGATCCGGATCTTGACGAGATTGGTCAGATAAGGATTGCTTTCTTTAACACTCTGCTCGAACACCGCATTCTTCAATCCGATTCCTTGCTGACGCAGCGTATCCGCGCTTGCAATCGCCTCGAACGGCCGATTGGCGAATACACCGAGAAATGAGCGAATATTGGCAAAGGTACGGCTGCCTTTGTTGATCCAGATTCCGGCAACGCGTTCCTTGCGGCGCGCCATGACAGTTTGGCGCGGTCCGGACACCGTGACGACTACATCGTAGGTGCGCGGCGGCGCGCCGCCAGTCTTGATCGCGCCGAAAACGACGATGGTGCTTCCGTTGAAATTGGAATTAATCGAAATTATGTTTGGCGCTATTGTCGAAATCAACTCCTCCGCAGTAGCGAAGGAGCACTGCAGAGCAAGCCCGATCATGCTGACCGCGGCAAAGTGCAATGGCGCGATCACAATTTCATTCCCATTGCGTGGATCGAGTACAAGTTTCCTGGCCGCGCAACCAGCTCGTATCCAAATCGTAAACCGACAGCTAAGATGAGAAAGCCGAATAGCAACCGAAGCCTCACGGCGGGCATGTTTTGTGCTGCGCGGGCGCCGAATTGCGCGCCTATGACGCCGCCAACCATCAATACAAGCGCGAGAACCGCATCAAGCAGGTGGTTTGTCAGCGCGTGCATGACAGTAGCCAGCGCCATGGTTGCGCTGGTCAGCACTGCGGAGATTCCAATGACTGTGGCGGTTGGAACGCGCAGGAAATAGATGAGCATCGGCACCAGGACAAATCCACCACCAACGCCCATCACGGCGCCAACAACGCCGATGACGAAGCCTATTGCCCAAATCGGGACAAGAGAAACGTAGATTTTTGATCGCTTAAATCGAATTTTGAACGGGAGGCCGTGAATCCAGGTGTGTGCGCCGGGACGCCGCAGTAGGCTCGGTTTGTTCTGGCGTTGGCGGGCAATACTGCGGACGCTTTCCGCGACCATTAGAGTGCCGACAGCGGAGAGCATGATGAGATAGGAAAAGGCAATCAGCAGATCGAGCTGTCCCAGTGACTGCAGTGTCGTGAATATCCAGACACCACAACAGGTACCAAGCAAACCTCCCGCCATCAGTAACATCGCCATCGGAAAATCGATTGCGCGTCTTCGCCAGTAGCTCAGGGCGCCCGAGAACGACGACGCCGTGATATAACTCGTGACGCTTGCGACCGCGACACCGGGACCAATTCCAAGAAAGATTAGCAACGGCGTCATCAAGAAGCCGCCGCCGACGCCGAACATGCCGGACACAAAGCCGACGGCCAGCCCTGTTGCCAACAGGACGAAGATATTCAAAGGCAGGTCGGCAATAGGTAGGTAGATCAGCAATCGCTTGGCTCGCTTTCAAACAGCCATTCGATTTGTTCGGCTTTGTAGTCCGACCAAATCCGCCGTGATCCATTGCAAAACGGAACATCGAATCTAGCGCCGCCCAACAGAACCCCCTGTAATAGCGATTGCCGCCACCTCACGGTGGCGGTGGCGCCGTTATCGGTCCCCGTTAAGTCCTGCGGCAGCGCTTGAAAGCCGCAGCGGAGATCAAGCGGTCTTCTTCTGGGAGGACCGCAATTCGTCGACCTTACGTTCCCATTTCATGTCTTGTGCGAAAGCAAGGCACTCTTCGGGGCTCATGAAGACCGTTTCCTTTTCGGCTGGATAGGCGCGATTAACAACGTCCTTCATGTAGCGTGAGATCACGTCTTCCATGATCGGTATAAGGTCGGTGTAGATGCGCGAGTGGCGCGGCACGTGCTCTTCCCAAAGGTGGAAAAGATCCGACGAGATAATGTGGACGCCGTGCGCGCAGTTGCCGGCACCGAGGCTGATGACCGGTACGGGCAGCGTCTGCGCCAGATATTCGGCAACTTCCGACGTCGTCACTTCGCACAGGATCGAGAAGCAGCCGGCATCGACAAATGCCTTGGCGTCTTCGACCATCTCCTTGGCGCGCTTGGCGGTCTTGCCTTGCGCAACGAAGCCGCCGAGTTGCGGCATGCGCATCGGCGTGATGCCGATGTGGCCCTGCACCGGAATGCCGGCGCGCACGATCGCCTCGATGTTCCTAGCGTGATACTTGTTGCCTTCGCACTTCATCACTTCAGCATTAGCCTCGTGCACAAAGCGGCCCGCGTTCTCCACCGCCTGCTCCGGCGATACGTGGAAGCTCCAGTACGGCATATCGACCATGCGCAGACCGAACTTGGAACCACGGTCGATCGCTTTCGACATCATCATGACTTCGTCGAAGCTCACCGAGACTGTGCTCTTGTGGCCGAACAGGATCATGCCGCCGGTATCGGAGACGCAGAGGATGTCCATGCCGAGGCGGTCAGCAATGACCGCGGTACGATAATCATAGGCGGCAAGCTGCGTGATCGGCTCGCCCTTTTTCATTTTGGCCATCAGTGTATTGATGGTGACTTTTTTTCGTGCCGGTGCTGCCTCAGCCATAATTTATTCCCCTCACTAACTAAGTTGTTTTATTACGTGGGAGAGGCCGAGAGCGGCATGCACCGCCCGACCGCATTCGCATGCGGTGACATGGGGCACTTTGCCATACAGCCAGTCAAATATGCACAAACTATCTTATATTCGCCCTTGGCTATGAAGGCCATTACACCGGAGGTACCGGCTGCTCGACTACCGCCAGGGCGCGCGCGGGCGTCGTTTCGCGATATCGTAGAATGGTTTCGACGTGAGATGGATATCGCGAAACGTGCCCGAGGAGTTTTTCAGTGCGGTCCCGGGCACCGTTCCAGTCACCACGTAGCCGAGGCCGAGAATTCCATCGGCCACGATGCTCTTACAGGCTGACGTCACCGCTATCGTTCCCGGCCCGAGCGGGCGTTGGAGGTCATGCGATGGCTGCCAAGGATATGAAAGCTGGTCCGCCTTGGCGCGAAACGAAACAAGCCTGATTTCGGGCTTTTGTAGATCCGTGGGCCGGCCGAATTTCTCGAGTCCGGCTTCGCGAGCAGAAATCGGCAAACGGAACTCATTAGTGAACAATACAAATCCCGCCTCGATGCGAAGTAAGTCGGCCGCTATAAACCCCGCGGGCGCCGCACGAGCGGACAGCGCCTGCCAAAGGTCGGACGCGCGCCGGCGCTCGACGATGATCTCGAATCCTGCCTCGCCGGTAAAGCCGAGCCGGCCGATCGTACAGGCTATGCCGGCTAGCTGTGCTCGGCCAAACGTGAAGTATCTAAGGAACTCGATCGGACGCACATCGCCGAGTTTACGCAATACATCGAGTGCGCCCGGACCCTGTACGGCAAAAACCGCTCTACCCGTTGTCGCATCGACGACTTCAACGCCCGGGCTCGCGCAAGCCAGTAAATCCAAGACATCCTCACGGCGCCCACTCATCACCTCGAAACCCTCTGCACCCGTTCTCCAAACAGTCCAGTCGGCGGCAACCTCCCCGGTGGGCCCGGTACGCAACGCGTAGAAGATCTCATTCTCGCGCAGGGCGACCATCGGTCGCCCCGTGAAAGCCTCAAGGACGCTTCGCGCGCGTCGACCTTCCAGCCTCGCGCATTCCAGGAACGAGAAGTCGAATAGCGCGCAATCCGTGCGGCACGCCCGCGCCTCGGCTGCGGCGTCACCGAAGTCGTACGTCAGTGCGAAGCCTTTGAGCGCCATCGGTGCGGTCACCTCGCTAGACGCCAAATGACATTGCCAAGAATTAAGCCGCCCACAATCACAAGTACAACCGAAACGATCCAACGTAAGGTCGCGCGCGGCACCACATGTGCAAGCTTTGCCCCGTACCAGGATCCGACAGTTAGGGCCACAGCAAGGACGCCGCCCAATACCGGGTCAAGCTGTCCATAGAGAACATTTCCGAATGTTGCGGCAATCGCAACGGGAACCTGAATAACCTGACTCAATCCTACAGCGACGAGCACCGGCACGCTCATCGAAATGATGATCGGCACGAGCACCAGCGGGTCCACCCGTCCCGCTGATCGACGATAGAAACCCGGTTACCCCGCCGACAATGACAAGCATTGTGTTAGAAACGACGCGTTCAGGCACGTCGGACGCATTTTGCGTTCTCAGCGCATTGAGCCCCGACAAAAACGTCAGAAGCCCAAGGAAAACTTCCAGCAACCGTGGGTTGACGACACTCACCGCCCACGCTCCGGCGAATGCCGTCGGCGTAGCGCCCACGCACAACCATGCTCGCCATTCTCCAGCGAATTGATTTGTTGCGTGCGAACACCGCCGTCGCCACGAGGCCCGACAAAATGTACGCCATCATGGCTGCCGGAATGCTGACCTGGATCGGCACATCCGCAAGAAACACTAACGCCGGCACCAGAATGACGCCACCGATGCCGATGCATCCGATCATCAGGCCGGATGTGATCCCCAGCAAGCACAATCCATATCAGTTCCGAAATTCCCACCGCGTTACCCCACCCTTGCCTAAAAACCTCATCTTGATGCTGCTCTGCACAACAATTTTTTTGCATCGCATCAAACGTGGGGCTTAACGTATCGCTCGATGTTGATAAGTGTCGTCTATTCCCAAAATTGCGTTATTGTAGCCGAGCCGCTTCACCATTCCTTCGAGTTGTCGACATGTTCATCAGACAGTTTCGTTATTTGGTCGCCGTCGCGGAAGAGCGTCACTTCGGCCGTGCCGCTCAACGTTGCAATGTCACGCAACCGAGTCTCTCCAGCGGTATCAAACAACTCGAGCTCGAGCTCGGCGTGCCAATCTTTCTTCGCGGCCGCGGCCAACGCTTTCAAGGGCTGACGGCAGAAGGCGAACGCGTCGCGATCTGGTCGCGCGCCGTGTTGGCGCATTGCGACGCGATGCGGAAAGAAGTCGCGATTATGAAGAACGACCTGACAGGGCATTTGCGCATGGGCGCGATGCCTTCTATGTCTCCCGTGCTTCCATTCATGCTCCAGATCGTTCGTGACAAATATCCTGGTCTGCGTGTCGATGTTCAATTCATCGGCAATGAGGCGATGAAACTCGGACTTAACAACTTCGCGCTCGACGTCGCGCTGACCTATCTCGACAAAGCAGATCTTGGACGCAAAAACACTTTGCCCATCTATACTGAACAATTGAGCCTTCTAGTGCCCGATACGCCGGTATTCCAAAATCGGAAAACGATCACGTGGAAGGAAGCTGCGCAGCTACCGCTGGCGATGTTAAGGCCTTCGATGCATGAGCGACGGTTCGTCGACCAGGTGTTCGCGAGTGTTGGGTGCAAGCCAGTAGCCCAGGTCGAAATCTGAATCAATTCTACACTTGATGTTTCAAGTCCAATTTACCGAGCTTTGTACGATTATTCCATCGCATTTTGTACACGCGCCGGGATTGCACCGCGGAACTCGCGCACTGCCGCTTGTCGATCCGATCGTCAGCCAGGAGGTAGGCTTTTTCTGGACCGAAGGCGAGATCGTCCTGCCAATGGCCAATGCCTTCGTTTCCATTGTGCGGAAATTGAACAAGTCGGGCGAACTACGCAAAAGGCTCGAAGGCGATCATCCCGCCATCTACGATGGCCCGACCAGGAAGCGCAAAAATACAAGCATGCGTATGACCTACGCATAAAGCCCCAGCCGCGCACTGGACCTCAGTCAGCCACGGCTGCCACGAAACGTCTCGCCGCCGCGGCCGGATCTTTTTCCGCCAGCAGTATAGACGCGGTCAGAACTGCGCGGCCGTCGCCGATAGCCGACCTGTTCGGCGCGCGCGCGGCTCGGAAGAAGAACGGCTCGCGATTTTGCCCGTCACCCAGCGAGAAGCCGAAATCCGCAAATGTCGGTCCGGTTGCCGTAGCGCACGAGAGGCTCAGCGTTTGTGGGCAGCAGACGATGCCGGCCTTACCGGCACCGGACACGCTGCCCGCGGCATCCAGAACTCCGACGGCGTTCTGAAACCATGCCATTAATTGCGCTAGGCCCTCCTGACACGATCGAGGTGAGTAATACTCGGCATCTCCGGTCATCAAGTTGGGAATGGTGTAAGGAAGCTTTTTCCTGAATTTAGTGCGGTCGACCCCGCGATGGAGCAGTTCTACTAGCAGCCACGCCTCAGCTTCCGCGGGGGAATGCTCCTCCGGATCGAGGGTATGCGGCGCCGGCCGGCCGTTCTCGAGAAATTGCAGTTCAAGACTCGGCAGCCGCATTTCGAGCGACAGCCCGTTGGCGAATGTCTTGGTGACGAAGGCCGCATCCGCAGCACGAAAGGCGAGCAGAACGCGGTCTTTCGGCGCGCGCGCCGTGACAAAGCTATTCGCGATCCGCGCCAACCATTGCACGATATTGATCGCCTCGTTCCGCGCCTTCGCCAGAGCTTTCAAATCGCCCGCTTCGACGAAATGCCATCGCGCGAGATCAATCGCGGATTTTACGGCATTATCAACTGAACTTGTCATATCGAATATCCCCGGTCGCCACGCCGCCGGCAATCAAAACGCGGATCGCAGCATCCACCATGATCGGCGGCCCTGCAACATAGGCGATTGCATCGTCGTAGCGACCGGCCATTGCGGCGGCGATCTCGTGAACCATTCCGTTCGCGAGCTTGAGAGCCGGGAAGTCGGCATGCGATGTCGCCACCACTGATTCGTCAGACAAGCCGATCGTAACCTCGAGGTTGCCGTGCGACGCTTCGACGTAACGTGCCAGCGGCTCCAAATAAAATGTATCTTTCAAGGTGCGAACACCGAAGAAGACGGCGCCCTTGTGGCCGCGGAAATAATCCGCTTTGAGAGCACATTCGAGAATCGACATCATGCCAGCAATTCCCGAACCGCCCGCGATGCAGACGATGTTCTTGCTTTCCTGCGGGCGGAACACGGCGTGGCCAAGCGGACCGAATACCGCGACATCCGGATCGCCTTGTCGCTCATCGAACAGCCAATCGCTGAACCGGCCCCCTTGCTTGCGCTTCAGGACCAGTTCGATCCGGTCCACCTCTGTATCAAAATTAACCATCGAATAAGCGCGCCCGCCCGTCAGATCCGCCGATTCGACAACAACGAATTGACCGGCTTCGAAGCGCATTGGCGCCGACAAATGGACATCAAATCGAGCCACATCCTTCGTCATTTTGCGGATATTACGAATGATACCGTGGCGCGAAGCGGGATGCGATGTCTCCTTAATTGCGATTTCAGACGGCACCTTTATTACGCAGTCGGATCGTGCCCACGTCTGGCACATCAAAATGTCGCCTTTTTCCGGCTTCAGCCGCGCGGCACCCGGCGCTTCCTTCCAGCGCATATCGACGTCCCCGCTCACGATGCGCGCACGACATGTCCCGCAGGTCCCGGTAGCGCATTCGTACGGAAGCCCAAAACCCTGCCGAAGGCCAGCGTGCAGGATTGTTTCCCGATCGCCGCATTGAAAGGCGGCTTCTCCGCTTTTGGTCTGAACTGCGATTTTCATCAGCTTTGACAACAGTCGCTACTTGAAGAAATCGGCGTCGTCATCTTCCTCAGAGTCGAATTCGTAGACCAGTTCAACTTCGACATTTACGAAGATTGCGTCGTTCTCTTGCCTGACTTCGTAGGTCTTGAGCGGCCGTTCCGTTTCGCCCTGCATTTCAAGTGTACTGAGATTCCAGGCCCAAAGGTGCTTCGTGCACGTCAGGATGCAGCGCACGACGACGCCGGATTCTTCTAGCGGCTCTTCCATATGCGGGCAGATCGGGGGGATAGCACGATAGCCCGAGCCATAATTAACCAGCAGGATGGGGACGCCGTCGACATCGAATTTCTTGATTGAATTCTCAGCGACCTCGTTCGCCCCGCACATACGTTTCCACTGCATTTCCGGCATCTTTTATTGTCTGTTGCAAGCATCACGCCATGCCCAAAACACGCCATCTGATCGGCCAATGCGAACCTCTAGATCGGCCAATGTGAACCTTTGTCGAGTCGGCGGTTTTCAATTCTCACTTCGCGGCTGAGAAAAGTCGCTTTGTTGTTTTCTATCGTGAAGGTGTCGATATATTTGCCCACCAGGAAAAGACGACTCTCTCCAGCGTCGATGTGCGAATTGATGCCATCGAGAAGATTTTGATAGACAACAACCGAACTGATCGCCTTGGCCGAATGTGCCTCACTATTAACATCGATGGTGTAGACGGACGTGTGCCGCGTCAACGGTGAATGATCGGTGTTGTGCTTGGGCAGGAGCTTGACCATGTTGGCGAGACCGCTCCTGTCGAGCGCAAGATAGGTGACGTCCTTGTTGATTTCGGGGCTCCAGGACCGGATCGCATACTGAAACTGGTCGCCGCAATGGGCGAGCCAGCCGTTCCAGTCCTGTTGATCGAGCAGAATTGTCGATCGATAGATGGTGTCACGAACGAGAGCAGAAGCGTCCACTGCTGATCCCCACTCGAAATTAAAAACTTGCCCCGCCGGCGTCATCCGGGGCGCGCTTGAGCGCGCCTACCAGTGACTTACAAACCTTGATCGGCGGGTCATATTCCCGATCGAAAGCATTCGGCTACTCGGCGGCAACCGAGATGGCTTCGGAGAACGGTTGCTCAGGCTTGCTCGGCATCCGATTCATCCACCGGCCCCACTCTTCGTAATAGTGCCGCATGCCATTCTCATCATGAATCGTTTGGTTCTCGTGACGGCCATGGAGGAGCCGACGAGGCTCTGAACCGGTCAGCATGGTCGTTCCCTGGCCCTGCACTCCGATCAGATCTTCGTGTAGGTTTCGGCCAAAAGGGCCCCAGATCGAATTATGGTGATTGACGCGGGTCTGCCGTTCTTCGGGTGTATCGCGCTTGAGGCCGAGGCCCCGGAATTCGATCATGACTTTGTCGGGACCAAGCGGCGTCACGATATCGCAACGCAACGCGGACCCGCGCAGGTTGAAGTTCATTCCAGGAAACATATCGATCATATACCACTGGTTCGGCGGTAGATGAGGGAATGAAAGTGCGGCCCGGCTGTCGAACCCTTCATACTTCTCATAATTCACCTCGAACGTGCCAACGACGATGTGCCCGTGATCAAAGGCTTCGTTCTTGCGGGCAAAGTACGCGTCGTTAAAGCCGGTTACGCGGTTATGGTAATGCATGAAGTCGTGGTAAAATTCACAATTGGTATCGTGCCACAGCTTGTAATTCGCGTTCACGATCGCCTTGTGATAGTGGAATACTTCCAACGGTTCGGCATCGAGCGACTTGCGCAGGCACTCGAACGCCGGCGCGGCCCATTCCTCGAGCGATACCTTCGGATGGTCGTCAAGATTGACCCAGACAAACCCTCCGAACTTCACCTCGCAGCGCAGTCGGCGTAGCCCGACGTCTTCCTTGCACAAGCGCTCCTGGAAGCCTTCCTTTTCGCGGCTGATATAGACGCAATTCCCGCGCATGTCGTACTGCCACGCATGGAACATGCAGGTCATACGCTTCGGATTTCCCGAGGGTTGGCCTTCGAGGAAACTGCCGGACGGACGCCGCTCGATGATCATGCCGCGATGCGGGCATACATTGAGAAAGGCGCGAACTTCATTGTCCGGGCCACGGCAAACGATGACTGGCTCACGCGCGATCGACGTGGTGCGGAAATCGTAGGCATTTGGCAACTCGAATTCGTGACAGACCGGAACCCAGGCCTTCCTGAAGATCTTTTCCTGCTCTTCTTCGAAGATCTGCGGGTCGGAGTAGATTCGGCTATCCACCCATTCATTTCGTTTCAATTTTGGCTCAGCGAGCCATTGATCATGATTCTTCGCTGCCACTGCGATTGCTCCTGCAGAAAAATCCGGGCTGAGATGAACCTATAACGGCAACATTATGTATTTGATAATATCAGCCAGGACGCCACAATTGCCAGACCGATTAGATCGAAACTTCTTATCTAACAATAGATTGAGCGAGGGGGTACCAGCGCTTGAAAAGGTTCCATTTTCGTTCGGTCGCGCGCTATCCTGGCGGCCCAGCGTGTCTGAAAATGCAGTGTTCTGCCAGCACTAAATCATTCATAGCGTGGCTCTATTGTCCGATTAGGAAGAACGATTTTCTCCCAAATAATTCCTGCTGGCATGCTGGTGCTCGACCTTGGGAACGGGGCGCCGACCGGGCGGATATCGTTAGGCATTCCTGGGGACAAAATGCACACTGGTGCCCATGAAGCCAAGGCGATGGAAAGGCGACAGGAAAAGCAACCGCACGGCCGTCGCTATTTCCGCACACTGGACAAGTCGTTGGGACAGGCCGCCGTCAGAACTCGTGCGACAAATCAAAGAGAAAATCGGAAGCATTTGGGTCTCTAACAAGAAAACATCACAGGGGAGGTTGCAATGCGTCATAGATCTTGCCGGGTTTATCCCGCGCGCGTCAGTTGCTTTGGTATGGCTGAGTGGGCGCTTGGACTATTGGCTATTGCTCTCTTTTCAGTTGTCGCGTTCCTTGGGACGACAAGCCCCGCGACCGCGGCCGCAACAAAAGACTATGGGAAGCCGGGCGACCCGATCGAGCTCGTGATCGGTTATCAGCCCTACTACACCAAGTCATGGACCGGCGTAGTGATGCGGGACAAGAAGTTTTACGAAAAGTATCTGCCGAAAGGCTCGACTGTTACCTTCCAGATTGGCCTGCAAGGCGCAATCATCGTCAACGGCATGCTCGCCGGCAAGGTCGACGTCGGTTATGTCGGCGACATGCCAGGGATCGTGTCCACCAGTCATTCCGAAGTGCGCGATGTCCGCATGGTATCCGTGCTCGGCCTCGGCTACGACCAGTGCAATATCTTCCTCACGCGCACTGATGCGCCGCAGTTCAAATCGCCCGATGAGGCGCTGAAGTGGTTGGACGGCAAGACGGTCGCGGTACCGAAGGGCAGCTGCACGGATCGGTTCGCACAAGCCGTCTTCAAGGAAAAGAAAATCAAGCCGTCCGAATATCTGAACCAGAGCATCGAGGTCATCACCAGCGGCTTCCGCGCGAAGAAGCTGGATGCAGCCGTGATCTGGGAGCCGACCGCATCACGGCTCGTCCAGGAAAATCTCGCACGGCAGAGTCGCCAGCGGCGCATCGGTCAACGAGCGCGATGGCGGCTTCATGGTGATGCCGCAGGCGCTGATCGAACAGCGGCCCGATGTCGTCAAGGCGTGGCTTGAAGCCGAATTGGACGCGGAGCTCTTCTTCGCCGATTCCAAAAACGCTATGGCCATCGCGCAGATGGCGGCCGGCCAAACGACCGGTTTCCCGGAGAAAGCGCTGTGGGCTTCGGCTTTCGGCCAAACCGCCAAATCCGAGGGCGGCACCGATATCCGCATCACGCTCGCCTATGGCTTCACCCCGGAGGCCAGAGATCTCATCCAGAAGGCCTCGAAGTTTCTGGTCGAGATCAAGAGCATCAAGTCCGAGATCCGGCCCGAAGCCATCATGTCGAAATTCACCGACGATATCCTCAAGGCCCGCGGCCTGAAGGCGCCGGTCGGTGAGGTCAAAGCGCTGCCGGCCTCGGCTTATACCGGCAAGTGATCATCGTCGTATCCGACTTCAACGGGCTCCGCGCCACCAAGGCGCGGAGCCGGGGTGAAATATCTCGACATGAGCGAAACTGAAATATCCGATTACCGCGCCATCAACGCCCCGGCGGCGATGAGCGGCGACACGGGACGCAACGCGACGTCCTGGGAACTTACGTTGCATCGCATATCGCTGTGGCTGAAAAGCCCGCGCCCGTATCTGATGCTGATCGGTTTCGCAGGATTTCTCGGATTCTGGTATCTGTCCGTTGAGGTGTGGAAGCTGCCGCGCTTTGCGGAAATGCCGGGGCCAACACAAGTCATAACCGAGTGGTTCAGCAAGGATCCGACTTACGGCTTGTCGATTTTTACGCCGGAGTACTACCTCCACATCTGGGTCAGCACACGTCGTATCGCGATCGCATTCTTCCTGGCAACCATGATAGGCGTCCCCCTTGGGCTGTTCTTGGGATGGTCGCCACGATTTAAGCAGTACGTTTTCCCGGTATTCGAATTGTTGCGGCCGGTGCCGCCGCTTGCCTGGGTACCACTTGCGATCGTTATGTTTCGGGGATCCGAGACCCCCGTCATATTTCTGACGTTCCTGGCATCGTTCTACGCCACCGCGTTGAACACCATGCTTGGCGTCGAATCTATCGACGTGTCGTATATCCGCGCAGCAAGCTGCCTTGGCGCCAAACGTTGGCAGGTGTTCCGGCACGTCATCATTCCTGGAGCCCTTCCGTTCATCTTCACGGGACTGCAGATTTCCGTCGGCGTCGCCTGGTTCTCGTTGGTCGCTGGCGAAATGGTTTCCGGGCAATACGGTCTCGGCTACGTTATCAATACGTCCTACACGATGGTCCGCTATCCGACGATCGTCATCGGCATGATTACGTTAGGCATTGTCGGATACGTCACGAGTGCCACCATTCGGCTCATCGGAACCTATATGATGAAATGGCGGACGCGCGAACTTGCGCTAGGAGGCGACAGGTGAGCGCGCACCCGGATTTGCCGGCCTATTCGCCAACGCAATTTGGGCGGACCCCCGCGCAGACAAGTCCTGTCCAGAAGGGCGGCGTCCGCATCGTTGACGCCATCAAGATGTATGGCGCGCAGGGCGCCGGCGTCCTCGCCGTCGACCATTGCACATTCGACGTGCCGCCCGGCGAGATCACTGTCGTCGTCGGCCCCTCGGGTTGCGGCAAAACAACGTTGCTTAATGCAATTGCCGGCTTTCACAGTCTGTCGGGTGGCAGTATCTATCTCGATGACGAGATGCTTTGTGGCCCCAGCAAGCTCAAAGCAGAGCCCGGACCCGACCGCATTGTTGTCTTTCAGAACGGCGCACTGTTTCCCTGGAAAACGATTATCGAAAACATTGCATTCGGACCAATCATGCAGGGTCGGTTGAGCCGCACTGAAGCTTACGAAAAGGCCCGCGACATGATGGCGGACGCCGGATTGCGCGGGATAGAAGACAACTATCCGGGCGAAATTTCTTCTGGTGTGCGGCGGCGCGTCGAGATCGTTCGTGCGCTAATGAACGATCCGAAGATTCTTCTGCTCGACGAGCCCTATCGTGCGCTCAATTCGCTGACCAAATCTGTCATGCACGAAGCGCTGCTGGAGCTCTTCTACAAGAATCGCGTGACAATCTTTTTCATCACGCATGACCTTGAAGAAGCAATTTTTCTCGGCCATCGCGTCGTGATTATGACGACGAGGCCGTGTAAACCAAAGAAAATTCTCGACATCGATATCCCTCATCCGCGCAACTACGGCGTTCTGACGACAAAGCGGTTCCGGGAATTTATGGACGAAACGGCCGCGGCGGTACACGAAGAGGCGATCAAAGCTTTTGCTGCCGGCGAGAAGGAGCGCTAATCAATGAGTTGGATTTGCGGATGGACGATGAAAGCGGCTGCGTTCATCACCGGCGAGGAGTTTTGGCGGGGCATTGTCGCCGTCCTCGCATTTCTGATCTTCTGGGAAGCCGGGTCACGTTCGGTCACTTGGTTTGGATTTGCATTTCCATGGATTTCGCAGATTCCGCCGCCGACGGCCGTCTTGTTGGAGATGGGCCGGCTTATGCAAGAGCCGAGCTTCTGGCAGAGCGCCTACATGAGCACCCTACGCGTGTTCGAAGGCTTTTTTGCAGCTATGCTGGTCGGTATTCCACTCGGACTTGCGATGGCCGTCAGCAGAACATTCTACGGAATCACCTTCCCGGTCTTCGAATTATTGCGGCCGATTCCGCCGTTAGCCTGGGTGCCTGCATCGATCATCTTCTGGCCTACCCAAGAACTCTCTATCGCGTTCGTGACGTTTCTCGGGGCGTTCTTCACGATCGTCATCAACGTGATCGGCGGTGCCCAGTCGATTGACGTCCGCTATTTCCAAGCAGCGCGCTCGATGGGTTCGTCAACTTGGGACATTTTCCGGCGCATCATTCTCCCGGCCGTGTTGCCGTCGATCGTTGTCGGCGCGACTGTCGGCGTCGGCATCACCTGGGCGGTGGTCGTCGCCGCTGAAATGATTTCTGGCGGCGGCAGTGCGGGTTCCATGGGCGGTGCAGCTGGCGGCGGATTGGGCTTCTTCATCTGGAATTCTTACGTCGGCGGCTCTTACACGCAGATCGTCGCCGGCATGATCAGCATCGGGATCGCGGGATACATTTCAAGCGCTGTGCTGCGCAAGGTGGGGGTAATCATGACTCCGTGGCTCAGCGAAAGCTGACAGACAGTCGGGACCAGTAATGCAAGAAATACCTCGCGATTCTTCATTTCGCGCCAGCGCTCCTGTCTCCCTCGGAAGCCAGGTCAACGTGAATAAAGTCAACAAATCCTATGGGGCTGAGGGATTTGCCAAACAGGTCGTTCAAAACTGTAGTTTTACCATTGAGCGCGGCAAACTAACGGTGATGATCGGACCGTCTGGCTGCGGCAAGAGTACCCTCATCCGGCTCTTGGCCGGCTTCGAGCGCGCGAACAGCGGCACTATCACCGTCGACGACAAGCCGGTGACCGGTCCTGGCGTTGACCGGCTCGTGGTGTTCCAGGAAACCGCGCTGTTCCCGTGGATGTCCACTTACGACAACATCATGTACGGACCGCGCGCACGCGGCGAAGATACCGCGCAGATGCGTGAAATTGCCGAGATGCTGCTTCAGAAAGTTGGTCTCGCCGCATTCCGCAAAAAGTACCCCTCGCAACTTTCGGGCGGCATGCAGCGGCGCGCGGAGCTCGCTCGCTCGATGATCAACCAACCGAATGTGATGATCCTCGACGAACCGTTTCGCGGGCTCGACGCCATGACGAAACGACTTATGCAGGAATATTATGCAAATCTTTACGACGAGTTCCGTCGCACATCCTTTTTTGTCACGACCGATATCGACGAGGCGATTTACCTAGCTGACCGCATCCTAATTATGACCAACATACCGACGCAGGTTCGTGCATCCATCGATGTCAATCTGCCGCGCCCGCGCCAGGTCGAAAACATTACCGAAAGCGACGAAGCCAACGCAATCAAGATGCAGGCTTTGGGACTTCTGCACGAGGAAGCCATGAAATCCTTTGCCCGCGGCAGTAAGGCTGCGGCAGATTTCATCGACGCCTATTCAAAACGCGTCATTAAAGAATGACCAATGTTACCCACATCAACGTCGCGACGGCCCAATCCATTTCCCTCGCTCGAACGCATAGAACGAGTTTTACGTGACGGCAACGATCATCGACGGCTTAGCGATTTCGGCGAAGATTTGCGCGGAGTCCCGCGAACGCGTGAAACGCATTGTCGCGCGATACGGCAAGCCGCCTGGCCTCGCGGTCATCCTTGTCGGATCGGATACCGCGTCGCAGGTCTACGTGCGCAACAAGATCCGCGCCTGCGCCGACGTCGGAATTCGGTCATTTCGATTCGATTTCGCATCTGACACCGACCCGCAGGTAGTGATCGACAAGATTGAGGACCTCAACCAAAATGCGGAAGTCCATGGCATTCTGGTTCAGCTTCCGCTGCCCTCCTCGTTCGATATTTCGCGCATTCTGCACGCGATTTCTGTAGACAAGGACGTCGACGGCTTCCACCTCTACAATGTTGGCGCGTTGGTAGTCGGTGGTATCGTGTTCCCGCCGTGTACGCCCTACGGTGTAGTCAAGCTTCTGGAGCACGAACACATCTCACTTGAGGGCAAGAATGTCGTGGTGGTCGGCGCCAGCAATATTGTAGGCAAGCCAATGGCGCTAATGCTGATGCAGCACGAGGCGACCGTCTGCATCTGCCACGCGAAAACCAAGGATCTAGCGCAGTTCACGCTCCTCGCCGACATTCTAATTGTTGCTGCCGGACGGCCCAATCTTATCATCCCGCAAATGGTGCGCACCGGCGCGGTTGTTATCGATGTCGGCATAAACCGCCTTAAGAACGGGAAGCTGGTTGGCGATGTCGACTTCGAAGGCGTGGCAGCGAAAGCTTCCTATATCACGCCCGTGCCAGGCGGCGTCGGCCCAATGACCGTTTCAATGCTTCTGGTCAACACCATTGAATCTTACACACGCTGGCAGCATCAAACTTCTATGCTTGACCGACCGACGCGCTCGCTTCCTCAAGTTGCCGCAAAATAAACGGTGGGCCGCTCACGCCGTGGACGCTTCTTTGACCGTAGGCACAACGGGATACCCAAGCTTAGTCTCGAGGTGCGCGCGCACCAGAGGCCATTCGTGGTCGACGATCGAGAAATACACGTTGTCACGGTTTCGGCCGTCCGGATAAAGCATGTGCTTTCGGAATGTGCCCTCTTGCGTAGCCCCAAGGCGCAGAATTGCAGCGCGTGACTTCATATTGTCGACGTCCGCTTTAAATTCGACTCGTCGGACCTTCAGAAGTTCGAAGGCGCACCAGAGTTGGAGCAGCTTGGTTTCGGTATTGATGTGAGACCGTTGGAACGCGACGCCGATCCACGTGACGCCTATTTCCAGGCGCCGATGCTCTGTTTCGATGTGGTGGTAGCGCGTCGAACCAACGGCTTTTTTCGTTGCCTGATCGATCACAGCAAATGGCATTGCGAACCTGCTCTCGCGGGCGGTCAAGGCCAATTCAACAAACGAAAGCATGGAGCCAGGAAGATGGTGGGCGCTTGGCAGCCAGCGCCAGAGGGATTCGTCGGCACCCGCGATCGCCAGATCGTGGAGATGTCGGCGCTCCAACGAGTTCGAGCGCAACTCGCGTCCCTTCAATTAGAGCTAATTTGAAAATATCCATTGAGGTTCATCTCTCCAGGGCCGCCCGAAGATCGCCTATTAGATGCCCACTGTCGAATGCCTCATCGCTCTTTCGTAGGATATGTTCTGTGCCAACGCTGTTTCGAGAAATCCGATAGCAATGGTCGCTGTGTATGTTTGCCGAGGACGGATCCTAGACGTTGAAGCGATCTCACGATTGTCGTCCATACATAAGGCAATAGCATCGGTGAGGTTCGATTCGAAGGCCCTCTTAATATTGTAAATGCTGTCGTCTATTTTCCTGGCAGAGCATTGTCGTCTAAGCAAGGCTGCGCTCGCCTGTTTTGAGTCAGCTTCCAATGCGTTGGTCCAGCCCCACTGCCGAAGTCCGCCATCGTCTGGCGTTCGAAGTTCCGCATCGCCTGCGCGCCATTGTGCGCGCTCGTGAATCGAGCGTGATTGTGCTGGCGCTCATTGTCGGCGCCCTTGCTGGCCTGGCGGTCTCCGCCATGGGCGAAGCGGTCAGCCTCATGCATTTGACGTTCTTCGGGCTCGATCCCGGCGAGCGGCTGTCGGGCCGGGTCTCGCTCAATCCGTTTTATGCCTTTCTTACCCCCTGCCTCGGCGGCCTGCTGTTCGGTCTGGCCACCGCCTACATCACCCGCCGGCGCGGCACCGAGGTCGACCCGATCGAAGCCAACGCGCTGCACGGCGGCCGCATGTCGCTCCGCGGCAGCTTGATCGTGGCGGGGCAGACCGTGTGGTCAAGCGGCGTCGGCGCCTCGGTCGGCCTGGAAGCCGGCTATACCCAGCTCGCCAGCGGCATCGCCTCCGCCATCGGCCGGGCGTTTCGCCTGCGCCGCAGCGACATGCGCATTCTGGTCGGTTGCGGCGCCGCCGCGGCCATTGCCGGCGCCTTCGGTGCGCCCTTAGGCGGCGCCTTCTACGGTTTCGAGCTGATCATCGGCAGCTATTCGATCGCCTCGCTGGCCCCGGTCGGCATGGCGGCCCTGGTCGGTTACCTGACCGCGCAGGTCTTCACGCCGGATCGACTCGGCATCGAAAGCGGCGCGTTTTCCAGCCTGGCGGTGCACGACGTGGTGATCGCCGGCGGCGTCGGCTTGCTGGCGGCCATATTCGGGATCGCGTTGATGCGCGGCGTTGCTGCCTGCGAGGTCCTGTTCTCACGGCTGCAGGTGAGGCCGGGCTTGCGGCCGATGATCGGCGGGGCGGTGGTGGGTCTGCTGGCGATGGTGTCGCCGCAGGTCATGTCGTCCGGTCATGGCGCGTTGCACCTAACCGGCATTTTTAAATTGCCGCTGGAGACGATCGCGCTGATCTTCGTGCTCAAGGCGCTGGCCTCGATCGTTTCGCTCGGCACCGGTTTTCGCGGCGGCTTGTTCTTTGCCTCGCTGCTGCTCGGCGCGCTCGGCGGCCAGTTGTTCGCGGTCGGGCTCAACGCGGTGTGGCCGGGCTTGAACGCCAACGCCGACGCCTATGCCATCATCGGCATGGGCGCGCTGTCGGTCTCGGTGATCGGCGGGCCGCTGACCATGACCTTCATCGCGCTGGAGACCACTGGCGATCTCTGGCTCACCACCGCGGTGCTGATTGCGGTGATCATTTCGATGCAGGTGACGCGTGAATTCTTCGGCTACTCCTTCACCACCTGGCGCTTCCACCTGCGCGGCGAGACCATCCGCAGCGCGGCCGATGTCGGCTGGATCCGAGATTTGACGGTCGGGCAGATGATGCGCTCCGACGTGCGCACCACGCCGGTCGAGACGCCGATCTCGGCGTTCCGCGAGGCCTTTCCGCTCGGATCGACCAACCAGGTGGTGGCGGTGGACGAGGACGGCCGTTACGCCGGCATGATGATCGTGGCGGAAGCGCACGCATCGGATCTTCCCGCCACCGCCTCGGTGCGCGATATCCTGCACCACGCCGATCATATGCTGCTGCCGCAATTGACGGCGCAGGAGGCGATCGCGGCCTTCGATCGCTTCGAGGCGGAAGCGTTGGTGGTGGTCGACTTATCCGAGCGCCGGCAGGTGATCGGCCTGCTCAGCGAGGCGCACGCGCTGCGGCGCTATTCCGACGCGTCGGAGCGCCAGCGGCGCGAACTGCTCGGCGAACTGTAGCGGTCACAAGCGTTACAGGACGATCAGCTGGTTAGCTCGCATCCATTATTGCAAAGGCAGGGTTCCTTTGATCTAAATCAAGGTCCCGCACGACATTATTTTATAGATTTAATACTAGAAAGGGCTCGTATAAACTTTTCGCATCTAGGCACGGAGTTGCGAAACAGCGAGGACTAAGAATGCGTTTGCTCCGCAAAATAGTCACAAGGCTCGCAATCGCGACGCAGCGCCGAGTGTCCCGTTTCAACTGTGAAGGTTGTGAGATGCGGGAACACTGCAGTCTTCCATCCGGTAGACGACAACTGTGTTGGGAAACGCGTGCAATTCGCCCGCGGTGGCAGTAAAAAATCGGCATCTGTTGTGATTGATGGACAATTGAACGGGTTCCGGCCGCAGGCTTTCGGATATCCCGTACCAATATTTCATAACCTTCCATTCTGCGAATCCGGAACTTCGTCAAACGCCCTGCCCGCCCAAGGCTTTGCCAATCTAGAATTTAATCGCAGCAAGATTTTTCTTAAATAGACTCAAATTGCTCGGATCGGCACTCCGATGAATCATGCGATGACAGTTGGCACAGAGCACCGCAAAGTCGGCCGCCACATCATAAGTGACCGCGACTCCCTCCTCTAGACTGGTGATTGGCCGTAGGTGATGGGCTTCAATAAAGCCTTTGCCGATTTCGCCATAGCGTTCTTCAAAATCGAGATCACAGGCCTGGCAGCGGAGCCCATGGAATTTTTTGGCTTGCTTGGCCGCCGTTGGATTGCGTTCCACTTTACGGTGAAAAGCATATTTGCGGGTCTCAATGATCGTGGCTTGCGCCGGGATTTTAAATTCGTCCTCTAGCTCGGCCTGCGGCTCGATGTCGCCAAATGCAATAGTCTCTCAACCGCGCTGGTACAAAAGATCCGTCAGGTCACGGCCACGCTGGCGTTACCGCCAACTCTCAACTAACATTCCACCTGGACCACTCAATGCAGGCCGGTCAATCTTCAAAACGTTCTCATTCCAATTTTTTGGGACCATCCAATTCTTTGGATGGATGATCCCTATACGATAAGCATGGATGACTTTATGAAGCACCGCCCAGCAATTTACGCCAAAATTTCCCTGATAGTTTCTTTTCGCCCGGTATTTTCCCCGTGGAGGAGGCAAAAGGAAATAAGAATTATAACAAAGCTCCTCGACGACGGACGTTTGATTTGGAGCCAACGTCCTGGCGACGAATAATCGCCCGGTGCCCTGTCGGAGCCAGCGGTAAGAATGGTGATTACGCCAAACTGGACCACTACCCAAATTTCGGATCACTTGACAAAATAAATATTCGCGCGCGTTGGCACGGTAGCAAGGTTGCCTGTTTAGCGGACTGACCGTCGGCGCGCGGTAAAACGCTCTCGCGCGTGTTCGCTGTTATCTTGCCACCATGATCCGCGCCACCGCGATTTTATCGATGATCGTATTGAAAATAGGTAGCATTTTAGATTTTCGATTAAGTGTCTTCTCACATTCGCCGGCTTTAATCTCGTGAATTACATTTTATTCGGAGACCACGAACATGCGCGAACGCCGAAAGCACTTTCGTGTCGAATGGAACTCGGCGGCAAAAATCTATGATCGCGACGGTCGTTTCGCCCGGCCATGTATAGTGAGTAACTTTTCAAATGGGGGCGCCAAAATTATTGGTCTGGAGGCCAGCACGATTCCGGACGAGTTCATTCTCCGCATTTCACCTCGCGGCCACGCCCAGAGATGCCACGTCATTCGGCGTTCAAAGGATGGTTTGGCGGTGGAATTTACTGCCGGCGCCAAAGATACCAGCGAGCTGGCACTAGGTGCGCGACGAAAATCGTTCTGCTAACGAGGCGAGAGACATCCGCCGTGGGTCTGATCACGCTTGCGGCTACCAACTCAATCACCCAGGTGACCAGTCTCATCAGCCGATCACGACGAATGACGGAACCAGCCGTATACCTTTCGTAACGAGACCTCTTCGACCAGCCGTTGCTTAAAGCATTGCAAGCACTGACGACTGCAAAATGAGTATCGTATATAATGATACCGCACGAGGCCAAATTTGCCTCCGCACTGGTGGCATACTTTCATGACGAACTTCACCAGATAACAAGTGAGATCAGCCAAGCAACGAAGACAACAGATGCAAAGGCAGCGAAAATCCCCAGGTAGACGAGGCCGACAAATGCCTGTTTTATAATATGTCCAACCTTAGAACTTCGGACGGTGAGACCGGGGATGCTCGTTACGAGTTTGGCCATTTGATTGAGCCTGCACTTCTGCCTACTGCAGCGCGATCCAAACGGGATTGTTCTTCTCTTACGGGAAAAAGCCAGCACTATTCGGAGTTAACGTAAATGCTGCTCGACGTTGTTGTCTGCGACCTTGCCACATTGATCTGTGTGAAGGTGCAAAGGTGGGACGGTGAGCGGGCGCCGAACGCCACATCTTGAAATCCCAATGAGCCTTAATGGGTATCCCCTTCACTCACGTAGCCCCAAGGGCCAGCAACGGAGGCGCTCGTCATCATGGACGACTCTTCCCGCGTCGTTTGCCTGCCGAAATACATTGGTTTTCCGTTTTATTCTTACAGGGGTATTATACCAAATCGCGTTATCCGCGACCCACCTGCGGCGTTGCGGCAGGTTTGTAACGATCGTCTAGGTGATTGATTTGACTCATGTTTACGATGCGACCATGCCCGCGCAACGTTCGGTAACATGGGTCAAGATTTCTGAGTTTTGGTATTAGCCCCTTTTCATCCCCGGTAAAAAAATGTGGCCTCTTTTTAAATTTAGCAGTGGCCCTTTTCAGAAACCGCTAACCAACAAGCCATTGTTTATCGGGCTGTTATTCTGATTTGAAGGTTCGCTAACACGATCGCTGCCTATGTGGGTGCCGTTCGGGATTATGTCTGAGCCCCGGATAGGAATTAAGAATAGTGGAGCCCCGGCATCTTGCCGGGGCTTTTTCGTTATAGGCCCTAACGAGGACCCAATTCTATGAGGAAGCTACTTTGGACAATTGTTGGGCAGATGTCCGCTTGTGATGCTGTGGACGGCTCCTCCACCAGCACGCGAGTGCCATGAATGTGGGCGCTGTTAAGGCCCCCACAATCCGGAGGAGCCAAACATGCAAACGGTTACGACAATCGGTCTCGACATCGCCAAGTCGGTGTTTCAGGTTCACGGCATCGACGCAGAAGATAGAGTAATCATCCGGCGTCAGTTGAAACGCCGCTATGTCCTGGCGTTCTTCCAGAAGCTGCCGTCATGCCTGGTCGGGATCGAAGCTTGCGCCTCGTCGCACCATTGGTCGCGTGAGCTCAAGGCGCTCGGTCATACGGTGCGCCTGATGCCGCCGGCCTACGTGAAGCCTTACGTCAAACGGCAGAAGAACGATGCCACTGACGCGGAGGCGATCTGTGAGGCGGTCACCAGGCCATGTCCTCCTTGAATGCGTGGTGGGCCCGGGAGGACTCGAACCTCCAACCAGACCGTTATGAGCGGTCGGCTCTAACCAGTTGAGCTACGGGCCCTTGCGCACCTTCTATCAATGTGCGGGGGCAACGCGCAATGTCGCTCGCTCTCGCCCCGCTATTATTTGGCGCCTTAATCCGCGCATACTTTATCAGAAAACCAGTTCCCAAATTTCACAATCCTGCGCTAGGCTCCCCTCTCCTCGTTTCGTCGGAGAAACAGCGGCATGCATGTTTTCAGCCTCGAGAGCGAGCAAGAGTGGAATCCCAAGCACCACGTGGAGAAGATTCTGGGCAAGATCGCCGATGGCGATGTCACCGTCGCCTGCTGGGAGCCCGGACAGCTCAGCCCCTATCACTGCCACCCGCACGCCACCGAAATCTATTTCTGCTTCTCCGGCGGCGGCACCATGCGCACGCCGAAGGAGACCATTGCCGTTGCGCCTGGCGTCTTCGTGGTGCATCCGCCCGGCGAAGTGCACGAATACGAGAACGGTCCGGGACGCACTCTGCTGTTTCGCGTGCGTTACGGCTCCGACATGCTGTCGCGCCATCACGCATGGCGCGGCAATACGGAGTGGAAGCAGTCCGCCGAGGATACGGAGTATTACCGCATCCACCTGGTCGGCTGATTACATCTTCAGGATCCGCCTGGCGTTGCCGCTCAATATCTTCGCCTTGTCCTCGTCGGACAGCGGGATGCCTTTCATCCATTCGGCCGCCGGCGGGTTCATCACGAACGGCCAATCGACCGCGAACAAAATGTGGTCGATGCCCATCTCCATCACGCAGCACAGCAGCGCCGGATTGGAGAAGAAGCCGCTCGTCGTCACGTAGAAGTTCTTGCAGAAGATGTCGCGGAAGCTAATTGGCTTCTGCCCCGGCCGCTTGAGCGAGGCATCGATGCGCCAGACCAGGAACGGCAGCGTCTCGCCGAGATGGCCCAGCATGATCTTCAAATTCGGGTGCGCATCGAACACTCCGGAGAGCACCAGCCGGATTGCCTGCGTCGCGGTCTCCACCGTGTAGCCCCAACCCGGGCGCACCACCAGCGGGAAGTCCTTGGCGTAATCCTGCAGATAGACTTCCGTCACCTTTGGATGCGGCAGCGCCGGATGAAAGTAGATCGGCACGTCGAGCTTTTCGGCACGCTCGTAGATCGGCCAATATTTCTTCAGATCGAGAAATTCGCCGTTCGTCATGCCGTGCAGCATGGCGCCTTTGAAGCCGAGCCGGGTCACCGCGCGCTCGAGCTCGTCGGCGGCAGCTTTCGGATCGGCGGTGGGAAGCGCGGCGAAGGCCGCGAAACGCTTGGGGTTGGCCGCGCAAACCTTGGCCAGCCGATCGTTGGCCCCGCGCGCGACGTCGGCGGCGATCTCGATTGGAAGCTTCTGGGCCGAGGGCGCGCCGTGCGAGAGCACCTGGATATCGATGCCGGCCTCGTCCATTTCCTTGATGCGTAGGGCGCCGAAATCGTACAGTCGCGCTTCGGTCTCGTTGCCGCGGCCGGCTTCCGTGCCGGTGAAATGCTTGGCCAGTTCCGCATCCCAATAATGCTCCTCGATGGCGATGACCGGACAGTTTGGCTTTTCGAACATGGCGCTTCTCCCGCAAGACGGCTGATGATGATTTCCTAGCAATCACGCGCGCCCCTGTCACGGCTTCTCCGTGCCGTGCGCGATGCAGACTCGTCATGCGTGTGCGCGCTTGAAATTTTTCGAATTCGTCAACGAGATCGCCTTTGGCGTTTTGGCCGACTCAGTTAAGCACAGGCGATGCTGCCGATTTTTCGAATCCTTCCCGTGGGCGGCGTACTGCTCGCCATCACCCTTCTCGCCTTGGCGCTCAACCCGCCGGCCAGTATGCATGCGCATTTGACGCCGGGCGTGGTGCCGATGCGCGGCGCGATGATCGAGCAATCCGCGCATCCGGAATCGCGGCAGTTCCTGCTGCTCGCGGCGATCCGGCGCACCGATGAATTGAACCGGCTGCGCGAACTGCCGGACACTGCGATCCGCATCGACGATGCGTCGGTTGCAACGGCCGCACCCGCCGCGCCGAAGCTCGCCGGCTTGCCGACCGAGCGCAATGACACCGATCCGGACGCCGACGACGCGACCGGGTCGATCCTGCAGCCGCCGGCCGCGACCATTCCGATCGATATCGGCGAGCCCTCGGCGTTCGAATTGCCGGTGGCGAGACCGGAGGAAAAGCCGCCGGTGATCAGGACGCCGCTACGGCTAAAGTCGGACAACGAAAATCGGCCATCAGGCGGGCCGCGCCGCGCCAAGGCGGCGCCGCCCGGCCCGCTCGGTCCTTACCGAACAATATTCAGCGACCAGAAAACCAAGCAGTAGCCGGCGGCGCGCTAGCACGGCGGCCTCGCCGGGCCGGTACGATCGTTAGTCGTCGAGACGGGCGCCGAAATTACTCGATGCCGGCGAGACGCCCGGGCCTGCGGCCTGCATCGCACGCCGTTTTCTTCCGTGGCGGCGCGGGGCCGCGGCGAAGGCTTTGAGCGCGGTTGGCTCGGCCCGCGCCGAACGGCCCTGGGATTTGGCCGCGTAGTAATAGCCGGCGGCGTAATAATGCACCGCGCGGTCGGCATTGCCGCCGGCGACATGGTAGGCGCCGGCCAGATATTTTGCCGCGTATGCCATGTTGGTGTCGGGATCGAGCAGGCCGGCGGCGGTGCCGCGATAGCCGAGCGAGCGAGCGGTGGCGAGCTTGATCTGCATCAGGCCGTAATTGCCTTTGTAGATCACGCGCGGATCGCCGCCGCTCTCGCGTTTGATCACGCGGCGCAGCAAGGTCTCAGGCAGGTTGTTGGCGGCGGCGTGGCGGGCAATCAGGCCGTCGAGATTACCGATGGCGTCGAGCCGACTTTTCGCGGAGGCGGCCGAGGCGGCGAGCGCAACAAAAATGGCCGCAATGCAAATTTTGCGAAGCATGTCGCCTCCTGTTTTTTGGGATGCCTGGGTTTTGATGGTGAACTCTGGCAACTTTGTGACGCGAACCGCTCCAACCGGGGTGGGTTCCATCACGAATTGAATCAGGCTAATGCGGTATTCGTGAACGCCGTATCGGCGGGGAGAAGGATCGTGATGAACACGTTGGAAGATCGTCTGCGCGCCGTCGAAGACAAGCTCGCAATCTTTCACCTGATTGCCAGCCATCCGCCCGCCGCCGACAGCGGTAACGATGGCTACTACCGCGATGCCTTCATGACCGAGGCCGTCATCGATCTCGGCACCAAGACCGCGCAGGGCAACGAGGCGATCGCGGCGGTTGTGAAAACCCCCGAGCACCAGGCCGCGATCGCCGGCGGCCTGTGCCACTTCGCCGGCTTGCCGCGCGTGGAACTTCACGGCGACACCGCGGTGGCGATTTCTTATTTGCAGGTGATCGCCCCGAACCGCAAGGCCGAGCCGGTGGAGCTATCCGGTCACGGGCTGTCGAGCGGCTACCGCATCCACAGGCTCGGCGTGAACCGCTGGGATCTCAAACGCACCAAAAACGGCTGGAAGGTGACCCGGCGCGCCTATCGCATGCTCGATGGCAGCGACGGCGCGCGCGAGTTGTTGCGGCAGGCGGCAGCGAAATGAATTCCGCCGACCCGGTTCACCAGGCCGCGAACGGATAGCGCTTATGCGCGGCAATCGCCTGCTGGCGCGCCTCGACGAACACGTCGAGGACCGACGCGATGGCGGCGCCGACGCGCGCGAAGCCGGACCAGATATGCGGCGTGTTCGGCGCCTGCGAAGCGTGAAGCGGTAACGTCGTCATTGTCTTTTAGTCTCCTGAATTCAGTCGATTGTCGAAGCGGCTCACCAGTACGATGCGCCGGACAGAAACCGGCGCTCGATCTCGCGCTCGGTGTCGTCGGTGAATTTGCCGCCGCTGCCGGCGAGGTAGCGGGCGATTTCGCGTTCGGCGTCGCGCTGGCGCGACACCATCATGGCGGCGAGCAGGCGTGTGAAAAATCCGGGCCCCTTGCTGGCGGGAGCCTGCCTGAGCGGAACGTCGCGCAGCGATTGGACGGATGGGGCGTAAGCCATAGGGTCATCTCCTTTAAAGAGCCCGACGATCCCTTGGCGGTTCCAGTCGAGTTTCTTATCATTGTTGCAATGCAATATACTCCGGTCGGCGTATTCCAGTAGTCCCTGTGCCGCATGCGATCCATGCGCCTGACTCATGCGCTGCATCGCACCATTGTCACAATTGGATGCCCATGATTTTAAATGCGGCGCGAATGGCCTCGAATGGCCCAATGCGCGGGCAATGGCGCGGCGAAGACGCCGGCGCGGCCGTTATTCCGCCGCAACGCGTTAGCCAAAAGTTAACCGCGCCGCACGGTGCCGGTCGCGGGTGCAGCCAAGCGGGCTTGCAACGAGTTGATTGCAATGCGGAGACGGGTTCCCTATATACACAGCGTTCCGATTTCGCCTGCCTTTCAGGTTCGCCCGTCATAGGGCCTTCCCCAAGAACAGCCCAAATCCGGATATGAGGCCCGTGCGAATGGTTTGTACGGGGCATTGACGCCTTTGTGCGTTTCAAAAGGAGGCCATGATGGCCACAGGTACCGTTAAGTTCTTTAACGCCCAAAAGGGCTTCGGCTTCATCGTGCAGGACGGCGGCGGGCCGGATGTGTTCGTTCACATCTCGGCTGTCGAGCGCGCCGGCATGAGCAATCTCAACGAGGGCCAGAAGCTCTCGTTCGACATCGAAGCCGATCGCAAGAACGGCAAGTCGGCCGCTGCCAATCTGCAGGCGGTCTGACACGCAACGAATGGAGAAACCCCGCGCTTGCGCGGGGTTTTTTCTTTTTGTAGGTAGGCGCGGAATAACAGCGGGCGCTCTTGTTACTTCCCCTCTCCCCTTGTGGGAGAGGGTGCCGAGCGAATGAAGTGAGCGAGGCGGGTGAGGGGGATTTTCCTCACGACAGTCCGCCCCCCTCACCCGGCTCGTGCTCGCTTTCGCTCCGCACTCGCCACCCTCTCCCACAAGGGGAGAGGGAAAAAGTGCCCGCATCACAGGACTACGAACATGGCCAAGAAACCAGGCACCAATCCGAAGGGGGAATTCGTGTTCTTCGACGTCGTCTATGAGGACGGCTCGCAGCGCTCCAACCGGCGCGTGCCGGCCGAACTGCTCGGCGGCCTCGAGAAGGACGCGCCCGCGCTCGGCTTCCTGATCGAGCAGGACCGCGAGATCGCGGAGAAATCCGGCCGCGCGCCGCTCAAGATCGAGCGTATCGCCCGCGTCGGCGCCAAGCCCGAGAAGATGATGCGGGCGGGCTAGCGCTCTTGCGTCATTCCGGGGCGCGCGCCTTCGCGCGCGAACCCGGAATCCAGAGCCACATCCCATGCCGCCCCTGGATTCCGGGCCCGCTGCGTCGCAGCGTCCCCGAATGACAGAATAATCCGTCTAGTTAGCAAAAAACGGGCCGTTAGCCCGCCGATTCGATTTCGATGGATTGTCGGGTTCAAGTCCAGCGGTGACGAGGGGAACGCTGGGTCTCGGTTCTGCGGCGCACCGCATTTTACGTGAGACGCGCGTGAACGCCTTTATGGCGCCGCGCCCTGTACACGAGGCTGCTATTCCGCCGCCACCCGCATCAGTTCGCCGGCCGCTGCCATTTCGCGGTGCAGCCATTCGGGGGCAACATCGAAGCCGTTTGGCCAGGTCGGCGCGCCGAATTCGAGAAACACGCGCTTGAAGTAATCGATATTCCTCGGCGGCTCAACCATCGGGCCGGCCTCGTTCACCAGTGCGGTAAAGTCGTGTTCACCGGCGCTGTCATCGGTGAACCAAAACCGGAGGCGGTGACCCGCTACCCAATTAATCTTCGATACCTTGATCATCGTTGAGCCCTGCGATGCGTTCGAGGGGCATATTAGCACAGACGAATGGCGAACTCAGTTCACCTCTCCCATAGGGAGAGGTCGACGCGCGCAGCGCGTCGGGTGAGGGGTTATGGCCTAACGAGATTCACTTACCCCCTCACCCCAACCCTCTCCCCCCAGGGGAGAGGGAGCAGGCCGCATTCGCGGCACGCCCTTTCGCTGACCGTGGGCCTTGCGCTAAGACCATCGCCTCAGAACAAACCCACCCCAGAGGGAGCCCCCATGCCCAAGGCCTACTGGATCACCTGCTATCGCGAGATCAAGGACCCCGCCAAGATCGCGGCTTACGCCAAACTCGCCGGCCCGGCGCTGTCGCCGTTCGGCGCGCGCTATCTGTGCCGCGCCACCGCCAACGAGACCTTCGAGGCCGGGCAGAAAGAGCGCGTGGTGGTGACGGAATGGCCGAGCGTCGCGGCCGCGGTCGCCGGCCATGACTCGCCCGCCTATCAGGCCGCGCTCCAAGCGCTCGGCGACGGCGCCGTGCGGGATATCAGGATTGTAGAGGGGTTGGAATAGCTACCTGTCATTCCGGTCCGACCCACCCAGGTCGGCCAGAGCCGACCTGGGTGGGTCGGACCCGGAATCCATACGCCGCAGCACTGGGGTTATGGATTCCGGGTTCGCGGGCTTAAAGCCCGCGCCCCGGAATGACAAAGCCCTCACCTTCCGCCGAGCTGCTGCGCCATCAGCACGATGGTCTTGCGGTAGAGCTCGGAGTGGTTCCACTCGCGCAGCGCGCCCTCGAAATTCGGCGTGCCCTCGCCGTAGGGCGCGCCGGCCTTCCAGCCGTTGACCTTCAACAGATTGGCGGTCGAGGCCAGCACGTCCGGCACCGAATGGCGCAGGTCGACGTGGCCGTTGCCGTCGAAGTCGACGCCGTACTTGATGTAGGACGACGGCAGGAACTGGGTCTGGCCGATCTCGCCGGCATAGGCGCCGATCAGGTCACGCAGCGGCAGATCGCCGCGCTGCACGATCTTGAGCGCGGCGATCAGCTCGCCCTGGAACAGCCCGGTGCGGCGGCAATCGTGCGCCAACGTCGCCAGCGTGCGGATCACCGGCAGCTTGCCGATGTCGCCGGTGCCGTTGTCGCTCTCCAGCGTCCAGATCGCCACCACCAGCGACGACGGCACGCCGAACTGGCGCTCGATGCGCGCCAGCAGCGGAGCGTGCACCTGCATCAGCCGGGTGGCGCGCTTGACGCGAGCCGGCACGACGCGGGTGCGGGAATATTCCTCGAAGCTCTTGGAATGGAACATGCCCTTCTGGCGGCGGTCGAAGGCGAGCACGTTTTGGTCGATGGTGACTCCTGCGAAGGCATGGTCGATCACGGCGCGCGAGACGCCGGCGCCTTGCGCCTCGCGGCTCATGGCCGCGATGAAGCCGTGGAAGTCGCCGCCGCATTGGGCGGCAAGCGTGGGCGTGGCGAGGAGGAAGACGGCGGCAAAAGCCGAGAGGATGCGGGTGATCATGGGCGCACCATTGCCCAACCGTTCATTCCCGCGCAAGTCCACTTGTCGCCATTCCGGGGCGCGCTGAAAGCGCGAACCCGGAATCCATAACCGCAGCGCCGCGGAGTACGGATTCCGGGTCCGGCCACCTGGGTGGCCGTCCCGGAATGACAGAATTAGTTATCCAGGAACGAGCGCAGCTTGCGCGAGCGCGACGGGTGCTTGAGCTTGCGCAGCGCCTTGGCCTCGATCTGGCGGATGCGCTCGCGGGTCACCGAGAACTGCTGGCCGACTTCTTCCAGCGTGTGGTCGGTGTTCATGCCGATGCCGAAGCGCATGCGCAGCACGCGTTCCTCGCGCGGCGTCAGCGAGGCCAGCACGCGCGTCGTGGTCTCGCGCAAATTCGACTGGATCGCGGCGTCGATCGGCAGAATGGCGTTCTTGTCCTCGATGAAATCGCCGAGGTGCGAGTCTTCCTCGTCGCCGATGGGCGTCTCCAGCGACAACGGCTCCTTGGCGATCTTGAGAACTTTCCGCACCTTCTCCAGCGGCATGCCGAGTTTCTCGGCCAGTTCCTCCGGCGTCGGCTCGCGGCCGATCTCGTTGAGCATCTGGCGCGAGGTGCGCACGATCTTGTTGATGGTCTCGATCATGTGCACCGGAATGCGGATGGTGCGCGCCTGGTCGGCGATCGAGCGCGTGATGGCCTGGCGGATCCACCACGTCGCGTAAGTCGAGAACTTGTAGCCGCGGCGGTATTCGAATTTGTCGACCGCCTTCATCAGGCCGATATTGCCTTCCTGAATCAAATCGAGGAACTGCAGGCCGCGGTTGGTGTATTTCTTGGCGATCGAGATGACCAGGCGCAAATTGGCCTCGACCATCTCTTTCTTGGCCTGGCGCGCCTCGCGCTCGCCCTTCTGCACCATGTGCACGATCTTGCGGAACTCGGCGATCTCGACGCCGGTCTGGCCGGCGAGCTCGTGCACGAGGCTGCGGATCTCCTTGATGCGATCCTTCTCCTTGGCGACCAGCGCCTTCCAGCCCTTGGCCGACAGCTTCGAGATGCGGTTGAGCCAGCGCGGGTCGAGCTCGTTGCCCATGTACTGCTTGAGGAAGTCCTCGCGCGTTACGCCGTAGCTTTCCGACAGCCGCATCAGGCGGCCCTCGTTCGAAACGAGGCGCTTGTTGATGTCGTAAAGCTGCTCGACCAGTGAATCGATGCGCGCCTGGTTGAGCCGCAGCGACTTCACCTCGGTGATGATCTCGTCCTTGAGCTTCTTGTATTTGCGCTCCTGCGCCGGCGACAACGAGGTGTTCTTCAGGCGGAATTCGATGTCCTGCTCCTGCAGGCGGCGCAGGCGCTTGAACGAATCCGCGATGTTGTCGAAGGTCTCGACCACTTTCGGCTTGAGCTCGGCTTCGATCGCGGCGAGCGACAGCGAATTCTCCATGTCGTCTTCGTCGTAATCGCCTTCGGCCGCGGACTCGGCCGGGTCCTTTTCCTCGCCCCCGGCGGGGGCTTCGCCCACCTTGAACGGGGTCGCGGCGGGGGGTGCGGCCGGCGGCGCCACCGGCTGCACGACCTGCAAATGCGGCGCGCCGGGAACCGGCACGGCGCCGGGCACCACGGCTTGCGGCACCGGCTTGCCGTCGGGGCCGATGATCACCGGCACCTGCATCTGCTTGGCGTCGGGGCCGGCGTAGGTCGCTTCCAGGTCGATGATGTCGCGCAGGAAGACTTTGCCGTCGTTCAATTCGTCGCGCCAGATGATGACGGCCTGGAAGGTCAGCGGGCTTTCGCACAGCCCTGCGATCATCGCCTCGCGGCCAGCTTCGATGCGTTTGGCGATGGCGATTTCGCCCTCGCGCGACAACAGCTCGACCGAGCCCATCTCGCGCAGGTACATGCGCACGGGATCGTCGGTGCGCTCGGACGGCTCTTTCTTCTCGGTGGTGGCCAGCGCCTTCTGCTTGGTCTCGACCACCTCGCGGCCGGTGTCCTCGTCGTCATCGTCGTCGTGCTCGTCGGCGGCCTTTTCGGTCTCGCCATCCTCGCCTTCGGCGTCCTCGGTCTCCACCACGTTGATGCCCATCTCCGAGAGCATCGCCATGATGTCTTCGATCTGTTCCGGCGAGGTCGATTCGGACGGCAGCACGGCGTTGAGCGCGTCGAAGGTGACGAAGCCGCGCTTCTTGGCGGCCTTGATCATCTTTTTGACGCCGGCGTCGTTGAGATCGAGCAGCGGCAGCGGGGATTCAGGCGAGCCGTCGGCTTCCTTGTCCGGCGCCTCTTCCTTGACCTGTGCCTTAGGCTTGCTCGCCATCTGTTTCTCCTGAGCCTTCTTGGCCGTGCTTTCGAGGCGGGTCAAAACAGCCCTCCTATATATAGGCCATGGCCAAAAGGGGCCGCGCCAGATAGGCGCCGCCCCGAATCAGGTCGCCAGTGTCGCCGGAACCCGTTTAGCTCCGATTAACCCTGTTAAACCTGCGGGAATCGACCCTTCTTCCCCGCCGGTCCGGCATTTCGGAACCCACCAAAGGGCCCCTGCGCGGTCATGCTCATAAGCTACGAGCGCCTCGGCCGGAAGAGGCTCCGAAGCCCTCGATCAAAGCTTCGGTTCCGTCCATGTTGGCCAGGCGAGCCTTGACGTCGCGAAGCCGCAAATAGTTGCCCTCGCTGGAATCTTGGCCGAGCGCCTGTTCGGCGTCCTTGAGCTCCCTAGTTAGTAAATGCCACTGGCGATGCAAGCCGACAAGCTGCTGCCAGGTCACCAAAACGTCTTCCGGCGCGGCATCCGGCCGGGCGCCCCAGACCGACTGGGTGGTGATCGAGGCGTCGATCCGGCCCATGACCTCGGCGAGGCCGCGCCCGGCCAGTTCCGCCCGCACCGCCTCGGCATCGGCCGCCGCGGCATGGGCAGCGATATCGACCAGCGCGCTCTTGAGCTTTTCGGCATCGGGATGGCGGAACTCGAGGGAGGCAAACTCCTCCAGGTGGTCGTGCAGCAGCCAGGGATAATTGAGCGCTGCCTGCAGGATCAGCGCCTCGCGCCGGGGTACCGACGTGCGGTGGCCCCGATGCAGCGGGCCGGAGGCGAGCTGCTGGCTGACCACCACGTAGGGCGTGTTTTTGCCGCCGGTTGCCGGGCGTTGCGGCGCGCCATTGCGCGGCTGCCAATTGGAACTGCCGCGCTCGCGCCAAGGCTGGCCATTGTTCTGACCCTGCCCGCGCTGGAAATTGCCGCGCTGGCTTTGCGCGGGCGCGAAGAACTGCGACAGCCGTGCGCCGAAATCCTGCCGGTAGTATTTCCGCACGGAATCGTCGGCGATGCCGCTGGTGACCTCGTTGATGCGCGCCTCCAGCGCCGCGCGCCGCTCCGGTGAATCGAACGAATGCCCTTCGGTCTCGCGCGTCCATAGCATGCCGGCAAGCGGGCGGGCGGTACCGATCACCTCGGCCACCGCCTCGCGGCCGGCCGAGCGCACCAGATCGTCGGGATCCTGCCCTTCCGGCAGCAGCGCGAATTTCAAGCTCTTGCCTGGTGTCAGACGCGGCATGGCGAGTTCGACCGCGCGATAGGCCGCGCGTAAGCCCGCCTTGTCGCCGTCGAAACAAAGTACCGGCTCGTCCGCCATCTTCCACAGCAGCGCGAGTTGGTCCTCGGTCAAGGCGGTGCCGAGCGGCGCGACGGTGGCGGCAAAGCCAGCCGTTACCATGGCGATGACGTCGACATAGCCTTCGACCACGATGATCTGCGCGCCGTCATGGGCGGCCTGGCGCGCGGTGGCGATGTTGTAGAGCGTGGCGCCTTTGTGGAAGAGCGGGGTCTCCGGCGAATTGAGATATTTCGCCTGCGCGTCCTTCTCCAGCGCGCGGCCGCCGAAGGCGATCACCCGTCCGCGCAGGTCGGTGATCGGGAACATCACGCGGTCGCGGAAACGATCGAACGGCAGCGGGATACCGTCGCCGGAAACCAAGAGCCCGGCTTCCACCATGTCCTCGACCGGAATGCCGTGGCTGCCGAGATGCTCCTTGAGCGCGAAGCGCTCGTTGGTCGCGTAGCCGAGGCGGAATTTCACTTGCGTTGCGGGATCGAGGCCGCGGTCGGCGAGATAGCCGCGCGCCTTGGCGCCCGTGCGGCCCGACAGCGTTGCCTCGAAGAATTTCGCCGCTAGCTCCATGACGTCGTGCAGCGTCTTGCGCCGCGCATCGCGCTGCTCGTCTTCATGCGAGACTTTCGGCAGCGGCACGCCGGCCATTTGCGCCAGCCGCTCGACGGCCTCGGGGAACGCAACGCCTTCGGTCTCCATGACGAAGCCGAAAATGTCGCCGTGCTTGCCGGAGGAGAAGTCGTGGAAGAAGCCCTTCTGATCGTTGACCGTGAACGAGGGCGATTTCTCCTTGTTGAACGGCGATAGCCCGATAAATTCGCGGCCCTGCTTGCGCAGTTTCACGCGACGGCCAACCACCTCCGACACCGGGAGGCGGGCGCGCAGCTCATCGAGGAACTGGGGCGTGAAACGCATTGAGTCCTAGCACGCCTTGCGGCGCGCGGGTTCGAATGGGACGGTTTGGCCGAATCGGTCGCCCCATCATAGGCCGGCAATTTGAGACTTTCCGCGACGCGGGCGGGAACCTGCACCGAGACCGGGGATTCGGGGTGTTTTCCTAGTTATCCACAATCGGGCATCCTATGCCGATGCCTTGACGGTCTTGAAATACGATTGTATATACATACAAACTATCTCTCTATGAAAGAGTTTTCCGGATTCGAATGGGACGGCAGCAAACGCAGGGCGAACATCGTCAAGCATGGCCTGGATTTCGCCGATGCCGTGAAAGTATTCGAAGATCCAAAACAATTTGCATATCGGTCGCCCCATCCAAACGAAGAGAGATTCGTATCAATCGGAATGGCGCGCGGAAGACTGATTGCGGTCGTGTTTACGCGGCGTGCAGACAAGGTTCGAATAATTTCCGCGCGACCAGCCCGCAGAATCGAACGAGTGCAGTATGACCGCTAGGAAGAAAAATCGAGAGCACATCGTAACGCTGGTGGCCTCGCTGCCGGACGGCACGCATATCGTTGAGCATCCCAATGGTCAGCTTGAACGCCGGAAAAGCGAAACCGATTGGGCACGCATCGACGCGCTCACCGACGCGGAAATCGAAGAAGCCGTCCGTAACGATCCCGACGCGGTGCCGCTCGATTTCAATTGGGGCGACGCCGTCCTCGTCATCCCGCCGAAGAAAAAACCTATCTCCATCCGCGTCGACCAGGACGTTCTGGATTATTTTAAGGGCGAAGAGCCAGCCGGCTATCAGCGCCGCATGAACGCCGTGCTGCGCTCCTACATGCAGCAGAAGAAGGCCCCCAAAAGGCGCGCGAAGTAACTAACACTGCGGAACAACCATGCTTTTCCTCACCACCATGCCTTTATGGCTATCGGGCCTTCTCCTGATTGTTCCTATCACCGCGCTCGCTATGGCCGGACCCTACGTGGTTCGCGGCTACGTCGAGCTCAGCTGGCTACGCACCAACAACGAGATCGCAGGCTTCAAGTTCGCGACCGTCGGCGTGCTCTACGCGGTGTTGCTGGCCTTCGCGGTCATCGTCGTATGGGAAAAGTTCAACGAAGCCGACAACCTCGTCGCCAAAGAAGCCGGCGCGGCCGCGACGATTTTTCGATTGTCGCGCGGCATCAACGCCGAGGAAGGAGCCGCGGTCAGCGAGGCGCTCACCGCCTATCTGACGGCCGCGATCACCAAGGACTGGCCGGCGATGCAACTCGGCAACGCAAGCCCGGCCGCCAACGAGGCGCTCAACGGCATTTATTCGGCGGTTCTCAAATTCCACCCGGCCGACAACTCCGGAGCCATTCTTCTGGCCGAACTGCTCCGTCAGGTCGATCTTGTCAGCGAGGCCCGCCGCGCCCGCCTTGTCACGGCCAACGGCATCGTGCCTGGGATCGTTTGGCTGGTGCTCTTTGGCGGCGCCGCGATCACGATCGGCTTCACGTTCTTCTTCGGCGCGGAAAATCTCCGCGCCCAGTCGGCGATGACGGGGGCACTGTCTGTCCTGATGTTTGCCGGGCTGCTGGCGATTGTCGCCATCGACCAACCCTTCGCCGGCCAGGTGAAGGTGGGACCGGAGGCGCTGATCGCGGTCGTCGACGATTTCGGTGCGGCGCCCCGGCACTGACTGTTTTGTTCGCCGCTATTATGGGGTTCTACTGCGGCGGCAGGCCCGACTCCTTCACCACCTGCTGGGCGTCGGCGCGGCCGGTCTTGATGTCGCGCGCGAATTCCTCCGGCGTATTGAGCGCCGGCACCAGGCCGCGGCTGATGATGTATTTCTCGCGGAACGCCGGATCACTGACCACCTTGACGATCTCGCTATTGAGCTTGTCGACAATCGCCTTCGGCGTGCCGGCGGGCGCGAACAGCCCATACCAGGTCTCCGACGGTGCGCCTTTGTAGCCAATGTCGGCGAGCGTCGGCACGTCCGGCAGTTGCGGCGTACGGATATTGTTGACTAGCGCCAGCGGCGTCATTTTGCCGGCCTTGATCTGCGAGATGACGTTGCCGAGCCCGAACAGCCCGATCGGCGTGGTGCCGCTGAGGATGGCGGTGACCGCCTCGCCGCCGCCGCGGAACGGCACGCGCACCCAGTCGGCGCCTTTGTCGCGCTTGAGGCTGTCCATATAGACCACGCAGGGGATCGACGCGGTGAGATAGTTCAGCGTGCCGGGCTTTTCCTTCGACACCGCCACCAACTGGTCCACGGACTTGGCGCCGAGCTGCGAATTCACCACCAGCACCTGAATCAGGTGGAACAGGTTGACGATCGGTGTGAGCTTTTCCGGCTCGAACGGAATTTTTTTGAACAGGAACTGGTTGTAGATCATCGTATCGGCATTGATGATGCAGATGGTGTAGCCGTCGGGCGTGGCGTCCTGGCAGAGGCGCGCGGCGATGTTGCCGGCGCCGCCCGGCTTGTTCTCGATGATCAGCGGCTGGCCGAGCCGGCTTTGCAGCGCGTCGTTCAACACGCGCATGAAGATGTCGCTAATTCCGCCGGCGCTCGATGTGGTGAAGACATGGATCGGACGGTTGGGATAGTCGTCGGCCTGCGCCGGGCCCGCAAGAAACGCTAAAAATGCCGCGAACAAAAATGCCAATCGCACGAGAGTTCTCCCCGATCGATAGCCCGCCTTTCCGGCGGGCCGATTGAGGCGGACTGTAGCGAAGGAAATCGGCGCCGTCATCGCCCCCGCAAGGTCAGGCTTCGACGACCTCGTCGGTATAAACCTTGAAACCGCTGAGGATCGTGCGCCCGAAGCTGGTCGAGAGCGGCACGTCGGCGGCGTCACGGCCGCGTCCCATCAGAATGCGCCCGATACGCGGCTTGTTGTGGCGGGCATCGGCGGTGAACCAGCGGCCGGACAAATAGACTTCGAACCAGGCGCTGAAATCCATCGGCGTGTCGTCGCGCGGAACGCCGATGTCGCCGAGATAGCCGGTGCAATAGCGCGCCGGAATGTTCATGCAGCGGCATAGCGTCACCGCCAGATGGGCGAAGTCGCGGCAAACCCCGCGGCGCTCGGCGTGCACGTCATGCGCGCTCTTGGTGGCGGCGGCGAATTGATAGCCGAAGGTGACGTGATTGTGGACATAGTCGCAGATCGCCCGCACCCGCCCCCATCCGTTCGGCGCGTCTTTGAACAGGCTCCAGGCCAGATCCATCATGCGATCGATTTCGCAGTAGCGGCTTGGCAGCAGAAATAAAATGACGTCGTCGGGCAGGTTCTCGACCGGGATTTGCTCGGCGTTCGGCATCTCGGAGTCGAGCAACCCGCTGTCGCGTACCGTCGCACGGTTGCTCAGCACCGACCGCCCGCTCGGGATTACCAGGCGGCCGCACCAATTGCCGAAACCGTCGTGGTAGTAGTGGATCGGCTTCGGCGGATCGCAAACGATATTTTCCGGCGCCAGCAGGTCCGCCACGCGCGAGGGATGAACGCTTAGCATCACCACCATCGGCGTGGGCTGCGGCGCGGTATACGCGATGTCGAAACCGATCTTGATCAGCATGGCGGCGCCTGCGCTCGCCGAGGGTTACGCCTGCGCGATGACATCGATGTCGACTTTCATGCCGATGGAATCCGAACGCAGCCCGGTATAGGTGCCGCTGAGCGGCAAGGCTTGCCGCGGCTCGCGCGCGACCGCGGCGCGGATGAGATCGTGGTTGCCGACGATACCGTTGGTCGGATCGAATTCGACCCAGCCGGAGCTCGGCAAATAGACCTGCACCCAGGCGTGGGTCGAGCCGCCGCCAACGCGCCCCGAACTGGCGCGCACATGCAGGTAACCGGAGACGAAGCGCGCGGCAAAGCCGAGCGAGCGCACGGCCTCGATCATGAACAGCGCGAAATCGCGGCAGGTGCCGGTGCCGAGCTGCAAGGTTTCCAGCGGCGTTTGAACGCCGGGGTCGGTCCTGCGCCGGTAGCGAAACTGCTGCTTGATCGCGTGAGTGATGTCGGTCAGCAGATCGCGCGAGTTCGTCGGCGGGTCCAACGTGACGAAACGGCGCGCCCAGGCCTCGATCGTGCCGTTGGGATCGTGATATTGCCGGCTGATCGAGCGCCACAGGTCGAGCATCTCCTCCGGCTCGTACTCAAACGGATAGATCAGCGCTGCGTCGCCGTGCGGCAGATCGATGCCGAATTTCGGTTCATGGTCGATCGTCGCCTCGCTCTCGAACACCAGACGATCGGACTGGCCTTCGAATTTCGCGATGCCGACGCTGTTGCCGAAAACGTCGTGGATCCAGCGCAGCGAAACCGGCGCCGGATCGACGGTCATGCGCAGACCGATCACCCGGAGATCATGGCTGTCGCGCGGCCGCGGCATCACGCGGTGCTCACCGAAGGACACTGGCTTGGCGTAGCGATATTCGGTCTTGTGGCGGATCGTCAGCACTGGCATGTCATTTTTATAATGTTTCGCAGGCCATTCTGGCCGTCCCGGTTCGACGCTGCCCTAGCGTAATAGCAAATCGGCGGGGCCGCTGGTCAAATGGTGAGCAGCAAATGCCGTTTGGACAGGCAGCGAAAATGAGCCCGGCGGCGGAGGCGCTTCTGGCGCCGGATGAACCTGCGGCCGTTATCGACTATCGGGCTAACGGCGCATCGCCGTTCCTGCTCGTTTGCGATCATGCCGGACGGCGTATCCCGCGCTCGCTGCACAATCTCGGACTGGCGCCATCCGACCTCGCGCGCCACATCGCCTGGGATATCGGCATTGCCGGCGTCGGCCAAGCGTTGGCCGACCGCCTGGACGCCTGCCTCATCATGCAGCCCTATTCGCGGCTGGTGATCGACTGCAACCGGCCGCCCGGCGGCGCCACGTCGATTGCGCCGGTAAGCGACGGAACGCCGATCGCCGGCAATGAAAATCTGTCCGGGCACGACGCCGCGTTGCGCTTGCGCAACATATTCACGCCCTATCATCGCACGATCGCCGACGCGCTCGACGCCAGAGCCAAGGCGCGGCGTCAAACGATTTTGATTTCGCTGCACAGCTTCACCCCGGTGTTCGCCGGCTTCGTGCGGCCTTGGCAGGCCGGCGTGCTTTATCATCGCTATGGCGCGCTGGCCCAAGCGCTGCTCACGCTGTTGCGCGCGCCCGGCGACCTGGTCGTCGGCGACAACGAGCCCTATGACGTGACCGACGACACCGACTACACCATCCCGGTGCACGGCGAGCAGCGCGGCATGCCGCATGTCGCGATCGAAATTCGCCAGGATTTGATCGCTGAGGACGCCGGCCAGCGGCAATGGGCCGAGCGGCTGGCGGACCTGCTGCCGAAAGCGGCGTCGGAAATCTAATCGGCTATTGCAGCTTCGCCTTCACCATCCCGCTCGCTTTCGCCATGTCCATCTGCCCGGCGTACTTGCCGCGCAACGCGCCGATGACTTTGCCCATGTCCTTCATGCCGGCGGCGGAGGTGTCCTTAATCGCGGCCTCGATCGCGGCGGCCATTTCGGCTTCCAACATTTGCTTGGGCAGATAGGCGGAGATGATGGCGATCTCCTCCTGCTCCTGCTTGACCAGGTCGGCGCGGTTGCCCTTCTGGTATAGCTCGACCGATTCCTGGCGCTGCTTGATCATCTTTTGCAGCACGGGGAGCACCTCGGCGTCGCCGAGCGGCGGCTTGCCGCTCCCGCGCGCCTCGATGTCGGCATTCTTGAGCGTGGAATTGACCATTCGGAGCGTGGACACCGTCCGCTCGTTCTTGGCCTTCTGAGCCTCGGTCAAGGCTTTATTGATGTCATCGCGCAGCACGGTTTTCTCCCGGAAAAATGCCCACAGCGGTTCTTGCCTTCCCATGCATAATACGCAAGTAAGTGGCCATGACCCAGCCGTCACCGACCCCCGCTGGAACCTCCTGGGATGAACCCAAGCCGACGGCACTTTTGGTGCTGGCCGACGGGACCGTGCTGGAAGGCTATGGCCTGGGCGCCACCGGCACCGCGGCCGGCGAGGTCTGCTTCAATACCGCGATGACCGGCTATGAGGAGATCCTCACCGATCCCTCCTACGCCGGGCAGATCATCACCTTCACGTTCCCCCACATCGGCAATGTCGGCACCAACGAAGAAGACATCGAGAGCGTGAATATGGCGGCGCGGCCGGGCGCCTGCGGCGTCATTGTGCATTCCGCCATAACGCCGCAATCGAACTACCGCGCCACCCGCAATCTCGACGACTGGCTTAAAAGCCGCGGCATCATCGGTCTGTGCGGCATCGACACCCGCGCGCTGACCGTGCTGATCCGCGAAAAGGGCATGCCCAACGCGGTGATCGCGCACGCGGCCGACGGCAAATTCGATCTCGCCGCGCTCAAAAACGAAGCGGCAAGCTGGCCGGGCCTCATCGGCATGGACCTGGTGCCGATGGTGACGTCGGCCCAAAGATTTGCCTGGGACGAGACGCCGTGGGTTTGGGACCAGGGTTTCGGCCGCCAGAGCAATCTCGATTTCCACGTGGTCGCCGTTGACTACGGCATCAAGCGCAACATCCTGCGGCTGCTCGCGGGCTCCGGCTGCAAGGTGACGGTGGTGCCGGCCAAGACCTCGGCCGAGGACATCCTGGCGCTGAAACCCGACGGCGTGTTCCTTTCGAACGGCCCAGGTGATCCGGCGGCGACCGGCGAATACGCCGTGCCAGTGATCAGGAAGCTGATCGATAGCGGCACGCCGACCTTCGGCATTTGTCTCGGCCATCAGATGTTGGGTATCGCGGTCGGCGGCAAGACTATGAAAATGCATCAGGGCCATCACGGCGCCAATCATCCGGTCAAGGACCTGACCACCGGCAAGGTCGAGATCACCTCGATGAACCACGGCTTCGCGGTCGACAAGGATACGCTGCCGAAGAACGTCGCCCAGACACACGTGTCGCTGTTCGACGGCTCCAATTGCGGCATCGCGCTCAACGACAGGCCGGTGTTCTCGGTGCAGTACCACCCGGAAGCCTCACCAGGCCCGCGCGACAGCCATTATCTGTTCACGCGCTTTGTCGACATGATGCGGCAGACCAAGAACGGCACAAAGCGCAAGATTGCCTAGGCACCAAATTGAAGCGGCTGGCGCATAAGCGCTCACGCAGCTAAACAGACCGCATGTCCGACTGGATCAGCTTCTACGATTTCAAGCATTCGGTGATCTATGTGAATGCGCGTCACCGCGACGTGCATTACCGCACCATTGCCGAAGACATCCGCGCTTACGTGCTCTCGCCCACCGCTCAAGTGCTCGACTACGGCTGCGGCGAGGCGACGTCGTCCGATCTGCTGGCGGCGGCGAGCGGCCATCTGACGCTTGTGGAGGCCGCGCCCAATGTGCGCGCCGCGCTCGCCGCACGCTTTGCCGGCAACCCGAAGATTTCCGTGTTCACGCCCGAGGAGGCGGCGGCGCAGCCGGCGGGCTCGTACGATCTGATCGTGCTGCACTCGGTGGCGCAATATCTCACGGCCGCCGAACTCGACCGGCTGCTGGGGGTATTCCGCCGGCTGCTGAAAGCCGACGGCACGCTCATCGTCGGCGACATCGTGCCGCCGAAGCTGGCGGCGCCGGCCGCTGCGCTGGCGCTGCTGCGCTTTGCCGCCGCCAATGGCTTCTTCTTCGCCGCCGTGCTCGGGCTGATGCGGATTTTCGTGTCGGATTATCTGCGGCTTAAAAAAACCTTCGGGCTGTCGCATTACGACGAGGCGGCGATGCTGGCAAAGCTCAAAACGGCGGGCTATGCGGCAAAACGCGCGACCCGCAATATCGGGCACAATCCGTGGCGGATGACGTTTCTCGCCCGGCCGGCGTGACGGGCCGTCAAGCCGCCTGCGTCGAACCGCCGATATGGTCAGGCTTGCGCAGTACCTCGGTGAGGGCCGCTTTGCTCAGGGGGCGAGCAAAATAATATCCCTGGCCCTTGTCGCACGCCCATTCGCGCAGCAACGCGGCCTGCTCGGCGGTCTCGATGCCTTCGCCGGTGATCGACAGTTTCAGCGATTTGGCCATGGCAATGATCGCACGCACAATGGCGGTGTCTTCCAGAATCCTGCCCGATACCGTTGATGAAGGCGCGATCGATCTTGAGGATGTCGAGTGGCAGACGCTTCAAGTACGCCAGCGAGGAATAGCCTGTGCCGAAATCGTCGATGGCCAGCTGGACGCCGAGCTCCTTGAGTTGCCACAGCGTCTTGATGGTCGCCTCGACGTCTTGCATGATGACGCCTTCGGTGATTTCCAATTTGAGCCAGGGCGGCGCCAAGCCGGCCTCGCGCAGCGCGCGGGCAATCTGTGCCACCAGATTCGGCTGCTGAAACTGGCGCGGCGACAAGTTCACGCTCACCATCAATGCCGCTTGATCGGGAAGTTCCCCGCGCCAGGCGACGACCTGCCGGCAAGCCTCCTCGAGCACCCACTGTCCGATGGGGACGATCAGCCCGGCTTCCTCGGCGACCGAGATAAATTCCGCGGGCAGCAGAAGCCCGCGCGTCGGGTGCTGCCAACGAACCAGGGCCTCGACCCCGGACACTTCGCCCGAATTCCAGGATAACGATCGGCTGGTAGTGCACGACCAATTCGCCGCGCCGGATCGCTTGGCGCAAATCATTCTCCAAATTCAACCTGATCAGGCTATCGGTATACATGCTGGCTCGGAAAACCACATGGCGCGCCCGGCCCTCGGTTTTAGCCCGGTACATCGCGACATCGGCGTTACGCAGCAAAACATCGGAGTGGCCTTGGCTGGCATCGCCAAGGGCTATTCCAATGCTGGCGGCAACGACGAATTCCCGGCCGCTGATCGTAAATGTGCGCATGAATTTCTGCTCGATGCGCTCGGCTGCCTGCACCGCCTCAAGCTCGGTGGCAAACTCCATTACAATCACGAATTCATCGCCACCCAATCTACCGACAGTGTCCTCGTTGCGAACGCAAGCCTGCAGGCGTTTGGCCACTTCGACGAGCAGCACATCGCCGGCTTGATGGCCGAGGCTGTCATTGATTAGCTTGAAGTTATCGAGGTCGACAAACAGAACGGCGACGTTGCCCTGCCGGCGGGCGGACCGGACGCGGGCCTGCTCCAGACGATCGACGAACAGCGCCCGGTTGGGTAAACCGGTAAGCGGGTCGTGGAATGCCTGCTGAATGAGCTCCGCCTCGAAAGCCTTGCGCTGGGCGATGTCGCGGGCCGTGGCCACCATGCCGGCCACGTCCGGGTCGTCGAGCAAATTGGTAAGGATCAGTTCGACGTAGCGCCAGTCGTCGTCGGCGTCGCGGATGCGCAGTTCGGTGCTATGCGTGCTGCCCGGCGTGGTCTGCAACTGCACCAAGAGCTCGCGAAACGCGGGTTTGTCATCGGGATGCACGGCTGCCAGCAATGGCTTGCGTAGCAGGCCACCGGCAGCGTAGCCCCAGTTCGTTTCCGCGGTCGAGCTCTGGTAGGTGACGATTCCCTCGGCGGTGCAGATCAATACGACGTCCGATGCATTCTGCACCAAAGCGCGAAAACGCTTTTCACTCCGGCTGACGGCCGTCGCCTCGTGTTTCATCGCCTGCTCTTCGCGCCGCCTCTGGGCGCGAAGCACACGCGAAAAGAACACCACCAAAGCTATGCCGATTGCGAACACCAGCGGGGTCGCGGCCAGGACGCTTTTTTGGACGAAAGCCAGCTTATCGAGACGCCGAAACGCCTCGGCATGATGGGAATCGGAAGCCGCGACAACCAAAGACTCCATGGCGTCAAAGCGCGGATCTACTTCGGCGCTGTCGATCTTGGTGGCAAGCGTCGTGTCGCCGGCATCGACCGCCGTGAACATATGGTCGATCGCGAGCAGGTAGTCCTTATGCAGCACGAGCAGCTTGTCGATCAGCGCCTCGTCACCGGGCTCCGCTGACGCGCGCGCGCGCGCGAGTTGCGCCAGCAATTCGTCGGATGCGGCGCGATGCCGCTTGCGAACTTCGGCGCCGGGCTCGAGCCGGTATTTGCGTTCCAGTGATTCTTCGGATGCGACGGCGGCACGCGCGTTACCAAAGGCGTCGCTCAACTCCTCGAAATGCTTGGCCGCGGTTCCTGCGCGATAGGTCGTGAGCGCGCCCCAAAAGGCAAAGCCGGCAAGCAGGATCAGCACGCCCGCCAAGCCGAAGGAGGCCAGTCGGTCGGCGCCGATCCCGTAAGCTCCGCGCGCGGGGCGGGAGAATAACTTTCGGAAATTCAACGAATGGCGCAATGTTCACACCGCATCTCGACGAAATATAGGGGGACACCCGACAACTCCTCGCTTAAGAATTCGCGCCGCTTTACTTAAATGATTAGCTATTAATGCTTAACCGTTCGGCACGATTACCTCTGCGGTCGGTGCAATGGTATCGGGTGCATAGATGTCGGCTGCACCGAGCGGAATATCGGCGGCAATCAAATGGCCGATGACGTCCCTCGCCCGGCCGGCGGCTGAAGGCTAATCCCAGCCGCCAGGCACACGGCCGGCCGGATTGGCGACACGGCCGTCCGGCCGCTTGAGCGCGGCGATGCGCTTCATCTCGTCGTCATCAAGCGCGAGATCGAACACGTTGAAATTATCGGCGATGCGCTGCGGCTGCGACGAGAATGGAATGGTGGCGACGTCTTGCTGCATCAGCCAGCGCAGCGCGACTTGCGCGATGCTGCGCCCGCGCTTGGCGGCAATCTCGGCCAGCACCGGATCGCCGAACAGCCGTCCGCGACCGAGCGGACAATAGGCGATGAAGACAAGCTTGTGCCGCCGCACCGCGGCCATGAGCTTCGACTGGTCGAGATAGGGATGATACTCCGCCTGCAAGGCGACCAGCGGCTCGGGACAAAGCTCGACCGCCTGATCGAGCAAACCGATGTTGAAATTGGCGATGCCGATGTGGCGCGCGAGCCCTTGGCGCTTGGCCTTGGCGAGCGCGGGCATAGTCTCAGTCAACGCGATGGCCGGGTTGGGCCAATGCACCAACAGCAAGTCGACGTAATCGACCTTGAGCGCGGCAAGACTTTCATCCACCGATCTGGCGAAGTCGGCCGCGCGCAGGTTCTCGTGGCTGACCTTGGTGGTGAGGAAGATGTCGCCTCGCGGAATTCGCGAGGTGCGCATCGCCTCGCCGACCGCGGGCTCGGTGCCGTATTTGCGGGCGGTGTCGATGTGGCAATAACCGGCCTTCAGCGCCGCGATAACGGTCTCGGATGAAAGTCCGCCGGTCAGCGGCGAGGTGCCGAAGCCGAGGGCCGGGACGGCGCCGGCTTCCTGGGAAAACGCGAGACTGGGAACGGTCATGATCGGGTCTATGATTGTGTGGCGGGAAAGGTCGGCGATCGGGCGGAGACACTAGTACAATTTCACCGGCGTTCAGAAGGCCCCCGGCGCTGGCCGAGCCGCTCAATTCGGCCGCAAATAGCTGAATATTTCCGTCCACCGCTAATCCTGCCGGCGCCCTTCCCTGCCCCCCGATTCGGGGCTATATGAGCCCCGCGCGCGAGGCTTGAACCCTCAGCGCGATCCGGGGGAGCGCCGGCGCGCGATCAGCAAAAGTGGGAACCGGTTTTGCGTCCGATCGCGCGCCCACTTAAGAATAGCGCGCTTTCCGGGACGGCTGACCGGTGCCCACTCAGCCTGAAAGCGCGCGTAGGCGCGCCATTTTTTTGTGCCCAGTTTCCGGAAGCCGATGCCCAAACGAACCGACATTAAATCGATCCTGATCATCGGCGCCGGCCCTATCGTCATCGGCCAGGCCTGCGAGTTCGACTATTCCGGCACGCAAGCCTGCAAGGCGCTCAAGGACGAGGGCTACCGGGTCATCCTGGTGAACTCCAATCCGGCGACCATCATGACCGATCCGGATCTGGCCGACGCCACCTATATCGAGCCGATCACGCCGGAGATCGTCGCCAAGATCATCGAGAAGGAACGGCCCGACGCGCTGCTGCCGACCATGGGCGGGCAGACCGCGCTCAACTGCGCGCTGTCGCTGCGCAAGATGGGCACGCTGGAGAAATTTGGCGTCAAGATGATCGGCGCCACCGCCGACGCCATCGACATGGCGGAAGACCGCGAGCTGTTCCGCGAGGCGATGACCCGCATCGGCCTGCCGACGCCGCGTTCGCACCAGGTCAAGACGCTGATCCAGGCGCTCGAGGCGCTCGAGGACATCGGCCTGCCGGCCATCATCCGCCCGTCGTTCACGCTCGGCGGCACCGGCGGCGGCATCGCCTACAACAAGGCCGAGTTCATCGAAATCGTCGAGCGCGGCATCGACGCTTCCCCCACCAACGAGGTGCTCATCGAAGAGTCGGTGCTGGGCTGGAAGGAATACGAGATGGAGGTGGTGCGCGACAAAAAAGACAATTGCATCATCATCTGCTCGATCGAGAACGTCGATCCGATGGGCGTGCACACCGGCGATTCGATCACGGTCGCACCGGCGCTGACGCTCACCGACAAGGAATACCAGATCATGCGCGACGCCTCGATCGCGGTGCTGCGCGAGATCGGGGTGGAGACCGGCGGGTCGAATGTCCAGTTCGCCATCAATCCGGCCGACGGGCGGCTCGTCGTCATTGAAATGAACCCGCGCGTGTCGCGCTCCTCGGCGCTGGCCTCGAAAGCGACCGGCTTTCCGATCGCCAAGGTGGCGGCCAAGCTCGCGGTCGGCTACACGCTCGACGAAATCGCCAACGATATCACCGGCGGCGCGACGCCCGCCTCGTTCGAACCGACCATCGATTACGTGGTCACCAAGATTCCGCGTTTTGCCTTCGAGAAATTTCCCGGCGCCACGCAGGTGCTCACCACCTCGATGAAGTCGGTCGGCGAAGCGATGGCGATCGGCCGCACCTTTCAGGAATCCCTGCAGAAGGCGCTGCGTTCGCTGGAGACCGGCCTCACCGGGCTCGATGAAATCGCCATCGACGGCTTCGATCCGGCCAAGGGCATCGACGACGCCGACAACAAGGCGGCCATCCGCGCCGCGCTCGGCACGCCGACGCCGGACCGCTTGCTCAAGATCGCGCAGGCCATGCGCGTCGGCGCGGCCGACGAGGTGATCCACAATGCCTGCCGGGTCGATCCGTGGTTCCTCTCCGAAATCCGCGCGCTGGTGGAGAGCGAAGCCGAGATCAAGGCCAAGGGCCTGCCGGCCACGGCGGGCGCGTTCCGGCGGCTGAAGGCCAAGGGCTTCTCCGACAAGCGGCTCGGCAAGCTCACCGGCACCGACACCGAGGCGGTGACGGCCAAGCGCCGCGCGCTCGGCGTGCGGCCGGTGTTCAAGCGCATCGACACTTGCGCCGCCGAATTCGCCTCGCCTACCGCCTACATGTATTCGACCTACGAGACACCGTTTAACGGCAAGGCGGCCGACGAAGCGGCGCCCTCGGACAAGAAGAAGGTCATCATCCTGGGCGGCGGGCCAAACCGCATCGGCCAGGGCATCGAGTTCGACTACTGCTGCTGCCATGCCGCCTTCGCGCTCAAGGAAGCCGGCTACGAGACCATCATGGTCAACTGCAATCCGGAGACGGTGTCGACCGACTACGACACCTCCGACCGGCTCTATTTCGAGCCGCTGACGCCGGAAGACGTGCTGGAGATCATCGACACCGAGCGCGCCAACGGCACGCTGCACGGCGTCATCGTGCAGTTCGGCGGCCAGACCCCGCTCAAGCTTGCCGAGCCTCTGGAGAAGGCCAAGGTGCCGATCCTCGGCACCTCCCCCGACATGATCGACCTCGCGGAAGACCGCGACCGCTTCAAGAAGCTGCTCGACAAATTGAAAGTGCGTCAGCCGCAGAACGGCATCGCCACCTCGCTGGGCGCCGCGCGCGCCATCGCCGACGAGATCGGTTATCCGGTGGTAATCCGTCCGTCCAATGTATTGGGCGGGCGCGCCATGGAGATCGTGCGCGATGCGGCCCAGTTCGACCGTTACGTCGCGCGCCTTGCGGGCGATCTCGACCGGCCGGGCGAGCTCGTGGTTTCCAAACGGAGCCCGCTGCTGGTCGACCGCTATCTGTCAGACGCCACCGAAGTGGACGTCGATTGCCTGTGCGACGGCAAGGACACCTTCATCGCCGGCATCATGGAGCACATCGAGGAAGCAGGCATCCATTCCGGCGACTCGGCTTGCGCGCTGCCGCCGCATTCGCTGAGCGAAGAAACCATCGCCGAGCTCGGGCGCCAAACCCGCGCGCTGGCGCTCGCGCTCAATGTCGGCGGGCTGATGAACGTGCAATACGCCATCAAGGACGGCGACATCTACGTGCTGGAGGTCAATCCGCGCGCCTCGCGCACAGTGCCGTTCGTGGCCAAGGTGATCGGGCTGCCGGTGGCCAAGATCGCCGCGCGCATCATGGCCGGCGAGAGCCTGGCAAGCTTCAATCTCAAGCCCAGCACCTACAAACACCGGGCGGTGAAGGAAGCGGTGTTCCCGTTCGCGCGCTTCCCCGGCGTCGACACCGTGCTGGGGCCGGAGATGAAATCTACCGGCGAAGTGATGGGCATCGACACCTCGTTCGAGATCGCTTTCGCCAAGAGCCAGATCGGCGGCGGCACCAATTTGCCGCGCAACGGCACGGTGTTTGTCTCGGTCAAGGACGCCGACAAACCGCGAATCCTGGACGCGGTGCGGCTGTTGGCCTCGCTCGGCTTCAAGACCATCGCCACCTCGGGAACCCAGCGCTACCTCGCCGAACACGGAGTGGAGGCAGCCAAGGTGTTCAAGGTGCTGGAGGGCCGGCCCCACATCGTGGATGCCATCAAAAATGGCGGTGTTCAGCTGGTTTTCAACACCACCGAGGGGACCGCGGCGCTGGCCGACAGCCGCTCCATGCGCCACGCCGCCCTCTTGCATAAAGTGCCGTACTACACCACTCTTTCAGGTGCCGTCGCCGCGGCGCGAGGCATAAAAGCCTATCTCGGGGGCGACCTTGAGGTGCGCGCGCTGCAGAGCTACTTCAGCGATCGGGCCTAAGGGCAGTTCTCTTGGGTTCTACCTGCTCAAGCTGCGGCACGAGTTAGGCCGGGAAGTCCACGGTCGCGGACAGGTGAAACTGGCCGCGGTCGAGGTTTTTTTGACCGGCCCTCGGTTGACATGACTCCGGTACGCGTAAACCCGTGGCCGGAGTCGTATTGCGAGTGGATTGGACGGTTTTTTTGAGGGTGGAAGGAGCTTGGCGGCGCTCACGCGCGATCAAGACGTTTCGGGCGCCCGCCAAGAGGAGAAGTGACGATGGACAAGATTCCAATGACGGCGGCCGGCTATTCGACGCTCGAAGCCGAACTGAAACATTGCCAGCAGATCGAGCGGCCGCGCATCATTCAGCAGATCACCGAGGCGCGCACGCACGGCGACCTGTCGGAGAATGCTGAGTATCACGCCGCCAAAGAGCAGCAGTCGCTCAACGAGGGCCGCATCGCCGAGCTCGAGGACAAGCTCGCGCGCGCCGACGTGATCGACGTATCGAAGCTGTCGGGCGACACCATTACCTTCGGCGCCACCGTGACGCTAGTTGACGAGGACACCGACGAGAAGAAGGTGTGGCAAATCGTCGGCGAGCCGGAGGCCGATGCCAAGTCCGGCAGGATTTCCATCACCTCGCCGCTGGCGCGCGCGCTGATCGGCAAGACCAAGGGCGCGCAGGTCGAGGTCAACACGCCGGGCGGCGCCAAGGGCTATGAAGTGAAGAAGGTCGAGTGGCGGTAGGTCGTCCGCGCGTTGGTCTCGTTCTGCCGCCTCCGGCGCACAAAAGATGACGACACGGATCTGATGACGAGCCGCAACCTTGATCCGTTTGCGCCAGCTTTCAACTGCGCCGTCTCAGCCTATAAAGCCGGAAACCTCGCCGAAGCCGAACGGCTTTGCCGACAAATCGTTTCCGCTCGCGCCGACCACTTCGATGCGCTTCATGTCCTTGCCATCGTCCAGGCGGCGCTGGGCAAGAGCACCCTGGCGCTGGAAAATTACGATCGCGCATTGGCGCTGCGGCCGGGCCATGCCGACGCCCTCAGCAACCGCGGCAATGCGCTGTTGGCGCTGAATCGATGCAAGGAAGCGCTGGCGAGTTACGATCGCGCGCTCGCGGCGCGGCCTGACTTCGCCGAGGCGCTCTCCAACCGGGGCCACGCCCTGGAACGGGCCGATCGGCTCGACGAGGCGCTGGCGAGCTACGACCGCGCGCTGGCCGTGCGGCCCGATTTCGTCGATGCGCTATACAATCGCGGCAATGTCCTCAAAGGTTTGAAGCGATATGACGCGGCGTTGGCAAGCTACGACCGGGCCATCGCGCTGCGGCCCGGCCATGCCGACGCGCATAACAATCGCGGCCAGGTGCTGCGCGAGCTGATGCGCTTCGACGAAGCGCTGGCGAGCTACGACCACGCGCTGGCCCTGCAGCCCCGCCACATCATGGCGCATTGCAACGCTGCGGCCTTGCGGCTGTTGCGCGGCGACTTCGCCCGGGGCTGGCCCGACTACGAATGGCGCTGGATGAAAACGTCGGTGGTCCTCGCCAACCTCATGTTCACCCAACCGCTGTGGCGCGGCGAGCCGATCGCCGGCAAGACGATCCTGCTCCACAGCGAACAGGGACTGGGCGATACGATTCAATTCTGCCGCTATGTGCCGCTGGTCGTCGCGCGCGGCGCGCGCGTGATCCTCGAAGTGCAGAAACCGCTGCAGGCGCTCATGAACGGGCTCGGTGCCGCGCAAGTCATCGCCAAGGGCGACCCGCTGCCCGAATTCGACCTGCATTGCCCCTTGCTCAGCCTGCCGTTGGCTTTCGGGACGACGATGGAGACGATCCCCTCGGCGACCGCCTATCTGGCCGCGCCTGCGCAGCCGTCGACAGCATGGCAAGCGCGGTTCACGGGGACGCCGCGTCCCGGCATCGGATTGGCCTGGTCCGGCAGGGCGGGACACGAACGCGATCGCGAACGATCGATCGGATTGCAGGCGTTTTTGCCGCTTCTGGAAACGGGAGTGACCATCGTCAGCCTGCAGAAGGAGATGCGCGCCGAGGACGCAATCGTTCTGAAGGAGCGTGGCGATATCCTCAATGCCGGCGAGGAACTGGGGGATTTTTCCGATACCGCCGCGCTGATGGCGCAGCTGGATCTGGTCATCTCGGTGGATACCAGCGTCGCGCATCTTGCCGGCGCGCTGGGCAGGCCGGTGTGGATCCTGGTGACCCACGTCCCGGATTGGCGCTGGCTGATCGAGCGCGACGACAGTCCTTGGTATCCGACCGCCCGCCTCTTTCGCCAGGACGCCACCGGCACCTGGGACGGCGCGCTCAAGCGCGTTCATGCGGCGGCGCGCGCGTACGTCGCCGGCGAGCGGCGCTAAAGACCCCGGGCCGGCCGGCTGCTACTTCGGCGGAATGACCGGCAGCAGCAGAAAAGATTCCCGCTCGCCGCCGGCATAGATGGTGTTGGTGCCGGTGTTGTAATCGGCGTGATAGTGCAGGTAGCCCTGACTGCCGACGCCGTCGCGCGGCTGCACGTCGAGCCGGATGCGATGGCCTTGTCTGAAAACCATCGAGGTCGGCCAGATCTCGACATCGACTTTGACGATCTCGCCCGGCTTCAGGAACAGCCGGCGCCGGTGCTTGTGGTACGGGCGATACGGCAGCGATAATTCAGGATCGAGCTCGCGGTGCGAGACGCGCAGCCAGCCTTTCGCCACCGGAACCGGCGTTCCCTGCTGGCCGGTTTCCATCACCTCGTTGCCGTCGGCGTCGAAATTGCGCAGCGTCAGGAACAGGTCCATGTCCTCGGTCGCGCTCGACACCCAGAACGTTGCGGCGAGCGGTCCTGTTACCTCGACGTCGCGCTCGAACGGCGGCGTCTCCAGCGCGATCCCCATGCCCGGTTTGATGCCGCCGCCCATCACCTGAGAGGAGGCCGCCGAGGTCGATCCCATGGAGCCGAGGCTCGAGGCCGCATAGGTGCGCGACGACGTCAGCTTGGGATTTTTATCGGTGAGCGCGCCGGCCCCGTCTGTCTTTGCCAGGTCGAAATAGAACTTGGTCCACTGCGTGCGGGCGAGCGGCCATTCGTTCTCATGGCGCCATTCGATCTCGTCGTGCCCTTTGCGGATCGCGAGCTTGACCGGCGGCTCGTTCATGACGCCGTTGTCGACACCTTTAAGCCAGTAGTCGAGGAAGCGAAGCTGATCGGCCCGCCCCTCCTCGGTGTAGAACGGATGCACATGGCTGCCGGTATGCATGCGCAGCTTCTTGTGCTTGGAGGCCGCGCGCATAAAGGCCTCGGTATTGCCGCGCAAATGCAGGCCGAAGCCGGTCCAGTTGCCGACCGAGAACATCGGCACGGTAACTTTGTCCCACTGCGCCTGCGCGCCGTGGAAGGCGCCGCTGTCAAGATTGTTGCTCAGCCAGAAGTGCATGGTGTTGGTCGCCCAGGCATTGGGGATCAGCTGCGAGGCGCGGCCTTGCGTGTGATGCATCAAATGCGCGGTGAACCAGTTCGTCATGAACACGTTCAAGATTCCGCCGTGGAACAGCGCATCGCGGTAGAGGTCGGCGAAGCCTTCCCACGGAACGATCGCCTTCAGCGACGGCGGCTGCTGGTTGGCGGCGAACCACTGGTTGATTGCGAAATAGGAAATGCCGGAGAGGCCGACATTGCCGTTGCACCAGGGCTGCGCCGCCGCCCATTCGATGGCGTCATAGAAATCGACCAACTCGGCGAGCGACCACGGCTCGCATTGGCCCTGGCTTTTGCCGCTGCCGCGGCCGTCGACGCGCACGGCGGCATAGCCGCGCGGCACCCACCAGAGCGGATTGACGGTCTCCCAGTTCATGTAGGGGTTCGGTTTCTCCTCCAGCGTATCGGGCAGCACCCATAGCTTGTCCTTTTGATAGGGGCCGAGATTGAGGATCGCCGGCACGCGGGCGTCGTTTTGCGGGCGGAACACGTCGGCCAAAAGCCGCGCGCCGTCGCGCATCGGCACTTCGACATCTTTCTCGATTACGATGGAGTCATTGTCAGCACTAACATGTACGTTCATCCGGCTAGACCCTTCGGCAAGAGATTACGGCATGATTGGCAAGCGGTCACATGAAACCCGGATTGCGGGGCAGATATCGAGCCCAATCCCCGCAGTCGCGCGTCGACATCAGCACCATCGGAATCGTGATCCGCATGCCGTGCTCGACGGCAATACTCAGAGCCGACTCGCTTGTGCCGGGAAGGAACGCCGACACCTGCGTGGAACCGCTCGCCGCGGCTAAGTTTAACGAGGTAAGGAAGGCGGCGCCAAGGACGTTTGGCTCTACGACCGCCAGCGGTCCAATATGGCCGTCCGAACTGACGTAAACATAGCCGACGCAATCCTCTCCCGCATACAGCAGAACACCCCTCGTCGCGCTGTCGCTCGCCAGATACTTGTGGTGCTTCTCGCGCGATACGCCCAATGCCTGGACATCGATCCGGACAAGGTTCTCCATTTGCCACGCTGTGTTCTCGATCGGCACGGTGCGTAGTTGCGCGCCTTGCAATCGGCCAGCCAAGCGCTCGCGTGCGACGCTGAAAATATAAATCGGGAAACGCGGGAACATGCCGTACCGCATATAGAGGCCCTGCGACACCGTATTGAAGGTGAACGTGATCAGAGCCTTGTTGGTGGCGCCGTTCTTTTTCGCATGGTCCCATGTTCGTTTCAGAAGTTCGTTGCCGATGCCATGACCCTGCCGATCGGGGGATACGAACAACTGCGCGAGAAACCACAGATCGCCACAAATCCAACTCCACGCAAAGCCGAGGATTTGCCCTGCGTCTTCCGCCACCCACAATCCTTCGGGATCATCCTTTAGAGAAAACATTTGAAATTGAGGGGGACGCGAGGACGCCATTTTTCCAAAGCCGTGCCGCATGGTGAGGTCGTTGATGCTTGCAACGACGAGCTCATCGGCTCGCTCCAAATCTTGCGCGCGGGCGGGTCGGTATTCGATTGGCACCGGAGCGTCCTCAGCCTTCCATCGGCACCATCGCCGCGTCCTTGGAGTTACGCAGCGTGAGCGAAGTCTTGACGTTGCGCACGTTGGGCGCGGAGGTGAGCTTCTCGACAAAGGCCTGGAAGGTCTTGAGGTCGGGCGCGACGCATTTGAGCACGAAGTCGATCTCGCCCGAGAGCATCCAACATTCGCGCACCAAAGGCTGCGCCCGCACGAATTCCTCGAAGGCAGAAAGGTCAGCCTCGGCCTGGCTTGCCAAATGCACCAAGGCGAACACGGTCACCTCGTAGCCGAGCTTCTTCTCGTCGAGCAGCGCGCGATAACCCTTGATGTAGCCGGCCTCCTCCAGCCCGCGCACGCGGCGCAGGCAGGGCGGCGCCGAAATGCCGACCCGGCGCGCCAACTCCACATTGGTCATGCGGCCGTCGTCCTGCAGCTCTTTGAGGATTTTGCGGTCGATGGCGTCGAGACGGGCGGGCAAAAGCGGCTCCGTTTTGTTAGCGCTGGATCTTGTCCGAACACCGGTCTCGTTTCGGGGATCCTGCGCGGCGGAACATCCATACCGCGAAATATTGTTTCGCGAAACATTATTGCGCGATGTCAGGTTTCCAAAACGGCGCAGAACCCAAGTCTGTGAATCCGGGGGTTGCGTAACTTGCATAGCTCCCCTGGAAGCCATACATCGTGCCATGCATTAAAGCCGGATCGGAACCGGCCCAGCGGGGCGATGCGCGCCCGATGTCCGCCAGGGGGCGGCTTTAGAATGCCCAAGACAACCCATGGCAAGGTCGTGATCATCGGCTCGGGCCCGGCCGGCTACACCGCCGCGATCTACGCCGCGCGCGCCATGCTGGAGCCGATCATGATCCAGGGCATCCAGCCCGGCGGCCAACTCACCATCACTACCGACGTAGAGAACTATCCGGGCTTCGCCGACGTCATCCAGGGCCCCTGGCTGATGGAGCAGATGCAGAAGCAGGCCGAGCATGTCGGCACCCGGATCGTCACCGACCACGTGAGCAAGGTGGAACTCGGCAACCGGCCGTTCCGCCTGAGCTGCGATTCCGGCGACGTCTATCTCGCCGACGCGCTGATCATTGCCACCGGCGCGCAGGCGCGCTGGCTCGATTTGCCGTCGGAGCAGAAGTTCAAGGGTTACGGCGTGTCGGCCTGTGCGACCTGCGACGGATTCTTCTACCGCAACAAGGAAGTGGTGGTGATCGGCGGCGGCAATACCGCGGTCGAGGAAGCGCTTTTCCTCACCAATTTCGCTTCCAAGGTCACCGTGGTGCACCGGCGCGACTCGTTCCGGTCGGAAAAGATCCTGCAGGATCGGTTGTTCAAGAACCCGAAGATCGACGTGATCTGGGACACCGCGCTCGACGACGTGCTCGGCACCGACAATCCGCCGAAGGTCGACCGCGTGCGTCTCAAGAACCTCAAAACCGGCGCGGTCAGCGAACGCAAAGTCGACGGCGTGTTCATCGCCATCGGCCACACGCCCGCCTCCGAACTGTTCGCCGGCCAGCTGCAGATGAAGGGAGCCGGCTACATCCTCACCTCCGGCCATTCCACCGCCACCTCGGTCGCCGGCGTGTTCGCGGCCGGCGACGTCACCGACGACATCTACCGGCAGGCGGTCACCGCGGCCGGACAGGGCTGCATGGCGGCGCTCGAGGCGGAAAAATTCCTGGCCGCGCACGAACACCAGCGCGCGGCGGCGGAATAATCTATGGCCCAAAACAACAAGTCGATGGACTGGGACAAGCTGAAAGTGTTTCACGCCGCAGCGGAGGCGGGCTCGTTCACGCATGCCGGCGAACGGCTCGGGCTGTCGCAATCGGCGGTGTCGCGCCAGGTTTCGGCGCTCGAAGGCGAACTGTCCGTTTCGCTATTCCACCGCCATGCGCGCGGGCTGATCCTCACCGAACAAGGCGAGATGCTCTATCGCACGGCGCACGAAGTGTTCATGAAGCTGGAGGCCGCGCGCACCAAGCTTACCGACAGCCGCGAGCGGCCGAACGGCGAATTGAAAGTATCCACCACGCCCGGCATCGGCGTGCATTGGCTGACCCCGCGGCTCGGCGAATTCCTCGATCTTTATCCCGACATCCACATCACGCTGCTCACCACCGACGAGGAGCTCGACCTGGCCATGCGCGAGGCCGACGTCGCCATCCGCCTGCGCCAGCCGACCCAGCCCGACCTGATCCAGCGCAAGCTGTTCTCCGTGCATTTCCACGCCTACGCTTCGCCCGATTACCTCAAGCGCTTCGGCACGCCGCGCGCGCACGAGGAACTCGACAAGCATCGGCTGATTCTGCTCGGCGGCAATGTGCCGGCGCATTTCTCCAACCGGCGCTGGCTGGTGGAAGTCGGCCGCGACGGCAAGGGCCCGCGCCAGCCGCAACTGACGATCAACAATGTGCTCGGGGTCTTGCGCGCCTGCCAGCGCGGCCTCGGGATCGCGATGCTGCCCGACTATTTGGTGGAGGAGAATGGCGGGCTGGTGCAACTGCTCGGCGAAGCCGACGCGCTCGCACTCGATGCCTATTTCGTCTATCCGGAAGAACTCAAGGCGGTCGCCCGTATCCAGGTATTCCGCGATTTTCTGGTGGCCAACGCGCAGCGCTGGCATTTTTGATTTTTACGGAAAATATACCGCGCAAATGCGATTCAGCATGGCCGTCATGCGAATGACTCGCGAATTGGGCCGCGATCTGGATTCGGCATGGCAGTCATGCGGCGCGCGTCGTTGCTCGATCGGCACGCGGCTCGCATAGTCGGGGCTCGCTGCACTATCGGATGTTTCCTCCCAGAGTCACCGGTGTGCAGCTTGTTCCCCTCTGGAATATTGCCGGTCCCCACACCGGCAAACTGAAACCGGGCCCCTCGAGGGGCCCGGTTTTTTATTGCGTGCTCGTGGCGCGCGAGCAACTCAGAAATTGATTCCCTGACGATGAATCCGACGCTGGATTTTTCGGAATTTGTCGTTCGGCGGAAACGCGCGACGATGAGGGCGACCCACGCCTTACGAAAATAATCCTCGTGCCGGCCGGCGGCGTGCCGAGCGGGACCGCGGCTCGGCGACCCGCCGCCGCCTGTCCAACGAGCGTCCGTCATCGCCTCGTAGCGTGGCCGGCTTTGGCTTGGCGGAGCATCACAAGAAAGTCATCGGGTATAAGGTGCAAAACCCGGGCAGGAACCCGCCGGTCGGCCCGCAGTTGCTATAGGCTGGGCGTCCCGGCCAGACCCGAAGTAAAGGCGAAATCCAGGTTTTCTGGCCCTTGTGCAAAATAGTCACAGTCGGACGCTGTTTCACTCGCCGTTGTTGGGAAAAGCGTAACTACCGAAGGACTATAGGATAGGATGCGCCCCGAAATTGGCGGGGCTTCGGCCCTCTGCTCAGCCTTTGGAGAGACTCTGGTGAAAAGCGCCCGATTTAACCGCCTGTTGATCTCGACCGCCCTCGGGCTGGTCCTGGTTCTCGGAAGCCATGCCAGCATGGCCCAGCAATCCGACCAGCGGATCAGACTCGGCTGTCCCGATGCCGGATACCGACCTGCTGCCGCCGCTGACGGCGAAGGACGTTGCGGGTACTCGGGCGCAGCTGAGGCCAAGCCGGCCGAAACCAAGACTGAAGCCAAGACTAAAGCCAAGACTGAAACCAAGACTGCTGAGCCCAAATCAGCTGAACCCAAGCAGGACGTCGCCGCGCCGGCGGCCGAGCCGGCCAAAGCCGCCGCCATTCCGACTGCCGCGCCAGTCACCGCCACGGCCGACAGCGCCGTCGCCGACCGGCTGCGCGAGATGATCACCGGCAAGCAGTCGACCGTATCGTCAGCCGCAAGGCCGACCGCGAAGGCGTCGAGTCGTTCTACAAGGCGCGCGACTACAAGCCGCTGTGGGTGAGCGATGGCGCCGCCGACGACGCGCGCCAAGGCCGCGATCGCCTATCTCGGACAGGTCGACACCGACGGTCTCGATCCGAGCGATTATCCGACGCCGAATTTCCAAATCGGCGGCGACCGCCGACGCCGCTGGCCGAGGACGAACTCAAGCTCACCGCGTCCGTCCTCACTTATGCGCGCCAGGCGCAGATCGGCCGCATCCATTTCAGCCGCGTCGGCGCCGACATCGAATTCAAGCTGGTGCGCGCCGGAGCCGGCCCAGGTGCTGGCCAAGCTCGCCGATGCGGGCGACGTTGGCGCCGCGCTCGACAGCTACAATCCGCCGCAGCAGGAGTTCAAGGCGCTCAAGGCCAAGCTCGCCGAACTGCGCCAGGGCGCGATGGCGCGCCAAGCCGGAGGACGAAGCAGAAGCCGGACCTGGTGCGCGTCGCGGAAGGCAAGATCCTGCGCCCCGGCATGAAGGATCCGCGCGTGGTCGCGCTGCGCAAGCGCCTCGACATCGCCGGCGACAAGGACAACGCCGCTTTATGACGACGCCGTGCGCGACGCGGTAAAGACCTTCCAGACCGAAGCCGACATCGACGTCGACGGCAATCTCGGCCCCAACACCGTGCGCGCGCTCAACGGCGAGAAGCAGGAGACGCAGCGCGTCTCCGGCCAATCCGATCGATACCGTCATCGTCAACATGGAACGCTGGCGCTGGCTGCCGCGCGACCTCGGCAATCCGCACGTGATCGTCAACGTGCCGGATTACACCTTGACGCTGTGGAACGACGACAAGGTCTACTGGCACACCAAGATCGTGGCCGGAAAGCCGGGCAAGGCGACGCCGATGGTCAGCGCGGAGATGAAATTCATCACCGTCAATCCGACCTGGAACGTGCCGCCGTCGATCATCGAGAACGAATATCTGCCGGCGCTGCAGCAGGATCCGCAGGCGCTCGACCGCATCGGCCTCAAGCTGACGCAGGACGCCGGACGGCACCGTGCACATCTTCCAGCCGCCGGGCGCCGGCAACGCGCTCGGCCGCATCCGCTTCAACTTCCCCAACAAGTTCCTGGTCTACCAGCACGACACGCCGGACAAATATCTGTTCGCCAAGGACAAGCGCGCCTACAGCCACGGCTGCATGCGCGTGCAGAACCCGCTCGATCTACGGCGAGAAGCTGCTGTCGCTGGTCGAGCCGCAAGGGCACTACACCGCGGCGCGACTGGAGAAGCATGTTCGGCGGCAACGAGATCAACATCAACTTCCCGAAGAACGATCTGGGTGCACCTGACCTATCAGACCGCCTTCGTCGATGAGGACGGCAAGCTGCAATTCCGCGAGGACGTCTATGGCCGCGACGCCAGGATGATCGCCATCCTCAAGGGCAGCGAGCGCAAGGTCGCCGACATCGCCATCGAGCGGCGGCCGGACCCGTCGTCCAAGCCGGTGCGCGCGCCGGTCGGCATGTATGGCGGCAGCGACAGCAGCTATAGCAGCGGCGGCAGCTTCTTCGACTTCATCTTCGGCGGCGCCCCATTCGAACCCGCAGCCCCGGCCGCACGCGCCAGTTGGCCAGCGCATGGGCAATAACGGGCGTTACACCGTCCGCTGAACCGCCAATCCCTTCGCAAATGAAAATGCCGGCGACACCATCGCCGGCGTTTTTGCGTTGTGAGGCCGGTGGCAGTTGATTTTTCACGAGCCCCCTGATTGATAGCGGCTTAATGGCTCTGCTTCGCCATAGCGGCATCTATTTCGCGGCGCGCATTTTTGCGGGCGGCGCGAGCTTCGCGATCATTGCTGCCTATACACGCCTGCTCGATCCCCATGCGTTCGGCGAACTGGCGCTGGCGATCACCGGCGTCGGCTTTTTTAGCGGCCTGATTACCTATGGGCAGACGCTGGCGATGCTGCGCTATCTGCCGGACCACTCCGCGGCGGCGCGCGCCACCACGCTGTGGGGATTTATCCTGCCGGCTGCCGCGATCTGTTGCGTAGCCGTTGTGGCGTTCCTGCTTGCCGCACCAGAGCATTGGCGCGCGCAACTAGCCTTATGCGCGGCGTTACTGCTCGTCACTTTGCTGCATCAGTTTCAGCTCGCGACCGCGCAGGGCGCACTGCGGCCCAGCAGGTATGCGCTGCTCGGTAGCCTTGAAAGCTTGCTGGACATGGTGCTTGGCATTGGACTGGTGGCGCTTGGCTACGGCGTCCCAGGCGCACTGCTTGGAACCACGTTGGCGACGCTGACCGCGGTTGCGGTTAATTGGCGTAGTTGGTGGATCAACTGGAAATTCTTCGACCCAGTTTTGGGGCGGCAGATGCTCCGCTTTGGTCTGCCGCTGATCGCGAGCGCACTGTTCGGCTGGCTTGCGACCTTTGGCGACCGCTGGCTGCTAGCTCTGTATGTCGGTGCCGACCAAGCCGGCCTCTATGCCGCCGGCTACGACCTGCAAATGAACATGCTCGGGGTCCCGCTGGCGGTGATGTTGCTGGCAGGCTACCCGTTGACCATCGGCGCCTATGCCACACGCGGCGCGCCGGCCGCGCAAGCGCAATTGCGGCTGCTGAGCGTATTCATCATTCTGATCGTGCTGCCGGAAGCCGTCGGGATCGTCATGACCGGGCCGCTGTTGGTGAATATTTTTCTCGGTGCGCAATTCCGCCCGCTGAGTTTGTCGCTACTGCCGATTTGGTCGGCGCGACGTTTCTCAAAGTGCTGCTGTATTACGTGAATTGCGGTTATGCTCTCGCCTCACGCACAGGTCTCACGTTGCTATCGATGGCGACCGCGGCAGCCGTCGATTTCATTCTTAACGTTATTCTGATTCCTCGTTATGGCGCCTGGGGTGCGGCCGTTGCGGCGCTGATCGGATTCGGCGCCGGATTTGCGATTTCGGGGATGAAGATGGGGAAGGTCTTCCCGTTCCCTCTGCCTGACGCGGCCGTCGCCGGCGCCGGGCTTCTCGGTGTCGCGGTGATGGCGGCATTTCTTGCGCCCTTCTATCACGACACCGCGTTGGGCTCGGCTGTCTATGTCATCCCGGCCGCCATCGCGATCTATTTCGGCTGCGTCTTCCTCGTCTTACATCTCGCCGGCCGCAATCCGCTCGATCTGATTCGCGGTTTGTGGAGCGGAGAGCGCAACAGCGCAGGATTCTGATTTCACAACGGCCCGCCCACATCCGCGCTTCGTGTGTCGAGTGCGCTTACGCGGGGCTGTATGAATCTGATATTGGAATTCCCTTGATGAGGAATCCGCCTCCGTCGCTGAGCATCACCATCTTTTCGGGCTTATCGCGAAGATATTCATCAATCGCTTTGGTCGCGCCGGGGCACGTGGCAAATCCGTAGTCGTCGCAAATGATGACGCCGCCGACATTCATGCGCGGATAGAAAAACGCAATGCTGTCTCGAGTTCGGTTCGTAAAGATCGACGTCAATATGGAGGAACGAGAAGCGCCGGTCGGCGACCTCGTTGAAACGGTGCAGGGATCCATCCTTTGTGAAAATACGCGTTCTGGAATTTCGAAAGCCGCCGTGCGGTTTCGCCAGAATTAATCTGCAGGTCATTGGCCTGCCAGTGGCTGCCGTCCTGCCGAGCCAGGTGCCGATAACCCTTCGAAAGAGTAAAAAAGGTGATGATCTTTCGGCAGGGGCGATCGGGCGATGAATGAGCATATGAGATAGGACGACGCACCCAGATAAACGCCGCATTCGGCCGTGTCGCCCGGAACCTCATCGGTGAGCCGGAGCAACTGGTAGACCATCCAATGGCGCCCGGCATTAATGCTCCTGAACGCACCGGATTCGCCGACTGTCTGCAAATACCGCCCGAAAGGTTCGTCCGTCATCCAATCCAACGCGCTGTAGCGCATGCGGTGCGATGGACGAGAATTGCGGCGATGATCCGCAACGCCGCGAAACGCAGCCCGTTGCTTCGCGCGAAATCTGAAATCGGCTGAACAGCGCCGAGACGCCAGGCACTAATTGTTTAGACGGCACTGTCCGCTACCTTTACGGGACAACACATCTGAAAGTCCCGCATACAAGTTACGATACACGGTATGCAATGCAAAGCGAACCCTCAACCCAGCGATAAATTGCCGTCGTTCACACGCTCAAGGATCGTCGGTGCTGTTGCGATCCGTTGGTGCTGACATGGGCGAAGTGGAGTGATCAGGTGAGCCGTCAATCAGTCCGGACGCGTCGCGACGACACGGACCTCGCGCTCCCGTCGAATGAGGTGCGCACAGCCCCACAAAAATCGAAATCCGGGTTCTCCGAGTTTCAAAGTCGTCGCCAGACGCGCGGCAATACGGTTGTAGCCGAACGTTCCGACTGCGGCGGAATTCGAGCGTGAACCCGGACTCGATGACCAGATTGGCCAAGGTGTGCGGCGTCCAGGAATAGAGATGGTGATTCTTGTCGCTGGCGATGTGGCGCTGATAACGGCGCTGCTCCTCGTAAGGCACGAACAGCAGAAGCTTCCCGCCGACGCGCAAAAGGCGCCGAAGCGTCGCCAGCGTATCCGCAGGCGCCAGCAGATGTTCGAGAACGTGATGGCAAATCACCACGTCGTAGGCGGCCTCGACGCCGTCACAGGTTTCGACGATCTCGACGCCATGCTGGCGCGCGATGCCGATCGCGCTTAAATTGATGTCGAAGCCATAGCGAGCGCGGCACACAAGCGAAGTAAGATTCAGTCCGCTGCCGACGCCATATTCAAAGACGACGTCCGACGGCTTGATATAAGGTTGTATTTTCTCGCCGCGCTGCCGCGAAACCATGGCGTAGTCCGGCTCGGGCATCGCCAATTCTTCAAGGTAATAGGTGGCATCGTAGTGCGATGTCATATTGGCGCGCTCGTGGATAAGCCGGGACGGCGGGATCTTGGACGAATTGGATAAATTGATACGCTCGGCCGGGCCAATCTCCAGACTAGCCTATAACCCATAAAAAAATTATGTCTATACTTCACGCCTATCGCTTCCTCGCCGCCACGAGTGAAACGCCATGACCGCAGCGGACGTTCTTCTCATCGAATACCCGTCGGACGCCATTGTCGTGCTCCGGCTCAATCGGCCGCAGGTGCGCAATGCGCTCAATCTCGAGGTGCGTACGCGGCTCGCCGACGAGGTCGCCCGCCATGCGGCGGACGGAAAAATCCGCTGCCTGATCATCACCGGCTCGGATAAGGCGTTCGCGGCCGGCGCCGACATCGGCGAAATGGCGGCAGCCGATCCGGTCGAGGTCATGGCGCGCAACGTGCAAAAATACTGGCGCACGATCATGGACTGCCCGAAGCCGGTGATCGCCGCCATCGAAGGCTTCGCGCTCGGCGGCGGGCTGGAATTGGCGCTATGCGCCGACATCATCGTCGCCGGCGAAGGCGCCCGCCTCGGCCTGCCCGAGGTCAAGCTCGGCATCCTGGCTGGCGGCGGCGGCACACAGAAGCTGGCGCGGCTGGTCGGCGGCAAGCGCGCCATGCTGCTGCTGTTGACCGGCAGGATGTTCGGCGCGGCCGAAGCGCTGAGCATGGGCCTGGTCAGCGAGATGGCTGCCACCGGCCAGGCGCTGACGCGCGCCGTCGAGATTGCGGGCGAGATCGCCGCCATGCCGCCGATCGCGGTCATGCAGATCAAGGAAATCGTCAATGCCGGCCTGAACGCGCCGCTCGAGACCGCGCTGATGCTGGAGCGCAAGGCATTTCAATTGCAGTTCGCCACCAGCGACCAGAAGGAAGGCATGCGTGCGTTCCTGGAAAAGCGCAAACCGACGTTCGAAGGAAAGTGAGCGTGATCGGAGACCTGCAACGGCCGGATCTGACGGTGGCGGTGATCGGCGCCGGCACCATGGGGCGCGGCATCGCGCAGGTTTGCGCACAAGCCGGCATGACGGCGCTGCTGTTCGATTCGCGCGACGGCGCGGCGCGCGAAGCGGTGTCGGCGATCGACAAGGCGTTCGATGGCCAGGTCGCCAAGGGCCGTGTGACAGCGGAAGCAAAAAGAGTCATCGGCCGCCTGCGGGCGATCGGCTCGCTCGACGAGGCCGCGCCCTCCGGGATCGCGATCGAGGCAATCGTGGAAGACCTCGCGGCCAAGCGCGCCTTGTTTCGCGAGCTGGAGAAGCGCATTGCGCCGGGCGCGGTGATCGCCACCAACACCTCTTCGCTATCGGTCACGGAAATCGCCGCCGGCTGCGGCGATCCGGCGCGCGTCGGCGGCCTGCACTTCTTCAATCCGCCGCCGCTGATGCGACTGGTCGAGGTGATCGGCGGGTTGCGCAGCGATCCCGCTTTGGTCGAGGCGCTTACCGGCTTCGTGCGCCGCATCGGCAAGCATCCGGTGGTGGCGACCGACACCCCCGGCTTCGTGGTCAATCATGCCGGCCGCGCCTATGGGCCGGAAGCGCTGCGCATCGTCGCGCAAGGTATCGCGAGCCCACGCGAGGTCGACCTGCTGATGAAGGAGGCCGCCGGTTTCCGCATGGGGCCATTCGAGCTGCTCGATCTGATCGGCGCCGACGTCACCCACGCGGTGATGGTGAGCATCTACGAGCAATATTTCGGCGAGCCGATGTATCAGCCGTCGGCGCAATTGGCCGCGCGGGTCGCCGGTGGGTTGCTCGGCCGCAAGACCAAGCAGGGCTTCTACAATTACGACGGCCCGCCGGTTGCAAGGCCGCCGACGATAGCCGTCGGCGCGCTGCCCAAGCCGGCGTCGGCCTGGATCGCGGACGAAGACGGCGCGCGCGAGCTGGCCGAATGGCTCGGGGGGGCCGGCGTCAAGGCGCAAATCGGCGGCACGCCGGACCCCGGCGCGCTCTGCTTCGTGACGCCGCTCGGCGAGGACGCCACCAGCGCCGCCGTCCGGCTCAAGCTCGACCCGGCGCGCACGGTCGCTGTCGATATGCTGGGCAACTTCAAGGGCCGCCGCACGGTGATGAAAACGCCGCTCACGGCGCCGGAAGCCTTGGGCGCCGCGGTCGCGGCGCTGTCGGACGGCGCGCCGGTGACCGCGATCAACGACAGCGCCGGCTTCGTGGTGCAGCGGGTGCTCGCCATGATCGTCAATATCGGCACCCGCATCGCCGAACTGCGCATCGCGGCGCCGGGCGACATCGATACCGCGGTCGAGTACGGGCTCAATTATCCTAAGGGTCCGCTGTCGCTTGGCGACACGCTAGGGCCGCGCCGCGTACTGGCCGTGCTCGACGGCATGCACGCGGTCACGCGCGACCCGAAATACCGCGCGACCGCCTGGCTTCGCCGGCGCGCGCTGCTCGGCGTGTCGCTGCTGACGCCGGATTGATTGCGGAATTGAGATGGTACAGGCGGGTGGACTTGAACCACCGACCTCTGGTTCCACAGACCAGCGCTCTAACCAACTGAGCTACGCCTGCACGGGCTCGTCAACATGAATGCGAGCGGCCGGAACCTAGGTTCAGGGCGCCGGTTTGGCAAGCGGGTTCGACCGCGCCCCGTGGCGCGGCGCCATAGGCAAAAGCCCGGGCGTTTACACGCCCGGGCTCTCAATCCGCTGCAATAGACGCGGCGGCTATTCGATCGTTACGCGGCCTTGTTGAAGGCGCTGGTGAAGCTGCCCTTCATCGGCTCGACCGTCTCGGTCGCGACCTTCTGCGCGTGATCGGCAAGTTCCTTGGCCTGCGCGCTGACGGTGTCGAACTGCGTCCGCGCATAGGCGGTGTAGAGCTCGACCACTTCCGAAAAGGACTTCGCATTCATCACGCCGCCAAACAGGTCGAAAGCGGCATTGCTGTTGGCACGGGCGGTTTCCATCAGCTTGAGGCCGTAGCCCGAACAGCCCTTGGAGGCTGTGGCATAGGTCTCTTCGAGCATTTCCGTCGCGTCTTCGGCGACGGTCTTCATTTTCGCGTAGCTCTCCTTGGCCTGCGCGACGCCCTTCTCGGCCATCTCGCGGAAGGCGGCGGGGACTTCCATGTTCGGCATGTCGAACTTCGGCATTTCAAACTTGGGCATTTCGAATTTCGGCATATCGAAAGCGGACGCGAGAGTAGCAACCGCTTTCGGCTTGGCGGTTTTTGGGGATTCGCTCATGACAGTATCCTTAGCTCAGAGGGCGGATTCCGGCACAAAGCGAGCTGTCGCCCTCAGGGTCCATCGGCTCGCGCTTGTTTCAAACCCGCCACACGTGGCGCCGAAAAGCGGGCGCTTGGGCGAGTGCTGTAATCTCATATAGTACTATTTTTGGTGCATTGCAACAAAAATATTGCGGTGCACAAAGTGTCATAAAAACAGCGCCGCCGGTGCGTGTCGGCGTCCAACCTTTCAATCCCGGCCCCGAAAGCTGCGCTAGTGCCGGCCGGCCAGCTTGGCGGCCTGTTTGCTCAATTCCTTGGCCTGATCGGTTAAAGTGGCGATCTGGCTTTTGACGTAATCGGCGTGCAGCGCCGCCAACTCCTGGGCATCCTTGGCGCGCACCAGCCTCTCGGCGAATTCGAACGACGTGGCAACGTTGCGCTGGGTAAACCCGATAGCCATTTCGCCGATCTCCTTGGCGCCTGTGTGCGCCGTCTTAGCTTGAGTCTCGGCGGTATTGACGGTGTGCTGCGCGGCGGAGATGAAACTGTCGAAGGCCCGCTTGGCCTGTTCCACGCTTTTCTCGGCGAACGTACGCATCTCCGCCGGGATCTCGAACTTCGGATTGCCTTCCATCGCCATGACATCCTCCTGCCTGGGGGCAGCGGCAGCCGGCCGCCTGCCTTAACTATGTATCTAGGGCGCGAGCGCGCCCATGCCAGTGTTGGAACTCGCGGATTAAGGTTATCTGAGTTTGGCCTGCCCCGACAGCCGCCGCATCGTGGACGGGCCATCAAACGGGCCGTATTAAGGGTTCGTTAGCCCTAAACAATACGGCGTACGCAATGAGTGGGACTGAATTCCAGTTCGCTTTCCTGAGCGATCAGCGGCTCGCGGCACATGCCTTGAGCCCGCTGCCGGTATGGCTCTGGAGCGCGGACGCGACGCGCGTGCTGTGGTCCAACCCGGGCGCGGCTGCGATCTTCGACGCCGCATCGCCGGGCGTGCTCGCCGCCATCCGTTTCGATCCCCAGCACGCGGCCGCCGCGCAGGTCCTCTGCCTGGCCGGCACGCTGCCCCAGGGCGGCGCGGCGCGGCTCGAACGGCTGCGCGGATTCGGCTCGGACGGCACGCTGCCCTGTCTTTGCTCGCACTTCGTGCTGGCCGACAACACGCCGGCCGTGCTGGTGGTGGCGACCGAACGCGCCGGCGAGGACATGAGCTTGCCTGACCGCGCGCAACGGCTGCTCGCGAACATCGAGTGGCCGGCGGCGATTTTCAGCGCGGACGGCGAACTGATCGCGGCCTGTCCGACCGCGCGCGAGCGGTTCGGTGACAAGTCCGATCTGATCGCGCTCGGTGCCGAGCGGTTCGCCCGCGAGGCTTCGCTCAACGGCCGCGCCGAAGGCGACATCGCGGGCTGGCCGGCCATCCTGCTCCGCCTTGGCGCCGGGCCGACCGTGACGCTACTTGCCGCGTTCGTCCCGCCCGAACAGTCGGTGGGCGCCAATATAGGCTTTGCCGTTACGCAGGCGGCGCCGACCGATTCCGGTCAGGCTTCCGGGGACCTGCCTCCGCGCCGTTTTCCATCGCGCTTTGTCTGGCAGATCGATGCGGAGAACCGTTTCACTTTGGGCACGGAAGATGTCGCCAAAATGCTCGGTCCGAAGACCATGGCCGTGCTTGGCCGCCCGTGGGCGGACGTCGCCGCCGAACTCAAGCTCGACCCGCAAGGCGCCGTGACGAACGCGCTGACCGCGCGCGGCACCTGGAGCGGCATCGTCGTGCCCTGGCCGATCGAGGGTGAGGATCAGCCTTTGCCGATCGAGATGTCTGGCCTGCCGATTTTCGGCCGCGACCGCGAGTTCGCCGGGTACCGCGGCTTCGGGATTTGCCGCGACGTCGATCGCCTGACCGCGCTGGATCAGCGCCAGGCGCAGGCAACTTCGGCCCCCGCCGAAGCCAAAGGGAAAACGCCGGCGGAAAACATGCAGGCGTTTCCGGCCGAAGAGCCGCCAGCGCTTAGTGCCGGCGAGCGCAGCGCTTTCGAGGAACTGGCGCGCGAACTCAGCGCCCGGCTCAAGGGCGCATCCGGCATGAGCACCGCCGCACCGGCGCCGGCCAATGTCGCGCGTGCGCCTGCCGCGCGCCTACCGCGGGCGGTGCGCGGCGGCGATGCCGCCCGCGACGTGCATGAAGGGCGCCCCATTCTCGATCGGATGCCGGTGGGCATATTGGTCTATCGCCTCAACACGCTGCTCTACGCCAACCGCGCCTTTCTCGACTGGACCGGATATCCCTCGCTGGAGGCGCTTTCCGAAGCCGGCGGACTCGACAGCCTGTTCATCGACGCCAAGAACGAGGCTCCCGCCGGCGACGCCCAGACCGACGGCAAGTCGCTGACCATCAGCACCGTCAACGGCGATCCGAAGCCGGTCGAAGGCCGCCTGATCAGCGTGCCCTGGAACCGCGAGAACGCGTTGGTGCTGATGATCAGCACGCAAGCGGTGGCCGAGGACCGCAGCAAGCCCGTGACGCCGCGCCGGCTGGAAATCGAAAACGACGAGCTCAAGTCGATCCTCGACACCGCCACCGACGGCGTGATCGTGCTCGATCGCGCCGGACGCGTGCTGTCGGCCAGCCGCAGCGCCCAGGCGCTGTTCGGCTACGAGGCGGCCGAACTCGCCGATCTGGATTTCAGCGACCTGTTCGCGCCGGAGAGCCAACGCGCGGTGCTCGATTATCTTGAGCGTTTGACGAAGGGTTCGAGCGTGCTCGATGCCGGCTGCGAGGCCATAGGGAAAGTGCGGCAGGGCGGCCTGGTGCCGCTTCACTTCACCATGGGCCGGATCGCCGGCGGCGAGAAATTCTGCGCGGTGATGCGCGACATCACGGCCTGGAAGCGCAGCGAGGAAGAGTTGATCAACGCCAAGCAAGAGGCCGAGAAAGCCTCCACGGCCAAGTCGGAATTCCTCGCCAAGATCAGCCACGAGATCCGCACACCGCTCAATGCCATCATCGGCTTCTCCGCGGTGATGATGGACGAGCGCTTCGGGCCGCTCGGCAATGAGCGTTACCGGCAGTATCTCAAGGACATCCACAACTCGGGCGAACACCTCATCTCCCTGCTCAACGATTTGCTCGACCTATCCAAGATCGAAGCCGGCAAGCTCGAACTCACTTTCGTGAGCGTCGATTTGAACGACATCGTGCAGCAATGCGTCGCCATCATGCAGCCGGAGGCCAACCGCGAGCGCGTCATCATCCGCACCTCACTGCCGCAAGGCCTGCCGCCGATCATGGCCGACGCACGCTCGGTGCGGCAGATCGCGCTCAACTTGTTGTCGAACTCGATCAAGTTCACCGGCGCCGGCGGCCAGGTGATCGTCGCCACGGCCTTGAACGACGACCAGGAACTCGTCCTGCGGGTGCGCGACACCGGCCCGGGCATGAGCGAGAAGGAATTGCAGATCGCGCTCGAACCGTTCCGCCAGATCGCGACCGCCAGCCGCGCCGGCGGCGCCGGGCTCGGCCTGCCGATCAGCAAGGCGCTCGCCGCGGCCAACCACGCGCGCTTTCGCATCACCAGCCAGGTCGACAGCGGCACGCTGGCGGAGGTGGCCTTCCCGGTGACGCGCGTGCTGGCGCAATAATTCAGATCGGCTAAGCTCTACCCCAATCCGTCATCCTGAAGGCCGCGCTGCTTTCGGAAGATGCCCCGGGAGAAGGGTGCGATGAGTCGGCTCCTCCGCTGCGCCATCGTTTTCGTTGCCGTGTCCATGGCGTTGCCGGCCGCGCGTGCGGCCGAGCCGGTCGATTTGCTGCTTGTGCTGGCGGCCGACGTTTCGCGCAGCGTCGATGCGAAGAAATTCCAGTTGCAACGGGACGGCTATGCCGCCGCGGTCGCCAATCCCCGCGTGCTCGACGCCATCCGCTCCGGCCGAACCGGCCGGATCGCGGTTTTGTTCGCGGAATGGTCGGGTCTCGGCAACCAGGAAGTGGTGATCGACTGGATGCCGATCGACGGGCTGAAGGCCGCGCAGGAGTTCGGCACCCGCCTGCTGGAATCCACGCGCTCGTTTTCCGATCGCACCTCGATCAGCGGCGGCATCGACTTTTCGGTCGCCCAGTTTGCCCGCGCACCGTTTACGTCCGAACGCCGCACCATCGACGTCTCCGGCGACGGCACCAATAACGCCGGCCGCGACGTCGGCGCCGCCCGCGACGAGGCGCTGGCCCTCGGCATCACCATCAATGGACTGGTGATCCTGAGCGAGGCCCCGTTGCCGTGGAACCCCGAACATACCAACCCGCCCGGGGGCCTAGCCAATTACTACCGAAACAACGTGGTCGGCGGACCCGGCGCCTTCGTTCTGCAAGCGAAAGACTTCAATTCGTTCGGCGAGGCGATCATCAAGAAGTTGATCGCCGAAATCGCCGATGCCAGGCCGGCCCGCTTAGCCTGCTGGCCATGAAAGGGTCACAGAGGCCACGCACGGTTGGAGACGGCGCGACCGATGGTATGGTCCGCGCGCAACCGACGCCAAAGCAACCGGAAATTCCTCCTTTGACGGCCACCACCGGCTTCAAACGCCTGGGAATCGCCCTGCTGGCCGTGATCGCGGCCGGCACGGGGGTGCTCGTCGGGGCGAGCTATCTGATCTCGGCCAACGCGGTGCGCGGCCAGGTGCTGAGTGAGATCCACACGGTCACCGGCTTGAATCCGAGCCTGCGCGGCGCGGCCACCGTATCGCTGTTTCCCACCGGCAGCGTGAGCTTCGCCGACGTGGTGCTGGGCGACGCCCAGCGCCCGGCGCTCACCGCCGAGCGCTTGACCGCACGGCTGCGCTTTTTCCCGCTGCTGATCGGCCGAGTCGAGATTTCCGACGTGGCGCTGGTGCGCCCCATCATTTCGATCGACGTGGAGCCGAATGGCAAATCGAACTGGGACGGCCTGATCGAAGCGCTGACGCGCAGCCAGACCAAGGGCCCCCAGAGGGTCGCGGCCTTCTCCGAGATGCGCATCGACAATGGTACCGTGACGATCCACAGCCCGTCGAGCAAGCTCGACGAAACGCTGTCCGGCGTGGAATTTTCTCTGGCCTGGCCGTCGATCTCCAAGAGCTTCGGCGCCACCGGCCGCTTCGTCTGGCATGACGAGCCGCTCGACATGACGATGACGCTGGCGGATTTTCCGGCCGCGCTCGCCGGCAGCCGCACCGGCTTGAAGCTGCGCATCGCCGGTAACCCGATCAAGGCGGCATTCGAAGGCGCCATCAGCGTCCAGCCCACCCTCAAGATCGAAGGCACGCTCGCCGCCGACACCGTGTCGATGCGCAACGCGTTGACCTGGGCCGGGCAGCGCCCGCTGCCGGGCGGCGGATTCGGCCACTTCGCGATCAAGGCGCAGGCCAATGTAATGGGCGGCACGATCGGGCTGAACAACGTCAATGTCGAACTCGACGGCAACACCGCCGAGGGCGTGCTCACCTTCGCCACCGACGGGCGCAAGACGCTGCAAGGCACGCTCGCGTCCGACACCCTCGATCTCACGCCCTATGTCTCGACCGTCCGCCTCCTCACCACCAACCAGCGCGACTGGAACGACGGACGCATCACGCTCGACGGCCTATCGGGCGTCGACCTCGACTTGCGGCTGTCGGCGGCTAACGTCGTGATGTCCAACGCCAAGCTCGGCCGCACCGCCATCGGTGCCAATTTGCGCGGCGGTCATCTGGTGGTGACCATCGGTGAGGCGCAGGCTTATGGCGGCGTGATTAAGGGCTCGCTATCGCTCGCCAATTTCAACGCCGGCGTGGACGTGAAATCGCAACTGCAATTCACCGACGTCGATCTGGAAAGCTGCCTCGGCCAGCTCTTCGGGCTGCACCGGCTCGAGGGCAGCGGCAACATAGCCTTCGCGGTCGAAGGCAGCGGCGACAGCGTGCTTGGCGTCACCCGCAATTTGAACGGCACCGCCAGCCTGATCGGCGAGAAGGGCGCGATCGCGGGGCTCAACGTCGAGCAGTTGCTGCGCCGGCTGGAGCGGCGGCCGCTTTCCGGCGGCGGCGAATTCCGCACCGGCAGCACGCCCTTCGACAAGATCGCGATGACGTTGAAGATCACCCAAGGCAAGGTGACGGTCGAGGACGTGAAAATCGACGGCTCGGCCGTCCGTCTTGCGCTCTCCGGCTCAGCCTCGATTCCGGAGCGCGAGCTCGATCTCAAGGGCACGGCCAGCCTGGTGGCCGCCGACCGGCCTGAAACGGCGGCTTTCGAGCTGCCTTTCATCGTGCAGGGCTCGTGGGACGACCCGATCATGCTGCCCGACCCGGAAGCCCTGATCCGGCGCTCGGGCGCGGCCGCCCCGTTGCTCAATGCAGTGCGCGATCAGCGCGCGCGCGACGCGGCGCGCTCGGTAATCGAGCGGCTCACCGGCGTGCCGGTGCCCGCCCTTCCGGCGGCCGAGCAGTCCACCGCGCCGGCCGGCGCGCAAAAGCCCTGACAAAGCTCTTTTGTTGTACGTGCCGCGGCGCCGGCATTTGACTATCATTGCGGCTGAAACGAATCACCCGCCGGTCTAGCGCCGGCGCGACGGGGCGTGGATGCTGCACCCCATCCTACGGACTCTGGTCAAGGTCGCCGTCGCCTCGCTAGTGGTGGGAACGATCCTGGCGCATTTCGGCATCACCGCCGAGCAGTTGATGCACGAATTCGGCCTTTCGGCCGACCGCATCGAGGACTATGCGCAAAAAGGCTTCGCCTGGGCGTGGCCGAACGTGCTGCTCGGCTCGCTGGTGATCGTGCCGATCTGGTTTCTGATCTACCTGTTCCGCCCGCCCGGCCGCAGAAGTAGCGAATAGCCCGCGTCAAGCCGCCGGCGGCGTCGGATCGGCGGTTTCGGGCCCCGCATCGGGCATCGGAGCCCGTGGCAACGGCCCGTAATAGTCGCCGAGTTGCACGCTCGCGCGCGGCTTGAGAATGATCGAGATCAGGCGCTCGAACAGCGCCTTGGCCGACACCGGCTTGCACAAAAACTCGTTCACGCCGAGCTTGACCGATTCGAGAATGCGCCAGTGCTCGCCGTGGGCGGTGAGCATGATGATGGGAATGTCCGGCGTCGGAAATACGCCGGGCGAGCGTACGATCCGCACCAACTCCGGCCCGTTGAGCAGCGGCATTTCCCAGTCGAGGATGACGACATCGGGCGGGCTCTCCCGGATCATATCGAGCGCGGCGATGCCGTCGGTGGCTTCGCTGACGATCTTGACGCCGATATTATTGAGCAGGCCGCGCACGATGGTGCGCATGAACGCGTTGTCGTCGACCAACAGGACGCGCAGTTGCTGGAGAATAACTTCGGCTTGCTTGGGATTGATCGGCATGGCGCGGGCCCTGTTCCTGCAATATTCGGCGCGAAGTCTCACCGGGCCGTTAACGTGCGGCGCACCGCGTCCTTCCAGCCGGAATATTTTCGTTCTCGCTGGGATGCATCCATGCGCGGCTCAAACCGGCGGTCGAGCCGCCAATTCCCGGCAAATTCGTCGAGATCGGGACACAGGCCCGCCGCCCGCCCGGCCAGATAAGCCGCGCCCAGAGCTGTAGTTTCCATCACCACCGGGCGGTCGACCGGACTGGCCAGGATATCGGCGACGAATTGCATCGTGACGGTGCTCGCGGTCATGCCGCCGTCGACGCGCAGAACGGTGGCGGCGCCGCTTGCCGTCGGCCAGTCGGCATGCATGGCTTCGAGCAGGTCGCGGGTCTGGTAGCCGACCGCTTCGAGCGCCGCGCGCGCCAGTTCGGCGCTTCCGGAATTGCGGGTGAGCCCGAAGATCGCGCCCCGCGCCTGCGCGTCCCAGTAGGGCGCGCCCAGGCCGACAAAAGCCGGCACCAGATAGACCTGCTCGGCCGGATCGGCACGCTCGGCCAGACTGTCCGCTTCGGAGGCCCGGGCGATGATTTTCAACCCGTCGCGCAGCCATTGCACCGCAGCACCGGCGACGAAAATTGCGCCTTCCAAGGCGTAGGTGCGCTTGCCGTCGAGTTGATAGGCGATGGTGGTGAGCAGCCGGTTGCGCGAGACGACCCGCTCGGCGCCGGTATTCAACAAGGCGAAACAGCCGGTGCCATAAGTTGATTTCATCATGCCGGGCTTGAAGCAGCCCTGCCCGATGGTCGCCGCCTGCTGGTCGCCCGCCATGCCGAGAATGCGGATGGACGCGCCGAACAACTCGGGCGCGGTGACGCCGAACTCGCCCGCGCAGTCCGCTACCCGCGGCAACAGCGATGGCGGCACGCCAAATGTGCGGCACAGCCCCTCGTCCCACTGCCCGCGCCCAATGTTGAACAACAGCGTGCGCGCGGCATTGGTGGCATCGGTCGCGTGTACTTTGCCGCCGGTGAGGCGCCACAGCAGAAAGCTGTCGATGGTGCCGAAGGCAAGCCGGCCGGCTTGCGCCAAGGCACGCGCGCCGTTCACGTGGGCGAGCAGCCAGGCGATCTTGCTGGCGGAAAAATACGGATCGAGCAGCAGCCCGGTCTTGGCCGCGATCTCCGGCTCATGGCCGCTTGCGCGCAGCGCATCGCAAAGATCGGCGGTGCGGCGGTCCTGCCAGACGATGGCATTGTGGATGGGCTTGCCGGTGGCGCGATCCCAGATAACCGTGGTCTCGCGCTGATTGGTTATGCCGATGCCGGCGATGTCCTTGACCGCCAAGCCGGCTTTCGCGATTGCCGCGCACACCGTCGCGACCGTCGCCGCCCAGATCTCCTCCGGATCGTGCTCGACCTCGCCCGGCGCGGGATAAATCTGGCGCAGTTCCTGCTGCGCGCTGGCGAGCGGCCGCAGCGCCGCATCGAACGCGATGGCGCGCGTCGAAGTCGTACCCTGGTCGATGGCGATGAGAGCGGCCGGCAACGAAAAGTCTCCGCAATGGCCCGCAGAGCCTAGTTCAATGCGGTCAGTTTGGCGATTGCCGCATCGTTGTCGGCATGGATGGTCGTGGCCAGCTTGCGCGGCACTGGGCCGTAATAGTCGCCGCTCTTGACGACCTCGCGCGGCTTGGCGAGGACCGACACCATGCGGTCCTGCAGCGCCTTCACCGACACCGGCTTGAGCAGAAATTCGTTGACGCCAATCTTGACGGCCTCGACCACGCGCGAGCGCTCGCCGTGACCGGTGAGCATGATGATCGGCACGTTCGGATACGGGAAGGTCGCCGGCGAGCGAACGATGCGCACGAATGCGGGACCGTCGAGTCCGGGCATTTGCCAGTCGAGGATGACGACGTCCGGCGCCAAGCGGCGAATCAGTTCGAGTCCGGCCTCGCCGTCCGGCGCCTCATGCACCTCGCGAATGCCAATGCTCAAGAGCATAGTGCGCACGACCTTGCGCATATAATGCTCGTCGTCTACCACCACGACTTTGGCGGCGGCGAAGCGTTCGGCCAGTTGTTTCGATTCCATCGACATAAGCGTTCCGTCATTCGCTTAGACGAGCACAAGCCAAGCTACTAAAGCAAAAAACTGTGGCAGTCCGATAAAATCGATAGGTTCAATTTCGATGATTGCGGCAATGTTTCGGTAACCATGCGCGTCCTCAGGACGCCGCTTGCAGCGACACGATGAACCGGATCAGCGCGCTGCGCTGCTCGGGCGTGGCGTCGAGGCCGAATTTGCTGCGCCGCCACAGCACGTCGTCGGCGCTCTGCGCCCATTCGTGCTCGATCAGGTATTTGACCTCGGCGCCGGTGAGATCGCCGGTGAAGCGCGGGCCGAGATCGTCCAGGCATTGCGCGTCCTTGAGAATGCGATCGATGCGCCGGCCATAGGCGCGCAGCAAGCGCCGCGCATGCGGCTCGGTGAGGAACGGCCAGCGGCCGATCGTCTCCGCTAACAGGACGCCGAAGCCGTCGGCCGAAAAATCGCCGCCCGGTAGCGCCGCGCCGGCGGTCCACTGCGGCAACCCGCCGAAGAAATGGCCAATGCGCGCCATCGCCGCCTCCGCCAACCGCCGGTAGGTCGTGATCTTGCCGCCATAGATCGTGAGCAGCGGCGCCTCGCCATGAACTTCATCGAGCGCCAGCACATAGTCGCGCGTGACGTCTTCCGGCTTGTTGGCACCGTCGTCATAGAGCGAGCGCACGCCGGCGAACGACCAGACAAGCTCGTCGGGCGTGACCTTGTCGCGGAAATACTCGTTGACCGTCTTGCACAGATAGAGGATCTCGTCGGGATCAGGCGCCGGCGAGTTGAGATCGCCGACGAAATTCTCGTCTGTCGTGCCGATCAAAGTGAAATCATGCGCGAACGGCAGCGCGAACACCACGCGCCCGTCGGCGGCCTGCAGCAGATAGCCGCAATCGTGCGCGAAGCGCCGCCGCACCACGATGTGGCTGCCTTTGACCAGGCGCACCGGCGCCGGCAGCGGACGCCGGATCACGGTGTCGGCCACCGAGCCGACCCAGGGACCGGCGGCGTTGACCAGCACGCGCGCGGTCGCCAATTCGCGGCGGCCGCGCGTGTTGAGCACCAACTCCCATTCGTCGCGCCGCTCGGCCCTTATGCAGCGGGTGCGGGTGCGGATGACGGCGCCGCGCTCGGCGGCGTCGAGCGCGTTGAGCACGACCAGACGCGAATCGTCGACCAGGCAGTCGGAAAACTCGAAGCCGTAACGGAACGACCGCTTGAGCGGCTGTCCGACCGGATGATGCGTCAGATCGACGTTGCGCGTGGCCGGCAACAGCTTGCGGCCGCCCAGCATGTCGTAGACCAGCAGCCCGAGGCGCAGCCACAAGGCCGAGCGCAGGCCGGGCATGGGCGGCAGCATAATGCGCAGCGGCCAGATCACATGCGGCGCCATCCGCAGCAGCACCTCGCGCTCATGCAGCGCCTCGCGCACCAGCCGGAAGGCACCATGCTCGAGATAGCGCAAGCCGCCATGGATCAGCTTGGTGGAGGCCGAAGAGGTGCCGGAGGCGAGATCGTTCTGCTCGACCAGCAGCACGCGCAAGCCGCGGCCAGCGGCATCCCGGGCCAACCCGGTTCCGTTGATGCCGCCGCCGATAATGGCGAGGTCGTAGTCGGCCATAGCCTGCTGATTCGTTAGATTTGACGCAGGATGGGCGGCTTAGGTGGCGACCTCAAGAACCGGACGCGCGAAAGGCGGGCCAGGCCACAAAATTCGCCTGCGATTGCAAAATCGCCTCGGCTTGGCCATATCAAGACTATCTCCTGCGCACGGTTCCGCGCGAAAATACGGGACGAGGCCCGTTTATTTAACTCCCATGCCCTCCCCCCGCCTGCTCGTCATCGAAGGCAACTCACCGCAGACGCTGGCCGAGCATATCGCGGTCGGCGGAATTCCGGCGCATCAGGGCTATTCTAATCTGCTGCGCGAGCTGCTGCCGGGCGCGAGCGTAGACACTTGTCATCCGGGCGACCCGGGCGCCACGCTGCCCGACGGCGAGTCGCTCGCGGGCTATGACGGCATCGCCATCACCGGTTCCTCGCTGCACGTTTACGACGGCGGGGCGTCGGTGACGCGTCAGATCGATCTGGTGCGCGCCGCGCTGGCGACCGGAACGCCGCTGTTCGGCTCCTGCTGGGGCCTGCAGGTGATCGTCGCGGCGACCGGCGGCAGCGTGCGCAAAAATCCGAAGGGCCGCGAGATCGGCTTCGGCCGCGGCATCCGGCTCACCGAAGCCGGCCGCAAGCATCCGATGTATGTCGGCAAGCTCGACGTGTTCAACGCACCGACCGTGCATCTCGACGAAGTCGAGGCGCTGCCGGAGGGCGCTACCGTTCTCGCCACCAATGCGATGTCGTCGGTGCAGAGCGTGGAAATCCGCACCGCCGGTTCGGTGGCCTGGGGCGTGCAATATCATCCGGAATATCCCCTGCGGGAAATCGCGGCGATCGTGCGCCGCATCGGCACGCGGCTGATCGAGGAAGGCTTCTTCAAGGACGCCGACGATATCAAGACTTTCGCGCACGATCTCGATACGCTCGACAGCGACCCCGCGTGCATGCGGCTGTCGTGGCGGCACGGCATCAGCAAGAACGTGCTCGACAAGAAGCTGCGCGTCGGGGAGGTGGCGAACTGGATCGAGTTCCAGGTGCTGCCGACGCGGGTGAAGCGCGGGCGAGGTTAGTGCATGATCCCGAAAAGTGGGAACCGGTTTTCGGATAAGATCATGCGCCAGGAAATATAATCATGGACTTCTCCGGCAAGCATGTTGTGGTCACCGGCGGCACCGGCGCGCTCGGCACCGCGGTGGTCGGAATGCTGCTCGCAGCCGGCGCGACCTGCACCGTCCCCTATGTCCACGAGGCCGAGGCCCAACGCTTTCCCCATAGCGGCGATCCAAACGTGACGCTGATTGCGGTCGCCGATCTGGCCGATGAGGCCACGGTGGCGAAGGTCTATGAGGGGCTGAAGCTGTGGGCCTCGATCCACATCGCCGGCGGCTTCGCAGCCGGCAAAGTGTCGGAGACCGGACAGGCCGCGCTGATGGCGCAGCTCGAAAGCAATCTTGTCTCGTGTTTTTTGTGCTGCCGCGCGGCGGGCAACGCCATGACGGCGAGCGGGCGCATCGTCAACGTGGCGGCGCGGCCCGCGCTGGAATGGCGCAGCGGCGCCGGCATGACCGCCTATACGGTTGCCAAAGCGGGCGTTGCCGCGCTCACCGTCGCACTGGCCGAGGAAGTGGCCAAAGACGGCATTCTGGTCAACGCGGTGGCGCCCTCGATCATGGACACGGCCGTCAACCGCAAGGCGATGCCGAAAGCCGATTTCGATGCCTGGCCGAAGGTCGAGGAAGTGGCGGCGACGATTGTGTTTCTCGCCTCACCCGGCAACCGCGTCACGCGCGGCGCCATTGTGCCGGTGTACGGAAAATCGTAGCGCTTACTCCGTCATCCTGGGGTGCGCGCCGCAGGCGCGCCTCGAAGGGTGACGGATAACGGCTAGCCCGCGACCGGGACCAGTTCGAGCGCGGGCCGCAGCCACTTCTGCACCGCGCTCGACGCAACCACGGTGCGGCTCTCGGCGTAGGCCTCGTGGTTCTTCTCTATATCATCCAGATCGTACTGGTAATTCACCATCAATCCGTGCCCTTGCGCCATCGCCCGCTCGGAGGTGTCGGCCAGCCAATTGATACGCTCGAGCCTAGCGCCATTGCCGAGATGGAAGCGCGCCACCGCGTCGACCGGCAGTCCGCGCCCGTTGCGCGCGCGCAGAAAATACCAGGCCGCCGCGCGCATCAGCGGGTCTTGCAGGCGCGCGGCCGTTTCTTCGACGCGCCACCAGTCGGGTTCGTCGAGCGCGGCGAACAGCGCCTTGTCGGCCTCGTTCAACGCCGAGGAATTATCCTGCGCGCGTTCGTGCTTAAGCCAGACGGCGAAATTCGTCGCCGGTGAAAGCGTGACGAAGGTCGCGAGCTTCGGCATCTCGCGGCAGATTTCCTCGACCACCTGCTTGATCAGGAAATTGCCGAACGACACGCCGGCAAGTCCGCGCTGGCAATTGGAGATCGAATAGAACACCGCCGTGCGCATCTTGTCGGGTTCCATCACCTCGCGCTCGGGGCTCAGGATCGGCGCGATGGCAGCCGGGATGTCGCGGGTGAGCGCGACCTCGACGAAAATCAACGGGTCGTCCACCAGCGCCGGATGGAAGAAGGCGTAGCAGCGCCGGTCGGACGGATCGATGCGGCGGCGCAGGTCGTCCCAATCGCTGATCTCGTGCACCGCTTCGTAACGGATGATCTTGTCCAGGATAATCGCCGGCGTCGACCAGTCGATGCGGCGCAGCACTAGGAAGCCGCGGTTGAACCAGGACGAGAACAGGTGGACGAAATCCTCATCCACCGCGACGAGGTCGTCGCGATGGTCGAGCGCGTCCATCAGTTGTTCACGCATGTGCACCAGCGCGGCGGTGCCGCCCGGCGCGAGGTTGAGCCGGCGGAACAGTTCCTGCCGGCGCGGCTCGGAAGCGGCATGGACTTCGGCGGCGGTTGTGGCGGCGGGCCGCTCGCGCCAAGCGGCAATGGCTGCCGCCATGCGATCCGGCTCGGTTCCGAAACGTTCGGCCAACGCCTCGAAAAAGGCGATGCGCGGCCCCGTAGTGAGTTCGTTGTAGCGGCCGAGGATTTCGCGCGCGCGGGCGACGCCGGAAGCCTCGCCGAGGCTCGACAACAGGTCATCGCACAACTCGACCAGGCTTTCGGAGCGGGCGGTCGCCTCGACACGCCGGTTGCGCGCCAGCAGCGCACGTCCGCGCTCGGAGATGGTCTGCAACAGTTCGCCGAAGAACGAGGTGTTCATCCCGCTTTCCAGGATCCCGTGAGATACGCCCGCGCTATTTCACGTTGCCCATCATGTGGTTGGGCAACCATGTGGCGATCTCCGGAAAGAAGCACAAGATCACGATCGCCAACATCATACATAGGACGTAGGGCAGCGTGCCCCACATCACAGTTGTGACCGGCACATCGGGCGCGATGGCGTTGACAATGTAAATGTTGAGACCGACCGGCGGGTGGATCAGGCCGATTTCCATGTTGATGGTCAGGATCACGCCAAACCAGACGGGATCGAATCCCGCGGCGGTAATGATCGGCAGCAGGATCGGCGAGGTCATCAGGATAATGGCGGCAGGCGGAATGAAGAAGCCGCTGACCAACAGGAACAGGTTGATCATCCCCATCAGCACCCAGCGATTGAAGTGCGCATCGGCGATCGCCTGCGCAAGCATCTGGGTAAGGTAGAGCGAAGTGAGCATGTAGCCGAACAACACGGCGGCGGCGATGATGGTCAGGATCATCACCGATTCCCGCATGGTGTCGCGCAGGATGTGCCAAATCTGATCGATTTTCCAAAGCCGGTAGATCAGCACCGCCAATATAATGCAGAGCGCGGCGCCGACGCCGGCTGCCTCCGACGGCGTCGCCAAGCCGCCGTATAGCGAGTACATGACGCCGAAAATAATCAGGAGGAACGGCGCGATCTTCGGGATCGACTGGAATTTTTCCTTCCAGGAATAACGGAAATCGATCGCGTGCGAACGGAAGCCGCGCCTCCAGATGATGAAAATCGTCCACAGCATGAACATGCCGGTCAGCATCAAGCCGGGCATCACGCCGGCAAGGAACAAACGGCCGATCGAGGTTTCGGTGGCGATGCCGTAGAGGATGAAGGTGATCGATGGCGGAATGAGGATCCCGAGCGTGCCGCCGGCGCAGATCGAACCGGTGGCGACGTCGTCGGGATAGCCGCGCCGGCGCATTTCCGGAATGCCCATCTTGCCGATGGCCGCACAGCAGGCCGGCGAAGAGCCGGTGAGCGCGGCGAAGATGGCGCAGGCGCCGAGATTGGAAATCACCAGTCCACCGGGCACGCGGTAAAGCCAACGGTCGAGCGCTTCATAGAGATCCTTGCCGGCGGGCGAGGAGCCGATGGCCGCGCCCATCATCACGAACATCGGTATGGCCACCAGCGTAAAGTCGTCGAGACCGGCCCAGAACGTTTCCGCGACGACGTGCATGCTGTCGATGCCGTGGAAAAAAAGAAGGAAAATGACGGCAATCGAGCCCAGCCCGAAAGCCACGGGAATTCCCGACATCAGCATCAATAGGGTCGCGACCAGAACGATGCTCCCCTGCATGCCCGGGGTCATGGGACATCTCCCAAGGCTTGCTTAGCCTGAGCGCGTCCGAACTCCTCGGCGTCTTCTTTCGGCTTAAGACCGAAGGGCAGCGCCCTGCCCGTCACCAGGCAGATCAGTTCGGCGAAGTATTGCAGCACCAGCAGGCCGAGACCGAACGGCATCGATAGATAGGGAATCCATAAGCGCGCGCGCCAGACCGTGTTCGAATGCCAGCCTTCCGACCAGGCCTGATACCAATATGCCGTGCACAGAACGAACAGCACCACGCAAAAGCTCAGCGACAGCAGAATCGTGAACAGCGCGAGCCAGTAGCGGGGGCGCGGGCCGAGATACAGCGGAAGAATTTCCACATTTACGTGGCCGCGCGTCATCAGCACATAGGCGCTGCCGACGAATGTCGCAGAGACGATCGCGTAGGTCACGACGTCAATCTGCCAGATCGTCGCCACGTTGAAGAAATAGCGCACGATCACCATGTCGCAGATCACGAGCACGGCTAGACCGATAAGAATAGCCCCAAACACGCCGGCGATGCGCGACAGGAAAATGACCGCCCGAATGTACGTGTCCATGGGCTCAACCTAAGTTTCAGTCTTTCGTTGAAGGCAGCCGCGCCGATGCAGGCCGAGACGGAGCCGGCAGGCGAATTCACTCGCCCGCCAGCCTTCGATGGTCTTGTTATTTAACCGCGAGGGCCTCGTCGATCAGCTTCTGGCCGTTCGGCACGGCCTTGGCGAATATCGCGTAAGAGCTGGTCTTCGCCAGCGCGAGCCAGGCCTGATAATCGGCATCGCCGAGGGTCACCACTTTCACCTTGTGGTCCTCGAATGCCTTGATCGCCTCTTTGTTCACCGCGTCGGCCTTGCCCTCATAATACGTCTGCGCCGCCTTGCCGGCCTTGAGCACGGCGTCCTGTTGCGCCTTGGTGAGCTTGTCGAAGCTCTTTTTCGACATCAGCACCGGCTCGTACATGAACCACAGCGCATTATTGCCCGGCGCGGTCAGGCAATTTGTCACCTCATAGAGCCGCGTGGACTGGAAAGTACCGAGGCTGGTGTCGGTCGCGTTGACGACGCCGCTCTGGAACGCGTTGTAGATTTCGTTTGACGGCGGGCTGACGATGCTGGCCCCAGCGGCTTCCCACATCGCGGCAAAGGTCGGTCCCGCGGCGCGGAACTTGAGGCCCTTCAGATCGCTCGGATGCACCAGGCAGCCTTTGTTGCCCGCCATGCCGCCGGCAAACCAGGCGTCGGACAGCACGATCACGCCGTGCTTCTCGATCTCGGCGCGGATGTCCTTCATGAATTGCGAGTTGTTGATCCGCTTGGCGCGATCCTGGCTGCGGATCAGGCCGGGCATCAGCGTGGCGCTGAAGGCCGGCACCTTGCCGCTAGCGTAATCGAGCGGGAACAGCGTGATGTCGAGCTGCCCGTTGACCATCGCATTCCACTGCTCATTTGGCTTGAACAGCGAAGCGCCGGGATAGACCTGGATAGTGAGGCCGACATTGGCGGCCGCGGCCTGCTTGGCGATCATCTGCACCATGTCATCGCGGACGTCGCCTTTGCCACCCGGGAACTGATGCGATGCCTTCATCGTTACCTGCGCCTGCGCGGAAGCCGACAGCAAGATAGCTGCAGCGGCGCTGGCAAGAATTGCTGTGATCTTCCTCATATGTTTCCTCCTCGTGGGTCTTTTTTAACGGCGGAAATACCGCCGCGATTGATCGATCTTAGAATATAGCCAAAACGGCGTGTCGCGCCCAAATACACCATAGCCTCGGGTGCGGCACAGTGCCATAGCCGCGCCGCCGGATTTGGCCACAAGCCCATGCCCGCAATGAATAATTCCCGGTCTGGTCAGCGCGGAACGATAGTCTTATAACCCCGGCCGTTGCCGACTTTCCGCCCTCTCCTGGAGTTTCACAGCATGCCGAAGCCGTTGGCGGGTCTCCGCGTCCTCGAACTTGCCCGCATCCTGGCCGGACCCTGGGCGGGACAAACGCTGGCCGACCTGGGCGCCGATGTCATCAAGGTCGAGCGCAAAGGTAACGGCGACGACACCCGCGGCTGGGGGCCGCCCTTTGTGGAAGGCGCGGACGGCAAGCACATCGGCGCGGCCTATTTCCATTCCGCCAACCGCGGCAAGCGCTCGATCGAGGCCGACTTCGAGGACGAGGACGGCCGCCGCATCGTGCACAAACTGGCGATGCGCTCGGACGTCTTGATCGAGAATTTCAAAGTCGGCGGACTCGCCAAGTTCGGCCTCGACTACAAGAGCCTCGCGGCGAAGAACCCGCGGCTGATCTATTGCTCGGTGACCGGCTTCGGGCAGGACGGCCCCTACGCCAAACGCGCCGGCTACGATCTGATGGCGCAAGGCATGGGCGGCATGATGGACCTAACCGGCATGGCGGACGGCCCGCCGACCCGCGTCGGCGTGGCGATCTCGGATGTCTTCACCGGCTGCTACTCGGTGATCGGCATCCTGGCCGCGCTGGCCGAGCGCGAGAAGACCGGCAAAGGCTGCTACGTCGATTGCGCGCTGGTGGATTCAACGGTCGGCGTGCTGGCCAACCAGGCGCTCAATTATCTGGTTTCTGGCGACGTTCCCAAACGCATCGGCAACTCGCATCCCAATATCGTGCCCTATCAGGAATTTCCCGTCGCCGACGGCCACGTCATCGTCGCGACCGGTAATGACAATCAATACGTCAAATTCTGCAACGTGCTCGGCGCACCCGAACTCGCGCAGAATCCTGCCTACAAGGACAATGTGGGACGACTGAGCCACCGCAACGAGCTGGTTGGAAAATTGTCGACGCTCACCAAGAAGATGAAGCGCGACGACCTGCTCGCCAAGCTCGAAGCGCAAGGCGTGCCGGCCGGCCCGATCAACAATCTCGAGCAGGTGTTCAACGACCCCCAGGTGGTCTATCGTCGCATGCAATTGAATCTGCCGAGCGCTGCCGCCAAGAGCGGCACCATCCCGGGCGTGCGCACGCCGATCGTGATGGACGGCTGGAAAGCCGCCTCCGAGCGTCCCTCGCCGCGCCTCGGCGAGCATACGGCGGGAATCCTGAAAGAGATCGGCGAAGGCTGACCTCGCCGAACGATGAGATCAATCGACCGGAATGACTGCCGCCAGGCACTCGCCCGGGCCCTTGACGCGGGTGCGATGACCCTTGCCGCCGACGTCGTCCATCAACACGCTGTCGCCGGGACCGAAGCTGCGGGTCGCGCCGTCGCTTGCGGTCACCTCAAGGTGACCCTTGAGGCAGATCAGGAACTGCTTCTTCGGCACCTGGACGGAATTCGGCGGTCCAGCCGGCGGGTAGCCGGATGAACTGCACGCCGCTGCTCGGATAGGCGTGCGACACGAACAGCACCGGCGCCGGCGGACGGTAATCGGCTTCGTCGAGCTTGATCACCGCGTCATCGATATGCGTGTTGCCGTTCTTGTCGGCATGCAGACGGACATATTTCATGGATTGCGGTCCCTTCAGGCCCAGCAGTCGTCAATGCGTACGCCATAATCGGACGCGCCTACGCAAACAGCATTGACGTGGGTCAAAGGCCGATCATCGAAATTTCTCCGGTCCTTTCCGGCTACGCGACCGCGGTCGGCGCCAGCGCCTCGATGTCGGAGACGACGTCGATCACCGCCGGGCGGTTCGCTGCCAGTGCGCGCGCCAGCGCCGGTGCAATGTCGCTGGCGCGCTCGACGCGGATGCCGAGCGCCCCGATGTCCTCGGCCAGCTTGGCGAAGTTCATCGGGTTGTAGGTCCACAATTCCCGCGACTTGGCAGTCGGTTCGCCGCCATAGGCGCGGTCGAAGCCGCGTTTGCTCTGGTTGCCGCCGCCGTTGTTGTTGACGATCGTCACGCTGTTGATCTTCCAGCGCACCGCCGTTTCCACTTCGGCGATGTGGTACCAGAAGCCGGCGTCGCCGGTGAAAACCACGACCGGACGGTTGGGGCACGCCGCCTTGGCGCCGATGCCGGCGGGAAACGCCCAACCGAGATGGCCGGCGCTGCGCATGTAGCTTTGCGTCGGCTTGCGCAAGTCGTACATGCCGCCCATCCACATGCCGGCATGGCCGGTGTCGACCAGCACAATGCCGTCGTCGGGCACGTGCTGCGAAAGTTCATGGCAGAGGCGCGCCGGATGGATCGGCACGGCGTCCGATTCGAGGTCGGCCTTGTATTTGGCGTACCACTCGGCGCGTAGCGCGGAAATTTCCTTGACCCAAGGCTCGCGCTTCTTCGCGCTGGCTTTGTCGGCTTGCTTAATCATCGCGGACAGCACCGCCTTGGCGTCACCTAAAACGCTTGCCTGCAACGGATAATTGCGGCCGAGCGATTCCGGCTCGATGTCGATTTGGATCGCCGGCGTACCGATTTTCGGCACTGCCCAGAAATGCGTGGTCATGCCACCGGTCTCGGTGCCGATGAAGCAAACGAGATCGGCGCGGTTGACCGCGCGGTTGGCACTCTCGCGCGAATAGCTGCCGACTACGCCGATCGACAGCGGGTGCGTGCCCGGGATGCAGTCCTTGCCGTTGAGCGAGGTGGAGACCGGAATTTGCAGCGCTTCCGCCAGCGCCACCAATTCGCGGCCCGCGCCCGAAGCGCGCACGCCGCCGCCCACGACGAAGATCGGGCGCTCGGCCTTTTGCAACAGTTCGAGCGCGGCCTTGACGTGGGCTGCTTCCGGCTCGGGCCGGAACGCCGGCACATGCGCGAACTGCGCCTCGACCAGCGCCTCCATCTCGGCTTCCTCGAGGTCGAGTTGTCCCTCGTTGCCGCGGAACTGCAGATGCACCGGCCCCGGCGCGCCCGAAGTGGCGACGCGGAACGCCTGCCGCAGCATATCGGGAATGCGCGCCACTTCGTCGACGGTGGCGTTGAACTTGGTCACCGGCTCGAACGCCGGCACGTCGTCGATTTCCTGATAGACCTTGCGGAATTTTGTTTTCGGATCGCGCCCGCCGGTCATGGCGATGACCGGCGAATGCGCCAGGTGAGCGTCGCGCAGACCGGCGGCGAGATTGAGCGCGCCGATCACCTGCGCCATGCAGATGCCGGGCTTGCCGGAGGCGCGCGCGTAGCCGTCGGCCATGTAGGCCGCGGATTTCTCGCCGTGACAATGCACGCGCGCGATCTTGGTGCGCCGTTCCATCTCGACGAAGCTGCGTCGCAATACCGCCGGCACCATGAAGACGTGGGTGACGCCGTAGCCGGCGAGCATTTCGGCGACGACTTCGGCGCCCATCCGTTTGGCATTATGTCCGATATTGGTCATTGCTGATTCCGTTACAGAGGGCCACGCAGGTTCGAACGATCCCGGATCGGCTTCGCGGTCACTTGATCGCCAGCGGATTGACCGGCGAGCCGACCGCGCCGGTGATCGGGATCGCCGGCGCCACGAACATAAATTCGTAGGTTTTGTCGGCGACGCAGTCGTCGGCGAGCTCCTTAAGATCGAAGATCTCGCCCATGGTCATGCCCATGATCGGGATGGTGATCCAGTGCCAGGGCTGGTTGATGTTCTCGCCCTCGGCGACCGGGTTCGGCCGCACCTCGCAGCCCCAGGTGTCGGAGGCGAGAGCGGCGAGCTCAGTGTCCTTGACAAAATCGAGCGTCTCGAAGGCGAAACCCGGCGCGTCGCCGCCCGGGTAGCCGTCCCAGCTGCCGGCCTTCTGGCAGCGCTCCATCATGCCGGTGCGCACGATGACGTAGTCGCCGCGCTTGAGCGCGACGTTCTGCTTTTTCGCCGTGCCGTAGAGATCCTCGTTGCTGATGCCGTAGCCGTCATCGAGCGACTCGACGCCCTTGAAGCGCGCCACGTCGAGCAGCACGCCGCGGCCGACCATCTTGTTCTTGGTCTTCTCGATGCCGCACTTCTGCGCGCCCGCCGAGGTGACCTCGCGGCAGTCGTAGCCGTTCCACATGTTGTTCTCGTAGAACACGTGACCGAGCCCGTCCCACTGCGTGCCGCATTGCAGCGGCATGGTGACGATGTCGTCGGCGGCACGGATGCCGCGCTTGTCGAGTACGCCGGAATAGGCATCGGTGCCGGTGCGGATCATGGTGTGGATCGGATTGGTGCGGCCCATCGCCGGATATTTGCTCTTGGCGCCCTGCGGCCCCGTGTAATCGAAGTTGAGCGCAAGCGAGATCACCTTGCCCTTCTTGACGAGTTTGGTGGCGGCGATGATGTCTTCGGCGCTAGTGAAATTGAGCGTGCCGATTTCGTCATTCGGGCCCCATTTGCCCCAGTTCTTGTATTTCTCGGCGGCGGCGGACATGTCTTTGCGGGTAAGCTTGCGGGCCGTCATGGCAGCGTTCCTCTTCGGTTGCTTTTCTGAGAATTCAAACTGATGTGGCGCGGAAACACGCCACCGGGAGTGGCATTGGAAGATACGGGTGCGAGCTTGATGCCGCGAAGACGCAACGGGCATAGAACATCGTGCCGACATTGTTTAATGTCAATCAGCACAAACCAAAGGAACAGAACGTATGGCCGGCAGCAGCAAAAAGACGATCCTCACGGTCGCGGTGACCGGCAATCTCACCACGGTGCAGCAGAATCCGGCGCTGCCCTGCACGCCGGAGCAGATCGCCAATGCCGCGCTTGAATCGGCCAAGATCGGCGCCGCGGTCGCGCACATCCATGTCCGCCATCCGGACGGGCGGCCGAGCATGGAGCTCGCGCACTACCGCGAGGTGGTCGACCGCATTCGCGACAAGAACTCCGAGTTGATCCTCAACCTCACGACGGGCCCCGGCGGCCGCTTTGTGCCGGGCAAGGACGATCCGCGCGTCGCGGGACCTGGCTCGACCCTCATTCATCCGCTCAAGCGCGTCGAGCACATCGTCGCGCTCAAGCCGGACATCGCCACGCTCGACCTCAATACGATGTGGTCTGGCAGCGCCGCCGTGATCAACCCGCCCGACAACGTGACGATCATGGCCAAGGCGATCCAGGAAGCCGGCAGCAAGCCAGAACTGGAAGTGTTCGACTCCGGCGACATCCAGCTTGCGCATGTGCTGCTCGACCAGGGCGTGCTCAAGCGCCCGCCGCTGTTCCAGATCGTGATGGGCGTGCGCTACGGCTTCGTCTCGACGCCGCAGACCTTGATGTACGCGCACTCGCTCCTGCCGGCCGACGCGATGTGGGCCGCCTTCGCCATCGGCCGCTGGGAATTCCCCATGCTGATGTCGACCTGGTTCCTTGGCGGCCATGTGCGCGTCGGCATGGAAGACAATGTCTACCTCAGCAAAGGCAAGCTGACGCCGAGCAACGCGGCACTGTGCGAGAAGGCCATGCGCATTCTCGACGACATGGGCGCCGAGCTCGCGACCGCCAAGGAGGCGCGCGCGATCCTCGGGTTGCGGCCGTGACCTTGCGTCCCGCATCGTTCTGGCCAGCGCATGGCCATCGAGTGGCATAGCCCATGCGTATCGTCGACATCCGGGAGACCGCGGTCCCGCTCAACTCCGCGCTCGCCAACTCGAGCTTCAATTTCAGCGAGATGACGACGTCGGTGGTCGCCGTGATCACCGACGTGATGCGCGCCGGCAAGCCGGTCTGCGGCTTCGCGTTCAATTCCACCGGTCGCTACGCCTGCGGCGCGCAAATGCGGGCGCGCTTCATTCCGCGCATCCTCAAGGCGCCGCCCGAACTCGCTGCTCGACGGCGCCGGAAATATCGCGCCGGAAACATGTCTCGCGGTCATGATGCAGAACGAAAAGTCCGGCGGCCACTCCGAGCGCTCGGTCGGCATCGGCACCATCGAGGTGGCGGTCTGGGACGCGCTGGCAAAGATTGCCGATAAGCCACTGCACGGGCTGCTGGCCGAACGCTTCAACGGCGGCAAGCGCGCGAAGAAAGTGTTCTGCTATGTCGGCGGCGGCTGGTATGCGCCGGGCAAGACCACCCGGGATCTGCAAGATGAGATGCGCGGCCATCTCGACTCCGGCTACACCATGGTGAAGATGAAGGTCGGCGGCATGCCGCTTGCCGACGATCTCGCCCGCGTCGAAGCGGTACGATCGATCCTGCCGCGCGGCGCCCAGCTTGCGGTCGACGCCAACTCGAAATTCGGCCGCGACGACGCCCTCGCCTATGCGCGCGGATTGGCGCCGTTGGGCCTGCGCTGGTTCGAGGAGCCGTGCGATCCGCTCGACTTCGGCCTGCTCGCCGAGATCGCCGGCGTCTACGCCCCGCCGCTCTCCACCGGCGAGAACTTGTTCTCGACCCAGGACGTGGAAAATCTCGTACGCTTCGGCGGCCTAAGACCTGAGCGCAACGACGTCATCCAGATCGACCCGCCGCAGGCCTACGGCATCGTGCAATATGCCCGAACGCTTGAGATGCTGGCGCGCCACGGCTGGCCGCGCGCGGGCCTGTTCCCGCACGGCGGCAACCAGATGTCGCTCGCCATCGCCGCTGGCTTCGGTCTCGGCGGCGCGGAATCCTACCCCGGCGTGTTCGGCGATTTCGGCGGCTTCGCCGACGACGCGACAATCGAAGACGGCTTCATCTCGCTCTCCGACCGCCCCGGCATCGGCTTCGAGGGCCAGGCGCGGCTGTACAAGATCATGCGCGACCTGGCGGGAATTTGACGGCTGCGCCATAAATTCGGCGCGGGCGGTTCGCGCGCCAAACGGCAATCGGCTATCCTGACCGGGCGGCGTTCGCCGCCGCGGGCTACCTTGGATTTTCGACATGGACACCGACACTCTCCGCCGCCTGCACTACGCCGCGGCCATCGCCTGCGGCGTGTTCGCGGCGCTGGTGGTGCACATCGTGTTCTCCGTCTTCGGCATCGGGCTCGACGCGGTGCTGCGCGACGCCGCCGCCGGCCACAGGCAGCAGTTCGCCTCGGCGCTGGCCTGGTGGGCGATCGGCGCCGCCGGCTTCGTCGGCGGCTGGGGCACCGGGGCCTATCTGATCGCGGCGGCGCGCGAACGCGATTTCGTCTACCGGCTGGCGCGCGGTTTCCTGATCGCGGTGGTGTTCGTGGCCGCCACCGCCGGCGGCATCGTCAGCAAGTCCGAGAGCGTCGGCGGCACCGTCGACGTGATCGCTGGCCTAACCGCGCTGGGCATCGGCATGATCTGCGCCTTCTGCGGCGCGCGGCTGGCTTATCTCAACGCCGAGCAGGTGTAGCGGCCGGAACAGCGAATGGTGCCGGGGGCAGAGACATGCGTGCACACAAGGGCAAGGTCAACTTAATTGGGCTGCCGCTAGGCGCTTGATCCTGAGTCCATTCCCCAGCGCCGCACAGTAACCGAACTCGATCGCCTGAAACACGAAGCGCTCGAACAACACGCCGATAGCGCCGATGCCGACCAGCGTCGAGAGCATAACCCCGGCCTCTAGAAATTCCTTGGCATTGAAGATGATCTCGCCGAGGCCGAGCTGCGGACTCGCCAGCAATTCGCCGCCGATAACGCCGATCCAGGCGCGGCCGAACGACAGCCGCAATCCGTTGATGACATAAGGCAATGAGCCCGGCCAGATCACCTTGCGGAACAGCATCGCTTCGTCGGCGCCCATCACCGTCGCCGCGCGCAGCCAGAGCGGGTTGACCGCCCGCACGCCGGTCCAAACGCTGTAGACCATGGGAAAGAACGCGGCATAGATCACCACCAGGATGGTGGCAATGTTGCCGATACCGAACCACAGCACAAACAGCGGCACCCAGGCGAGCGAGGGGATCGGCAGCAGCACGCTCAGCACCGGCTGAAAAATCCGCTCGGCCACCCAATAGCGCGCCATAAGTACGCCGAGCGGCACCGCGATCGCGAACGAAATCGCCAGGCCGATGAATACCCGCAGCAAGGTGGCAAGCGCGTTCTCAACCAGACTGCCGTCGGCGAGCATCCGCCACGCGGTCCGCGCCACCAATTCGATCGGCGGCGTCATCGCGGTGGAATACATGCCGCTGCGCGCAAAACCTTCCCAGACGACGAGCAGCACGACGACGCCGGCAAGCCCGCGCGCGAAGGCGATCGCGGAAAAGCCTTTTTTCATGCCGTCACCATGCCCCAGCGCACCACGGTCAGGCGCTCGATGCGGGTGAACAACTGACGTTCGAGCAAGATGCCGATCATGCCGATGGTGGCAATGCTGGCCAGCATGACATCGGTGTTGAGAAAAGTCTGTGCGCCGAAAATCAGCCAACCAAGACCGCGCTGCACGGACATCAGCATTTCCACCGCGATCAGCAGGCGCCACGCTTGCGCCAAGCCGAGTCGCAGGCCGACAAGGATATATGGCAATGCCCCCGGCACCACGACGCGCCAGAACATCTCCCGGTCCTGCGCACCCATCACCTGCGCCGAACGCAGCCAGACCGGCTTGACCGTTTTGACGCCCTTCCAGATATTGATGATGACGGTGAAGCAGGACGATATGCCGACCAGCAGGATGGTCGGGAAGTCACCCAGTCCGAACCACAGAACGAACAGCGGCGCGTAAGCGAGACCGGGGATCGGATAGAAGAACGTGACGAGAGGCAGCAGCGTGTCCTCGATCCACTGCCGCCGGCCCATGGCGATGCCCACCACAACGCCGATCACCGCGGCGAAAAGGAAGCCGGCGACCAGGCGGTAGAGCGTCGCCACGGTCGCCGTCAGCAGGATGCCGTTGCCGGCAAGGCGAAAGAAGGTCTCAACAATGACGCCGAGACCGGGCACCAGCTTCGGCGGAAACCCGCCATAGACGGCGAGGATTTCCCATGCCGCCGCGATCGCCGCAAAGGTGGCGAGCGGCAAACCGATCGATAGTGCCCGTCTCATTGTGTGCGGTCAGGCTTTGGCGCCGGCAGTTTGCAGCAGAGTACGATTGAGCAGCTTGCTCCAGTCCGGAACCGCGGACAGTTTGTTCTGACTTACGAGGGTTTTTGATTCCGCTTCCAGATAGCCCTGGAGGGCCGGGGTATAATTCGGATTGACGTCGATCTTGCTCAACATCAGCTTCATGACTTTTTCGTCGACCGAGAAACCCTGTTTCTTGAAATATTTAAGCACGATCTGCGTGGCCTGTTCGCGATTGTCGTTGAATTCCTTCACACCGGCGAGCCAGCCGCGAAGCAAAGCGACCACCGCATCGCGTTTGCCGTCGATGACCGGCTTGTTGGCGGCGAGGATGACCGGCTGCAGATCGAACTCGCTGTAGTCGACCAGAACCTTGCCGACGTTCTCGACCTCCGCCAACGAGGGGAACGGCTCGACCCCGGCGAAGGCATCGATCGATCCGGCGACGAGCGCCGACAGGTGATTCTGGAACGTCACGTTGACGATCTGCACGTCAGACTTGGACAGGCCAAATTTCGGCAGGATTTTGTTCTGGAACACGAAGTCGGTCGCGGAGCCGAGCTGCGAGCCCACTTTGTGCCCTTTGAGGTCCTTCACCGATTTGACGCCGGATTTCACGCTGGCAACAACCGACTGTGTCCTGGCGGCATAGAGCGCCACCGCGACCGCTTCCAATTGTCCTTTGGCCGCGCCGATAATGAAAGGCGTTGCGCCGATCACGCCGATATCGACGCGCCCGGCTATCATGGCATCGCGCGTGGTCTTGCCGCTGTCGAACTTGAAAATATTGACGTTGGCGCCGGCTTTCTTGAACAAATCTTCCAACTCCGCGATCATTCCAATCGTGCCCCAGGACGTTTCCTGGAAGCCGAAGTTGAGCGGCGCCATCGCGCCTTGCGCGCGGGTGGCCCTAGGCAGCGCCGATGCGGCAAACGCGGCGCCAGCGATCGCAAGAAAGTCGCGTCGTGGCAGAGTGATCTTGGTCATTGCGTCCTCCCAGTTTGAGCTTTATGCGCTTGTATTACAGCGTTATTCCATTGCCGTTTTCCCATAGCCGGGCCACTTCGGTTTGATCGGCATTGCCGCCGATCTCAGCCTCGGCCCTGCCCCAGATTTCGCAGACACGATCGGCGAGCGGGGTCATGGCGCCGATCGAACGACCGAATTTGGCGGCGATCGACACATCCTTGGCGATCAGGCCGAGCGCCATGCCGGTCGCAAATTTGTGCGTAAGCACCTGCGGTATCACTTTCTTTTCCAACGGATGCTGGCGCCCGGTGCACATATGCACCATCGCGTCGGCCATGATCTTGCTGTCGAGGCCGAACTTTCGCCCAATGGCGAGCGCCTCGATCAGGTTCACCAGCGCGCCCGCATTGACGTAGTTGGCGAGCGCCTTGAGCGCGTGGCCCGACCCAAGTGCACCACAGCGGAAGACCTGGCGGCCGACCGCCGAGAAGACCGGCAGGCAACGTTCGATATCGGCGTCGCTGCCGCCGACCATCACATCGAGCGTGGCATCCTTGGCGAAGACAACACCGCCCATGACCGGCGCATCGACGTACCGAATGCCGCGCTTGGCCAGTTCGGCGCCGATTTCAATCGTGGCGCACGGATCGGAGGTGCCCATGTCGATGACCGTTGCGCCGGGCGCCAACGCCGACGCCAAGCCGCCCTCCCCCAATACGACTTCGCGAACCGCCGTATCGTCCGGCAGCATGGTGATGGCGGCATCAGCATTGCGCGCGGCGTCCGCCAAGCTCGTCGCTGCGCGGCCGCCACGAGCGGCAGCGAATGTGCGCGGCGCCTCCGGCCGGCGATCGTAAAGCGCGAGCGCAAAGCGGTTCGCCGCCAACTGAGCCGCGATCGGCACGCCCATATTGCCGAGGCCGACGAAGGCGATGGTGCGGATCGGAGTCATGGTCTATTCACTCGCTAGGTCTTCATCGCTTCTTGCATGAGATCGGTATTGAGGATCTTGCTCCAGTCCGGCATCGCGGCGATTGCGTTGCGCGCCATCAACTGCTTCGCCTCCCCATCCAGATATTCGCGCAGACCGGGCTTATAAGTCGGCGTCACATCGAGCTTCGAGAGCATCCTTTTGACCACTGTCTCGCTGACGCTGAAACCCTGCGACTTGAAGAAGCCGAACACGATCTCCGCCGATTTCTGCGGCTCGGATTGGAACAGCTTGACGCCGGCCAGCCAGCCGCGCAGCAGCGCCACCACCGCGGCGCGCTTGTTCTCGACCACCGGCCGGTTAGCGGTCAAAATCACCGGCAGGATGTCGAAATCCGAATAGTCGATGAGCGCGACACCGATCCCCTCTACCTCGGCGAGCGAGGGAAATGGCTCGACGCCAGCAAAGGCGTCGACCGAACCCGAGGCCAGGGCGGCAATGTGATTCTGGTGTGAGATATTGACCACATGTACGTCCGCGCGCGCGAGCCCGAACTTGGGCAGGATTTTTTCCTGGAACACGTTATCGGTGGCTGAGCCGAGCTGCGAGGCAACGCGGCCGCCTTTCAGTTCGGCGATCGACTTGATGCCGGTGTTTTTGCCCGCGACGATCGAATCGGTCTTGCCTGCATACATCGACATGCCGATCGCCACCATGTCGCCTTTGGCGGCGCCAACCACAAAGGGCGTGCCGCCGAGGACGCCCACGTCGATGCGCCCGCCGACCATGGCGTCGCGCGTGGTTTTGCCGCCGTCGAACTTGTGAATGGCGACATTGCCGCCGGCCTTTTTGAACAGATCCTGCGCCTCCACCAACATGCCGATGGTGCCCCAGGAAGTGGTCTGGTAACCGAAACTGAGGGGCGCCGCCGCGTCCTGCGCCAATGCCCCGCGCGGCAGCAAACCGCTTGCAGCCATCGCGCCGGCCCATGCAAGAACGTCGCGGCGCGCCAGATATTTGTTCCTCATCGTTTCCTCCATCATCATCATACGACCGCCGAGATCGCCTCCCGTCAGTGCGACCGCAATTGTCCCATGATTTCGCGCTGCGTCGCCACGAAGCGCTCGCTCAACGGATCGCGCGGCCTCGGCAAGTCGACCGTTAACTCGGCTTTGATCGTTCCCGGATGGGCATTGAGCACGATCACCTTGTCGCCGAGGAAGACCGCCTCCGATACGTTATGGGTGATGTAGACGATCGTCTTCTTCGTCTTCTGCCATACGTCCGTCAGCAACTGCTGCATGTCGTCGCGCGTCATCGCGTCGAGCGCGGCGAACGGCTCGTCCATCAGGAGGACCTGCGGATTGTAAGCAAGCGAGCGGGCAATCGCGACACGCTGCTGCATGCCGCCGGACAATTGGTGAGGGAATACGTCGGCGAATTTCTCGAGACCGACCAAGCGCAGGAATTCAAGCGCGGTCTTCTCGCGCGTCGCCTTGTCCACCTTGCGCATCTCCAGGCCGAACTCGACATTGTGGCGCGCGGTCCGCCAGGGAAACAGCTGGGCAAAATCCTGGAACACGACGCCGCGATTCTGCCGGTTGCTGTCGAGCGGCGCATCGCCGATGCGGATTTCGCCGCTGGTCGGGTGCAGCAAGCCGCCAAGAATATTCAGGATCGTCGTCTTGCCGCAGCCGCTCGGACCCAGGAGGCACAGGAATTCGGAATTGCGCACGGAAAAATTGATGTCTTTGATCGCCAATACGCGGCCGCTGTCGACCGTATATTCAAAGCTGACGTTCTTGACTTCGATTTGATCCGCCACTTTTTCCACCCGTCCTATCGCCCGCCGGCGGCACCGCGCCGCTTCGCAACGTCAGCGTTGGCGAATTCCGCCTGCGCCGCATCGATGATTTCTTTCAGGGGCACGACGCGGCTGTCTTCATTCGCGGATTTGAGCGATGCGTAGACCGCTGCAACCGCCTGGCATCCGTTCGCCGCCGACAATTCACAGGACGCGCCGCTGGCGATGCTGCCGGCGAACATGTCCAGTTCGTCGCGATACATGTTGCCGGCCGTCACGCCGAGCGCCTGCCGGTCGCCCGGGCCCTTGCCCCTCGCCTGCAGATAAAGCGTGGCATTCTCATGCAGCCGTTCCGGCGCGGCCCAATGGGTCTGATCGATATCGTAAAACATCAGCGCGTCGGCGCCGGTCGCGCGCACATTGAAAGTGCCGGGGCTGCTCCAACTCGACACCACCGAGCCGAGCTTGCCGTCGGCGAAATGCACGGCCACGATCCATTGATCCTCGACCTCGGCGCCGGCCGGCGAATGGCGGCCGGCGCTGGCGCTTACCGCCGCGATGTCGCCGCCGAGATAGCGCAAGGTGTCGAATTGATGAATGGCGATCTGGCTCAGCGAACCGCCGGGCGAATTCTTCGAGTACCAGCGCCAGTCCTGCGGCGTCAGCCGCAAACCGCGGTCGTTGGAGAAATTGGCCTCGATTTGGCTGAGCTTGCCGAGCTTGCCGGCGTCGATCGCGGTCCGGATGGCGCGGATTCCGCTGAGCAGACGCGCGCAATGGCCGATCACGATGCGCACGCCATACGCGCTTTCGAGCGCGGCAATGGCGAGCGAGTCGCTCATGGTGTTGGCGATCGGCTTCTCGATATAGATGTGCTTGCCGGCGGCCGCCGCGCGGCGGGCGAATTCGAAATGCAGCTCGTTCGGCAGCGCCAGCACGACCGCCGAAATCGTCTTGTCGGCGAGCACGGCTTCGAAATCACGCGCCGGCAGGCGGCTGTCGCGCGAAAATGCCGAAAGTCGCTCGGGATTGCGGCCGACGCAGCAAACAAACTCAATTCTGTCGGAGTCGCTCGCGGCGTTGGCCAGTACCTTCCCCCAGGCGCCGACGCCGATCAACGCGGTCTGCAGGCGCGCCATCATTCGCCCCCCGTGCCGGTGACGCTGGTGCCGCCGCAGACGAAGAGGGATTGCCCGGTGATAAAGCCGCTGTCGCGTGCGAGCAGAAACATTACCGCATGCGCGACGTCCTGCGGCGTGCCCAAGCGCTTCACCAGCACTTTGTCGATCACGGTCTGCCGCTTGACCGAGCCGTGCGGATGGCCGCGGTTGAAATGCGCCGTCTCGACCGGTCCGGGCATGACCGCATTGACGGTGATGCCGTCGGCGCCGGTCTCGATCGCCACCACGCGGGTCATGCCTTCGAGGCCGGCTTTGGCGCTGGCGTAGACCACGCGCTCGGACTTTCCCAGAATTGCGCGCGAGGAAATATTGACGATGCGGCCGAACTTCGCGCGCCGCATGCCGGGCACGAAGCTCTGGATCAGCACCATCGCGGCACCGAGGGTGATCGTAGTGACGTACTGGAATTCCTCGATCGTCGCCTTCTCCAGCGGATTGGGCGCGTTCTCGCCGGCATTGTTCACCAGGTAGCGCACGGGAAACTCGGCGGCAACTTCGCTAGCAACTTTCCGGGTTGCCGCGAGATCGGTCAGGTCGATCGGGCGGAATTGCAGGTCGCGGTGCTGCAGCTTCGGCGCTGAACGCTGCAGCGCCACCACCGGCAAGCCGCGCTCGAGCAACGCGGCGGCAATGGCTTCGCCGATGCCTGAACTGGCGCCCGTCACCACCGCTGCTTCCGCCTCCGCCATGCGATGCGCGCTCGCCTTCGTGGTTTAGAGATAGTCGATGATCTTCCAGCTTCCCGGCTGGGCATTGACGACATTCTTGGACGCGCCGCCCGGGCGCCGGTCGGCGTAGACCTGACCTTCCTTCATCACCAGCTGGATGTTCTTCTTCTCCTGCAGGCAGGTGATATCGGCCAAGGGATCACCATCGACCGCCACAATGTCGGCGAGCTTGCCGGCCTCCAAGCTGCCGAGGTCCTTATCGAGCTTGATCGCCTTGGCGGCGTTGATGGTCGCGGTCTGCAGCGCGTGCATCGGCTGCATGCCGAGTTTCACATAGATGGCAAGTTCCGAGGCGTTCGTTCCCATTTCCGGATCGAAGCCCATATCGGTGCCCATCGCGATGTTGATTCCGGCCTTGAGCATCTGCTGGAACGTGTCGAAGCAATTCTGCTGCAGTTTTTTCATCTTGTCGGTGACGAATTTCGACGTCCCGATCTGTTTGCGGATTTCGATCGCGTGATCGGTGCGGTGGGCGAGCGTCGGCGTCACCCAGGTGCCCTTCTCCTTGATCATGCCGATGGTCTCGTCGTCGGAGAACACCATGTGCTCGATGGTGTCGACGCCGGCCTTGAGCGCCATGCGCTGGCCTTGCGGCGTGAAGCAATGCACCGCGCAGATCTTGTGGAAGGCGTGCGCCTCGTCCACCACCGCGTCGAGTTCCTCCTGCGTCATGTTGCGAATGTCCGGCTCTTCCTTGTCGGTGCCGCCGCCGCCGGTGACGCAGGTCTTGATCACATCGCAGCCGGCGAGCAGATTGGTGCGCGCGAGCTTGCGCAACTCCCAGGGCCCGTCGGCCGTTTGGAACCCGAGCCGCACCGCCGCGCGCGGCTGGATCAGCGCCAGATGCGACCCGGTGATGGTCGTAAATCCGGCGACCAGCATGCGCGGACCTTCCAAGATACCCGCGTCGAACGCGTCGCGAATGGCGCAGGCTTCCGCCACCAACAAGCCACGCTGTGAATTAAGGCCGAGGTCGCGCAGCGTGGTGAAGCCCATGTCGAAACAGAGCTGGGCATGGAAGACGCCGTACATCTGCTGCAGCTCGGGCGTGATCTCCCACTGCGCCACGCGGTGGTTGTGGAAAGTCAGGCAGTTGAACATCATCGTGTGCAGATGGATATCCATCAGCCCCGGCAATAGCGTGGCCTTGCCGCAGTCGATGACATCGGCGCCTTGCGAAATCTTGATGCTGGCCTTGGTACCAATCTTGTCAATCCGCTTGCCCTTGAGCACGATTACCGGATCTTTGCTGGGCGCAGCGCCGGTGCAATCGATCATCCTGGCAGCGGTGACGTATTTGAGTGCCGCCGATTCGGATGCGGTTTCCACAGATGCGGTCATCGGAGCTCCAACTTGCTCGTTTCGGGGATGGCTTGGATCGGAAGCGGTTTTTCCGGCGACGTGCGGAACATCTCGATGGTCGCGCGAAACCGCTGGTAGGTTTCCGGATTGATGATCATGTTGCGCGACGCCCGCCCGGCGTCGAATTTGAAGGTCGCGAAGGTGCGGCGGATATCGTCGGCATCGATGCCGCGGGTGATGAACACCAGACGCGAGCGGCGGTCGTCGCCATCCGGCCATGCATCGAGGGCCACCGGCTCGCTCACAATCGTCTGCACGGCCTGGACCGCATAAGGCCGGCCTTCCACGTTAACGATGCCTTTGACGCGCAGCAGGCCGACGCCACGGAAGCCAGCCAACAGATTCATCCAAAGCACGAAGCCCGGCAGCGTGATTTCTTCGTCGTATGTGAGCGCGAAGGTGGACATCGCCGGATCGGCCGAGGCAGGCTTGGTGGACGCGGCATAGGATTGATCGTTGAGCCAGCCGCGAGCGGCGGCGCTGCGTGCCGATACGTCGAAACTGGCCTGGTCGAGGATCTGTTCGGGATCCACGTTACCATGCGCGACCCGCAATTGCCGGGCGCCGGGATTGATCGCGACGAGTTCCGCGCCCAACGTCTCCAGAGTGGCATTATCGGCAACGTCGGTTTTGCTGATGACGATCGTATCGGCAACCGCCGCCTGCTTGATCAATTCCGGGTGCCGGGCGAGTTGGCCGATGCCGTGAACGCCGTCGGCAAGCGCAATGACCGTGCGTAATTCATAGACCGCGTTGACGTGGTGGTCCGTTAACAGGAGTTGGATCACCGGCACCGGGTCGGCGAGACCCGACATTTCGATCAGCACAAAATCGAAATCGAGATCGGGCGCAAGATCGCGCCGGCGGTAAAGATCGAGCAGGCTGGTGGCGATTTCCTCATGCACGTGGCCGCATAGGCAGCCGCTGTCGACGACGCGCATCAGCTTGGGCGGCGCCGTCACCAGCACGTGGTCGATGCTGACTTCGCCGTATTCGTTGACGACGACGGCGGCGCGGGCAAACGCGCGCGTCTTGAGCAGGCGATTGACGAGCGTGGTCTTGCCGCTGCCGAGAAACCCGGTGACCAGCAGCACGGGCACGCGCGGCGAATGCGCCTCAAATTCGGCCAAGGGCGTCTCCCTATTAGCTCGCTTCTTGTTGGCGGTCGGCGAGCGTTTCGCGGAAGGTTAGGAACGCCGCTTGAATAGAGCAAGTATATTTTAGTTATCGAATGAATAGATGCTGTCTATGGCCCGCGCCTGAAAGATTTTGCCGCGCGCAGCGTGTTGCCGCCTGGCTTTGCCGGCTTGCGCGTCGCGCCGGCGGTTTCGTTGTAGGCAGCTTGAAATCATTTCCGCCATGCGCAACGCGGCCGCCGTGCGGTGGCCGTTGCGCCGCCAGAGGATGCCGACACTTCGCTTCGGCGCAGGCTCGGTGAGGCGCACGACGTGCAACCCGCTGGCATCGACGATGGCGCCGGCCGACAGCACGCTGGCCAGCCGCGAGTCGCGAATGGTCGCCATGATCGGCTCGATCGCATTCATCTCAAGCACGACATGCGTCTGCAATTCGGTCTCAGCAAAAAACCGGTCGACGAATTGGCGCGCGCCGAATTCCGGCGTGAGCAATACCAATGGAAGCGTCGCCAAATCGCGCATAGGCATTGATTTGTGCCCGGCGTGCGAATGCTTGGAGCCTACCACCAGCACCAGCTCTTCGTCGAACAGACGTTCGGCGACGATTTGGTCGTTGTCGTCGGAAATATACGCGATGGCGAAATCGAGTTCGGCATTGACGAGATCGCGTTCCATATCGGCGCGCGGCACCAAACGTGCGGTAACGTGCACGCCGGGATAGCGCAGCGCGAATTCAGAAAGAACCGGTGGCAGCATGGAATGCGAGAACGAATGAAACACTCCCATCCGCAATGTACCGCGCATCAGGCCTTCCAGCTCGGAAATTGCGAGTTTGCTCGATTCGATTTCCTTGAGGATGCGTTCGCAATAGGGCCTGAACAGGCGACCGGCGGCAGTGAGTTCGACGTCTTTCGTGTTGCGCTCGAACAACAAGGTCCCGATTATTGCTTCGAGCTGCTTGATCTGGTGCGACAGCGTCGGTTGCGTGACATGCAGGCGCGCAGCCGCGCGCGTGAAGCTGCGCGCCGCCGAAACGGCAAGAAAATAGCGAAGATGGCGCAGTTCCATCAGGCGATCATGTCCATGAAATGTCCCCTACACGTTACGATACGGTCGGCTTGTATCGACCTGTTTAGTCGTCCCGCGCGCCAAGTTCACCGCGCACGCTAGCTACAGCAAGCACCATGGCACAGGTTGTGACAATGTCGTCTACGCTGGCGCCGCGCGACAGATCGCTGATCGGACTGGCAAAACCTTGCAGGAATGGCCCAATTGCCTGCGCTCCACCCAGCCATTGCGTCAGCTTGTAGCCAATATTGCCGGAATCGAGATCCGGGAAAATCAGCACATTGGCGTGGCCGGCCACGCGGCTTTGGTCTTTCACTTTCTTTTTTGCCACCGCCGGGACAAGCGCGGCGTCGGCCTGGAATTCACCGTCGACGGCGAGTTGCGGTTCACGCTGCCGTACCAAGCCGAGCGCTTGCCGCACCTTGTCGACGCGGGCATTCTGGGCGCTGCCTTTGGTCGAAAACGACAGCATAGCCACTCGGGGCTCCTCGCCGAGCAGGCCTTGCGCGCTGCGAGCCGAGGCGATGGCGATGTCGGCGAGTTGTTCGGCGCTCGGATCGGCATTGACCGCACAATCGGCAAAGATCAAGGCGCGGGGGCCGGTGTTGAGAAAATCCGGCACCACCATCAGAAAATAGCTCGACGGCAGCGTGATGCCGTCCGCCAGCCCCACCGTCATCAAGCCGGCTTCGATTACGCGCTTGGTCGGGTTGGCGGCGCCGGCGACCATGGCGTCGGCATCGCCCTGCCGCACCATCATGCCCCCGAAATACAAAGGTTTTGCCACCAGCCGTGTCGCAATTTCCGAGGTCATGCTTTCGCGCACCGCCGCCAGCGCCTTGCCATAGGCTTGCAGCCGGGCGTCGCTGCGCGGATCGACGATCTCGATCCCATCGAGTGAGACACCGGCCGCCGCTTTGCCGACGGCGTCTGTGGTTCCCAGCAGAATTGGCCGTGCAATCTTCTCGCTTTTGAGCCTTGCCGCCGCCGCGACGATGCGCGCATCGTCGCCTTCCGGCAAAACGATTTTGCGATCGCCCCGGCGTGCGATATCAAACAAGCGGTCGAGCAATTCCATGCTTCTCACCGTGTGAGAATACGTCGCGTAACCGAAGAGGCTAGCAATGACCGAAACAAACGAAGCGATCAAAATTCATCGCGGCCTTACGGGTGTCTATTTCGACCGTTCACCCTGCACCTTTATCGACGGCAAGGCCGGCGAGCTGCGCTATCGCGGCTATTCGATTCACGACCTCGCCGAACATTCCAGCTTCGAGGAGACCGCATGGCTCCTGCTCAACGGCGAGTTGCCGACCAAGCAGCAGCTCGCAGGCTTCGACGCCGAGCTCAAGGCGGCGCGCAAGCTGCCCGCGCCGGTGCTCGATATCATCCGTTCGATTAAAGCCGGCCATCCGATGGACGTGCTGCGCACGGGGGTCTCTGCACTTGCCGCCTTCGATCCGGAAACGAACGACAATTCGCGCGAGGCGACGTTGCGCAAGGGCATACGGCTGACCTCGCAGGTACCGATGATCGTCGCCGCGCATGCGCGCATCCGCGACGGCCTCAATCCGGTCGAGCCAGACGCCACGCTCGGCCACGCCGCCAATCTGTTGTGGATGCTGACCGGCAAAAAGCCGAGCGCCGACGCCGCGCAATTGATCGACCGCGATCTCATTTTGCACGCCGAGCACGGCTCGAACGCCTCGTCTTTCACCGCCCGCGTGGTAGTCGGCGCACAAGCCAATCTGCACGCCGCGGTCACCGCGGCGATCGCCTCGCTGTCGGGGCCGGCGCATGGCGGCGCCGCGGAAGACGTGATGAAAATGGCGGAAGAGATTGGCGATCCCGCAGGTGCCGCCGATTACGTGCGCGACAAGCGCAAGGCGGGCGTCGCGATCACCGGCTTCGGCCATCGGGTCTATCGCGCCGAGGATCCGCGCGCGCGCCATATGCGCGCCGGCGTCGAGCGGCTATCGAAGGAAATGGGCCAGCCGAAATGGTTTGAAATTCTTCAAGCCGTCGTGGCGGCGATGGCGCCTTACGCGCGCCACGGCGTCAACGTCAATGTCGATTTCTATTCCGGCGTCGTCTATCACCTGCTCGGCGTCAAGCGCGACCTGTTCGTGCCGATCTTCGCCATCGGACGAGTCCCTGGCTGGGTGGTGCAGGTGCTCGAGCAGCTCGAGAACAACATCCTGATCCGCCCGCTCACGCTCTACAACGGCCCCGGCGCGCGCGCGTATGTGCCGCTCGCCCAGCGCATAGGCTGAGGAGCCAAGCCCCCGAAAGTCCTGCTGCCTGAGAAAAGCGCTGGCCCCCGCCGCTTTCTGCAGACGAAATCTCAAACAGCGAGACGGAATGGCGCAGTTTCCCCGTTGCAGGGGCGAGGTCCTCTGTTATCGTATTGAGAATGGCAGTCTCATTTCATGAGACTATAGCGAGCGGACCCAAACCCGCCGCGCCAACATCCGGCAAGCAAAAAGCCGGAACGGCGTCCTGACCTGCGCGGCCGCGGGCAGACGAAAATCAAGCAAGCGGCCGCCGACAGGGAGGAGATTATCCATGCGTTCGACCACGCGAAGCTTCGGATTGCTACTGGCGGCCGCCGTCGGCGCCGCGCTGTTCGGCGGCCATGCGAGCGCCGCCGGTTATCCGGAACATCCCATCAACTTCATCGTGCCATGGGGTCCGGGCGGCGGCGCCGATATCCTGGCCCGCACCGCCGGCAAGATCATGTCGGAAGACCTCGGCGTCTCCGCGCCGGTGATCAACGTGCCGGGCGCCACCGGCATGACGGGCATGACCAAGCTGCTGACCTCGCCCGCTGATGGCTATTCGCTCGCGGTGCTGATCGGCGACACCTATGCTCTCTTGGCGGGGCCACATCCGGCCTTCAATCCGAACGAGGTGATTCCGCTCGCGGTCATGATCCAGCAGCCGTCCGGCCTTTGGGTGAACACGAATAGCCCCTGGAAGACATGGGACGACCTGGTCAAGACCGCGAAGGAGCGCGCACTCAAGGTCGCTGTGCTGGGCTTCGGCAGCGCCGACGACATCACCGTCAATTATTTGAAGACCAAGGGGATGAAGCTCGACGCCATTCCCTATGCAAAGCCTGGCCTGCGCTACACCTCGATCCTGGGCTCGAACGCCGACGTGCTTTATGAGCAGACTGGCGACGTCCGCAGCTATTTCGATGGCAAGAAGATCAGGCCGCTGATCTTCTTTTATGACCACCGGCTCAATATTCCCCAGTTCGCCAATGTGCCGGTGGGCAAGGAATTCGGCTACGACGTCACGCTTCCGCAATTCCGCGCCATCGTGGTCAAGGCCGGCACCGATCCGGCAATCGTGAAGCGATTGTCCGACGAACTCGCCAAAGTGGCGCAGAGCGCGGATTTCAAGGCCTACCTCGATCAGCAATACGCCGATCCCAACAGCTACGTACCGATGGATAAGGCGCGCGGGTTCATGGACTCCTGGCTGGTGCAGGCCAAGAAATTCCGGGCCGAGACCACAATGGGGGCGAAGTGAGTCAAGAAGCCGCGGTTACGCCGCTACTCCGGCTGCGAGCCGCACTACCCTATGTGGTCGTGCTCGCGGCCGGCGCATTTCTGTATGCCAAAGCGGACAACTTCGAATTCGAAGAGGTTTCGGGGCGGATCGGCCCCGGGGCATGGCCAAAGCTCTGCCTCGTCCTGATGTTGGCGACTGCGTTTTGGGGTGCGGTCTCCAGCGCACTCAAGGCCGGCAAACCCGCACCAGACGAGGCAAGCGAAGCCAAAGCAGACGAGGCTTTGACTCAGCTGCCTGAACTGTATCCCTGGCTGGTCTGGCTCGCCGTTCTCGCCACGGTCACCTATCTCTTCCTGCTTCCGTTCCTCGGCTTCTTTATCGCGACCATCATCTACTGCTGCGGCCTGATGTATCTCGGGCACTATCGGCAGCCTTTGCGGGTCGCGGCGCTGAGCGCGGCGGTCGCGCTTGCCTTCATGTTCATGTTCATGCGCGTCGTCTACGTCTCGCTGCCGCCCGGCGTCACGCCATTCGATCAAGTCTCATACGCCTTGATGGCGGCAATGGGTGTGCATTGAGGAAAATGCCGTGGCATTGATCAATCTCGCGCACGGCTTCGTCCAGGTCTTCCAGCCCTTCGACCTGCTCATGCTCTTCATCGGGCTGGTCGTTGGCATGGCCGTTTCGATCATGCCCGGACTCGGCTTGGTGATGGGCGTGGTACTGGCGCTCCCCTTCACCTACCGGATGGAGATCGAGCCGGCGGTCATCTTGCTGACGGCGATCTATTTTTCGGGCACCTACGCCGGCTGTTTCTCGGCGATCCTTTACCGCATTCCCGGCGAACCGATGGACGTGCCGATGCTGTGGGACGGCTACACCATGGCGCGGCGCGGCGCGCCCGCAAAAGCGCTCGGTTGGGCGTTGGTCGCCGCGCTGATCGGCGGGCTGGTCTCCTCGGCGGTGATGGTGGCGCTAGCAGGACCCATGGGCGAGGTCGCCCTCAAATTCGATTCACCCGACTATTTCGCCGCCGTGTTTTTCGGCCTCACCACGGTGGTCGCGCTGGCCGGAACGTCGATGGTGAATTCGCTGATCAGCCTGTGCGTCGGCTTGCTGGTGGCGACGGTCGGCATCGACAGTATCTACGGCACCGACCGGTTTTCCTTCGGCGTGCCGATCCTGCGCGACGGCGTTCAGCTGGTCGAGGTTCTGGTCGGCATGTACGGCCTCGGTGAGATACTGACCCGGATTGGCCAGGGTCTGCATATCGAGCAGCCGAAAGAGACATCGCAAAAAGTATCGACGCAGTTCCCTACACTCCGCGAACTGCTGGCGATCAAGATCACACTATTCCGCAGCACGGTTCTCGGCACCGTGCTGGGAATCGTGCCGGGCGCGGGCGCCACAATCACAGCCTTCATTGCCTACGGCATCGAGAAGCAATATGGCCGACGACGACAGCTTTTGGGGACCGGGGTACCTGAAGGCATCGTCGCGCCGCAGATCGGCGCGACCGCGTCGGTCGCGGGCCACATGATTCCGCTGCTTACCTTGGGCCTTCCCGGAAGCGGCGCGACGGCGGTGATCCTCGCTGCCTTCCTGCTGCACGGCGTTCAGCCGGGTCCCATGCTGTTCGAAGACCCCTCCTCGACCCTCATGGTCTATACAATTCTGGCCTCGATGTTCGCCAGCGTCATCGGCATGTGCCTTCTCGGATTTTTCTGGATCCGGGTCGTCATCAAAGTCCTCACCATCCCGCAGGGCATTCTTTCCACGATCGTCGTTATGTTTTGTCTGGTCGGCGCCTACGCCAACCGCAACAGCATGTCCGATGTCTGGATGATCGTGATCTTCGGCGTGCTCGGCTACGTGTTCGAGAAATTCAAATTCCCGATCTCGCCCATGGTGCTGGGCGCGATCCTCGGGCCGATCGGCGAGACGGCGTTCATGCGAAGCATGATCGGCAGCGGCAACGACTGGACGGTGTTCTTCAAAGGGCCGATCAGCGGCACGCTAATGGCCGGCTCGCTCTTGGCCTTGAGCTATCCGGCGCTGCAGCAATTCTTGGCCTCGCGGCGTCGGCGCGCGGCCGTCGCTTGAACCTTGGTTGGGCAACCCATGCGTAGCAATGTCGATCATAAAGTCCGCGGTGCAGACGTGCTGCCGGCGCCGGCGGGCGCGCGGCGCACGGTTGCCGAAGCGCGGCCGGAGCTGCGGCCGGTCAAGTCCGCCAGGAGCAGCGAGCAGAAGCTCGGCGCCACTGCGCGGTCCTTCGCCATCCTCGAACACGTGGCGCGCGCCCGCGCGCCGGTCGACGTGCTCGACATTATCAGCTCGCTCAAACTGCCGAAGGCGACCGCTTATCGACTGGTGGATTGGTTTATCACTCAGGGTTACCTATCACGCGAACCCGGACGCAAGCGGCTGATCGTCGGACCGAAGCTCGCGACGCTCGCCTTTGGTGCCCTGTCGTCATCGATGCGTCACGATGCCCCGCACGTGGTATTGCAGCGGCTCGTGCACGCGCTCAACGAGACCTGCAATATCGGCACGCTACTCAATGGCGAGGTAATCTATCTCGACCGCGTCGAGGCCGAGCATTGGCCATTGCGGCTGCAATACACCAGCGGCTCGCGCGTGCCATTGCATTGCAGCGCGATCGGCAAACTGTACTTGGCGCTGACACCAACGCCGCGCCGCCGTCGCCTGCTGCAAAGTTTGGAATTGCGCCGCTTTACCGACCACACGATCACTGATGGCGGCCGGCTCGATGCCGAACTACGGCAGATCCGCAAGGAGCAAGTCTCGTTTGACCGCGAGGAATATCTCGCCGGCGTCATTTGCATGGCGGTGCCGGTGATCGGCCGGAATGGCGAACTGCTCGCTGCCGTCGCCATTCAGGCGCCGGAAGCCCGCATGAAAGTGCAGACCGCGCGGCGCTATCTGTCGACACTACGCGACGCCGCCGCCGAACTTGCCGATATCTTTCAGGCTAAAGACTGAATAAATGCCGCGACGAATTTAGCTGAGCACGGAAAAAGGACGCAGCTATGAAGATGACGACGGAAGAAGCCTTCGTGAAAGTATTGCAGATGCACGGCATCGAGCATGCTTTTGGCATCATTGGTTCGGCCTTCATGCCGATTTCGGACCTGTTTCCCAAGGCCGGCATCACGTTTTGGGACGTCGCGCACGAGGGCAACGGCGCGCTGATCTGCGACGGCTATACGCGCACCACCGGCAAGATCGCCATGGCGATCGCGCAGAACGGTCCGGGCATCACCAACTTCGTCACGCCGATCAAGACCGCTTACTGGAATCATACGCCGATGCTCCTGGTGACGCCGCAGGCGGCTAACAAAACGATCGGTCAAGGCGGCTTCCAGGAAGTGGAGCAGATGGCGCTGTTCCGCGACATGGTCTGCTATCAGGAGGAAGTGCGCGATCCCTCGCGTGTTGCCGAGGTGCTCAATCGCGTGATCACCAAGGCCAAGCGTCTGTCGGCGCCGGCGCAGATCAACATCCCGCGCGACTACTGGACGCAAGTCATCGACATCAACCTGCCGGCGATTATCGAGTTCGAGCGTCCGGCCGGCGGCGCCCAGGCGATCGCGGAAGCGGCCAAGCTGCTGTCGTCGGCGAAATTCCCGGTCATCCTGTCGGGCGCCGGCGTCGTGCTCGGCAACGCGATCCAGGAATGCGTCGCGCTGGCCGAGAGGCTCGATGCACCGGTCTGCAATAACTACCAGCACAACGACAGCTTCCCCGGCAGCCATCCGTTGGCCGTCGGTCCGCTCGGCTATAACGGCTCGAAGGCCGGGATGGAGCTGGTCGCCAAGGCCGACGTGGTGCTGGCGCTCGGCACCAGACTCAACCCATTCTCGACCCTTCCGGGCTATGGCATCGACTACTGGCCGAAGAACGCCAAGATCATCCAGATCGATATCAACGCCGACCGCATCGGCCTGACCAAGCCGGTCAGCGTCGGTATCTGCGGCGACGCCAAGCTGGTTGCTCAAGGCATTCTGGCGCAGCTTTCGCCCTCGGCCGGTAATGCCGGCCGCGAGGAGCGCAAGGCGCTGATCCACACCACCAAGTCCCGCTGGCTGCAGACGCTCTCCAGCATGGATCACGAAGACGATGACGAGGGGACCACCTGGAACGCCGACGCGCGCAAGCGCGAACCCGACCGCATGTCAGCCCGGCAGGCCTGGCGCGCCATCCAGGCCGGACTGCCGAAGGATGCCATCATCTCCAGCGACATCGGCAACAATTGCGCCATCGGCAATGCCTATCCGACTTTCGATAAGGGACGGAAATATCTGGCGCCCGGTCTGTTCGGACCGTGCGGCTATGGCTTCCCGGCTATCATCGGCGCCAAGATCGGCAATCCGGACACGCCGGTCGTGGGCTTCGCCGGCGACGGCGCCTTCGGCATTTCCATGAACGAGATGAGCTCGATCGCGCGCGAAGAGTGGCCGGGCATCACCATGGTCGTCTTCCGCAACTACCAATGGGGCGCCGAGAAACGCAATTCGATCCTTTGGTTCGACGACAACTTCGTCGGCACCGAGCTCGACCCGCATCTCAGCTATGCGAAGGTTGCCGTGGCCTGCGGGCTCAAAGGCGTGCAAGTCAGGACGCCCGCCGAACTGACCGAGGCGCTGCGCGAATCCTGCGAAGCGCAGAAGAAGCGGGTGACGACCTTCATCGAGGTGATCCTCAATCAGGAGCTCGGCGAGCCGTTCCGCCGTGACGCGATGAAGAAGCCTGTGGTCGTGGCCGGCATCCGGCGCGAGGACATGCGGCCGCAGCAGAACGCCTGAGCGGAGTTATCGACGATGACCGTTGCTGTGAAATCGCCGGTGGATGCCAACGCCAAGGCTGTGGTCGACGAGCTGATGCGGCGCGCCCAAGCTGCCTTGGCCGTTTTCGCGCAGGCCGATCAGGCGCGCACCGACGAGGCGGTCACCGCGCTCGCCTGGTCGCTGTACAAGCCCGAGCATGCCAAGGAGCTGGCGGCGCTGGCGGTGGCCGATACCAAGCTCGGCAACGTGCCCGACAAGATCGTCAAGAAGCAGCGCAAGACCTTCGGTACTTTGCGCGATCTCATGCGGGTGAAATCGGTCGGCGTGATCGAGGAAGACAAGAAGCGCGGCATCGTCAAATACGCCAAGCCGGTCGGCGTGGTTTGCGCCATCACGCCGTCGACCAATCCCGGCGCCACGCCGGTCAATAAGGCGATGATGGCGATCAAGGGGCGCAATGCGATTGTCATTGCCGCCTCGCCCGCTGGGCTGAAAACGACGATGCGCACGGTCGATTACATGCGCGCGGAATTGAAGAAGATCGGCCTGCCCGAGGACCTCGTTCAAATACTTCCGCCGCCGGCCTCCAAGGACATGACCCAGGCGCTGATGCAGGCGGCCGATCTTGTGGTCGCCACCGGCTCGCAGGATAACGTGCGCCGCGCCTATTCCAGCGGCACGCCGGCGATCGGCGTCGGCACCGGCAATGTGCCGGTGATCGTCGACGAGACCGCCGACCTCGACGACGCGGCTGCCAAAATCTGCGCCTCGAAAATCTTCGACAATTCAACCTCCTGCTCGTCGGAAAATTCGCTCATCATCGTCGACGCGGTCTACGAGCCGATGTTGGTCGCACTCGAGCGGGTCGGCGGCTATCGCGCCACGGCGGCGGAGAAGCAGCAAATCCAGCGCGCCTTGTGGCCGGACGGAAAATTGAGTCGCACGCTGATTGCGCGCGATGCCGACGTGCTTGCGCGCGGCTGCGGCCTGCCGGCGGCTGCCGAATCGAAGAAATTCTTTATGGTCGAGGAGACCGGCGTCGGCCGCGATTTCCCGTTCTCGGGCGAGAAGCTGTCGCTGGTGCTTACCGTCTACCGGGCCAAGGATTTCGACGACGCGGCGGCGCGGGTCAATACCATCCTCGCGCATCAGGGCCGCGGCCATTCGGTCGGCCTCCACAGCAAGGACATGGGCCGTGCGCGCCGCCTCGCCGAGCAGACCGACGTGGTGCGCGTGCTGATCAACCAAGCGCACACCTTCGGCAACGGCGGCGGCTTCGACAACGGGCTGAACTTCACGCTAAGCATGGGCTGCGGCACCTGGGGCGGCAATTCCATCACCGACAACCTCAACTACATGAACTTCCTCAACATCACCCACCTCGTCACCACCATCCCCGAAGACAAGCCAAGCGAGGACGCACTGTTCGGCGCCTATTGGGCGAAGTACGGGCGCTAGGGGGAAGGTGGAATGAACTTCGAAGAACACGCCGCCAAATCGCTCGTGCTCGCACCCGCCGCCATTCCGGTGCCGCGCGCGGTCCTGTGCCTGAGCGCAAAAGAGGCGGCGATGGCCGCCGCGCAGATCGGCCCCTGCGTGGTCAAAGCGCAGGTTCCGGTGGGGAAACGCGGCAAAGCCGGCGGCATCAAGCTTGCCAATACGCCGAAGGAAGCCGAGCAAGTGGCGGGCCAAATCCTCGGCATGCGCATCGGCGATTACAAAGTCGAGCGTCTGCTGGTCGAGCAGCAGGCCAAGATCGTTCGCGAGTTCTATGCCGCGGTACTGTGCGACACGACGCTGCGCAAGCCGCTGATCCTATTCTCCACCGAAGGCGGCATGGATATCGAGGAGATTGCCGCCGAAAAGCCGAAAGCAATCCGCCGGCTGGCCGTCGATATCGAGAAGGCCCCGTCGGCCAAGGATATCTCCAGCATGCTCGCCGGCCTCGGCCTCGGCGCGGCGGAAACTCAAGTCACCGATATTTTGCAAAAGCTTTATGCCGCCTACCGCGCGCGCGACGCCGAGCTTCTGGAGGTCAATCCGCTGGCGCTGCTCGCCGACGGGCGCGTGGTGGCGCTCGACTGCAAATTTGTGCTCGACGATGCGGCGATCTATCGGCAGGCGGATATCGCCGGCGGCGGCGGCGCTTCGGCGATGACCGACCTGGAGTGGCGCGGCGCCGAGGCGGGCCTCAAGCTCATCCAGCTCGACGGCAATGTCGGCGTGCTGGCGAACGGCGCGGGCCTTACCATGACCACCATGGATGTGATCCGCCACTATGGCGGCAAGCCTGCGAACTTCCTCGAGATCGGCGGCGAGGCCTATACCAAGGCGGAGATCGCGCTCGACCTGGTGCTGTCCAATCCCGGCGTGAAAAGTCTGGTGATCAATTTCTGCGGTGCCTTCGCGCGCACCGACGTGATGGCGGACGGCGTGGTCAAGGCCTGGGCCAAGCTCAAGCCGACGGTGCCGGTTTTCTTCTCCATTCACGGTACCGGCGAGGACGAGGCGGTGGCGCTTGTGCGCGGCGCGCTCGGCATCGAGCCTTACGATTTCATGGAAGATGCCGTGCAGGCGGCGGTGCAGGCGGCGCAATGATCGTTCGTAAAAAAGACCGCGTCGTCGTACTCGGCATTACCGGCAAGCAAGGCACGTTCTGGACCGAGAAGATGATCGGCTGCGGCACCAATGTCGTCGCCGGCATTAACCCGAAGCGCGCCGGCGAGACGCACGCCGGCGTGCCGATCTTCGCCTCGCCCGCGGACGCCGTGCACGCGGTCGGCGGAGATGTTGCCGTCGGCTTCATTCCGCCGCCGATGGCCAAGGAGGCCGCGGTTTCCGCAGCGCAGGCCGGCATCAAGCTCCTGGTCGTGCTCACCGAGCACATTCCAGCGCAGGACGTGATGGCGATCCATGCCGCGGCGGCCAAACACGGCACCTGCGTCGTCGGTCCCAACACCGCCGGGCTGGTGACGCCCGGCGAATGCTTTGTCGGCATCATGCCGGCCTTCGTGCCGTCCGTATTCAAGCCGGGCCGCGTCGGCGTGATCTCGCGCAGCGGCAGTCTCGGCACGCTGGTTTGCCTCAACCTGACCCGCGCCGGCCTCGGCCAGTCCGCCTTCATCGGCATCGGCGGCGATCCCATGCTCGGCACCACCACGCGCGACGCGCTCGAAGCGCTCGATGCCGACGCCGGCACCGACGCTATCGTGATCGTCGGGGAAATCGGCGGCGATATGGAAGAGGCGGCGGCGGAATATGCCAAAGGCGTGCGCAAACCGATGGTTGCCTTCATCGCCGGTGCCGCCGCGCCGCCCGGCAAAAAGATGGGCCACGCCGGCGCCATCGTCACCGGCAATGCCGGCAGCTATGCCGGAAAGCGCAAGGCGCTCGAAGCGGCCGGCGTGGCCGTCGTCGATACCCCATCGCAAATCGCCGCGGCGGTAGCCGCGGGCCTCAAAGGCGGTCGAACCGCCATGCAAGCCGCCGTCAGTCGGCAGTAAGGAAAGTTCTCGTGCCAGCAGAAAACTCGCAAGCCTTGCGGCCCTTCATGGCGATGGCCGTCGATTACGCCCCCGGTGTGGCCCTCTCGGCGATAGTCGCAGTGATCGGCTACGTGACCGCGCCCTATGTCGCGCATGTGGCGCCGATCCCCAACATTGTGATCGCGCTTGTGGTTGGCATCGCGCTCAATCCGATGGCCGCGCGGCCTGCGGTTCAGCCCGGCATGGCATTCTGCGTGCGCACGGTATTGCGCTGGGCGGTGGCGCTGTTGGGACTGCGCGTCGGGCTTGCCGATATCGCCGCGCTTGGAGCGGAGACGGCCGCGTTGATTGTCATCGCCATGGTGGCGACCGTGGCGTCCGGCTTTATCATCGCGCGCTGGTATGGGCGCGGGCCCGGCTTCGGCGCACTGGTCGGCGTCGGCACCGCGGTGTGCGGCGCCTCGGCGACGCTGGCATGCTCGACGGTCGTGCCGGATTATCCCGGCAAGCAGCCGGACATCGCCTTCGTCGTGGTGGCGGTCAATGCCCTCGCGACGCTGGCCATGCTGGTCTATCCGCCGATCTGCATCCTGCTCGGTTTCGACCCGCAGACCACCGGCGTGATGCTGGGCGGCACCATTCATGACGTCGCCCAGGTGGTCGGCGCCGGCTACGCCGTTTCGAACGCCGTCGGCAACACGGCGGTGATCGTCAAGCTGTTCCGTGTATTCCTGCTGCTGCCGGTGGTGCTGGGCGTAGGCTGGTATTTCACCCGCATCGGCCTCAAGCACGGCGAGGCGCGGGTGCCGGTGCCGGTGTTCGCCATCGTGTTCCTGGTGCTCTGCGCCGTGAACAGCGCCATGCCGTGGGTGCCGTCGCTGCTGCCGACCTATGCGCCGATCAAGAGCGCACTGGTTGAAGCCTCGACCTGGGGGCTGTTGTTGGCGATCGGCGCACTGGGCCTCGGCACCTCAATCAAGACCATCATCGGGCTTGGCTGGCGGCACATCACCACGGTGCTCGGCTCGACTGCCGTCATCTTGTTGATCGTGACTGGCGGCCTTGCGCTGATGCGAATCCTCTGATCGTTCGGGCGGGTGTCTTCGTATGAAGTCTACCGGTAACCGCTTGCCCGCCATCGAACTGCTGTCGCGCTTCGCGGCCATCGTCGGCGAGAAATACGCCGTCATCGATCCGGCCGTGCTCGCGCCGTTCCTGGTCGAAGGCCGCGGCCTCTATAAAGAGCGCTCGGCGATGCTGGACTCGCCGCGCAGGCCGTCCAGAACGATGCGGATTTTCTCCTCAGGCGAATATTGCTTGCGGGTTGCCCGGCGAATGTTCTTCACGATCCGCTCAGACGGCGATTCAGAGTGTACGGATTTCTGTCTCATCTCCACTCCTTGATGGTTACGATGAGCCAGAAATCCTCCGTTCCTCAAGCCGTTAAACCTGTCTCACAAGCGCTGATGTCGGACAGTCTCCCTGCGCACCCGTCCACAGCATCAATAGCCGACATTGCGATGTGACTCGCAGGCGATGATGGATATAGGCACCGCCCCTCAGATCAATGTCAGATCCTGCTGAGCCACGGCCATATTGATGCCGGTGATCGCAATATTGGCCATGGTTGGGTTAGAGTTCACACCCTGAATGACCGTGATCGCCGCGTAATAGGCGGCGTCGCCAACCGTATGTGCATCAAGTATGCTGCCGCCGGGCAGCAGCGAGAGGCTCGAGAAGGCAAGCGACACCGTAATCTTGTCGTTGATGCTGGCTTGGCGCGTCAGCGCATCCTGCCATTGCGTATCGGTGAGACCGGCTGGCCTGACACTGGTATCGAAGCCGATCAGGTCATGAACGAACTGCCCAACAAGGCCAGCGCGCGCTGCCTGTAGGCCTTGGCCGCCTGCCTCGGCCTGCTGCAACAAGCCCTGCCAATAGGCAACCCCGCCAGGATCTCCGGCATTGCCACCAATGTTGACGTAGAGCGCATTGATGAATGCACTGTCGGTCAAACTACCGTAGATCAAATTGAAGAACGTGCTCTGCGTGTTGACAAAGGCTTGGCCGAGCACCCCTGCGTCTTTGAGCGTGACCGCGGTGGTATTGGCATTGGCGACTGTCGCTCCGCCTGAGTCAGCTTGCTGGCCATCGATGCCGACCCAATACGAATAGCCGGGGAAATCGGCAGCACGGTCGTAAAGGGCTGCATAAAGGCCGAGGATCTCTTGCTGCACTGAAGTTGGAGACGTCGGAGGTGTTGCGAGGAAGCCGTGCGTCGCGGCGTTGGTGTCAGTGTATTGCCCGACGATCTGGCCCGCGTCGTTGATGCCAAACGCAGTGGTGCCATACGTGCCCAACGGATCGTCGACCGTGGTGTAGGTGCCGCCGCTATAGAGGAAGCCGTGCGGCTTGCTGTTACTATCAATGTAGGCCCCTACGATCTGGCCCAAATCATTGATGCCATACGCGAAGGTACCATTGGTGCCCAACGGATCGTCGATCGTGGTGTAGGTGCCGCCGCTGTAAAGGAAGCCGTGCTGAATGTTGTTGAAGTCCGCATAATACCCAACGCTCTGGCCCGCGTTATTGACCCCATACACGAAGGTACCATTGAAGCCCCCCGGATCACTGAGCATGATCCCGGTGCCGTTGAAATATAGGACAGCGTGCGAAGTGTTGTTACTGTCCTTGTAGTCCCCGACGAACCCCGCGTCGCTGACGCCAAACAGTTGCGTAGAGTTGGAGACGATAGTGAATTTGATGTAGCTCGAGACGTTGGTTGCGATGCTGCTGTAAAAGAAGCTCTGCAAGGCAAAGTTACTGTCAATATATTGCCCGATGATGGCGCCCTCATCACTGATGCCAGACGAGAAAGTGCCATTGGTGCCTAACGGATCATCAAGCCGGGTATAGGTGTCGCCGCTGTAGAGGAAGCCGTGCGCCGCACCGCTTATGTCATTGTAGTGCCCGACGATTTGGCCCACGTCGTTGATTCCAAACGCAACGCTGGTGCCATTCGGGTCGTCAATGTTAGAAAACGTATAGGTCGTCATGTCGCCAACTCCTGCAACGCGAAGCCGCGGGTTTGATCAGTGATTTTAGGGTTGCGCCGGATTGCCGCCCCCAAATCGGTAATGGTTCGTTCAAATTCCCCCTTCACACCGCCACTTAGATCAATGTGAGATCTTGGTGAGCCACAGCAGTGTTGATCCCGGTGATGGCAGTAAGGACTGTGGAGGGGTAGGAGGTCACGTTTTGAAGGATCGTAACCGCCGCGTTATAGGCCGCATCGCCGACACTATGTGCGTCAAGGATGCTGCCGCCGGTCTGCTGCGAGGCGTTTGAGTAGGCCAGCGACACCGCAATCTTGTCGTTGATAGCGGCCTCGCGCGTTTGCGCCTGCTGATATTGTGCTGCGGTTAATCCCAGCGCCGTGGCACCGGGCGTAAGATCGAAGTCGATCAGATCGTGGACAAACTGTCCGACCAGGCCAGCGCGCGCCGCCTGCACGCTCGCACCGCCCGCCTCGGCTTGCGCCAACAAGCCCTGCCAATAGGCAATCCCGCCGGGATCGCCGGCATTGCCGCCGATGTTGACATAGAGCGCATTGATGAACTGACTATCGGTCAGGCTGGCATATGTTTGATTGAAGAACGTAGCCTGCGTATTGACGAAGGCTTGTCCCAGCACGCCTGCATCGTTGAGCGTGACCGCAGTGGTGCCGGCATTGGCGACCGTCACTCCGCCTGAGTCAGATTGCTGGCCATCGGTGCCGACCCAAAACGAATAGCCGGGGAAATCGGCAGCGCGGTTGTAGAGCGCCGCATAAAGCCCAAGTATCTCCTGCTGCACCGACGTGGCAGGCGTGGTCGTCGTAGACGAAGGGTTGGCAAGGAAACTCCCGGCGACGCCGTTGCCAAGATAGACCCCAGTGATCTGGCCGGCGTCGTTGATGCCATACGCTTGGGTGCCCTCGGTGCCCAACGGATCGTCGAGCGTGGTGTAGGTGCCGCCGCTGTAAAGGAAGCCGTGCGGCGTTCCGCTGCTGTCCGTGTAGTATCCGACGATCTGGCCCGCGTCGTTGATGCCGAACACTTTGGTGCTGCCGGTGCCCAGCGGATCGTCGAGGGTGGTGAAGGTTCCTCTGTTGTAGAGGAAACCGTGGTCCCCGCTGCTGCCAGCGTAGTCCCCGACGATCTGGCCAAGGTCGTTGATGCCACGCGCTATGGTGTCCCCGGTGCCCGACGGACCGTCGAGCGTGGTGTAGTTGCCGCCGCTGTAGAGGAAACCGTGCCCCGTAACGTTGCTGTCATAGTAAAACCCGACGATCTGGCCCAAGTCGTTGATGCCGTTGGCCGTAGTGCCCTTGGTGCCCAAAGGGTCGTCGAGCGTGATGGTGACGATGCTGTGGGCGATAGTGGTATAGAGGAAGCCGTGATCCGCGCCGCTGCTGTCCTCGTAGCCCCCGACGATCTGGCCCAAGTCGTTGATGTCGGAGGCCGAGGTGTCTCTGGTGCCCACATCTAGAGTAGTGTAGACGCCTCCGCCATAGCGGAAGCCGTGCCCCACGTCACTGTTATCGTCGCTTCCGACGATCTGGCCCAAGTCGTTGATGCCAGACGCATACGTGAGGGCCGCGATGCCGCCTGCCGGAGCGTTTAGGGTACTAAAAGTGTAAGTGGTCGCCGTCGGAGGCGTAGCAAGGAAGCCGTGCTCCGTGCTGTTGCTGTCAATGTAGTTTCCGACGATCTGCCCCGCATTATTTATGGCCGCGAGGATGCTGAACCCGGGGCTCACATCAAAAGTAGTGTAGGTGCCGCCGCTGTAGAGGAAGCCGTGCAGCGCGCCACTGCTGTCCGTGTAGGTCCCGACGATCTGGCCGGCGTCGTTGATGCCCAACGCTTCGGTGCCAATGGTCGCCCCCGGAGGGTTGATCGTCGTGTAGGTGCCGCCGCTGTAGAGGAAGCCGTGCTCCGTGCTGTTGCTGTCAAAGTAGTTTCCAACGATCTGGCCCGCGTCATTGATGCCATACGCTTGGGTGCCCTCGGTGCCAGACGGATCGTTGAGCGTGGTGTAGGTGCCGCTGTTGTAAAGGAAGCCATGGTCGCCGTTGTTGTCAGAGTATTGTCCGACGACCATGCCAAAGTCGTTGATGCCATGAGCTTGCGTGGTACTGATGCCTAACGGGTCGTTGAGCGGGGTGTAGGAAAGAGTGCTGCTGCTATAGAGAAAACCGTGCTCCGCGTTGTTGCTGTCCTTATAGAGCCCGACGATCTGGCCCAAGTTGTTGATGTCATACGCCCAGGTGCCATTGGTCGCTCCCGGAACGGCGAGCGTGGTGTAGGTGCCGCCGCTGTAGAGGAAGCCGTGCCCCGTAAAGCTGCTGTCCACGTAGTCCCCGACGACCTGGCCCAAGTCGTTGATACCAAACGCGTCAGTGCCCCCGGTGGTGCCCGTCGGATCGTCAACGATAGAAAACGTATACGTTGTCATGTCACCAACTCCTGAGTGATACGTTGGACGCCTTCCAAACTTGCATGAATGGTAGCGATTTTCTGGATTTCCCGCTCCACAACAAACATCGTCTCTATTCGATCACTTCGTTGGCGTAGGCGAGCAGGCTCGGAGGCACTGTGCCACTCAGATCAACGATAGATTCTGGTGAGCAACGGCATTGTTGATGCCGAGTATCGCAGCCGTGACCGTGGCGGGGTCGTAGGTCGCGCCTTGAATGAGAGTGGTAGCCGCCTCGTAGGCCGCATCACCAACAGTGTGCACAACAAGAATGCTGCCGCCCGCTTGCTGCGAGGCATTGGATAACGCCAGCGATACCGCAATCTTGTTATCGACGGCCGCCTGGCGCTGGTCCGCTGCCAGCAGTTGCGCCGGCGTCAGTCCCGTAGCGTTCGCCAGATTGTAATCGACTAAATCATGCACGAACTGCCCAACCAGCCCGGCGCGCGCCGCCTGCACGCTCTGACCTGCGGCCTCGGACTGCGCCAGAATATTGGCCCAATAGGCGATCCCGCCGGGATCCCCGGCGTTGCCGCCGATGTTGACATACATCGCGTTGATGAACGCGCTGTCGTTCAGGCTGCCGTAGAGTGAGTTGAAGTAGGTGTTTTGCGTATTGACGAATTGTTGCCCCAGCACCGTAGCGTCGTTGGCGGTGACGGCCGTGCTCCCCGCATTGGCAGTTGTTACACCCCCACCATCAGGCTGCTGGCCCACAATACCGGTCCAGTATGAAACACCGCCGGAGTCAGTGGCGCGCCCGTATAGCGCCGCATAAAGCCCGAGTATCTCCTGCTGCACCGAAGTGAGCGGAACAGTTGTAGTATCGATTTGGATACCGAGATCAGCCGTGACTGAGCCTGACGCAAGACTATTGCCAGTGCTATCGACGATGCTGGACCCATTCGGCAGGTTCAGCCCGGTCACTTGCAGATCGGCCACGTTGTCGCCGGGGGCGCCGGTCTGTACCGCATAGGTGAAGGTGAGCGTGTTGGTGCCCGAGCCGCCGGTATAGCCCGCCACTTCACCATCATTGAGTTGCAACGTTGGCGTGCCGGTCACTGTCTCAACCAAACTGGTCGTCAGGGTTATCGTGACCAGGTGGCCAGCGTTGAGGTACGTGCCACCAGTGTCTGTGGCGGCGGTGAGCGGAGTTGGAGATGGCGGAGTTGGAGATGCGAGGTTGGTCTCGACCAGCAAATTGCCACTGTTATCGGCTGTCGCGATGAAATCCGCAGACGTGTACTGCCCGGCCAACGTGACCAGCCCGACGAGCACCGGGCCGCCGTCGTTGAGGCTCAGCTCGCCGGTGCCTCCGTTCTGTTGGAAGATCACCTGATCGCCGGGCGAGAACATTAGGTATTGGAAATCAAAACTGTCGCCGGTTCCGGTGCCGGAGACCGTGGTCTCTGTGCTGATCGAAAAATGCGTGGCAAGCGTCGCATTGCTGCCCGTGAATTGTATGGTGCCAATAACACTCGCGGTCGTCAGGATAATCTCGCTATTGCTGCCGATATTGACCACGCCGCCGTTGCTGTTGGTGATGTTGCGGTACACATCGATCTCGCCGCCGTTCAACGCGGCGATGGTGCCTTGATTGGCAGTAGGGCCGGAGATGTCCATCTCACCGCCATCGATGGCAATTGCGTGCCGTCGCGGAGTTGGTTGGAAATGAGGGTGGCGTAGTCTCCGGGGTGTTCAACCTCGAATCATCCGACGTTGAAGCGTCGGACTGGAGACCACGCCATGACAAGCATTACCACGAAGCTTGATTCTTTGCAGCCTGCGACCGAGATGGCTGTTGATCTTTTCGACAACTGGTTTGATCCGATTGAGACCGAAGTGCGGGCTCGAGCGCGTGAGTTCATCGAAGAGCTGATCCGCGGCGAGCTCGACGCTGTGCTGGCACGCCCGCGTTATGGGCGAAATCAGATAGCCGGCAATGAAGGAAGAGCGGGCGTTGCGGGCCATCGCCACGGCAGCCGGACACGGTCGCTGACAGGCACGTTCGGCCCGATCGAGATCGCGGTGCCGCGCGCCCGGCTGAACATCTCCGAGGGTAAAACGGCGGAATGGAAGAGCCAGGCGCTGCGGGCGTATCAGCGCCGCACGCTGGCCGCCGACGCGTTGATCGCGAACACCTATCTGGCCGGTACCAACACGCGCCGGGTGCGCCGCGCGCTAGCGGCCTTGTTCGGCGGGGCGGTCGGCAAGGACACGGTGAGCCGGACCTGGCGCAAGGTGAAAAGCGACTGGGATGCCTGGAACTCCCGCTCGCTGGCCGAGGAGCCGATCGTGCGGCTCATTCTCGACGGCACGGTGGTGCGCGTGCGGCTCGACCGCAAAGCGACCTCCATCTCACTCCTCGTCGTTCTCGGCGTGCGCGCGGACGGCCAAAAGGTAGTGCTCGCGATCAAGAGTATGGGCGGCGAGAGCGCCGAGGCATGGCGCACTGTTCTCGACGATCTCATCAAGCGCGGGCTGCGGCGACCCGAGTTCCTTATCGTCGACGGCGCGCCGGGGCTCGACAAGGCTATCGCCGCCGTCTGGGACGGAGTGCCGGTGCAGCGCTGCACGGTTCACAAACACAGGAACCTTTTCGCGCACGCGCCCGAGCGCCTGCACGAGGAGATCACCGCGGATTACAACGACATGATTTACGCGGCGACGCGGGAGGAGATCGAAGCGCGCCGCAAGGCCTTCATCCGCAAGTGGCGTCTCAAACACCGTGCCGTCGCCGACAGCCTGGAGGAAGCTGGCGACCGGCTCTTCACCTTCACCCGTCTACCGCCGAGCCAGTGGCGTAGCGCCCGCACCACGAATGCGATCGAACGACTGCACGAGGAGTTCAAGCGAAGGATCAAAACGCAGACCGTGCTGCCGTCCGCGGACACCGCTGCCATGCTGTTCTGGGCGTTGCTCGCCTCTGGCCAGATCAACATGCGCAAGGTGGATGGCTGGCAAACGCTCGCCACAAAGCTCATCGATCAGCCAATTGACCTTGCAGCCTGAAACGATACCTTCATGTTACCGGAGATCACGCCACACCGAATTCCAACCGCTTTCCGGACGCCACGGGCAATTGCTAAAGTAGGCAATAATCCCGACACAGTTGCCAAAGAGCTTGGTAGTCATAAGTCTGGCATCGCGTGATCAAATAACCCAGCCCGTCCAGGCGCCTCCGGTTATGCGCCCGGTAACAGCACCACTGGTTCGAAGACGGACAACGACGACACTGTAAAGTCAACAACCAAGCCGGAATAAACCCTAGCTGACGCGAAGCCGGAGCTTGGTAAGACCGCCGCGAGCAGGCCGTGCGAAAAGTCAGGGGCGGGAAAACATGAGCCTCTTTTGAATGGCTCCAGGTGGAATTTCGTTCGTGTGTCGGGAACTTTACAATGAAGATCGAGTTCTCTGCAAATGAGCGAACAAGCCACCACCAAATTATTCGGATTATCGTTGTCGGGAATATTTTTGACGATCTTAATTCTCAACGCTATTAGTCCTCTAGGCGAGCGGGCGGGCGTGTTACACGAGCCTTTGAGCGTAGGATCTGCTCGTATTCCCGCATCATTCCCATCGTCGAATTAGCTATCTTTAACGCATCCCGCTCGCCGGCTCTGCTGGCCACTCGAATGTACTCACGCAGCTTATCGGGGCCCACTGCCTTTTCATCCGATGTTAAACCAGGCACTGCGTTGTATTCATGCCAAGCGATATCGTAAGCAGCTTGCTGAATGCCTTTTGATCAAATTTATTTTCCGTCATGCTGCACGTAAGAAATCTGCCGGATAGATCAGAGCCTTGAAAATAGCTCCGCGGGGCGTGTCGTGGTGCGCTGCACATAAAAAAATTGATCTTACCTGGCCTAGCCATTTTGGAGGATTACTAATCGAAAATTTCCATCGAACTGATTGCTGCCGTGCGCGTTTGATGACCGGGGTAATGACACCAAGGAGAAGACCATGTACGGAAAACTACTCGGAGTTGCATTCGCAGCGCTGATTTCGACTTCGGCGATGGCGCAGACCGCCGGCACGGCATCAGCGAAACATGAGTGGCAAGCCTCCAAGCTTATTGGAGTGGATGTCTATAACACCCAAAACCAGAAGATTGGCGACATCAAAGAGTTGCTTCTTGATAAAGACGGAAAAATCGAAAATATCGCGATTGGCGTCGGCGGTTTTCTGGGGGTCGGAGAGCGCGACGTGGCCGTGCAGTTTGATCAGCTCAAATGGAGCGATCGGCCTATTTCCAGCGCCAGCAGCTCAAAAACAAACTCGTCGACAACCGGAGCCGCGTCTGCCGCCGACAACGCAAATCGTACATACCCAGATCACGCGGTGCTGAACGCGACCAAAGATCAGTTAAAGTCCATGCCGCAATTCGACTACAACAAATAAGGGCTTCGCGGAGGTCCAGCCAAGCCGCTGGACCTCCGTTTATTTGCTAAATAACTTACCGAGGTCGGTTTTCGACGGGCCTCTAAAAGTGCTTGAGTTTGGTCTGCCGGCTTGACGCCGAATGAGTAAGTGTGTAATTATCCCCCTATTGCGCTATCGTCTACCTTGGGGGTTGCCATGAGAAAGACAGAAAACCTCACTCGCGGTGAGCGGCTACAGATCATGCTGTCGCCCGACGAGTTGGAGGCTGTCGATGATTTCCGATTTAAGCAGCGAATGCCAAGTCGCGCCGCTGCCGTGCGGGAGCTCTTCAAGCGGGGCCTAGACAATGTCAGAGCGAATCCTGCTTCGCCGGGCCAAAAATCGGCTGACTTCGGCGTGCTCGCGGACAACAAAAACGGAAGTAGTAAGTACCGCTAAAAGCAGATAGCGATCAAAGTTTGCAGTAATGGCTAGCCGCTCCAAAAGCACCTTTTGCTCTTAGACTACGAGATGCTGGCCTAATTCGAGCCAGAGGCCAATGTAGTTTGATCACCGGCCGAGGGTTACCTAGGCGCCGGTGGCTGAGAGACCAATTTGCGCTCCCGCCTTCAATGTAGCGTAGGGAGTCGCTGAGATGCCAATTCGCCGTTTGCTTGAAAACACAGCCTTGGGACCCGAAGAGGTCGCCACGGTCAGCGCGGCTTTTGAGGGGGCTTGCAAAGCCCTCGGCTTGACCGACCGCACCAATCCCGTTGCCGAGACGGTTGCCACGGCTGTTTTGCGCGCCGCCGAAGTCGGTGGTGGCACCGCCGAGCAAATTCAGCAGCGCGCGTTGATGGTCTTGCAGTCTTGTGGCCAACGGCAAGACCAAGCAGAGGCTTGATCGTCCCAATGCCTCAATACCGCTTTTACACCGTCAAACCGGACGGGCATCTGTTGGGGCTGCCCACCGATGTTGAATGTCCGAACGACCAAGACGCCGTGAATGAAGCAAAGCAATTTCTTGATGGCCACCTTATTGAGATATGGCAGGGGGGCGCGCATGGCTTCCCGTATCGATCCCGCTGACGATTGATGTAAGGGCTTCGCCCTTTCCACACGTTTGACAGCCGAGTGGCTCCGTAGGAATGGACCCAAGTCGATGGAACAATTTAACGTTGTGGCACTTGTACAAGGTATGCCGAAAAAGATCGGGAGTTTCATGCGCGGGCTAAAACGCCCTCGCGCAGAAAACTTGACGGCGTATCAGCCTGCGACGCCGCACTCGGATTCGATCAAACGGCCCGCCTGTCCGAAATGCGGCACGGCGATGCGGCTTTTCGGGATTGAAAATGAAAAGCCGGGCTACGAATTGCACTCGTTTGAGTGTCCCGCTTGTCAACACATCGGGACTGTCGTCGCAAAAATCCCTTAGCGAAGTTTCTTGAGCGCGCCGCAAGGTGGTCTTTATTACGCTCAGTGAAATCAGCTGATGTTCGCATTTGATATGGTGGACGGTGCCTGCTCCCGGCATCGAAGTGGCATACGGGTATGCGAAATTTCCCGAACAGATGCTCCTCAACTCATTGCCGCAACAGATGTTAATTAATTCGAGAATACACGCCGCGTAATATGGTAGATGGCGCTATGAGCCCTTCACCGGACCAAAAGTCCCCTGTGGTCGAGCAGACACCCGCCGATAGTCAACCTGACGACCTGACCAGCCGTGCCCTTCGCTTGCGCATCCGGCAACAGGAGCTTCTTGCCGAACTTGGAGTTCTTGCCCTGCAAGGAACGAGCTTCATCGGAATGCTTCAACACACGGCCAGAATGACGGCCGAAGGGCTCGACGCCGAATTCTGCAAGGTATTGGAATATATACCGGCCGAGAATCGCCTCCTGGTCCGTGCCGGCGTGGGCTGGGAAGCCGGGGTGGTTGGTACAGCAAGTGTGGGGGCGGATTTGGCTTCGCCCGCTGGCTATGCTTTGCGCACCGGTAAGCCGGTTATTTCCAACCATCTCGAAAATGAGCAACGGTTCCGAACCCCCGAGTTGCTTGTTGAGCACGGCATTCGCCGGGCGATGAACGTTATTCTGCAGGGTGACGGCTCGCCGTTCGGGGTTCTGGAAGTAGATAGCAAATCCGAAGGTGAGTTCGGCGAGCGAGATATTGCCTTCTTACAAGGCGCCGCAAACATTCTCGGAATGGCGATTGAGCAACAGCAATACCAGCGCAAGCTGCAAGCCGCACTCGATCGTCATCAAATACTGCTCAAAGAGGTCAACCACCGCGTCAAGAACAGCCTACAGGTGGTTTCCAGCATGCTTCAACTCCAAGCAAATGCAGTCGGTGATCCGGACTTAACGGAGCGACTCAACGAAGCGTCCAGCCGCGTCAACGCCGTGGGGCGTGCATACGAGCGTCTCGCATACAACGCTGATTATGAGAATATCGAATTGGTCGAGTATCTACGCGAAATCGTCGGCGACCTTGAGGCAACCGTCGCTCCATGCAAGATCCAATTTGACGCGTCAGAAAAGATTCAGATTGCAGCGGATCGTGCCATTCTTGTGGGTCTCATCACGAACGAATTGGTCTCAAACGCGGGCAAGTATGCCTATCCTGACTGTCCTGGCGGATTGATCGAAGTACGGATCGTTCCAACGGAAAAGAACGCGATCTTAATATCGGTGCGCGACGAGGGGGTTGGTCTGCCTGCGCAATTTGACCCTTCGACCAGCAAGCGCCTTGGGACGCGTCTGGTTAAAGCACTTTCCATGCAATTAGGCGCTGAATTGACGCGGCCATCGTCGCCTACAGGCACGAGTTTCACGCTATTTGTGCCGCTGAACCCGGTCGTTGCCAATTGAGCGTCGCCGGCGATCCGCTATTTTTCGTTAGCGTTTTTCTCATTGCCGTTTGACCTGTCGCCGGCGTCCCCGGCAGGCTCCGGCGCTTCGTCCTTCGCGGCAGGCTGTTCCGGCGCCTGGCCGGTGAGTTCACGGCCACGCTTTGCCGCCCAGTCGGCGGGAGGCACATCCTTGCCGCTGGTCGGAGATTGGCGCGGAAGAATGGCGATGATGGTCTTCTTCATCGGATCGATCACCAGCACGGTCTTGGCGAGCTTGGCGTAGCCGAAGGGCTGCAGCGACGGCTCGCGCGCAACCAGCCGTTCCGGCATCACATCGAGGGCCATCGTTTGCGGGAGTGTGTCGCCGACCTTGGGCTCGAAATTGGGCGGGGCCTTCTGCTCGGTATTTTCGGTAGCGAGCGCAGCCTGGATGACGGCGCGCTGCCGCTCGTCGAGCTGCAACGGCGGCCGTTTGGTTGCGACGGTTATTTGGTTTGGGTTGAGAGTCGGCTTGTCTTGCGCCTTGTCTTGCGCCGTCGCCGGAACCGCCAGCAGCGCCAAGGTGGCCGCGGTGCAACAAATTAAATTCTTCATGACGGTACTCCCAGGGTTCGATGGCCAACTGCCAAAACGCCCTTGGGTTCCACCGAAGAAGGAACCGTTGCAGTCATCGAGCGTTGAGTACCCATGGCAAAGCGCCGCCGCAATACGAATGATCTGGCGGCCGGCCTAGGTTGGGCCAGCCTGCACACCGGCATCACGCTTTTTTATCGCCTGCCCATGCTCGCCGCGTCGCTCAACGTGCCGGGGAAAGAACGGCATGCGCGCGAGCTCAACCGCATGGTGGCTGAAAAGGCGAGCGCCATGGTCGAGGGTGCTTGGGGCGCCAACAAAGAATTTCTGCGGATCGGCGCCGATACGATCCTGCGTCCATTCGATTTCGCAGCCATGACGCAAAACTCCGCTTCGATTGTCGACGCTGCGCTGCGTCCCGCCTTCCGCCGGGTGAAAGCCAACTCGCGCCGGCTAAGCAAATCGCGCTGAGGTGGAACGAATATGTTCCCGGCTGCAGCACGAACTCCCATTGCCGTATTCAGGCGGAACCAATTTTTCTCATCTGAGTTAGATCGCACGGACCGCGAATTGATTTCGCTTACAAGGAGGCTGGGCCAATGACTACCGACACTTGGAATTCCGCAATCGACGACACCTCTTCGGCCGTGAGCTGGAAAGCCATAGTGGCGGGCAGCACCGCGTCCATCGCAATAAGTCTGGCGTTGGCAGCCTTTGGCGTCGGCGTCGGATTTTCGGTGGTATCGCCCTGGTCCGATTCCGGAGTTTCCGGCACCACATTCACTATTGCCGCCGGCGTTTACCTGATCGTCGTCGCGATGCTGTCCTCGACGATCGGCGGCTACCTTGCCGGCCGCCTGCGCTCGCAATGGAAAACCGTCCATGAGCACGAACGATACTTCCGCGATTCCGCCCATGGCTTCCTGGTATGGGCTTTCGCCGCGGTCGTCAGCGCGGCCGTGCTCGGCGGCGTCTTTACGCATATTGTCGCCGGCGCCAGCGCTGGCTTGGTGCCGGCGGCGGCATCGGCGGCTCAAGGCGCGCCGACCGATTTCTATGTCTACAAGTTGCTGCGGGCCGATCCGGCGCAAGCTTCCGCTTCGGCGGCGGCCCCGGCTGCGGCGGGAGCGCTGACCTCGCCCGCGCCGAGTGGAGATACTGCCGGGCCGCTTCAGGGCGGCCAGGCCGCCGGATCCGCCCCGAGCCGGTCGGCCGGCACGAACCGCGCGGAAATCGCGCGAATTCTGCTGCCGGGCCTGCGCAAGGGCGGCAGCGTTGCCGACGCCGACCGGGCCTATCTTGCCAAGGTGGTCGCGGCCCGCACCGGTCTTTCGCAGCCCGACGCCGAGCAGCGCGTCAACCAGGTGATGACCGAAGCCAAAACCGCCGCCGATAACGCGCGCAAATCGGTCGCGGCGTTCTCGCTGTGGCTGGTGGTTTCCATGCTTGCAGGCGCTCTGTCGGCGAGCCTCGCGGCGATCGAGGGCGGTAATTTGCGCAACAGGGAATGGTATCTCGCCAATCCCAGCGGCGCCCGCGTTGTCGCTCCTGCCGAGTGACCCCGCGTCCGTTTTCACATTCCCGCAAAAAAGGAGTGAGCCATGCCGATCCTGCTCTGGTTACTGGGTGTCCCGGTGAGCCTGATCATTCTGCTGATGATTATCTAAACCCGCGCGTGTGCCGACGCGTTGAGACAGTAAGACAACGAACAGGAGGCGAAGATGGGATTTGGTCGCGGAGCGCTATTGTGGCTGCTGGGTGTGCCACTGCCGATCGTTATTCTTCTGGCGCTGTTCATGCATCACTAGTTTTTCGTCCGCCATCGGCCGGCGGGCCGGCCGATGGATTGTGATGCAATCAAGCATTTCAGCACCTAACACCGGGATTTTACGCCATGACGAAGCGGCCGAAATTACGTCGCGATGCCGTCTCGCCATTTCGTGACAAGCTGTGGCGCCTTTTTGAACATCATGCTAAGGGCATGGATGGTGCCGATATTGTCCTGGCGTTAAGACAAGCCGGCGAAGAAATATGGGCGGTGGGGATCGACGACACCTACAGCCGAATGAAGCACCAGGACGACGAGCCGCTCGGCAACGCCTTCGACATCACATGGCTGACGGTCGTGTGCATTAAGTTGAAGGAAATTAAAGCGGGCAAAAAGCCTCGTCTTCGCGTAAAGGGATAGTCCGCAGGACGGCCGGCATCCCCGATAAGGCACGGCTTAGCTTGTTTTTTCGATGATATTGGAGCCGTGCGCCTGATCTGTGTCGATCGAACTGGCCTATGCGGCCGCTAATCACGAAAACACAGTTGTAGACATGGCGTTCCCATACTTTACCATTGGTCATTCCACGCGCCCGATCGCCGATTTCGTCGATTTGCTCATAGCTTCGAAGATTGGCATCGTTATCGATGTGCGCACTATTCCGCGGTCGCGGACAAATCCGCAATACAATCGAGACGCACTTCCTGGGCCGTTGTCGGATTTTCAGATCGCATATGAGCATATCCCGGAACTCGGCGGGCGCCGCGCGCACACACAGGATATTGCGCCCGACGTCAACGCCTTCTGGGAGAATCAAAGTTTTCACAACTACGCCGACTATGCGATGGGTGGCAGCTTTCGTTCCGGTTTCGCCAGGCTGCGCGAATTGGGCCACGTCCGGCCCTGCGCCGTGATGTGCGCGGAGGCAGTGTGGTGGCGGTGCCACCGCCGGATCATCGCGGACTACCTACTCGTCGCCGGCGAGGGGGTATTTCATATTCTTGGAACAAAAACCGTCGCGCCAGCGAGCCTGACGAAGGGCGCCACGCCCCGGCCTGACGGGGCGGTGACCTATCCTGCTCACGCATGATGTATTGGCAAGATAGCACCACAATCCAAGAGGACCGATAGCTATAGGAAGCGCGCGAAAGACATTAATAAGCGCTTGAAACAACGCGCCTCGACCCCTGATCGCTGGCTGGTAAGTCTGGGTCGCAGATCGTCGCGCCGTCTCGCGGCGTGGGTTTAGCAATCGAGTGATTGCAAATTCCTATCGCGCTCGCAGCCGAACGATTTAATTGCAGGGTGAAAGGAACATTGCCGCCGTTGGCCCGTTGCGTCTGCGGGCGACTTCCAACCGAGCAATACAGGAATGTTGCGACGTAGGGATTTGCTAGCCACCGCAGCTTGGCTCGCCTTCACCGGTGTGACGGCACATGCGCGCATGATTTCCGGCGCCCTGCCGTGGAGCCCTAACGCCGGCGAACCGCCGATTCCCGCGCGTCCCGGGCCGTGGCTTTTTTTCACCGCAGATGAAAGTAAGGCAATCGAGGCATTGGCCGATTGCATCATCCCGCCTGATCCGAAAACGCCTGGCGGCAAGGACTCGGGCTGCGCGGTGTATCTCGACCGGCAACTCGCCGGAGGGTATGGCCAGGGCGACGGCCTCTACAATCGCCCGCCCTTCCTGAAGGGCAGCAAGCAGCAAGGCCCGCAGTCGGAAGGCGGCGTCATCAAGACGTATCGCGACGGCCTCGCTGCGCTCGATAAATATTGCCGCGCAAATTATTCCGGCAAAGCCTTCGCCGAGCTGCCTGACGCCGACAAGATCGAACTGCTCAAGGGCCTTGAGAGCGAGAAGATCAAGCTCGATGGCGTGGACGGCAAGGCGTTCTTCACGCAGGCCATCGCCGACATCCAGATGGGCTTCTTCGCCGATCCGATCTACGGCGGCAACCGCGACATGGTGTCGTGGAAAATGATCGGCTTTCCTGGCGCTCGGTACAATTATCTCGACTGGATCGAGCGCCACAACGAACCCTATCCGCTGCCGCCGGTGGGTCTGGCTGGCCGCGCGGAATGGACTCCGAGGCGATAATGGCTCGCATCCTCCCCAAAAAAGACGTGGTCATCATCGGGCTCGGTTGGACCGGCTCGATCCTTGCGCACGAACTGACCGATGAAGGTCTCGACGTCATCGCGATCGAGCGCGGCCCGTGGCGCGACGCGCCCACCGATTTCCCGACCACCTACGCTCAGGACGAGTTGCGCTACCACATCCGGCACGAGCTGTTTTTGCGGCCCGGCCAGACCACCGTCACGTTCCGCAACAAGATGGACCAGACCGCGCTGCCGATCCGCAGTTGGGGCTCGTTCATGCCGCCGAACGGCGTGGGCGGCGGCGGCGTGCACTGGAACGGACAGACCTATCGCTTCCTGCCATCGGACTTCGTGCTCAAGACGCATCTGACGCAGCGCTATGGCGCCTCTTTCCTGCCGCAGGAAATGACGATCCAGGATTACGGCGTCACCTATGACGATCTTGAGCCGCATTACGATGCGTTCGAATATCTATGCGGCACGTCGGGCCAGGCCGGCAACCTGAAAGGCCAGATCCAGGAAGGCGGCAATCCATTCGAGGGCCCGCGCCAGCGGCCTTATCCGACGCCGCCGCAGAAGCAGGGCTTCGGCCATACGCTGTTCGGCAAGGCCGCGCGCGAACTCGGTTACAAGCCGTTCCCGCAGCCGTCGGGCAATCTCTCGCAGGCCTATACTAATCCGCTCGGCGTGCGGATGGGGCCCTGCACCTATTGTGGCTATTGCGAATGGTTCGGCTGCGCCAATTACTCCAAGGCGAGCCCGCAGACCACGATCCTGCCGGTACTGGTGCGCAAATCGAATTTCACAGCCCGTGACAATTCCGAAGTGACGAAGATCAATACCGACCGCTCGGGCGCGCGCGCCACCAGCGTCACCTTCGTGGACAGCAGCGGCGTGGAATGGGAGCAGCCCGCCGACCTGGTGATCCTTTCGGCCTTCTCGCTGTTTAACGTGCAGCTCCTGCTGCTGTCGAAGATCGGACAGCCTTACGATCCCGCGACCAATACCGGAGTGATCGGCCGCAACTTCACGCACCAGACGATGTCGAGCGTGAACGGGTTTTTCGACAAGTCGAAGTTCAATTTCAATCCATTCATTGCGTCCGGTGCCATTGGCATGATCATGGACGAGTTCAACGGCGACAATTTCGATCACGGCCCGCATGGCTTCGTCGGTGGCGGTTATTTCGCCCACGCGCAGACCAATGGCCGTCCGATCACCACCACGCCGGTGCCCTCCGGAACGCCGAAATGGGGCGCTGAATGGAAGAAGGCAGTGGCCGACAATTATCTCAGCACGGTCAGCGGCGCAGCAGTGCACGGCAGCTTCTACAGCTATCGCGACGTCTACCTCGACCTCGACCCGACCTATCGCGACCGCTTTTCGCGGCCGCTGATGCGCATGACGATCGACTTCCACGACAACGAGCTCAAGGCCGCCGCATACCTGACCGACAAGCTCGAAGAGGTGGTGAAGGCGATGGGCGCGGAGAAGACCGAGAAGAGTCCGCGCAAAGGGCCTTACGACAGCACGACCTATCAGACCACCCATCTCAATGGCGGCGCCGTCATGGGCACCGACCGCAAGACCAGCGCGCTCAACCGCTATCTCCAGCACTGGGACGTGCCGAACCTGTTCGTGATGGGCGCGACCGCCTTCCCGCAGAACGCCGGCTACAACCCGACCGGCACGGTCGCCGCGCTGGCGTTCTGGGCGGCCAAGGCGATCCGCGAGCAATACCTCAAGAAACCAGGGCCGCTGGTCGATGCGTAAACGCGGGGCGATAGCAACGTTCTCGGCAGGCGTGTCGGCGCTGCTGATCGCCACCGGCGCCGCGCGGGCCGGCGACCAGGATTTCACGCAGGTCGAAAGGGGCCGCTATCTGGCTACAGCCGCCGATTGCGTGGCGTGCCACACGATCCAGAACGGCGGCAAGCCGTTCGCAGGCGGCCGCGCGATCGAGACGCCGTTCGGCAATATCACCTCACCAAACATTACGCCGGACGCCGAGACCGGCATCGGGTCGTGGAGCGACGATCAATTCGACAACGCGGTGCGCAACGGCGTACGGCCCGACGGCAGACGGCTTTATCCCGCGATGCCCTACACGTCTTATACAAAGATGTCGCACGACGACGTCGTCGCGATCCGCGCTTATCTCAAAACGGTCGAGCCGGTCCGCCACCCGGTCGTTGCCAATACCCTGCCGTTTCCGTTTAACATCCGCGCCTTGATGCGCGTGTGGGATGCGCTTTATTTCAGGCCGGGAGAGTTCCAACCCGATCCGCAAAAACCGGCAGACTGGAATCGCGGTGCGTTCCTGGTCGAAGGGCCGGGCCACTGCGCGGCATGTCATACTCCGAAGTCGTTTTTAGGCGGCGACAAGAGCGACGAATATCTGAGCGGCTCCTACTTGCAGGGGTGGTTTGCGCCAAATATCACAAATGACGAGCGCGTCGGTCTCGGCCAGTGGTCGTCCGACGACATCGTGGCCTATCTCAAGACCGGCCATAACCGCATCAGCGCCGCGACGGGGCCGATGGCGGAAGAGATCGAGCACTCGACGTCGAGGCTCAGGGACGAAGATCTTACGGCGATGGCGGCTTATCTGAAATCGTTGCCCGGTTCGTCGGACAGTCCCCCGCCATTGAAAGCCGACGATCCGGTGATGGTCGCGGGGCAGGCGATCTACCGCGATCAATGCGCGGCCTGCCATCAGATCGACGGCAAGGGCGTGCCGCGGTTATTCCCGTCGCTCGCCGACTCGTCTGGCGTGCGGTCTCGGGACGCTACGACGCTGATCCGCATCGTGCTGCGCGGCGCGCGCAGCGTTGCCACCAAACAGGAACCGACCGCGCCCGGCATGCCGTCTTTCGGGCGCCAGCTCAATGACGAGCAGATCGCGGCGGTCGTGAGTTATGTCCGCAATGCGTGGGGTCGTCCGGCGGCGGCCGTCGCGCCCGGTGACGTCAGCAAGGCGCGTGACGCGTTGAGCACGCGCGCCGATTAGCCCTGCACCGTCCGAGCCTTCGTATCGAGGCCGGCTCAGTTGGCGGCTTCGTTTGTTTCAAATCACGCTTTCAAGGAATGCTCACTCGGCGAAGCTACCACTCAATCGGCTGCGTCATCTTATGACCTTTGGCTCTTATTATCCTTGTGGATCGAGATGATCCACTCTGCCTTTCGCCGCGGCGGGAATTCTCGCATAGATCCTACATGCGAGGCCTTGGGGCCTGAAATCAATTACCACGTCGCCTTGGAGGTCACTCTTGACCATTCGCTCGACGAGAATTGACCCAAAGCCTTTGCGGCTGGGCACCGACACAGGCGGCCCGCCGTCTTCCAGCCAAGATATCTCGATCGCCTCCGGCATCTTGTTATCAAGGGTCCATCGCACCGCGACGCGGCCGCCGTTGTTGGAAAGCGCCCCGTACTTCAACGCGTTGGTGAAAAGCTCATGCAGAACCATGCCGAGTGCGACGGCGCGCGCTGGCGGTAGTAGGATGGCGGGACCGCCGACCGAGGTGCGGGTCTCTTCGGCGTCCTGCACAGACATGGCTGCGACCTCCCGGAGGGAAACGCTACGCCAGTCTGACTTTGTTAGCAGATCATGTGAACGCGCTAGCGCCATGAGGCGACCCTCGAACGCCGCCCGCGCATCCTGTGCCGTCCCGCGGAAGGTCTGGTTCGCGATAGCCTGCACGACGCTGAGCGTGTTCTTGACGCGGTGATTGAGCTCCGCGACAAGTAACTCGCGCCTCGCCTCTGCACTACGCCGCGCGGCTTCTGCCTCCTCCCGCTCAGTGACGTCGACATTGACGCCGATCATCCCGCGGAACTGCCCATCGGATAGCCGAGGGCGCGCGTCGGTATGGAGGACGCGATAGCTCCCATCGGCGCGGCGGTATCGTCCATTAAGGCTGACATTGCTCCGTTCAGCCAAAGCGCGCGTCATAGTCTTGCCAATGTGGCCAAGATCTTCCGGATGTATCGTCTTGCTCCAGTCGAATGCGGCAGTATCTTCCTCCGACACGCCCCAGAATTCTCGTAGCAGCCTGTTGAGATGCAGGCATTTACCTTGGGCGTCGCTCATCCAGATCATGACGGGCGCATGCTCGGACATCAAACGAAAGCGCTCTTCGCTCTCTCGCAGTTCCTGCTCCGCCGCGCGCCGGGCCTTCTCCGAACGTGCTCGTTCGATGCTAAAGCCGACCTGGCGTGCGATCATAACGGCGAGGTCGCTTTCGTGCCCGCTGAAGTTCCGTGGCAATTCGTAGTAGGTCATGAATTTGCCCACAGCGACCCCGCCGGCAACGAGGGGAATGAAGGCGAGAGCCCGGATATTCTCGTCTTTAATGACCTTCTTGATCCAGTCCGGCTCGTCGGTGCCCTCGATGTCCGACACGAAAATCGGGTGCGGGTCAGGATGGCCGGGCTTCCACGGGGTGTGGCCGGCAAGCTTACGCCGGTATTCATCGGAGAGGCCCCGGGCAGCGACGAACTGCATTACGCCGGCTTCGTCAAACAGCAAGATCGAGGCACGCTGACAGCCCAGCGTCTCTACGATCGCGTCGAGGGCTGCTTCATGGACATCCTGATCCGTGCGGGCTCGGTACAACCGGTCGGTGAGCCTGAACAGGGCCGTGGCCTCGCGTCCCCCTTCGACGGGAGAATAGTTTTCGACGGCGCTCATAACCTATGCAGATCCGGCACTGATCTGCCCCCCAATGGCGCTCCTTCGGCCCAACTTTTTATAACCGGCCCAGGGGCGAAAGGTTCCGGCATACCCCTCAGCATTCGGGGGAGCGTTCCACTCAGAATGCCCCGAAGAGCCTGCAATCTTGCGGACGCGGGGCAGCCTGAAGCCAACGCTACTCCCGGACTACGCGGCGTGGCTGGCGGAACTGCCGTGAGGCGATCTTGCTTTTTGCGTGATTTGCTGCGGTGCGTTGGATGTGTCGGTCGCTAATGACCCACAACCGACATTCTGCAACCCGGCAAGCTTTTATCTAGGCAGACATCAAACTAGGCGGCGTGTATATAGTCCAAGGCCAAAAACAATGACCGAACACTCCGTTCCTTCCACTTCGGAAATGTCCGCACTCGTGCGTGCGAAAGACTGGTCGAAGACTGTACTCGGCCCACCCGAAACCTGGTCACCGAATCTCACGCTGGTTGTGGACCTCGTGCTCGCCTCGGGCTTCCCGATGGCCGTGCGTTGGGGTCCCGATTTTGTGATGATTTACAATGACGGCTATCGTCCGATTCTCGGCGACAAGCATCCCGGGGCACTCGGCTTGCCGTTTCGCGAGGCGTGGCCTGAAGTCCAGGCGCAGTTGGGGCCGCTGCATGAAGCTATCCTCAGCGGTAAACGCAGCGCCTTCTTCGCTCAAGACCTGTCTTTGAGAATTCGGCGGCACGGGGCCGAATATGAGGATGCGCGATTTACCGTAAGCTACAGCTCGGTTCCGGATGCCTCAGCCCCCACGGGTGTGGGCGGGCTCCTCATCACCGCGGTGGAAACGACAAACAGAGTTCTGACCGAGAAAGCACTGCGCACGAGCGAGGAGCGATATCGATCCGCGATGGAGCTGGGCCGGATAGGTAGTTGGGAGGTCGATTTTGTCAAAGGCATCAGGATCTGGACACCTGAAGGAATGGCGCTATTTGGCATCAATTTAACGGACGGTCTGGGTCATGTCGGTGGGGAAACGGACGAACTGTGTCAGTCCTTGCATCCTGAAGATCGACATCTTATTGCGCAATATCATGCCCTGGCGAACACCCAGGACTCTTTCCCAGCCGAGTACCGAATTGTGAAGGCGGACGGGAAGGTAAGTTGGCTCTCAGGTTACGGGCGCGTTCTCGACAGACAAGCGAACGGCACGGTCCATCGTCTGATTAACGTCGCCACAGACATCACCGAGCGCAAGCAAGTCGAAGCGGCGCTTGGCGAAAGCGAAAAGCGATTGCGTTGGCTTGGCTCCATCGTCGAGTTTAGTGACGACGCAATTGTCAGCAAAAACCTCGATGGCGCTATCACAAGTTGGAACAGCGGCGCGGAACGTATCTTCGGCTACACGGCCGAAGAGGCTATTGGCCAGCCCATCACAATTGTCATTCCAAAAGACCGGCAAGACGAAGAGCGAACGATTATATCGCGCATTAGAAGAGGAGAACGTATCGACCATTTCGAGACCATTAGACAACGCAAAAACGGTAGCTTGATCGTGGTTTCATTGACTGTTTCTCCCGTCAAGAATGCCGAAGGCAAGATACTCGGCGCGTCCAAGATCGCGAGGGATATTACCGAGCAAAAGCGGTCTCAGGAGCAGATCTCCACGTTGGCCAGAGAAGCAGAGCACCGAAGCAAGAACTTGCTCGCAACCGTGCAAGCAACTGTGAAACTTTCTCAGGCCGACACGCCCGAAGGTCTAAAGCGGGCAATTGAAGGACGCATTCTGGCACTTGCGAATGTTCACTCGCTATTTGTCGAGACACGCTGGACAGGTGCCGAGTTATCGACGGTCGCGAGACAAGAGCTTGCTGCATATTCCGCGCAAGACGAAAAGCCCTTGCGGATAGAAGGTCCGCAAGTTCTCTTGGAGCCGAACGCCGCGCAGGCCGTTGCTGTGACCTTGCACGAATTGGCGACCAACGCCGCCAAGTACGGGGCTCTGTCCGTGCCCAACGGCCATGTTGACTTGAATTGGACGCACGACGCAGACCGGTGGCTAATCCTGCGCTGGATGGAGACGGGCGGTCCGGCAGTCGTGCCGCCAACGCACCAAGGCTTCGGCACACGAATTATCGAACGAATTATAGACCAACTCAAAGGCCAAGCGCGATTTGACTGGCGCGCGGAGGGGCTTGTTTGCGAAATCACCCTTCAGGCGTGAAATCGGACTTTACGCTTACCGGTGCATCGGATGGTCGCTATTGGATCAAAGCGGACAATGAACGATTTAGGCGGGTGGCCATTTGTCCGCTATTGACCATAAGCGACATTCGCTGTCCAATTCGGCGCCCCCGAACAAGAGCACATGCCACAGATATAGTGATGCGGGGGTTACTTGCCATGCGGTAAATAGGGCCGCTAGTGTCCGGCATCTGACATGACCTGCCGGACCATCCCCGCCTGATAGCCGCCAACAAATGGTAAGCGGCAGAGTTTAGATTGGAGGGATCGAATGACGATGCAAAAACGGCTTGGCGCACTATTTATTTTTTTCTTGGTATTGACCGGGCCTGCGTGGGCTTACGATGCCTCATATATTTCGCTCAACCAAGTCAATCTTGCAAAATTATTAGCACCGCCGCCCGCAACTCAATCAAATGAGCAAAAGCTCGACCTAACGGCTGTCCTTCAGACGCAAAAAGACAGCACCGCATCACAAAGAGAGCGCGCAGTCGCTGACAATGACCTGTCGGTATTTCGCATAGCAGGAGATGTGCTCGGTCCAAATTTCACTCCCGCGCGGGTCCCAAAGACGGCCGCATTTTTTTGACCGAATTTGGCAGGACTATCGCAACATAATTCTAGCCACAAAGGATGTTTGGGACCGACCACGACCGTACAAGGTGAGTACCGACGTGAAGCCAATCGGTAAGTTGGAAAAAAGCGGTTCCTATCCGAGTGGGCACGCGACCCGAGGATACCTCGCGGCGATAATCCTCTCGAACATGCTGCCGGAGAAACGAGAAAGCCTATTTGCGCGCGCAAGCGAGTATGGGCATAACCGTATCGTTGCCGGCGATCATTTCCCGTCAGATATCGAGGCAGGTCGTATTGCTGCCACTGCGATGGCCGTGGCATTTATGCAGAATGAGACATTTTTGAAGGACTCTGCGGAAGCGAAGGCCGAGTTACGAAGCGTGCTTGGTCTTTCGACCCGATAAGGCTCGCTAATCATAGGCGAGAATGTCTGCGTGTGATGCTGTGGAAGACGCCCGCTCCCGGCATCGAGTGCCATCGAGAAATTCGTCGAAGACGGCGAAAAAGACCGCTGTTTTTTCGCGCCGCAGCGAAAGACGTTATTGGCACTTAGCGTCATTCGCGGCGCTGCACCATTTCTGGTCGTTATTGGGGGCATAGCGGACATTGATCGGCACGGACTGTGTTTGGCTCAGTCGCGAATGGCCCATGGAACCAATTCTTCCGGAACAAGTTTCGTTGATTGGAACTTTCTCCGTCCCCAGGGGGCAGCCATGGCAATCTATCGTTTAATCGCGTCCGGTCATTTTGGGCCAGACGAAATCGAGGCTATGACAAAGGCATACGAGGCTGCGTTGCTCGAACTTCGTATAATCGACCGAAAAGACCCACTGACGGAAATTATCGCAAAATCAATCGTCAATGTGACAGCGACCGGCGCACGCGACCCAGAAGTCATCAGCAAGCGAGCATTAAATGCACTTGGAATCCGCAAAGCTGTTGCTGCATAGGCTGCCTTAGTTGGCGGCCTCAATTTTTGCTACAAGTGCCGCGGTCGCTATTGGCACTTAGCGGACAATCCATCCGCGCCCGCGTTTGTTTGCTTTTGGACCAAAGCGGACATCGACATTTATAGGCCGCCAGTCCTGACCAACGATTGACCAATGATACGCCGCAACCAAACAGGAACAAACGTCGTCAAACGTGATCGAACGACACGCTAATCATCAATGTTTTCCGGCTTTTCCGGGGAAGGCGTACCGCTCATAATGGTTTGATTGCATCATTGCCCGATGCGTGGCGGACTTCGAGCATGGGGCTGCCATTGACAATTATCTCGCAGCGCATTCCGACCAAAATGGAATTATCATTTGGGTCACGCGTTTGTAGCAATGTGCCCAGAGGCGCGTGTTTCCAATCTTCGTATATCTTCAGTTCGGCCAGAGAAACTGATGTTACGTTGACCATGATTTAGCTCTCCATCTGTTCCCGCCTCTCCGCCACGATAGCCGCTCGCAAACGCGGATACTACCCGATCCAGAGATCGGAGTGTTTCAAAGTTGCAGGCTGCGATTTTTATCAATAGTCGCCGCGTCAAGTCATAGCGCCCACGCCCTCATGAGCGCATCGCCCTAGGCGTGTTATCGTGTTACTGAAGCGCGTCCTGCCACGCTAACTTGAACGGGGCCATCGCATTCTCCCGCATAGCCTCGATCATTGGGGTATTGAGGCACCCACGCCGTGATCGTCCAGAACCAGCGGCGATCTTATGGTGCCGCGTGCGTCCACATGATCCGGCCAATGTGCTGAGCGCCGTCAAACACGTCGCAATCATCGTCTGACCATTCGCCGCTCGGGCGGGATTTTGAGGCGCGTTTCAGCAGGAGCATGGATCAGCTTAGTAGTAATTGGAGCTGCGACCAAAGCACGTCACCGGCTTGCTGGAATGGCCCTATGTCGGCTTGCGTGCGCTCTTGTTCGGCTCCTTCAGGCCGTGGATCATTATTCGCCGACAATTCCGGCTGCTAGCAGAGCCGTACATGGCAGCGGCCTGAACTGGGGACGTGATACGCTGCACTGCAAGCCTTTCACACAATCGCCTGCAAAGGAGGCCCAATGTTTCCGAAATCGGCCTTACGCCCCGTCCTGAAGTGGGTACGCGAAAAAACAAGGGAATTGGGCCCCAATCTTGAGACTTACAGCCAACAGGTCCAGCGCACCATTGTGAACCAATACATTGTCGCTCGCGCTGCTGGGTTAGCTCTATACCCTCGCATCAGTGATTCGGGATTTCGAACATACTCTCAGTTCGAGGAGGACGGGATCATCCTCTACGTCCTGTCAATGATCGGCTTTAATACGCGACGTGTTGTGGAGATGAGTTGTGGCGACGGTCGAGAATGTATGGCCACAAATCTGATCCTCAACCACGGCTTCAACGGATATTTGTTTGAAGCGAATGCCCAGTCTGCAGATGAGGCGTGTCGTTTCTTTGCATCCAAGAAAGACTGCTTCCTTCGTCAGCCGGCAATCACGACGGCATGGATTACCGCCGAGAATGTCAACAAGCTTTTGCGCGATAGCGGGGCCGAAGGTGGTGTTGATCTGCTTTCGCTGGATATCGACGGAAATGACTATTGGGTGCTAAGGGCGGTTGAAGCAACTCAACCAAGATTGATCGTTGTGGAAACGCGTAACGTCATGCCTTCAGACCTGAGCCTGACAATCCCATACAAGCCTGACTTCGACTACGCTGCCCAGCCGGAGGCCGAGCGCGACTTTCACGGCGTCTCGCTGCTCGCTATGACGAAACTGTGCCGTGCGCGAGGTTATCGCCTGATAGGGGCACACCGCTTGGGGTTCAATGCCTTTTTCCTCAAGAACGGCGAAGGCGAGCAATTTTTTCCAGAGGTGTCGGTTGAAGAATGCCACAACAATCAATATACCCGCGAGCGAAGAAGAGGATGGCCGGCGGTTAAGGACATGCCGTGGATCGATCCCATGCCCAACTAATTTTCTGGATCAACTTCGAACTAAGGCGGCATGACCTCTTGGGTCGAATGGTTCAGTCAAGCTCAAGCGTCTTCGCCAGTTAGGTCCATCAACGCGGCGTCAAGCAAGCGCGCGGGATCACGTTCGCCTTGCGCCGCCGATTTGAGAATGCGTTCGGCCAGCAGGCTCCGGCTCATCGTGGCGCGCTTCTCTGGCCGGAGCGATGCCCACGCATCCTCTAATGTCTCCTTTAATACGGCGACGGTTTCGAGATCAAAATACGCAGGCTCATTGTCAGCCATGTCCACCTCTCATGCCTTTGGGAATTGTCCAGAACAAACCGCTTGCCCACAAAAATGGACAACAATCTGGCCTTTGGATGACAGTTACATATTGGCTGCGTGACCGATCTCAGAGGTGTGTTTATAAGTTCAGCCATAGCTGCCGATAAATTGGTGACCTCCGATGCTGCATAGCCACCCCGAATTGAAAAATTGGGCACGTGTTCATGTATTTAGGACCTGGACAGCCCTCATGACGATACTGCTGCTGGGCTCTGTTTTTTCTATCGCCCGGACCTGCTGACATGGTGGTTGCGAACAACAATGGGGCTCATCGAAATGGCTTCGAGCCTGATTCCCTATCCGTGGGGAGATCGGATTGAGGTTGCATTGAGAGGGATTGGTGGCTCTTTCTGGTTCCAAATCACACTCGCAATCATCCTGGTGCGAGTGGTGGCTTGGATTCCAGCGTTCTGCTGGCGTCGTCGTCATTCCAAGCGAAGATTGAAAATTGATGACAATAGAGGATGGACCAGCGCAAATAGGGACTGAAATGTTGATGATTTGGTGTCGGAGGGGCAGCGGCAAGCTGGAGACATTCAACTCGCTAGCAAACTGTATAAACCTCACGAGTTGTTAGCTGGGGGTACCACCGCGGTCAGCCAATCAGTGGCGGGCCTTAGCACCAAGATTTAGAGATCAATTTCATCCCAGTCAACAGCTTCGGGAACACGCCGCGCGATGAAGAGCCCGATGATCCTGACGCCAGGATAGGCCGCCTTCAATATGTTGGACGCGGCGCGAAAGTGGGCGCCGGCGGCTAGTACGTCATCGAACAGGCCGATAATTTGCGGCGTTGGGTTCCGAAGTTGCTCGTCAATGGCGTAATTCCCGGCGATGTCATCGGGTTTTGGCCGGTTCGTCCGCTCGTGGGCTGCGGCCATATTCGCCCGCTGCACGATGAGTTCGCGAGTGTCAGGCGCAGGCTGAGGCCGAATGGCCCGGAGCATTCGCAACAGCCGGTCATCATAAAGTGGGTCGGTCTTAGCCTTGGAGGGCGGAATCGGCACGAGTGTTGCCGTGTCGAGCCACTCGCCGTTCAGTGTCGTCCGAAACTCGGCGGCAATGTCGCCAATGGCGCGTTCCTTGTACGTCCACTGGGGGGTGCCGCGTACGCTCATCGGCTTCTTGAAGTTCAGGATGAGCTGGTTTGTTACGCTGAACGCATAGCCTTTGCGGGCTGTGTACTCGCCCAGAAAATAGCAATCGTCCTCTGCTGTCAGATAATAATGATCTGGCCGCGCAAGATCGTCGATCTTAGTGAGCCGTGGGGGCAAGGTGCTGCCGGATGTCATCGTAATCCGTCACGCGGATGGCACCTTTCTCCGCAAACTTCTGTGGCCAGGTGAGGCCCCTGCGGAAGCAACTATCGAGGATGAACAGCTTGCGGCCCTGATGCAGCGCGGCGCGTGCCTGGATCAGCGTGCCGGAAGTCTCGCCAGCTTCGACAATAATCGTTGCCTCCGTCAGCGCCGACATGGTGATGTTGCGCTCTGGGAAGAAGAGGCGGTTACGCCGGTAGTCTTGGACTTCATAGCGCTTCACCGGTACCTGGCTGATGAGCAGGAATTTGCTTGCGATCTTGCGCTGAAGCTCGACGTTCTCCTTGGGGTAGGTATGCGAAAGCGGTGTGCCGATTACGGCGATGGTTCGCCCGCCTTCCGAGATCGCCGTTTCGTGCGCTACTGTATCGATACCAGTCGCAAGCCCTGAAACGACCGTAATATCATCCTTCACCAAAGCCTTCACCAGCTTGCGCGTCCGCGACACGCCCTCGGGCGTCGGCTTTCGCGTGCCGACGACGGCGACGGATCGGGATTCGGCGAAATCCCACCAGCCCTGATAATAGAGGAGTTCGACCGGATGCGCGGCGTCGCGCAGCTTCTGCGGATAATCGCCAGCGCCATGCACGCGCACGCCAAAGCGTGTCACCTCCGCTTCACGAAAGCGCCGCTGTACAAAATCCGCATATTCGCGCGCCTTCGTCGGCGATACGAAATCGGATGGCACGGCATCCGGGCGTGCCGCGAATTTTTCGGAAAGCGTCTTGAAAGTCGTGTCAGGTTTGTCCCACAGCGCCTCGTAGGCGCCCATCTCCGTCAGTGGAGAGATCGCCCGGGCTTCAAAATCGTTTCGCTCAAGTGCGAGCTCTGGGGCCATCCGTTTTTCCCTACCATAAGACTCTAGGGCCCCAAGCAGCAGCTTCAAGGCCAATTGCTGCAGACACCGCGAATCGCCTTAAATCCTAGCGCAATAACCCGCCCAGCCTCTTAAGCCCTCTTTATGGCGGCGGCGTTTTGCTCCATCGATCTACGGTTAGCTGTTTTGTTGCCTTGCAGCCGGGACACTCGAAACTCCACACGTCATAGGCTGCAAGGACGGCGTGGGGTTCGGCCCGGATCAGCCACATGTCCTGATTGCAAGTTGTGCAGGCAGGTCGCTCAAAGGCCTCTTCTGGCTTGGGCGAGGTTGGCCTCATCCGTGATGGCCGGAATTCTCGGCATTCAAAGTCATCGACCATGGACATGGCAGCGGCCTCCCGTTTCCCCATTGACAGGGCAGACGGTATGTTCTCTTTTTGTTCTCATGTCAATCGAAACCCTTGGAGAGGCCAATCAGCACGGCTGGCGGGTGCGGGTCCGCTGCGCCTGGGGTCCGCGTGACGGCATGAAGCGAGTCCGCGAGTGCGTCCACGGCGCCGAATTGGACCTGCAGACATTGGTTTGGACGCGAGGGGCTGGGTTTCCATTGGCGCGGCTGGAAAGCCGGATGAAATGTCCGCGTTGTGGATCGCGGCGAGTGGTACTGCTCTTTGAGCCTCCCTCAGGTACGCGCATGAAAGTGGCAAATGCTCGCGCACCGATGGCATGAGACGCAATTTTAAATTAGTAATATTAGGTCACTGCAACCTACCGACGGTTCTATGTCATGAGTCATGAATGGATCTCAAAACGAGTAGATGCCGCGTTGGCCGTAAATAAACTTATCGACGAGGCGACAGCCGACCAATTCAAAATATTACTCGAAGGCAAGCTAAGCGAAGAGTTGCGCCCCAAAGATCTTGCTGAATTGGCCAAGGCAATTCTCATGAAGGTTGCATCGACCTCTTCAAAATCAGAGGTCGAAAATTGAGGATCAAATCCGTCAACCTAACGTGGTTTCGAGGGGCTGCAGAACCAATCGCCCTCGATCTCGGTGATAAGTCGGTTGTGGTCTATGGTGAAAATGGCGCAGGCAAATCGTCGTTCGTTGATGCAGTCGAGTATATCATCCACGATGGAAAAATTGGGCACCTTTCGCACGAGCAGAGCGGCAAACGTCAAGAAAAAGGCATCCCAAATACTCACACCCCTGAAAACAAGAAAGCTAGTTTTAAAATTCAATTTAGCGACGCCTCCGAACTGAGCATACAAATCAACCGCGACGGCACAGCAATAAAATCTGGCGTCAGTGGAGCCGCGATTGAGACGTGGGATTACCGCCGCACGATCCTGAGACAGGATGAAGTTGCTAGGTTTATACAAAATACAAAGGGTGAAAAATACTCTGCACTCTTACCGTTGTTAGGTCTCCAACATATGGAGATCGCTGCTGATAACCTGAGAAAACTTTCAAAATCGATTGAAACCAAGTCTAAGCTTAAAGAAATTAAAGCCACACTTGAAGACATTACAACAAAGCGAAAGACATTTTTTGGCAATGACGATAATAATTTAATTGCCCAAAAACTTTCGCACCTGCATAAACAATATTGTCCAAACAATTCGTCAACGACTGATCCAACTCTGCAGTGCAAAGAGCTTGAAGTTGCACTCGACGAAATGGTTGCACGCTCTTCAGCTGATCAAAAGCAACATCTCATTTTAAAGGAAATAAGTGAGCTAAACCTTGCAGAAAACATTCAGGCCATCCGGTTCGCATCAGAAAAGCTCACGGCAGCTGTAGAGCCTCTAATTGAGGAGAAATTGCAGGTACTCGAATCAACATCAATTTATGTAGCCAAGTTAGATCAAGAGGACAAAGTCAACTGCCCAGCTTGCGGCCAAGAGATTGCCAAAGAGAACTTCCAGTCACATGTCGCCGATGAACGAGCACGCCTGAAAGATATAATCACGACATTCCAAGAGCGAAAAAGGAGTGTTGGACGTTTATGCGACGATATAAGGCGGCTTAAGACAAGTCTCACAAAATCAGAGGTCAAGCACTGGCGCGATGGTCTCGCAGAGAAAGCGTTCACTAATAGTCTCAGCAATTTGGATGATATAAATCCAGACGTTTTGCAAGACGCCTGCAGCGAATCGGACCTTAACTTTGTTGAGACCTCACTTTTTCCTTTGATTGAAGCTGCTATAGCTACGGCAAAAGACGCGCCGTTTGATGTTCAGAAACTAAGTAACGACAAAAAGACTGTAGACATCTCACTTTCAGTGTTTGAGTCAAATTCAAAAGCAAAATTTGTTTCACAGCTCGAGGCATTGAAGGCATTCGTCGGTTCCGTGGAAGAGGAAACGCGAAAAGAAATAGCTGAGCAGTCAGCGGCTGTTATTAAGGCGATCTCTAGCGACATCCAAAAGATGTGGAAGATTGTGCATCCGGGCGAGCATATTGAAGATGTGCGACTTCATGTTCCAGAGGACACTGAAAAGGCGATTGATATTTGTCTTAAGTTTCATGGAGTTGATCAAGAGTCTCCTCGACTGACCTTATCTGAGGGGTTTCGTAACAGTCTTGGCCTCTGCATCTTTCTAGCAATGGCGAAGCGAGAAGAAGATACTGATCGTCCCATCTTCCTTGATGACGTGGTCGTGAGCGTAGATCGCAATCATCGCGGGATGATTGTCGAATTGTTTGAAACGCAATTTTCGAATCGACAGCTAATTGTTCTGACCCATGATCGCGATTGGTTTATTGAATTGAAACAGCGTTTGCAGGGTGAGAATTGGTCATTTAAGGCTCTAATGCCCTACACCTCACCAACCGTGGGAATTCATTGGTCGGCAAAAACATTCGGATTTGATGATGCACGAAAGCTTCTCGATACCGACCCGGATTTGGCCGGAAATACAGCAAGAAAAATTATGGATGTGGAACTCGCATTGCGAGCAGAAAAACTCAGAATCAGACTTCCATATCTACATCGAGAGCGAAACGACCACAGAGTTGCTCATGAGTTTCTAAGTCAAATTATCGCGGATGGTGAAAAATGCTTTCAAAAGAAAAAGGAAACACAAGAAAAGGAAACTGCAGAGTACGAGCAATTCCTAAAAGGACTTGAAATTCTTCGGGAAGCGGACAAGTTGCTCGTAGCCTGGGGAAACAAAGCATCGCATTCCTTTGACGTAACAAAGGAAGAATCGGCAAAATTGATTGATACCTGTGAAAAGGCTCTAAGTGTTATGGATTGTCCAAAATGCCACAAGACAGTTTTCAGGTTCGATGATTCGCAGACCGAAGTTCTGCAATGCGGATGTGGCGAGATTCGGTGGCGCTACGGAAAAAGCTAAATGGCTGTCGGCTAGCCTGACCGAAAATTAGAGGGTTAATCTTGAGATTCTGGCTACTTGTTCTTCGAGGTCTAAATCATGGCGGAATTTCCACGCTTCTACTGCAAACCAAAAAAAATGATGGTTGGGTACAAGATAAGGATCTGGTTTCAGGAGGCGAAGGGCGAAGAGGGAAAGCTTATGGTCGAAGAATGGTCGATGGCTCCGAGTATTGGATACCTGACTGTATATAAGATCGCAAAAAGACATGGTCTAAATCCGAAAGACGACTGGGAAGTTGTGACGGATATAAACTATGATTGAAAAATAGCCGCGATCCAGATTTCTAATGCATTTGGTTATGCCATCATCGCGATGAACCTCAAAAGGCGGTTCTTTACGGCGGCGGCACCTTGAGTAAGTGGAGGTGCTTACAAAACTAGCGTTCGAGTATGCCGAGGCGGAAAATCGTAGAAAGGGCCTCTAATCAATGGCGAACAGCACAAGGTATGGCGACCGCAAAGAAAAAATTCGTGCGATCTTGATTGAGCGCGCGAAAGCTGGGCGCACGATCTATTACAGCGAACTCGGCCCGCTGGTCAGCATTCCTGCAACCGGCCCTTGGAAACCAGTTCTCGACGAAATTAGTCGTGAGGAAACGGCGAAACGCTTGCCCGATATTACCTATCTTGTGATTGCCAAAAAAACGAAATTGCCCGCTCAAATTGGTTTCAGATCAGCCAAGCCGCCAACAGCCCAACAGCGCCAGCAGGCAGAGGCAGGCAGCAGGCAGCAGGCAGCAGGCAGCAGGCAGCAGGCAGCAGGCAGCAGGCAGCAGGCAGCAGGCAGCAGATGTAATTCGAGGCATTTTTGCGCACTACCGCAAAATGAAAGAGGCCGCCAACTGAGGCGGCCTCTAGCATCCCTAAGGCATTCGTAGATGTTGCGCGTGATGTCAGGCGCGTTTCTTCTGCAGCGGTACAAGAACCTCCCGCGTTGTAGACTTCGCCAACGCGGCGCTCCAGCCGATCTGCTCAAGGTGGCCACGTGCTCCAATGCGAAGGTCCTTAGCGATCACCTTCCAACGGGCATTGAGCAGCGATTTCATATCTTCTTTGTCAGACCATTCTTGCCAGTCGTCAGGCAGGTGCTCGATGGCTTCGATGGCGTACGCGAGTGCCTGCGCCATGATATAGCCGTCGCGGCCCGTGATGTTCTGTGAATTCAATTTTGCTCTCTTCATCTCCAGCCTCCTGTTTTGTCACACACCGCACCACCGCCGTCGTTTGAAGGCGGTCGTTGGTGGTTGTTCAGAAAGATGATCAATGGCGACGCTAAAAAATACGCGTCACGATTTTTTGGTGTTTCGATTAATTAGCGGTCGGTGTTTCAATTGACCGCGTGGTTAGCTTGCAGCTGAGGCACACGTTCCTTGACTATCCAGAACCATGGCGTCTCTCTTGAAGCCGTAAATGTGCCCCCAGTGTGCCCCCACACAAGAAAATGTCTTCAGCCCTAGTCGTCGGGTTCCTTAGTAAATCATTGTATTTGTTATATTAGATGTGGTGCCCAGGGGCGGAATCGAACCACCGACACTGCGATTTTCAATCGCATGCTCTACCAACTGAGCTACCTGGGCGCCAAGTCCTGAAACTTGCCCGTTCAAACCGAGCAGGCAAGCAGAGTGCCGCGCGTTATAGAGGCTCGATTCCGCACTGTCCAGAACGGCCCCGGCCATGCGCCAATTTACGCTTTAACCCCCACCGCTGCGCGGAACCGGTCCTTCAGCACGACGCCGTCGCGCTCGGGCAGCACCCGCGGCGGCTCGGAGGCCTCGATCAGCACGCGGGCGAACAGGGTTTCGCGCAAGTCTTTCAGGCGGGCGGCCAGATCGCGCAAGGCCGCCTCGTCGCGCACGTCGAGGCAAGGTCCGATGCCGCAGGCGGCGGCGACCGCGAGCAGATCGACGCCGCTCTGGGTGTGGCTGGGCTGCATGCCGGTCTCGCCATAGACGCCGTTGTCAAACACGACGATGGCGAGATTGCGCGGCCGCTGGATGCCGATGGTGGCGAGCGCGCCCATGCCCATCAGCATTTCGCCGTCGCCGGTGATCACCGCGACGCGCTTGTCCGGCTGCGCCAGCGCCAGGCCGAGCCCGATCATGGCGGCGCCGCCCATGGCGCCCCACAGATAGAAATTGCGGTCGTCGTCGCCGGCGGCGGCCAAATCATAGGTGGTCGAGCCGAGTCCGGGCACGACCAGCAGGTCGTCGCCGCGATCGGCGAGCAGCGTGACCATGGCGGCGCGGCGTTCCAGTTTTCCGCTCATTCGGTCCGCACCTTCATTTCGTCCAAATTTTTTTGCCGATCAGCTGCTGCGACAGGATTATTGCGCCGATGCGCTCGTCGCCGAACACGTGCTGCACGGCGCGCTCGGCCGTGCTTTCGACGTCTTCCGGCTTGGTCATGCGGTAGACTTCGGCCTCGCACAGTTTGAGCACCGGATCGACGATCGAGCCCATCGGCACCTGCCAGGGATTGAACTCCTCCCACTCGCCGCGCATGGTGATCAGCATCAGCAGCGGAAAGCGGCAGCTCCTTGCAAGCGAGAACATGTTGACGCAATTGCCGAGCCCGCTCGATTGCATCAGCAGCGCGGCCCGCTCGCCGCCGAGCCAGGCGCCGGCGGCCAGCGCCACGCCCTCCTCCTCGGTGGTGAGCACGACGTCGCGGATGTCGGCGTCGGCGCGGCAGCGATCGATCAGCCGGGCATGACCGGCATCGGGCACATAGCCGACCTGACGGATGCCGGCGCGCTTGAGCGTCGCGAACAGACGGTCGGGCCAATCGGTAATTTGAACGTTCATGATCGCTTACTTTCGTCCGTCTCGGCCGGCCGCTCGCCGTCCTCGTCGTCATCCTCTTTCACCGGCACCGCATAGACGCCGGAGAGCCAGCGGTTGAGATCGATGTCGGCGCAGCGTTTCGAGCAGAACGGCTTGAACGCCACCTCGGTCGCCTTGCCGCAGAGCGGACAGCGCGCGGCAGAGGTTTCGCGGTCGATCTCGTTCATCGCCGGCCGGCCTTTTCAACATCCATGGCGCGCAGTTCCGTCTTCAGGATCTTCCCGTAGTTGTTTTTCGGCAGCGCGTCGACAAAAACATAATTCTTCGGCCGCTTGAAGCGCGCAATGCAGGAAAGGCACAAGGCGTCGAGCTCGGCGGCGCTGGCCTCGCCCACCACATAGGCCACCACCGCCTCGCCCCAATCGCGGTCCGGCCGGCCGATGACCGAGACCTCGCGCACCTGCGCATGCGTGAGCAGCACCTCCTCGACCTCGCGCGGATAGATATTGGAACCGCCCGAAATGATCAGGTCCTTGGAGCGGTCCTTGAGGTGCAGATAGCCCTCCGCGTCGAAAACGCCGACGTCGCCGGTATGCAGCCACCCGTTGCGCAGCGAGGCCGCGGTGGCTTCCGGATTCTGCCAATAGCCCGCCATGACGACGCCGCGGCAGAGAATCTCGCCCGCCTCGCCTTGCGGCACCGGCCGGTCTTGCGCGTCCGCCACCATCACCTCGACGTTAGAATAAGGCTTGCCGGCCGACGCCAGGCGGTCGCGCCAGCGCGGATGCGCGCGGTCGGCGATGTCCTGCTTGGACAAAGTAGTGATGGTCATGGGCGCTTCGCCTTGCCCGTAAATCTGCACCAGCCGCGGGCCGAAGCGATCGAGCGCGGCCAGCGCATCCTCGACATACATCGGCGCGCCGCCCCAGATCAGCGTGCGGATATGCTCGGCGTCGAGATCGGCGGGGCAAGCAACCAGGCGCTGGATCATCGTAGGCGCGGCGAACATCGACAGGCGCGGCCAATAATTGAACAGCGCGGCGATCTCGTCGGGCTCGAAGCCGCCGCTCTCCGGCACTACCTGCACGCCCAGCCGCGCGACATGCTGCATGATGTAGAGGCCGGAACCGTGGCTCATCGGCGCCGCGTGCAGGATGGCGTCGCCCGGCGTCACCGGATCGACCTCGCGGCCATAGGCAAGACTCGCCATCGCCAGATTGTCATGCGTGAGCATGGCGCCCTTAGGCCGTCCGGTCGTTCCGGAGGTATAGAACAGCCAGGCGAGATCGCCGCCCGCGCGCGGCACCAGGGCCGCCGGATCGGCCGTGAACAAGGCTTCATAGTCCAGGTTACCGATCGCAATCAGCCACTCGAGTGTTTTCGGCGCGTGGGCGGCGATCTCGGCGTCGATGCCGTCCGAGGCAAAGCAAACGCGCGCGCCGGAATGTTCGAGGATGTAGCCGAGCTCGGCGCCGTGCAGCTTGGCGTTGGCCGGCACCGCGGCGAGCCCGGCACGCCAGATGCCGTAAAGCATTTCGAGATAGGCGGGCGAATTCTTGGCGGCGATGGCGACGCGGTCGCCGGGTTGAAGTCCCATCGCGCGCAAGGCGCCGGCAAGCCGCGCGGCGCGTTCCCCCAATTGGCCGTAGGTCGCGACCACGCGCTTGCCGGAAGCCGCCGCAGGCAACGCCGGGTGGCTGAGAGCGGATCGTTCAAGCCACGACGCGATGTTCATGTATCACCCGTCATTCCGGGACGGCGCGAAGCGCCGGACCCGGAATCCATACTCCGCAGCGCCGGGATTATGGATTCCGGGTTCGCGGGCTGGCGCCCGCGCCCCGGAATGACAGTCTATGGGATTTACGTCGCGTTGAGCCAGCCGAAACGGATCGGGTAACCCTCGCCGCCGAGCAGGCTCATGGTCTCGTAGAGCGGCAAGCCGACCACGTTCGAGTACGATCCGACCAGCTTGATGATGAAGGTGCCGGCGATGCCCTGCGCCGCGTAGCCGCCGGCCTTGCCGCGCCATTCGCCCGAGGCGAGATAAGATTCGATGTCCTCGTCCGACAGGCGTTTGAAGCGCACGCGGGTTTCCACAATGCGCTGGCGAAAGGACTCCTTTGGCGTCACCAGGCAGATCGAGGTGTGGACGCGGTGGTTGCGGCCCGAGAGCAGCCGCAGGCATTGCGCCGCTTCATCCAGCAGTTCGGCCTTCGGCAAGATGCGGCGGCCGACCGCCACCACCGTGTCGGCGGCCAGGATGTAGGCGCCGCGCAGCTCGTCGTCGAGCTTGACGTTGGCCAGCGCCGCTTCCGCCTTTGTGCGCGCCAGCCGATTGGCGTAGGCGCGCGGAATCTCGCCGCGCCGCGGCGTTTCGTCGATATCCGAGGGCTTGAGCGCGTCCGGCTCGATGCCGACCTGATTGACCAAAGCGAGCCGTCGCGGCGAACCGGAAGCGAGCACGAATTTGGGCCGGCCGATCATGGGTTTAGCGGCTTTGGCAGGGTGATGAAATCGACGCGGAAACTAGCGGAACGGGGGTGGATTCGCAAACCAACGACCTTGTCGTCACCGGGCTTGTCCCGGTGACCCCGCTTAGGAGGGCAAAGCCCTGCCAACCTAAGCGGGATGGCCGGGACAAGCCCGGCCATGACAGCAATTTACTCATTCATTCCCCCCGCTCGGCCGGCCGAAGCGCTCGCGGATGCGCGCCATCAGTTCGTCGCGCACCTGGCGATAGGCGTCGAGCCGCTGCTCCCGGGTGCCTTCGATCCCGGTCGGATCGACCGTCGGCCAGTATTCGACCTGCGCGGCATGAACGCGAGTCAGCTCCAGCGCCTTGTGATGCGCCGGGGGCGAAAGCGTCACGATCAGATCGAAATTCAGCCCCTCCAGGTCTTCGACGTCCTCGAAGGTGACCGGTTTATGGCGGGCGATGTCGATGCCGATCTCTTCCATCGCCGCGACCGCGAAGGCATCGAGTTCGCCCCGCTGCACGCCGGCGGAGCCGACATAGATCGATTTGCCGAACAACTGCTGCAACAGCGCGGCGGCCATCGGCGAACGCACCGCGTTCATGCCGCATGCGAACAGCACCGCCTGGGGGCGCGAGCGACGCTCTTGCTCCACCACCCCTCAACCCTTCCAGTGCAACACGCAGATCAGGGTGAACAGCCGGCGCGCGGTGTCGAGATCGACCGTCACCTTGTCGTGCAGCCGCTCCATCAGGATGCGCGAGCCGTCGTTGTGGATGGCGCGCCGGCCCATGTCGATGGCCTCGATCTTGTCGGGCGTCGCGGTGCGGATGGCCTGATAATAGCTGTCGCAGATCAGGTAGTAGTCCTTGACGATGCGACGCAGCGGCGAGAGCGAGAACAGATGCGCCATCACCGGCGTGCCGTCCTGCTGGCGGATATCGAACACCAGCCGGTTGCTGTTGATGCTCAAATGCAGCGCGTAAGGGCCGCCGTCATGGCCGGCCGGCTTGAAGGTGTTCTGCTCGAGCAAATCGTAGATAGCGACCTCGCGTTCGTGCTCGACGTCCTCGTTGGCGCGGCCGATCAATTCCTCGTCGAGGGTGACGGAGACCAGGCGCTGCTTCATCGCAGCCGGCGTTGTTTTCGCCGCGCTCATCGCCAGTTGAGGCGAATCGCCACCGAGCGGGCGTGGGCGGAAAGCCCCTCCGCCTCGCCGAGCGCGATGGCCGCGGGGCCGAGCGCGTGCAACTGCTCGGGCCCGCATTTGAGCAATGAAGTGCGCTTCATGAAATCGAGCACGCCGAGGCCCGACGAAAACCGCGCCGAGCGCGCCGTCGGCAGCACGTGGTTGGAGCCGGCGACGTAGTCGCCGATCGCTTCCGGGGTATGCGCGCCGATGAAGATCGCGCCGGCATTGCGGATTTTCGGTACCAACGCCTCGGCATTCTCGGCGGCGATCTCCAGATGCTCGGGCGCCAGCCGGTCGACCAGCGCAATCGCGTCGGCAAGTTTCGGCACCAGGATGATGGCGCCGAAATCGCGCCACGACGCGCCGGCGATCGCCGCGCGCGGCAGCGTCGTGAGTTGCGAGGCCACCGCCTTCTCGACTTGATCGGCGAGCGCGGCATCGTCGGTGATCAGGATCGATTGCGCGCTGGCGTCGTGCTCGGCCTGCGCCAAGAGGTCGGCGGCGATCCAATCGGGGTTGCAGGTCTTGTCGGCAAGGATCAGCACTTCGGACGGGCCGGCGATCATGTCGATGCCGACCTCGCCGAACACCAGGCGCTTGGCCGCCGCCACATAGGCATTGCCGGGCCCGACGATCTTGGCCACGGGTTGAATTGTCTCGGTGCCGTAGGCGAGCGCGGCCACGGCCTGCGCGCCGCCGATGCGATAGATTTCGTCGACGCCGGCGAGCTTGGCCGCCGCCAATACCAAGGGAGAAAGCTTGCCGTCCGGCGACGGCACCACCATCACCAGCCGCGGCACGCCTGCGACCTTGGCCGGCACGGCATTCATCAGCACCGATGACGGATAGGCCGCGGTGCCGCCCGGCACGTAGAGCCCGACCGCCTCGATCGCGGTCCACTTCGAGCCCAGCTCGACGCCGAGCGCGTCGGTGTAGCGTTCGTCTTTCGGCTTCTGGCGAAGGTGATAGGCCTCGATGCGCTCGCGCGCGACCTTGAGCGCGTCGAGCGCTTGCGGCTCACAGGATTTCGCCGCCGCCTCGATCTCCTCAGGCGCGACGCGCATGCTGACTTTGGCCAGATCGAGCCGATCGAATTTCAGCGTGAGCTGCAAAAGCGCGCGGTCGCCATAGGCTTTGACCTCGGCAAGGATATGGCGCACGACGGTTTCCACGTCCTGCCCCGCCTCGCGTTTGACGGCGAGGAAGTCGCGAAAACTCGCGGCGAAATCGGCGTTTTTGCTGTCCAGTCGAAGCGGCATAAACAGGTCAATGGGTGATGCGCGCCGTTGCGTCAACCCTTTCGCTGGATTCGGGGCCCGCCGTCAAAGCAAAAGGCCCCGCCGTTAGGCGGAGCCCGGTCGCGATAGTGGGCCGCCCGCTTACTTTTTCTTCTTATGCATGTGGTGGCGGTGGTGCTTCTTGACCGGCGCCACATAGTCGCAGGGCGCGAGGCAGACGCCGCCCATGCCCGCGCATTCCAAGACGCCGGGCACGCAAACCGGCGCCTGGCCGAATTTGAAGCATTGGCAGCCGACCCAAGTCGCTTTGGCCGGCGTGTCAGCGGTGAACAGCGCGGCGCCGGCGAGCAGCCCCGCGAGAATCACGATTTTACGCATGGAAAAGTCCCCAGTTACCGGCGGCGTCACTACGCCACCGGAACCGCCAAATTTCAAGGGCGGTGCCGGCCCTTGGCCGCGTGCATGGGGGCTTAGGGGTCTGGGGGATTTAGCCGGAAATCTAGTGGCGATCCGGGTTCGGCGAAGCGTCTTCGACCACCGCATGGACCGGGCACGCCGCCGTGGTCCAGGACGGCCCCAGATCGGCCAATTCGGCTTCCAGGCATTCGACCTCCAGCCGCAGCGCCGCGCCGCCCGAAAAGGTGATGGTCACGATGCCGGACGGCGCATCGGTCTCGGAAAATTCGACGGCCAGAAGGTTGAGCACGCCGTCTTTGCCGGCCGGGTTCACGTCCCGGCACTTGCACGACAGCACGCGCTCGAAGCGCAGCGCGGTCCGCCGCCTGCGGTATTGCGGTTTGGCCGATTGGGCGCTTTCCCAGTCGAAGCGATTGACCGCCAGCACCAGGCGTTTTTCCTCCGGCCGCCACAGCACGTCGGACACCTTGGCCACCGCGTCCTGAAGGTGGGTCGAGACGACCTCCAGGTCCTCCTCGTCGAGGACGACAAATTTGAACTGTTCCATGGCGTCTCGCGCTCCCGGTCACCTCGTAACTAGGCAGGGCCGGGCCGCGCCGCAAGATGGATTGTTTAGTGGCGCATGATCTTGCCCGAAAACCGGCGCCCACTTTCGGGATCATGCGCTAAAACGCCGGCTCGAGGCCCGCCGCGGTCCAGCGGTCGCAAGTAGCGGGATCGGTGAGCGCGCGCAGCAAAGCGAGCACCGTCTCGCGCTCCTTGCTGCCGGCGTGGATGGCGGCGGTATAGGTATTGGCGCTGTGCAGCTCGCCCGGCAGCGGACCGACCACGACCACGCCCGGCTGCGGCAGCACTTCGCTGATAAAGGTGGTGCCGATCTCGGCGCGGCCGTCGGCGATCGAGGCCGCCACCTCGGCGCCGCGTTTTCCTAGCACGGCCTTCTTGTTGATCGCCTCGGCGATGCCGAGCTTCTCCAGCAACGCTGCGAACATGATGCCGCCGGAGCCGCCGGCCTTCGGATCGGTGTAGGCCACGGTCTGGGCCATGAGTAGCGCCTGCTTGAACGCCTCCGGCGTGGAAATATCCGGCACCGGCGCGCCCTCGCGGACCGCCACGCCGGTGACGGTGCGGCCGAGATCGGTGACGCTGCCGGGTACGAACAGGCCGGACTTGGCCAGCTCGCCGATGATGGACTCCGACAGGATGACGAGGTCGGCGGCCTCGCCGTTCTTGACGCGGTCGCGCAGCGAACCGGCGGTGTTGAAATTCAGGTCGAGCGTGCTGCCGCTGCCGCGCTCGAATTCGCGGCCGAGCGCCTCGACCATCGACTGCACGGCGCCGGCGCTCAGGACTTTGATGGTGGGCATGGTTTTTCCTGTCATTCCGGGACTCCGCGAAGCGGTGGACCCGGAATTCACACTCCGCAGCACTGGGGTTATGGATTCCGGGTTCGCGGTCTAACGACCGCGCCCCGGAATGACAAGAGAAGCCAACGCAAGCGCGCGCCGGGCTTGCCCGGTTCGCGCCAAGACAAGCGTCATCGCCCATATTCTTTACGGCTCCGGGCAGGCCGTCGTCCACCTTCCGCCACTCTCGAAAAGTACTGAGGGCGCGCGGGACGTCAGGGGTCCTGGAGGACCCGCGGACCTCGACGCCTCGCGACATCGAGGCTGTCGAAATCCGTAAAACCGCAAGTCCGCCAAATCCCATGGCGTCCCGCGCGCGGTGTTTGAGGTTTGCTCCGCGCAATCCCCGGTGGGCAGACATTGTTACCCACCGCTAGGGGGCTTCGCCTGCGCCGGAAGGATTGTAACTCCCCTTTTGGGCGGAGTTCGCCCCTTGCACGCGCCGGCTATGCCCCAGTGACCACCTGCCGGGTGGCCGGACTTCGCGCGGCTTGGACCGCCGGGCGGGGCACCGCATCTCCGATGCCTCCGTTATTCCCCGGCCACCGCTCCCCGCCCCCCGTCTGGAGACGCCGATCAGACACCCCTCGGTCACGAGGGACGGGATGTAGGCATATTATCCTAGGGAATATTATCCTGTCAAGACCTGCGTACGTTTTCCTCTCGGCCTCATGGTGAGGAGCGCACGAAGTGCGCGTCTAGAACCATGTGGCCGCCCCATCCTTCGAGACGGCGCCTTCGGCAGCTCCTCAGGATGAGGCGGAGCGACGCTACGACGTATGGGTCCTCGCCTTCGCGGGGACGACAAATTGAGACACGGGGACGAACGGCTTTGGGATTACGCGCTAATCCGCTCGATCTGCGCCCCGCACCGCGCGAGCTTGTCCTCGACCCGCTCGAAGCCGCGGTCGAGGTGATAGACGCGGTTGACCATGGTCTCGCCTTGCGCCGCCAAGCCGGCGACCACCAGCGACACCGAGGCGCGCAAGTCCGTCGCCATCACCGGCGCGCCGGTGAGATGCTTGACGCCCTCGATGGTTGCGGTCTCGCCGTCGAGATGAATGTGCGCGCCGAGCCGCACCAGCTCCTGCACATGCATGAAGCGGTTCTCGAAGATGGTCTCGGTGATGCGCGAGGTGCCGCCGGCGCGCGTCATCAGCGCCATCAGCTGCGCCTGCAGATCGGTCGGGAAGCCGGGGAACGGCGCGGTCGACACCTCGACCGGCGCGAGATCCGCGCCGTTGCGGGTGACGCGGATGCCCTCGTTGGTCGGCGTGATGGTGGCGCCGGCCTGCGAGAGCACGTCGAGCGCGGCCTGCAACAGTTCGGGGCGCGCGTTCTGCAACAGCACGTCGCCGCCGGTCATCGCCACCGCCATGGCGTAGGTTCCGGTCTCGATGCGGTCGGGCAATACCGAATGGCGCGCGCCGTGCAGGCGCGGCACGCCGTCGATCACGATGCGCGCGGTGCCGGCGCCGGTAATTTTCGCGCCCATCTTGTTCAGGCAGTCGGCGACGTCGCCGATCTCGGGCTCGCGCGCGGCGTTCTCGATCACCGTGGTGCCGTTGGCAAGTGCTGCCGCCATCATCGCGGTATGGGTGCCACCAACGGTCACTTTCGGGAACACGACGTCGCCGCCGTGCAGGCCCTTGCGCGCGCGCGCGATCACATAGCCGCCCTCGATCTCGATCTCGGCGCCGAGATTTTCCAGCGCCATGATCAGGAGATCGACCGGCCGCGTGCCGATGGCGCAGCCGCCGGGCATAGACACCTTGGCCTCGCCCATGCGCGCCAGCAGCGGCGCCACCACCCAGAAGCTCGCGCGCATCTTGGAGACCAGGTCGTAGGGCGCGGTGGTGTCGATGATGTGCTTGGCCGAGATGTGCAGGGTGCGGCCGGAATTGGGATCGTCGCCCGGGCGCTTGCCGGCGATCATGACGTCGACGCCGTGATTGCCGAGGATGCGCTGCAGCAGTTCGACGTCGGCCAGCCGCGGCGCGTTGTCGAGGATCAAAGTATCCCCGGTCAGCAGGCTCGCGATCATCAGCGGCAGCGTGGCGTTCTTGGCGCCCGATATCGGGATCGTGCCGTTCAGGCGCTGACCGCCGACAATGCGAATTCGATCCATGACGCCCCGCTGGCGGCCCCTTCGGCCGGACGATAGCTAAGAACCGCGCCGGCCATCCCGCAAGGCCAAACCGCCTGCAGGGTTACTAGCCTTTCGGCTTGTGCGGCGCAATTTCCGGGGTAATTCCGGCGGAATCGTGCTCGGCCGGCTTGACGGCCGCTTTGGCGGCCGCCTGCGCGCGGGCCTTTACCTGCGCCTTGCGGCGCTTGAGATTGTCGCGCAGCGCCGCCTTCAGACGCTCGACGCGCCTGGGATCGCCGGATTTGCCGCTTCCGCCCGTCATGGCCGAATGGGATAAAACCCGGGCCGGCCGCAGGCAAGCTTGAGCGCTCGACATCACCGGCATGATCGGATATTCGCTCGCGTCGGCGCTGCCGTAGCTCAGTGGTAGAGCACCCCCTTGGTAAGGGGGAGGTCCACAGTTCAATCCTGTGCGGCAGCACCATCAAGACCGCAAAAATCGGCTTGTTCAATTGCGGCGCTCGCGGACAAAGCGGCGTGTCGCCGGTGCGGCGGCGCCGATCAGATCGGACGCGGCAAACGGCGGCGGAACTCCATTGACCTCGTGTTCCAGCATGGCGAACGAGACGGCGTCGTCGACGTCGTACCAGCCCGGCACATTGAACACGGGCAACCCGATGTCGCGCGCTCGTTCCAACGTCAGACGGTAGACCTCGCGCGTGCTCCAGGGCATGCCGTCGAACAGGCGTGCATGCGGCTGCGACAGCCCGATCAAAATATAGCCGCCGTCGAGCGCCGGACTTAGCACGACGTTGTCGCCGCTTCGCACGACGTCGACCGCCGCGCGCAAGGTAGCCTTCGGCAAGGTCGGCGAATCCGAATTCACCAGGATCGCGCCGCCGAAGCCGGCGGCTAGCAGGTCGACGACACCTTTGAGCAGACGCGCGCCGAGATCGCCGTCGCCCTGCACGGTCAGCTGAAAACTTTCCGGCAGCAGGCGGCGCAACTCCGCTTCGGAGCCGGGCGGCGTGTAGAGGGCGCAGGGCGCAACGCCGCCATCATACGCCAGCGATTGGATCGTCTGCGCCAGGTCGCGGATAAAGCAGCGCGAGATCGCGGCGCATTCGTCCGGCCGAAGCGGCGGCGACAGGCGCGTCTTGGACGTGCCCGCGGCCGGGGTCTTGCAAACGATCGCAACGGCAATGGGTTTCATCGGGGTCCCGCTGAGCGGCAAGAGCGCCGCGTCTTATTTATTTTATCAGCGATTGGCAGGTATCTGCGGGTAGTCAATCACTCCGGCGGCACCGGCGTCTCCAATGTCTTAACAAGTCAGCCACGCCGGACAGCAAATGCATATTGTTCTATATCAACAGGGCGCTACGTCCGCCGTTTAAACTTTCCCATAATTCCGTTAAGCGAGCGGCCCCCGCGAATCTCGACGGCCGCCGAAAAAGCGAGGCGACGGCCGACAGGCCTACATAGGGCGAATGAAAACGGACCTTGCGTCAACCCTTCCTATCGTGGCCGCGCAGCCCCCGCCGGGGGCAACGCCGGGAGCGCAGCAGACCGTCCCGCCTCTTCTGCCGATAATTCCGGCCGCCGCAGCCAAACCCGCATTTGCAGACGAAGGCGCGGCCGCGCAAATGCGGGATTTCGATCTTGCCCGCGACCTGAGCTTGTTCGCGCGCGTGCTGCGGCGGGCAGAAGGCGGCAAGCTGGTTTTGGCGATCTTCGTGACGTCGATCTTCGTGACGATTGCCAACATGCTCGTACAGGTGCGGCTCAACGAGTGGAACGGCCAGTTCTTCGATGCCGTCGGCCGCAAGGACCTGTCGGCCTTCGTCCATTTTATCTGGACGTTCGTCCTCATCATTGCCGTGCTGCTGACGCTCACGGTCGCGCAAACCTTTCTCCAGGAGCGCCTAAAGTTCCGACTGCGCGAGTGGCTCGCCCGTCACCTCTTGGTCGCGTGGCTCAAGCCGATGCGCGTCTATCAGCTAAGTTTTGCCGGCCGGTACGGCCGCAACCCCGACCAGCGCATCCAGGAGGACACCCGCCTGCTCGGCGATTACACCGCCGACCTCGGCTGCGGCGTTGTTTATGCTCTGCTCCAGATTGCCGCCTTCGTCGGAGTGCTGTGGGTCTTGTCGGCGCAGGTCATCTTCCGCGTGGCGGGCTATGACATCGCCGTTCCGGGTTACATGGTCTGGTGCGCTCTCGCCTATGCGCTGATCGGCTCCGGCCTAACCTGGCTGGTCGGACGGCCGCTGATTGCGCTCAATGGCGAACGCTATGCCCGCGAGGCGGAGTTCCGCTTCGCCCTCGTCCGGGTCAACGAATCCGGCGAGAGCATCGCGCTGCATGGCGGCGAGAAGGACGAACACCGGCATCTCGACGCCGCGCTCGCCGCCGTCGTCGACGTTATGCGGCGAATATCCACCTCGCTGGCCCAACTCACCTGGATCACCTCGGGCACCGGATGGCTGTCGCTCGTCGTTCCGATTCTGGTGGCCGCGCCGGCCTATTTCGGCGGCGCCTTGACGCTCGGCGGCTTGATCATGGTGGCCGGCGCCTTCGCCCAGGTGCAAGGGGCGATGCGATGGTTCGTCGACAACTTCTCGCGCCTTGCCGACTGGCGTGCGGCGATCCATCGGGTTGCGCGCTTCCGCGAAGCGCTCGACGACCTGCCCGCGATCGAGCCAGGCGCCGAGGAAATCAAGCACGCGCTGCATCCGGACGGCCATCTCGCTTTCGAAGGCGTGCGCATCCTCTTGCCGGACGGGCACATCGTCATCGAGGAAGCAAACGTCAGCGTCATGCCGGGCGAGCGCGTGCTGATCGTCGGCGAGACCGGTGCGGGCAAATCGACCCTGTTCCGCGCCGTGGCGGGCCTCTGGCCGTGGGGCTCGGGGACAATCCTCACGCCCGCGCCGGAGAGCATGGCGTTCCTGCCGCAGCGGCCGTATCTGCCGCTCGGCACATTACGTAACGCTTTGACCTATCCGGGCGCGCCGGACACCTTTTCCGATGCCGAGGTGCGGCAGGCCCTCGAGCGCTGCGATCTCGGCAATCTCATCGCCAAGCTCGATCAGGTCGACCGCTGGGACAAGGAGCTCTCGCTCGGCGAGCAGGAGCGGCTCGCCTTCGCGCGGCTGCTGCTGCACAAACCGGGCTGGGTCTTTCTCGACGAAGCGACCGCCGCGCTCGATCAAGACAGCCAGAACCGAGTCATGGGCTTGTTCGACGCCGAACTGAAGAATACCACCGTGCTGAGCATCGGCCACCGCCCGGATCTTGCCGCCTACCACACCAGAACGCTGCAACTCGTCCATGGCGTCAACGGCGACCGGCTCAGGCTCAAGCCGGAGGCGGCGCAGCCGCCTCCCCGGCGCTGGCTGCAACGGCTCGGAGATTGGTTGAGCGTGCCATGAATATTCTTCGCCTCTACGGCCGCGTGCTCGTTCTGCTCGGCTCCGAGAGCCAGCTGGCTTGGACGCTGGCCTTGGCGAATGTGGCGCTGGCCTCCGCGCAGTTTGCCGAGCCGGTGCTGCTCGGCCGCATCATCGACACGCTGACCGGCGCGCAAAGCCGCGGCGAGCCGCCGTCGTGGTCGCAACTCGGCATGCTGCTCACCGCCTGGGCGGGTTTCGGGCTTTTCACCATCGCCTGCGGCACGCTGATCGCGCTTTACGCCGACCGGCTGGCGCATCGCCGCCGCCACGTCGTTCTCGCCGACTATTTCGAGCACGTGCTGCAGCTTCCGCTCACCTATCACGGCAACACCCATTCCGGCCGGCTTATGAAAGTGATGCTGCAGGGCACCGACGCGCTGTGGGGATTGTGGGTCGGGTTTTTCCGCGACCACCTTTCGTCATTCGTCTCGCTGCTCGTGCTGCTGCCGATCTCGCTTTTCATCAATTGGCGGCTCGCCTCGCTGCTGATCGTGCTGTGCGTCGTTTTCGCAATCCTGACGGCGCTGATCGTGCGCAAGACCCGCACCTTGCAAAGCCAGGTCGAACGACATTATTCCGACCTTGCCGAGCGCGCCTCCGACACGCTGGGCAACATCGCGCTAGTGCAGAGCTTTTCCCGGCTCGAAGCGGAAGTCACCGAATTGCGCCAAATCGTGACGCGGCTGCTCGCCGCGCAAATGCCCGTTCTGTCGTGGTGGGCACTGGCCGTGGTGCTGACGCGGACCTCGACCACATTGACCGTGCTCGCGATCATCATCGTCGGCACGTTCTTGAACATCAATGGCCAGGCGACCATCGGCGAGATGGTGACTTTCATGAATTTCGCCGGGCTGATCATCGCCCGGCTGGAGCAGACCGTCAGCTTCGTCAACCGGGTGGTCTCGGAAGCGCCGCGGTTGCAGGAATTTTTCCAGGTGCGCGACACGGTTCCGGCCATCCGCGACCGGCCCGATGCGATCGATCCCGGCCGCCTCACCGGGCTGGTCGAGTTCAAGGACGTCTCGTTCTCCTATGACGGCGAGCGGATGGCGGCGGCGAACCTGAACTTCAAGGCGCTGCCCGGCGAAACGATCGCGCTCGTCGGCGCAACCGGCGCCGGCAAATCGACCGCCATCGCACTTCTGCACCGCGCGTTCGACCCGCAGTCGGGATCGATCGAGATCGACGGCACCGACATCCGCCACTTCAAACTGTCGGCGCTGCGGCGAAACATCGGCGTGGTGTTCCAGGAAGCGCTTCTGTTCAACCGCTCGATCGCCGACAACCTGCGCGTCGGCAAGGCCGACGCGACGGAAGAGGAAATGCGCGAAGCGGCCAGGCGCGCGCAAGCGCTGGAATTCATCGACCGCAAGTTTCAGGGATTTTCCGACCGCGTTGGCGAGCGCGGCCGCTCGCTGTCCGGCGGTGAGCGCCAGCGGCTGTCGATCGCGCGCGCGCTGCTGAAAGATCCGCCGATCCTCATCCTCGACGAGGCGACCAGCGCGCTCGACGCCGACACCGAGACCAAGGTGATGCGCGCCCTCGATGAGGTAATGAAACACCGGACGACCTTTGTCATCGCGCACCGGCTGTCGACGGTGCGCAAGGCGTCCCGCATTCTGGTGTTCGAGGCGGGCAGCATCGTCGAGGCCGGCACGTTCGACGAACTGGTGGCGGCCGGCGGCCGCTTCGCAAACCTGGCGCGGGCGCAATTCATCATCGCCGAGCCGGCCGCGGCGCCGGCCCTTTGAGCTTCGGCAGGATCAGCCGGTAGCCGCCAGCTTCTTTTCGGGCCCGGGTCCGCGACCGATCAGATCGGCGTAGTCGGCGATCGGCTTCGGCCGGCCGAACAAATAGCCCTGAATTTCGTCGCACGATTCGTCGGCGAGGAACTTGAGCTGCTCCTTGGTCTCCACGCCCTCGGCCACCACCGGCAGATCGAGGCCGTGCCCGAGCGCGATCACCGCGCGCACGATGGTAGCGGCCTGCTGGCTGTGGCCGAGATTGGCAATGAAGGACTTGTCGATCTTGATCTTGTCGAACGGGAACGACTGCAAATAGGACAGCGACGAGTAGCCGGTGCCGAAATCGTCCATGGCGATGCGCACGCCGAGGTGTTTCAGCCGGCGCAGGATCGCGACCCCGCGGTTGAATTCTCCGATCAGCACGCCTTCGGTGATTTCCAGCACCAGGCGGGCCGGCGCCAAGCCGGTATCCAGCAGCACCTCGTGCACCAGCTTCGGCAAGTCGCCGTGCTGGAACTGCACCGGCGACAGGTTGATGGCGATGTCGAGCGGCCGCGGCCAAGACGCCGCCTCGCGGCAGGCGGCGCGCAGAATCCATTCGCCGAGTTCGATGATGATGCCGCTCTCCTCGGCCAGCGGAATGAAGGTGTTCAGCGCAATCATTCCATAACGCGGATGGTGCCAGCGAACGAGCGCCTCGAAACCGTTGACCTCGCCGTCGATATTTGCCTGCGGCTGGAAGTGCAGCGCGAATTCGTCGCGCCCCAGCGCTGTGCGTAAATCCTGCTGCAGCGCGTGCTTTTCCCGCAGTTGCCGGTCCATCGACTGCTCGAAGAAGCGGATCGATCCGCGCCTTTCCGATTTTGCGCGGACTAGCGCGGCATCCGCATTGGCGACAAGGGTCGACGCGTCGGCCGCGTCCTGCGGGAAAATGGCGACGCCGACCGTCAAGCCGACACGCAACGGCACGCCGTCGATATCGATATCGGCATCGAGCGCCGCGCAGAGCTTCTCCGCCAGCGCTTCGGCGCTTGCCGGCTGCGGGCCGCACGCCGTGATAACGTGAAATTCGTCGCCGCCAGTGCGGGCGAGAAATGCGCCTTGGCAGGCCTGCTCCAGCCGGCCCGCCAGTTCGCGCAGCAACCTGTCGCCGATCGTATGGCCGAACACGTCGTTCACCGTCTTGAAACGGTCGAGGTCGAGGGAAAGCATGGCAAAGCTTTCGCCCGAATCCGCCGCGAGGCGGAGCGTCGCGGCGATGCATTCGTTGAATGCGATGCGGTTCGACAAACCGGTCAGCACATCGTGGTGCGCCATATGCGCCAGGCGCAACTCGTCGCGCTTACGGTCGGTGACGTCGTGAATCATGCTGATGAGATATTGCACTTTGCCGTCGGGCCCCATGACCGGCAGCCGCGTGGCGGTGACGATGCGGGTGCCGTTACCGGGCGTGGCGACCGCGTGCTCGTCGACAAAAATCGACTTGCCGGATTCGAGCAATCGGCGGTCGTGCTCGTCGACGGTATCGGACATGCCCGGCATAACTTCGGCCGCGGTCTTGCCGAGCAACGCGCTGCGGTCGACGCCGAGGCACTTCTCCGCGGCGCGGTTGAACAACAAGTACCGCAGGTCCGGATCTTTGACGATGATCGGCGACGGCACGTTCTCGATGATCGTATTGAGAAACGAGCGGGCCTGCTCGAGTTCGCGTTCATCACGCTTGTGGTCGGTGACGTCGTTGATGGCGCTGATAAGATATTGCGCCTTGCCATCCGGACCCATCACCGGCATGCGCGTTGCCGTCGCGATGCGCGCGCCGTTTCCAGGCGTGACGACGGTGTGTTCGTCTAGGAAGGAAATTTGGCCCGACTCGACTGCTTTTCGATCTTCGTTTTCAATCAGCTGAGCGCTGGCCTTCGACAATAGGTCGCTGGTGGCTTTGCCGATGATCGCCGCGCGATCCACGCCGAAATATTTTTCGGCGGCGTGGTTGACCAGAAGATATTTCAGATTCGGGATGTCCTTCACAATAATCGGCGACGGCACGTTTTCGATGATCATATTGAGGAACGAGCGGGCCTGCTCGAGTTCGCGCTCGGCGCGCCTGCGTTCGCTGACGTCCTCATGCGTCGCCACCCAGCCGCCGCTCTCGATCGGCTGATTGACCACCGAGATGGTGCGGCCGTCCGCGAGGTCGATATTGAGCGTGAAGCATTTGCCTTGCTTGAGCGCCGCGCGAAGCTCGCGGTCATATTTTTCCGGATCGAGCGGGAACATGCCGGCTGCCATGCGCGCTTTGAGCAGGTCGCTGATCGTGCAGCCGCGCCAGATGCGCAGCGGGTCGATGTTGTACATCGCCCGGTAACGTTCGTTCCAAACCACCAGGCGGTTCTGTGCGTCGAACATGCACAGGCCCTGAATCATGTTGTTGAGCGCGGCGTCGAGCCGGGCGTTTTGCTCGCTGACGCCCAGCCGCGCGTACCGGGCCGAAACCGAGCTGGCGGCCGACAGGCTCACGAGCGCGCCGGCAAACAGCGCCGAAATGACGGATAGGCCGATCTGCGAATGCGAATAGGCGATGACGGCCTCCGTCGCAGCGAATGCAACGGCAACGCCGATCATGCCGGCGAGTGCGATCCTCTGCCGGTCGCGCTTCAACAGCGGGTCATTCGATGGCCTGAGCATTACTCCACTCGTGGCACGCTCGACGCACATGCCGTGCAATATTGATTTTCAACAACTTACGGATCGCTCTTTAGCGACCGCGTTAATTTCCACGCGCGAACATCGTTAATTGGCAATTAGTGCTACGGGGCTGTGAATGCGATCGTTACATTTCGCGTGAATAACGCGATGCCGCCGACTCAGTGCGGCTTAAGGAACTTAAAATCGCAGCCCTGATCGGCGCCGAGGATTTCCTGGGCATAGAGCCTGGCATAGCCACGCTCGGGCGCCTCGGCCGCGGGCTTGACGGCGGCAGCGCGACGCTTGAGTTCCGCCTCGTCGACGAGAAGGTCGATGCTGCGGTTTTTCACCGAAAGCCGGATACGGTCGCCGTTGCGCACCAGGCCGAGCGGGCCGCCGGAGGCGGCGTCCGGCGTCACGTGCAGCACGATGGTGCCGAAGGCGGTTCCGCTCATGCGTGCGTCGGACACCCGCACCATGTCCTTGACGCCCTTGGTGGCGAGCTTTTTCGGGATCGGCAGATAACCGGCTTCCGGCATCGCCGAGGGCGAATGCGGTCCGGCATTTAGCAATACCAGAATGTCGTTCGGCTCGACGTCGAGATCGGGATCGTCGATGCGGGCGGCGAGATCGGCGAGCGAGGAAAACACCACCGCCCTGGCCTCGAGCTCGAACAGATTGCTATCGGCGGCCGAGCGCTTGAGGATCGCGCCTTGCGGGCTGAGATTGCCGAACAGCGCGACCAGCCCGCCTTGCGGCTCGAGCGGCTTTTTGCGCTCCGCGATGACGGCGCGGTCGGTCCAGGTGCCGCTGTCGGCGTCGAGCCGCTCGCCAAGCGTTTCGCCCGTCACCGTCATGGCGTCGAGGTGCAGCAAATCCTTCAATTCGCGCATCAGCGCGCCCATGCCGCCGGCCGCGAACAGATCCTCCATGTAACCGTTGCCGACCGGCTTCAGGTTCACCAGCACCGGCGTGGTGTCGGACAATTCATTGAACCGTTGCAGCGAGACCGGCACGCCGGCGCGTCCGGCGATCGCGGTCATATGGATGATGGCATTGGTCGAGCCGCCTATGGCCAGCAAAACACGAAGCGCGTTCTCCACCGACTTGACGTTGACGATCTTGCCGGGCGTAAGCTGCGACCCGATCAGTTTGACCGCCGCGGCGCCGGTCGCTTCCGCCGCGCGCAGGCGGTCGGCATGCACGGCGGGGATGGCGGCGGTGCCGGGCAGGATCATGCCGAGCGCTTCGGCAAGGCAGGCCATGGTCGAGGCGGTGCCCATCACCGCGCAGGTGCCGGCGGTGGTGGCGAGCCGGCCCTCGACGTCGGCGATTTCCTCGTCGTTGACTTTACCGGCGCGGTATTGCGCCCAGAACCGGCGGCAATCGGTGCAGGCGCCCAACCGCTCGCCGCGGTAGCGCCCGGTCATCATCGGACCGCCGACCAGCATGATCGCCGGCCGGCCGGCCGACACCGCGCCCATGAGCTGCGCCGGCACGGTCTTGTCGCAGCCGCCCATCAGCACCACCGCGTCCATGGGCTGCGCGCGCACCATTTCCTCGGTGTCCATCGACATCAGGTTGCGGAATTTCAGGCTGGTCGGGTTGAGGAACACTTCGCCCAGCGAAATGGTCGGGAATTCGATCGGCAGCGCGCCGGCGGCCAGCACGCCGCGTTTGACCGCTTCCAGCAATTCGGGGAAGTGCCGGTGGCAATTGTTGAAGCCGGACGGCGTATAGGCAATGCCGACCACCGGCTTTTCCAGCATGGCGCTGGAATAGCCCATCGACTTGGCGAACGAGCGCCGCAGATAGAGCGAGAAATCGCGGTCGCCGTAATTGGTCAGACCGTTGGCGATGCCGGTAGGTTGGTTACTCATGCGGCACTCTTTTGCAGCCGGGCGAGGCCGGATGCAAGCCATAGCGCGGCCGGATGTGCCGCCAGGCGTTCCGACAGCTCCGGGTAGCGCCGCCGCAGCCAGCCGATGCCGACTTCGTGCAAGAAAACCATGACCACGACCATGGTGAGAAACCAGGTGAGAAAATGATAGCGGGCGACGTCGCCCCGGTAGAACAGCGCCACCGCGTGTTGCGCCAGCGCCGCCGCGCCGAGCAGCCGCAGCCAGGGGTCGAAGCTGCGGCCGCGCATGACGACATAGACCAGAATGGCAAACCCCGCGGCGTTGAGCGGGATCGTCCAGTAGGATTCCGCCGGACCGCTCAGCCAATTGGCGATTTGGGTAAGCACCCGCGCGGCGCCGCTGAAATCCAAACTCACCAATCCACGCGCGGCCGCCAGATAGGCGGACGGCGGCATCACCAACAGATTGGAATCCTGCGAATTGGAACTGAACAGCACAAACGCGTGGCCGAAGATCCAGTTGTGCAGCGCCATCGAAAACACCGGCAGGAAGCCGATACCCATGCCGGCGGCCCGCCCCCATTGCCGCTGGTAGAGCGCGGCGAGGCCGGCGCCACCGAGAAGGACCACGGCGGCGGCCGCCACCACCGGCCGCATGAAGATCGAAAGCGCGAGCAAAAGCGCGCCGAGAAAAGCCGGCAGAACATTTCGGCTCAGGAGCGGCAGAATGGCGCAGAAGAACAAGATATAGGCCGCCGGATCGGCAAACCCCTTGCTCGCCAATTTGCTGTACTGCACGAACGTCGTTCCGAACAACGTGCCAATCGGGACGGCGACAAAAAGCAAGATTAACGCGAGCGACCAGCGCTCCGGCAGGAATCTGCGGAAAATGGCGAGCACGACGAACGGCGACAGCAGAACAAGCGAGAGATAGCCAAGATAACTTTCGCCGAACACGACGTGCTCGATGGTGCGGAAATAGCGCATGCCGGGGCCGCCAAAATAAAAGACTTTTTCGCCGCCTTCGAGGAAGCCGGCAATGTCTCCGGCCAAAAGCTTTTGCAGAATAAGACGCCCGATGCCGTCGTAGATCAGCCCATCGTCGCCGCCGTCGAGCGGCCGTACGCCGCCGAGAAAACTGCCGTCGTCGATCGCGATCACCAAGAGCGCCAGGACGATGAGAATGCCCGGCAGCACAAGATGCCGTAGCCTGAAGCGAACAAGCACGCCGGCAACGGCGAGCACCGCGAGGACCGCTAGCGCGCCGGCGGCGAGTTCCAGCACGCGCGCCTTTAACGGCGGCGACATTTGCATCGCCAGCGTGTCCGGCTTGATGGCGATGCCGAAAACGCGCCGGCCGGCGTCGGCCGGCTCAATCGGGCGGCAGCTGTCGCCGGTCCAGCGGGTAAAGCGTTCGCCGGTCCCTTCCCACATCACCTCGCCGCGCCAGCACAGTTCGCCGCCGACGTAAGATTCCGGCAGGCGCACCATTTCGAACCACGGCATGGCGAGATGCCAGCGGCGCAGTCCCATCCAGAAGCGGCCGTCGCGGTCGGCGCGATGGAGGTCGGGCGCGACGGCGGTGTACCAGTTGTGACGCAACTCGTTGATGAAGCCGAGCCGGAGCCAGACCGGATCGGAAAAATCGAGCGCGGTCACCGAGCGCGACGCCGCGGCCTTGTGCCATACACTGTCGGCGGAAAATGCGTACAACCTGTTCGGGCCGGCTTCATCCTGCCAACAACCGGGCGAGCCGGGGCGGCAGCGCACCGCCGTCGGATAAAGTTCATCGAATTCTTGCGCCATCTGCCGGTAGACGTCGGCGGGCAGCCCGCGCCGCAAGGCCCCGGCATCCGGCAGGAACACGTTGTGCCCCTCCTCGATGCGCGGCGGCGCCAACAGAAATTGGCCGGCGAGCGCGACGGCGACGATGGCGACCGCCGCCGCCCAGGCGCCGGCGCGCGCGCTCACCTCACCGCTGAAAATGACCACCGCCGCTGTCAGCAGCAGGGGGTAGGCGCCGAAATCATTGACCGGCAGGCCGACCGCGGCGACCGCGAGGACGAGCGCCGCCAGTTTGCGCCAGCCGCCGAAAGCGGCTGCTGCGATGTCGCTTGCTGCTGCCATGGTGCGGCCCGCGCCTTGCCCGAAACGCCCTTGCGTAGCATGGCGATTTGGCCCAAATCCATGCCGCGCGCGGCAGAATCAATATTTGTTGCAGGGATTTGGACCGTGATCCGTCTTGGCATAGTCGGCACCAATTACGGACGCACCGTGCAATTGCCGGCGTTCCGCGCCGACCCGCGTTGCCAGGTGGTGGCGATCGCCGGCAGCGACGCCGGCCGCTCGGCCACGCTGGCGCGCGAAACCGACGTCGCCAAGGGCTATGGCGGCTGGCGGGCACTGGTCGAGGATCCGGACGTGCAAGCGGTCGCCATCGCCACGCTGCCCAGCCTGCAGGCGCCGATCGCCATCCGCGCGCTCGAACTCGGCAAGCCGGTCTTCATCGAGAAGCCGATGGCCGGCGACTTGAGCGCGGCGCGCGCCATGCTGCGGCAGGCGAGGCTCGGCCAGCAGGTGACCGCGATCGATTTCAACTTCCATCAGATCATGAGCTGGCAGCGCGCCAAGGCGATGCTCGAGACCGGCGCCGTCGGCGCCTTGCGCCACGTCACGGTGCATTGGCACGTGGAGAGCCGCGCCCTGCAACTGCGCATGCGCAACTGGAAAACCATGGGCGACGACGGCGGCGGCGTGCTGGGCAATTTCATCAGTCACTGCTTCCACTATCTCGAATGGTTCTGCGGGCCGATCGCGGGATTGTCGGCGCGCATCGGCGGCCTGCCGGACGAAAGCGATCTGGAAACGACGGTAGCGATGGCGTTGCAGTTCAAATCCGGCCCGCTGGCGAGCCTCTCCATGAGCTGCGCGTCCTATCACGGGGCCGGTCACCGCATCGAATTTTTCGGCGAGGACGGCACGCTGGTGCTGCAAAATCCGGGCGCCGACTATATGCGCGGCTTCGAACTGCTCCACGCCACGCGGCAGACGGCAACGCTTCAGCGTATCGCCGTCAGCGATCCGGTCGACGCGCGATATCCGGATGGCCGCATCGCACCGGTGTCGCGGCTGGCCAAGATTTTTCTCGACGCCATCGAAAGCGGCGGCGCGGCGACGCCCGGCTTTGCCGAAGGCTTTCGTGTGCAGCGGTTGATGGACGCCGCGCGGCGCTCGCATAGCCAAGGCGTGTGGATCGACGTTGCGGCCGCGGATGCCAACGAGGAAAGCGCTTCGTGAGCCAAGCCCACATCCTCGTCACCGGCGGCAGCGGCTTCATCGGCTCCGGCCTCGTGAAGGCCTTGCTGCGCGCCGGCTGCAGTGTGCGGGTGCTCGACGACAATTCGCGTGGCCGCCCACGCCGCCTTGCCGAGGTCGCAGGGGACATCGAATTCATTGCCGGCGACGTTCGCGACGCGGCGGCTGTAGAAGCAGCCGCCCGCGGCATGGACGAAGTGCATCATCTCGCCTTTGTTAACGGCACAGAATTCTTCTACACCGCCCCCGACCTGGTGCTCGATGTGGGCGTGCGCGGCATGATCAATGTGATCGACGCCTGCCGGAAGCAAAATGTCGGCAGACTGGTGCTCGCATCCAGCTCCGAGGTCTACCAGACGCCGCCGCACATCCCGACCGATGAGTCGGCGCCGCTGACCGTGCCCGACGTGCTCAATCCGCGCTATTCCTATGGCGCCGGCAAGCTGATCAGCGAGGTGATGGCGATCAATTTCGGTCGCAAGTTCTTCGAACGCGTGTTGGTCTTCCGCCCGCACAATGTCTATGGCCCCGACATGGGCTTCGAGCACGTCATCCCGCAATTCGCGCTACGCCTGCACAAGCTCGCCGACGCGCAGCCCTCGGGCAAACTGCTATTCGAAATCCAGGGCAGCGGCGAGGAAACGCGCAGCTTCTGCTTTATCGACGACCTGGTAGCCGGCGTCATGATGATGCGCAACAAGGGCGAGCATCTCGGCATCTATCACGTCGGTACAGCTGAGGAAGTCGCCATCGCCGACCTGGCGCGGCGCATCGCCCGCCATGCCGGATGGGAGATCGAATTGATCGCCGGCCGGCCCGCGCCCGGCGGCACCATGCGCCGCTGCCCCGACATTTCAAAACTCGCCGGACTGGGCTATAAGCCGCGCGTGTCGCTCGACCAAGGCTTGCAGCCGACGCTTGAATGGTACCGGCGCAACAGCGCGCTTGCGCCGAAATCCTGAGGCCAGAAGGAGAGTTTAGACTTGCGCCCCACCCAAGTAGCGCGCGCGGCCGGCACCGGCGCCAGCGTTCCGGTCGGATGTTGCCAGATCTGCGGCCACGCGCCGCTCGATGACGTGCTCTCGCTCGGCTACATGCCGCCGGTCAACCAGATGGTTCCGATCGGCCAGGAGCCGCGTCAGCAACCGTGGTTTCCGACCAATCTCCTGCACTGCCGCAACTGCGACCTGGTGCAGCTTGGGCTGGCGGTTGACCCGGTCATCATCTTTCCGCCGGAATACCCCTACACCAGCGGCATCACCAAACTGCTGCGGGACAATTTCGCCGACCTGCATCGCGAATCCGCCGCCCTGCTGGGATTGGGCGCGGACGATCTCGTCGTCGATATCGGTTCCAATGACGGCACGCTGTTGTCGAATTTCCAGAACGGCGGCCATCGCGTGCTCGGCATCGAGCCGACCGACGTCGGCGACATCGCCAACGGCAAGGGCATTCCGACACTCAAGCGCTATTTCGGCTTCGACGTGGCGCGCGACGTCAAGCGCGAGCATGGCGCCGCCAGCGTGGTCACGGCCGCCAATTGTTTCGCCCATATCGAGGACGTGCACGCGATCGTCGACGGCATTGTTGAGATGCTCAAGGACGGCGGCGTATTCATCTCCGAATCGCATTACCTCATCGGCCTGCTCGACACGCTGCAATACGACACGGTCTACCACGAGCACCTGCGCTACTATTCGCTGACGAGCCTCAAGCATCTCCTGGAGATGCACGATCTCGAAGTCTTCCACGCCCGGCCGATCCCGAGCCACGGCGGCTCCATCCGCGTCTATGCCGCGCGCCGCGGCAGCCACCCGGTGCAGGAAAGCGTGCGCCGCATGCTGGCATCGGAGCCGCGCGGCGATGCCATGTCCAAACGCTTGGCCAGTTTCCGGCGCGACGTCGTGCTGTCGAAATTGCGGCTGTTGTCGATGCTGCGCGATCTGAAGGAAAAAGGCGCCCGTATCGCCGGCATCAGCGCGCCGTCGCGGGCGAGCACGCTGGTCAACTATGCCGGGCTCGACGAAGGCATCGTCGATTACGTGTGCGAGATCCCCGGCTCGCTGAAGATCGGCAAATACATGCCCGGCACCGGCATTCCGGTGGTGGACGAAGCCCAGCTGTTCTCCGACCAGCCGGATTGCGCGATAGTCTTTTCCTGGCATATCGCCGACGAACTGGCGCCCAAGCTCAGGGCGAAGGGCTTCCGCGGCCAATTGATCACGCCGCTGCCGGTTCCGCGGATGCTTTGATATGAACCCTAGCGCAACCTCACACCGCCACTTTATAGTCGCGCGATGAGGACAGTCCGATCCGGTATCGCCGCGCCTGACGCGCCGACCACCGTCGAAAACGCCGACATTACCGTCGTGGGCGGAGCCGGCCATGTCGGTATTCCGCTTGTGCTGGCGCTGGCTGAGGCCGGCATGCGGGTCAACATCAACGACCTCAATCAGGCGAACCTCGATACGCTGCAAGCCGGGCGCCTGCCCTTCATCGAGGACGGCGCGGAGCGTGCGCTGGCCAAGGCGCTCGGCGCCAAGCGCCTGGTGTTCACCAATTCACCCGACCGCGTCTCGACGCCCGGGCCGGTGATCATCACCATCGGCACGCCGATCGATGAATTTCTCAACCCGGTGCGCCGGGTGGTGCAGGCTTGCGTCGACGCCCTGCTGCCGCGGCTGGCCGACGGACAGCTTGCCGTGCTGCGCTCGACGGTGTTTCCCGGCACTACCGACTGGCTGGCCGCTTATCTGGAGACGCAGGGGCGCAAGCTGAAGGTGGCGTTCTGTCCCGAGCGCGTGGTGCAGGGCTTCGGGCTCAAAGAGCTGCGCGCGATGCCGCAGATCGTGAGCGGCTGCACGCCGGAGGCCGAACGCGGCGCAATTGAGCTGTTCGAGCGCATCACGCCGGAAGTGGTGGTGGTGTCGCCGCTCGAGGCGGAATTCGCCAAGCTGTTCTCCAACGCCTATCGCTACATCGAATTCGCCGCCACCAATGAGTTCTATCTGGTCGCCAGGTCCGCCGGCGTCGATTATCAGCGGGTGCTGACGGCGATGAAGCACAATTATCCGCGCTTGAAGAGCATACCGCGGCCGGGCTTTGCCGCCGGTCCCTGCCTGGTGAAGGACACGATGCAGCTCTCGGCCTTCGCGCGCAATCAGTTCGGCCTCGGCCACGCGGCGCTCTTGATCAATGAGGGCCTCGCGCTGCACGTCATCGACGATCTCAAGCGACGCTTCGATCTCGCCAAGACCACCGTCGGGCTACTCGGCATGGCCTTCAAGGCCGAAAGCGACGATACGCGCGCCTCGCTCAGCTACAAGTTCAAGAACGTCCTCAGCGGCCAAGCGCGCGCGGTGTTGACCACCGACCCGTTCGTCACCACCGATCCGCAGTTACTGCCGCTTGTCGAAGTGATCGAGCGGAGCGACCTGTTGATTCTTTGCGCGCCGCATGCCGCCTATCGCACCGCCGATTTCAAAGGCAAGCCGGTGATGGACGTTTGGGGCGAACTCCAGGGCGCCAATATCATCCGATGACGCCGCCGCGGCTCGACATCGTCATCCCGGTGTACAACGAAGGCGCCAATATCCTGCGAACGCTGCAATCGATCGCGCGCGCGGTGGCGACGCCAAAGCGCGTGTTGATCTGCTACGACCGCGAGGACGACAACACGCTGCCGGCAATTCGCGATAACCGCGCGGCGCTCGGCGAACTGGCCGTCGATTTCGTCCGCAACCGCGGCCGCGGCGCCCACGGCGCCGTGTTGTCGGGTTTCGCCGCGAGCCAAGCGCCGTTCGTGGTCGTCCTGCCGGCCGACGACGACTACAACGCCGGCATTCTCGACGCCTTGGTGGCGCGCACCGACAGCGGCTGCGACATTGTCTGCGCCAGCCGCTTCATGGCCGGCGGCAGCATGGTCGGCTGCCCATGGCTGAAAGCGTTCTTCGTGCGCGCCGGCAATTTTACGCTCTATCACCTGGCGCGGTTGCCGACGCGCGACGCCAGCAACGGCTTTCGCCTGTTTTCGCGGCGCGCGATCGATGAAATCGTCATCGAATCGGATCGCGGCTTTTGCTACAGCATCGAGCTTCTGGTGAAATGCCACCGGCTCGGTTGGCGGATCGGCGAGGTGCCGGCGAATTGGTTCGAGCGCACGAGCGGCTCGAGCCGGTTCCAGGTATTGCGCTGGCTACCGGCGTATCTGCGCTGGTATGTTTATGCGTTCGCCACGACCTATCTCAGGCGGCCGGCGCGGACGGTGCGATTACGCTAGCCGATTGCGCGGCGCGACAAGGGATGTGAGCCATGGCCGAGGACTGGCCGAAGATCAAAACCCGGCGCACCACGACGATTTCGCCGTGGGTGGCCATCATCGAGCGCGAGGTCCAATTCGCGCCCGGCGCCGCGGCCGAGTTTTATCACGCGGTCGGCCAGCAGGATTACATCGCCATCGTGGCGCGCACGCCGGACGGCCAAATTCCGATCGTGCGGCAGTACCGCCCGGCGCTTGAGCGGTTCACCTGGGAATTGCCCGCAGGCCTGGTCGAAAAAGGCGAAGCACCGGCCGAAACCTGCAAGCGCGAACTCCTGGAGGAGACCGGCTTTCCGGCGCTGATCGTGCACGCGCTCGGCGACTATTCGCCCTGCACCGCGCGGCTATCGAACCGGCTGCATTCGTTCTTCGTCGAAACCGGCGCCCGTGCCGAGGCGGCCGAGGCGGGCATCGAGCCCAAGCTGGTGACCGCGGCGGAGCTGGCCGCGCTGATCCGGTCGGGCGAGTTCGTGCTGCAGCTCCATATCGGCGCCATCCTGCTTGCCGGTCTGCGCGGGCATGTCGATCTGGCGGCGTTTTCACCCGCTGGCGGCCCGGCCAAGGATTAAATGCCGCACTTGGTAATATCCGGCTACCGCTTTGACTTCGATCAATGCGGGTTATTGGGATGTGACAATTCTGGCCTCGACAAACACCCTGGAAGGCTTCTAAAAAACAGGGTGTTGGGGGCGGGAAAGAAAAGTCACATGGATTACAGCGTATTTTTCGCGTCCGCGCTTGCAAAATTGCGGGATGAGCGCCGTTACCGGGTATTTGCCGATCTGGAGCGAATCGCCGGCCGATTTCCGCATGCCTACTGGCACTCGCCGGCCGGCAAGCGCGAAGTAGTGATCTGGTGCTCCAACGACTATCTCGGCATGGCCCAGCACCCCAAGGTGATCGGCGCCATGGTGGACGTCGCCGCCCGCATGGGCACCGGCGCCGGGGGCACCCGCAATATCGCCGGCACCAACCACCCGCTGATCGAGCTAGAGCGCGAGCTCGCCGATCTGCACGGCAAACCGGCCGCGCTGTTGTTCACCTCCGGCTATGTCTCGAACCAGACCGGCATCCCGACCATCGCCAAGCTGCTGCCGAACTGCCTGATCCTGTCGGACGCGCTCAACCACAATTCCATGATCGAGGGCGTGCGCCAGTCCGGCTGCGACAAGCAGGTGTGGCGGCATAACGACGTCGGCCACCTCGAAGAGTTGCTCAAGGCCACCGATCCCAAGCGCCCGAAGCTGATCATGTTCGAAAGCCTGTATTCCATGGACGGCGACGTGGCGCCGGCGCATGCGATCTGCGATCTCGCCCAGCGCTACGGCGCCATGACCTATGTCGACGAAGTGCACGCGGTCGGCATGTACGGCCCGCGCGGCGGCGGCATCTGCGAACGCGACAACGCCATGAACCGCGTCGACGTCATCGAGGGCACGCTGGCCAAGGCGTTCGGCTGCCTCGGCGGCTACATCGCGGGCAGCGAAATGCTGATCGACGCGGTGCGCTCCTATGCACCCGGCTTCATCTTCACCACCGCCTTGCCGCCGGCGATCTGCGCCGCCGCGACCGCCGCCATCCGGCACCTGAAGACGTCGCAATGGGAACGCGATCGACACCAGGACCGCGCCGCGCGCGTCAAGTCGGTGCTCAACGCCGCCGGCCTGCCGGTGATGCCGTCGACCACCCATATCGTGCCGGTGCTGATCGGCGACGCCGAGAAGTGCAAGGCGGCGAGCGACCTGCTGCTCAGCGAGCACGGCATCTACATCCAGCCGATCAACTACCCGACCGTGCCGCGCGGCGAGGAACGGCTGCGCATCACGCCGTCGCCCTATCACGACGACGCGCTGATCGACGCCCTGGCGGAAGCGCTGGTCGACGTGTGGGAACGGCTCGATCTGCCGACCCGCAAACGGGCGATGGCGGCGGAATAATCCCCGCCCGTTCCGCAATTACGTTACGGAATCAATCCTCAAACGGCGGCCGCTTGGCCGGCGGCGCCACGGCCGCGGCCTTGCGCGGGCGTATGGCGCGGCGCGCGAACAGCGGCATGGCCAGCGATACGAAGAAGATGCGCACCAGGTGATGCGCGCCGACATAGACCGGGTCGAGATGGAGCGCGAGCGCCAGCAGCATCATCGCGTCGACCGCGCCGGGCGCGTAGGCGATCATCACCTCGCCGATCGGCAGCGCCAAAATGCCGACCAGCCCGGCCGCGAACACCGCGGTGACCGCCACCGCCACCGCGAACGAGCCGAACGCGGCGCCGATGAAATGCGCCAGCATGCGCAGCGGCGTGCCGGCGAAGCGCGAGCCGGTCACCGCGCCGAACGCGACCATTACCGTGTTGGTCACCCACCACGGCATCACCACGTGAATGACGCCGCTGCCGTGCAGCGCCGCCGAGGTGAGCATGGCGCCGAACAAGAGGCCGCCCGGAAACCGGATGCGATAGGCGATGAGCGAGACGACGGTCGAGGCGGCGATCAGGATCGCCAGTTCGCCGAGCCGCGAGGGATCGAACGGCCCGCCGACGCTGCGGGCGCCGCGGCTGACGAGCCCGAACAGCGATAGACCCGCCGGCAAGCCGACCGCGATGATCACCACGCGCACGGTCTGCACGATGGCGATGGCGCGGATGTCGGCCTCGACTTCGGCGGCGAGCCCCATCACCTGCGACAGGCCGCCGGGCGCCGCCGCGAGATAGGCGGTCATTTTATCCCAGCCGTGCACCACGCGCAGATAGGCGGCGCCGCTGACGCTGACGCAGACCATGGCCACGATCAGCACGCCGATGCTCAACGGATAGGCCGTCATGCCGTTGAGCGTCGCCGGGGTGACGACGGCGCCGAGCGAAATGCCGATCAGCACCAGCAGAATACGCATCGGCAGCGTCGGCATCAGCATCGGCCGCCCCGCCAGCGAAGCGGCCGCGACCATGAGAATCGAGCCCGACAGATAGCCGGCGGGCACGCCCAGCAGCCCGAACGTCAGCCCGCCGACGGCGGCAAAGGCCAGCGTTTCCGCGAGCTGGCGGGCGATGACGATGCGGTCGATGGCGGGCGGCAAGGACAAGGGCTGGCGGCTTTCGCGGAACCTGCCGGCGCAGGCCCGTTCAATGCGATCAATGCCGCGCGGCCTGGTTTGCGTCAAATCGGAACAGCTATGCGCCAGCGGCCCAATCGCTGAGGCCGAAGCCTGTTCGGGCGGGCCTAAGCAGGATAAAATGCCTGCTCAAACCCGGGCTTAGCCCGATCTGGAGCACGCATGCTGCAAGGCTGGGTCGTCATCGCGGTGGCGCTTGCGTATATCGGCCTGCTGTTCCTGGTGGCGAGCTACGGGGACCGCAGCCGCGGCCTCGGCCGCGACGGCCGCGTCCGGCTGCTGATCTATCCGCTGTCGCTGGCGATCTACTGCACGTCGTGGACCTTCTTCGGCTCGGTCGGCTCGGCCTCGCGCACCGGCTATGAATTCCTCACCATCTACATCGGCCCGGCGCTGATGATCGGCCTGTTCTCGCCGCTGCTTGTGCGCATCGTGCGGCTGGCCAAGGCGCAGAATACCACCTCGATCGCCGACTTCATCGCCGCGCGTTACGGCAAGAGCCAGGCGGTAGCCGCCACCGTCGCGCTGATCGCGATCGTCGGCACCATTCCCTACATCGCGCTGCAGCTCAAAGCGGTGTCGTTCTCGCTGGAGACCATCCTCGCCCATACCACGCAGACCATCGGGGTCACCCGACCGCTGCTCGGCGATATCGCGCTGTTCGTGGCGCTGTCGATGGCGACCTTCGCGGTGCTGTTTGGCACCCGGCACATCGACGCCACCGAGCACCAAGACGGCCTTATGCTGGCGATCGCCACCGAATCGATCATCAAGCTGTTCGCCTTCCTGGCGGTCGGCATCTTCGTGACGTTCTGGATGTTCGGCGGCCCCGGCGCGCTGATCGAGGCGGCGCGTCACAGCGCGCAGACCGCCGGCCTGTTCACGCGGCAGCCGCCGTTCGACACGCTGGTGGCCACCACGCTGCTGTCGTTCGTGGCGATCATCCTGCTGCCGCGCCAGTTCCACGTCGCGGTGGTCGAGAACAACAACGAAAATGAGATCAAGCGCGCCGCCTGGCTGTTTCCGCTCTATCTGTTGGCGATCAACCTGTTCGTGGTGCCGATCGCGCTCGCCGGCCTACTGACGTTTCCGGCCGGCAAAGTCGACAGCGACATGTTCGTGTTGGCCATGCCGCTGCAGGCCGGATCGAACATCCTCACCATCGCGGCTTTCGTCGGCGGCCTGTCGGCGGCGACCGCCATGGTGATCGTGGAATCGGTGGCGCTGTCGATCATGGTATCGAACGACCTCATCATGCCGCTGGTGCTGCAACGGCGCGAGACGCTGATCAGTGGCCGCGACAATGTCGGCTCGCTGCTGCTCACGGTGCGGCGGCTCGCGATCTTCGGCATCCTGCTGCTCGCCTACATGTACTACCGCACCGCCGGCGACGCGCAACTCGCCTCGATCGGCTTGTTGTCGTTCGCGGCGATCGCACAACTGGCGCCGGGATTTTTCATCGGCCTGTTCTGGCGGCGCGCCACCGCCGGCGGCGCCATCGCCGGCATGACGGCCGGCATCCTGGTCTGGGCCTATACGCTGCTGCTGCCGAGCTTCGCCGATATCGGCATTATCGGTCAGCACATCCTGATCGACGGCCCGTTGCATATCATCGCGCTGCGGCCGCAGAACCTGTTCGGGCTGGACCTGCCGCCGCTGGTGCACGGCGTGCTCTGGAGCCTGGCGCTCAACGTGCTGTGTTATGTCGGCTTCTCGTTGCGCCACGCGCCCTCCTCGATCGAACGGCTGCAGGCCAACATCTTCGTGCCGTCGGATCTGGCGCCGATCGCGCCAAGCTTCCGGCTTTGGCGCTCCTCGGTGACGGTGGAGGAACTGACCGGCACGGTGGCGCGCTATCTCGGCGACGAGCGCACACACACGGCATTCGAGACATTCGCCGACACGCACCGCATCAGCCTCGAGCCCAAGGACGAGGCCGATTTCCGGCTGGTGCGCTACGCCGAGCACATTCTCGCCTCTGCCATCGGGGCGGCCAGTTCGCGGCTGGTGCTGTCGCTGCTGTTGCGCAAGCGCACGGTCTCGAAAAAGGCGGCGCTGAAGCTGCTCGACGACGCCAACGCCGCGATCCAGTACAACCGCGAAATCCTGCAGACCGCGCTGGATCACGTGCGCCAGGGCATCGCGGTGTTCGACAAGGACCTGCAGCTGATCTGCTGGAACCGGCAGTTCGGCGAAATCCTCGATTTGCCGCCGAGCCTGATCCGCGTCGGCAGCGGGCTCACCGATATCCTGCACTTCAACGGGCGGCGTAACGACGTCGCCCCCGAGCGCATCGACGATTTCGTGCAGGCGCAGATCGAGCGCTACGTGTCCGGCCGCGAGCCCTTCCTGGAGCGCTTCGCGGAGCCCGGCACGGTCATCGAGGTGCGCGCCAACCACATGCCCGACGGCGGTATCGTCACCACCTTCACCGACATCACGCCGAGCGTGGAGGCGGCCGAAGCGCTCGAGCGCGCCAACGAGACGCTCGAGCGCCGCGTGCGCGAACGCACCGAGGAACTCACGCGCCTGAACGTCGCTCTGGCGCGCGCCAAGGGCGAGGCCGACGACGCCAATATTTCCAAGACCCGGTTCCTCGCCGCCGCGAGCCACGACATCCTGCAGCCGCTCAACGCGGCGCGGCTCTACGTCACCAGCCTGATCGAGCGCCAGGGCGGCGGCGGCGACAGCCGGCTGGTCGACAATATCGACGCCTCGCTCGAGGCGGTTGAGGAGATTTTCGGCGCGCTGCTCGACATGTCGCGGCTCGACACCGGCGTAATGCGTCCGGAACTGACCAGCTTCCGCATCGACGATCTCATGCGGCAGATCGAACTGGAATTCGCGCCATTGGCCGGCGCCAAAGGGCTCGGACTTAGCTTCGTGCGCTCATCGCTGGTAGTGCGCTCCGACCGCCGGCTGCTGCGCCGGCTGGTGCAGAATCTGGTGTCCAACGCCATCAAATACACCCCGGCCGGGCGCGTGCTGGTCGGTTGCCGGCGGCGCGGCGATCGCCTTCGCATCGACGTCTGTGATACCGGTGTCGGCATTCCGGAATCCCAGCAACGCGACATCTTCGTCGAATTCCACCGCCTCGACCAGGGCGCCCGCATCGCGCGCGGGCTGGGTCTGGGCTTGTCGATTGTGGAGCGCGTGGCGCGCGTGCTCGGCTGCGAGATCGAGGTCGATTCCGAGGTCGGCCGCGGCTCGCGCTTTGCGGTCACGGTTCCGCTGTCGAATGCGGTGGCGGTCGAGCTGCCGGCGCGCGACGACATTCGCGTCGATGCCAGCCAGCTCGTCGGCACCGCGGCGCTATGCATCGACAACGAACCGGCGGTGCTCGACGGCATGGAGACCATGCTGCATGGCTGGGGCTGCGAGGTGATCAAGGCGCCCGATCTGGCCAGCGCCCTCGCGGCAATCGAGCAAAGCGCGAGCGTGCCGAACGGACTGTTGATCGATTACCACCTCGACCACGGCAACGGCATCGAAGCGATCGTGGCGCTGCGGGCGCGCTGCGGCGAATTACCGGCAATCCTGATCACCGCCGACCGCTCGCCGGCGGTGCGCGAACAGGCCCGCGCCGAAGGCATTCAACTCCTGCACAAGCCGCTCAAGCCGGCCGCGCTGCGCGCCCTGCTGGCGCAATGGCGCGTGCTGCGCGTGGCGGCGGCGGAGTAATCTAGGCGCAGAATCTCGCTCGGCCTCATGGTAAGGAGCGCCACGCAGTGGCGCGTCTCGAACCATGGGGCCGCCCCATCCTTCGAGACGGCGCTTCGCGCCTCCTCAGGATGAGGCGGATTATCCCGCCGCCGGCGCGCCTTGCGACCAGTGGCCGGATTCGATCTTGGCGGCGGCGATGACGGCTTGCGTGCGACTTTCGACGCCGAGCTTTTGCAGTATGGCGGAGACGTGCGCCTTCACAGTCGCCTCCGAGACGTCGAGCTGATAGGCGATCTGCTTGTTGAGCAGGCCCTCCGACAGCATCATCAGCACGCGCACCTGCTGCGGCGTCAAGGACGCCATCCGCGCCATCAGGGCGGCGGTCTCGGCGTCCGAACCGGCGGAAAGGTCGACACCGGGCGGCGTCCATACACCGCCGGAAATAATGCGCGAGATCGCGCCGCGCATGGCCTCAACGCCGAGCGTCTTGGGGATGAAGCCGGAAGCGCCGAATTCCATGCAGCGGCGGATGGCCGCCGGGTCGTCGTTGGCCGAAACCACGATGACGGGGACGCTCGGGTATTGCGCGCGCAGATACATGAGGCCGGAAAAGCCGCGCACGCCCGGCATGGTCAGATCGAGCAGGACGAGATCGGCGTCGCTGCCGCGTTCGAGCAGTTCGGCGACCTCATTGAAAGTTCCGGCTTCCGCAATATCCAGCCGCTCGAACAGGCCGGTAACCGCCTCGCGCAACGCGCCGCGGAACAACGGATGGTCGTCGGCAATTACCAAACGATAGTGCGACGTGTCGCTCAAGCCGGAAAACCTCTCGAAATGCGCCCCGGGCCGCCAAGGACCCCATAATGCGCCGCTGCACCGATAGGCATCAATAGGCTCGCGGGCCCTATTTGCGGCTGCCGATGAATTGCAGGACGATTTCGCGGCTGTGCGGCGCCCGCCGGTGCTCGATGAGATAGATGCCCTGCCAGGTGCCGAGGGCAAGTTTCGCGTCCGAGACGGGCACTTGCAGCGACACGCCGCTAAGCATGGTCTTCACATGCGCCGGCATGTCGTCCGGTCCCTCCACATCGTGAATCCAGGGCGCATCTTCCGGGGCGAGATGATCGAGCGCGGAAATCAGGTCGGTCTGCACGTCGGGATCGGCGTTTTCCTGGATGGTGAGCGAGGCCGAAGTGTGGCGCAGAAAGATCAACAGCGTCCCCTCGCCCGCGCCGGCTTGGGCAAGGAAGCTTGCGGCGTGACCGGTGATGTCGATGAAGCCGGCGCCGGGCGTATCCAGGCGCAACGTCGCGGTTGCGATCAGTTGCGGCGCGACTTGGGTAATCGGTGAAAGGCGGCCTGCCATACAAGTCCATTGTTGCGGCGTAGCCCGGCTCGCCGCCGGGACAGGCGGAGCCGGCTCAGCCCTTGTGCATCATGTCCTTCTGAAGCTTGACGATGATCTCGACCAGCCGGCGCCAGGCATTTTCAAAAGCGACACGGGCGCGCGCGAGGCCGCCGGGCGGTTTCTTCGTTTCCGCGTTTTTGTCGACCGCCGCCGGCTGCGGCAGATCCGCCTGCGGCCGAGGCGACAGCGCGCGCAAGGCGGCGACCTGCGCCTTGAGGCCGGTCACTTCGTCCTTGAGGCGCGCCAGCTCCCTTTCGAGCGCGACGTGGTCTTCCGGCACCTGCTGGCACGACCACCCGACGGTGTGCGGACTGCAGAACGCGACTTTGCCGTTCCGATTGTCGAGGCGCAGGAAGCCGTCATCGACGCGGTTGAAAACGAAACGGCTCGGCGAAGCCGCCGGTGCTTCGCCCGCGGCGGCGGCTTTCGGCGCGCTCTGAGACTGCATCGCCGCCGCGGTGCGGGCGTCCTGTGCCAGCGCGGGCATGGACGCGCACGCCAACACGGCGGCTATGGCAAGCGTCGAATTCCGCATTACGATACCTCCAACTCGGGCGCTGGCCCGGCAACCTACCACCCGGGCGCAGCCGCCTGCACTCGCGCACTGCATCTTCCGTTAACGCGCATGCCGCAGTGCACGCGCGGGCCCGCAAACCCGGTGAAAATTTATGCATTTAGTCCATAAAATCAATTGCTTATAACGCAAACCCCGTTTCTTGACTCGAACATACCCGATCAGTATGGTCCGCGCGGCTTTTAGGGCGGCGGGCAAGAGCGAGGCCTTTGAGTTCACGCGAGTCGAAAGCATGGCTGACGGCACGCGCGGCAAAGAGGATCGCAACGAACCGCCGGACGACGAGGCTGCTCTCTCCGCGAGGCTCCAGCGTCTCGGCGAACGGCTCGACAGTGCGAGCCGGCCATCCGAAAACGTGACCGGTCCTCGTTCGGCCGCCGATGCTTCGGCCTATGCCCGCGGCTTTCGGATGTCCACCGAACTAGTGGCCGGCGTGGTCGTGGGCGCGTTGATCGGCTGGCTGCTCGACCGCTGGCTGGGAATATCGCCGTGGGGGTTGATTGTGTTTCTGCTGCTCGGCTTCGCCGCCGGGGTCCTTAACGTGATGCGCGCGGCAGGCGTCGTGCGCGAAAACCGTGTGAACGATTAGCGATCATGGCCGTCGACCCTATCGAGCAATTCCAGATCCACAATTTGTTTCCGATCGCAACAATCGGACACACCGATATCGCGTTCACCAATTCCGCCGCCTTCATGCTGGCCGCGGTCGCCGTCATCACTGCCTTCCTGGTGATCGGCACCGCCAAGCGCGCGCTGGTGCCCTCGCGCCTGCAATCGGCCGCCGAGATCGCCTACGAATTCGTCGCCACCACGGTGCGCTCGACCGCCGGCTCCGAGGGCATGCGGTTCTTCCCGTTCGTGTTCACGCTGTTCATGTTCATTTTGACCGTGAACTTCATCGGCCTCATTCCCTATACGTTCACCGTCACCAGCCACATCATCGTCACCGCTGCGCTCGCGGTCACCGTGTTCCTGACCGTGCTGCTATACGGGCTCTACCGCCACGGCCTGCACTTCTTCAACTTATTCGTGCCCAAGGGCGTGCCGATCTACATCCTGCCGCTCATCGTCTTCATCGAGATCCTGTCGTTCATCTCGCGGCCGATCTCGCACAGCGTGCGTCTGTTCGCCAACATGCTGGCCGGCCACATCACGCTGCAGGTGTTCGCCAGCTTCATCATCCTGATGGGCGGCGCCATGGGCGCGATCGGCTGGGCCGGCGGCGTGCTGCCGTTCGCCATGATCGTCATTCTGATCGCGCTCGAGACGCTGGTGGCGTTCCTGCAGGCTTACGTCTTCGCCATTCTTACCTGCATCTATCTCAACGATGCGATTCACCCGGGCCACTAGGCTCGAACGGACAAGCAAAGGGAGTTTGTTATGGATCCAGTAGCAGCAAAATACATCGGTGCCGGCATCGCCTGCATCGGCATGGGCGGCGCCGGCGTCGGCGTCGGCATCATCTTCGGCAACTACCTGGCGGCCGCTCTGCGCAATCCGTCGGCGGCGCAGGGACAGTTCGGCAACCTGATCTTCGGGTTCGCCATCACCGAGGCGCTCGGCATCTTCTCGCTGCTGATCGCGCTGCTGCTGCTGTTCGCGCTCTAAGTCACGGCACGCGCCGGCAGGCGGCGGGAGTAGACGATGGCAGAACCACACACCACGAGCACGGAGCACGTTCCGGCCGGCGAGCACAAAGGCGCTTTTCCGCCTTTCCAGTCGCAGACCTTTGCTTCGCAGCTCGTCTGGCTCGCGATCGCCTTCGTCCTGCTCTACGCGCTGATGGCGAAATGGGCGCTGCCGCGCGTCGGCCGCATCATCGAGAGCCGGCAGAAGCGTATCGCCGACGACCTCGGCGACGCCGAGCGGCTCAAGGTGCAATCCGACCAGGCGGTAGCGGCCTATGAAAAAGCGCTGGCCGACGCCCGCGCCCGCGCCCAGGCCATCGCCAACGAGACGCGCGAGCAACAGCAGGCCGCGGCCGACGCCACCCGCAAGACGCTCGAGGGCGAACTCAACGTCAAGCTGGCGGCGGCGGAAAAGTCCATCGCCGCCACCAAGCAGGCCGCCATGGCCAACGTCCGCGCCATCGCCGAGGACGCCGCCCGCGCCATCATCAAGCGGCTGATCGGCTCGGCGCCGAGCGACAAGGCGGTCGCCGAAGCCGTCGCCGACGTGCTTAAGAGGTAGGGCCGCGCCATGTTTTTCGAAACGGAAACCTGGGTCGCGCTGGCCTTTTTGCTGTTCCTGGCCGGGCTCGGCTATATCGGCGTCCATCGCATGGTCGGCAAATCGCTCGATGAGCGGGCCGGCCGCATCAAGGCCGAGCTAGACGAAGCGCGCAAGCTCAAGGACGAGGCCGCCCAACTGCTGGCCGACTATCGTTACAAGCGCGAACAGGCCGAGAGCGAGGCGCAGGAGATCGTCGCCGGCGCCAAGGCCGAGGCCGAGCGGCTTGCCATCGAAGCCAAGGTGAAGATCGAGGAATTCGTCGCGCGGCGCACCAAGATGGCCGAGGTCAAGATCGCCCAGGTCGAAGCGCAGGCCGCCGCCGACGTGCGCAGCGCCGCCGCCGAAGCCGCCGTCGCCGCCGCCGCCAAGGTGCTGAGCCAAGAAGCCAAAGGCAGTCTTGCCGGCGAATTAATCGCCAAGGGCATCGACGACGTCCGCAAGAAGCTGAACTAGCGGACGGCAATCGTCTCCATGCGCGGATTATTTTACGCGGTTCCGGGACGCCGCGGAACGGCGGGCGCGGAATAACCGCTTTATTGCGACAGGTGCAAATGGACAATCTTAAAGCTGATCTCGTCGAACGTTGAGACGATCTGATTTGCCGAGGTCAACAAATAGAACTTGTCCGGATCGGAAGCGCAGCTCTGCAGCAGAGTCGATGTCGGATCGCCGCCGGTATTCACCTAAATCGTCCAAAGCGTTATCCCAGCAGTCTTGATGTTATTGCAGAGGATTTGTTGGCGCGCATCGATTGAAGACTGGTCCGTGTACCATCGATCCTCGGTATTGAGGCCGTCCGTCAGCAGAATGATGTTCTGGCTATAGGTGACGTTTGGGGCCAGCGCCGGGGCGTTGAATACGCCGCCTGTCATCAATGTCATCCAGCCCACCTGCAAGCCGATGGCTTGATTGGTGTTACCGTTCGGGGACATCGCGTTGACGAGCGAAGTCATCGCCGACCAATTGTAGCTCAGCCCCATGGCCGCTTGCGGACACGAAGAGTATTGCTCGGGGACATAGAGTGTCGCCGGGGTGCTAGTCGTCGGCAAAACGTTGTTGGCGTCGTAATTGCCGGAATTCGGACCACCGCTGTCGCCCCGATCGACGACGCAGCCGGTCCACGTGCTGTGGCTGGTGGGCGTCCAGGTATATTTCGGGGTCCAGACGCCGTTGCTCCAGGTCCCGTAACCCCAAGTGTCGTGATGCAACGTGCATTGGCTTTGCGTCGTGTAAAGCTTGTTGCTGCAGGCCTTGGTGCCCCTGCAGGTGCTCTGGGTCGTCTTGCCGGGATTGGAGCAAACGGCGGCGGCCGTGCAGGAGCTCTGGGTCGAGTAGCCGGAGATCGAACAGTTGGCCGCGGCGGTGCAGCTGCTCTGGGTGTTATTACCCGAAATCGAGCAGGTTCCTTGCGCGAGGCACTGGCTGCGCGGCGAGTAGTTTGAATTGCTGCAGGTCCCGTTAGAGCCGTCCCATGAATTGTCGGTGCCGTCATCCCACTGCAGCCAGGATGCATTATAATTGCTCGCTCCGAGATTGACGTCCTTCACAAATGGCGTGATCGACACATAGACAGCGCCATTCGTCGTGGCCGCGCTTTGCAGCTTCGCAAGCATGTTGTTTGTAGCAGTCTTCAGCGCCGAAATCTTGCCCGATTGCGCCATCGAGCCGGTGTTGTCGAGCACCAGCGCGACGCGTAGCGAAGCTTGCGCCGCCAACGATGTGGTGGATTCGGCATTAACTTGGATGCTTTTAAGCCCCAAAATGCCGACAAAGTCAGTATCTATCGCGGCGGTGGCATTGACCTGAATTGTCCCGGCAGCCGCATTTTCAACCGCGGTAATCGTCGGGTTCTTGGCCTCGGGACGCGTGAAGAGCGAAGCAAAAATAAGGGTGGCTTCGTTCTGGAGTTGGCTGGCGGTCAGAGTGGAATATTTCCTTGCCAGCGTCAGCCCGGTGGAATCGACCGCGGTTTGCATCGCGGCTTTCATTGAATTGGCGCGGCTGTAATCGACCGCGGCGCCCACGCCCATAATCAGCGGGACGGCCGACGCGGCGAAGATGAGGCGACATTGCCGCCGCGCGCGCAACAGAAGTTGCGCATCGTCGGGCGCAGTTTCGACCACAGCAATTTCATGAGCATGGCGGCCACCACGATTGAAATCATTTCGTGGCCACAGCTCTAAACGACGAGTTTAAAGAATCGGTCAAAACACGATGTGTAAAAGAACTTAACGAGCGTTAAGGGACGCCAAGTTATTGGCCTCCCGCCAAAAATTAGCCCCGGAAAGTCGCCGCGGCCTCTCTGCCAGACCTATCCCAAACCCGGGAGTTAAATGCGGCCGCGTTCAACGCGGCACATTTAACAAATTGCAAATCTTGGCCCATCGAATTCGGGCACCCTTAATCCAAAAGACATTTCGAAATGTGCGCGCCCTGGGTTGCTCAACCCTGCGGCTTCGCCACCGGCTTCTTCTTGGCGACCGGCTTGCGCTTGGCCGGCGGCTTCTTGACAGGCTGAGCGCCGATCGGATCGAAACCGACATAGACCACGTAGCGCTCGATCAGGCCCAGCGGCTGCGGCAGCGGGAACGCGATGTCGGGATCGATGTGGGTGAAATTGACGCGATCGACCGAATTGTTGACGGTCACGGTTTCGCGGCCGAATTTCGACACCACCGCCTTGGGGCTTACGCCCTCCTCCACCACCGCGATGCGCAACGGCACGTCGACCGAGCCGACACCGCCGGCCGGACCGGTAATAACGCGGCCCTCGATGCCGACCTTCATGGTCATGATGCCGGCGTTGACGTGACATTCGCGCGCAGTGCGGATGATGGAGCCCTGGTAGCGAACGTCGAGCGCCGCCGGCTCGCTGTCGCCCGGCTTGCTGCCGATCATGAGGGTGGCGGCGCCGGTGCGGACCTTCACCTCCGGGCAATCGATATCGTCGTCCGACGGACCGGCGGCGGCGGACGGCGCATCGTTGCTGGCCTTCGACGACGAGCTGAAAAGGTCCAATGGCGACGACTTGAGCAAACTGCTGCTGCCGCAGCCGGCGAGCGCCAGCGCCAGCCCGGTGAGGGCGAGAGCGCCCGCTCCGCTTCGCGCGGTTCGTTGAATTCGTCCCCGACCCATCGTCCGGCTCACGTTTCTTGCGGGCGGCGCCGCCCTGGCCCACCCTTGTAACAAGCCAACCTTATAGCAAGCCAAGCGTGGCAACCCAAAGGCGGCCGCGCTCAATCGGGATCGTCCTTGAGCCGGGCATAAAGCAGGTGGTCCTGCCAGACCCCGTTGATGCACAGATACCGGCGCGCGTAGCCCTCGCGCTGGAAGCCGGTCTTTTCCAGCAGACGGACCGAGGCGGTATTGCCGGGGATGCAGGCCGCTTCCAGGCGATGCAGCCGCAGCGTGCCATAACAGAACGGCACCAAAGCGCGCATTGCCGCCGTCATGTAGCCTTTGCGGGCGAATGGCGCGCCGGTCCAGTAGCCGATGGAGCCCGCCTGGGCGACCCCGCGGCGGATATTGGCGAGCGTCAGCCCGCCGACCAGCGCGTTGTCGTCGCTGCGGAAGATCAGGAAGGCATAGGCGAGATCGTTGCGCAGATCCTCGGCGTAGCGCTTGAGCCGCCGGCGGAACGCGCCGCGGGTAAGGTCGTCGGCGGGCCAGGTCGGCTCCCAGGGAACGAGGAAGGCGCGACTCAATTCGCGCAAGGCCGCCCACTCGGCAAAGTCGCCGCCTTGCGGCACGCGCAGTGTAACCCCGGCGCCGGCGATGGCCGGGAGGATTTCATTGCTGCTGACGGTGCGGAAAAACGCCATGGCGATGTTGGCCGTATGGTCCCCGATCAGGCTGCCTGGCGCACCAGACTTTCAGCGATCGCGGCCGCGCTTTCAAGGCCGTTGCCGGGGCCGAGCGCGGCGATCGCGGGCCGGCCGCCTGCAATCACCGACCGGCCGGCGGCGCGCGCGCTGGCGACCGTCACCGCATCGACTTTGGCGACGATCTCGTCGAGCGGGATCGGCCGGCCATAGGCCAGCATTTGCCGAGCGATCTGGCCGAGGCGCGCCTCCGAGCTTTCCAGCGCCATCAACAGACCGGCCTTCATTTGCGCCTTGGCTCGGGCGACCTCAGTTTCGTTGAGCGTTGTCGTGGCGAGCGCGATTTGGTCGATGGCCACGCGCATCAGTTCGGGCGCGTCCGCCTCATCGGTGCCGGCATAGAGGACGAACAGCCCGGTGTCGGAATACGGCATGTGGAACGCGCTGATCGAGTAGCAAAGCCCGCGGTTCTCGCGCACTTCCTGGAACAGCCGCGACGACATGCCGCCGCCGAGCACGCTGGTGAAAATCTGCAGGCTGTAAAGCTGGTCGTCGCGGACCGGCAAGCCTTGCAGCGCGAGCGCGATATGGACCTGCTCGAGATCGCGCGTTTCGACCCGCGTGCCGCCGCCGAAATGCGCCGGTTCCGGCACCGGCGCGGCGGGGCCGGTGAAACTTGCGAAGCGCTTCTCGGCTTCGGCGACAACGGCCTGATGTTCGATCGCGCCGGCCGCGGCCACCAGCATGTCGGGCGCACGATAATTGCGCGACAGGTAAGCCTGGATGCGCGCCGAATTGAACGAGCGCACGGTTTCCCGCGTGCCGAGGATCGAGCGGCCGAGCGGCTGCTTGGGAAACGCGGTTTCATGCAGCCGCTCGAACACCAGATCGTCGGGCGTATCTTCCACGGCGCCGATTTCCTGCACGATCACGTTCTGCTCGCGCCGCAATTCCTCCGCATCGAAAGTCGGCTCCGACAAAATGTCCGACAGCACGTCGAGCGCGAGCGGCACGTCGGCTTTGAGCACGCGGGCGTAATAGGCGGTGCTTTCCACGCTGGTGGCGGCGTTGAGATCGCCGCCGACCGCCTCGAGCTCCTCGGCGATTTGGCGCGCGCTGCGCCGTTTGGTGCCCTTGAACGCCATGTGTTCGAGCATGTGAGAAATGCCGTGTTCGTCGGGCTTTTCGTAACGGCTGCCGGCGCCGATCCAGACCCCGAGCGAAGCCGATTCCAGATGCGGCATGCTGTCGGTCACCACCGACAGGCCCGACGCAAGGCGGGTAATTTCGACGCTCATGCCGCTGCTCCCTCGCGCGCCGCCCGCGACGCCGACGCCACATATTTTTCGACCGCCGCCTGATCGGCCGGCAGCACGGTAACGCGCTCCGCCCGCTGCGGCAGATCGGTCAGCCAATCCGGCAAGGCGGGGGCCACGCCGCAGGCGGCCTTGACCGCGTCCGGAAACTTGGCCGGATGCGCCGTCGACAGCACCACCATCGGCACCGACGGATCGCGGGTTTCTTTTTCGGCTACGGCGAGCGCAACCGCGGTATGCGGATCGACGCAGTAGTCCGCCTCGCGATGCCAAGCCCGAATGGTGGCCGCGCTTTCCTGTTCGTCGGCGCGGTCGGCGGTGAACAGCGCGCGCATGTGCTTGAGCGCGGGCGACGAGACGGCGAAGCGGCGCGACTGGGCGAGCGAGCCCATCAACGCGCGCACCGCGCCGGCGTCGCGGCCATAGGCATCGAACAACAGCCGCTCGAAATTCGACGACACCTGGATGTCCATCGACGGCGAAGTCGTCGCCACCACGTCGCGCAGTTCATAGGCGCCGGTCGCGAAGGTGCGGGCCAGGATGTCGTTGACATTGGTCGCCACCACCAGGTGGTCGATCGGAAGTCCCATGCGTTTGGCGACATAGCCGGCATAGACGTCGCCGAAATTGCCGGTCGGCACCGTGAAAGCGACTTTCCGATGGGGCGCGCCGAGCGCGACCGCGGCGGTGAAGTAATAGACCGCCTGCGCCACGATGCGCGCCCAGTTGATCGAATTGACGCCGGACAGGCGCACGCGGTCGCGGAAGGCGTGATGGTTGAACATCGCCTTCACCAGCGCCTGGCAGTCGTCGAAGGTTCCTTCGATGGCCACCGCATGCACGTTGGCGTCCGGCGCCGTGGTCATCATGCGCCGCTGCACCTTGGAAATACGGCCCTGCGGGAACAGCACCACCACGTCCACCTGAGCGCGGCCGCGGAAGGCTTCGACCGCGGCGCCGCCGGTGTCGCCCGAGGTCGCCACCACGATGGTGGTGCGCTCGCCGCGCTGAAGCAGCACGTGGTCCATCAGCCGCGCGAGCAGCTGCATGGCGAGGTCTTTGAAGGCGAGCGTCGGCCCGTGGAACAGCTCGAGCACGAACAGGCTGGGCGCAAGTTGCGTCAGCGGCGCGACCGCCGGATGGCGGAACGTGCCGTAGGCCTCGCGCGCCATGCGGGCGAGATCGGCTTCCGGAATCGCCGTGCCGACGAAGGGCTTGATCACCTCGACCGCGACCTCGGCGTAAGGCTTGCCGGCAAAGCCGGCGACGGTCTCGGCGGGAAGGCTCGGCCAAACCGCAGGGACAAACAGTCCGCCGTCTCGCGCCAGACCAGCGAGCATGACCTCGACAAAATCGAGTGCCGGGGCCTCGCCCCTGGTTGAGACATAACGCATTGAGTTAACTTGGCTTTATGGCGGCAAAATCCCGTATTGCGGGCGCACAGTAGCCGTGCGGCGAGGCTTTCACAAGAAAACCCGGCCGCCGCCACGAACGCTGCAATGCGCGGATCGTCAGGTGACCAAGGCGCCGCCGTCGAGGTAGACGATCGAACCGGTCGCAAAGCCGTTGGTCATGAAAGCGAGAATCTGCTGGGCGATATCCTCGCCCAAGCCGACACGCCCGACCGGCAGGGCGGCCGCGGCCTTCGCCAGCATCTCCTTGCGCGCTGCCTCCGGCATGGCGGCGCGGATCGGCGTGTCGATGATCCCCGGTGAGACGCAGTTGACCCGCACCGGAGCGAGTTCGAGCGCCAGACCTCGCGTCAGCGATTCGAGGGCGCCATTGGCGGCGCCGACAATCGCCGAATTCGGGCGCGGCCGGATGCTCAGGAAACCGGAAACCAGCGTGAGCGATCCGCCGGCTCGAATCTCGGCGGCGCGCGCGACGCGCCAGGCGCCCCAGAATTTTCCTTCCAAGGTGGCGCGCACGTCCTCCATGGCAACCGTCTTGAACGGCCCAGTGCGCAGCTGCGCGGCGGTGACGACGACATGATCGACCGGTCCGGTCGTGCGGAACAGGGCGACAACGCTGTCGTCTTGGGTGACGTCGGTCGCGACGGCGGTGGCGCCGATTTTTTCCCCCGTGGCCTTCAGCCGTTCGGCGTTGCGCGAGGCAATGACAACGTCGGCGCCCGCGCGCTTGGCGATCTCGGCGGTCGCCAGACCGATGCCGGATGAGCCTCCAACCACAACGACTTTCTTACCTGCCAGCATTCCTGTTTCTCCGTGGGTTCATTCGGTCTTATCGCGACATTGTCGCGCGGCGCCGCGCGCGCGGCACTAGACCATGGCGCGCCGGTTACGACAATATCGCTTGGTATTTCACCTGTAGAAACGGCCCTGCCTGGCCAAAGGCGATCGTAGCCCCCCGAAGGGGAATATTTGGAATAACGTTTCACCGCGAATGTGTGTTATTATACCAAGTCTCTGAAGGCGTGACTCGTAGGGGATTTCACAAATCAGCGGCGGTCTGATTGAACGTGGCGAACCAAGGAGGTTCGCCATGTAGGTTCCGATACCGTTGCGGCGGGATTTCAGCGCATCTCGGCTGCGCAGTTTGGCAAAGAAGACCAAGGATGGGCCGCAGGCACGGCGACTTCTGACCCTTGCCGCGATCTATGATGGCGCAACCTGCACCGAGGCAGCCAAGATCGGCGGCGTCGGTCTACAGATCATCCGCGACTGGGTGTTACGGTTCAATGCGTACGGGGCCCTGACGGGCTGCTGGACAGAAAGCCGCCAGGCCAACCCTCCAAGCTCAATAATGGCCAGCGCCAGGCCGTCGCCCAGATGATCGAGAGCGGCCCAATCCCGGCAGTCCACGGCGTGGTGCGCTGGCGGCTGATCGACCTGGCGCAATGGATATACCAAGAGTTCCGCATCACCATCGCCAAGCAGACGTTGAGCCGAGAACTGCGCGCCATGGGTTATCGCAAGCTGTCGGCTCGGCCACGTCATCACGCGCAGGCCGAGGGCGCGATCGAGGATTTTAAAAAAACTTCCCCGCGCGTCTGGACACAATCGCCCAAGAAAAGGCGGTCGACATCGACAAGATAGAGATCTGGTTCGCAGATGAGGCTCGTTTCGGCCAGAAGAACAAGATCACCCGCCGATGGGCAAAGCGTGGCACCCGCCCCAGCGCTCCCCGTGATCAACGAACCGCCTCGGCCTACATCTTCGGCGCCGTCTGCCCAAAGGAAGGCAACGGTGCGGCCCTGATCCTGCCGGCCTGCAACACCGAGGCGATGAACTTGCACCTCGCCGAGATCGCCGCGATCATCGCGCCCGGTGCCCACGCCGTCCTCTTGGTCGATCAGGCTGGCTGGCACATGTCGACGCGCCTCGTCGTGCCGTCCAACATCACCATTATCGCGTTGCCGCCGAAATGCCCCGAGCTCAACTCAGTCGAGAACGTCTGGCAATTCATGCGCGACAACTGGCTCTCCAACCGCATCTTCAAATCTTATGATGATCTCGTCGATCACTGCTGTGGGGCATGGAACAAGCTCGTCGACCAACCCTGGCGCATCATGTCCATCGGCCTCCGCCAATGCGCGCACGGGTTCTAATCAATGAGACTGGGTATTAATCGGGGTAACGCGCGGGTACGCGGCAGCATGGACTTCATGGGATGAGCTTGGCCGCAAAGTTGCGTTTCGGACTACCGGCGCCATCCGCCGCTGTGGCTATGGCGGCGGTTCTGTTGAGCGTTGCCAGCTTCGGTGCCTCAGCCAGCGACTTGGCACCGCCCGCCAGCAGCAATTCCACCAATTCCGCGATCGTGTTCGCGCCGCCGACGCTCTATCACCCGGAACGTTTTGAGCTGGCGGCGGATTGTTCGCCCATGCAATCGCCAGTCCGGAAGGCGGCTCGGCCGATCTCAATCTCGAGGTCGTCGCGCCGCGGTTTTTCACCATTCCCGGATTGCCCGATTATTTCACGCCGCGCTTTCATGTCGGAGGAATCGGCAACTTTGCGGGGCGAACCAGCTACGTCTATGCCGGCGCGCTGTGGACCTACAACTTCAATGCGAACTGGTTCGGGGAAGGGTTCTTCGGCGGGCTCGTTCATAACGGCAATCTCGACGACGTTTCGGATCACATGAACGGCCTTGGCTGCCGTTGGGCATTTCACAGCGGCGGCTCGATCGGCTACCGGCTCAACGATCGCTGGAGCGTCATGGGGACCTTCGACCACCTCTCCAACGCCGAGATTTGCCCCTACAACAAAGGCATCAACGATTGGGGCCTGCGCATCGGCTACTCGCTCTAGGCCTAGACCCGCGCCCCGCGCCGGCAACGATCCTGCATTCTCCGCAAACGGGTATTCAGCCGCGCCGCAGCCGCCCGGCGAGCCAAACTCCATAGACGCCGGCCAAACCCAGCGCGAGGCCGAACCAAGTGATGGCATATTGCAGGTGGTTGTCCGGCAGGCCGACCACCAGTCTGCCCGGCTTGGGCCAGCCGCCGGGCGGCACCGGCGCCTCCTGCTCGATGTAGAACGGCGCGGCGCTGTCCCATTTCTTCGCTGCGGCGATCGCCTGGGTGTCGCGCAGGAACCAGAGATTGTTTTTCGGATCGTCGGCCGGCGTGAATATCCCGCGGGTTTCGGGCCAGCGCATGACGCCGACGACCTCTACGCTGCCCGGCAGCGCGCCTTGCGCGCGGCTGGCGGGCTCCTTGCGGTCGGCCGGCACGAAGCCGCGGTCGACCAGCACGATGCCGACGCCGGCGAGCCGAGCCGGCGCAAACACCCAATAGCCCGGCCCTTGCACGTCGGGGCGGAAAGAGGAGCCGGCGGTGTAGACCAGCGCTTCCTGACCGGCGGCGAACTCGGCCGCAAAGCTCACGCGGGTGTATTCGTTGCCGTCCTGCTTGAGCGCCGGCCAACTGTCGGGCAACGGCAAAGGCTGCGGCGCGCGCGCCAGCCGCGTATCGAGCGTCGCGATTAGATTTTCCTTCCAGACCTTGCGGTCGAGCTGCCAGACGCCGAGCCCGATCAGGATCGCGACGCCGGCCACGGCGAACACCGTCGCCCCGATCGCACCGCCGGCGCGCCGGTTGCGCGCCACGCTCACTCGTCACCTCGATGGATGAGACGGCCTTCCTGCGCCTTGTGATGGTATTGCAGCGCGATCATCAGACCCTTGATCGGCCGCAACGGCGCCAGCGTCACGAATAGAACCAGCGGCAGCCACAGCACCGCGTGCACCCAATAAGGCGGCTGATAGACCACCTCGGTGATCAGCGCCGCAAACACGACGATGGCGCCGCCGAGCAGGATCACGAAAACCGCCGGGCCGTCGCCGGAATCGGCGAAGGAAAAGTCGAGCCCGCAACGTTCGCAAGCCGGGCGCAGCGTCAGGAAGCCGGTGAACAGCTTGCCCTCCCCGCAGCGCGGACAGCGGCCGCGCAGGCCCCGGGCGATCGGAAGCGCTTCGTCAGCCATGGTTCACGTTCTTTCCGTAAAAACAAAAGGGGCGGCGCAACCACGCCGCCCCCTCGAAATACCTACGTTCGACGGTCACTCGGGATGCGGCAGCCCGGCGCCCCACACATATATGCAGGCGAACAGGAACAGCCACACCACGTCGACGAAATGCCAGTACCAGGCGGCGAATTCGAAGCCGAGGTGCTGGGTGGGCGTGAAATGGCCGTTGATGGCGCGGAACAGGCAGACGATCAGAAAGATCGAGCCGATGATCACATGCGCGCCGTGGAAGCCGGTCGCCATGAAGAAGGTGGCGCCGTAGATATTGCCGCTGTAGTGAAACGCCGCGTGCGAATATTCATAGGCCTGCACGCAGGTGAAGGTGAGGCCGAGCAGGATGGTCAGCCCCAGACCCCATTTCAGCCCCTGCCGGTCGTTCTCCAGCAGCGCGTGATGCGCCCAGGTCACCGTCGTGCCGGAGGTAAGTAGAATCAGCGTGTTGAGCAGCGGCAGGTGCCAGGGATTAAACGTTTCGATCCCCTGCGGCGGCCAAACGCCGTGGGTGAAGGCCATGCGGCCGTAATCGTGCACGTCGGCAGGAAACAGCGCGGTGTTGAAGTAGGCCCAGAACCACGCGACGAAGAACATCACCTCGGAAGCAATGAACAGGATCATGCCGTAGCGGTGCGAAATCTGGACCACGCGGGTGTGGAAGCCCTCGTATTGCGCCTCGCGGATCACGTCGCGCCACCAGCCGATGAAGGTGTAGAGGATGCCGATGATGCCGAGCCCGAATACCAGTGGCGCCGCCGAGAACAAATGGTGCATCCAGCAGATGCCGCCGAACGCCGCAACGAAAGCGGAGGTGGCGCCGACCGCCGGCCAAGCGCTCGGATTGACCAGGTGGTAGTCGTGATTGTTGGTGTGAGCCTGCGCCATCGTCGTCTCCGTTCAAATCCCAATTCGCTTCGCGCGTAATCTTATCCGAAAACCGTTTCCCGCCTTTCGGGATCCCGCGCTGTTGAGCGGGCGCAGCACGCGCCCCATTCCCCCGTTAGAGCTTACTCGATTTCGTGTCCGGCGCCTCCGCCACCGGCCGCTCGGAATCGGGCAGCCGGTAGAAGGTGTAGGACAGCGTGATGGTGTTGAGCGGATCCTGGTCGCGGTCGTCGACGATCTTGGGATCAACGTAGAACACTACCGTCATCTCGCGCGTCTCGCCCGGCTTCATGGTCTGCTCGGTAAAGCAGAAGCAGTTGATCTTGTCGAAATAGGCGCCGACCGTCGTCGGCGTGACGTTGTAGGAGGCTTGCGCGGTGATCGTGCGCGCGGCTTCGTTGACGACCTTGTAGTGCACGGTCACCACTTCGCCGATATGCAGCCGGATCGAGTTCTGCTCCGGCACGAATTTCCAGGGCAGGCCCGCCGCGACATTGGAGTCGAAGCGGATGGTGAGTTCGCGGCCGAGCTCATGAGCCGGCGCGCTCGTGGAAACCTGCGTGGTGCCGCCAAATCCGGTAGCGCGGCAGAACATGTTGTAGAGCGGCACCGCCGCATAAGCCGCGCCCACCATGGCCGCCACGAACGCGCCGCAGCCGGCCGCGATCATCACGTCGCGCCGGAGCCTCTTGGGATTGCGCGGCATTGGTTCGTTCATAGCGGGCGGACCAGGACGATCGGGCCCTTCACCAGCGTCATCACGTAAAACAGAATCACCAGCGCGGCCAGCGACAACGCGATCGCAATCGAGCGCGAACGCCGAGCGCGTTTTTGCGCCTCGGTGAGCACGACGCCCTCGTCCTTCGGTTGCTCGTTCATCGCGATGCCAATCGTCACGCCGCCAACCGGGCGATCAACCCGCCCCATCCCCGCTCGATCAGCAGGACCGCAAACAGCAGGAAGAGATAGAGGATCGAGAAGGCAAAAAGATGCTTGCTGGCGCGCTCCACCGGGCGGCGCTCGCGGAACACCTGCCAGGCCAGCGCCAGCATGATCGCGCCGGTGACGGCGGCGGTCAGCCCATAGAACCAGCCGGCGAACCCGAGCGCCCAGGGCGCGATGCCGAGCGGCACCAGAATGAGCGTATGCCACAGGATTTGGCGACGCGTCGCGGCGTCGCCGGAAACCACCGGCAGCATCGGAATGCCGGCGCGGGCGTAATCCTCGGTGCGCGTGAGCGCCAGCGCCCAAAAATGCGGCGGCGTCCAGAAGAAGATGATCATGAAAAGCAACACCGGCTCGAGCGACAGCGAGCCGGTCGCCGCGGCCCAGCCGATCATCGGCGGGAAGGCACCGGCGGCGCCGCCGATCACGATGTTCTGCGGCGTCGAGCGCTTGAGCCAGATCGTGTAGATCACGACGTAGAAGAAGATGGTGAAGGCGAGCAGCGCCGCAGCCAGCACGTTCACCAGCAGGCCAAGCACCACGATCGCGAAACCGGCAAGCGTCAGTCCGAACGCCAGCGCCTCGCCCGGCTGCACTCGGCCCATCGGCACCGGGCGGCGCGCGGTGCGCGTCATGATCGCGTCGATGTCGGCGTCGTACCACATGTTGAGCGCGCCGGCGGCGCCCGCGCCAACCGCGATGCAAAGCAGCGCGGTGAAGCTGATCATCGGATGCAACGACCCGGGCGCGACCGCCAGGCCCACCAGCGCGGTGAACACCACCAGCGACATCACCCGCGGCTTCATCAGCGCGAGGTAGTCGCCGACGCTCGCCAGACTAGGCTCGGCGAGCCGGGGCTCGACAAGCCTTGGCCCGGCAGTCATCGGACCGCGGAAATCTGCGCCTTCGCTGACAAGCGACATGGGTTCGTAGGGCCTTTGCTTTGCGCGCGATCCTATTTGATCCGCGGCAGCGTCTCGAACTGATGGAACGGCGGCGGCGAGGACAGCGTCCACTCCAGCGTCGTGGCGCCGACGCCCCACGGATTGTTGCCGGCCGGGCGCTTCTTCATGAAGGCTTCCGCCATGCCGTAGAAAAACACCAGCGCGCCGAACCCAGCGATATAGGAGCCGTACGAGGACACCTCGTTCCAGCCGTGGAAGGCATCCGGATAATCGACGGTGCGGCGCGGCATTCCGGCAAGCCCAAGGAAATGCTGCGGGAAGAAGATGATGTTGACGCCGATGAAGGTGATCCAGAAGTGCGCCTTGCCGATGGCCTCGTTGTACATGTAGCCGGACATTTTCGGGAACCAGTAGTACCAGCCCGCGAAAATGGCGAACACGGCGCCGAGCGAGAGCACGTAGTGGAAGTGCGCGATTACGTAATAGGTGTCGTGCAGCACGCGGTCGACGCCGGCATTGGCCAGCACCACGCCGGTCACGCCGCCGACTGTGAACAGGAAGATAAAGCCCATCGCCCACAGCATCGGCGTGCGGAACTCGATCGAACCGCCCCACATGGTGGCGATCCAGGAGAAGATCTTCACGCCGGTCGGCACCGCGATCACCATGGTGGCGGCGATGAAATAGGCCTGCACCCCGGTCGACATGCCGACCGTGTACATGTGATGCGCCCACACCACGAAGCCGATGCCGCCGATGGCGACCATCGCATAGGCCATGCCGAGATAGCCGAATACCGGCTTACGGCTGAAGGTGGCGACGATCTGGCTGATCATGCCGAAGCCAGGCAGAATCAGAATGTAGACTTCCGGATGGCCGAAGAACCAGAACAGATGCTGGAACAGCAGCGGATCGCCGCCGCCTTCGGGGTTGAAGAAGGTGGTGCCGAAATTGCGGTCGGTCAGCAGCATGGTGATGGCACCGGCCAGCACCGGCAGCGCCAGCAGCAGCAGGAACACCGTCACCAGGATCGACCACACGAACAGCGGCATCTTGTGCATCGTCATGCCGGGCGCGCGCATATTGAAGATGGTGGTGATGAAGTTGATGGCGCCCAGGATCGACGAGGCGCCGGCCAGATGGATCGACAGAATGACGAAATCCATCGCGGGTCCTGGATGGCCCGAGGTCGATAGCGGCGCGTAGATCGTCCAGCCGGTTCCGGCGCCGAGCGCGCCAGGCTCGCCTTCGACGAACAGCGAGACCAGCAGCAGCGCGAAAGATGCCGGCAGCAGCCAGAACGAAATGTTGTTCATGCGCGGGAATGCCATGTCGGGCGCCCCGATCATCAGCGGTACGAACCAGTTGCCGAAGCCGCCGATCATCGCCGGCATCACCATGAAGAAGATCATGATCAGGCCGTGCGAGGTGGCGAACACGTTGTATTCGTGCGGCGTGGGGAAGAACTGCAGGCCGGGGTTTTGTAGCTCGAGCCGGATGGCGATCGACAGCAGGCCGCCGATCACGCCAGCGACCAGCGCGAAGGTCAGGTACATCGTTCCGATGTCCTTGTGGTTCGTCGAATAGACGAACCGCCGCCATCCGGTCGGATTCGGGTGGGCGTCTTCGTGCGTGTCGTGTGCGCCGTGTGCGGCTTCGTGGCTGGCCATCGCTATTGTCCTTCAACCCGTGTCGTTGTCGCCCGTATTATATTCATATTCTTATATATGTCACTTCGCCGGCTCGGCCGCGGCAACCGCGTTCGGAGAAGCAACGTTATCGTCGGCGTATTTTTTCTTCGCCTGATCGAGCCAGGCGGTGTAGTCCTTCTCGCTCACCACACGCACGGCGATCGGCATGAAGGCGTGATCGCGGCCGCAAAGCTGCGAGCACTGGCCGTAGTACATGCCTTCGCGCTCGGCCTTGAACCAGGTCTCGTTGAGGCGGCCGGGGATGGCGTCGATCTTGATGCCGAATGACGGCACCGAGAACGAGTGAATGACGTCGGCGCCGGTGACCAGCACGTGCACGACTTTGTTGACCGGCACCACCATCTCGTTGTCGACCGACAGCAGGCGCAGTTGGCCGGGCTTGATATCCTTGTCCTGGACCATCAACGAGTCGAACTCGAATTTCGAATCCGGATAGCTATAGCTCCAGAACCACTGCTTGCCGGTGACCTTTACCGTCAGGTCGGCGGCCGGCACCTTCAATTCGTAAAATAGCAGGCGGAACGACGGCACCGCGACCGCCACCAAGATGAGCACCGGCACAACGGTCCAGATGATCTCGATGAAGGTGTTGTGCGTGGTGCGCGACGGCACCGGATTGGCGCGGGCGTTGAATTTCACGGTGACGGTCGCCAGCAGTACCAGCACGAACAGCGCGATCGCGGCAATCAGCCACAGCAGGTAGTCATGGAACCAGACGATGTCGTCCATGACCGGCGACGCCGACTGTTGCAGCCCGAGTTCCCATGGCGAGGGCTGTCCGAGGCCGGCCCAGGCGACCCCGCCGGCGGCGATGACGGCCACGCCCGTGGCCACGAAAATGATCAACCGCTTGAGCACCAGCATCGTTCTTCGCGCTCCCTCGACGAGAAATTCGGCCTTGGATAGAGGCCCCTTTTTGCCGCCCACCGCAGGCAAGATGTCGGCTCGGCCCCGCTGAGCACAGCGTATTGCCGCGGGCGCGGCAGCTTTTGCGGTGCGGCGGGACGGGGGGAAATCCCAACCTCTCAAACCATAATTCCGGCTTTGCTGCAATGCGCCTTATCGCCAGTTCCTTGCGCCAAACGGCTTGCCCCCAGGGGAGTTCGGGCGCCGCATTTAAGCCACGAGCGGGCGGCTTGTTTGGCCGCCGCGGAGGTCATCCACGCCGGGGTGCTTTGCTTGACAGCGCCGGTTAGGCATGACCCAAGGGGAATGAATAAAATGCTTACCGGGCAGCGATTCGCCTGCGCTCAGGCGAGTGGGGCGGCGCGCGCAAGGGATTGAACGATGGGCATTTTCGGGGACGATCGGTACGCCTCTAGAGGCCGGGCATGGCTCGCGCTGGGGTTGGCTTTGGCGCTGGCGGCCGCCTCCGCCGAGCGGGCCGCGGCCCAGGGCGCGGTCAAGTCGGTGCACAAGGACTGGCAGATCCGCTGCGATACGCCGCCCGGCGCCAAGGGCGAACAATGCGCCCTAATCCAGAGCGTCACCGCGGAAGACCGGGCCAATATCGGTCTCACCGTGATCGTGCTCAAGACCGCCGATTTGAAGAGCCGGTTGATGCGGGTGGTGGCGCCGCTCGGCGTGCTGCTGCCTTCGGGCCTCGGGCTCAAGATCGATAATGCCGATATCGGCCGCGCCGGCTTCGTGCGCTGCCTGCCCAACGGCTGCATCGCCGAAGTGGTGATGGACGACGCGCTGATCACCAAGCTGCGCACCGGCAAGACCGCCACTTTCATAATCTTTCAGACGCCCGAGGAAGGCATCGGCTTCCCGATAGGCCTGGCCGGCTTCGGCGAGGGATACGATAAGCTGCCGTAAGCACAGCGCTTCGGCCCGGGCCACAATGCTCCTCGTCAAAACTTATCTCGACAAAAGCCCGATCCACGGCATCGGCGTCTTTGCCGGCGAAACGATCCGCAAGGGCAAAAAAATCTGGCGCTTCGCCGTCGGCTTCGACCGCTATTATTCGCGCAAGCGGTTAGCCAAGCTGCCAAAGGCCGCCAAGGAATTCATAAAACTGCACGGCTACCAGTGGGGCCACGAAATCCTGTTGTCGATGGACAACAATTCCTACATGAACCATTCGGACAATCCGAACACCTATTTCCATAACGGCTACGTCATCGCGCGCAGCACCATCCGCAAAGGCACGGAGATCACCAACGACTACCGGGCCTTCGAAGCGGCGTTTTGCGCGGCCTTCTTGAAGAAGAAAAAGAAATAAGCGGCGGCGGCAAACTGACCTTGGCGCCGCGACCGATCAGCCGATTTCCAACACCAGCTTGCCCTGGAGATGCCGCGCTTCGCTGACGCGATGGGCTTCCGCCGCGTCGGCCAGCTTGTAGCGATGAATCGCGGGCGGCCGCACCGCGCCGGCTTTCAGCAGCGCCACCAGCCGCTCGAGATGGGCGCGGTCGCGCTTGACGTCCGGACGCAAGGTCTCGACATCCTCGCGCGGCGGCTTGAAGCCCTCCGGCGCCGGCGCGATCCAAACCAGTTTGCCGCCCGGCTTCAAAACCGCATAGGAGCCGGCGCGGACATTGCCGCCGACGGTGTCGAACACCACGTCACAGACCGGGCCGATCTTCGTGAAATCCTCGACGTTATAGTCGATCACCTGATCGGCGCCGAGGCTTCGCACATAGGCGTGGTTGCCGGCGCTCGCCGTGGTGATGACCTTGGCGCCGAGATGCTTGGCGAGTTGCACGGCAAATCCGGCGACCCCGCCGGCGCCGCCCTGGATCAGAATGGTTTCACCTGCCTTGAGATACGCGGTATCCTCGATGGCCGTGAGCGCGGTGAGGCTGACGAGCCCGAGCGCCGCCGCCTCGGCATGGCTGAGGCCTTCCGGCTTTTTGGCAACGATCGCGGCCTTGATGGCGATCTTTTCCGCGTAGGTGCCTTCGATGCCGACGTCAGTGACCGCGAATACGGCGTCGCCCACCCTGAAATCGGTAACGTCCGGCCCGACCGCGCTAACCGCGCCCGAGAAGTCGCGGCCCATTATGTGAGGGAATTTGTCGAGTTTGTAGCGGCCGTTGCCCCGCCGTACCTTGGGGTCGGCACCGTTGACGGATGCCGCGTGGATATCCACCACCACTTCGCCCGGTCCGGCTTTCGGGTCTGGCGCCTCGCCAAATTTCATCATCTCGGGCCCGCCATGGCCCATCAGCAGCATTGCTTTCATAGTGTTCCTCCACCAAGCACACTGCATAGCAACCGGCACAAGAGATATCCATGATTCCCTGGTCCCTCCTCGATACGGCGCAAGTACCCGGCGGCGGGGAACTCCGGCTGATGCAGCGTGGCGCGGAATTCTCGATCAAGTTGGGGACCGACGAACTGATGAACAGCCGCCTCAGCGCCACCGAGCAGGCGCTCGCGACCACCGCTTGCGAGAAAATCCGGATCCGCAAGCGGCCAAGCAAGCGACCAAGTATCCTGATCGGCGGATTGGGCATGGGCTTTACCTTGCGGGCAGCCCTCACCGTGCTGGGGAAAGAGGCCAACATCATTGTCGCCGAGCTGGTGCCGGCGGTGGTGGCCTGGGCGCGCGGCCCGATGGCGAAATTGTCCGGCGACAGCTTGGCCGATCCGCGCGTGCGCATCCACGAAGGTGACGTCGGCGATCTGATCAGGTCCGGTCGATTGGCCTACGACGCGATCCTGCTCGACGTCGACAATGGGCCGCAAGGGATGACCCGCAAAGCCAATGACGGGCTATATGACCTCAAAGGATTGCGCGCCGCCTATACGGCGCTACGTCCTGGCGGCGTGCTGGCGGTATGGTCGTCGGGGCCGGACACAAAATTCACGGCGCGGTTGCGCAAGACCGGTTTTAAAGTCGACGAAATTCCCTTGCGCGCCAAGGGACCGCGCGGCGGCGCACGGCATTTCATCTGGACCGCGACAAGGGACGATTAGGTCTGCCCCCTACCCTCGCAGAATTGCCATAGAGCCCCTATTTGATGGCGGGACGCCTCACGGAGACCATTATGGACCCTGCCATTTCCTCCCTGATCGACCGCGCCGGGCTCGACAAGGCCAAGGTTCGCCAGTTGATCGGGCGCGGCCTGGACGGCGCCGACGACGGCGAATTGTTCCTGGAATATCGCCAGGCCGAGGTGCTGGTGTTCGATAATGGCCGCCTCAAGCAGGCGACCTACGACACTGCGCAGGGTTTCGGCCTGCGTGCGGTGAAGGACGAGGCGGTCGGCTATGCCCACGCCTCCGACATGTCGGAAGCCGCGCTTGCGCGGGCCGCCGAGGCGGTGCGCGCGGTGAAAGGCGGCCACAGCGGCCGTTACGCCGAGGCCCCCGGCCGTACCAACCGCAAACTCTATGGCGACGAAAACCCGCTGGGCGAGCCGGCTTTCGACGCCAAGGTGAAACTGCTGGAATCGATCGACGCCTATGCCCGCGCCAAGGACCCGCGCGTGCGCCAAGTGACCGCTTCCGTCGCCGCCACCTGGCAGGTGGTGGAAATTTTGCGCGCCGACGGCGAGATCTATCGCGACATCCGTCCGCTGGTGCGGCTGAACGTATCCGCAGTGGTCGGCGACGGCGATCGGCAAGAGTCGGGCAGCTACGGCGTCGGCGGGCGCGAAGGCTATCAGCGCTTCATCGAGACGCACGCCTGGCAACACGCGGTCGACGAAGCCGTGCGTCAGGCTCTGGTCAATCTCGACGCGGTGGCGGCGCCGGCCGGCGAGATGGACGTGGTCATGGGCTCCGGCTGGCCGGGCGTGATGCTGCACGAAGCCGTCGGCCATGGGCTGGAAGGCGACTTCAACCGCAAGAAGACTTCTGCTTTTGCGGGACTGATGGGCCAGCAGGTCGCCGCCAAGGGCGTCACCGTGGTCGACGATGGCACCATGCGGGACCGCCGCGGCTCCTTGTCGATCGACGACGAAGGCACGCCGACCAACCGCACCGTATTGATCGAGGACGGCATCCTGGTCGGCTACATGCAGGACCGCCAGAACGCACGGCTGATGGGCATGAAGCCGACCGGCAACGGCCGGCGCGAAAGCCACGCCCATGTCCCGATGCCGCGCATGACCAACACTTATATGCTGGCCGGCAAGCACGAGCCGGCCGAGATCATCGCGTCGGTGAAGAACGGCCTCTATGCGGTCAGCTTCGGCGGCGGCCAGGTCGATATCACGTCCGGCAAATACGTGTTCCAGTGCACCGAGGCTTACAAGATCGAGAACGGCAAAGTCACGGCGCCGGTGAAAGGCGCCATGCTGATCGGCAACGGACCGACCGACCTGCATCGCATCACGATGATCGGCAATGACTTCGCGCTCGATCCCGGCATCGGTACCTGCGGCAAAAACGGCCAGGGCGTGCCGGTCGGCGTCGGCCAGCCCTCGCTGCGCATGGACCGCATCACCGTGGGCGGAACCGCCTGAAACCTACGTCAACCTCGAGGCGCGCAAAGATGTCTTCCACGGCACAACGCCCGGCCCGCAAGAGCAGTCTGCTGCGATCGATCGTCGAACTAGCCGGTATCGTGCTGGCCGTGTTCGTGGCGAAAGCCGCGATTGCCGAGCCGTTCTATGTGCCGTCCGGCTCGATGGAGCCGACGCTGCTGATCGGCGACGAATTGCTAGCGACGAAATACCCTTACGGCTACGGCACGGCGTCGTTGCCGGCGTTTCTCGTGCTGCCGGATACCGCGCACGTCTTTTCGGCGCTGCCCAAGCGCGGCGACGTGGTCGTGTTCCGCTGGCCCGGCGACCGCTCGCAAGTCTGGGTCAAGCGCGTCATCGGCCTGCCCGGCGACCGGATAGCGTTGCGCAATGGTCAGGTGTGGATCAACGGCCAAGCCGCCGCGCTGCAACCGGACGGCACCGGCCAGGCAGAAAACGAAGATGGCACCCTGGCGCCGGCCGCGCGCTTGATCGAGACGCTGCCCGGCGGCCACAAGCACACCGTCTTCAAGCTCACGCCTTATGAGCCGCTCGACAACATGGCGGAGGTTGTCGTTGCGCCCGATCACCTGTTCGTCATGGGCGACAACCGCGACAACTCCGCCGACAGCCGCGTGCCGCTGCGCGAGGGCGGCGTCGGCCAGTTGCCGGTTGAAAATCTGGTCGGCCGCGTGGACGGCATCGTCGGGTCCTGGGACCTAGGCATGAAAAACCGGCCGATTTGGACCTGGCCGCAAGGCTTGCGGCTGTCGCGCTTCTTCAGCACCGTTCAATAATCGTTGCGCTACCGCACCACGCCGGAAATGCAGCACGGCTTGTGGTGCGGCCGCGTGATCTTGTCTTTCAGATAGCAGCGCGCCGACGGCCCGATGTAACCGGGCCGCACATAAGTCCAGGCGCGGCAGCGGCTCTCGCCGTCGCAAGTCGCCTTGCAGGGAGCGCCCTCTGAATCGGGTGCGATGTCTAAATTGCGATAGTCGCTGCCGGTGCGGTCAATCGAGTATTCGATCGGGCCGCGCCGTGGCTCGATTACGCCAGCGCCGCGCACGCCCGACACGCAGCATTTGTCCTCGTTGCGCGGCATCACCGTGTTCTTAAGCCAGCAGGTGGCGAGCACATTGGTTGTGCGCGGATAGGAGAAGCTCCAGGCGCGGCAGCGCGAGTCGCGTTCGCAACGAGAAGCGCAGACCGCCGGGTCGCCATTGCGGATCTGGAAGCTCAGGTAGTCGCCGCCACGGCGGTCGTAGCCGGTCTGCGCCTGCGCCACGCCGGCTGCCGCAATGGCCCACATTGCGCCCAGGAGAATGACTCTAAACCGCATGCGCGCCCGCTCGGCTTTGGAATTGCCGTAACGTCCAGCCCCGGCACCATGCTAGCGCACTTACCGGCGTCTTCGCGCAGAAATTCTTCGCTAAAAAGAATGCGCCCGCCGGAGGGGCCGGCGGGCGCTTGGATCCGGCCGCGAGAGGGGAGGATCGCGGACCCCGGATCGAGCGGCCGACGAGAGGGCTCGGCCGTTTCGATTTTCAGATCGCCTGGCGGGCCGGACGGCCGGTCGGCGGACGGTGGAAACCGTTCTCCACGTCCGGCGGCGGTTGCGCGGGCCTGACGCGATACAGGCGGCGCTCGATCGCGCGTTCGCGCAGCAGCGCGGTCGGGTCTTCCCAGAACGCGCCGGACAAGGCGTCGTTCAGATCGGCGCGAGTAAGCCCGATGTCGGCCAGCATGTTGCGGTCGAGGCCGGCAAGTACGACGGCGTCGCGCCGGTGCCGGCGGGCGCGCGAGAACTGTTTGAGCCAAGAGGTCACCAGCGCCACCAGAGCGAGCAAGGCGCGCACCAATGCGCCGCCGGCAATGGGTAAAACGGGGATTTTTGCATTCATTTTCAATCTCCATCGAGGCCTAGCAGAGACGCCAAATTCGTCCCGGCCACGCGTCGGAACCACCCGAAATCCCCACCCGATTCCTCTGGAAGCCCATCACATTGCTCCCATAAGATCGATTAGTGAAACGAATGTTTTTAATCTAACCGATCAGTATTAGTGATATAGTCCGACCGGCCCAAATTGCCGGCCTTAGCAAGGACCGAGCCCAAGGATCACTCATGACGGCGCTAATCGACGTCGACCAATTGCGCACTTTCATCGCCATTGCCGAGACCGGCAGCTTCACCAAGGCGGCTGAAGTGGTGAACAAAACCCAGTCCGCGGTCTCGATGCAGATGAAGCGCCTCGAGGAGCGTTTGGAGCGACCGATTTTCGCGCGCGACGGTCGCGCCTCCAAGCTCACCGAGGACGGGCAGCGCCTGCTCGACTACGCCCGCCGCATCGTCAAGCTCAACGTCGAGACGCTCGCCGCTTTCTCCGACGCCGAGTTGTCCGGCCGGGTGCGGCTGGGCGTGCCGGACGATTATGCCGACCGTTATCTGCCCGAGATCATGGCGCGCTTCTCGCGCGTCTATCCGGGCGTCGAATTGACCGTGATCTGCGAGCCGAGCGTCGATCTGCTCGAACGCATCGACGCCAACGAGATCGATCTCGCCATCGTCACCAATTGCGAGACCAAGCGCGCTTCGGAAACCTTCCGGCGCGAGCGGCTGCTGTGGGTGACCTCAAACCGGCATCCGACCCATCTCGAGGAGCGCCTGCCGTTGGCGCTCGGCCGGCCGACCTGCTCGTGGCGACGCATCGCGATCGAGCGGATCGAAAAACTCGGCCGCCCCTATCGCGTGCTCTATTCGAGCTCGAACGCCGGCGCGGTCGCTGCCGCCGTGCTCGCCGGGCTTGCGGTGTCGGTGCTGCCAGAAGTTCGGCCTGCGCCCCGGTATGCGCGTGCTTACCGCCGCGGAGGGATTTCCCGAGTTGCCGAGCTGCCGCATCGGCCTGGTGCGCAGCGCGCATGAAAGCTCGACGCTGGCCGACGCGCTGGCCGAGCACATCGTCTCCTCGCTCGATAACTTGTCGGAAGCGCAAGCGGCGGAGTGATTCAGCTTCGTGTCCCGGGTCTGCGCTGCACCGCGTCCGGCACACGAGGTCTCAATACGCGTACTCGTCGAAAATCGGCTCGACCGAGCCCTTCCAGCGGCCGTGGAATTTTTCCAGCAATTCCTCCGCCGGCGTCGTGCCGCGGGCGATCAACTCCTCGAGCGGACGCAAATAGCGCGTCTCGTCGCGGCCGTTGCGGTCGAGATATTTGCGACGCGCCAGCCCGCGCGCGGCAAAGCGCAGCGTCTCCTGCGCCAGCGTGAGCACGTTGCGGCCGCGAATCTCGGCGGCAAAGCCAAGCTTGGGCACATCGTCTCGTAATTTTTGCCGCTCGGCCGCGCTCCAGCCTTTCACCATGTCCCAGCAAGCCGAGAGCGAATCCTCGTCGTAAAGCAGCCCAACCCAAAAGGCGGCAAGCGACGGCAGGCGCCGCCACGGCCCGCCGTCGGCGCCACGCATTTCCAGGTAACGCTTGAGCCGCACCTCGGGGAATATCGTGCTCAGATGATTGGCCCAGTCGGAAATGGTCGGCCGCTCGCCCGGCAGCTCGGCCAGCTTGCCGGCGAAGAAATCGCGGAACGACTTGCCGGCGACGTCGATATAATTGTCGCCGCGCTTGACGAAATACATCGGCACGCCGAGCGCGTAATCGACCCAGCGCTCGAAACCCATGCCGTCCTCGAACGCCCAGGGCAGCATGCCGGAGCGGTCGGCGTCGGTGTCGGTCCATATCTGCGAGCGGAACGAGAGAAAGCCGTTCGGCTTGCCTTCGGTGAACGGCGAGTTGGCGAACAGCGCGGTCGCCACCGGCTGCAGCGCCAGCGCCACGCGCAGCTTTTTCACCATGTCGGCTTCCGAGGAGAAGTCGAGGTTCGCCTGCACGGTGCAGGTGCGGTACATCATGTCGAGGCCGAAGTGCCCAACCTTCGGCATGTAATTCGTCATGATGCGGTAGCGGCCCTTCGGCATCATCGGCATATCGGCGCGCGTCCAGTTCGGCGTCATGCCCAGGCCGAGGAAGCCAATCCCCAAGGGCTTGGCCACCTCGCGCACCTGCGCCAGATGCGCCATCAGTTCGGAGGCGGTCTGATGCACGTTTTGCACCGGCGCGCCGGACAGCTCGAACTGGCCGCCGGGCTCCAGCGAAATCGCGCCGCCATGCGTGACGTCGAACATGCCGATGATGTTCTCGCCCTCCATGATCGGCTCCCAGCCGAGAATGTCGTGCAGGCCTTCGAGCAGCGCGCGGATGCTGCGCCGGCCGGCATAGGGCACCGGCCGGTGGTCCTGCTCGGTAAAAGCGAATTTCTCGTGCTCGGTGCCGACGCGGAATTGCGACTTCGGCTTGCAGCCCGCCGCGAGCCAGGCGACGAGTTCGTCGCGCGTCTCGATCGGGGTCATGTCGATCTGGTCACGAGCCATGCAAGCTTCCGGCTAGTTTTCGTTTGCGCATGATCTTTTCCGAAAACCGGTACCCACTTTTCGGGATCATGCGCGAAAAAGGCCGCGACCTTAAACATGGCAAGGTGGAAAGGGCAATGCACGGAAACCGTGACCGCGCGGGAGCCATGCAATTGCATTCATGTGATTTTTTTTGCCGGCCTGGCGCCTCCGCGTGCGCGCTGGCGACGGGCCACGTTGACATTGTTCTAGTTTCGTTCTCTACCTCAAAATCCAGCCACCGGATTTGCCAACCCCACGGGTATGCCGAGTTTTTCGCCCCATCAGGATGCCGCGCTCAATGCGGTCGCGACCTGGCTCAAGGCCAAGCCGGGCGCCAACGGCACGCCGCAGGTGTTCCGCCTGTTCGGCTATGCCGGCACCGGCAAGACTACCCTCGCCCGTCACCTCGCCGAGCAGGCCGACGGCGAGGTGAAGTTTGCCGCCTTCACCGGTAAGGCCGCCTCGGTGATGCGCGGCAAGGGCTGCAAGGGCGCCTCCACCATCCACAGCCTGATCTACCGGGCGCGCGAGAGCGGCGAGGAAATTCCCAACTTCGACCTGTGGGACGAAGCGCCGGCATCCAAGGCCGCGTTGATCATCATCGACGAATGCTCGATGGTGGACGCCGAACTCGGCCGCGATCTGCTGTCGTTCGGCGTGCCGCTCTTGGTGCTGGGCGATCCGGCGCAACTGCCGCCGGTCCAAGGCGGCGGCTTTTTCACCGAGGCCGAGCCGGACGTCATGTTGACCGAAGTCCACCGCCAAGCCGCGGATAACCCGATCATCCGCCTGTCGATGGACATTCGCGCCGGCGAGTATCTCGAGCCCGGCCGCTACGGCGAGACCGAAGTGATCGCCAAGGCCGATCTCGATCCGCACCGCGTGCTAGAGGCCGACCAGGTTCTGGTCGGGCGCAACGCCACACGGCGCGCCTATAACATCCGGATGCGCGAGCGCCGCGGCTTCGAGGACAAGATGCCCTCGGCCGGCGACAAGCTCGTTTGCCTGCGCAACAACCGCAAGAAGGGGCTTTTCAACGGCTCGCTATGGTCTGTGAAGGAGCGCGGCGCACGCCGCACCGGCATCATGACGATGCGGCTTCTGCCGGACGACGACAGCGGCCTGCGCGGCGTAAAGGTATCGGTGCGGCCGGAATGTTTTTCGGGTGGCATCGAGCAGGTCGACTGGCCGCGCCGCAAGCCCTACGACGAGTTCGACTACGGCTATGTGCTGACCGTGCACAAGGCGCAAGGCTCGCAATGGGACGACGTCGTACTGTTCGACGAAAGCTTCGCGTTTCCCGACAGCCGCGAGCGCTGGCTTTATACTGGCGTGACGCGGGCAGCGAAGAAGCTGACAGTAGTGATGTGACTCTTCCTTCCCGACGGGAGAGGAAATAAGAAACTACGCCGCTTCCTTCTTCTTCCCCGGCGCGAAGCGGCCGTAGAAGCTCTCGCCCTTATCCGCCATCTCGATGAGCAGCTTCGAGGGCGCGAAGCGCGCGCCGCATTTCTTCTCCAGCGTTCGGCAAAGCGCGACGAATTTCTTCGTCCCCATCCTGTCGATCCACGACAGCGTGCCGCCGGAGAACGGCGCGAAGCCGAAGCCGAGGATCGAGCCGACGTCGGCCTCGCGCACGTCGGTGAGCACCTTCTCCTCGAAGCAGCGCGCGGTCTCCAGAGCCTGAATGCCGAGCAGGCGCAGTTTCAATTCCTCGATGTCGATGGTGTCGGGATCGAGCTTCTTTCCCTGCAACTCCGCGAGCCCCGGCCACAGTTTTTTCGGCGCGCCGGGCGCGTAGTCGTAAAAGCCCTTGCCGTTCTTGCGTCCGAAGCGGCCGCGCTTCTCGACCATTTCCTCCAGCAGCGCCTTCTGGCGCGGATCGATGGCCCCGGACCCAAGATCGGCTTCCGTGGCCTTGAGGATTTTCCAGGCCAGATCGACCGCCACCTCGTCGTTGAGCGAGAGCGGGCCGACCGGCATGCCGGCCATACGGCCGACATTTTCGATCATCGCGGCCGGCACGCCTTCCGCCAGCATCAGATGACCTTCGCGGATGTAAGTGCCGACGACGCGCGAGGTGTAGAAACCGCGCGAGTCATTGACGACAATTGGCGTCTTGCGGATCGCGCGCACGTAATCGAGCGCCACGGCAAGCGCTTTATCGCCGGTCTCCTTGCCGAGAATAAGCTCGACCAGCATCATACGGTCGACCGGCGAGAAGAAGTGGATCCCAATGAACCGCGGCGGCTCCTTGAACTCGGCGGCGAGTGAGGTGATCGGCAGGGTCGAGGTGTTGGAGGCAAACACCGTGCCGGCGCCGATCACGGCCTGAATTTTTGCGATCACCTCGGACTTTACTTTGCGATCCTCGAACACCGCCTCGATGACGAGATCGCAATCCTTTAGCGCGCCGTAGTCCGGCGTCGGCGTAATCAGCGCGAGCAGCCCGTCGCGCTCGGCCGATTTCATGCGGCCTTTGTTGACGCGGTCGCTGAGCGCCTTGTGCAAGTTCGCTTTGCCCTTGTCGGCGGTCTCCTGGTCGCGGTCGATCAGAACCACAGCCAAGCCCGCCGCCGCGCTCACCTGCGCGATGCCGGCGCCCATGAAGCCAGCGCCGACCACGCCGATCTTCTTCAGGGCTGCCGCCGGTACATTGGCCGGACGGCGCGCACCCTTGTTCAACTCCTGCATGGAGACGAACAGCGAGCGGATCATGACGGCCGCTTCCGGCGAACGCAGGATCTTGGCGAACCAGCGCGACTCGACGCGCAGCGCGGTATCCATGTCCAGTTGCAAGCCTTCATAGACCACCTGCAGAATCGCGCGCGCGGCCGGATAATTGTCGTAAGTCTCGCGGCGGTAGATCGCGTTGGCCGGCATGAAGGTCATCATGCCGGCTTTCGAATAGACCGGCCCGCCCGGCAGCTTGAAACCCTTTACGTCCCACGGCGCTTGCGGCTTGCCGCCCGCCTTGATCCAATCCTTCGCCGTCTTGACCAAGTCGGCTTGCGGCACGACGTTGTCGACCAGCTTCATCGCCTTGGCGCGGTCGAGCTTGAGCTGGTCGCCCTTGAGCAGATATTGCAGCGCGTCGGCGGGCGGCAACATGCGCGCGATGCGCTGGGTGCCGCCGGCGCCCGGAAACAATCCGATCTTGATCTCGGGCAGGCCGAGCCGTGTCTTTGGATTGTCGGCGGCGATGCGCTGATGGCAGGCGAGCGCGAGTTCAAAGCCGCCGCCCATCGCCGTGCCGTTGAGCGCGCAGACCCACGGCTTGCCGCCGGTCTCGATGCGGCGATAGAGCTGCGACAGCTTGCGGCTTTCGTCGAACACGTATGCGGCGGCGGCCTCCGCGCCTTTGGTCTTCGCCAAGTCGGCGTAAATCGAGCCCATGCGCTCCAGCATGGTGAGATCGGCGCCGCCGCAAAAGGCATCCTTGCCGGAGGTGATGACCGCGCCCTTGATGGCGGGGTCGGTCGAAACCTTCTCGACGATTTCACCAAGCTCGGCGATCACGTCCATGGTGATGACGTTCATCGAGCGGTCGGCCATGTCCCAGGTGACCAGCGCGATGCCGTCGGCGTCGACGTCGAGTTTGAAGTTGCTCATGGCCTCAGGTTCCTATGGCGGATATGGCTCGCCGTTGCGGCGCTGATAGCGGCGGCCCTTTTCGTCGCGCACAAGCTCCAGATCGACGTCCGGATAGTGCACGCGTTCGGTTTTGGCCCGGGTGCCGACCTCGAAATAGACCGCGTCGCGATTGCTGCGGTTGATCAGGCGATGGGCGACGCCACTGCCGGCCTTGAAGCCGGCGGCGTCGCCCGCCTTGAGCACGACCTCGCCGTCATTCTCGGCCAGCACCAGCTCACCTTCCAGCATGTAGATGAATTCGTCTTCCTGCTCATGCCAATGCCGCAGCGCGGAAGTCTGCCCTGGCTCGATGCGCGTGATGTTGACGCCGAACTGCGTCAAGCCGATCGCATCGCCCAGCGCCTGCTTGTGCCGGCCTTTGCAATCGGCCTGGAATTGCGCGGGATAGAACGTGCCGCTTTTCACCGGCACTTTGGCGATATCGACCTTTGGCATTGCCCGCCCCGATTAAACGCGTTCGATGATGGTGGCCGTACCCATGCCGATGCCGATGCAGAGCGTGACCAGCGCGGTCGACAGATCGCGCCGCTCCAGTTCGTCGAGCACGGTGCCGAGGATCATGGCGCCGGTCGCCCCCAACGGATGACCCATGGCGATGGCGCCGCCGTTGACGTTCATCTTGTCGTGCGGGATGTCGAACGCCTGCATGTAGCGCAACACCACCGAGGCGAAGGCCTCGTTAAGCTCGAACAGATCGATGTCGCCGATTGCCATGCCGGCTTTCTTGAGCACCTTTTCGGTCACCGGGATCGGCCCGGTGAGCATGATCGCCGGCTCGGAGCCGACATTGGCGAAGGCGCGGATGCGCGCGCGCGGTTTCAAACCCGCCGCCTGACCCGCTTCCTTGCTGCCGATCAGCACCGCCGCGGCGCCATCGACAATGCCGGAGGAATTGCCCGGCGTATGCACGTGATTGATGGTCTCGACTTCGGGGTAACGCTGCACGGCGACGGCGTCGAAACCTCCCATCTCGCCCATCTGCACGAAGGACGGCGCCAGCGCGGCAAGCGTCTGCATGGTGGTCGAGGGACGCATGTGCTCGTCTTTGGCCAGGATGGTGAGCCCGTTGCAGTCCTTCACGGCGATCACGGAATTCTTGAAGCGGCCCTCGTCCCAGGACTTGGCGGTGCGCTTCTGGCTCTCGACCGCGTAGGCGTCGACGTCGTCGCGCGAGAAGCCGTATTTGGTGGCGATCAGATCGGCGGAAATGCCTTGCGGCAGGAAATAAGTTGCGACCGCGATCGACGGATCGACCGGCCAGGCTCCGCCGGAGGCGCCGATGCCGACGCGGCTCATGGATTCGGCGCCGCCGCCGATCGTCATCTGGTGTTGGCCCGACATGATCTCGGCGGCGGCGAAATTCACGGCATCGAGTCCCGAGGCGCAGAAGCGGTTGATCTGGATGCCCGGCACGCCGTCGCCGAAGCCCGCCACCAACGCTGCGGCACGCGCGATGTCGCCGCCGGCCTCGCCGACCGGATCGACGCAACCCAGCACCACGTCGTCGATCAGCTTCGGATCGAGCTTGTTGCGGTCCTTGACCGCGGCCAGCGTCTGCGCCGCCAGATTGAGCGCCGTCACCTCGTGCAAGGCCCCGTCGGCCTTGCCGCGGCCGCGCGGCGTGCGCACGTGGTCGTAAATGAATGCATCCGGCATCGGCGTTCTCCTGCGCAGGTTCTATAGACTGCGCGCGATCAGCAGCTTCATGATCTCGTTGGTGCCGGCATAAATGCGCAGCACCCGCGCATCGCGATACAGGCGCGAGATCGGGTATTCGTCCATATAGCCATAACCGCCGAACATTTGTAGGCAGCGGTCGATCACATCGGCCTGGGTGTCGGTGAGGCGGTATTTGGCCATCGAGGCGGTGACGGTGTCGAGCTTGCCCTCGACATGCTGGCCGATGCAGTGGTCGAGGAAGACCTTGGCGATGGTGGTGTCGGTCTTGCAGGCGGCAAGCTCGAACTGGGTGTTCTGGAATTCGATGATCGTCTTGCCAAAGGCTTTGCGCTGCTTGACGTAATCGACGGTGAGCGCGAGCGCGCGCTCCATCATTGCCACCGCGTGCACGGCGACAATCAGCCGCTCCTGCGGCAGTTCCTTCATGAGTTGGTAGAAGCCTTGGCCCTCCTCGGTGCCGAGCAGCGCCTCGGCCGGCAGCTTGACGTCCTCGAAGAACAATTCCGAGGTGTCGGCGGAATCCATGCCGAGCTTCTTGAGTTTGCGGCCGCGACGGAAGCCTTGCGCGTCGTTGGTTTCCACCACCACAAGCGAGGTGCCCTTGGCGCCGGCTTTGGGGTCGGTCTTGGCAACCACGATGATCAGATTGGCGTGCTGGCCGTTGGTGATGAAGGTTTTCGAGCCGTTGAGCACATAGCCGTTGCCCGATTTCTTGGCGGTGGCGCACACCCCTTGCAGGTCGCTTCCGGTGCCGGGCTCGGTCATGGCGATGGCGCCGACCAGTTCGCCGGTGGCGAGCTTCGGCAGCCAGCGCTTCTTCTGCTCCTCGGTGCCGTAATGCAGGATGTAGGGCGCGACGATGCCGGAATGCAGCGGCGCGCCGAAAGTGTCGAAGCCGGCGAGCGAGAGTTCGCGATTGATCACCGCCTCATGCGCGAAGCTGCCGCCGGACCCGCCGTATTCTTCCGGCATCGATGCACAGAGCAGGCCGGCCTCGCCGGCCTTGGTCCAGACCTCGCGTTCGTACATGCCGGCTTCGTGCCAGCGGTCGATATGGGGGGCGAATTCTTGCGTGATGAAGCGGCGCGCCTGCTCCTCGAGCAGGACGAGATCCTCGGTCATCCACTCCGGCCGCGGAAGATTGAGGGCATCCATTGGAATCACCTGGCGCGCCCACCATAGGGCCAGCAAAGTATTCGCGCGAGGGCCAAAAAACCTGGACGGTTGTTTTCAGCCGGCGCCCAGCGCTACCGCGACGTTGTAGGTAATGAACGACGCGGCATAGGCCAGCCCCAGCATGTAGGCGAAGGTGATCACCATCCAGCGCCAGCTGCCGGTCTCGCGCTTGATGACCGCTAGCGTTGACGCGCATTGCGGTGCGAAAATGTACCAGACCAGCAGCGACAGCGCGGTAGCGAGACTCCACTGGCCGGCCAAGGTCTGGCCGATCTGGGCCGCGACGTCCTTGCCGCCCTCGATGGCGTAGACCGTGCCGAGCGAGGCCACGGCAACTTCCCGCGCCGCCATGCCGGGGATTAAGACGACGCTGATCTGCCAATTGAAGCCGACGGGAGCGAGCAGCGGCTCGATCCAATGGCCGATCATCGCCGCCAGGCTGAAATTGATCGCCGGTTCTGCGGCGCCGGCCGGCGGACGCGGAAACGACGCCAGGAACCAGATCAGCACCATCATCGAGAAAATTGTGGTGCCGGCGCGCTTGAGGAACATCATCGCCCGCATGTAGAGGCCCATCGCGACATTGGGCAGGCGCGGCATCTTGTAGTCCGGCAGTTCGATCATGAAGGGCGGGGTGACGTTCTCGCGCCAAAAGAAACGATTGGCCACGAACGACACCGCGAGCGCGCTAAAAATGCCGGCGGCATAGAGTCCGAACATCACCAGTCCCTGCAACCCGACCCAACCGAAGACTTGCTTGTCGGGGATGAAGGCGGAAATGATCAGCGTGTAGACCGGAATGCGCGCCGAGCAGGTCATCAGCGGCGCCACCAAAATCGTCGTCAAGCGGTCGCGCCGATTGTCGATTACCCGCGTCGCCATGATGCCGGGGATGGCGCAGGCGAAACTCGACAGCAGCGGAATGAAGGCGCGGCCATGCAATCCGGCACCGCCCATGATGCGGTCCATCAGGAACGCGGCGCGTGCCATGTAGCCGAGATCTTCGAGCAGCAGGATGAACAGGAACAAGATCAAAATCTGCGGCAGGAAGACGAGCACGCTGCCGACGCCGGAAATCACGCCGTTCTGGATGAAGCTTTGCAGCAGGCCGGCCGGGAGCGCGTCGTGCGCCATGGCGCCGAGCGCGTCGAAACCGGCCGAGATCAAATCCATCAGCGGCTTGGCGCCGGTGAACACCCCCTGAAACAGGATAAACAGAAGCACCAGCAGCGTAATCAGCCCGGCGACCGGATGCAGCAGCACGGCGTCTACCCGTCCGGTCAACGTCTCCGGCCTCGACGGCTGGCCGACGGCGACTTGGATGATACGGTCGGCCTCGCGCTGGGCGGCGCGCAGATCCGACGCCGATGGCGGCTTCCAAGTGTTCGGGATGCTTGTCTCGGAGGCGCCCGCAGCCATCGCGTCGATGCGCCGCATCAAGTCCTCGGTGCCGCCGCGGCGCACGGCGGTCGAGGTGACGACCGGCGCGCCGAGTTCTTTCGACAGCTTGACGAGATCGATTTCGATGCCGCGGCGGCGGGCGATGTCGATCATGTTGAGCACGAGCATCAGCGGGCGGCCGATCTGCTTGAGCTCGATCACCAGCCGCAGCGCGACGCGCAGGTTGGTGGCGTCGGCGACGCAAAGCAAAAGGTCGGGCGCCGCCTCGCTGGCGAGCCGGCCGAGCACGATGTCGCGCGTGATCTCTTCGTCGGGGCTGCGCCCGCGCAACGAATAGGTTCCGGGCAGGTCGATTAGATCGACGCGATGGCCGCCCGGCGTGTGGATGATGCCGGCCTTGCGTTCGACGGTGACGCCGGGATAATTCGCGACCTTCTGCCGGCTGCCGGTGAGCGCGTTAAACAGCGCGGTCTTGCCGCTGTTCGGCGTCCCTACCAGGGCAAATCGCCACGCGGTTGTTTCGCTCGCAGTCGTCACGATGTCGGTCCCGTCAGGCCACCAGAACGGCCATCGCTTCGCGGCGCCGGAGCGCGATTGTGGTGTCGTTGACCCGCACCGCGATCGGATCGCGGCCGAGTGGGCCTTCATGCAGAATCTCGACCAGGGCGCCCTCAACGAATCCCAGTTCGAGCAGACGCCGCTCGAGTTCCACCGCCTTATGATTGGAAGCGGTATCGGCCGCGGCAATGGTGTCGATGCGGCCGCGGAATCCCTTCCGCGCCAAGCCTAAGGGCGCCACCGGACCGTTCCCGCTCATGACTGCTTCCTGCATATGATTATCATTGCCACTCTCATCTGGCCGGAACCATGACCTAAATCAAGTAAATAGACGAATTATTTCAGTGTCTTAGAATAATTATAAGGAAGCAGCCGGCGGCTTTCGGCTGGCCGCGCCGGCACTGGAATGCTAGGAGCGCCTGGCATCTGTAGCCGGATATGTCCTCACCGTGATTCGAATACATACAGCCGCAGGTGGGGCCGAGCCGGACCCGACCGAGTCCACCGCAGCGTGGTTGCGGCTGACGGCGGCCGTCGTGCTCAGCACCATCGGCGGCGTCGGCATGTGGTCGGTGGTGGTCGCCCTGCCCGCGATCCAGACGGAATTCGGCGTCGATCGCGCCGCGGCATCGATGCCCTATACGCTGACCATGCTCGGCTTTGCCGCTGGCGGCGTCGTCATGGGCCGGCTCGCCGACCGTTTCGGCATCACCGTGCCGATCATCGTCAGCACGCTGGCGCTCGGCGCCGGCTATATCGCGGTTGGTAACGCCGCCACGCTTTGGCAAGTGGCGATTGCCCACGGGTTGCTGATCGGTTTCGGTTGCTCGGCCACCTTCGGGCCTTTGATGGCGGATATCTCGCACTGGTTCACGCGCCGCCGCGGCATCGCGGTCGCCATTGCCGCCGCCGGCAATTATCTCGCCGGCACGATCTGGCCGCCGGTGGTGCAGCATTTCATCGCCAGCGACGGCTGGCGCGCGACTTACATCGGCATCGGCATGTTCTGCCTCGCCACAATGCTTCCGCTGTCGCTGGCATTGCGGCGGCGGATCGGCGAGCAGCACGCCGCGGCCGCCAGCGCCGAGGCGGCGCGCCGGCAGGCGGGCTTGCCGTTGTCGCCGCGCGCTTTGCAAATTCTCCTGTTCATCGCTGGCCTGTCATGCTGCGTGGCGATGTCGATGCCGCAGGTTCACATCGTCGCCTATTGCGGCGATCTCGGTTACGGCGTGGCGCGCGGCGCCGACATGCTGTCATTGATGCTCGGCTTCGGCATCGTCAGCCGGGTTGCGTCCGGCTTCATCGCTGACCGCATCGGCGGCGTGCGCACGCTGCTGCTCGGCTCGGTGCTGCAGGGAACGGCGCTGTTCTTCTATTTGTTCTTCGATGGCCTCACGTCGCTCTACGTCATCTCGGCGCTGTTCGGCCTGTTCCAGGGCGGCATCGTGCCGAGCTACGCCATCATCGTGCGTGAATATTTTCCATCCGAGCAAGCCAGCACGCGCGTCGGCCTGGTGATCATGGCGACTGTGTTCGGCATGGCGCTGGGCGGCTGGTTATCGGGCGCGATTTTCGATCTCACCGGCTCTTATCAGGCCGCTTTCCTCAACGGGCTGGCCTGGAACCTACTCAACGTTTCGATCGCAACCTTCCTCCTGCTGCGTTCGCGCGGCCGGCCTTTGCTCGCGCAAGGCGCCTGAAAAACCAAAGTATGGACCTCGCGGCAGTGCCTTGCCGCGTGTGGAATAAAACGGCTTGCCGGTAGTTGACAATTGGCGGCAAACGGAAAAAGTCTGCGCCGCCGGGATAAGTGGGGGATTCTTTGATGCAGTTTTCTGTGGCGCGGCCGGACGTCGTCCGCGCGATCAATCAGCGCTGGCTTCTGAAATCCTGGAAACGAAATCAAGGGCCGCATCGCGTTCCAAAGTGGCAGGTTGTGGAAGCCGAGGACTTATCCCGCGTCGCCGCCAATCTGAGCTTTCTGGAGGTCAGCGGCGGCGACGGCACGGCGCGGTTCCGAGTGCTATTTCACGGCGTGACCATCGGCCAAGTCTATGGATCGTCCGATTGTCACGGGAAATATCTCGACCAGATCATTCCGGCGGCGCACCACGCCGAGGGTCTGGCGCCCTATCATCGGGCGCTGGAGACCGGCAGTCCGGTCTACACCATCCATGACGTCACCGACCGCAACGGACGGCTGGTCTATTACGAACGGCTGCTGCTGCCCTACACGAGCGGCGGACACAGCATCGACCGCATTCTCGCCGCGTTTGAGTTTGTCTGCCCCGACGGCGCTTTCGACGGCAACGCGCTGATGAAATCGCCGACCGCGCCGCCAACGCTACGCATGTCGGCAACCATCGAGGCGGCGGCGCTGACTTAGTCCCTTTGTTTGCGCATGATGTTTTACGAAAACCGGTTCCCAATTTTCGGGATCATGCGCAAAACGCTAGAACGCCTCGTCGGGCAATTCCATGATGGCGCCTGCGCCCGACTGGATGCGGGCGAAGTGCGTGGCCGTTTCCGGCAGCATGCGCTCCATGAAGAAGCGCGCGGTGACGAGCTTGCTTTTCATGCCAGGTGCGGCGCCATTGGCCGGTTTCGCAAGCACGGCTTCGGCGATCCGGCACCACATGTAGCCGAGCGCGACCAGCCCGAACATGTGCATGTAGTCGGTGGCGCCGGCGCCGGCATTGTCGGGCTTGGCCATGGCGTTCTGCATGAACCACATCGAAGCCTGCTGCAGGTGGCCGAGCGAAACGCCGAGCGGCGTGACCAACGGCTTCATGCCGTCGTCCGCGCTTTTCTCCTTGATGAAGCCGCCGACCTCGTTGAGAAACGCCATCAGGGCGCGGCCGCCGTCCTTGCCGATTTTTCGGCCGACCAGATCGAGCGCCTGGATGCCGTTGGCGCCCTCGTAGATCATGGCGATGCGGGCATCACGCACGAACTGTTCCATGCCGTGCTCGGCGATGTAGCCGTGGCCGCCGAACATCTGCTGCGCCATTACCGTGTTGGCGAAGCCCTGATCGGTCAGTACGCCTTTGACCACCGGCGTGAGCAGACCCATGAAATCGTCGGCGCTCTGGCGCTCCTTGTCGTCCTGCGAACGGCGGGCGACGTCGCCCTTGAGCGCGGTCCACAGCACCAGCGCGCGGCCCGCTTCGTTGAAGGCACGGATCGTCATCAGCGTGCGGCGCACGTCCGGATGCACGATGATCGGATCGGCCGGTTTGTTGGGATATTTGGCGCCCGACAGCGCGCGGCCTTGCAGGCGCTCCTTGGCGTAAATCGCGGCGTTCTGGTAGGCGACCTCCGATAGCGCCAGGCCTTGCACGCCGACGCCGAGACGAGCCTCGTTCATCATCGTGAACATTGCTGGCAGGCCCCGGTTCTCCTCGCCGACCAACCAGCCGGTGGCCCCGTCGTAATTCATCACGCAGGTCGAATTGGCGTGGATGCCCATCTTCTCTTCGATCGAGCCGCAGGTGACGCCGTTGCTCGCGCCGAGAGAGCCGTCGTCCTCGACCGTCATCTTGGGCACCACGAACAGCGAGATGCCCTTGGTGCCGGTGGGCGCGCCTTCGATGCGCGCCAGCACCAGATGCACGATGTTGTCGGAAAGATCGTGCTCGCCGGCGGAGATGAAGACCTTGGTGCCGGTGATCTTGTAGCTGCCGTCGGTCTGCTTCACTGCCTTGGTGCGCAACAGGCCGAGATCGGTGCCGCAATGCGGCTCGGTTAAATTCATTGTGCCGGTCCATTGCCCGGCGACCATTTTCGGCAGGTATTTCGTCTTCAGCTCGGGCGCGGCGTGCGCGAGCAGCGCGGCTATGGCGCCTTGCGTCAGCCCCGGATACATGGCGAAGGCCATGTTGGCCGAACAGAACATTTCGTTCACCGCGACGGTGAGCGTCGCCGGCAGGTCCTGGCCGCCGAACTCGGCCGCCGCGGAAATGCCGATCCAGCCGCCCTCGACCAGATGCGTGAAGGCTTCCTTGAAGCCCGCCGGCGTGCTGACGCTGCCGTCGGCGCCGCGCTTGCAGCCTTCTGTGTCGCCGACGCGGTTGAGCGGGGTGAGGACTTCTTCGCTGAACTTGGCCGCCTCGCGCAGCACCGCTTCCACGACATCCGCCGAGGCGTCGCCGAAACCGGGAAGACTGCCGTACCGGTCCAGATGGAAGACGTCATTCAACAGGAACAACGTCTCGTCCACAGGGGCTTTATAGCTCGGCATCCGTCCCTCCCGGCGTCCAGCCCACGCGGTTAACGAATCGTTAACTATTGGGCGATTGCGACCAGTTCAAGAATGGCCGCGGCTATCGCCAAGCGCGCACGCGGCGGCCAAACCATCGCGCATCCGGATTACAGCGGCGTTAAGCTACCGCCCGCGGCCGCGGCGACCAAAACCGCGGGCAAATTCCGGCACTTCGGTCCGATCGTTAACCCGGTATTTACCCTGACCAGCAAAAAGTAGGGGAGAGGACTGCGGACCGCGCCGTTATCCATTCGTTGTTAAGGCGTGGCGGTTCCACGGCGAGCCCTGAGGCTCATTCACCTCCGCCTTGAACGTGGGTGCGAGCAATGAAATTTGGCGTCCCGTGGGGCCCCAAAGAGATCCGTCCGGAAACCCGCGAAACCGCCGAACAAGCGGCGCGTCGTGCCGGCATGTCGCTGGAAGATTGGCTCAACACCATGATCATCCGCCAAGCCGAGCTGGCAGGCGTGCAATCGCCCGCTCCGGCCGGTGGCCAAATTCGGGATGACGATATCGCCGCGGTAAACCACCGGCTTGACGATCTTACGCAGCGCTTCGAGCAACTCACGCGCACGGGACCCGCAGCCTATGCGCCAAAACGCAGCCGCGAAGAACCCGATGATCCGCCGGCCGCCGAATTGCCGACGACGACGACAAATCCGGAAATGCCGAGCGTGCGATTGCCGCCCAGTCTCGAGCGCGCCGTCGCCGAGATCGTGGCGCGCCAACGCGTGCTGAACGGCGAGGCCGCGCCGGCACCGCGGCAACAGCCGCCTGAATCCATTGCCGTCCCGCCGGCCGCGTCACAGCCAAGGCCGCAGGAGACCGCTGTCATCGCCGCCCCGCCGCCCGTACGTAAATCACAGCCGCCAGCGGCCGCTTCCGTCGCGCCAGCACCGCCGCCGGCGCAGGATCTGTCGGGCCTGGAAGGCCAACTGCGCCAAATTACCGCCCAGATCGAGACGCTGCGCAAACCGGATATCGAGCAGGCGATCCATGACTTGCGCGACGAGCTCAGCGACATCGGCCGCATGCTCAGCGAGGCGATGCCGCGCCGCGCCCTCGAAGCCATCGAAAGGCAGATCTACGACCTCGACCGGCGCATCGCCGAGGGCCGCCATGCCGGCATCGATTCCGCCGCGCTCGGCGGCATCGAACAGGGACTTGCCGAAGTACGCGACGCGTTACACGGACTGATGCCGGCGGAAAATCTGGTCGGCTTCAACGCCGCAATAGCCGGCGTCGCGCACAAGATCGATCTCATTGTCGGCCAGAACGACCCCGCGACCCTGGCGCAGCTCGAAAGCCACATCGTCACGCTGCGCGAAATGACCAATCATATAGCCTCCGACGAGACGGTGGGCAGACTTGCCGCCGAGGTGCAGGCGCTGGGCGATAAGATCGAATCCATGGCCGGCGCCGGAACCGGCGGCCAGGCGTTCAGCCATCTCGAACACCGCATTTCCATGCTCTCGGACGTGCTGGCCGAGCGCACGCAAAGCCACGATGGAGCGCCGTCGCGGCTTGAAGCGATGTTGGAATCGCTGCACGACAAGATCGAGCAAACCTCGCGCGGTACTGGCGACGCGTTCAGCCATCTCGAGCATCGCATTGCCGCACTCGCGGACATGCTGGCCGATCGCGCGCAATTCGGCGCAGCCGCACCGTCGCAGTTGGAAGCACTAATGGAATCGCTGCTCGAAAAGATCGAGCAGATGCAGAACACGCGCGGCCGCGACGATGCCTTCGGCCATCTCGAAGATCGCATCGTCCAGCTGGTGGAAAAGCTCGACGCTTCCGACTCCCGCCTCAGCCATCTGGAAGGGATCGAACGCGGCGTCGCCGATCTTCTGGTCCACATCGAAGATATGCGGACCAACAAGGAAGCCGGCGGATTGCGCGAGCAGAGCCTGCCGCAGGTCGACGACCTCAAGCACGATATCGCCCGCACCCACGATGCGCTGGAAGCGGTGCATGACACGCTTGGCCATGTCGTCGACCGTCTCACCTCAATTGAAAATGACATTCGCGGCGACACGAGCGCGCGCGGGGAGACCGACCGCGACGTTCAGCCGGTCCGTACGGTCACCGACGCGCCCGACCTGGCGCCGGCGATGCCTACGCCGTCAACGGCGATCGCGCCATCGCTTACGCCTCGGCGCTCGCCGGCGGGTCCCCAGATGCCGATCACTTCCGGTCCGACGGAAGACGAGCCGCTCGAGCCCGGCTCCGGACCGCCGACTTTGCAAGCCAATCCGGCCGCCCGCATTGCCGCCTCGCAGGCCGCTCTCGGCGGCGCCGCACCCGCCGCCGCGCCTGGCGGAAAATCCAGCTTCATCGCCGCCGCGCGCCGCGCCGCTCAGGCCGCCGGCCAACTGCCCGACGCACGCCCGCGTGCGGAGCTGTCATCCGACGCGCTAGGGCCCGAAACCGCATCGCTGCGCGCCAAAATGATGAAGCGGGTCAAATCTCTGTTCGTCGCGGCCAGCATCATCGCCATCGTGGTCGGATCGGCCCAGATCGCCGGCAACGTGTTCAATCTCGGCAAATCCACAACCCAAACGGCGGAACTGCCCGCTTCAGATCCCGAGACCACAGAGGCGGTGGACCCCCCCGCGCCCGAAGCGACTGCCAGCATTCCCGCCAGCCCGCTCGCCCTGCCGAAGCAGCCGGAAATAGAGTCGCACGCGTTGCCGCCCAGCGGCTCCGTCGCGGCTACGTCTCCGCCGGGCACAAACCAAATTCTACCGGCGATGCCGTCGCTGTTTGCGCCCATGCTCGGATCGAACAACGACATCACCGGATCGATTTCCCGCCCGGCGACACAAAGCCTGGCGGCGCCATCGGCACAGCCAAGCCAGGATACGGCCGACGGGCTGCCAGCCGCTATCGGCGGACCCAAATTGCGCGACGCGGCGCTCGCCGGCAACGCTCCCGCCGCCTATACGGTAGCCGAGCGCTTTGCCGAGGGACGCGGCGTGCGGGCCAACATGGAGCAGGCAGCGCATTGGTTCGAGCGCGCCGCCAGCAAGGGTCTGGCGCCGGCGCAATTCCGCTATGCCAGCCTGCTGGAAAAGGGCTTGGGCGTGAAGAAAGATCTCCCCCAGGCGCGCCGGCTCTATCTCGCCGCCGCCAAGCAGGGCAACAGCAAGGCGATGCATAATCTCGCCGTGCTCTATGCCGAGGGCGTCGACGGCACGCCGGATTATGCCACCGCCGCGGAATGGTTTCGCAAAGCCGCCAACCGCGGCGTTGCCGACAGCCAATACAATCTCGGCGTGCTGTGCGCGCGCGGCCTCGGCACCGACAAGAACTTTGCCGAGGCCTACAAATGGTTCGCGCTTGCGGCCACCCAAGGCGACCGGGAAGCGGCCAAGAAGCGCGACGATATCGCGGCCCAAATGGACGCTTCGTCGCTCGCCGCCGCCGAGAAAACGGTCAAAAGCTTCGTGCCCGAGTTGCAGCCGCAAGGCGCCGCCATCGTTCATGAGCCGGCGGGCGGCTGGGATCATGCCGCCGGCGCGCCGCCGGGCGCCCAGCCGCGGTCGGCCGGGCCGCTGGCGCTCGGCGGCCTCGAGGCAGGAAATCGGTGAACAAGCGCATCCGATCGCGCAAAAGCGTGATCGACGGCTTGTTCATCGCTAAGATCGCTTCCACCGATGGCCCAGAGTCGCTGCTGGACCCGCAAGACGCGGCGTTGACCGCAAGGTGAACCCCGGCGTCGGCGCGGACCGGCCAGCGGCATATTGGCCGTGAACGCCGGACGATGTCCCTTGCAGATTTATCTTCCGATCGCCGACATGCCCGTCAACATCTTCCTCGTGCTGGGGATGGGGCTCGCGGTCGGCTATATTTCCGGCATGTTCGGCATCGGCGGCGGCTTCCTGATGACGCCGCTGTTGATCTTCATCGGCGTCTCGCCGGCGGTGGCGGTGGCCAGCGTCGCCAGCCACATCGCCGCTTCCTCGTTCACCGGCGCCATCACCTATTGGAATCGACGCGCACTCGACATCGCGCTCGCATTGATGCTGCTCGGCGCCGGCATTATCGGCACGGCGACCGGCGTCTGGCTATTCACGACCTTGCGCGCGCTCGACCAGCTCGACTTGATGATCGGGCTGTCTTACGTGACGCTGCTAACGATAGTCGGCGGCCTGATGATCTACGAAAGCGTCCGCGCCGTGATGCGCGCGCGCCAAGGCCTGCCGGCCACCATCCGCCGGCCGGGCAACCATACCTGGCTCCACGGGCTGCCTTTCAAGGTTCGGTTCAAGCGCTCGAAAATCTACGTATCGGCGATTCCGGTCTGGGCGATCGGCTTCACCATCGGTTTCGTCGGAGCCATCATGGGCATCGGCGGCGGATTTTTGCTGGTGCCGATGCTGATCTATTTCCTGCGGGTCCCGACCGCGACCGTGATCGGCACTTCGATGGTGCTCACCCTCGTCACCATGGCGTCGGCGACGGTGATGCATGCGGTCACCAACCATCTGGTCGACGCGGTGTTGGCGTTGATCCTGATGGTCGGCGGCGTGGTTGGCGCGCAATTCGGTGCGCGCACCGGCCAGCGAATGCGGGGCGAATGGCTGCGCCTCCTGCTCGGCCTCCTGGTTTTCGCGGTCGGCCTGCGCTTCGCGTTCGAGCTGGTGGTGCAGCCTGACGACCTGTACTCGATCCGCTACGTCAGGGGCGAATGATGCGGCGGACCGCGCTCATCCTCTTGGCGGTCATGCTGGCCTGCAGCGCCGAGCCGGCGGCCGCCGAACGGCTGGTGGTGTCGCTGTCGAACCAGCAGGTAGCGATCAATTCGAACTTCGTCGGCGAGAATCTGGTGCTGTTCGGCACCATCGAGCCCGACGCCGGCAAGACCGCGCTGCGATCCGCCTATGATCTTGTCGTCACCGTAACCGGACCGCGCCAGACGCTGCGCACCCGGCGCAAGCAGCGCGTGCTCGGCATCTGGGTCAATGTCGACTCGCGCGAATTCGTGCGCGTGCCGTCTTATCTCGCCGTCCAGAGCAACCGCCCGGTTGCCCAGATCGCACCGCGGGATACCTTGCGGCGATTGCAGATCGGGCTCGACAATTTCCTGCTGCCGCAGCGCATCGGGCCGGACATTGCCGATACCGTGCGCGACGAGCCGTTCCGGCTGGCGTTCGTGCGGCTGCAAGTCCGGCAGGGCTTTTACCGCGAAATCGCGGCCGCGGTGACTTTCCTCACGCCGACCGTATTCCGCACCGCTATTCCGCTGCCGGCCGACGTGCCGACCGGCAAATATACTTTCGACGTCAAGCTGTTTGCCGAGGGCGCGATGGTGGCGCGCACCAATTCGGCGTTGGAAGTGACCAAGGCGGGCATTGAACAATACGTCGCCGACGCCGCGCGCGACCACGGCTTCTTGTATGGCCTGGTCACTATGCTGATGGCGCTGCTCACCGGCTGGATCGCGAGCGTGGTGTTCAAGCGAGAATAGACTTCAATCCGGCAGGCAACGCTTGGCGGCAAAGGCATAGAGCCTGCGCTCCCCTAGCATATGCGCCGTGAACTTCAATGTGCCGAACAGATCGGCGAAGGCGGCATCGCGCACGTTGAGCCCGCCGGCAAAGGCGCCGAACGCGGGCATCACCAGGCGCGTTGCGTCCGCTGCAAAGCAGCGCCGGCTGACGGCGCGCCCGCGATGCGCGACCCGCGCCACCGGATGCAGATGCCCGGCAATTTCGCCGGCGGCGCCGGTCGGCAAATGGCGGAACGTCAGGCCGCCGACGGTTACCGCCGTCTCGAACACGCCGCCGATCGCTGCCGCCGGCTCGGGATCGTGATTGCCGGCGATCCAGATCCAGTCACGGCCGCGCTGCAGGGCGCGTAACGATTCGCGGTCGTCGCGGGCAAGCCGCGCCGGACCGCCGCCGTCATGGAAGCTGTCGCCGAGCGCCACCACGCAACGCGACGCGAAGCGCGCGACCAGGCGGGCAAGGCGCGCCAGCGTCGCCGCCGTATCGTAGGGCGGTAGCAACATGCCACGGGCGGCGAAACTCGAGCCTTTTTCCAGATGCAGGTCGGCGACCACGAGCAGGCCTTGCTCGGGCCAATAAAGCACACCGTCGGGGTCGGCGATCAGGAAAACGCCGGCAACGGCAATGCCTTCGTTCCGGACTGGCGCCGCGCTGCGTGCCGCCAAAATCACTGCATCGCCTCCTTCACCAATTCGTCCGCCGCCTCGGCCAACAGCGAATCTGACGCCTCGCCATAGACCGTCTCGCGCCCAATCTCCAGCATCACCGGAACCGCCAGCGGCGAGACGTGGTCGAGCGATTTATGAACGATTCGGCCCTTGATGCGCGAGAGCATTTCGCCGAGCCGCTTGATGTCGAGCAAGCCGCTGGCCGCATCGGCGCGCGCCGCCCGCAGCAGCAGGTGGTCGGCCTGATGCTTGCGCAGCACATCGTAGACTAAGTCGGTCGAGATCGTGAGCTGGCGGCGCGATTTCTCCTCGCCCGGGAAGCGCCGCTCGATCAGCCCGGCGATGATGGCGCAACTGCGGAAGGTGCGCTTCATCAGCGCCGATTCGGCGAGCCAGGCTTCCAGATCGTCGCCCAGCATGTCCTGGTCGAACAATTGGGCGAGCGACAGGTCGCCGCGCGCGATGCGCAAGCCCAGATCGCCCAGGCCCCACACCGCCAGCGCATATTCATTGGCGACGAAGCCGAGCGGTTTTTGTCCGGCGCGCTCGAGCCGCCGCGTGAGCAGCATCCCCAAAGTCTGATGCGCAAGCCGCCCTTCGAACGGATAGCACACCAGATAATATTTGGCCGCCCGCGGGAAAGTTTCTACCAGCAGATCCCCGGCGGCCGGCAGCAGCGAGCGCCATTGCTGGATTTCCAACCATTCGCGCACTTGGGCGGGCAAGGCGCGCCAGGTATCGTTGTGCGCCAAAATCGACCGCACGCGCGCCGCGAGATAGGTCGAGAGCGGAAACTTGCCGCCTTCGTAGGCCGGCACCTTCGGGTCGGTCGCACTCGAGCGCGACACGTAGACCTCGTCTTCGACCAGGGCCTCGTATTTGAGGATCTCGCCGGCGAACACGAAGGTATCGCCGACCGACAGCATCTCGATAAAATATTCCTCGACTTCGCCGAGCAACCTGCCGCCGCGCGGGATCATGGTGCCCGAAGCCCGCGAGCGTACCAGCCGCACTTTCAGCATGTCGGCCTCGACGATGGTGCCGACGTTCATGCGGTAGCGCTGAGCCACGCGCGGATGGGTGATGCGCCAGCGGCCATCCTTCCCCTGCCGGATTTTGGCGAAACGCTCGTAAGCCTTGAGCGCATAACCGCCGGTGGCGACGAAATCGACCGCGGCGTCGAAATCGGAACGCGCTAGCGCCGCATAGGGCGCGGCAGAGCGCACTTCCGCATAGAGTTCGTCGGACAGAAACGGCGCACCGACCGCTCGGCCGAGAATGTGTTGCGCCAGCACGTCGAGCACGCCGGTGCGCAGCGGTGGCGTGTCCTGCGCATTCTCCGCCACGGCGTCGATGGCGGCGCGGCATTCCAGCACCTCGAACCGGTTGGCCGGCACCAGCACCGCCTCCGAAGGTTCATCAAGGCGGTGGTTGGAACGTCCAATTCGTTGCAGCAGACGCGAGCAGCCCTTGGGCGCGCCGACATTGATGACAAGATCGACATCGCCCCAATCAACTCCGAGATCGAGCGACGAGGTGCAAACCACCGCGCGCAATTTTCCGGCTACCATGGCGTCCTCGACTTTGCGGCGCTGGGCGACGTCGAGCGAGCCGTGATGCAGCGCGATGGCGAGGTTGTCGTCGTTCGCGCCCCACAATTCCTGGAACAGGAATTCCGCCTGGCTGCGGGTGTTGACGAACACCAGCGTGGTCTTGTGCGTCTTGATCAGCGCGTAGATTTCGCCGAGCGCGTGGCGCGCCGAATGCCCGGCCCAGGGTAGCTGTTCTTGCGTGTCGAGCATGGTGACTTGCGGCTGCGCGCCTGCTTGCGCCACGACCAGGTCGGCACGCGCCTCGCGGCCCGTAGGCTGCGGCACCAGATAGCGGGCGAGATCGCCGGGCTCGGACACCGTCGCCGACAAGCCGACGGTGGCGATGTCCGGCGCCAACCCGAACAGCCGCGCCAGACCGAGCGACAAAAGATCGCCGCGCTTGGACGTGACCAGCGAATGCAATTCGTCGAGCACCACGCGACGGAGCGAACTGAAAAGATAAGGCGCATCGGCCGACGCCAGCAGCAGCGCGACCTGCTCCGGCGTGGTGAGCAGAATGTCGGGCGGATAGCGGCGCTGGCGCTGGCGTTTGGACGCCGGCGTGTCGCCGGTGCGGGTTTCCAGCCGCACGTTCAGGTCCATCTCGCGCACCGGGATCTCCAGGTTGCGCGCGATGTCGACGGCAAGCGCCTTGAGCGGCGAGATGTAAAGCGTGTGCAGGCCTTGTGGGCGGCGGATGTCGCGCCCAGCCGAGGCCAGCCGGCGCGGCGCGGCGGCAGCGTTGTGCAGTTCCACCAGCGTCGGCAGAAAGCCGGCCAGGGTCTTGCCGCCTCCAGTGGGCGCGATCAGCAGCACCGAACGCCCTGCCCGCGCTTTGGCGAGCAATTCGAGCTGATGCGGGCGCGGCGCCCAGCCGCGGCCGGTAAACCAGCGGATGAACACGTCCGGCAGCAGCGGCGTGGTATCGGTCCGATCGAGGGCGGTTGCGGGTTCCATTCTGTGATTCTAAGCATATCTGAAGTCGCGCACGCCAATCGTGTTAGGCTGGAAACATGACCGAAGACCGGACCACCCCAGGAGAAAAACCGATGAGCAACGGCACCGTCACCAAGGTATTCGGTGGCTCGCCGTTAGCGGTGCTGCTGCGCCTGATTCTGGTGTCGATCCTGGTCGGCGTCGTCCTGGCGGCGCTCGGCCTCGATCCGTACGACATCGTGCGCAGCGTGGAGCGGCTGATCCGCTCGATCTGGAACATGGGCTTCGACGCGTTCCGCTGGCTGTGGCGCTATTTCCTGCTTGGCGCGGTGATCGTGATCCCGATCTGGATCATCATGCGCGTCGTCAATGCGCCGCGCGGACGCTAACTCGGCCAACTCTCCGCCGTAATATCCGCCGCATCCGAGCCGACCATCGACGTCAGCGAATTGCGGTGACCGCGCTTGAGCGCCGCCAGCAGGTCGGCCTTGATCTCGGTGACCGCCCCGATGCCGCGGTAGACGAGCCCGGTGTAAAGCTGCACCAGCGTCGCGCCGGCCTTGATCTTGGCGATAGCCGTGGGCCCGGAATCGACGCCGCCGGCGCCGATCAGCGGAAACACCCCCTCGGCACGCACGAAGGTCTCCGCCAGCATGCGGGTCGAAAGCTTGAAAAGCGGCCGGCCGGACAGCCCGCCCGTCTCCCTGGCCTTGTCGCGGTCGCGCAGGGAGCCGGGACGCGAGATCGTGGTGTTGCCGACGATCATGCCGTCGACCCGGTGCTTGCGCGCGATGCCGACCGCGTCGTCGAGATCCGACAGCGTGAGATCGGGCGCGATCTTGACCAGCACTGGTACCGGTCCGGCGCGCGGGCGCACCCGCTCGCGCGCGTCGAGCACGCGGGCAAGCAGATCGTCGAGCGCCTTGGCCTGCTGCAAGTCGCGCAAGCCGGGCGTGTTCGGCGAGGAGACGTTGACGGTGAAATAGCTGGCGACCGCCGCGAAGGTTTCGACGAGCCGCACATAGTCGCTACTGCGGTCGGCGCTGTCGCGGTTGGCGCCGATATTGACGCCGACGATGCCGCCCTCGTCGGCGCGCGCGGCCAGCCGCTTGAGCGCCGCCGCGGCGCCCCCGTTGTTGAAGCCGAGGCGGTTGATCACGCCCTCGTCGGATTCGAGCCGGAACAGGCGCGGGCGCGGATTGCCGGCCTGCGGCAGCGGGGTGATCGTGCCGACCTCCACAAAGCCGAAACCGAGCCGCAGCAGCGCGTCCGGGACCTGCGCGTTCTTGTCGAAGCCGGCCGCGATTCCGACCGGATTGGGGAAATTCAGGCCGAAGGCGCGGACGCCCAGTTCGCGCGCGTCGGCCGCCGGCCGCGCCAGCGGCATATAGCGTAAGGCCTTGATCGCCAACGCATGAGCATCCTCCGGGTCGAGAGCCCGCATCAGCGGGCGGGACAGGCGGTCGAAAAAACCGATCACCGCATTCGGCTCCGGGTTGGACGGACTTTGACCCTATCGGCGGGGATGCCGCCTATTCAAGGCACGGCGCAAGGAAACGGTTGCGGAAGGGGGCCGACTCACGGCTATAATTCCTATATATTGGACTAGAGTCTTATAAGCACCCGGGACCCCGGACCTGCCATGCTGACACACAACCAGATTTGGACTGCCATCGACCGGCTGGCCGCGCGCGCCAAGCTGACGCCTTCCGGTCTCGCCAAGAAGGCCGGCCTCGACCCGACCACGTTCAACAAGTCCAAGCGCATCACCCCGGAAGGCCGGCCGCGCTGGCCGTCCACCGAATCGGTGGCCAAGGCGCTGGCGGCCACCAGCACCAAGGTCGACACTTTCGTCAACCTGATCACCGACAGCGGCAAGGTGGCGATTTCGAACGTGCCGCTGATCGGCTTCGCCGAAGCCGGCGCCGGCGGTTATTTCGACGACGGCGGTTTTCCGGTCGGCAAGGGCTGGGAAGAAATCGCCTTCCCCTCGGTCACCGACGAGCATGCCTACGCGCTGGAAATCTCCGGCAACTCGATGAAGCCGGCCTACCGCGACGGCGACGTTATCGTGGTCTCGCCGGCTGCGCCCGTGCGCCGCGGCGACCGCGTCGTGGTCAAGACCAAGGACGGCGAGGTGATGGTCAAGGAACTCAAGCGCAAGACCGGCAAGAGCGTCGAACTTAAATCGCTCAATGCCGAGCACCGCGACCGCACGCTGCCGATGTCCGAGGTGGTGTGGGTCGCCCGCATCGTGTGGGCGAGTCAGTAGTCGAGCTCACACGCGTACTTACGCGCTCCGCGCCAGGGCGCCGTCGATCATGTCGATGGTGTTTTGCAGGCCATAGACCGCGACAAACGAGCCGAAGCGCGGCCCTTTCTCCTGACCGAGCAGCACCTGGTAGAGCATGTTGAACCAGTCGAGCGAGACGCCCGGCTTGCCGTCCTTGGCTTTCTTCGTCTGATTGAGGAACGGCTCGCGCCGGCCGACCTCGTAAACAACGTCCTGGATTTCTTCCGCCGAGGCCTGCGCCGGCAAATTCGACAACGCGTCGCGCAGATCGATCAAGGCCGCGCGCTCCACCTCGCTCGGCCGGCGAAATTTCTTCCCCGGCTGCACGAAGTCACGGAAATAGTGAATGGCGTATTCCACGTGGGCGTTGAGCTTGGGATGCGTGTGCGCCGTGACGCCCGGTCGGTAGCGGCCGATGAAGCCCCACAGTGTTTCGGCGTTTTCCGCGTTCGAAGAAGAAACCAGCGTCAGCAGCATGGAGAACGTGACCGACATCTCGACTTTGGGCGGATGTCCGGAATGGATATGCCAGACCGGATTCGACAGTTGCTGCCTCATGTCCTGCCGCTGATAGCCATCGAGATGCTGCTGGTACTCGTCGACGGTGCGCGGGATGACGCCGAAGTAGAGGCGCTTGGCCGCCTTCGGCTCGCGATACATGAACAACGACAGGCTTTCCGGGCTGGCATAACGCAGCCATTCGTCGATGGTCAGCCCGTTACCCTTCGACTTGGAAATCTTCTGACCGTTCTCGTCGAGGAAAAGCTCGTAGTTGAAGCCCTCCGGCGGCGTGCCGCCGAGCGCGCGGCAGATCTCACCCGACAGCTTGACCGAATCGATCAGGTCCTTGCCGGCCATTTCGTAGTCGACGCCGAGCGCCACCCAGCGCATGGCCCAGTCCGGCTTCCATTGCAGCTTGCAGCGGCCGCCGGTGACCGGCGCGGTGACGGGCTGCTTGGTGTCGGGATCCTCGTAAGTGATGGTGCCGGCCTTGGCGTCGTGCGAAAGCACCGGCACCTGCAAGACGGCACCGGTGCGCGGATCGACCGGCAGAAACGGCGAATAGGTCGCGGCGCGCTCCTCGCGCAGCGACGGCAGCATGATCGCCATCACCTTGTCGAAGCGTTCCAACACCTTGAGCAGCGCGGCATCGAAGCGGCCCGACGTGTAGCAATCCGTCGAGGACAGAAATTCGTAGTCGAAACCGAAGTGATCGAGAAAGGCGCGCAGCCGCGCGTTGTTGTGTTCGCCGAAGCTCGGGTGAGTGCCGAACGGATCGGGCACCTTGGTCAGCGGCTTGCCGAGATGGCTCTCCAGCATCTCCTTGTTCGGTACGTTGTCCGGCACCTTGCGCAAGCCGTCCATGTCGTCGGAAAAGGCGATCAGCCGCGTCTTCACCTTGTCGTCGGTGAGTACGCGGAATGCGTGGCGCACCATGGTGGTGCGCGCGACCTCGCCGAAGGTGCCGATATGCGGCAGCCCGGACGGACCATAGCCGGTCTCGAAGATCACTTCGTCCTTGGGATGCTTCTTCAGGCGCGCGACGATCTTGCGTGCTTCTTCAAACGGCCAGGCGTTCGAGTGCTCGGCGAGTTCGCGCAAAGATGCGGCGGTTTCAGTAGCTGACATCATGATCTCCGGCGCGGACACTAGGAATCCCGCGCTCACACGTCAAATTTGCGGGTCAAAACGGGCTGATCGGGAAATAGCGCAGCCACAGGTCGGTAAAGGTACCCTTCTCCCACAGCCGGAACAGCGCCCAGTTGAACGCCTGCCGCAGCAGGTCGTTGCCGTGGCGGACCGCGATGCCGACGCCCTCACCGAAAAAGCTGCTTTCCATGTAGGGTCCGCCGCGGAATTCGCAGCAGCCGCCGGAGTCGGTGCCGTTAAGCCAGAACGCCAGCGAGATGCCGTCGCCGAACAGAAGATCGACCTCGCCCCTTTTCAACGCGTCACGCGTCGCTTCCGCGTTTGGAAAAGGATGCAGCTCGGCTTCGGTGAACAACGCCTTCAGATAGGCTTCGTGCGCTGTGCCGGCGACCACTGCGATCTTCTTGCCTTCGAGCGCCTCGGGGCGCACGTCATCGCTGCTGAAGTCGCGGCGCGACACGAATCGCGCCGGCATGCGGTAATAGGGATCGCTGAAATCGACCCGCTTGCGCATCTCCGGCGTCTCGGCGATGGAGGCGATCACCGCGTCGCCATTGTTGCTGTTTAGGGAGGTCACCAACGTGTCGAACCGCCGCATCTGTACCGTGCAGGCGACCTTGATCTCCTCGCAGATCAACCGCGCCAGATCGACGCTAAAGCCGGCGGGCATGCCGTCCGGCCCGGTATAGTTGAAGGGCGGATAATCGGTTTCGGTAAGGAAGCGGATGATGCTGATGCGCGACAGGTCGGGCCTTTCCGGCCGCCGCCGCGGGTCCCAAAATCCGGGCACCGCCATCGGGTTGTTGATGGTTTCGCTCGGCAGCCCGGCGGGCGGCTGAGTGCCGACTTGCGCCTCTGCTGCGGCGATCGTCGCCATTAGCAGAGCGGCGGCCGCGACAAGAACGCCGCCTCGCGCGTATTGACCGCTAAATCAATTCATCCGCCGGCCTCGGGGGGAATTGGTTCGCGGCGAACATAGCATCGCAATTGCGGCGGGCCAGCCTTAATCGTGAGCGCGCTGACGCCCTCAGGCGGCGGTCAGATGCTTCTCGATCTCGTGGATCGGCAGTTTGACGAGATCCTTGTCGACCTCGGCGCGTACCGCAGCGCGCAGCGCGTGCGAATAGGCCGGACGGATCATGCCGAGCGCGCGCGGTGGCGCGACCAAAATGATCGACTTCGCCTTGCCGGCGGCGAGCGCGGCATCGAGGTGCTTGACCAGTTCCAGGAGAAAGGTTCGTTCCGACTGGTCGTGCCAGTCGGTCTGCTCGACGGAACTACGGCCGTGCCCAGCCGGGCTAAAGGCACGGCCCGGCCTATCGGCGCCGAGTTCGCTGGTCGCCAATTCCTTCTGCTCGTAAACCGCTACCGTCTTGAGATTGGGAAATTTGGCGTCGCCGGTATTGTGCAGCACCAGCGCCTTGGCGCCGTCGCAGACCACAACCCATTCATCGCGGTGGATCAATAATTCGGACATAGCTACCTCCTGAACAGAATGGGAAGGCTAGAATAAACGCGGGTACCGCGTCTTGTTCTGAATCAAACGCCGCGGCGCCTATTTCGTTGCGAAAAACCTAGGTTAATTGGTCCCGTCGAGCAGCCGGCGGGCGATGACCTGCGCCTGGATCTCGGCGGCGCCTTCGAAAATGTTCAGGATGCGGGCGTCGCACAGGATGCGCGACACCGGGAATTCCAAGGCAAAGCCGTTGCCGCCGTGAACCTGCACCGCATTGTCCGCATTAGCCCAAGCGATGCGCGCGGCGAGCAGCTTGGCCATGCCCGCTTCCAGATCGCAGCGGCGGCCGGAATCCTTTTCGCGCGCCGCGAAATACGTGAGTTGGCGCGCGGTCATGATTTCCGCCGCCATCATGGCGAGTTTGTCGGCCACACGCGGGAAACTGACAATCGGGACGCCGAATTGCACGCGGGCCTGCGCATAGCCGAGCGCCTGCTCCATCGCGGCCTGCGCCACGCCGATGGCGCGCGCCGCCGTCTGAATGCGCGCCGATTCGAAGGTCTGCATGAGCTGCTTGAAGCCCAGCCCCTCGACACCGCCGAGCAGGTTTTCCGCTTTCACTTCGAAGCCGTCGAAAGCGATCTCGTATTCCTTCATACCGCGATAGCCGAGCACCTCGATCTCGGTGCCGGTCATGCCCTGCGCGGGGAACGGATTCTTGTCGTCGCCGCGCGGTTTCTCGGCGAGCAGCATCGACAGTCCGCGGTGGCCTTTTTCGTTCGGATTGGTGCGCACAAGAAGCGTCATCAGGTCGGCGCGCACCGGATGCGTGATCCAGGTCTTGTTGCCGTAGACCTTGTAAACGTCGCCCTCGCGCACCGCGCGGGTTTTGATCGAGGCCAGATCCGAACCGGTATTCGGCTCGGTGAACACGGCGGTCGGCAGCACCTCGCCGGAGGCGATCTTCGGCAGCCATTTTTCCTTCTGCTCGGTCGTGCCGCTGCCGAGGATCAATTCGGCGGCGATCTCCGAGCGGGTGCCCAAGGAGCCAACGCCGATATAGCCGCGCGACAGTTCCTCGGACACCACGCACATAGTTTCCTTGCCGAGCCCCATGCCGCCGAAAGCCTCAGGGATAGTGAGCCCGAACACGCCGAGCTCCGACATTTGCCCGATGATCTCGAGCGGGATGTAGCTGTTGGTACGATGCCAGGTCTGGGCGTGGCCGATCACCTCGCTGTCGGCAAATTTGCGCATTTCCTCGCGGATCGATTCCAGGGTTTCGTCGAGGCCGCACGCGCCGACCGTGGCGTTGTGGCTGGCGCGCATCAACTCGACCAGACGGGCTCGCCGTTCCACGGTATTGCCACTGGCGATCAAGCTCTCAACGTCTGCGCTAAAGCGGGCCGCCACTTGCGCGGCTGAAAGCCCGAGGTCGCTCGGCCGCACCAGCTCTCCTTGGCTCATGGGAATCCCGCCAACGATCTGGGCGAGGTATTCGCCGAGCGCGATGCGCACGAGGTTTTCCTCGATCTCGCCGAGCGTGCCGGCGCCGGCCATGCGTTCGGTGTAGGCGGCGAGTTGGCGCACGGCTTCCACGTAGGTAGCGAGCCAGGCCAGCCCGTGGGTGGCGCGCTGCTCGCGATCGAACAAGCGGCCGTCCGGCTTACCGCCTGCCACCACCCTCTCGCGCACCTTGGCCACGGCATCGGCCAGCATGGCATCGAGTGCGGCGGTCGCTTCGCGGCTGAGTTCGACCAGATCTGGTTCGGCGGTAGGCCGGGAGGCGGCGACGGGCATGGAATCCTCGGAAAGGCGATGTCGATGGTCCGGCTGCGCTGCAGACACTACGCGTGCGGTGCACAAAAGCAAAGTAGCCCGGAAATCCGCAGTTTTCCGGGGCCATTGGGCGGCACGGAGTCCTCAAATTGCTACAAAATTAACCATTTCACGCTTTGATCACGGGGATACCTCTGCACGGTGCCTTCTGCCGCGGACGAACTCCGAACGGGCCATGCGTTTCAAAAACCTAGCGATTCCGTTCAAGTGGCTGACCCGGCTGCTGACATCGATTTCGGTGCGCAACCGTATCATCGTGCTGGCGGTAATTCCGGTGGTCGGATTCGTCGCCAATGGGCTCACCTATGTCTCCGGCGAAACCGACGTCGGCAATGCCTTCGAGACCGTTCAACATTCCGCCAAACTCGCCAGCGCCAGCCGTGATTTCAAGAGCGCGATCGCGGCGCTGCGAATTATCGTGAAGGACTTCAGTGCCAACCCCAGCGGCAATCTGGTGGTGAACTTCCAGCAGGCTCACGCGATCGCGCTGCGTAGCCTCGACACCATCGCGGTCTCGATCGACCGCGACCATGCCGAAAACATAGTGGGCTTGCGCAAGGACGTCATGGCTTTGAGCGCTACCTTCAGCGAACTGGTGCGCGAGCAGAAGATCCTCGGCTACGACGAAAATTCGGGACTCCGCAACAATCTTCGCGAAGCCGGCAACGCCGTCGAGCGCATTATCAACGAGAACATGACGTGGCTAGCCGAAGTGGACGCCGGCAAGTTGATGATGGCGCTGATGGCCATGCGAACCTACGAAGCCGAATACCGGCTCAATCAGAGCGAATTGACCAAGGAGCAATTTCTCGCCAGCTACAAGAAATTCACCGACACGTTCGCTTTGATCGACGGCACAGCGGAGATGAAAGACGCGCTCGAGCACGAAGTGAAAACTTATGCCGACACCTTCGCGCGGTGGGTTAAGGGCTTCGACCGCGTGCATCCGCTGCGCGCGGTGATCGATATCGACAGCCAAAGCATGCTGCCGCGCGCGGATGACATCATCGAGCACGCGACTCAGACCGCGATTTCCGCTTCGTCGGGACTGACCGCGTCGCTCACCCATACCCGCACCGGAATTATCGCGGTCGGCATCGCCATGGTCGTACTCGGCCTCGGTTTCAGTTTGCTGATCGGGCGCAAAATTACGCGGCCGCTCAATGGTCTCGCCGGCGCGATGCAACGGCTTGCCGACGGCGACACCAGCGCCCGCATTCCCGCCACCGCCGCTCGCGATGAGATTGGCGAGATGGCGCGCGCAGTAATCGTTTTCCGCGACAGCATGATCGAGCGGGAAAAGCTCGCCGGCATCCAGACAGATGCAACCCGCACGCAGACGCAGCGTAACGACGAAATTGGGCTCAGCATCGCGCAATTCAAACATTCGGTCGAAAGCGCGCTGAGCAAGCTGCGCGGAGCCTCCATGAAACTCGAAATGAGCTCGACCGACCTCAACAAATCCGCCGATACCATGTCGGCCGAGGCGCGCACCGCCGAACAAAGCGTTACCGCCGCATCCGACAATGTGACCACGGCCGCCGGTTCGGTCGAAGAATTGGCTGCTTCGATCGGCGAGATCGCCTCGCAGGCTGCGAAATCCACCGACGTGGCAGGGCGCGCGGTATCGGAAGCCGAGCGCACCGTCACCACCATGTCGGAGCTTGGCGCCGCCGCAAACTGCATCGGCGAGGTCGTCGGCCTCATCCAGGCGATCGCCGGACAGACCAATTTGCTGGCGCTCAACGCCACCATCGAAGCGGCCCGCGCCGGCAAATCCGGCCGCGGTTTCGCGGTGGTCGCCTCGGAAGTGAAATCGCTGGCCGGGCAGACCGCGAAAGCGACCGAGGAGATCGCCGAGCAGATCGGCTCGATCCAATCGGCCGCAGCCGACGCCGCGCACGCGATCGAACAGGTCAACTCCATTATTCGTGAAATGTCGGCAATCGCCACAATGGTGGCGGCCACCGTCGATGAACAGAACTCCGCGATCGCATCGATCGCGGAAGGCGTCAGCCGCGCCTCCGGCGAGGCGCGCAGCGGCGCCGAAGCGATGAGCAAGGTCGCCGGCGTCACTGTCGACGCCCGTTCGACCGCCTCCGACGTCAAGGACCTTGCCGATGCCGTCGCGGTTGAGGCGGAAAACCTCGAAGCCGAAGTCCGGCAATTCCTCGTCAACGTGCAGGCGGCCTGATTTTCTCTCCCGCCTGCGCGGATAGCTGACGGCCACCCCTTGCAAAGCCGCCGCCAATAGCCGATCTCAGGGCAACCGATTTCGTGCGGGGCGAAACGTCTTGCGCCTTCTCAAACTGTCTTTGCAAATCGTGGCCGACGCGTTCCGGCATTTTCTCGCCGACGACGGCTGGGCGATCGCGAGCCATATCGCGCTGTCCACGCTAATGGCGCTGTTTCCGTTTCTGATCGTCGTCACTGCGCTGGCCGGGTTTTTCTTCGGCTCGAAAGAGCTCGCCGACGAGGCCGCGCGCATCCTGCTGGAGGCCTGGCCGCAGGAAGTCGCCGGCCCGATCGCCGTCGATGTCGCCGGCGTGCTGACCGATACGCGCGGCGACGTGCTTACATTCGGCATTTTGTTCGCGCTCTATTTCGCGTCCAGCGGCGTCGAAAGCCTGCGGGTCGGGCTCAACCGCGCTTACGACGTCAGCGAGCCGCGGCCCTGGTGGCTGTTGCGGCTGGAGTCGATCGGTTACGTGCTGGTGGGCGCCGTCGCGATCCTGGCATTCTCGTTCCTGGTGGTGCTGGCGCCGCTGATCTGGACCAAGCTGCTGCACTATGTGCCGACGCTGGAGCCGTTCAGCCGCACCATCACCTTCGCGCGTTACGCCGTGGCGGCATTCGTGCTGGTGATCGCGCTGATGATCGTGCACCGTTGGCTGCCGGCGGGACGGCGCGTCTTCGTCGAAATCGCGCCGGGCATTGCCGCCACGATATTGCTCTGGCTGATTAGCGGCGCGGCCTTCGGCCGTTATCTCGCCTATTACACGTTCGCCTACGTGTCGATGTATGCAGGCCTTGCCTCGGCGATGATCGCGCTGGTGTTTCTCTATGTCTGCGCGTCGATTTTCATTTACGGCGCCGAGTTGAATTCGGTCATCGCCAAGGCGCGGGAGAAGGCGCGCGCGCCCTAGCCGCCCGCCACTTCCTGCACATCCTCTAAGGTTTTCAAGCCCGGGCGCGGCGCGTTGACCATCACCGCCATGTTGCCCGGCGGGTGCTGGTTCTTCCACATCTTCATGTGGGCAAGCGGGATTTTCTCCCATGGAAAAACTTCGCTCATGCAAGGGTCGATGCGGCGCTCGATCACGAAGCGGTTGGCTTGGCTGGCTTGCTTCAAATGCGCGAAGTGCGAGCCCTGGATGCGCTTCTGCCGCATCCAGACATAGCGCGCGTCGAACGTGATGTTGAATCCGGTAGTGCCGGCGCAGAAAACGACCATGCCGCCACGCTTGACCACCATCGACGACACCGGAAAGGTCTGCTCGCCCGGGTGCTCGAATACGATATCGACGTCGCGTTTTCCCGTGATGTCCCAGATCGCCTTGCCGAAGCGGCGCGCTTCCTTACTCCAGTCGTTGTACTCGGCGGAATTCACCGGCGGCAACTGGCCCCAGCACTTGAACTCCTTGCGATTGATCACGCCCTTGGCGCCGAGATTGAAGACATATTCGGCTTTCGAATCGTCGGAGATCACGCCGATAGCGTTGGCGCCGGACGCCGCGACGAGTTGCACGCCGAACACGCCGAGACCGCCGGAGGCGCCCCACACCAGCACATTGTCACCGGGCTTGAGGGTATGCGGCGGATGGCCGAACAGCATGCGATAGGCGGTGGCCAGCGTGAGCGTATAACACGCCGAATTCTTCCCAGGTGAGATGTGCCGGCTTGAGCATCAACTGACGCGACTGCACGCGGCAGAATTGCGCGAACGAGCCGTCCGGCGTCTCGTAGCCCCAGATCCGCTGCGAGGGCGACAGCAGCGGATCGCCGCCATTGCAATCCTCGTCGTCGCCGTCGTCCTGATTGCAATGGACGATGACCTCGTCGCCGACCGTCCAGCGATGCACCTTGGCGCCGACCGCCCAAACGATGCCCGAGGCATCAGAGCCAGCGATATGGTAGGGTTGTTTGTGCACGTTGAAGGGCGTGATCGGCTGCCCCAGGCCGGCCCAGATGCCGTTGTAGTTGACACCTCCGGCCATCACCAAGATCAGCACTTCGTCTTCGCCGATCGGCCAAGTGGGTACGACCTCGAGCTGGAAGGACTTATCCGGCGGGCCGTGGCGATCCTGCCGGATCACCCAGGCGTGCATCTTCTCGGGCACGTGTCCGAGCGGCGGAATCTCGCCGATGTCATAGAGGTCCTTGAGCGGTGGAACGCTCTTCACCTTTGCGGCGGCCGGCATCTGCACACTCCCTGAGACCCAAGGTTTCTTACAGTTTGACGCAATTTATGTTGCGGTGCAATAAAAGCTTTTGGGGCCTGGGGAGCGGGACCCAGCCTCACCCTCGCGGCCAGACAAGCGGCAATACGCATTGCAGTTAACCATTGCGGTTACGAGGCCATTAACGAGCACCGAACTACCTTAGCCCCGCAAATTTACAGGTGCCGGGCGAAAGCAAATATGTCGCAAGACCTCGACGAGCGGCTGGCATGGCGCCTGTTTTCCTACAACTGGATTCCGCTCGGCCTGATGGCGCTGGCCCTCTTCCTCTCCATGGCACTGGTCGGCTTTTCCATAAAAATCACGAGCACTCCCCTACCGATTGGGATGGCTGCCGCGTATGTCGGCTACGCCTATCACAAAGCGCACTGGGCGACTAAACGGGACCCGCGCGTGATCTTCATCCTCGGCTCGACCGGACAGATAATACTGATCCCGGTGCTGATGACGCCGATGACTTATGTCGCCGCATCCGCCAACTTCCCGCTCGTGGACGCCCCGTTGATGGCGCTCGATCGCGCGCTCGGCCTCGATTGGATGACCCAGTTCAACTTCATCTACAGCCATCATGCGCTGCTGTACTGCACGGTGCTCGCCTATGGCATGATCGGCTGGCAGGTGTTCGGCGTTCCCATTGTGCTGGGCGCGACGCGCCGTTACCGGCGGTTGCAGGAATTCACCCTGGCGTTCGCGATCGCTCTGGTGGTGACGACCGTAATTTCGGCCTTTACGCCGGCCATGGGTACGTACGACTTCCTTCATGTCACGACCGATCAGAACGTATTCACGCCCGGCGCCTATCTCGATCAGTTGAAGGATCTGCCAATGGTGCGCGACGGCTCGCTGCGCCATCTCGAACTGATGAAGCTTACGGGCATCGTCACCTTCCCCAGTTTCCACGCGGCGGCGGCCACGCTCTATCTCTGGGCGCTCTGGCCGGTGCGGTGGTTCCGCCCGATCGCGGTGGTGGCGAACGTCGCGATGCTGCTGGCAACGCCGCTGGGCGGCGGGCATTATTTCGTCGACGTGTTCGCCGGCATCGCGGTGGCGGCCGCAGCCATCATGGCGGCGCAGTGGATTGCCGGATTGCTGGCGCGGCCCGTGATGCAGCCTATGGCCGCTACATTCCGGCAAGAATCGATCGTCGCGGCCGAATAATTCCCGACATATCGCGTCCCGGCGCGATGCCGATGAACGCGCCGGCCCGCACCCGCGAGCCTGTGCGCCCTCTTACCGAGCGGATTGCCAAGCCGCTTGTTGCAGTGCACAATCGACTCAGAAGCGGACCACCGCGGGCACCCCATGAGCGATCAGAAATCCAAGCGCGATAAACCGTGGATCTTCCGGACCTACGCGGGGCATTCGACCGCCGCGGATTCCAACGCGCTCTACCGCAAGAACCTGGCCAAGGGGCAGACCGGCCTCTCGGTCGCTTTCGATCTGCCGACCCAGACCGGCTACGATAGCGACCATGTGCTGGCCAAGGGCGAGGTCGGCAAGGTCGGCGTGCCGGTCAATCATCTCGGCGACATGCGTGCGCTGTTTACCGGCATTCCGCTCGCCTCCATGAACACCTCGATGACCATCAACGCCACCGCGGCGTGGCTGATGGCGCTCTATATCGCGGTCGCCGACGAGACCGGCGCGCCGCGTGACCGCCTCACCGGCACCATTCAGAACGACATCATCAAGGAATATCTCTCGCGCGGCACCTACGTGTTTCCGCCGGCGCCGTCGATGCGGCTGATCAAGGACGTGGCGATCTTCACCACGACGGAACTGCCGAAGTGGAATCCGATGAACATCTGCTCCTACCATCTGCAGGAGGCGGGCGCGACGCCGGTGCAGGAGCTGGCCTTCGCACTCGCCACCGCGGTGGCGGTGCTCGATACGGTGAAGAATTCCGGCGAGGTGAGTGAGGAGAGATTCGGCGAAGTGGTCGGGCGCATCTCGTTCTTCGTCAATGCCGGCCTGCGCTTCATCACCGAGATGTGCAAGATGCGTGCCTTCGTCGAATTGTGGAACGAGATCACCAAAGAGCGCTACGACATCAAAGACGCCAAACAGCGGCTGTTCCGCTACGGGGTGCAGGTGAATTCGCTGGGGCTGACCGAGCAGCAAGCCGAAAACAACGTCGCGCGCATCCTGATCGAAATGCTGGCGGTAACGCTGTCGAAGAACGCGCGCGCCCGCGCCGTGCAGCTGCCAGCCTGGAACGAGGCGCTCGGCCTGCCGCGGCCGTGGGACCAGCAGTGGTCGCTGCGCATGCAGCAGATTCTGGCCTACGAGACCGACCTGCTCGACTACGGCGACATTTTCGACGGCTCGGCCGAGATCGAACGCAAGGTTGACGCGCTCAAGGCCGAGGCCAAGGAAGAATTGGCGCGCATCGACGCCATGGGCGGCGCGGTGGCGGCGGTCGAGTCGGGCTACATGAAGCAGCAGTTGGTCGAATCAAACACCGCGCGGCTGGAAGCGATCGAGCGCGGCGAGCAGATCGTGGTCGGCGTCAACAAATATCTCGAGACCGAGGCTTCGCCGCTCACCGGCGGCGTCGACTCGATCATGACCGTGTCGGAAGACGCCGAGCGCGACCAACTCGAGCGGCTCAATGCCTGGCGCGCTTCGCGCGATAAGCGCGCTGTGGCAGACGCGCTGGCCGAACTCAAGCGCGCGGCGACGACAGGCCAAAATATAATGCCGCCGTCGATCGCCTGCGCCAAAGCCAGCGTCACCACCGGCGAATGGGGCTGGACGCTACGCGAGTCGTTCGGCGAATACCGCGCGCCGACCGGCGTCGGCCGCGCCATGCGCAACGACGTGACCGGCCTCGACGATATCCGCGCCGATGTCGACCGCGTTTCAAGAAAGCTCGGCCGCCGCCTCACCTTCCTGGTCGGCAAGCCCGGCCTCGACGGCCATTCCAACGGCGCCGAGCAGATCGCGGTGCGCGCGCGCGATGCCGGCATGCAGGTGGTCTATGAGGGGATTCGGCTGACGCCGGAGGAGATCGTCGACGCCGCGCAAAAGCAAAAGGCGCACGTGATCGGGCTGTCGGTGCTCTCGGGCAGCCATCTGCCGCTGGTGGCCGACGTGGTCGCGCGCATGAAGCAAGCCGGCATGACCATGCCGGTCGTGGTCGGCGGCATCATTCCGCCGGAGGACGCCGTCGCCATGGAAAAGTCCGGCGTCGCCGCGGTCTACACGCCGAAAGATTTCGAATTAAACCGCATCATGTCCGACGTGGTGCGGATCGTGGAACGCGCGAACGGGGCGAGCAATATCTAGTTGCGCCCGTCGCATCCGCGGTCGTTCTCGGAATTGGCTTGCAGCGGCAGCGCCGGCCTATTGGCGCTTTTCAGGCGCGGCCTCGCGCACGTCCGATGGCGTCGCGCCGTAGCGGCGCCGGAAAACGCGGCTGAACTCGGACACATCGCCGAAACCCACTTCGAAGGCGATCGCGCTGATGGTGCGGTCGGCAAAGCGGACATCGTTCAGCATGAGATGGACGGCCGCAAGCCGCCGATCCAACACGAAATCGACGAATGACGCGCCGTCGGCGGCGAACAACTGGCGGATATAGCGGGCGGAAATCCCGTGCCGGTGGGCTACCGCGTGGATCGACAGAGTCGGCTGGCGGAGATTATCGAGAATGTCGGATTTAATGACGCTCAATCGGGTAGCGCGCAAGGCGCCGTTTTGCACCCGGACGGCATCCCTGGTGGTCCGGGATTTTTCTTCTTGGTCATTGCCCCCTCCTCATTGCCGCCTGTTCCGGCTTTAGTGAGTGGGTCGAACGGACCAAATGGTTCAAATGCACATAAGGGAAATTTCCGCGGTTTTGTTCTCGCTTTGATTCACATCCGTCGGATTTTCTTCATGCAAGCGCCACACGGCGATTGTAGACATTCGGCCGCCGTTAGAGGTCACGCGGTTTCGCGTCGCTCGTCCTGCCCTCCACCGACCGCGCGCTGGCAAAAAGTTGAAAAACGATCATGATGAACGAATTGGAACTCCTTACCGCGGCCGCCTCAACGCCGGTATTTATCCATCTGTCCCTGGCCTTTGCTTTGGCTTATGCGGCATGGCTGGTTTGGCTGACCGGGCGCAAGCCTGTGCCGTCGATTATTCGCCGGCCGCTGTGACAGGCGGAAACTACCGGCTCAGCGCCGCCAGCGCCTGCGCCAACTTGCTCGGACTGACCGGCTTCACAAAATAGAAATTCATGCCGGCCGCGCGTGCGGCGGCCTCTTCGCCGCTTTCGCCGCGGCCGCTGATGCCGATCACCGGCACCTGGCCGGTCTTGCCGGGCAGCGCGCGGATGCGACGCGTCGCCTCGATCCCATCGATGCCCGCCAGCGTGACGTCCATCAGCACGGCGTCGTAGCCGCCGCGCGCCGTTGCCTCAACGGCCGGCCCGCCGCCCTCGACGAAATCGGCGCGGTGGCCGAGTTCGGTCAGGATCGTGTTCATCACGACGCGTCCGTAAGGGTTGTCCTCGGCGCAGAGAATATTGAGCGGCCGCGGCAGCACCCGCAGCGCCGCGCCGCCGCGCTCGGCCTGCGGCCGCACCTCGACCCGGTCGACCGGCACGGTGAGACGGAATTGGGTGCCGCGGCCCGGTTTGCTGGTGACCGCAAGGCCGCCGCCCATGGCCTCGGCAACGCGCCGGACGAACACCAGGCCGAGGCCGGCGCCGCCGTAACGGCGTGCCACCGCTTCGCTGGCCTGCGCGAAGGGACGGAAAAGATTTTTCAATGCCCGCGCGTCGATGCCGATGCCGGTGTCGGCGACAGTGAACGACAAATGCAGGCGTTTGCGCCCCGTTGCCTTGACGCCGGCGGTGAAAACGATGGTGCCTTCGCCGGTGAATTTAACCGCATTGTCGGCGAGATTTTCCAGTGCCGCGCGCAGGCGCAGCGCATCGCCGGCCACCATCGCCGGCAGATCGGCGGCCAGCGCGATCTCGGTCTTGATGCCTTTGTTGCCGGCGCGCGCGGCAAGCGCAGCGCCGACCGCCTCGGCCAGACGCCGCGGCGAGAACGGCTCGTGCTGCAACGTCAGCCCGGCGGCATCGGCCCTGACCGCGTCGACGATCAGCGTGGTGAGCGCGGCGAGGTGATCGGCGCCGCTCTTGATCGCGGCCGCCCATTCGCGCTCGCGCGTGCCGAGGTCGGAGGCCGCCAGCAATTCGGCCAGCGCCACGATCCCAGTCAGCGGCGTGCGGATGTCGTGCACGACGCCGGCGAGCGCGGCCTCGACCGCGCTCCGGGCCGGCGCCTTTCGCTTGCGCGCGCGCACCGGGCGCAGCCGTTTTAAAGTTTTGCGCTTCGCCATCCCCTACCCCGCGGCCGAGAATGGCACGGAAGCCGCGCTCAATCGAGCCCGACCGCCCTGCGGATGTCGGCCACCGTCGCGCCGCGCCCGCGCAGTTCGCGCAGGCCGGTCGCCAACGTCGATTTCGACAGCTTGGCGCCCTCGGCATCGAGGATCAGGCGGTGGTGGTGGTAGCGCGGCGCGGGCAAGCCCAGCAGCGCCTGCAACAGGCGGTGGACGCTCGTTGCGGGAAACAGGTCGCGCCCGCGCACCACGTCGGTGACGCCCTGGGCGGCGTCATCCACCACGACGGCGAGGTGATAGCTGGTGGGCGTTTCCTTGCGCGCCAGGATGACATCGCCCCAGGCTTGCGGGTTGGCTTGAACAATTCCCGTTTCGCCATTCGGCCCCGCACCGCCCTCCGACCAGGAGAGGTTCAATGCGCGCGCAGCAAATTTTTCCCTCCCCCCTTGAGGGGGAGGGATAGGGAGGGGGGTGGATGTTTGCGCAAGGGCGTACTGCTTACCCCCCTCCCGCTCAAGGGGGGAGGTAAGAAAGTAAAGCGCCGCGGCCATGTCGAGGCGGAGCGCGAAAGGTTCGCCGGCATCGCTGCGCCGCCTTCGTTCATCGGCACTTATGATTGCATTGGGGCGCCCGGGATAGAGCGGCGCACCGTCGGGATCGTATGCGGCGGCAGCGCGGCCGATCTCGCTGCGGGTTTCATAGGCGCGATAAGTCAGCCCCATCGCATCGAGCCTGGCCAGCGCGGCCCGGTAGCCGGCGTAATGCTCGGACTGCCGCCGCACCGGCCGCTCCCACGCGATGCCGAGCCAGGTGAGGTCCTCGTAGATCGCAGCCTCGTATTCCGGCCGGCAGCGCGCTTCGTCGATGTCCTCGATGCGCAGCAGCAACCGCCCGGCCGCCGCTTTCGCCCTCTCGGCATTGAGCAAGGCCGACAGCGCATGGCCGAGATGCAGGTAGCCGTTGGGCGACGGCGCGAAGCGGAAAACAGGTGGCGGCATTGCGGCGAACTCTAAAACCCTCTCCCCTTGTGGGAGAGGGTGGTCCCGAGCGGAGCGAGGGACCGGGTGAGGGGGTAGCTTTCAATACGGCGCGATGTAAAGAAACCCCCTCACCCGGTACGCACTTCGCTTCGCTCAGTGCGCACCACCCTCTCCCACAAGGGGAGAGGGTTAGAACGCAGGCGCGGCTCCGGATACAATGACCCACTTCCTCCACACCGACGCCGACCTCGAAGTCGGCCTGGCGCAACTCATCCTCGCCGATCCGCGGCTCCAGCCGGTCGCGCAGAAGGCCGGCGCCTTCAGCCTTCGCCGGCGCCAAGCGGGCTTTGCCGGGTTGTGCGCCATCGTGTGCGGCCAGCAGATCTCGACCGCGGCCGCCGCCACGATCCGCGGCCGGCTGTTCGCCGCTTTCGATCCGTTTCATCACGATACGTTGCGCCGCGTGCGCGGCGACAAACTCAAGCGGCTGGGTCTGTCAGCCGCCAAGATCAAGGCGATCAAGGAAATCGGCAAAGCCGTCGCAAAGCGGCACATCGATCTAAACGCCGTCGGCAACATGCCGGCCGACGAGGCTCACGCCAAGCTCACCGCGCTGCACGGCGTTGGACCGTGGACCGCGAATATTTATCTCTTGTTCTGCCTCGGCCATGCCGACGCCTTTCCAGCCGGCGACCTGGCGGTGCAGGAGGCCGCGCGCATCGCGCTGAATTTGCGCAAGCGGCCGGATGCCAAGCGGCTTACAAAAATCGCGCAAGCCTGGCGGCCCTGGCGCGGCGTGGCGGCACATCTGCTATGGGCTTATTATCACGCGGTGAAGAAGCGCGACGTGGTGCCGGTTCAGCCGCAAGCGGAAAAGCCAAAAGCGAAAAAGCCGAAGGCGAAGAAAAGGAAAAGGACAAATGGCTGAACTCGACGGCCCGCGCATCGAGCCCCGCTCAGGACCCGCGCGGCAACTCGTGGTGTTCCTGCACGGCTACGGCGCCAACGGCAACGACCTGATCGAGATCGGGCGCGCCTGGCAAGGGATGCTGCCGCGCGCCGCTTTCGTGTCGCCGCACGCGCCGCACCCGTGCGGACAGGCGCCGAGCGGTCGCGAGTGGTTTTCCTTGACCTTCCGCGATCCGGGCGAACGCTGGACCGGCGTCAATGCCGCCGCGCCGGTGCTCAACGCTTTTCTCGATGCCGAACTGGCGCGCCGGCAATTGCCGCCGCAGGCCTTGGCGCTGGTCGGCTTTTCGCAAGGCACCATGATGGCGCTGCATGTCGGTTTGCGCCGGGGCGTGGCGCCCGCCGCGATCGTCGGTTATTCCGGCATGTTGGTGGTGCCGGAGAACGTCGATCCCGACGCTTTCGCCGCCGAGATCAAAGTCAAACCACCGGTGCTGCTGATCCACGGCGACCAGGACGAACTCATCCCGGTGCAGGCGGTGTTTCACGCCGCACAGGGGCTCGCGGCGCTCGATATCCCGGCCGAATGGCACGTCTCGTCCGGCATCGGCCACGGCATCGACCAGGAGGGCCTGCGCCAAGGCGGCGAGTTTCTGGCCCGCCATTTCGCCGCCCGCCCATAGACCGTTAACGGGCGCCCCCGGCACCGACTTCACAATCCTGTCACGCTGCCCTATTACTAGCGGATAGGCCGCGTGGCGGCGGCCATAGGGAGGTTAAAGGAGCCTCGCTTTGAACGTGCATGTACCGGCCAGCGGTTTTCCGGCTTTGGTGCTCAACGCGGACTTTCGGCCGCTGAGCTATTATCCGCTGTCGCTGTGGTCGTGGCAGGACGCGATCAAGGCGGTGTTCCTGGAGCGCGTGAACATCGTCGCCAATTACGACCGCGCAGTGCGCAGCCCCAGCCTCGAGATCAAGCTGCCGAGCGTGGTCTCGCTCAAGACCTTCGTGAAGCCCTCGACGCATCCGGCCTTCACCCGGTTCAACGTGTTCCTGCGCGACCGTTTCTCCTGCCAATATTGCGGAGACCGCGACGACCTCACCTTCGACCATCTGCTGCCGCGCTCACGCGGCGGGCACACGACGTGGGGCAACGTGGTCACCGCCTGTTCGGGCTGTAACCTGCGCAAAGGCAACCTGACGCCGTCCGAGGCCAAGATGTGGCCCTCGCAGATGCCGTTCCAGCCCACGGTGCAGCACCTGCACCGCAACGGGCGGGCGTTCCCGCCGAATTACCTGCACGATAGCTGGCTCGACTATCTGTATTGGGACACCGAGCTGGAGCCGTAAGGCTTCGCGCCGTTGGCCGCAGGGCCGTTTTGGCCCGTTCTTTCGTGTATTCCAGTCCTTTGACCCGTATCAAAGCGGCGCTGCGCCGGTCTGCTAGCGTGCCCAAGGCTGGGGCACGGAGGCCGCAAATTGAGCATGCCTGCTGGAATTGAGATGGCGCGAGTGGAGCCGGTGGCGCCCGTTGTGCTCGTGCCGAAATCGCCACCGCCGGCGCCGGCGCCGGCCGCGCCACGGCCGCGAAAGATCTGGCTGGTTGCCGGCCTGTTGTCGCTGGCCGTGCTCGCCGCGGTCGGCCTCGTCTGGTGGCTCGCAGCCGCCGAAACTCCCGTCCGTTACACCACCGCGCCCGTCACGACCGGCGCGGTCACGCGCGCAGTGACCGCCACCGGCACGGTCAACCCGGTGCTCACCATCATCGTCGGATCCTATGTCTCCGGCGTCATCCTGGAGATTCACTGCGACTACAACACGCAAGTGAAGCAGGGCCAGATTTGCGCCAAGATCGATCCGCGCCCGTACCAGACGGTGGTCGACCAGAACAACGCCAACCTCACGCAAGCCAAGGCGCAACTCGTCAAGGACCAGGCCAACTTCGACTACGCGCAGATCAACTACGATCGCAGCGCGCGGCTGGCGCAAACCAACGCTATTTCCAAAGACGCGCTCGATGTTGCCAAGAACGCGCTCGACCAGGCGCGCGCGCAAATCGGCGTCGACCAGGCCACCATCGCGCAGCGCCAGGCCCAACTCGCGGCGGCCCAGGTCAATCTCGATTACACCAGCATCGTTTCGCCGGTGGACGGCACCGTAGTGTCGCGCAACGTCACCGTCGGGCAGACCGTGGCGGCGAGCTTCCAGACGCCGACTTTGTTCCTGATCGCCACCGACCTCACCAAGATGCAGGTCGATACCAATGTGAGCGAAAGCGACATCGGCGGCATCAAGGACGGCAACAAGGCCATCTTCACCGTCGATGCCTTCCCGAAGCGCACCTTCGAGGGAACCGTCAGCCAGGTGCGCCAGTCGCCGCAAACCGTGCAAAACGTGGTGACCTACGACGTCGTGGTCAGCATCGATAATTCCGATCTGGCGCTCAAGCCCGGCATGACCGCGGCCAACCGCATTATCGTCGACCAACGCACCGACGTTCTGCGCGTGCCGAGCCAGGCGCTGCGTTATGCGCCTGCGACCGTCGGTGGAGCGCGGCGAAGCGGCGCGTCCGGTCGAGCGCGGCCGGCCGGGGAAGCCAGGGTCTGGGTATTGCGCGACGGCAAGCCGGTGCGGGTTGCGGTGACCGCCGGTCTCGACGACGACACCTACACCGAAATCGTCAAGGGCGACCTGAAAGCCGGCGACCAGGTCATCACCGCCGAGCAACGCACTAACAGCAGCAAGCCGGCGGCGCCGCGCCTGCAGTTGTGACGCGGCCAAATGCCGGTGAATCGACCATGACGGAACCGATCATCAGGCTCGAGCACGTCACGCGGACGTACCACGTCGGCGACATCGACGTGCATGCGCTGCGCGACGTAACCGTCACGATCAATGCCGGTGAATTCGTCACCATCGTGGGCTCCTCAGGGTCGGGCAAGTCGACGCTGATGGCGGTGATCGGCTGCCTCGACCGCCCGAGCAGCGGCAGCTATTTCTTCGAAGGCGCCAATGTGGCGAACTTCAGCGAGCCGGAACGGGCGCGGCTGCGCAGCGAACGCCTGGGCTTTGTGTTTCAGAGCTTCAACCTTTTGTCCCGCACCAGCGCGCTCGAGAACGTGGCGCTGCCGCTGTTCTATGCCGCATCGGGACCCGCCGGGGCCAGTTCGCGCGTCGAGCGGGCGCGGGCATCGCTCAAGCTGCTCGGCTTGGGCGACCGCGAGCGCAATACGCCTGGCCAGCTATCGGGCGGCCAGCAGCAGCGGGTGGCGATCGCGCGGGCGCTGATCAACGCGCCCGGTCTGCTGCTCGCCGACGAGCCGACCGGCAATCTCGATACCCGCACCTCGCACGAAATCATGGAAACGCTGGTTCGGCTCAATCGCGAGCAAGGCGTCACCGTGATCGTCGTCACCCATGAAGCCGATATCGCCGCCTACGCCGGTCGAACTTTGACCATGCGCGACGGCCAGATCATCTCGGATGTGCGAAATCCGAAGCCTACTGTGGCCGTCGAACCGCCACGCGGCGCGGCGCCGGGCGCAGGCCCGGCGGTGGCGCAACCGCCGCGCCCGTTTCTCGCCACCGCACGGCGAACCAATACTTTCTGGAGCTTCGCCGTGATGATCATGGCCGCCGCCATGCAGGCGATCTGGCGCAACATGATGCGCTCGGCCTTGACCATGCTTGGCGTCTTCATCGGCGTCGCGGCCTTGATCGCCATGGTCGCCGTCGGCCAGGGCGCCAATGACGCGGTGCGCAAGCAGATCGAGCGGCTCGGCACCAATCTGGTCGTGGTGTTGCCGGGCGCCCGGACAGCCGGCGGCATGCGCGCCGGCTCCGGCAGCGCCTCCACGCTCACGACCACCGACGCGCAAGCGATCGTGCGCGAAAGCACGGCGGTCAGCGAGGTCAGCTACCTCATCCGCCAGTCCGGCCAGGTTGAATTCGGCAATCAGAACTGGGCCACGCAAATCCAAGGCATCAGCCCGAATTACCCGCCGATGACGAACTGGCGGATCGACGCCGGCCGCGAGATTATGCCGGATGACGAGGCGTCGGCGGCGCTGGTGGTGGTAATCGGGCAGACCGTGTCGAAGCAACTGTTCGGCGAGCAGCAGAACCCCGTCGGCGCGCTCATCCAGGTGAAGGGCGTCCCGTTGCGGGTGATCGGCGTGCTGGAGTCCAAGGGGCAGACGTCATTCGGCCAGGACCAGGACGACCTGGTGATGATTCCGTTCACAACGGCCGAGCGCAAAGTGCTCGGCGTGGCCGCGCCGTCGCAGGCGCAGACCCAGCTCAACTGGATCTATCCAAGCCCGCCCAACCCCTATGGCCTGACGCCGCACCTCGCCGGCTACGTCAATCAGATCTATGTGCAAGCCGCCAATTCGACGGACGTGCAGCCGGCGATCCGCCAGATCACCGAGATTCTGGTGCGCCGCCACCGCATCAAGCCCGGCGCCGACAACGATTTCTCCGTACGCAATCTGAGCCAGATCGCGGAAGCCGCCGAGAGCTCGAGCCGCATCATGGCGCTCCTGCTCGCCGCCGTCGCCTCGATTTCACTAGTGGTCGGCGGCATCGGCATCATGAACATCCTGCTGGTGTCGGTGACGGAGCGGACGCGCGAGATCGGCCTGCGCATGGCGATCGGCGCGCGGCGCGTGCACGTGCTGCTGCAGTTCCTGGCCGAGGCGGTTTTCCTGAGCGTGACCGGCGGCGTCGCCGGCATCCTCATGGGCGTGGCGTTCTCGGTGGCCATCTCGGTCATTGCCGGTTGGGCGGCGCCGATCTCGGGTACGGCGATTGCCGGCGGATTCCTGTTCTCGGCCGCGGTCGGCATTTTCTTCGGCTATTATCCGGCCCGCAAAGCCGCGCATCTCGATCCGATCGAGGCGCTGCGCTACGAATAATCGGCGCCGGGATACCTACCGCTTCAGGATGGATTGTTTGGCGTAAAAGAACCGCATCGCGCGCAGGGCGCTTTCCACGGACAATACCGAATAATCGGTGCTTGCCGCCTCGAGCTGAGGCGGCGTCGGCGGATTCTCGCGCAAGAACATAATCATCGCGACGGTCGGCCATTTCAGATCGATCGACTTGCACATGATGGTAAGCGTGGCGTGCTGCTCAGCGTGCATCTGGCTTTCGACACGTTCGATCGGCATCGCCGTCAATAGCGCCAGCGCGACGACGGTCTCGCTAAACATTCTCTTTTTGGCAAAATCTAGCAACGCGTCCTCATTCAACTTGCCCTTATCTTTCAGTTCGTAAACCGCATTGCGCGCCGCAGCGCTGACGCTAGTAACGGCGTTTTCGAGCGCGCCGGATTTCAAACATTCCCTCAAAAGATCCGACACAGCCTGTCTTTTCTCGGGCGGCGCCGAACTAAGGATGAGCGTGCGCACGGTATCGGTCGCCTTGGTCAGCAACGCCTTCATAACGCGCGGCGGCACGTCTTGCCGCTTTGCAATGTTGACCGCTATTTTTTCGTGACCGGAAAAGCGTTCGGTCAACGTACCGAAGCCGCGCTCCGAAATCTTGGCATTTCCGTTGGCCGTGACGGTTTGGATAACCTGGTCGCTTCCGCGCTCGATAAGCAGATCGCTGACGGCTTCATTGACGTGAGGCCTGCTGGCGACCGCCTCCAGATGCGCCTGACCTTTCGTTTTCGCAATTTGAATGAGGGTCGTTTCGGAGACCTGGCCGGACTGCGCAAGGATCGGTCGCGCGACCGCAATGGAATCGTTTTCCGCCAATTCTTGAATCAATTTAACCGGCGCGATCTTGGCCGCCGATAAATCGGCGCTCAATTTTACCAATGCCGACGTCGCTATATCTTTGACGAGCTGAGCGAATACGTCGTCGAAAAGCGCAAGCCGCTCATCGTCTTCATCTTGAATCTTGGCGTTCCTGAAAAGATCGGCGATGCTGGAAAGGACGGCGGTCCGGCGCTGCGGATCGCGCGATTTAATCGCTCGTTCTAGTTCGGAAATCAAAGAATTTTCGGCCATGTTCTATGAACGTCATGAAGGGCGCCGGCGCACGGGAAGGCGCTTTATTTCATGGCAACGCATAAAGAACCATTAACGAATGCGATGACGCTTTTGGATCGATGCGCCCTAGCGCCCCGGCAACATCCGCTGCAGCACGCCATCGCATCGAATGAAATAATGATAGAGTGCGGCCGCCACGTGCAGGCCGACCAGCGTCAGCAGCCCGTAAGTCGCGAGCAGCGCGTGCACATCGCCGGTCCAGCCCCAGCCGAGCGCACGCGTCGCCAACAATTTCGGCAGTTCGAGCCCGAACATGATGACCGGAAAGCCGCGCCACGACGCGTTCAGCCAGCCCAGGACCGGCAGCACGAACAGCAGCGCATAGAGCAGCCAGTGCACGGCACGGGCGGATTGCACCTGCCACGGCGGCAAGCCGTCTTGCGGCGGCGGCTCGGGGTGGCCCGCCCGCCACGCCAAACGAAGGGCGGCGACGAAAAGGATCAGCACGCCGACCGATATGTGCAAGTTGATCAGTGTATCGGGTTTGGTGTCGCGCTTGATGTCAGGCATCGTCCAGGCGGCAATGAACTGGACGATCAGCAGCGCCATGATGGTCCAATGCAGCGTCTTCGCGGTATCGGTATAGCCGGTCGTGTCGGTCATGATTTCAGGGGATCCTTGCGGAAGAACCGGAAGCTACCTAATATGCGTCCGGACGGTGATGTTGAGCTTGAGAAGGCTCCATTATCGAGCGACCACGAAATAAAGCGGGTGAGGCCGGATGTACGCGCACCTCTTGATTTTCGTGGTCGTATTTTTTTACGCGTCGCGTCATCCCCTCGCCTTCAGCCGTTCCTTGTCGTAGCCGGCAACCCGTTTGTAACTTTCCGACAGCGCGATGAGTTCCGCGCGACTGATGACGTCGTCGATGTTCTTGAACGGCTTGTCGCCGGTGCGGCGATAGACCTCCTGCAAAATGGCGTCGGGCGGCGCCTTGCGGTTGGCGAGTACGACCTCGCTGGTGGCCGGCAGGCGTTTGGCCTCATAGTCCTTGAGCGCCTGCACGGGATCGGGATTGGCTTTGAGGGCATCCGACAATGCGCGGGCATCGAGAATGGCCTGCGCCCCGCCATTGGCGCCACGCGGATACATCGGATGCGCCGCGTCGCCCAGGAGCGTCAGCCGGCCGAAGCTCCAGCGCGGCAGCGGGTCCTGGTCGACCATCGGATATTCCAGAATTTGGTCGGATGCGCGGATGAAGTCCGGCACGTCGAGCCAATCGAAATGCCAGTCGGCCATGGCGGGCAGGAAGTCTTCCAGTTGGCCGCGCCGGTTCCAATCGCGCTCCTTGTATTGCGGCGTCTCGATGTCGCACACCCAGTTCACCAGTTGGCGGCCTTCGGCGTCGATGTTGTTGCGGATCGGATAGATTAGTAGCTTGGCCGGATGATGCCAGCCGATCCGGATCATGCTGGCGCCGGTGAGGAACGGCTGCCAGCGCGTGACGCCGCGCCACATATTGATGCCGGAATATTTCGGCGGACCTTCGTTCGGATAAAGCTGCTTCCGCAGCGTCGAATGGATGCCTTCGGCGCTGACGACGACGCTACCACGCTGGGGCAGCAACGGCCTGCCGTTGACATCTTCGAAATAAGCAACCGCTTCGTCGCCGTCGTATTCGACGCGCGTGCATTTATGGCCAAGGATCACCTTGTCGCGGCCCGCGCGTTCAATGAACGCATCGAGCAGCACCATCTGCAGGTCGCCGCGATGGATGGAGAATTGCGGTACGTCGTAGCCGGCGAACTTCCCCGCCGGCTCGCTGTGGATGTGCTGGCCGAAGCGATTGTAGAAGCAGTATTCCCGCGTGGTGACCGCGACCTTGGCGAGCGTGTCTTCGAGGCCGAGCGCGCATAGTTCGCGCGAGGCATGGGGCAAAATGTTGATGCCGACGCCGACCGCCTTGAGTTCGGGCGCCGCCTCGAACACACGGCAGGCGATGCCGGCTCGGTGCAGCATCAGCCCCAGCGTCAACCCGCCGATACCGGCGCCGATAAAGAGAACTTCCATTTGCGACGGATCCTTCGCCATGAACGATTTCAGTCTAGCGGGCTCGTTTCAGCTTCGCGAGGGAGGCGCGTGCGCCCCAGGCGGCGACGGCGGCCAGCCCCAGCGATACCAGCACGTTCCAGCCGGCGAGCGAAAGGCCGAGGAAGCGCCACGAGACTTCGTCACAGCGCACGATGCTGATGTTGTCCAACCGCTTGAAGATGTCGCTGGCGGCGCCGAACTTATCGATTGGCCCGGAGCAGTCGATCGGCCCCTGCCACCACTTCCATTCGACGCCGGCATGATAGACGGCGAGCCCGCAATCCCAGAGCATGAAGGCGGTGATTACGGCAAAGCCCGCGATCATGACCTTGTTCGAGGCGCCGCGATTGGCGCCGAAAAAAAGCAACGCCGCCAGCGGAACACAGAAATAATAAGGTTGCCGCTGCTCCAGACAAAGCGGGCACGGCGGCAGATGCATGACATATTGGAAGAAGTAAAAGCCGCAAATGGTCAGCGCGCCGCCGGCGGCGATAATGCCGGCGGCGGTCAGCTGCGGATCTCTACGGGCAAGGGCCAGATAATCGTTCATTGAATGCCGCCAATTCCTCTGTTCGATCGAGACGACACGCGACTACGAAACGCTCTGAAGCAGGCCGTGCTGCATGAGCACACGGCGGCTGCAGAACTCGGAGATCAGGCTTTCCGAATGACTCGCCAGGATGACGATTGGCGTGCGGTCGAAAAGGCTTTCGATGCGCTGCTGCGCCTTCTTGCGGAACCCCGCGTCGCCGGCGCCGATGCCCTCGTCGATCAGCAGGATATCCTTTTGCGCGGCGGTCGAGACCGCGAAGGCCAGCCGCGCGAACATGCCGGCGGAATAGGTGCGCATCGGCAGCTCGATGAAATCGTCGAGTTCGGCGAAATCGGCGATCTCATCGAGCTTGCTCGAAATCTCGCGCCGGGTCATGCTCAACATGTAGCCGCGCAGATAAATGTTCTCGATGCCGGTCGATTCCGCGTCCATACCGGCGGTCGGATCGAGCAGCGCGCCGATCCGCCCCTCGATGGTGAGCGCGCCGCCGCTCGGCTTGTAGATGCCGGCGAGCACGCGCAGAAGTGTCGTCTTGCCCGAGCCGTTATGACCGTTAAGGCCGACGCGGTCGCCGTCGTTGATCTCGAGGTTGAGGCCATCAATCGCCCGCACGGTGACGACATCGCGGATGCCCGACATGACGCGGCCGCCGGTCGCCTGGGACAAAATCTGGTTCTTGAGCGATCGGGAGTTGGCGCCGAATATGGCGAATTCGACCGTCAGGTTCTCGATTGAAATATGCGCCATTGGCTCAGACCCAATATGCGATGCGGGAGTGAGCGCGGCGGTAAAGGTAGGCGGTGAAGCCGAGCCCGGCGACGGCCATGCCGACGCACAGGACCCAGCTCATCCAGGGCGGCGCCACACCGAGCAGAGGCGCCCGCACGATCTCGATCAGATGATAGAACGGATTGAGTGTCACAAAGGCAGGCCGGGTCGGCAAATTTGCCGGCGACCAGAAGATCGGGGTGAGGAAGAATACGACCTGGATCAGGTTGGCGATAATTTGCGGGATATCGCGAAAGCGGGTCGAGAGCACCCCGACCGCCAGCGAAATCCACGCGACGTTGATCAAGAAAAGAAGAAAGCCAGGGATAAACAGCAGCATGTTCCATCCAGGCCACAGTTCGAAATAGATCAGAATGACGACATAGATCGCCATGTTGAAGCCCCAGATCATGACGTTGCGCGCCATCATCCGGTAAAAATGCAGGCTGAGCGGCGTCGGCACGTTGCGGATGAACGATTCCGCCGAGATGAAAACCGTGGCGCCTTCGTTGATGCAGCCCGTAAGCAGGCCCCAAAAGATGATGCCGGTCGCGATATAGGGCAGCGTCTTGGCAAGATCCTGCTGGAACAGACTCGAGAACACGATACCCAAAGTCGCAACCATTGTGCCCATGGACAACGTCAACCAGAACGGACCAAGCACCGATCGTCGAAAACGCTGCCGGAGGTCGTGGAACGCCAACCGTGACCATAGCGCGTAAAGCCGGACACCATTCAGGAGGTCGGCGAATGCCTGCTTCGGCACAGCTTCCGCGGAAATGCGGACGACAGGCGCTTTTTGCCTGGGATGGGCAGCCGTGATGATGCCGGCGGTCAACTGGGGATTCCGTAGTTCTGTGTGAGGATAGGCGGGCGTTTAGCACAGGTTCCCAGGTTGCGTCACCAGCGGCACTGGCCGCCATCCGCAGCCTGATCTTCCGACGTGGGCTTTTTCAAGTCGTTGGCAGCGCACGGCAATCTGAGCCGGTGCGGCGCCTGGCCGCGGTCCCCCGGGACGCCGGCGAAGGTCTCGTCAAGGCCGCGGGCTTTCCTCGTTTTCCGCACTTACCATTTCGCGAAGGCCACCATAGGTCTCGACCGCGGGACGCCATCCGGCCGCTTCCAGTTTGCCCGTATCGACGAGCAGCTCTCCGCTTAATCGCGACCAAAGATCCGTGCGGCCGATCACCATCAGGGCAAGACGAATGAGGACGTGAGGAATATGGACGCTCGTCAGCCGGCGGCCCCGCACCATCCGCAAAATCGTGAAAATCTCGCTCATTGTCATCGGCTTAGAATCCGCAACCAGATAGGTCTCGCCGATCATATCCGGATTATTCAGCGCGAAGACAATCGCAGATATGAGATTGTCGACGGCAAGCAATGACCGCCGATTATTGAAGACCGGCAGCGGCAAAGGCGAGCGCGCGAGGCGAACCACCATCCGCATGTTTCCTTTCGGACGTCGGCCGTAAATCACGACAGGTCTAAAGATCGTAAAGGGCACGACCGCCTGTATTGCCCGTTCGGCGGCAAGCTTTGCGCGGCCATATTGATTTGTCGGCGAAGGCTCATCCGATTCGCGCACGGTCCACGTCGCGGAAGCGCCTGTTTGTGCGCGCACCGATGAAATATAGACAAAGCGTTCGACGCCTACGCTTTTGGCGGCGTTCGCCAGCCGTTGCGTGGCGATCCGGTTGATTTGATCGAACTCGGAATAGTCCGTGTCGGGATTTCTACTGTGGGCCAGCCCTGCCAAATGAACGACGATGTCCACGCTCTGCAGAAAAGGACTCCAGTCAATCGGATATATGAAATCAGGAACGGTGACAGACTCGACCAAATCCGGAAACGATGCAGGCCGGCGCGTCGCCGCCCGCACCGTGTAACCGGCGCGAACCAGCGCGGCCACGAGCGGCCGCCCGACGAAACCTGAAGCACCTGTCACCAAAACACGTTTTGTTTTCATGGCGCCCACTTCGGTGCCCCCTAACAGAAAATGATCTAGGGTAAACGGCTGATACTGCTAGCAGAAACGAACAGTAGTTGCATGAGGAAATCACCCACTTATAACGAGAAACGAATTGCGTCCGGGGCTGCCCCAGAAGGCCCGCAGCCGCTGCCTGCACAGCCGGTTGAACGGCCGGTATGCGGCGCGTTATCAAGGCGAGCGCCGATGTGATTGAAGCGGTTACCCGATGAAAAGACCGTTGGCTCTTGCAAAGCCGATAAGGTCCAGGTCGCAACCAACCGGCGGGGCTTCCGCGTTACACTTTCACGACGGCTTAAAGAAATCATGCCCGCCACCAGCGAAGTGCCCCCTCGGATGCCGCGCGCGAGCGAAGGTGCTGCGCGCGTCGCCATATTGATGTGCACGAAAAATGGCGCTGCGTTTCTCGGCGAGCAGTTGAAATCGATCGCAGAGCAAAGCCATACCAACTGGAGCTTGGTCGTATCGGACGACGGTTCGACCGATGCGACCAGGGAAATTCTCAAGGACTTCGCCGATGACCGCACGCAGAAAGTCACCGTCAGGAACGGCCCGGGCCAAGGCGTTTGCGCCAATTTCCTCTCGCTGGCGACCGATCCCTCGATCGAGGCGGCCTACTTTGCCTTCAGCGATCAAGACGATATATGGTATAAAGATAAGCTTCAGCGCGCTTTGACTTGGCTGGCTACGATCCCGAACGACGTGCCGGGTCTTTATTGCGGCCGTACTGAGTTGGTCTCCGACGATGGACGGTCCTATGGCTTCTCTCCCCTCTTCACCCGGCCGATAGCGTTCCGCAACGCCATAATCCAGAGTCTGGGAGGGGGCAATACGATGGTGTTCAACAAAGCGGCGAAGCGCCTGTTGGAGACGACCGGCAGGCTCGACGTCGTGTTGCATGACTGGTGGATGTACCAATTGGTTTCGGCGGTGGGCGGCGCGATCTGCTACGACCCGCAGCCGGCGCTCAAATATCGGCAGCATCCCGACAACCTGATCGGATCCAACCGGGGCTGGCGTGCGCGCCTCGTCCGCATTCGCATGATGCTAGGCGGACGGTTTAGCGAATGGAACAAGAAGAATATCGCCGCGCTCCAGCAAGTGCCCGCCCATTTGATCAAACCGCAAAACAGCGTGGTCCTTGCGCTATTCGCCAAAGCGAGGACGGCTCCGCTCCCGCAGCGTCTCTATTACCTCAAACAGTCCGGCGTCTACCGCCAGACGCTGCTCGGCAATGCCGGGCTGCTTGCAGCAACCGTGCTCAAAAGGATTTGAGATGGGTCCGGTCGCTTCGAGCAACGGCGCGCCAAATCGTCCGGAAGAAAAGTCGATCCTGGTGACCGGGGCGGCCGGTTTCATCGGCGCCAATTTCGTTCTTGCCTGGCTTGCCAACGACCTGTCCGCGGTCGTCAGCTTCGACAAGCTCACTTATGCGGGCAATCTCGAAAATCTTGCGAGCGTCGCCAACGACCCCCGCCATGCCTTTGTTCACGGCGACATCGGCAATGCCGAGCTTGTCGCAGGCTTGTTGAAACGATACCGGCCGATGGCGGTCGTCAACTTTGCGGCCGACTCGCATGTCGACCGCTCGATCCACGGACCGGCCGATTTCATCGCGACCAATGTCGTAGGCACCTACCAGCTGCTGGAAACGACCCGGGCGTATTACGACAGCCTGAATTCGCGGGAAAAGGACGCGTTTCGATTTTTGCACGTGTCGACCGACGAAGTTTTCGGTTCCCTCGGGCGGGATGAGGCGGCCTTCACGGAGCTTAATCGCTATCAGCCGAACAGCCCCTACTCGGCGACCAAGGCGGCATCCGACCACCTTGTCCGCGCCTGGTGCCATACCTTCGGGCTTCCGGTGCTGATCACCAACTGCTCGAACAATTACGGCCCCTATCAGTTTCCGGAAAAACTTATTCCGCTGATGATCCATCATGCGCTGGGCGGGTTGCCGTTGCCGGTCTATGGCGACGGTCAGCAACGCCGGGATTGGCTCTATGTCGCCGATCACTGCAGCGCGATTCGCGCCGTGCTCGAGCGGGGACGCATCGGCGAGACCTACAATATCGGCGGCGCCAGCGAAAAGGCGAATATCGAGATCGTTCACACGTTGTGTGATATTCTCGATGCCGACCGGCCACGCCAGGACGGCCGCTCGTACCGTCAGCAAATCGAATTCATCGGCGACCGTCCCGGCCATGACCGCCGCTACGCGATGGACGCGGCGAAGATCGCAAGCGAGCTAGGATGGACGCCATCCGAGACGTTCGAGACCGGGATTCGCAAGACGGTGCGCTGGTATCTCGACAATCCCGGTTGGGTCGAGCGCGTCATGAGCGGCGCCTATCGTGACTGGCTGCAAAAGAATTATTCCAATCGATGAGGGTAACCTTTTTACGATCCATATTGATCCAGCCCGGGCAAAGCTGCCATCTTTGACCGGGATAGGCTTAAACCGCATTTGAAAGGTCGATAATTGACTATGCAGAAGACGGCACGAAAGGGCATCGTCCTCGCCGGCGGATCGGGGACCAGGCTACATCCCGCGACACTCGCCGTGTCCAAGCAATTGCTGCCGATCTTCGATAAGCCGATGATCTATTATCCGCTATCGACATTGATGCTCTCCGACATTCGCGACATCCTGATTATTTCCACCCCGCAAGACACGCCGCGCTTCGAGCTACTGCTCGGCGACGGCAGCCAATGGGGCCTTCGTTTCTCATATGCCGTTCAGCCCTCCCCCGGCGGGCTGGCGCAATCGCTCATCATCGGCGCGGATTTTATCGGCGCGGACGACGTGACGTTGATTCTCGGCGACAACGTTTTTTACGGTCACGGATTTCCGGCGCTATTGGAGAGCGCCTGCGCCCGCACGAGCGGCGCGACCGTGTTCGCGTATCGCGTCAACGATCCGCAGCGCTACGGCGTGATCGAATTCGACGACAACCAGAAAGCCGTATCGATTGAAGAAAAACCGCACAAACCGAAGTCGTACTACGCGGTAACCGGGCTATATTTTTTCGACAACAAAGCCGCCGACATTGCGCGGCGCGTGAAACCATCCGCGCGCGGCGAGCTGGAGATCACCGACGTGAACCGCGCTTATCTCGAAGCGGGCCGGCTCAACGTCGAGATCCTGGGCCGGGGCTATGCCTGGCTCGATACCGGCACGCATGAATCGATCCTTGAGGCCAGCCAATTCGTTGCGACCATCGAACACCGGCAAGGCGTTAAAGTCGCCTGCCCGGAGGAAATCGCATTTGGCAAAGGCTGGATCGACAGTCAGCAAGTCGCGCGTATGGCGGAATCTTTGGCTAAAACGAGCTATGGACAGTACCTCCATCGTTTGATCCGGGATGAGCGGTAACGATGAAGGTTGCCGCAACCGCAATACCCGGCCTGCTGCTGCTGGAGCCGGCGGTCCATGAAGATGCGCGCGGGTTCTTTTTCGAGAGCTTCAATCAGAAGCGCTTCGACGATGCCACTGGGCTAAGCGTTCGCTTCGCGCAGGACAATCATTCCTATTCGTCCAGGCATGTTCTGCGCGGATTGCACTATCAGCTGCGCCGGCCGCAGGGAAAACTGGTGCGCGTCATCGCGGGCGAGGTCTTCGATGTCGCTGTCGATCTGCGCCGCAGCTCGCCGACGTTCGGAAAATATTTTAGCAACGTGTTGTCAGCGGCCAACAAGAAGCAACTCTGGATCCCCGAGGGTTTTGCGCACGGGTTCCTCGTGCTGAGCGAGGGGGCGGAGGTGCTTTACAAAGCCACGGACTACTATGCCCCCGAGGACGAACGCTGCCTGATTTGGAACGACCCCGCCATCGGGATCGATTGGCCTAAGGACGGCGAGCCGATCGTGTCGGCGAAGGACCAGTCGGGGCTCCCGTTCAGCGAAGCCGAGGTCTTTGCATGAGGCTGCTGGTTACCGGCGCGGCCGGTCAGGTCGGCTGGGAACTGTGTCGGAGCCTGATGCCGCTCGGCGACGTGGTGGCGATTGATCGCAGCCAGTGCGATTTCTCGCAGCCCGAACTTTTGCCGGGTCTCATCCGCAGCGTAAAGCCGGACGTCATCGTGAATGCGGCCGGCTATACGGCGGTCGACCGTGCAGAGCAGGAGGAAAACCTCGCGACCACGGTCAATGGCACGGCCGTCGGCGTGCTTGCGGAAGAGTCGCGCAAGGCGGGCATCCTGCTCGTGCATTACTCGACCGACTACGTGTTCGATGGCGTCAAGCCGACGCCTTACAGAGAAGACGACGCGCCGCACCCGATCAATGCCTATGGCCGCAGCAAATTGGCCGGCGATAACGCGATAAGCGCGGCCGGAGGCGCTTATGTCATTTTGCGCACCAGTTGGGTCTATTCGCGGCGCAAGCAGAACTTCCTGCGCACAATTCTGCGGTTGGCGAGCGAACGCGAGGAGTTGCGGATCGTCGACGATCAGATCGGCGCGCCGACCTGGGCCCGCGACATCGCCGACGCAACGACGCAGATTGTGCGCGCCGCGTGCCAGGAACGGGCGCAGGGCCAGTTTGCTTCCGGACTCTTCAATCTGGCGGCAGCCGGAGCGACCAGTTGGCATGGATTTGCCGAAGCCATCCTGGACGAGGCCAAGCGCCACGCGTTGCTTTCCGCGCAACATCGGCCGAGGCTCAAACCGGTCCCGAGCACGGAGTATCCCACGCCGGCCGCACGGCCGAAGAATTCCCGTTTGGCGCAGGGGCGGCTCAGCGAGCGATTTGGCCTCGCGCTCCCCGACTGGCAGCAGGCGCTTTCGCTATGCCTCGAGGACATGGAAACGCGCGGCCAAGGCGGCGATTGACGCGGCAACGATAGGTTCGGCCGCTAAATCATGCTTGATCCAAAGCGTGGAACTTCCGGGCTCCCGCCGCGTTAGGTCCAATGGCGTTAGTGAAAGAATAATAATAATGAAAATCGCGCAGATTGCGCCCCTGATGGAAAGCGTTCCCCCGCGGCTCTATGGCGGCACTGAGCGGATCGTCTCGCACTTAACAGAGGAACTGGTGGCGCTCGGCCACGATGTCACCTTGTTTGCGAGCGGCAACTCCATTACGGCGGCTAAGCTCGCGCCCTGCGTCCCGCAAGCGTTGCGGCTCGACGCCGACGTGCGCGATCCGATCCCCTATTATATGCTGATGCTTGACCGCGTCCGCCAAAGGGCCGGCGAGTTCGATCTTCTGCACTTCCATATTGATCAGTTTCATTTCCCGTTGTTCCGGTCGCTCGCCGGCCGCACCGTCACCACGCTGCATGGCCGGCAGGACCTACCCGACCTCCATCCGCTCTACGTTGGCTTCGACGACATGCCGCTGGTGTCGATCTCCAATGCGCAACGCCGCCCGGTGCCGTACGCGAACTTTGCGGCGACCGTCTATCACGGCATCCCTGCGGGCTTGCACCGCCCGACGACGGAAGCGCGCGGCGGCTATCTGGCGTTTCTCGGCCGCATCTCGCCGGAGAAACGTCCCGATCGCGCCATATTATTGGCGCGCTCGCTCGGCATCCCGCTCAAGATCGCCGCCAAGGTGGACCGCGCCGACGACGTCTATTTCCGGACGCAGATCGAACCCCTGCTCGCGGGCACAGGCGTTGAATTCATCGGCGAGATCAACGATCAGCAAAAGACCCAATTCCTCGGCGATGCGCAGGCGCTATTGTTTCCCGTTGACTGGCCGGAGCCGTTCGGGCTCGCCATGATCGAGGCCATGGCCTGCGGGACGCCGGTGTTGGCCTTCCGCTGCGGCTCGGTGCCGGAGATTATCGAAGATGGCCTCACCGGCGCCATTGTCGACACCATGGACGAGGCGATCGCGGCCCTGCCGCACGTCATTGCGCTGGATCGGAAGAAAGTACGTCAGCAATTCGAGCAACGTTTTTCCGCCACACGCATGGCGAAGGATTATGTCGGAATTTATCGCTCGCTGCTGGCGGCCGACGGACGGCGCGGGATACTGCCGCCGTTGATCGATCACGAAACTGCATCCGACGCAGGTCTTCAAATTGCTTAAGCCGAACCCGACCGCAACGCCGGTCGAAAATGTTCCGGAATTCTATATTCCCGGGACAGGGTCCTCCACCCGGCCCCGCCGCACCCTCAAGCAAGGCGATTGCTTCGCCGTGCTCGACAGTTACGCCGACATCGGGGCAACGCCGGGCGGGACCGATGGCATTTACTTTTGCGACACGCGCCACCTCTCGCAGCTTGGAATGCTGCTCAACGGCAGGCAGCCATTGCTGCTCGGTTCCAACGTGCGCGACGACAACTCCATCCTCATCGTCGACCTGACCAACCCCGACATCTTTCTCGATCAGAAACTCGCGCAGCCGAAAGACGTGTTGCACGTCGTTCGCACGGTGTTTCTGTTGCGCGGCACCGCCTATCAGCGGCTGCGCATGCAGAACCACGGCGAATCCGCCTTCGACGTCCGGCTTTCGCTCGCCTTCGCCAGCGACTTCGCCGATCTGTTTGAGGTCAGGGGCATGCACCGCGATCGCCGCGGCACCACGGATGTAGCGGTCGGAAAAGCCGACGTTATATTGATTTATCAAGGGCTTGACGACATCGAACGGCGAACGACGCTGCTGTTCGACCCGCCGCCGGCGCAACTCACTGGCGGCATCGCCAGCTATGCCTTCGAGCTGCAGCCTAATGAATGCCGCTCGGTCTATGTGACGGTTAAATGCGGCCGCGGCGCCGCAGAAACTGTCGCCCTGCCGTTTCGCAAGAGCCTGCGCGCCGCGTTTCAGGCGCATCAAATCGCCAGCCGCGGCACGACCACAATCACCGCGTCGAATGAGATTTTCAACGAAGTGGTCTGCCGCTCGATGGCCGACCTCTCGATGTTGACGACCGACACGCCGCAAGGGCCGTATCCTTACGCCGGCATCCCCTGGTATTCGACAACATTCGGCCGTGACGGGATTATTACGGCACTGCAAATGCTGTGGTGCGACTCCCGTATCGCCAAAGGCGTGCTGCGGCGGCTGGCGGCTTATCAAGCCACCGAATTCGACCCGTTCGCGGACGCCGAACCTGGCAAAATTCCCCATGAAATGCGCGGCGGCGAAATGGCCGCACTTCGCGAAGTCCCGTTCGGACTTTATTACGGCAGCGCGGATGCGACGCCGTTATTCGTATTGCTGGCCGGGCTCTATGGCGAACATACCGGCGACGTCGAGACGCTGCGCGAGCTTTGGCCCAACGTCGAAGCGGCGCTGGGCTGGATCGATGGGCCGGGCGACCCCGACGGCGACGGTTTCGTCGAATATCGCCGCGCCGGCGAGAAAGGCCTCATCAACCAGGGCTGGAAAAATTCCCAGGATGCGATCTTCCACGCCGACGGCGCGCTGGCGCAGGGACCGATCGCGCTCTGCGAAGTGCAGGGCTATGTCTATGCCGCGAAGCGCTTGGCGGCGCGCTCGGGCCGCCGGCTCGGCTTGAACGCGCGCGGCGACGCGCTCGATGCCCAGGCTGCCAGGCTTGCGGAACAATTCGAGGCGGCGTTCTGGTGTGAAAACATCGGGACCTACGCCATCGCTCTGGACGGCGAGAAGCGGCCATGCCGGGTGCGGACGTCGAACGCAGGACAAGTGTTGTTTAGCGGAATCGCCGCGCCCGACCGCGCCGAAGCGGTGATGCACGATCTGATGAGTCCGTCGTTTTTTTCCGGCTGGGGAATTCGCACGGTGGCGCGCAATGAGCCGCGTTACAATCCGATGTCGTACCACAACGGCTCGGTCTGGCCGCACGACAACTCGCTGATCGCGGCGGGCTTTGCGCGCTATGGGCATAAGGACGCGATCGATCGGGTATTCAAGGGTATGTTCGACGCCGCGACCTACATGGATCTGCGGCGGCTGCCCGAACTCTATTGCGGATTCCAGCGCGGGCGCGAGCGCGGGCCGACGCTCTATCCGGTCGCCTGCTCGCCGCAGGCTTGGGCCGCGGGCACGCCGCTCCTGCTGTTGCAGTCCTCGCTCGGTCTCGAATTCAATCCCGACCGTAATGAAATCCTGTTGCGCAAGCCGCAACTACCGTCGTTTCTCGACGAGGTGACCTTGCACAATCTGCGGCTTGGAAATTCGGCCGTCGATTTGAGGCTGCGCCGGCACGGAACCGACGTGTCGCTACAGGTGCTGCGCAACGAAGGGCAGATCATGGTGGCGTCGGTTTATTCATGACGGCTGCCGCCAGCGCACGATCCGCCGAGGCTTCGCATCGCGTTTCCGCCTAAATTACTGATTTATTTCCGGTTTCTCGCCAGTTCACGCTGGCCAGGCCTTTGGTTGCGGGGGTAGGATTTGAACCTACGACCTTCAGGTTATGAGAACCGCCGTAAAGATCCCGAATCAAAAGAACTTGGCGGGGAGAGGAAAATAGGGCCGTCAAATCTGACACCAACTTCGGACAAGCTGTGAGTATATTTCTGTCGCTCGTCCAATGCGTGATACCAAGCAATATTCATCGGTCTGATGGGCAAGTTCCAGTTCGCCCGGTCCGATGATAACGGTCGGTGGCGACCCGAGCGCCAACATCAACGCGGACGCGTCCGTGAAATAAGGCGCGGCCCCGATCGTATCGTCGACCCTCTCGACCTCGCGTGCCACACGAATGACCTCCCCGACCCAAGGATTGCCCGGATCGGTCCAGACACTTCTGGCGTCAAGCAGCGTTTTCAATGCAACCTCCGGACCGAGATAGCTTGATAACTGCTCGCGGATTTGCCCGTGGTTTTGTGCGGGTATGGTGCGGATATCGATGCCAATCAATGCCCGGTCGGGAACCGAATTGATGTTGAGGCCGCCCTGGATCGTGCCAACGTTGAGCGTCGGCGCGCCCAGCACGCCGTGGCGGGCCACGTTGAAATCGAATTCTTCCAACCTAGCAACGGCGTGCGCGGCTTTATAGACTGCATTGATTCCCTTCTCGGGCATTGAGCCGTGAGCGGTTACGCCTTTCGTTTCCGCCTCCAGCCAAAGCGCGCCCTTGTGACCGACGAGCGGCTTATTACCGGTTGGCTCCGCCACGATAAGCGCCCCGACCGGGTCGAGCCCGACCGCTGCAAGCGCCTCGGCGCCGGTACAGCCGGTTTCCTCGCCGGCTGTGATCAGCAAAGTAATACCAGGCGAGCTTGTAAGCCGATCAGCGAGCGCGATGCATGCCGTGACGAAAGCGGCGACGCCGCTTTTCATGTCCGAAGCACCGCGTCCGTAAAGCTTGCCGTCGACGATGTTGGCGGCATACGGGTCGGCGGACCATGGCTGCGCGCCAAGGGGCACGGTATCGAGGTGGCCGGTGAATGCCAGCGGTAGCCGGTCCGATGCCCTGCCGATACGCGCGCGAAGCTGCGCCCGTCCTTCGCCAAAGGGAATGAGTTCGACGGCAAAGCCAGCATTCACCAACAACGCCGCCAAATGTTCCGCACAGGGGCGCTCGGCGCCAGGCGGATTGACGGTGTTGAAGCGAATGAGCTGCTGTGTCAGTTCGACTGAAGCATGCATGATCTAACCGAAATAGGCATCGCGCACTTCTTTGCGATCCGCAAGGTCGGACGGCGCCCCGCTGGTCGCCACCCGGCCCTTCGACAACACAAAGCCGAACTGCGAGATGGCAAGCGTTTGATGCACGTTCTGCTCGACCAGGAGCACGGTAATGCCGCGCTCCCTGATCTGGCGGATGATGTTGAAATTCTCCTTCACTAGCCGCGGCGACAGACCGAGCGATGGCTCGTCGATCAGCAGCAGCTTAGGCGCGCACATCAGTCCGCGGCCAATCGACACCATCGCTTGCTCGCCGCCGGACATGGTGCCGGCAAGCTGGCCACGACGCTCGGCCAGCCGCGGGAAAATTTGCAAGATGTCGGCCATCCGCGCCTGCGTAGCCTTGTCCGATTTCTCCTGATAGGCGCCAACGCGCAGGTTCTCTTCGACCGTGAGCTTGGGAAACACCTTGCGCCCTTCCGGGATGCAGGCGATGCCGGTCGCGATGATCTTATGGGTCGGAAGCCGCGTGATATCGGTGCCGTTGAACACGATGCGCCCAGCCCGGGCGGGTGTAAGCCCGAGGATTGACCGCACCAGCGTGGTTTTGCCGGAGCCGTTGGAGCCGAGCAGGCAGGTGATGCTGCCTGACCGCACGGCGAGTGAGACACCTTGCAGCACATCGGCTTTGTCGTAGGCGGTGTAAACGCTTTCGATCTCAAGCATAGTCGCCATCATGCTACCCCGAGATAGGCTTCTTGAACCTGCGCGTCGGCGGCAACCTCGCGGTACGGGCCCTCGGCGATCTTCCGGCCGAAATTGAGCACGATGCATCGATCGGTAATGCGCTCGATCACGCCCATCTCATGCTCGACGATGACGATCGTCAGGTCCTTGTTGCGCTCGCGCACGAGCATAATGTCGTTCATCAGCTCCGCCGTTTCGTCGTGGGTCATGCCCGCGGATGGCTCATCGAGCAGCAGCAGCCGCGGCGCGCTGATGAGCGCGCGGCAGATTTCGATGCGGCGGCGGTCGATCATTGGCAGCCCGGCGACCGGCTCGAATAGGCGGTCCGCCAATCCAGGCTCAAAAACCTCAACCAGCGCGCGCGCGGCGCAGTAGTTTTCTTCGAACTCCCGCCTGAAGTCGGCCCGCCTGACCAGATTGAACCAAAGCCCCTGATTGAGGCGCTTGTGGTTGCCGATCATTATGTTGTCGAAGATTGACAAAGGCAGCGACAGCCGTGAGCGCTGAAACGTACGGGAAATTCCGGCCTGGTAGACCGCGCGCGACGCCGCCTTGGTGATGTCGACACCATCGAATATCACGCGTCCCTCATCGACTCCATAAATACCTGTGACCACATTGAAGAACGTTGTCTTGCCCGATCCGTTCGGACCTATCAGACCGAGGATTTCATTCGACGCGACGGCGAGATCGAGGCCGTCGAGCGCGACCACGCCGCCGAAGCGACGCACTAGGCGGTGCGCTTCGAGCAGCGTCGTCATGGCTGCCATCCCGAAAAGTAGCGGCGCACGGGGCGCGGCAGCAAACCATCCGGTCGAAACAACAGCACGCCGATCACCAGCAGCGCATACAGCAAGAACCGGTATTCTTGGATCGTCTGCAGCTTTTCCGGAACGACCACGACGATAAAGGTCGCGACCACGAGCCCCCAGGGATTACCGATGCCGCCGAGCAGGAGGATGGACACCAGAATGAGCGAGTCGGCGAAGGTGTAGTTATTCGGCCCGACGAACCCGCCGACCATTCCGAACAGCGCGCCGGCAATGCCGATGAGGAAGTTGCCAATCAGGAATGCCGTGATCTTCCAGCGTACGATGTCGAGACCGAAGCAACTCGCGGCGGTCTCGTCCAACCGCAGCGCGTCCAGATTGAGCCCGATCCAGGATCGCTCCAGCCGCCGGACCAGCACGAACGCACCGACCAGCAACAGCAGACTGACGGCGAAATAATTCATGTAGAACGAAATCGTCAGTCCGCCGATCTCGATATTGTCGTTGAACGACCAGCCCAGGATGTTCATTCCCTTGACCTGCATACCCTGCGGGCCGCCGAGCACGTCATTGACCTCAAGAAAAGTCTTGAACAACAGCGCGAAGGCGATCGTCACCACTGCGGCGTAATGCCCACGCGTGCGCAGCACCGGCAGCAGCAGCAGCGAGCCGACGAGCGCAGCTAACAGCCCGCCGGTCAGCAGCACGACAAGGTGCGGCACGACCGTATAGGTATTGAGCACGGCCGAGGTATAGGCGCCGATGCCGAAGAACGACGCGCCAGCGAAATTCAGTACTCCGGCATAACCGAATTGAATGTTCAGGCCGAGTGTCGCCACGCTGTAAAGCAGCACGGTGACGACAAGCAGGAGAGTAAAATGATCCTCGTGAAAAAATGCAGCGAGCACAAGCGCCGCGCCAATGGCAAAGATGCCCATGGCGTCCTCGTTATCGGCGAACGAGCGGCTCACACCATCGAATAGACCAAACCAAGCGGCAGCGACCACAACAGCTATGCCAAACGCGAGCAGAAAAATGATGAGCGCTTGCTTCTCGGCGGCAAGCAGCGCGATCACATAAGCGGTCGCGAATGCCAACGCGATCAAGCCTGGCCACAGACCCGCGCGTATCTTGGTCCCCGCCTCCGTCATCGGCCTAGACCCGCTCGCTGATTTTTTCCCGGATCAGGCCCGTCGGTCGCCAAGCCATGATGGCGATGACCACGGCGAAGGCGAACACGTCCTTGTAGGCGCTGGCGAAAGGCATGAGCACCGTGCCGATCGTCTGCAGGGCGGCAAATAGAAAGCCGCCGAGAATGGCGCCGTAGATACTGCCCAAGCCGCCGATGATCGCGGCGGAAAAGCCAATTACGCCGAGATAAAGCCCAATGCCGAAATTGATTTCGTTGTAGTAGAGCCCATTCATCACCCCGGCGAAGGCCGCAAGCGCGGAACCGATGGCAAAGGTGATGAGCACGATCGCGGTGAAATTAATGCCCATCGTACGCGCCGTCTCCTCGTCCTGCGCGACCGCACGAATGGCAAGCCCGAGCTTGGTGCGGTTGAGCAGGAACTGCAGCCCGACGATCACCAGCACGCCGGCCGTAAGCATGAGCACGTTATCGAGTCGCAGATTAAAGTCGCCGAGGTTGATGGAACTCTTCGGCAGCAGCGCCGGAAACGGCTTCGGATTGGCGCCCTGCGGATAGAACAGCCGTACGCTTTCGCGTAAAACCGTGCCTAACATCAGCGTGAGGAGCAACGTGTTGAGCGGCGGTGCCGAGCGTAGCGGCATCACCAGATATCGCGCGATCAGCATACCGATCAAAGCCATCGCCAGCATCGCCAGCACGAGCATGACGACAAGATCGAGCCATTGTGAATTGAGCCCAAGCACGTGCAGTCCGGCGAAGGTCGCCAGCGCCGTGAAGGCGCCGACGGTAAGCACGTCGCCATGCGAAAATTGGATGACGTCGAGCACGCCGAAAAATAGCGTGAAGCCGACCGCGACCAAGGCATACATCATGCCGAGCATCAGCCCGTTCATGACATATTGCGCGAATAGGCCTGCGTCCATGCCTTAAATCTTGCGCTCGACTAATGACGGAGATGTAGCGGGGTCGCGCCCGCGCGGCCCCGCTTCCAGTCAGGCTACTTTTGCCCCGGCAGCTTGCGCTTGCCGCTGGCGTATTCGCTTGCGTCCCATTCCACGAACTTGCCGTCCTGGACGACATATGTGGTGATCACCGGGACCGTGTTCTGACCATGATCGTCGAAAGTAATCTTACCGACGATCGAATCGCGGTCTCTCACATTGCCGAGATCGGCGATGACTTTCTTGCGGTCGGGGCCGACCTTCTCGATCGAATCGAGGATCATGTTCATGGCCGCATAGGCGAAGGCGCCATAGGCCTCGGGCGGATTGTCGTACTTTTGCGCGTTGTACTTTTCCATGAAGAACTTGCCACCCGGCAGCTTCTCGGTCGGCGCACCTTCACGGAAGGCGAGCGTGCCTTCGGCCAGGGGCCCCAGGCCCTGAATGAACGCATCGGAGACGATACCCGAGGTGCCGTCGAACACGGCCTTGATGCCGAGCTTGTCCATCTGCGAGCGGATACGCACGCCGATGGGCGTCAATCCGCCGAAATAGATCACGTCCGGGTTGAGCGCCTTGATCTTAGTGAGCTCGGCGGTGAAATCCTGCTGGTCGGCAGTCACGCCGAAGGTGCCGACGATCTTGGCTTTGCCGATCTTGGCCAGCGCCTTACTGAAATATTCGTTATGGCCCTTGCCGTAATCAGTGGTGTCGTGGATCACGGCCACGGTCTTGAAGCCAAGCTTGGAAATCAGCTCCGCATTGGCATCGTTCTGGTTGATCATTGTGCCGTTGACGCGATGAACTTCCGGATACTTGTTGCGATAGGTGATGTCGGGCAGCACGGCGCCCCACACGATCACCGGAAAACCGAACTTGTGGTAGACGTCGACTGTTGCGATCGCCGCCGCCGAGCAATAATGCGTGGCGCCGGCAATGATGTCTTTGTCGGCTGCCATCTTGGTGGCGACCTGCACCGCGACGTTCGGCTTGCACTCATCGTCGAGCACGACCAGCTCATATTCGTATTTCGCCTTGGCGTCGGCATTGCGCAGCTTCACGGCCAGATCCGCCGAATTGCGGCCGCCGAGGCCGTTGACTGAGACGCCGCCCGTGAGCGGCCCGATGAAGCCGACTTTCACCTTGTCCTTGGCGTCGGCGGTTGCCGCCGCGAGCGACAAAACCGCTGTCGCGAGCCCAATGGCTGCAATCTTGCCAATTCTGATCATTAGCCCCTCCGCTTTGTGAAGCATGGCCGCGCCGCGGCCCCGAATTCTCGGCCTTAGGACCATGGTCGCGCAGCAGGCGCTCAGGCGCAAGTCGGCATGTGTCGCCGTTTCCGGACAATTAGCCGCGCCACCGCTCGAATCCCGCGCACCTGATCCAGGCCCATTACAGCCTTGCTCCGCGGTGGTGTTGTCATAGGCATTGCCGTGCTCGCCGCGGCGCAGACGCTGTGTCAGGTTACTGCCGAATGTCTGGTCATACCCGGATCAAGCTTGCTGCAGAAATGCCGCTCGCCTCTGGTACTCGAAAAATGATGGAGTTCACACCAGGCTTTCAAACTTACCGGTTCAGAGGCAAGCATTCAGCTCCTACTCATCTATCATTGCGACAACCTCAATTTCGACCATAAGCTCCGGCTGCGCCAGGCGTCTCACCTCGACAGTTGTGCTGGTTGGGTAGGACTCGCTGAAAATCGCGGCTCTCGCATCTGGGTGTCTGAAAAATTCGTCGATCGCCGTCACGTAGGTTGTCGTCTTCACGAGATCCTTGAACGACGCGCCAGCTGCCTTTAGCGAAATGCGCAGATTTTCTGCTACCTGGAGGATTTGAGCCCGCATGTCGCCGGCGCCGACGATCTCGCCCTTTTTGTTGCGCGATACCGTTCCCGCGACATAGATCATTTTCTTGCCGGTTGCGACGACGACCGCAGAATAAAGCGGGTGGCCGTCCAATTTACGTTGGAATAGCTCTTCAGGTTGAATTTGTTGAATCGCCATAGCCTCTTCCTTTCGAAAGCGGATTGTCACGCATGTGGCCCCACAAAATCAGGTGGCGCAGGGCTTGGGTAGATACTGCAGCTTCAGATATTTGGCCGACTCGACCTTCTGCTCGATCAATTTGTTCTCAAACATCGCATCGATCGGCGTCTGCAAGGCTTTCGGCGACACGCACCCGTTACGGTCGCGATAATAATCGCGGGGGGTCAAGAAATAGGTCCCTAACACCTCCTTCGACGATTTCATGACGCCGGAAACGAGCTCAAGTGCCTTCTCCCGGTTTTTAGGGTCGTAATACCAATCCAGCGCCGAAACATAATCTGCCAAGAGCGCGCGCAAGGCTTCGGGATGCGCCTTTATGAACGGATCGGACGCCGCCATGAACGCCACCTCGTTGGGACCGAGCGTGTCGGCGCCGGTGAATAGCGGTCGAAGATCGCCCTTGGCCATTTCCAACGGAAGAAACGGAATGACGAGGATCCCGCAGTCAATGCGATGATCGCGCAAGGCGGGGGCAATGTTCGGGAACGTAATCTCGACGATTTCAAGGTCGCGCTTTGGATCAAGGTTGGCGCGCTTAAGCGCCACGCGGAGCACAATATCGACGGCCGAGCCGAAGGCATTGATGGCGACCTTTTTGCCTTTCAAATCGGCAACGGTTTTTATCGGCGAATCCTTCAACACCAGAAAGGCATTGGTCGCGAAGCCAGGATGCCCGTCTTGATAGACGTCCGCGATAATGCCCACACCATCGGGAAGCGCGTTTTTGGAGACTGCGGTGGCGAAGGCGGGGGACGACAAGGTGCCGATGTCGACTTGACCAGCCGCCAGTAACTGCGCCGCAATGGGTGAGCCGCGGGTATAGGTAATGTCGAGCGTGTAAGCTTTGCCGTAGTTTTTCAGAACATTCTCTTTGAGATAATCGAGCCAAACGCAGGTGGTGATTTCATTCGGTCCGATGCCGCCTCCGGTTGCAAAACGAATTTTCAGCGGCGCACTTTGAGCCCGCGCGCCCCACGAAGAGGTTGCAAATCCGGCCGCGGCCATCGAGCCGGTGCGCAAAAGGTCGCGCCGGGATAGCGGCAGTTTTGCATTCGGCGTCACATGGCTCATGGTGAACTCCTCGGTTTCGGGACAAACCTAAAAACATCTCTGTGAGAGACGAAGACGAACAGGCTATCCTTCGTGCCACCGCAAAACATGCCGGCGCACCCGGATGAAAGCGATGTCCAGAACATACCCCGTCCCCAACATGATCAGAATATAGGCAAAGACAGTAGGAGTCTCAAAATAACGCTGCGCAAGAACGAGCGCGCCGCCTAAACCGCCGCCCCCGGCGATCATTTCCGCCGTGAAGGCGGTCATCAATGCGTATGGCACCGCAATACGCAATCCGCTCATTAGCGAAGGCAAAGATGCCGGCAGAACAACACGCTGCAGTAGCAGCATGTTCGATGTACCCATTGCCCGTGCAGCCCACAGTTGATTCACCGTAACGTTTCGTGCGCCCTCGTAGGCAGAGACGATAAACGGAAACACTGAGGTCAATGCAACAAGGAGTATTTTTGAGACGTGGTCTATGCCGAACCACAAGATGAAAATTGGCAAGAACGCAATCTTCGGCGATGAAAATCCGAAGGAAACAAGCGGCTCAATCAGAAATCGAACGATGCGGTTGCGCGCCATGATAAATCCTAGCGTTACGCCGACGACGAGAGCCAGCAGCAAACCGGCGGTGGCCCGAAAAAGGCTGACAAACAAGGGTTCGATCAATTGTCCATCCACCACGAGCTTAGGAATAAGCTCCATCACCGTGGAAAGCCGAGGCAGAAAAATACCGCGGATTACGCCTAGACGCGCCGTCACCTCCCAGGCGATCGCCAGCAGCACCAATGGATATAATGCGCCGACCTCACGCCCGAGACGGCGCAACGACAGTTCGCTTTGGCTGGATTGTTCAATCATTCCGCCGCGCCGAATCCTGCCATCGCAGCAAATAGTCCGATAGGTGAACGAGACCGCGATCGGCGCAGTAGGCGACGACGAGCAGCGAAATCGTCGCGGCGAACATATAATCGTAGGCGCCGTTCTCGCCGTAGATGAACATCAGCTTTCCGATGCCCTGATTGGACGCGATCATTTCCGCCGAAATGGCAATGACAAACGAGAAGCCCAGCGCGATTCGAAAGCCAATCATAATTTCCTGCTGAGCTGCAGGAAGCAGAACGCGCCAAATCAAACTTCGCTGCGGGGTGCCCATTGCCTGCGCGGTCCACACCAGCGCGCGCGGCACGCCGTGAATGCCGTGATAGGTGTAAACCACCAGCGGCAACAAGGCAGCGAGTACCACCACGGTGATGTTGGTGGCGCCGCCAATGCCGAACCACAGCATCAGCAATGGCACCAACGCCGTTTTTGGCAGCGAATAGGTTGCTTTGATGAGTGGGCTAAAAAATCCGTTTATGCCCGGCGAAATCGCCATGCAGGCGCCGAGCGGGATTCCGACCAACGCGCCCAACCCAAGCCCGACAAAACAGGTAAACACGGTTGTGCCGAGATTGGCAAAGATCTCATGCTCTTCGACGAGTCGAACGAGTGCGGTGCCAACAGCGAACGCTGACGGCAGAAAATCTGGATTGACCAGATGCGCGCCCGATACGCCCTGCCACAACGCGATGAACAAAATGAACGGCACGCCACGCGACAGATGCCGCAACGCTCGATGACCGTTGGCCCGTGCAGTCAAGACGTAGCCTCCGAAGTGTGTGTCACCTGCCGTCGGACGGAAACCCATACCGCGTTATGGATAGCGGTATAAGCGTCGGACAGCACCACATCTTCGCGCGCTCCGCTGCGGTCGAGATTGATGACAAATTCCTCGACGATTCGTCCAGGCCGCTGCGACATTACGCAAACACGGTTCGACAGATAGACCGCCTCACCGACGTCATGCGTAACCATGACGATGGTCTTTCCGGTGGTGCGCCACAGCCGACGCAACTCGTCCTGCATCGTTTCACGCGTGAGCGAATCGAGTGCGCCGAACGGCTCGTCGAGCAACAAAATCGACGGTTCATAGGCAAAGGTGCGCGCTAGCGCGACCCGCTGCTTCATTCCGCCTGAAAGTTCGCGCGGAAATCTGTGTTCGAATCCGGTGAGGCCGATCAACGAAATATAATGTTCGACCGCGACCTTGCGCTGGGCGGCGGGCATGCCGGTCATTTCGAGGCCGTAGGCAATGTTGTTGAACACCGTCAGCCACGGAAACAAAGCGTATTCTTGAAAGACGATACCGCGGTCGATCCCAGGCGCAACAATTGGCTGGCCGTTGGCCAGCAACCGTCCGGACGACGGTGGGACGAAGCCACCGAGCATATAAAGCAGCGTGCTTTTACCGCAGCCGGATGGGCCGACGATTGAGACAAACTCGCCTTCGCTGACACCCAAATCAATATTCTTAAGCGCCTGAACCCGGCTGTTATCGGCGCCAAAATCTTTGGAGACACCTTCAACGATAATCTTTGATTTGTTGTTCATAGGCTGGGTACCAGATAGGGACGCCTATTTTGTCCGGCGGAGAGCAAGAAGTACACCACGACTAACGGTGCATTTATGCTAATCGCATCGGCGATGAAGTCGCTAACGCGGCCTCCTGCCTACCTTCAGCGACCGCACCTCGCAGATATTACCTGCAAAAGCCCGAAGGTTGGAGGCCTTCGTGACGGCATCAGTGATTTTGGGGACTAAGTGGACTGCGCGGCGGCTGACGCAATCGAAACGGAGTGCGGCACCCATCCTCAAGCTGTGACGTCTCATCGTCGCCGCGTGTTGCCCTAGGCTTTAGTATCCGAATCGTCTCAACAGCGACGGGGAATGACAATTTTGCGGTCAGGCGCCCATGCCGCGTGCAGGATCGTCGCGATCCCTTACTTCGCCTGCATCGCGTGTCCCGTTAGTTTGGCGAGTTCGGCTTGGCGCGCGATCTCGCGGCGCATGAAGGCCGCAAAACTCTCCGGTGTGTTGACCTCTGGCACGGTCATGCCGAGCGGCTCCATGCGTTTTCGGAACGAATCCGAATGGATCGCATCGTTGAGTTGCTTGTTAAGAAAGGCGATGATGGGAGCCGGAGTATTGGCGGGCGCCGCGAGACCGACAAAGCCGGCGTGGTAAAAGCCAGAATAACCTAGCTCTTCCATAGTCGGAATTTCAGGCCAACTCTCCAAGCGCTTTGGACTCGTGACTGCGAGTGCCCGGACGCGGCCGCTAGCCGAAAGTGCGCGAGCATTGGCATAAAACACAAAGCTCCCCTGCACCTCGCCGGCAGCGACGCCGGTAGCGGCTGGCGCCGATCCGCGATAGGGCACCTCGACGATGTTGGTCTTCGCTTGATTGTTGAGCTGCGTCACCGCAATTGCTGGCGACGTAGCCGGTCCGGACGTGCCAAAACTGACTTTGCTTGGATTGGCCCTCGCATAAGCCACCAATTCCGCGACCGATTTATATGGCTCGTCGGCATTGACAATCAGAATCAGCGGAGGGCCATCGGTGATCATGCCAATAAGCGCGAAATCTTTTATCGGGTCATATGGAACAGAAAGGTAATTCAGGTTTTGGACATCGGCGAGCGCGTTCACAAGCAGGGTATAGCCGTCGGGAGACGAATGCCAAACATAACTGGCGCCGGCGATCCCTGAGGCGCCCGGCTTGTTCTCCACGACAATTGGCTGACCGATGCGCTTCTGAATTTCGGCTGCCAACAACCGTCCAGGTACGTCCGACAGTCCGCCAGGCGCGAATGGCACGACAAAAGTGATCGGCCGGTCAGGATAATCTAGCGCAGCCGCGCCGCTTGCAAGCGCCATGAGAACAGTAGCAACGCTCGCCAGCGGCACCAAGAACCGATGGGGGCGCAATTCTAGACGCGTTTTCATGTGCAACTCCGATTGGATGGCGGCCACGGTCTCGACGGCGTTAGTGTAGCAAACTGGACGACGCCCGTCCTCAATCGGAGATCTTGCGGCTGCACAGATCCAGCGCCAGCGCGAGATAAATCCGTGCGGCCAAGACGCAGTCGTCGATCAGTACGTGCTCGCCGAAGGCGTGCATCGACGCGCCGCGCGTGTCGGGATGCGAGCGCCCGCCGGGTCCGAAAGCGACGCAGGGTACGCCGTAGGCGGTCAGATGCACCGCGTCCGCACCGGGCCGCCGGATTATTGCAGGCGGGCTCGCGCCGCAGACTGCCTGCTGCGCTGCCCCGAGCGCTTCGACTATTGGCAGGTGCTCGTCAAGCACGGTCGGCGGGTCGCTGACATAAACGTGGAGTGCAGGTTCTGGTTGGCCGGTCTTGGCGGCGAAGTCGCGCAGAACACGCCGTAGCTCCCGTTTGACGCCGTCGACTGTCTGTCCCGGCACGGTACGGATGTCGAGGTACAGGCTACAGTCGTGCGGGTTGCGCGACAGCCGCCAGGGCGCGCCGCCGCGAATCGCGGCGATAGTGACATTGGGACGCTCGCCCATGTATTCGTGCGCGGCGTAGTAGTCGCGCGACCACTTGGCGAGGTCGGCTTGCAACTCGTGCATCACCGTGATCGCGTTGACGACGTCGGGGCGGTGCGCCAACGCGGAATGCGCTACCGTGCCGCCAACGGTAATACGCAGCCAGATGCTGCCCATATTGGCGCGCGCAATTCGCAGGCCCGTCGGCTCTGCGAGTAGAGCGAAATCAGCAGTGACGCCGTGGGTGACGAGGTGGCGCGACCCGACGCCGTAGCCTGAATATTCTGCGCCTTGAAACTCCTCGATCGTTGTCTTCTCGATTTCGCCCACTACACCGCCAAATGAGATATCTCCGTCCAGTCTTACGCCGGCCTTGATGATCGCTTCGATCGCAATGACAGCGCACGCAAGTCCACTCTTCATATTGTTGGCGCCGAGCCCCCAAACCCAGCCGTCGCGAACGATTGCTTTCGGCTTGAAACCCTCGCCTAAGAGATGTTCCTCTTCACCGGAGTAAGATGTGTCCATGTGACCAGTGAAAAGAAGATTCAATCCTTCCCCGCGTCCGTGCAGGTGTCCCACGGCATTGGGACGGCCGGCTTCGACCAACGGTAGATCGGTTTCGAGGCCGGACTTCCGCATCCGCGCGACCAAATAGTGCGCGAGGCTGGCCTCTCGACCGGTTGGACTAGCGATATCGACCAGGTCGACAAGGATGTCGCGCACGGCCTCGGCGCTGATGTGGACGGCGGCTTTGGCAAAGTCGGGTTGGATCATGAGCGCTCCATCTAGCGTTGCTATCGTGCCTACCGAATGGTGCTCCTAACAATAGATTCAGCCAAGAAAGCAGAAGAAACGTAGCAACCCGATCATTGCGCTAGCTTAGGCGATTCTTTCATCCCTTGTTGGAAGTCCACAGCCCCGCCCTGGGCGAAATACCTACCGCAACGCTTCCACTCCGCCGCCAGGGTGGCAACAAAAAATACCTTAGGGCTTTCAAGTTCAAGATTGAAATATGACGTGCGAGAAGACGATCCGCATTGAAGTGGCCTGAAAGTAGGCCTCCTAACTTAGATTCGCGTATTGCGCTGGCACCGACTGCCAACTTAAGCCCGAGCCATATTTTTTTGGTATAGCCGGGGCTGGCCGTGGTAGACTTGCAATGATACTTGCAAAATTGAGGCACACAGTTGGCAAATATTTCAACACCGCTGCCTAAAATTTGCCTCGGCGAATACTGCCGTTGGCAGTTTGCGGCTTATGCCGCGATTGTAGGGTTTGCATGCCTTTTAGCGGCGCCGACCCGCGCTGAGACTTGGCCTACCCGGCCGGTGACCATGGTGGTACCATTCGCGGCCGGTGGCCCGATGGACGTAGTTGCGCGCATCCTGCAATCGACTTTGAGTGACGCGCTGCAGCAGCAAGTGATTATCGAGAACGTCGGCGGAGCGGGCGGCATGACCGGAACCGCCAAAGTCGCAAAATCGACGCCGGATGGCTATCAGTTCTTGCTCGGCAATGTCGGCACCCAGGCCGTCAGCCAAACGCTCTATAAGCAACCACTGTATAATACCCTGACCGACTTTACCCCGGTCGTGCTAATCGCCGATTTGTCGCTCGTGCTGGTCGCGCGCAAGGATTTACCTGTCAGTAATCTGCAAGAATTCATCGCCTATGCGAAGGCTAACCAAGACAAGATGCAGTTTGCTTCAGGTGGCGCTGGCTCTGCCACGCATCTTGGCTGCGCTCTCTTAAATGCGCGCATTGGCATCCATGTCACGCATGTTCCATATCGCGGCGGCGGGCTGGCAATGCAAGACCTAATTGCGCAGCGCGTCGATTATCTCTGCGTTGATACCCCAGTCGCTATGCCGCAAATAGCAAGCGGCACGGTCAAGCCGATTGCGATCTTAACCCGCGGGCGCTCCCCGAGCCTGCCAAATCTTGCTTCAGCACAGGAGCAAGGATTGACCGATTTTGAAGCGTCGAACTGGAGCGCCTTCTTCCTTCCCAAAGATACGCCCGCACCAATTGTCCAGAAGCTGCACGACGCTACAGTGGCGACCATGAATAATCCGACGGTCCGAAAGCGGTTTAAGGAGAATGGTATTGATCTGGTCGGGCGCGAACGACAATCATCGGATTACCTTGCGAAATTCGTCGCCAGCGAAATAGTGAAATGGGCTGGCCCGATTAAAGCGAGCGGCTTGACCTCGGAATAGATCTGATAGGCGGTCAACTGCTTCGCCTCGATTGTTGTTGTTAATGCTAAAGAATGCACGACAGGCCGGCTTGCTCAGTTAATCTTGATATTATTTCTCCTGACGACCGCGCCCCACCGCTGCGATTCGGCTTGCATGAATGCAGCATAGTCCTGCGATGAGCCAAACATTGTCGTCGCCCCCTGTTTGGCGAAGCTGCTTTGGACGTCCGGCATCTTAAGTATCGTCTGCAATTCGGCGTTAAGCCGATTAATAATGGCCGGCGAAGTCTTTGCAGGCGCCACCATCCCGTACCACAAGGATATTTCCATCGCCTTCATGCCCAACTCAGCGAAGGTTGGTAGGTCGGGCAAAATCGCAAGACGTTCAGTACTTGCCGTCGCCAGGGGCCTCAGCTTGCCCCCTTCAATCATGCCAAGCAGCGATGGCGCTGCATCGAACATGATGTCAACTCGCCCCGCAGCAACGTCAAGGACCGCTGGCCCACTGCCGCGATAGGGCACATGAAGCATGTCGACGCCGTTGACGATCTTGAAAAGCTCGCCTGCAAGATGCGGCGCACCGCCGTTACCCGACGAGGCAAATGAGAGCTTGCCCGGGTTGGCTTTGGCGTAGTCGACCACCTCAGCCACCGATTTCATCGAATGGTTTGCGTAAATCGTCATGATCAACGGAAGATTGGCGACGAGTGCAATCGGTGCGAAATCCCGCACCGGATCGTAAGGCAGACTCGTATAGAGATGCGGCCCGATGCCGTGTGTCGTAATTGAGTTGAGCAGCAGCGTGTAACCATCGGGCGCCGACTTAGCGACATTGTCCGACGCAATCGTCCCACTTGCGCCACTGCGATTACTAATAATAACCGGCTGCCCAAGCCTGTCAGATAGTTTCTGGCCCAGCAACCGCGCGATGAAATCGGCAGCGCCACCCGGCGGCACCGGAACCACCAACGTGATGGGCCTACTCGGGTATATCTCGTCGGCGTGCGATGCTTCGCAGATGGGACCGACTAAGATCCCCGCCGAGACCAGAAGACCAAGAAGAAACCGCATGAACTTAGGTCCTTTATTTTGGTAGAAGCACCATTCCCAATAGCTTAGATAAATCCATAGATTTGGCCAGCAGCAAAGACCTCTTACCGATCGCCCTTCCGGAGTAGCGTTACGTGAAGATCAAACTGATGGAAAATTTCCGGGCGGTCTTCTATGCGCCCTACTACGCGATCCATACGCTCGGCTTCTATAAATCTGAGGGTATCGATGTCGAGTTGACCACCTCTGACGCACCAGGCGATGCGGTTGCGCATCTCATTAATGGCACAATTGATCTCACCTGGGGTGGCCCGATGCGCGTGATGACAGCACATGATCGCGACCGGGGCAGCTCCTTAGTCAGCTTCGGCGAAGTCGTTTCGCGTGATCCGTTTTTTCTGATTGGAAATTGTGAAGCATTCGCGCTTGCCAAGGTTGCGCAATTGCGCTTCGCCACCGTCTCCGAAGTGCCTACACCGTGGATGTGCCTACAACATGATCTGCGCCAAGTAGGGATTAATCCCGAAACGATAAAAAGAGTTTCGGATCGCACCATGGCAGAAAATTACGCATCGTTATGCAACGGTGAACTGGACGTGATGCAAGCCTTCGAGCCTTTTGTCTCAATGGCCGAAATGGACCACTCCGGCAAACTACTTTATGCCGCCAGCTCCCGCGGGCCTACGGTCTATACGGCGTTTATCGCTACCCGTGCCGCAATCACACGACAGCGCGAGGTATTTGTAGCGATAACGCGCGCGCTCGCGAAGATGGAGCAATGGCTCTACGCCAATAGCGCAGAAGAGCTTGGCAAGGCCATTGCGCCGTTCTTTCCTCGCGTGCCAAACGACATATTGGTGGCTTCTTTGCAGCGCTATCGCGATGCCGGGCTATGGGCGCACGATCCTGCAATGTCGAAGCAGGGATTTAATCGCCTCGGATTGAGCTTCGTGTCTGGCGGTTTGCTGCAACGTTCACCGGTCTATGAAGACTGCGTCGAACAAAACCTCTCTTAAAATTGACGGGCTGTCGCAACTTGCATGCCCTAATCATCAATAACAAGCCGAAAAGCCTCATCAAACAACTCCTATTGCAGCAGTTTAAATAAATAGCTCTAATGAAACTCCAGTTGGAGGATAGCCATGACCAAACGGACATTTCTCACGTTACTGATGTCGGCCGGGCTCGTCGGCAGCATCTTCGCAGGCTCAGCGATCGCGGTTTTGGCCGCTGATAAGGTCATCAAGATCGGCGGCCTGTTTCCGATGTCAGGCCCTGGATCCTATTTTGGCGCACAGGACAAGCAGGGCGTTGAACTCGCACTCGAACAGCTCAATAAGACGGGCGTAAATGGATACAAATTCGAGGTTAAGTATGAGGATTCCTCTTGTAGCCCGTTGCCGGCAACTCAAGCTGCCAAACGCTTGCTCGATCAGTTCAAACCCGATGTCGTGATTGGCGAGGAATGTTCGGACGCAACGCTCGCCGTCATGCCGATCATGGAACAGGCCAAGGTTCCACTCCTCAACGCCGGCTCCTCTGCGATCAAGATCACCAATCCAGGTAATCCATGGACGTTCCGCATTATGCCAAATGAAGTGATGCAGGGCGTCGATATCGCGACAAAGGCCTACAAGCAGCTCAATGCGCGCACGGCGGTGCTACTGCACGAGAACACCAATGCAGGCATCGGCAACGCTAATGTTTTTGCTGAAACTTTCACTAAGCTCGGCGGCAAAATTCTCGCTGACATCGGCTTTGGCCGCGACGTCAATGACTTTACATCGATTGCGACCCGCGTTGCTGGTCTTGGCAAGATCGATGTGATCCCCACCTACACCCTGGAAGGCCAGGGCTTGAAGATCACACAGGCGCTCGCGCAAGCCGGCGTTGTCAAGGGCGGCGGCGGCCACGCCATACAGCTCGGCACAATTTGGCTGCCCTTTGGTTTCGAGCAAAAGGCGGGAAAGGCGGCAGTAGGCTATATCCGCATCGTCCAGTTCGACCCGACCGACCAACGTGATGTCGTTCGTAAGTTTATTGAGGCGTTCAAAGCAAAATACCATCAGGATCCGACCCACCTCAACGCGCATGCCTACGACCAAGTCATGCTGATCGCTGACGTGGTGCGCCGCGGCGCCAAGGACGCCCAGTCAATTCGGGACGGTCTTGCTACGACAAAGAATTTCTCCGGAGTGACTGGCAGCGTCGAATTCGACAAGACCAACCAAAACACTAAAATGGATACCATCCACTACATGGAAACTCAGCCAGACTTGTCCTGGAAGGCTGTAAAGTAAAACCAGCCTTGCAGACATGCTGACCGTCATCCTCCAGCAGGGGATCAACGGTGTCGTCCTGGGGAGCCTCTACGTGCTGGTCGCGTTGGGGCTCACCCTCATTTATGGCGTGCTGGTCCAGATAAATTTTGCCCACGCCGATATTGTCACGCTGGGAGCGTTCACCGCCTATTTCGTGACCCACCTGTTCAGCGGCAATTATTTTGCCGGTATTGCGGCCGCGCTGATCGTTGGGGCCATTTTGGGATGGCTGGTGAACGCGGTCATTTTTGCACCCTTGCGCGAGCGCGCCAATGAACTGTTGCCGTTGATTGCAACCATCGGTGTCTCCATCACTCTGCAAAATGTCATGCTGGTGCTGCTCGGGCCCATCCCTTACGCATTCGATACGCCCTATAGCAATAACGTAATCCGTTTCGACGGTATGTTCCTGACGGTACAGAGCGTCCTGATTATCGTCATGTCCGCAATCGCCATCGGACTGCTCTATGCCTTCATGAAATTTACCACTCTCGGCAAAGCACTGCGCGCGGTCTCGCAGGACCGTGAAACCGCGGCGCTGATGGGCATCAATCCCAATCAACTCATCATGCTGACCTTTGTCATTGCGTCGGCGCTTGCGGGGATTAGCGGTGCCATGCTGGGACCAGTGCTGGTGCTCACACCATTTGCCGGCACGACCGTCATCGTCAAAGCCTTCGCTATCGTGATTATCGGCGGCTTTGGCAATGTCGAAGGAACCATTATGGCCGGATTAATCGTCGGGCTGATCGAGAGCTACACCACGCAATTTCTCGATCCCGGTCTGATCGATATTGTCGTATTTGCCCTGCTCTTACTTATGCTTGCTGTGCGGCCCACCGGTCTAATCGCCGAGAAACGCGAAGAAAATGTCTAGCCCCACAACGACCGAGCCTTCGGCCGTGGGTATGGTCAGCGCCATTCTCTCGTCTCGGCGGTTTTGGTTCATCATGGCAGCAATCGTGATTGGTCTGCTGCCAATGATATTTTCCGATTCGTATTGGCGCACCAACTTGATCGTCTGCGCGATCAATGTGCTGCTGGCGGTTGGATTGGATTTCGTTTTGGGCTACGCTGGCCAGCTCAATCTCGGCCAATCGGCGTTTTATGGCATCGGCGCGTATGTGTCGACGCTGATGATCATGAAACTTGGCATGCCGTTCTGGCTGGCTTTTGCTTGCGGAGTTTTGCTCGCGGGACTAGCCGGTATGCTGCTGTCGATCTTTGCCGTTCGCCTGCGCGGGCACTATCTTGCCATCGCCTCACTCGGCTTTGCCGTCATTACATACCAAATACTTCTTAACTGGATTAGCCTCACCCAGGGACCGCTGGGAATTTACGCCATCCCGTCACCGCCGCCGTTGAGAATCCCAGGCTTGCCTGCAATCGAATTCAATAATCTTGCTAATCTTTTCTATCTGACGGCTGGTTTTGCGCTGCTGACCTATATGTTGCTTGACCAGTTGGTTCGCTCCCCAATCGGAGAAACCTTGACCGCGATCCGTGAAGACGAGATCTCGGCCGCCTCGCTCGGTATCAACTGTCAGAAATGGAAGGTGTTCGCCTTCGCCATCAGTTCTGCAGTCGCCGGTGCCGGGGGCTGCTTTTACGCGAGCTTTGTCGGCACGCTGGTCCCGGATGCCTTCTTCATCACGGAATCATTCACCATTCTCGCGATGGTCATTGTCGGCGGCATGGGAACGCTGATCGGCCCCGTTCTGGGAGCCATATTGCTGACCGTGCTGCCGGAATTGTTGCGTGGAATCGGCGACTTGCGCCTGATCGTTTACGGCGTGTCGGTCACGCTGGTCGTATTGTTCATGCCGGGCGGCATGGTCCAAGCCAGCCAGCAGATCGCGGCGCGTCTGCGGCGGCGCGCAGCCGCTAGCGATACGATGAGCCAGACATGACCCCTACTCCGCATTCTGCCAACACCGCAGTAGCCCATGGCGCCGATAGCACAATTCTGTTTCGGGCCGAAGGGCTGCAGAAGAGTTTTGGCGGCGTGCAGGCAGTGCGGGATATTTCGCTGAAGATTCCCGCCGGCGTTGTGTTTTCCATTATTGGGCCGAATGGCGCCGGCAAATCGACGCTTCTCAACCTCATAAGCGGCATTTACCAGCCAGATGCCGGCACCATGACATTTGATGGGATCGATCTCGTGGGCATGGCCGCACAACGGCGCGTGCGCCACGGGCTGGCGCGAACATTTCAGAAGATCCGCCTGTTCAAACAGCTATCCGTTCTTGAGAACGTCATCGCCGGGTTTCATACCCGTCACGACATCCCTGCGTGGCAATATATCGTGCACGGCGCCGCCTTCCGCCGCGACCACAAGCGCTGCCGCGACGAGGCGATGGATCTTTTGACCTTCGTTGGGCTCAGCGGCCGGTCGCAAATGACCGCCGGCTCGCTGTCCTATGGCGAGCAACGTATGCTCGAAATCGCCCGCGCGCTCGCGACCGCACCGCGTCTGTTGATGGTCGACGAGCCGGCTGCAGGCTTAAACGCGGTTGAGGTCGATGCGCTTTTAATGCGGATAGCGAAACTGCGCGAACGCGGTATCACCGTCGTGATGGTCGAGCACAATATGGATCTCGTGATGCAGATCGCGGACAGAATTATCGTCATGGACTACGGCCAGTATTTGTTCGAGGGCGCGCCGGCCGAGGTGCAAGGCCACCCTGGCGTGATTGCCGCCTATCTGGGCGCGGAAGTCCAATGACCGCCCTCCTCGCCGCCGAAGGGCTTGAATTGGCATACGGCCAGGTGCCCGCCTGCCGGGACATCACGTTTCACGTTGAAGAAGGCGAGGTCGTCACGCTGGTCGGCGCAAACGGGGCCGGAAAATCGACCACTTTGCGGGCGGTCGCCGGTGCGCTTATCCCGCGCGCGGGCGTAATCCGGTTCCAGGGACGCGATATAACCCGTTTGCGTCCGGATGAACGCACCAATCTCGGGATCGCGCTTGTACCGGAAGGCCGCCATGTGTTCCCATTCCTTACCGTACGGGAAAATCTCGAACTTGGCGGCTTCAAGTTTCGTAAAGAAGGCGCAAAAGTCCGATCGCTCATCGAGAAAATGTTCGCCATGTTTCCTCGGTTGAGCGCGCGCGCATCGCAGAATGCAGGCACGCTGAGCGGTGGCGAGCAGCAGATGCTGGTTCTCGGCCGTGCCATGATGTCGGAGCCGCGTCTGCTGTGCCTAGACGAGCCGTCGCTCGGGCTCGCGCCCTTGATTGTGCAGGATATTTTCCGCACGATCCGGTCGATTAACGCTGCCGGCACCAGCGTTCTCCTGGTCGAGCAGAATGCGCGCTATGCACTTGAGACGGCGAGCCGTGGCTACGTCTTGCAGACCGGGTCGATTATCGCATCAGGGTCATGCAGCGCGTTGAAGCAGGATGAGCGCGTCCATCAGGCCTATCTCGGCCGCGCCGCCATGGCGGCCGGTTCGCAGGCACCGGTATCGCCATGACCCAGCCGGCACTCATCGGGAAAGCGGCGATTGTCACCGGGGCTGGTAACGGGATTGGTCGCGCCATCGCCACGCTGTTCGCATCGGCCGGCGCAGCGGTATTGTGTGCCGATATAAACCCCGCCACGGCGGAGGATACGACGAAAGTAATCGCGCGCGCCGGTGGCCGTGCACAGGCGCTCGGTTGCGACGTCAGCCTCGAGGCCGACACCCGCGCCGCCGCCGAAGCGGCGCAGGCGGCCTTTGGCAGAATTGATATTTTGGTCAACGCCGCGGCGACCGATGATCCCAACGGTACGGTGGTCGACATCGAACCCGCCGTGTGGACGCGGGTATTCGCCGTCAACGTCATGGGTGCCTATCTGATGAGCCGGGCCGTTTTGCCGACGATGATCGCGGCGGGCGGCGGCAATATCATCCATATTGCGTCACAGCTTGGCCGGGTGGCCGCTCCCGCGCGGGCGGCCTATTGCGCCTCGAAGGGCGCGATCATTCAACTCGCGAAGGCCATGGCCGTGGACCATGCCGCGCAAAATATCCGGGTCAATTCCCTGTCGCCGGGCGCCGTCGAGACTCAGCGGCTGGTGCTGCGGTTCGGCGATATGGAAACCGCCCGCCGCGTCGCCGGCCCCAAGCACTTGCTGAACCGACTTGGCCAGCCGGACGAAATCGCCCAGGCTGCCCTGTTTCTCGCCAGCGATGCAGCAAGCTTCATGACCGGCGCCGACATGCTGGTCGACGGCGGCTACACTACGACCTGAAGGAGCAAGCTTTCCGGCTACCGGCCAAGGATCGCCGACACGGTTGCGCGCGGGTCGCGCTTGCGCCAGGCCCCCACATCGACCGTATGGAAAAACTCGGCGATGTGCTGGTTGAAGGCCGCCGGGTCTTCGAGATTGATGGTGTGGCCGGCGTTCGGCATCACGACGAGCGCGGCGGTCGGAATTGTCCGCTTCATGAGAAGCCCTGGCTCGAGACAGGGCCAATCTTCGTCGCCCGTCATGATCAGCGTCGGCACTGAGATAGTCTTCATCTTGTCCACGAGATCGAACAATGACGGTCGCCGTTTCTGCACGCCGCGCATAGTGCGCGCTGCGCCTTCCGTTGAATGCTGTTCGAGCTGGTCGGCGAACTCGCGCCAGCCGCGCGGATCCTTGTTCTGGAATT